>NZ_CP021354.1:2400000-4800000 GCF_003130705.1 Rhodococcus oxybenzonivorans | reverse complement strand
CTTACAGCGTCGTGGACCCAATCGTTCGCGCGCAGGGTAACCGCGTCTATGCCATCTTCGATCATGCTGCCAAGCGGGCTGCAAACCCGGAAAGCACAGAGGCGGCAACCAAGGTGAACCTTCCGGGTGTGCCAAGGTCTCACTGGCTCGAGCCGGTGATCGACGAGGCGATCGCCGAAGGCAAGGTGAAGGTTGCCGAGACGCTCTCCGATCTGGCCGAGCAGCTCGGAGTGCCGGCGTCGAACTTGGTGGGCACTATCGAACGATACAACGAGGACGCTCACCAGAAGCACGACTCGCTCTTCCTCAAGGACGGCGAGCAGATGCGTCCCGTCGAGACCGGGCCCTTCTACGCCTGCGAATTGCGGCTGTCGCTGATTGCGCTCACCGCCTGTGGACCAGCGGTCGATTCGGAGGCACGGGTGCTCAGCAGCAATCAGCATCCGGTGCCGGGTTTGTTCGCCGCGGGTGAGTGCGCCGGTGGCGTCATCGGCAAAATGTACGTCGGAAGCGGGAACTCGATCGCGAACTGCCTCACCTACGGGCGGATCGCAGGCCGCAATGCGGCGGCACTCGCGCGTGATACGGCGGGGACGGCGCCGTCCGCTGCCGTCGATGTAGGGGCTCCCACCGCGGTCACCGCCTGACGACGGAACGGCCGTACCGAAGCGCCTGTCCCGCGGCTCGCTCGGCGACAAGCTCACCAATCCAGGACTCTCGGAGGAAATGTCATGACTGAGAAGAACAAAGAAGTTGCTATGAACTACCTGAAGGCACTCGGTGAAGGTGACCCCGTGCTGATGGACAGCGTCCTCACGGAAGACTTCGACACTCTTGCCCGGGGAACCGCCAAGATTTGCGGGAGGCGGACTCGGGAGGAGACAGTCGCCTTCGTGGCAGCCGTTTCGTCGTTGTTCAAGAACGGAATTCGATTCGAGTTCGAGAGCGTCACCGCTGAAGCCGACCGCGTTGCGTGCCAACTCAAGGGGTACTCGACGCTTGCCGACGGGCGGGAGTACAACAACGACTACATCTTCATGTTCCACGTCCGCGACGGGAAGATCTATCACATGGACGAATACACCGACACCAAGCTTGCCGATGAGACGCTCCTCGAAATGATGGCCGAACAGAGCGTCGAGTGATTGCTCGACGCTGAACACTCGATTGTGAGATCGATGCGCCGAACCCGCACAGCGCACGTCTGTGCGGGTCTCGGTGGCGGTGCGGGAGGCCTGGGCCGGGCTTATGTCGCTGCCGATGTTTCTGCCCGAAAACGCACACTCACTCGACCACTCCGGTGGAGATCGGACACATCATGGCAAAAGGAATTCTCTATGTGGAGACGTGGCCGAGCGCGCCGGAGCGCGAGGTAGAGTTCCACACCTGGTATGACGAGATTCACCTACCCGAAGTTGTAGCGCTGGAGGGTTTTACCGCGGGCCGGCGACTGACTCCAGTCAACGGCGATGGCCCATTTGTTGCGATCTATGAGATCGAAGCGGACGACTTCCAGGCCGTTGTGGACCACATGCTGGAAGTGCATGCACAGGGCGGGCTGCGCATGTCGGACAGCATCCAACTGGATCCAGAACCCAGTGTCCGACTGCTACGTCAGACCACCGTCTACGCACCCCCATGAGAAGCCGGTGGGATAAGCGGGGTGTCAGCCGCGAGGTCGAGGCGAGTGGTCACGGAAGTAATGTATGCAAAATGTTCGTCACGTGCTACCGTCGCCTGCAACACATGTACCGCCCGAATCTCGCCCAGCCTCGAACGCGCACAGGAAGATGATCTAGTCAGGTGTCTATGAGCAATTCTTCAGATTCACACGACGTCAGCGCTGACCCTCTTCGATCGCTGGGCAAGGTGGGCCTCTGGACGCAGGCGCTGGACCTGCAACCCGCCTCACGAGCCCGGGAAGTAGCGGCGGAACTCGAGGATCTCGGCTATCCCACGGTCTGGATTTCCGAGGGTTTGCGCCGCGAGGTTCTCGCCAACTCGGCCATGCTGTTGGGCGCAACACGGCAATTGGTGGTCGCCACGGGCATTGCCAACATATGGGCGCGCGACCCCGTGGCGATGGCGGCCGGCCAGCTCACTTTGGCAGAGGCCTTCGATGACCGGTTCCTACTCGGCCTCGGCGTCAGTCGGGCTGCCATCGTGGAGGGCATGCGGGGGCAGAAGTATTCGAGTCCGCTGAAGCGTATGGCCGACTACCTCGACGCTATGGACGGTGTGGCCTACCAGTCGCCGCGGCCGGCAGCCCCGCCACCACGGGTGTTGGCAGCGGTGGGTCCCAAAATGCTCGAGCTTGCCTCCCGACGCGCAGCCGGTGCCCACCCGTACTTCGTGGTTCCCGAACACACCGCTGAAGCACGCGGCATCCTCGGATCCGGGCCGCTGCTCTGCCCGGAGCAGGCGGTGGTTCTCGAGACCGACCCCGGGCGGGCACGCGAGATAGCGCGCAGGTATGCACAGCTTTATTTCGGCTTCGACAGTTACCGCAAGGACCTGTTGAAGCACGGGTTCACCGAAGCAGACTTCGACGACGGCGGTAGTGACCGTGTCATCGACGCTGTCATCGCTTGGGGTGATGTCGAAGCGGTGCAGGCGCGTGTTCAGGCGCATATCGACGCCGGCGCCGACCATGTGTGCGTCCAAGTCCTACCGTCGGATCCGACCTCGCTTCCGCTCGAGCAGTGGCGCGAACTCGCGCCCGCTCTCGTGAACTCCTGAGGCTCGAGCCCCGGCCGTACTCAGGGAAGCTCCGGTGTCGTCGGCTGCTACAGCGTCGCAACGCGTTTCGCTATCCATGCCAAGCCGTTATCGAAGAGCGGCAGTGTTGGGGTTGATGAGCGCACACGTACTGGAACGACGGTAAGTCTCACGTGCGGGTGCGCACCGTCACTGCTTGCTCGCACGCGCAGATGCCTATGCGTGGCTCTTTGCTAATTCTGTTCAGTCAGGAGTGTCTCATGACCCCACGTTCAGCAGATGTCGTCATCCTCGGTGGTGGTTCCGGCGGGTACGCCGCCGCAATACGCTCGGCCGAGTTGGGCCGCTCGGTAATACTCATCGAGGAGGGTGACCTCGGGGGCACGTGCCTGCACCGAGGGTGTATTCCGACGAAAGCGTTGTTGCATGCAGCCGAAGTAGCGGACACAGCCAAGATTGCAACACAATTCGGCGTCGCCGCCACCTTCAGCGGGATCGATGTCGGCAAGGTACACAGTTACAAGAACTCGATCGTCACCCGGCTGCACAAGGGACTGCAGGGCCTCATCGGCTCGCACGGCATCACCGTGGTGGACGGTCGCGGTCACTTGGTCGGGCCGAACGGCATTGAGGTAGAAGGCGAACTGATCACGGGCGCACACATCGTCCTCGCAACCGGATCGATCCCGAAGGGATTGCCCGGCATTCCTCTCGGCGGTCGAGTGATTACCAGCGACGAGGCGCTTGTGCTGCCGTCGGTGCCGAAAAAGGCAATCATTCTCGGAGGCGGCGTCATCGGCGTCGAATTCGCCAGCATCTGGTCGTCCTTCGGAGCCGCCGTCACAATCGTCGAGGCGTTGCCGCGCCTCGTGCCGCATGAGGACGAGGCGATGTCGACGTACCTGGAGCGGGCGTTCAGGCGGCGCAAGATCACGGCGAAGACGGGCACACGGGTCACCGCGGTGGTGCAGGATGGTGATGCGGTGACCGTCACCCTCGACTCGGGTGACGTTCTCGACGCCGACGTCGTTCTGGTCGCGGTCGGGCGTGTTCCCAATACGAATGGGATGGGATTCGAGGCAGCGGGGATAACGATCGAAGACGGCTTCGTGGCGACCGATGACCGCTTGCGCACGGCAGTGCCGAGCATCTACGCGGTCGGCGACATTGTGCGGGGACTCCAGCTGGCGCATCGAGGGTTTCAACAGGGGATCTTCGTCGCCGAGGACGTTGCCGGATGCAGTCCTGACCGCATCGACGAGACTGGTATTCCCCGCGTCATCTACTCGCATCCCGAGGTAGCGTCGGTTGGCGTGACCGAGGCTGCAGCACGTGGGCGGTTCGGTGACGATATCGATACTGTGACGTATGATCTCGCCGGAAATGGGAAGAGTCAGATCTTGAAGACGACCGGTGTAGTCAAATTGGTGGTTGCGCCCACGGGCGCTGTCGTGGGCGTCCATATGGTCGGTGACCGGGTAGGTGAACTGATCGGCGAGGCTCAGTTGATGTACAACCTCGAGGTCAAGGCATCGGAGGCCGCGAAGTTCGTACACGCTCATCCAACCCAGGGGGAGGCGCTCGGCGAGGCATTGCTGGCAGTGTCCGGCAAACCGCTCCACGTGCACGCTTGAAAAGATTGCCCGTCGCGACTGGCCAAAGAATCGACTTACACTGCGGACGGGCATCTTTCGGCACCCGACTGCCGGCAGGTAGTCGGGTGGGGTAAGTCGGAGGAGCCGCCATCGTCACTGCCCGGCCAGCTCCACCGCGGCCGAGTAGGGATCTGTAGAGCCTGAGACCACGTCGGAGGCGAGCGCATCGAGCTTGGCCAGGTGTGGGCCAGCGTGGAGGCGCGCTCGTATCAGCTGCATGGTGAGCTCTTCGATCTCACGGCGTGCGCGGCGGGTGCGACGTCGTTCGAGTTCGCCAGAGGCAGTGAGGTGGATGCGATGGCTGTCGATCGCGTCGACGATGTCACCGAATCCTTTGCTGGAGAGGGCTACCGCCAGTGTGACGGGGGGTAGCCAGGTCGAGGCATCGTGGTCGTTACCGCCAATCATGAACCGGAGTTGGCGTCGGGTCGACTCGGCGCCTCCCTGGTCGGCTTTGTTGACGATAAAGATGTCACCGACCTCGAGAACGCCGGCCTTGGAGGCCTGAACTTCGTCACCCATTCCCGGAGCCAGTAGAACGATCGTCGTGTCGGCGACAGCCGAGATGTCGACCTCCGACTGACCGACACCCACCGTTTCGACGAGGATGACGTCGAAGCCGATCCCATCGAGCACCCGGAGCGATGCTGTGGCGGTTGCGGAGAGGCCGCCCAGGCTTCCCCTGCTCGCCATGGACCGGATGTAAACCCCGGGGTCTGTTGAGTGGCTTTGCATCCGGACGCGATCTCCCAACAGGGCGCCGCCCGTGTAGGGCGAGCTGGGGTCGATCGCGAGTACTGCCACTGTTCTGCCTCGGCGCCGCAATTCGGAGACGAGTGCTGTCACCGACGTGGACTTGCCGACTCCCGGCGGTCCGGTGAGGCCGACAATGTGCGCGCTGCCGGTGTGGGGCGCGAGTTCCGCGTCTATTTCACGGGACTGCGGGGATTCGTTCTCCACCAGTGATATCAGCCGGCCGAGTGCGCGCGCCTCTGACCGGCGAGCGCGGGTTATGAGGTCAGTCAATTCCATTGTGAAACTCTCCTTTCAGTCGACTCTACTGCATGCTAAAGTGCATGCACGACAGTAAGGGAGAGTACTCGGTGAACACACGAAAGATCCGATGTGTCCTGGGCATGCTGGCCTCCGACAAGCACAGCAAGGGTATTCGTACCTTGGCTCGAATTTTCCGGGACCATGGTCTCGAGGTTGTCTATCTGGGTGAGCACAACACTGCACGGCAACTCGCCTCCGTGGCCGTCAGTGAGGATGCAGACTTTGTCGGTGTCAGTTTCAGCACCGGGGACTACGTGCGGCGGGTGCAGGAACTGATCGATGCCCTTCGCGATGTCGGCGGTGGTGAGATCGCGGTGGTGGCAGGGGGTTTGATACATCCCGAGGATGTGCCGACGCTCGAGGCGATGGGTGTTGCCGGTGTTTTCGGGCCGGGCTCGGACAAGCCGCAGATCCTCGAGTTCATCGATCGAACCTTCGCCCCGGCGCCGGCCTCGGAGCCGAACGCGTGACGCGGGGGCCGACACAAGGGTTGGCGCCGAACAGTGAATCAGTACGGTCAGGGCGGATGGAGCAATGGTGACTTCGCAGCAAAACGGACACGCCGACGAGGATTTGTCCGAGGTTTCGGTCAAGTTGTCCCGCACAACGACGTGGTCGGGCACGCCTACTGAAAATTTCTATAGGCCCGACGAGCCCGACCCCGCGTACGACGAGGCGCTCGGTGATCCGGGCACGTTCCCCTACACACGCGGATCGTTTCCGCAGATGTACCGGAGCCGAATGTGGACTCTCCGCAACATCGTCGGCTACGGAAGTCCCGAGGACACGGCCGATGGTATCGCCCAGTCGCTGAAGGCCGGGTCCGCGGCGGTCGACGTCGTACTCGACACAGTCTCCACCCAGGGCCTGGATCCTGACCACCCTGTGCTGCGTCCCGATGTCGGGCTCGAGGGTGCGTCGGTGTCGAGTATCAATGACCTCGAGCGACTTCTCGCGCACATCGACATCACGAAAACCGACGTCGCCTGGCACGTCACGTTCAACATCTATCCGATGGTCGTTGCGTATGCGCGCAAGCACGGATTGTCGCTGAGCGATGTGCACGGCTCACACATGCCGGACTATCTCCGGCTCAACCTGGACGGCGGCGGACAGAAATTCGTCTCACCCGAGTTCGGTCACCGTCTCGCGATCGACACTCTGGAGTTTGTCGCTCGCAACACCCCGAAATGGTCTTGCGGGTTCCCGCAGGCGTACAACCTGCGCGAACGCGGAACCACACCGGTTGGCGAGATCGCACTCGGTATGGCCATCGTCCGGAAGACCTTTACCGACCTCACCGAACGTGGCGTACGAATCGACGAGGTCGCACCGAGGATGGCCTGGGTCTCGACCGCTGATATCGACCTGTTCGAGGAGGTCGCAAAATTCCGTGCGCTCCGGAGGATCTGGGCACGCACGATGAAAGAGGAGTTCGGCGCCACCGACCCGCGCAGCATGCGGCTTCGCATCGCCTGCCACACCTCCGGTCGTTCACTGGTTTACCAGCAGCCCCTCAACAATCTCACTCGGGCCGCGATCGAAACCCTCGCCGCGATCCTCGGTGGAGTGCAATCCGTAGAAACCTGCACCTTCGACGAGCCGATCGGCATACCGACACACGAGGCCCGCGAGCTTGCGACCCGGACCCAGCTGATACTCGCCCATGAGGTCGGTGCGGCACGCACCGCCGACCCACTCGGTGGAAGCTACTACGTCGAGGCACTTACCGACCGAGTCGAGGCCGATGCCCTGGCGCTGTTGGCGAAGATCGAGGACCACGGACTGCTGCGTGGCATCGAGGATGGGTCGATCGAGTCGATGATGGACGACGAGAACCTCCTACGTGAGGAGGAAATACAGTCCGGAGAGCGGATCGTGATCGGAGTCAACGCCTTCCAGCCTTCCCGCGAGAACCCTCCACACCGCTTCAAGGTCGACGAAGCCAGCGTCGACGCCCACGTCGAGCGCTTCATCCGCGAGAAGTCGGCGAGGGACCCACACCGTCTCGAACAGGCACTGCGGGCAGTGTTCGACTCCGCACGCGGTGACCGCAACACCCAGGATGCAATGGCCGACGCCTTCCTCGTCGGCGCGACGGTCGGAGAGGTGTCCGGTGTCCAGCGTCTGGCCTGTGGGATGAGATACGACCCCTTCGGAGTGGTCGAGTCGCCCTTCGACTTCCACTGACCGGATGGCCGACGGTGCTTCTGCTGGACGCCTGGGCGGCTCGACCGAAGTATCGCTACCTGCCGACCAACGATGTCGGCGATCGACGAGGAGACAGTGATGAACGAGACGTCCGGAACGCAACAAACGGGAACAATCGACACGGTGCCCGACGCTGATCCCGTGCAGGTCCTTCGGTCCAGCACTGAACATCCTCAGCGAGGATCGACGGTGAAGCTCTCCCGGCTGCGAAAAGTGATCTCCACTCGGATGCTCGAGTCGTTGCGTGTTTCCGCTCAACTCACAACGGTGCAGGAGGTGGACGTCACCGCAGTATCCGAACTGCGAAACGCGACGAAAGAGGCCTTCAAGCAGGTAGAAGGTATCTCGTTGACCTATTTGCCGTTCTTCGCCAAGGCGGCAGTCGAAGTTCTCGGGCACTTCCCCCAGCTCAATGCCTCGGTCGACGACGCCGCCACCCATGTGACGTTCCACGACACCGTGAACCTGGGTATTGCCGTGGACACGCCGCGGGGCCTGTTCGTACCCGTGATTCGGGATGCGCAGACCCTGACGCTACCCGAGTTGTCCCGGAGCATTGCCGACATCGCGGAGAGGGTGCGGTCCAACGCCATCAAGCCCGCTGAGCTGAGTGGAAGTACTTTCACGATCACCAACATCGGCAGTGCCGGTTCCCTGCTCGACACCCCGATCATCAATCAGCCCGAAGTGGCAATCCTCGGAACGGGTGCCATCCGGCGGGAACCGAAAGTAGTGGTTCGCCCGGATGGAGAGGAGACCGTCGCGATCCGATCCGTGTGCTATCTGCCGCTGACATACGACCACAGGTTGATTGATGGCGCAGACGCCGGACGATTCCTTGCGGCGGTCAAGGCAAGGATCGAAACAGACGATTTTGCCGCCGCGCTCGCTTCTTACGAGCTTTAACGACAAGCGTCGGAACAACTTTTGCTTGCGAAGGGCGACAAAGCCGTGCTGGAACGCGCACCTGGGCCGACGAGTCGCGATCACCTCGAGGCCGACGCAGGGCTGTACTGCGAAGTCGACCCGGAGTCCGGAACTGAACTGACCGAATTTCTCGCGACAGCACTCGCTCGTCTCTGGTTCCGTGTGGGCTTCAACTGGCCGGTGCGGAGTATCGGAGGCGTCATGTGGCGGTACAGACGGGGAAAACCGCGGATTCTGAGTTCGGTATCCGACGGATGGCCAATGGTGGAGCACGGAAGATCGGCGAGTGAAAGGTCCAGTCGGACCTAGCGAAGGGAGCAGAGGCGTGGATCGAGAAACTGACATTATTGACTTCGCTCGCAGGTGGCGACATTGGGGCGGAGGCAGTGAGTCCGACATCTTCGTGGAGTTCGGACTGACGTCGCGCGAGTACTTCGAACGTCTCGAAGCGTTGGTCAATCGCGGTGCGTTAGCGAACCAGCCGGTCGAAATCCGCCAGGAGATACGGGATATCTGCCGCGCCCGACTGGCATCGGCACATCGCAGGACGACCATGATCGACGGAGCATGCGCTCGGGATCACGCGGGTTGATGACGAGAAGGGCGGCCACCGGTCCCGGCGTGGGCGACGAGTCTCGTGGATATGGGTGTACGCAGGTCTGAAGAGCGCGCCGTGCCTGCAGTGAGTTTCTTGCCGGCGTGGCGTGAGTTCTACCGTCCGGCGGCGATCCGGGCCTTCTCGAGCGCGGCGAGAGTGCGGAGCACGGTGGCGCGCTGCTTCTCGAGGTCGCTGAGGCGGGCGCGTGCCGCCAACCCGACGGGTTCGCCGATCTGGCTCATCTGGGCGTCGATCGACGTGAGCTGCTCGAGAAGTCCGGTCACCCGGGTTTCGAGCGCGGCGACGTCCACGGAGTCGGTGCGCACGGGTGCTACGGGCGGGGTGGTCGAGCTGCGGGGCGAGCTCGGGCGACTCGACGTGGACGGCGAGGACGTTCCGGAGTGGGCCGAAGTGCGAGTCTCCGAGACGACGCTGGCGGCCCGGGGGCGCAGCGCCTTGCGCACGGCCGCGGGGTCGGGAAGCTCGGACAGCTTCACCTCGTTCAGTTCACGACGTGCATCGCGGGCCTTGACACGGTGTTCGCGCTCTTCGTCGTCGTCCGACTGCAGCGTGCCACCGAGGGGGCGCAGACCGTACATGCCGAGGAAGCGCCGGGCTTCGTCGATCACGGTCTCCTTCTCGCGGCAAGCGCCACAGCGAGGTTCGTTGCGGAACATCTCGACTGCATGGTCGTCTCCGCACCAGACGCAAGCCCCCGGCGACCAACGCCGGACGTTTCGAATTGCACCGATATCGATAGGGCCCGAGAGAGTTTGCGCGTCGATCACGACGAGCCACAGTAGGGCACTGCGAGCCCGGGCGTCACATTGCCCCCCGGGCGACCTGCGCTTCTGCGAGCGGGCGTGACGAAGATCATGTTCGCCCTCGGGTGAGGGGGTGCAATCGCTGTGTGCTGCACTACTTTTCCCGACCAGTAAGTTTCATTCGCCCGCGCCGATCACCGTGGTCAGCCACTCGACAAGTGGCCGCATCTCGCGCCACGCTGCGCGCACTTCCTGCGCGGTGCGCGGACTGTCGATCCAGTCGGGGGAGAGGTATTTCTTGCTCGCGGTCAGCGATTTGTGGCGCATCAGTTCGAGACGCGGGTGATCCTCGGCAACGCCACGAGGCCGCGTTTTCAGTGTGTCGCCGCCGATCTCGTACCCCGACGACTGCAGCTTCTTCACGAGCCGCACCAACTGGCGTCCCCGGCGGTCGTCGTCGACGGCGTCACGGAACCGGGTGACTTGAACCGGCGTGTGCGAGTAGAAGCCTCCCGCGACGAACAAGCCCGATGCATCGATCTGCACGTAGAAGCCGACTCCCGGGCGCGTTTCGACGAAGCCGCCCTGATGGGTCTTGTACGGGGTCTTGTCCTTCGAGAAGCGGACGTCGCGGTAGGGGCGGAACACCTTGCCCGCGCCGAACTCGTCCTCGAGTTCGGCCAGCAACGCCGTCATGGGTGCCCGCACTACGTCGTCGTACACCGCTTTGTGCGCGGTCCAGAAGCTCTTGCTGTTGTCTGCCTCGAGATCCTCGTAGAAGTCGAGTGCAGCGATAGGTATCCCGGTGAACACGACAGAAGGCTACGCCTGTGAGTGGTTGACGAGTCCAGGGACTCGTCAACCACTCACGGGCGCGGAGCGCCTAGGCGTTGCCGTTGAACAGGGAGGTCACCGAGCCGTTCTCGAATACTTCCTTGATGGTGCGCGCGAGGAGCGGAGCGATCGACAGCACCGTCAGCTGCGCGAACTTCTTCGACTCGTCGATCGGGAGGGTGTTGGTGACGATGACTTCCTTGGCGCCACACGCTGCGAGACGCTCGGCGGCGGGATCGGAGAGCACACCGTGGGTGGCGGCGATGATCACATCCCCGGCACCGGCCTCCTTCAGGATCTTCACGGCGCCGGCGATGGTTCCACCGGTGTCGATCATGTCGTCGATGAGGATGCAGGTGTGGCCTTCGACCTCACCGACCACACGGTTCGACTTCACCTGGTTGGGCACCAGCGGGTCGCGGGTCTTGTGGATGAACGCCAGCGGGGCGCCGCCGAGGGTGTCGGCCCACTTCTCGGCCACACGGACGCGACCGGAGTCGGGGGAGACGACGGCGATGTTCTCGGTGCCGTAGTTGCCGCGGATGTACTCGGCCAGCTGTCCCTGGGCGTGCATGTGATCGACGGGTCCGTCGAAGAAGCCCTGGATCTGATCGGTGTGCAGGTCGACTGTGATGATGCGGTCGGCGCCGGCCGTCTTGAGCAGGTCTGCGACGAGGCGAGCGGAGATGGGCTCACGTCCGCGGTGCTTCTTGTCCTGGCGCGCGTACGGGTAGAAGGGCAGCACCGCGGTGATGCGCTTGGCCGATCCACGCTTGAGCGCATCGATCATGATCAGCTGTTCCATCACCCAGGTGTTCAGCGGGGCCGGGTGACTCTGCAGCACGAAGGCGTCGGAGCCGCGCACCGACTCTTCGAAGCGGACGAAGATCTCACCGTTCGCGAAGTCACGAGCAGTCTGCGGAGTGACCCGCACATCGAGCTCCTTCGCCACCTGCTCGGCCAGCTCCGGATGCGCGCGACCAGAAAAAAGCATGAGGTTCTTCTGGTTGTCGATCCAATTCGCGGTCACTGCTCTATGCCATCCTTTAAATCTTGCTTGTCGGTTTCGTGCAGGTCGGAACTGTGAGGATGTTCCGCGGCAGACGCCGCCTCGGCGGCGGCGGTACCTGGCCGGTTGCGTTGCACCCAGCCGTCAATATTGCGCTGCTTCCCACCGGAGACGGCGAGCGCCCCCGGGGGTACGTCGTACCGCAGCACGGTGCCGGCTCCGGTGTAGGCACCGTCGCCGACCTGTACCGGAGCGACGAACATGGTGTCCGATCCCGTCCGGACATGCGACCCCACCACGGTACGGCTCTTGGCGACGCCGTCGTAATTGACGAACACACTGGACGCTCCGATGTTGCTGTGCTCGCCGATCGTGGCATCCCCGACGTACGTCAGGTGAGGAACTTTGGAATGCGCTCCGATCTCGGCGTTCTTCGTCTCGACGAAGGCGCCGAGTTTGCCGGACTCGCCGAGTACGGTGCCCGGGCGCAGGTAGGAGAAGGGGCCGACGGTGGCGCGGGCACCGATGTGTGCCTCGGTGCCATGGGTGCGTATGACGCTCGCTCCCTCGCCGACGGACACGTCGGTGAGCGTGGTGTCGGGGCCGATCACCGCATCTTCGCCCACCGTGGTGGTGCCGTGCAGCTGGACTCCGGGGTGAAGGGTGACATCGCGCCCGAGTGTGACGCCTACGTCGATCCAGGTGCTGGCCGGATCGATGACGGTGACTCCGTCGCGCATCCACCTCTCCACGGTGCGCCGATTCAGTTCGGCGGCGAGCTGCGACAGTTGCACGCGGTCGTTGGCGCCGCCTACTTTCGCGGCATCCGTCAGGTGGGCGGCGACCACGGGCTTACCGGCCTCGCGGGCAATCTTCACGACATCGGTCAGGTACAGCTCGCCCTGCGCGTTGTCCGCGTTCAGTCGGCCGAGGGCTGTGCGCAGGAAGCCGGCGTCGAAGGCGTACACGCCGGAGTTGACCTCCGTGATCGCTGCCTGCTCCGCGGTAGCGTCCGCCTGCTCGACGATGTGGGTGATCTCGCCGTCGGGCCGCCGGACGATTCGCCCGTATCCGGTGGGTTCGGGAGCGGTGAAGGTCAGCACGGTGACGGCCGTGGGGGCCGTCCCGCCGCGATGGCGCTCGAGAAGCGCCCGCAAGGTGTCGCCGTCCAGCAGGGGTACGTCGGCGGCGGTGACCAGCACGGTCCCCTGGAAGTCAGCGGGTAGCGCAGACAGGCCGCAGTCGACGGCGTGCCCGGTCCCGTTCTGCTCTTCCTGGACGGCGACGGCGATCGCGCGGCCGAGCGATGGTTCCAGGGTGGTGACCGCGGCGGCGACACGCTCCCGATCGTGACCGACCACGGTGACGAGATGCGTGGGGTCGACTTCGGCGGCCGCGTGGAGAGAGTGAGCCAGCATCGTGCGTCCCCCCAGGGTGTGCAGCACCTTGGGGATCTTCGACCGCATCCGGGTTCCTGCACCGGCGGCGAGGACGACCACGGCGGTCTGCACTGGCATGAAGCTCCCTCTGGTCGTTCCACTCTTGCTGCTCTCTGGGCAGCCCTGCCCGGACAGCGCGCTGCGCTTCAGGCTTCGCTCCGCCGCCAGGACTCGAACCTGAACTATCTGAACCAAAATCAGAGGTGCTGCCATTACACTACGGCGGATTGCCGCACTCGCGGGGTGTCACGCCCGTTTGCGCGAGAGAATCCTCGCATGCCGACCCGCCGTAGGTCGAACCGCTCCGGAAATTTGTTTCGGGCGTCCCGATAGAGTGGGTGCTACCTGCAGCGTTCTGCGCTGCCCGCGGCACTTGTTCCGTCGCGCGTGTGAGGAAAGGATGGTGCCTCGGTGCCCCGACCCACCGAAGTGGATGCGACCCCGGCGCGGGTGGCGCGCACCCGGATGACCGGCACTCAACGCCGCGAGCAACTGATCGAAATTGCGCGCGCCCTCTTTGCCGAGCGGGGTTACGAGGCCACCTCGATCGAGGAGATCGCGCAGCGCGCGCACGTCTCCAAGCCGGTCGTGTACGAACATTTCGGTGGCAAGGAAGGCCTCTACGCGGTGGTCGTGGACCGAGAGATGTCGCGGTTGCTCGACATGATCACGTCCTCGCTGAAGCAGAACCGCTCCCGCGTGCGGGTCGAGCGGGTGGCGCTCGCCCTGCTCACCTACGTCGAGGAGCACACCGACGGCTTCCGGATTCTGGTGCGTGACTCGCCGATGGCTGCGCCGGACGGCACATATTCGAGTCTTCTGAACGAGGCCATCGGTCAGGTGGGGCACATTCTCGCCGGTGACTTCTCGCGGCGGGGATTCGATCCGGACCTCGCCCTGCTCTACGCGCAGGCGTTGGTCGGCATGGTGTCGACCACGGCGACCTGGTGGCTAGACGAGCGCACGCCGTCCAAAGAGGTGGTGGCCGCACATCTGGTCAACCTCTGCTGGAACGGGTTGACCAACCTGGAAGCAGACCCGCAGCTCGGATCGGACAGGCCACAGCCTCCTGTCGGGTGAACGGGTTCTCATTTCCCGACGCGCGGTCCAACACCGTCAGCCTCGAGCGTGGCGGGTGTTAGGGTTCGCAGCAGTTGTGTGCCCCCTCGGAGGGGTTGGTCGGGGAGGCAATCGATGGCGAGACAGGTTCGTGCAGAGGTCACTCGGGCATCAGTCCTGATGGCCGCGGCCGACGTGTTCGTGCGCCTCGGGTATGCGAATGCGGGCCTCAACGAGATCATCGAACAGTCCGGTGTCACCAAAGGTGCCCTGTACTTTCACTTCAGTTCCAAGGAAGACCTCGCCCGCGGCGTGATCGACGAAGGTCAGGTCCGGCTCACTGCAGGAGTTACTTCCGTGAGCGACGGGCCCACGCCCGCGCTGGAGGCGCTCGTCGCACTCTCCTACGTCGCAATAGAGGCGGCCAGTGCTGATCCGATCGTGGCGGCGATGCTGCGACTTCAGCACGAAATAGGCGACTACCAGGGCACCGACGGCAATGTGGTGACCGCGTGGCAGCAGGCTTTCGAGCGACTCGTCGGCAGGGCCGTCGACGAGGGCGACATTCGCACGGAAGAGGACGTCGCCCCCGAGACGCTCGCGACGTTTTTGCTCGGCTCGCTGTTGGGCACCCATGTCGTTGCCACTGCGACCAACGCGTTCGACGAACTTCCGCGTCGCATGGAGCGCGTCTGGTACTTCATTCTTCCCGGTCTCGTGGAGCCGTCCAAGCTCGTGTACTTCCGCCAGTTCGCGTCGCGTCGACTACTTCGTTGACAGGGGCGGGGGGAGTTGACCGGGACAGGGGAGTGGTTCCGCCAATGCCGAAGTATCCCAAGAGTGTTATGTGTGTCACATCCTCCTCTGGTAGGAAAAGACGCCACTACAGTGCAGTGGACCCGCGGTCGGGGGCTCGGGTGATTTCGGAACCAATGAATCACCGCTCCCGGCCCGGCAATGTATGGTTGAAGTCCGTTCGCCTGAATGCAGGTGGAGCGAAAAGCGATAGTGTCGTTGTAAGCCCAGTGCGCCGATGATGCCGGAGGGTGCCCGATGCCGTTCGTCATCGTCGAACGTGAAGAAACGCTAGTTGCCGGATTGGCCGTGCGTAGTCCGAAACGTGCACTCGGTGAGGCGCGTGATCCAGCTCTCGAGAAGACGTGGTCCACGCTGCTCGCGCAGAACGTGGACCGCCCGCTTGCCTCCGCCTACGTCGACCACGCAGCCGACATCAATTCGTATTACACCCAGATCGTCGGGTACCAATGCTCCTCGCTCGACGAGGTGAAGCGGGGACACATCGTGTCCCGGCTGCCCGCGGGCACGTATGCCAAGTTCTCGTCGGTGGGAACCTTTCCCGACTTGTTCGACGCGCTGTGGGGGCAGATTCGTGAAGCGGAAGAGTTGAAACAGATCGAACGGTCCTTCACGGGCGATTTCGAGTTCTACCCGCACGCCTTCGGAATCGATCTGTATGTGGCCATAGTGCCACCCGCTACGAGGTAGGGCCGCAATGACTTTCGAGATCGTCAAGCGTGAGGCAGCCGACTTCGGTGGGTTGGTGCTTCCGCGTAGGGAATTGGGCTCGACGGTGCATGCCACCGACCTGATGAAGTTCACCCGGGAGCGCATCCATCAGCGCGGAATCGACGATCTGACCACCGTCTATGTGGCCGTTCCCGACCTCGGGTGGAGCGCGGTCGTCGGATACCGGTGTGCCGGACTGGATGACCTCGCGATCGGCGACGTGCTGGTCCGTGTGCCTGCCGGATACTTTGCCAAGTTCCTGCCGGACGGCCGGTCGTCCGATCCGATCGAGGATGTGTGGCTTCAGGCTGAAATAGCCGAGAAGGAAGGGCGCATCGAACGCGCCTTCACGGAAGAGGTTGAGTCTCTCCGTTCCCCGAGCAGCGTGGAGTTGTTCATTTCGCTGGCGTAATCCCAGAGTCGGCTATTGCCGGAAAAGACGGACCTGCAGTTTGTTTCAGGTCCGCTTTGTGGCATCGCAGGTGACAAATGGCTGGTGAGCGCGGAAAATAGCTCACTGCGGGACTGTGACCGGTGATCGTGTGTCCAGTTCTTGGGGTCTCTCGTAACCCGTGAGTCCCTCGGAACTGCTGCACCGACTCACGATGGGACACACCAATGCCTGTGAAGCAATTGTCGAAATCGCCCTACGAACTTCGCTCGACCGACACACCGCTGGACCGAACTCTGAGCGTCTGGGATGCACGATCTCAATGCCGTTTCGTTGCAGCCAGGCCGTCGGCCGAGCCGCAACTCTGGGAAGCATATCTCGAGGGAGCGAAGGATGGCTATCGGAGGTACGGTGCCGAAAAAGCACTCGAGTACAGCCGGATTCGACACGGTGACACCACGGCGGTGTTCTTCGTCGCGCTGGATGCGGACGGTTCGGTGGCCGCGGGGGTGCGGGCACAAGGACCCTACGTCGTCGCAGGTGAGGCACACGCAATAACGGAATGGGCGGGCCATCCCGGTGCCCCGGAGGTTCGCCGGATGATCGAGGATCGGTTACCGTTCGGGGTCGTGGAGGCGAAGGGCGCCTGGGTGTCGGTGAATGCGTCTCACCGGGGAGAACTGGGTGTGGCGCTCGGCCGTTTCGCGGCGTATTCGATGGACCTTCTCGACGCGCAGTTCATGCTCGCCACGGCTGGCACCCACGTGCTGGCGACGTGGGCTTCCTCCGGCGGCGTGGTGGCCGACCATATTGCGCCGGTGCCGTATCCGGATGACCGCTACGAGACGCGGCTGATGTGGTGGGATCGGAGGAGGCGCCGGGGCCACGCCGAATCCTTGCAGTTGGCCCAACTACTGCTCACGACGTCCCGACCGGCGCCTTCGATGGCGCCGGAGACCATCGGAAGCGTCGTCCGGCCGATGCGGAGCGTGTCGTGAACGATTTTCGCGGTGACTATGCCGCACTCGTCCTCGACGAGGCGGTTCCCGACGATGCGGAACTGCTGGAGCTTCTCCGGCAGGATCCGGCCGTGCTGTTCGTCGATCGGCTGGAACTGCAGCGGACGAATCTCCGCAGCCTCGTACCGGCCCCAGGGCCGGAGGTGATCGAGGAGCGTCCCGTCTGGGCCTACTATTCGTGGCGCAGAACGGTGGTACGTCTCCTCGGTCCGGCGTCGTTTCGGTTGCTGCGACTGGACAGGAACCGGAACAAGATCACGGCCGAGCAGCAGGACCGGTTACGGGGCGTGACCGTGGGGATCGTCGGCCTCAGTGTCGGGCACGCGGTGGCGCTCGCTCTCACCCTGGAAGGCGCATGTGGTGCTCTGCGGCTCGCGGACTTCGACACCATGGAACTGTCGAACCTGAACAGGGTGCCCGGAACGGTGCTCGACCTCGGCGTGAACAAGGCGGTGGTGGCCGCCCGTCGGCTCGCCGAGATCGACCCGTACGTGGATGTGTCTCTGTGGGAAGACGGCGTGAGCACCGACACGGTGGCGGCGTTCCTGGACGGCACCGACGTCGTGATCGACGAGTGCGATTCCCTCGACGTCAAGTTGTCGCTGCGGCAGGAGGCGCGTCGCAGGCGGCTCCCCGTTCTGATGGCCACCAGCGACAGAGGGCTGGTCGATGTCGAACGTTTCGACCTCGAACCGGAGCGTCCGCTCTTCCACGGGGTGCTCGGGGACGTCGACGCCGAGTCGCTGTCCGGTCTGGGGGCCCGGGAGAAGATCCCCCTGGTATTGCGCATCCTCGATGCCGGTCAGCTGTCGACGGCGATGGCGGCCTCGCTGGTAGAGGTGGACGAAACCATCTCCACCTGGCCTCAGCTGGGCGGTGACGTGCTGCTCGGTGGCGCCCAGGTGGCCGCGGCGGTACGGCGGATCGGGCTCGGACAGCCCCTCGCGTCGGGGCGGTGCCGCATGGACCTCGACGAGCACCTCGACACCCTGTCCGAGCCGGCGACCTCCGAGCCGGTGTTCGCGGCGGCGGAATCTGCGGACGCAGGAGGCACTGCGCCCCTCGACGCAGTGGCCCCGGTGGACGCAGTGGACGCAGTGCTCGAGTCCGCGGCCCTCGCGCCGTCCGGTGGCAACGTTCAACCGTGGAAGATCGTCGCGGACGACGAAGCGCTCAGCTTCTTCCTGGCTCGAGAGCACACTACCGAGATGGACGTCGGCTACCGCGGGAGTCTGGTGGCTATCGGAGCGGCACTGCACAACGCCCGAATCGCCGCGGCAGCGTCCGGGATCCTCGGCGACGTGCGGCTCCACGGCGGTACCGACCCGGGGCGACCGGTTGCCACGATGACGTTCGCCGACGGCCACGACCCCGACCTTGCCCGCCGGTACGTGCACATGCGCGAGCGCACGACCAACCGGAATATGGGCGTGCCCGCCGGCCTCGACAGTGCACTCGCGGCTTGCCTGGTGGAGGACGCCGAGAAGGAAGCGGGACGGCTGCGCCTGGTCACCGAGCGAGCAACCGTGACGTCGATCGGTGAGATTTTGGCGGAGTCCGACCGCATTCGGTTCCTGACTCCGACCTTGCACCGGGAAATGATCGACGAATTGCGCTGGCCACCCGCTGATCCGGTCGACGTGGGAATTGATGTCCGCGCTCTCGAGCTCGACTCCGCGGAATTGTCGACGCTGGAGTTGCTCCGTCGACCCGACGTGATGGAACACGTGGGCGGGCAGGACGGGGGCCGGGCGCTCGGCAATTCCACTCGCGACCGGGTGTCGTCCAGTTCGGCGATCGCGGTGCTCTCGGTGTGCGGCCGAGACGCGGCGGACTACGTGCGGGGGGGACAGGCCACCGAGAGTGTGTGGATCACGGCGCAGCAGCACGGGCTCGCGGTGCAACCCATCTCACCGGCGTTTCTCTATGGTGTGGAGCGGGCGGAGTTCGAGCAATTGTCGCCGCGCTATGCCAGGTCGCTGGAGGGTCTTCGACGCGAACTCGTCGACCTGGTCGGAGTGGGAGAGAAGGAGTCGCTGATCATGGTGCTGAGATTGAGTCATGCCCCAGCGCCTTCGGTGCGCAGTGGGCGTCGACGGGACCGGACAGGACGGCGGACGACGTCGTGACAGGAGGCGCAGTGCCTACCGAGAAGCACGCCGAGAAGCTCGACACCCTCGTGACGACCGTCGCGTCACGGCTCACGCCCGTGGATGCGGTGTCCTTCGTGCCCGTCGCCAAGCTGGTCCTCCAAGACCTGGTCGAGCACTTCGAGGTGGATACCTGTTTCCTTCGCTTCAACGACCACGAACTCGGGGCAACCGTACTGGTGGCCGAATACCCCCCGCGCCCGCACATCCCCGAACCGGACCCGATCGGGGTGGTGTACTTCAAGGATGCGGATCCGATGTTCGCGCTGACCGAGCATCAGAAGGAAGTGGTCATCACCCGTCCGGAGGTGTCCGGGCCCGACTACAACGACCGTGTTCGGGAGGCGTCCGGAGTACCCGAGGTGTCGCTCGCGGCCGTTCCGTTGCTGTCGGGGGAGACGACGACGGGCACCCTCGGGTTCATCAAGTTCGGCGATCGCGACTGGACGCCTGCCGAGGTCGATGTCCTCAAGGCGATCGCCGCTCTGCTCGCACAGGTGCAGGCGCGTGTCGCCGTCGAGGAACAGTTGCGGTACTCGGCCGATCACGACTCCCTCACCGGGCTCAGTAACAGGCGCGCCCTCTACAGCCATCTCGACGCGCGGTTGAGTTCTGCGGATCCGGGCCCGGTGGCCATCCTGTTCCTCGACCTCGACCGGTTGAAGCCGCTCAACGACTTCTTCGGCCACGGGGCCGGTGACGGATTCATCTCCACGATCGCGGATCGGCTTCGGGCGAGCTGCGCACCCGACGACCTCGTCGCACGCCTCGGGGGTGATGAATTCGTCCTCGTCCTCGGCGGGTCCGTCGACCTCGCGGAAGCGGAACTGCGGGCACAGCACATCCGCGACGTGGTGACCGAGCGGGTGCGGCTCGGGCGCGAGGTGGTCAGTCGCAGCGTCAGTATCGGGGTCGCGGTAGGGCATCCGGGCAAGGTGACCACGGGCGCACTGCTCAGCCGGGGCGACCAGGCGGTCATGGCCGCGAAAACCAAGGGCGGCAACGCTATCAGCGTGTTCACCGAGGAGATGCAGGCGGAAAGCGAAAAGCGCAACCTGATCGAGTTGAGCTTGCGCGGCGCCATCGCCGACGGGTCGCTGTTCCTCGAGTATCAGCCGGAGGTCGACCTGAGCACCGGTCGCATCATCGGGGTCGAGGCGTTGGTGCGCTGGCATCATCCGTTCCTGGGCTTGCTGCAGCCGGTGTCGTTCATCGATGTCGCCGAGGCGACCAACCTGGCCGGGGAACTCGGTCGCTGGGTCATCAGAACCGCATGTGCGCAGTGGTCACGGTGGAGTAGCCAGGCACCAGGCCTGGATCTCACCCTTCGCGTCAATGTCTCACCCGGACAGCTGGCCGGGCTGGACTTTCTCGACGTGGTCGCGAGTGCGCTGAAGGAGTTCGATCTGCGACAGGGTGCCTTGTGTCTGGAGATTACCGAGAATGCGGTGCTGAGTGACCTCACCCGAACTCGGGAGGCCCTCGACGGTCTGCACGAGCTGCACGTCGAGGTGGCGATCGACGACTTCGGTACGGGCTTCAGTTCGCTGAGTCACCTCAAGGCGCTCCCCGTCGGGACGCTCAAGATCGACCGGGGTTTCGTCATGAATCTGGACAAGAACCCGGAGGACAGGGCAATCGTGAAGTCGATCGTCGGGCTGGCCGAGTCGTTCGGTCTCGAGCTGGTGGCGGAGGGGGTCGAGAACGCCGAGGCGGCCCGAGCGCTCATCGACCTGGGCTGCCACCGAGGTCAGGGGTTCTTGTTCAGCCGCCCGGTGTCCGGGGCGGCGATCGGTGCACTGCTGGTCAAGGGCAGTATCGACGTCGCGATCTGACGGCCGTTTCTGTTTGCCCGGCCAGCGGGCAGACAAGAATCCGCATGTCGCCGGGATCGACTAGGCTGGCTCAGTCCGCAACTGGCCGAGCGCCTCGGCCCGAGCTGTTCGCCGGCAGTTCGTCATCACTGCTCAGGAGTTGTCGTTGTCTTCCCCGCTCATCGCCGCCGAGCCCTCGTCCGCTAGAACTCCGCTCGCCGGCCTGGCACGGATCGCTCTGGCCGACGGCGTCATCGCGCAAGTGGCCGAGGTACTCGGACGCAGTCATCTCGACATCGTCGCTCCCGGGCCCGTCCGC
Source organism: Rhodococcus oxybenzonivorans (assembly GCF_003130705.1). Classification (NCBI taxonomy): domain Bacteria; kingdom Bacillati; phylum Actinomycetota; class Actinomycetes; order Mycobacteriales; family Nocardiaceae; genus Rhodococcus; species Rhodococcus oxybenzonivorans. Next base: position 4,778,510 of record NZ_CP021354.1, on the reverse strand, counting down.
CCGTTCGTGGCCGCGGCGCTCGCCGAGCGCACCCACTTGTTGCTGGTCACCGCCACCGGCCGCGAGGCCGACGACCTCACCGCCGAGCTTCAGGAGATGATCGGCGACGCCGTCGCCCAGTTCCCGTCGTGGGAGACCCTGCCGCACGAGCGGCTGTCACCGAGTGCCGACACCGTCGGCAAGCGCATCGAGGTTCTCCGCCGGCTGGCCCGGCCGGACGACGTCTCGTACGGTGCGCCGTTGCGGGTGATCGTCACCACGGTGCGCTCCCTCGTGCAGCCCATGGCACCCGGCCTCGGCGAGATCGAACCGATCACCCTGCGGGTGGGCGTCGAGCACGATTTCGACGGACTCGTCCAGCGGCTGGTCGAAATGGCGTACACCCGCGTCGACATGGTCGGCAAGCGCGGGGAGTTCGCCGTCCGCGGTGGCATCCTCGACCTGTTCTCGCCCACCGCGGACCACCCCGTCCGCATCGAGTTCTGGGGCGACGAGGTCACCGAGCTCCGCGCCTTCTCGGTGGCGGACCAGCGGTCACTTCCCGAAGTCGAACTCGACGCGGTGATAGCGCCGCCGTGTCGGGAGCTCATCCTCACCCAGGACGTGCGTGATCGTGCGGCGCAACTCGCGGCCGACAATCAAGCCGACGCCGCTCTCGTGGAGATGCTAGACAAGATGTCGGCGGGCATTCCGGTGGAAGGCATGGAAGCTCTGCTGCCGGTGCTGCGGCCGGGCCAACTGCAGCTCCTCACCGATGTGCTGCCGGACGACGCCCACATCCTGCTGTGCGATCCCGAGAAGGTCAGGACCCGTGCCACCGATCTCGTGCGCACCGGTCAGGAGTTCCTGGAGGCCTCGTGGACGGCCGCCTCGATCGGCGCTGACGCACCGCTCGACGCGTCGGCGTTGAAAGGGGGCGGTATCGACCTCGGTGCCTCCGCCTATCGTTCGCTGCGCCAGGTCCGGGACTCGGCGGAGGCCAGTGGCCGCCCCTGGTGGACTCTGAGTCCCCTCGCGTCGGGAAACGGTGAAGAACTCGAACTGGCGGTCACCGCGGCGCCCCAGGTGCGCGGATCCGACGATCTGCTGGCCGAGTTGTTCGTGTCCCTGCGTGCCCACGTGAGCACTGGTGGTCGCGCTGTCGTCGTCGTACCCGGTGCAGGCACCGCACACAGGGTTCTCGAGCGGCTGCACGAGGCGGAAGTCCCCGCTGCCGAACTCACGGCGGGCGGGGAGCCGCCGCGCGGGCAGGTGGCGGTGCTCCGTGGGGCGCTGCACGAGGGGCTCGTGCTGCCGGGTGACGACTCGACACCCGGACTGGTCATCGTCACGGAGTCCGATCTCACCGGTAACCGGGTTGCCGCCGTCGGCGACGGCAAGAGACTGCCCGCCAAGCGCCGCAATCAAGTGGATCCGCTCGCACTGACAGCGGGCGACATGGTCGTGCACGACCAGCACGGCATCGGACGATTCGTCGAGATGGTCGAGCGCACCATCGGCGGCGCGCGACGTGAGTACCTCGTGATCGAGTACGCCGCGAGCAAGCGTGGTCATCCCGGTGACCGCCTGTTCGTCCCCATGGAATCCCTCGATCAGCTGTCCCGTTACGTCGGCGGTGAGCTTCCCGCCCTGAGCAAGCTCGGCGGCTCCGACTGGGCAAACACCAAACGCAAGGCGCGCAAGGCAGTTCGCGAGATCGCCGGCGAACTCGTCCAGCTCTATGCGGCGCGTCAGGCCGCGCCCGGCCACGCATTCGGGCCGGACACACCGTGGCAGACGGAGATGGAGGACGCGTTCGCGTTCACCGAGACGGTCGATCAGCTGACGGTGATCAGCGAGGTCAAGGCCGACATGGAGAAGGCGGTCCCGATGGACCGCGTCGTCATCGGTGACGTCGGATACGGCAAGACCGAGATCGCGGTCCGTGCGGCCTTCAAGGCGGTGCAGGACGGCAAGCAGGTGGCAGTGCTGGTGCCCACCACGCTTCTCGCGCAACAACATTTGCAGACGTTCACCGAGCGGATGGCAGCATTCCCGGTGAAGGTGCGCGGACTGTCCCGATTCACCGACCCCGGCGACTCCAAGGAGATCATCGCTGGGATGGCGGACGGCGAAATCGACGTGGTGGTCGGAACACACCGGCTGCTGCAGACCGGGGTCCGGTGGAAGGACCTCGGCCTCGTGATCGTCGACGAGGAGCAGCGCTTCGGTGTCGAGCACAAGGAGCACATCAAGGCGCTGCGTACGCACGTCGACGTGCTCACCATGTCTGCCACACCGATTCCGCGAACCCTCGAAATGAGTATGGCCGGCATCCGCGAGATGTCGACGATTCTGACGCCTCCGGAGGAACGGCACCCGATCCTCACCTACGTCGGTGCGTACGCCGACAAGCAGGTCGCCGCGGCAATCCGACGGGAACTGCTCCGCGACGGTCAGGTCTTCTACGTCCACAACCGGGTGAGCTCCATCGACAAGGCAGCGCAACGCATCCGCGAGCTGGTGCCGGAAGCACGGGTTGCGGTGGCCCACGGTCAGATGAACGAGGACACGCTCGAGCGGACGGTGCAGGGCTTCTGGGAACGTGACTTCGACGTCCTGGTGTGTACCACGATCATCGAGACGGGCCTCGACATCTCCAATGCAAACACGCTCATTGTGGAACGCGCCGACTCCCTGGGGCTCTCCCAGCTGCACCAGCTACGCGGGCGGGTGGGGCGTAGCCGCGAACGTGGGTACGCGTACTTCCTGTATCCGCCCGAGAAGCCGCTCACCGAAACGGCGTACGACCGGCTCGCTACCATCTCGCAGAACTCGGATCTCGGCGCCGGCATGGCAGTGGCGATGAAGGACCTCGAGATCCGCGGCGCCGGAAATGTGCTGGGGGCCGAACAATCGGGTCACGTCGCGGGTGTCGGTTTCGACCTGTACGTGCGCCTGGTCGGTGAAGCCGTCGAGGCCTTCCGTGCAGCAGCGGACGGAAGACCCGTCACCACGGAGGACGCGCCCAAGGAGGTCCGGATCGATCTTCCCGTCGACGCGCACATCCCTCCCGACTACGTCACCAGCGACCGGCTGCGGCTCGAGGGGTATCGCAAACTCGCCGCGGCGACGGATCATGCCGGCATCGCCGCTGTCGTGGACGAGCTCGTCGACCGGTACGGTCCGATGCCCGAAGAGGTACGTCGGCTGGTCTCCGTGGCCAAGCTGCGCCTGCTGTGCCGCGAATACGGTCTCGAGGAGGTCGCGGTGGCCGGCACTCAGCTGAAGATCGCACCGATGCCGCTGCCCGACTCGAAGCAGTTGCGCCTCAAGCGGATTTATCCGAGCGCCCAGTACCGGGCCACCACCGGAATGGTCCAGCTGCCTCTGCCGCGGGCCGGCTCGGGAGGTATCGGCGCCGACCGCGTACGCGACGTGGAGCTGTTGCAGTACATCGCCGACTTCATCGTCGCGCTCGACGGTAAGGCTGCCGGTTCCGTGGTGATGGAGGCCTGACCCTATGACGGTGATCCTGCTCGACCCCCTTCGGCCGATAACGATCCCGATGGAAGCCCTCGGGGTGATCGGCGACGGCGTGCAGGTCACCGACGAGGTCCCCGACGGCGTCCGGCAGTTCCTCACTGTCGTGCCGAAGTCGGATGTCTTGGTCACCACCGATCGCGAGCACCCCGCCGTTCGCGCCCGCGTGGCAGGGGGAGACCGCGTCATCTCAGCACCGAAACTATTGGGAGACAACCTGGTCGAGGCCGCCGAGGTGATGGACCGGCTCTGGAGTTACGGAGGCTGGGAAGTGACGCAAACCCATCGCAGCCTCGCGCACTATCTCGTGGAGGAGACCTACGAGGTGCTCGACGCAATCGAGTCTTCCGAAACCGGTGAGCTGCGAGAAGAACTGGGCGACCTACTGCTGCAGGTGCTGTTCCATGCGCGGATCGCGTCGGCGTCGGGGAACTTCGACGTCGATGACGTGGCCGCCACTCTCGTAGCCAAACTCGTCCACCGCAGTCCCCATCTCAGCGAAGACGTCGTCGGCCCCGTCGACATCGCGGAGCAGGAACGTGCATGGGAGCTCCGGAAGGCGGCAGAAAAAGCCCGCGAATCGTGCCTCGACGGTATCGCGCTCAGCCAGCCCGCCGCGTCCCTTGCGGCAAAAGTGATGGCCAAAGCAGCGAAGGCGGGGTTGCCGACGGAGTTGATACCCGCCGAACTCGAGGCCGCATTCCACGCCCAGGCGGACGCGGAGACAACGCTGCGCGCGGTGACGGACGAGTTCATCGCGCGCATCCGTGCCGCCGAAAAAGCTGCCCGCGCCGAAGGCACCCAGGTACTCCAGCCGGGGGACTGGTCCGCCCACTTGCCGGCCTGATTCCCGTGTCCGCGGACCTAGTGCCTGCGCCGCACCGGCGAGCCGGTCTGCGACGCGAACGACAGCGGCGCGGATCGGCAGCCGAGTTCGCACGCCCGGCGGACCCGGGCCACCACGGTCGCAGGGTCGTCCAGGTGTTTCCACGTCCAGCGGGCGACGGCGACCCCGGTCGCCCGGAGGTCGTCCTCGCGAAGCTTCTCCAGCCGCACCGACTCCGACTCCGAGCGTGTCGGGTGCAGCGAGTACTTCGGTGGAGCTCACCGTCGGTATAGCCGTGATCGAGTGCCGTGCAGCGTCGGACGAGTCCCGCCGGTTCCGAATCCATGCAATCAGAGTGCCGGTACTCAGGGGAGGGCGGAAGGTGCGGGTCGCGGGTTGTGGATAACTCCCGACATCCGCGGACCCAGTGTGCGCGTCGCGCCCGCGCGGAGTGGTGCGACGCGTACACAAGCGGTGCGAATTGTGCTCCCAGCACGCGCGGAATTCTCGGACTACCGCTCCGCCATATGGATGATGGAATGGTGACCCGTTATCCCGCTGCGCCGAAGCGTCGTTCTCGATGGCCCCGAACCCTGATCGCCTTTCTCGCGGCGCTGGTGGTCGTGACGGTTGCCTACGGTGCCTGCTCGCGTGAGCAGGAGCCGCGTGTCGCGATACCGGAGGGCATCCCGCCTGGTCCGGGTGCGCCCACTCCGCCGATCGACATCGAGGCGCCGGGACGTAGTGCCGACCAGCTGCGCGGTTGGTCGGCAGAGTTGACGGACGCCGTGGGTATCGGCACAACCGCACTCGAGGCGTACGGCTACGCCGCGGCCGTTCTCGCCGCCACCGCTCCCGAATGCGGGATCGGGTGGACCACTCTCGCCGGAATCGCGAGCGTGGAGAGCAGGCACGGCACCCATCGGGGTTCCTCCGTCGCTCCGACCGGGCAGGTGACCCCGGAAATCCGCGGCATTCCCCTCGACGGAGGCCCAGGTGTGGCGGAGATTCCCGACACCGACCGTGGCGAATGGGATGGCGACCCCGTGCACGACCGGGCTATGGGTCCGCTCCAGTTCATTCCGGAAACGTGGAAGAGATGGGGCGTCGACGCCAACGGTGACGGTGTGGCCGATGCCGACAACATCGACGACGCGGCCCTGACGGCAGCCCGCTACCTGTGCGCCCGCGGCGGTGACCTCACCGAACCGGAAGGGTGGCAGTCGGCGCTGATGGCGTACAACCTGTCCGGCGAGTACCTCACCCTCGTGCGTGACCGGGCGTCGGCGTACTCGGTGGGAGTCCGTCCGTAGGCTCGTTACCGGCCGGTCCATCAGGTGGGGATTCGAGCAGCACACCGGCGGATCTCGGTGACCGAGGCGCGCCATCCCGCGCCCCCTACGCTGTGCCGTTACGCTGTGTGCTGGCACGATCTGGTGTCCTGGCACCATCGGACCGTCGGTGCACAGTGCGAAGCCCATAGAAGGAGAGTCTGTAAGTGTCCATCATTGAGCAGGTCGGAGCCCGTGAAATCCTCGATTCCCGTGGCAATCCCACGGTGGAGGTCGAGGTGCTGCTCGACGACGGAAGTTTCGCTCGCGCCGCGGTCCCGTCGGGTGCATCCACCGGTGAGCACGAGGCCGTCGAGCTGCGCGACGGCGGCGACCGCTACAACGGCAAGGGCGTCGAGAAGGCAGTCGAGGCGGTCCTCAGCGAGATCGCCCCAGCCATCATCGGGATCGATGCCACCGAGCAGCGCACCGTCGATCAGGCCCTGCTCGACGCCGACGGCACCCCGGACAAGTCCCGCCTCGGCGCCAACGCGCTCCTCGGCGCCTCGCTGGCCGTGGCCCGCGCGGCTGCCGACTCGTCGGGTCTCGACCTCTTCCGCTATGTCGGCGGCCCCAACGCCCACGTGCTGCCGGTCCCGATGATGAACATTCTCAACGGCGGCGCACACGCCGACACGGGCGTCGATGTCCAGGAATTCATGGTCGCGCCGATCGGTGCCGCCACCTTCAAGGAGTCGCTGCGCTGGGGTGCCGAGGTCTACCACGCGCTCAAGGCGGTGCTGAAGGAGAAGGGTCTCGCCACCGGTCTCGGTGACGAAGGTGGCTTCGCCCCCGACGTCGCAGGCACCAAGGAAGCGCTCGATCTGATCAGCGTCGCCATCGGCAAGACCGGCCTGGTCCTGGGAACGGATGTGGCGCTGGCGCTCGACGTCGCCGCCACCGAGTTCTACACCGAGGGCACCGGCTACAAGTTCGAGGGCAGTAACCGCACCGCGGCGGAGATGGCGGACTTCTACGCGGAGCTGATCGACGCGTACCCGCTCGTCTCGATCGAGGATCCGCTGAGCGAGGACGACTGGGACGGCTGGGTCGCCCTGACCGATCAGATCGGCAACAAGGTTCAGCTCGTCGGCGACGACCTGTTCGTCACCAACCCCGAGCGGCTCGAAGAGGGCATCGTCAAGGGTGCCGCCAACGCGCTGCTGGTGAAGGTGAACCAGATCGGCACGCTCACCGAAACGCTCGACGCCGTCGACCTCGCGCACCGCAACGGCTACAAGACGATGATGAGCCACCGGTCCGGCGAGACCGAGGACACCACCATCGCCGACCTCGCCGTCGCCGTCGGCAGCGGTCAGATCAAGACCGGCGCCCCCGCCCGCAGCGAGCGCGTCGCCAAGTACAACCAGCTCCTGCGCATCGAGGAGAACCTCGGCGACGCCGCGCGTTACGCCGGCGAGGTCGCTTTCCCGCGGTTCGCCTACGAGGGCTGATTCTCGGCTGTCGAGTAAAGGGGTATCTGGGTAGTGGCACAACGCGGTAGGCCGCGGTCGTCCGGAGCAAGTCCGGGCGGCCGGGCCGCCGGGCGTGGTGAGCGGTCGCGGCCAACTCGGACCGACGGAGTCCCCGGTGGTGCACGGCGACCCCGCACCACCAAGTCCACTCCGCCGGGTTCCGCAGAAGGCAAGCCTGCAGCTCCCGACGGTGCCGACACCGGAAAAGTGCTGCCCGGTCGTGCACGTCCCCGCCGGGTCGGCGCGACCGGCGTGGCGGCCCGAATTCCCCGCTCCGAGCACACAATTTTCGGATTGTCGACCGGCCGCGCCCTGATCCTCGTCGTCGTCGTGCTCCTCCTCGCGCTTACTCTCGCGGTTCCGCTGCGGACATACCTCACCCAGCGAGGTGAGGCCGACCGGCTTGCCGCAGAACAGGTTCAGCTCGAGGAGGAGCTCGCCGAACTGCGTATTCTCGAGGAACGCTATTCAGACCCCGCCTACATCGAGGCGCAGGCACGCGGCCGGCTCCGCTGGGTCCGGCCCGGCGACACGCCGTACCAGGTGCAGCTGCCCGGCGACTACAAGGAACCGGAGAAACGGGAAGAGAAGGACGCCGAGATGGCGGGCCCCTGGTACTCCGACCTGTGGAAAACAGTGTCAGAACCTCCGGTAGCACCCGAGGTGCAGCCCACGCCGGCCCCCGCTCCCGTGCCCCCGCCGCCCGCACCGCTAGAACCAGGAGAACCCACCGGGTGACCACTTCGTCCGACCCGTCCCACCCCGTGTCGCAGGAAGACCTCGACGCCGTTGCCGCCCAGCTCGGGCGCGAACCGCGTGGAGTGCTCGACATCGCATACCGCAGCCCCGACGGTCGCCCCGGTGTCGTGAAGACGGCGCCGAAGCTTCCCGACGGCACCCCGTTCCCGACGCTGTACTACCTCACCGACCCGCGGCTGACCGCAGAGGCGAGCCGACAGGAATCGGCTGGCGTCATGCGTGAGATGACCGAGCGCCTCGCCTCCGATCCCGAGCTGGCGGCCGCCTACCGGCGGGCGCACGAGTCATATCTGGCGGAGCGTGACGCGATCGAATCGCTGGGAACCGACTTCACCGGCGGCGGTATGCCCGACCGCGTCAAGTGCCTGCACGTGCTGATGGCCCATTCGCTCGCAAAGGGTCCGGGGGTCAATCCGCTCGGCGACGAATCGGTCGCCCTCGCCGCGTCGGCTGCCGGTGGAAAGCTGAGGGGCACGGCCATTCCCGCGGACTGGCCGGGTATCGACGACCTCGAAAGTGCCGAACAGTGACGCGGGTAGCGGCCGTCGACTGCGGAACCAATTCGATTCGTCTACTCATCGCCGACATCGACATCGACACCGACGGCGCACTGCACGACGTGTGCCGAGAGATGCGCGTCGTCCGGCTCGGGCAGGGTGTCGACGCCACCGGTCGACTCGCACCCGAGGCCATCGAGCGCACGCGAATCGCACTCAGCGAATATGCAAGCCTGATCAGCGACGCAGGCGCGACAGCCGTCCGGATGGTCGCCACCTCCGCCACCCGGGACGCAACCAATCGAGAAGACTTCTTCTCGATGACCAGGGACGTGCTGGGGTCGGTGATCGCGGGCGCCGGAGCCGAGGTGATCACCGGGGACGAGGAAGCGCGGTTGTCGTTCAACGGTGCTGTGGGCGAACTCGACGCGGCGCAGGGTCCGTTCGTGGTGGTCGACCTAGGTGGCGGTTCCACCGAGGTGGTGCTCGGTGACGAGTCCGGCGTCCACGCGGCGTTCTCCACCGACATCGGCTGTGTGCGGATCACCGAGAGGTGTCTGCACGACGACCCGCCCACCGCCGAGCAGGTCGACGCGGCACGTAGCTTCGCGAAGGAGCGCCTCGACGAAGCATTCGCCCGTGTGCCCGTCGAGCAGGCCCGGACCTGGGTGGGCGTCGCAGGCACGATGACCACCATCGCCGCGCTGGCGAAGAAGCTGCCCGAGTACGACGCCGAGCAGGTCCACCTCTCCCGCGTCCCGCTACCCCGGCTGCGTGAAGTGTGCGAGTCACTGATCGCCATGACGCACGACGAGCGGGCCGCACTCGGGCCGATGCACCCAGGCCGGGTCGACGTCATCGGCGGCGGCGCGATCGTCACCCTCGCACTCGCCGAGGCGCTGGAACGCAAAGCCGGCATCGACGAACTCGTGGTCAGCGAGCACGACATCCTCGACGGAATCGCGATCTCCATCGGCTGAGCTAATCTGATCTGCGCAACGTCGCCGAGGCACCACCTCGGCGGCCAGCAGCCCCTATAGCCCAATTGGCAGAGGCAGCGGACTTAAAATCCGCACAGTGTCGGTTCGAGTCCGACTGGGGGCACCATGTAAGTGCTGGTCAGAGGTGTACGTTATGCATCGAGCCGCGGTGGTACGAGAAGGCGGAATTGTGTGTGGAAGGACCGCGCACGTCGGTTACCCGCCTGGGCATCGTGAGCCTGCGGTGAAGATGGTTCTCGATCACCTCGCGTGAGCGATTTCGATTATTCGGCCGGCCCCAATGCGTCGGCGAGCATGTGCATGGCCGCGGTGGTGGAAAGCGCACGTACGCTTGCGCGGTCGCCGGGAAGCCGGAGTGTACGGGTGACGGTCGGTCGCTCCGTGGAGGCGATCGCGAAGCAGACAGTGCCGACCGGTTTGAGGTCGGTGCCACCCCCTGGTCCTGCGATGCCACTGGTAGATACCGCGATGTCGACGCCCAGTCTGCTCAGCACGCCTTCTGCCATCATGGCCGCCACCCGCTCGCTCACGGCGCCGTGTTCTTCGATGGTCTCGGCGGAAACGTCCAGAAGATTCGACTTGACCTCGTTCGCGTAGGACACCACCGCGCCGATGACGTAGGCCGACGAGCCTGCGCGATCGGTGAGACGCGCGGCGATCATGCCACCCGTGCACGATTCTGCCGTGGCGATTTGATGGCCGGCCAACCGGTTCGCCACGATGTCGTCGATGGTGGACCCGTCAATCGAGAAGACCTGTGAACCGTGATGTTCGTCGATAAGACCTGCGAGTTCCGTGTATGCGGTTGCCGCCGACTCCGCGTAGCGCGTCACCATTTCGAGCTCTCCGAGCCGCAGGCAGGTGGTGATCTCGAGTTCGTCGAATCCCGTGATCTGGCGCTCTGCGGTCCGCAGTGTCGCGGCGAGGTCGGGTTCGGACAGACCGTACGCGCGGATGGTGTTTTGACGGATCTGCGCGCGCCGGGTCAAGACCTCGACGATCGGCGCGCTGTCGAGTGCCTTCGGCCACATCGTCTGCAGTTCACGAGGCGGGCCGGGCAGTATCAGGACAGCGGGCAGTGTCTCGGAGTCGTTGGCAGGTATCGCGACACCGGGGGCGGTTCCGGTCGGAGGAATGGAATGCGCGCCCTGCGGAACCATTGCCTGCTTGCGGATACCTGCCCGTAGTGGCTCGGAGTCGGTTGCAGCACTCAGTCGGCTTCGCCATCGCTGCACGATTGCGTGGATGCGTTGCTCGAGTTCCTCGTCGAGGTGTAATTCGCGGCCGTACAGAGCGGCAACGGTCGCCACGGTGAGATCGTCGGCGGTCGGACCCAAGCCCCCGGTCGTGACGATCAAGTCGACGTGCTGATCCGCGAGAAATTGTAGTTGTGCGGTCAGGTCATCGGGCCGGTCACCGCAGACCGTGATGTGTGCGACGTCCACTCCCATTTCGAGTAGCCGCTGGGCCACCCACGGGCCGTTCTTGTCGGTGACTCGACCGGCCAGGACTTCTGTACCCGTGACCACCACACCCGCTCGCACAGTCATTTCTCGACCATACTTGCGACCGACAATCGCCGCGGACAGCCGCACAGTTTGTTGCGCGAGGTGTCAGAAGTCGGTACGAACGGAGATGGATCGGCAGGGACGACCATGTACAAAATTAGTTGCGAATAAATAGATATCGAGTCCAGTGGAGTTCACGGGATCCACTTCCGGGGACTTGATCCGCACAGAGTCGGTTCGAGTCCGACTGGGAGCACAGTAAACGGCCAGGTCTCTGCGTAGACCGTCAGGCCCCTTGGTGGTGCGGGCTGACCCGTGCGGCGGGGGCGTTCTGGGCGATGCGGGCGCGGACGCGGGCGGTGGCCTGCCAGATTCGGGTGGTGTCGGTCACGCTGATGCACTGCACACCCTGCTCGCGGGCGTGCTCGATGGTCCGTGCGTCGTGCGGTGAGCCGGCGGCGTCGAGTACGTCGTCGGTAACGATCGCGCAGAGGATGGGGCCGTCGATGGTCCGGACCGGCTCGAATCCGTCCGCCACCAGCGACTGCTTGACCATCGCCCACTGCGACACCTCGTTGTATCCGGTGGGGTTCCCGATGAAGAGAACCTTGCGGGAGCGGCGGGCGCGGGCGGTATCGATATGAGTGACGGTCGACATGGCGGTGGGTTCCTGTCCGTTGCGGGATTCCATAGAGAGAATCCGCGTTCACACCTATTTCGTTACGCCCCACCCGGGAAATATCTGGCTCAGCCCGCTCACCAGCGGTTTGTTGATCGCATGTCAACTTCCGAACGGGTTCCCGGAGCCGCCGGACCCCGGCGTTCCGGTCACGGTGACGGCGACGGGCGTCGCGGTGCCGGCGGTCATCGGGGGAGTGGTACCCCACTGCTCGAACGCCGGCACGCTCGAGCAACTCCACTGCACCGTGTAGTCGCCGGGCTCGACGGCGGCCTCAAGGTCGACGTCGTCTCCGTCCATCACGATGGTGGGGCCGACGGTCGCCACAGCAACGGTGCCGTCTTCGGGTACGACGGCCATGATGCAGACGACGGCCCCGGGGGCGTCGTACCGCACTCCCATCACCACCGCATTGTCTTCTCCGACGATGTCGACGGTGACGTCGTCGGGTTCCGCGGACGCGGTCGGTGCTGCCAACAGGCCGAGGGCGGTGACGGCGGCGGCGATTCCTACGGATCGGGCGGCAAGAGGAACGTTCATCGGTGTGTCCTTCCGGAGAACTCGGTGACCGGGACGAGACGAGACGAGAACCACCGGGAGTATGTCATCTCGAATTCGGCTTCGCTGGATGTACGAACGACGGCACGTAACGTTCCGCGGAGGTTGACCGACCAATCGAGTAGCTGCGCCGTTCGTGCGTGGGTCCCGATACTGCTGAGGGTGACCTGGTGAAGACGCTGTCGATCGTGGTGCCTGTCGTGTTGCTCTGTCTCGTCGGCTGCAGTGGTCAGAACGATCCTCGCGCGATTCCCGCGGCCACAACCGCGGTGCCACCTCCGAGCTCCTCCGTCGCCGCCCCGATACAGCCCGCCCCGATACAGCCCGCCCCGGTGCAGCCCCCGGCTGCGGCCCTCCCGCCGACGCCGACATCGCTACCCGACAATGGGACCTTCAAGGTCGGCGCCGAAATTCAGCCCGGCGAGTACGTCGTCAGTCCGACTGCTTCGCACGGGTACTGGGAACGGTTGTCCTGCCTGACGGGCGACTTCGAGTGCATCATCGCGAATGGCATCGTGCAGGGCGACGGCTACCTGACGATTCTTCCCAGGTGACGTGGCGGTGACCGTTCAGAATGTGCGCCTCACTCCGAGCGCGAATCCGGCCAGAACCGGTGCGCCGCCGCCACAGTCGTCGGGGACAGACGGTCAGGGATTCGTGGGGGTGCCAGGTGCGCGCTGCAACTCGTCGAACCCGGCGGTGGCGCTCGGCCGCACCACCCAGTCGCTTGTCGTCATTTGTGAGACCGGCGTGGGCCGGCTGTACTACAAGGGTGTGCGACTGAGTGACGGGGCATCCGTCGAGATCGACGATCCCGTGCGCACCGCCACCGGTTTCGCGGTCCTCAATGCGGGTGTGCAGTATTCGCTGTCTCCGGCGGCTCTCGTCATCACCGAGGGGTCGAACCAACTCGCAAGCGAACCGATGCTGGAGTACTGGGCCGAGTAGGTGCGCTGAAGGCGTGTGTGGCAAGTGCGGTAGGTGAGCGGATCCCACCCCTGGGGTTGCTTAAAACAGTGCGCGGCAATCGGCACAGTTGTACCTGTCAGCAAGACACCTACCCGACATCTTCTGGAGACCGAATGATCAACACCCGCCGAACCATTGCCGCTCTCGCCTTCGCAGCCCTGCCGATCCTCGGCGCTCTGGGTGCGGCAACCACGGCCAATGCCGTCCCCGTCGACCCCAACAACGGCCCCGGAAAGGGGTGCCCCATCGTGCAGGACGACGCCAACGGCAACACCACCGTTATCGGTTACGCGAACCCGGGTGACCGCAACGGGGTGTTGGTCTGTGGCAAGGACGGCGAATGGTCCTTCGGGAAGGCGGGCACCTTCAACGGCGGACCCAGCCGGATCGACACCCAGCCGGGTCTCTCCGCGCAGTAGGTGCTTGCTCGCTACTTTTCGAGCTGTGCGGCGGCTGCCCGGCTGTCGAGGTCGTCGAGATGAATGAGGTCGCGGGGTGGTCGGTCGAGAACCACCTCGCGACTGACTGTGAGGTTCCGATCGACGTGCAGCAGCTCGCCCGGCCGTAGCGGGGTCCACCCCGGGTCCTCGTCCATCTGTTCGCTCGCGACGATCACCGCGGAATGCTGAGCGAGGTGCTCGGACCGGGCCCGGACTCGGCCTGAGCTACTGGTGTGTTGCAGATGCCTGCTTCCGCTCGGGCCGCCGGGTCGTCGTTCGAGAACGAGGAGGTCGTGTGTGTCCGGATAGCGCAGCGCCCAGAGTTCCTCCGGGGTGGTGAGCACCAGGTTGAGGGCGTAGACGGGCAGATTGCCCGCCACCCATTGCGCCGCTGTGCTGATCCCAGCCGTGACGTCGCCACCGTTCCGGTCGATGTGCCGGGTCACGAGGGCGAAGAAGCGCTCCGAATCGGTGTCACCTTCGACGAGGTCCAGGTCGGAGCCCAATTCGGTGTCGAGAGCCGCCAAGTTCCCGATCACGCCGTTGTGCGCAAAGATCCGGCCGCGCAGTGTGAACGGGTGTGTGTTCGCCGGTAACAGTTCGCCCGTGGTGGCGAATCGTATGTGCGCGACGAACGTACTCGAATACCGGTGCTTCACTTCCTGCGCGAACTCGGTGTCCTCGTAGGCGGCCAGCGGCTGTTTCTCCACCACGGGAGTGCCGTCTTCGGCGAACGTTCCCAGCCCGGTGCCGTCCGGTTCCCGGTGACTCTGCTGCGTCAGGCTGTCCGGCGCATCGAGCAACCAGAACGAAGCACGGACACGATGTGGAGCAGCGGACAGTCCGAACAACCGGCACATTGCGAGCAACCTTTCGGCAGGCAGCATCAACCGTTCCACGATAGGTCGTCCGGCGGTGTCGTCGTGGCGAAAGCCGGTACCGCGCTGGATCGGCGCTGCTTGTTTCCTCGGGTTCGTCACCCGCTGGTGGCCGACGCGTGCGCGTGGCAGTCGGGGCAGGTGCCCCAATAGAGAACCTCGGCTTCGTCGATGACGAAACCGTGGGTGGAATCGGGTGTAAGGCAGGGTGCTTCGCCTACGGAACAGTCGATGTCGCGTATCGAACCGCACTTTCGGCACACGACGTGGTGGTGGTTGTCACCGACTCTGGTCTCGTAGCGAGCCGGGGATCCGGGCGGTTCGATACGACGGATCAGCACGGCTTCGGTGAGGGCTCGCAAAACGTCGTATACAGCCTGGGTCGACACCGAACCCAGCTGGTTACGCACGCCGGTCGCGATGGTGTCGGCGTCCGAGTGCGGTTGCCGATGGACCTCGGTGAGGACCGCTACCCGGGGCGCCGTCACTCGCAGCGAAGCACCACGGAGCAGGCCGGCCAGCCGAGTGTGTGTGTCCACGATCACACTGCATCATCGTTTCTTGACGTAGTCAATAAAGCGAACGCTAATTTTCCAGAGGTGTGTCGCCTGCCAGCGCGGCGGCGAGGAAGTCGGAGGAAACTTCCGGCCAGTCGGTTGGCCAGCGTCCGCCCTGCTTGTCCGCCAGCAGGGCGGCAAGCGCAGGGGATCATTCGGGGACCCCCGTCGACGACATAGCGCACGAACCCGATTCGAGCGCAGGTCGAGACCACCTCGGCCAGAACCGGCTTGGCTTCGTCGACGTGGTCTGCCGCAACCAGGCACGCCACCAGAAGGCGCTTGGCCTGCAGTGTCGCCCTCGGCCTGTTCTGCGCTTCGACTCGGAGCACCCATGCTTCGGCGCGTTCGCATGCGATACCGGGCTGATCTGTCATTTGCCCGCGGATCGCGGTCGCATCGTCGAGCTGCGCGACTATCTCGGCATAACCGAAATCGGGTGGGGCGCATCGGCGTCGCAGGCGGTTGCGACTCTGGCGGAGACGGTGGAAGTCCGAGACGAGCCCGCTCGTTCTGAACCCTGGCCAGGAGTCGAGGAAGCCCCAGCGTAGTGGCCACCGTGGATCCTTCGTCCAGGTGCCGGGACGCAGAAGCGAAATCCCCGCGCCCGGCCTTCAACCGGGCTGATGTCACGAAGCGGGCGATCATGAAGTCGACCAGCCCACCCTCCCGGCCGAGCTCGTAGCTTTCGTCCAGCAGTCGCTCGGCCTCGTCGAGATGACCTTGCTCGTACAGCAATTCGCCGAGCAATGTTCCGGCAAGCCGTGCGGCGTGCGAGTGCTCACCGCTCGCTTTCGTCGCCACCTGCACGGCCAGCCGGAAATCCTCTTCGGCGGCAGCGATGTCGAGTTCCTCCATGGCGGCGAGGCCCGCGAAGCTGTAGCCGTACATCTGGTTGAACGCGCCGACGGTTTGCCGGTGGTAGGGGATTGCCCACTGCTGCAGGCGACGGGCCTCCCCGTACTCGAATCTGGCGATCGCGACGGCGGAGGCCAGATTGGCGGCTGCGGATACGATCCACGAGCGCAGGGCGTCCGGCCGTGCGAACACCTCGGCGATGAGATCGGGGACCTTGGCGACGCGATCCGCCGACACCTCGATGACGGCTCTGATGACGTCGCCCTCCAACCGGATGTCCGCGCGCTCGGACTCGCTCAGCGGGGAATGCTCGAGGGCGGCAGCAACGCGGGAGAGCGCGCGCAGTGTTTCCGGCGCCCGCTGGAGCAGGATGCTCGCCCACGCCACGGCGATCTGGATGCGAGGGCTGGACTCCACGACAGGGGGCGGCAGCTTCTCCACCAACCCCAGCAGGGCCACCATCCGGGAATGTTCGACCAGGCGCATTCCCTGCGTTTCGACGACGGTCACCGCCATGTCGAGATCGTCCGTCGCCAGGGCGTGATTGACGGCGTCGCTCACGTAGTGGTGGTCGGCGAACCATTGCGCGGCGGCGCGGTGCAATGCCGGAACTCGTTCAGGCTGATCACGTTCGAGGCGCCGGCGAAGGTACTCGGCGAACAGGTGATGGTATTCGAACCACTCCCGGTCGTCGTCGAGGCTCCTCAGGAACAGGTCCCGTGACTCGACCTGTTCGAGCAGGGCCTGCCCCCGCGGCACGTTCGCCAGCACCGACGCCAGGTCGCCGCAGACACGCTCGGTGATCGAGGTCGCGAGCATGAAGTCGAGTAGCGTGGGTTCGAGGGTGCTCAGGACGTTTTCGGCCAGGTACTCACCGATGGCGTGATGCCGCCCCGACATATGCCGGATGAGGTCGCCGGGATCGGATCGGTCGCGCAGCGACAGGGAGGCCAGTTGCAGTGCTGCGACCCATCCGTCCGTCGTCTCCTCCAACGCCTCGACGTCGGCGTCGGCGAGTTCGAGTCCGCCGATGTCGACGAGGAATCGCTGTGATTCACCGAGGTCGAAACGTAACGCCCTGCTGTCGATTTCCACGAGTTCGTCCCGGACGCGGAGCTTCGCCAGCGGAAGTCCTACCTGGGTGCGGCTCGTCACCACGATCTGAAGGTGGTGGCAACCATTCTCGAGGACGAAATCCATGGCCGCGATCGTTTTCGGGTCGGACACCCGGTGCCAGTCGTCGATGATCACCACCACGTGTCGCCGGCGTTCGTGGATCTGGTCGACGAGCGAAGTGAGCACGTACCGCTCGGCATCCTCGCCGTTCTCCTCGAGTGCCTGCCCCAGTTCGTCGGCGAGCGACGGATCGGCCCGGCGGATCGCCTCGACGAGGTGGGACAGGAACCACACGACGTTGTTGTCGTCGTTGTCCACAGTCAACCAGGCGACGACGGCGCCCTCACGGACGAGTTCGTCACGCCACTGCGCGGCAACCGTGCTCTTCCCGAACCCGGCGGGTGCATGGATCAACGCCAGACGTCGGCGGTGCCCTCGTCGAAGCATCTCGAGCGGCCGAGTCCGCGGAACCAGCAACCGCATCGGCGTTGGCGGACGGAAGCGAGCCGCGGCGCTGGGGGGTGTGGCGCCCGAGCGCCGGCGATAACTGCGCCCGCGTCCGGACACGGCCGACTGAGTGGTCGGGGTTGCCGACTGTTCCACACGCGGGAATTCGCCGACCGTGGAGGGCAGTGCCATCTCGTCGACGCCGAGATTGTGCCTGCGTTGCGCCTCCTGCAATTCTCGGCCGAAATCCGCTGCGCCCGCGGGACGATCGGCCGGATCGTCGGCCATGGCATGTTCGATCGCGGAGCACACGTCGTCCGGAACGTCTTCCCCCCGAAGATCCGGAACAGGTTGTGTGGCGATCCGCAGGAACTGCGCGACGAGCCTCTCGCCGCTGCGGCGCTCGAACGCAGCATGCCCCGTGAGAAGACAGAACAGTGCGGCGCCGAGGCTGTACACGTCCGACGCCACGGAAGGGGGCTCACCCCGGAGCACCTCGGGCGCGGTGTACGCGGGCGAACCGGTGATCATGCTCGACGTGGTTTCGAATCCGCCCGACACGCGGGCGATGCCGAAGTCGGTGAGCTGGGGTTCTCCGTAGCCGGTGAGCAGGATGTTGGCCGGCTTGACGTCCCGGTGCAGCGTCCCCGCGCGATGCGCCGTCTCGAGCGCCCCCGCCAATTTGATCCCGACGCGAAGCACCTCCGCCCAGGGCAGGGGTCCTTCGTGGCGTACCCAGGCCTCGAGTGAATCGCGCGGGTGGTACGGCATCACGATGTACGGCCTGCCGCTCGGGGTCACTCCCGATTGAAGGATGTCGACGACGTTGGGATGCCCGGACAGCTTGCCCATCGCGCGCTGCTCGCGCAGGAACCGCGCGCGATCTTCGTCTCTCAGGTCGGACGAGAGAACCTTGATGGCCACTGTGCGATCGAGGGCGCTCTGGAGGCAGCGGTAGACGACCCCGAACCCACCCCGGCCGATCTCCCGTGCATCGTCGAACCCTTCTGCCGACAGTTCTGCGACGATGTCGGTGACGGCGACCCGCGCCGTTGTTCGCGGATCCGAGTCGGTCGGCCCAGCTTCTCCTCCCGGGCCTCGTGGCACACTCATGACATCACCTTCTCGGTGCACTGACGCCAGCATATCGCGGTCGCACATTCCCGAGAGCGTGTTCGAGAGCGAGCGAACCTGAGGAGATTTCTACGTGACCGACACCGGAATTGCGGCACCCGACACGAACCCGGCCGCACGTATTTTCGCGACGCTTCTCGACGAGCGGATCAGTTGCCGGGCCTTTCTGCCCCGTCAGGTGCCGCGTCAGGTGATCGCGCGGATCCTCGAGTTGGCGCAGCAGACGCCGTCGTGGTGCAACACGCAGCCGTGGCAGGTAGCGATCACGGAAGGAGAAGGGACCGAACGGTTTCGTACGGGACTCGCAGAGTACGTGCGCAGCCATCCGCAAGAATCGGACTTCGACTTTCCCCGCGAGTACCGGGGCGAGCACAAGCTGCGTCGCCGGGAATGTGCCATGCAGCTGTATTCGAGTGTGGGCATAGCGCCCGGGGACCGGGCGGCCTCGGCCGAACAGACCATGAAGAATTTCGACCTCTTCGGGGCACCGCACGTCGCGATCGTCACCACCCATGAAGCTCTCGGAACGTACGGCGCCGTCGACTGCGGCCTGTACGTCGACAGCTTTCTCCTCGCGGCGCAGAGCCTCGGGGTCGCCACCATTCCCCAGGCGGCGCTCGCAGGAAGTTCGCCCTATATCCGCGACTTCTTCTCGCTGTCGGAGGAGCGCAAAGTCGTCTGCGGTGTCTCGTTCGGCTACGCCGACACCGAGAACCCGGTCAACCAATTCCGTACCCACCGCGAAAGCGTCGATAACGTGGTCGAGTGGGTGTCGCAGTAAGGTGCTCGACCGTGATTCACTGTTCGCTCTGTTGCGGCGCCGCCCCGACGTCGAGGCACCGAATCTGGTGGCCGTCGACGCCGCAGACCGCCTGATCCTCGACGAGGCCGCGACCGCTCTTTCGGACGCACCTGCGGGAAGCGTCGCCGTGATCGGGGACCACTACGGTGCGCTCACACTGAGCGCCGCGGTGACGCACGACTCCACCGGCATCCGGGTGTTCCAGGATCCGCTGACCGGGGAGCAGGCACTGGCCCGCAATGCCGAGGCGGCAGGTCTGACGTCGTGCTATCGGCAGTGCTCCCTCGGACAGGACCTACTCGAGGGTGTGCGCGTCGTCCTGCTGCAATTGCCGCGGAGCCTGAGCGAGCTCGCCGAGATCGCCGAGGCGATTGCGCGTCACGCCGACCCCGGCGTGGTGGTTTTCGCCGGCGGCCGGAACAAGCACATTTCCACCGGGATGAACGAGGTGCTCCACCGCTCGTTCGCGTCCGTGCGGGCAACGCTCGGGCGGCAGAAGTCGCGGGTGCTGATCGCGAGCGGTCCGGTGGCGTCTGCTCGGTCGAGTTTCCCGGTCACCGAACATATCGACGAGCTCGGCCTCGACGTCGTCTCCTACGGAGCCGCGTTCGCCGGTTCCACACTGGACATCGGGACCCGGTACCTCCTCGACTTCCTCCCGCGCGTGGACCCCGCCGCCGAGACCGCCGTCGACCTCGGCTGCGGCACCGGCATCCTGGCTGTCAGCCTCGCTCGGCTGCGGCCCGGCATCTCGGTCATCGCCACCGACCAGTCGGCGGCCGCGGTCGCATCCGCCTCGGCCACGGCCCGTGCCAACGGAGTCGCCGACCGGGTGAGCACACTGCGCGACGACGTGATGTCGACACTGCCCACCGGAAGTTGCGACGTCGTCCTCTGTAATCCGCCGTTCCACGTCGGCGCGGCCGTACACACCGGTGTTGCGCTGAAGATGTTCGCCGAAGCGGGACGGGTACTCCGTTCCGGTGGCGAAATGTGGACCGTGTACAACTCTCATCTCGGATATCGAGGCCGGCTGCAACGGCTGGTCGGGCGCACCGACGTGGTCGGCCGCAACGCCAAATTCACCGTGACCCGGTCGATCGCCTGATCGCCGCGTCGTCGGGCACTCGTCTGGCGGCCGCCACTGCGGCACCGGTAGAGTCCGAATTGTCCGACCCGAAGCGAAGAACGGGAACTCGCGGCGGGGTGCCGGACGTTCATCGTTATGAGAGAACCCGGATCTACCCGGCGAGCCACGAGAAGGGATGTGCACGGTGCGCACCACCAGTAACCCGGTGTTCCGTAACCTGCCCAAACAAGAGGGCAACGGCGGATACGCCTCGTTCGGATCTACGACGGCCGGCGCCGCGCAGGTCACGCAGCAGTTCGGTCAGCCTCAGTACACGCAGGCCGAGCCCTACCGCACGGGCCCCGACTACCGTTCGATGACCATCGACGATGTCGTCACGAAGACCGGGATCACACTCGGTGTGCTCTCGGTGACGGCGATCGTCTCCTACTTCCTGGTCAGCAACGATGCGGACCTGGCTGTTCCGTTCGTCATCGGTGGCGGCCTGGTCGGTCTCGTCCTCGTGCTGATCGCCACCTTCGGCCGCAAGATGGACAACCCGGCGATCGTGCTCGCCTACGCCGTCGCGGAGGGTCTGTTCCTCGGTGCGCTGTCGTTCATGTTCACCGACATCACGTTCGGTGGAGTCGGCGGTTCGGCGTTGATCGGCCAGGCAGTCCTCGGCACGTTCGGTGTGTTCTTCGGCATGCTCGTCGTCTACAAGACGGGCGCGATCCGAGTCACGCCCCGCCTGACGCGGATGATCATCGGCGCTCTCATCGGTGTCGTCGTCCTCGCCTTGGGCAACGTGATCGCCAGCTTCTTCATCGAAGGGGGGCTCGGACTGCGTGACGGCGGCACGATGGCCATCATCTTCAGCCTCGTGTGCATCGGTATCGCCGCCTTTAGCTTCCTGCTGGACTTCGACGCCGCTGACCAGCTGATCCGCGCTCAGGCGCCGGAGAAGGCCGCCTGGGGAGTCGCGTTCGGACTCACGGTCACCCTGGTGTGGCTGTACGTCGAGATCCTCCGCCTGCTGAGTTACTTCAACAACGACTAGGCGCTTCGCGCCCGTGAGTGGTTAACGAGTCTCTGCACTCGTCGACCACTCACGGGTGGCGGAGCCGCCTCAGCTCAGGCGTTCGAGGACCATGGCCATGCCCTGCCCTCCGCCGACGCACATGGTCTCGACGCCGAACGTCTTGTCCTGCTCACGCAGGTTGTTGAGCAGGGTGTTGGTGATGCGGGCACCGGTCATGCCGAACGGGTGACCGAGGGCGATGGCGCCACCGGAGATGTTCAGCTTGTCCTCGTCGATCTTCAGCTCACGGGCCGAACCGAGTACCTGGACCGCGAAGGCCTCGTTGATCTCGAACAGGTCGATGTCCGAAACACTCTTCCCGGCCAGTGCGAGCGCCTTCTTGACGGCCTCGATCGGCCCGAGACCCATGATCTCGGGCGACAGACCAGACACACCGGTCGACACGATGCGGGCCAGCGGAGTCAATCCAAGGGCCTTCGCCTTCGTGTCCGACATGATCACGAGCGCGGCGGCGCCGTCGTTGAGCGGGCACGCGTTGCCGGCGGTGACGGTGCCGTCCGGCCGGAACACCGGCTTCAGCTGACTGACGGCCTCGTAGGTGGTGCCGGCGCGCGGGCCGTCGTCGGTGCTGACGACGGTGCCGTCGGGAAGGGTGACCGGGGTGATCTCCCGCTCGAAGAATCCGTTCTTGATGGCCTCCTCCGCACGATTCTGCGACCGGACACCCCAGCGGTCCTGCTCCTCACGGCTGATGCCGGTGGCGGATGCCACGTTCTCGGCGGTCTGACCCATCGCGATGTAGACGTCGGGCAGCAGGTCGTCCTCACGCGGATCGGTCCAGGCGACGCCACCCTCGGCGAGCTTGCCGGTCCGGGCCTCGGCGTCGGCGAACTTGGGGTTCTTCGTGTTGGGCAGACCGTCGGCGTTGCCGGTGACGAAGCTCGACACCGACTCGACACCGCCCGAGATGAAGACATCGCCCTCGCCGGCCTTGATCGCGTGCAGCGCCATGCGGGTGGTCTGCAGCGAGGACGAACAGTACCGGTTGACGGTCACACCGGGCAGGAAGTCGTAGCCCAGCTGCACGGCGACGACGCGCGCGATGTTGAACCCGGACTGCCCGGCCGGCTGGCCGCAGCCCAGGAGCAGGTCGTCGATCTCGGTGGGATCGAGTTCGGGGACCTTCGCCAGCGCCGCTGCAACCATCTGCGTCGTCAGATCATCCGGGCGGATCGACTTCAGTGAGCCCTTCATGGCCCGACCGATCGGTGAACGTACTGCAGAGACGATTACTGCCTCGGGCATCGATAACTCCTTTGTCGGCTGCGGAGGTCTGCACTGTGTTGCAGGCCACCGATTTCATGGCTGTTCAGACAACCTACGTCGTCGCGTCCGTGCGCGGATATCTCCGTCTCACTGGGCGGCCTTCCGGGCGCGCGACGCCGACGCCTCCTCGATTCCGAGAAGGTCGTCGAGGCGGCCCGTCGCACGGCGTCGCGCGGCACGTCGCCACAGAAAGCGATTGAGCGAGGCGAGTGTTCGCGTCGAGAACTTGCGTGCCTCGGCTGCTTCCGAGACCTCGGGCAGGTCCGGGAGAGGGCCGCCGTGCCACATGCCCAGTGCTGTGGCGAGGACGGGCACGATCTGCATTGCCGCCAGTTCGTATCCCGCAGCAGAAGGATGGAAGTGGTCGGCCGAGAACATTCGGTCGGGGGCAGCCAGGAATTCGCGCGCCAGCAAATCGGCCAGCGCAACCGGATGTCCCCCCGCCGCGGTGACCGCGACCGCCTGCGCCCTCGCCAGACGCAGGCCCCACGTGCGGACGACGGTGCGCAGGGGCTGCGGTATGGCTGTGACGACTCCCAGGTCGGGGCACGTCCCGACGACAACGGCGCAGTCGTGCTCCCTCAATCGGGCGACGGCCTCGCCCAGCCTGCGGGCCGAGGCGCGGATCGAGTTCTTCGCTGTGACATCGTTGGCTCCGACGAGAATGACGGCGGCGTCAGGAGGCGGCCCCGCCACGAACATCGCGTCAACCTGGCCACTGAGTCCCCGCGAGGTGGCACCGCCGATTGCTTTGGTGCTCAGCCGAACCCGCTTACCCGTCTCGTCGGCGAGGCGGCGGGCGATCTGCACGCCGGGCACTTCCTCCGCCGTCAGGCAGCCCACGCCTGCAGCGGTCGAGTCGCCGAAAATCATCAGGTGCAGGTCGAACGGTGTGCCGCGACGCCAGCGTTCCACGGCCGCGCTGCCAGGGGCGTACACGCCGTCGGCCTCCGGCGGTTTCGCGACGTTGCGTCCGATGACGCCTCTCGCCGCCGTCGCCTGCGACATGAGGTACGAGTACGCCACCCATGACAGTGTTCCTGCGCTCGATCCCGCTACTACCGCCGTGGCGCCGGCCTTCACTCCGGCCTGCCAGGTGCTCTTCGGCACTGCACTCACCTTTCCGCTACCTGGTGTGTTTCTCACGGGTTCCGGCGGACTGCGTCCGTACCAATCTAGCCGCGTCCGATGCCCCGTGCCGGACGTCTGTGAGCATCCGATTTGCGCATCTGGGACCATGGAGTCATGCGCATCGCGGAACACGTCGTCGACCTGATCGGCAACACCCCTCTCGTCAAGCTCACTTCGGTTATCGGCGGCGAACACGGGACCGTTGCAGCCAAGCTCGAGTACCTGAACCCCGGCGGAAGCTCGAAGGACCGCATCGCGGTCAAGATGATCGACGCCGCCGAGGCGTCCGGCGAGCTGAAGCCGGGCGGAACCATCGTCGAACCCACGTCCGGCAACACCGGCGTCGGGCTGGCCCTGGTTGCACAGAAACGTGGGTACAAGTGCGTGTTCGTGTGCCCCGACAAGGTCGGCGAAGACAAGCGCAACGTCCTCAAAGCCTACGGTGCCGAGGTAGTGGTGTGCCCGACCGCGGTCGCGCCGGAACACCCCGACAGCTACTACAGCGTGTCCGACCGCCTCGCCCGCGACATCCCCGGCGCGTGGAAGCCGAACCAGTACGCCAACCCGGGCGGTCCGCAGAGCCATTACGAGACCACCGGACCGGAAATCTGGGCCGACACCGACGGAAAGATCACCCACTTCGTCGCGGGCGTCGGCACCGGCGGCACCATCACCGGCACCGGCCGCTACCTCAAGGAGGTGTCGGGCGGGAAGGTCAAGATCATCGGCGCCGACCCCGAGGGCTCCGTGTACTCCGGCGGCACCGGCCGTCCCTACCTCGTCGAAGGAGTCGGCGAGGACTTCTGGCCGAGCGCCTACGACCCGTCCATCCCCGACGAAATCATCGCCGTCTCCGATGCCGACTCCTTCGAGATGACACGCCGACTCGCGCGTGAAGAAGGCCTGCTGGTCGGCGGATCGTGCGGAATGGCCGTCGTCGCCGCACTCGAGGTCGCCAAACGTGAGGGTCCCGACGCGGTGATCGTCGTTCTCCTTCCCGACGGCGGACGCGGCTACCTGTCCAAGATCTTCAACGACAAGTGGATGGCCTCCTACGGCTTCCTCCGCACCCCGCTCGACGGCAAGCCGGACGAGAAGACGGTCGGCGACGTGCTGCGCGGCAAGTCCGGCGAGCTCCCAGACCTCGTCCACACGCACCCGTCCGAGACGCTGCGCGACGCCATCGAGATCCTCCGCGAGTACGGGGTGTCTCAGATGCCCGTCGTCGGGGCCGAGCCGCCCGTCATGGCCGGTGAGGTCGCGGGAAGTGTGACGGAGCGCGACCTTCTCAGCGCCGTCTTCGAGGGCCGTGCCCACCTCGCCGACCCGGTCGAGAAGCACATGAGCAAGCCTTTTCCGCTCATCGGTTCGGGGGAGCCGGTGTCGGCCGCGACGAAGGCGCTGGGGGATACCGACGCGCTGATGGTGGTGGACGACGGTAAGCCGGCCGGCGTCATCACTCGCCACGACCTGCTCGGGTTCCTCAGCGCCGGGTCCTAGGGCGAGACATCTGGACGGGCCGCTCGCCGGACGCGGGTGGCCCGTTCCACATCCGAGGGGGGAAATCAGTGGGTGCTCGTCTGCGTCGTGTCGTGGGGATTCCGATCATCGCCCTCGGACTGACGGTTGCCGGGTGCGGGCAAGCGGTCGACGGCGTCGCACAGCCGGCATCGGTGGCGACAGCGAAACCCAGCTCGGCGGTGGTGGCCGAGTCGACCGACTGCGACCACCTGACGGAGGTGCTGGGGTCGTTGGTATCAGACCGGCCGTATCTCACCGAGGGAGTCCTGCCGGGCTCCGCCGATCCCACCTGCTCGTGGTCGAAGGGGCAGGCCAACGTGCTGAGCACCCTCACGGCGTCCGTCAAGCCGCAGGTGACGGACCCGGTGGTCATCGTGGAGATGAGGAACGGGACGAATGTGATCCCCGATCCGCGGGCCACGGCGGTGAACGGGGTGGTCCTCGACGTCGTCGCCATGGCACTCCTCACGCCGACACACAGCATCATCGTCAACGCGATCGACCCCTCCGTGAGCGACGAGACCAAGCTCGACGTCGCATTCGCGATTGCGAAGTATCTGCAAGATTAGGTCCCCACTACGCTGGCCTACATGAGTGAGCAGCGCAGCAAAGCGGACAACATCAGCTGGCAGGGTTTCTCCACGAAGGCCGTGCACGCCGGATTCGACCCCGACCCGCAGACCGGCGCCGTCAACGTCCCGATCTACGCGAGCTCGACGTTCGCACAGGACGGCGTCGGCGGCATGCGTAACGGATTCGAGTACGCCCGCACGGGCAACCCCACCCGCCGGCCGCTCGAGGCCAACCTCGCAGCCCTGGAGTCGGGCACGTACGGCCGGGCCTTCGGCTCGGGCATGGCCGCCACCGACTGCGTCCTGCGTGCCGTTCTCCGCCCGGGCGACCACCTCGTCATCCCCAACGACGCCTACGGTGGCACGTTCCGCCTGATCGACAAGGTCTTCTCCCAGTGGGGTATCGAATACACCCCCGTGCCGGTGTCCGATGTGGATGCCGTGCGCGAGGCGATCCGGCCGAACACCAAACTGGTGTGGGTCGAGACCCCCACCAACCCGTTGCTCACCATCGGTGACATCGAAGCGCTCACCGAGGTGGCGCACGCGGCCGACGCGAAGATCGTCGTCGACAACACGTTCGCGTCGCCTTACCTGCAGCAGCCGCTGCAGCTCGGCGCCGACATCGCCCTGCACTCGACCACTAAATACATCGGCGGCCACTCCGACGTCGTCGGCGGCGCACTGGTCACCAACGACGAAGAACTCGACGCAGCATTCGCGTTCCTCCAGAACGGCGCCGGCGCCGTACCCGGTCCCTTCGATGCCTTCCTCACGCTGCGCGGCATCAAGACCCTCGCCCTGCGCATGGAGCGGCACAGTGACAACGCCGAAAAGGTCGTGGAGTTGCTCACCGGGCACCCGGCCGTCTCCAAGGTCATCTACCCCGGCCTCGAATCGCACAGCGGCCACAAGATCGCCGAGAAGCAGATGCGTCGTTTCGGCGGCATGATCTCCGTCCGGCTCGCCGGCGGCAAGCAGGCGGCGCTGGACTTCTGCTCGCGAACCGAGATCTTCACCCTCGCCGAATCGCTCGGTGGTGTCGAATCGCTCATCGAACATCCCGGTGCGATGACGCACGCCTCCACCGCCGGTTCGCTGCTCGAGGTCCCGGACGACCTCGTGCGACTGTCCGTCGGCGTCGAAGACGCGGCCGACCTCGTCGGCGACATCGAGCAGGCGCTGAAGTAGGCGGCTTCGCCGCCCGTGAGTGGTTGACGAGTCTCTGGACTCCTTAACCACTCACAGGGCGCGGAGCGCCCTATGCTGGCCCGCGTGGAATCCGTCACGCTCGAGCAGATCAGGGCAGCCCGTAGGCTGCTGGCCCCCGTGATGCGCCGGACGCCGGTGATCGCATCGAGGGCGTTGTCCGAGCGATGCGGGCACGAGGTGTCGCTCAAGTGCGAAAACCTCCAGCGCACGGGGTCTTTCAAGCCGCGTGGTGCGTATTACCGGATCGCGAACCTCGCCGAGGAGGAACGCGCGTCTGGTGTCGTCGCCGCGAGTGCCGGTAATCACGCCCAGGGTGTGGCCTGGGCGGCCACCGACCTGGGCATCGCGTCGACCGTCTTCATGCCGACGGGCGCACCCCTACCGAAACTCGTCGCAACCAAGGCGTACGGCGCGACCGTGCATCTGACCGGTGACACCGTGGACGATGCCCTGGTGGCGGCGAAGGAATTCGCTGCGGAGACCGGGGCGGTGCTGATTCACCCCTTCGACCACGTCGATATCGTGGCAGGTCAAGGGACTGTGGGCCTCGAAATTCTGGAGCAGGAGCCGGACGTCGGCACCATTGTCGTTCCGACGGGCGGTGGTGGCCTCATCGCGGGGATCGCCGCCGCGGTGTCGGAGTTGCGTCCCGACGTGCGCATCATCGGCGTCCAGGCCGAGCAAGCAGCCGCGTGGCCCGCTTCGCTCGCCGAAGGCCGTCCCGTGCCGTTGGCGAACATGTCCACGATGGCCGACGGCATTGCGGTCGGCCGACCGGGCGACGTCCCGTTCGCGCACGTCGGCACTCAGGTAGACGCCATCGTCACGGTGAGCGAGGACGCGTTGTCCCGCGCCCTGCTGTTGTGCCTAGAGCGAGCGAAACTCATCGTCGAACCCGCCGGTGCGGCGGCGGTTGCGGCACTGATCAGTTGCGCCGAGGCCGAGCTCGGCCTCACCGGAAAGGTCTGCGCCGTGCTGTCGGGTGGCAACGTCGACCCGCTACTGCTGACCCATGTCGTCAACCACGGGTTGCGCGCGTCGGGACGCTATCTCGGTGTGCACGTGACCATTCCGGACCGACCGGGTGGTTTGGTCGGCCTCCTCGAGGTGGTCAGCGGGAACGGGGCCAGCGTGGTCGACGTTGTTCACTCCCGGACCGGTGGCTCACTCGCACTGGACGAGGTGGAGGTCTTCCTTACCGTGGAGACCCGTGGCCCGGGGCATCGGCAGGATCTGCTCGACGCGCTCGACGCCGCCGGATACGCCGTTCGGCTGCAGCACTGAGCGCGCCGCTAGTGCGGCCATCCATTGACAGTGCTCACCCGGAACTCCTGATCCACCAGTCGCGCGGGTAGCTTCAGTTCGGCCAGCCAGCTGACGGCGCCGCCGCCCATCGCGACCGCCGCCGTACTGGTTGCGTGGGTGGTGGTGCAGCAGTCGGCCACCACGGACACCGTGCGCCACAACGCCATCGGGTCGGGACGCAGGGGTTTCACGGTGCTGGCGGTCGCCACGCCCGCGCCCGACGGAATCGACACCTGGCAGGTGGGGTCGCCCGGCAGGTCTTGAACCTGTATCTGCCACCCACCCGGCGGCGTGGGTCCGGCGGTGGCGATGTCGCCGCCCAGGGCCACCAACACGCCGCAGCTGAGGAGTTCGGCGGTGGTCGAGGCGCAATGGTCTGCCGAGCTCGCGCGAGCGGTGGCCGTGAGATCGAGCTGCACTCCCTCGGGCAGCGTCACCTCAGTTCCGTCGACCCCGACGGTGCGCCAGGAGTGGGTGGTGGATGCCGACGTGGGGCCGAGCTTTCCGTCCGTGATCCGTGCCGCCGACAGTGCATCGGTGAGGAATCGGGCGAACAGTGGGGTCACGGTGTTCTTCCCGTGCCGGAGAGAGTGGATCTCGGCGTCGGATCGCTCGCGATTGACCGCGGCGTCTGCTGCCGCGAGATAGCCGCGCACCAGGTTGGCGGCCGAATCGAGAGCGGCCGGGTCAGTGACGACGACACGCACGTGCCCACCCCATGTCGACCATTCGGTCGCGCTACGCGCACCGGTCATGCTGTGGTTACTCCCCGCGTCTTCAGAATCCGCTCGACACCGCATCCGGTGTTCCGGAGCCTGCCGAGACGAGGGGAGCGGCGACGGCCGCGTCGGGCGAAGAGGCGTCCGCGGCAGCCGCGATGCCGCCACCGGCGACCAACCCGGCGATCCCGGCTGCGGCGAGCGCACGTCGAACGGGAAGCAGGCGGGCATTCCGTCGATCTTCACTCATGTCCACCACCTTCCACGACGAACCTGTGAGCAACCTGGGAATCAGTTCGGAGAGCGATGCGAGGCCGGCTCAGAGGGGTGGAGTGCAGTCGGGCCGGGTGGAAACACGCACGCACGGTCGTGTGCGACGGCCCGAAGCCTGCTCACCGCACGAAATGGCTGCTGCCCAAGCTGCCGAATTCGGCCCGCGCCCGCTGTACCCCGTCGTAACGTGAACCTACTCGGTTCGGCACACCGAGGAGGAGGAGCGCACGTATGTCAGTTGATGCAGCGGCGATCATCGTGGCGATCACCACAGCAGCGGGGGCAATGGTTCAAGGAGCAGACATACCGCAGCCAGTGAAAGACCAAGCGGCGGACGCTATCCAAGTTGTAGAGCAAGCTTCTCCCGACGTTCAGAAACAGGTGAACGACGCCATTTCGGCTCTCCCGGAACCAGCACGACTGCAAGCCGAGCAAATGGTCACCGACGCATCCGAGGTGGTGAAGCAGGCTACCGATCCCTATATTCCGGCGCCGCCTGCTGCAGACGCACCGCCGGCGCCGCCCCCGCCGGTCCCAGGACCCGAGCAGGCACTCGTCCTCCCCGACAGTCCGCTCGACCAGCCCCCGGCGCCGATGGCCTCGGGTGCACAAACCGTGATCGGTGGGCTGGCCGCCGTCCCCGGCGTCCCTGCCATCATCAGCGGCCTCGGATCCTTGATTCCCTCGGTGCCTGCCGGATTTCCGGGGGTCTCCCTGGCCCCGATCGGAGCCATCGCCGTGTTCGCCCCCTGGATCCGCAAGGCCGGCTCGTTGTGTGAAGGAATCAAGCCGCCGACCCTGGCCGCTCTGTACTCGGTCGAGAACGGCTTCAGACATGGGGCGGCCTCGCCGGTGTCGAGGGCGGGTGCCCGCGGGCCCGGTCAATTTCTGCCCGGCACCTGGGCCAAATACGGCAAGGACGCCGACGGCGACGGCAAGGTGGACATCAACGGCGTCGCCGACCCGATGATGGCGTCCGGCCAGATGCTGTGCGACCTCCACGCGCAGATCGACGCCTGGAAGAAACAAGGCGTGGTCAAAGGGGACACCCTCGACCTCACCCTTGCGGCCTACAACGCCGGTGCCGGTGCGGTGCGCACGTCGGGCGGGATGCCCGCCGGAAAACCGGACTACGTCCACGAAACCCAGCCGTATGTGGCACGGATCCGGTCGCTCGAAGAATCGTTCGCCCGGATGTTGTCACCGTTCTTCTACGGCGTCGGCGCCGGGGAGCCGAGCCGGGTGGTCGAGATGGCGATGCGGTTCATCGGCTTGCCGTATGTGTGGGGCGGCGGCAACATCAACGGACCGTCCGGCGGGGGGTTCGACTGCTCCGGCCTGACCTCGTTCGCCGTCTACGCCGCCACCGGCATCAAACTGCCCCGGACCTCGGAGACTCAGTGGCGCGTCGGCGTCGAGATCCCGCTCTCGGAGGCGAAACCGGGCGACCTGCTCTTCGGAAACTGGCAGTCGGGGGGTCCCGGGCACGTGGCGATCTATGTCGGAAACGGCCAGATGCTCCACGCACCCACCACGGGTGACGTAGTGCGCATCGGTGCGGTGTTCTCCGGCATGAAGGCTCGCAGAATCATCTGAGTGCGAACTGCACCACAAAAAACTCCGGTCCGGGCGCATCGCCCGGACCGGAGTTTTGTGAAGCAGAGCCGGTATCAGCTGTGGTAAGGCTCAGCGCTGACGAGCGTCACCTTCATGCTGCTGCCGTTGGGCAGTGTGTACTCGCGCGTCTCGCCGACCTTCGCCTCGAGCAGTGCCCCACCCAACGGTGAGTTGGGGGAGTAGACCTCGAGCTTGTTGTCGCGTGCGCCCTCTTCGCGGGTGGCGATGAGGAACGTCTCGGTGTCCTTCTCGTCGCCGTCGTAGTAGACCTTCACCACCGAGCCGGGCAACGCCACGCCGGACTGGGTGGGTGCCTCGCCGACCTTCGCGCTGTTCAACAACTCCTGGAGCTGGCGGATACGAGCTTCCTGCTGGCCCTGCTCTTCGCGGGCCGCGTGGTAGCCACCGTTCTCCTTGAGATCGCCCTCTTCGCGTCGCTCGTTGATCTCGGCGGCGATGACGGGTCGATTGGCAATGAGTTGGTCGAGTTCGCTCTTGAGCCTGTCATGTGACTCCTGGGTCAGCCAGGTCACCTGGGTCTCGGTCATCTCGATCACTCCCTCGTAGTTGGAGCCCCCGGGCTCCCTCGACAGACCACTGCAACAGCAGTGATCAACGGCTCGGCGGATCAGCCGGCCGGGGCCGAACACAGATCTACCTTGCCGCCAATGCAGCAATACACGGTTCCAAACCGGAACCGTGTATCAGCCGATTCTAGCACGATCGAAGGTCGGAACCGGCGGAGAACCCGAACGGTCGCTCGGGGAGCGGCTGGTCAGCCACCCGTGAGATATGCCGGAACGTCCAGGCTGCACCCGTAGACATCTCCCATGGCCGGCGGCTCGGACGTGTAGACAGGGGCCGTGATCTTCACCGTCTGATGCGGCCCTCCCGCGATGTAGACCTCGCGCCGTCCCGTCTCGGATCCGTCCTTGGAGCGTGCACGCACGATGCACACCCCCGGGCGCGAAGGGTCGTCACGGGTGACGGTGAAGGTGATGTCGAGCCGCGAGTCGTCGACAAGATCGAATGATGTGGCTTCGCTGTCGATGTCGGAAATAGTGAACCTGTCGTAGGCCGAGAACGCCACGATCACTCCGAGCACCACGACGACCGCGCCGAGCGCCCACGCGATCCAGCGCCTCGGCCGTGCAGGCTTCGCTGCACCTGTGTATCGGCCGGGGGGAAGCGTTCTCGTCATCACTCTGCTCTCACACCGCTCCAGTTCCTCACTGCTTCCAGCACTCGAGCGGGGTCACGGCTGCAAGCGGAACTATCGGGTGGAACTATAGAGGATGTGCGTCGGTGCGCCGTCAAGCGATGGCGGAGGACGAAGAGCGTACGACACGAACAAGCCGGCAACGGCTACTGGCGAAGTTGAGGTGAACGAATACGTGAGCGGATTCCGTCTCATGGCCGTCCATGCCCATCCCGACGACGAGTCGAGCAAGGGTGCGGCGACGACAGCCCGTTACGCCGCCGAGGGCAACGAAGTGCGGGTCGTGACGTTGACCGGGGGTGAACGCGGCGACATCCTCAATCCGGCGATGGACGTGCCCGGCGTGCGCGACCGCATCCACGAGGTCCGCATCGAGGAGATGGCCGAGGCCGCCCGCATCCTCGGTGTCCAGCACCAGTGGCTGGGATTCGTCGACTCGGGACTGCCCGAGGGTGACCCGCTGCCGCCGCTGCCGGAGGGATGCTTTGCGCTGGTGCCGCTCGAGGTGGCCACCGAAGCTCTGGTCCGGGCCATCCGCGAATTCCGTCCCCACGTCATGACGACGTACGACGAGAACGGCGGTTATCCGCATCCCGATCACATCCGCTGCCACGAGGTGTCGATGGCCGCCTACGAGGCGGCCGCGGATCCGCAGCAGTTCCCCGACGCGGGCGAGCCGTGGAAAGTGCAGAAGGTCTACTACTCGCACGGGTTCATCCGTAAACGTCTCCTGCAGTTCCAGGAGGAGTACGAACGCCGCGGTGAAGAATTCCCGATGGCGGAGTGGCTCAAGAAGTGGAAGACCGAGCAGGGTGATCTGATGGCGAGGGTCACCACGCAGATCACCTGCGGCGACTACTTCCCGCAGCGCGACGACGCCCTGCGCGCCCACGCCACCCAGATCGACCCCAACGGTTCGTTCTTCGCTGTTCCGCTCGAGATCCAGCAGAAGATCTGGCCCACCGAGGAATTCGAACTCGCCAAGACCCGGGTCACCACCTCCATTCCGGAGAACGACCTGTTCGCCGGCGTTCACCCGGACGAGTCGCAGTGATGTCGTTGACGCTCGGTGTCGTCGCCGGGACGGTGGAACTGCTGGCGCAGACGCCCAGTACGCCCTCCGGCCCCGAGTTCGGTAAGGCCTCGCCGATCGGGCTGGTGGTCATTCTCGCTCTGCTCGCGGGCGTGGTGCTACTGGTGCGCTCGATGAACAAGCAGCTGAAGAATCTGCCCGAGACCTTCGAACCGGATCATCCCGAACCCGACCAGGAAGCCGACGAGGGCACCGACCGCGGCGCACTGCACGGGGACAACGGGACCACGAGCGGACCCTCCGGTCCCACCGACAATCCGCCGAAGCTGCAGCAGTAGTCGAAGAGGAGCTGGACATGGACCCACGCGCACGCAACACACTCGGCGGGTCCACCAGCCCCTATCTGCGGCAGCACGCCGACAACCCGGTCCATTGGCAGCAATGGGGGCCGGAGGCCATCGAGTGGGCGCGTGAACGTGATGTGCCGATTCTGCTGTCGATCGGGTACTCCGCGTGCCACTGGTGTCATGTGATGGCGCACGAGTCGTTCGAGGACGACGCCGTCGCGTCGCTGATGAACGAGCACTTCGTGTGCATCAAGGTCGACCGGGAAGAGCGTCCCGACCTCGACGCGGTGTACATGAACGCCACTGTGGCGATGACGGGCCAGGGCGGTTGGCCGATGACGTGCTTCCTCACTCCCGACGGTGCACCGTTCTACTGCGGGACCTATTACCCGCCCGCGCCACGCGGCGGAATGCCGTCCTTCACCCAGCTGCTCGGCGCCATCGCCGACACGTGGCGGGACCGGCGCAGCGACGTCGACAATGCCGCGGAGTCGGTGGCCACGGAACTGCGCCGCGGAGCCGGCGGCATACCTACTTCGGATGTCGCGGTGGATGCCGCGCTTCTCGACGCGGCTGCTGCTGCCGTTGTGAAGGACGAGGACATTCCGCGGGGCGGGTTCGGAGGTGCACCCAAGTTTCCGCCGTCTGCGTTGCTGGAGGGTTTGCTGCGCACCTACGAGCGGTCCGGGAACGCAAAGGTGCTCGAGACGGTGAAGCGCACGGCGTCCGCGATGGCGCGGGGCGGGATCTACGACCAGTTGGGCGGCGGTTTTGCCCGCTACTCGGTCGACGCCGAGTGGGTCGTGCCGCACTTCGAGAAGATGCTCTACGACAACGCCCAGCTTCTGCGCGTGTATGCCCATCTCGGTCGGCGAACGGGTTCGGAGCTGGCGGTCCGCGTCACCGAGGAGACTGCGCAGTTCCTGCTTCGCGACTTGCGTACGGAGAACGGCTCGTTCGCGTCTGCGCTCGACGCCGACACGGAAGGCGTCGAGGGCCTGACCTATGTGTGGACACCCGCACAGCTCGTCGACGTGCTGGGCGCCGAGGACGGCGAGTGGGCGTCGCAACTGCTGACCGTGATGCCGGAGGGAACCTTCGAAGAAGGCGCGTCGGTGCTGCAACTCCTCGAGGATCCGGACGACTGGGAGCGGTGGGGTCGCGTGCGGAACGCGCTCTTCGCTCACCGTACGACCCGGCCGCAGCCCGGCCGGGACGACAAAGTGGTCACCGCCTGGAATGGGATGACCATCACGGCGCTGGCCGAGGCCGGTGCCGGACTCGGCAGGCCGGAGTGGATCTCGGCTGCCGCCGAGTGTGCCCGGACGGTGCTGGACCTGCACCGTGTCGACGGTCGCCTGCGCCGCGCCTCGCTGGGGTCGGTGGTGGGCGAACCCGTGGGAATTCTGGAGGACTATGCGTGCCTCGCCACCGGACTCCTCACGTTGTTCCAGGCGACCGGCGACGCCGAATGGCTCGAACCCGCCGAGGCCCTGCTGGAGCGCGCCTTGCGACACTTCGCGGACGCCGAGCAGCCCGGCAGCTGGTTCGACACGGCGGATGACGCGGAAACGCTGGTGACCCGTCCGCGCGACCCGGTCGACGGCGCCACCCCGTCCGGTGCCTCCTGCCTGGCCGAAGCCCTGCTCACCGCAGCGGCAGTGGCGGAGGCGGGCACCTCGGCCCGGTATGCCGCCGCGGCCGCCGCGTCACTCGACCGGGTGGCGCTGCTCCTCGAACGGGCACCGAGGTCGGCGGGACACTGGCTCGCCGTGGCCGAGGCGTCGGTGCGTGGGCCGATCCAGGTGGCGGTGGCAACGAACGGCGAGTCCGGGCTGCTCGACGCTGCACGCCGACTCGCTCCGGGTGGTGCGGTGGTGGTCGGAGGCGAACCGGATTCGTCGCCGCTGCTCGCGGACCGGCCGCTGGTGGGGGGCGATGCGGCGGCCTATGTGTGCCGCGGGTTCGTCTGTGATCGTCCGGTGTCGACCATCGACGACCTGGCCGAGGCGTTGAGCCGGTAATTACTGTCCGAACACGACCAGCCAGACGGCGATGTAGTGGCACAACGCCGCGATCACCGTGGCGGCGTGGAAGAACTCGTGATGCCCGAAGGTGGCCGGCCAGGGATTGGGCCACTTCGTGGCATACAACACCGCGCCCACCGAATAGAAGATGCCGCCGATGAGCAGCAACACCATGGGCAGGACTCCGACCTCGGAAGTCAGCTCCGGCGCCACCGGAACGATCGCCCAGCCGAGGAGCAGGTAGAGCGGAACACCGACCCACCGCGGCGCCGTCGGCCACAGCATCTTCAGGGCGACGCCGGCGAAGGCACCGGCCCAGACGACGATCAGCAGTGTGCGCCCGGTGCTCGAGGGCAGGCCCAGCAGCCCGAACGGTGTATAACTGCCGGCGATGAACAGGAAGATCATCGAGTGATCCGCCCGTTTCATCCACGTGCGGGCAGACGTGGTCTTCCAGTGCACGCGGTGATACGTGGCGCTGACCCCGAATACGCCGCACACGGTGACGCTGTAGACCGCTGTGGCGACGGCTGCTTCCGCTGACACTCGGAGTCCGGACACGAGGACGAGGACCAGCCCGGCGATGACCGAGATACCGAACGCCCACAGGTGAATCCACCCCCGCAGACGCGGCTTGACCGGGAGCTCGTCGAGTCCGAAAGCTGTCACAGGACACCCCTTCTCGCTGTTCGCGACTCGAACCTACGGAACCGTAGGTTCGCTTGTGGGGAGAGCGTACCCGTCGGTAGGGCCACGGTGCACTACGTGTGACCGCCATCGCGAATCGCGATCGGCAGCGGCGTACTCTTGGCTGTCATGGTGATCTCCCGGTGAGTGTGCGAGGACTGCTGTACAGCATCTACGAGCGACGGTTGCTCGCGCGGCTCGAAGGTCTGCAGCACCCTCGGCACATAGCGGTGATGTGCGACGGCAACCGGAGGTGGGCCCGGGAAAACGGCTTCACCGACGTCAGCCACGGACACCGGATGGGTGCCCTCAAGATCTCGGAGATGCTGGGCTGGTGTGATGCCGCCGGGATCGAGATGGCCACCATCTATCTCCTCTCGACCGAGAATCTGCGCCGGGACGCGGAGGAACTGGACACCCTCCTCGAGATCATCACCGATGTAGTCGAAGAGATCTCCGGACCGGACAAGAACTGGAGTGTGAAGATCGTCGGTGCGCTGGATCTGCTGCCCGCCGAGCAGTCGCGCCGCTTGCGGGAGGCGGCGGAGCGGACCCAAGGCCGTACCGGCACCCATGTGAACGTCGCCGTCGGCTACGGCGGCCGGCAGGAAATCGCCGACGCCGTGCGGTCGCTGCTCTGCGAGAAACTCCTCGCCGGGTTGTCGGGCGACGAGTTGGTGAAGTCGATCACAGTCGACGGCATCGGCGGGCATCTCTATACGTCGGGTCAACCGGACCCCGACCTCGTGATTCGTACGTCAGGAGAACAGCGGCTGTCGGGGTTCCTGTTGTGGCAGAGCGCCTACTCCGAGATCTGGTTCACCGAGGCGTACTGGCCCGAGTTCCGTCGGGTCGACTTCCTGCGCGCGCTACGCGACTACGCAGCCCGGCATCGCAGATTCGGCGTCTGAGCGGCCACCCGGTTACAGCTTGCGCAGGCGCAGCCGGTTGATCGAGTGATTGGCGTCCTTGCGCAGCACGAGGGTGGCGCGGGGGCGCGTCGGCAGAATGTTCTCCACCAGGTTCGGTCGGTTGATGTTGTGCCAGATCTCCTGAGCGGCAGCAGTGGCGTCGCGGTCCGACAGGTTCGCATAGTGGTGGAAGTGGGCGTTCGGATTGGCGAACGACGTCTGGCGCAGGGCCAGGAAGCGCTGGATGTACCACGCCTCGATGTCCTCGATGCGGGCATCGACGTAGATGGAAAAGTCGAACAGATCCGAGACCATGAGACGCGGACCGGTCTGCAGGACGTTCAAACCTTCGATGATGAGAATGTCCGGCTGGCGCACCAGGTGGTACTGGCCGGGGATGATGTCGTAAGAGATGTGCGAATAGACCGGTGCGGCTACCTCCTCGGCGCCCGACTTCACCTCGGTGACGAACCGCAGCAGCTTGCGCCGGTCGTAACTCTCCGGAAAACCCTTGCGGTGCATGATCCCGCGCCGGTTCAGCTCGTCGGTGGAGTACAGGAAGCCGTCCGTCGTCACCAGGTCGACGCGGGGGTGATGTTCCCAGCGGGCGAGCAGGGCTTGCAGGACCCGCGCCGTGGTCGACTTGCCGACCGCGACACTTCCCGCGACGCCGATGACGAACGGCACCTGCTGATCCGGATGCTTCTCACCGAGGAACGTCGCGGTCGCGGCGAACAACCGCTGTCGTGCAGCCACCTGCAGGTGGATCAGACGCGAAAGCGGAAGATACACCTCCGCGACCTCCTCGAGGTCGATCTGCTCGCCGAGGCCTCGGAGCCCGTACAGCTCCTCCTCGGTCAACACCAGCGGAGTCGACTTACGCAGCGTGCGCCACTGCTTCCGGTCGAATTCGACGTACGGGCTGGATTCGCTTGCCCGGGCCATCAGTTCCGCTCACACTCGAGCGGCTGGGGGAGTGAGCCGTCCACGCCCGGAATCTCGGCCGTCGTCGTCGCGCTGGCGAGTAGCGGTTGCATAGTCGGATTGTGCTTGGTGCCACAGGCTGAGCTGTCGGCGGGTCACGCACTCGGTTGTCCGACTAAGGTCGATCGACATGGAATCGGATTCGTTGGTTCGCGAATACCTGCTGCTCGGGCTGGGATTCGATCGGCTCGAAGAGGGATTCGTCGATGCGTACACCGGCGACCCGGCGCTACGCCGGAAGGTCGAGAACGCGCCGCGGCCGGACCCGCGGGAACTGGCACGCACAGCGGCAACGCTGCGTGCGGAATTGCCGTCCGCGGGGCTGTCGGACGAGCGGACGCGGTTCCTCGACGTCCATTTGCGGGCACTCGAATCCTCGGGACGGAAGTTCGCCGGGGACGACGTCGGGTTCGTCGACGAGGTGGACGCCTATTTCGACGTTCGCATTGCACGCGGCGACGAGGAGCAGTACCGCGAGGCGCACCGCAAGATGGACGCCGTGCTGCCCGGATCCGGCACACTCACCGAGCGGGTCCATGCCCACCGCGCCGCCGACGAGATACCGGCTGACCGTTTGAAGGACTGCGTCGACGCCTTCTCGAGCGCCCTGCGCGACCTGGTGCGCGAGCACTACGCCCTGCCCGAAGCCGAGGTCGTCGAGTACGAGGTGGTCGGGGACAAGCCGTGGTCGGGCTTCAACTACTACCTCGGAAACTACCGCTCCACGGTCGCCATCAACTCCGACCTGAAACAGCACATGGCAAATCTGCCTCGGCTCATCGCGCACGAGTCATACCCGGGCCATCACACCGAGCACTGCCGTAAGGAAGCGGGGCTCGTCGGCGCGGGGCAGCTGGAACAGACGCTGTTTCTCGTCAACACCCCGCAATGCCTCATGGCCGAGGGTCTTGCCGACCTCGCGCTCGAATCCATCGTCGGTGAGAACTGGGGCCTGTGGGCGCAGGAAATCTACGCCGACCTCGGACTGCGATTCGACGGTGAACAGGCACAGCGACTGTCGGCGGCGTCCGGTCAGCTGCTCGGTGTCCGCCAGGACGCTGCGCTGATGCTGCACGACGAGCGCCGCAGCGCGGACGACGTCGCCCTGTTCCTGCAACGGTGGAGCCTGTCGACCCCCGAGCGGGCGCGGCAGTCGCTGCGCTTCCTGTCCTCGCCCCTGTGGCGGGCCTACACCAGCACCTACGTCGAGGGATACCGCCTGCTCGGCGGCTGGCTGGCGGAGGTCCCGGTGGGCGCGGAGCGGTCGGAACGGTTTCGTCGGCTCCTCGACGAACCCCTCGTTCCCAGTGCCCTCCGCCCCGTGAGTACTTCTTAACACTGGGCGGTTATCAAGTACGCACGGGTTCTTCGTAGACTGGGGGCATTCGTTTCCGCATCCAGCTTGGAGATTCCTCGATGACCGCTGTGCCCGGTACCGACGTCAACACGGCCCCCCTCGCCGAACTCGACCCCGAAGTCGCCCAGGCCATGGCTGGTGAGCTCGCCCGTCAGCGCGACACCCTGGAAATGATCGCCTCGGAGAACTTCGTTCCCCGCGCGGTGCTGCAGGCTCAGGGCAGCGTGCTGACCAACAAGTATGCCGAGGGATACCCGGGTCGCCGTTACTACGGCGGCTGCGAGCACGTCGACGTCATCGAGGACCTCGCGCGCACTCGTGCCAAAGAACTGTTCGGCGCCGACTTCGCGAACGTCCAGCCGCACTCGGGCGCGCAGGCCAACGCCGCCGTCTTGATGGCGCTGATGAGCCCGGGTGAGAAGCTCCTCGGCCTCGACCTGGCACACGGCGGCCACCTCACGCACGGCATGAAGCTGAACTTTTCCGGCAAGCTCTACGAGGTCGAGTCGTACGGGGTCAGCAAGGAAGACCACCGTATCGACATGGACGAGGTCCGCAAGGTCGCTGTCGCCGCGCAGCCGAAGGTGATCGTCGCCGGCTGGTCCGCCTACCCGCGACACCAGGACTTCGCGGCATTCCGGTCCATCGCCGACGAGGTCGGTGCATACCTGTGGGTCGACATGGCGCACTTCGCCGGCCTGGTGGCGGCCGGATTGCACCCGTCGCCCGTCCCCTACGCCGACGTCGTGTCGAGCACCGTCCACAAGACCCTCGGTGGTCCCCGCTCCGGCCTGATTCTCGCCAAGCAGGAATGGGCGAAGAAGATCAACTCGGCCGTCTTCCCCGGACAACAGGGTGGACCGCTCATGCACGCCATCGCCGCCAAGGCCGTGTCGCTGAAGATCGCCGGCACCGACGAGTTCAAGGACCGTCAGCAGCGCACACTGACCGGCGCGAAGATCCTCGCCGAGCGCCTGACGGCCTCCGACGTGTCCGGCAAGGGTGTCAGCGTCCTCACCGGCGGCACCGACGTGCATCTCGTGCTGGTCGACCTCCGCAATTCGCAGCTCGACGGCCAGCAGGGTGAGGACCTTCTCCACGAGGTGGGCATCACCGTCAACCGCAACGCAGTGCCGTTCGATCCCCGCCCGCCGATGGTCACCTCCGGGCTGCGCATCGGCACCGCCGCGCTCGCGTCCCGTGGGTTCGGTGACGAGCAGTTCACCGAGGTCGCCGACATCATCGGTACGGCTCTGGCCGGTTCGTCCGACGTCGAGTCACTGCGCGACCGCGTGACCAAGCTGGCCGCCGACTTCCCGCTGTACGAGGGCCTCGAGGACTGGCGCCTCATCTAGACGGCTCCGCCGCCCGTGAGTGGTCTGCGAGTGCAGGGACTCGTCAACCACTCACGGGCGCCGCAGGCGCCTTCTCCGCGTAACCCGATGTTCACCGACACGCCCGCCGCTCGCACGGCCGTCCGGCGTGTTTGGCAGTACCGTCGGAAGTAACAGGCAGCGGGGAAGTTGCTTGTACGGGAGGTCCTGATCGTGACTGGAACATTCAGTACGAGGGGGCCGGCGCCCGGCCCTCGTGTGGTTTGACACACCAGGGACGGACCGGTCCAGCGAACCGAGTTTGCGTGGGTGCCGCGCAGACCTAGGAGCCTCACGTGACTGCATCACGCTCCGTCTCAGCCCGATCAGGACGTACGTCCGCAGCCTCCGGCAAGAACTCGGCTTCGGGAGTTCGTACGTTCGTATTGGACACCTCCGTATTGCTGTCCGACCCCTGGGCCGTCGCCAGGTTCGGTGAGCACCGTGTCGTGCTTCCTCTCGTCGTCATCAGTGAACTCGAGGGGAAACGGCACCATCATGAGCTGGGATGGTTCGCACGCGAATCGCTGCGCATGCTCGACGACCTTCGCCTGGAATACGGCCGTCTCGACCAGCCCGTGCCGATCGGAACGGAAGGTGGCACCCTGCAGGTCGAGCTCAACCACACCGACC
The DNA here is from genome assembly GCF_003130705.1 of Rhodococcus oxybenzonivorans. Lineage (NCBI taxonomy): Bacteria > Bacillati > Actinomycetota > Actinomycetes > Mycobacteriales > Nocardiaceae > Rhodococcus > Rhodococcus oxybenzonivorans. Next base: position 4,736,795 of record NZ_CP021354.1, on the reverse strand, counting down.
CGTCAGTTCTGCCGGTCGGATTCCGCACGGACAGTAACGATTCCCGCATCCTCGCCTGTGCCCTGAATTTTGAAGCGGAGGGTAGCGACGTCGTCCTGGTCAGCAAGGACATCCCGCTCCGCGTCAAGGCAGGCGCGGTGGGTTTACCCGCCGACGAGTACCACGCTCACGACGTCGTTCCCTCCGGCTGGACGGGTATGGCGGAGCTCGACGTGGCGTCGTCGTCGATCGACGAACTCTTCTCCGAGGGTGTCGTCGACCTGGAGGAGGCACGGGAGCTGCCGTGTCACACGGGTATTCGGCTTCTGGGTGGTTCGTCGAGCGCCCTCGGCAGGGTGAACGCCGACAAGCGGGTGCAGTTGGTGCGAGGCGAACGGGAAGCGTTCGGCCTGCACGGACGCTCGGCCGAGCAGCGCATTGCCCTCGACCTTCTCATGGACGACAGCGTGGGCATTGTGTCGCTGGGCGGCAAGGCCGGCACCGGCAAGTCGGCGCTGGCGTTGACTGCGGGACTCGAAGCGGTGCTCGAGCGTCGGACTCAGCGGAAGGTCGTGGTCTTCCGGCCGTTGTACGCGGTGGGCGGTCAGGAACTCGGGTACCTGCCGGGCAGTGAGAGTGAGAAGATGGGCCCCTGGGCCCAGGCCGTGTTCGACACCCTGGACGGCCTGGCGAGCCCCGAGGTGATGGAAGAAGTTATCAGTCGCGGGATGCTGGAAGTTCTTCCCCTCACCCATATTCGGGGGCGGTCACTGCACGATTCGTTCGTGATCGTCGACGAGGCGCAGTCCCTCGAGCGCAACGTTCTGCTCACGGTGCTGTCCCGGCTGGGAACAGGATCGCGCGTGGTGCTGACGCACGATGTGGCTCAACGCGACAACCTGCGGGTCGGGCGCCATGACGGTGTCGCGGCGGTGATCGAGAAGCTGAAGGGCCACCCGTTGTTCGCCCACATCACGCTGACTCGCAGTGAGCGTTCGCCGATCGCCGCACTCGTGACGGAGATGCTGGAGGAATTCGGGCCCACGCCGTAGTTCCTGGCTGGGAGCGTGGTCCGCCCAATGTCGCATCGGAACAGGAGAACTCGACCGATGGGACATTGGGCGGCCGCGTTCGGGCCGGATCAGAACATTCGAACCAGTCCCTTCAGCGTGCCCCACAGGAATGCCCGGTTGCTGAAGTAGTCGCGCCAGACGAGGATCTTGCCGTCCTCGATCTCGAAGGTGCCGCACACCCAGAATTCGCTGCGCAGCCGATTCCAGATGAGAATGTCGGTGCGTTCGGTGAGCACTGCTGTTCCTTCGTCGGCGATGTGATGCAACCGGACATCGAACCCGACACCGGGCCTGCTCATCCCCCGGAGTATCCGCATCACCGACTCGATTCCGCGAATCTTGGGCAGAGACACGTTGTGCCACACGATGTCCGGGTGCAGATACTGGCGGGCGGTATCCGGGTCGCCGGCAACGAGGGCGTCGAGGAATCCGCGAACCACGCGAATATTGGCGGTGTCGGACGGTGAAACCGTATCGATAGACTGTGAAGTGGGTTCCATGGTACTTCCTGCTCGAAGTGAGTTCAGCGAACGAACGTTCCCTGACCATCTGTGTTGTAGTACTCCAGAATCAGACTGTTACCCGCGAACGTCGCCTCCGACACCGTGCCGGGCGGGGCGTTCTCGCCGCTGGGCCTGAACGTGAATGTGCTTCCGTCCCAATGCTCGAGTGGGAAGGTCTGCCCCGCGGGTCCGAGTTGCAAGATGAGTTGACCGTCTTTCTCGCTGACGACGGCCGGACCCCAGTAGGCATTGTTGTACCTTCCCGTATACGTGGGAAGTGGCTGCGCGGGAGCAGGGTTGGTGGGCGCGTCCTTGCCGACAAGGCTGCCCTCGGGGTCGAGCATCGGGGAGATGGCCTGGTAATACAGATCCCTCCACTCTTCGCGGATCTCGCCGTACTGGACGAGATCGGCGAATTCTGCGGTCAGGGTTTCGGGGATTCCGGTGGGCGAGCCGTTGGTCAGGGCGACGATCGCGACGTCGGCCGAGGGGATCGCCACGAAGTTGGTGGCAGCCCCGAGTTGGAAGGCACCCGAGTGGCTGAGGGAGACCCGGCCGGCAGAAGTGGTCGACACGTTGAACCCGTATCCGTAGAACCCTGGACGCGCGTCGAGGGAGCTCGGGGGACTCGACACGATCTGCGGACTGACCGCGGGGAGCAGGGCTTTCGAATCGACGATTTCCTTGCCCTCGAACATGCCGTCGCCCAGGAGCATGGTGAGCCACTTGCTCATGTCGTTGACGGACGAGCTGACGCCGCCGGCAGGTGACTGCGCGTCGGGGTCGCGGACGGCGTCGGCGACGTACTTGCCGTCGACGAGCTGATGGCCGATGGCACGGTTACTGCGCGCCTGGTAGTCGGCGAACCGGGAACTGGTCGAGTCCATCCCGAGTGGTTGGTAGATCGCCCGTTCGGACAGCGTCGCCCAATCCGTTCCGGATGCCGCGGCCACCGCTTCGGCGGCCGCGGTGACCCCGAAGTTGGTGTACTCGTAGGTGATACGGAACGGATTGAGCGGCTCGAGCCGAAGCTTGTCGAGTACCTGCTGCTGGTTGTTGCCGAGATCCTCGAGTCCGTCACCGGCGTGATCCGGCAACCCAGAGCGGTGCGAGTACAGATCGCCGACCGTGACGTGCTCGGTGACCCAAGGGTCTGCGAGCGCAAAACCCGGAAGCTTCGAGACCACGGTCGTGTCCCAGCCGACCACGCCGGTTCCCACCTCGTGCGCGACCACCGTGGAGCCCACCGACTTCGACAGCGATGCCAGTTGGAAGACGGTGTCTGCGTCCACCATCTCGTCGGTGCCCTCTTCGCGTACGCCGAATCCCTTCGCATAGACGGTTCGCCCGCCGTGCACCACCGCGACCGCCATTCCGGGCACGTGTGTGCTGTCCATGAGGTTCTTCACCAGGTCGTCCAGGCGTCCGACCGCGTCGTCGACTCGGCCGTCGGGTATGTCGACGCCGGAGACGGTCGCGGGATTGGCCGGCTTGTCTGGGGCGGTTGTCGACGCGGGAGAACTGGCGGTATCGGTGGACGGCTCATTGTCGGTGCACCCCGTGACGAGCGACCCGGCCAACAGGACAGCGAAGAACAGTGTCATCGAGTTCCCACGTCTGCGCATTGGAGGTCCTCTGCTCGGGCCGGCGAAAATCGGGAACTTTCAGCGTAACCACGAAGCTCGGTGACCTGGGGCTTTTCCGCCGATCCGGGCTCGGGTCCGGGCTGGGCGAGCCGGTGACCGCGTGCTCGAGATTCCTGCGCGAGCACGCGGAGGCTACGGTATGCGAATGCCGACTGAATTCACGGACAAGCACCTTCTCACCGAACTGGCTCCTGTGGTCGAGGAGAATCTCGCTCGTCACATCGCCGAGGCCGACGGCTGGCTGCCGCACGACCTGGTCCCGTGGGACCAGGGTAAGAACTTCGCATTCATGGGTGGCACGGACTGGTCGGCCGATCAGTCCACCCTGAGCGAGGTGGAGGCACTTGCACTCACCGTGGGCGTTCTCGTCGCCGACAACGTGCCCGCGTACCACCGGGAGATCGCCAAGCACCTGGCCATGGTGGGCCCGTGGTGGCGTTGGGTCGGCCGCTGGACCGCCGAGGAGAACCGGCACTCCATCGTGCTCCGGAACTATCTGATGGTGACCCGCGCGGTCGACCCTGTCGCACTCGAGCGCGCTCGGATGGACGAGATGGTGCGTGGATACGCCATGCCGCCGATGCACCTGCTCGAGATGCTCGCCAACTCGGCATTCGAAGAGAAGGCCGCGGCCGTCCGGCACCAGAACACCGCCGCCCTCGCCGAGGACCCGCTGGTGGCGTCGATCGAAACGCGACTGGCCGCCGACGACGAACTGCAGTCGGTGTTCTACCGCAACGTCGTCGAAGCCGCGTTCGCAGTGGCGCCCGAACAGATGGTGCGCGCTATTGCCTCGCGGATCGACGCATTCGACGTGCCGAGCGTGGAGTTGCCCGGTGGGAAGAACAGCACAGCGGTGCTCGCCGAAGCCGGCATCTACGATCCCGCACACCAGCGCGAGAAGGTGTTCGTACCGCTTCTCGCGGCGTGGAACATCGCCGGCCGCTCCGACCTGGGGGCCGACGGCGAGAAGGCCCGCGAGGAACTGTCCGCACTGCTGTAGAACGGTAACGAAGGTGGCCCACACTCCGAGGAGTGCGGGCCACCGTCATGTCTGGCTGGAGGTCAGTCCTCAACCTTCGCCATGGCGAGAACGTCGAGGCGCTTGTCCAGCTCCTCCTCGCTGAGTTTGTCACCGATCAAACCGCGGTCGACGACGGTCTCCCGGATCGTCTTCTTCTCCTTCAAGGCCTGCTTGGCAACGGCGGCCGCCTCCTCGTATCCGATCGCCGAGTTCAGGGGCGTGACGATGGACGGCGAAGACTCGGCGAGGGTCCTGAGGTGATCGGTATTAGCTACCAGGCCCGCGACACACCGGTCGGCGAACAGCCGCGTGACGTTGGCGAGAAGGGCGAACGATTCGAGAACGTTCCGGGCCATCATCGGAATGTAGACGTTCAACTCGAATGCGCCCGCAGCCCCACCCCAGGCGACGGCGGCATCGTTGCCCACTACCTGCGCAGCCACCTGGGTGGCGGCCTCGGGGAGTACCGGATTGACCTTGCCCGGCATGATCGAACTGCCGGGCTGCAGGTCGGGAAGCCGAATCTCGCCCAATCCGGTGAGCGGACCCGAACCCATCCACCGGATGTCGTTGGCGATCTTGGTGAGGGATACCGCGATGGTGCGCATCGCCCCGGACGCCTCGACGAGACCGTCTCGCGCCGCCTGCGCCTCGAAACTGTTCTTCGCCGGCGTGAGCGCGTCGATGCCCGTCGCCTTGACCAGTTCGGCCACCACTTTGGGGCCGAAACCGTCCGGGGCGTTCAGGCCGGTGCCGACCGCGGTTCCGCCGATGGGCAGTTCGCCGAGCCGTGGGAGACATGCCACGATGCGTTCCATGCCGGCTTCCATCTGCCGGGCGTAGCCCCCGAACTCCTGACCCAGCGTCACCGGGACCGCATCCATGAGATGGGTGCGTCCCGACTTCACGACCGTCTTCCACTCGGTGGATTTGTCGAGAAGGGCCAGCCGGAGGTGGTCGAGGGCCGGGATCAGGTTCTTCACCGCCGCCTCGGTCGCGGCCACATGAGTGGCGGTGGGGAAGGTGTCGTTCGACGACTGCGACATGTTGACGTCGTCATTGGGGTGGACGACGACACCCGCTGCGGCGGCGATCGAGGCGATCACCTCGTTGGCGTTCATGTTGGAGCTGGTTCCGGAGCCCGTCTGAAAGACGTCGATGGGGAACTGGTCGTCGTGCTTGCCTTCGGCGATCTCACCTGCCGCTGCGATGATCGCGTCGGCCTTCTCGGGATCGAGGAGCCCGAGGTCTTTGTTAACCTGCGCGCACGCCGCCTTCAGGAGGCCCATGGCGCGAATCTGGGTGCGTTCGAGACCTCGACCACTGATCGGGAAATTTTCGACGGCGCGCTGCGTCTGTGCGCGCCACAGCGCGTCCACGGGGACCCGCACCTCACCCATGGTGTCGTGTTCGATCCGGTACTGCTGCTCGTTGCTCTCCGTCATGGGTCAAACATTGCCACTTCCGGACGCTGCGCGCCCGTGCGCCGTTGTGGTTGCAGGAGCTACCAGAAAGGCGCACGGGCGGCGAAGGCGCTCAGAAGGACGGCGGAACCGCCCCGTCCTCACCGTCGAAGTCGACGGACGAGTACTCACGAAGCTTCTCGAGGCGGTGGTACGCATCGATCATGCGGACCGTTCCCGACTTGGATCGCATCACGATGGACTGGGTGGACGCGCCGCCACCGTAGTAGCGGACACCACGCAGCAGGTCGCCGTCGGTGACACCGGTGGCGCAGAAGAAGACGTTCTCGCCGGACACCAGGTCTTCGGTGGTCAGCACACGGTCGAGGTCGTGACCGGCGTCGATGGCCTTCTGACGCTCGGCGTCGTCGGTCGGGGCCAGCCGGCCCTGCAGCGAACCACCCATACAGCGCATGGCGGCGGCGGCGATGATGCCCTCGGGCGTGCCACCGGTGCCGATCAAGATGTCGGTGCCCGACTCCGGACGCGCGGCGGCGATCGCACCCGCGACGTCGCCGTCGGAGATGAGACGGATCCGGGCGCCGGTGTCCCGGACTTCCTGGATGAGCCCGGCGTGCCGCGGACGGTCGAGGATACAGACCGTCACGTCGGAGGTAGACGCCTTGCGGACCTTCGCGACACGCTTGATGTTCTCGGCAACGGGCGCCGTGATGTCGATGACATCGGCGGCGTCGGGACCGACGGCGATCTTCTCCATGTAGAACACGGCGGACGGGTCGAACATCGCGCCGCGCTCGGCGACTGCGAGGACAGCGATCGCATTGGGCATTCCCTTGGCCATCAGGGTGGTTCCGTCGACCGGGTCGACCGCGAAGTCGCAGTCGGGGCCGTCGCCGTTGCCGACCTCTTCGCCGTTGAACAGCATCGGGGCTTCGTCCTTCTCGCCCTCGCCGATGACCACGACACCGCGCATCGAGACCGAGCTCACGAGCTGGCGCATGGCGTCGACGGCGGCGCCGTCGCCACCTTCCTTGTCGCCACGGCCGACCCAGCGACCGGCAGCCATTGCACCAGCCTCGGTGACTCGGACCAATTCGAGAGCAAGGTTTCGGTCCGGGGCCTCGCGGCGTCTCGATGTGGTGCTGGCCGTCATGGGCAGTGCCTCCTGATGCAGTTCCGGTCGACGTTGTACGTCGACGCTGTGCCGGTCGGCCTGTCGGCCGCCGACTGTCGAGTGAATCTCAGGGCTGATTCTCCCAGAAAGTTGTGTGACGTGCGTTGCTGGGGCGACATATCGGGGACCGAGAATCGTCGTTCGGGGGCCGACCCTGGATACTGGTGTGCGTGGCATCCGATAAACCGCGCATCCTGCACAACAACCGCGACATGGTGTGGTCGCTCGTACCCCTTGTCCTGTTCTGCGTGCTGATCGCCGGTATCGCCAGCCAGTGCACGTTCAGCCCCGGCGGTCCCACGACCGGGCCGATTCCCAGCTTCGACATCGACGCTGCGCTGAAGTACGACGCGAACGATCTTCCGTTCCCGGTTCGGCAGCCGGAGACGCCCGAGGGCTGGACACCCAACTCGGGGAGCCGCAGCATCGTCAGTGGTGACGGCGGCGGCGACTCCAGCACCGTCGGCTTCATCACGCCGGCCGGTCGGTACATCCAGCTGACGCAGAGCAACGCGCTCGAAACCGTGCTGGTGCCCTTTGTGGCCGGTGGTCCGCGGACGGCCACCGGTACAGAAGAGATCGCAGGTCATACGTGGATCGTGTACGGCGGTGAGGGAGTCGAACCGATCTGGGTCTCCGACTTCGGCGACGTCCGGCTCGTCGTGACGGGCAGCGCCTCACCGGAGGCATTCGAGCAGCTCACCACGGCCGCGGCCGAAGCCCCGATCCTCCCGGCTTGATCGCAGCCGATTCGTCAGCTCTCGTCGTCGGCGTGCGCGAGCGCAGTCTCGACGCGCTTGCGGGCTCCCGCGAGGTGCTCCTCGCACCGCTTCGCGAGAGCCTCCCCGCGCTCCCACAGGGCGAGTGACGCGTCGAGGTCGAGGCCACCTTGTTCGAGCACCTTGACCACGTCGACGAGTTCGTCACGCGCCGCCTCGTAACCGAGCTCCGCGATGTCGGTGTCGTTCCCGTTGTTGCTCATGTCCTACTTGTCCTTTCCCATCACCGCGGCACGGATTGCGCCGTCGGCGACTCGAACGCGAATCTGGGTGCCCGGCGGGGCGTCGTCGACCGAACGCAGTACCTCGGGATCGCCGTCGGGCACGATCCGCTGAACGACGGAATAGCCGCGGGCGAGCGTGGCCGCGGGTCCGAGGGTGGTCAACCGTGCCCGCAGGTGCTCGATCGTGGTGCTCTCCGCGGCGATTGCCCTGGTGATGTCGCGGCGGCCCGCCTCGCGCAGTCGCTCGACCTCGTCGCCCCGCTCGTCGAGAGCGCGCACCGGATCGGCGAGCACCGGCCGGCTCCGCAGCTGGGAGATCAGGTGGGATTCGCGCTGTACCCAATTCCGCAGCGCCGCCGCACTGCGTGAGCGCAGCTCGCTGACCAGCGCCTGCTCGGCGACAGCGTCCGGGACCACCCGTTTGGCGGCGTCCGTGGGGGTAGCGGCGCGCAGATCGGCGACGTGATCGCTGAGCGGGCTATCGGGCTCGTGTCCGATGGCACTGACTATCGGGGTGGTGCACGCGACGATCGCCCGGCAGAGGGTCTCGTCGGAGAACGGCAGCAGGTCCTCCACGCTTCCGCCGCCGCGGGCCAGAATGATCACATCCACGTGCGGATCGGCGTCGAGTTCCTTCAACGCGTCGAGAATCTGCGGCACTGCGGTGACGCCCTGCACCGGGGTGTTACGAATCTCGAACCGGACGGCCGGCCAGCGGCGCTGCGCCACGCTGAGGACATCGTGCTCGGCGGCACTTGCTCGGCCGGTGATCAGGCCGACGGTCCCGGGAAGGAAGGGCAGCGGGCGCTTGAGCCGGGGGTCGAACAGGCCCTCCGCGGCCAGAAGCGCGCGCAGCCTCTCTATCCGCGCGAGGAGTTCGCCGATTCCGACCGCGCGGATCTCGGTCACTCGCAGCGACACCGATCCGCGGCCGGTGTAGAACGACAACTTCCCGAACATCACCACCCGACTGCCCTCGGTGAGGGGGACAGGGGAGTTCTGCAGCAGCTGAGGTGAGCACGTCACGGAGAGGGACATGTCGACGGACGGATCGCGCAGCACGAGAAACGCCGTCCGGGTACCGGGACGGGCATTGATCTGGGTGATCTGACCCTCGACCCACACACTCCCGAGCCGGTCGATCCACTGTGCGACCTTGGCCGAGACGGTGCGAACCGGCCACGGTTTGTCGGCGGTACTCGGTGCTGTACTGGCTGCGCGGGACTGGGCGGAAGTCACTTGGCCTTGGCGGTGGTGATGCGATTGGTCAGCATGGTCAGGAAGGGTGCCCTGGCAAGGGTCGCCGTCTCGTAGTCCAGCAGCGCTGTCAGGTCCTCGACGGACAGCGAGCGCAGGCGGGCCCGCAACTGGGCAAGGGTCAGCGACGAATAGTCGAGGTAGGCGGCGATCTCGGGTTCGGCGACTGCGGAGGCGGGCTTCGGGGTCGTGGTCTTCGCCACACCGTTGGTACTCGGAGCCTTCGGGCCGGTGGGGGCGGTGGACTTCTCTGCGAGGTCGTCACCCTGAGGGCTGAGGGAGTACAGCGCGAAGCGGCCGGGCCCGGCGGGACGATCGTCCGGCGCGTCCTCGATGTCGGGTTCTCCGTCGGTGTCCTCGTCGAACACCGCCCAGGACGGCTGCTCTTCGTCGTGCGACCAGTGGATGAGGGCAAAAGCCTGGTCACCCTTGATGGCCAGCGCCGTCATGGTCTGCTGGACACGCATCGTGGTCTGCAGCACCTGGCTGACCGCAGTCATCGGCAGAGTGACCGCCGTCGTGGGCAGCCTCCTTGCTTCTTCGACGGCCGTCACGGCGATTCCAGCGGCGACGCGCGCCACGAACGGGGGACGAATCATGCTCACAGCCTGCCTGACATCGGCACGTTTGGGTAGCCGACGTGCCCACAGCGTGGACGACTCGACTCGATGACGCGCACAGTACCCCTCCGGAGGCCCGGCGAAAGTGTCTTAGCCGGGGGGCGACCCGTACGCTGGAACCATGTCTTCGGCTGTTCCACTCAATGTGGGTATCACACGTTCGGCAGATTCGGGAGTGCATGCGAGCGGTGAGAAGCGAGTGCTGCTCGCCGAACCCCGCGGGTACTGCGCCGGCGTCGACCGCGCTGTCGAAACGGTCGAGAAGGCGCTGGAGAAGCACGGCGCCCCGATCTACGTCCGCAAAGAAATCGTGCACAACCGCCACGTGGTGGAAACGCTCACCGAGCGCGGCGTGATCTTCGTCGACGAAACCGACGAGGTGCCCGAGGGTGCGTTGCTCGTATTCTCTGCGCACGGTGTGTCACCGGCCGTGCACGAGTCGGCCGCAGCCCGCAATCTCCGCACCATCGATGCGACGTGTCCACTGGTCACCAAGGTGCACCAGGAAGCGAAACGGTTCGCCCGCGACGACTACGACATTCTCCTCATCGGCCACGAGGGCCACGAGGAAGTGGAAGGCACTGCCGGCGAAGCCCCCGACCATGTGCAACTGGTCGACGGACCCGAGTCGGTGGATGCCGTCTCGGTCCGCGACGAGTCGAAGGTCATCTGGCTGTCGCAGACCACGCTGAGCGTCGACGAGACCATGCAGACCGTGGCGCGGCTCCGGGAGAAGTTCCCCCACCTGCAGGATCCGCCCAGCGACGACATCTGCTACGCCACCCAGAACCGTCAGGTGGCGGTCAAGGCGATGGCCCCCGAGTGCGATCTGGTGATCGTGGTGGGCTCCCGCAACTCGTCCAACTCGGTGCGCCTCGTCGAGGTGGCTCTCGGAGCCGGCGCGAAAGCGTCGTACCTCGTCGACTTCGCCCGTGAGGTGGATCCGGCGTGGCTCGACGGTGTTCGCACGGTCGGCATCACTTCCGGCGCCTCGGTACCGGAAATTCTCGTGCGCGGTGTGATCGACCTACTGGCCGAGCACGGGTTCCACGACGTCCAGCCGGTCACGACTGCCAACGAGACACTTGTCTTCGCGCTCCCCCGGGAGCTTCGCGCCGCCCGGCACTGACACCGTGCCGGGCGCCCGGGGTCAGCGGGGCTGCTCCGTCTCGAACGGTGGTTCGTAGCGGTCCCGATAGCGCACCTGAGGAATCGGGTGAGCAGGCACGTCGGTGGAACGGTAGCGGGCCGTCGGCCGCTGCGGGGTCGATCGCGGTGTCTGTGCCGATCGCGGTGCTTCAGTGGACCGGGGCGGCTGTGCGCTGCGCGGTACCTGGGTAGAGCGGGGTGCCTGCGAGATTCTGTCGGATACCGGTGGCGGGGGAGTGGGGCGGCCCGAAGACGCCGACCGACGCGGAGGCGGGCTGTCGGCCCGCCGCGCCGAGGAGCGAGGGTGCTCCCGGGCGGAACGCCTCTGCCGCAACCTCGTGGCCGACTCGTCGGCGTCCGGTGCGGTTCGACGGGTGCGCGTGCCCTCGCGTACCGAACGAGGCGTGCGGCGCCGTTCCGACGTACGGGCGGGCCCAGTTCGACGCTGCTGGAGGAGGAAGAGCCGCAGCCCGCCGATCACCAGGACGACGACTGTGGCGGCCAGCATGATCGGAAACCGGTTGACCAGCGGGTACGCGACATTGATGGCGAGGTCCCGCAGGGCTGTGCTGTTCTCCTCCGCGATCAGGCTCTGGCCCAGCGGTACGCCGACGAACAGGATCAGCGGCGGTTGCACGATGGCGGTGAAGAGGGCGCTGTTGCCGGCAGCCACCACGGCGAGGACGCAGCCGAGGAAATAGAACGTCGAGAACGCCGCTGTGAGTTCGCTCCCGCCGGCCGCATCGGCCACGAACCCGAGACAGGTGACTCCGACGGCCAGAAGAATGACACCCCACCAGGGGAGACCGGGAACCGACCCGACAATCGACTGCCGATCGAGCGGCACCCCGGAGCGAGCACGTTGGGTTGCAGACACACAACGACAGTAGCGGCAACATGTCGACTATCGCCGTTGGCGTGACCGGTCGGAGACCGGACTCGCACGGTAATTGTGCCGTTCCTCACGAATCGGCGGTACGAGGTCGCCCTCTGTCCGGGCGCCGCCGATCGGTTTCCCGCCACGCGGCGGGGGTGTTCGGGATTTGTCGGCACCGTGCTCTACCGTCCGAGACATGAGGATCCTGCACACGTCGGACTGGCACATCGGACGCACGTTCCACGGAGTGGATCTGCTCGCCGATCAGTCCCGGGTTCTCGACTCGATCGCCGCGCTGGTCCGCGAGTACTCGGTGGACGTCGTGGTCGTTCCCGGGGACGTGTACGACCGCTCGATTCCCAGTGCGGACGCCGTCACTGTGTGCAACCGCGGTTTCGAAGAGATCCGCGACGCCGGTGCCGTCATCATCGCCACATCCGGCAACCACGACTCCGCCGCGAGGCTGGGCGCGGGCGCCGCCTTCTCCCGGGCGGGCGGTCTGCACTTGATGACCACGGTGGCCGGCATCACCTCCCCCGTCGTGCTGGACGACGAGCACGGTCCCGTCGCGTTCTACGGGATTCCCTACCTGGAACCGGAGATCACCCGCACTCAGCTCGGCGTCCCCGCTGCCCGATCGCACGCGGACATTCTCGATGCGGCCATGGATCGAGTGCGCGCCGACCTCGACGTCAGGGCCGCCGATGCACCGGGTCCGAGGTCGGTCGTGCTGGCGCATGCCTTCGTGGTGGGGGCAGAGGCCACAGGGTCGGAGCGGTCCATCTCGGTCGGTGGGGTCGAGACCGTGTCGGCGTCGGCGTTCGGTGGGGTCGACTACGTCGCGCTGGGCCACCTGCACTCACCGCAGACGCTGGCCGAGCACATTCGGTACTCGGGGTCGCCGCTGCCGTACTCCTTCGGTGAACGCACCCACCGCAAGGCCGTCTTCCTGGTCGACCTTGCGGTGGATGGGCTCCGGCGTGTCGAGCGGGTGGATCTGCCCGTGGTCCGCGGGCTACGACAGCTCACCGGCACCCTGGAAGAATTACTCGAAGGCGAGCATTTCGAGGATGCGGAGGAGTGCTACGTATCGGCGGTCCTCACCGATCCACAGCGCCCCGTCGACGCCATGCGCTCTCTGCAGACCCGATTTCCGTTCGCCGTCCACCTGGAATGGCAGCGACCGGCAGGCACCGAGGATTTGCGGTATCGCGAGAAGGTACACGGGCGCAGCGACGTGCAGATCACCCGCAGCTTCCTGACCGATGTGCGCAGCGAGCCGTCCCCGCGCGAGGTCCGCCTCGTGGAGGCCGCGCTCGGCCATGCCGACCGTGCCGGGGAAGACACGGCCGGGGTCGTGGTGCTGGAACAGTCGGCATGAGACTGCATCGACTCGAAGTCGAAGCGTTCGGACCGTTCGCGAATTCGGTCGAGGTCGATTTCGACCGACTCGGCGCCGACGGCCTCTTTCTGTTGCACGGGCAAACCGGTGCGGGCAAGACCACGGTGCTCGATGCGGTGGCCTTCGCGCTGTACGGCACCGTTCCCGGCGCACGCAAGGACGGGAAAAGGCTCCTCTCCGACCATGCGCAGGCGGGCTCCGTGCCGACAGTGACACTCGAAGTGACCATTTCCGGTCGCCGCCTCCGGCTGGTCCGCAGTCCCGAATTCGAACGCCCGAAACGTCGAGGTTCGGGAACGATCAAGGAGAACGCCAAAGCGACCCTCACGTGGCTGGACGGGCGAGGAGAACACCTGTCCCGAATCCCCGACATCGCCGAAGAGATCGGCCGGTTGATGGGGATGAGCGCCGACCAGTTCTTTCAGGTGGTTCTCCTCCCACAGGGCGAGTTCGCCCGCTTCCTGCGTGCCGACAACGAAGAACGCGGACAGCTCCTCGAGCGGTTGTTCGACACCACGCGGTTCGGGACGGTGGAGGAGTGGTTCCTGAATCGGCGGCGAGCGAGCGCTCATGACCTGGACGAGCATCAGCGTTCCATCGACGTGCTGATCGCCAAGGTCGCCACGGCAGCCGGTATCGAGGGCGGTGCGGACGCCGATCCTGTCACGTGGGCGCACAAACTGGAGGAAGAGGCGCGCGCCACCCGCGATGTTGCCGTCGATGAGCTCGAGAAGGTCAAGTCGGACGCGGCCCTGACGCGAGATGCTCTGGCGCAGGCGCGCCGAATCCTCGAACTCCAGAAACGGCGTGCCCGGGCAGAAGCCGAACTCGCCGCCTACGAGGCCGGAGCTTCGGAACGGGCGGTTCTCGCCGCCGAGGTCGCCGCAGCGCGGCGGGCGGAGCCGGTTGCCGTCGTCGTCCGCGAAGCGAACGCTGCCCGCGACAAGGCGGCGACCGCGGCGCGACGGGTTGCCGCCATCGCAGACCGGCTGTGTTCGACGGCAGGTGGCGCCGAGGTGGTCGAGCAATTGTCGTGGCCGCCGAACAGTGAAGAGCGTGAACATCTTCGAACCTGCATCCGGTCGTGGCGCGACGATGTCGTCCGCCTCGACGGTGTGCTCGCAGAGGCGAAAGTGGGGGACCGGCTCGAAGTCGAACTCGGCCGGCTGCGCGCCCGGGAAGTCGGGCTGGCCGACACCCGCGCGGAGCTTACCCGCGAACGTGAGGAGCTGCCCGGCGCTATTCGGGTCGCGGAGCGAGCGCTCGACGAGGCCGAGAATGCTCGTGTGTCGTTGCCGGGGCTCGAGGATGTTCGTGCTCGCGCGGCCGACGCCGCCGCGGCCGCCGTCGAGCTTCGGCAGTGCCGTGACCGGCGCGACGCACTCGAGCGCGCCGTGCTCGACGCCCGGCGAACGCACCAGGATGCGCGCGAACACTGGCTGACTCTCCTGCAGCGCCGGATTCTGGGGATGGCCGCCGAACTCGCGGGCACGCTCGAGGACGGTCAACCGTGTCAGGTGTGCGGTTCGGTGGAGCACCCCGACCCCGCGGCGGAGTCCGAACTGTCGGTCACCAAGGCCGATGAGGATGCGGCCCTCGCAGCGGAACAGAAGGCCGCCGCGAAGATGAACACCGCGGCGGAGGCTCTGGCAACGGCAGACCGCACAATCGACGTTCTGGTCCAGCGTTGCGGGGACGGCGACGCCGACCACCTCGGGGCCGAACTCGCCTCCGCGGAGGCGGCACTGCGCCATGCGAGCGACCTCAGCGAGCAGGCCGCGTCGCGGGCCCGCCATCTCGGTGAGCTCCGCGACCGTGAGACGCAACTGCACACTCATTCGCACGACCTTGCGGTCGAGGCTGCAACCGTCGCCGAGAAACTCACCTCGGGTGCTGCGCAGCTCGAGGAGATCCGGGCGCGGGTGCGTGAGGCCGCAGGCGAGGACGAGAGTCCCGCGGCCCGCCGCGCCCGCATCGCGGTGCTGGCGGACGCCGCGTCCGAACTGCTCGACGCCCGGGACGAGGGAGCAGCCGCCGAGTCTTCAGCCCAGGAACTGGCCGCGAAGGCCGAACTACTCGCTCGCGAAGCAGGATTCGACCGAACGAGCGACGCGGTGGCGGCGGTGCGTCCCGTTGCCCGGCAGGACGAAATCGACGCCCGACTCACCGCTGCCCGTGATGCCGAGGTGGGTGCCCGCCGAATACTCGACGAACCGGAGATCGCCGCCGTCGCGGATGCTGCGCCGGTCGACCTGGTGTCCGTCCAGCAGGCACACGACGCCGCAACGGAGGCGGTCGACGTCGCGGTGGCGGTGGCGTCGGAAGCCGAACGACGACTACTCGACCTCGAGCGTTTCGTCGGCCAGCTCGAGAGAGCGGCCGCGGCCATCGCCCCGATGCAGGCGGAACACGAGGAACTGGCCGCCCTCGCCGAGGTGATCGCCGGTCGTGGTCAGAACTCACGCAAGATGTCGCTGCGCTCCTATGTGCTCGCTGCGCGGCTCGAGGAAGTCGCGGTCTCGGCGTCCGCCCGGTTGAGCCGGATGTCCGCTGGCCGCTACTCGTTCGTCCACACCGACGAGGCCGGCCCGCGTGGGCGTCGTGGTGGCCTCGGACTCGATATCCGCGACGACTACACCGGCGTGGTGCGGTCGGCGAAGACGCTGTCCGGCGGAGAGTCGTTTCTTGCCTCGCTGTCGCTGGCCCTGGGACTCGCCGACGTGGTCGCGGCGGAGTCCGGCGGTGTCGTCCTCGACACCATGTTCATCGACGAAGGGTTCGGCACCCTCGACGCCGACACGCTCGACTCGGTGATGGGCGTGCTCGACGAACTACGGGACGGTGGTCGCGTGGTCGGTATCGTCAGCCACGTCGACGAGATGCGTCAGCGAATCCCCAGTCGCCTCCACGTGATTCGTGGACGCACCGGCTCGACGCTCGAGGTGATCGCGGGCTGAGCGGCGATCACTCGGCCTGCGGTGTGATCGCTTTGGGAGCGATACCTTTCGGAGCCACGGCAGCCTGGTCGATCGTCACGCCCTCCCGCTCGGCATCGTCGATGTCCTCGTCGGCGGCGACGTCGTCGGGGATGTTGGCCTCGGCACTCTTCTCGTCGATCTGTTCGCCGATGTAGCGCACCACGACGGCGGCCACGGCGGCGGTAGGCACCGCGAGGAAGGCGCCGACGATGCCGAATACCGACGCGCCCGCGGTCACGGCGAGCAGCACCACGACCGCGTGCAGCTTCATGCTCTTGCTCTGCAGGACCGGTTGGAGCACGTTGCCCTCGATCTGCTGGACCACCAGGATGATGATCAGCACGATCACCGCGGTGGTGAGCCCGTTGGCCACCAAGGCGACGAGGACGGCGAGGGCCCCGGCGACGAAGGCGCCGACGATCGGGATGAAGCCACCGATGAAGGTCAGGATCGCGAGGACCGGCGCGAGGGGCACCCCGAGGATGAGCAGTCCGGCGCCGATGAACACTGCGTCGATGAGGCTCACCAGCGCCTGCGTTCGGATGAATCCGCCGAGCGTGTCCCACATCCGGCCGAGCACGACTTCGAGGTGTCGGCCGGCGCGGCCGCCGCTCACCGAGTGGAGCCAGGGGATGAAGCGTGGTCCGTCCTTGATGAAGAAGAACGACAGAACCAGTACGAGGCCGAGGGTGAGGAGCAGTGAGCTAGCGGTGCTGACGCCGGTGAAGACGCCGGACGCGATGACCGTTCCACTTTCCTGGACCTTCGCGATGATGGTGTGGATTCCCTCCTCGATTTGGTCGTCCTTGAGGTTGATCGGCGGACCCTGCAACCAGTCCTGCACCTGGTTGATGCCCTCGGTGGCCTTGTTGGCCAGCTCAGGAGCCTGACTGACCACCGAGGGCACGATGCCCGCGATGATGCCCGCGAGCACCGCGATGAACAGGACGAGTGTGGTCGCGGCGGCGGCCGCCGGGGGAATGCCTCGTTTGGTCATTGCCCGCGTCGGCGGCCACAGCACGGTGCACACGACGATCGCGAGGAGCACGGGGAGGACGATCACCCAGAGCTTCTCGATGATCCACCCGAACAGCAACGCTCCCAGCGCGATCGCAACGAGAACGAGCGACCACTTGGCCAACCACATTCCGCCGAGCCCGATGAGATGCCCGCGATCGGGTTTGGTGATCTCCTGCCCGGGCGCTGCCGGGGCTTCTTGCTCCGCCACAGTTGGTCCTCCCTCGTCTCACAGACATCCGCCGTATCGCCCCGGGCCGCGAGGGCGGACCGGTGACGGCACTGACCGCGTGTGCCGACTGTCCGTCCAGCCGATCGTACTGACAGCGTCGCCGTGTGCGGTCAGCAGCAGCGGGCACCCGGATTCGCGTCGGCGTCGGCGTACCGGGCGCGCCAGTACTCGCGTTCGCTCGGAACGGCTGCACCGGGATGACATCGGCGGAGGTGGTCGACATACCGGGAATAGTCGTGATCACCCATCAGCGAGCCCGTCCACCACCAGGCCGTCCGGAGAGCTCCGACAACCCTATTCGCCATGGTGATGCACCTTTCCGGTGACCGCGTGGGCCGCACCGGGCGCGCGCACGACGCCCTCGGCGATCAGGTCGTTCCATTCCTTCTCTAGCCCCTTCTCCGCGGTGGTGGGCACGAAACCGGCGGGTGCGAAGATCTTGGACTGCTGCTCGGGCGACTCGGTGGTGGGCAGACCGCCCGCCCGGAACGCCTTGATGCACACGAGTAGTCCGGCAGCCACCACGACCAGGACCAGTCCGGCGAAGACGATGGACAGTGTTCCCTGGATGAAGGTGTTGCGGATGACCGCGTCGATGGCGTCCGGTGTCTTCGCCGAACCGAAGCTCGTCTTCCCGGCTTCCTTGGCGTCCTTGAAAGCGGCGTGCTGGGACCAGTAGCCGATGGAGGTGTTGCCCGAGAAGATCTTCTGCCACGACGCCGTCATCGTGACGATCAGGTCCCAGACGAGCGGCACCCCGGGAATCCACGCCCACTTGAAGAGGCCCTTCTTCATGACGACGGCGAGGACGACGGTCAGGGCGATGGCAGCGAGGAGCTGGTTGGCGATTCCGAACAGCGGGAAGAGTGTGTTGATGCCGCCGAGTGGGTCGGTGACTCCCATGAGCAGGATGGCACCCCAGAGTCCGACGACGGCCAGCGAGCACACCCAGGCGCCGACGCGCCACGATGGATCTTTGAACTTGCGGGCCGGTCCACCGAAGTTGCCGAGGGAATCGGAGAGCATGAAGCGGGCGACACGAGTACCGGCGTCCACCGTGGTGAGAATGAACAACGCTTCGAACATGATCGCGAAGTGGTACCAGAACGATTTGAGCGCAGTACCCCCGAGGAATTGGCTGAGCACCTCCGACATGCCGAAGGCGAGTGTGGGTGCACCGCCGGTGCGCGAGATGATCGATTCCTCACCGACGTTCTCGGCGGCTTCCGACAGGGTGCCGGGGGAGATGTCGGGACTGGTCAGTCCGAGCCCGTTCACGTAATCGGCTGCGGTCTCCGGAGTTCCACCGGTCAGGGTGGACGGGGCGTTGAGGGCGAAGTACAGGTGCTGATCGATGATGCAGGCGGTGACGAGCGCCATGATCGCGACGAACGACTCGGTGAGCATGCCGCCGTAGCCGATGAGGCGGGTCTGCTTCTCCTTCTCCAGCAACTTGGGGGTGGTGCCGGACGCGATGAGCGCATGGAAGCCGGACAGCGCGCCGCACGCGATGGTGATGAACAGGAACGGGAAGAGCGATCCGGCGAACGCGGGGCCGTTTCCCTGGATCGCGAACGTGGTGACGTCCGGCATCTTGATGGTGGGCCGGGCGACGAGGATTCCGACTGCCAGAAGAACGATCGTGCCGATCTTCATGAACGTCGACAGGTAGTCGCGCGGTGCGAGTAGAAGCCACACGGGCAGGACCGACGCCGCGAATCCGTAGGCGATCATCAGCCACGCGATGGTGACCTTGGACAGTGTGAACCAGTCGGCGCCCCAGGAGGTGTCGGCGACCCAGCCGCCGGCGACGATGGCGGCGAGTAGGAGGACCACGCCGATGAGAGATACCTCCGCCACCTTGCCGGGTCGAAGGTATCGCAGGTAGACGCCCATGAAGAGGGCGATCGGGATCGTCATCGCGATGGAGAAGACACCCCAGGGGCTTTCGGCGAGCGCGTTGACGACCACCAGGGCCAGGACGGCGATGAGAATGATCATGATGACGAACACGCCGATCATGGCGGCGACACCACCGACCAGTCCGAGTTCGTCCCGTGCCATCTGCCCGAGGCTGCGCCCGCGCCGTTTCGTCGAAATCCACAGGACCAGGAAGTCCTGCACGGCACCGGCGAAGACGACACCGATGATGATCCAGAGGGTGCCGGGTAGGTAGCCCATCTGCGCGGCGAGTACTGGGCCGACGAGTGGTCCCGCACCGGCGATGGCGGCGAAGTGGTGCCCGAAGAGCACCCGCCGATCCGTCGGCATGTAATCCTTGCCGTTCTCCAGAATCTCGGCCGGTGTCGCCAGATCGTCACGGGGTTTGACGATCCTGCTCTCGATCAGCCGCGCATAGAAACGGTAGGCGATGAGGTAGGTGCAGACGGCAGCGACCACGAACCACACGGCACTGATGTTCTCGCCGCGGACGAACGCAATCATCGCCCACGCGATGCCGCCGAGAATGCCCAGGACGATGAAGACGATCCGTGCCGTCGGGGAAATCGGGGTGCGGTCCACGACCCCCACCGGTGGCAGATCAGGGTCCGTCCTCAGATATTCGACCTCGGGTTCGGGGGCGGCTTTCAGAGCCATCTCGATCTCCTTTCCAGCGTTCCCGCCGTCATTGTGTGGCAGGGGAACGGTGTGGGCACGGCTTCCGGTGTTATGGCCTCCGTCACCCTATTGCCCCCACATTGCCAGTGTGAGCCGACCCGGGAAATGTCGCCCGTTTATCTGGGCGCGAACCCGGGCAGGCTGAAGGAAGAGCCCGGCACTTCGACGGCTCGCCCGCATCCGCGCGGCGGAGCGACGGAACTGCCGGACCCGAGGAGCTTCGTGGAACGGAGACGCGCGATGAGTGAGACCGTGCTCGTATGCCTGCCGTATGCCGGTTCCGGTGCATCGTTCTTCCGAGGGTGGCGGAGTTTCGCTCCGCGAGGACTGGAAGTCGCGCCGCTGCAATTGCCCGGGCGCGAGGAGCGGTTCGTGGACCCTCCTCTCACCGAGGTCGCGGAGGCCGTCGACGACCTGCTGCCTCGGGTGCTGCCGATCGGGCAAGGTGCGGACCGGGTCGCGATCTTCGGCCACAGCCTGGGCGCGGTCCTTGCCTATGAGCTCGCCCATCGACTCGCCGGTCAAGGCGGTGTGCCGCTCACCCATCTGTTCGTGAGCGGGGCGCCCGGTCCGGCGACGGTCCGGGAAATACGTGCGTCACTGCTGGATGACGAGGGTTTCCTCGCGCAGGTGCACGAACTCGCCGGTTACTCGCACCCGGCGTTGGAGAATCCCGAACTGCGGGAACTTCTCCTTCCGGTCCTCCGCGCCGACGTCGAGATGCACGAGAACTACCGGCCGCCGCCGCATCCGCTGCTGGACATCCCGGTCACCGCGCTTCGTGGACGCGAGGATCATCTCGTCAGCGCCGAACAGGCAGCGCAGTGGAAAGAGGTCACCACCGGCGAGAGCACGGTCGTGGAACTCGACGGTGGTCACATGTACCTCACCGACCATCCGCATGCCCTCCTACGACTCGTCGCGTCCCGCCTCTCGGTCACCGAACCGCGATGAGCCCCTCTCTGGAAGGCAAGACCGCCGTCGTCACCGGTGCCGCGCGGGGCATCGGACGTGCCTGTGCGATCGACTTCGCTGCGGGCGGGGCAGACGTAATGCTGCTCGACGTGTGCGGGGACATTCCGGGTGTTCCCTACCCACTGGGCTCGACGAGCCAGCTCGAGTACACCGCCGACCTGTGCCGCGGACACGGAGTTGCGGTGCTGACGCGCGCGGTGGACGTGCGGGTGCGCAGCGAGATCGACGCTGCCGTCGACGCGGCACACGAACGTTTCGGCCACGTCGACATATTGGTCAACAATGCGGGAATCGCGGCACCGTCGGGAACGCTCGTCCACGAGATCGACGAGGACGAATGGCAATTGATGATCGACGTCGACCTCTCGGGGGCGTGGCGGGCGATAGCCGCCACGGGCCGGATCATGGTGGCGCAACGCAGCGGCAGCATCATCAACATCAGTTCCACCGCGGGCATCGTCGGGTACAGACGCTTCGCCGGTTACGTTGCCGCCAAACACGGATTGGTCGGCCTGACCAAGGCCGCCGCCTTGGACTATGCGCCCAGTGGTGTCCGCGTGAATGCGCTGTGCCCTGGATCGGTCCGCGACAGTCCCGCCTTCGAAGGCCGGATGCTGGCCGAGATCGCTCGATCACTCGGCATTCGAGTGGAGGAGCACGAGTCCGTGTTCGTGCAGTCCCAGCCGAATAATGCACTCATCGATCCGGAGGATGTTGCTGCGGCTGCCCGGTGGCTCGCGTCCGACGAATCACGGCGGGTCACCGGATCGGTCGTCACGGTCGACGGCGGCTTCTCGGCGCGGTGACACGACCATCCACTGGCAGGTCCGCGGTGCGCCCGGGCGCTTCTCGGCAGGCGCCTCGGAACGTTTCTTCGGTAGAATCGACCCATGCACCAATCCCATTGGGGTCGGGCTGGGCTGGCGCGCACGGCGTACGGCCTTGCACTGTCGGTGCGTATTCCCCTGGGCTCCTCGGCCGACGAAGGCCCGGATCGAGAGCCGTGGAACGGCGATACTCTCGCACGCACTCTCGCGGCCGCGAGTAACCGGTGGTGGGGCAACGAAGTGCCGCATCCGCGGCTGTGGATCGAACGCGTCGACGCTGCTTCCACCGACTCGTTGGCACGACGACAACTCGATGCCGAACTACGCAGGCCGATGAGTATCGACGGGCCGGTGATGCGGGCTGTGCTGCTGCGATACTCGGACGGAGCGGCCGATCTCGTCGTCACTGCGGATCGCCGGGATCTGGATCCACCGTCTCTGAGCACGGCGGTCGATGTCCTTCTGGGCAACCGCGATCCCGACTCCCTCACCGCGGAACCTGTGCGGCGGCGCCCCGACGGGCGTGCCCTGCTGCCACCGCCGACAACGATCCCGGGGGGACGCACCCGGTTCGCCTGGATGGCAGGTCGGGAACCGAGTCCACACCCCGCGCTGGTCGAGGTATCGCTGGGTCGGCAACAGTGTGAGGTCGCAGCCCGTGTCGCACTCGCGGCAGGGAGGGTCCTGGGGCGCTACGAAGACCTCGACACGGTGCGAGTCGGTCAGTGGTCGCCGGTTCCCGAAAGACCCGTGGATGTGTTGGGAGGACAGCACGAATTCGGTGTGTTGTCGGTCGACTGTGCCGAAGGTTCTGCACCTGAACATGTTTCGCAACCACCGATGGCGGCGGATGACGACACCGAACCCAGTGCCGACTCTTCGGACCCTGCCCGGGAGAGCGCCGGCAGTGTTCCGGTCGGCGTCCTGGGCGGCGTCTGCGGATACCCTGGCTCGGAGCGACGATGGCTGCCCTGCCAGACCCCACCGTTTCCGCTCACTCTCGCCGTGGTCGTCGGAAAGTCGGGGGACGCATCGCTGCAGGTGCATGCGCAACCGTATGTGGTGGACGAACAGGCGGCACGGCAATTCGCACATCACGTGGTCGAGATGTTCCGCCGGCTCGGCGTCGAAGGTTCGGGCCCCGAGCATGACGACGTGTTCGTGTCGGAAGAGGATCGCCTCGCGGCGGCCGAAACGGGACCGAACGGCGTGCCGGACCGGTCGCAGCGGATCGATACCGTGTTCCGGCAGCGGGCCCGTGAGAGCCCGTACTCGGTCGCGCTGGTGCAGGGCCGTCGTACACTCACCTACGGCGAATTGGACGAGCAATCGCGCTGGGCCGCAGCCGGACTCCGGGAATGTGGTGCCTCGCCCGGTGATCGTGTCGGAGTGTGCCTGGACCGATCCATCGAGCTCATCGTCACGATGCTGGCGATTCTCCAGGTGGGTGCGGCGTTCGTGCCCATGGACTTCCGGCACCCACCGGACCGCCTCGAGTACACCGCCGGTGACGCCGGGATTCGCCTGGTCGTCACCGACCGGCCGGACATCAGCTGGGGTGACGGAATACGCGCGGTTTCCCCGCAGGATCTCGAGGCCGCGGCAAGTGCTGCTTACCCAGACGGGGCCCGCTCACCCGGGCCGGAGGCCGATGTGGGCGACGCCGCCGCTGTGGCGTACGTGATCTATACATCCGGGTCGACGGGCCGTCCCAAGGGTGTGCTCATTCCCCACCGCAATGTGCTCGCTCTCCTCGCCGCCACCGACACAGAATTCGCTCTCGCGCCCGATGACACCTGGTCGATGTTCCATTCTTCGGCGTTCGACTTCTCGGTATGGGAGATCTGGGGTGCGTTGCTCACAGGCGCCCGGTTGGTCATCGTGCCGTACTGGATATCCCGCTCGCCCGTCGAATTCCACACCCTCCTCCAGGAGGAAGGCGTGAGTGTGCTGAGCCAAACCCCCTCCGCCTTCGGGCAACTCATGGTGGCCGACCATGAACTGCCGAGCTTGGACCACCTCCGGTTGGTCGTCTTCGGTGGGGAGTCGCTCGACACGCGCATGCTCGTGTCGTGGATGGACCGCTACCCGGAGTCGACATGCCGATTGGTCAACATGTACGGGACCACCGAGACCACCGTGCACGTCACCGCCCACACCGTGACGCGGCGGGACGCGTTGTCGAATTCGAAGGTGGTGGGCAGGCCGTTGCAGGGGTGGTCCGTGCGCCTGCTCGACAATCGTGGCCGTCCCGTGCCCACAGGTGTGACCGGTGAAATATATGTCGGTGGAGCGGGCGTCGCGCTCGGGTACCTCAACCGGCCCGAGCTGACCGAGCAACGGTTCGTGTGCTGGCGAAACGGCGAAAAGCACTACCGCACGGGCGACCGGGGACGCCTTCACGGCGACGGCACTCTCGAGCACCTGGGCCGGCTGGATACTCAGGTGCAGATTCGTGGATTTCGGGTGGAACTCGGTGAGGTGCGGGGTGTGCTGCTCGACGACCCTCAGGTCACGGCTGCGGCAGTGGTGGCCACGGACGCCGACGATGATCCGGCAGGACCGGGCATCGATGCGTACGTGGTCTCGCGCGGCGGGACACCGGCGTCGATACGTCAACGCGCTGCCACGTTCCTGCCCGAGTACATGCTGCCGCGCACGATCACCATCGTCGACGCGCTTCCTCTCACGATCAACGGCAAATTGGACACTGCCCGACTTCCGGTGCCCGATAGGCTTTTCCTGCCGCCGCCCACGCGGGCACCGGAGGTGACATCGACGAACGATCTGGCTTCCACTCTCACCGACATCTGGGAGTCCGTCCTGGGTGTTCCCGTCGGCGCCGACGACAACCTGTTCGAGCTCGGTGGAAACTCGTTGTGCGCCATCAAGGCCGACAGCATGATGCGCCGACTCGGCCTACCGGTACTGCCGATGCGTGAACTGTATCTTCGGCCGAGTATTCGGGGAATCTGCCAGACGCTGGACAGACTCTATCCTTCGGCGGACCCGGCGGACCCGGCGGACCCGGCGGACCCGGCGGACCCGGTGGACAAGTAGCGTTCGACGACGGCCCCGATCGCTCGGGCAGGTTCCGGCTGCATCATGTCGTTGTGACTACACGCGACCGCATGCTCGTGAATGGTGCCGTCAACCGCGGTTCGCCAGGCATCGACGGCGCGTACGGCACCGCCGTTCGGTGTGGTGCCGCTCGCGGTGAAGAACAGCAGATCCCCGGAGAATGATGCGGGCGTGAACCGGCCCAGCATGCGGGTGGAGTTGGCGTATCCCTCATTGATTCGCCGAAGATGCTCGGCGGTGAGCCCCGCCACCGCCGATCCGTATGCGCGCTGTATCAGGAGTGCGGCCTCGTTGTACGTCAGTTCCTCTTCCTGTGATCGTGTGCCGGCGTCGACGCCGAGTCCCGCGAGCAACTCCGGGATCGGCAGTGTCGCGGCGTGTTCCTCGTCCGGATTGCCCGGATAGCTGTCCAGCAGAACCAGCGCCCCAACTCGGTCACCGCCGGTGTGCAGTGCGGTGGCCATGGAGTGAGCGATTGTCCCACCGAGCGACCAGCCGAGGAGATGGTAGGGGCCGTCCGGTTGAACTGCCTTGATCTCGTCGATGTAGCGCCGGGCCAATTCGTCGATCGACTCGTATTCGGAGCCGCCGCTGATGGCGGGCAATTGCAACCCGTATACGGGACGGTCCGGCGAGAGATGGCGCACGAGAGAGGTGTATGCCCAGGCCAGTCCGATCCCGGCATGCACACAGAACAGAGGTGGGAGAGCTCCGCTCGGTCGAAGCGGAACGAGCACACGCAGTGCCGCATCGACGGTGACGGCCTCGCCGATAGCCTCCGATTCTGCATCGAGCCGCGCGGCCAGCCCTGCCGTCGTCGGATCGAGGAACAACGCCTGCAGAGTCACCGTGCGTCCTAGCCGCTTCTCCAGGGCCGTGACCACGCCGATCGCGGTCAACGAGGTGCCGCCCAGAGCAAAGAAGTTGTCATCCACACCGATTCGTCCGGCGTCGGTGTCACCGCTGTCCGGTGCGAGTGCCTCCACGAAAGCGTCGAGAACGACGCGTTCGGTGGCGGTTCGAGGACTGCGGGACGGTGTGGATTCCGGACGGAACGCCGGCTCCGGCAGCGCGCTTCGATCCAGTTTCCCGGCGGGTGTGAGCGGGATGTGGTCGAGCGAAACGATGGCGGCGGGAATCATATGCGCGGGCAGCAGTGTGGACAGGTATGCGGTCAGTGCCTCCGGATCGGCCGATCCGGTATCGGACTGTATGTAGGTGACGACGACGGGGGTGCCGCCCGGACCCGGTCTGCTGACGGTTGCAGCGAAGGAGACGTCGGGGTGAGTGGTGAGCGCGGTGTCGATCTCGCCCGGTTCGATCCGGAAGCCTCGGACCTTGATCTGGAAGTCGGTGCGTCCCAGATGCTCCAGCGTGCCGTCGGAGTGTGCACGCACCAGGTCGCCGGTGCGGTACATTCGGCCACCGGTCTCCGTGAAGGGACAGGCCACGAAGTGGTGCGCCGTCGTCGCGGGCCGGGCGTTGTATCCACGGGCGAGTCCTGGACCGGCGAGGTACAGTTCGCCGGGTGTGCCCGCCGGGACGGGGTGGAGTCGGTCGTCCAGCACGGCGGCAACAAATCCGCGCGTCGGCCGGCCGATGGTGACGGGGTCGCCCGGAGTCAACGGCTCACTCATGTGCGACATGATGGTCGTTTCGGTGGGACCGTACGCGTTGACCATCCGACGACCGGACGCCCAGCGGGAGACGAGGGCCGAAGGGCACGACTCGCCCGCGACGGTAAGGACCCGCACCGTGCCGAGTCCGCCGGGTTCGAGGGTGGCCAGCGCGGTGGGTGTGATGAAGGCGTGGGTGACTCCTTCCCGAACGAAGAACTCCGCCAGCGCAGGCCCGCCGTAGGTCATCGGGGGCGCGATGATGACGCGGGCACCGGCGCAGAACGCCATCATCATCTCGAAGATCGACGCATCGAAGCTGGGGGACGCCAGGTGCGACACCCGCGCTTCGGCGGTCACCCTCAGCCGCGCCCGTTCCTGTTCGGCGAGATCGGCCAGACCGCGGTGGGTGAGCACGACGCCCTTCGGGGTCCCCGTCGATCCGGAGGTGTAGATGAGATACGCGGGGTGGTCGAGGCGGAGCGTCGCCGCGCGGTCGGCGTCGGTCACGGCGGCAGCCGGGAAACCTCGCAGACGGTCGTCGAATTCGGGTTCGTCGAGAACCAGCCACGACAGTTCATCGGGGAGCTTTGCCCGGAACTCCGAGACGGTGATGCCGAGCCGCGCCCCGCAGTCGTCGAGCATGTGGGAGATGCGCGCAGGAGGATAGATGGGGTCGACGGGCACCAGGGCGGCCCCGGACTTCGCCACCGACCACAGAGCGACCACGGATTCGATCGAGCGCGGAAGGGCTGATATCACAGCGCTTTCCGGCCCGGCTCCGCGATGCATCAGCCACCGCGCGAGTCGGTTGGACTGTTCGTCGAGTTCCCGATAGGTGAGGTGGCGGCCTGCGCAGGACACGGCCACGTCGTCTCCACGGGCCCGCGCGGCGGAGGAGAGGATCGCGGGCCACAGTTGAGGAGTGCACCCGCGCGGTCCTGCGGTGGGTGCTTGCTCGTCACCGAGTCGGATGTCGCCGACCACGACCGTAGGTTCGGCGACGATCTGTTCGAGGACACGGAGGAACCGGTTCGCGAGATTCCGGATCGTCACCGGCTCGAACAGGTCCGTGGCGTAGGTGAATCCGGCGGTGATCCCCGACGGCTCTCCCTCGCTGTCGAGTTCCTCGGTGACCACCAACTCGAGATCCACCTTGGCCGTCGCCGGTGTGCTCTCTGCGGGATGGACAGTGACACCGGGAATCTCGAGGTCGTGCGGTGCGCTGCTGTCGAATTCGAGGGACACCTGGAACAGCGGGGAATGCGCGGTGGAGCGGACGGGAGCCAGTGCCTCGACCAGTTGCTCGAACGGCAGGTCGGCGTGGATGAAGGCGCCGAGGTCGACTTCCCGGGTGTCGGCGAGGAGTTCGGCGAACGATGCGGCTGCCGTCACCCGAGTACGCAGCACCAGCGTATTGACGAACATTCCGACAAGGTCGTCGAGGGCTGGTTCGGTGCGGCCCGCGATAGGTGTACCGATGACGATGTCCTCGGTGCCGGTCGATCGGGCAAGCAGGGCGGCGAACGCGGCGTGCAACGTCATGAAGAGCGTCGTATTGCTCGCGCGCGCCGTCGAACGCAGTTGACGATGCAGTTCGGGATCGATGCGGAACCCGAGGCGATCCCCGCGGAGGGTGCGTTGTGGTGGTCGTGGGTGGTCGGTGGGGAGGGGGAGGAGGTCGGGGAGGGCGTGGAGGGTGTTTTTCCAGTAGTGGAGTTGGGTGGTGATGAGGCTGTGGGGGTCGTCGGTGGTGCCGAGGAGTTGGTGTTGCCAGAGGGTGTAGTCGGCGTAGTGGATGTGAGGGGGTGTGGTGGGGGTGTGGTGGTGGTGTGGGCGGTGTAGGCGGTGACGAGGTCGCGGAGGAGTGGGGTGAGGGAGTGGCCGTCGGCGCTGATGTGGTGCAGGACGAGGGTGAGGATGTGGTGGTGGGGGGTGAGTTGGTAGAGGTGGGTGCGCAGTGGGGTGTCGGTGGTGACGTCGAATCCGGTGGTGGTGTCGGTGGTGATGTGTTGGGGAGTTGGGTTTCGGTGGTGGTTGTGGTGGGAGGTGGTGGGGTGTGGGTGGTGGATGTGTTGGGTGGGTTGGCCGTGGTGGAGGGGGTAGGTGGTGCGGAGGGTTTCGTGGCGGGTGGTGAGGTCGGTGAGGGCGTGTTCGAGTGCGGTGGTGTCGAGGTGTCCGGTGAGGTGGAGGGTGAGGGGGATGTTGTAGGCGGGTGAGGTGGTGTCGTATTGGTTGAGGAACCACATGCGTTTCTGGGCGGGGGAGAGGGGGATCCACTGCGGCCGGGGACCCGCGACCAACGGATGCGGAACGTTGTTCGTTCGATGAACGAGGTGGCTCGACACGGTGCGCGGGGTCAGGTCCTCGAACAGCGTGCGCACGCCGATGTCGGTGTGCAGCGCACTGTTGATGCGCGCTACCGCCCGGGTGGCAGTCAGCGAATTGCCGCCCGCTTCGAAGAAATTGTCGTCGATGCCCACGTGGTCGAGTCCGAGTGCGGCAGCGAAGGCGTCGGCGACAGTCTCCTCGATCGGAGTCGCGGTGTGGCGCGCGGTATCCGCGCCGCGGTCGAATTGGGGCTCCGGTAGCGCGGCGCGATCGAGCTTGCCCACCCGCGTCAACGGGATTTCCTCGATCGTCACGATGGCCGCCGGAACCATGTAGGCCGGAAGCGACTCGGCGAGGTATGCAGTGAGCTGCGCCGGAACGGCCTCCATGCCTTCGGTAGGCAAGACGTAGGAGACGAGCAGGGTATCCCCGGAGGGTCCCGTCGTTCCGATCGTGGCCGCGTACGCGACAGCGGGGTGGCGGGTCAGCGCGGCATCGATTTCGCCCAGCTCGATCCGGAAACCGCGGACTTTCACCTGGAAATCGCTGCGGCCCAAGTACTCGAGTGAGTGGTCCTCACGTCGCCATCGGACGATGTCGCCCGTGCGGTACAGGCGCTCACCGCCGCCGAACGGATCAGCCACGAATCGCTGTGCTGTCAGCCCCGGCCGCCGGTGGTATCCCCGGGCGCATCCGGGACCCGCGACATACAGCTCGCCGGGTACTCCCGCCGGCACCGGCTGCAGACGCGCATCGAGTACGAGCTCGGCGACACCGCGGATCGGTTGTCCGATCGTGATGTCGGCTCCGACGCTCATCGGATCACTGATATTGCACATCACAGTCGTTTCGGTGGGCCCGTACCCGTTCCGAAGCCTCCTGCCCGGTGCCCATCTGTCGACCAGACCGGGTGGGCACTCCTCGCCACCCACCACCACGTCGCGGAAGGTGTCGAGGTCCGCGGGGTCGGTTGTGGCGAGTGCGGCGGTGGGCACGAACGCGTGTGTGATCCGCTCGGCTTCGATCAGCCGGGTCAGTTCGATGCCACCGAACACTCCGGGTGGCGTGATCACCATCGTTGCGGCAGAACCGAACGCGAGGAGGTAGTCGAACAGCGAACCGTCGAAGGTGGGCGACGAGAAATGCAGCACGCGGGAATCGGTGTGCGGTGTGAGTAGCTCGGCTTGCGCTGCGGCGAACGAACCGAGACCGCGGTGCGTGACCACCACACCCTTGGGCACGCCCGTCGACCCGGAGGTGTAGATCAGATAGGCCGGGTGGTCGATCCGCGACGGCAGTCGGCGATCCCGGTCGTCGACCGGAGCGGCCGAGTAGCTTTCCGTCCGGGTGCGGAAGTCGGGTCGGTCGACGAACAGCCAGGACGTGGTGTCCGGCAGCTGGTCGCGGTGCTCGGAACAGCTGAGACCCAGCAGGGTGCCGGAGTCGGTCAGCATCTGTTCGATGCGAGTGCGCGGGTACCCCGGGTCCACAGGCAGGAACGCCGCACCCGTCTTGCTGATTGCCCAGACGGCAAGGACCGAGTCGATCGACCGAGAGAGGGCGAACGCCACGAACGATTCCGGTGTGGCACCGAAGTCGATCAGCAAGCGCGCCACCCGGTTCGACGTCTCGTCCAGCTCGCGATATGTCACCGTGCGCCCCTCGAACGACAGCGCAGGCGCCTCGGGATTCACTGCGGCGGCGGCGCTGAAGATCTGCGCGAGGGTGCGGTACTCGACGGCCGGTGCTCCCCGGGCGGGCACGAGGTCCCGCAGTTCCGCGTCGTCGAGCACGTTCAGTGCGGCCAGCGTCGTATCGGGTTCGGTCGCCATGACGGTGAGAACCTTGCGGACTCGGGCAGCAATGGATTCCACATCCTCCCGCTCGAGCAGGTCGGGCAGGTACTCGAACTTCAGGTGGAGCCGGTCGTTCGCGGAGGCCGCGATGGCCAGGGGGTAGTGCGTGGCATCGGACCCGCGGGTGGCCGTGATCTCGAGGTCGGACTTCTGGGCGTCGAGCGTCGTGTCGAGGGGGTAGGACTCGAAGACGGTGAGGGTGTCGAAGGTGGTGGCGGGTCCGGTGGCGCGGTGGATGTCGGGGAGGCCGAGGTGGTGGTGGTCGAGGAGTTGGGTGTGGGTGTGGTGGGTGTGGTCGAGGAGTTGGGTGAGGGTGTGGTGGGGGTCGAGGGTGATGCGGACGGGGATGGTGTTGATGAAGAGTCCGATCATGGTTTCGATGCCGGGGATGTGGGGTGGGCGTCCGGAGACGGTGGTGCCGAAGACGACGTCGTCGCGGTGGGTGAGGGTGGCCAGGACGATGCCCCAGGCGGTTTGGACCATTGTGTTGAGGGTGAGGTTCCGCTCGCGCGCCAGCGCCCGCAGTGCTTGCGTCCCTTCCTGATCGATCGACAGGCCGAGCTCCTCCGGGAAGTTCGCCACCGTTGCCCGGTCCGAGTCCGCGATGAGAAGAGTCGGCTCCTCCACACCGTCGAGTGCTTCCTCCCACGCGGCGACGCTGTCCTCGATCGGTTGCCGCCCGAGCCACGCCAGGTAGTCGCGATACGACCGAGGGTGCGGCAGCCCGGTGGTGTCGTTGTGGTGGGTGTAGAGGTGGAGGAGTTCGTGGAGGAGGAGGGGGGTGGACCAGCCGTCGAGGAGGATGTGGTGGTTGGTGATGACGAGGTGGTGGTGGTGTGGGGTGCGGGTGATGAGGGTGTAGCGGAGTAGGGGTGGGGTGTTCATGTCGAAGCGGGTGTGGCGGTCGGTGGTGAGGATGTCTTCGACGGTGGTGGGGTGTTGGTGGGGTGGTTGGTGGGTGAGGTCGTGTTGGGTCCAGGGGAGGGGGGTGTGGTGGGTGATGATTTGGATGGGGTGGCCGTCGGGTGTGTGGGTGAAGGCGGCGCGGAGGTTGGGGTGGCGGTGGAGGAGGGTTTCGGCGGCGTGGTGGAGTCGGGTGGTGTCGAGGGGGCCGTGGAGGTCGAGGATGAGTTGGACGGTGTAGGTGTCGAGGGTGTGGTCGGTGTATTCGGAGTGGAAGAGGAGGCCGGCTTGTAAGGGGGAGAGGGGCCAGATGTCGGTGAGGGTGGGGTAGTGGTGTTCGAGGGTGTCGATGGTGTGTTGGTCGAGGTGGACGAGGTCGAAGTCGGTGGGGGTGTGTCCGCCGGTGTGGGGTTGGTGGGTGTGGGTGGTGAGGGCGGTGAGTGCGGTGGTGAAGAGGTCGGCGAGTTCGCTCACCTCCCCGGGGGTGAGAACTCCTGTCGGATAGAGCCATCCCACTTCCAGGACCGGTCCGTCGTCCGTTTCGATGACCATGGCGTTGACGTCGAGCGTTGCTGCAGCACCGATGTCCGCACGGAACCGGCGATGTAGTCCGGTGCCCGACACCGGCAACCATCCACCGCCACCGGAGCGATCCGGAAGGCTACCGCTGAATCGACCGAGGTAGTTGAAGGTGATCTGGGGGCCGGGGTAGGTGCGGAGTACTTCGGCGGTGTCGGGGTCGAGGTAGCGCAGTTGTCCGTATCCGGCGCCGTGGTCGGGGATGGTGCGTAGTTGTTCCTTGATGGTTTTGATGGCGGTTCCGGCGGCGTCTCCGCCGTGGAGGGCGTCGTCGAGGTCGATGCCGGTGAGGTCGAGTCGGACGGGGTGGATGGTGGTGAACCAGCCGACGGTGCGGGAGAGGTCTGCGCCGGGGATGAGGCTATTTTCCCGGCCGTGCCCCTCGACCCCGACCAGAACCTCGTCGAACGGGTGAGCGTGACGACGCCGCCACCGCGCGACGGCCAGCGCCAGGGCGGTGAACAAGCCGTTGTCGACACCGGCGTGGAAGGCGCGGGGAAGTTCGCGCAGAAGCGTTTCGGTGACGTCCGGCGGGATCTCGGTCGTGACCTTGTCGGTGGTCAGCTCGGTGTCGTGGACGGGGTCGAGTGGCCGGGATCCGAGAAGGGGGTCGGGTCCGTCGAGGATGCGGCGCCAAAGGTCGAGTTCACCGGCCCGTTCGGGGGCGGTGTCGACGAGGGCGTGCGCCCAGCGGCGCATCGAGGTCCCGTTCTCGGGCAGGTCGGGGTCCCGGCCGGCGGTGATGTCTTCCCAGGCGGCGGCGAGGTCGGGTACCAGGATTCGCCAGGACACGCCGTCGACGGCCAGGTGGTGGATCACCAGCAGTAGTCGGCCCTCCTGCGCTGACAGGTCGCCGTTGCGGTGGTGCGGGGAGGCGTCGAACCACACGGCCTGCAGCATGACGCCCCGGGCCGGATCGAGCCGGTCCTCGGCGAAGGTCAGCTGGTCACTGATCATCGCCGCGAACTCGGGGCCGCGGTCCGACGGAGTGTCGATGCGCGACAGCAGGTCCGACGCCTGGATCGCTCCAACGGGGAGCACCTCCATGGCCGGTCCGGCGTCCGTCCGCCACAGCCGGGCGCGCAGCATGTCGTGGTGGTCCAGTACCGCCTGCACTGTTCGAGCGAGCGTATCGAGGGACAGGCCCGGCGGTGCTGTCAGGACTGCGGCTTGAGAGAACCGGCTGATGTCGCCGCCACGGCCCAGCAGCCAGTGCGCGATGGGCGTCAACGGGAGCGCGCCGACGCCCCCGCCGGGAAGCTCCGCGAGACCCGTCGGCTGAGCGATGGTGGTGACCTCGGCGAGCGCAGCCACCGATTTACGTTCGAACACGTCGCGCGGGCTGAAGAACATCCCTGCCGCCTTGGCGCGGGCCACCAGCTGGATGGCCATGATGCTGTCGCCGCCGAGTGCGAAGAACGAGTCGTCGATGCCGACGGTGTCCAGCCCGAGGACCTGTGCGAACAGTCCGGCGAGTACTCGCTCGGTGGGAAGCGACGGAGCCCGGCTCGACGTGACGCGCTCGGTGAAGTCCGGCGCCGGTAGCGCTTTCCTGTCGAGTTTGCCGTTCGCGGTGAGCGGCAACCGGTCGAGGACGACGAGAGTCGCGGGCACCATGTGCGGAGCCAACTCGGCACGGGCCGATTCCAGCACCGATTCGACGTCGAGTTCCTCATCGGGGACCCCGGGTACGACGTAACCGATGAGCCGGTCCAACGCGTTGTCGTCCGTGTGGACCTGGACCACCGCGTGCACTACTGCGGGGTGCCGTCGCAGCGTGATCTCGATCTCTCCGGGTTCGATGCGGTAACCGTGCAGCTGAACCTGGAAGTCGCTGCGGCCCTGGTACTCCAGCTGCCCATCTCGATTCCACCGGGCGAGGTCACCGGTGCGGTACATGCGGGTGCCGTGACCGGCAGGATCCGCCACGAAGCGGGTGGCGGTCAGCTCCGGCCGATTCAGATATCCTCGCGCGAGCTGACTGCCCGAGACATACATTTCACCGAGCACTCCGACCGGAACAGGGTGCAGTCGGCGATCGAGGACGGCGACGCGCAGCCCGGATATGGCTCGGCCGATGACCGACGCCCGTGCCGTTGCCGCCATTGTGCGGTCGAGTGCCAGCGCGCTCACGTGGACGGTGGTCTCCGTGATGCCGTACATGTTCACCAAGGTGGGGGCATCGTGGTGACGGGCGTACCAGCGGTCGAGTTGACGGAGATCGAGGGCCTCGCCGCCGAAAATCACGTAGCGCAGCGCCGTATCACCCTGTTGCGCAGCGGTGTCGGGCGCACTGGCATCCGCCTCGATGAGCTGGTAGAACGCGGTGGGGGTCTGGCTGAGGACCGTGACGTGTTCGCGGCGCAGCAGTGCGAGGAACGCCTCCGGGGACCGTGCTGTGTAGTAGTCGACCAGCACGGCTCTGCCGCCCCTCAGGAGAGCGCCCCAGAGTTCCCACACGGAGAAGTCGAACGAGAACGAATGGAACAGCGTCCACACATCGGATTCGTCGATTCCGAACCGGTCGAGGGTGTTGGCGAACAACGTCAGAACGTTGCGGTGCGACACCACAACGCCTTTGGGGTGCCCGGTCGACCCGGAGGTATAGATCACGTACGCAGCACAATCCGGGGTCAGTGCATTCCGTCGGTCCGTCTCTGTTACAGGAGCCGGTGAGAAGCCGCTCGCCGCCGTGATCACCGCTTCGGAGTCGACCACGACGTGCGGAATGCCGGTGTCCGGCAGTGACTCGTCGATCTCAGTGGACGTCACGACGCACAGGGGGCGCGCATCGCCGAGTACGAACGCGATGCGTTCGGCCGGATATGCGACGTCGAGGGGTAGGTGCGCGGCTCCGGATACCGTGACCGCGAGCCATGCGACGACGGAGTCGAACGAGCGTGGGAGCGCGACGGCTACCGAGGATTCCGGACCCGCGCCGATCGAGATCAGATACCGTGCCAGGCTGTTGACGCGGGCCGACAGCGCCGAATAGGTCGTCGTCGAGCCGTCCACCGTGAGAGCGCCGGAAGCGGGGAACTGCGCAGCGACTCGGGCGAAGCGGTCGGCGAGGGTGTCGGCGCCCGAGTCGGTGCCGGGCTCGTTCCACTGATGTGCGATCGTGTCGCGTTCAGTGTCGTCAATGATCTCGATGTCCCCGACGGGGAGGGCGGGGTCAGTCGAAACCGCCTCGAGTATCCGGAGGAAACGCTTCGCGAAGCCCTCGACCGTGTCGCGCTCGAAAAGATCACCGGCGTAGGTGAAGGCGGCGGATACGCCGGCGGGTGAGGAATCTTCGGCGAGATGTTCACGCAGGGTGAGTTGCAGGTCGAACTTCGCGGCACCGAAATCGGTGTCTACGGCTTCGACCGTCAGGTCCGGCAACTCGAGCGAGATCGACTCGGCCCGGCCGAACTCGATGAGAACCTGGAACAACGGCGAATGCGCGGTGGAGCGGCCGGGGTCGAGCTCCTCGACGAGCACCTCGAACGGCAGATCGGCGTGAGTGAAGGCGCCGAGGTCGGCGTCCCGGGTGGTGTCGAGGACGTCGGCGAACGATGCGGCAGTCGTCACCGGAGTACGCAGCACGAGCGTTCCGACGAACATTCCGACGAGGTCGTCGAGGGCGGGCTCACCGCGCCCGGCGACGGGCACACCGACAACGATGTCGGAACTGTCGGCGAGCCGGGCGAGCAGCACGGTGAATGCCGCGTGGAAGGCCATGAACATCGTCGCCTCGTGATCCCCGGACAGGGCGGACAGTCGGCGATGGACCTGCGGATCGATGTCGAAGTACACGGATTCGCCGCGGAGGGTGCGTTGTGGTGGTCGTGGGTGGTCGGTGGGGAGGGGGAGGAGGTCGGGAGGGCGTGGAGGGTGTTTTTCCAGTAGTGGAGTTGGGTGGTGATGAGGCTGTGGGGGTCGTCGGTGGTGCCGAGGAGTTGGTGTTGCCAGAGGGTGTAGTCGGCGTAGTGGATGGTGAGGGGGTGTGGTGGGGGTGTGGTGGTGGGTGTGGGCGGTGTAGGCGGTGACGAGGTCGCGGAGGAGTGGGTGAGGAGTGGCCGTCGGCGCTGATGTGGTGCAGGACGAGGGTGAGGATGTGGTGGTGGGGGTGAGTTGGTAGAGGTGGGTGCGCAGTGGGGTGTCGGTGGTGACGTCGAATCCGGTGGTGGTGTCGGTGGTGATGTGGTGGGGAGTTGGGTTTCGGTGGTGGTTGTGGTGGGGAGGTGGTGGGGTGTGGGTGGGTGGATGTGTTGGGTGGGTTGGCCGTGGTGGAGGGGGTAGGTGGTGCGGAGGGTTTCGTGGCGGGTGGTGAGGTCGGTGAGGGCGTGTTCGAGTGCGGTGGTGTCGAGGTGTCCGGTGAGGTGGAGGGTGAGGGGGATGTTGTAGGCGGGTGAGGTGGTGTCGTATTGGTTGAGGAACCACATGCGTTTCTGGGCGGGGGAGAGGGGGATCCACCGCGGCCGCGGACCCGCAGTGAGCGCAGGCCGGGCGGTGGTGCCGCTCTCCGCCGAGGCCACCACCCGGGCGAGCGCGCGAGGGGTGGGGGCATCGAACAGTGCGCGGACGCCGATGTCGGTGTGCAGCACCGTGTTGATGCGGGCCACCGCCCGGGTGGCACTGAGGGAGTTCCCGCCGTACTCGAAGAAGCTGTCGTCGACCCCGAGACTGGGCATCTCGAGTACCGCAGCGAGCAGCCGGGTGAGCGTGTCTTCGAGCGGAGTGGTGGGGGCTGTCCGTCCGGTACCGTCACGCCCGTCCCGCCCGGAAGTACCGCGCAAGGCCCGCAGTGCGTCGCGGTCGAGCTTGCCGGCCGGGGTGCGCGGTATCTCGGCAATCGGCACCATCGCTGCGGGAATCATGTGCGAGGGCACTCGCTGGGCGAGGTACGCGACGAGGCTGCGGGCCTCGAAGTCCTGATCGGCGGCGGGCAGTACGTAGGCGGTGAGGGCTGTGTCACCCGAAGCCGTCTGGTCAGCGAGCGTGGCTGCGAAGGCGACGGCGGGATGGCGGGTCAGCACCGCATCGATCTCGCCCAGTTCGATGCGGAAGCCGCGGACCTTCACCTGGAAATCGCTGCGGCCCAGATACTCCAGCGTATGACCGTGGTCGCGCCACCGGACGATGTCACCGGTACGGTACAGCCGCTCACCCGCGCCGCCGTAGGGGTGTGCCACGAACCGGGTCGCGGTGAGGCCGCGGCGCCCGTAGTAGCCACGCGCCAGCCCGCCGCCGGCGACATAGAGCTCGCCGGGCGCGCCTACCGGGACCGGTTGCAGCCGGGTGTCGAGCACGAGCTCGGTGACGCCGCGAACAGGGCCGCCGATCGGGACCGTCTCCCCCGGGACCAAGTCGTGGGTGAGGTTGGTGGCCACCGTCGCCTCGGTCGGGCCGTACGCATTGAGCATGCGGTGTTTCGGCGCCCAGCGAGCGACCAGCTCCGTCGGGCATTCCTCGCCACCGGTAAGGATGCATTCGAGCCCGTCGAATCCGGCCGGATCGAGCGAGGCCAGGGCGGTGGGAGTGAGGAAGGCATGGGTCACGCCGCCGTCGAGCATCCGCCGCTTCAGCTCCTCGCCGCCGTACACGGTGGGTGGGACCAGGACCATGGTGGCTCCCGCCGACCAGGTCAGCAGGTACTCGAGGATCGATGCGTCGAAGCTCGGGGACGAGAAGTGCATGACGCGCGATCGCGACGTCACGGCGGCGCGCTCGCGCAATTCGTCTGCCAGTGCGTAGATCCCACGGTGGCTGAGCACGACACCTTTCGGGATGCCGGTCGACCCGGAGGTGTAGATGACGTAGGCCGGGGTGTCGACGCTCGGACCTGACAGGTCGACGCCGGAACCGGTGGCCGGAGCGCCGCCGTCCGTGCGTACGTCATCGACACTTGTCCATGCGACAGTGCCGGGCAGTGCTTCGAGATGCTCGGAGACGGTCAGGCCGAGGGTGACACCGGAGTCGGACACCATGTGGCCGATGCGGGCGCGGGGGTAGGTGGGGTCCACGGGAAGGAACGCGGCGCCGGTCTTCACTACCGACCACACGGCGACCACGGACTCTATCGACCGCGGCACCGCCACCGCGACAACGGTTTCCGGACCGGCCCCCTGGTAGACGAGCAAGTGGGCGAGGTGGGTGGAGCGTTCGTCGAGTTCGTTATAGGTCACCTGGACGTCGCCGTCGACCACCGCGGTGGAATTACCGTGGCGCACGGTGGCTTCCGTGATGAGGTGGGCGAGGGTGCGGGGCCGCTCGGCCGCCTCACCCCGGGCGGGCACCAGCGTTGCCGACTCTTCGGGGGTGAGGACGCTCAGGCGGGAGAGCGGAAGAGCCGGTGTGTCGGCCATGGCGACGAGAACGGTGATCACCCGCTCGAGCAGGGTGTCGACCGCTGCGGTGTCGAAAGCGGCGCTGTCGTAGGTGGCACGCAGGTGCAGGCGAATGTCGGCGGTGGCGGCGATCGCCAGAGGGTAGTGGGTGGTGTCCATCGTATGGACGCCCGTGATGTCGAGTTCGCTGTCGTGGGGGTCGAGAGCGGCGGTGTCGAGGGGGTAGGACTCGAAGACGGTGAGGGTGTCGAAGGTGGTGGCGGGTCCGGTGGCGCGGTGGATGTCGGGGAGGCCGAGGTGGTGGTGGTCGAGGAGTTGGGTGTGGGTGTGGTGGGTGTGGTCGAGGAGTTGGGTGAGGGTGTGGTGGGGGTCGAGGGTGATGCGGACGGGGATGGTGTTGATGAAGAGTCCGATCATGGTTTCGATGCCGGGGATGTGGGGTGGGCGTCCGGAGACGGTGGTGCCGAAGACGACGTCGTCGCGGTGGGTGAGGGTGGCCAGGACGATGCCCCAGGCGGTTTGGACCATGGTGTTGAGGGTGAGGTTCCGCTCCCGCGCCAGCGCCCGCAAGGCGTCGGTGTGTTCGGCGGCGAGCGTCACGACGTGGTCGGCAGGCGCCCCCCGCTCCAAGGCGAGATGACCCTGGGGCACCAGAAGTGTCGGTTCCTCGACACCCTCGAGCGCCCGGCGCCACGCCTCGACCGACTCGGCGTAATCGCGCTGAGCCAACCAGGCGAGGTAATCCCGGTAGGGGGTCACCGGTGGAAGTCCGGTGGTGTCGTTGTGGTGGGTGTAGAGGTGGAGGAGTTCGTGGAGGAGGAGGGGGGTGGACCAGCCGTCGAGGAGGATGTGGTGGTTGGTGATGACGAGGTGGTGGTGGTGGGGGGTGCGGGTGATGAGGGTGTAGCGGAGTAGGGGTGGGGTGTTCATGTCGAAGCGGGTGTGGCGGTCGGTGGTGAGGATGTCTTCGACGGTGGTGGGGTGTTGGTGGGGTGGTTGGTGGGTGAGGTCGTGTTGGGTCCAGGGAGGGGGTGTGGTGGGTGATGATTTGGATGGGGTGGCCGTCGGGTGTGTGGGTGAAGGCGGCGCGGAGGTTGGGGTGGCGGTGGAGGAGGGTTTCGGCGGCGTGGTGGAGTCGGGTGGTGTCGAGGGGGCCGTGGAGGTCGAGGGTGAGTTGGACGGTGTAGGTGTCGAGGGTGTGGTCGGTGTATTCGGAGTGGAAGAGGAGGCCGGCTTGTAAGGGGGAGAGGGGCCAGATGTCGGTGAGGGTGGGGTAGTGGTGTTCGAGGGTGTCGATGGTGTGTTGGTCGAGGTGGACGAGGTCGAAGTCGGTGGGGGTGTGTCCGCCGGTGTGGGGTTGGTGGGTGTGGGTGGTGAGGGCGGTGAGTGCGGTGGTGAAGAGGTCGGCGAGTTCGCTCACCTCCGCAGCGGTCAGGACTCCGGCCGCATACGTCCACGTGGACTTCAACTCTCGTGCACTCGCGGCCCCTACCGCGGCTGCGTCGATGCTCAGCACCGCAGGTGCGGGCATCTCCGCGTTCTGACGTCCCCCGAGGTCGGCATCCTCGACCGGTGACCAGGCCGAGTTCTGTCCGTCGACATTTTCGGCGGTGGTGAACCTGCCCAGGTAGTTGAAGGTGATCTGGGGGTCGGGGTAGGTGCGGAGTTCTTCGGCGGTGTCGGGGTCGAGGTAGCGCAGTTGACCGTATCCGGCGCCGTGGTCGGGGATGGTGCGTAGTTGTTCCTTGATGGTTTTAATGGCGGTTCCGGCGGCGTCTCCGCCGTGGAGGGCGTCGTCGAGGTCGATGCCGGTGAGGTCGAGCCGGACGGGGTGGATGGTGGTGAACCAGCCGACGGTGCGGGAGAGGTCTGCGCCGGGGATGAGGCTGTTGCCGCGGCCGTGCCCCTCGACGGTCACCAGAACCTCGTTCACCCGAAGGCCCCTGCGGTGTCGCCAGACGGCGATCGCGAGCGCGAGCGCAGTGAGCAGCGCGTCGTCGGTGCCGGCGTGAAAAGCCTTGGGCACGTCGGCCAA
Organism: Rhodococcus oxybenzonivorans; assembly: GCF_003130705.1. Taxonomy (NCBI): domain Bacteria; kingdom Bacillati; phylum Actinomycetota; class Actinomycetes; order Mycobacteriales; family Nocardiaceae; genus Rhodococcus; species Rhodococcus oxybenzonivorans. Next base: position 4,696,283 of record NZ_CP021354.1, on the reverse strand, counting down.
TAGTGCCTCGGTGACGCCGGTCGGCACGTCGACCGTGAGGTCGCGGGACGTCGCCCGGGTGTCGTGGACGGGGTCGAGTGGCCGGGATCCGAGGAGGGGGTCGGGTCCGTCGAGGATGCGGCGCCAGAGGTCGAGTTCACCGGCCCGTTCGGGGGCGGTGTCGACGAGGGCGTGCGCCCAGCGGCGCATCGAGGTCCCGTTCTCGGGCAGGTCGGGGTCCCGGCCGGCGGTGATGTCTTCCCAGGCGGCGGCGAGGTCGGGTACCAGGATTCGCCAGGACACGCCGTCGACGGCCAGGTGGTGGATCACCAGCAGTAGTCGGCCCTCCTGCGCTGACAGGTCGCCGTTGCGGTGGTCCGGGGAGGCGTCGAACCAGACGGCCTGCAGCATGACGCCCCGGGCCGGATCGAGCCGGCCGGCTGCGGCCTCCAGTTCGGAGACCGCCAGGCGATGGAACTCCGGGCCTGTGACCCGCGCGACCGCGACCCGTCGGAGAACATCACCGCCGCCGGGGGCGGGTCCCGCGGGTACCTCCATGATCGGGTCGCGGCCCGGGGTGAGACGAAGCCGAGCGCGCAGGGCGGCGTGATGCTCGACGACGGCCTCGAGGGTACGCGTGAGCGTCTCGTGGTCGACCCCTGCCGGGGTGGTCAGCAGTGCGGCCTGCGAGAACTGGCTGAAGTCACCGCCGAGCTCGAGCAACCAGGAAGCGATGGGCGTCAGCGGAAACTCTCCGGTGTCGCCACCGGGCAGTTCCTCCAAAGTGGGTGTGGCGACAGGCTGGATCGAGACGGCCCGCGCGAGCCGGCTGACGGTCTTGTGTTCGAACACGTCCCGCGGTTGCACCGTAAGGCCGGTGGTTCGTGCCCGCGCGACCAGTTGAATGGCCATGATGCTGTCGCCGCCGAGAGCGAAGAACGAATCGTCGACACCCACGGCGTCGAGACCGAGTACCTCTGCGAACAGGGCCGCGAGTACGCGCTCGGCCTCCGAGCTCGGCAGCCGCTGGCTCGTTGCACGGACGGTGAAGTCGGGGGCGGGAAGTGCCCCACGATCGACCTTGCCGTTCGGGGTCAGCGGGAACGACGGCAGGATGAGGATCGTCGACGGCACCATGTGCGACGGCAGGGCAGAGGCGGCATGGTCGATCAGGATGTTCCCGTCGATCTCCGCATCCGGCTCGGGCACGGCGTAACCGATCAGATGGTCGGCGCCGTGGGAGTCCCGGTGGAGTGCCACCACGGCCTGGGCAACCCCTGGGTGGCGGAGCAGTGTGGATTCGATCTCTCCCGGTTCGACACGGTAGCCGTGCAGCTGAATCTGGAAATCGCTGCGTCCCAGATACTCGATCTGTCCGAGACTGTTGTGGCGGGCGAGGTCACCGGTGCGATACATCCGGCTCCCCGGGGCACCGTTCGGATCCGGGATGAACCGAAGTGCGGTCAGGTCCGGTCGTCCCAGGTATCCGCGGGCCAGTTGCGCACCGCTGATGTACATTTCGGCAGCCACTCCGCGCGGCACCGGGTGCAACCGGTGATCGAGGAGATACACCCGGGTATTCCACACCGGGGTGCCGATCGGAATCACCGGTGTGAGCGGCAGCGACGTGACATCGCAATAGGTGGCCGTCACCGACGCTTCTGCCGGACCGTACATGTTCCCGAGCGCGACACCTCGGGACAGCACCCGGTCGGCGGTGCGGGCAGGCAGAGCTTCACCTCCCGAGAACACCCGGCGGAGCGACGAGGGGAATGCGCGCCGGTGGTCGCCGACGAACACCTCGAGCATCGAGGGCACGAATTCGACGACGGTGATGTTCTCGGTCGACAGCACCGTAGTCAGGTACTCGAGATCGAGATGGCCGTCGGGCCGGAGAATGACCAATGCGCTGCCGGCGCACAATGCCGAGAATGATTCCCAGATGGCGACATCGAACGCGATCGGTGCTTTCTGGAGGGTGCGGTCGTCGGGAAGGAGCGGCAGCTGGGATCGGGACCACGCCAGCTGATTGGTGATCGCTGCATGGGACACTGCGACGCCCTTGGGTCTTCCGGTGGAGCCCGAGGTGTAGACCACGTAGGCGGGGTTCTCCGGGTGCAGGGCAGCGATGCGGTCGGCGTCCGTGACCGGACGCGCATCCACAGCCTCGAGATCGACGACGTCCAGGGCGAGGACCTCGGTGCCGGGAGGGACGGGAACATCGACGCCGGAAATCGTGAGCACCAATGCGGGCGCGGAGGAGTCGAGCAGATAGGCGATGCGTTCGGGGGGATGTCCGAGGTCGAGGGCAAGCAGGGCGGCGCCCGCTTTGACGACGGCGAACATTCCGGCAAGCAGTTCGAACGATCGCGGCAGGGCCAGTGCCACCACGCACTCCGGTCCTATGCCCCTCCCGATCAGGATGCGCGCGAGCTGATTGGTCCAGGTGTCGAACTCGCGGTAGTTCAGGGCATTCCCCTCGAACACGACAGCGGTGTCCTCGGGTGCCCTGGCGACCTGGGCATCGAAGAGGTCGAGGATCGTGTCACCGGGTAAGTCGTGTCTGGTGACGAACTTCCGGTCGAGCGCTCGCTCGAGCTCGGTGCTGTCGAGCAAGGGGATATCACCGACCACCGTGGTGGGCAGGTAAGAGACCGTGTCGATCACGCGGAGGAACATGTCGACGAACCCGCGCACTGTCGCTTCGTCGAAGAGATCGGTGGAATACACGAATTCGCCGGTGATTCCGCCAGGCGCGCCGTCGTCGGTGAGGTGTTCGCGGAGAACGACATTCAGGTCGAACTGGGACAGGTGCGAGTCGAGGTCGAGGGTGGACACGCGCAGTCCGGGCAATTCCGGTTTCGCCTCCGCCAGGTTCAGGAAGGAGAGCATCACCTGGAACAGGGGGTGTGCAGCCGTGGAACGCGCCGGGTTCAGTTCCTCGACCAGACGCTCGAAGGGGATGTCCGCGTGCGCGAAGGCGTCGACATCAGTTTCTCGTACTCGGGCCAGGACCTTGTCGAACGGCAGTGCCGGGTCGATTCGCGTGCGCAGCACGAGGGTGCCGACGAACATGCCGACGAGATCGTCGAGTGCCTGTTCACCACGTCCCGCGATCGGCGATCCCACCGTGACGTCGCCGGTGTTCCCGAGCCGCGACAGCAGAACCGCGAGAGCGGCGTGGACGGTGACGAAGGGAGTGGCATCGTGTTCCCGCGCCATCTCGGTCAGCCGACGGTGCGTCTCGGGTGACATGGTGAAGCGGGCGGTGGCCGCCTGGTAGGTGGCGGTCGTGGGTCGTGGACGGTCGGCCGGCAGTTCGAGCCTCTCAGGGAGATCGGCCAACGTGGTCCGCCAGTAGGTGAGCTGCTCGGACAGTGGCGACGTCGGGTCTTCGGCGGACCCCAGGACCTCTCGTTGCCAGAGTGCGAAGTCCCCGTACTGCACGGGAAGTGGCTTCCAGTCGGGGGCGTGACCCTGCGTGCGCGCGGCATACGCCGTGGTCATGTCTCGCGCCAGCGGAACCAGGGACCACCCATCCGCCGCGATGTGATGCACCACGAGCGCGAAGACGTGGGTGAGTGGGTCCACGCGGAATACCTCGGCACGCAGCGGTGCCCGAACCGTGACGTCGAAGGTGGTGGCGATGACGTCGTCGATCCGTTCCCGCAGGTGCTTGTCGTCGAGGATCGGTATCGGCGTGAGTTCGAGTTGTGCCTCGTCGACGGGTTGCACCACCTGGACCGGTCCATCGTCGGTGAGGGGGTACACCGTCCGCAACGATTCGTGTCGAGTGACGACGTCCACCAGGGCAGCGCTGAGAGCGGCAATATCGAGTGGTCCGCTGATACGCACGACCATCGGTATGTTGTAGGCCGCGGAGCTGGTATCGAACTGATTGACGAACCACATCCGTTGTTGCGCAAACGATACCGGGACCGTCCGGGTGGGATCCCTCGGTCGGAGCGGTGGGAGGGACGCCTCTTTGTCTTCGGCGTCGAGCACGGCGGCCAGGGCCTGCACGGTCGGCGCCTCGAATAGGGCGCGCACACCGATTCCGGTGCTCAGCGCCGAGTTGAGGCGGGCCACCACCTTCGTGGCGATCAGGGAGGTGCCGCCGAGTTCGAAGAAGTTGTCGTCGACGCCCACACCTTCGACACCGAGTACCTGCGCGAACACCGATGCGACCGCTTCCTCGCGTGGTGTCCTGGGCGCGCGGAACTCGGCGGCGTACCCGAGGGACTCAGGCACGGGCAGGGCGGTGCGGTCGACCGCACCGGTGGAGTCGACGGGAAGAGTGTCGAGCTCCACTATCTCGGTGGGAATGCAGTGCGCCGGAAGCAGGGTCGCGGCAAATTCGGTCAGACGGCCTTGCTCCACTTCGGCACTCGCGGCCGGCGTCACATAGGACACCAGGGTGTGGTCACCCGAACGGGTGGTGTAGTCGACCGTCACCGCCCGGTCGATCGACGGGTGCGCCGACATCGCCGCGTCGATCTCGTCGAGGGGGATACGGTATCCGCGGAGCGACGACCGGAAGTCGGAACGGCCGACGATGTAAAGGCCCCCGTCTCGGTCGGTTCGCGCCAGATCGCCGGTGCGGTACATCCGTTCGCCGGGACCATCGAACGGACTCGCCACGAAGCGGGTGCTGGTGGCACGTGCCCGGCCGTGATAGCCGCGTGCGAGGGCGGTACCGCCCACATACAGCTCGCCCACGACACCCGCGGGGACGATGTGCAGCCGACGATCCAGAACGACGAGTGGCCGCCCGGGCGCGGATATCAGCGGGAGGGCCTGTGCCTGGTGTGCGGTCGCGAGTACCTCCGACGCTGCCACCCAGGTGACGGTCTCGGTGGAGGCATACATCTGCATGGCGGTGGTCGACGCCGGCAGCGTGGACAATCGTGCGGCCAGGTTGGTGGAGACGGCCTCGCCGCCGAGGACGACGAGTCGCGGAGCTGACAGTGGAGTGCTTCCCGCCGTTGGCAGGGCGCGAAGAATCGGATCGAATGCTGTGGGGGTCCGGCTCAGGACAGTGACGTGTTCGTGGGCAATCAGTGCTGCGGTCTCGCGCGGTGACCGGGCGGTGTCTTCATCGACGATCAGCAACCGACCACCATGCAGCAACGCACCCCACAGCTCCCACACGGAGAGATCGACGGTGTGGGTGGCAAACGTCGTCCACACGTCGGAATTGTCGAAGCCGAACTGGGATGCGGAGGCGAAGGCGGCGAGCACGGCGCGGTGCGAGAGAGAGACCGGCTTCGGCGGCGCCGTCGAACCGGCGGTGAACAGCACATAGGCGGCCGAGTCCGGCGTCGCAGCATGCGTGAGCGGCGCATCCGACGTGGCAGCGAGTTCGTGCACCGTGTCGGGAGCGTCGAGCACGACGACAGCAGAACCGGTGTCGGGGAGTTCAGCCGCGAGGTCGAGGTGAGTGATGATCATCGCGGGATCCGCCGACGTCAGGGCATGCTCGACGCGGGAGCGGGGCCAGGTCACCTCGACCGGGAGACAGGCACCGCCCGCTGCGATCACCGCGAGCACGGCAACCACCCAGTCGACGGACCTGGGAACCGCCACGGCGACCACGGTTTCGGGGGTAAGCGTGCGGTTCATCAGCAGACGGGCCAGGCGAGTGACGCGGGTAGCCAGCTCGGAATACGAGACCGTGTCACCCGCGTAGGTGACGGCTGCCTGATTCGGGGACGTCGTCGCCGCGCGGAGTAATACGTCTGCGAGAGTGTGGCTTTCACTCATTGTGACGGGCTGCCGCCAAGGCGTGAGCGCGGCGTCCCGCTCGGCTGCATCGAGGATCTCGATGTCACCGATCGGAGTCTGCGGATTCTCGGTGACCGCCTCCAGTATGCGCACGAAACGCTCGGCGAATTTCCGCACCGTCTGCTCGTCGAACAGATCGGTGGCATACACGACCCCCGCCTGCATACCGAGGGGGGAGCCGTTGGTGTCGAGGCGTTCGGAGAGCCAGAGCTGCAGATCGAACTTGGCCATTCCCGCGTCGTAGTCGACCGGCTCCAGGCGGAGTCCGGGCAGCTCGAGACCGTGCAGTTCCCTGCCCGAAGGCAGAATGTGTTCGAACTCGAGCAATACCTGGAAGAGCGGTGAATATGCCGATGAACGTGGGGGGTCCAGCACCTCCACCAGCTGTTCGAACGGGATGTCGGTGTGACCGAAGGCGGCGAGATCGGTGTCCCGCACGTGCCGAAGGGTGTCGCCGAAACCCGTCGACAGGTCTGTCTGGGTACGCAGGACCACGGTGTTGACGAACATGCCGACGACGTCGTCCAGCGCTGCCTCGCCGCGGCCTGCCACCGGAGTGCCGACGGCGACGTCGTCGGATCCACTGAGCCGGGCCAGCAGAACTGCCAGTGCGGCGTGCAACACCATGAACACCGTCGACGTGGAGTTTCGCGCAAGCTCGAGCACGGCGCCGTGCAACTCGGGGTCGATCGAGAATTCTACGCGGCCGCCACGCAGCGACCGGGTGTCCGGGCGCGGGCGGTCGGTGGGCAACTCGAGCAGAGCGGGACTTCCGCTCAGTGTTTCGGTCCAGTAGTCGAGTTGCCGCGAAAGCAGGCTGTCCGGGTCCGTGTCACTTCCCAGCAATGCATGCTGCCAGAGGGTGTAGTCGACGTACTGCACGGCGAGCGGTGGCCACTGCGGGGCGTGACCGGCGGTGCGCGCGGCGTACGCCGTGGTCACATCCCGAGCCAGTGGCGCGGTCGACGCCCCGTCCGCCGCGATGTGGTGCAGAACCAGCGCCAGGACGTACTCGCTGTCGCCGAGCTGAAGGAGGGTGCAGCGCAAGGGGACGGCGGTGGCGACGTCGAACCTCGTCGAGCACACCTCGGAAAGGCGTTGCGCCAGTTCGTTTGCGTTCTCCACGGGGATCGGTTCGATGACGGGTACCGCGTCGGCGGCCGGCAGCACGACCTGGTGCGGGCCGTCGGGTGATGCGGGGAACACAGTGCGCAGCGATTCGTGCCGTTCCACGATGTCACCGATCGCGGCCACCAGGGCGGGCACGTCGAGTCGTCCCGTCAAGCGGACGACGAGCGGAATGTTGTAGGCGGGTGACGTGGTGTCGTACTGATTGATGAACCACATGCGCTGTTGAGCGGAGGACAGCGGAATGACGGCGGGGCGTGCCACCGGGGCAAGAGCGGGACGGTCAGGCCCGCGATGCTCGTCCCGGTCGAGTCTCGCAGCCAGTGTCGCCACCGTCGGCGCCTCGAACAGTTCAGCGACCCCGATCGTGGTGCCGAGGGCCGCGTTCACCCGGGCCACCACCCGGGTCGCCGTCAGCGAATTCCCGCCCAGATCGAAGTAGTCGTCGTCGGCGCCGATGCCGCTGATCCCCAGCACGGTCTCCCAGACGGCGGCGACGGTGGCCTCCGTCGGGGTGGCCGGCTTCCGATGAGTGCTGCCGGGAAGGAAGGTGGGTGCGGGCAACGCCGCACGGTCGAGTTTCCCACCAGGGGTGAGTGGGACCTCGTCGAGCGGCACGATGGCCGACGGAAGCATATACCGGGGGAGGGTGTTTCGCAGGAGCGTTTCCAATCCGGGGACGTCCACCTGCGCGCCCTGCGCCGGTCGCACGTACGCGACGAGTGTGGGGTCGCCTGCGCTGGTGGCGCGGTCGACCGTCGCAGCGAAGCTCACCGTGGGATGCCGCATCAAGACGGCATCGATCTCGCCGAGTTCGATACGGAAACCGCGGATCTTGACCTGGAAGTCGCTGCGGCCCAGGTACTCCAGCGACAGGCTGGTGGGTGTTCCGTCCGGAAGGCCGGCACACTTCCGCCACGCGGCGACGTCGCCCGTGCGGTAGAGGCGCTCGCCCGGTGGACCGTGCGGGTCGGCAACGAAACGTGCTGCAGTCAAGCCGGGTCGCCGGTGATACCCGCGGGCAAGGCCGGGACCACCCAGATACACCTCGCCTGCGACTCCCGGCGGAACCGGATGGAGTCGGGAGTCGAGAACCAGTATCGAGAACCCCCGGATCGGCCCGCCCAGGGTCACCCGTTGCCCGGGCGCGAGCGGTGGGCTCAGCGTCGACATGATCGTGGCCTCGGTGGGGCCGTATGCGTTGCGGACCTTCCGGGCGTCAGACGCCCACCGCGTGACCAATTCGGGCGGGCTTGCTTCGCCGGCGAGGGCCAGATCGGTCAGCTCGGGGAGGGCTGCGGGATCGAGTGTCGCCGCAGTAGTCGGCGTGAATATTGCGTGGCTGACGTGCTCGTCGGCGAGTACCCGGGTCAGTTCGGCGCCGCCGACGACGGCAGGTGGCACGATCACCACCCGCGCTGCCGCTCCGAATGCGCCGAGCAGTTCGAAGATGGAAGCGTCGAAACTGGGCGAGGCAAAATGGGAGACCCCCGATTTCGGCGAAATTTCCAGACCTTCGCGTTCCGCGCTGACGAGGTCAGCGATGCCCCGGTGCCCGACCGACACACCCTTCGGGATGCCGGTGGAACCGGACGTGTAGATCACGTAGGCCGCGTGGTCACGCCGTAGTGGCCGCAATCGATCCGCCTGGGTCACACGGGTAGGAGAGCACCCGGCGACCGTTGTCTCGATTCGTGTGTCGTCCAAGTCGAGCCAGGACACGGCAGGCGAACGCAGGCGGTGTCGGTGATCGGTCACGCCCAGCACTGCGCCCGAATCGGTCAGCATGTGCTCGATGCGGGCCTGCGGGTAGTTCGGGTCCACCGGGAGGAACGCTGCACCGGACTTGGCGACGGCCCAGAGCGCGAGCACGAACTCGGAAGATCGCGGCAGTGCGAGCGCGACGATGGTGTCCGGTCCGGAACCGCGCGCGATCAGCAGGCGTGCCAACTGATTCGATTCCTCGTCCAGTTCGCGGTACGACATGTCGGTGCCCCGCTCGGAGACGGCAATGGCGTCGGGATCGATCTCCGCGGCCGAAGTCAGTATGTCGGGCAGCAGTCGGGGCGGCAGCGCAGGCGGTCCCAGAGCGGGTACCAGGTTCGCGCGTTCGGCGGGAGTGAGGACGTCGAAATCACCGACGGCCGCACCGGAGTCGAGCGTGGCGACATCGAGCAGGCGCACCAAGCGGTCCCCGAACTCCCGCACGGTGTCGGGTTCGAACAAGGCCGTCGCGAAAAGAAGCTGGATATCGACGCCTGCACAGTCGGGGTGCGCCGTGCAGACGACCGACAGGTCCGCGCCGTCGGTCGGTGACGCGTCCGTTGCCGTACCTACGAATTCGAGACCGATCTGGAATGGGTACCGGCCGGACGACTCGTCCCGTAGGTCCAGTGCCGCCGCGACCTCGTCGAAGGGGACGTCGGAGTGGGTGTACGCGCCCAGCTCGGTGTCGCGGACCCGTCCGAGCACGTCGGTGAACGTCTGAGCGCTGTCGACGGGGGTGCGTAGGATCAGCGGCCCACCGCCCGGACCACCGGAGGTGCCGACCGCGATGTCGTCGGTGCTCCCCAGCCGGGAGAGCAGTGCGACCAGCCCGGTATGAATCGCGGAGAAGGCTGCGAATCGGCAGTCGGCGCCGACACTGTGCATGCGTTGGTGCAGTTCGGCCGGGATGCGAACATCGACCCGTCCGTCCGCCACGAGTGTGCGATCGACGGGCCGCGGGTGGTCGGTGGGCAGAATGTCGTTCGCGGACAGGCCGTGGAGGGTCTGCTTCCAATAGTCGAGCGCAGCCACCTTCCGCCGTCGGCGTGCTCCTTCGGCGGCGGATTCGAGATGAACGTCCGCCGTCGCGTCTTCGGGGCGGGCCCCGACGAGCTCCTCCAACAGGGCGACGAAAGCGGAATGGTGCCGACGCAAGTCCTCGGCGGTGTACCGGTGCGGGTTGCCCCGGAACTCGACCAGCGTCCTCTCGGGTGTGCCGCTGCGGTAGACGTTCACCAGGAGGTCCTCGACGGGACCGGACGTGACGACGTGGAATTCCCCGGTCACCGGGCCCAGTGTGATTTCCCGATGGAAGAGCATGACGTTGACCATCGGACCGGTGAGCCGGCGGCCGGACGATCGGTCGCCGGCATCACGGCGAATGTCCTCGAGGGTGTAGCGCTGATGGCGGAGTGCGCCCATGAGCTCCAACTGGGACCGGCGCAGCATCTCGTCCACCCGGTCCTCTGGCGGCGCGCTGATGTGCAGTGGGGCGAGGCTGACGAGCATTCCACCGGAACGTCGCAGGATGGTGGTGGTTCGACCGGAGACGGGCAGGCTGAGCAACACTTTCTCGCGGCCGCTCATTCTCGCCAGGTAGCAACCGAAGGCAGCCACGACCACGCCGGCTGCGGGAACTCCGAACACCTCGTCCGAGTGCATCAGGCGCTCTGACGCGGCATCCGACAGCGAGGTAGTCAGGAGGATGCTCTTCGCGACTGCCGGCGAGACCACTTCGGACAGGCTCGACCCCTCCGCGAACCCGGCGATCCGCTGCGCCCAGTAGTCGCGGTCGGCTTCGAATCGAGACGACGACCGATACTGCTGGTCGAGGGCGTAGAGGGTGCGCAGATCCGCCGCGGGATTGGGTTCCGGGGGGCGCCCCTGCACGGCAGCCGTGTAGAGGGCGGCGATGCGATTGACCATGGTCATCGCCCCGTATCCGTCCAGCGCGACGTGGTGAATCCTGCTGTACCACAAGTAATGCTGATCCCCGACGTGCAGAACCGCTGATGCGGCCAGCATGTCCGCCTCGGGGTCGAGGGGTCTCGTGTAGTCGTCCTCCATCCACGTGTGCGCCGCCGCCAGCGGGTCGGCGGCGGCCCGGAGGTCGACGTACTCGGTCGACAAATCGAGGGTCGGGTCGACCACCTGGAAAGGTTCGCCGTCCACCTCGAAAATCCGGAGGAACGGGGAGTGGAACTCGCGCGCGGCGGTCACGGACGCCTCGTCGAGCAAGGCCACATCCAAGGGTCCGTGCACTTCGACGTACTGCGCGATGCAGAGGGGAACCTCGGGCGTCAGCCGCTGCGCCAGCCACATCCCGCGCTGCGCAGACGACAGCGGAAAGCCGGCACCGAACCTGTCGGTGTGGGGGTCGGATGAAGTTGAAGAATCCAAGGGGAGGATCCCTCCATGCAACGACCGGGGGTCGCGGGTGCCGCCACACCCGTGGGGCGTGGAGGTCAGAGGGGCCCGGGGTACGGGTTTCAGTTACGGTGCGGTGATCGTTCGGGACCGCGTGCTGACTGTGTCCTTCCGGTGTGGTGCTTAGCCTTGTTACATCGTCAACCCGCCTCCCCCCGTTACGGGTCCCGGCCAGGAGTTTCGGCAGCCGTGCGGCAGCTCCGGGCTATCACCGGGTTACACCCCGAACGGGGACGCGCGCAACTGGTGACCGGTCACCGCGACCGAGGCCGTAGAATCCAACGACCGTGAGCCTTACCCTCGGAATCGTCGGACTGCCCAACGTCGGCAAGTCCACCTTGTTCAACGCGCTGACCAACAACGACGTGCTGGCCGCGAACTACCCGTTCGCCACCATCGAACCCAACGTCGGCCTGGTCGAACTGCCCGATCCCCGGCTGAACAAGCTCGCCGAGATCTTCGGTTCCCAGCGGATCCTGCCTGCGACGGTGTCGTTCGTCGATATCGCCGGCATTGTGAAGGGCGCCTCCGAAGGCGCCGGTCTCGGCAACAAGTTCCTGGCCAACATTCGGGAAGCCGACGCCATCTGCCAGGTGGTACGCGTGTTCAACGACGACGACGTGGTGCACGTCGACGGCCGCGTCGACCCGGCGTCCGACATCGAGGTGATCGAGACCGAGCTCGTCATCGCCGACATGCAGACGTTGGAGAAGGCTCTGCCGCGGCTCGAGAAGGAAGCGAAGAAGAACAAGGACCTCAAGCCCCTGCACGAGGCCGCACTGGCCGCGCAGGAGGTGCTCGACACCGGCAAGACGCTGTTCAGCGCGAAAGACAAGCTCGACTTCACACTGCTGCGCGAGCTGAGTCTGCTCACCACCAAGCCGTTCCTCTACGTGTTCAACGCCGACGAGGCAGTGCTCACGGACGAGGCGAAGGTCGCCGAACTGCGCGCATCCGTCGCCCCCGCGGACGCCGTGTTCCTCGACGCCAAGGTCGAACAGGAATTGCTCGAGCTCGACGAAGAGGACCGGCAGGAGATGCTCGACTCCATCGGACAGTCCGAGCCCGGCCTCCACGCTCTCGCCCGCACCGGCTTCCACACCCTCGGCCTGCAGACCTACCTCACCGCAGGCCCCAAGGAAGCGCGGGCCTGGACCATCCACAAGGGCGACACCGCCCCCCAAGCCGCCGGCGTCATCCACACCGACTTCGAACGCGGCTTCATCAAGGCCGAGATCGTCTCCTTCGACGACCTCGTCGCCGCCGGATCCATGGCCGCCGCCAAAGCCGCCGGCAAGGTGCGCATGGAAGGCAAGGACTACATCATGGCCGACGGAGACGTCGTGGAGTTCCGCTTCAACGTCTAGAACGCCTGGTCGGCGGCTAGATACGGTCTTCGATGCACATTGAGTACACAGCAGTTCCTAGCGCCTCTTTGAATACGACGGTCGACTCGTCGTGCGATCTTCAGCGACGCTTCGTCGCGGAGAAGGCAGCCGAAGGAATCGCACGTGAGCGCCTGCGTTCCTACCCCGAGTCAGTCATGGGATGCGTCGATTAACTCGGATCGATTGGGCGAATCAGCGAGACCGAGCGATTCGTCCGTGATGCGCTTTCGATCCGTGCAAGGTCACCGATGGGGATGGCCCAGGCCGAGTTATGCTAAGTCTGGACCATACAACATAGAAGTTATATGATCTCCTTGTGTTCAACGTAGAACTCTTGAAGGAGGTTGAAGAATGGTTCATCGAACTTGCTTCGACCGACCCAGAGGCTGCCGAGCATGTTGCTGGTGCGATTGACCTTCTCGAGGCTACCGGTCCAACCTTAGGGCGCCCAGTGGTCGACAAGGTGAAAGCCTCTCGCTTTCACAGCATGAAGGAGTTGCGACCGCCGGGTACTCACATACGAATCTTGTTCATTTTTGATCCACACCGCGATGCGGTACTGCTAGTCGGCGGCGATAAGACTGGTCAATGGCGGGCGTGGTATGCCGAAAACATCCCGGTGGCGGACGACCGGTATCAGAAGTGGCTAGACGGAGATTACGACGACTGAAGGAGGTGTCGAAGGTGGCACGGAATTGGCGTGAGGTTCGCGCGGAGGCGGTCGACAACGGATTGATCGATCCGCAGCGCGCGGACAACGCACGTAAGGAGATGCATGAGATGGTGCGCGCCTACCGCCTGGCAGACATCCGTAAGGCCCAAGGGCCGCGGCAGGCGGATGTTGCTAAGGCGCTAGGTGTCTCACAAGCCCGAGTGTCGAAGCTCGAACGCGGCGACTTGCAACACACGGAGTTGGGCACCTTGGAATCGTATGTGGCTGCGCTCGGCGGACGCCTACGCGTGGTGGCGGACTTCGGAGACGACTCGATCACACTTCAGTAGTTTGTCGTCCGTTGGATCATCGATTCGGTTGAGAGCCTGACCCGGTACAGCGAGACGGCCCCGGTTCCCTACACTGTGCCTCGTGCGGATCGCGACCTTCAACGTCAATGGGATTCGTGCGGCGCAGCGGCGCGGATTCGAGGAGTGGCTGGCCGATCGTCGACCCGATGTGGTCGCGATCCAGGAGATGCGGGCTCGTGCCAGCGCTGTCCCGCCGGGTGTGTTCGGCGAGTACCACCTGGCGTACGACGAGGGGGAGCTCGCGGGCCGCAATGGTGTGGCGGTCCTGACTCGGTGTGCGCCCCTCGCGATTCGAACGTGGAGTGGTGTGGCTCTCGTGCAACGGCCGGGGGAAACGCACACCGAGACAGTGGAACTCGACCCGGTGCCGTTGGCCCGTGGGCTGGGGGAGTTCGCCAACGAGGGCCGGTACCTCGAGGTGGACCTTGCCGAGGCGCCGATCACCGTGGTGTCGATGTACCTCCCGAAGGGTGGCCTTCCGGCGCACCTCCAGAAGCCGGGGCGCATGCGGGAGGCGCCCGACGGTGGAGCCCGCTACGACCGCAAGATGCGGTTTCTCTCCGCATTCGCGCGACAGCTGACCCGCGCGCGCCGCACGGCACGCGCACGGGGCAGGGAACTGCTGGTGATGGGTGACCTCAATATTGCGCACACCCGTCACGACGTTCGGAACTGGCGCCGCAGCAACCAGGTGGAGGGTTATCTGCCGGAGGAACGTGAGTGGTTCGACTCCATCCTGTCGCCGCGCACGCTCGTCGACGTCGTCCGGCGACAGCATCCGGGCGTTGACGGTCCGTACTCGTGGTGGTCGTGGCTGGGGCAGTCATTCGTGAATGATGTCGGGTGGCGTATCGACTACCACCTTGCGACGCCACGGCTGGCGGGGGCGGTGGTCGCGGCCGGTACCGACCGGGATCCGGCGGCGGACCGCCGGATGAGTGACCACGCCCCGGTGGTCGTGGACTACGCCTTCTAGCAGACCACACCCAGGGTTCTGCGGCGAGAACTACAATCCGCGGCGGGCGACCTCAGCCTCGAGTTCTTCGATGCGCTCACGGGCGTGGATGCAGTACGCCTCGCCGTAGTCGTTGGCAACTGATTCTCCGAGGAGGGCCCGCTGCTCCGCCAGGATGGCGGTCAGTTTTTCGCTGCCCAGTGTGGAGACGTCGTCGTACACCGTCCCATTGTCGCAGGCGTGGGCCGCCGAAGCACGCGTACTCTCGTCCGGAAGTGGCTGCTCGTTCCTACGTGTGCATCTGCTCAGCGCGCGGAGTTGAGAAAGCAGCTCCGACGGCGCGCACGGTCCTGTTCGGTAGTCATATGCCGGGCAGGACTTTGTGCTGCCGTGCGCGGATCAGGAAGGTTCTTTCGCCGTCTCGTCGGCGGCTGCGGCGTCGACTCCGGAGACGGCGGCCAGCAGTTCTTTCGCGACAACCCGCAGCTTGCGGTTGCTGCGCTGCGAATTCTCGGCGAGCATCTGGAAGGCGGCGTCGGCGTCGATCCGGTGGATGGCCATCAGCATGCCCTTGGCCTGCTCGATCGGGGCGCGGCTTTCGAGGGCCTCGCGTAGCCCGTCGGCGAGATCCCGCGCATGCCGGAAGCGCGCATAGTCGGCGATGGCACGGGCCAGAGCGGCGGTCAGGGCATCGACGGCGGCTTCGTCCTGCTTGGTGAAGGCGTTGGGCCTGCGACCATAGATGTTGAGCGAACCGAAACGCTCGCTAGGTGTGTAGAGCGGGGCAGCAAGGAACGAGCGGACGCCTTCTTCTTTCGCGGCGGCGATGAACTGGGGCCACCGCGCGTCGGCACTGTCGACGTCTACGCGCACTGTCTCGCCCGTGGTTGCCGCATGCAGGCACGGACCCTCACCGATTTCGTACTGGTGGGCGTCGACCTGCAGCGTTCGCGCATCGGTGTGCACTGCGGTGAAGGTACGGCCGCCGGACACGATGGTGATGCCGCAGCTGTCGGCGCCATCGATCGCCTCGTGCGCGATCTCCACTGCTCGCTGCAGTACAACCACCAGGTGATCTTCGTCTGAGATCGATCCACCCATAGCGGTCACCAACGCGGCCAACCGCTCGACGCTCAGCGTCGCGGCGGACCGGGCAACCTTCTTCACCACCGCAGGGGCGTCCTCGGGTGAGGCGAGGACGGAGTCTGCGGTGGCCGCATCAGCGTGATATGCGTCCATAACGACCCATTATGACCCCGCGCCGCTTCGATGTGGAACCAGGGCGTTCCCGAACTGTGGAGGCGGTCGGCGCCAGGGGGGTTCCAAGGCGCATGTCTGAAGCTGTGGTTGAGCCATCGGGTATCCGGGCACGTATCTATAGGAAGGTGTCAGAGCGGTCGGCAACCGGAGGGAGATCCTGATGAGTGTGCGACAAACGGTGACCGGTGCACTCGCGGTCGGGAGGTTGGCGCTCGACGCGGGCACGGCTCTTATTTCTCTCGGCGGACTGATGGCAGTGCACAGTGCGGTCGGTGAGGGAGCGTCGATGGCCGTCGTAGCGCGTTCGGTTCATGCGGCCGGGCTCAGCGACTCGGAGACGGTGTGGTCATCCGCCGTGTCGCACAGCCAGCGTGCCAACACCTGACATCCCGTCATCCCGCGTGCGTCGAGGGGTTCGGTTGCGTACGCGATGTGCCGTCCACCACGCCGGTTGGTGATACGAATACCACGCCAGGCCAGCCGTGGCGGGAGGTAGCCAAGAATTTCGACGAGTGCGATACGCAGACGCCGGAGGTCGGTACGCCACTGACGGGGGCTGAAGCGGGTCTTCGCCGCATTCTGGAAACTGTTGTGGCGGAGCAGCTGCCACATGTGCGCACACCAGGTGTGCGCGGTGCGCAGCGACATCGATCGGGTGAGATCCGCAATGTCGCGGACGTAGCTGTCGTCGCTGGCATTACAGATCATGTCCTGCGGGTTCGCCACCCACATCACCGAAACCGCGGCGGGGAGTGGCGGGCCCTCGCCGGCGACGCCGCGTCCCTCGCAGCCCGGCACCACCCCGGCCGGTTGCTGCGGATCCGAAATGAATCCGGCGGCAACGATGCGGCCCACTGGGACAATGCCCGCAGCAATCATTCCCAGAAGTTCCCGGATGACCGTGCACCCCTGCGAGTAGCCGATCAGGGCGATCGGGCCGGCGTCTTCCCGGAGTCGGTCGAGTAACGCGCAGACTCCCGCTTCGGTGCTCTGCACGTAGCTGAGGCCGCCCGTCGCGACTGGCCCGTACGACGCCGGGTAACCGACCCATTGGGGCGCAAAACGGTCGTCGAGTCGGACGGTCACTTCGCGGAGGAGGCCCGAGACTTCGGTGCGGCGGTCATCGGGACGGGATTCGCCGGTGCCACCGACGGCGAGCACGGTCATCTGTGACATCACTCCATGGTGCCGCCCGGCGACCCTCTGGGGTGGGTTCGGAGCCTGAGAACTTACTGGCAATCGCGAGACGATCGTGCTCATCCGATCGCCAGGGCCACCAACGCCACCAGGGGAGGTGTGCTCTGGGACAGGGCTCCGGCGACGCCCGACCCGCGAGGGCGGCTCAAGGCCATACGGTCCGAGACGGCCAGGGCGATTCCTGCCAGGAACATGAAGATGCAGGTGTAGATCACGAGGGTGCGGCCCGCGGTGTCCGACCCGGCCCACCAGAGAACCACGCCGGCCACCGCGCCGGAACCGAGGAACAAGTTGTAGAAACCGACGTTGAACGCCCACAGGCGGACGGCCGGTACGTCGGAGGTGGGAATCCGGAACAGCCGCTCGTGCACCGACGGCCGGAGGAACACCACCGACTCCCACACGAACGCCAGTAGATGAACGGCCGCCGCGATCAGCGTCGCAATCTGAGCAATGACGATCATGACGCACCT
The DNA here is from genome assembly GCF_003130705.1 of Rhodococcus oxybenzonivorans. Taxonomy (NCBI): domain Bacteria; kingdom Bacillati; phylum Actinomycetota; class Actinomycetes; order Mycobacteriales; family Nocardiaceae; genus Rhodococcus; species Rhodococcus oxybenzonivorans. The sequence goes on along the minus strand of NZ_CP021354.1, from coordinate 4,678,902 downwards.
GCTTGGCTCGCCAGCGTGATCCCGTACTCGTTCGCGACCTTGTGGAGAAGGGGAGCGACGTCCTCCTCCGAGTGCTGAGCGCGACCGAGGGCGTCGAGTTCGGTGAAGAACCCGCTCATGTCCGCACCGGCCGTGACGAGGAGGAACTCGGCCGACTCGCTGAGAACGGTGAAGGTGTTCATCGTTCCCGGGGGGAAGGTGATGGATTCACCCGCGGCGAGTTCGTAACCGGTGTCGGCCGCCTGGACGAGAATCCGGCCGAGCAGTAGGTAGTAGGACTTCGGCCACGGCTCGGTATGCAGTGGCCCCGGTCTGCCTTGCCGACTCTCGACCAGGAAGACCTCGTATGCCCCGCGGGTGACCTCGCCGGGTACCAGCACCGTGATATCGGCGTCGGGAATGGTGAGGCGTAGGCCGTCACAGGAGCGGAGGATGTGAACGTGGGTAGACATACTGCGACCGTAAGACCGGGGTGATCGGTGGCCCATCCCAGAAATCTGGGATAGCCGCGACGGTGTGAGCAGCGCATACTTGGCTGCATGCTCGAGATCCGAGCGGACAGGATCCGCCGGGAAGTGGTGGCGTTGGCGGCATCGGGTGCCGGCGTCACGCAAGTGCACGAGCGCGCCATCGAACTGGTCGAGCAGACGGTGTCCAGTGACCTGACGTGTTGGGCGATGATCGACCCGGAGTCGCTCGCGATCAGTTCGATGACCAGCGGGCGCAATCGCATTCCCCAGGAATACGAGCCGCTGCTTGCCGAGTCGGAATACGGCGGACGTGATCCCGCGACATTTGCCGATCTCGCCTGCACCGGTCGCGGAGTCGCCCGTGCTTCCGACCTGCCCGTCGATGAGGTGGCGCGCAGTCTCCGGCACAGTGGCGTGTGGCGGCCCCTCGGTCTCCCACGCGAGGTTCGGGTCATCTTTCGAGTGGACGGAACCTGCTGGGGTGGAGCCGGCTTCGTTCGATCGGGGCCGGATTTCTCCGACCGCGACATCGAGTTTCTCGCGCTGGTGGCGCCGGGGCTGGCGGCTGCGACCCGGGCAGCGGCAGTGCACTCTCCGGCTACCCACCCACCGGACGATCAGGGGCCGGCAGTGGTGTTGACGAGTGCCACGGGCGATCCCCTTTCCTTCACCTCCGCGGCCCGAACCTGGCGAAATCGCGTCGAGGAAGTCGCCCACGGGCGGATGACCGTGGTGCTACGGGCCGCGACATTCGGTGCACGGTCCAGCAGTTCCGGGATCTTCCGGGCCCGGATCCGTGACGCACACGGCGGCTGGATTCTGGTGCGAGCAACCGCCATGCTCGGTGGCGACGAATCGCAGACCGTAGTCACTTTCGAATCGGCCGGTGGCAGCGACCTCACCGGTCTACTGCTCGCCGCCTATGGGTTGACCGCACGAGAACGCGAAATCTGTAGCGACGTCGTGGCGGGATACGCCACATCCGACATCGCGCAGCGCCGTGCCATCACTGCCAATACCGTGCAGGATCACCTGAAATCCGTCTATGCGAAGACGGGAGTTCGCAGTCGCGCCGAACTCGCTGCGCGGCTCCGATTCGGCCCTGCGGGGAACCGGCAGGCGCCGGTTCCCCGCAGGTGAGTCGGGCGAAGTGATCACCTGCGCCAGAACAGGTGGTGTGCCACACCGCTGGGGCTCGGCACAACCTCGAGATGAAACCGGTCGAGCAGCTCATCGGGGGACTCCCACAGTCGCACGCCGGACCCGAGTTGCACCGGAGAGACCACCACATGCATCGTGTCCACGAGGTCGGCGTCGAGGAACTGCCGGATGGTGGTAGCCCCGCCGCCGAGTCGGACGTCCTTGCTGCCCGCGGCGTCACGCGCTTGCTCGAGAACTGTGGCAGGGTCACCTCCGACGAAGTGGAATGTGGTGTCGGAGAGGGTGAACGACGGACGCTCGTGATGAGTCATCACGAATACCGGGGTATGGAACGGGGGTTCGTCGCCCCACCAGCCGCGCCAGCTGTGGTCCTCCCACGGCCCCCGTTGGGGTCCGAATTTGTTGCGGCCCATGATCTCGGCGCCGATGTTTCGGGCGAAATCCCGCGTGAAGTAGTCGTCGAGTCCGCGGCTCCCACCGGGGTCGGTCCGCATGGGCCAGCTAGCCGTGGCGCCGGCCCAGGCGAACATCTCGCCGGGGTCGGCGTGGCCGAACGGTCTCTCGAAGCTCTGGTTTTCACCCGCGCCGAACCCGTCACCAGACACAGTGAAGTTCTGGACTCTCAGCAGCTGATCCATTCAGTTTCTCCTGCACTGTCGAAGAGGGTGATGATGGTTGGACTCCGCGAGCCGGACAAACTCATCGGTGGAACTCGCACCCCTCACAGTAGAGATGCCGGCGACTTCTCTCGTGCAAGATCTGCGAGTTGATCGACGCCCACCCTGACAGCAACGCTTGACCCTGACACAGTGACAAGGAATCCAATGGTCGGCGAAGGAGGTGGTTGTCGTGAACACAACCAACCACGGTGGGCCGATCGCTCACCTCGTCGACACTCTGGCTGCGGGCGGCCCGTCGAGTCGGCTTCGGGCGGCACTCGCGGCCGGAACACGCCCGGACCCCCAGCTCACGGACGCTCTCGTCGCGCGGTGCGCCGTCGAACCGGACTTCTTCGTCCGCGACATGCTGACCTGGGCATTGTGCCGCCTGCCCAGCGGGCTCACGGTGCCGAGACTGGTCCGAGAGCTCGGGTCCGACACTGCGCAGGCCCGCAGTCAGGCGCTGCACACCCTGTCCAAGATGGGGGATCGGCTTGCCTGGCCCGGGGTGTGGGGATTGGTGCACGACGAGCACGACGAGGTCGCGCGCAGCGCGTGGCGGGCGGCCGTCGTGCTCGTGCCGCCGGGCGAGGAGGCCGCGCTCGCGGCCGATCTGGCGACAGAACTAGGCCGGGGCGATCAGCACCTGCAGCTCAGTCTGAGCCGTGCGCTGGTCGGACTCGGGGACGCTGTCCTACCGGTCCTCGACGACGTGGGGGCGAGTCCCGATCCGCGGATTCGTGCGCATGCCGATGCTACGAAGCAGCTCTGTCACGACCCCGACAGCGGATTCACCCTTGCACTCGAGATGGCGACGCGCGTCGCGGTCGCCGGCCCGGACGCGTAGCAGAAGGAGAGGCAATGTTGATCGGCGAGGTTTCTCGGCGGTGCGGCGTCAGTACGCGAATGCTGCGTCACTACGACACGTTGGGATTGGTCAGTCCCACCGGCCGCACCACTGGTGGCTACCGCGAATACTCCGCCGACGACATCCGACGGCTGTTCCACGTCGAGAGCCTGAGGACGTTGGGGCTGTCGTTGAACGAGGTCAAACGAGCATTGGACGGGCCCGATTTCGCTCCGGCCGATCTGGTGGGTGACCTCATCCGGCACACCCGCCAGCGAATCGCTGCCGATGAGGAACTGCTCGCGAAGCTCGAACGTGTAGACGCCGCCTCCCCGGCGGAGTGGGAAGATGTGCTGCGCATCGTTGCCCTGCTGCGCGCACTCGAATCGGAGTCTGCGGCCCGTCGTCAACAAGCGATCCTGTCGCAGAGCGGGAAGGCATCGCTACCCGTCGAAGCGCTGGTCGAGGCCGCCCTCGCGGAGGAAGACCCCAATGTGGCCGGTGCGCTGCAGTGGTCGTTGGCGAGGGTCGCCGGTCGCGGACTTGCGCATCTCGCCAAGGGTCTCGACGCGGAGGAGGTCGACGTCCGGCGTCGCGCGACTGCCGCGATAGCGGCTGTCCACACAGCGGAGGCAACGGTACAACTGAGACGAGCCCTCGATGATTCGGATGCCGGCATCCGCGGATACGCCGCCCTGGCTCTCGGCTCTCGTGGAAACATCGACTCGATACCGGCCCTCCTCGAGATGGTCGTCAACGGGCGGCGCGATGTCGAGGCGGCCGAAGTCCTGGGCCTGCTGACGACCATTGCATCTCCGGCGGAAGATATCGTCGAGGCCCTGCAGCGCGAGCTCGACAACGCCGACGATGCGCCCACCAGGCTGCGAATCACACAGGCCCTCGCGGAGATTCCCGGCACGGCGGCACGGGCGGCACTCGGCAGGCTCACCGACGACGGCGACCGGACGATCGCGTCCACCGCGGCAGCGATCGTGAGCGCGCAGGACCGGGGTCGAAGCCCGCAACGAACCCGGCGATAGCGGTTCACAGCGCGTTGCCGAGCGAGGACAATGGGCAGAGGCCTCCGGCATCTCGGCGCCGACCGTCGGCGACGGCCGTGAAAGGTGAGACGATGAAGCTTGCAGTCATCGGTGGTACCGGGTTGATCGGATCGCAGGTGGTCCGCAAGCTGAACGAAGCTGGTCACGAGGCGATTCCCGCGTCGCAGTCCACCGGCGTCGACCTGATCTCGGGTCAGGGTCTGGACAGCGCACTCGAGGGGACAGATGTGGTGATCGATGCCTCGAACTCTCCGACCTTCGATGAGGCCTCCCTGGACTTCTTCCGCGCCTCCATGAGTAACCTGCTGGCGGCCGGGGAACGTGCCGGTGTCCGGCATCAGGTCGTCCTCTCGATCGTCGGTGTCGATCAAGTGCCCCAGTTGGATTACTACCGGGCAAAGACCCTCCAGGAGAACCTGCTCCGGCAGGGGCCGACGCCGTACTCCATCCTTCGTGCCACCCAGTTCTTCGAGTTCGTCGACGCCGTCTTGTCTTGGACCTCCGACGGCGATACAGTGCGGCTGCCCTCCACCCCACTCCAGCCGATTGCCGCTGCGGAGGTGGTCGATGCGCTCGTCGAAGTCTCCACTGGTACACCGCTGGGAGGTATCCGAGACATTGCCGGTCCGGAGGTTTTTCCTCTCGACGAACTCGGCAGAATCACGTTGGCGGCGCAGGGCGATGCCCGGACCGTGACTCTCGACGAGAACGCCGGCTTGTTCGGCGCAGTTACCGGAGACGTGCTCACGGCGGGTTCAGACGCTCGCCTGGCGCCCACGCACTACCGAGACTGGCTTCAGCAGCGTCGCTGACGTGCGAGGGAACTGCAGTTTCGACGCCGCCGACCCGGGTTCATGTTCCGGCCAACACTGTGAGGAGTCCACGTGACGCGAGAGGGAAGTATCCGGGTCGGCGACCGGACCATCACGTATCTCGAAACCGGTGACCCGGGTGGACCACTCGTGCTGCACAACCACGGGGGACCCTCGAGCCGACTGGAGGCCGAACTGTTCGATCCGTATGCGAAGGCCAACGGACTGAGATTCGTGTGCGCGGATCGGCCGGGCATGGGCGGGTCAGATCATCAGCCGGGCCGCACCTTCGAAAGCTGGACCGATGACCTCCTGCTGCTGGCCGACTCGTTCGGCGCACACCGATTCGCAGTAACCGGCTGGTCCGAGGGTGGACCGTGGGCCCTCGCGGCCGCCGCCTATCTGGATCCCGCACGGCTGGTCAATGTCGTGTGCATCGCCGGGGGCAATTACGGAACGTTCGGATCGAACTGGGCCGCGAAGTATCTCAGTAGCGTCGACGCGCTGGGCGGCCGCCTGGCGCTTCACTTCCATCCCGGTTTCACACTCATGTACGACGTGCTCGGTATCAGTGCCACACATTTCGCGGAGCGTTACGCGAAGGCGATCACGCAGTCGGCGTGCACCGCGGATCGGGAGGTGTTGGCTGACGAAAAGGTCCTCGACGCGTTTCTGAGGGCAGGGCGCGAATGCTTCCGGCATGGCGCAGACGGACTTGTCGCCGATGCCACGATGCTCTACAAGGCCTGGCCGTTCGACATGACGACAGTGTCTCGCCCCGTGCACTTCTGGCAGGGAAGCGCCGACACCCTGGTGCCGGAGATCATCAACAAGACGGTAGCGGACAAGACCCCCGGCGCCGTCTGGCACCCGATCAGTGGTGGTGGTCATTTCATCGCCGTCAGCCACGCGAACGACATTCTCGCGCTGGTAGCGAACGATCTTGCGCCAGCAGGGAACTAATGCTCATTGTCAGGTCAGGACGTCTCGGGCCGACACCGATGCCGACCTCATCCTGGCGACGAGTTCCAACGGCGCGTTGGAGAGTCTGGAACAGCAGCCGGCATTCCAGTCCTCGTCTCCGCCGTGCGGCGTTGACGACCCCGTACTGCACCTTCTGAACGACCTCACACGCAACACCTAACACGGAGCGAGATTCGAGACGCAGTCTGATTCGCCCTCGACGTTGGCACGCATCCGGAGGAGGTCCGGACGAGCGTGAACCGTTTCCTTCAGGCCCCCGCACCCACGAGTGCGGAAGCCGAGATTGCCACGAAGAGATCTGCGGTCGCGATTCGTCGTACGGCTCGGTGCAGGGTCACCGTCTGCAGGATGCCCTGAGGGTCGAGGGCGTAGTCGACGTCGAGAACGCCTGCAGCGGTGCCGATACGGAGCGAACCTGGCCAGCCGATTCGGGCGTTGGTGGCGACGGTCCCGCCCGACACGGTGACGGCTGCCGCCACTGCGACAGCGGAGGTGAGCCCGATCGCGGGATGGGGCGCCATCATCGACATCATGCGTACCGACACGTCGTAGTCCTCGGCGCGCACCAGAGTTCCCGTTGCGGTGCGGTAGTCCGTGGGTGGTCCGACGATTCCCACTTTCGGGATAGCGTGGGTTATCGGATCGGTGGGCCGTGCGAGTCCCATCAGGAGTGCAGCCTCGCGGCGAAGGGCGATGAGCGTGGGAAGCCGGTCGGCGAGGGTGTCGTTGTCCTCTGCGCCGGTGAGCCCAAGGTCCGTCGCGTCGAACAGCGCGGCGGGAGCGCCGGCCCGGACGAGTGTTCCTCGGTACATGTTGCTGCCGAGCTCGATTTGGTTGACGGCCTGGCCGGTCGGCAGCACGGTGGTGCGATCGGTGTCCAACCCGGTGAACGTCAGACCCACCGGCACGCCGAGTGCGGGCGTGCCCGGGACCGAGGCGCTTCCCTCGGTGGGGACGTGGCGACCCGGCGTGGCGATCTCTGCCCGCAGTACGGCTCCGGTGTTCTGGTTCCGCATGCGCACGATCGTGAGGGTGTCGTCGATGGCGACCAATCCGGCTTGGACTGCGTAGAGGCCGATCGCGGTGGCGCAGTTGCCGCAGTCGCTGCCCCATTCGACCGTCCGGTCGTCGATCGCCACCTGAGCGAACAGGTAGTCGACGTCGATGTCCGGCACGGTGGATCGCCGCACGATGGCGGCCTTGGATGTGGTGGAGCTACCGCCTCCGACGCCGTCGAGCTGCCTCGGATCGCCGGACCCGAAAGCGGCCGTGAGGATGTTGTCGAGTCCGCCGGCGCCGGCGATGTAGGGGTCGATGTCGACGGCGTTGAAGAGCCAGCACTTGCTGGTCCCGCCTCGCATCCAGGTGCCTCGGAGAGTGAACATCGGGTGGCCTTTCGATCGTATCTGTGCTTCCAGGCTGTGGTCCGCGAGGTTCAAGCACAATAGAGAAATCTGTCGTGGTCGTTCAGTGCGGCTTAAGAGTCAGAGCAGTTCCGGCACGACGACCAGGATCAGCCAGCACAGCGCCGGGGCTACGGCGACGACGATGCCTGCGTTGAGCAGCAGCTGACGGTAGAAGCGCGGCCGCTCGATGTTCTGGGCATTGGCGAGAACGAGGGCGCCGTTCGTCGAGAACGGGGACACGTCGACGACGGTGGCGGAGATGGCGAGAGCGGCGACGACACCGACCACTGGTAGCGCTCCCGTTCCCAGCAGCGGCATGGCGAGCGGAATCACCGCGGCTAGCAGTGCGGTGGAGGATGCGAAGGCGGAGGTGACGCCGATGACGTAGCAGAGCACGAACGCGACGATGAGCGGTGCGCCGATGGTGATGGCCATCTCTGCCAGGTGGTCGATGGTGCCCACCTCTTGCAGGATGGAGATATAGGTGACCATGCCCGCCACGAGGAGGACCGTCGACCAGCTGATGTCCGCGATCGCGTCGTTCTGCTTCTTCAGATCGGTGAACGCCAGGACAGCTCCCGCCGCGATGGCTATGAAGCTGATCGGCAGATGCAGGACCAGGACCAGCACCAGCAGGGCGCCAATGAGGAACAGCGTCAGCTTTTGGGCGCGGGTAACGGGTGCGGGTGCATCGATGAGGGTGGTCGAGACCGGCCGCGTGAGTACCCGCGTGCCCGGCGCTCCGGAGCTGCTGCTGCTGCCGCCCGTGGGCAGTGTGGTCCGGTGCGGCGCGCCGTCACGTGAACCGCCGAGGGGCGCGGCATCAGTCGATCCGGTCGCGGAGAACTCCAGTCCTCGGGTGCGGGCGAGCGCGGCGTAGCCGACCACTGTCAGTACCGAGAGCAGCAGGTTGATGCCGTAACTGGAGAAGAACAACGTCCACGGGGCGATCGAGAGGCCGTTCGACTCGACGATGTCTCGGACCAGGACACCGGAGACGGAGATCGGCGAGAAGGCGCCGGCGTGGGCCCCATTGATGACCATGATGCCCATGACCAGTGAGCTCATGTGAGTGCGGGCGGCGAACGCCATCGCGGCAGGGATGATCAGGGCGACGGCGGCGGGACTGAATGTTCCCAGTGCGGTGAGCACGGATGCGGTGAAGAAGAACACCCAGGGAACGACCGTGACCCGTCCGTTCACCGCACGAATGCAGCTGTTGACCAGCAGGTCGATGGTGCCGTTGCGCTTGGCCATGCCGAAGAAGTAGGTCACTCCGACGATGGTGAGCACGATCGAACTCGGAAACGCGGTGAGAATTTCCTTGTCGTCGTACCCAAGAGCGAAATAGCCGACGACGAAAGCGCCGATGAAGCCGAGAATGCCGATGTTGATCGGAAAGAAGGTGGCGATCGCGAACATCGCAACGAGCGCGATGAGCGGGAGGATCTCGATGGAGGTCATAAGAGAGCTTTCCAGGCGTGGGCAGAAGGTCACATTCAGCGCTTGAACGTCGTCCACATCACACTATTGACGGCACCGACTTAAGGGCAATACGGTTTCGCTACTGATACCTTTAGCTCAACTGAAGTCGGGAGGTCGAATGCAGCACTCATTCGACGTCGTCACGCTGTTCCTGTTGCTCGACATTGCGGAAGCGGGTTCGTTGACTGCCGGTGCCGAGCGCGCTCGGATGACCCCTTCGGCTGCGTCGCAGCGCATCGCCAAGCTCGAACACAGCATCAAGCAGCCGGTGCTCACCCGGCTGCCCCGTGGGGTCCAGCTCACCGAGGCCGGTGAAGTCCTGACCAGCCGCGCACGCCTGTTCCGACGCGAGATGCGCGCCGCGAGCGGCGATCTCGAAGCGATCCGGGGCCTGCAGCGCGGGTCCGTGCGGCTCGGTTCTTTCCCTACTGTCAGCGCGTCGCTGCTCTCTGACGCGCTGAAGGAGTATCACTCACGGTGGCCTGAAGTCGACGTGCGGGTGCGTTCGGCGGTACGCCCGCAACTTCTCGACATGCTGCACTCGAGCGAGGTGGATCTGGCGTTGCTGTGGTCCTACTCGTGGACTGAGGAAGCCGAGCGGTCGCTGTCGCTTGAATCGTTGATGGAGGACGAGACGGTCCTGTTGCTTCCCATCGACCATCGGAGCGACGACGAGATCGCGCTACCGGATCTTCGCGATGCTCGCTGGATCATCCGAAGCAACGACCATCCGGCAGGGGAGGTTCTTCTCCGTAGTTGCCGCGCAGCCGGATTCGAACCCGACGTCGTCTACGAAGCCCACGACTACCAGGAGATCGAAGCGATGGTCGCCGCCGGCGTCGGAATCGCCATGGTTCCGAGGCTCGCCGTGGCCTACCACCGGCCGGACGTCCGGACGGTGACGTTTCGTAAGCAGGACCGCGTGCCGACGCGCGTCATCTACATCGCCTCTCTCGCCCGCCGCCAGTACACCCCCGCCATGTACGCGATCTCACGCGCACTACGCGGCGCCGCCGATCGCATGGCCACCGCTCCATCCGTCTGACGGCGGGGGTGCGCGTGCAGAAGGGGCGAGTGCGAAAGCAGCACCGAAATCACCGGAACGCTCTTGTATCGAAAACTTGCCCGTTCTAGGCTGAGGTATGGCCACGGTCGGTCGTGATTCGGCGGCGCCAAGCGGGTCCGAATCCCGCCGGTATCGTTCTCCGCTGCGTCGGATGCAGGCAGCTCAAACGCGGGTTGCCGTACTCGAGGCCGCCGCGCGGTTGTTCGCCGAGCGCGGCTGGGCAGGCACCGGCATGAGGGATGTCGCGCAGGCCGCGACGGTGTCCGTCGAAACCGTCTACACGACGTTCGGTTCCAAGGCCTACCTGTTGAAGGCGGCACTCGAGGTCGCCATTGTCGGCGATGACGCGCAGGTGCCGTTGGCCGACCGGCCCGTCTACACGGCAATCGGTGCCGGGCACACGAGTGGCGACCGCATCGAGATCGCTGCGCGCATGATCGCCTCGATCAACGAGCGCATCCACCGCCTGGCCGGGGCAATCCGCCAGGGTGCGACGGTTGATACCACGCTGGCAGCGGCGTCCGTCGACCTGGAAGGGCAGCGCAGGCGCTCGGCTGCCGACGTCGCAAATATGATCATGGGCCGTCAGCCCGACCCCGGTCAGGTCGACGAACTATGCGTCCAGACCAGCGACCAGGTGTATGCCCTGTTCGTACAAGAATGCGGCTGGACTCGCGTCCGATACGAGTCGTGGCTGATCGACCGCATCGCAGAAATCCTCAACCGCCCGAGCTGAATTCTCGTGCGCCTTATCTGGAGTCCGTCAATGACAACCGACACTCTGCCCCACGCCGACACCCGGATCATGCGCATCGTGCACAACGCGCTACGCCGCGATCTTGCTCGCGCGATACAGGTGCTGGGCGCTGCCCCTGCGCCCACATCGGCCCAGCGGGTCGCCCTCGCCGACCACCTCGCGTGGATGATGCATTTCCTTCACCTGCACCACAGCGGCGAGGACGATGCCCTATGGCCTCTCGTCCGTCAGTTGAACCCGGCCGCCGGAGCACTCCTCGACGTGATGGACGCCGACCATGCTCGGATCGGCCCAGAGATCGAGCGGGTCACCGCCGCGGCAATCGAATATCGTGCCGATTCCGCTGCCCGACAGGACCTTCTACATTCCCTTACCATTCTGGAGCACGTTCTCCTGTCGCATCTGCAGCGTGAAGAGGACGAGATGATGCCGGTCGTCGCCCGGACCCTGACCGGTCGGCAATGGGACGAGGTGGAGCAGCGCGTCTTCATAGCCTCGAAAACCAAGCGGGAGTTGGGAACCGAAGCTCACTGGATCGTCGACGGTGTCGATCGCGAGGATTACGACGTCGCCGTCCGTAAAGTCGGTCCCGTCACTCGGTTCATCTTGCTCCATACGTTCGCGCGACCCTATCGGCGGGCGTGCGCCGCCCGGTGGGGCGCTCATCTCGACGTCAGCCCCCGTCTCCACCGGCCACCTCGCACCGAGGGCTCGGTGGAACTGTGGATCGACGCCCCGGCCCGACAGCTGTACGACGCGGTCGCCGACGTCACGCGCATCGACGAACGCAGCCCCGAGTGCCGACGCTGCGCATGGTTGCCGGGACGGTCACCGGGATCCGTGGGCGCCCGATTCCGGGGGCACAACCGCGCCCATCACCTGCGCTGGTCGCGGCTGTGCGAGGTGACCGTCGCCGACCCGGGTAGGACGTTCGAGTTCCATACGGTCTCGGAGCGTCGCAACCCGCTGTACCACGACTCGACAACCTGGACCTACACCTTCAGAGCGGACGGCGACAGAACGCGGGTGACGCATTCGTACCGGATCGACCGACTGCCGTACCGCCCACTGCTCGCGCTCTATTCACGTCTGCTCCCGCAGCATCGAGACATGCGACCCCAGATGCGACAGAATCTCGAGGCGCTGCGGACGCAGGCGCATGCCGGCACGACCCTGCCAAGAACGGCGTAGGCACTCCGGACGGTCGAGATCAGGCGGCTTGCAAGAGTCGGCCGAGTCCACCACGCTGAGCAGCGAGCACGAGGACTACCGGCGAGCCCAGATCGCGCACCGACGAGTTTCTCGCGCCGCGCTGGTCTATACGCCGGACACCCACGGACGGAAAGGCTGTGCCATGCGGAAACTGATCTACGGCATGAATTTGACCCTGGACGGCTACATCGCTGCGGCCGGCGACGACATAAGTTGGGGCGGACCGCCGAGCGACGAGCTGTTCCAATGGTGGCTCGACCACGAGCAGGCGAGTGGCCTGTCGCTGTATGGGCGCAAGCTGTGGGAGACGATGAGCTCCTACTGGCCGACCGGCGACCAACAGCCCAACGCCACCCCGGCGGAGATCGAGTTCGCGCGGAACTGGCGGGACACGCCGAAGGTGGTGTTCTCCTCGACGATCGACAGACAGGTCGACTGGAACACCCGCCTGGTCACCGGCGACGCGATCGCCGAGATCACCCGGCTCAAGGCCGAGGACGGCGGCCCCATGAACATCGGCGGCGCAACGCTCGCCGGGTCGGCCATGCGCGCAGGGCTGATCGACGAGTACGCGATCGCCGCCTACCCAGTCCTGGTGGGCGGCGGCACGCCGTTCTTCACCGCGCTGGACAGCTGGGTGAACCTGAACCTGGTGGAGACGCGGACATTTCCCGGCGGCGTGGTCCTGACCAGGTACGAGACGAGGCGCTGAGCACCACCCATGCGCTAGTCTCACGGTGATGTCGTACTGGTACGACGCAGCCCGTGAGATTACGACATCAACCGCGAGACCCTACATGGCTGGAGCGTCTCACTGCCGGTGGCATTTTGAGACGCTGCACAGGAAGCGGCCGTGCCCATGCCCTGGGCTGTCCCGCACTGGGCTAGTCGCCGTCGTCAATGATGTTCGACCGTTGATTCCCAAGCACAACCCCTTCAGCGTTGTGCTTCCGAGAGATGGGATTCAGCGATGTACATCGGGTATGTCCACCGATCAACAAGACCTGACCGCACAGCAGCACGCACTGCTCGCGCTCGGGGTGTCACCGGAACGGATCTACGTCGACCATGGCTTGACCGGAACCAATCGTCAACGGCCCGGACTGCAGAACGCCCTTGCAGCGGGCCGGAACACCGACACCCTCGTGGTGACCAAGTTGGATCGTCTGGCGCGTTCGTTGCCCGATGCCCGGGACATCGTTGATGAGCTCACGGCCCGGAACGCGTGCCTGCAGATCGGAGCCTCGTTGCACGATCCCACCGATCCGGTCGGTCGCCTGCTGTTCAACGTCCTGGCAATGTCTGCCGAATTCCACGGCGACGTGATTCGGGCAACGAACGAGGGAGGGGATGCGGATCGTGAAGGCAAAGGGACACCTGAAGGGCAAGAAACCGAAACTCAGCCGCTAGGAGTGGACATTCGGGCAGCGGGTGCCGTACTTGTCGCAGTTCGTTCAGGTGGCGAACCGCGCCGAGTCCATTTGATCCAACGACATCTGGCCCGCCCCCCTGCTCTGTGTCGCGCACGTGCCCTCAGGGGTTTGTAGCGTGCAATGATCATGTGATGCGGTCCTCGCGGTTGTTGCCCGTTCTCGTCGCCGCATCCGTCGTCGTCACGGCATGCGCGGATGACTCGCCACCCGCGCCGACCCCGGTGATCGTGTCCTTCGACGACGGGTGGGGTCAGGTCTTCGTGGCGAACGTCGACGGCAGCGGCCTACGGCAGGTCACCCCGACCGTGGCTGACGACATGTCCGACGGCCGGTACGGAAACTACGCCGCGCTGTCACCGGACGGTGCGCAGTTGGCCTACACCCGCGGAGGCAGATTCATCGACGTCGTGGAGCTCGAATCGGATGAAGTGAGGACTGTTCAAGAAGACGGCTATCAGCCTGTCTTCTCGCCGGACGGGTCCTCGATCGCATTCTCCAAGACCGACGGCAGTATCAACATCATGAATACTGACGGTTCCGACGTGCGCGTCATCGCTCCGGCTGAGTCCGGATCCGTGGCGACGTTCTCGCCGGACGGGTCGCGGGTGGTCTTCACCGCCGACGGATACATTGTCGAAGTGCCAACGACGGGTGGAGAATCGAAGGTGCTTCTGCGGGACCAGTTCTGGAACGCGGACCCCGCGTACTCGCCCGACGGTTCCACGCTGGTCTTCTCGAGTAACCGCGGCGGCAACAACGGCTCCGAGATCTACTCGATGCCGGCCGGTGGTGGAGAGATCACGCCACTGACCGACACGTACGCGGTGCATCCGCAGTTCACCCCCGACGGCTCGCGCATCTTCTACACCAGAGCAACCACGCAATCAGGGGAGCTGGTCGTCGATATATCCACCTCAAACCGTGCAGAGCTCGCCTCGATGAATCCCGACGGCTCCGACCAGAAACGGTTGACGCCTCGGTCGATCACTGCCCAGTATCCGAGTATCGGCGGGGGACAGTAATATCGTTGATCGGGCCGCACCGCCCCGGGGCGAGGAAGTGCGGACCGCCGACCACGAGCGGCTGCCGGTAGCCCGCCCGCGCCCTAGCTACTCCGAAGGTGATGACGCGGTCAACCGATGACCGCGAAACCGGCCCAGCGGACCACATCGATGGCCGGTCAGCGATCCGCTTGTGGCAATAGGTCCGATGCTCGAGGTTCCGTCTGCTCTGCGGCGGCGCCGCGCCGTGCCATCCGGCCCGCCATCCACGCGCACACCAGCAACTGCAGTTGGTGGAACAGCATGAGCGGCAGCACGATCAGGCCGATCGGCTGGCTCGCGAACAGGACGGTGGCCATCGGAAGTCCGGTGGCGAGGCTCTTCTTCGACCCGCAGAACGTGATCGTGATCTGGTCGGCCCGGTCGAAGCCGAGTCGCTTCGACCCGAACCACGTGACGGACAGGACCACGGTGAGCAGCACCGTGCACACCGCGAGCAGGCCGAGGAGCCGGCCGACGGACAGTGTGCCCCAGATGCCCTCGTTCATTCCCTCACTGAATGCGACGTAGACGACCAGCAGGATCGATCCCCGATCAACCAGCTTGAGGGGCGCGCTGTGCTTCTTCACCCAGGGGCTGATCCACCGTCGCACGGCCTGGCCGGCGATGAATGGGAGCAGGAGCATGACGAGGATGCCGATTGTGGAGGACGTGTCGAAGCCTGCGCCCTCGCTCGTCGTCAGCAATGCCACGAGGAGCGGAGTGACGAAGATGCCGAGGATGTTGGAGAACGAGGCGCTGACGATGGCGCCGGGCACGTTGCCCCGGGCGATCGACACGAAGGCGATCGACGACTGGACGGTCGACGGCAGCAGGCAGACGTAGAGGAGGCCCAGATACAGCGGTTGGGTCAGGATAGTCGGGACCAGCACTCGCGCAGCGATTCCGAGTAGCGGGAAGATCACGAACGTCGCGGCGAGGATGGTGACGTGGAGGCGCCAGTGACGCAGGCCGTGCAGCGCCTCCTGCGTGGACAGTCGGGCGCCGTAGAGGAAGAACAGAATTCCGACGGCCACCTTCGTAGCCCAGGTGAATGCGGTCAGGGCCGTGCCGTCTGCGGGCACCAGGCTGGCGATCCCGACCGTGATCAGGATGCCGAGAATGAAGGGATCGAGTCTTCTGAGCAGCGGGATCTTCGTCAGCATGGTTCGACCGTAAGGAACGCGCGGATATTTCGAAAGACGATAGTCGCGTTTACTGTAATGCCGAACCGTGATAACAATAGGCAATGTTCGATCCGGTTCATCTGCGGAGTTTCCTGGCGGTCGCGCGCACCCGAAGCTTCACCGCCGCGGCCCGGCACCTGAATCTGCGGCAATCGACGGTCAGCCAGCACGTGGGGAAGTTGGAACTGGCGGCCGGGCGCCGCCTGTTCCTGCGGGACACGCATTCGGTCGAGCTGACCGCGGACGGCTCTGTGATGGTGGGTTTCGCGACGTCGATACTCGAGCGGCACTCGGACGCCGAGCGTTACTTCACGCAATCCGGGGTGCGCGGGCGCGTCCGTTTCGGAGCATCCGACGATCTGGTTCTGCACGAGCTCCCGCAAATTCTGGGCGAATTCCGCCGCAGCCATCCGCTCGTGGATCTCGAACTTACGGTGGCGTTGAGCGAAGTGTTGTTCCGGCAACTGCGCGAAGGCCGGCTGGACCTGGTCTTCGGGAAGCGTCGCCGAGGAGATCAGCACGGCGAATTGGTATGGACCGACCGGTTGGCGTTCTTCGCGGCACCCGACTTCGTCCCGGATGCAGAGGGGCCGGTGCCGCTGGTGACGTATCCGCCGCCGTCGATCACGAGGGAAGCGGCGCTCGACGTTCTTGAGAAATCCGGGCGCGGCGCGCGGGTGGCCTGTGTGACGGACAGTTTGAACGGGTTGCGGGCCGCGTGTCTTGCGGGTCTCGGCGTCGTGTTCCATGCGGAGACGCTGCCGCCCGCGGGACTGGCGCCGGTGCGGATGCGCTCGCGCGACGAGTGGGGGCCCGCCGTCGACGTCGAATTCGTGCTGGAGGCCCGCCGGAGTGTTCTCAGCGAACCAGAGCAGGCGCTGCGCGCCGCCATCCTCGAGAACGCGGATCGACTGCGCGCGTGACCTCGGCCGGGGAAATTGCCCCGCCGAGGCCGTCGAACTGTCAGAAGATGAGCACGGACAACGCGGTGGACAGCACCAGGCCGGACACCACGGGCACGAAACACTTCCTGGCGAGTTCGAGGACCGGAACACGGGCGAAGCCGGCAACCGCGATCAACGACGACCAGGCGACGAACGTGCCACCGCCGGACCAGATGTTCCCCATTTGACCGATCGCCGCCAGAGTTGCGGGATCCATCCCGACGGCAGGACCGAGCGCGCCCGCGAGCGACCCGGTGAGCGGCAGCCCGGTGAACCCGGAACCCTCGAGGCCCGCGATCATTCCGATGGCGAGGATGCCGAATGACGTGACGAACGCGTTCTGCGGCAGGTGGGACTGCGCGGCGTTCACCAGGTCGAAGAGCAGCGTCGGGCCGGTCGCGTCCGCAGGAAGCCCCAGAATGGCGGCGGAGAAGTCACCGTTGCCGATGAAGAAGAATCCGGCGATCGGGATCACGATGCCCATGGCCTTGAACGCGAAGACCAGACCGTCGATCAGGTGCTCGGACGTCGTCTCGAGGAAGCCCTTCTTGTCGTTGGTCGCGGCCGCGGCGAACAGGATGAGCGCGGCGATGCCGCCGACCATCGCCGCCGCGTCGCCGCCCTTGAGGTCGGGCACCAGGTCGGTGAACTTGCCGACCATGAGGTAGACGATGAACGCCAGATACGCGGTGGGCACGAGGATTGCAAAAGTTTTTGCGGCGCGGATGCTCTGGAACGTGTCGTCGATGACCTGCCGGGCGGAGGCCGTGACGGGTTCGGCGAGGACCGCCGTCGACGTCGGGGGAGCGGCACTCGTCGCCGCTTCGGCCGGTGTGCGACCGATCGCGGCGCCGCCGGTGGGGGTCGCGCCGCCGCCGGGGGCGTCGCCGCCGGGCTTGCCGAAGTCGCTCTCCGCGCGTGCCTCCCAGTCGGTGAGCAGTTCCGGTGCGGGGCGGCGCATGTGCCTGCGCTGCGTGAAGTAGGCGATGAGGAGTGCGGTGAGACCGACTATCAGGGACATCACCAGGGCGCGGTCCGCGACGACGTCCGGATCGACTCCCGCCGACTTCGCCGACAGTCCCGGCGCCACCTTGATGATGTAGTCGGACGACAGCGCCATGCCCTGCCCGCAGATGGCGATCGCCATGCCGACCGCCATCGGGGGAAGGCCGGCGCGGATGGCGACGGGGATGAGGACGGCTCCGATCAACGGAACCGCAGGAGTGGGCCAGAAGAACAGCGAGATCGTGTAGGTGACGACAGCGAGGACGATGAAGCTGCTGGTGCCGCCGCGCATGACGCGCCGGAACGGGGCGACCATCAACCGGTCGGCCCCCATCTGCCGGAGTGCGCCGAGCATCGCCGTCACCAACGAGATGATGAGGAAGATGTTGAACAGCTCGCGGGCGGCGACGAGGCTCGCATTGAAAATCGACGCGAGACCGGTGACGAGGCTGTCGGAGAACACGAAGGCGGTCAGGAACGTGCCGATGACGGCGGGGACGACGATGTTCTTCCGCATGAGCATCGTCCCGAGGATGACGATGATTCCTCCGAGATACACCCAATGTGCGGCGGTGAGACTTACATCCACGGTGCGCCCCTTCGAAATAGGTACAGACTAGTGGCACTAGTCACAGTGCAGTGATACTGCGCGGGGCGTTTTCCAGGGTCAACGTCCAGAGTGCACATCGATAACCAGCGTATTTGTGCATTGTGCCCGGCATTTTTCGCCGGGATTGCTTGTTGTCACGCGCAAGTAAAGGAATGCTCGGCAGAAGCCGTTTCACGGAATCCTGTGTTCATAATTAGGCTTGCCTAACCAAATTTGGCGAGCGGGGCGCGGCAAGGGATTCCGGCGAGAACTGGCATCGCCGGAACGCGAATTCTCGGATGAAAGTGGACTCTATGAACACGGCGGTCGGTCAGGCTCAGAGTGCAACCGCGGGTGACGAACGCGGACCCGGCACGTCGCCCGCGCTGGCGGCGCTGCTCGCCGGAACGTTCGTCGGCACGGTCAGCAACAACATTGTCAACGTCCCGTTGAACGCGATCCTCACCGACTTCGACGTCGGTCTCGGCAGCGGCATCTTCGTCGTCGTCGGATTCCTCCTCACCTTCGCGGCGACGATGCCGCTGGCCGGGTGGGTCGGCGACCGGTTCGGGCGCAGGCGCGTGTATTGCGCCGCCCTATTGGGAACCGCGGCCTGTTCGCTCGGTGCGGCGCTCGCACCGTCCCTGCCCGTGCTCGTGCTGTGGCGGTCGCTCGGCGGGATCGCCGCGGCCGCGTTCGCGCCCGCGGTCATGGGCCTGATCGCGTGGCTGTTCGGGCCCGCACGGCGGGCGCGTGCCGTCGGTGCCTGGGCTGCGGTGAACGGGATCGGGCAGGCCGTGGGCCCGTCCATGGGCGGAATCGTCAGCGACTGGTGGGGCTGGCGGTGGGCGTTCGTGCCACTGGTGCCGGTCGCCCTGATCGGGTACGCCGCGACCCTCCGCTACATCCCGCGCTACCCCGGCAAGAAGATGCGACTCGACGTGATCGGAGCGTCCACCGTCACGCTCGGCGCGGTCCTGCTGATCCTCGGCCTCACGACCGTCTCGATGGAGCAGGTGCCCGCCTGGGTCAGCATCACGACCATCGGCGGCGGCGTCGTCGTCACGGCCGGGTTCGTGCTCCATTGCCGGCGGGCGGCGAACCCGTTCGTGCCCATCGACCTGGTGATCGAATCGCGGTTCCTGCGCAGTGCGCTCGCTGCGTTCACCCAGATGTTCGCGCTGGGGGCCCTGCTGCTCGCGCTTCCGCTCTACCTGACGGGCTCGGGAAGTTCGACCACACAGGCGGGGCTGATGCTCTTCGTGCTGCCGGTCGTCATGACGTGCGTGGCGCCGGTCGTCGGGCGTCTCGTCGACAGGATCGGGGCCCGGGTGGTGATGCGAACCGGTCTGGCGGTGTTGGTCAGTAGTCAAGTGGCCCTGGCGATCACGTTGTCCGCGGACGTCCGGAACCCGATCGCCGTCGGCGCCGTGCTCGTCGGCGCCGGAGTGGGGATCGGCATGGTCCAGACTCCCG
Source organism: Rhodococcus oxybenzonivorans (assembly GCF_003130705.1). Taxonomy (NCBI): domain Bacteria; kingdom Bacillati; phylum Actinomycetota; class Actinomycetes; order Mycobacteriales; family Nocardiaceae; genus Rhodococcus; species Rhodococcus oxybenzonivorans. The sequence goes on along the minus strand of NZ_CP021354.1, from coordinate 4,659,308 downwards.
CCGCGGCCGGTTCGACCCGATCGCCAGCCGGGGCCGTCGGAACCGGCCTGGGACTGTTCAACCTCATCCGCTTCGGTGGCTCGGCCGTGGGCGCCGCCTGGGTGGGCGTGGCCGCGCACCTGGCGGCCGATCCGTACGGACTGCTGTTCGCCGTGGCGGCCCTCGTCGTGCTCGCCGGATTGGCCGGGACGTTCGCCGGCAAGAACCCGGTGGCCGGCTGAGGGCTAGCGGGTCACGATCTCGTGGTTGACGGTGTCCTGCACCTGGGAGAGCAGATCGAGACGGAGAGCCAGCCACAGCGTGAACTGGTTCTCGGGTTCCCGGATGTCCATTCCGATGAGCCGTGACGTGCGGTCGAGCTTGGCGATCATCGTGTTCCGGTGGATCCGGAGGCGCCGTGCGGCGGCGTTGATGTTGCCGCCCTCCTCGAGGTAGGCGAACAGCAACTCCTCGGTGTCGGCATGCGAACTCGACGCCCGAAGGGGACCCAGGACGTCACGGATGAGCCGTCGGCTCTCGTCGGTGTCGGTGGCGCGGGCGAGCACACTGAACCCGCGCAGGTCGTTGTAGGCCACCGAACCGGACAGTCCGAGCCGCTGGGCGATGCCCAGGGTGATGCGGGCCTCGCGGTAGCTCTCGCCGATATCGCGGGCGCCCGCCGCGGGACGTCCGTGGGCCACCGGAATCCGCTGACCCAAACGGGTTTCGAGATCGAGCGACATGGCGTGCGCGTACTCGCTGATCTCGGATTCGACACCCGGCGTGTCGACGGAGCTCAACGATCGGATCACCACGAGCACGTCGCCGATGACGGTGACGTGTGAACGTACGCCCAGACGCGGCAGGACGCCGGCGGCGTACCGTGCCAGCCGGACCATGCTCGCGCCGGGCCGTCCCGACGCCCGGTCGACGAGACCGGGAGCGACGAACACGATGTAGTGCAGGTCCAGATCGATCTCGTGCAGCGCGGCCCGGGTACGCAGGTCGTGGTCGTTGGCGAAGTTGCCGTGCACGAGGGCCTGGACGAAGTCTCCGCGCGCCCGCTCCTCGGCCTCGTCCACGCTCCGCTGCCGGAGCATCTCGGTGCCGATGATCGTTCCGGCCTGTTCGACGACCACCCGGTGCTGTGCGATGTCGTGTCTGCGAGGGTTCGCCCCGGGGTCGACGACCACGATCCAGCCCTCGTAGCGGCCGGCGAGTTGCATGGCCCCGGCGACTGCCGTCGTGGGCGCGAACAGTCCCTCCGGATGCTCCAGGCGGAATACGTGAACGTTGTGCATCCGTGCCGGTGGTGATTCCTCGAGGCGCGGCAGGGCGTCCGCGAGAGCCTCCAGCAGGGCGCCGGTGCCCGCGTCCTCGACGTCCGGGAGGCCGGCGTGCGCGAGGAGGCGTCCGCGGACGTCCAAGGCGACTGCGACGTCCGAGGTCAGCGTCGCGACCTCGCGGATCAGCATCGGCAGGCCCGCGCCGCGGTGCAGCAATCCCGCAAGCGACTGGTGCACGGTGACGGCATAGCGCATCACGTGTGCTTCCTGGGTGAGAGCGCGCTCGGCGAGGAGCCGGTTGAGTGCGGTGAACCCGACGGGAAAACCCAGCTCCACGACCGTGAGTCCGGTCGGCCAGGCCGTGCCCGCGGGCGCCGACCCGTCGACGAGAAGGACCCCGGCTCCCCGCGCCACCAGTGATTCGAGTTCACGTCCGTGCGAGGACAGGGTTTCCGGTCGGGTGTACACAGCGACCTCGGCGAGGGAATCGGGCCTGCTCATCACCTCACCCCACGGCAGGCACCACGTCACCGGACCGCTCAGGGCGTCCGTGCCGGACAGCAGCCGGGCCGACGCGAGCAGGGGCTCTTCCAGCAGGCCGCGTAACGACAGTCGCTCGTCCTCTGCGGCCGGTGTCGTGGTGTCGTCCACTGCGGACCCTCCTCGGGTAGTCGAAAAGTGCAGTATGGCGGAGCGCACACCCGCACTGCCTATGCACTATGCCCTGATTTCGCCGAGATTGCCGGATAGTTTGACCATGGTTCCACCGGCGATGACGGTGATAGAAATCGGTGCATCACTTCCTCCCGAATACGCAACGGAGAAGACAATGCATCAGGTTCACCGAATCACCCTCGACGACGCACTTCCACTGCTCGCCGCGGGACGCGCGAAGGCCGAGGAAATCGGCGTCAAGCAGACCCTGTGCGTCTGCGACGACGGCGGCAACGTGCTGGCCCTGCACCGACTGCCCGGAGCGCGCCTCACCGGCGTCGACATCGCGATCGCGAAAGCGTTCACCGCCGCCGGCCACGAGCGGGCAACGCACCTGTTCAACGAGGCTCCCGACGGTCCCGCGTTGCCCGGGAACGAGGCATTCGGCATCAGCCAGATGCTGCCGGGCAAGTTCGCGGTGTTCGTCGGCGGATTCCCCCTCGTCTTCGACGGACAGATCGTCGGCGGCGTCGGCATCAGCGGCGGAAACGGCAAGCAGGACAAGGCGGTTGGAGCTGCGATGCTGGCCGAGTTCGAAGCCCTCGCCGCAGTACCCAGCTGAACGTCCACGATGTGCCGACAACGTGCACATCGAAACCGTTCCAACGCAGTCACTTCGACCGTGGTCGGGTAGACCGCGAGTCGATAACGTCGAATTCACTCCAGTCGGAGCATCCCCAACCAATCTCATACTCGAGGAAGACGAGGCACATCATGACCGAACTTCTAGGCAGGGACGATTTCCGCGCAGCTCTGGAGAACGCCATCAAGGGCCGCGAGGCGAAGAACGCGTCTTTCAGCAAGGCGTGGGCCGAGGGCAAGCTCGAGAAGCACCATTTCGCGCGGTGGGCGGAGAACCACTACCACTACGTCGGCCCCTTCGCCGACTACCTTGCGAACATCTACTCGAATACCCCCGACACCTTCACCAATGCAAAGGATTTCACCCTCCAGAACATGTACGAGGAGGAATTGGCCGACATCCGGCACACCGACCTCCTCATCAAGTTCGCCGAGGCGTGCGGCACCACGAAGGAACGCGTCGAGGACCCGTCGAACATGAACGCGATCACCCGCGGTCTGCAGTCCTGGTGCTACGCGGTGTCGCAGCGTGAACACTTCGTCGTGGCCACCGCCGCACTCGTCGTCGGACTCGAGTCGCAGGTACCGAGCATCTACAAGAAGCAGATCGTTCCTCTGCGTGAGGTGTACGGGTTCACCGAGGACGAGATCGAATTCTTCGACCTGCACATCACGTCGGACGTCGTGCACGGTGAGCGTGGATACCAGATCGTGCTCGACCACGCCGATACCCCGCAGCTGCAGCAGCGTTGCCTGCAACTCGTGCAGTGGGGAGCCGAGATGCGCTTCTCGTACACGAAGGGGCTCTACGACACGTACGTGGCAACCGACCTCGAGCTCGCGACCGCCTGACCGTGCGCAGGGAGGGGCCCGCATCGGGCCCCTCCCGACGCAGGCATCTCGCCCGACAGGAGAGAACGATGGAGACGAACTGGACCCGGCTGGTCACCGTGCGTGAGCTCGGCCGCCGCCGGAAACTTCGCGTCGAGGTCGGGGACACCGCGGTCGCCCTGTTCCAGGCCGACGACCGGATCTACGCCTTTCGTGATCTGTGCATCCATCAGGATCGGTCACTGGCGAAAGGCACCCTGCTGCACGGGCGGGTCATCTGCCCAGGCCACCAGTGGGCGTTCGACCTCGACACCGGCTACGAGGAAGACCAGGACCTGTGCCAGCCGACCTACGCGGTGAAGGTCGAGGACGACGTCGTCTACGTGGATCTCACCCGCAGCCCCGATTACGCCGAGACCGCGACTTCGCCGGCCGAAGTCGACTGAGAGAGCGAGTGACCCCATGACGTTGAACACCATCGTCACCATCGGCGCCGGCCAGACCGCTGCCGTCGCGGCGCGCACACTGCGACGCCGAGGGTTCGACGGCAGGATCCTCCTCGTCGGCGACGAGTCGCACGCGCCGTATCAGCGGCCACCGCTGTCCAAGGAATTCCTTGCCGGGCAGGAGGATCGCGAGTCGTTGATGCTGCTTCCCGACGCGTGGCGAGACAAGCAGAACGTCGAGCTCCTCACCGGCACGACGGTGACCCGGATCGACGCGAGCGGTGGTTCGGTCGAATTGTCCGACGGGCGAAGCATCGCGGCTGACGCAGTACTGATCGCGACCGGCGGCAGACCGCGCACGATGCCGGTGAACGGGCCTGCGCCCAAACGGGTGCACTACCTGAGGACGATCGACGACGCCGAACGGCTCGCCGCCCACCTTCGTCCCGGCGTCGGTCTGGTGCTGATCGGCGGAGGGTTCGTCGGACTCGAAATTGCCGCCACTGCAACAGCCCTGGGCGCCGAGGTGACCGTTCTCGAAGCGGACCAGGTGCCACTCGCTCGAATCCTCGGACCCGAGATGGGCGAGGTCTGCACTCGATTGCAACGGGAGAACGGAGTCACCGTCCGCGGCGGCGTCCGGGTCGACACCGTGACGACCAGGCCGGACGGCGTGCTCATCGCCCTCGAGGGCGGAGAGGTGATTTCGGCCGACGTCGTGGTGGTGGGCATCGGGATCGTCCCCAACGTCGAGGTCGCGCAGGCCTCCGGACTGGCCGTCGACGGCGGAATCCTCGTGGATGCGCAGGGGCGGACGTCGACTCCACACGTCTACGCCGCCGGCGACGTGGCAGCGCGATTCTCCGACGCGGCAGGCAGGCACGTTCGCGTCGAACACTTCGACAATGCGAGCAAGCAGGGGGCGGCGACCGCGAACCTCATGCTCGGACGCGTCGGGGTGGTGGACCCCGCGCACTGGTTCTGGTCCGATCAGTTCGGCAAGAACATCCAGTTCACCGGCGCGGCCCGCTACACCGACCTGGTGTTTCGCGGCAGCGCCGACGACGGCGAGTTCACCGCCTTCTATCTGGACAGCGGTGTCGTGCGCGGCGCCTTCACGCTCGACCGCGGCGACGAGATCAGCGCGGCCCGAGAACTGATCGGCCGGTCGATCGCGCCTGCCCGGTTGGCGGACGAGGACGTCGACCTGTTCGACCTGATGGACGACGACGAGGAATTGGTGACGGTGTCATGATCGAGGGACTCAATCTCATTGACGGGCAGTGGGTTCCGTCGTCTTCCGGAGCGACGTTCGAGCGGCGCAACCCCGCCGACCACGACGATGTGATCGGCGTGTTCCCGGATTCGACCGAGGCCGACGTGGATGCCGCCGTCAGCGCGCTGGCCAAGGTGGCACCGCAGTGGGCCGCGACGCCCCCGGAACGCCGCGCGGCAATCCTGGAAGCCGCGGCCGCACACCTCGAGGCGCGGGCAGGCGAACTCGTCGACGAACTCGTCCGCGAGGAGGGCAAGACCCGGGCCGAGGCGACCATGGAAGTCGGTCGCACACCGATGAACCTGCGCTTCTACGCCGGTGAAGCGCTCCGCACCACCGGCAGCACGTACCCCACCCCGGGGGAGGGACTCGTCATCACCCTGCGCGAACCCGTCGGAATCGTCGGGGCGATCACCCCCTGGAACTTCCCGCTCAACATTCCGTCGCGCAAACTCGGACCGGCGCTGGCTGCCGGCAATGTCGTGGTGCTCAAACCGTCCGAACTCACCCCGCTGATGGGACAGCGGCTGGTCGAGGCGCTGCTGGCCGGGGGGCTTCCGGCCGGTGCCCTCGCCCTGGTCCAAGGTTCCGGTCGCGCCGGCGGCGCGGTCGCGGCGGACGAGCGCGTCGATGCCGTGACGTTCACCGGCTCCACCCACGTGGGCCGTGCGATCCACGCGGCGGTGGGTCCGTCTCGCCGCAGCCAGCTCGAGATGGGCGGCAAGAACCCCGTCGTGGTCCTCGGCGACGCCGACGTGGACAAGGCGGCCGCACTGATCGTCAAGGGCGCCTTCGGATTGTCCGGGCAGGCGTGCACGGGCACCAGCCGGGTGATCGCGGTGGACGAGATCCACGACCGGTTGCTGGACCGCGTGGTGGAACTCGCCGAAGGGATCACCGTCGGCCCGGGCGCCGAACCGGGTGTGGGCATGGGAGCTCTCGCGAGCAAGGCGCAGCTCGCCAAGTTCCTCGAGTACGTGCAGATCGGCCGCGACGAAGGAGCCGAACTGGTCTGCGGCGGAGCAAGTCTCGACAGGGGGAACGGCTATTTCGCTGCTCCGACCGTGTTCGCCGGTGGCAGCCCTGACATGCGGGTGGTCACGGACGAAGTGTTCGGACCACTGCTGGTCTTCCTGCGGGCGTCCGGCTTCGACGATGCCGTCGCGCTCGCGAACGACACCGAATTCGGGCTCAGCGCGGGAATCGTCACCAACGACGTGACCAAGGCACTCGCGTTCGCGGGCCGTTCCGAATCGGGCCTGGTGAAGATCAACCAGCCCACCACCGGCATGAGCATGAACGCCCCGTTCGGCGGATACAAGGCCTCGAGCACGCAGACCCACAAGGAGCAGGCGGGTGACTCGATGATGCAGTTCTACCAAGCCGAAAAGACCGTCTACCTCAGCCCTTCGGCCTGAGACCTACCTGTCGACAGAGGGAGAAGACCATGGAATTCACTCGCGTTGCGCGCTCCGGACAGGTTTCCGAAGGCATCGTGCGCCGCTTCTTCGCCGGTGAACACGAGTTCGCCGTGGCCCGCCTGAACGGGAAGGCCTACGCCACGTCCAACTACTGCACACATCTGGACTGCCTGCTCTCGTCCGGGAAACTCGTCGACGATGGCATCGGATGCTCCTGCCACGGAAGCGTATTCGATCTCGAGACCGGGGAACCCGTGTGCCCACCGGCGACTGTGGCCATCAAGACCTACCCGGTCGAGGAACGTGACGGCGAGATCTTCGTCGGCATCGACCCCGACGACACCAGTTCCATCCCGCGCCGGCGGGCCGCGCGGGGGTGCATGAAGTGAACCCCCGACCGTCCACTCTCTCCGCCGACGGCATGGTCTCGTCCAGTCATCCCGCGGCGAGCACGGTAGGTGCCCGCGTTCTGGCCGACGGAGGCAACGCCATCGACGCGACGGTGGCCATGGCCGCGATGACCTGGCTGACGTTGCCGGGGCAATGCGGAATCGGCGGTGACGCGTTCGTCGTCGTCCGCGAACCGGACGGATCGGTGTGGACGGTCGGGGGCAGCGGCTTCGGGCCCGACGGCGGTGACGTGGACTTCTACACCGAACGTGGGCTGCGGTCGATTCCCCTCGACGGGGCGCTGGCGGTGGCGGTTCCCGGGGCGCCGGCCGCCCTCGGCGCGTTGCACGCGGGTGGCGCCACCCGGTCGCTGACGGACCTCTGGGCACCGGCGGTGCGCGCGGCGGAGAAGGGGCTTCCCTGCTCGGCCAAGACCCGCGACGACGTGCGAGAGGCGCAGACCGCGATCGCCGCCGACCCCGGACTGCGTGCGGTGTACCTCCCGGACGGCCGGTTGCCGCAGGTCGGGGAGCGGCTGCCGCAGCGCGACCTGGCCCGGACCATCGAGGCACTGGCGCGCGACGTGCACAGTTTCTACACCGGCCCGTTCGCTCAGCAGGCGGTCGACGCGCTCTGCGCCGGTGGGGCGCCGTTCGGCGGGGACGAGTGGGCGGCAGGCGCCGACGTGCGACCGGAGGCCGCGATCAGCGGAAACTACGCCGGCGCGGTCGTTCACCAGACACCCCTGCCCACCCCTGGATGGATGGTGCTGCAGCAGGCGGCGCTGAACGACGGCGTCGTCGGCTTCTCCCCGTGGCTCACCGCTCCGGCCGTCGATCGCATGGCGAGAGCAGCCCGTCTGGCCTTCGAGGATCGGTTCGCGACCTGCGGCGCCGGCAACGACGGGTGGCGGGCCGTGCTCGAGCCGGCCGCGATCGGGGCGGCGAGAGACCGGCTGGACGGCCGCCGGGCGTCGTCGGGCGCCTTCAGCGTGAGCGCCGGTGACACCACCTCGACCGTCGCGGTGGACTCCGACGGTCGCGCGGTCAGTTTCATCCACTCGCTCGCCTTCACGTTCGGCGCCAAGATGACCGTCCCCGGCACCGGAGTGGTGCTGAACAACCGATTCGGCCGCGGGGCCTATCTGATCCCGGGGCATCCCAACGCCGCGGCGCCGCGGCGTAAACCGCTGCACACCCTGAACGCGTGGGTGATCACCGATACGTCCGGGAATCTCCTGCACGTCGGAAACACCCCGGGCGGGGACGGGCAGGTGCAATGGAACATGCAACTGATCTCGCACCTCCTCGATCACGGACTCGACCCGGCGGAGGCCGTCGCGGCACCCCGCTTCACGGTCTTCCCCGGCAGCGACGCCGACGTGGTCGGCCGCCCGGCGGAACTGCGGTGCGAGTCCCGCATTCCGGAGGACGTGCGCACGGAGTTGGAGCGCCTGGGTCACGACGTCGCACTGCAGGGTCCGTGGGCCGCCGGTGGAAGCGCCCAGATCATCTCCCTCGACGCAGCGCGCGGCCTGCTGTCCGGCGCCGCCGACCCCCGCCAGGAAGGAATAGCACTCGGTGTCTGAGCAGGAATCCGTCGCCACCGCCCCACGGCCGCAGGGCCGCTACATTCCCGCTGTCGTGCACGACGGGATCGCGTACAGCGCCGGGATGACGCCACGCCACGACGGAGTGCTCACGGTTACCGGCGTCGTCGGACGGGACCTGGACATCCCGCGGGCCCGGGAGGCGGCCGGGGTGGCGGCGAGGAATGCGATCGCCGCGATAGCCGCGGCCGTCGGCGGCACGGCGGCGATCTCCCGGTGCCTGCGCATGAGCGTCTTCGTCGCGTGTGCCCCGGACTTCCGTGAGCTGTCCGCGGTGGCCGACGGCGCGTCGGACGTGCTGGTCGAATGCCTCGGGGTCGACGCGCTGCCGGTGCGCAGCGCGATCGGCGTCTACGCCCTGCCGTCCGGCGCACCCGTGGAGATAGAGCTCACAGTGGCTGTTTCTGCATAGACCCGCCGGAGTCAACTTGTGCGGGCACCACTCTGAAGGACGCCGACTTGACGAAGACGATCTTCCGCACCCGAAAATCGACGAGGTGATGTATGCAGAAGCGACGCTGAACCAAACGAACCTGTTCGCGGCGAGCCGCGAGCGTGTCATCTTGGCAAAGTGCCTTCTGATCAAACCCGAGCTTTTTGCCGCGGCAATCAGCACCCGCGGCAGTCTCAATTCCGCAGTTCTGATCGGAGTGCGCATCTCGGATACGTTGAAGTTCGTGGCCGAAGGTTCCAATGTCGTGATGGATCGCGAAACGTTACAGAATGCCTCCCTTCTCGTCGGGCCCCAATCAAAGGTTCTGAGACTCGGTCATTGAACGAGAAGGAACTCATGAGGTTCACCCGTCTAATCCGTTCCAAACGCATAGCAGTCAGCAGCATCTCTGACGACCTAGCGATCACCCCAAGCTTGCGAATAAACCAGGACCGACCGACGACGCTCCCACGGCGTGAAGTGCCATGCCGGCAGTCAGGTACTCCAGTGCGACGTCGAGACTTCCGTTTCCGAACATCTCCGCCGCGCCCCGGAGCTGAACTGCAAACGCCTGGGCGGTCCGATCACCGATCGCTTCCGCGACGGCGCTGCATTCCAGCAAACTGCTGGGAGGTCGGGCTGTCGCCCTGAACATAGCTTTCCAAGCGCACCCAGAGCGCTTTCGCCCTCTCGCTGCTCGGCCGCCGGTCGGCCTCCAAGGCTCGGCTCAGCCAGTGCGACCCGTCGCGCAGCAGGCCATTCGCGTTCCATGAAGAACCACAACGCACCCGCTATCCGAAGACCGGTTCGGGCCTCCCCAGTGGTAGACAGGCAGGACTCCAGCGCCGACCGAAGATTCGCCCGCTCGTGCCGCAAACAACGGTTCCATGGCAGCCCCACGGCAGCCGGGCCCCCTGACGGGTCACCCCTCGGCCGGGAGGCCATCCGCCGCTGCTCGGACAGGACGCCCCGGTGTCCGGGGACGCCCCTCTTCCTCGGACACGGGCGGCACCTCGTGTGCCTTCCGGACCACGAGGGGGCACCGCCTGGCTCACGAACTCGCCGTCGACGCCGACCCACGAAGCCGCAGAACACTCTAAGCGTTCACACGACCGACCGAAGCCGAAATACGGTTGCCATTTTCTGCGCACCTTGCACATCGAACGGGACGCTCGGATAGTCACTTTGACGTTGACGGCACGGCAAGGGCAGGCCAAGATCATGCGACAACCGGGCTGCGCCGCCCCGCGTCGCGACCCGACAATCGTCGCTACTCGGCCGTCCTCACCCGCACACTTCCGAGGTACTCGCCGCAGGTAGTTCGATACAAGGAGTCGCACGTGGGTGCAGCGCAGATCGTCTTCTTAATCGGCCTTACTTCTCTGATCGTGGCCATGGCACTACGCAAGAACGTCATGATCCCGGCGGTACTCGCGACATTTGCCACGGCACTGGCGTACAGCGGCAGCGTCCCGAATGCCGTCATGTCAGTGTTCCGGGCCACCATCACCTCCGGCACCGCACTGTTCGAGATATTCATCGTCATCGCCGCGGTGACCTCGATGCTCGCGGCGATGCGGGCCATCGGTTCCGATGAGGTGATGGTGCGCCCCGTCAGTCGGTGGATGGTCAATGGTCGCGTCGCGTACATCGTATTGTTCGTCTTCACCTATTTTCTCTCGCTGTTCTTCTGGCCGACCCCGGCACTGGCCCTGATCGGTGCGGTCCTACTTCCTGCCGCGATCAAGGTAGGTCTGCCGCCGCTCGGTGCCGCGGTGGTTCTCGCGATCTCCGGCCAGGGGATGTCGATCGCCTCCGACTACGTGATCGGTCTTGCGCCGTCGATTTCCGCGAGCGGCGCAGGAGTTCCCGCCGACGACATCGCCGACCGTGCCCTGGTGATCTCATTGATCGTCGGTGTCACCGCGGCGGTGCTCGCCTACTTCCTGACCGTCCGCCGCAGGATGCGCACGGACGCAGTTCCGGACGCCGACCCGATCGGCGGAACCGTGCATCCCCCCGGTGGTGTCGGTGGCACGCCCGGTGGCACGTCCGCCGGTTGCTCACCGAGCCCGGACGTCGCGGTCTCACCTACCGTCACGGACGTGCTCGACGAGGAACTGCCCGGCTTCGAGGACGACGGAACGAGAATCACGGATCGCCCGACACTGACCCGTGCGTGGGCGATCGGCGTGCCCGCCGCGTTCCTCGCCGTCCTGATTTACATGTTGGTCGGTCGATTCACCGATGTCGTCCCCTGGGAGGACGGTGGCGGCGCGTCCCTGGTGGGAGGCACGGCAATCATCCTGATGGCACTCGTGACCGTCACGTCACGACGATCCGAGGCTCTCGAATTCTGCGCCACCCACTTCATCGACGGTCTGTCGTACTCCTTCAAGGCGATGGGCATCATCCTTCCCGTCGCAGGTTTCGTGTACATCGGCATTCCCGATTATTCGGGCGCCATTCTCGGCCTCGACGACGACGCCACCGGTCCGGCCTTCCTCTTCGACACCGTGGAACGCGTGCAGCCGTACATCCCCGACAACGGCGTATTCGTCGCGTTCAGCATGCTCTTTATCGGTATGGCGGTCGGTCTCGACGGTTCGGGGTGGGCCGGTCTACCCCTCACCGGTGGGCTGGCTGCCGCGCTGGCCCCGCAGTCCGGGATGGACACCGCTACATTGGCGGCCATCGCCCAGAACGGCGCCACATGGACGGGCGGGGGAACTCTCGTGATCTGGTCGTCACTGGTGGTGGTCGCCGGATTCTGCCGGATACCGGTTGCCGAACTGGTCCGCCACCTCGTCGTCCCGGTGATGGCCGGACTGCTGCTGGCTACCGGAGCCGCCGTCGTCATCTGGTAGCGGCTTATCGCCGAACACGGTTTCCGCACAACCCCGACATGGAAGGACAAACGAATGAGCTCGGTCCCGTTCCGCTACGACCCCGCCCGGTGCGCACTGATCGTCATCGACATGCAAAACGATTTCTGCTCTCCCGACGGGTCGCTGGCACAGAGGGGCTTCGACGTGACCGCCCCCGTGGCGATGGCTCCGCGACTGGCCCGTCTCGTCGCGTCCGCGCGTACGGCCGGGGTCCGGGTGATCTTTGTACGTACCCTGCACGACGAAACCACCGATACACCCCAGTGGCTCGACCGCGTGGGCGAGGGGCCGGACGCGGCACGCACCGGAATTACCTGCCGCACAGGAACACCCGGGGCAGACTACTACGCCGCCGTTCCACAGGAAGGCGACGTGGTGATCACGAAGAACCGGTTCAGCGCATTCGTCGGCACCAACCTCGACCTCACCCTGCGTTCCCTCGGCATCGATTCCCTGCTCTTCACGGGCGTCGCCACCGAGGTGTGTGTCGAGTCGAGTCTGCGTAGCGCGCTGTTTCACGAATACTGGGTCTCGCTCGTCGAAGACTGCGCTGCCACCTACAGCCAAACAGCCCACGACGCTTCGGTGTCCGTCGTCGCACAGAACTTCGGTACCGTGATCACCGCCGAGAAGCTCGAGTCGTTCTGGACCGCACTCCCGGGATCGTGAACGGCTGAAGCATCGCCGACCGGTACACCGGGCCCTGACCGATCCGCGGGGCGAGCCTGGAACTACGTCGCTCTCGATCTCGGCCAAGCGCTGTCCGCGCCATCAACAGCGCTCTGGAAGAAGGCAATCTCGATGCATGATCAAATGATGGTGTGCCCACCGTGATCAACGGTTCGAGGCTGAATCTACGTTCCGCTGGTCGACATATTGCGTCAGGAACTCCACCTGACCGGGACGCACATCGGCTGCCGAAACGGAGACTGCGGCGCGTGCACCGTGCTCATCGATGGACAGCCCTTCAAGTCGTGCCTCGTGCCGACTGGTAGGGCTGCCGGCCGGTCGATCGCAACCATCGAGAGCCTTGCGGATGGATCCGAATTGCATCCTGTCCAAAAGAAATTTGGGATGCCAAGGCGTTTCAGTGCGGATTCTGCCTTGCCGGGACTGTGTTGTGCACAGTCGCTTCTTCGAACATGGACGACGCGGATTTGGCAACGGCGCAAGCAGGTAACCTGTGTCGATGCACGGGGTATCAGAATATTGTCGCTGCCGGAACCGCCCTCCGTAATGCAGACCGAGACGATGACAGCTGATCAGCCGGCGCGGGGTTTCGGGTGGTACCTGCCGCACACCTGATGTATCGGCACGTCGAACCTCCTATCGAACCGGAACTAATGGGTGTGTGCACGGGAGTCTGTCGCGAATTGATGGCGGACGACGCGCTTCTCGCGTTGCCCGAGATCCGCGGACCGGTCAGGATCCGATGTGACCGCATGGACTGACTCAACGCCGCGGTCGTCGCCCGAGTTAGGCGACAAGCTCAGCCTGCCTTCAATCTGGGTGGTGCCGACTGGGTGTGAGATATTCTGCGCGCGTAGCTACTTGGGGATTCGCCCGTGTACCTACTGAAGGCGGTGCTGAAAGCGCTGGCCGAGCCGTAGCCGACTCGACGGCCTACCTCGTCTATTCCTAGGTCGTCATGCCGGAGGAGATCGCGGGCCACCGCCATCCGCCAGGCCATCAAGTACTCCATGGGAGGCATCCCGACATGTCGGGTGAACCTGTCGAAGAACGCTGATCGCGACAACGTCGCGATCACGCTCAATTGCGCGACCGTCCATGGCTTGTCGACGTGCTGGTGCATCTGGTGGACGGCTGGGGCGAGCTTGCGGTCCGCCAGGCCGCGGAGCAGCCCGGGCGGTGTCTGTCGGGTGACCGACGTCCGCAGTGCTTCGACGAGGAGTACTTCGACGAGACGGGCCAGCACCAGCTCGCGCCCCGGTCTGTCGTGCAGGGCTTCGTCGGCCACCAGGGAGACCAGCGGCTCGAAGCGTTCGACACCACGCACGTGCACGACCGACGGGAGCAAAGAACTCAAGAGGGCCGCGTCCGGCGAGTCGAACACGAAACTGCCCCCCAAAATACGGACCTCGGGCGCCTGGCCGTCCGAGTAGTCCACATCGATGTCGTCGCCGGTCATCTCGCGTGGGTCTATCAGGAGGGGCTCCACGTCGTGAAAACCCGTGAGGTCGAACGCCGGAGTTGTGGGCAGCAACACAAAATCGCCTTGCTCGAGGACGATCTCCGGCTCATTGGCCACCGCCAGTCGGCAGCTGCCCTCCAGTACGACGGAGAACCCGGGCTGGCCGAATGCGGTGTACCGGACGCCCCACGCGCCGGCTCCCGAGATGCGCTTGGAGAACACCCCGTGCGGCCGGAGCATCTGCACTACCTCGGAGAGAGGATCAGCCATGAGGATCTCCTGTGAAAGTGCGGCTTCATCGCGTCAACGCAAAACCGGACTGTCAGTAAAATAATATGGACTCATGACTATAGATGGTCCTGTTCGATGGGTCTAGTTTCGAAGACATGAAAACAATTCTGATCACCGGGGCCTCTTCCGGATACGGCCTCGAGACCGCTCGCTACTTTTACTCGCACGGGTGGAATGTCATCGCCACGATGCGCACACCTCGCGAGGGCATCCTTCCCGCATCCGGCCGCGTCAACGTCCTGCAGCTCGACGTGACGGACGCCGACAGCATCGCGGCCGCGTTCGCCGAGGCGGGCCCCATCGACGTCCTGGTCAACAACGCAGGAATTGGGTCGATCGGTGTCGTCGAGGCCACTCCGGTGGAGAAGGCCCGCGAGTTGTTCGAGACGAACACCTTCGCCGTCATGGCCACAACTAAGGCGGTTATCCCCCAGTTCCGCCAACGGCGCTCAGGTGTTGTGGTCAACGTCAGCTCCAGCGTCGTCCTGGGCGCCATGCCGCTCACGGCGATGTACAAGGCGAGCAAAATGGCCGTCGAGGGCTTTACAGCGTCGCTGGCACTCGAGCTCGCGGCGTTCGATGTCCAAGCCAAGCTCGTCCAGCCCGGCTACTGCCCCACGACGCAGTTCACGGCAAACGGCGGCGACATCGGCGAATTTCTCCCCACAACGTACGCCGGATTCGCCACTCCAATCCTGGAGGCCTTCAGCGTGCAGGGTAACGTCACCACGCCTCTCGACGTGGCCGAGGCGGTCTGGCGTGCGGTACACGACACCACAGGCACCCTGCGCTTCCCGGCCGGCCCGGACGCCGTCGCGCTGGCCCAGGCACGCTGACCGACCGCGAGTAGTGGGCCGGGGCCGGGGATGGACCACCGGACCGGCCCCACGCACCTTATTCAGCGCAGGCACGACGCAATCTGGCCGGAGTGTGAAAATGGTTGGTGTAGCGGTACTTTCGCTCACCTGGCCTCGATCTGAGCCGTTCGTCGAGCAGATTGCGCAGCTTGCGCGCCGGGGCCGGAATTCATGACGATCAGTGGCCGAACTGGGGCCCTACTCAGGTGACCACACCCACCAATGCTCTCGAACGCATCACCAGCCAGGTCCCTGAGTAGGTCGTCCACGGCGGGAATGCCGAAGGTAAATGGTACCGAGGCGCTGGGGCGCAGTTCCTCGTCGAGTAGCTGCCCGCGCGTTTCCGACCGGCCGACGGCCAGTGGCGCCCCACATCCACCAGCGCGGTGTCACCGGAGTTTCAGAACGGGCGTGGCCAGGCCGTTCCGAGTTCGAGTGCACCGTCGAGGCGAACTCGCGCGCACCACGACCCACACTGATTCTGCGCGACTATCGTGCCCTGGGCTCCGGTGCGCATGAACAGGAGAAAGCCGCCCGCACCCGGGCTGACCGTCACGATGTCCGCCGGCACATCAACGGTGGCGTCCACGCCCGCTCATCGTCCGCAGCACCAGGGAACTGCTTGCGTCCCGAGGTGTCGGTGCCGCGGTGGCCAGCACGCCATCCGTCAGTGCCGATGCCGATGCCGACGCCGAGACGGGGCGGAGTCGACGATCGTGACGGTACCGGCGTGGTCGCAGTGTGCGATTCCGTCGGCCCCCACGATCCAGCAACCGGAGCCGTCGGCGTGAAGCCGGCGTGGTGTGTAACCCACGATCCCCGAGCGGCGAATCGCGCCCCGGCACGGTGTGCGTGCTGGTCGAACCGTCTCCTGCTCGGCGCACGAGAACAGGGCGCCCGACATCGAGTAGCCACAACACCGAACCATGGCCGGCCAATGGGCCCGCCCAAAACGCTCTCGTCGACCCCGTGTGTCGGGTCGAGGCCTCGTTGTTGCCGCTCATGCGCCTTTCGGCGAGTCGCTGAGGATCATTCTCAATACTCACCAGACTGTAAGACCTCGCGGTGAATGAAGCTGACAGTGATGCCTCGAGGTTCCGAGCGCGGTTCCCGGGAGCGGAATCAGCGAACGGTCTCAACCCGGCACCCCGTGTGCCGCGCGGGAGAGTCTTAGTCGCCGAGGTAGCCAGTCTCAGGATTGATCTGACTGAGGAAGTCGCGGATCGACTCGCGATGCTCGTCAATCGTGTTCGGCTGGAACGTGGATGGAGCGTTCGCTCGGTCCTGAACGCTGGAATAGGCTACGCGTTGAAAGCTGGAGAACCCGTACCCCTTGTTCGGTCCGGATTCCCAGTCATAGTCGCAGGCGCCTGGTTCCTCTGGACGTAGCGTCACCGTGAAAACCTCGCCATCGACAGTCAACGTGAACGGCCCATCATCAGCCGTCGGTCGACTGTCGCCTGCGGGCTCGTCGTGATCCCCAGTACTCATGAACGCATCTTCACATGCGCCCGCTAACGGATCTGACGTTTCCGTTGCCCAACAGTTCGCAGTGACTCGTGCCGACACTGAGCTCTCGACGGGGAACCGTAACCGGATCCGTCAGCGGTGCGGCGTCGGCCGTCGCGCTGGGCCGCGAACTGAATGGCTGGGAGAGCCTCACACGCGTCCTCGACGCCATGCCAGACGCACCAGACAATCCCCGCAGCGGTTACCACCGGGAGCAACTGCCTCGCCCTCCCCACGGTGACCGCCCGGTGGTACTGCTTACTCGACAGAAACTGCATAGTCGGAACGGTGTCCGGGGCAGACAGATCCCACCAGAAACTCTTCAAGCCGGTCATGGCCTGGGGTAAGGCGGTGAAAGCACCCACCGCGGCGGCTACCGCGAGGCACGTGGCGGGGACGCCACCCAGAACCAGGGGAACCCAGCGGTCAGATCGAGTCGTGCATGCTGCGGCACGACTACACCCGCGACCACATCGTTGTCTGCATTGCTGACCTCGTTCAAGACCAGGTGGCCCGGGCTCATGTCGCGTGGCCGTGGGGCGATACCGGTGGATTCATGACCCTCGACTCGTCGATGTCGTCGCGGTCTGGTCCGACAAAGGTAGCCAAAGAGTGATCGGCAGCCTTTGACAGCAATCCCGAACCGGGACGACGAATGGCTCAGTATTTGAGGGCTGAAGGCCCGTCGGGGCACCAGCGGCCGCCTGAAGACCCATCGCTGACCGGTCAGGGATCCGCATTCGAGACAGGCACTGATTGCCGCTGATCTCGCCCTAGGCCCCGATCTCCGTCTCGCTGGTGGTTCGGCTAGCGGACGCGCAGATGATCTGCGTCAGCGTCAGTGCGGTTTTTCAGGGGACGAAGGGCAAGCGGTTGATTTATGGCGCGAGCGGAACTGTTCGCCTGAGGAATGACAGTTGCTCGTCGACGATGATGGGGAATTTCGGTTCGGTGTAGGGGTCGAAGTGGCCGCCCTGGTGGATGTGCACGGTTGCGTCGGGGATCTTCCGTGCTGTCTTGATGGCGACCGCAGCGGGGGTAACTGCGTCGTCTTCCATGATTTGAATCAGTGTCGGACACTGGATCGCCGCAGCGGTGCGGCCGGGGGAGTAGAGGCCGATACGGAGCAGAATCCGGGCAGCGACGGTTTCGAGGTAGTCGCCGTCCTTCAGGCCGGATGCAGCGAGCATTCGGGTGCGCCCATCCATGGCGTCGGGGGAGGTCATGACCGCCGGATCACCTGGTCGGCCTACGGAGTTGATGTAGCGAGGTGATCGCTTCAGTAGTGCTCGCGCCTGATCGGCAATGGCCGATGGCATGATACGCAGCGCATTCCGAAGCCCGGTTGCTCGGACGGCAGCGAACCCGTCCACATGTGGGACCTGGGCGATGACGGCAGCGAAGTCCTCGCCCGTTCCTGCCAGCGCGAGCACGTGACCGCCTGCGAACGAGGTACCCCAACCGACGATGCGGCGGGAATCGACACCGTCGAGTGATCGGGCGTAGGCCACAGCGTTGCGCCAGTCCTGGTGCTGCTTCGAGATGTCGAGGAGTTGGCGCGGCTCGCCCTCGCTTTCACCGAAGTGGCGGTAGTCGAAGACGATCACCGTGTAGCCGGCTCGGGCGAACACATCGGCATACGCGTAGAGGCGGACCGCGCGTGGCGTGCCGAATCCGTGGGCCATGACCACTGCAGGCGTGTCGGCTGTGGTAGCAGCCGGACGGAATACCGCTACCGCGCAACGGAGGCCCTCCGAGTCGAACCATTCGTCGTCGCGTGAGTACTGGGCATCGTCACTGGTGGTCACGTTGTTGTTGTCTCTCGTGTCGGTGGGGCACGCCCTGATGCCCTGGCAGGCGATGGGCACGGCGTTTTCTTGATTGGCATTCAAGGGAAGGCTAGCATCGCCTTGAATGCCATTCAAGATATGGTTTCCCTATGCCACGCAATCGCCGTCCTGTCGATCGAGCCGAGAAGCGGTCCGAGATCGTCGCAGCAGCGACAGCGCTGTTCGTCGACGATGGCTACGACAACACGTCGATGGGGCGGATCGCTGCCGCCGCTGGGGTGACCACCAACACCATCTACTGGTATTTTCGCGACAAGGACGAGTTGCTCATCGGCGTACTCGACGAAGTCCACAGCGAAACCCTTACTCGATTCGCCACTCTGAATCAGGTGCCGCTCGGTGAGCAGCTGCTGTGGGCGGTGGGCGAACTCGAGAGGTATCACCGTCTGGTCGACACCGTCCATGCCAGAACCTCGATATCACGTCAGATCGACGAGTGGCACAACCGTTTTCACTCCACGTGGGAAGGGTGGGTTTCACGTGAACTGACGCGTTTGGGTACGCCTGCGGCCGATATCGAGCCGATGACACGCGTGAGCATCTTCGTCGTCGAGAGCATGTTGACTCACCCGCAAACGCATCGTGAGAAGCGCGCGATACTTGACCTACTTTTCCGTACGGTTGGTACACCGACGCCGCAGTGAGATGCGTTCCGCAAGCCGATCCGCTTTCGGGACGGTAGCCGACCACTGCCGACATGCGCTGGGACGTCGATCTCGCCCCAGTGACGGTTCCCGTGCGGGGCACGCTACTAACCCGACGCACTCACCCGAGAGTGTCTGCCCGTCCATCAGTGACGAGCTGTGTGCCCGTCAACTCGGCCAAGCGTTGGCGGGTAGCGGCCACGGCAGCCTGTTGCCGGGCCAGGCGTGCCGCGATGCGGTCAAGTTCGGACCTCAAGTCGGGGCACAATTCCAGAGACGTCCCGTGGACACCAGTACGGGCACAGTCCAGATAGCGTCGAATCATAGTGGTGCCCAGACCAGCAGAGATCATGGCCTGGATCTGCTCGACGACGGTCACATCTGAAACGTCGTAATGCCGGTACCCATTGGTGTCCCGGACCGGTTCGAGTAGTCCCTGATCCTCGTAGTGTCGCAGGGCCCGAGCGCTTACCCCCGTCCGGTGCGCGAACTCCCCGATGAGCACCGTTTCCCTCCTCGTCGCCTTGACCTTCACACTGGCGTGAACCGTTAGCGTCGCAGAACGTGACTACAAGACCAACAATGGCCCGCGCAATCATCATCCACGGTTACGCCGCGACTCCGTCCGACCACTGGTTCGGCTGGCTCGCTGAGCACCTCGAAGCCGCTGGCATTCCTACACTGGTTCCAGCACTTCCGGACCCGGAGGCGCCGGATCCGAAAAGTTGGCTGAATGCCGCGCAGCAAATCGGCGTTCCGGACGAGGACACCATCCTCATCGCTCACAGCCTCGGATGCCTGACCGTCCTTCGCTACCTGGCGGCTCAGCAGGAACCGTGGCGTCTGGGCACGCTGATCCTGGTCGCGGGATTCCTCGACCCGCTCCCCGCGCTGCCGAACCTGGACGACTACATCGGGGAAGGCTGTGATGTGAGTTCCATTCCGGGTCGTATCGGCCGACTGACCGTGATCCGCTCCGACGACGACCCCTACGTTCCGACGGACCACACCGATCGACTGGCCCACCAGTTGATGGCAACTCCGCAGGTGGTTACAGGCGCGGGGCACTTCCTTGCCGCGGACGGGGTTACCGCAGTGCCCGAGGTCCTCGAGAAGGCGCTGACCGCTAGTACCCCAGCCGATTCCTCAACGCCTCACCACCGGAGGGCATGCGGCCAGCTCACCGCGCAACCCGCTCTACCGCGGCCGACGGTCAACGGTCGCGCTCAGATCGCCGACGCAATGACCGCGTGACATGTCCGAACTGACCACCACTGCACGGGCGACATCGAAGTACAGAGAGTCATCCCCTCACCAGTCGGTGGACATTCCGTGTGGGATCGCTGCCTCACGTCGTGAATCGCCCACTACGGCGGTAATCCTGTCCCGCTCGACGATCCTCAAACGGACGCAACTGAGCGCGAGCCGCCATATAGCCCTGCGAGAACTCCGCCAATCGTCTCTGCGATTCACACCCTCGAGCTCGCGAATATCTGTTCGGGGTGGGTGTCGAGAACGGATAACCAGTGATCAGCCGTTCACCACCCATTGCTGTGAGGTTTGCGGTGTGAGGGACCGTCCGGCCGAAGGGGTCAGGCGGCTGGAGGGTCTGGCTGTCGCGGAGGATTGCCGTCCGAGATCACGCGGCAGCACGCGCATCGGATATTTTCGACTGGCTAATGCCTGAGTGGAAACAATCAGCAAGACGCGCGACCTGGTGGTTGCTGATTCCTTTGGTGGCCGGCGCACCTTGGATTGGTGTCCGGCCGCGGGGGGACTCGTCGTGTCCGAAGTCGTGCGCTCGGGGGCGGGAGCGGATTAACTGGACTACGGGTCGGCGCAACGGCGGCGGCTCGACCATGGAACCAAAACGAGTAGTGGAGGTCAGCACATGGCAGGTATCGCGTCGAAGTTCGACAAGGCCTACGAAACCCGTCCGATCGAGGAACTCGCCCAGGCCCCGGTCGCCGCGCTCAAGGGGGTGAGCGAGTCCGACGCCGAACACCTGAAGGCGGCGTTCAACATCAAGACCGTCGCGGATCTGGGTACCAACAAGTTCTTCCTCTGGGCGCAGGCAGTCGCGAAACTCGCCGAATAGACCCGCGCCCGGGTCGGAGGCTGGTAAGGGCCCCAACCCTGGTTGCAGAGGAATACCCCCGCAGACCCCTCGAGGCTGCGGGGGTATTTCCGTGCAGGTCCCCGGTCCGCGGATGCTGACGGCCCCGGCGCCCGGTTGCGTCCGGGGTCAGGGTTCTGACCGCGACGTCCCCGGCGTGCGCGCCCCGGCTGGGCAGTTCCCCCTAGGGAGGGTGGTGGGCGGGCGCCCGAGCAGCGACTCGAACATCGCGCCGCCCGCGAGGAACCCCGTACCGGTCGTAGAACTCGAACATCGCCGACAGTCGCGCGCGACCATCGTCTGTCAGGTCCCGCCCGTGCCGCGACATCCAGTCGTCGACGGACACCTGCTTCACCGACACCGGGCCACCCGCCCGGGCGCACAGGTCCCGCACGCTGAGGGCCTCCGGGCCGCCGAGTTCGTAGGTGGCGCCGTGGTGGATGTCGGGGCCCTCCATCAGCACTCGGGCGGCCACCTCGGCGACGTCCGCGAGTGCGACGAACGAGAACGCCGCGTCGGGACTGTAGGGCAGTTCGACGGTGGTCGCCGTGCCCGCCAGCACCGCCCCGAAATTCTCGGCGTAGGCGCACGGCTGCAGGACGGTCCACCGGAGCTCGCCGAACGTCCGGAGTTCGTCCTCGCACCGCGCCTTGTCGACGTGGTGGGGCATGAGCGGGGTGTACGGCCAGGCCACGGAGTGGTAGACGAGATGCTCGACGCCCACCGACGCTGCGGCGCGCATCGCGTTCCGCAGCAGCGCGGGCTCGTCGGGGTGCACGTTGGGGGCGATGAAGTACACGCCCCGGCAACCCGACAGCGCCTCTTCGAGTCCCGCACCCGTTTCGAGGTCGACGGCGAAGTCGCCGGGACGCCGGGCGGTGTGCACCACCCGGCGTACGTCGGCGAGCCCCTCGAGCGCCGACACGACGGCGGCGCCGGTCTTCCCCGCGGCGCCGATGACGGCGATCTCGGAGCCGCGGGAGAGTGACTCGGTCATCGGATCACCGATCGATGAAGTCGAACTCGGCGAACTTCGCACCGCCGGAGAGACGTTCGTAACCGGGACCGCGGTCGAAGAAGGGCTCGTCGAGGCCTCGGTCGGCGCGCATCTGCTCACGCAGCGCGTCCGTGGCATCGACGTCCGCGACCGGTTCCCCGGTCGACGAGGCCAGCACCACACCGTAGTCGACGCGTGCACCCTCCGCGGACACCTTGCCCCACAGCACGTCCCGGACGACCTCCTCGATCGGACGGTCGAGCGGGTCGCCCCAGCCGCCGCCACCGGTGGTGCGGATGCGCACCACTTCGCCGGCCTTGATCGGTTCGGCGTCGGTCAGCGCGTCGAACTCGCGCTCGTTCGGGCCACCGGGGTCGAGGACCACCGAGAAAGGTCGTCCGGCCTTGCCGCCCTTGACTCCCCAGCAGGAGAGGATCGACCGGTCGGCGATCGACATGAAGTTCGCGTCCTTGAGCATCCGGATGTGCTTCTCGTAGCCGAGGCCACCGCGGTAGCGTCCGGCGCCGCCGGAGTCCTTCGCCAGGCCGAGCTTCTCGACGATGAACGGGAACCGGCTCTCGGTGAACTCGGTCGGCAGGTTCCGCGAGTCGGGAACGACGTGGATGGTGTCCTCCCCGTCCGCGTAGTGCCTGCCGCCGGACCCGCCGCCGAGCACCTCCCGCATCAGGTACGAGTGCCCGTCGAAGTCCTCGCCGTACACCCCCGTGTAGCGGATGGTCTCCTGGTCGGCGGGCATGTTCCCGTCGACGGCCTTCGCGACGACGCCGGCGAGCACGCCGAGCAGCCGCAGGATCACGAACGTCCGGGCGTTGGTGGGCGCCGGGAAGATCGGGGTGATCAGCGTGCCCTTCTCCGGGAACTTCATCTCGATCAACGGCACGACACCTTCGTTGACGTCGAGTTCCGCCATCCGCTCGGGACTGTCGGCGAGGTTGCGCAGGATCGGCGCGAGCCACTTGATGAGGAAGTTGCCGTCGGCGTAGTCACCGCAGTGGTTGATGGGACCCTTGGCCTGCGGGCCGGTGCCGTTGAAGTCGAGGATGAGGCGTTCGCCGCCCTCGTCCTCCGGGCCGGTCTTGGTGAGCGTGATCCGCTGCCGGTGCAGCATGGGCTCGTCGACGCCGTCGTGTTCGGCGTAGTCCTCCCACGTGTACTCGCCCTCGGGGATCTTTCTGAGGATTTCCCGGCGGTACGTCTCGGTGGTCGCGTCCATCATCGCGTCGAAGCAGGCCTCGACGGTGTCGCAGCCGTACCGCTCGAACAGTTCGGTGAGGCGACGGGCGCCCATGAGGCAGGCCGAGCACTCGGCGTCGAGGTCGGCGGCCAGCGCGTCGGGCATCCGCGAGTTGCGGGTCATAATGCGCAGCGCGGCCTCGTTGGGCACACCCTGATCCCACAGCTTGATCGGCGGGACCATCAGGCCCTCCTCGTATACCGTGGTCGCGCCGGACGGCATCGATCCCGGGCAGCAGCCGCCGATGTCGTCGTGGTGGCCGAACGCCTGCACGAACGCGACGACGGACGGTTCCTCCTCACCCGGTCGGGTGGCGAACACCGGGACGGTGACGCAGAGGTCGGGGAGGTGACCGATGCCGCCTTCGGACAGGTAGACGTCGTTGTGGAAGTAGACGTCGCCGGGCTTCATCGTGTCGAGCGGGAAGTCCCGGGCCACCGGGTGCACCAGCGCCGAATACGAACGGCCCGTGAGTTTCCGGAGGTTGCGGTCGTGGATGCCGGCCCGGAAGTCGTGGGCGTCGCGGATCATGGGGGAGCGGGAGGTCCGTGAGATCGACGTCTCGACCTCCATCTCGACGCTGGCGAGGTAGCCGGCGACGATCTCCACCAGCACCGGGTCGGGCGTCGTGCCGTCGACCGGGGTCAGCCGGTAGGGCTTGACCGCCTGCACTGCAACGGGTTCGGTGGTGACGGTCATCGGTTGGCTCCGTTCGAGTCGGCGATCTTGGTGATGCGGATGTTTCCGAAGGTGTCGATCCTCGCCCGGAAACCGGGGTGCACCGGGATGGTCGAGCTGAATTCCTCGATCACCGCCGGACCCTCGAGGACGTCGCCCGCGCCGAGCCGGGCCCGGTCGTAGACCTGGGTGGTGACCCACTCGTCGAAGTACGCCGGACGGGTACCGGTCACGGCGGACTCGGCTCCGGTCCCCGCCGCGATCTCGTTGAGCGTCGGGCGCTTGATCGGGCCGATGCCGCTGACGCGGAGGTTGACCCACTCGACGTGCTGGTGTGGGTCGCCGCGGAAGTCGTAGCCGTACAGCTCCTTGTGCGCCTGGTGGAACCTGTCTGCGGCGTCGTCCATCAACTCCTGCGTGACGGGACCCTCACCGACGGGCACCCGCACCTCGAAGGCCTGGCCGAGGTAGCGCAGGTCGGCCGAGCGCGCGTACCTGCGCTCCGCCTCGCCGAAACCCTCGTCGGCGAGTGCGCGTTCCGCCTCGGCGGCGAGCGCGTCCAGCCCCGACTGCAGTTCCTCGATCTTCAGGCGGTCGTGCCTGCAGACGTGGGTCTGCACGTAGTCGTTGCGGACGTCGACCGTGAGCAGCCCGAATGCGGACACGTTGCCCGGGTTCAGCGGGACGAGGACGTCCTTGAGACCGAGGATGTCGACCAGCCGGCAGGCGAGCAGCGAACCGGATCCGCCGAACGTCACCAGGGTGAAGTCGCGGACGTCGAGGCCGCGCTTGACCGTGATCTGCCGCAGCGCGTTGGCCTGGTTCCACGCGGACACCTCGAGGATGCCGGTGGCGCACGCCTCGAAGTCGAGCTTCAGCTGGTGGGCGAGCTGCTCGACGCCCTTGCGGGCCAGTTCGGTGTCGAGGGGGATCTCGCCGCCGAGCAGGTGGGGTGGGATGCGGCCGAGCAGCACGTGGGCGTCGGTGATCGTCGGCTCGCTGCCGCCCTTGCCGTAGCAGAGCGGGCCGGGGTCGGCGCCCGCCGACTGCGGTCCGACGCGGAGCGTTCCCTCGGGGGTCTGCCAGGCGATGGAGCCGCCGCCGGCGCCGACGGTGACGACGTCGATCATCGGGATCTTCGACGGGTACGCCCCTACCCGACCCTCGGTGGTGAGCGCAGGCTCACCGCGGACCACGACGGTGACGTCGGTCGACGTTCCGCCGCCGTCGCACGTGAGGACCTGTTCGACACCCGCGACACTCGCGATGAGCGCCGCACCGAGTGCGCCGGCCGCCGGGCCGGACAGCACCGTCGTGATCGGCTGGTGCACGACCTCCTTGGCGGAGAGCACACCGCCGTTCGACTTCATCACGTAGAACGGGATGTCACGGGCTTCGCCCTCGTCGGAGGAGAACTCGCGCAGCCGGTTCGCGATGTTGTTCACGTAGTTGCGGATGTTCGGCTTCACGGCCGCGTCGACGAGCGTGGTGATGGACCGCTCGTATTCGCGGTACTCGCGTAGCACCTGGCTGGAGATGCTCACCGTGGCCTCGGGGTATTCCTCGAGCAGAAGATCCCGGACGCGGTTCTCGTGGCTCGGGTTTGCGTAAGAGTGCATGAGGCACACGCCGATGGTGCGGATGCCCCGCTCGGCGAAGAACCGGGCGGCGTTGCGGACGTCGTCCTCGACGAGGGGGCGGATCTCGCTGCCGTCGAACGCCAGCCGGCCGCCGATGGTGCGGACGCGGTCGGCGGGGACGATCCGGTCGGGCTTGACCCAGAAGTAGGAGTTGCCGTAGCCGTCGGGGACGGACTGGCGGGCGATCTCGAGGACGTGCTCGTAACCCTCGGTGGTGATGAACCCGAGGTTCTCGACCTTCCCCTCGAGGAGCTTGTTGGTGGCGACGGTGGTGCCGTGGCTGACGGCGCCGATCGCGTCGCCGGTCTCACCGAGCTTGGCGAGCACCTTCTCGATTCCGGTGAGGAATCCCTGCGCCGGGTCGGCGGGCGTCGAGGGTGTCTTGGTGGTGACGACGGCTCCGGACTCCTCGTCCACAGCCACGACGTCGGTGAATGTTCCGCCGGTGTCGATACCGACCCGAATTTTTCTGGATTCCACGATTCCTCCTGGGCTCGTCTCGCGTACCGCAATTGCACCGCTTCGGACGTCCGGTTTCTTTGTCACATATCGCCGAACTCACCGGTCCTCGTTCGGCGTTGCCGCGACCGGAGGACCCCGGACAGACGACAGCACCCCGAACCGGACGGTTCGGGGTGCTGTGTGACGAGTTGTGGCGGCGTTACTTCGAGCAGGCGCCCCGCACGAGGATGCCGCCGACGAGTACACCGGCGAGGGCGATGCCCGCACCGAGTGCAGCCGACGCGAGAACGGTTGTCGTCGAGGTGCCCTCGGATACCCGCACCCCTGCGGCGGCTGCCGCGGGAACCGGGACCGCCTCCGCGACGCCGGCGACCGCCGGAACCTCGGCGGCCACCGCGGCGACCTCGGCAGCCGGGATGCCGTTGGCGATCACACCGTCGATGCCTTTGAAGAACACTCCGGCCATCTTCTTCGCGACACCGGTGATCATCCGCTGCCCGACACCGCCGACCATGCCGCCGACGACGGCGTCCGCGTCGTAACTGAGCAGGGTGCCGCCGTCGCGTTCCTCGAGCCGCACCGTCACGTCGGCCTTGACGGTGCCGGGAGCACCGGCACCCGATGCCGTCATCACGAACGACTCGGGCCGATTCTGCTGCGACAGAATCACTTCGCCGTCATAGGTGCCCTTGATGGACGCGACGCCCGCGGTGATGGACAGCTTGTAATGGTTGTCGCTGAGCTGCTCGAGGGATTGCACCCCCGGGATAGTCGCCGCGAGGACCCGTCCGTCCTGCAGGTTGTCATACACGGCCTCCGGTGGGGCCGTCAGTAGGGCGGTGCCGGCGATTCTCATTCGTTCTCCTTGCTCTGTGACGACGCGTGTGCGAGGCGAAGCTCGAACAACTCGGAAGGGGATATCGGCATGGAGGTGATCGGGATGCCTTCCGCGTCCTCGATCGCTGCCGCGATGACGGCGGACGTCGGGATCACGCCCGCCTCGCCTGCGCCCTTCATCCCGAGGGGATTGAGACCGGAGGGGGTGACGGTGTGGTCCATCTCGAGCGAGTCGGGCATCTCGGTGACGAACGGCATCAGGAAATCCATGTACGACGCGTTGAGCATCTGGCCGTGCTCGTCGTAGACGATCCTCTCGTAGAGCGCGCCACCGACACCCTGCGCGACGGCGCCCATGACCTGGCCCTCGACGATCCGCGGGTTGATGACGTTGCCGCAGTCGTGGATCACGGCGTACCGCCGCACGTGGATCTCCGCCGTCACCGGATCGGTTTCGACGATCGCCGCGTGCACACCGGACGCGAAGGTCGACGTCGGGGGCGAGTAGTAGCCGGTGGCCTCCAGCCCGGGTTGCTCGCCCTCCCGAACCGGCGGAATCGTCATGTCCGTGTCGGCTTTCGCGAATCCGGTGGCCTGCCTCGACGCGTCGTCGAACGCGTAGCGCAGCGGATTCGACAGCACCGCGACCACCCCCAGCGAGATGGACGTGCCCTCGGCGCCGGGCAGCGTGCCGATCTTGCACACGTGCCCACCGCGCAGTTCCAGTTCGGCGGGATCGAGGTTCAGCGCCTCACCGGCGATCGTGCGGGCCTTCTCGGCCACCATCTGCGCCGCCACGTGGAACGCCGATCCGGACATCACGGCGCCGCGGGACGCGAACGTGCCGACGGCGTAGCCGAATCGACGGGTGTCGCCGGTGACGATCTCCACGTCGGTGACCGGCACGCCGAGGTCGTCCGCGACGATCTGCGCGAACGCCGTCTGGTGGCCCTGCCCCTGGGTGGTCAGACCCGTTGCGGCCTTGACCTTCCCGGACGTCTCGACGAGGACGTGCGCACCCTCGTAGGGGCCGGGTCCGGTGCCTTCCACGTAGGCGCCGATCCCGATGCCCACGGTCCGGCCTTCGGCCTTCGCCTGCTTCTTGTACTCGGCGAACCCGTCCCAGTCGATGAGTGTCTTGAGCTTGTCGATCCCGGCCTGGTAGTTGCCGGTGTCGTAGATCAGCGGGCGGCCGTCCTGGAACGTGAGGTGGAAGTCGTACGGCATTTCCTCGGGACGGATGAAGTTGTGCTCGCGGACCTCGATGACGTCCTTGCCGAGATACTTCGCGATCGCGTCCATCGCCCGTTCCATCGCGAACACGGCCTGCGGTCGGCCGGCGCCGCGGTAGGGCGTGACGATGACCGTGTTCGTGTAGAGCGAGTACGCGTCCACCCGGAACGATTTCGGCTTGTACGGCCCCAGCACCTGCGTCGACGTGTTCAGCATGACGATGATCCCGTACGGCAGGTAGGCGCCGTTGTCGTGCCAGAACGTGAAGTCGAACGCGAGGAGTGTGCCGTCGTCGTCGAATCCGACCGTCACTTCCTGGATCTGGCCGCGCTCGTGCGCGCTCGACACGAAGTGCTCGCGGCGGTCCTCGACCCATTTGACCTCGCTCGAGATCCCCGCCGTCCCGAGCCGTCGCGCGGCCCAGGTGACCATGACCTCCTCCGGCCACGGGTGGACGATCTTGACGCCGAAACCGCCGCCGACGTCGGGGGCGATGCAGTGGACCTTGTTGTGTGCCATCTTCAGTCGTGCCGCGATCGCGGCACGGGCCGACGTCGACGTCTGCGTGGACGTCCAGAACGTGAGCGCCTGCTCGTCGGTGTCCCAGCGCGCGTAGACGCCCTTGCCCTCCATCGGCATCGACGCCGACCGCTCGATCTCGAGGTTCAGGGTCAGCCGGTGCGGTGCGTTCGCGAGTTCCGCATCCACGTCGCCGAATCCGTGCTGCAGGTGCGCCGCGACGTTGTCGGGGACGTCCGCGTGCACCGCGTTGCCCGCCTGCCGCGCCACGTCGATGCCCACGACCGGTGGGAGCATCTCGTACGTGACGTCGATCTTGGCGCACGCGTCCTCGGCGATGTACCGGTTGTCGGCGACCACCATCGCGATCGCCTCGCCGACGTGGTTCACCTCGTCCTTCGCGAGCGGATACCCGTTGCGTGGGGCGGTGATCGCCGGATGCGGGATGAGGAGGGGGAGGTTCTCCGCCATCTCCGGGGAATCGTCCACGAGGTCGTCGTACGTGTAGATCGCGTGCACACCGGGCAGATCGAGCGCGGCATCGATGTCGATCCCCGTGATGCGGGCATGCGCGTGCGGTGACCGGACGAACGCGGCGATGAGCGCGTTGTGACCCAGATCGTCGAGGTAGCGGCCGTTGCCGGACAGGAGCCGGGCGTCCTCCGTGCGGGGAATCGGCTTGCCGAACAACTTCTCCGACGCGGCGGGCGCGTCGGCACCCGTGGTGGACGCGGGCTCGGTGCGGGGTTTCGTGACGCTCATGCTCGCCCTGCCCTTCCACCGACCGGGTTTGTCGTGCCGCGGACCTTCGGATCGAGTGAGGCCCGCGACGACTCGTCGTCCTCGCCGAGCGGGAACTCGCCCGAACGCTCGCGCTTGATCTCCGCGGCACGCAGCACGGCCGCCCTGATGTTCTGGTATCCGGTGCACCGGCAGAGGTTGCCCGCGATCGCGTCGGTGGCCTCCTCGCGGGTGGGCGAATCGTTCTCCTCGAGGAACGCGGCGATGGTGGTCACGAAGCCGGGAGTGCAGAATCCGCACTGCAGACCGTGGCAGTCGATGAACGCCTGCTGCACCGGATGCAGGGTGCCGTCGGGTTCGACGAGACCCTCGACGGTGGTGACCTCCCGGCCCTCGAGGCTCGCCGCGAGCACCAGGCACGACCGCACTGGCTTGCCGTCGAGCAGCACGGTGCATGCGCCGCAGACCCCGTGCTCGCAGCCGACGTGTGTCCCCGTCTGGCGCAGATGGTGCCGGATCGCGTCGGACGCGAGGGTGCGCGACGGCAGCACTACCGTCTGCGTCACCGCATTGAGCGTGAACGTCACCGCGAGGTGCTGTTCGCCCGTTTCCTCCTGCAGTTCGGCGAGTTGTTCGTCGATGCTGTGAGTTGCCTTTGCCATGGTCACCTTCCTCCCGCCGACGCGTGCACGGCGGCACCGTCGAGTACTGCATCCTGCGCGGCCGCGAATCCGACCCGGGCGGTCAGCGCCGCCACCAGCTGCGACCGGTACCGCGCCGTGGCGTGGATGTCGGGCTCGGTGTCGATCCGCTCCCGCGCGAACTCGGACAGATTCCGCCACAACGGGTCCCGGTCGTCCGTCGCGGACGCACCCCGCAGCACGTCCGTATAGTCGACGACCTCACCGAGCTCGCCGGCCGACACGTACGTCATCCGGGCCTCCGCGACCGCACCGCCTTCGACCCGCACCTGTGCCGCGACCCCGACGAGCGCGTAGTCGCCGTGTCTGCGGGCGATCTCGTCGATCGCCGTCCCGACACCGGGATCGGCGGCCGGGACGGTGACGCTCGTGGCGATCTCGTCCGCCTCGAGCGTCGTCTCGAGCGGCCCGGCGAACAGGTCGGTCGAGCGGATCTCCCGGACCCCGCGCACCGAACGCACGGTGACCGAGCCGCCGAGCAGCGCCAGCACGGCAGGCATCTCGGCGGACGGGTCGGCGTGGACGATCGAGCCGACCGTCGTGCCGCGGTTGCGGATGGTCGGGTGTGCGACGAGACGCAGCCCGCGGCCGATCAGCGGCTGCACCTGGGCGGCGCCGCGGTCCGCTTCGAGCACCGAATGGGTGGTCAGTGCGTCGAACGTGACACCGAGCTCGCGTGACGACGACACCGCGTCCAGCCGGGGGATCGATCCGATGTCGACGAGGTGCGCCGGCGCGGCCAGCCGCATCGAGAGCAGCGGGATCAGCGACTGCCCGCCCGCGAGCACTTTTCCCTCGTGAGCCACGTCCGCGAGGATCTGACAGGCCTCGTCGATCGACCGAGGTCGGTGATAAGTCAGTGGCGACGGTTTCATTCCTCAGATCCTGCCCGCATCGTACGCTCGACGTTTCGTGAACAAGTGACAAAACTCACGTCCCCCCGATGGCAGATCACGTGAGCTGACCGACCCGATCCGGGGCCGTTCCGTCGTCCGCGGTGGGCTGCGGGGTATGACCGCCGGCCCCCGCGTCGTCGGCGTCCTTCGGGGCGATGACGCGGCACAGGTGGTACATCCCGATCACCACGATGGTGCCGAGCGCGATGCCGCTGAGGGAGAAACTGTCCGTGAACGTCAGCTCGGTGTCACCGATCGCGATGATCAGGCCGGCGGCGATGGGCATCAGGTTGAGCGGGTTGCCGAAGTCGACGCCGTTCTCCTTCCAGATCTTCGCGCCGAGCAGGCCGATGATCCCGTAGAGCACCACCGTGATTCCGCCGAGCACCCCACCCGGGGTCGCGGAGATGACGGCACCGAACTTGGGGGAGAAACCCAGCAGCATCGCGATGACGCCTGCCGCGGCGTACGCGGCCGTCGAGTACACCTTCGTCGCGGCCATGACGCCGATGTTCTCGGCGTACGTCGTCGTGGGGGATCCGCCGACGCTGGTCGCGATGGTGGTGGCCAGGCCGTCGCCGATCAGGGCGCGTCCCATCATCGGATCGAGGTCGGTCTTGGTGATCTCGGCGACGGCCTTGACGTGTCCGGCGTTCTCCGCGATCAGGGCGATCACACCGGGCATCACGAGGACGATGAACGTGAGACTGAACGACGGCGCGTGAATGCCCACGATGCCGTTCGCCTCGTCGGAGAACGGCGGAAGTCCGATCCACGACGCCGAGGAGACGCCGTCCCAGTTGACGCGGAAGTGCTCAGTGACCCCGCCGGCCACCGGGTCGTACGACGTGATCATGCCGGTCGTCAGGTCCAGCACCCACGACAGCACGTATCCGAAGAGCAGCGTCAGGAAGATGGCGACCCGCCCGAGGAATCCGCGGAGCGCGACGCTCGCCACCACCAGCACGACCATCACCGTCAGCGCGACCCACTGGTCCTGCGGCCAGTACGTTCCGGCCACGACCGGGGCCAGGTTGAACCCGATCAGCATGACGACGGCACCGGTGACCACGGGCGGCAGGATCTTGAACACCACCCCGCCGCCGAGGAAGTGGATCAGCACGCCGATCCCGGCGAGCACGAGACCCGACACCAGGATCGCCCCGGTCACCTGCGCGGAGGTGCCGCCCTGGGCGCGGATGGCGGCGATGCCGCCGACGAACGCGGCCGACGTCCCCAGGTAGCTGGGAATCCGGCCCTTGACGACCAGCAGGAAGAAGAGGGTGCAGAAACCCGACAACATCACGGCCAGTTGCGGATTGAGACCCATGATGATCGGGAAGACGAACGTGGCCCCGAACATCGAGACCACGTGCTGCCCGCCGAGCCCGATCGTGCGACCCCAGCTGAGCCGTTCGCTCGGGGCGACGACCTCCCCGGGCGCGATGGTCTTGCCATCTCCGTGCAGTGTCCAGATAGGCATAGGGGGACCTTTCAGACAGGTGGCGGTGCAGGGGTGCCGGGCGGCCAGCTTCGATGATGTGCCGCATGTCACAGTTGCACCTCGATAGGAGAGAAACGTTATTACAGCGTCAGCCACCCGGCGTGAGAAGAATCTGCCAGTGCGTGTCCGGCGAAATTGGCAACTTTAGGAATTGATGCCGCGCATCGCCATGATCTTGAGGGCGAGCGACAGGTCGAGGCGCAATTCGGGGTGATCGGTGAACGACCCCAGCATCTTCTC
Source organism: Rhodococcus oxybenzonivorans (assembly GCF_003130705.1). NCBI lineage: Bacteria > Bacillati > Actinomycetota > Actinomycetes > Mycobacteriales > Nocardiaceae > Rhodococcus > Rhodococcus oxybenzonivorans. Next base: position 4,626,331 of record NZ_CP021354.1, on the reverse strand, counting down.
CAGCTTCACCACCCGGTACCGCAGGGTGTTGTAGTGAAAGTGGAGTTGACGTGCGGTTTCGGCGATGTTGATGTTGGTGGCGAGCAACACCTCGAGGGTGCGGCGCATGTCCTGCGCCTCGGGTGTGTCGGCGGTCAGTTCGCGGAGGGTCTCGGAGGCGAACGACTCGAGCTCCCGGTCGTCCTCGACGAGGCTCAGCAGCCGGTAGACGCCGAGGTCGTCGAAATGCGTCACGGCCCAGGCGCCGGTGATCTGCCGTCCCACCTTCAGCGCGGTCCGGGCCTGACCGTAGAGGGCCGGGATGCCGTCCACCGAGTCCGTCGGCCGGGACACCCCCACCCCGAAGGGCATGCGCCCGCCGCCGCCGTCGCCGCGCACGTACGCGACCAGTTCGTTGACCAGATTCAGCGTGTCGGTGCCGACACCCATCAGGATCACCGTCTCCGTCGCCAGTGCGGTGACGGCGGCGCCCGTGTCCCGGCCCGCGACGGCACTCGTGAATGCCCGCGCCTGCCGCTCGACGAGCGGCATCCGGGTGGGCATCGACGGCTCGTCCTCGCCGACCGGATCGGGTTCGATCACCACGACGACCACGGGACGGTCCAGGTCCCAGCCGAACGTCTTGGCATGCGCGGCGACGTGCTCGTGTTCGCCGCCGCGGCCGAGCAGCAGGTCCCGCACGAAGTTCGCGCGGTGCTTCTCCTCCACCGAGGACACGACGAGTTCGCGGGCGACGACCAGAGCGCACACCGCCGCCGCCTGCTCGACGAGATACATGTCTTCGCTGCGCAGCGTGTGCCCGGTGCTGAAGTGCACCAGCCGCCCGTGGTCGATGCCGTTGGCCGAAATCGCTGAGACGGCGAGGAACTCGTCGCCCAGCCGGTGCAGGCCGAGCCCGCCCTCGGTCGAATCGGTGCGGACCCGGCCGGTGGAGTCGAGCGCGGCACTCGACGCCAGCCGGTTCAGCTCGGACTCGTCGCCGGCCCGGCACAACTGACGTCCGTCGGGTGTCGTGATCAGCACGGCCCCGCCCAGTTCACCGTGGACGGCGACGGCGAGTTCGGTGAATCCACCGCCTGCCATCACGACGTCCACGAGCACTTTCCGCAACCGGTCGGCCTCGAACACGGCGTCGACCTGCCGGGCCGACAACTCCGCGAGCGCACCCGCCAGCGGGTGTGCCTGCGAGTACAGGTCCGCGACCACGACGACGGGAAGCCCGAGTTCGTCGGCAGCATGGGACATCTCGGCCGGCAGCGCCGCGGCGGGGTCGTCGAGACGGACGGCGAGCCCGGAGACGCCCCGCCTGTCGAGCCGCGCAAGAAACGCGTCGATCGGCTCGACCAGCCGGCCGAGAACCGCCGACGTGGTGAGCAGCAGCTGTCCGGTCCGGAGCCACGGTCCGATGTCCGGCACCGCCATCACGGCGACGTTCGACACCTCACGCGAGGTGCCGGTCGCGCCGGCGACCAGGGTCGGGGAGACGAGGAGATCCGACATCAGCACCTGGGCGAACGGTTGCGGCGCAACGCCAGGACCAGGCCCGTCGCCGGTGTCGGCGGCTGCGCGGAACCCGGGAGCAGAACCACCGACATCCCTCGTCGTCACTGCAACACCCTGCCCACCTGATACGACACTCGCCCCGGATGGCGCGAAAGTGTGACCTTAAGTCGAAACCGAATACCCGTCAAACGACGGTCACGCGGCGCACTCGGATGCGCACGAAACCTATGTACACGGAGGGCAACTCGTGGATCGGCATTTGGCGCGCGCCTACCGCACACAGCCAGGCAGGTCGCGTGCTTTCAACCTGGACCGGATCACAACCATCGTCGCACCGACCAGGGCAGACGTCACGGTGAGCGGCCGGAGCCTGCGAGTAGGCTGGCGCGGTCGAGAAGGAGAGGTCTTGTGCCCATGAATGAGCCGTACGCAGTCGTCGGAGCAACGGGTGGTCAAGGAGGCGCCGTCGTCGACGCGCTCCTCGAACGAGGACGCGAGGTGCGAGCGCTTGTCCGTCGAAGCTCTTCGCGCTCAGACGCGTTGCGCCTGCGAGGCGTCGACATTGCCGTGGCTGATATCACCGATCAGGCGGCGATCGCGTCTGCCGTCGAGGGGTGCGCGGGCGTGTTCGCCATGACAACGCCTTTCGAGGACGGCCCGGAGGCGGAGATCGCTCAGGGTGCAGCGCTTGTCGGCGCGTTCACTGACTCCGGTGTTCCCCACGTGGTGTTTTCTTCGGTGGCCGACGCGGACAAGAGCACCGAGGTCCCACATTTCGATACGAAGGCTGCGACCGAGTCGTTGCTGCGAGACTCCTCGGTCTCGTACACGATCGTCGGGCCGACCTATTTCTATGACAACCTGCTCGGTGGCCTCGACGGCATCCGCCGAGGCCGGCTCGATCTGCCTCTGCCGGTCGACACCCCGCTGCAGCAGTTGTCGCGCCGGGACCTCGGTCGGTTCGTCGCCCTCGTGTTCGACGATCCGGACCGCTTTGCCCGGACACGAATCGACCTGGCGTCGGACGATCCGACGCCACGTCGGATGGCCGAGGTGCTCAGCGAGGTACTGGGCACGCCGGTTCATGCCCATGCGTCCGACGCGGACGCCATCGCATCGCCGGACATGCGCGCGATGTTCCGCTTCCTTACCGACACCGGGTACGACGCGAACATCGGCGAACTGCGCCGGCTCTACCCCGAGGTGGGGTGGCAGAGCTTCGCCGGTTGGGCAGCCGAGTTGGCGTGACCGCGTGATCTCCGCAGATTAGTGGCGTTTGCCGGTCGGGGTTGTCCGGGTGCCCGGTGGTGGGGTGTCGGCGCGGGCGAGTTCGGCTACGCGGTCGGCCAGCTCACCGGTCAGTGTCGTGTCGGGTTCGGTGCTCGCGGCGTCCGCAAGCTGGGTTATGACGGTGGTGGTCGCCGCGTCGGCGGTGTCGGTAGTCGGGGAGTGCTCGTGCCGGCGCGGGACCTCGATGTCGTCGAAGTGCTCGGCGAGCGAATCGGTGTCGAGTTGGTGGGCCGCCTTCTCGTTCAGCTCGGCGTTCTCGACGGCCGCGGATCGAGAGGCGGTCTCGACCTCGGCGGCAGCGATATCCGAGGCGCTGGGATCGTCATCCGTGTCGGACGCGGTGCCGGTGACCAGGGTGATGCTGGGTGGGGCGTCGGCACCACGATGGGCACGGTCCTGGTGACCCAGAACGGTGCCGACGGCGCAATCGAGCAGGCCGAGGCCGCCCCGGTACAGCCGTCGGGCCGGTGCTCCGGGTGCCAGGTGTGCGATGACCTGGTCGTCGATCAGGTGAAGGGGGTAGCGCACGATCGTGTACTGCGCGCGCAGTATGGCCAGGGGAAGTGCGGTGATGATGTTCATGAGGCCTCTATGTCGGGTGAAAGGAATGGGGTGCCGCCGCTGAGGGGTTCCACACCGGCGCCGGAGACGCCCCTTCCACCGCCTTGACGTCCCGCGTCGTCGCTCCACATCCGGTTACCCGAAACTGCGTCCGATTACCCACGCCCTGATGCGACTGGTGGCCCGCCGGCTACGCACTCCTGGACTTCGACATCACGGTGAATCGGACCGCTCAGCTGTTGGAGCTCGAGCCCGGTGGTGCCCCGGGTCGTCTTCATCATCTCGGCGAGGATTGACACCGCGGTCTCCTCGGGAGTGCGGGCGCCCAGGTCGAGGCCGATCGGGGAATGCAGCCGCGCCAGCTCCGCCGCGGTCGTCCCCCGTTCCCGCAGCAGCGCGACCCGGCGCTCGTGCGTGGCCCGGCTGCCCATCGCGCCGATGTACGCGGCGTCCGATCGCAGGGCCAGCTCCAGCAGCGGGATGTCGAATTTCTCGTCGTGGGTGAGCACCGCGAGGACCGTCCGGTGGTCGACCGGCGCGGTCTCGAGGAACCGGTGCGGCCACATCACGACGACGTCGTCGGCGTCCGGGAATCGGGCGCGGGTCGCGAACACTGCGCGGGCGTCGATCACCGTGACGTGGTAGCCGGCGAACGCGCCCAGCGTGCACATGGCCGCCGCGAAGTCGATGGCCCCGAAGATGTACATCCGCGGTGGGGGCGCGAAGATCTCGACCATGCACGCCGTCTCGGACTGCAGCTGATACACCAGCGACTCGCCGGCGTCGAGACGGCGGCGGACATTCTCGACATCGGTCTCCGGCAGGTCGAGGTCGCCCGCGACCCCGTCCCCGGTGATCACACAGCGCCGGGTCCGTGATCCGTCGCCGGTCTCCGTCACGACGGCGATCGACTCACCGCCGCGGATCCTGCGCGCCACGTTCGCGAAGTCCGGGAAGTCGTTGTGCCCGATACGCTGAACGAACACCTCGATGGTGCCGCCGCACGTCAGACCGACACCGATCGCGTCGTCGTCCGCCACACAGAACACTTCGGTCCGGCTCCGTCCGTCGGCCAGCACGTCCCGCGCCGTCTCGTACAGGGCGCTCTCGACGCACCCACCGGACACACTTCCGAGCACCTCACCGGATTCCGACACGGCCATCGCTGCGCCCGGTGCCCGTGGAGACGACTTCCAGGTGCGTACCACCGTGGCGAGGACGAAGCTCTCGCCACGATCGAACCACGCTTGCAGGCCCGTCAGGATGTCGCGCATCGTCTCGTACTCCTCGGGTGCTTCGTCGGGACCCTCACGCTAACCGGCGGCGACCGGCCGTCGCGGCACACAATGCGCCGAAATCCCCAGCGGCCGCTTGTGCATTCTCGCCATCGCTATCGATCGGCGGGTCCGCAATTCTCGGACGGTCACCCTTCCTTACACAGAGAACCGAGGATCCACCATGAATCAGTTGCTCAGCGGGATCCGGGTCCTCGACCTCACGCGGGCCCTCGCCGGTCCGCTGTGCACGGCACTGCTGTCGGATTTCGGCGCCGACATCATCAAGGTCGAGACCCGTTCCGGTGGCGACAGTTCCCGGCAGTGGCCGCCGTTCGACGGCAGCGACAGCCTGTACTTCGCCTCCGTCAACCGCGGCAAACGGTCCGTCACGCTCGACATGCGCAGCGAGCAGGGCCGGAAACTGCTGCGCCGCATGGCCGTCGACGTGGACGTCATCGTGGAGAATTTCCGTCCCGGCGTCCTCGCCGACATGGGACTCGACCAGGAGTCGCTCGCTGAGGACAACCCCGGGGTGATTGTCATGAGTGTCAGCGGTTTCGGCCCGACCGGACCCGAGCAGTTCTCACCCGGACTCGATCAGGTGGCGCAGGGCATGTCGGGTCTGATGTCGGTGACCGGGGCCGGCGACCACACGCCGATGCGCGTCGGCGTCCCGATCATCGACACTGTGTCCGGCATCTATGCGGCGCTGGGCATCACGGCGGCGCTCGTGTCCCGGGGCAATGACGGCGCCGGTCATCACGTGCAGACGTCGCTGCTCGAATCGGCCCTGTCCATCATGTCGTTCCAGGCGCAGAACTACCTGAGCACCGGACGCGTCGCGGAGCCGAACGGAAACACGCACCCGACCATCACGCCGTACGGCACGTTCGCCACGGCCGATTTCCCCATCATCATCGCGACCGGCTCGGACCGGCACTGGGTGTCGCTGTGCCAGGTTCTCGGGGACCCCGGCCTCGCCGACCGGCCCGAATACCGCACCGGCCAGTCACGACTCGCGCACCGCGATCGGCTCACCAAGGAACTTCTCGAACTGCTGTCGGTGCGGCCGGCCGCCGAATGGGTCACATCGATTCGCGCGGAGGGCATCCCGTGCGGTCCCGTCCACACGATCGATCAGGCCTTCGCCGACCCGCAGGTGCAGGCGCTGAAAATGGTGCAGCCGGTGGGCACACCGGACGGCGGGGAAGTGCCGCTGGTCCGGGGTCCGTTCTGGGTGGACGACGAGACCCTGCCCATCCGGAATGCGCCGCCGATGGTGCTGGGCCAGGACACGGCCGAGGTGCTCGGTGAATTCGGGCTGAGCGACGAAGACATCGAGGGCCTGCGGCGAGACCGGGTGATCTGACGCGCGCGTCGGCCGTGGTCGCCTCACAACCGGGCGGCCACGGCCAACGCCACGTGCTCGCACCACGGGCGACCGACGACCTGCACGCCGATCGGTAACCCGGACCGGGTACTTCCCACCGGAACGACGACGGACGGCAGACCCGTCACACTGATCGCGCGGCAACTCGCCAGGGCCTGAGCCCACGTGAGCGACTGCCCACCGACGGCGAACAGTTCTTCGCCGAGCGGCGGCGCCGGGATCGAGGCGACGGGAAGGACGAGCACGTCGCCCATCTCGCCGAGCAATCGGTGGATGAGTTCCGCTCGCTGCGCCCACAGTCGCTCGACCAGGCGCCGGTCCACGTCCCGCGCGTCGGCGAACATCGTGGCGATGTTCGTTCCGAAGTCGGTACCGAGTTCGGTGATGTCGGTGTGGGTTTCGACCGCACGCAACCTGCCGAACAGATCGTTGCCCTCCGACAGCGCCCCGCCCTCGTACGGGCGGGCGCCGAGCCGTCCGGCGGCGCCGGCCACGGCCGCGACAATCTCCGTGTCCACCGGGACGGTCCCGTCGCCGGGCGCCCACGTGATGTCGAGACGCGGAAGGTCCACCGAAGCCGGGTCCGTCCAGCGGTACTGCGCCGACGAGAGCACCCGCAGCACGAGCGCCGCGTCGTCCAGTGTCCGCGCCATCGGGCCGATCGTCTGCAGCGTGCCGTGCATGGTCGCCGGATTGGTCAGCAGGTGATCGCCCGACGGGACGCCTGGATACTGTCCGTCGCAGTCCACCCGGCCGATCGTCGGGCGCACGGACCGCAGACCCGTGCAGTGGGCGGGCCAGCGGACCGAGCCGCCGAAGTCGGTGCCGAGACCGACGACACTCATCCCGGACGCGATCGCCGCCGCCTCGCCGCCGCTCGACCCACCGGGTGAGCGGGGAACACCGTCGGGTCGGAGGGGATTCACCGTGTACCCGAAGAGATCGTTGTGCGTCAGGCCGCTCGCCCCGAACTCCGGGGTGTTCGTCTTCCCGACGAGAATCGCGCCGGCCGCCCTCATCGCGGCCACCGCGGGCGCGTCGACAGAAGGCACGTTGTGCTCGAGCGCGCGCGATCCCGCCGTCGTCCGGACACCCGCGGTCGCGATCAGGTCCTTCACGGTGAACGGGACCCCGGCCAGCGGACCGACGTCCTCCCCTCGGCCGATCCGGATGTCCAGGTCGTCGGCGGCCCGGATCGACTGATCCTCGGCGACGGTGACGACGGCGTTCAGTTCCGGGTTCCGGGCCTTGATGTGCGCCAGGTGCTCGTCGAGCACCTGACTCGCGGACACCTCCCGGTTCGTCACCGCGCGTGCGATCGTCTGCGCGTCCGAGCCGACCCAGCTGCCGTCGTTACCCCACACATGTCCTCCTCGGCTCGTGCTCAGGGGTCGACGCTAGACATCGCCGAACCCGCCGCACACGGCCAGTGTGCACAGGAATCCGCGGCCCGAGCTGTGAAGTGTTGATACTTCGCCGCGCTACGGGCTCTGGGAGGATCAGGTGATGTTTCCGCCCTGGGTCCGCCTCGCCGCCGCGCTGTTCGCGGTCAGCTGGGGTGCCAACCAGTTCGCCCCGATGCAGCTCGTCTACCGCGAACATCTCGGTCTCGGCAACGGCTCGTTCACCGCGATGCTCGCGTCGTACGTCGTCGGGCTGGTACCCGCCCTGCTGTACTTCGGGCGCGTATCCGACCGGTTCGGCCGGCGCGCGGTGATCCGCCCGATGATTCCCGTCGGCATCGTCTCCTCCCTCGTCCTCATCGCGGGCGCCGCCGTCCCCGACCTGCTCTATCTGGGCCGGGTGCTGGCCGGACTCGCTTCCGGCATGGCGTTCGGCGCCGGCACCGCCTGGATGAAGGAACTCAGCTCCACCGCCCCGGCCGGGGCGGGTGCACGCCGCGCCGCCGTGTCGTTGTCGGCGGGATTCGGCTGCGGGGCCCTGTTCGCCGGAGTGATCGCGCAGTGGCTCCCCGCCCCCGAGCTGCTCCCGTACCTGGTGCACATCGCGTTGATGCTCGGTGCCCTGGCGTTGGTGTGGGCGGTGCCCGACGTGCGGGTCCGGGCGACCGACCTCACCGCCAAACCTCTGTCGGTGCTGGCGACACCCCAGTTCCGGTGGGGCATCGCCCCCTGGGCGCCGTGGGTGTTCGGTGTAGCGACCGTGTCGTTCGCGACCCTTCCACCGCTCGTGTCCGAGTCGCTGCGCTCCACGTCGGTGGCGTTCACCGGGCTCGTCGCGGCGCTGACCCTGATCACCGGGGCGGTGATCCAGCCGTGGGCCAAACGGTGGTCGCAGTTGGACGAGGCCGCCGCCGGGATCCGGGTCGGCATCGCCCTCGGTGTGCTGGGCTTCGGCGCCGCGACCGTGGTCGCATACACCGGCGGTGCGCTGTCCGTCGCCGCGATCGTCGTCGCGGCGTTCCTCCTCGGATCTTGCTACGGCATCCTGCTCGGTTCCGGTCTCGCGTCCGTCGAAAAACTGGCACCGCCAAACGAACTCGCGCAGACCGTCGCGGTGTTCTACTGCCTGATCTACATCGGCTTCGCCGTCCCGTTCGTCATCTCACTCCTCGCCCCGCACCTCGGCTACGCCACCTGCTTCGTGGGGGCGGCACTGCTGATGCTGCTGTGCGTGGCAGTGGGCCGGAAGGTGAAGGACCGGCACCTCACCCACACGTGAGTGGCCAAGCGTGCCGGGGCACGCTTGGCCACTCACATAGGAGGGCGTTACCGTTCGGTCGCGCCGCACGCGGGCACCAGCGGCTCATTGTGCGGCCGTGGCGCACCGACCCGCGACCGCACCGGGAGCAGCGGCGGCCACGGCCAGTGCTGGCCGAGACGGCCCCGCGCACGCAGGAAGCCGAGGCCACCAATGTAGTGATCAGGCATTCGGGATACATCGCTTTCGGAGTCGAACGTGACACGATCCGCCGGCAGAAGCGGGACTCACAAATGGTGCGGCTGGCGGGACTGGCCGGTCGCCGACGGATCGTGAAAGGTAGATCGATGTGCGGGTATCGGTGGGGAGGGCATCCTCGGAAGGAACGGAGTCGGGCCGCACACCCCGCCGTGTCTCCTGGGAAGGATTGTGCGACATAACCCCTCGACACATCGCGGATTCGTTCGGATGCACCGGTAGAGACTGTCGGGAAGCAACGGCACAAGACCGGGAACAGTATGGACGACTGCCACCACACGATCCCCGGCCCGCCCGACTTCACCGGCGTCACGAACCCCCGCGCCTGCATCGCGCGAAGGACTCGTGACTTGGCTCATTCGAAGAAGCGGTACACGGCCTCGACGACTACCGCGGGGCGCTCGCTGCCTTCGAGTTCGATCTTCCCGTCGATGGTGACCTGGACACCGCCCTTGGGTAGTTCCTCGACGGACTGCAGCGTCGCGTTCAGGCGGACGCGTCCCTCGGCGGGGACGGGGTTGGTGAATCGGACCTTGTTGAGGCCGTAGTTGACGGCCATGGTGACGCTGTCGACGGTGAGGATCCCGTCCCACATGGGGATGATCAGCGACGACGAGGGAAACGCTACGGCGCCACGCGAAAAGGAGTAATGGACGACCTCACTACGATCCCAACCGATATGTGGAGGATCCGTCCACATTCCCGTGCCGCCCCGCCGAGGCGCTCTCGGCCCAGGCAAGGTGTGATCACCGGGTGGTTGCGAAATCGGAATTGACCCGGCAGCGGTGCTGCGAAGCGCCCGTGCGTGCCGCTGCTCAGGTGCCGGACCACACGGCCCGGGGATGATGCATCTGATGCGATACGGAGCAGTTCAGTTGACACAATCTCTGTTTTCGGCGGGTGAAAATAACTGGGGGAAGGGTATTTTCGGTTCTTCCACTCGGCTGTCCTCGATCTGAGCGTTCGTCGAGCAGGTTGCGCAGCTTGCGGTGATCGGAGAAATGCGATTCCCAGGACCAGGCGGCCGGCACGTCAAGCAGTTGCGGCGGTCTGACGCCGGTCGGCGGCATGAGCTCGCCGCCGATACTCGGCCCGGTCGATCGACCTCGGTCAGGCTCTCGACGTCCTCACGGTTCGGTCCAGCCCACGTGCCACCCACTCGCCAACGACTGCACGACCGCGCGCCGCTGAGTCTTGTCGAGCGACCATGAACGATCCACGGTCTTTGGTCAGTGTGCAGCGACCTAGACCAGCGCCCATCGAGCGTGCTGTGCCACATGTACACCGGCGCCGTGGGCTCCCCCTCGAAGTATCGGAGACTGTTCTCCCGCAACACCTGCCGCGCCGCCGAACTTTGATGTCGGTGGCCACCTCCCCACGCCATTACCGACCACGGTGCCGCGCCCCGGAGCCCGGAGCCGATCTCCCGCAGCATCCGGATCAACGGATCGTTCGAGGCATCGAAGTTCTGCTTGTGCGTGCGTGCTGCGGTGTAGAACTCGTCGCCGATCACCACGCCAGCTCGACGGCTCGCCGGCGGCCTTCGAAGGCGACGTTGACAGCTCGCCAGCAGCTTTGTCCGTCGAGGGAACACGACGGGATCGAGCTCACTGCAATCTGGCCAGCACGGTCCGCAGACACAATCCGCTGGCAATGGGAAACGCAGCCGCTGCCAGCCACGGAATTCCTGCACCCCAGCCGGTCTCGGGGACAGCGTCGATCAACGACCCGAGCGCGGCCGAGCCGATGAGTACACCGATGCCACCGAGTGACGCCATGAATCCGAAATAGGCACCCAGTCTCCGCTCGGCAGCCAAGCGGGGCACCAAATCGCGTGCCTGCGGCATCGCGATCATCTGCCCGAGCGCCAGCAGCAGCACGAAGACCGCCACGGGGATCAGACCGATGACACCGCTCAGTCGAAGCGGAGCCGTTGCCGCGAGGACGAGGAACGACACCGCCATCACTGCGAACCCGATCGGCAAGACGACGCGAGGGGAACGCTTCTGAACCCTGCGGGTGATCGGCAACTGCGCCGTCACGACGAAGACCGCCGAAAGTGCGAAGAACCAGCCCAGCACCGATTGCGATCCCCATACCCGTTCGACTTCGAGAGGGAGCAGGAGGTACAGCTGGTTGTAGGCGACCAGTTGGGTGCTCATGGCGATCGCGAACAGCACAAACAGTTTGTTGTGCACCACGTCTGTCCATCCCCCGTGCCATGGCTCGTCTTGGTGCTCACCCCGTTCGTTCGGAAGCCATTTCAGGTGCGCGGCGATGATGACGACGAAGATGACCGCAGCGACGAGACAGGCGATACGGAAATCGGCCAGCAGCAACACCGATCCGACGAGTGGACCGGTGAAAGAGCCAATTTGATTACATACCGAGAGAAGGGCGAATGTCTCTACCCGGCGCGGACCACCGCGACGCTCGCTCTTGCCGGCCTCGATGGCGACCGCGGTCTCGACTGCGGGAGAAAACAATGCGGCCGCAAAGCCGACCAGGACCGTCGCCACCAGCACTCCGGTCAGAGAATCAACAACCGCCAAGCCGAGAAATCCCAGGACGCGCAGTACACAGCCGACGAGGACGACGGGCTTGATACCGAACCTGTCGGCGAGGGTGCCGCCGACGAAGAACAGTCCCTGCTGTGAGAATGTGCGAACACCGAGTACGACGCCGACCAGTGCCGCACCGAGACCCAGGTTGCTGGTCAGGTGCACCGACAGGTAGGGCAAGACCATGAAGAAGCCGACGTTGAACGTCAACTGGGTGAGGACGAGCAGCCTGACGGTAGGCGTCGCTCGACGGAGGTCGTTGAAGAACGACCACCGCCAGCGCGTCCGCCGTCCATCAGCACCCGCGGTCACGTCACCCCGATCGTCGACCCGCATGACAACACCCCAGGTCCTCAGTGCGTGGGAACGGGAATCGCCCCCGGCTCGAACAGAATGGACAGTCGTCCCTTCGCCTCGTCGACGAGAACCTCGGCCCGGACGTTGTACACCTGGGCGATCAACTCGGACGTCAAGACCGCGGTGGGCGTTCCGCCGGCGACGACCCGCCCCTCCTTCAACACGATCACCGTGTCACAGAACATGGCGGCGAGGTTGAGGTCGTGCAGGGCGATCACACTGGTAACGGGCAGCCGTGTGACGAGTGCCAGCAACTCCAGCTGGTGATGGATGTCGAGGTGATTGGTCGGCTCGTCCAGCAGTAGCTCGCGCGGCTCCTGGGCCAGGGCGCGGGCGATCTGCACCCGCTGCTTCTCCCCGCCGGACAGTCTGTGCCAGAGCCGGTCCGCCTTCGACGTGAGGCCGGTGTGCTCCAGCGCGGCCGCGACTGCGGCGTCGTCGGCGGCCGGGTCGCCGCCGAAGGTTCCGCGGTGCGGGATGCGTCCGAGGCGCACGACGTCGCGGACCGTGATGTCGACGTCGGTGTCGGCGTGCTGGCTCACGACCGCCACGGCGCGCGCAATGTCCTTGCGCCGCACGGTCGTGAGGTCGTTGCCGTCGAGGGTCACGACACCTGCTGTCGGTCGGACGACACCGTTCAGCAGCCGCAGGAGTGAAGACTTTCCGGACCCGTTGGGACCGAGCAGTCCCACGGTCTCGCCCTGTTCGGGTGTCACCGTGACCCCGTCGACGACCAGGGCGCCGCCGCGGTTCCAGGTGACGGTGTCGGCGTGCAGGGTCACTGTGCTCTCCTCCGACGGGACAGGATGACGATGAACGCGGGAACACCGACCAGGGCGGTGCCGACACCCACCGGCAACGGGGTGGGCGCGAACGCGACGCGGGAGACGGCGTCCACCCACACCATGAAGACGGCGCCCATCAACGCCGTCGCGGGGATCAGCCTGCTGTGCCGCGGTCCCACCAGGAACCGCGCCGCATGCGGGAGTACCAGCCCCACGAACCCAATCGCGCCGGCGACGCTGACCAGGGTAGCGGTGATGATCGCCGTGACCACCAACAGTAGGAGACGGACCTTCGCGACGGAGATGCCGAGGGAGGCCGCCACATCGTCGCCGAACGAGAAGGCGTCGAGGACGTACGCGAAGTGCAGGCACACGGCAGTGCCGAGGAAGACGACCACCGCGCACAGCGTGACGTCGTCCCAGCGGACGCCCTCGAGGGATCCGAGCAGCCAGAACATCACGCCTCGGGTTTCGTCGGAATCCGCGAACGCGAAGATGACGAAGGACGTGAGCGCGGAGAACAGTTGGGTACTCGCGACTCCTGCCAGGATGATGCGGTCATTGTTGCCACCGGACAGGCGGGCAAGGAGCAGCACCAACCCGAACGCGACCAGCGAACCGATGAATGCGCCGCCGGACAAACCGAGCGCGGCCCCACCAACCCCGAGCACACCCACGATCACGGCACCGGTCGACGCACCCGACGAGATTCCCAGCACGAACGGGTCCGCGAGCGGGTTCCGGAGCAGCGACTGCATGATCACACCGCACAGACCGAGACCGGCGCCACAGGCGGCGGCCACTAACGCGCGGGGTAGACGTTCCTCCCACACGATCGCGTTCTTCGACAACCGCACCGGGATGTCCGCGAGACCGAGGTGGTTGAACAGGACGTCGCGGACGTTGACCAGTGAAACATCCGCCGGGCCCAAGGTGACGGCGACCAGGATCGACAGTGCGAGCGCGAGGATCCCGCCGCCCACGATCAGCGACCCGACGAGCCACTGTCGCCGCCGAACCGGTTCGGCGGCAGCGCTATCGGCGCGGCCGAGAGTGGTGGTCAGGACGGGACCTTCAGGTCGCGGAGGCCGGCGGCGACTTTCTCGAGGCCATCGACGGCACGAATGGACGGGTTCATCTCCGCGCCGTGCAGGGCGATGTACCGATGGTTGCGCACCGCGTCGAGGTTCCGGGTTACCGGATCGGATTCGAGGAAAGCGATCTTGTCCGCCAGCAGGTCTCCAGGGAAACGGTTGCGCAACAGGTCACCGAGAACGAGGACCTCCGGGTTTCGTTCCACAACGGTTTCCCAACCGACCGCCGCCCAATCGTCGGTGAGGTCAGAGAACACGTTCGTGGCGCCGACGGTGGTGGCGAGCAGGTTCGCCGAGCCCAGACCCCCCGCGGCGTAGGGGCTCTTGGTGTCGGCGAACCAGAACGCCATCGACACGTTCGACTTCTCGATACCGGCGATGGCCGCGGCCTCCCGGCCCTGCAGTTCGTCGACCAGACGCGCGCCCCGCTCGTTCACGTCGAACACAGCCGCGATCTCACGGATCTCCTGGTAGAGCGCGTCCATCGTCAATGGTGTGGTGCGCTTGCCGCCGCCGTTGATACTCACCCCGTTCTCACAGTCAGTGGGCGAGAGGTACGACTCGACTCCGGTCTCGTCGAACCGGGCGCGCTCCGCGACACCGCCCTGCTTGAAGTGACGGCCGAACGAGGCGGTGACGAAGTCGGGGTCGGCGTCGAGAACGACCTCGTACGTCGGTGCGTTGTCCGCCAGCCTGGGGACCGATGCGTTGGCTTCGGCGAGGTTGTCACGTACCGGATCCGTCCACGACGCGGTACCCACCATCCGGTCGGCGAGTCCGAGCGACAACAGAATCTCGGTCGATCCCTGATCCAGCGACACCACCCGCTCCGGCGGAGCGTCGACGGTGACTGTCTTGCCGCAGTTATCGAGGACGAGCGGATAATTCGTACTACCTTCCCCGGTCGCAGCGGCGCCGGTGTCGTCGACCGCCTCGGATTGTCCACACGCGACCAGCGCACTGGCCAGTACTGCGGTGACGGCCACGAGACCGATTCGGCCTACGGAAATCTTCACGATCGTCATAACTCTCTGCTCGTCCAGGATCAATACTCCGCCCGAGCGTCGATCGAAGCGACAGCGATCAGCAGGTGCGCACGAGGAAGAACGTGAAAGATATCATGTAACCCTAACCTAAGTACCATCAAGGTTCACCTGGAGGGAAAGTCACAGCATCCGCGGTCGAACGTGTCCTATCAGATTCTCGTGGTCTCGTACCTTCAGCATGCCCGCGATCTGGGCGACGGTGTGCTCGCCTGCGTCGTAGAGGCGCTGAGCGAGTTCTATCTGGTCCGGGCTGAGCTTCGACGGCCGGCCGCCCTTGCGGCCGCGGGCGCGGGCGGCGGCCAACCCGTCTCGGGTTTCGGCCACGATCAGCTCGCGCTGGAGCTCGGCGAGGACCGACAGCATGCCGAGCATGGCGCGGCCCTCGGCGGTAGCGGTGTCGATGCCCTGCTCGAGCACCTTCAGGCCGATGCCGCGCTCACGGAGTTCTGCGCCGAGGGTGATCAGGTGCAGTACCGATCGTCCGAGCCGGTCGAGCCGGGTGATCACCAGGACGTCGCCCTCGCGTAGCCGTGCCAGCGCCAGATCGAGCTGGGGGCATGACGCTTTCGCTCCGCCCGCATGGTCGACGTGGATGTTCTCGGCGGCCACCCCGGCGCGAACTAGCGCATCGACCTGGTGCCGAAGGGGAACATCTGGCGGCGCCGTTGCCTCTCGCACCTGGTCGTGAAGCGGACTCAACGCATCTTGACGCGAAAGACCCAGCCGGTCCCCGGAAGGAGGGCAACTTCACCGATATCGGTGCGAATGTGCTCATGGCTCCTTCTCTGGCGCGAGCGCACAGACACCGATCCGGCCACGGGTCTGACATGGGTCAATAGGCTCATCATCGAGTCATTTCTTTTCAGGACCCGCAGAGATCCGGCCCGGGCGACGCGACCTCGGCGATCATGAATGGTCTCGGTGGCGGTTATGTCGGACAGATGACCCGAGTTGCGGTCGTGATGGGCGAAACTTTCGATGGGAGAATGGCGAGCCGGACGGTCTCTGATATGGCTGTGGGTTGCTGTCGCGTAGGTTTTCAGACCGTGAAGCGACCACCGTTGCTCAACAGCACCGCGCCGACCACGTTGCTTGCAGCGTCCGATGCCAGATACAGGATGTTGTCGGCGAGTTCTTCTGGTGTTGCGTAACCGCGGGCGCCGCTCTTGGCCATCGCCTCCCGTAGATGTGCCGGGGTGCGGCTGGCCATCCCGGTGTCAACCGGACCGGGAGCGACGGTGTTCACGCGGATCCCGAATGGTGCAACTTCTTTGGCCACAGACTGACTCAGCGCGTGGACCCCGGCTTTGGATGCTGAATAGTGCGGGTAGCCGATGAGTGTGTCGAAGGCCGACGACGAGCCGATCGTCACAATCGATCCGCTTCCAACAGGTTTCATTGCGCGTACGGCCTCACGCAGAACGAAGAATGTTCCGTCGAGGTTGATGGACATGATTCGCCGCCAGTTGTCATCCTCGAGGTGCGCGAGGATATCGATCGGTTCGCCCTTCTCTGCGGCGTCGTACATGCGTTGCTTGCTCGTCGGATCATCGACGCCCGCGGCATGAACCACCACGTCGATCCGGCCCTGGGCCGCTACGACGAGTTCGAAGGCGGTGGCGACCGCGGCCGAATCGCTGACGTCGAGGCCGATGGCCTGTCCCACGTCGATGGTGGCGGCTACAGCCTCGGCTGCGTCCTTGTCCACGTCGCATAAATAGACGGCAAGGGCACCGCGATCGGCGAGCGCTCGTGCGGTTGCTGCACCGATGCCGGATCCGGCGCCGGTCACGACGGCGATCTTTCCTGCGAACTGATTGTCGGTCATCTGTTGCCTTTCAGTTGGATCCAGATCCCGGTAGCTCGGGTCCAGGACGCACGAACCCGCGTGCTGCTGCCGGTGGTGACAGCACGCGGGTGAGCGGGCGCGGCTTCAGTTGAAGGTCTTTTCGAGTTCGTCGCGGTAACGTTCTGCACCATCGCCAGTGGTCACCTCGACGTTCTGGTCGGGGACCTCCTGTGCGCGAGCCAACGATCCTTCGACGTCGGGTAGCGCGGAGCTGTACCCAACAGAGGTGGCATCCTGGCCCGGCTGGCTCACCATGAAGTTGGCGAGGACTTGTGCGGCATTCGGGTGGGGTGACGTGCCCAGTACGAGCCCGTACCACTTGGCGCCCCAGATATGCTCGCCGGCAGCCCATTCGACCGGCGCGCCGGCTTCTTTGTTGGGCAGCATCGGGTCTGCCATCAGCCCTGCGGAAATCTCGCCGGAGGCGATCGCCTGGGCAAGCGGCTGATTGCTGGGGTAGATGCGCGGATTCTGGTCTGCAATCTGTTCCAGCACTTCACGTCCGCCGTAGTACTTTTCGATGTGCGAGTAGTAGTCGAGGTAGGTGGGCGACGTGGCCGGGTTCACGATGCCAATCTTGCCTTTCAGCGCCGGCTCCAGGAAATCCTGAGGCGTCGAGATGCCGCTCGGTAACAAGGACGTGTTCCAGCCGAATCCGAGGAGGACTGCTCCCTCGAGGAAGAAGCGGTCGGCGATGATGCTGGTGTCGCGCTCGTATTCTGGGTTGTCGAAGTTTGGGCCGATCAGCTTGCCCGCAGCGTCGGTGTCGTTGTTGGCGTCCATCCAGGAGACGTCAGTGATGACGGCGACGTCTCCAATGCCTTTGCCGGACCTGCTTTCGGCGTCGATCTTGGACAGGAGGTCGGCGTCCACACCACGAACCACTTCGAGATCGATCGCCGGATAGGCGGCTTCGAATGCCCCCTCGAGTGCCGCCAGGCGCGGTGCGGCCTGCGTCGAGTAGATCGTCACCTTGCCTTCCTCGTTCGCCGCGGCGATCACGTCGTCCCAGGAACCCGAAACCGGCTCGGATGTACCCGACGAGCTGCTACCGCACGCGGTCAGCGTGAGGGCGGCAAGGGCCGCTGTCACCGCCGCGCGGATGCACTTGTGTTTCATGTCTGAACCTTCCTGGACTGAAGTCAATTCAGTTCAACATAGAGTGATGCAGCACACAACGCAAGTGGTGTGTGTACTGGCGCTCTCCTTTTGACGGGGTGTTCGTTGACACGTCTCCAGGTTCGTGAAAATCTAATTGAACCGAAATCAGTTCTAGTGCCGTAAGCTGCATGTCACGGCCCTATCGTGGTGGCTGGTCGGGTCGCCAGACCCGGCCGACCCGGCCGCCGGAAGTGAGGAAGATCATGTCCAGCGGAGCTTTTGACCTCCTGGTTATCGGTGCGGGTATGGCCGGGCTGACCGCCGCAGCCAACTCTGCGCGCAGCGGCAAGAAAGTATGCCTGGTCGAGGTCAGCGGCGACGTCGGCGGATCCGCTCGGTTTGCCGGCTATGCCTGGACCGCGCCGACGTACGAGATCATGAACGCCGAGAACCCACGTGGAGACGAGTCACTCAAACGAGCTCTGGTCGATCGCTTCGCCCACGGGATCGAGTGGATCCGATCTGTGGGTATCGACGTCGACGATGCCCAGCGCATCCTGGATTTCGGCGGTCAGGGTCACAAGTTCGACACCAACCATTATCTCGACACCTGCCGGCGGATTGTCGTCGACGCCGGGGGAGAACTTATGCTCCGCGCGGACACCGAGGCTCTGCTTCTGGAGAACGGTGGTGTCGTCGGTGCGACGGTGCGCGTCGATGGTGCGGTCCGCGAGATCCGCTCGCTCAACACGTTGCTCGCGACCGGTGGATTCCAGGGCGACAAAGAACTTCTTGCCGAGCACGTGCACCCCGACGCCGGGAAGATGCAGCTTCGGTCGAATCCGAACAGCTGTGGTGTCGGGTACCGGCTGGCCTCGGCGGTGGGTGCTTCGACCGGGTCTGAGGACGCGGGCTTCTACGGGCACCTGATCCCCAGTGGCGTCGAGCTGGCCGACCCCTCCGACTTCGTGGACATGTCGCTCTACTACAGCGAACATGCTCTGCTGTTCAACCTGAACAACGAACGCTTCGTCGACGAGACGCTCGGTGACCATCTGACCACTATGGCTCTCCTCGGCCAGCCCGAGAGTCGTGGGCTCTTGATCGCGGACGCACGCGTCCATCGCGACTGGATGTTGGCGTCCTATGTCGAAGGCGCCATCGCTCTCGACAAGTTCGATCTCGCCAACAGGCGAGGTGGAAGGGCCGGTATGGCCGAAGATCTCGACGAGTTCGAATACCTACCTGAGGAATGGGGATACGACGGCAAGGCTATCGCTGCGGCAGTTGCGGAATTCAATCGCGCCGCCGATGCCGGTGATCATCTTTCGCCTGGCCGTACTCGTGATCGTGCGTCGCTGGCGGAGGGGCCGTATTACTTCATCGAGGCTGCTCCGGCCATCACCTTTCCGTTCCATGGCATCCGGATCGATGATCACGCGCGGGTGCTGGGCGCGGACGGCGCTCCGATCGCCGGATTGCTGGCGGCCGGCTCCGACGCCGGCGGCCTCTGGCATCGGGCTTATGCCGGCGGGATCGCGTCCGCCTTGGTTTTCGGGCTGACCGCAGCTGTCACGGCGCGCTGACCGGGCGTCTCCGCCCCCTTGTCAGACCCGGAATGAGCGGCGGGTTCAGTCACGCCCTCCGCGTGAACCACTCAGGAAAATCGAAACAAATTCACTTCAATTTTCTGGTCGTGATTGACATCACAGGTTGCGGCCGATAGCTTCAAACTGACATCAGTTCAGTTTGGTTTTACGCCGATTGCTTCCTGCCTTGGCCGAGAGCTCACGTTCAGTTCGAAGGGAAACAGACATGAAGGCCTTTTCCAAGGTTGCCCGAGCTGCGGCCAGGACCATGGCGACGCCCGGCGTCGTCGTCTGTGGTGGTTCGTCGGGCCTGTCGAACAGCGCGGTCGAGGGGATTGTCCGCTTGTGACCGAGGTCAACGCCGGGGCTCCGGTTGACTGGGCATTGCCCCCCAACAATTGGGGTCCCTCGGTTCACAGAGGCTATCGAGGGCGTGCCGCACCTGAATACGGCACAGGTGCTCGCGGACTTCCTGGGGACCCGCGGAGGCCGGAGCGCACTGAACGGCGGCTACGCCGCAGCCCTCCCCGAGATCCCGGGTTCAGGTGTCGGGGCGAAGGACATCGCGTCGCCCGAGGCCGACGATCTGGCTTTGACCAGGTTGATCAGTACGCCCCAAAGGTGGACGAATCTCTTCCAGAGCTGAGCACCGGTCAACACTCGAAAGGTAATACGACGATGGATGACATGGCGACGTCGCTGCGTGGACTCACCGTATTGGTGACCGGTGCATCCGGTGGTATCGGTGGCGCAAGCGCCGAACTCTTTGCCGCACAGGGTGCAACAGTGTATCTCGGCGATGTCGATGATGCTGCGGGACAGGCGCGGGCACATGCCTTGGGTCCGGCCGCCCACTATCTCCATCTCGACGTGACGAGTGAAGAAAACTGGGCTGCCGCGACATCGGCGATAGCCGCCAACGGGCACGCGCTCGGGGTTCTGGTCAACAGTGCGGGTGCGGCCATCAAGGCTCCACTCCAACAGACATCTCCGGACGGTTTTCGGAAGATGCTCGACCTCAACCTGATCGGTACATTCCTCGGGATCAAAGCCGCAGCCGAGGCCATGGTCGACGGCGGATCCATCGTCAACCTGGCCTCCCTGCGGGGTGTTTTGGCCACCGCCGAACTCGGGGCGTACGGTGCCGCGAAGTCCGGCGTTCGGGTGCTGACCAGGGTTGCCGCCCTTGAATTGGCCGACCGCGGGATCCGTGTCAACGCGGTGTGTCCAGGGAGCATCGAAACCGAGATCACTTCCGTGCCGGACTTCGCGGCGGACGACACCACCGCCTACGTGCGCAGTATCCCGATGCAGCGACGAGGTTCTTCGGAGGAGGTGGCCAAGACGATCCGCTTCCTCGCCACCGATGACAGTGCCTACATCACCGGAACCGACCTCATCATCGACGGTGGTCAGGCCGCCGGTGTACGTACACCAAAGATCTTCACAGAAAGCGTCTCGAAATGACCTCCCAATTCAAAGTTTCCGGTCTGAACAAGAGTTACGGATCGAATGTGGTCGTCGATGAACTCGACCTGGACATCGAGGAAGGCGAGTTCCTGGTCCTGCTCGGACCCAGCGGTTGCGGCAAGACCACGACCCTACGTTGCCTGGCCGGCCTCGAGACCCCGCAAGGTGGGTCGATCGAATTCGGGAACAAGACGGTCTTCGATGCGAGCACCAAGATCGATATCCCCGCGCACAAGCGCAATATCGGGATGGTGTTCCAGTCCTATGCGTTGTGGCCGCACATGACTGTCCGCGACAACATCACGTACCCGCTCAAGGTCCGCAAACTCAAGAAGGCGATCTCCGACGGATCGGTGGAAGCGGCCGCGGACATGGTCGATTGCGGCGCGCTACTCGACCGGTACCCGTCCCAGCTCAGTGGTGGTCAGCAGCAGCGCGTCGCGGTGGCTCGCGGACTGGTCGCCCAACCGGACCTGATGTTGTTCGACGAACCGTTGAGCAACCTCGATGCCCGTCTTCGCGATCAAGTACGGTCGCAGATCCACCAGCTGCACCAGAGGATCGGATTCACAGCCGTTTTTGTCACGCATGATCAGGCTGAGGCCTTCGCGCTGGGCGATCGTCTGGCAATCATGAAGTCCGGCAGGATCGAACAGTACGACGCTCCCGAGCATGTCTTCGAGATGCCGGCGTCCGAATACGTCGCCGCCTTCATCGGGATGGGCAATCGACTCGAACTCAAGCGTGGCCACGAAGGCTGGAAGACCAACGCAGGTGACGGCATCGATCTCAGTGGAGCCGTAGTGCGCGACCGGGCCGACGAGGGCACCAGCGCAGTCGCCCGCTTCCGTCCGGACGATGTGTTCCTCCATGAGTCATTACAGGATGTCCCGGTGGGCAACGTTCCCCTTCACGCCGAACTTGTCGACTACGAATACGCCGGCCGATACTTCGACGTCTCGGTCAAGACCGGTACCGAGCCGTTGGCGTTGCGGGCCAAGGCATCCGAACACGGAGCGCGGCTGCGTCAGATGACGCCCGGTGCGCCGTTGGTGATCAGCTTCTCGCCCGACAGCCTGCGGGTCTACGGCGAACCCAATGGTTCGGCAGTCGCCGAGCCCGATCTGGTCGCGGCAGGCAGTGGAGGAACCGCGTCATGACGACTATGACTGCAGTGGCACCCGCACGATCGTTCTCGATCCCGACACATTGGCGCGCTCGGAGCGGCTACATCGTCCTGCTCGCGGTGCTCGCGTACCTCGTTGTCCTGCCCATGGTCCGTCTGCAGATACTGGCATTCGAGGACGGTGCTGCCGGCTACAAATCGCAGTACGGCCGATACGACATTGCCAAGACCCTCGGGACCACCGCCGCCCTGGCGGTCGGGTCACTGGTGATCGCCATGGTTTTAGGCACGCTTCTTGCCTACGCTGCAAGTCGTCTTCCCTCGAGACTCGGCTGGCTCAAGATGATCCCGATCCTGCCGATCGTCATGCCCGCGGTCGCAAGCATCGTCGGGTGGGCGTTCCTGCTGTCACCCGGACCCGGTTATCTCAACGTCTTGCTGCGCAAACTCCCGTGGTGGAGCAGTCTCGAATCCGGGCCCGTGGACGTCTACTCAGTGCCGTGGATCATTATTCTCACCGGTTTCGGGCTCACGTCCTTCGTGTACTTGTTCGTCAGCTCCGGGATGCAGAACATCAGTTCCGAACACCTCGAGGCCGCGCAGATAAGCGGGTCGTCAACCATCGGTATCTTTTTCAAAGTGGTTCTCCCGCTCCTCCGCCCGTCTCTGATCTACGGCGGCGGTATCGCGCTGTTGCTCGGGCTTGGGCAGTTCACCGGTCCACTGATCCTTGGGCAGAACAGTGGAGTCAAAGTTCTCACCACTGAGATGTACGAACGGGTCTCACAATCGCCGTCGGATTTCGCCGCCGCGGCCGCGGCAGGTTCACCACTGGTCATCTTCGGCCTCGCGGTCGTCCTCATCCAGAAGGGCTTGCTCGGCGATCAGTCCCGGTTTGTCACCCATGGGGGAAAATCGTTCGTGAACCCCACCGGCCGAGGAACCTGGGCAGCTGTCACCATCGCGGTTTTCTCCCTGTTCGCGCTGGTACTGCCATTGATCGGTTTGATCATTGTCTCACTGACGCCGTACTGGTCGGGATCGCTGGGCTGGGACCTGTTCACGCTCGCAAACTACAAAGAGCTGTTCCGCACCAACTCCATAGTGGAATCGGTCATCACGAGCATTGTGACCTCCATCGGCGCCGTGGTGATCTGTATCCCCATCGGCTACGTGATCGCGAACCTGCTGATCCGTGGACGTCGATACAAGATCCTCGGGTTGATCGGAGATGTGATAACGGCACTGCCGATGGGTATTCCGGCCGTGATCTTCGGTGTCGGATTCCTGATGGTGTACACCGAGCCGCCGTTCATCCTCTATGGCACCCGAGCGGTGATCATCCTGGTGTACGTGGTCCTGATGCTGCCTTTTGCAGTTAGGATGCAGATGACCTCGATGTTGTCACTGGGCAACACCTACACCGAAGCGTCCGCGACCAGTGGAGCCTCCCCGTTCGTGACGACTCTTCGAATTATGTTGCCGCTCATGCGGCCCACGATCTTCAGTGCTGTGGCACTGATCTTCATCCTGCTCACCCACGAGTTCGCGGCGTCACTCCTCGTCCGCGCATCCACGACGCAGGTCATGGGTACCCTGCTCTACGACATGTGGCAGAACGGCTCGTATCCGATGGTGGCCGCGATGGCCTTGTTGATGACGGCGGTGACCACGGTAGGTGTAGTGATCGCAATGATCTTTGGTGGCCGCAACGTTCTGAGTAAGTTGTGATGGAAAAGGATTCAGGACAGTGACTTCGATGAAAACCAGACTCCGCGACAAAGTGGTGCTCGTGACGGGCGCCACCGGAGGGATCGGGATCGAGATCGTCGCACGCCTGGCCGATGAGGGCGCCCATGTGGTGGCCACCGACGTCGACGCGCAGTCGTGTGAGAATCTGGTGTCGGCGCAGGAACAGCCCGACCGGCACCAGGGTCTGGCTCTGGACATCACGCAGGAGTCGCAGTGGCAGAGCGTGGTCGACGCTGTATCGGGGCGTTACGGGCGGCTCGACGCAGTGGTGAACAACGGAGCGATCGGTAGCCTGGAGACCGTCGTCGACGAGGACCTCGACCGCTACAACCGGGTCATTGCGGTGAGTCAGACCGGAACCTGGCTCGGCATGAAGCACGCCGGCAGTCTTATCGAACGAACAGGCGGTGGCTCCGTTGTCAACATCTGTTCGATCCTGGGTACGGTGGGCGGTCTGGGCAACAGCTTCGCCTACGCGGCCGCCAAGGGTGCGGTGCGGACGATGACCAAGAACGCTGCGTTGCACTGGGCCACCAACGGTGTGCGAGTAAATTCGGTACATCCAGGCTTCATCGAGACCAAACAGCTGCTCGAACGTTTCGAGGGGACCGAACGTCATCGAGCGATGGTTGCGCACACCCCGATGGGACGGCTGGGCCGAGCGTCGGAGGTAGCCGCGATGGTGGCGTTCCTCGCGGGCGACGATTCGACGTTCGTGACCGGATGCGAACTCTACGTCGATGGTGGTTGGACTGCCGATTGAACGAGCTTCATCCCCGAGAGAGCAAAATTTGTCCCCATAGAGGTATCCGGAGAGGGATACCTCTATGGGGGCGTTTGTGGTGTGTTCGACTTCCTCAGCTCATGCTGAAGACGTCCACGCCGTCTTTGGTGGCTACCGATAGGAGGTCGCGGTCGACGAGGACGTCGAGGTGTGCCAGTGTCTCGCAGGTAGCGACCATTTGATTGAAAGAATCGAGTGCGTCGAATACGCGCTCTCGGCGCGTCCACGTAAGGGCCTGAGCGACTCGCAGACCGGTGCTCGGCCCCAATCGTGCAACAGCATTACGAGTTTGGTTCAAGCGGTGGTCGTGGTGTTCGAGCAGTTCCAGGCAGCGCGCGTGTACGTGGGTGCCGGCCGGACCGTGGGCGGGCAGCATGACTCGTTCGGGCTCATCGAGCATCAGTGTCAGAGACCGTAGGTACTGCCCAAGGGGTAGTTCCCAGTTGCCGAGTTCGAACCCGATGGACGGTGTGATCGTCGGCAGCACGTGATCGCCGGTGTAACAGACACCTCGATCGAGATCGTGAAAGATCATGTGGCCCTTGGTGTGCCCGGGCGTGTGGGTGGCAATCAACGAGTGACCGGCGATGTCGACAGGGCCAGGGGACAGCCAGATGTCGGGCTGTTCCCAGTCGTCGGGAGCGAAAGGCTCGGCGATTGCCCTGCGGCGCGCCTGCTCGGCGATGACGGTGTCGCCCGCACGATGGAGTTCGCGGATCGAACTCTCGGGGACGTTGCTCTCCAGCCTCGCAATGGCGGCAATACCCGGGGCCTCGGCGCGTCCGAGGTGGATCCGGGATCCGTGGCGGCGTCGCAATTCCACCGCAAACGTGTAGTGGTCGCGATGTACGTGGGTGACGTAGATGTCGTGGATGTCCGCAGGTGAATAGCCGATCTGGGTGAGCGCCGCGGAAAGTTCGTGATGGGTCGACGGGCGATGCCACCCACCATCGATCAGCGCCAGTCCGTTGTCGGTCTCCAATGCATACACGTTGATCGCGCGCAAGCCGTCTTGCGGCATCTCTAGCGGGATTCGGTGGACGCCTTCGGCGACTCGGTGGGCACCGGCCTCGGCCCACTCGGAGGTCATTCGGCGGTGGTGACGAGGGGAACCATGGTTTTCTCGTCGCCATACCACATCATTCGCCGACCACCCATGGTTCCGACATGGTCGACCGCGGCTTGCCATTCCGGGCTCGCCAACGCGACGTCGAGGCATTCACGTGATGCAAAGCTCAGGACCGAGAGGCCGTCCCAGCCTTCTGATCGACTGCCGAAGGATTCGAGAAGTTCGGTGTGCTGCCAACGCAGCAATCCTGGCAGCGGGTAGGTGACTTCGGCATGCTCTCCGCGCCACCACGTCATAAACTGCTCGTGGGTCCAGTCGGTGGGACGGGCGGCGATGAGAATGAGATTGTACATCGAGTCTCCTAAGTGAATTCGGTTCATTTCAGTGGGTCGCCAGGAGAGCGCGCAGACGGCAAGGTACCTACGCGCGAACGACGCGCAAGGCCGCGTCGGTAATCAGCGTGGTAATTTCGTCGAGCGTGATCTTGCCGCCCGGGCGGTACCAGCGCCAGACACTGATGATCAGCGCGAGCACCAGGCGGCCCAGCAGATGCGCGTCGGAATCGACGAAGTCGCCGGATTTGATCCCGCGGGTGATGAGGTCGGTCCAATCTTGTTCGATCTTGGCGACGAGTTCGCGAGACCGGAGGCGCTCGGCCTCCTCTTTGACCGACTGACGTTTGGTGGCCAGCAAATCCATATGGTTCTGCAGGATGCGACGCTGAGAGGCGTCGGTCGGCGATGCCTCGAGAGACGCGGCAACGGCTGCACGTAATGCTTCGACCGGGTCGGACGTCTCGGCTGTGGCGGCGGTGAACCGTTCGGCCGATTCGGCCAACTCGAGCCGCATGATGGTCAGCAGACAGTGTGCCTTGGACTCGAAGTAGTGATAGAGCGCGGTCTGGCCGATGCCCACTTCGTCGGCGATCGACGCCCACTTGGTGTGTTCGTAACCCACCTTGCCGAATTGATCGATCGCGACCGACAGAATGAGACTGCGCTTGGACCGCGGGCTTTCCCGGCGAACCTCGGTCTCAGTGCTCATGGCTCCCCCTGTGATAAGACAAGTACACGCGTACCCGACTCTACCTGCCCTGAGGTGAATTAGGGTCAATCTTGGTTGCCAGGGCAGACGCGATGCTCACCGCATCGGGTCGTGACAGCTTACCCACCCGGTTCTGAGGTAGGTCGTCAACGGTGAATACGTACTCGGGCCATTTGAACTTGGGGAAGTCGGCCGCAGCAAGCTGTTCCGTCACCCGCGTGAGGGTCAGATCTTCACAATCGGTGACCACCAGCGCTGCAGCTCGCTCGCCGAGGAGTTCATCGGGAACGGGGACCACACATACTTGGACGACACCGGGAAGGCCGGCGATCGCCGACTCCATCTCGTTGACGTCGATGTTGCGGCCACCGCGGATGATCATCTGTTTCTTACGACCTATCACCTGGATGGTGCCGTCGTCGCCGACCTCCACCAGATCGCCGGTGGGCAGGAACCCGTCCTGGGTCAGCATCGGCGGGACCGGGACGCCGCCACGTGCGTAGCCGACAAACATCGACGGACCCTTCACCTGGGCGTCGCCGACCTCACCGGTGGGTACCGGGATACCGTCGGAATCCACGGCCCGCACGATGGTGCCGGGAAACGGGCGCCCGTCGCGGCCGAGGCGGATGGCCGGGGGGTCTTCGAGTGCTGGTGTGGTGTGGCCCAGGCACTCGGACATCCCGAACACCCGCAGGAATGTGGTTCCCAGCGTTGTCTCGGCCTTCTCGAGCGCACTCTCGTTCATCGGGCCACCGCCCACCGTCAATGCCCGGACGGTCGAGAGCCTGCCTTCGGAGCCCTCGGTCACCGAGAGCTGTAGTGCCATGGTGGGCACCAGCATCGTCCACGCAACACCGTTCTTCGCCATCGCGTCGACTGCCCCGGCGGGCGACCACTTACCGATCGCCACGAGGGATCCACCGAGGTAGGCCGGCAGGTACATGCCGAAGCAGAATGCAGCCACCGAAGACAATGGGACAAACGCGCCGATCGCTTCACCCGGTTGCAGTCCGACAGTCTCGATCGTGCTCTGGCATGCGTACCGGATTGCCTCTTCGGACTGTACAACGCACTTGGGGCGTCCAGTCGAACCGGATGTCATCGCAATCGCAGTGCCACCCTGCCAGCGTGCAATGTCGCCAAACCCTCCGGGGGCCGAACGCAGCAAGAGCGTATCGAACGCCTGTTCCGAGTCGGGAAAACG
Source organism: Rhodococcus oxybenzonivorans (assembly GCF_003130705.1). Lineage (NCBI taxonomy): Bacteria > Bacillati > Actinomycetota > Actinomycetes > Mycobacteriales > Nocardiaceae > Rhodococcus > Rhodococcus oxybenzonivorans. The sequence goes on along the minus strand of NZ_CP021354.1, from coordinate 4,598,557 downwards.
CGCGGAGTCGATGCTCCAGTGCGAAAGTGAGGTCGGGTCGGCCACAACGATGTCAGGTGTGATGTCCTCGAGCGCCAACTCGAACTCGGCTTGGGTGGCGTGGGGGCTGAAGACGGCGACCAAGCCGCCCCGTAACCCGACGGCCACGGCGGTGGCCAAGGTATGCCAGGTGTTGTCGGCCTGGATGAGCGCGGTGGGCGGTGCCTCATCGATGCCTGCGATCCGGTCGGCGAGTGTCCGGGCGGCATCGACAATCGACCCGATTGTGTGGCTCCCCAGCTCGTCGATGACGGCAACCGCATCGGGGTCGGACTCGGCCCGGGCGACCATCTCCTGTGCAAGTTGCTTCACTGCGCTGTCTCTTTCATCGTCGCGGTCGTAAAAGGATGAACTCAGAGGCCGGGAACAAGGACTCCGCGCCCGGCGAACGAGCCCGAACGTAATTTTCGGTAGGCATCCCGAACTTCGGAGAAACCGAATCTCGTGACCTCTGCATGCAAGGTGCCGGCTTGTGCCAACGCAACCACGTCCCGGAGGTCGTCGGTCGTGCCCCAGAACGGGGCACCGACCTGCCAGCCGCTGACGAAACCGAGGTCTTTGCCGACGGTGAGTCGTCCGCCGGCGCTGCCGACGACGACGATTCGCCCGCCGGGCGCAAGCAGCCCCGGTGCGGGTCCGATGGTCGGTGGTGCACCGACGAAGTCGAAGATCAGATCGGCTCCGCCGAGGGTCGCGATGTCGCGTGCAGCCCCCTCAAGTGTGAGATGGCATGCCTTCGCGCCCGAACCGATGGCAAGCTCGTGAGCCTGCTCGCGGGTGTCCACGGCGACGATCCGGCGGACACCGAGCGCCCGCAGGATCTGGACGGCCAGGTGGCCGAGTCCGCCTATTCCGACGACCACGGCAACAGTGTCACTGTCGATCAGGTCTTTGTGCAGACGAATCGCGTGATAGGCGGTGAGTCCGGCGTCAGCCAGCGGTGCAGCCTGTTCGGCAGGCAGGGCGCCGGTGGGAACGAGTACATCGGCAGACGGGACCACCATGAGTTCGGCGAGACCGCCGTGATGACCGAGACCGTTGCCGATCGGTGAGAGGCGACCGTCCTGCCGGGGGACGAGCTCGAGGCAGTAGTTCTGTCGACCGCGTCGACAGTTCCGGCAAGCCTGGCAGGACCAGATGCCGTGCACCACCACCGATTCACCGATCAGGCTGCGGTTCCCCTCTGGTCCGGCGTCGACGACGATGCCGGCGACCTCATGGCCGAGGGTCAGGGGTAGCGGATAATCGAACCGCCCGACCGGGGAGTCCATGACACCGAGATCGGAACGGCACAATCCGGCCGCGCCGACCTTGATCAGGAGCTGTTTGCCGGTGAATGCAGGTTCGGGGACCTCGCGAACAACAGGTGATTCGCCCCATGCTGTGAGCTGGACGGCCAACATCAGCGCGCGGTCCAACCACCGTCGACGACCAGTGTCTGACCAGTCATGTAGATCGACGCGTCGGATGCGAGGAAGAGCACGGCCCCGTTGATCTCACCGTCAGTGCCGCCACGGCCGAGCATGGTGTTCCGGCGTACCCAGCCCGCGGACTTGTCGTTGCTGAAGAGGCCGTCGGTCATCTCGGTATCGAACCACCCGGGGACAACCGCGTTCACACGGATACCCCGGCGGCCCCATTGACCGGCCAGTTCGCGGGTGAGTCCTAGCGTGCCTGCCTTTGATGCGGCATAACTCGCACCGCCGATCGGGGCGGTGGACACCAAACCGATCACCGAGGAGATGTTGATGTATGACGCCTGCTCGCCCTCGGCGAGGCGGCCGGCCGCGTATGTGGCCAGGTGGAACCCCGCCACCAGGTTGACCTCGAGAATCGAGTTGAAGCCCTCGGCGGTCTCCTGTTCGGCTTGTGGGGGACCGGGCTTGCCGGCGTTGTTGACCAGGATGTCGAGGCGGCCGGAGCGGTTGTAGCACTCGTCGACCAGGGCCTTGCGATCACTGTCGTCGGTGATGTCGCACTGCACGGGAACGATGCCGGGGACCTCATCGCCAAGCGCGTGGAGCCGGTCGAGTCTCCGCGCGGCGGCGTAGACCGTGGCGCCGGCGCCGGCGAGTGTGCGGGCAAAGCCGAGCCCGAGTCCCGACGACGCCCCGGTGACGATCGCGGCACGGCCGGATAGCCCGAACATCGCGGTGAGCATTGATTCGCGTGCGGAGCTGTTGTTGGTCATCAATTCTCCAGTCGGCATCAGTAGACCGCGGTTCGTCCACCATCAACAGGGATGATGGCACCGGTGGTGTAACCGGCAGCGTCAGAGGCCAGGTAGGTTACCATTCCGGCAATTTCGGTGGGCAGCCCGAGGCGGCCTGCCGGCAGGCGGTCGACGATCTTGCCGATGAACTCATCGTCCCAGTTCTCTGCCATGTCGGTGGCGAAACCGCCGGGCATCACGCAGTTCACACGGACGGTGGGGCCGTACTCCTGTGCGAATGCGCGGGTGAGGGCGTTGAGTCCGTTCTTGGCCGCGGCGTACATCGCCTCGGGTGGGCTGGGGCGCTCGGCACCGATGCTCGAGATGTTGATGATCGATCCACCGCCGGCGGCGGCCATGCGGTCACCGGCAACGGCCATCAAGCGGAACGGACCCTTGAGGTTGACTTCGATGGTCTTGTCCCACAGTTCTTCGGAGACCGAAGCCAGATTCTCCGCCAACGGTGCGATACCTGCGTTGTTGACGACGATGTCGATGCTTCCGAACTGCTCGATGATCGAATCGACGGCAGGTTCGATGCTGTCCCACTTGCCGACGTGCAGTGCAAACGAGTGTGCGGTGCCGGGGCCGGATTCATTCAATTCCGCAACGGCACTTTCACAGGCTTCAATCTTGCGACTCGACACGATCACAGTGGCGCCGACTTCGAGGAGACCGCGGGAGATGGCCAGACCGAGGCCCCGGCTGGCGCCGGTGACAAGAGCGACCTTGCCGGTCAAATCTGTTGTGTTCATTTGTGCTTCTTCACTTCCAGGCGTGCGATGGTCCGCAGGTGCACTTCGTTCGGGCCGTCGGCGATCTGTAGGGCACGGGTGATGGCGTGCAGGCGGGCGAGGATGGTGTCGTCGCTGACCCCTGCTGCGCCGTACGTCTGGACGGCGCGGTTGACCACGTTGTGCGCGACTTCCATCGCGGAGACTTTGATCGCGGCCACTTCTGATCGGGCGGCGGCATTGCCCTTGGTGTCCATCAGCCAGGCCGACTTGAGGACGAGGAGACGAATTTGGTCGATCTCGATGCGGCTGCGAGCAATCCATTCACGGACGACACCCTGGTCGGACAGCGGTCCACCGAAGGCAATGCGCTCCAACGAGCGTTTGCACATCATGTCGAGTGCGCGCTCGGCCATCCCGATCGCACGCATCGCGTAGTGCATCCGGCCGGGACCGAGACGGCCCTGGGCGATGGCGAAGCCGTCACCCTCGGCACCCAGCATGTTGCTAGCCGGCACCCGTACGTCGGTGAACTGAACCTCGCCGTGTCCGAGGCGGTCTTTGAATCCGAACATCGGCAGATCGCGTAGGACCTCGATGCCGGGTGCGTCAGCTGGAACCAGGATCATGCTCTGCTGACGGTAGGTCGGGCCGTCCGGATCGGACTTGCCCATGAAGATGATGAGTTTGCAATCCGGGTCCAGGACCCCGGAGGTGTACCACTTCCGGCCGTTGAGCACGTACTCGTCGCCGTCACGGGTGATGGTCGAGGTTATGTTGGTGGCGTCCGAGCTGGCGACGAAGGGCTCGGTCATTGCAAAGGCAGAACGAATGCTGCAGTCCAGCAATGGTTTGAGCCACTGCTGCTTCTGCTCTTCGGTGCCGAACATGGCCAAGATCTCCATGTTGCCGGTGTCGGGGGCCGAGCAGTTGATGGCCTCGTTGCCAATGATCGACCGGCCGACGACCTCGGCCAGTGGTGCGTACTCGAGGTTGGTGAGTCCAGCACCCAGGTTGTCGTGACACATGAACAGATTCCACAGACCCCGCTCACGAGCGATGTTCTGTAGATCGCGCATGATCTGCGGCTGCTCGTGCGGATTCTCGTTGGCCGCGATCTGTGCGTCATACACCGCCTCGGCGGGGTATACATGCTCGGCCATGAAAGTTTCGAGCTTGTCCTTCAATTCCTCGGTACGAGGGGAATAGGCGAAATCCACGATGACTCCTGCGGTTTGAAGGTGCTCGTCTACGGACGTAGCAGGGCGGTGCCCGTCTCGATCAACCGATTGATCGTGGCCGGGAGTTTCTCTTGATCTGGGTCGTGATGGCGACCCTCGCGATGGCGACGCAGGTTGTGGCCCATGATGGCGGCCATCTTCAGCCGACCCAGTGCGTTGAACCACTTCTGGTCGGGCAGATTCGAGGATCCCCCGGTGTAGAGCGCGACGAGTTCGTCTTCGGTGGGCAGCCCAGGCACCTCTCGTCCCACGCCGGGAAAGTTGCTGCCGTCCGCGAAGACGAGAAACCAGCCGAGTTCGACGCGTGGATCACCGGTACTCCAGATCTCCCAGTCGATCAGGGCGACCGATTCGAGGCCCTGGGACAGGATGTTGCCGAGACGATAGTCACCGTGCACCAGGGTGGGGGTGATGGGCTCGGGTATATCGGCTTCGAGGAGGGCGAGCAGTGTGTCACCGCCGACCACGAGCTCGGGAGGCACCGCGCCCAGCGTCTTCGCCCATCGCGACAGTTCTTTTTCGGGGGAGAGAGGTTCGGAGATCCCCGGTATCGATGCGAGGTCGACCGCATGCAAGAGCGGGAGCACTTCGGCAGCACGACGCATACGCGCGGCAGCAAGCGTCGGCTCGACGGGGGGATCGTCGAGTACCGGTTCCAGTGATTCACCGGCGACGAACTCCATCGCGAACCACGCGGGTTCCTGCTCGTCGACGGTGAGGATGTGGGGTACGGGAACGTCGGTGTGCTCGAGTGCCTGCAAAATTGTGGCCTGCCGCAGCATGTCATGCCGGCCGATCGAGCGTTGGCCTTCGGGAACTGCCTTGATAACCACGTCGGGCCCGCTGGTACTGACGCGATAGGTGAGACCGGAGTGTCCGCCGGGCAGCACCTGGAAATCGGTCATGGTGAGCCCGCACTCGGACTGTAGGCGCTGTGCAACCCTGGATTTCAGATCTGAGCTAATTGTGACATTCGGGCCGGTCATGGTCGCGGCTCCCTCGGTAGTCCGAGCACCCGCTCGGCGATGATATTGTGCTGGATCTCGTCGGTGCCGCCGGCGATTTTGTAACCGGGGGCGCCTAGAACATGCTCACTCCAGGCGAAGGATCCCCACCGCCCGGGATCGGCGGTGAGGTCGCGGCCGAGCAGCAGCCGGGCGACCTCGGATGTGCGGGCCATAGTGTCGGTGGCCAGGAGCTTTCCGAGTGAGGCCTCGGGGCCTGGATTGTTACCGGCCACCACGGCGCCCGCAACCCGCATGTTGCTGACACGCTGCAGGTAGCTGCGGGTGACGAGGTCGGCGACCTTGTCGCGCTCGATCTCGCTCAGTTCACGACCGAGGTTCTGGGCCAGCGCCACAGCCTGATCGGCGTTGGCCAGGCCCAGATTGCCGCCGTCGAGGCGTTCGGCCGCAAGTACGGTGAGCGCGACTTGCCAGCCTTTGCCGACCGGACCGAGGCGGTAGGTGTCATCGAGCGTGACGGTGTCGAGGTAGACCTCGTTGAACGAGCTGCCTCCGGTCATCTGCCGGATGGGTCGGATGGCGACACCGCTGGCGTCCATCGGGACCAGGAAGACGGTTAGTCCGGCGTGTTTGGCGGCGGCCGGGTCGGTGCGGCAGACCGCGACACCGAAATCGGACACCGAGGCGCCCGATGTCCAGACCTTGTGGCCGTCGATTTGCCATCTGTCGTTGGGTTTCTGAACTGCCTTGGTGCGAACGGCCGCGAGATCGGAGCCGGCCTCGGTTTCGGAGAACAGCTGGCAGGCGATGAGATCGGTGCGCAGTAGAGCACGCACGTAACGGGCCTTCTGGTCCTCGGTGCCCCACTGCGCGATAGTCGGTGCTACCAATTGCTGTGTCACCGAGAACATCTCGGTGCGACGGGGAATGTCGAAGGCTTCTTCGGCCCGCCGGAAGGCGAGCACGTACGACAACGGTAAATCGCGGCCCCCGTATTCAGTCGGCCAATTCAGTGCACCCAATCCGGAGTCGAACTTGAGCTTCTCGTAGCGCGAGATCTCATCGGTGTGCTCCCGCTCCTGCTCAGCGGTCCAGTTCTCGAAGACCGCCACCGAGTCGGAACCACTGCCCCAGACCGATTCGGTGCGGGGCGGAGCCACACTCTGGAGCCATGCGACTGCCTCATCGGTGAAGGTGGCGAGATCGGGGAGGGTGTGTGCTGTCACTGAATTACTCTCTGTGCCCTAGTCGTAGCTGGCGCGGTCATGTCGGATCCGGCCGAATCAAACTGTCAGAACGGTGCAGGCACTGATGCCCGGTGCGCCGTACACGTGTGTGAAACCGACTTGGGGAGTGCCTCGCACCTGACGGTCGCCAGCCTCACCACGCAGTTGGGTGACGATCTCGTGGACCTGCCGCAAACCCGACGCACCGATCGGTTCACCGTTGGCGATGCATCCGCCGTCGGTGTTGATCGGGATCCAGCCACCGATCTCGGTGTCACCACGGGCGATCATCTCTTCTTGCTCGCCGGGCTCGCAGAAGCCGCATTCGGCCATGTGCATGATCTCGGCGCCGCTCTCGGTGTCCTGTAGCTGGGCCACGTCGACGTCAGACGGTGCCAGACCGGCCTGTTCGAACGCGGCGCGGGCTGCGTCGGCGCTGACGCTGGTCGGTTCTCCACTGCCCTGGATGGCGGGACTGAAGACCTCGAATGAACCGAAGCGCCTGGTGCGATGGCTGATCGCTCGCAGATGGATGGGTGTGCGATCGATGCGCTCGAGCGCCTCGGGGCTGGCAACCACGATCGCGGCGGCACCTTCACCCGGCGAGCAGAACATGTAACGCGTCAGCGGATCGTTGACCATGTCGGCGGTGGCGATGGCCTCGGCCGACATCGGTTCCTGCCGCCATGCATTGGGATTGAGAGAGCCGTTGCGGTACGCCTTTTCGGCGACCCGGGCCAAGGTATCGGCAGAGATGTCGTACAGGCGCATATAACGCGAGATCTTGGCGCCGAAGAACTGGGTGGTGACCATCAGGCCGGCATCGCCGTAACCTTCGGGCAGGCCCCACTCTTCCGGACGGGCGTTGAAGGCGCCGCGGGGGTGTTTGTCGAATCCGACGGCGAGTGCGATGTCGGCGGCACCTGCCCGGACGGCATTGACCGCGGAGAACAGTGCACTACCGCCGGTGGCGCAACCGTTCTTGACATTGGTGAAAGGTATTCCGGTGAATCCTAATTCGGCGACCAGCGTGTCGGCCAGACCGGATCCGTCGCTGCCGCCGAATGCGACTTGCACATCGGGCCACGACAGTCCGGCATCGGCGAGCGCATTGTTTATTGCGGTGACCGCCATCTCGCGTCCGGTGACGCCGGGTTGCCTTCCGAACTTCGAGAGTCCGGCGCCGACGATGGAAACGGGCTGTGTCATTGGGAGGCCCCTTGCGTGGTGAAACGTCCGACCGCGAACCGGGGCACCGGTGAGATGGCAACCAAGCTCACCGGTGCCCGGTCCAGTTCATCGAAATGATCGCAGTCGAGGATTGCCTCGACCTTGATGCCTTCAGGGAGTTCGACGTAGCCCACTGCATAGGGAGAGAAGCTCTCTGCGGGAGGGACATACGGCGGCGACTTGGGAGCAAAGCGTTGGATCGTGTAGGCCCACACAACACCCTCCGTGCTGAGAGTCAGCGGATCCGCGGTCGGGGTGACGCACTTGCTGCACATCGTGGATTCCGGGAATGCAACGGTGCCACATTGCGAGCACCTGCTGCCGCGGAGGACCACGGCCGACGACTCTTCCATGTCTGTCCCTTCAAGTTGAAGATCTAGTGCCGACAGATCAGCGACCGACCCACTTCGGCTCGCGCTTTTCGAGGAATGCAGTGACGCCCTCGCGGCCGTCTTCGGACTGCAGGGCGTTGCCCACTGCGAGGTGCTCCATCACCATGAGCGACTGGATGTCGGCGTCGAGGCCGCGGTCGATGGTCATCTTGGTGAGCTTCATCATGAACGGGCTCTTGTCCACCAGCGGTGCGATGAAATCCTCGACCAGCTGATCGAGCTCTTCGGCGGGAGCCGAGGCGTTGATCAGGTCGAAGGCGTCGGCCTCTTTGCCCGAGAGCAGCTTGCCGGTCAGCATCAGCTCCTTGGTCTTGCGGATGCCGATCATGCGGGGCAGGCGATAGATGGGGCCGGCTCCACCGAACAGTGCGCGACGGATGTGGAAGTCGCCGATCTTGGCATCGTCCGCGGCGACTGCAAAGTCGCACGAGATCATCAGCTCGAAGCCACCGGCGGTCACGTAACCTTCGAGGACTGCCACCGACGGGGTGTTCATCGAGTACAAACGGTCACAGACCTTGGCCGAGAGCACGGCGACGTCCATCGCGTTGGTGCTGCCGACGTAATCCGAGAGCAGGATGTCGAGGTCGAAGCCGGAGCAGAAGGTGTTGTTGACGCCGCGCAGAACCAGGACCTTGAGGTTCGGGTCGTTGTCGACCTCGACGATGATCTCGTCGAGACGGTGCAGCAGTTCGGGGGTGACGGCGTTCTTCTTGTGCGGCCGGTTCAGCCAGACGCGGGCGACGTCGCCGTCTTTCTCCAACAGGATGTGGTCGGTGTCGATCATCATTGAGCCTTTCTGTCGATCTTTGAAATTGAACTGGATTCACTTCAGTATTGACCATCAGCGTGATCCGCGTCAATACTTGACCTGAACTGAGTTCAGATTCCGAGAAGGGATGCGATCCGGGCGCGGTGCACCCGTGAATCACCCTGTAGAGCTTCGTTTCCCATTGCGCGACGGAAATAGGAGTGGGCGGGGTGCTCCCACGTGAAGCCGACACCACCGTGGAGTTGGACGGTTTCGGCGGCCGCGTGGATGGCGGCGTCTGTACAGACTGATCCGGCCACAGCAATGGCCAGGCGGGCGGCGGCTGGGTCCTCGTCGTAGACGGCTGCGGCGTAACGACAGGCCGAGCGCGCTCGCTCGAGCTCGATCAGGACATCGGCGAGGCGATGCTTGACTGCCTGAAATGATCCGATCGGTCGGCCGAACTGGTGCCGGGTCTGGACGTACTGCACGGTCATCTCGAGCAGCGCGTCGACGATGCCGGTGTTCTCGCAAGCCAGCGCGAGCGTCGCGACATCCCGCAGCTGTGTGCAGATCTCGTCGTGGTCGGCCGCGGTGGTCAGTGCGAGCGCGGGTGCCTGCCGCAACGTCAAATCCGCTTGTCGTCTGGTCCGGTCGATGACCTCGCGTTCGGACGGCACAAGGTGATCGCCTGCAGTCGTGGCGAACAAGCGACGCCCGGAGGTGGTGTTCGCGGAGACGATGACCACATCGGCGCCGGCGCCACCGAGTACGTGGGTCGCCATACCGGTGAGAGTCCACGCGTTGCCGGCCTCGCTGGCGTGGACGTCGTCGGTCTCCGGTGTCAGTGAGGTCGCAGTGGCAATTGTTGTGCCCTCGAGGACGTTGCCGAGCAGGTCGGAGATGTCATCGGCGGTTGCCGAGAGCAGAGCGGACATGCCCACGACTGCCGAGGTGTAGACGGGCTCGCAGACCAGGTTGCGACCGCATTCCTCGAGGATGATCCCGAACTCCACCATGCCGTACCCCAGGCCGCCGCGGTCTTCGGGTACGGCGAGCGCGGTGATCGACATGTCCTCGACCAGTCGTCGCCAGAGGTCGGGTGAGTAACCGACCACGGTCTCGGCTGCGGCGCGGACCTGCTCGATGCCGCTCCATCTGTTGAGCAGGCCGCGAATCGCATCGCGAAGCTGTGTCTGCTCGACGCCTGGGGTCAGTGTGGACGGTTCCGAGCGAGGCCAGGGCGCCTCAATGGCGGTGGTGATGGGCATGACGCTCCAATTGACGTGACTTCAGTTTGGTTTGAAGCCACACTAACCTGGCGAACTCTCGACAAGAAGGGGTTTCCCGAACTAAGTTCATTTCATGAGCTGTGACATCGAGAAATACTATGCCGCCGTCGACAGCGGGCACATCGAAAACGCCGTCGCGATGCTGGCACCGGACGTCGAGTTCGCCATGGTGCTACCCACCGGCATCAAGCACGGCAAGGGGCGCGAGGTCATGCTCGGTTACCTCCAGGGGCGTCCCCCGGTGGAGCGCAAGCACCACATCCAGCGGGTTGCGATTGCGGATGATCTGCAGTTCGCCCACGGTTCGGTCACCGATGACGGCGTCACAACGGGATTCTTCGTCGGCGTGATGCACATCGGCCCTGATGGTCTGATCGACCGCTATCAGGTGTCTTTCGATTCCGAATTCTCGCTACTGCCAACCGCCCTGACCTCCGAAAGAGACTGACCCATGACCGATACCGCGCTGTCGACCCCGATTCTCGCCCAATGGTTCGAGTACATGGATTCCGACGATCCGGACCGGGTACTCACCATGATTTCCGACGACTTCGAGATGTCGGTCCAGTTCTCGAAGGGCCGTGGCCAGGCAGCAGAATTCGTGGGCGACCGTGCCGGTCTGATCGTGTACCTCGCCCAGCGGGAGAAGAGCACCTTGGTTCACCACATCGACAAAGGCGCGCTGGTCGGAGATGTTGAACTGGTACTCGGGCGCACCACCCGCGATGGTGAATTCGAGGCATCATTCAACGCGACTGCTCAAATCGACGACAACGGCAATGTGCGCCGGCTCCTCATCGCCCGCACCCCTGAGCTCGCGTTCGCTTGAATGCCCATCGTCGGCGCCGTGAAGGAGTCCATTGTGTAGCGGTCGTCGAGACCGTTGTTGCGGCAAGATATTCGTTTTCACCCGACCCCGCACGAATCGATGCCGGTCCGATTGCGGTGCAGGTCATCTCGTCTCAATACGACGAGATGACCTGCCCCAGATATCAAAAGCGAGGCGGATTGCATTGAGCGAGGAGGCGGGTATGGTGGGCGAGTCGCAGATGGGGTTCTTTGCTCCCTTGCGGATCCGGCGCCTACGCCTGCTCTTGCTCCTGGAACTCGGTGCCAGCGTAGGCATATGGATACTGGTTCTCGCGGCCCAATGGATCCTGACCGAGGCGGGCGAATCCGCCACCACCGTATCGGCGGTCCAGTTCGCAATCAGTGTGCCGTTCTTCCTTTTTGCCGTGCCGATCGGCGCAATCGTCGAGTACACCAGTCATCGTCGGCTCCTGGTTGTCACGTCGGTGGTGCTACTCGCCGCATCGATCGGCCTGGCCGTTCTGGACTTTCTGGGTCATGTAGGTGTCGCTGTACTGATGGGCAGCGTCTTCGTCGCCGGAGTGGGACTTGCGGTCGTCGCCATCGTCTGGCAAGCGCTGTTGCCCCACATCGTCAGCAGGGACATGATGGCCGTCGTCCCGGCCATCGATGGCGCCGTGTTCAACGGTGCGCGCGCTATCGGACCGTTGATCGGCGGTGCGATCCTTGCCGGCTTGGGCTCCACCTGGGCGTTTTCATCCGCCGGTGCGATGTTTGCTGGGTGCGCGCTGATCGCGGCCCGGCAGGTCCCCGCTACCGCGGGCAGCGCTTCGATACGTCGCCCTCTCGGCCGGGCGGTGTCGAGCGGTTTGCGCTTCATCCGGTACTCCAGATGGACGCGACGGTTGCTCGTCCGGTTGACCATCTTCGGGATACCCGCGAGCTGTCTTTGGGCCCTCCTGCCGCTGGTCGCCCACGACCGTCTGCACACCAGTACCTTCGAGTTCGGTGTGATGTCGGGCGCCATCGGGGTGGGAGCGGTCGTCGGCACGATTGCGCTGATGCCACTGCGTGCCCGGATGACGTGGAATCGATATGTCGCATTGGGTTCGGCCGCCTATGCATTGGCACTTGGCGGAATGACAGTCATCACCCGATTCGATTTGATGCTGGTACTGATGGTCGTCGCCGGCGCAGCCTGGGTGGGGGTCCAGAGCACCTGGATGATCGCGGCGCACAAAGTCGTGCCGACGTGGATCAAGGCGCGTGTCATTGCGTTCATCATGTTGATGTTCCAGGGGAGTCAGGCGGTCGGGGCGATCTTGTGGGGTGTGCTGGCCGATGTCGTCGGCCTGGTTCCTGCCGTCGCCACCGCGGCCGTGCTCATGTTCGTGTCTGCCGGCGGGGTATTGCGGCGTGGCATCTTTTCCAGCGAGGGCATTGTGCCGGATCCTGCAGAGGTCGAGAATCCGGCTGCGCCTTTCGGTGACTATGGTGAGCGACGCGTGGTCATCGAGACGACCTACGTGGTCGCTCCCGCGAACCGGTCCAATTTCCTGGCCGGCATCCGGACGGTACAGCACTCACGGCTTCGGCTCGGGGCACTCCGATGCGTGGTGACGCAGTCTGCCGAACTCCCGGACATCTTCGTCGAGTACTGCATGTTCAGCGATTGGGCCGACTACTTCTCACAGGAGACCGAGCGACTCACGCAGCCGGAGAAACAACTACGTGAGCGGGTGGCGACCACGCTCGAGTCCAGACCGTCATCGCGGGTCTTGTTGGTGACCGACTGACCTCCCCATCATCTACTTCGTGCATCAGGGGTCGTCAGCGCGGCAGTGCACAAAGAAAGAAGGAATCATGGTAAGTGAGTTCCCGCATCTATTCTCGCCTTTTGAGGTCGGCGGAATCAGCCTCAAGAATCGCCTGGTGGCACTGCCTGCCGGGACGAGTATGGCTGAGCGCGGTGTTCCCACTCACGGGGATACGGAGCATTTCGAGCGTCTTGCCGCAGGCGGCGTAGGGCTGATCATCGGTGGTGCCACCGTTGTACACCGAACGACGACTCTGCGTTCGCGAAAACTCGTCGAGGCCTACGGTGACGAGTTCGTGCCTGCGACGTCGGCGAAGGTGGCGGTGATCCACCGCCACGGCGCCCGTTTTGTGGGGCAATTGTGTCACCTCGGACGAGAATTCATCGGTGGAGAGTCGGACGCGCCGCCTTCCGCGCCGTCTCCGATCAGAACTGTGCGGGATGCCTACCCGCCACACGAACTGTCCGTCGCGGAAATCGAGGACATCATCGAAGGGTGGCGGGTCTCGACGCAGAATCTGGTCAAGGCGGGCGCCGACGGGGTCGAAGTCCATGCGGCACACGGCTATCTTCCCGCTCAGTTCATGTCGCCGTTGACCAACCAGCGAACCGATGACTTCGGTGGCTCATTCGAGAACCGGATGCGGTTCACACGGCTGGTCATCGAGGCAATGCGGTCGGTCATGCCGGTTGGGTTCGTCCTGGGAGTGCGGCTCAGCGGCGAAGAAGAGATTGTCGGTGGGATGGGGATCGACGAGTGCGTCCGAGTAGCGGAGAATCTGACCGAACTGGGCATCGACTACTTCAGTATCACCCACGGCACTCGCGGCAAATATGTGAAGGACTCGACGAATGAGGATGCGGTTGCCATCCCATCGGCCTCGAAGATTCGGGCTGCGACAGGTGTGCCGACTCTTGTCGGCCAACGTATTCGGGATGCGGCCACCGCCGACCATGCCATCAAATCAGGTCATGTCGACATGGTCGGAATGGCGCGGGCACTGATCGCCGATCCTGATCTACCGGTCAAGTCGGAGACCGGCAGGCTGGACGAGATCAGGGGCTGCCTGGGTATCAATCAGGACTGCCGGGCGTTCGACCCCCATCTGCACTGCGCCGTGAACGCGGAAGTCGGGCGTGGCCGGCATCCGAACGTCGGTACCGTGCCGCTGCGGTCCAAGGAGGTATTTGTCGTCGGGGGCGGTCCCGCCGGCCTCGAAGCAGCACGGGTCGCCGCCGGCCGTGGACATCGCGTCACCCTGTTCGAGGAGAACACCGTCCTCGGAGGCAGTGTTCGAGTGGCTGCGGCCTCACCCCACCGTGCCACGTTGATAGACATCGTCGATTATCTGGAACGCGAACTCAGACGGCTGAAGGTCGATGTCAACCTTTCGGCGGGGATCGGCGCGGACGACCTCGACGAAATTCGTGCGGTAGCGGACCATATTGTCGTAGCTACCGGTTCTCGGCCGGCGCAGCTTCCAAGCGGGTTGCACGGACGGCCCGCAGCGACCGTCGACGACGTCCTGCTCGGCCGCTTGCCCGAGGTACGAAGTAGACGGGCAGTTATCTTCGATGAGGGGGACGGGTTCTGGCCGGCTTACAGCGCTGCCGAGGCCTTGGCGCAGCAGGGCTGGCACGTCACCTTTGTCACCCCGCTGACCGCGCTGGCCTCCCGCGTGCCGGCTGAGAGCGTGGGACCGCTGCTCGGTCGACTCGGGGACGCCGGGGTGGAGTTCAAGGTGGCGCACTCGCTGGTGATCCCAAACGATTCCGCAACGCCGTTCCTCTTGCGTCCTGTTTTCGGTACCGGCGACGTCGCGTGTGATGAGGTACTAGTGGTCTGGCACCAACCGCGTGTTCCGGTGCCCCTTGGGCTCGAGCCTGATGAAACGGTTAGCGTCATCGGCGACTGCATCACGCCGCGGCGGATCGGTCACGCCATTGCGGAGGGTTACCGGATCGGCGCCGAACTATGAGCGCTGCGCGGTTATCGGGTGCTTGGTGCCCAACCCATCCCATTTCTCGTCAGCCAGTTGCAGTTCGACACTATGCGCCAGTGCTGCGAAAACATGCTGGGTGGGACAAAGTTTCTGGGCAGAAGGGCGTCGTGACGGCGCTCATCGGAAGTACCCACCTTCGCTCTACAACACTGCTCACCCAGTAAGGGGACCACGTCGCTACTGCTCGGATCAGCAGGTGCTCGAGGGATGCCATGGCCTCAGCCAGCCAGGATGCGTTGGAACACGACCACGAGTGATGCCTCGTCGGAAGATCCAGTAGTCGAGGTGTCCCGCCGAACAACGGCGCTGGCGGAACACAGCGGTACTGCCACCACGGAAAGGCGTCCGATGCCACAGTCGCTATGCACTGAATCGACACCTCCATGCTCGACGTCGATGCCACTTGTCCCCACCGCGTCGTTGGGGCCCGGACCTGGCTATCAGGACCGATGATCGATGCAGGGCTGTGCGACGAACGCAGCCGCCACGTAGGGGCCAGGGCGAACAGTGCGGCCTTCCCAGCATGCGATCTCACCATGGCCCGGGGGCCGGTATGTCTAAATGAGGCCGAGGACGGCATCGGCTCCAGCACTGTCAGTTCGCGTGTTCGGGACATTATTCGCGCTTCACGGACGTCGGCTGTCTCCTGCGCGATGGTCGCGCAGGCACTGTTCGTTAGCGAAGCCCACCTTCGCCGACTTCTGGCGGCGGAGGGAAACTCGTTTCGCCGCATTCGCGACGAGCACAGGACTGGATTAGCTCTCGAGGCACTACGGAATGGTCGACCCCTCGAGGTGTTGTCCAACGAACTAGGATTTTCGGATACGCGAGCGTTCCGACGGGCCTTTCGTCGATGGACGGGGGACAGCCCGACATCGATGCGTGCGTTGATGTCCAACGAAAGGTGCAGTCAGGCAAAGGTGCAGAGCAGTTGACTGGATAAGGGACTTATCCAGTTCTGTCGATCTCGTGGGCGGGGAGACGCTTTACCATTTGGGATGCTTGATCGCGGGGTAGCTGCCCATCGGGATTGCCGCGCGGGTGGCGTGGATGTTCATGGTGTTGGGGGTGTAGCCGAGTAGCGCGCCACCTCATCCGCGTGGTGATTATCGCGCCGGGAATCTTCCCGGCGCAGGTAGGTCTTCGTGGTCGCCCCGGGTCAGTCCGCGGCGTATGTGTGGCCCGGGCATAAGAGGTCCGGGGTGACTGTCCATTCCGCTGCTGTGAGCCATCGTCGAACGGGCTCGGTCAGGATGCCGTTCTTCGCTTGTTCGGCGAGTGCGCCGGCGAGGATGGGTCCGTCGCCGCAGACGCTGCAGGCGATGTCGAATGCCGGTTGCCCGGGTTCACACTGCCGGCAGTGGTGTCGGCTGATGACCGTCCCCCTGGCGATTGGGGTCGGCGTGGAGCCACGTCTTCGCGAGGTCGGCACGTTGGTGCGTCGCCTCGGCGCGAGTGGTCGGCTCATATCCGCAGGTCGGGCACGTCCGAGACGAGCGGACCGGGGGAGCCGCGAGCACGGCGCTCTTCTGCGTGACCGGTGCGCTATCGACCCGTCGTGTGTTCAGATGCCCATAGACCGTGGTGCGCGGCACTTTCAGCATGTCTGCGATCTGGGCGACGGTGTGCTCGCCTGCGTCGTAGAGGCGTTGAGCGAGTTCTATCTGGTCCGGGCTGAGCTTCGAGGGCCGGCCGCCCGTGCGGCCGCGGGCGCGGGCCGCGGCCATCCCGTCGCGGGTTTTAGCCACGATCAGCTCGCGCTGGAGCTCGGCGAGGACCGACCGATCGTCCGAGCCGGTCGAGCCGGGTGATCACCAGGACGTCGCCCTCGAGAAATCACGGGATTAGAAGGGGAGCGTCATCGTTGATTGATCCACCCAATTCGATCGGCGGAGAAGACGAACGAAGATCGTTGAGTACGACGTACTGGCCGGGAGGCGAGCCCTGAGGATTGTCGAAGCAGACATCCCCGGTGACAGATCCCCCCCGGCGCCACTTCGCCCGAGTGCAGCTGATTCTCTGTTCCGGTGAACGATGAGTTCCGAATCGCACTGTTCGGGTCCTGCATCTTCCAGTCCCAGACATTGAAATTTGCCTGAGCATCCCCGCCGTTGCGGATGTCACGGTGGTGCACAGATAGGCGGAACGCCTACGAGCACTGCCAGGTGAGCGTCGTCGGTGTTCCGGTGCACTTCATGCGCTAGCCCGGCCTCGGACGTTACCCGAGCCCGTTAATTCTCACCCACGGCTGGCGGTGGAGTTCTGGCACTGGTCGAAGGTGATCGACCCGCTCACCGACCCGGCCGTGTTCGGTGGTGATCTCGCCCGCGTCGATGAACGTGGACAACAAACTCCGCATCAGATCAGGGTTGGCGTCGGTGAGGCGATCGGTCAGGATTTGGTGCAGGTCGATAACGTGGGCAGAGGCCATCGCGTGGTCTTCCTCGAGCGAATTTGGTAGGTCTCACGAGGAGTCACGCGATGCCGCCTTTATTGGGTTACGACACGATGGTCAGATCCGACTCCGTTTCCTACACCATCTTCATGGAGCAACCAGTGTTGCGAAGTAGGACACAAGTCATCTCATCCGTACTTCTAAACTTCTCAGGTGCGCACTCCATGTGCATATTCGGAGCCGTTTCATGTCCCATCTCCCCCGCTAGAGGAGGTCGCGAGCTCGCGCAGCCGGAGCGATACTTCTACCTCGGCCCGAGCCCCACGTCGGTGCGCCCACGGCGGCGGCCCTCCCGAGGTGATCAGAACCGATTTCGGGATGGACGCCGCAGCGTTCTGTCGGGCACTGGTCGCGTATCTCGACGTCACCGCGCCGGGACCGCTGCGGCCGCTTGGTCGAGCAAATGATCACCGTCGCTCGTCGAAGGTTGTGGCTGGGCACCTGAACTTGAAGAGACCGTCCGGACTGATTGTGAAGGAGGTTGTTTGCGAAAGGATTACCGCGGTGACAGGTCCGCCGCACAAATACCCGTGAGTGAGATGAGTGACACCGATCCGATGACTTGTATATCCGCTCGTGCGCCGAGCACTGTGCCGGCTTCCCGCCGTGAAGATACGCCACGGACCGGACTGCCCGTCGACCGTGATCGTCGAGATTGGCGCATCCTGGGGTCGTGCCGGAACGTCGAGTCGTCGTTGTTCTTCTCTCCAGAGGGGGGAGCGTGGTCGGGACCGGGCGCGGCGCGAAGCGCACGCCAAACGCGTCTGCCAGGACTGCCCGGTGCTCACCGAATGCCGCGAGTACGCCCTGACCGTTGCCGAACCGTACGGAACGTGGGGCGGGATGTCCGAGAACGACCGCAGACGTCACATCCGGCGCCGGCAACGAGAGGGGGCATGGCATTGGATCGCCGCGCCAGCTTGATGCCTTGAGCTTTTCTGCCGCCGGGCCCGAGGATCACCAACCACCACCGACGCGCGTTGACGGCTGCCCATCAAACTAGTTGATTACCGATATGACGTAGGCCAAAACGGACGCTGGTGACCGCAGGAAGGCACTCAACCCGTTGCACGGGACTATCAGTTATTCGGTGGATCTGGATCTGGCACATCGGTTTAGTTCTCACTCGGGGTGAGCCGGCCCTCGAACGTGATCGCGAATGCGTTCAGTGCCGGCTTCCACCTCATTGCCCATCGTGCTCTGACCTTCCCGGTCGGGTCCAGCGCCCGGGTCGCGAGATACAGACACTTGAGAGCCGATTGGTCCGTCGGGGAAGTGCCCGCGTGCCCGGATCGCCCGCCGATACCGGGCATTGAGGCTCTCGATTACATCCGTCGAGCAGATGACACGCCTGATCTCGACGTCGGTAGTCGAGGAAGGGAATGAACTCCGTCCAGGCGTTCTGCCAGAGCCGGATGATCGCCGGATACCGCGAGCCCCACTTGCCGGTGAACTCGTCGAACCGCTCCCGCGCTGCAGCCTCGTTTGCAGCGGTATAGATCGGTCGTAGATCTCGTGACATCTCCTCCCAGTATCTGCGGGACGCGTACCGAAACGTGTTGCGGAGCAGATGAATGACACAGGTCTGGACAATCGTTCGATCCCACACCGCGGTGATCGCGTCCGGCAGGCCGTTGCAGTCCGTCACACACCACAATGCACACATCGGCGACACCTCGATGCTTGAGCTCGGTGAGGACGGCGAGCCAGAACTTCGCATCCTCACCACCGTCACCGGCCCTTAGAGGTTGTCTCATGTGGGGAGTTTCTTGAAGCAAGTGAGCGCGGCCGCGAGATGGAGGAATCCGGCAAAGTGCTCGGCGCGGCGTTCATAGCGGATGGTCAGGCGTCGGTAGCCGGTGAGCCAGGCGATGGTGCGTTCGATCTTCCACCGGTACCGGCCCAGCCGGTCGTTCCTCTCGATTCCGCGACGAGCGATGCGCGGGACAATGCCCTCTTCGCGCAGCCACCGGCGGTGCTTGTCGTAGTCGTAGCCCTTATCGGCGCGAAGCTTTCCGGGTTTGCGACGGCGCGGCCCACGTCGGGACTTCACCGCCGGGATCGCGCTGACCATCGGTTGCAGCAAGGTGCTGTCGTGGGTGTTCGCCGCGGACACATCGACGACCAGCGGGATTCCATTCGACTCGGACAGGACGTGGATCTTCGACCCCTTCTTGCCGCGATCGACCGGACTCGGCCCGGTCAGCGATCCCCTTTTTTCGCCCGCACGCTCGCGGCGTCCAGGATCGCTGCCGTCCAGTCGAGTTCACCGGCGCTACCGAGCCGGTCGAGCACCTCACGGTGCAGTCTCTCGAACACCCCTGCCGCCGCCCAGACGGTAAATCTTCGGTGCGCGGTAGGAACTGTGACCCCGAACGAGGGCGGCAGATGCCGCCACGCACATCCACTGGTCAGCACGTACACGATCGCGGTGAACACCGCCCGATCATCCACCGGCGCACTGCCACCTCCCTGCGGCCGTGCGGCGAATCGCGGAATCAACGGTTCGACGATCTCCCACAACGCATCCGGCACCAACCGCAGTGACAACCCATCTAACACGCGTCACATTATGCCCCACACGCCACTTCATCCACATGAGACACGCTCTTAGTCCCAGGATGTCGCGTTCCCCGTTCACGGTGACGCCGATCGCGGCTGGGGGTACCTCCCGCGTGCGGCGGGGGAAGATCGGCCGGTTGGTGACCTGACCGTCCCGGACCTTGACAGGGATGGCGTCGATGAAGATCATCGGGTACACCGGATCCAGGGGCCGGATGGACCATTCGGCCATCTCCGCGAGGACTTTGTCGGTGGGGGTACCTCCCTGCACGAAGTGCTTGGGGGAATCTTGCTGATCGTCTCCTTCGACACCGAGGCGCCTGGGGGCACCTCCCGCTTGCGGGGGAAGACGTCATCGAAATGGGCGGCGATCTCGCCTGTGGTGAGGCCTTTCGATGAGAGGGACAAGATGATTTTGTCGACACCGGTGAGCCGTCTCTGTCGTTTCTTGACGATCTGGGGATCGAACGAGGCATCGGTATCACGGGGTACTTGGATTTCGACCGGTCCGATCTCCGTCAGCACCGTTTTCGCTCGTCTGCCGTTGCGGGAATTCCCTCCATTCCTAACCTTCGGCCTGGTGTTTTCGTAGCCGAGGTGCTCTTCCATCTCTGCCTCGAGAGCGGTCTCGAGCACGTTCGCGGTGAGTTGGTTGAGTAGTCCGTTCGGTCCGACCAGTTCCACGCCGTCAGCCTTGGCCTGCGCCAGCAGTTGCTGCGCCAACTTCTGGTGATCGGTCTTCGTCTGATCCATAGGATCGAGTGTCTCGGTCATGATTCCGCCTTTCCGCCAAGCAAAGCTCGGCGTGTCGGCCAGACTCAGATCAACCGATTACCGGACAGTCCCCGTTGCACCGGCGTCGCGGCGGCGGGGGTTGTCGGCGGCGGAGATCCGTCCCTGCGGGCGGTAGGGATTGATTTTAAGGGGTGCGGTGTTGTGGTGGGTGCACGGTCGTGGGGAAGTGGTCGATGGTGCGGACTTGGTGGGCGGCCCAGCACAGGTACCAGATAAGCAGCAAGGGGAGGGCGGCATCGCCGAGTCCGGGGGTGTGCCCCTGTGTGAGGGCGATGGCGTAGCCGATGACGACGGCGGCCAGGAGTGCGGCGCCGAGCCCGATCGACTGGAGGAGGTGTCGGCGGCGTCGCGCCAGGCGGGTGTGCCCGGGTGTGGGGGTTCGGGCTTCGGGATGGGTGTGGGTGCCGGTGCCGTCGTCGGCACGGATGCTCCGGTGTAGCCGCAGGTAGACACCGATCCCGACCGCCACGGCCCACACCATGGTGCCGATGCTCGCCGCCGGGTGGGTGAACGCGGGGTCCGGCAGGACGAGGAGCAGGGCGACTGTGGTGATAATCCAGGTCGCCATGGCGGCGATCCAGGCGAGGATGATGTGCCAGAGCTGGTCCACGAATTACTCCTGCGACGAAATATGCGGGTCACCGATGAGTGTTCCGCGGGTCACCGGAGACAGCTAGGCCCCACAGGGGTGAATCTTTCCCCCTGGCGGTGTCCGACGGCGGCGTGTATACGGTGGTACCGAGCCCTGCGAATAACCAACTTACTCGTTGACGTAACCTATTTATCGGCATTGTGGGATCGACTGTCTTCCAGACTATTTGGCATTTTCCCGTGTCTGGAGCCTAATGACTGGTTCGGCGCCTCCGCGTCGTGCGCGCCGTCTGGCGCTTCGCCCGCGTCTGTGATGGATCCACCGACTCACGATATCGGTCCAGGTCGGCTGGCCTGACACTCAGAGAAGCGCGGACCCCGCCGCTTTTGACCAAGGCCAAAAAGGCCCTGCGACCGCAGAACGGCGCTCAGCCCGTTTCGCCTTGTCGCTTGGACCCGGTAACAGCTAACGAAGCGGATGTTCGCGACCGTCAGTTACTGCTCGCCCTAGAAATTGGTAGACGCCCGTCAACGCTCACTTCCGTCCGTTGTCTGAGACGGTCGAGCTGGCGCTGCGTGCCGCGGCGAGTCGGCTCGTTCCCGGGCCGCCGTTGCCTGCGCTTGGGCGGTAGCGAGATCCGGCTTTTGGTGGCGAGTTCGTCGCTGGCTGCGTCCGCGCCGGTGCGGGCCCCGGCAAAGCGCTCGAACCTCGTGACCAACCATGGTCGGGGGCAGCTTTCTCGTGCGGATGCGACCGCGTGAGGCGATTGAGCATGCCCGCGCCCGGGTGCGCGACTATGCCTGCCGCCCCATGAGGTTGATTTCCGCAGCTACGCCGATCCCGTTTCCGCTACCGATCACCTTTCGGTGTGGTTGCGGTCGACGGCGACTGCTCACGAATCGTCGAGCGGATGTGCGTCATCCGCCGCAGATGTGCCCAGCCACTGGACGGCTGTGGTCGGGTTTCGTCCTCGCCCGTGGTCGCGTTGTGCGGTTTCTCCTCGTCTCGTACGTCCGTCGGAGGCTTGTGCGCCTTGCCCCTTCCCTTCCTGTGTGCGGTTGTGTCCGGTCGTGCTTTCGGTGCGGATTCGTCCCGGGACTCCTCCGCCGAGTCGCTGGGTGTCGCGATCCGTGGTTTGCGCCGTTTGCGTGGCTTCGGCTGTTGTTCTTCTTGGACCGCGTGAGACGAAGTTGTTCCCGTGCTCGAGCGTCCCCGGGTCGCCCGCCGCGCAGGCGTGACGGGTTCGGCGTTCGTCGGGGCGTCGAATTGTCCGTCCTCGTCTTTTCCGTGGTCCGGTTCCTCGTCGACGGTGGAGTCCTCGGCGTCCCGCGGGTTGGCGTGCCCGCGACGGCCGATTCTCTTCACCCCGGTGACCAGGTGCCCGCTGCCGGCCACGACGTGCGAGCCGCGCGACCGGAGGCGGTCACGGAACGAGTCTGCGTGCTCGCTGGTGGCCTCGGCCGTGGCGGCCGTCGTGTCGAGTAGGTCGCCGCGAACCGAGTCGCCGAGTTCTGCGATCACCGGAGACGAGGCGAGGAACTCGGATCCCTGTGCGAGCAGATTCTCAGGTCCCTTGGGGGACTGTCCGCCCGCTCCAGCGATCTTCATTGCCATCTTCAACTGGTGTGTGCGCCCCAGTAGGTATCCGGCGCCGACCGCTGCGGCAACCTCAACTTTTGTTTTGGTTTTCATGAGTTTCATGATCGTACCCACTTGCTGTGTGTTGTCGCCACGCACTGCGTCGGGCGTCGAGAGCATGTGGAACTATGGCGCGTCGGTGCGCGCGAGGCGTATACCGTGACTACCCCGTGTCCCCGGTCCCAATCGCAAAACTCCATCGGAAGCCCGTTGCGGAGGTATCACCGCCGCCAGAGACTCGGTGGCACGCTATCAGTGAGTCCGCAGGCCGAGTCGACTCGAACGGGTCAGGACGTGCTCCGCGCACGATGCCGCTGAGGTTGCTCGACATCAGCACTGTCAGCCGAGGTCATCGGGCTGACGTTTCGTCTCCACCTCGATCTTGTCGGAGGATTGGACGGCCGGGCGAACCGACCTGTCGGGATCGAGTTCGGCGATCCGCTCCCGCAGTTTCCGGTTCTCGAGTTCGACGGTACTGTTCGTGCCGGTCAGCCAGGGGTCGTTCTCCCACCAATTGATGCCTACCTCTTTCGCGGTCTCGAGTGAGGCGATGACCAATCGCACCTTGATGGTCAGTAGTTCGATGTCGCGCAGGTTGACCTGGATGTCTCCGGCGATCACGAGCCCCTTGTCGAGGACCCGTTCGAGGATCTCGCCTAGATTCGTCGACTGGTGCCCGCTGCCCGAGGTCTGCGGAAGGTTGCTTGCACCGGCGCCGGCGATGGTCATGACCGCGCACGCTCGCTGTTGCCGATACCGCGGATGTAGCGGCGGGTTCTGCGGTAGGACAATAGTTCCCCGTCCAGATCCAACACGACCTCATACATGGCGAGTATGTCCGTCGCGACGGGATGCGCCGATCCTCGACTACCTCCACTTCCACTCGTCGGCATGTGTTGCGAGCAACTCCTCCTCGACGGCGTCGACGTCGGTCATGACCGCCCCGAAACGAAGCGGGAGGACCGGTGCCACCCGAGACGTGCCGTCCAGCAGGTGCGCATGGGCTTGCAGGTCTTCGGGCTTATCGAGCGGCCTGTCCACCGAGATCTCGCTCACGAGCGCGGCGATTTCGCCGTGCCTGATGATGCTGACCGGTCCGTCACCGACGCCGACCGCGTCCTTTTCGGCTTCCACATCGGCTGGCACGATGCCGTATACGTAGACACCGCTGGTGCGCGGCTCCTCGGCCGCATCGGTGTTCGGATTCGTGGACATCACGTGCCCCCGCGGGTGGACTTTCGGGTAACAGGTTCGCGCTCAGATTCTTCCTGTCCGCCGCCGAGGATGTCGCCGAGTCTTTCGCCCGCGGATTCGAGCGCACCCTTGGTCTTGGCTTTGGCGCCGCCCTCGGTGACGTCCCCCACCAGATCCGTCAGGCCTTCCGGCTCACCACTGCCGATCTCGAGCCGGTTCACTGCCTCCGCGAACCGCAGGTAGGTGTCGACACTGGCGACGACGACACGCGCGTCGATCGTGACCAGTTCGATCCCGACCAGCGAGACCCGCACATAGGCGTCGATGACCAGGCCTGTCCAAAATGGTGTCGACGACGTCGGCGAGGCTACTCGAGCTTGGACCGCCGCTCACTCCGCCGCCGCTCCCCGCCGGCTGCACCGAGGTCATCGCCCGCTGCCTTCCCTCGAGCCGGTGGCCGCCGTTTTTGCGGGGGCGTCCCCGTCGTCTCGGCGGTGCCGGCTCCTCATCGGCGGCCGCGGTTTTGCGGGGGCGTCCCCGTCGTCTCGGCGGTGCCGGCTCCTCGTCGACGGCCGCGGTTTTGCGGGGGCGTCCCCGTCGTCTCGGCGGGGGCGGTACCTGTTCCTCGGTCTCCGAGGTTCCCTCGTCGTCCTCGGCTACGTCCTCCGGCTCGTCCTCGACTGCGTCCTCCAGCTCGTCGTCCTCCTCCTCACCGGCCTCGTCGAGTTCGCCGGCCTCGTCGTCCTCAGACTCGTCGCTCTCGTCCCCACCCTCAGCGGTGTCGTCGAATTCGTCATCCTCCTGCGGAGGTGCTTGTTCGTCCTCGGGCTCAACCACCTCCCCGTCCCGGATCTCTCCCCGCCAGCCCTGCACCTCGTCGGGATGGAGAACGGACTGCGTCATGACATGACGCCCGAAGTGCTTCAACTCCAGCCGAGCCCGGCGTCCCGGTGCCCGCCACAGGTTTCCCGTCTTTTCGAAGAATCCCTTCGGGTGATACTCGAGAACCAAAATTATGCGGGTCAGGTCCGGAGTCACCTCATGGAACGTCACCGCGCCGTCGACAAAACCCTTCGCGCCTTTCGAGCGCCACACGATCCGCTCATCGGGAACCTGCTCGATGATCGACGATTCCCAGGTTCGGTGCGACAAGAAAACCTGCGCCTTCCACTCGAGCTTCTCGTCCGATTCCTGCTCGACCCGCTCGACCTTCTTCATGAAGGACGGGAAGTCGGCGAACTGCGTCCATTGGTTATAGGCCAGCTGGACCGGCACACCGACATCGAGTGTCTCGACGATATTGGTCAACTTCAGCTTCTTGCCCTTGCCGCCGCCCTTACCGCCACCACCGGTGACGGCCTCCTTGACGTCGGAGGCCTTGTCCTTGACCATCTGCTTGGCGCCCTCCCAGCCCGCGCTCACCGCGGATTTACCAGGTGTCTTTCCCTCCGCCAGTTTCTGGGAACCGGTCACAGCGCCGAGCAGACTTCCACCGCCGCCCTCGGCGTAGTCGGTGAGCCTGCCGGAGGCGTTCGCCACCTTGCCGGAGACCGACGAGAGTGCCTTGTCCGCCACTGTGCCGACCAGCTTCTGCACCGCATCCTGCAGCGGTCCCGACGCTCCGGTGCCGCCCGGTGCGGTTTCTCTGTCGACGAACTCGTCGTGTACGCCGTCGACGACCACCAGTCGGGATGAGGCCGTACAGCGCTGCCCGGTCGAGCCGTAGCTGCCCTGCAACGCGAGATCGACGGCCAGATCTAGGTCGGCGTCGTCCGCGACTACCAGGGGGTTCTTGCCGCCCATTTCCAGTTGCACGCGTGCCCGGCGGCTGGCACCGGCCAGGAGAACCCGTTCGCCGGTGGGCGCCGAGCCGGTGAATGATACCGCGGCCACGTCCGGTGATCCGGTCAGGACGTCGCCGATATCGCGGCCCCGGCCCATCACCAGGTTCAGCACGCCGGGCGGCAATCCGGCCCGGTGCAGAATCTCGACCAGGGCCCAGGCGCTGGCCGGTACGGCCTCGGCCGGTTTGAAGACGATGGTTTTGCCGTATGCGAGGGCCGGGCGCGATCTTCCACGCGGGGATCGCGATCGGGAAGTACCAGGGAGTGATGATCGAGACGACCCCCACCGGTTCGCGGGCGGCGGCATCGAGGTCGACTTCGAGCTCCGGCTCGATGACGGGGCTGGCGCTGGATTGGCTCACCGACGCGTTCCGCACCGCATTGGACGCCGCAGATCTCTCCGACTCCGGTGGTGTGGTGATGCGGGCGCTGTTCGACGCCAGCGACACCGACGTGGTCATCCAACTGCGGCGGCTGCCCCGTGCCACCCGCGCCGCCCTCACCGAGGGTGGCGGTGGTGACCGGGCATCGCGGTCCGAACGGGGTCTCACCGATCCGGTGCCGACCGTCACAGCGGGCACCGATCCGTATGGACGTGGCACGGTCGAACTGGAGACCGCGACCGGCAACCTCGCCTACGCGTCCCCACTCTCATTTGTAGGCCGACACGATCTCCTCGACGGAAGTGTCCGAGATCCTTTCCCCGTCCGGGAATGTGAATCGGGCCCTGGCCAACGCCAAACGGAAGACTCATCAACTTCTCGGGCTCAAGGTCGGCAACCAGTACCGGTATCCGCTGTTCCAATTCGACCGCGTGCGCAAACAGATCCGCTCGGTCGCCGAGCACGCGAAACGGCTGATGGAATGCGACCTGGACCCGTGGGGGACCCTGGACTGGTGGCTCACCGAGAATGGGCATGGACTGACACCGGTGACTGAGCGCTACAACGGCCGGCCCCGCAGACCCGGAAGGGCCCCGCGGGCATCACACTGCACCGGATTTCCGGTACCGGGTCCCCGTACCCGCCGAACTCGTTCATGTCAAAGGCATCCGTACGCTCGGTAACCCGCTGCAGGGGCGGTTCGAGCCGATCGACGACTCCCACGGCGGCTACCTGTACGTCGCTTTCTCGCTCGCCGGGGTCGTTGCGGAAGGCATCCTGCGCGATATCCCCATTCCGCGGTCGGGGATCGTGCGCCGCAAACGGCTCGCGGGCAAGACGCACACCCGGATGGTCCTGGCCGCGATGTCACCGTCGCGTCCCTCCTCGACGGCGACCTGCGATCGCTGAACCTGTCCGGGACCCTTGTGGGCTGTGACCGTGGCGCCTACACCTGGTCCCGGACCACCTGCCATCAGATCCTCGACGGCGACCCGCACACCGACGGGGTGATCTACCGCTGCCGCAACAACCCCGCCGAACTCGCCCTGATGCTGATCGACCGCGGGGCCCTCGACTCGGCCGCACTCACCATCGCCGAATCCCACGATGTGCTGACCGACCCGAGTACCTTCGACGAGGTCGTCAAGGTCCTCGATGAGGTCCATCACCTGAAATACGTGGGTGCAGCGCCCGGCTTCCGTAGCCCGGGTCTCGAAAACGGATAGCACGGTTGTGCTCGCATCCAGCGCCATGACGCAGTGTTCATGCTGGTGATGGGATCGGATATCCATTGCGAGAGTCAGGTATTAGGTGTTGCTGTCTCCCGGCCGTGGTCGAGGGCTCGAACACTCTTCAACCGTTATTCTGTGCTGGTCCGCGTTTCGCGTCATGGCAGTCCCGAGGCATTCGGTGCATGCCCGAAGGTTCCGTCGCCTCGACTGTTGCTCGGCGTATATAGTTGCGGCGCATAGATATTCGAATTCATCCTTCCCGTGACGGAAAGAAAACGCGGCCGGGTTGGCCACAATGGTTCGGCAGGTGTCGTCACCGTCGACAGATGGTCTTCTGTGTAGTCCTGGTGGGCGAAAAGCGTGAGGGGCGCGGGTCCTCGAAAATCAGTGCGGCCCGAGTGTGATTGGTTGCCGTTTGGATCCGCTGGCGGTGAGAGTGCCGAAATGCCGATACTGTGTGCGTTCGACGATTTGCCTGGCGAGAAGGAGAAAACTATGGCGGTATCACCGAGGGGTTCCGAAGGTTCGGCGAAGAGGACGACCAAGGAGATTCGTGAGTGGGCGATCGGGGAGGGCCGTGACGTGTCGCCCCGGGGTCGGATTTCGGCCGAGATCGAGCGAGCTTTCCATGACGCTCAGGCAAAACCGGCGCCAGCGAAGAAGACGGCCGCGAAGAAGACGGCCGCGAAGAAGACGGCCGCGAAGAAGACGGCCGCGAAGAAGACGGCCGCGAAGAAGACGGCCGCGAAGAAGACGGCCGCGAAGAGGACGACCGCAGACAAGGCAGTCGCCAAGAAGGCACCGGCGGCGAAGAAGGTGGCTGCGAAGAAGGCTCCGGCGAAGAGGACGACCAAGGAGATTCGTGAGTGGGCGATCGGGGAGGGCCGTGACGTGTCGCCCCGGGGTCGGATTTCGACCGAGATCGAGCGAGCTTTCCATGACGCTCAGGCAAAACCGGCGCCAGCAAGGAAGATAACCGCGAAATCGTCGGTCGCGAAGAAGGCGGACGGGAAGAAGGCAGTCGCGAAGAAGGCGCCGGCGGCGAAGAAGGTGGCTGCGAAGAAGGCTCCGGCGAAGACAACAGCGCCGAAGACAACAGCGCCGAAGACAACAGCGCCGAAGACAACAGCGCCGAAGACGACGGCCTCGGAGAAGATAGCCGCGACGAAGGCTCCGGCGAAGAGCGCGGCGGCGGTCAGCAAGGCTCCGGCGAAGGCGACGACCAAGGAGATTCGTGAGTGGGCGATCGGGGAGGGCCGTGACGTGTCGCCCCGGGGTCGGATTTCGGCCGAGATCGAGCAAGCTTTCCATGACGCTCAGGCAAAGGAGGTCCAGGCAGAGGCGGTGCCGGCGAAGAAGACGCCTGTGAAGAAGGTAGTCGCGGGGAAGGCTCCGGCGGAGACGCCGGTCGCGAAGAAGGAGGTCGCGAGGAAAGCTCAGCCGAAGACGTCGGGCGCGAAGGCGGCAGGGGCGAAGACGGCGGCTGCGGAAGCGGCGGCCGCGGAGACGACGGCCGTGAAGAAGAAGGTCGCGAGGAAGACGTCGGTCGCGAAGTCGGCGGCTGTGGAGTCGGCTGCGGAAGCGACGGCCGTGAAGAAGGCTCCGGTGACGGGAGCGGACACCGCTCCGGCGAAGGCGTCGACCAAGGAGATTCGCGAGTGGGCAATCGGGGAGGGCCGTAAAGTGTCCTTCCGCGGTCGGATTTCGGCCGCGATTGTGCGAGCATTCCATGACGCTGCGGCAAAGTTGCCGCTCCCGCTCGGTTGAAACGGGTGGGGGTCCGCTGAGAGCGTGACCGACCGACTCCTGTTGCCGAGGTATGCCGTCTCGGGTGATCCCATGTTCGGCACCGTGGAGGTCACCATCGAGGAGCTTGCTGAGTTGCTCGAACGCCAAGTCCTTCCCCGTGACCAGGATGCTGCGCCGCACTTACGGTGCCTCTCGTGTGTGTCGAGCGGCGCGCGCTGATGACCGCCCGCTCAGGGCAGGATGAGGCCGTGGGCGATTCGAACCGCAGCAGACCTCGAGTGTGGACTCGCCATGTTCGCCGATATACGCGGACGACTTTGTGTGTCGGAGGGTAAGGACTTCGGCATCCCGATGACCGTGCTCGATGATGTCTCGATGAGCTGAGCAGTGTCGAACGATCTCGTGCGATCCGACGTGATTGACGGACGTCCGGCACCCCCGGAGGTGTGGTAATCGTGATGGAGCCACCTGTGGGCGGGGGACGGTGGTGGGCGGTGCGGGTCAGGTCGGATGATGACCGCAAATGCGTTGCTCGCGTCTCGTTCAAAGATGCGTCGGCATGGGAACAGGTGATCGCGGAGAGGGTAATTCCCCGCGGTGCCTAGTAGAGCCCGCAACGATGCCGCCTCGTCGGGTTCCATGCAAAGCACGCAGATCACGACCCTGATGCGGACGGCGTCGGCGTTGCCGGCGTTCTGGCAGTGCGGGATCGGCAAGTCGAGCTTCGGTGTACTCGAGAAGCTCGACACCTGACCGGTCGACTCGTCGACAATGCCGGGTTCATTGCGGTCGAGAACGTCGACACGCTCAGCGACGGGCCGCTGTACGAGTTGCTTCTCAGCGAGTGTCCGGATTGGCCGCGCGCGGCACGGACGGCCTGCGTTCTCCGCTGACCCAAGACTCGCCTGGAGAGTCCCTTCGTCACCCTGCCTCGGCCACCACGGGCTCTGCTCATGATTCACGATGGCTACGGGTCTCGGCGCTTTCCGACGACTGGGTTCGACTGCCAGGAATGAGTGAGGGCGGAACTCGATCGAGTCCCGCCCTCACTCATTGTTGTTCGGGTTAGCATCAGGGTATCGGCAGGCAGAGCGATCCGGTGCACGCTCGAGTGCCACCGCTTCGGGTGATCGTGGTGACGGTGTTGTTGGAGCTGGTGACGTAGGCCTTGTTGCCGTCGGGGGAGACGGTGACGCCGCCGGTGATCGCGCCGACGGGAACGTAGGCGACCTCGGTGTTGGTGGTGGTGTCGAGGACCGCGACCGCCCCGCCCTCGGAGTCGATGACGTACAGCGTGTTTCCGTCGCCGGTGACGGCCGCGCCGCCGAGGGTGCCCTTCACGGGGGAAGGTTGTGCTGACCGTGTTGCTGGCGGCATCGATCACGAACATCTCGGCGCCGCTGCGGACGTACACGGCCTGGTCGGTGGCGGTGACCGCGGCGGGACGGCCTGCTGCTGTGACCGGGATGGTCGCGACGACGGTGTTCGTGGCGGTGTCGATGACGGAGACGGTGTAGTCGCCGGCGTTGGTGACGTAGAGGTGTGTCGAGTTGGTGGCCGCGAGGAGGGGGGAACGATCCCACCGGGATCGTCGCCGAGATCGTGTGGGTGGCGGTGTCGATCACCGAGATCGCATCACCGGTCGGCACATAGACGTGTGCACCGTCGGCGGAGGCGGCGGTTCCGAAGGACGCGCTGCCGGTAAGGGGGACACTGCCGGTCACCGTCTTGGTGGTGGTGTCGATGACGGAGACGGTCTTGCTGGTCGCGTTGACGACGTAGACGGATGACCCCTCGGGGTGACGGTGATCCCGCCAGGTCCTTCGCCGACCGGAACGGTGCCGGTGACGGTGTTGGTGGCAGTGTCGATGACGGAGACGTCGTTGCTCTGGGCGTTGGCGACGTATGCGGCGGCCCCGTCGGGGGAGACGGCTACCTGCGATGGCGCTGCGCCGACCGGCGTGGTCGCAGCGACCGCGAAGGAGTGGACCGGGGCAGCGCCGGCGGTGGTGGCCACGAGGGCGAGTGTCGCGGCGGTCATGGTCAGGATGGTGGAGGTGCGGCGGAGAATTCTCGGCAGAGCGGTCGGCATGGGTACCTCTTTGGATCGGCGGTTACTGGCGCGAACAAACGGACCATAACCGACCTGAAGGTACGGTTCGGGCGCTATTCACGGAAGCTCCAGGAAGGGCCGGTGAGTACGACGACGTCGACCACCTCCGTTCTCAGTAGGCGTCCCTGCAGACTGTCTGCGGGGCAGCGTCCGTCTGTGATCGGGACGTGTGTAGTAACCCCCGGGGCGGTTGGTAGGCTCCGTCGGTCGGTTCCGAGGCATTCATTCGCGTGAATGAACGTTGGTCGACAACGATTTTCGAACTTGGTGTCGTGATCTAAGATCAGCCGCCAGACATGTGCCTTCACTCGACCAGAGGCGCGTCTAGATCGGTGTCCTGTCCCGGGTGCCGCTTCCGAGGTGACGGCGGTTGCGCTCCGTTCGGCCCTCGCCGACGCGGTCGACGCCGCACGCTACTGGCAGGACCCGGACGGTGAAGACCTCCTCGTCGACGCCGAGCCTGTGCGGGGTGAGCTTCGACGGGTCGCCGAGCGCATCGCACGATCCCCGCATGCGCAGTGGTGGACGACGCCCGCTGCGACCGACCAGTGGTCGGTGAGTTGGAGCGAGGACGGTACTGATTCCGTTGACTCAACCACCGCGGAACTGCTGCGTGACTACCGTGATCGGACTGCCGCGGAGGACGTGCGAGCAGAACGCGATCGTCCGGCGGATCCGTCGGCGAACTGGTCCGGCTGGTGGTGGTCGACTCCACCTACACGGTGTTCGACCCGGTTGCAGTTCGACGGGACCCCGGCCGGCTTGTGGTTCGTCGAGTCCACTGAGGTCAAATCGATCTGCAGTATGCACGAATCTGAAATGTGCACGGCGCCGTCCGTTCCTCGAAGGAACGGCATCTGAACGAAGCGGGCTGACCAGCCCACCGATCCGTCGCCAGCGAGCTTGAAAGTGATAATCTCGCCGTCCGGAGTTCCTTCAAGCTCGACCGAATCCAGCGATGGTAGAACCGGCACGGGTAGATTTTCATCAGGTTTCATTTGGCACCAGCCCAGTACGCCTCGGCCGCGGGTTACCGACAATCAGTTGCCCGGAGAACGACTCGAACTGTTGACACCGCATGTCCTGTGTCGTCTCACTAGCCTCGGTGCTCGGCTGGTTCTCGTCCGGCACTCCCCGGTGGCACGACGACCAGCGGTGGGGGATCGGTTGCGTCCACGCTTCTCACCTACTCACCGGCGTTGAAGATGGCATTGTCAACGCCCTTGAGTCATGGCCGACCGATGTTCTTAGCTGGCCATCGATACGCAGGCGATGAAGAATCCGGATGCCGTGGCGGCGGACAGGACTCGACACTGTTCGCAAGGTTGGGCGATGGTGTCGATTTGTGGAACCTGCACCGGGACGAAGTGGTGTCCCAGCGCATGTGGGCGGCAGTCGTGCCCTCGTTCCGTAAGTGGATCGGTGACCGGTCATCGATCGGCAAGTGAGGCCGGTGCCCTCGCTCTGCGAGACTGTGACCGTGACCAACGACATGCACGTCGAGCTGATTCGATCGTCGACGTTGACGGCCAACGTGCCCTACGCGTACGCGGCGAGGACCCAGCAGCCATCCAGGCTTGTATTCACCGCTGGTGCCTGCCCACTCGATGAGGCCGGCGCCACGGTAGCGGTTGGGGACATCGCAGGTCAGGCCGAACAAGTGATGCGCAATCTGCGCGCCGCGCTACACGCCGCAGGTGCCAATCTGCCCGACGTGGTCAAGACGACCGTCTACGTCGCCAGCAACGCACGAGCGGACCTGGTGACGGCGTGGGATGTCGTCAGCCGCCACTTTGGCGATCACGACGTGCCCAGCACACTGCTCGGCGTTGCTGTACTCGGCTACCCGGACCAGCTTGTCGAAGTCGAGGCGATCGCCGCGCTTCAATAGCGGAACGCTGATTGGGGCATTTTTCCGAATCCGCGCCGCTCCAGCTCAATCCCGTAACCGGGTTGTCGACGAACCGCGGGTCGTCGATCCCTGAATCGGAAGCCGAACCCCGTGCCATGATGTGCCGGTACTACTCAACCAGCGGCGTCGAGCCGGGGACCTTGATGGTGACGTTCCCGACTTTGCGGCCCCGGTCGACATATCGGTGCGCTTCGATGATCCGATCCATCGGGTAGTTGCGGTCGACGACAATGCGGAGCCCGTCGGATTCCGGCAGTTCCTTCACGAACGCGAGTGTTGCCTGCTTCTTGGCTGACATCCCGGGGCGTGTTTTCCTTCCGCCGCGCAGGGCCGTCCACGCCCCGAGCGGCCAGTTGATCAGGCCAGTGGTGGCATCCTGTAGGCCGTCGTTGTTCCAGTAGTGTTCGAGGGCGGCACGCGCCGTGACGAAGGCGAGGTTGTTGCCGCGGAACGTTCCGTTGTGTTCGCCCGGTTCCCAGATGTCGAGGTGCGGTTTGAGGAGTGTCAGTGCCATGGGCAGGCCGTATCCGCTGATCGACTTGGACAGCGTGACTATGTCGGGTTTGATTCCGGCGTCCTCGAACGAAAAGAACGGGCCGGTTCGTCCGCATCCCATCTGCACATCGTCGACGATCAACAGGATGTCGCGGTCGCGGCAAAGTTGGGCGAGCGCCCGCAGCCGTTGCGGCCGTGCGACATTGACGCCGCCTTCGCCCTGCACCGTTTCGACGATCACCGCTGCGGGCTTCTCCAGCCCACTTCCGGAATTCTCGAGGGCGTGCTCGAGCCAGTGGAAGTCGTCGACGGTCCCACCCAGGTAGTGGTCGAACGGCATCGGGGTCGTATGGACGAGGGGTACGCCGGCGCCGGCACGTTTCATCGAGTTGCCGGTCACCGCGAGTTCGCCCAGTGTCATTCCGTGGAAGGCGTTGGTGAAGCTGATGATGGTTTCGCGGCCGGTGCATTTTCGTGCCAGTTTGAGTGCGGCCTCGACGGCGTTCGTTCCGGTCGGCCCGGGGAACTGCACTTTGTAGTCGAGATTGCGGGGCGCGAGGACCACCCGATGGAGCGTTTCGAGGAATTCCCGCTTGGCGACGGTGTACGTGTCGAGTGAGTGGGTGATTCCGTCGCGTGCGACATAGTCGACGAGGGCGGATTTGAGTATCGGGTTGTTTCGTGGTCGGCGTGCTGACGGTGCCCTTCCTGTTCATCCTCGTGTGGATCTCGATCTTCGGGAACAGCGCCATCGACATCGTCCGGGACGGCAACGCCGAGTTCGGGGAGACCGCGGTGTCGGCTCCCGAACAGGGCTTTCTACACGTTGCTCGAGCAATATCCGGGTGCACCGATCCTCGCGGTGATCGCCACCTTCACCGGCATGCTGTTCTATGTCACCAGCGCCGATTCCGGGGCGCTGGTGATGTCGCACTTCAGTTCGCGGATCACGGACAACGAATCCGACGGGCCGGCCTGGGTCCGGATCTTCTGGGCAGGCGCCACCGGACTGTTGACCTTGGCGATGCTCATGATCGGGGGCATCGCGACGCTGCAGAACGCGACGATCATCATGGGCCTCCCGCTCGCTGTCGTCATCGTGTTTCTCATGCTCGGGTTGTTCAAAGCATTCCAGGTGGAACAGAATTGGGCGGAGTCGGCGCGACTGTCGCTGCCGAAGGCGCTGTCGAGCCGCAGTTCGGGCGGCACCCAGTTGCACGGGCTCCAGCGCATCGAGCGGTCCATGCGCTTCCCAGGAGCCCACGCCACCGATCGATACGCGACGGCAGTGGTCGGGCCCGCGCTTCGGGAGGTCGCCGACGAACTGCGTGCCCAGGGCGTGGGCGCGACGGTCGGGGAACGGCTCGTCGAGAGTTGCGGCATCCACAGCTACCACCCCGACGTCCCGTTCGAGGTTGGAGCGGACCTTCCACTATCAGGTGTATCCCATCGAACACCACACCCCCAGCTACGGCCGCGGCGCACAGAAACTGGGGAAGTACTTCCGGCTGGAGGTCTTCTCGGCGGATGGCAGCAGCGGCTTCGATGTCTCCGGGTTCTCGCGGGAACAGCTCATCGGCAACGTTCTCGACCACTACGAGAGTCAACTCGAGTTCCTGCACGGCAGCAAGGGCGCCGATTCGACGGCCGTCGGCGTCGAACCGGTCACCGACTGGTCCCACGACTTCGAGGTCATCGACGCCGGCGACGGTCAAGACCCGATCCCGACTGTCACCGACCACACCACCGACAAGGAACCCACGTGAGCGCACGGACCCTGTTCCGGTGAATGTACGGCCGCCGGCGTAGCCGTACCCCTGCGCGAGGGAAACGAAGTCGATGCCGGGGATGTCGAGACCGACGTCCCAAAACCCGGAACGGCACTGCTCGAGTCCGCCAGCCGATACGGTCGAACAATCGACAACGATCGACCGCGGAGGGCAACGGCAGCATGGTACTGGAACAGAACCGCGAGGCTTGGTCGGGACGCACCGTCTTCATTCTGGCCGCGATAGGCTCGGCCGTCGGCCTCGGCAACATCTGGCGGTTCCCGTACGTGGCCTACACGAACGGCGGCGGCGCCTTCATCATTCCCTACCTGGTGGCCCTGCTGACCGCAGGAATCCCGTTGCTCTTCCTCGACTACGCCATCGGGCACAAGTTTCGGGGCTCGCCGCCCCTGGCGTTCCGGCGGATTCACAAGCGTGCGGAGTTCATCGGCTGGTGGCAGGTGGGCATTTGCTTCGTCATCGGCGTGTACTACGCGGTGATCATCGCGTGGGCGATCCGGTACTTCTTCTTCTCGTTCAACGAAGCATGGGGTGAGGACCCGGCGACCTTCTTCACCACCGACTTCTTGAAGCAGGACAGCGAATCGACGTTCGGCCTGGACTTCGTTCCCGGCGTCGCCCTTCCGCTTCTCCTGATTTGGATCATCACGCTCGTGATCCTTGCGCTCGGCGTGCAGAAGGGGATCGGCGCGTCTGCCCGGTTCTTCGTCCCGCTGCTAATCGTTCTCTTCGCCATTCTCGTGGTGCGCGCACTGTTCCTCGAGGGCGCGGGTGCGGGCTTGGATGCCTTCTTCCGGCCGAACTGGTCAGCCCTGATGGACACGGGCGTTTGGATCGCGGCGTACGGTCAGATCTTCTTCTCCCTGTCGGTGGCGTTCGGCATCATGATCACCTACTCGTCGTACCTCAAGCACAAGACGAATCTCACCGGCTCCGGACTTGTGGTCGGCTTCACGAACAGCAGCTTCGAGATCCTCGCCGGCATCGGCGTATTCGCCACGCTCGGCTACATGGCGAACATTTCGGGTGTCGCGGTGGACGAGGTGGTCGAGAGCGGCATAGGTCTCGCCTTCATCGCCTTCCCGGCGATCATCTCCTCGATGCCCGGTGGACCGTTGTTCGGCGTCCTGTTCTTCGCGTCGCTCGTCTTCGCGGGTTTCACTTCGCTGATCAGCATCATCCAGGTATGTGTTGCCGCGGTGCAGGACAAGCTCGGGATCGGCCGAGTTCCCGCCGTTCTCGGTGTCGGAGGCGCCGCGACCGTGGTATCGCTGCTGCTCTTCCCCACTGCAACCGGATTGAACCTCCTCGACATCGTGGACAACTTCGCGAACAACATCGGCATCGTCGGCGTGGCACTGGTCGCCATCGTCGCGGTGACGTGGGCCCTGCGCCGGCTGCCCGATATGCAGGACCACCTCAACTCGGTGTCCTCGTTCAAGGTCGGAGTGATCTGGCGCCTGTTCATCGGGGTCATTACCCCGGTCGTGCTGGCCTACATGCTGATCAGCGAGATCATCGACAGAGTACGCGAAGGTTACGGCGGCCTTCCCGACGGCTTGGTCACGATCTTCGGCTGGCTGGCGCAAACACTCGTCATCGTCGTCGCCGTGTTGCTGTCGTTCACTCCGTGGCGCCGTTCCGATGAAGAACTCGAACACACCGAATCGACCGAGGCTGGAGAAAGCCTATGACCGGGTCCGCAATCGCGATGATGGTGCTTGCCCTCGTGCTGGTGTGGGGTGGGCTGGTGCTCAGCCTGATACACCTCAATCGCAATCCCGAGGAGGAGTAGATCCTTAGATCGAGCCCAACTCGCGCGCCCGGCCGACGTCGCGAGTGCGGGACTTGACGCCGAGCTTCTCCGAAGACGCGCACGAGGTGGGACTTGACAGTCGACGTGTTCGGCAACGGCGATTCGACTTCGTTGATGCCAATTGCAGGTCTCTGTCGTACATCAGGCAGCCAGAGATCGCAGTGGTGGGGGCGTGTCAAGGAGCTCGAAGGCGTCCCTGTGGGCGGATGCCAGCCGGGAACACGGCGCGAGAGCGTCGCTCACGCTTAGGCTCGATCGCTGGCCTTGGTGTAGGTGTCCCGTGGCTGATACCAACCGAAAAGAATCAGACGCCACCGCAGCAGATACCACGCCACCACCAGCGGGGCGCGCCGGGAGGGCAGCGTGCCCGTGGGAGAAACACCACGAGCGAAAAGCTCCCAGTCCGAGGTGTGGGAGCGGCGGGTGTTCTTCGCGCGCGAACGCTGCATGGTGCCGGCGATCCGCGCCGCCACCTCCTCCCGCAGCGCGGGCCCCGCGGATGCTGTTACCGGCCGCGCAGGGGCTCGATCGTCACCGACGCAGGCTACCGGGGTGCACCGACACGTTGCACAGCAAAAACGCGGTGACGTGCGGTTTCGGGCCCGACGGTTCGATAACTGAAATTATCGCAGCCTAGTGCTCACAAACCATGAGTGACACGGAGCGATGCCATGGAGAGTGGCTCTGTCAACTCGATCTGGCCCCACCTTGTCGGCTCGAGTTGGCCCCAGCCGACCCTTACTCGTGGAGGCGTGACGGCCTGAAGTGGCCCCACCCCGATGCGGTGAACTGGGCGTTCTGGGTTGGTCGAATGTCGGGGCTGGACGCCGCGATGTCGACGGTGTTGTCCGTCCGCCCGGTATGGCCTCCGGTCAGCTCGCGGCTTGGGCTGCTGCCCTGGTTTGAGCGAGCCGGTAGCTGTCGGTGCCGATCGCCACGGAGTTCTTTTCCTCGCGTTCGGTCAAAACCTGGAACAGCAACTCGGCGCCGCGTTTGTCGAGTTCCATGTAGCCGAGCTCGTCAATGCAGAGCAGATCCACCCGCCCGTAGCGGGCGATGGTCTTGGCGAGCAGTTTCTCGTCGGCGGCTTCGACGAGTTCGTTGACCAGCTTCGTCGCCAGGGTGTAGCGGACCCGGAAGCCTGCTTCGGCGGCGGCGGTGCCCAGGCCGATCAGTAGGTGTGATTTGCCGGTGCCGGAATCCCCGATCAGACACAACGGTTCGCCCTTGCGGACCCAGACACAGCTGGCGAGGCTGTTGATGGTGGCCGGGTTGGCGTCGAAGTCGAAGTCCGCCAACCATTTCTGGCGCGGGAATCCGGCGGCCTTGACCCGGCGGATGCTGCGGCGGCGGGCGCGGTCGTCGCATTCGGCCAGCAGCAGGTCGGCGAGAAAGCCCTCGTAGGTCAGTTGCTCCTTGTGGGCGACGGTGAGCATGTCCTCGAACCGGGTGCGCACCGTCGGCAGCCGCAGATCACGGCAGGCCTGCTCGATCGCGGTGGCGGCGGCCTCGGGGGTGAGTCCCCGCCGGCGCCGTGCGGCGGCCGGTGAGGTGGGGGTCGACCCGGTCATGATGATGCTCCTTCACGTGCAGAGACGGCGTCCGATGGTGGCGGCCGCCGCCGCAGCAACTCGTCGTAGAGGGCGACGGTGGGAAGCTGACGCGAATCCGGTGGCAGGCCGGCGATCACCGCCTCCGGGTCGGTCAGCCTGCGTGCGGTCATCGACACCACCTTCGACGGTGCCGCCGCAGCCGGGGTGACCGCGTCGTCGGGACGGTCGGCGGCGGCCTTGCGGGCCTCGACGGCCACCACGTCCGAGCAGGCGGCCCCGACAGCGACCGCGGCGCGGAGCCCGGCGGTCACATCCACGTGTGCCATGTTCCGGTGCAGCAGCAGCACTTCGACCAGGGCGCGGGTCCCGTCGGCGTCCCCGTGCACCGATCGTGCCAGCGCCCAGAACGCCTCGTGGTCGGCGGTGAACGTCCCCGCCGCCCGCGCCTGGGACAGCGCGGTCGACCCCGGTAGCGCGCCGGGTTTGCGGGCGAGGACCTCGAGGTAGTGATCGAGCACCAAGGCCTGCGCACCCTTGCGGGCGAGGCGGAGATGGCGGGCGACTTCCCGCCGGCCGTCGAAGATCACCACCTCACTGGCCCGCAGCGAGACCCGCACCTGCCGTCCGATCAGGTAGATCGGCACCGAATAGTGGCACTGGCGCACCGTGACCCGCGAATACCGGTCCACCCGCGGCGTCAACCACAGGCCGGGCTCGAACTCCGCGGCCGGCAACGGCCGCAACAAGGGCAGTTCGATGGCGAAGTCCTCACCGACGGTCCGGATCCGGGTATCGATCCGTCGGCCGTGTCCGCTCTGTCCGCCGCGGCGAGGCGGACGCCCACGCTCGTCCAGGGTGTCGACCTTCGGCACTGGGATCAGGTGGTTACGGCGGAAGCGCCCCACCTCACCCTCCACACCGCCCTTCTCGTGGGCGCCCTCGAGACTGGTATTGGATCTACTCGCCGGTGATCCCACCGCAGCGGTCGCTTAGACCATTCTCGATGAGGGGGAGTGCGCACCGGGGCGTGGGCGTGGCCCGTCCTGAGGCTGCGCGGCCAGCGGCGGCACACTGCGCGCAAGTCATCGGTGAATGCGTGATGGGGACGCTGCATTTGCACGGGGGTCTGTCGCCAGTCCACCTATTCTGCTCGAGACTCTCCGTCTCGAACAGTTCCTTGTCCGGGTGGGTTGGTTGGTTGGTTGGTCAGATCGGGTTCGTTGTGGTTTTCTTCGGTCGATTCAGCGCCGGAGTTTTGGATGCCTCGACCGCTCGCTCGGGCGGGAGGGGTGCTGCGGCGTCGCCGCTGGGCGCGGTCGTCGGCTGGCCGGTCCCGGGGCCGAGCACCTGGTCGAGGGCCTCGGCGAGGGTTGGGACGTAGCCGACTCGGACACCGCAGGGGCCGGGCTCACGGTAGCTGAGGAGCATCCGTGAGAGCTGAGGGAGGGTGGAGCCGTTCTGCTCGGAGGAGATCCGTTCGGTGTAGAGGGGTTCGAGGTACAGCACTCCGCCGTCGGCGATCGGCAAGCTCAGCAGGTTGCCGTACTGGATTCTGTTCGACCGCTCGAGGAGGGTGCGCTCGGAGGTGACTCGGGTGTCGGAGATCATCGAGTTCTGGATCTGTTTGTGGACCTTGGGTGAGGGTCTCGGTCGGCAACCGCAGGACGGTGATCGTGCCGTAGCTGTCGGGGTCGGAATGCGCCGAGATGTATGCGGAGGGGAATTCCCGGTTGAATCCCACCATGGTGCTGGCGAGCTGGAATGATGGTTCGGCGCTGTGCTGGTCTCCGACGAGCACGTGGAACGGCCGCTGATCGAGGTTCTCCTCCACAGTGGGGTCGCTGGGCACCGACCAGAAGGCGTTGGTGGTGAAGAATTCACGGGGCTCGTCGACGTGATATTTCGCGAGGAGCTCACGCTGAAGGGTGTGAACAGGTCCTTGGGGTAGCGGAAGTGCGCGGAGTTCCTCGGAGACGGTGTCCTCGGGCTGCACGGTGCCCGGGAAGATGCGCATCCAGGAGGTCAGGTCGGTGACCGGGGCGTGCGTCTCCTCGCTGGTGGCGACGGCGTGGGTCGCACCGAATTTGAGGGCCTTGGCGCGCTTGAATTCGACAGGATCGACGGCGACCACGTACCGCGATCCGCCCAGCGCCGCACCTTGGACGGCGCGCAATGCCAGGTGCGGAGGATGGTACGGCTCCCACCCTCCCAGCGTTGCCCAACCGAAAAACGAAGAAGGAGTCAGAACGATGACGGCCGACAGTTCGATCAGCCCCCGGACGAGTCGTTAGCCCATTTGCCATGGGGGATTCTGGTTCTGCAAGGATCTGCAACTGAACTGAGGAGGGAGCGGTTCGCATCACTCCCGCCCGCCGCACGCTAGCTCGGTTTGCTGAACCACAGCGGTACCGGGCCTCCGGTCAGCCGCTCGAGTTCCTGCTCCACCGTCTGCCGGTCACGCGCCAATGCTTGCCGCATTGCGTGTGCGGCAGGATCATACAGATCGTGACGCCCGTACTCATGGGCGATGCGCATGGTCTGAAGTAACGGTTGAACGCCGCCAATTAGGTTGCCGATCGCTGTTGTGAAGACTCCATAGTTCAACAAGCTCTCTGCCAGCTCCTGGTCGACCTTCTTGTGATCGAATTCGGCGAGCCGAACGTATGACTCGATCGCCCGGTCTGTCAGCGCTACCGCTTCATTCCAATGGCCTTCGGCCGCCAGTTGAACTCCCCTGTTGTGCAGCGCGGCGGCCTGTTGCGGCACCTTGTCGACGTACAGTTGGCAGCTGGTGTCGTGCGGGTAGCGCTCGGTGATGGCCCTCCACCCATCCATGACCTGGGTCGGCCTTTCGGCGGCCGAGCAGTATTTCACGTAGTCGTGCAGGTAGGCACGGTAGTTCGGCTCGATGTCGATAGCCCGCGCCATCAGGTGTGCCGCCTGTTCCGGGTGACCCGTGGAGTTGAGGGCTGATGCGCAGTTAAACAGGGCGACGGTGTGGTCCGGCTGCGTCTCGAGAACACGCGAGTACACGTCGATGGCCCCGATCCATTCACCGGCCGCCATGAGTCGCTCCGCAGCCATGATGTCCTGACTCGGCGCGGGTTCATAGGGGCCTATGTAGTCCTGCACGTACGCGACTCCTCCCGGCAGATCGACCTCCATGAGACTGGGTACCACCCCTTGCCCCTCGATCAGGTCGTCGAGAGCCTTGAAGGCCAATTCGCGGCCCAGCTCCTGTCTGCCCGAGTCGGAGTCGCGATAGATCGCGAGTGCATTCAGGTGCAGGCCCGATCTGGCGTTGCGCAGCACATGGACGATCTTTGAATGACCCGCGCCGATCTGGGGGCCGATCCGATAGAGACAGCCGTGGATGTTTATACCCTTCCCCTCGTATTCCTCGGGATCGTGCTCGCGCACATCGAGTATCTCCATGACGGCACCGCGCCTACAGTGCCGCTCCGGGCGACAAATTGGCGCTCGACAGCTGGAGGTAGAG
Source organism: Rhodococcus oxybenzonivorans (assembly GCF_003130705.1). Lineage (NCBI taxonomy): Bacteria > Bacillati > Actinomycetota > Actinomycetes > Mycobacteriales > Nocardiaceae > Rhodococcus > Rhodococcus oxybenzonivorans. The sequence goes on along the minus strand of NZ_CP021354.1, from coordinate 4,556,224 downwards.
AGGAGTTCCGACGACGTCCGTTCCTTGTACCCCAAGCAGCGCGAAAACGGTGGACATCCTCATTTGCAGTTGTCCGGCGAAGAAACGGTAGTTGCCTGAATGCAGCAGGAAGGTTCCGTCCGGCTCGGGTCCTTCGCTGAAGAAGCGCAGCGAGCAGTCCAAGAGCAGGGTGCGGCCGCAGAACGACGACCGAAGCGTCACAATGTCCGCCGAAGTGGGGTTCTCGACCGGTATCTCAATCCGGAATGGGCCATCGTAAAAGTAGTATGTCCCGCTCTGTCCCGATGAGATTGCTTCTCTGATATCCGGCACGTCGCCGTGGTCCGCAGCGATGGTCAACAGTACGTCCCTGAGCTTGTCGATGTAGGCCAGCTTCACCGTGCGTTCCCGTTGGATCACGTTCTTCCGCCCGTACGTTAGGCCACCGTTGAACAGGCTCAGAATATTGCCGAGGGACAAACCCATGCGGAGATCTCGAACACCGGACTGTTCGGAGATCACCTGCTCGGTGAACTCGCTACTGCGCTCCGGATCGAGCTGCGCATGCAGGCTGTCTACCTTGGTTCGTGAGATGTAGCAGATGTAGTCCACGACATCCTCCCGGTCACCGATGACGGCCTGCTGATTCTTACGTGACGTTGGGCTCAATCCAGTTCTGGGCGGCTGGTCAAACCACTTCAAGTACGGCTGGGCGTAGGACCGATTCACATTTGGCGTCATTCCTCGAACGCGGTGATCGAGGCCGCGGGTGCCGCCGACCCTCGTCCAGGAGGTGCCGGTGCCGGAGTACCGGGCCACCGCCTGCCGATCCGGGGTTCAGGCCGTGAACGGTGTCGCGGGTGACCCCGAACGTGTCGCCGGGCCCACCGATGGGTTCCCGATTTACAACCCCGTCATGGGGGGCGACTCCGGGCGGGCTCCGAAGCGGTCCCGGTGGTGTCGGGTCGACCGGTCGAGACGTGTCCCGGTTATCGGAGGCGTTGACGCCGCGGCCGGGAGATGACAGCTATGGGGCGGGATTTTGCCGCCTGTGCGCGAATGGTTCGAGATCGACGTTGGCGTACAGGATCGCAACGTATTCTGAGCCGTCGCCGTGCATCACGTTCGGCGCGTATCGGTGACCATGCAGTGCGTTAAGCAGTTGTGAGGTCTTCGAGGCCACCACGTCGCGGTCCCTGCCGATCGCGGACCGACCCGACTCGATGGGTCCCGCCGTGTCGACTTCGTCGAGGGTGATTTCGAGGTGGACGTCGTCAGTCCCGTTGAAGGATAACGTTTTCTGGGGCTTGTAGGAGTACTCGTGGCATTCGCCCATGGACATCGTCCGTTCGGCGTACTCGACGCGTGCGCTTGGTCGGCCATCGAGACCCGGTTTGCCCTTGTATATTCGCCCGGAAACCTCTACCTCGTCGGGATCTTTCTTCGAAAAGTGCGCCACCCCGGCGCCGACGGTCAAGGTGAGCGCGTGGATGTATTTCAGCCATGCGGTTGTCTTCTTGACCTTCCGATTCAGCTTGTGGGTGACTGTCGACATGCCGACGGAGAGGGTGATCGCGTAGTGGTCCGATAGGTCGATTCCGGGGCTGAGTTCATGGCTGTACACGCCCATATGAGTGACGTGGGCGGTGACTCGTTCGCCCTGATCGACGAGGGCCAAATCTATCCGGCCACCCTTCTTGTAGCGGTGCGGGCTCATCTGGGGAAGTGCTGGAGTGCCGGGTCTGTAGGTGCTGGCTCGGTCACAGGTGATGGGGTCGTAACGCATCCGGTCCGTAGGTAGCCACATCTGGTATTCGGGCCACAGGTCTTTGGTCTCGGGGAGGTTGTGTGCGAGGGTCGCTCGCCCCTCCTGCGTGTTGGCGTCGATGTTGAAGTCGCCCACGATGATGATCGGCAGGTCCCGATCGCGTGCTCCGAGAATCCAGGAGTCTAGGTGGCGTAACTGCGCCTCGCGCTTGCCCTTTGCGCCGGTTCCCACGCCGGCGTCGGTGGGCCAGGAACCGGAGGTGGCGTTGCCGGCTTGCAGGTGGGTGCCGAGCACGTAGAAGTCCGGTCCGTCGTGCGGGGACACCCGCACCATCACCGCACCCTTGTTGGCGAAGCAGTCGTCGCCGATACATGACCGATAGATGGTGCTGCGAACCTCGGTGATCGGGTGGCGGCTGAGGATGAGTAGCCCGCCATCCTCCTCGGGATCCTTCTCGTCGGGCCCTTCGGCGCTGTGAGGGAACAGGTTCTTGACCGCGGTCTTGAGCTTGTCGCGTTCGTGGTTGCCCATCATCTCGGCGAGCACCACGACGTCGTTCTTCGATTTCGACACCGTGGCGATCAGCGCCTTCAGCTGTGCGGCGCGGCCCCGGCCACTGTATATCGCCTTGTCGATGACCTTACCGAAGAGCGGGATTTCCAGGGTGGCGCGGTTCTCGGTGACACCGAGTACGTCCATGCCGATCAGTGCGGTGTTGTAGAACATGATGGAGTGGCGGCTCTCCGCGACCGAGGTGATCGTGCCACCTTCGAACCGGCACACCGTCTTGTTCCCTGCCAATTCGGGCATGCCGACGGGATAGCCGAACGGTCCGTATTCCCAGCCGGTCTTGGTCCACAGCTCGTACACCCCACCGCGTGGGACACCACCGAATGCTTTCGTGCCGTCGTCATGGGTGTACCGGTAGAGGATTCCGTTCGTGAAGTGACGGTATTTGCCACCGATGTTGTTGGTCGACTCGGCGGCGCTGGCCGGTTCGCCGAGCCAAGCGAGTGAGGCCAGTGCCGGCCCTAGTCCATCCAGGGCTTTTCGAAGTTCCGCGGCATTGTCCACGGCGGTGAGAATCGCCATGATGTTCGGGTTGAGGGCGATGGCGGTCGGATTGTTCTCGGGCATGTTTGCTCCCAAATAGAGTGGTGCTGATGGTGTCGGATGAATCGAGGGATCGGAATGGTCGGGGATCGAGTTGTCGATTTCCGGTGACCGGGTGCCGCCCCTCCGTGCTGCGATGGGCGACCCGACGGGGATGAGTACGGCATCTGCGGGTTGTGCATCCCGTGGGGCGGTCACCGGGACGGTTTCGAGCTGGTGTGGAAGCGGCAGTTCACCACACAGACGCCGGCGCGTCGCCGATGTCGGTGTGCGGCTGGGTGTAGGTGTCGGTGCCGGGGGGAGCGAGCGGGGGATATTCACCGGTGATGCTCACGCCTGGTTCTGGAACGGTGACGTCCGCAATCGGGATGTCGCCGAGGTCCGGAACAGTGATCTCCGGAATCCATGTGGTGACCGGGTCGGGTGCGGTGCCGACTGTTCCCTGGTCAGTATCGACCGAACCGGGCGCGGGACCTGCTTCAGGTGTAGGCCCCGGATCTGCCGCCGGCGAGGGTTCGGGCGCCGGACCGGCGTCAGAGGTGGTGCCGACCATGCCCTGGCCGGAATCTTCTGAACCGGGCACGGGTCCTGGGTCGAACGCGGGTCCTGGGTCGGACGCGGGTTCGGGTTCGGGCGCGGGGCCCGAGTCGGCCGGTGATGCCGGTGCCGGATTGGGGACCGCCGGGGCGGGTGGCGTGTTCGTGCCGGGCTTCGGGACTGACTTCGACTCGGATTTCTCAACGACAGCCGGCTCAGGCGGGGAGTCGCTTCTCGTGACGGTGTACCCCATGGCCACGAGCGCGGCAATCATGGCGAACACCGCAAGAGCTTTGAGGAGATGCCTGAGCATCTTGTTGACGTCGTAGTTCTCGTATCTCTCCTGCACCACCTCCCGCCTGTCCTTCGCTTTCAGATAGTCCTCGGTGGCCTGGTCTTCCGACTCCTGCGCATGCCGCAGATTTCTTTTCGCGGTGTAGACCTCGTTGCCCTCACCGCCGGTAACGGCAGCGACGGTTGACGGGTGGTCGCCGGTCTGGTCGGGATACTTGCGTTGAGCCTCTTCCAACTGGTCTTCGCGAAGCTTGCGGACACGTCGCGCTTCTCGCCAGGCCGCCTCGGCCTCCTCCTCCAACTCGAGCGCATTGTCGTACCACTGCTTGTGGTCCTCTTTGGTGAATTCGGTGGGGCCACCGAATCCAATGAGATAGTCCTCCCAGCCCGTCGGCCTGAACTCCTCGGCGCCTTCGTCGAGAACGATGGGTCCCTCGTTTGTGTCGGTCATCGGATTTAACCTTCTTGCGGAATATGGGAAGCGGCATTCCGCGGAAAGTTCGGAGCACCGGAGTGGACACCGAGAAGTCTTCGCTCCGCGTGGGCCAGGAACATCAGCGAAAGGGTGGCTCGGCGCCCCTCGTAGGTGTTGGGGTTTTGCACCCGATGGCTACCCCGCGTCCGGTGACACCGCCGTTCACGCGGCCCCGGCACCCGGTGCGGACGACCGCCCCCGGTGCGGCAGCCCGGTGCTGACCACCCGACCGAGTGCAGCGAGGTCCGCCGTGAGCGTCCGATACAGCCCGAATGAAAGGACGAAAGTGCAGGCGCCGCAGATGCTCAACCAGATGATTGACCCAATGATCAAGTGCAGGTCGTCCGGATCGAGAAACGCGGTCCCCACCGCCGCTCCCACCGGTGGAATCAGTGCTGTCAGCACAAGGATCTGTGTGGCTCGACGAGCCAGCCGACGAAGTTGTTCCGCGTCGGTCGGTGTCGTCGTCCCGTACATCAGCAGGGCCGGGTAGTACCAGCGCACCACATGGAAGGTGACGAGAAAGAAGGGCCACGTGGCGCCGATCATTCCGGTGACGACGTGCGTTGCGAAAATGTTGGCGAGCAGTTCCGTGGGGAGGTCGGCGACTACGACGATGGTGCCGCCGAGAACGACCAGAGCTGCGAGCCACCCGGTCAACGTGATCAGCGCGATGCGGTCGCCGCATGCAAGGGTGTCCGACCGGGACTTCTCGAGGACCGCGGCGTCGAACCGCTTTCCCTTCCGCACTCCCCACGGCACGGTGATGACACTGCGGCACGCGTAGAGAATCAACCCGCCGAATACGGCCGGGACAACGATCGCGGCGATCACCGTCATGATCGCGAATGCCGGCTTCGCGTCGGCGGGGAGGTGCGCATTGAGCAGGGTGACGTTGTGTCCGAAGATGTAGGCGGCGGCCAGCAGCTGCCCGACGACCACGGCCGTCGTCGCGATCGGAACCGGCCGCAACGCGAGCCGCTCGCGCAAGCTGCCGAGCGGCGGGTCGACGAGAGTGCGGGCACGCGGGTCCAGGCACAGTTGAAGTTGCTGGGTCAGCTCGGCACTCGACGACCACCGATCCTGTGGTCGCGGCGCGAGGCAGGTCAGCAGCACCCGGCGCAGGGTCGCTGGACAGTCCGGTGGCAACCCGGCAAGTGAGGCCCGCCCGATACCTCGCCGGCGCTGGGCGAGCATCCGCTCGAGGGAAGTGGCCGAGTCACCGGCTGCCGTTTCGTCGTCGAACGGACGACGGCCGGTAAGCAGCTCCCACAGCATCACCCCGAGCGCATAGATATCGCTGCGCCCGTCCAGATCTTCGGCGCGGCCGGGCAACTGCGGATGGCATGCCTCCAACTGCTCAGGGGACATGTAGGCCAACGAGCCACCGAAGTAGGCGGCGGGACTCGCGCCGGCGATGTGGTTGCTGAAGCTGATGTTGAAATCGGCGAGCTTGGGGACCCCGTCGGCGGTCATGAGCACGTTCGCCGGCTTGATATCGCGATGCAGAACGCCGTGATGCGTGGAGTAGTCGAGGGCCTCGGCGAGCCTGCGCCCGAGCCACGCCACGGTTTCCGGCCATGACAAGCCGGTGAGGTCGGCGCGGACACCGGACTCGTGCGGGCGGACGCCCTTCTCCCCGAGCACCGAATCCAGTTCGTCGAGCAGCATCCTGCCGCTGCGCCGGCCCGCCGGGGTTTCAACGACGCGCCGCAGAACTCCCAGCAACGTCCCGCCCGGGACGTATTCCATGTACATCAGCTTCAGGTCGCGATCGGCGAGCAGTCGCTTGTCGAAGACCCGAACGATGTACTGGTGGTCCAGTTGGGCGAGTGTCTGCGGCTCGGTGCCATGATCCTGCGAAATCTTCAACGCCACCAGCCGTTCCATTGACCGCTGTCTGGCCAGAAATACCCGGGCGAAGGCGCCGCTGCCGAGGTCGAGCAACAGATCGAAATCGTCGATTTGGTCGCCGACGTCGAAACTGCCGAGGGCGTCGACGGCGCGCGGACGGACGATCAGGGTGCTGCGGTAGTCACCCGTCCGCCACCCAGACCGGATGGCCCTGCAATCGTGTGCCGGCTCGGCCGTTACACCGGTGCGGCGCAGGCAATGGAACTCTTCATAGAGCAGATCTGGCGGCAATGGCATCGCCCGCAGCTCGGGGAACTCGTCGACATACTCCGTGAGCCGCTTGCGGTGACCGCCCGGACGCCACCGGTACGTCAGGTCGACCTTGATCAGCTCGATCAGGCACACGCTGCGAAGACCGGGCACCTCCGGGAGGTAGGCAGCCAGGTCCGGCGGGGAACTAGCCTGCTCCCACGCCTCGGCGAAGCATGCCACTGCCACGGCCAACCCGGATCGGGTTGCGGTGGCGGAATCTTCTCCGACGCCGCCTCGGGTCTGGGGCAGCGGCCGACGGTCGTGATCCATCGCGGTCGGTTCCTTGCCCTCGTGCGATGAGGTAATGGTAGTCCTACCGGGTCGGCCGATGCGGATGTCGGCACACGCCGGAAGGACCACAATGGAGTACACCGGTTCGGCCGCGGGTGAGAGGACTCCGATGTCCACTTCGAGGGATTCGGAAGGAACCGGGGAGGCGTTCCTGTGCTACGACGACAACGCGGGGCGTCCCCTCCAGCTGTCCCTGTCGGTCGACACGCCGCTGGTTGTCATCGGCCGGGCGGAGGAAGCCGACATCGCGCTCACCTGGGACGAATCGGTCTCAACACTGCACGCCGTGGTCAGATGGATGGGCGCGCACTGGACGGTCGAGGACAACGGACTCTCCCGTAATGGAACATTTGTCAACGGCACCCGCCTGTGCGGATCTCGTCGACTGCACAGCGGCGACTTCATCGCGATCGGCGAGACCACGTTCACCGTGTGCGGTCTCGGCGGTGTCGGCCAGCGGACGACGAAGCGGGCCGAAAGCCACACGGCCACCAGCCGGCCGCCGATGTGGAACGCGACAAACGCCCAGATGAACGTGTTACGGGCACTGTGCCGGCCCTACCTCGACAACGCGCCCTATGCCGTTCCGGCGTCCACCAAACGGATTGCCGAGGAACTGAACCTATCCGAGGCGACCGTCAAGTCGCACCTCCGCGAACTCTTCCGCAGATTCGATGTCGGCGACGCACCACCCAGCCAGAAGCGGACCCGCCTGGCCCAGCGCGCGCTGCACTACGGTCTCGTCGCGGACTTCGACGGCATGAACGACGGCCTCACCGACTGATCGGTCATCGTTCCTGAAGGAAGCAGGATGTCGGGTCAACGGGTCTCCAGGTTGAGATCGATCATGAGGCATTCGCCACAGCGCCGTTGGCCTTTATCTCCTCCCCAGCGTCCAGATCGTCCGCAGCGCTGCGCCCGTGACGGAGATGACTTCGGTACCGCCAGATGCAGGGAGGCTGTCCAGGTCGTCTGGGCAGTAGTGTCTGCCTGGCTGGATCCGGAGGAAAAGGGAGTTCACGCGTGGCGCGGAAAATGGTCGTGGAGCTGGTCGACGACCTCGACGGCAGTGTGATCGAGGCCGGCGAGGGCGAGCACAACTCGTTCTTGGTGAATGGTGTCGACTACGAGATCGACCTCAAGACGAAGAACGCCCGAGAATTCCTCAAAACGATGGACTTCTACATTGAACATGCCACCAAGATCGGCGGCGACGAGCGCCGCCCGACCGCCAAGGCCGGCTCGGCGCGGTCCCGGTCGCGGGCCCGGCAGGTGCGGGGGTGGGCGGCCGCGAGCGGCTACGAAGTGTCCGCACGCGGCCGGATCCCCACCGACGTCCAGGAAGCGTTCGACGCAGCGCACTGACCCCTTTCGACACGAGTCGGCCGCGCCGGCTCCGTGCTGAACCGGGCGCGGCCTGAACACGACCGATACTCCGGAAATATCGGGCACGCCTGCTCCACGCCTACCCAGACGGTCCCGCTCGACGCGTCGCGTCGACGTGAGAGTTCGGGCAAGCCAGAAAGGAGAAAAATTCGGGCCAGCGCGGTTACCGGGAGCGGCCTTCCGGCTGCCTTGCCGCTCGACGGGCGGGCGGTGCCCGACTTTTGTGTTCGATGCTGCGGGCGCCGACCTTCCGTGATCGTTGCCAGCCGTCACGGGTATTCGACCACCACCTTGTCGATGGTGCCGGTGAACGGGAACGGGGCACGGTCGTAGTAGTCGAGAGAGACCGGGGAGCCGAGGCAGGTGCCGATGTCGAGGCAGTCGTTCGCGGTGAACAGCAGGGGTGCGCTGACGGGCACGGTGCTCCGGCCCACTTCCTGCCCATTAATGCACATCCGCACATTCAGCGGCCCCCCGGGCCGGGGTTCGGCGTAGTCGGTGATCACCTCGATGGTGCGTCTACCCGGCGGAATCGGGGTTGCCGAGCGGATCTTGGTGCGCTGAATGATGAACAAGTTGTATTCGTAACAGAGGTGGCCGTCGTCGATGTAACAGGTAAGGCCCCCGCCCGCACCGCCCAGCGCGTACAGCACTCCGGCGGCGTTGTCGGGGACGGTCAAATCGATCGTGACGCGGTTGTTCTTGTTGCCGAGTGCGGGTGCACAGAATTCGGGCATCCGGGTGATGTCGCCGGAGAATTCCCAGCTCGTATACGGGGTGGTGATCCGCTGCTCGGGATGCAGTGCGACCACCCACAGCCCGCCGCCGACCGGGAGCGCATTGTTCTTCGCGGCCTCGATCACGAAGAGTTCCCGTAGCTGCGCGAGCTTGTCCGGATGCTGCTCGGCGAGGTCGCGGCTCTGGGTCCAGTCCTCGTCGAGGTGGTAGAGCTCCCAGGTGTCGTCGTCCGGGCTCCAATCACGGATGCCGCCAGGTGTGCCCGGCAACCAGGGTGCCCGCGGCCCGAACGCCGAGGCCATCCAGCCGTCGTGGTAGATCGCCCGGCTACCCATGATCTCGAAGTACTGGGTGAGCTTTCCCGCCGCCGCGTCGCGGTCAAGGAGGGTCGGCGCGAAGCTGGCACCGTCTATCGGGTCCTGCGGTATCCCGTTCACCGTCCGCGGAGGGGTGATCCCGACGATGTCGTACAGCGTCGGTACCACGTCGTTGCAGTGCAGGAAGTGGGTGCGTGGTGTGGGGTCGGGGGCGATCTTGGCCGGCCACCGGATCAGCATCGGGTTGCGGGTGCCACCGAGATGGGAGGCCAGCAGCTTCATCCCCTTGTACGGTGTGCTGCCCGCCCACGCCCAGCCGGCGTGGTACATGTTGTCGGTCTTCGGGGAACCCAGGACGTCGAGTCCGCCGAGCTCCTCGAGCGCCGCGATGTGCTGCGCGGGGGTGGTCGGGATTCCGTTCTGGGCGAGTAGTTCGCTGATGGTGCCGTTCTGCCCCTCCCCGGAGGAACCGTTGTCGCCCCAGATGTACAGGACCAGCGTGTCGTCCCGGTAGCCCAGACGTTCGAGTTCGTCGAACAGCCTGCCCACCTGAACGTCACAGTGCTCGGCGTATCCGGCGGCGACCTCCATCAGCCGGCGCTGGAACGGTTTCTCGTCTTCGGGAATGTCGTCCCAGGCGGCCATCGTCGGATCCCGGTCGGTCAGCTCCGCTTCGGGGGGAATCCAGCCCTTCTCCTTCGCCTTCGTGAAGACACGCTCCCGGTAGGCATCCCAGCCGTCGTCGAACTTCCCGGCGTACTTGTCGGCCCACGGCTTCATGATGTGGTGCGGTCCGTGCAGACAGCCGCTGGCCCAGTACATGAAGAACGGTTTGTCGGCGTCGAAGGCCTTGTGCCTGCGCAGCCAGCCGATGGCGTCGTCCGCGAGGTCCTCACTGAGGTGGTAGCCCTGCTCCGGGGTCTTCGGGGGCAGCACCACCGTCGTGTTCCGCACCAGGTTCGGCTCGTACTGCGACGCCTCGCCGGCGAGGAATCCGTAGAAGTACTCGAACCCGACACCTGTGGGCCAGTTGTCGAACGGGCCGGCCGCGGTGGTCTCCTCGGCGGGGGTGTTGTGCCATTTGCCGAAGGCGGCGGTGCTGTAGCCGTAGTGGCGCAGCACCTCGGCTCCCGTAGCGCTCGACTTCGGAATGTGGCCGGAGTAGCCGTCCCAGTCGTTGGCCAGCTCGGCGATCTGCCCGTTCCCGACACGGTGGTGGTTGCGGCCGGTCAGCAACGATGCGCGGGTCGGCGAACACATTGCGGTGGTATGGAATCGGTTGTACCCGATGCCCTCGTGCAACATCGCGTCGAGGGTCGGAGTGTTCACCTCACCGCCGAGACCACTCGGCAGCCCGGGTCCGGCGTCATCAATGAGAACGACGAGGATGTTCGGGGCGTCGGACGGCAGGCGCCGCTCCTCCGGGCGGGGGTTGTACACCGACTCGGCCATGGTGCGGCCCGCGATACTTCCCGACGGAGTCGGTGGGAACGGCAGTGTATCGCCCCCCGGAATCGGATCCGCGCTAATGCCCATCAGCTCTATCCTTCCTGCGGTCGAGGACCGGACGTGCGGCGCGCTCCACACTCGTGGTGAGCGGGCCCGCGCCCGCGAATTCAGCGAATCACGCACAACACCGAGTCGGGATCACCCACAAAGGAGGAAATCGGGCGAAGCTCTTCCTATTACGGACTGGAGTTCGGTACCTGCTCGACGCGCAGCGGCCTGGCGCTGTGGTCGCCCTCGCACACTCAAGGCACCCCGATAGCGACCGTGCTGAGAATCCTCACAATTTCGTAGGAATTAAGCACTGACATGACATCGAGAACTCACAGTCATCGCGGCGTGTGACTGACAGGACCGGCGGAAATCTACAATGATGATGCTTGGTTCTCGCGATCGGTGTCCGTCAGTTTCTCGATTTCGTACCAGTTGCCTGTCAGTGGCGTGCGTCTCCGATAGGCGATCCGCTTGCAACATCGCGCCGGCCGTTACCGGTTCGGCCATCGGGCGAGGCCTGCGCCGAGCACCTGGGGCAGCGACAACGGCATCTACGCAATCGCGTCATGCTCCCACATACGTCGTCATGAGGTCGATGTCCTTCGCCACACACCATGCCCGATCATCGGGCCACCACAAATGCGGGCTCATCCCGTCCGGGAACCACTTATTGGCCCCGAACCGGGTATCAGCCAGATCGATTCCTCCCGAGAACAGGGCCATCCTGCGGTTGGGCATGGGCAGCTGCGCGTAGTTCGACGGAACGGTGAGGAATCCGGATCCTTCCCAGTGGGCGAACCAGCACAGCTCCGGTGTGGACCTGAAACGTCGAAGAATGTCGGCCAGCGCGCGTGTTGTTCGCGCAGGCAACGAGTCGGTGACCGGGGCGTCGTGCCACAGACCATCCTGTTCGCTGGTGTGCCAGCTACCCACGATGGACCCCCATTCCATGACGGGGTGCGCGAGGGTGCCGTTGGCTTCGGCGACAGCTGCCCAACGCACCGGCTCGTCGTCAAGGGTGGTTGCGGGGTGGAAGATTCGGGCGTACGCGGGGAACACGGGTGGCACCAGGGCGGCGACAGCACGGACACGTAGCTGTTCGAGCGGCCGCTGTTGAACCAGATCGAGGTGGCGCCGCTGTCCGGGTTATTCGAGATCGACGCAACGGTGTGCTCGGTGATCGGGGTATCGATGCGGGCGGTGTCGGTCAGTGTGGTCACTGCCCGGGAGGAGGCGGTGACGACGTTGTGGTGTGAGGCCACGACCTGGTTGCCGTCGACGCGTCCGTTTACCATACGGCCGACGACGTTTCCGCTTTCGTCGAAGATGAACACCAGGGTTCGACCACCGGATGATTCGACGGTGAGGCAGCCGAGGGACACGGCTCAGCGCTCGCCGGTGTCGCCACACTGATCTTGTTGTGGCGGAGCCGCTTCGGTGCCGCCCGGATCACTGCGCTGGTCGCCGCGGTAGCGATCGTGATCGGCTGGGGCGTCGCCCAACACCCTGGATTCTCGTCGACCAGGTTCTCATCGCCGATGCCGCGGGAGCGAAAGCAACGCTCATCGGACTGCTTGTGGTCGTCGGCCTCGCCGCGGTGACGGTGGTGCCGGCGCTGGCTTACCTCTTCTGGCTTACCCAGACGGACACCTGGAGCCGCGACGAAGCTGCGCCGCACTGAGCCGCTATTACGGGGAGGGCGTGGCGGCTACCGGGGGTCGGGGCGCTCCTGATAGCGCTCGAACGACAGCGCCAGGCGCCCCCGTCCATGCGTCATCGAGCGCAAGGCGACGGGGTAGTCGACGACCTCGCTGGTGGGCACCGAGGCGATCACGGTGACTTCTCCGTCTCCCGCGGGCTCGGTGCCCTCGATCTGGCCACGCCGCCGCCCGAGGTCTGCCATCACATCACCCTGGAGGGAGGAGGGCACCGTGACCTCGACATGGTCGACGGGTTCGAGGATCAGCGTGCCCACCTTGTCGATGGCGGCGCGCAGAGCGAGTGCCCCGGCCATCCGGAAGCTGAAATCGTCCGAATCGACGGAATGGTGTTTGCCGTCCAGAACCGTCGCCCGTAGGTCGACGAGCGGAAACCCGTGTCGCCCGCCGCGTTCCATCGATTCGGCAACACCTTTGCCCACCGCGGGGATGAGCGACTTGGGGATCACGCCGCCCCGCGTGGCGTCGACGAATTCGTAGCCACCGTTGCGGGGGAGAGGTTCGAACCGGACGGTCGCGACACCGAACTGTCCGTGACCGCCGCTCTGCTTCTTGTGCCTGCCTTCCGTCTCGACCGGGGCGAGCAGTGTTTCCCGGTAGGCGATTTTCACGGGTTCGGTGCGGACGGTGATGCCGTATCGCCGCTGCAGGCGGGTGAGGGCCACCTGGACGTGGACGTCACCCGCCCCCCGCAGCACGGTCTGATGGGTTTCGCTGTCGCGGACCACTTCTAGAGTCGGATCGTCACCCACCAGCTCGGCCAGGGCGGTCGACAACTTGTCTTCGTCCCCCGCGCTGTCGGCGGCGACGGCGATTCCGTAGACCGGGCGTTTGTGTTCGACCGGTGTGACCGTGAGCGAGGACCCGATCGGCGCGAGGGTGTCACCGGTTGTGACGTCGGTGAGTTTGATCGCCCCCACGATGTCGCCGGCAACTGCGGTGTCGATCGGGGTGTGTTTGCTGCCCAGAACCCGGAGCAAGTTGTGGAGGCGTTCCTTGGTGCCGGTTCGCTGGTCGACGAGAACATCATCGGCGTGGAGCGTGCCGGAGAGGACTTTCATCAGCGCAACCTGGCCAACGTATTCGTCGGTCTGCGTCTTGAAGACGAACGCCAGTTGATCACCGGAAGGATCACACGCCACCGAGTCGGATCCGTTCCCGTTGCGTACCTCGACACCGGGCACCTCCGAAGGCGCCGGCGCGATGTGACACAGGAAGTCCAGCAGCCGGTCGATCGCGATCGCCTCGGTCGCCGAACCGCACAGCACCGGCCACAGGGAGCCGCCGGCGAATCCCCGGCGCAGTGCGTGCTCGAGTTCGGGAACACTGATGGCATCACCGTCGAGGTATCGGGCCAGCAGATCGTCCTCGATCTCGACGACGTCCTCCACGAGGTGTTCGTGCTGCTCGTGCTCGCGGTCGGCGATGTCCGCGGGGAGTTCGTCGCTGGTGGTTGCGGATCCGGTGTCGTAGAGAATGACGTGCTCGCTGAGGAGATCGGCGACGCCCGTGAACTCCGACGCCTCACCGACCGGCAGATCGAGCGGTTCCACGCCGGCGCCGAAATGGTCTCGGAGACCTGCCAGCGTCTGATCGAACGATGCCCTCTCCTTGTCCATCTTGTTGATGAAGACGATCCGGGGAATCGAACGTTCCGCCGCCGCCTGCCAGAGCAATTCGTCGTTGACCTGCAGACCGCTGACCCCGTCGACGACGAATACGGCCACGTCGGCGACATGCAGCGCCGTCATCGCATCACCGATGAAATCGGCGTAACCGGGCGCATCGAGGAGGTTGATCCGGCAATCGGACCACTCGAACGACGCCAGTCCGAGAGTCAGCGACTGGGTACGGTCGTGCTCTTCCGGTTGGGTGTCGAGCACGGTGTTGCCGTTCTCGACGCGCCCCGGACGTGTGACGACACCAGCACGAAACAGCATTGCCTCCGCGAGGCTCGTCTTACCGTTACCCTGATGTCCCACCAGAGCGATATTTCGGATCGAGTCGCTGACGATGTCGCACCCCCTACCACAGCATGTCGTACGGGTCGTCCTCGACGATACCGCGCGACGCCCCGACTTCGGGCGGTACCGGCAGGGTCGGTTCGAGCGACCTGGCTTCTCGAGTGACGAAACGGAGGCAGTGTTGGCACCGAAGACTTCCGACGAGTTCCGCGTCGAGCGATCCATCGTGATCGATGCAAGCCCGGGAACCGTGTTTCCCCTCATCGACAACTTCCACCGATGGACGGCGTGGTCGCCATGGGAAGGAGTCGACCCGAATCTGCGGCGGACCTACACAGGGCCGGATTCCGGGGTGGGCGCCACCTACAGCTGGGAAGGCAATCGCAAGGCGGGCAAAGGCTCGATGTCGATCACGAAATCGGTACCCGATACCCAGGTCGTCCTCGACCTGGAATTTCAGAAGCCGTTTTCGGCGCAGAACGTCACGACGTTCCTCCTCGAGCCGAACAGTGCCAGGACGACGGTCCGCTGGCAGATGACCGGCCGGAAGAATCGGATGCTGAAACTCTTCGGCTTCATCGTGAACATGGACAAGCTCGTAGGCAAGGACTTCGACAAGGGCCTGGCACAGCTCAAAGCGGAGGCCGAGAAGCGCTAGGCACCGAATCGTCCGCCGTCGACAGCACGAGATCGGCCATGGTGGTGAACTGAGGGGTACCCGCATTGTCAGTGCTCGCTTGTTCCATGACGAGGTGAGCAGCCCTGCCGTCCAGTCGGAGGGTGGCCACCTGATCGCCGAAGAACGGTCCCGTGACCTTGCTCCACTCGATCGGCACCGGCGGAACCTTCGAGACCCGGCCCAGAATGAAGCGGATCGTCCGTTCGGTGGCGCGCCGCCACGAGATGCGGAAGGCCACCTTCATCGCGGCAGGCACGTAGTTGTGCAGCGGCGAACATGTCAGTTGGTAGACGTGCGACTGAGTCGGCTCCGGATAGTGTGCCTCCGCGACGTACGCGTGGTGCACGTCCCCGGACAGCACGGAAATGGTGGACGGCGCCCGCCCGCCCGGGCCGGTGCACTGGCCGCGGCCGACGTCGCCGAACAATCTGGTGAGTCGATCGAACGAATTGCGGAATGCCGCCCAGTGTTCGAGATCGGCCCCACGCCGGATCTTCTCGGCCAGGGCGGCCAGGCGTGGTCCCCGGCTGCCCTCGGCCAGACGCTCGTCCCACGATTCGAGGTCGTGCAGCGCGCGCGGCAGCAGCCACGGTAACGACGTCCCGACGAGGAGGTGGTCGTAGTCTCCCCGAGTTTGGCGCTCGATCCAGGTGAACTCCGGATCGGACACCATCTCACGCCGGCCGTCGGTGAGGACGCGTCCACAGCGTGAATCGATGACGAGGAGCCGCGCCGGCCCGAGGTCGCGGCGATAGGACCATTGCGCACCCTTGGCGCCGTCGGCTTCCTCGTCGGCGGCGGATGCAAACTCGCGGAGGATCGGTTCCACGTCACCGCCATGGTTCCGAACACGTTGATACAGTTCGTTTTCGGCAAGTTCCGCGGGTCCCAAATTGCCCAGGTGCTGGTAGACCCAGTACGACGACAACGCGCCGACGATCCGCTCCTCCCACCACGAAGTGGCCTCGAGTTCGTCCCGCCACGACTGCGAGGTGTTCCAATCGTCACGAACGTCGTGGTCGTCGAAGATCATCGACGTCGGCACGGTCGACATCAGCCAGCGCACCTGCGGGTCGGACCACGACTCCGCATACAGCCAGGTGTATTCCTCGTAGTTACGGACCTGCGGTCCCGGCGGCTCGCTCAAATCGTGGATCTCGGCGAGCCGGCGCTCGGTTTCGGCGGACAGTTCGTCGGCGTACACCTGGTCGCCGAGTAACAGGAGAGCATTAGGCCACTCGTTCTCGGGTTTTTCCGCCATCCTCAACGCGAAGGCATCGAGAGCGTCGGCGCCGAGGTGGTTGTTGTCCTCCGTGGTGGACATGGTGGCGAAACGGCACGAACCGAAGACGAGCACCAGCGAACCGTCGTCGGCGAGGGTGCGGATGGTCGACGGTTTCGCGTCGGGCAGCGGCCAGACCCGGCGGTCGTCGAGGGTGACCTCGTAGGGCGTGCTCGACCCGGCGTCCAGCCCGTCCACCATCACCAGCGCGTAGTGGTGGCCGGCGACCTCCCACGTGTGCTCGGTGTGACCGAGTACGCCGACCGTGCACGGTCCGGAAGTCTCCACCCACACTGTCGCGTCACACCTGCCCACGTGCCGCAGAAGTGGTCCTAGGATCAGTTCGGTCACGCCGGTCACCTCGCCGAAGTTCGTTCCATCTTGCAAGCCTACGGCGCTTGCACAGAAGTAGATTACGTTTCCGCGACCGGCTCGGCGGTTCGTCGAGTCGTATTCGATTAGCCTCCGCGGACGGCCTCGACGGCGTTAGGTTCGAGACATGGAGAAGCCGTTGACGGGCAAGGTTGCCCTGGTGGCCGGAGGGACCAGGGGAGCGGGCCGTGGAATTGCTGTGCAATTGGGTGCCGCGGGAGCCACCGTCTACGTCACCGGGCGTACTACCCGCACCCAGCCGTCCGAGATGAACCGGCCGGAGACGATCGAGGAGACCGCCGAACTCGTCGACGACGCAGGTGGACGCGGCATCGCTGTCCGGGTCGATCACTTGGTACCCGACGAGGTGCGTGCCCTCGTCGACCGCATCCGCGACGAACAAGGAGCCCTGCACGTGCTCGTCAACGACATCTGGGGCGCCACCACCATGGAGTGGGACAAGACGGTCTGGGAGTCTTCCCTCGACATCGGCCTCCACTATCTGCGACACGGCGTGGAAACTCACGCGGTTACCAGTCACTTCGCTCTTCCGCTGCTGATCGAGAGTCCGGGCGGGCTGGTGGTCGAGGTCACCGACGGAACCGACCAGTACAACTCCGCCCACTACCGGGTGTCCTTCTTCTACGACCTGGCGAAAGCCTCGGTGAACAGAATGGCGTTCGCGCTGGCGCACGAGCTCCCGCCCCACAGGTCGACGGCGGTGTCGCTCACGCCGGGATGGTTGCGTTCGGAGATGATGCTCGAGGCGTTCGGTGTCACCGAGGCGAACTGGCGTGACGCCACCGAGCGTGTCCCGCATTTCGCGATCTCCGAGAGTCCCGCCTTCGTCGGACGGGCGGTGGCAGCGCTCGCCCAGGATCCGGACGTATCGAGGTGGAATGGGCAGTCGTTGTCCAGCGGCCAACTGGCGAAGGTGTACGACTTCGACGACCTCGACGGTAGTCGGCCCGACTGCTGGCGATACATGGACGAAGTACAGGACGCCGGCATGCCCGCCGACGTCACCGGATACCGGTGAACCCGCCGTGCCGACACCATGAAATCGCCGTATCCCGACGGGATATCATTCCGAAAAACGACTCTGTGTCCAGGGTTCTGCTGTCGAAGGGAATCGAAGTGAACGCACAAACGGTGGAGAGCGGCGCACCGCGCCGCGAGCAGCTCGAGTTCCAGGCGGAGGCTCGTCAGCTGCTCGACCTCATGGTCCACTCGATCTACTCCAACAAGGACTCGTTCCTGCGCGAGCTGATCTCCAATGCGTCCGACGCGTTGGACAAACTCCGGCTCGAGGCCTACCGCAACAAGGACCTCGACGTCGACACCTCCGATCTGCACATCGAGATCGAAACGGACAAAGACGCGCGCACACTCACCATCCGCGACAACGGCATCGGTATGTCGCACGATGAGGTGATCGACCTCATCGGCACGCTCGCCAAGTCCGGCACCGCGGAACTGCGCAGCAAGTTGCGTGAGGCGCGGGACGCCGCCGCCTCCGAAGAGTTGATCGGCCAGTTCGGCATCGGGTTCTATTCCTCGTTCATGGTCGCCGACAAGGTCACGCTGGTGACCCGGAAGGCGGGGGAGAGTTCGGCGACGCGTTGGGAGTCCGCCGGCGAGGCCACCTACACGATCGAAACGCTCGACGAGGCACCGCAGGGCACCTCCGTCACGCTGCACCTCAAGCCTGAGGACACCGAGGATCACCTCCACGACTACACGTCGGAATGGAAGATCAAGGAACTCGTCAAGCGCTATTCCGACTTCATCGCGTGGCCGATCCGGATGCAGGTGGAGCGCAAGACCCCGCCCGCCGAGGAAGGCGGTGAGGAACAGGTCACCATCTCGGACGAGACGATCAACTCCATGAAGGCCCTGTGGGCCCGCTCGAAGGACGAGGTCTCCGAGGACGAGTACAAGGAGTTCTACAAGCACGTCGCCCACGCCTGGGACGATCCCCTCGAAGTCATTCCCATGAAGGCGGAGGGCACGTTCGAGTACCAGGCGCTGCTGTTCATCCCCACCCACGCACCGTTCGACCTGTTCATGCGGGACGCCAAGGTCGGTGTGCAGCTTTATGTCAAGCGCGTCTTCATCATGGACGACTGCGACCAGCTCATGCCGGAGTACCTGCGCTTCGTCAAGGGTGTCGTGGACGCCCAGGACTTGTCGCTCAACGTCTCTCGCGAGATCCTCCAGCAGGACAGGCAGATTCGGGCCATCCGCCGTCGGCTCACGAAGAAGGTGCTGTCGACGATCAAAGACATCAAGAACGAGCGCCCCGAGGAGTACCGCACCTTCTGGAACGAATTCGGCCGGGCGATCAAGGAAGGCCTGCTGTCCGACACCGACAACCGTGAGACGTTGCTGTCCATCTCGTCTTTCGCGTCGACCCACAGCGACGAAGAGTTGACGTCGCTCGAGGATTACGTAGCTCGGATGAAGGAAGGTCAGGAGCAGATCTACTACGCGACCGGCGAGTCGCGCCAGCTGCTCGAAAGTTCGCCCCACATGGAAGCCTTCCGTGCAAAAGGCATCGAGGTGCTGCTGCTCACCGACCCCGTCGACGAAATGTGGGTAGGCGCGGTTCCGGAGTTCGATGGCAAGTCGTTCCAGTCGATCGCCAAGGGAGAAGTCGATCTCGACACCGAGGACGACAAGAAGGCTCACGAGTCCGAGCGGGAGGAGAAGGAAAAGGACTTCGCCGATCTGCTCACCTGGATGACCGAAGCTCTCGATGAGCATGTCAAGCAGGTGCGGTTGTCGACGCGACTGACCACCTCTCCGGCCTGCATGGTCGGCGATGCTTTCAGCATGTCACCGGCGCTCGAACGCATGTATCGCGCCTCCGGGCAGCCGGTGCCGACCAGCAAGCGCATTCTCGAGCTGAATCCGGAGCACCCGCTGGTGACGGCTCTGCGGACGGCGCACGCCGAACGTAGCGAAGATCAAGGCCTGAAGGAGATGGCCGAAATCCTCTACGGGATGGCGTTGTTGGCGGAGGGCGGCGAACTCGACGATCCCGCGCACTTCACGAGTCTCCTCGCCAATCGCCTCGCCGGGACGGTGTAACACACCTTGCGAGTTCTGGTCACGGGGGGAACAGGATTCATCGGGGCATGGAGCGCGAAGGCGGTGGTGGACGCGGGTCACCACGTGCGTTTCCTCGTCCGGAATCCTGCTCGACTCGAGAGCAGCGCGGCGAAGCTCGGTCTCGACACCTCGGATCACGTGGTCGGAGACATCACCGACCCGGATTCGGTGCGGCGTGGGTTGGACGGCTGCAACGCGGTGGTCCACGCCGCCGCCGTCGTCGCGGTCGACCCTCGCCGGGCCGACGAGATGAAGCAGACCAACCTCGCCGGTGCCCGGAACGTGCTCGGAACGGCGATCGACGTGGGCTGCGATCCGGTTGTCTATGTCTCGAGTATCGCCGCACTGTTCCAGCCCGGCGTCGACCTGCTCTCTCCGGACCTGCCCGTGTGCGGTCCCTCGGACGCCTATGGGCAGAGCAAGGCCCGAGTGGAGGAGTATGCCCGTGACCTGCAGGCGGGCGGTGCGCCGATCGCCATCACCTACCCGGGGATGGTGATCGGCCCGCCCGCGGGCGACCAGTTCGGTGAGGCGGCGCAAGGAGTCGAGGCCGCCGTCCGACTGCGGTTTCTGCCCGGGCGGAGTGCGGCGTGGACGATGGTCGACGTGCGGGACGTGGCGGCAGCACACGCCGCCCTGCTCGAGCCGGGGCACGGCCCCCGACGGTTCATGCTCGGCGGTCCCCGGGTCCCGATCAGCGCAGTGGCAGACATGCTCGCCTCCGTCACCGGACGGCGGATGGGTGTCCTGCCGGTTCCCGACAGCGCGCTGCGGCTCGTCGGACGCGTCGTCGATGTGGTCGACCGATTCGTTCCCTTCGACACGCCGGTGTCCGAAGCGGCGATGGAGTACTACACGCGGATGCCGGACACTGACGACCGGCCCAGTGAGGTGGAACTCGGTGTCGAGTACCGCGATTCGTCGGAGACGCTCGCCGACACCGTTGCGGGTCTCATGGGTGCCGGGCGACTGTGAGATTCACGCGTGCCGAGCTCGAGTCGTACCGCGGCGCAGAAGTTCCGGACCTGATCGGACCCGGATGCCGGTTGCTTTTCGTCGGTATCAACCCGGGACTGTGGACCGCCGCCACCGGGGCGCACTTCGCGAGACCGGGTAACCGGTTCTACCCGGCTCTGCTGGCCGCCGGAATCATCGACCGGCCTATCGACCCCACCGCCGGGATGTCGGACGCCGACCGGGACCACCTGATCGAGCGGGGAGTCGGCATCACCAATATGGCGGTGCGCGCCACCGCCAAGGCCGACGAGCTGACTGCCGACGAGTTGGCGGTCGGCGCCGAGCGACTTCGCGCGGTGGTGCGCGGCACCCGCCCGCACGTCGTAGCGGTTGCCGGAATCACGGCGTACCGGACGGCGTTCCGCGAGCGTGCGGCGAAGAAGGGAAGGCAGCCGGGTGATCTGGACGGGGCTGCCCTGTGGCTGGTGCCCAATCCGAGTGGGCTCAACGCGCACGAAACCGTCACTACTCTCGCCGCGTCGTATCGGGAGGCCGCGATCGAGGCAGGCATCGTGAAGGTCTGATTCGGCCGCTAGGCTTCCGCATATGTCTGTCGTGTACAACATTGTTTTCGTAGGCCACCTCCTCGGGATGGCGGCACTCGTGGGTGGCTACTTCGCTGTGTTGTCGGCTCCGCGGATCTCCGAGGTGATCGTGTGGGGTGCCCGGCTCCAGTTCGTCACCGGACTGATCCTCGTCGGACTCGGTGAAGGGGCGCTCGACAAGGAGTACAACCACGTCAAGATCGGTGTGAAACTTCTGCTGTCCCTCGTGGTGGTGGCGCTCGCCGAGATTCTGCGCGGCAGGCAGAAGCGCGGGCAGGAGAAGCCGGGGCTGGTGCACGTGGTCGGGGGCTTGGCCGTCGTCACCGTTCTGGTGGCCGCACTCTGGACCTGATCACTTTTTCGGCGGCGCCAGTACGCGCATCGCCAGTCGCTGCGCCGACTCGGGCATCCGATCCTTCATGGACATCGCGAATTCGCCTGCCTTGGTGCGCACCGACGTTCCCCGGCCGAAGCGCCGATTGAACGCGGTTCCCTCGGTCGCCTGATCGAAATGTAGGGGAGGGGCGCCGTCTGCTGCTCCCAGTGCCCGCCCGATCACCATCCGCTGAATCTCGCTGGTGCCCTCGAAAATGGTGTACAGCTTGGCATCCCGGTACCACTTCTCCACCGGGTGGTCGCTGATGTAACCCCAGCCGCCCATCGTCTGCAGCGCGCGTTCCGTCGTCTTCACCGCGACCTCCGAGGCCGCGAGCTTGGCCATCGAGCCCTCGCCGTGCCGAAACTCGACGCCGGCCGCAGCCATCCACGATGCCCGCCACGTCAGCAGCCGCGCCGCATCGATCTCGGTGGCGAGTTGGGCCAGCGGGAACGAAATGCCTTGGTTGTCGATGATCGGACCACCGAAGGCTTCGCGACGGTTCGCGTACTCGGTTGCGTATTCGAGTGCTGCCCTGGCGATTCCCAGCGCCTGCGCGGCAACCATGGGACGTGTCTGCTCGAACGTGCCGAGTGTCGCCGACTTCCGGCGCGGTGCACCTGTCGCAACCTGCTCCTGCACTTCTCGAGCCTTCTTCATGCGGCTCTGCAGCTTGTCGTCACCGCCGAGGAGATGATCCGCCGGCACCCGCACCTGATGGAATTTCAGCTCGGCGGTGTGGGACGCGCGGCACCCGAGCTTGTCGAGTTTGCGCACCAGCTCGATACCCGGCGTGCCGCCGGGCACGACGAACAGCGCCTGTCCGCGATGACCGAGGTCGGGGTCGACCGTCGCATTGACGACGTGCACGTCCGCGATGCCGCCGTTCCCGATCCACATCTTGTGACCTTCGATGACCCATTCGTCACCGTCCCGCTTCGCGGTGGTCCGCAAGTTCCGCACGTCGCTTCCGCCCTCCGGTTCCGAGATGCACAGGGCTGCGAGTTTCAGGTTGCCCGGCTGCCCGAAGCATTCGGGCGCCCACCGGAGCATCTGCTCCGGAGTCGCGGCCTGGCCGATCGACGACAAGGCGAGGGCCGGCATCACGACCGCGAGTCCTATTCCCGCACAACCCCAGAACAGTTCCTCCATGAACAACGGCAACGACAATCCCGTCGGATCACCGATCAGGTCGCGGTAGAACAGTGGACTGTAGAACCCCTCTGCTGCCGCCTTCTCGAGGACGTCCCACGGGAACTCCTGCTTGCGGTCGTACTCGGCGGCGACCGGCCGGATCACGTCTTCGGCGAAACTGTGCGTCCGCTCGACGAGATCCTTCTGAGCTGGCGTGAGAGCAAGACTGAACGTCATGGCTGTCCCCTCGGTTGCCGTGCAGAGTCTGCCGACCACGCTAACAGCGTGCTCGGCCGCACCGAGGCGGAAGTTTCGATACGGCCTCCACGGGGAAATGTGGAACCCATGGGCATCACCGTTGCTGTCACCGGCCCCACCGGCGAGATCGGCCTCGCCGCAGTTGCCGCGCTCGAGAACGACCCCACCGTCGACCGGATCCTCGGCATGGCGCGACGGCCGTTCGACCCAGGCGAGCGCGGATGGAACAAGACGGAATATCGGCAAGGTGACATCCTCGACCGCGCCGCGGTCGAACGATTCGTCGGTGAAGCCGATGTGGTTGTTCACCTCGCATTCCTCATCATGGGATCGCGAGCCGACAGCAACCGGATCAACCTCACCGGAACGCGAAACGTCTTCGAAGCCGCTGTCGCGGCCGCCCGCCCCACTCGGTTGGTGTATACCTCCTCGGTGGCGGCCTACGGGTATCATCCCGACAATCCGACCCCGCTCACCGAGGACGTGCCCACCCGAGGATCCCGGCAGCACTACTACTCGGAACAGAAGGCCGAACTCGAGACGGTGCTGGCAGAGATCACCGACGGCAACGGGCTCGAGGTGTTCGTGCTCCGGCCGTGCATCGTCGCCGGACCGAACGCCACCGCGCTGGCCGACGCCATGCCGTGGCGTCAGCTCGCCGATCGCCTGCCCGGATTCGTGACGAAGGTCGTCGGTGCGCTGCCCCTTCCGCGCCCGCTCTTTCCCGACCCCGGCATCCCGCTGCAACTGGTCCACCACGACGACGTGGCCGCGGCGATCGACGCGGCGGTCACCACGGACGCACCGCCCGGCGCCTACAACATCGCCGGAGACGGAACCGTGTCGCTGTCCGAGGTGGCGACAGCGTTGGGTGCGAGGCCTGTCCGAATCCCCTTGGCCGTCGCACAGGCCACCTCGGCAGCCCTCGAATGGCTCCCGGGGGTACCGGCAATAGTGGAATGGCTGCACACCGGGCGTACGTCCGTGGTGATGGACACCTCGAAGGCGAAGAAGAACCTCGGCTGGCAGCCCCGCTACAGCAGCGCCGAAACGCTGAGTGCCCTGGCTTCCGCCCGTGCGCCTTTTCGGTAGTCCCAGCTACCGAAAAGGCGCACGAGCGCGGAGCGCCTAGAGCCCCGGGCGCTTGCCGATGGTGAGGGTGGGAGTCGAGACACCGGCGAAGAAATCCTCGCCCTTGTCGTCGACGACGATGAACGCGGGGAAGTCCTCCACCTCGATCTTCCACACCGCTTCCATGCCGAGCTCTTCGTACTCGACTATCTCGACCTTCTTGATGCAGTCGAGGGCCAGACGCGCTGCGGGACCGCCGATCGACCCGAGGTAGAAGCCGCCGTAGCTCTTGCATGCATCGGTGACCTGCTTGGAGCGGTTGCCCTTCGCGAGCATGACCATCGAGCCGCCCGCCGCCTGGAACTGCTCGACGTAGGAGTCCATGCGACCGGCGGTGGTGGGTCCGAAGGAACCGGACGCCATGCCGTCGGGGGTCTTGGCAGGGCCGGCGTAGTACACCGGGTGGTCCTTGAGGTACTGCGGCATGTCCTCGCCGGCGTCGAGTCGCTCCTTGATCTTGGCGTGCGCGATGTCGCGGGCGACGACGAGCGGGCCGGTGAGCGACAAGCGGGTCTTCACCGGGTGCTTCGACAGCTCGGCAAGGATCTCCGGCATCGGCCTGGTGAGGTCGATCTTCACTGCGGCACCCTTGCCGGTGCCGGACACACCGTCGGTCTCGGCGTCGAGCTGGGCGTCGGTGACCTCGGGGAGGAACCGGCCGGGATTGAATTCGAGCTGCTCGAGGAAGACGCCCTCGGGGGTGATCTTCGCCTTCGCCTGGCGGTCGGCGGAGCAGGACACGGCGAGTGCGACAGGCAGCGACGCACCGTGCCGCGGAAGGCGGATGACGCGGACGTCGTGGCAGAAGTACTTCCCGCCGAACTGTGCACCGATACCGATCTGGCGGGTCAGCTCGAGGACCTTCTCCTCGAGGTCGAGGTCCCGGAAGCCGCGACCGGTGATCGCACCCTCGTTCGGAAGCTCGTCGAGGTAGTGCGCGGACGCGTACTTCGCGGTCTTCAGCGCGAACTCGGCCGAGGTACCGCCGACGACGATCGCGAGGTGATACGGCGGGCAGGCGGCGGTGCCGAGCGCTCGGATCTTCTCCTCGAGGAACCGCATCATGCCGTCCGGGTTCAGGATGGCCTTGGTCTCCTGAAACAGATACGACTTGTTGGCGCTGCCGCCGCCCTTGGCCATGTACAGGAACTTGTAGGAGTTCTCGTGACCTGCCGCGGTGTCGGCGTACAGCTCGATCTGCGCGGGAAGGTTGCTTCCCGTGTTCTTCTCCTCCCACATGGTGATCGGAGCGTTCTGTGAGTAGCGCAGATTCAGCCTGGTGTACGCGTCGTACACACCCCGCGCGATGGCCTTCTCGTCGTCACCCGGGGTGAGGACGTGCTGACCGCGCTTGCCCATGACGATCGCCGTGCCGGTGTCCTGGCACATCGGGAGGACGCCCGCCGCGGAGATGTTCGCGTTCTTGAGCAGGTCCAGGGCAACGAACTTGTCGTTGCCGGAGGCTTCCGGGTCGTCCAGGATGCTCGCCAGCTGCGTCAGGTGGTCGCTGCGCAGGTAATGCGAGATGTCATGGAGAGCGGTCTCGGTGAGGAGGCGAAGGGCCTCGGGCTCGACGGACAGGAAGGTGCGGCCGTCCGGTCCTTCGACGGTCGACACCCCCTCGGTGGTCAGCAACCGATATTCGGTGGGGTCGTCACCGATCGGCAGCAAGTCCTCGTAGAGGAAGTCGGCCATTCTATCTCCTGGACAGCGAGGGGTGTGAAGTTCGTACTCAGGCTAGACGCGGCTACGTGAGGCGGCAGAGGCCGGGGGCGAGGTTGTGGCCCCTGTCACAGGGTTTTCAAAAAGCTGTCACAGGGGTCTCACAGACAAATCCGTACACTTGAATTGATGCGACGACACGAACGACTGCGGCTGACCTCATGACCTCACCAGCTGGCTGTGTGACTGCCGTCGAACCCGGATCCGGCGACGAGCGCGCGGGCAAACCTGTGCTGCACGCCTACCTCGACATCGCGATCGTGGTGATCGTCCTCGCGGCCACCAACCTGATCGCGCACTTCACCACCGTGTGGGCGAGTATCGCGACCGTTCCCGTCTCCGCCGTTGTCCTCCTCGTTCTCACGCGTCGCCGGGGGCTCGGCTGGGCCGAACTCGGACTCTCACCCCGCCACTTGCGGCGTGGTTCGGTGTACGCCCTGGCCGCGATGGCCATCGTCATCGGTGTCGTGGCGATCGGCGCAGCGCTACCCATCACTCGCCCGTTCTTCATGGCCGACCGGTACGCCACCCTCTCCGGGGCACTCATCGCCTCGATGATCGTGATCCCGTTGCAGACCGTCATCCCGGAAGAACTTGCGTTCCGCGGTGTCCTCCACGGAACGTTGGAGCGCGTCTACGGTGCGCGCGGAGTCTTCGCGGCAGGGTCGCTTCTGTTCGGCCTCTGGCACATCGCGTCTTCGCTCGGGTTGACGTCGGGGAACAAGGGACTGTCAGGGGTCCTCGGCGGTGGGCTGCTCGGTCAGATACTCGGCGTTCTCGCCGCGGTCGTGGCCACCGCCGCGGCGGGCGTCGTCTTCACGTGGTTGCGCCGCCGAAGCGGTAGCCTCATCGCGCCCATTGCGCTGCACTGGTCGTTGAACGGCGCAGGCGCGCTTGCGGCCGCCATCGTGTGGCAGACGACGATGGCCTGATCGGCTTCCGAAGCCTGTGAGGCAACACAACCGGTGCTCCGCGGAGTCTGGGAAAACAGACAGCCGACGGCCGGCCCGAGTCGCGTTAACCTGATGCGATCACGACTCCAGTTCGTGACGACCAGAGTCGGCCGGGGGGTTCGGGGGCTTCCCGGCCGACTCCGGTGTCGCGGACGTCAGCCAGCCGAGAAGTTTCTCGTACACCGACTCGTGGTTGAGCATCGTGAAATGGTTAGCGGGGGCCAGGTGCATCCCGTCCTCCTCGCGGAACCCGATCATCCGAGTTCTATTGCGGCCCGATGCGCTCGGCACGAGAACCATGCCGTCACCGAGCAGACGTCCCAGGGGATGCCTGGGACTTCGCGTGATGGTGGCGGAGACGAAGAAGTACATCACGCCCTCGAGCAGGGGCACCTCGTTGCAGGCAGCCGCACGTAGCGCGTCCGGGTCGCGGTCGCGCCAGTCCTCGTCGACCAGCGACCCCTGATTGAGGTCGCGGATACCCGCGCTCCGCCGACGGAGCAGTCCGGATACCGCCCGCGTCTCGGGCAGTGCCGCCAACGCTGCGCTCACGTAGTGCACCGCCTGCTCGAGCGGCGCCCCGAGGTGTGGGGATCCGAGGCTCACGACCTGCCGTACCTGCTGTACCCACGGTCGATCGTCCTGGGCGGCCGCGTAGCAGGCGCTACGAGCGATCAGTCCGCCCATCGAATGCCCGACCAGGGCAATCGACTCGATCTCGACCGGCCACCGCGCAGTCAGCGTGTCGAGAAGTCCGGACAGGGACTTTCCGTTGTCCGAGATGTGGCGTCCTGAGTTGTACCGGATCTGCAGCGCCGTGAACCCGGCATCGGTTTCGAGGCGTTCGCCGTAGGTCGGTCTTCCGCCGAGCGTCCACGCACTCTCGGTTTCCACGAGGCCATGGAGGAAGACGACGATACGTGGGCTCGCCTCGGGAAACGCTGTTGCCAGCGCGCCGCTGTCCAGGGGGATCGCGGCCCCGTCGACACGAACCGCCATCGGTTCCGCGAGGGGGGAGCCCTCCATTTCCAGTGCGTCGCCGATCAGGCCTGAGATGATGGCGATCACCTGAGCGCCGGCTTTGGTCTGCGACGGCGGGACGTTGTCGGAAGTCGGAAGGTCGAGCAGTTGTCCGGCCAGAGCGCCGCCGAGGCGGGCGCTGCTCGCGACGGCGGTGTAGATCGCGTCGGAGAGAGCGTCGTGGAGCAATCGCACTGGTTGCACCGAAGGCCCGAGGCCTGCGCGGATGCCGGCAAAGATGCGGTTCGCGATGGCGCGGTGCATGGACCCGATGCCGTCTGCTGCACCCCCGATCTCGTCGAGGGCCAGCCGGGCGAGCGCCTGTATTTCGGATCGACGCCGCAGCTCGGATTGAATCATGAGGAGTGAGTGTACAGATGTGCACTCAATCTGCCGGGTGAACTGCCGGTCGGCATGCGCAATGCGTAAAGGCGGGGCGTTGAGTGAATTAATCCTCGGCGTAGAAAGTTGATCTTGGGATTTATGCAACTGGTCGTTCGACCAAAATAACCATTAATACTCGATGTTGACGAGTGTTGATGCGTGCGTGCTGTTCCGTTACACGCTTGTGATTTGCGTTCACGTGCACCGATAAGTGCCGAGGAAATGACAAAGCGACGGTGCTCCCCCGAGGAACGGGCGAGCACCGTCGCGTGCTGTCGAGCTAGTTACCAGCGCAAATGGCCAGCCAAGTGGAGCGGATGCCTATGCGGCTTCTTCCGTACCGCTCAGTGCCTCAGCGGAGCCCGAGAAGAAATCGAGGGCACCGACGAGGTCGGAGACTGCGGTGAAGAACTCGGAAAGGAAGGACAGATCCATGCTGATAACTCCTTGCTCGGTCGTGGGAATTTGTGGCGCTGAGCGGGCGCCGTCCACCTTCTTACCGTGATCGAATGGGGATCGCAATTCGAGAGATTGAATTGCGAGGAACGCAAAGTAAATAATCGGTGGCGCCGATGGCATCTCTGGATGGCGTCTCTACGCGTCTCCGGCGGATGTACTCGGACTCGTGCGAATACCACCGCCGAGGGCTCGTACCGCGGCTATCCTCACGAGAAGGCTTCCGGCAATACACACGTATAGGGGATCCATGATGCGCAAGACCCTCGTCAGCGGCATCGCAGTGGCGGCCCTCGCCGTCGTAGGCGCTGCCGGCTGTACCGACGACAGCTCCGATCAGGCCCCGATAGCAACGACGACGACGTCGGCGTCCATGTCGGACCGTATGGAAGGGGCGATGAGCAGCGTGCAGGCCACCGCGTCCTCGGCGGTGAACACGGCCCGCGAGGCCACTCAGAACGCCATCAACTCGGCGATCTCGGCGGTCCCCATCGGCTTCGAATCGGGGTCCGCCGAACTCAATGCCGTCTCCGGCGTGACCATCAACGCGGTGGCCGCCGCGCTGAAAGCCAGCGACAACAAGGTCGAAATCACGGCGTACGCCGCCAACTCGGATGAGGCTGCGGCGGAGGCACTCGCCGAGCAACGCGCCAATGCGGTCGCCGACGCGCTCGCCGCGCAGGGTGTCGATAAAGGCCGGATCTCCGTGAAGGGTACGGCGAACCCCGGCGAGGGAGTGAACGTCGACCAGGCCGACATCACCGTCGAGGGTAACTGACCGGCGATACCAGTGCTCAGTGCATGACGGTGCGGCCGAGCCCCACTCCGACCGGGGCCCGACTCCGGTAGTGCTCCGCTGCGCCGTCTAGTACCGCGCTGCGCCGTCGCCGTGAAACCCATCGGGCAGCGCTCGGGTCATCGCTGTCCGAGACAGGAACTTCTTGCTGCCTATTTCTCCCTATGGCCTGCATCCCGGGTTGTAATCTGAAGTTCCAGTCGACGCTCGCTGCCGGCGTGCGGGCACTCGCCCGCGCCCGGTCTGACGGGAGGGTGCACTGATGGGCACGAACGACGAGAAGGCAGCGGATCTGGTGCTGTTCGGTGACGTGGTCACCATGGACGACACGCGGCCGCGAGCGCAGGCCGTTGCTGTGCGCGACGGGCGGATAGCCGCTGTCGGAAATGACGCCGCGGTGTTCCCGTTGATCGGACCCACCACCGCAACGGTGGACGTGCACCGCGCGTGCATCATGCCGGGGTTCGTCGAGGCCCACGGGCATCCGCTGAACTCGGCCGTCCTGCTCGGCGAGCCCGTGGTGGACATCCGCCCCGTCACCATCGCCGATGCCGACACGGTGGTCGACACCGTCCGCCGGGCCGTCGGCGAGCACCCGGAGGGTGTCGTCCTCAACGGATGGGATCCGCTGCTGCAGAAGGGTTTGCCCGTTCCTACGCGGGAATGGCTCAATTCGGTTGCGCGCGAGACGTCGATGGTGATCCTGCACAACACCGGGCACGTCGCTTACTTCAACGATGTCGCAGCGCGCGACGCCGGGCTCACCCGCGAGACGCCCGACCCCGAAGGGGGAAGTTACGGCAGGGATCCGTCGGGCGAACTCGACGGGTCGGCGTTCGAAGCGCCCGCCGTCATGGCGGTGGCCGCCAACGTGCTCGCCGGCGCTACCGCCCGTCTGCCAGAGCTTCTCGCGGCTGAATGCGCACGAATGAACGCGGTAGGAATCACCACCGTGAGTGAGATGGCGTTCGACCCTCGATTCAGTGCGACGTTGACGGCGATCGCACGGTCCGGTGCGCTCACCACTCGGCTGCGTCTCTATGAGATGTCGAATCCTCAACGAGCCACTGCGGTGTCGCCGGGCGTCGGGAACGATCTTCTCCGGCAGGTGGGTATCAAGATCTGGGCGGACGGGTCTCCGTGGGTCGGCAACGCCGCCACCAGTTTTCCGTACATCGACTCGGAGGTCACCCGGGCACTGGGACTCGCCGGAACACGTGGCAAGGCGAACTACACGGCCGAGGAGGTCCACGACATCAGCAGCCCGTATTTCGAGAAGGGCTGGCAGATTTCGTGTCACGCCAACGGCGACGACGCGGTCACCTTGGTCCTCGACGCGTGGGAGAGAATGCTCACCGAGGCACCGCGCGAAGACCACCGTCTGCGCCTAGAGCACGTAGGCGCGATGCGACCGGAGCAATTCCGCAGAGCAACGGAACTGGGCGTCACCTGCAGCATGTTCGTCGACCATCTCTACTACTGGGGCGACGTCCTCGTCGACGACCTGTTCGGAGCCGAGCGCGGGTCTCGTTGGGCGGCAGCCGCTTCGGCTATCGCGGCCGGTCAGCGTATTTCGTTCCACAACGATGGTCCGGTCACTCCCACGAACCCGTTACGCAACATCACCGACGCGGTCACACGCCGGACGCGGTCGGGCCGCGTCCTCGCACCCGAGGAACGAATTCCCGTCCTCGAGGCGCTGCGAGCGGAGACGATCAACTCGGCATGGCACCTGCGAAGTGAGGATGCCATCGGATCGATCACACTCGGCAAGCACGCCGACCTCGTGGTGCTGTCGGCCAATCCGCTGCGCGTGGACCCGGACGACATCGCGGGTCTCGAGGTGCTCGCCACGATTCTGGAGGGCCGGACGGTCTTCGGAAAGCTGGAGTGACCCGCGTGGCGCACCTGGCGAAGGCCGTGCGGTCGATCCCGACGTCGGTGGCGACGTGGGTCCGGAATGCGAGCTACCTACCGAAGTGGCTCGTGCTGGGATCTATCATCGGCGCAATCGCAGGGTTGGGGGCGGTGGTGTTCTCCGTCGCTCTCGCGGGGGCTACGCATCTGCTCCTCGGTGAACTCGCCGGATATCAGCCCCCGACTGCGGCAGGAGACGGCGGTGCAGCCGGGAGCGGAGAATTCACCCGTCCCTGGGCCGTCCCACTCGTGGTGGCACTGGGCGGGCTTGTCTCCGGAGTGATCGTATTTACCCTGGCGCCGGAGGCTGAAGGGCACGGAACCGATGCGGCGATCGAGGCGTTTCACCGCAATCCGCGGATGATCCGGATCCGCGTCGTCCTGGTCAAGTTGGTCGCTTCCGCGATCACCATCGGGTCGGGCGGGTCGGGCGGCCGTGAGGGGCCGACGGCGCAAATCTCGGCAGGTTTCGGCTCGCTGCTCGCCCGCAAGCTCGACCTGTCCGATCGCGACGGCAGAATCGCTGTCGCGGTGGGCATCGGGTCCGGCATCGGCGCCATCTTCGGTGCGCCGCTCGGAGGGGCGGTGCTGTGTTGCGCGATTCCCTACAAGGACGACTTCGAATACGACGTACTCGTGCCGGGAATGGTCGCCTCGATCGTCAGTTACTCGGTGTTCGGCAGCATCCTCGGTTTCGGGCCGTTGTTCGGTGCGGCCGCGTCGGAGTACACGTTCGAATCCCCCATACAGCTGGTGTGGTTCGCGATCATCGGAATCCTGGCAGGACTGATCGGACTGCTGTACAGCGGGACGTTCTATGCGTTCGTCGACCTGAGCCACCGGCTGCCGGGCAGTCGCATCGTCAAACCGGCGGTCGGGGGGCTACTCGTCGGGCTGATGGCGCTGGCACTTCCCGAGGTGCTCGGCAGCGGATACGGCTGGATCCAGCAATCGATGGCCCGCGTCGACCTCGCGGCCATTCCTCTGTGGGTGGTGCTGTTGCTGCCGTTCGCGAAGATTCTCGCCACCTCGTTGTCCATCGGGTCCGGTGGTTCCGGCGGTATCTTCGGCCCCGGCATGGTGATCGGGGCATTCACCGGTGCCGCGGTGTGGCGCCTGCTCGAACCGATCGTTCCCGGCGTCCCCGACAGTCCGGCGCCGTTCGTCATCGTCGGCATGATGGCCTGCTTCGGCAGCATCGCCCGGGCACCGCTCGCGGTGATGTTGATGGTGGCCGAGATGACAGGCAGCATCGGTGTGCTGGCCCCGGGAATGGTCGCCGTCGCCCTCGCATATCTCATCGTGCGGCGATCCGGAAAGACGATCTACCGGGCACAGCTCGAGAACCGCGAGGAGGCTCGGCAGTTGCAGAATTCGCCGGGGTGAACGGATCGGGGTCCGGTGTGTGGGGGGCCCGGTCGATTCCGGCATGCTTGTCGCCATGACTGTTCAGGTTCCTCGGTACGTCGACCTCCTGTGGCCAGCGCTTCAGGCAGTGATTGCGCTCGGTGGTTCGGCGTCCAACGAAGAACTCGACAACGCGGTCATCGAGCGTGAAGGATTATCGTCCGACGTCCAGGGTGTACTGCACGGAGACGGGCCGAGCACCGAGATCGAATACCGGTTGGCGTGGGCCCGCACCCACCTCAAGGGGATGGGTCTGCTCACGAACAGCCGCCGCGGGGTGTGGAGTGTCACGGAGAAGGGTCGCGAGGTCACCGAAAGTCAGATTCGGCCTCTGCATGCCGAGTCCTCGGCGGAGAACCGCAAGAGGAACGCTGCCCGAAAATCGGCCAAGGCCGCGTCTCGCAGGACCGACGAACCGGAAACGAACATCACCGAAGTCGACACCGATGCCGGCTGGAAAGACGTGCTCCTCGAGACCGTTCTGAAGATGTCGCCGGCCGCGTTCGAACGCCTTACGCAGCGATTGCTGCGCGAAGCGGGGTTCTCGAGCGCATCCGTCACGTGGCGCGGGGGAGAGGGCGACATCGAGGGGCTCGGCGTCTACCAGTTGTCGCTGCTCAGCTTTCCGGTCTTCTTCCAGTGCAAGCGTCACAACGGCAGTGTCGGCGCCGGCGCCGTGCGCGACTTCCGAGGCGCAATGGCTGGTCGGGGCGAGAAGGGGCTACTCATCACCACCGGCACCTTCACCGGTGACGCCCGCACGGAGTCGAAGCGTGACGGAGCACCGCCTATCGATCTCATCGACGGGGATCGGCTGTGTGACCTGCTCAAGGAGCACGCGCTGGGAGTGCAGACCACCACCCGTCTCGTCGAGGACGTAGAGGTCCGCTCGGACTACTTCCGCTCACTCGAACCGAAATAGCAAAAGCGGTGCTCGTGCGCTGTTCAGGCGCATTTTCCGTTGCGGTATGGCCACGAACCGGTCACGTAGGCCGCCAACCGCCACCCGCAGCCTCCGTGGTGTGTACAGAGGAAGTAGGTGTGCACAGTGCTCACGGGAAATGACTGTTAGGACAACAGGCATGACGACCACAACGCCGTGGCCGTTGATCGGCCGAACGGCGCGGCCGCCGGCAGGGATGCTGGTGGACCGGCGCTTCGGAAGGCTCGTGGACCAGTTCTTTCAGCTGTTCCGCGACACGAGGCAGGGCGGCGGCGCCCTGTCGGTCTATCTGCACGGTGAGCCCGTCGTCGACGTCTGGGCGGGCTGGGCCAGCCGGAAGACGCAGTGGAACGGCGACACTGTCACGCTGACCTTCTCCACCGGTAAGGGCGTCGCATCCACGGTGCTACACCGACTGGCGGGGCGCGGCGTCATCGATTACGACGTCCCTATCGCGCAGTACTGGCCCGAGTTCGCAGCGGCGGGTAAGGAGGCGATCACGGTACGCGAGCTGCTGTCGCACCGTGCCGGACTCCATCGGGTTCGCGGCCTGGTACCCGAACCGCTGAGCCTGATGGACCATTCCCTCGTCAGCGCCGCGCTGGCTGCCGCGACCCCCGATCGGCGCAGACTGCGCGCTCCCGGGTATCACGCGGTCACCTTCGGTTCGTTGATCGCCGAAGTGACGTCGCGGGCGTCGGGACAGCCCTTCACCGAGCTGGTGAAAACCGAGATCGCCGAACCGCTCGGGGTGAAGGACTTCTGGTACGCGGTTCCGCTCGACGAACGCGGCCGGATCGCCCGGACCTTTCCGCACATCAACCCGTTCGGTGTCCCCTGGGCCGCGACGTCCTTTGCGATGTCTCGACTTCCGGGACTGCGTAACGTCGCTGATGCCGGAATGCCGGCAGGGTTCGATCTACTCGTCCGCAACCCGGCTGTCCACGACAGTGTGATGCCTGGGTGGAATGGAGTGTTCAGCGCCCGCGCGCTCGCAAAGATGTACGGGGCGTTGGCAAACGGCGGATCGGTGGGCGGCGTCGAGTTCCTCGCGCCCGATGTCGTGACGCAACTCGGTGAGGTGCAGACCACGGGGCGCGATTACGTGCTGGGTCTGCCGATGAATTGGCGTCTCGGCTACCACGCCGGCATGGTGGCGAGACGCACCCAGCCGTCGAAGACGTTCGGGCACTACGGCTTGGGCGGGTCGGGTGCGTTCGCGGACGCGGAGACGGGCCTGTCGATTGCCTTCGTCACGAATCGGCTGGGCAACATGCTCACACCTATTGCCGACCTTCGTCTGCCTAAACTTGGATCGACCGCACTCGCCCTCGCGGCGAAGGCGTAACTCTCTGCCTCAGTGGCGGGCCCGCATCCGGTACCCGAGTTGGCGGGCCCGGAAGTCGAGACCTCCGCCGCCGCTCACGAAGAGTGGAGTGAGCCCGATGGCGATCAGAATCGAGACAACCGCAATGCTCATGACGCACCGCCCTTTCGCGATGGAACGAACTGTCGTGCGAGGCGGCTATGCCCCACAGCCCCCAAGGTAAGTGTTATTGGAAGTAACGTGCAACGTGGGGTCTCTCACGGCGACCCGGCAGGCGGCCGCGCGCCACAACGACGTAGCGCAGTGACGAGGGCGATGTTGCGTCCCGCCAATAGGAGTGTCCAGTGTGACTGATGTCGTCCAAGTGGCTGGCGGGACACCAGTGAGTGTGGTGGAATGCAAACCGAACAACATAGCGACTGAGCAGAAACACTTGTCGACGACACGCCGGGGCGCGACCGATTGGATATGAGGGGCACAGTGCATATTTCTCGACGGGACTTGTTCCGGTATGCGGCCGCGGGGTCGGCCGTAGCCGGAGTGGCCGCACTCACCTCCACCCTGGTGTCGGGCGCGGTGGCGCATGCCGACAGCCTCGGCACACTCATCGACTACTCGGGCGGAGTGCCGTCGGCAGAGGCGATCAGCGCGGCCGGATACGCCGGGGCCATCCGCTACGTGTCGGACCGGCGACCGGGAGCCGAGTGGATGGTGGGGAAGCCGCTCCGCGCCGACGAGGCGAGCGCTCTGCAAGAGGCGGGGTTGTCCGTCGTGTCGTGCTACCAGTTCGGCAAGGGGTCTACGGCGGATTGGCGCGGCGGATTCGAAGCCGGAAAACGTCACGCGGAGCGTGGACTCGAGCTCCACCTTGCCGCCGGAGGTCCCGAGAATCGGCCGATCTATGCATCGATCGACGACAATCCCACGCCGGCAGACTTCCTCACCATGATCGCGCCGTATCTCGCGGGGTGGGAATCGGTGGTAGGCAAGGCGAATACGGGTATCTACGCAAATTCGCCGACGTTGGATCTGGCTATCCTCGCCGGACTCGGGTCGTGGTACTGGCAGCACGACTGGGGCACTCCGGAGGGGTACGTTCACCCGAAAGCTCATCTGCACCAGTACGAAATCGATGCCAGAACTGTCGACGGCGTCGGCATCGACCTCAATGACATTCTCGCGCCCGATTACGGCCAGTGGTGAGCGTTCGGGCTCGCTCCGCCGCTAGCCTGCGCCGAGGCGGCTAGCCAGAGGTTTTCTCGCCCATCCGAACGAGCCACTCGCGAGCGTCGTCGGGGAGTTTTCCCGCGGTTTCCGCTGCGCGGCACCAGTTCTTGGCCGTGGCGAGAAAATTCAGCGGGTTGTACGCGTCTTCTTCCCGCGACCACAGGTTGTGGCCCGCGTAGTGGAGGATCGTGATGTTGGCGGCCGCGTGCACTGAACCGTCTCCGGGATCTTCCATAGGATTGTCGATCTCACAGATCACCCACCCGCGTTCTTCGTCGAGCACGTGCCAGTTCGCGGGAAACTGTGTCATCCGGCTGCCGGGAAACGTCGACATGGTCCGCGTGACCCATGCCCGGATGGCCTCGCGGCCCTCGAAATTCCCGAACGCGTGCTCCGCGTAAGTCGCGTCCTCTGTGAACAGATCGGCGAAGCCGTTCCAATCCCCGAGCTCGACGCACCGGCTGACCGTTCGCTGGTAGTGCGCAAATGCGTCGTTCAGTTCGGCCCGACTCCACGACATCCCCGTGTCCTTCCCTCATGGCGCCCGTAGGGGTGCGCCTACGGAAATGAGAACACGTTTCAGTCGCTTTGTGGGAAAGTTTCCGCTGGGCGAGATGCTGGGTGAAACGCTCGGCGAGCCGGCGCCGATGCATCAGGTGTCACTTCATTCACTTCGACACCGGGAGTTGCACTATGGATCTGCTCATCGATTTCGGCTACACGATCGCCTCCGTCCTCTACACCGCGTTCTTCGTCAACGGGTCGTAGGTCCTTCCTGGGCGACGGGATCAGCCACGCGAGAACCAGTGTGACCATCGAGGCGATGATCGAGGCGATGAACCCGGCGCGGAAAGCGTCGAGCGACGGGATGACCGCCGTGCCGACGGTGACCGTCATTCCCGCGAGGATCACGCTGACGACGGCTGCCGACGTGGATGTGCCGATCGACCGCATCAGCGAATTCAATCCGTTGGCCGCCGCCGATTCCGTGATGGGAACCGCACTCATGATCAGGGCGGGCATGGCGGAGTACGACAGGCCGATGCCCGCGCCGATCACCATTCCGGCGAGCAGGACCTGCCAGACCGCGGACGCCGCCACGTACGCCACCGCGTAACCGAGGCCGATCACCACGGCGCCGGTCATCAGGGTCACCCTCGGTCCCCGCCAGGCGGAGAGGCGCGCCGATACCGGGGACAGCGCCATCATGACCAGGCCGCCGGGGGCGAGAACCAGGCCCGCGGTGATCATCGACAGGCCGAACCCGTAACCGGTCGATTGCGGAGCCATCAACAACTGGGGGAACGAGAGGGAGGTGCCGTACATCGCGAAGCCGACGGCAACCGAGGCAAGGTTGGTGAACAGGACCGGAGGTCGTGCGCTCACGCGGAGATCGATCAGGGGTGCGGCGGTCCGTAGCTCGAGGAACCCCCACAGGAGTAGGCTCACGAACGACGCCGCGAACAGTCCTAGCGTCTGCCCGCTCGCCCATCCCCAGTCGTCGCCCTTCGTGATGGGCAGCAGGAACGTGACGAGAACGACGCTAAGGCCGACAGCTCCGAGGAAGTCGAAGCGGCCGGGCCGCCGCACGGGCGATTCGGGAATGACGAGCAAGGTCAGGGCGATACAGGCGCAGCCGAGAACGGCGGATACGACGAACAGCATGTGCCAATCGGTGTAGTGCGCGATGGTCGCGGCGATGGGCAATCCCACGGCGCCCCCGACTCCGAGGGTCGCGCTCATCACCGCCATCGCGCCGCCGACCCTTTTCGGCGGGAGCACGTCGCGAAGGATGGCGATTCCTAGTGGGATCGCGCCGATGGCCGCACCCTGGAGGGCACGACCCGTCACCATCGGAATCAATGAGGAGGCCATCGCGCACACCGCCGATCCGAGCACCAGCAGTGTGAGGCTTCCGATCAGGGCGCGGCGTTTGCCGAACATGTCACCCAGTCGACCGCTGATCGGCGTGACGACGGCGGCGACGAGCAAAGTCGCCGTGACTGCCCAGGACGTATTCGCCGCACTCGCCCCCAGGAGGTGGGGCAATTCGGGAATGATCGGTATGACGAGCGTCTGCATGAGCGCCACCACGATCCCGCACGAGCCGAGGACGGCGAGGATGAGCGGCGGTGCGTGCCGCCGGCTTCGGATACCGGCGTTCGGCGGTGGAACGGACATCGACAGACACCTCCCGGGGTGTACAGGTTCGGCGCGACGCGTTCACGACACCAGAGATGTGTACCCTACACATCGTGTGTATCGTGCACAACGCTGTCGATCGGGCAGGATGAAGGAAACTTCGGGAGGTGACGGTGTCCGATCGCGAGGCGGTGACGGCCGACATCGAGAACGAGCTGACCTTGTTGTCGAGGCACTACGTGCATTCCCAACGGGCGGGATTGCAGATCGATCGCTCGGCCTACCTGTTACTCAGCCGCCTCGAACTGGAGCATCCGGTCACTCTCAAAGAGCTTTCGGAGGCGTTCCGCCTCGACATCTCGACGATCAACCGGCAGATCGGGGCACTGCTGCGGCGAGGACTGGTGGAGCGCGTTCCCGATCCCGATGGGGGAATGGCGCGGAAGGTGCAGGCCACCGATCTCGGGCTCGAGCACCTGCGCAGTGATCGACAGCTGAGTCGTAGCGGCGTGGAACGGGTGATCGGCGGATGGAGCGACGGCGATCGTGAAGAGTTGCGTCGACTGCTGTCGAAGTTCAACGCGGAGGTAGAGAACTTGGAAGGCCGGAGCTGGCCCCGCCGGTCGAAGGAAGGGCGGCCGGGGTCGTAGCGCTCAGGACTGCACGTGCGCGGTCGCGTCCCGGGCAAGGTCCGGTTCTTCGGCGATGACCGTGAGTTGGGGATGCTCCTGAGGTGACTCGTGCCATCCCCGCCAGGACATCAGGGACCAGCCCGAGAGTCCGGACAGGGCAGAGCCCAGGCTGGCGAACGAGCCCGTGCTCAGCACCGACCCGATCGAGCCGGCCGACCCTATCGACAGGACCGAGCCGACGCTGCCGATCGACAGAACCGAGTAGGCCGACCCGATCGAGAGGATGGACCCTTCCGAGCGAATCGACAGTATCGATCGGTGGGCGTGCCGAGAACGGCGGAAGGAGTGCTTGGAGGGCATTCCTCGGTCTACCACGCTGGTGTCGTCGGCACACGGTGATCGGGCTGAACCGACGAAAAGGCCCCCGGAAGTCCGGGGGCCTTTCGCGAAGAACTGCTATGCGACGCGGAACATGCCCACGGTCGGCAGGAAGCTGCACGTGATGGGTGCCGCCCCTTCCTTCTGCGTGGTGAGTCCGCCGGAGATGACGGCGATGACGCGACCGGGGCCGGTGTCGGCAATCGCGGACAGAGTGGCAGGGCCGTCGGGGTTGATGCGTGCCTCGTTGGTGAGGTTCTGCGTCTCGCGGCGCTGGTTGTCCAGGTTGATCCACGTGACGGTCAGCGGATTGGGCTGCTCGGCAGCGACCGCACTGGTTCCGAGCGCCGTGAACACGAAGCCGGCTTGTCCGGCCGCAGGTCCGGGCGGCGGGAGCTGCGCGGGTCCGGGCACGGCGAGTGCGGTGCCGACGGAATCGGCGCCCTCTCCGATGCAGCCCTTACCGAGCGTCGGGTACAGGAACTGGGCGATGACGGGTGCGTTGTCCTGCGGGATTTCGGGTCCGCCGCCACCGCTGCCGTCGAGGAACGTGATGACGCGCTCGAGGGTGGACTTGATCTCGGGAGGAATGCCGGGAGACTCGAGAAGGTTGCGTGCCTGCGCGAGAAGTTCGGCCTGCGGGCCTGCAGCGATGTCTTCGGTACCAGCGGCTGCGCCGATGATCGCGGGAGCAAACGATGCGAGCATCTCCACAGGCATGCCCTCGGGCACGGGCGGCGGCGTCGGCTGCGCGGATACCTGTACCGGCACTGCCATCGCTGCTGCTGCGGCAATTGCGAAAGCAGTAAATGCCCTGCGCATACCTCGGGTTCGAAGCACAGTCTCCCCATCCTTGTCATAACAGCGTGAACGACAATCCAATCCACGTCTTACGGCTCGGGGGGCCACTCTATGTACAGCGCCCCCGGGTTGTACAGCTGACGAGTGCATCCCCGTGGTAGCTGCGGCGCCCCGGTGGGAGTGTATGGCATGGTGACCCCGGCGGTGATCCTTCCCGGAACCATAGCCTGTGGCTGGTGTGATCAGTGATGATGGTGATGCAACTGTTACGCGCTGCTACGGACAGAGCGGAGCGTATGTGGCCGGGCGTCTACGCTGTGCGGGACCGTTTCGGGATCGGCTGAGACGTCTACACACCTCACGGGAGAGCGCCACACTGTGTCCGACCAAGCAGCGTCCCACGAAGGAGCGTCCGACGAAGGAGCGTCCCACGAAGGAGCGTCCGACGGCGGAGCGGACTCCGAGGACCCGTCTTCTCCCTCGTCACAACGTGTTTCCGCAAGCCGCGCGCTGTTGCGCTGGGCGCCTGTGCTTCTCGCGTTGTCGGTGCTCGGACGGATGGCGTGGACACTGCTGAGCCCCAACGGGATGAACCTCGTCGACTTACACGTCTACGTCGACGGTTCGGAGGCTCTCGGCGGTGGCAACCTGTACGACTTCACCTATTCGGAAGTGACACCGGACTTTCCACTGCCGTTCACATACCCACCCTTCGCGGCGCTCGTCTTCTTTCCCCTGCACTTCCTGCCATTCACCCTGGTCGGCGTCTGTTGGCAGTTGCTCACCATCCTCGCGCTGTATGCGTTGGCCCGCATGAGTTTGAGTCTCGTGCTCGGCGCGGCGGCCCGTCGACCCCACTGGCGGACGGTGGCACTTCTGTGGACGACGGTGGGCGTCTGGCTGGAGCCGGTGCGCACCACGCTCGACTACGGGCAGATCAATGTCTTCCTCGCCTTGCTCGTGATGACTGCGGTACGTAGTTCACGGTGGTGGCTGTCGGGTGCGCTCGTCGGCTTCGCGGCGGGCATCAAACTGACCCCGGCCATCACGGGGTTGTACTTTCTGCTCCAGCGCAGGTGGAAAGCGGCAGTCTTCTCGGGCGTCGCCTTCGCGGCGACCGTCGGCCTCAGCTATCTCTTGATCGGTTCCGAGGCCCGCGAGTACTTCACCCACCTGCTCGGGGACGCAGATCGCATCGGTCCGGTGGGTTCGGTATGGAACCAGTCTCTGCGCGGGGCGTTGTCGAGGCTGCTCGGGTACGACGTCGGAACGGGTGCAGTCTGGGTGGTGGGAGTCGCGCTCACCGTGGTCCTCGCGGTGCTCGCCTGGCGCGCGCTCGCCCGCGACGACAGGTTGGGCACACTCGTCGTCGTGGAGCTGCTGGGACTGCTCGTGTCCCCGATCTCGTGGTCACACCACTGGGTATGGGTGATCCCGATGCTGATCTGGCTTCTTCACGGCCCCTACGGATCGATGTTCGGTACCCGGGTCGTCGCGGGGTACTGGCTCGTCACGACGCTGATCGGGGTGCCGTGGGTCCTGAGCTTCTTCCAGGACTCGATCTGGCTCATCTCACGGCCTGCGGTGCTCGCGTGGCTCGGCACCGTCGACGTGGTGGGCGCATTCGCCGTGTATGCCTGGATTGCCTGGGCGGGCAGACGGGCGAAGCTGACGCCTACCCTGCCAGCACGTCGATCTGTGCAGCGAGATCCAGATCGAGCTGTGTGATCCCCCCGGCCGAGTGGGTCGACAAGGTGTAGGTGACCTTGCGCCACCGGATGTCGATGTCGGGATGGTGGTTGGCGGCCTCGGCGGCCGCGGCAACCTTGCGGACCAGTTCGATCGCGTCGATGAAGCTCGGCGACTCGATGGTGCGGACCAGGGAGTCGCCGGTGCGCCGCCACTCGGGCAGTCCGGCGAGCCCGGCATCGATACTTCCGTCTGACAGCAACTCGGTCATACCCCATGATGGTGCGGTGCCGACGGAACCTGCAAGACCCGCCACGAACAACGGCGAAGTGGTGGCTGCGGCGATCATCGTCGACGGACGCCTCCTACTCGCCCAGCGGACGCGACCGCCCGAGCTGGCGGGCCTGTGGGAACTGCCGGGCGGCAAGGCCGAAGCAGGGGAGACGGCCGAGGACGCGCTCCGGCGGGAACTGCGAGAAGAACTCGGCGTCGAGGTAGCAGGGGGCACGAGGGTAGGGGGCGACGTGCCCCTTCCCGACGGGCGCGTGCTCCGCGCCTACCGGGTGGACCTGGTGTCGGGAACACCGTCCGCGCTCGACCATGCCGAGCTGCGATGGGTGAACGGCCGAGAGCTCGTGGAGATCGACCTGGTCGGCAACGATCAGGGATGGGTGCCGGACCTGCGTCCGTACCTCGACAGTGGAAACTGAGGACAACGGTCGATCGGGCCGCCGGCTCAGGTCTTACGGGCCTTCACGAGGCCCTTCTTCAGTTCCTTCTTGGAGGCGCCTTCGTTCTCGAGCTTCTTCATCCGCATGATGACCACCGGGCACTTGAGGCAACGCTTCTTGCTGCGGCAGCACTTCTTCTTCGGCTTGAGGCCCGAGACCTCGGTGGCCTTGATCTTGCCCATGCTCGGCTCGGCCTCCCTAGCTCTGACGGAACACCGGATGCGACGCTCGACCCAGGCTAGCGTGGCCGCGACTTCGTCCGCTGTCGACCTGGAACCGGCTCGCACACCGCGTGGCGCAGATCACTTTACGCTGGTGCCCGATGCCCCTCGACGTCCGCGATGCGCGGAACCGGGCCGCGGGCGGGTAGTATTTACGTGGCCGCGATGCCTGTATGAGCGATTTTGCCATCGCCTCGACGAGGGATTTCTGAATCAGGATGACAATGCGGCCGCCAGAAGGTCGTGCGAGTGAACTTTCGCGTGGCCGAATCAACTCAGCCAGGAGAGCCATCGCGTGACCATCACCAGCTTCCGTAACGTTGCCATCGTCGCACACGTCGACCACGGCAAGACCACTCTCGTCGACGCCATGCTGCGCCAATCGGGGGCTTTCGAGGAGCGCGCCGAGCTGGTCGATCGCGTCATGGACTCCGGCGACCTCGAGCGCGAGAAGGGCATCACCATCCTCGCGAAGAACACTGCTGTCCACAAGCACCATGCCGACGGCAGCGTCACCGTGATCAACGTGATCGACACCCCGGGCCACGCCGACTTCGGTGGTGAGGTCGAGCGCGGCCTGTCCATGGTCGACGGTGTCGTCCTGCTCGTCGACGCCTCCGAGGGCCCGCTGCCGCAGACTCGGTTCGTGCTCCGCAAGGCCCTCGCAGCCTCGCTGCCCGTGATCCTCGTGGTCAACAAGACCGACCGCCCCGATGCCCGCATCGAAGAGGTCGTCTCCGAGAGTCACGACCTGCTTCTCGACCTCGCCTCGGACCTCGACGACGAGGCCGCGGAAGCCGCCGAACTCGCGCTCGACCTCCCGGTCCTCTACGCCTCCGGCCGTGAGGGCAAGGCGTCCAAGAGTCAGCCCGAGAACGGTCACGCACCGGACGCCGAGAACCTCGACGCCCTGTTCGACGTGCTTCTGAACTACGTTCCCGCACCCAAGGGCAACGTCGACGCGCCGCTGCAGGCTCACGTCACCAACCTCGACGCCTCCGCATTCCTGGGCCGCCTCGCGCTGGTGCGCATCCACAACGGCGAGCTGACCAAGGGTCAGACCGTCTCCTGGTGCCGTGAGGTGGACGGCGAGCCCGTCGTCACCAAGGCCAAGATCACCGAATTGCTCGCGACCAAGGGCGTCGAGCGTCAGCCTGCCGAGAGGGCAGTTGCCGGGGACATCGTCGCCGTCGCCGGTTTCCCCGACATCATGATCGGTGACACGCTCGCCGATCTGGAAAACCCTGTCCCGCTGCCTCGGATCACCGTCGACCAGCCCGCCATCTCGGTCACCATCGGCACCAACACGTCGCCGCTCGTCGGCCGGGTCAGTGGGCACAAGCTCACCGCCCGCATGGTGAAGTCCCGCCTCGACCAGGAGCTCGTCGGCAACGTCTCGCTCAAGGTCCTCGACATCGGTCGCCCCGACGCCTGGGAGGTGCAGGGCCGTGGTGAACTCGCCCTCGCCATTCTCGTCGAGCAGATGCGCCGCGAA
Organism: Rhodococcus oxybenzonivorans; assembly: GCF_003130705.1. Lineage (NCBI taxonomy): Bacteria > Bacillati > Actinomycetota > Actinomycetes > Mycobacteriales > Nocardiaceae > Rhodococcus > Rhodococcus oxybenzonivorans. The sequence continues at coordinate 4,511,829 of NZ_CP021354.1, read as the reverse complement.
GGCTTCGAGCTGACCGTCGGCAAGCCGCAGGTGGTCACCCGTCAGGTCGACGGCAAGGTGCACGAGCCCTTCGAGGAGCTCACCATCGACAGCCCGGAGGAGTACCTCGGTGCCATCACCCAGCTGCTGGCCAACCGCAAGGGCAAGATGGTCCAGATGGCGAACCACGGTGCAGGCTGGGTTCGGATGGAGTTCATCGTCCCGTCGCGTGGCCTCATCGGTTTCCGCACCGACTTCCTCACCGAGACCCGCGGTACCGGCATCGCCAATGCGGTGTTCCACGGTTATGCACCGTGGGCCGGCGAGATCCGGGCACGCCACACCGGTTCGCTCGTCTCGGACCGCACCGGCACCGTCACCCCGTTCGCGATGATCCAGCTGGCCGATCGCGGCACCTTCTTCGTCGAGCCGGGTGCCGATACCTACGAGGGCATGGTCGTGGGCATCAACCCGCGCCAGGAGGACCTCGACATCAACGTCACCCGCGAGAAGAAGCTGACCAACATGCGTCAGTCCTCCGCCGACGTGATGGAGACCCTCGCCAAGCCCATCAAGCTCGAACTCGAGGGCGCCATGGAGTTCTGCGCCGGCGACGAGTGCGTCGAGGTCACCCCGGAGGTCGTGCGGGTGCGCAAGGTGCACCTGTCGGCCACCGACCGCGCCCGTGAGCGTTCGCGTTCCAAGGCCCGCGACAAGGCGGCCCTCTAGGTCCCGCGTCCGACCACGTAAGACACAACGGGCGAATGTACCTTCGGTCGATCGCCGACCGAAGGTACATTCGCTCGAGGGTTTCCGGAGCCTTCCGGTATCTCTGAGGAAAGGCGGCGCGGTGGTTGCTGGGGGTTCGATCGACAGAGCGTGGGGAGTTCGGCGTCGAAGGCGTGGCAACGGGCTCGTGACCACCGCGGTGTTTCTCGCAGTGTCCACGACGGTCCTCACCTCGTGTACGGCCGACCCGCCGCCTCCCGTCGAGAGCACCGACAGCCCCAAACCCACCGTCTCACCCACGGAGAAGCAGCCTGTCGTGGTGGCCATCGACGACGTCGGCAGTGGATTCAACCCGCATCTCCTGTCGGATCAGTCGCCGGCGAACTCCGCCGTCAGTGCACTCGTCCTCCCGAGCCCGTTCCGCCCCGTTCCCGACCCGCAGCGTGTGGGTGGCAGTAACTGGATCCCCGATACCTCGCTCGTGATCTCCGCCGAGGTCTCGTCGCAAGAACCGTTCACCATCACCTATCAGTTACGCAACGAAGCGCAATGGTCCGACGGTGCGCCCATCGCCGCGGAGGATTTCCGCTACCTGTGGCAGCAGATGATCAGCGCCCCGGGAGCGGTGGACCCGGCCGGCTATCAACTCATCGAGGACGTGCGGTCGTCGGGCGGTGGCAAGACCGTGAACGTGGTGATGAAGTCCGCGTACCCGGCGTGGCGAGAGCTGTTCACCGACCTCCTGCCGTCGCACCTGATCAAGGATTCGCCGGGGGGATTCGCCACCGGGCTGTCCGAGAACATTCCGGTGTCGGGCGCACACTTCCACATCAAAAACATCGACCGCGGTCGCGACGAAATTCTGCTCGAACGTAACGATCGATTCTGGGACATGCCGGCGACCCCGGACCAGATACTCATGCGGCGTGACGGAACCCCCGCGCAGCTCGCCGACTCGATGCGCAACAACGACACGCAGATCGTGCAGATTCACGGCGGCACAGCCACTTCCGCTCAGCTCGCGGCGATCCCGACCGTGCGCACGGGTGCGTCGTTCCAGCCGCGAGGGCTGTCGCTGACCCTCAACGGACGGGTGCCCGAACTCGCGGACGTCCGGGTGCGGCGGAGTCTGCTGGACTTGCTCGATACCGACCTTCTGGCGGTCGTCGGGGCGGGAAGCGAAGCGGCCGCCGTTCCCACCCGCTCGCAGGTGTACGCCCCGTCCGACCCGGGATACACCGCTACCGCCCCCGCGCGTCCGTCCCGCGAACAGGTGCTGGCGCAGCTCGCGGAATACGGCTATGTCTCCGACATTGCCGCGCCCACTCCCGATCCCGCCGCAACCGTGCCGCAGGCGAGGCTCGTCCGCGGTGGCGTGCCGCTCTCGCTCGTCATCGGAACTCCAGAGGGGGATGACACTGCCAGTGCTGTCGCGAACACGGCTGCCGACCAACTGCGTGGTGCTGGAGTGGACGCCAGTGTGCAATCCATACCCGCGGAAGAGTTGTACGGAGAAGCGTTGACGAGCGGCGAGATCGGTGCCGTCGTCGGATGGTCCCGCGACGGTTCCGATCCGGCAACCGCGCTGGCCTCCCGGCACAGTTGCCCGCCCGCCGCAGCGACGAACACGCCAGCTCGAGCCGAAGGGTCGGCACCGGAAGGGAATTCCGCCGCAGAGGCGGAAGCGCCGTCCAATCTGTCCGGCGTGTGCGACCCGTCGCTGCAGCCCGCGATCGACGCCGCGTTGCGCGGTGCGGGTGACGTATCTCAGGCTCTGGCCGACGCAGATCGCCGACTGTGGGATCTCGCTGCCGTACTGCCGATCATGCAGGACCGCACGTTGGTGGCGGTAGGGCCGGGTGTCGAGGGAGTGTCGCTGTCGGGCGCTGTGCCGGTAGGGATTTTCAGTGACGCGGCCGGTTGGAGCAGGATCGAGGAATGACCGATCGGCGCCTTCTCTTGATCCATGCCCATCCCGACGACGAAACGATCACCACTGGTGGCACTATCGCGCATTACGCCGCCGAGGGTGTCGAGGTACACGTCCTGACCTGCACGCTGGGTGAGGAAGGCGAGGTGATCGGGGACGAGTGGGCCGGGCTCGTTGCCGGTGCCGCCGATCAGCTCGGCGGATACCGGATCGGCGAACTGAGGTCTGCCCTGTCGATTCTCGGGGCCGGCCGGCCGCGGTTCCTGTTAGGCGCGGGGCACTTTCGCGATTCGGGGATGGCGGGTACGCCCTCGGCAGCTCATCCGCGGGCCTTCGTCAACGCCGAGAAAGAAACGGCGATCGCAGCCTTGGTGGCGGTCATTCGGGAGCTGCGACCGCACGTCGTCGTCACCTACGACGAGCACGGCGGCTACGGGCACCCCGACCACATCCAGGCGCATCGGCTCACGGAGGCAGCGGTGGAGGCGTCGGGGACGACGACATTTCCCGACGCTGGTGAACCGTGGCCGGTGGCCAAGCTGTACTGGACGGTCACCGAGGCGAGCGCGCTCGAGTCGGGGATCTGCCGGATCGGCGACCTCCCCGAAGGATGGCGACTGCCCGAGCCCGGCGAACTACCGAGCGTGCCCGACTCCCAGGTCACCACGGTGATCGACGTGCGGGCGGTCCTGGACGCCAAGCAGGCCGCACTCGCGGCTCATGCCACGCAGGTGACGGTGGCACCCGGAGGTGCCGAGTTCGCGCTCTCCAACGCCGTCGCCCAGCCGATCCTTCCGGAGGAGCACTTCGTGCTGGCCCGTGGTCGGTCGGGGGAGGTCGACGATCGTGGCCGTGAGCGTGACCTCTTCGCCGGTGTAGAGCTCTGACCTCTGCGGTGTCGGGCATGACCGCACTTAACTGTGACTGGCATTACGTATTACACTGTGGCGCACATCACGCAGTGGCTCAGTCCGAGTCCGTGTGACGCCCGTCAGGAGAGGTCTTCGATGTACAACTGGGATGTTCAGAACGCCATAGTGGCGTTCGTCGACACGCTGAAGCCGTCATGGCCTGCCCAGCGCGAGCTGTACTACAGCGTGCTGTATGGATTTGCCGACATGCAGAGTCACTTGCTGACCCTGCTGGGTTACCCGCCGGTCCCCTGATCCACTATTGACACATGGCCGTCGGCACCGCAGAAATACGTGAACATACGGACGTTCTGGCAAGGGCCACCCTTGCCCTGCTGGTGTTCGACGGCTTTTTGTGTGCCGTCCTCGCCGTACTCTTTCTCCCGCTGTACCTCGGAGCGACGCCGTTCCCGGTGAGCATCCTCGTCGCCGGAGCGGTCAATGTGGCACTGGTGATCGCCGCGCGGTCCGCGACCGGCCGGGTGGGCGCCGCGGTCCTCCCACTCGTCGGGTGGATCGTGGGTTTCCTGCTCTGCATGCTCGGCGGTCCGGGCGGCGACGTACTCCTGCTCGCGTCCGTGTGGACACTGCTGCTGTTTCTCGGCGCGTTGATTCCGCCTGCCGCATATCTCTGGAAGGTCGGTTCGGCGGTGCCGCCCACGTCCCCAGTTCCTGCCTGAGCGCCTGGACCTCTCGGTACCCGTTCAGTACGCGACCGGGTGCTGCGGCTGATACACCATCATCTCGCCGGCGCCGGGTATTCTCAGCGCGGTGGTGAGGCCGTATCCCTCGTCGCGAACGTCGCGGGTGAACTCGGCGCCCTTCGCCTTCAACTCGGCAACCGTCGCTTCGATGTCGTCGCAGACGAGCGAAATCTCATGGTGAGGCTGCGTCGACCACGGCTCCCCGCCGCGGTCGTCCGACGTGGGATGCACGCCCATCTCGGAGGGGCCGGTGCGGAAGATGAGCCAGCCGCCTCCCGCGTCCACATGGTCCCAGCCCAGCACGTCGCGGAAGAAGTCGCGGGCAGCTTCGGCGTCGTCGGCATAGACGAGCGTGTGCACGGCAGTGATCATCTCGTCAGCATAAGCCGGAACGTCCGTCACACTGGGACAATGTCGAACGATGAACTTGCGGGACTGACCATCGCCGTCACCGCCGAACGCCGAGCCGCGGAGTTCATCACGCTGCTCGAACGTCACGGTGCCACCGTGACGCACACACCTGCCATCCATGTGCTGCCGTTGGTCGACGACTCCGATCTGAAAGCACGAACGGCCGACATCATCGCCTCTCCGCCGGACCTCGTCGTGATCAGTACGGCCGTCGGCTTCCGGGGGTGGATGGACGCCGCACGGGCCTGGGGTAACGACGAGGCCCTCGTCGGAGCGTTGAGCTCGGCACGCATCATCACCCGCGGTCCCAAAGCCAAGGGCGCCGTACGCGGTGCGGGCCTGCGGGAGGAGTGGTCGCCGGAGACGGAGTCGTCCGAGGAAGTGTCGCAACACCTCATCGCAGAGGGAGTGCAGGGGCTACACGTTGCGGTCCAACTACACGGCACGATCACGGAGTGGGAACCGATCACCGATTTGAGCGTCTCCCTGGCGGAGGCGGGCGCGCGGACCACCGCGGTGTCGGTGTACCGGTGGATACGGCCCGTCGACCAACGACCCCTGCGGGCGCTGGTCGACGGCATCGCCGGTGGGGACGTCGACGCAGTCACCTTCACCAGCGCGCCGGCGGTGTCCTCGCTGCTGAGCACTGCGAAGGACGTCGGACGCGTCGACGCTCTCATCCGCGCGTTCAACGGGCCGGTGGCCGCGATCTGCGTCGGCTCGGTGACGGCGTCGCCTCTCACCGTGCTCGGTGTCGACACCATGCAACCCACCCGCTCACGGCTGGGCAGCATGGCCAAATACATCATCGAGGAACTGCCGAACCGGCGGTAGCACCCTCCGGGTGTCGCACGAACGGGACGCCCGTGCGTCAGATCGAACGGACGTCCCGTTCGTACGGTGCGCGGGCGGGCGGGATCACCCCATCAACCCGGCCGCGCGTGCCGCGTCGGAGAGCACCGACTCGAGCATCGCGGGGGTGAGCCGGCCGGTGAAGGTGTTCTGCTGGCTGACGTGGTAACACCCGAACAGGTGCAGAGGGCCGGTTCGGCCGGTGAGTTCGACGTGGGCACCGTGGCCGAACTTCGGGCGGGGTCGCGGGACGACCCATCCGGCGTCCTCCAGGACGGGCAGCAGTGCCTGCCAGCCGAATCCGCCGAGCACGATCACCGAGCGCAGCCGAGGCTGCAGGATCTTCAATTCGGCGTCGAGCCAACGACGGCAGGTCTGCCGTTCCACAGGCGTGGGTTTGTTGTCGGGCGGCGCGCAGTGCACGGGTGCCGTGACCCTGGTGCCGAACAGTTCGAGGCCGTCACCGATGTGCGTGGCGGTCGGCTGACTTGCCAGACCGACGGCATGCAGCGCCGCGTACAGGAAGTCGCCGCTGCGATCACCGGTGAACATCCGCCCCGTCCGGTTTCCGCCGTGTGCGGCAGGAGCGAGTCCGACGATCAGCATGGCCGCATCGGGTGGTCCGAATCCCGGAACCGGTCGGCCCCAGTATGTTTCGTTCCGGTAGGCGGCGCGCTTCTCGAGGGCCACCCTCTCTCGCCACTCCACCAGACGAGGGCAGGCGCGGCAGTCGACGAGTTCGGCGTCGAGGCGCGCAAGATCGTTCAGCGGCGCGCCCACACGTCACCTCCGCCGGGAGTCACGGACTCGACGAGAGTCCACGCCTGATCGACAGGGAGGTCGATCACGAGGTACTTTCCGGTGCCCGCGGGGGTGGCGGCGATGACGGTGGCCACCCCCGACCGGCGTTGGAAGAACGTCTGGCGGACGGTCCAACCGATGATGCCGTTCGCCTCGAGGCTGTCGCGGGCCCGGTCGAGGGAGCCGCTGCGGGTGATCAGCCAACCGGGAAGAACCGCGTGGCCGAGCCCGCGGTACCGGTCCCAGGCGAGGGCAGCTCCGGCGACCGTGGCCACCCCGATTCCTGCCCACACGGGCCAGATCACCGGCCGGCCGACCCCTGTAAGGACGACTGCGGCGAGCAGTGCGACGCCCGCAGGGATCAGCGCCCTCGTGTAGCGCCGCCGTCGTGCCGCAGCTCCGTGCGGCCTCAGCGCCACCGCGGCTTGACGACTGTCTCCGATCACCGTGGCCATCACCCGTTCGGCTTCACGGCGCGGCGCCTGGGGTAGTAGGAGCGAGGACTCGTGTTTCTCGGCGCTGACCCCGGTCATGACGGCGTCGAGTCGGGCACCGCCGGCCAACCGCAGAAGCAACGGCTCTTTCAAGGTCGTGCCCCGCAACCGCGCACGGTCGAGCGTCGTCTGCCGGGTCTTCAGGAGACCGTGGCTGACGTGCAGTGTTCGTCCGTTGTCGGTGAGGGTCAGGTTGCCGTACGCCAGGAGATACCGAATGCATGCGAGTGCACTGGCAGCGATCAGGAGTACGACGATTCCGAAGACCACCACGAGCGCGATACCGAGCCGCTCGGCCGATTCGATACCTTCGGTCACCGTCGAGGACCGTGCGATCTCGCGGGCGATTCCGTACTGGAATGCGATGCCGACGATCGCGCCGATGGTGACCACCCCCGTCACCGAGAACGGGGCGTATCGCACCCAGGCGGGCCTCCAGTGCCCGATCTCGTGTACGGGACGCTCGGCGGCGATCGAGCCGGGTCCGGGCACTGTTTCAGGTGTGTGGGAGAGCAGTGCGGTGCGCAGATCCGGTACGAGGGCGGCCGAGAGGGCATTGAGTTCGAACTTCGCCGCGTCCGGCTTGGAACCGACCTGTTGTCCCGTGCCGATCCGGACGATCGACAATCCGAGCAGGCGATGCAGCACTCCCGCCTCGACGTCCACCGAGCGGATGCGGTTTCGGGGAATGGAGAGGAGTCGTTTGCGGAAGAGTCCCTGCCTCAATTGCACGTGGACGGGACCGATGCGATAGCTCGTGGTGAACCAGCGCGAGAGGCCGAGTGCCACGAACGCCGCCACCGCGATCAGACCCCACACGTGGTTCCCACTCTGACTGCCGACGACCAGCGACAGCAGCAGCACGGGCAGCAGCTTCACGATCTCGCTCACCGGATGAACCAGCAGCATCCGCCGATCCAGGCGGAGCCACGGTTGTTCTGCCTCGGCAGCGGCCGCGGCCTCCCCCTGAGCGAGGGGAGGCGCGACTCCGGGCGGCGGCGCAGTCACGTGGCGTCGCCGACGTTGGTCCCGGCGATCTCGGTGAGCTGGGCCACGGTGCGATCTGCGGTGTCCTGGTCGAGGGCGGTGATCTTGACCGCACCGGCCGACGACGCTGTGGTCACGGTGACCGTGGCGAGACCGAGCATGCGGTCGATCGGCCCGCGTTCGGTGTCGACCGTCTGCACCCGGGAGATCGGGGCGATGCGCCGTTCCTGCGTGAACCACCCGGTGCGCGTGTAGACGGCGGTGTCGCTGATCTCCCAGCGATGCACGCGATAGCGCCAGAACGGAACGACGGTGACATGCAACAGGGCGAGGACGGCAGTGGCCGCTGCAACGCTGATCTGAGCCCAGGTCGGCCACCAGCTGCCGACGAAGGCACCCACCGCCTGGAGGGCGAAGACCGGGAGCCACAAGAGTGCGGCGTTGATGGCCCACAGCTGCCTGGCTCGGGGGCTGGGCCGCCACAGCGGATCGGCCATGGTGACGGTAGCGGGCGCACTCATGCCCCTACTTTGGCCGTGCACCGGCATTCTGTCGAGAACAGACCTATCGTGGGAGGACCCCCGAAGCGAAAGGAGCGCAGACATGACGTCATTCGATGCGGCCAACTCTCCGGAGGTTCCCGAGGCCGACCGTTTGGAGCAGGAACTGGCCGTCGACGACGAGCCCACTGACCAGGTAGAAGGGGTGTCGTCCTTGGAAGTGAACGAGGCGGATGCCGCGGAGCAGAGCCGAGTCGTCCCGGACGACGAAGACTATCCGCGCGAATAGCGTTACGGGCCGCTCGGGGGAGTCTGGGTGGCACGTGCGCGAGTGGGTGGCGCATGATCGCTGGGTGACCCATTCAGGTGAAGAGACCGGCCGGCCCACCATGCTTCCCATACCGGGTATTCCAGCGGCGACCTCGACTGGCGCATCGGTGCAGGAAGCGGCACCTTCTGCCTCGGCTATGCGGCGTGTGTTGCGGCGTGCCCGGGACGGCGCGACGTTGAATGTCGACGAGGCCACTGTTCTGTTGCAGGCGCGTGGTGATGATCTGGTCGATCTGTGTGTGTCGGCGGCGAAGGTGCGCGATGCCGGGTTGCTGGCGGCGGGCAGACCCGGTGCGGTCACGTATTCACGCAAGGTGTTCATTCCGTTGACGCGGTTGTGCCGCGACAAGTGCCATTACTGCACGTTCGTGACCGTGCCGGGGAAGCTGCGGGCCGAGGGCCGGGGTGCGTATCTCGAGCCGGACGAGGTGCTCGAGATCGCCCGCCGGGGCGCCGAACTCGGGTGCAAGGAGGCCCTGTTCACCTTGGGTGATCGTCCCGAGGATCGGTGGCCCGAGGCCAAGCAGTGGCTCGACGAGCGCGGCTACGATTCGACGCTCGACTACCTGCGGGCGATGTCGATCCGGGTGCTCGAGGAGACCGGGCTGCTGCCGCACCTGAATCCCGGGGTGATGAACTGGGAAGAGATCTCCCGCCTCAAGCCGGTGGCGCCGTCGATGGGGATGATGCTCGAGACCACTGCCACCCGGTTGTTCACCGACAAGGGCGAATGCCACTACGGCAGCCCGGACAAGGATCCGGCGGTGCGGCTGCGCACGCTCACCGACGCGGGGCGGTTGAACGTTCCGTTCACGACGGGAATTCTGGTGGGCATCGGCGAGAGCGTGCGCGAGCGGGCCGAGTCGATCATGGCGATCCGCAAATCGCACAAGGCGTTCGGGCACATCCAGGAAGTGATCATCCAGAACTTCCTGGCCAAACCGGATACGGCGATGCGCGATGTCCCCGATGCCGGTCTCGACGAATTTCTGGCGTCCATTGCGGTATCGCGGTTGCTGCTCGGGCCGGGGATGCGGATCCAGTCACCACCCAACCTGGTTTCGAACACCGAATGCGCCGCGTTGCTCGGTGCCGGTGTCGACGACTGGGGTGGGGTGTCGCCGTTGACTCCGGACCATGTGAACCCCGAACGCCCGTGGCCGAATCTGGACACCCTGGCCGAGATCACCGCGCAGGCCGGGTTCGTGCTCACCGAACGCACGGCGGCGCAGCCACAGTTCGTGCTCGCCGGCTCGCCGTGGATCGATCCGCGGATCCTCGGGCACGTGCAGGCCCTCTCCGACCCTGATACGGGGCTGGCGCGGCCGGACACGATCCCGGGCGGGTTGCCGTGGCAGGAGCCGGACGAGTCGTGGGAGTCGACCGGGCGGGTGGATCTGCACACCGGAATCGACACCGAGGGCCGCAACACCGACACCCGCAGCGATTTGGGGAGCGCGTTCGGGGACTGGGAGACCGTCCGCGAGCAGGTCCTCGAACTCAGTGGCCCGGTGCGGGTGGACACCGATGTGCTGGCGGCGTTGCGCAGCGCCGAACGCGATCCGGCAGGATGCACCGACGACGAGTACCTGGCCCTTGCCACGGCCGAGGGTCCGGGACTCGAGGCGATGGTGGCGCTGGCGGACGCCCTCCGCAAGGAGGCGGTCGGGGACGAGGTGACGTATGTGGTGAACCGGAACATCAACTTCACCAACATCTGCTACACCGGCTGCCGGTTCTGCGCGTTCGCGCAGCGCAAGGGTGATGCGGATGCGTTCACCCTGTCGACGTCCGAGGTCGCGGACCGGGCCTGGGAAGCGCACGTCGCCGGGGCGACGGAGGTCTGCATGCAGGGGGGTATCGATCCGGAGCTGCCGGTCACCGGGTACGCCGATCTGGTGCGGGCGGTGAAGGCGCGGGTGCCGTCGATGCATGTGCATGCGTTCTCGCCGATGGAGATCGTCAACGGTGCCGCCAAGGGTGGGCAGAGCATCCGGGACTGGCTCACCGAATTGCGGGAGGCGGGTCTGGACACCATTCCGGGCACGGCCGCGGAGATCCTCGACGACGAGGTCCGCTGGGTGCTGACCAAGGGGAAGTTGCCCACGGCCACCTGGGTGGAGGTGGTCACGACGGCGCACGAGGTGGGGCTGCGGTCGAGTTCGACGATGATGTACGGCCACGTCGACAACCCGAAGCACTGGGTGGGGCATCTGCGGGTGCTGCGCGGAATTCAGGACCGGACAGGCGGATTCACCGAGTTCGTGCCGCTGCCCTTCGTACATCAGAGCGCGCCGCTGTATCTCGCGGGTGCCTCGCGTCCGGGCCCGACCAACCGGGACAACCGCGCCGTCCACGCGCTGGCCCGGATCATGTTGCACGGGCGGATCCCGAACATTCAGACCAGTTGGGTCAAGCTCGGTGTCACGGGTACTCAGGTGATGTTGCAGGGCGGTGCCAACGATCTCGGCGGCACCCTGATGGAGGAAACCATCTCCCGGATGGCCGGGTCCGAGCACGGATCCGAGAAGACCGTCGCCGAACTACGGGCCATCGCCGAGGGAATCGGCCGCCCGGCACGCGAACGCACCACCACCCACGCCCGACGCGAAGGAAGGTCACCGGCAGCATGAGCGATACGGATCGGCTCGGAGACGACAAGGTCGTCGCGATACTGGATCGGGCCGCGCGCGGCATCAACCCTGTGCTCGATCTGGCACTGACGGACCCGTTCGGAATCAAGGGCCGGACGTTCGTCCCGACACCGGAGGAGCGCAGCGCCGCTGAAGCCCTGCTCGACGGCATCGGCTGGGTGCTGGACACGATCCAGTTCCCAGGAACGGCGTCGTGGGAGAAGGCGAGCGACGACGAACGCGCTCGGTGGTGGGTGACGCGCATCGGGGCACTCAACACGATCGCGGTCGCGTTTCCGGGCATGTTCGGCGTTCTCCTGAACCGATTGCCCATCCGAGACCTGCTCGGGTTCGCGAACCAGGCGCTCGTACTCGTCGCCGTCGCGCGGGAGCACGGTGTCACCGAGCGGGCCGAGCAGGTGGAGCTGCTGGCGTCGGTGCTGTGCCGGCGTGAGGCCGATGCTAGAGCCCTGTCTGCCGACGGTGACGAGCCCCGCCCCGACACAGGGGAGACGTCGTGGCGTCCGTTCGCACTCATAGGCGCCTTGTGGCGCACGGCCCGCACGCTGCGTGCACTCACCACCGAGCTCGATCAACGGCCGGGGCCGGGTCGCACCTACTCTCTGCTCGGCAACGTGCCGGTGATCGGTGTGGTGGCCGCGTATCTCGGTGAACGGGGAGCGCTGGCGCGGGCGGCGAAGCAGGGTGAGCAATGGATCAGCTCCCGCGCGGCGCTCGCCCCGGGACTGCGCCGGGTCAGGTAACCCTCAGCGAAAAGTGGGAGTCCGGGCAGGGGATAATAGGGTCTTCTGCGGGTCTTCCGCAGCTCGTTGGTGGCGTCAGAAAGGCAGGGAGAGCGGCAGTGCCCTACACGATTGCTGAACCGTGCGTAGATGTGTTGGACAAGGCATGTATCGAGGAGTGCCCTGTCGACTGCATCTACGAGGGCGGGCGGATGCTCTACATCCATCCCGACGAGTGTGTGGACTGCGGTGCCTGTGAACCTGTCTGCCCGGTAGAAGCCATCTTCTACGAAGACGACGTCCCGGAACAGTGGAACGGCTACATCGCCGCCAACGTCGATTTCTTCGACGATCTCGGATCCCCCGGTGGCGCAGCGAAGTTGGGCAAGGTCGATTACGACCCGCCGTTCATCAAGGCGTTGCCGCCCATGGGCGAGGACTAGATGTGCCGCGTATCTCGGTAGCCAAGGCACTGCCCGACTTTCCCTGGGACTCGCTCGAGTCGGCCAAGGCGAAAGCACTCGCGCACCCGGGCGGCATCGTCAACCTGTCGGTGGGCACGCCCGTCGATCCCGTTGCGCCGATCATTCAGGAGGCGCTGGCCGCGGTCGCGGCTGTCCCCGGATATCCGACGACGCACGGTACCGAGGAGTTGCGTGTCGCTGCCGTCGAGTCGCTGAAACGCCGGTACGGGATCGCCGGGATCGATCCGGTCTCGGTGCTCCCCGCCATCGGTACCAAGGAACTGATCGCCTGGCTGCCCAGCCTCCTCGGGCTCGGGTCCGACGATCTGGTCGTCATTCCGGAACTCGCGTATCCCACATACGAGGTGGGGGCGCTTCTCGCGGGTGCCCGCGTGATCCGCGCCGACGGGCTCAACCGATTGGGGCCGGAGGCGGCGTCACTCATCTTCGTCAATTCGCCGTCCAACCCCACCGGCAAGGTGCTGGGCCTCGAACATCTGCGCAAGGTGGTCGACTGGGCGCGGCGACGCGGCGCCCTCGTCGTCTCCGACGAGTGCTACCTGGGACTTACCTGGGAGGGTGAGGCGCTGTCGATCCTCGACGAGCGGGTGAACGACGGCGATCTCACCGGTTTGCTCGCCGTGCACTCCCTGTCGAAGACGTCGAATCTCGCGAGCTACCGCGCCGGATTCGTCACCGGTGATCCCGTGCTGGTTGCCGAACTCCTCGAGGTGCGCAAACACGCTGGGATGATGGTGCCACTGCCCATCCAGTCGGCGATGACGGCCGCGCTGTCCGACGACGAGCACGAGAACGAGCAGCGCGAGCGCTATCGTCGTCGCCGTGACATCCTCCTCGCCGCAGTACGGGGTGCCGGGTTCACCGTCGACGATTCCGAGGCCGGGCTCTACATCTGGGCCACCCGCGGTGAGTCGTGCCGCGACACCGTCGAGTGGTTCGCCGACCGCGGCATTCTCGTCGCCCCGGGGGAGTTTTACGGTCCCCGCGGCGGCACGCATGTGCGGATTGCCTTGACGGCCAGTGATGAGCGGATCGAGGCGGCGGCCGAGCGGTTGCGCTGAGGCGGCGGCCGAGCGGTTGCGCTGAGGCGGCGGCCGAGCGGTTGCGCTGAGGCGGCGGCCGAGCGGTTGCGCTGAGGTGCGGTGGTTCGCGGTGACAGGATTGTGTCCGTGAACCTGGACGATGTCGCCGACGAGTTGTACGGCCTCGACCCCGCCGAGTTCGTCTCGGCCCGCACTGCCCGGGTGGAAGCGGCCCGCGAGGCCGGGGATCGTGCGATGGCTAGCGCCATCGGGAAGCTGCGGAAACCGACAACGGTGGGGTGGCTGGTCAACCTACTCTCGCGCGAGTTGCCGGAGGAGGTGGGCGCGCTTTTGCAGTTGGGGGAGGCGCTTCGGGACGCTCAACGCCATCTGTCGGGGCCGGACCTTCGGAAACTGTCCGCCCAACGGCAGCAGGCAGTGAGCGCCCTGGCTCGCCGGGCGGGGGACATTGCGGCCGAGCGCGGGCGGCAGGTCGGTGAAGACGCTTTACGCGAGGTGGGGCAGACGCTCACAGCGGCGCTCGCCGATTCCGACACGGCGGATCAGGTTCGGCTCGGCCGGATGGTGACTGCTGCGAGTTACAGCGGTTTCGGTCCGGCCGGACTGAGTGTCGTCTCGGGGAAGCCGGCGAAGAAGAGCGAGAAATCGGGGAGCCCGACCGCGTCGGACGGGGGTTCGTCCGCGAAGTCGGCTACCGAGTCCAAGCCGAAATCGGCTACCGAGTCCAAGCCGAAGTCGGCATCCCGGAAGGACACGAAGTCGGAGGCGCGCAAGCGCGACGCCGAGCGGGCGGCCGCCGAGACGGAGCTCGCCGAGGCCACGTCGCAGGCGGAGGAGATCCGGGGCGCGCTGGGCAGTGCGCGGTCCGAACTCGAACAGGCGCGCTCGACGTTGGCGGAGATCGACCGGCGCATCGAGGAGTTGCGCGCGGAACTCGAACACGCTGAGCAGGAACGGCAGTTCACCCGGAACGCCGAGAAGGCGTCGGCGGAGAGCGTGCGTCGGACGGAACGGGAACTCGACCGGGCCGAACAGCGGGTGGACGAAGCGAGGCAGGCGGTCCGGGATCTTCGGTGAGCACTTGACCTCCAGCGTGGTTCAGGTTTTAGCGTGAGTTCATGCCTTTCACAGACGACGAACTCGCGTACCTGTCCACCCAGCGCCTCGGACGCCTCGCGACGGTCCAGCCCGACGGGACCTTGCAGGTCAGCCCTGTCGGCTTCCACTACAACCCCACGACGTCGACGATCGACATCCAGGGCTACCGCATGGCGGCGAGCCGGAAGTTCCGCAACGTCGCCGACAACGGGCGGGTGGCCTTCGTGGTAGATGATGTTCCTTCCGTCGATCCGTGGCGGGTGCGGTGCGTCGAGATCCGCGGCCGGGGGGAGGCGATCGACGCGGACGCTGCGCAGACGCAGGGCCTCGGTGGCCCGACGATTCGTATCCATCCGCGTCGCATCATCAGCTTCGGTCTCGGCGCCGAAGACCAGGACGTGCATCAGATGGTCTCGAACGCCCGCGACGTGTAGTCGCGGCCAAAACCGGATGGCTCCCCCTCTCCGGCGCTAACCTGGGCACAGGGTCCAACTCGGTCGGGTGTCCCGTCCGAGAAGTTCCCGTCACAGTTCGTTCGCGGTCACAGTTCCTCACGATCTGAGGGCAGGAGGCAGGCAGCATGGACGCCATCACCCAGGTTCCGGTGCCCACCAATGAGCCGGTCCATTCGTACGCGCCGGGCAGTCCCGAACGCACACGAATCAAGACCGCACTCGGCGACATCGCGACAAATCCCATCGACATCCCGCACGTGATCGGCGGAACGCACCGGCACGGCGCCGGCGACCGTGTCGACGTCGTGCAACCACACAGGCACTCCGCGGTGCTCGGCACGCTGCGCAACGCGACCCACGACGACGCATCAGCGGCCATCGAAGCGGCCACAGCAGCAGCGCCGGAATGGCGGGCACTATCTTTCGACGACCGAGCAGCAGTCCTCCTGCGCGCCGCCGACCTGCTGTCGGGACCGTGGCGGGAGACGCTGGCGGCGGCCACGATGCTGGGTCAGTCCAAGTCGGTGCAACAAGCGGAAATCGACGCACCGTGTGAATTGATCGACTTCTGGCGTTTCAACGTTCATTTCGCCCGGCAGATCCTCGCCGATCAGCCGATCTCGTCACCGGGTGTGTGGAACCGGCTCGAATACCGGCCGCTCGAGGGTTTCGTCTACGCGATCACCCCGTTCAACTTCAGTGCCATCGCCGGGAATCTGCCTACCGCGCCGGCGCTGATGGGTAACACGGTGGTGTGGAAGCCGTCGTCGTCGCAGACCGTTGCGGCGTACTGGACCATCAAGCTACTCGAGGCCGCCGGAATGCCACCGGGCGTCATCAATCTGGTGACCGGCAGTGGGCAGGCCGTGTCCGAGGTGGCGTTGAGCGATCCCCGTCTCGCCGGGATCCACTTCACCGGGTCGACCCGGACATTTCAGCACCTGTGGCGGCAGATCGGGGAGAACATCGGCAACTATGCCGGTTATCCGCGGCTGGTCGGCGAGACCGGCGGCAAGGATTTCGTGGTCGCGCACACGTCGGCGGACGAGGACGTATTGCGCACCGCGTTGATCCGGGGAGCGTTCGAATATCAGGGGCAGAAGTGCTCGGCGGCGTCCCGCGCCTACGTACCGAAGTCCTTGTGGCACAGGATGCGCGACACCTTCACCGCGGAAGTCGACGCGCTCACCTACGGTGACGTCACCGATCTCGAGAACTTCGGGGGCGCTCTCATCGACCGCCGCGCGTACGAGAAGAACGTCGCGGCCATCGAGCGCGCACGCGCCACCACCGGCGTCGAGATCGCCGTGGGCGGCAAGTACGACGACAGCGTCGGGTACTTCGTCCGTCCGACCGTGCTGCTCGCCGACGACCCGGTGGACGAGGCGATGACCACCGAGTACTTCGGCCCGATCCTCACCGTGCACGTCTACGACGATTCGGCGCCCGGTGCCTTCGCCGACATCCTCGGCGCAGTCGATTCGGCGGCCCCGTACGCGCTGACAGGGGCCGTGATCGCCGATGACCGCCGTGCGGTGGAAGCTGCTACCTCCGCGTTGCGGTTCACCGCGGGGAACTTCTACGTCAACGACAAACCGACCGGAGCCGTGGTCGGACAGCAACCCTTCGGCGGCGCCCGCGCCTCGGGTACCAACGACAAGGCCGGCTCCAAGCTGAACCTTCTGCGGTGGGTGTCGGCGCGCACGATCAAGGAGACGTTCTCGCCCGCCACCGACTATCGCTACCCACACATGGGGTCGGAATGAAAGCGCCCGCGTCTCTGGCGAATCCGCTTCGGCCGGCGATCCTCGCGGCCTCGCGTTCGTCCCGGGTGAAACGGGCGGTAACGGGCACACCGGTCACCCGCAAGCTCGTCGATCGATTCATCGCCGGCGACGACCGGAACTCGGTTCTGCGCACGGTCCGCGCCCTCCTCGACTCGGGCCGCTCCGTCTCCATCGATTTCCTCGGCGAGGACACCCGCGACGAGGAGGGAGCGCGGGCAACGGTCGACGAGTATCTGCAACTCGTCGCCGCCCTCGGAGCCTTACCCGAGGCGGCGCCCGGCGGGTCGGGCGTGCGCCGGCTCGAGGTGTCGATGAAGTTGTCGGCGCTCGGGCTGGCGCTTCCGGACCGTGGAACCGAAGTGGCCACCGAGAACGCCCGCACCATCTGCGCGGCCGCGGAGGCCGCCGGCGTCTGGGTCACCGTGGACGCCGAGGATCACACCACCACCGATTCGACTCTCTCGATCGTGCGCGAACTCCGGCGGGACTACCCCTGGCTGGGCGCCGTGCTGCAGTCGTATCTGCGGCGCACCGAACAGGACTGCCGCGAACTGGCGGGTGCCGGCTCCCGGGTTCGTCTCTGCAAGGGTGCCTATCAGGAGCCGGAGTCGGTGGCGTTCAGAGACCGTGCTGCGGTCGACGCGTCGTATCTGCGGTGCCTCGGGGTTTTGATCGACGGATCGGGATACCCGATGGTGGCGTCGCACGATCCGGCAGTGATCGCAGCAGTCGGGCCACTTGTGACGAAATCAGGACGTACATCCACGGACTACGAGCACCAGATGTTGTTCGGCATCCGAGACCTCGAACAAGGCAGGCTCGCGGGTGAGGGCAAGCAGGTTCGGGTGTATGTACCGTACGGAACTCAGTGGTATGCCTACTTCATGCGCCGCCTCGCGGAGCGTCCGTCGAACTTGCGATTCTTCCTCCGGTCGGTGGTCAGCAGGGACTGAGATGGTGTGCCACGGACGCGGGACCGGGCCTGCGCCGTTGTAGAGTTTCGCGGTGACCACTTCAGTCGAAGGATGGACCGGTGCGGTCCTCTTCGTGGTGGTCCTCGTGCTGTCTGTGCTGCTTGGGCAGGTTCTCGTCGGCTACCGACTGCCGGGTAACCCGCCCCGGACCGCCGTCGTGCTGTGGTCGGTGGTCGCCGTTCCGTCGCTGCTCCAGTTCGTGTTTCCGGCGATTCTCGATGCGTTCGATCGGGAGCCTGACCGGATCAGGGACGACCAGTGGTGGCGCATCGTCACCTCCGTCGCGGTTCAGGACGGCGGGATCGCCGGCACGCTGCTCAATTTGGCGGTTCTCGCGTGGGTGGCGCCGCTGGCGGTGAAGGTGTGGGGGAGCGCCCGGACGGTCCTGCTGTTCGTGGCCGGTCAGGTCATCTTCGGATTGTTCACCGCTTTTCTCTTTCCTTCCTCCGGCGCCGGCAACTCGGGAGCCACCCTCACACTCGCGGCCTCCATCGCCGGGCTGATGGTCATGCAGTCGAAGGAGTGGCGAGCCCTCGCCCTCAGTGCCGGGGTGGTGTTGGCGGGCGTTCTGCTCGTCGCGGTAGGCGACGCTCACGGACTCGCGGTGCTCACCGGAGCATTGCTGGGCGCCGCCCTGGCGACCGTCAGTCCGCCCGTGGGAGACCCGGCCGGCGCCGCCCGGCCCCTGTGAGAAGCTGTCCCTGTGCTTCTGCGATCCCTGAATCCTGTAGCCGTCGCCCGCGGCGACGACATTCCTGACGCCGTCCGGATCGGCGATTCCACACTGTCCCGCAGTGATGTGCTCGGCGCAGCGACCTCCGTGGCGGAACGAATCTCGCGCGCAGACCGGGTCGCGGTCCTCGCCACCCCCAGTGTGACGACTGTGCTCGCGGTGGTGGGTTGTCTCATCGCCGGCGTCACCGCCGTGCCGGTTCCACCTGATTCGGGTCGCGCGGAGCTCGAGCACATCCTGCGTGACTCCGGGGCCCAGGCGTGGCTCGGCGAGGCTCCGCAGAACGCTGCGGGGTTGCCCGTCATCCCGGTCCGGCTTCACGCCCGCTCCTGGCACAGCTATCCCGAGCCGCCCGACACGGCCACTGCATTCATCCTCTACACCTCCGGGACGACGGGACCGCCGAAGGGCGTACTCCTCAGCCGGAAGGCGATTGCCGCCGGACTCGACGCGCTCGCCGAGGCATGGGAGTGGACCGGCGCCGACACCGTGGTGCACGGACTCCCGCTCTTCCACATCCACGGGCTGATTCTCGGGGTGCTCGGACCGCTACGGTTCGGCGGCCCGCTCGTGCACACCGTCAAACCGGTCCCCAAGGCGTACGCCGCCGCCCGCGGAACGATGTATTTCGGCGTTCCGACGGTGTGGAGCCGCATCGCCGACGACCCCGAGTCGGCTCGTGCGCTGTCGAGTGCGCGGTTGCTGGTGTCGGGCAGTGCGCCTCTTCCGGTGCCCGTGTTCGACAAGATCCGCGAGCTGACCGGCCTCGCACTGATCGAGCGCTACGGGATGAGCGAGACGATGCTGACCCTCAGTACGCGGGCGGACGGGGAGCGTCGCCCCGGCTGGGTCGGCGTCCCCCTTCGCGGCGTCGAAACCCGACTGCGGGACGAACGGGGCGGTGACGTTTCCCGCGACGGTGAATCGATAGGCGGACTGCAGGTGCGGGGTCCGATGCTGTTCGACGGATATCTGGGCCGTCCGGAGGCGACTGCCCAATCGTGGACCGAGGACGGTTGGTTCAAGACCGGCGACGTCGCCGTCATCGACCCAGGGGGGTTTCATCGCATCGTCGGACGCGAATCCACGGACCTCATCAAGTCGGGCGGTTTCCGGGTCGGGGCGGGCGAGGTGGAGACATCGCTGCTCGGTCACCCGAGTGTGCGGGAAGCGGCGGTGGTCGGCGTTCCCGACCCCGACCTCGGCCAGCGACTGGTCGCCTTCGTGGTGGGGGAGAACGTCTCGGAGACCGAGTTGATCGACCACGTCGCCGCTGAACTGTCGGTGCACAAGCGACCCCGCGAAATCAGGGTGGTCGACTCCCTGCCCCGCAACGCCATGGGAAAGGTGCAGAAGAACCAACTCTTCTGACGTCGGTAGTGTGGCGTTCGGAACCGGACCACTACGGATGGGTAGGCGCACAGTGAGTGTCGACAGCATTGTTCAGAGCACCCGGATCGTCCTGGCGTCCCGGCCGGACGGCGCGCCCACGACGGACAACTTCCGTCTCGAGGTGGTCAGTTTGCCCGAACTTTCCGAGGGGCAGGTGCTGATCCGCGTCATCTACCTCTCGCTCGACCCGTACATGCGGGGGCGAATGAGCACCGCCGAATCGTATGCCGATCCGGTCGAGATCGACGAGGTGATGGTGGGTGGCACTGTCGGCCAGGTGGTCGAATCGCGCCACCCTGAATTTCCGGCCGGTGACTATGTCCTCGCCTACGCGGGGTGGCAGTCGCACGCGGTGGTCGACGGTCGCCACCTGCGCAAGCTCGACCCCGCCGCGGCCCCGCTGTCGACCGCGGTCGGCGTTCTCGGAATGCCCGGATTCACTGCCTACTCCGGATTACTGAAGATCGGGCAACCGAAGGCAGGCGAGACCGTCGTCGTCGCGGCGGCGAGCGGACCGGTCGGTTCCGCGGTCGGCCAGATCGCGAAAGTGAAGGGCGCCAGGGCAGTCGGCATCGCAGGCGGGCCCGAGAAATGTGCCTATGTGTTGGAGAAGCTGGGTTTCGATGCCGTGGTCGACCATCGGGCTCCTGATTTCGCCGAACAACTCCGCGCCGCGGTGCCGGACGGTATCGACGTCTACTTCGAGAACGTCGGCGGCGCTGTCGCCGCCGCGGTGCTCCCGCTCCTCAACCTCTATGCTCGCGTTCCCGTGTGCGGTTTGATCGCCCAGTACAACGACACAGCGGCTCCCGAGGGGCCGGATCGGTTGCCCGGCTTCTTCAGTCGTGTCCTGGTGAAGAGTCTCACCATCCGCGGTTTCATTCAGAGCGAGTTCGTGCCGGAGATGTTCGCCGACTTCCAGCGGGACGTTGCGGCGTGGATCGCCGAGGGTCGCTTCGCCTACCGGGAAGACTTCGTCGAGGGCATCGAGAACGCTCCGTCAGCATTCATCGGCCTTCTCGAGGGAAGAAACTTCGGCAAGCTGGTGGTCCGGGTCGGCGAGGAGAACTGAGGTCTGCCCGGCCGGTGCCGGGTCTGCTCTCGACCGACTTGTCGTCCGCACATCGCCGTATTCCCCCTGCACAGAGCGTTGTCGTGATAAAACAGTTATAGAAGCGAACCCTCGTTATGTGCACGTGATGTCGATGGTGCGCAAGTTCGGTGTCATCCACATATTGGAGTGATGAGATCTATGACAGATCACAGTGCGGGGGCGGGTTTGCAGATTCTCGTCGACGGTAGGCCGGCGTCTGCCCCTTTACGCGACACGCACGCAGTCGCACGAAAACTCGTACGGCATTTCGCGGACAACGTGACTCCTTGCGGTTCTCTGCCCGGTGAGCAACTCCAGAGCGACGTCACCGATTTCACGGTCGTGTGCCTGCGCCTCGGCATCCAGATGCTCGATGAGGGAACTTCGCCCACCGAAGAAGATCTCGCCGAAGTGCGGGACGCCTCGGCTCGGTGGGCCCGCGAGGGCTTCCCCTTGACGCTGGTTCTGCGCATCCTCCATGAGGGAATCACCAAGGCCGGCGACCTTGCGGCGGCCAACGCCCGCGAAGAGGACCTGCCGGGCCTTCTGGTCATCCAGAAGGTGATGTTCGCGCTTCTCGAGTGCGTGACGGTCGCGGCCACAACCAGCTACGTCAATGAACTCGAGGCGGTCAACAGTGAGCGCGACGGCGCCGCCGTCAACCTCGTCACCGCCCTCCTCAGCGGCCGGAAGGCAGCGTCGGCCGCCCGGCATGCGGGGGTGGAGCCGGCCGAGAACTACGTCGTCATGGGCCTTGCGGTACCGCCGCATCCGGCCGAGGCAGTCGCTCACCGGCGCAAGGCCGTGGTGGCGCGGCAAAAGCTACGGCGTCTGCAGATCGAACTTTCCGAGGCCTCCGGCGGGGCGGCCCTGTGTTCCCTGAGTCCCGATGGCGGCACCATCCTGCTTCCCGGCTCGCCCGAGCGGGCGTGGATCGTGTCGCTGCTCGACCGCATCGGCGCGGCCGCCGAAGTGCCGCTGACCGCGACGGTGAGCCGGGTGCGTACGGCGGACATCCCGACGGCCGCCGAGCAGGTACACGAACTTCTCGACCTCGCGCATCAGCTGGCCTTGGCTCCAGGACTGTACGAGATGAATGATCTGGCACTCGAGTATCAGCTCACCCGTCCCGGCCCAGGTCGCACACACCTCGCACGCCTTCTCGATCCGTTGCAGAACTCACCCGAGCTGGTCGAAACCCTCGAAGTACACATCGGCCACGACCTGAACCGTCAGCGCACCGCGAAGAAGATGCACCTACACACCAACACGGTCGACTATCGGCTGAAGCGAATAGCGCAGCTGACCGGGTGTGACCCGACACGACCTTCCGGATTGCGTCAGATACAGGCCGCACTGGTGGCCCGGAAACTCGAGGTGGCCCAACGCGAACGCTGACCGCCGGGTTCCTCGGCCCGCGAGTTCGGTGTCGGGGAACAGGTGCGGTCCCGCGATTGTTCGAACCGCCGGGCCTGCATCTCCAGGTCCTCGAGATGTCGGCCGATGCATTCGCGAACCTGCTCGCCTTCCTTGCCGAAGTCGTTGCGTTCGAATAGCTTCCACTCCTCCAGGGTGGGGCGCAGCACCTGGTCGAGGTGCTGCCGAATGTCGTAGATCCCGTACTGCGCCATCCGAGTCGCAGTGTGCCGGAAGCCCGGCCGAGTCACCCCGGGCATCTGGAAGTTCAACACCACGTCGCCCACCGCCCGGACGGCCTGATCCGGGGTCAATTCCAGTGCCGCCGCACACAGGTTCCGGTAGAAAATTGTGTGCAGGTCCTTTTCGTCCCCGATCCGCGTGAGGATTCTTCCGGCGAGTGGGTCGCCGCACACCGGGCCGATATTCTGGTGCGCCACCCGGGTGGCGAGTTCCTGCAACGTGACGGACGCAAGGGAATGAAGCAGGCTGGCACCTTCGAGCGCGCAGGAAATTCCGACGGTCATGTTCTCCATCCGGGCGCGTTCGAGCGCCACAGGGTCGACCCCACGGAGCTTCACCAGGTAGTCGCGCAGGACGACGTAATGCCGGTCGTTCTCGGCAGTCCACATCCGCACCCACGTCGCCCAGGCGCTGTCCTTCGCGACGCTGTCGGTCATCTGCTGCAAGCCTGAAGGCAGGTTGTCTGCCGTGAGCAAGGTGATGATCATTGCCGCCTCCGCGACATCATCGAGTTCGCGGCGTTCCGGGTACATCATCCTCGGTGGCGGGGTTCCGCCATTCAGCGGGAGGTAGTCGTGCGGATGCCAGTCGTCGAGGGCCTTGCGGTGGCGTCGCAGATTCTCCTCCGCGGTCGTCTGCAGTTCACGGAGTAACTGGCGTTGCGGGAGCTGCGTGTTCCGGGGCCCCTGCGGGATCGGCATCGTCACGCTGGAGCGAGCAGTCATGGGGATCCTTCGAGGCGGCAACAGGGCGGGTGACTGACGGACCCTAGGCTGCGCGCGCGAATTCATGCCAGTCTTCTTCGGCTTTCTTGGTGGAGTTCGCAGCGGCGCCGGTCTCCGCTTGTCGAGCCTCACAAGGGGCCGCCGACCATCTGCGAGAAGTGGGTGCGTGAGTTCCTCGCGTGCAGTAACCTTCGGCGACTCATGTCGGCGCGAGATCTGTCCGGCGCCATAGAGCTAGAGGGAGAAATGCTGTGGCTGATAATAATTCGGAGACCGGCCAGGGCATCATGATGGATGGCAAACCGGCGTCGGAGCCACTACGCAACTTCCAGTCGCTGGCCCGTCATCTGGTCTCCCGATTCGCCACCGAGAGCACGTCGCCCGGAACGGTTCCGGGTAAGCAGTCCGAGAGCGACGTCACCGAGGTGACGGTTCATTGCCTGCAGCTGGGGATTTCGATGTTCGACACCAGAAGCGAACCCGCAGAGGAGGACCTGGATCCGCTGCGAACGATCGCTTCCCAATGGGCGCGTGAGGGTGTTCCACTGAAATCCGTCCTGCACGTCTACCACGAAGGAATCCGCCGTGGGTGGGACGTGATCGTCTCCAGAGCTCGCGCGGAGGATCTGGCCGACGTCGTCGCGGGATCCCGACTTTTGCTTGCACTGGTGGAAAGCGTGACGATCGCCGCCACGTCCAGCTACATGGCGGAGGTCGAGGCGTTGACCAGCGAACGGAACTCGGCGGCGCAAGCGATGGTCACCGCCCTCCTGAGTGGGCGTAATCCGGTGCCTCTGGCCCGACAGTCCGGGATCGGATTGGTGGAGAACTATGTCGTGATCGGGTTGTCGGTGCCGCCGTATAGTGCGGACGCGAACCCGCAACTGCCCGAAGCGGTGGGGATCCGGCGGCGGACCCGACGTATCCAGGCGGCCGTCTCGGACGCCTGCGGTGGTGCGCCACTCGCACTCCTCAGCGAAGAGGGCGGCACGATCCTCCTCCCGGGCACACCGACACCGGCGGAACTGGAGAACCTCGTGCGCAGGCTCGGCCAAGCTTCGGAGATGGACGTGACGGCGGCCGTCGCCGCCGCACGCATCGACCGGATCCCCAGTGCCGCCGACGAGGTCCACGAACTTCTCGACCTCGTCCGTCAGCTGTCCCGGCCGCCGGGGATGTATCGCATGGACGACCTCGCCCTCGAGTTTCAGCTCACCCGGCATGGGCCGGGGCGAACGCATCTCGCGAGTCTGCTCGAGCCGCTCGACGATTCACCGGAACTCGTCGAGACGCTCGAGGTCCATATCAGTTACGATCTGAACCGCCAGCGGACCGCGAAGAAGATGCACGTCCACGCGAACACCGTCGACTACCGGCTCAAGCGGGTAGCTCAGCTCACTGGGTTCGACCCCACCCGTCCGTCCGGGCTTCGGCACATCCAAGCGGCCCTCATCGCCCGGCGCCTCGAGCAAGCCCATCCGCGTCAGTAGTGCGAGTTCGGCGAACAGCCTCTTCGCTACGATGTGTGGCGGATCATAATGGGTCGGGGGTGGGTCGTCGGTCGCGTCGTGACCGAAAAGTCAGGAAGGCAGGCGATGGCCGGAGGTCGTCATTCGAGTACGCACGACGAGCGCGGTGGCCGTTCCCTCGGTTTCTACATCGTCTGCGCCGCCGTGGTCATCGGTCTGGTCGTGTCCGTCGTCGTCATCGTGCAAGCGGTGCGTTCCTGGACCGGTGGCTGCGACCACCTGGTCGATTACACCCTTGCGGCGGACCCGAGTATCGCGCCGGCGGTCACCGACATTCTGAGCGCGGCGACGGACACCGACACGGGTTGCGCCACCATCGCCGTCAGCGCTGCCACCTCGGGTGACGTAGCCGGACGGTTGGGCAAGGGCGCCGACGCTCCCGACTTGTGGATCCCCGACACCGGGGCGTGGGTAGGGAAAGCGGCACTCACCGCTGCGGGTCCGGTGGAAGTGATGACGGGGTCGGTCGCGTCTTCGCCCATCGTCCTGGTGTCCCGCGAAGATGAGGCGCCGGCGGCCGAGACCTGGCTTGCTGCGCTGCAGTTGAAAGAACTGCAGCTCGGTAATCCGCTCGTCACAGGCGTCGCACAGGGGCCGATCGATGCAGCCCTCGCGGAAGGCCGATCGGACCCGGTGTCCGCAGGCACCGTGCGGGCCGCCCTGGTGCCCCTCGCGCAGGAGGAGAGTGCGCGCACCGCAGACGAACCCATCGGCGAAGAGATGCTGCGCGGGGTAGCCGACAACGGCGGCGTCGCCGTCGCCACCGAACAGGCCGTAGCGGACTACAACGCCGATACCGGTCAGGCGCTCGCTGCGACGGTGCCTCCGACGGGCAGCACGTTCATGAATTATCCTCTGGTCGTCACGTCGCCGGCACCGGACCGCCACTACAAGGCCACTCAGGTCGCGCGCGCCGTCGCGGGAGTTCTCGGGAGTGAATCCGCTCGAACCGTGCTGCAGGACAGTGGGTTTCGTGGCCCGGATGGCAGCCAATTGCCTGACGGGCGCGGGGTCGGTGAGGTCCCCGAGCTGGGCCCGGTGGACGAAACGGTGTTGCAGGAGGCGCTCGGTGCATGGGCGTTGATGGCGCTGCCCATCCGCACCCTCGTCGCCATCGATGTGTCGGGGTCGATGGAGACGCCGGCAGGAAACCGATCTCGGATGGACCTCACGGTGGACGCCGCGCTCGCCGGGAACGCCATGTTCCCGGACAGCGTGTCGGCGGGATTGTGGGCCTTCTCGCAGGGGCTCGGCGGGGGACCGCAGGACTACCGGGAGATGGTGCCGATCCGGCGCTATGACACGGTGGTCGACGGCCTCACGCAACGGCAGATCATGGCCCAGCAAGCGGAGAAGGTGGACGGCCTCGTCGGCGGCGCCACGGGGCTGTACGACACGGCGCTGGCCGCATTTCGGACCGTGCAGGAATCGTACGACCCACGCGCCGTCAACAGCGTGATCATCCTGACGGATGGTGCCAACGAAGACCCGGACTCCATCACCAAGGAGCAGCTGCTGAGCATCCTCGAGCGGGAGCAGGACCCGGCGCGTCCCGTCATCATCGTGACGATCGGTATCACCGACGACGCAGACGCGGCTACCCTCGCCGAGATCTCGCGGGTGACGGGTGGGTCGAGTTACGTCGCGAAGGATCCGGCGGACATTTCCAACGTGTTCGTCAACGCGCTCGCTGCCCGGGGTCGGTAGCGGGAACGGCCTTCCTGCGGTATCGCGCGTTCAGGAAGGCGAGCGCGGTGATTCCGAGGAACAGCACGCACGTCGAGAACAGCTGGGTTCGGGCGTCGGTGTCGAAGAGCATGAGCACGACGAACCCGCCGAGAAGCGCGAGCGTGGCGTAGCTCAGCCAGGGGAACAGCCACATCCGCACCGTCAGCTTGCCCTCACGTTCGAGGCGCGGACGCAGTCTCAGGTGGGAGACGACGATGAAGATCCAGATCACCAGGAGCGCCGAACCGACGGCATTGAGAAGCAACCCGAGCAGGTCGTCGGGTAGCCACCAATTGAGGAGCACGCTGACGAAACCGAAGAACACGGACAGCAACACCGCGTTGAGCGGCACCCCCGAGTGGGAGATCCGGGCCATGAACGCCGGACCGTCGCCGCGGCGGGACAACGAGTACGCCATCCGGGAGGTGCCGTAGATATTGGCGTTGAACGCCGAGAGCAACGCGATCACCACGACCAGTTCCATGAATCCGGACACGTAGGGAAGGTGCGCCTGATTCAACACGGCCACGAAGGGTCCGCTCTTCAGGTCCGACGAGTCCCACGGGAGGACGAGCACCATGATCGAGATCGAGCCGATGTAGAAGACGCTGATACGCCAGACGACGCTGCGTACCGCGACGGCGATCGACCGTTCGGGGTTCTCGGACTCGGCGGCGGCGATGGTGACGATTTCGATACCGCCGAAGGCGAAGGCCACTACCAGGAGACCGGCGGCGACACCGGCGAACCCTTCGGGCATGAAGCCGCCGTGTCCGAGGAGGTTGGTGGTACCGACCGGCTCGGTATCGGGGAGCAGCCCGAACACGAGCAACACACCGATTGCGAGGAAGGCGATGATGACGGTGACTTTGATAGCGGCGAACCAGAATTCGAACTCACCGAAGTTGCTGACCTTGGCAAGGTTGACGGCCGCGAAGAAGATCACGAACACCAGGGCGACCACCCACTGCGGGACCCCGGGCAGCCACCCGCTGACGATGCCTGAGGCGCCGGTGATCTCGGCTCCGAGAACCATGATCAGCATGAACCAGTAGAGCCAGCCCATCACGAACCCGGCCCACTCGCCGATGCCGATCCGGGCGTAGTGCGAGAAGGACCCGCTGGCCGGGATCGCTGCCCCCATCTCGCCGAGCATGCGCATCACGAAGACCACGATCAGGCCGGCGAGAAGGTAGGAGACGAGCACGGCGGGACCGGCCGTGGCGATTCCGACACCGGTACCGAGGAACAGTCCGGCACCGATGGCCGAGCCGAGACCCATCATCGTGAGATGGCGGACCTTCAGGCCGCGGCCCAGGGTGTCCGAGTCGGCCATGGTGTCGGGTGGTCGCGTACCGCTCACAGAGTCAGTCGTTTGCGTGCAGTGCGGCGTTCAGTTCGACACCGGTGCCCTTCCACGGCACCACCTCGACGGCACCCGACACCGAGTTGCGGCGGAACAGCAGGTTCGACTTGCCGTTCAGTTCCTTTGCCTTGACGACGGTGCCGTCGGGGCCGGTGACCTTGGTGCCTGCGGTGACGTAGAGACCGGCTTCGAGCACGCAGTCGTCGCCCAGCGAGATACCGAGGCCGGCGTTGGCACCGAGCAGACACCGCTTGCCGACCGAGATGGTTTCCTTGCCGCCACCGGACAGGGTGCCCATGATGGAAGCGCCGCCGCCCACATCGGATCCGTCGTCGACGACGACACCGGCGGAGATGCGGCCTTCGACCATCGAGTTACCGAGTGTGCCCGCGTTGAAGTTGACGAATCCCTCGTGCATGACGGTGGTGCCGCTGGCCAGGTGCGCGCCGAGGCGTACCCGATCGGCGTCGGCGATGCGGACACCTGAGGGCACCACGTAGTCGACCATGCGCGGGAACTTGTCGACACCGAAGACGGTGACGACGCCGCGGATTCGCAGACGGGAACGCACCTTCTCGAATCCTTCGACGGCACACGGACCGAAGTTGGTCCACACCACGTTGGACAGCAACCCGAACAGGCCGTCGAGGTTCACACCGTGGGGTGCGACCAGACGATGAGAGAGAAGATGCAGGCGGAGGTAGGCGTCGTGGGCGTCCGCGGGCGGGGCCGAGAGGTCGGCGATCGTGGTGCGAACCACGATCTGGTCCACCTCGCGCGCCTCGTCGGGTCCGGCGAGGAGTGCCAGATCGGACGGGATGTCGCCACCCTCGACCCGGACGGTGCCCGCTTCCTCGAAGGTGCCCAGCTCGGGCGCCGGGAACCAGGTGTCGAGAACCGTGCCGCCGACCGTCACGTTGGCGATGCCTACTGCTGATGCTCCCTGTGTGCTCACGGCACTAGAGGTTACTGGGTGGTCACGGGGGTGCCCCTCCGCGGTGGTGGCAACGGGTCGTCCCGGGAAACCCTGCAGGTCTGCGCCGCCTACGGCAGCGTGCACGACAACGCGTGCCGGCTGGCGGCAAGGCACACCGTAGGCGTCCGCGGCTTAGGGTGGACGGGTGAGCACACTGGACCTGCATGCCGATCCCATCGACCTCACCGCCGCGCTGGTGGATATCCCGAGTGTCTCGCACGACGAGTCGGTGATCGCCGAGGCCGTCGAATCCGCCCTGCGCACCCAGACGAACGGATTCGAGATCGTCCGAAACGGAAACGCTGTGCTGGCCCGGACCAACCGGGGGCTACCGAGTCGGGTGATGCTCGCCGGACACCTGGACACGGTGCCGATCGCGGACAACGTGCCGTCGCGGCGGGAGGGCGACCTGCTGCACGGGTGCGGCACCGTCGACATGAAGTCGGGTGACGCAGTGTTCCTGCATCTGGCGGCCACCATCGAGAACCCGGTGCACGACCTCACGCTGGTGTTCTACGACTGCGAGGAGATTGCCGCCGTCCACAACGGGCTCGGACGGATCGAACGTGAGATGCCCGAATGGCTGCAGGCGGACGTGGCGATCCTGGGAGAGCCGACGGCCGGACAGATCGAGGCCGGGTGCCAGGGAACGTTGCGTGTCACCCTCACGACCCGCGGGACGAGGGCACACTCGGCGCGGTCATGGCTCGGTGACAATGCCATCCACCGATTCGCACCCGTCCTGCAGCGCCTCGCCGACTACACCGCGCGATCGGTCGACATCGACGGCTGTGTGTACCGCGAAGGCCTGTCCGCGGTGCGGGTCGCGGGCGGAGTAGCCGGGAACGTGGTCCCCGATGCCGCAGAGGTGGATGTGAACTTTCGCTTCGCGCCCGACCGCAGTGCCGAGCAGGCCGTCGAGCACGTTCGGGAGGTTTTCGACGGGCTCGAACTCGGTTTCGAGGTCACCGACCTCTCGCCGGGCGCCCTACCCGGGCTGAGCGATCCTGCGGCGGCCGCCCTCATCGAGGCCGCAGGCGGCCGGTTCCGGGCGAAGTACGGGTGGACGGACGTATCCCGGTTCTCGGCCCTCGGTATCCCGGCCGTCAACTACGGTCCGGGCGACCCGAATCTTGCGCACAAGCGGGACGAGCACGTGCCCGTGCAGCAGATTACCGACGTCACGACCGTCCTGCGGGCGTACTTGACGGCGTCCTGACTGCCCGATCGGAGGCTCGGGCCACCCGTTAGCCTGGGGCGCATGGCACCCGAGAAGAACAATCACGGTCGCAAGTCGTCGTCCGTGAAGCACCGCGGCCCGATCCAGTTGAGGCGCGCCCGCAAGGACGAGGCCACGACCACCGACGAGCGGTTGCTGGACGAGCGGGGATCGACGGATTGGGTGCACACCGACCCGTGGCGGGTGCTGCGGATCCAGAGTGAGTTCGTCGAAGGTTTCGGTGCCCTTGCCGAGGTGCCCCGGGCGGTCACGGTGTTCGGCTCCGCCCGGACGTCGGTCGACCATGCGGAGTACGAGGCGGGCCGGGCGCTGGGTGCGGGCTTGGCGGAGGCAGGGTTCGCCGTCATCACCGGCGGGGGCCCCGGCGTGATGGAAGCGGCCAATCGGGGCGCCAGCGAATCCGGGGGCTACTCCATCGGCCTGGGCATCGAACTGCCCTTCGAGCAGGGACTCAACGAGTGGGTCGACCTGGGGATCAATTTTCGGTACTTCTTCGCGCGTAAGACGATGTTCGTGAAGTACTCGCAGGCCTTCATCTGCCTGCCCGGAGGGTTCGGGACTCTCGACGAACTCTTCGAGGCGCTGACGTTGGTCCAGACGCGGAAGGTCACCCGCTTCCCGATCGTGTTGTTCGGCACCGAGTACTGGTCGGGGCTCGTCGACTGGCTTCGGAACACGCTCGAGCGGACCGGCAAAATCTCCGAAGGGGACGTGAACCTGCTGCACGTGACCGACAGTGTCGAGGAGGCCGTGCAGATCGTCGTCACGGCGCAACAGGGCGTCGACGACGGCGCACTGGCCGGCACGGAGGACCAGTGGTGATGCCGAAAGGTGTTGTAGCCGAGCCGTTGTCGGTGTGCGTCTACTGTGCCTCCGGGCCGGTCGGCGAACACTTCCTCGAACTCGCCCGCCAGATCGGCACCCACATCGGCGCCCGCGGCTGGCAACTCGTCTCGGGTGGCGGAAATGTGTCGATGATGGGCGCGGTGGCCGAAGCGGCGAGGGCTGCGGGCGCCAACACGGTGGGTGTCATCCCCAAAGCCTTGGTGCACCGGGAGGTCGCCGATGTCGACGCCGACGAACTTGTCGTGACCGACACCATGCGGCAGCGCAAACAGGTGATGGAGGACAGAGCGGACGCCTTCATCACGCTGCCGGGCGGAATCGGCACGCTCGAGGAACTCTTCGAAACGTGGACAGCGGGCTACCTCGGCATGCACGACAAACCCGTGGTCCTGCTCGACCCGGTCGGGCACTACACCGGGCTGCTGGAATGGCTCGACAGCCTGCGCGGCGGCGGATTCGTGGCCCAACGTGCACTCGACCGACTGCTCGTTCGGACCGACGTCGAGGCTGCGCTCGACGCCTGCGTGGTCTGAGATCCGCATCCCCCGGAGTCGTGGCGCTGGTTGTTACCGTGCAGTAAGGTGACCTGACTCATATTGCAGGCCTGAGGGGATGTCATGCGTTCTGAAGCACGTTCGACGATCAGTGTGGTCGACCTTGCCTGGCGGCTGCCGGCGATGATCCCGGAACTGCCGATCATGGCCAAGGGTGTCCGGGGCCTGATGCGCACCCCGGACGCGAAGGAATCGATCGGTCTCGTCTTCCAACGGGTGGCAGCGGCACACCCGGGTCGCACCTTCGTGAAATTCGAGGGTGAATCGATCAGTTACGCGTCCGCCAATGCGCGCGTCAACCGTTACGCACACGCCCTCGCGGACCTCGGCGTCGCGCGCGGAGACGTCGTCGGGATCCTCGGCAAGAACCTGCCGGAGACGCTGCTGATTGCACTGGCGGTGGTGAAACTCGGTGCCACCGCAGGCATGCTCAACCACAACCAGCGCGGTGAGGTACTCGCCCACAGCATCGCGCTGTTGAACAGCCGGTTGCTGGTGGTGTCCGAGGCCTGCGGTGAGGCCATGGACTCCCTCGACGAACCACCCGCGGTGTCCTCGGTCCTGTATTACGACGACCTCGATCAGCTCGCGGAATCGGCCGAACAGGACGACCCGGATGTGTGCGAGGAGATCCAGGCGAAGGAAAAGGCCTTCTATATCTTCACCTCGGGCACGACGGGCCTTCCCAAGGCCAGCTTGATGAGCCACTTCCGCTGGCTCAAAAGCATGTCCGGCCTCGGCAACATGGGTGTGCGTCTGCGCAGCAGCGACACGCTCTACTGCTGCCTGCCGCTCTATCACAACAACGCGCTCACGGTCTCCCTCTCCTCGGTGCTGGGGTCGGGCGCCACCCTTGCCCTGGGCAAACAGTTCTCCGTGTCGAACTTCTGGGCAGACGTCGAACTGAACGGTGCCACGGCGTTCACCTACATCGGTGAACTGTGCCGGTATCTGCTCAACCAGCCGGCCGATCCGCAGGATCGGCACAACTCCATCCGGCTGATGGTGGGCAACGGCCTTCGCCCCGAAATCTGGTCGGAATTCACCAAGAGGTTCGGCATCACGCGGGTGGCCGAGTTCTATGGGGCCAGCGAATGCAACATCGCCTTCGTCAACGCCCTCAACCTCGACAAGACCGCGGGAATCTGTCCCCTTCCCCACGCGGTGGTCGAGTACGACGAGGACAGCGGATCGCCGAAACGCCACTCCGACGGCCGGCTGCGGAAGGTGCGCACCGGTGAGGTCGGGCTGCTGCTGTCGAAGGTCACCGACAGGGCGCCGTTCGACGGGTACACCGACGAAAAGGCCACCGACAAGAAATTGATTCGCGACGGCTTCGACGACGGCGACTGCTGGTTCGACACCGGCGACCTGGTGCGCCGGCAGGGGCGGTCGCACGTCGCCTTCGTCGACCGGCTCGGTGACACCTTCCGCTGGAAGGGCGAGAACGTGGCGACCACCGAGGTCGAAGGGGTGATCCTCGCACACCCCGCGGTCGAGCATGCCGTCGTCTACGGGGTCGAGATCCCGGGTACGGACGGGCGCGCGGGTATGGCGGCCGTGACGTTGTGTGACGGCGAGAAGTTCGACGGCCGGGAGGTGGCGTCCCTCCTCTTCGAGCGGCTGCCGTCGTACGCCGTGCCCTTGTTCGTCCGCGTTGTCGACTCCCTCGAACAGACGTCGACGTTCAAGAGCCGCAAGGTGGAACTGCGCAAGGAAGGGTACGACGTCGAGGACACCGCCCGGCTCTTCGTTCTCGCCGGACGCAGCAAGGGATACTGCCCGTCCTACGAGGGTTACGTCGACGAAGTAGCGAAGGGCGCGCTCCCCAAGGGGTGACGATGCGCCTCCGGTGTCCGTGAGTACTTGTTAACACCCCACTGTTGAGAAGTGCTCACGGGTGGTGCGATTCCGCTGCGTGCCAATATGGGTGACATGGCCGACGAAGACACACCGCCCGCCCCGGACTGCCCGTCGTCCACGCTCTGCGGGCGACCGGTCGCCACCGACCGCGCGCTGGTGATGGCCATCGTCAACCGGACCCCCGATTCGTTCTACGACCGCGGGTCCACGTTCACCGACTCGGCGGCGATGGCGGCGGTCGAGCGTGCCGTGGACGAGGGCGCGGACCTCGTCGATATCGGGGGTGTGAAGGCAGGGCCGGGTGACGTCGTCGATGCCGCCGAGGAGACGCGGCGGGTGGTGCCGTTCGTCGCCGCCATCCGCGAACGCTTCCCGGAGCTGCTCGTCAGTGTCGACACCTGGCGCAGCGAGGTGGCGCGACTGGCCCGCGCCGAGGGGGCCGACCTCATCAACGACACCTGGGCGGGCGCGGATCCGGCGCTCGTGGAGGTGGCCGCGGAGACCGGAGCCGGCATCGTCTGCTCGCACACGGGGGGAGCGGTACCGAGGACCCGGCCGTTCCGGGTTCGCTATGCGGACATCGTGGCCGACGTCCTGCGGGAGGTGGTCACTGCCGCCGAGAGAGCCGCTCGGCTGGGCGTGCCCACCGACTCCATCCTCATCGATCCGACCCACGATTTCGGGAAGAACACTTATCACGGGCTCGAGTTGTTGCGGCGAGTGGAAGATCTTGTAAATACGGGGTGGCCAGTGCTCATGGCCCTCAGTAACAAGGACTTTGTCGGGGAGACTCTAGGGGTAGATCTCGCCGAGCGGTTGGAGGGAACATTGGCAGCGACAGCGATGGCCGCAGCGGGAGGCGCACGCGTCTTCCGCGTTCACGAAGTTGCACCCACTCGACGAGTGGTGGATATGGTGGCCGCGATTCAGGGCAGACGCGCACCCGCCCGCACGGTGCGGGGGCTGGCATGAGCGCGGTCGGGGCGGGCGTGCCCCGCTCGATGCTGGCGGTCGACACCCCTCGCACCTGGGCGGAGGCGAACAGCTGGGATCAGCCGTCGTGGAGTATCGCGGAACTCGAACGTGCCAAGGCGGGCAGGACCGTGTCGGTGGTCCTGCCTGCGCTCAACGAGGAAGAGACCGTCGCGGCCGTGGTCGACACGATCCACCCCTTGCTGGGCGGGCTGGTCGACGAGCTGATCGTGCTCGACTCCGGGTCGACGGATTTGACGGTCGAACGCGCCCGGTCGGCCGGTGCCACCGTGATCAGCCGCGAAGAGGCTGTGCCCGCGTACCCGCCGGTGGCGGGCAAGGGTGAGGTGTTGTGGCGGTCCGTCGCCGCGAGCACCGGCGACCTCATCGCCTTCGTCGATTCCGATCTGATCAACCCGGACCCCGCCTTCGTACCGAAACTACTGGGACCGCTGCTGACCGTCGACGGCATCCATCTCGTGAAGGGCTACTACCGTCGTCCGTTGCGGCTAAGCGGGACGGAGGATGCCAACGGAGGGGGGCGTGTCACCGAACTGGTGGCGCGTCCGTTGCTGGCGGCTCTGCGGCCGGAATTGACGAGTGTGCTGCAACCGCTCGGTGGTGAATACGCGGGCACCCGCGAACTGCTGTCGGCGGTGCCTTTCGCGCCGGGGTACGGCGTCGAGATCGGGCTGCTGCTCGACACGTACGACCGCCTCGGCCTCGGTGCCATCGGCCAGGTCAATCTGGGGGTGCGTAAGCACCGCAACCGCCCGCTGTCCGAACTCGGTGTGATGAGCAGGCAGATCATCGGCACGATGATGCGAAGGTGTGGAGTGGAGGATTCGGGGGCCGGTCTCACCCAGTTCCTCGTCGACGGCGATTCGTTCGTCCCGACCACGACGGAAGTGGCTCTGACGGATCGTCCTCCGATGAACACCGTGTGCCCCTGACGGAAGCCCGGCCTGTGGCTGCTGTCGGAGGTCCGTGACAGGATCGAAGCATGGTGACAGCCCTGCTCTATCTGCTCGTCATGGCCTTCGTCGGTGCGATGTTGTTCCTCGCCGCCAGTGCGGTGTTCGGCCGTTCCGAGGAACTGGAGCCGCTGCCTCCGGGCACCACTCTGACCGTCTTGCCGGCCCGGGGCGTAACCGGGGCGGACGTGGAGGCCTTGCGTTTTCAGCAGACGTTGCGGGGATACAAAGCGAGCGAGGTGGACTGGGCGCTGGCGCGGCTGGCTCGCGAAATCGATTCGCTGCGTGAACAATTGGCGGAGGCTGAGTCGGCGCGCGACCGTCCGGCGGAGTCGTCGTGACCGAGCCCGACGATCGAGTGCGGTGTGCGTGGGCGGTCGACACGAATGGCTCCCGGCTGTACCGGGACTACCACGACGAGGAATGGGGCCGGCCGTTGCACGGGCGGAACGAGTTGTACGAGCGGCTGTGCCTCGAAGCGTTCCAGTCGGGACTGTCATGGATCACGATCCTGCGTAAACGTGATGCATTCCGTGCTGCGTTCTCCGGGTTCGACCCGGAGGTGGTCGCGAGGTTCACGGAACGGGATGTCGAACGCCTTCTGGCGGACGCGTCGATCGTGCGCAACCGTGCCAAGATCGAAGCTTCGGTGAGCAATGCGCGGGCGATTCTGGCGCTGCAGGACACCGACCTCGACACCCTGCTCTGGTCGTTCGCCCCGCCGCCGCGCCCGAGCCGGCCGGCCACCGTGAACGACGTTCCGGCCGTCACCGCCGAGTCCACCGCAATGGCCAAGGAACTCAAGCGCCGCGGATTCAAGTTTGTGGGCCCTACCACGGCGTATGCGCTGATGCAGGCTACCGGGATGGTCGACGACCATGTCGCCGGGTGCTGGGTCCCATCGGCCGCCTGAGCCGCCGGTGAACGCGCCTATTTGGAACTCAGGTTCCCGGTACTCGTGTCCATAGGGAAGAATGGTTGTCACGAGCCTCGCCGAGTGATTCGGCGAGGCACCACAAGTTGTCGAGGCGCACGCAGGCAGCGCAGATCTGGAGGGAGCAGAGGATGGCGGCCATGAAGCCCCGGACCGGGGACGGTCCCCTCGAAGCAACCAAAGAGGGACGAGGAATCGTCATGCGGGTTCCGCTCGAGGGTGGTGGACGTCTGGTCGTCGAGCTCACCCCGGAGGAAGCTGCTGCACTCGGTGAAGAGCTCAAGGGCGTCACCAGTTAGTCGGGTGCAGAGAGAACCTCATGGGTCAGGCCCCGTCGCCGTTGCCGGTGCGGGGCCTGTTCCCTGTCCGGAAGGAAACGGGGCGCGCGCTCGTGTTGTCTGATGTGGTGGACCTGCTTGCCTGTCCGCAATGCGGGGCCGGCCTCGAACTCGACGAAAATACGCTTCTGTGCGATGCGGGCCACAGCTTCGACGTGGCCCGCCAGGGTTACGTCAGCCTGATGACCGGCGCCGGCGGCAAGTTCGACGGTGACAGTCCCGATATGATTGCCGCGCGGGCCGATTTTCTGGCGGGCGGGAGCTTCGACCCGTTGATGGACGCCGTCGCGGACGCCGTCCGAGCTACTGACGATCCCGAGCCGGCGATTCTCGAGATCGGCGCAGGCACAGGTCACTACCTTGCCCGTGTCCTCGATGCGGTTCCGACGGCCCGAGGCGTCGGGCTCGACGTCTCCAAGTATGCGGCCCGCCGTATCGCCAAGGCGCATCCGCGTGCGGGGGCGGTCGTCGCCGACGTCTGGCACCACCTGCCGGTGCGCGACGGAGTCCTGAGCCACGTGTTGTGCGTGTTCGCGCCGCGAAATGCAGAGGAGGCGCATCGAGTGCTCGGCGAGGGCGGCGCACTGGTGGTCCTCACCCCGACCGAACGACACCTGGCCGAACTCGTCGACCTCCTCGGCATGGTGCGTGTCGACGACCGTAAGGTCGAGCGGCTCGGTGCGGCCATGTCCGGGCGCTTCGACCGCACCGACCTCAGGGACGTCGAGTACCCGATGTCGCTGACGCACGACGACCTCACGCGTCTGGTCGGCATGGGACCCTCGGCTCGCCACCTCACACCCGAGCGGCTCGCGACCTCGATCGCCGACCTGCCCCGCGCGTATCCGGTGACGGCGTCCGTGACGGTCTCCACATACCGGCGCCGCTGAAAAGGCCGTCCCAGGCAGTCGGTTCAACGCCGGGAGAGGGCGTCCTGGTACACGTCGAGGGTCTGCTGTGCGATGGCGGCCCAGGAGAATTCGGCGATGGCACGGGCTCGCCCCGCCTTACCCATCGCGGCGGCCGCGGCGGTATCGGAAGCGACCTCGTTGACCGTCTCTGCCAGCGCATGTTCGAAACTGTCCGGCTCGTACGAGTTGTAGTGCACGAGACGACCGGTGACGCCGTCTTCCACAACCTCGGGGATGCCACCGACATCGGATGCCACTACCGCCGTCTCGCAGGCCATCGCCTCTAGATTGACGATGCCGAGCGGCTCGTACACGGACGGGCACACGAATACTGTTGCCGCTGCGAGGATTTCTCGCACCTGCTCGGTCGGTAGCATTTCGCGTACCCAGAACACATTGCCCCGGTGAGCGGCGAGGGCCGCAACGGCCTGCTCGGTTTCCGCGGCGATCTCCGGTGTGTCCGGAGCGCCTGCGCAGAGCACCAACTGTATGTCCGGCGCGAAATGGTGTGCGGCCGCGATGAGGTGCCCGACACCTTTCTGCCTCGTGATGCGACCGACGAAGGCGACCATCGGCGTGTCGGGGTCGACGCCGATCGTGGTGAGCGCGGACCGTCCCGGACCGGAAGGACCGGCATGCCACACCGAAGTGTCGATCCCGTTGCGTACCACGTGGACCCGGGCGGGATCGACCGACGCATACGCGTCGAGCACGTCGAGTCGCATCCCGGCGCTGACGGCGATCACGGCGTCTGCGTGCTCGACGGCGTTGCGCTCGGACCAGGAGGAGACACGGTAGCCACCACCCAGTTGCTCCGCCTTCCACGGCCTGCGGGGTTCGAGTGAGTGGGCGGTGAGGATGTGCGGGACGTCGTACAGTGCGGCCGCCAGATGTCCTGCCAGCCCGGTGTACCAGGTGTGCGAGTGCACGACGTCGGCGCCGGTTGCGGCGTCCGCCATGCGCAATTCGGCAGACAACGTCGCCAGTGCGGCGTTGGCCCCCGTCAGTGCCGGGTCGGGATTGTGCACGAAGGCGCCGACGCGCGGAGCACCCATACAATGCACGTCCACCTCGCACAGCTGCTTCAACTGAGCAACCAGCTCGGTGACGTGTACACCGGCACCGCCATAGATCTCCGGTGGATACTCCTTGGTCATCATCGCCACCCGCACGCGCCTAACGTAACCGGCCGGGCCTGTTCGGGCCAACCGATGTCGGACACATTCGGGTATCGGACGAATGGTGACTCGGCGCTTCGCTGGCGGGGGGAGAGGCCGCCCGATAGGTTGACAGGGTGAGGAGCCAGCCACATGTGCTTGGAATCGTGCTCGCCGGCGGCGAGGGCAAACGTCTCTATCCGCTCACAGCGGACAGGGCGAAGCCGGCCGTACCGTTCGGCGGTGCCTACCGGCTGATCGATTTCGTGCTCAGCAATTTGGTCAATGCGGGATATCTCCGCCTGTGTGTACTGACGCAGTACAAGTCGCACTCGTTGGACCGCCACATCTCTCAAACGTGGCGGTTGTCGGGGTTTGCCGGGGAGTACATCACTCCGGTGCCCGCGCAGCAACGTCTGGGTCCACGCTGGTACACGGGCAGCGCGGATGCGATTCTGCAGTCACTGAACCTCGTCTACGACGAGGATCCCGAGTACATCGTCGTGTTCGGCGCCGACCACGTGTACCGCATGGACCCCGAACAGATGGTGCAGCACCACATCGATTCCGGTGCCGGCGTGACGGTCGCCGGAATTCGGGTGCCGCGCAGCGAGGCCTTCGCGTTCGGGTGCATCGACAGCGACGAATCCGGCCGCATCGTGCAGTTCCTCGAAAAGCCCGCGCATCCGCCCGGCACACCGGACGACCCCAACATGACGTTCGCCTCGATGGGGAACTACGTCTTCACCACCAAGGTGCTCGTCGACGCCATTCGCGCCGACTCCGAGAACTCCGACTCCGACCACGACATGGGCGGCGACATCATCCCCGCGCTCGTGGAGGCCGGTGAGGCGTCGGTCTACGACTTCAAGGACAACGTCGTTCCCGGCGCCACCGACCGCGACCGTGGTTACTGGCGGGACGTCGGAACACTCGACGCCTTCTACGACGCACACATGGACCTGGTGTCGGTCCACCCCATCTTCAACCTCTACAACCGTCGATGGCCGATTCGCGGTGCGACGGAGAACCTGGCGCCCGCAAAATTCGTGAAGGGTGGGCTGGCTCAGGAGTCGGTGGTGGGCGCCGGGTGCATCCTCTCCGCAGCGACGGTCCGCAACTCCGTTCTCAGTTCGAACGTGATGATCGACGACGGCGCCACCGTCGAGGGCAGTGTGCTCATGCCCGGCGTGCGCATCGGCAAGGGCGCTGTGGTGCGCCGCGCCATCCTCGACAAGAACGTGGTGGTCGGAGACGGCGAGATCATCGGCGTCGACCTCGAACGGGACAAGCAGCGCTTCGCGGTGAGCAACGGCGGGGTCGTCGCCATCGGCAAGGGCGTGTGGATCTAATTCACAGCTTGGACGCGCACAGCAGGCCGTCGCCGATCGGCAGGAACACCCGGATCAGCTGATCGTCCTCGGCGAGAACCTTGGCGGCCTCACGCACAGCGACGGTGGCGGCATCACGCTGGCTCGGATCGACCACACGTCCCCCGTGGAGCGCGTTGTGCAGGACGATGGCGCCGCCGGGACGCAGGAGTCGGACGCCCTCACGCACGTAATGCGGGTGGTCGACGGGTGCACTGTCGACGAAGACGAGGTCGTACGCGCCGTCGGCGAGGCGGGGGAGCACATCGAGGGCGCGTCCGTTGATGAGCCGCGTGCGTGCGGGCGCGATGTCGTTGGTCCGGAAGGACAGCTTGGCGGCGCGCTGGTGCTCCGGTTCACTGTCGATGGTGGTGAGAACGCCGTCTTCACGCATGCCGCGGAGCAGCCACAGGCTGCTCACACCTGCGCCCGTGCCGACCTCGACTACTGTCTTGGCGTCGAGCATGCGGGCGAACAGAGCGAGAGCAGCACCGACCGCGGGCGGTACCGGTGCGGCACCGAGGTCGTCCGCCCGCTCCCTGGCCGCACCGAGGGCGTCGTCCTCACGGACGGCCCCTTCCGCGTGGGTGAGTATCCGTTCGGCGTTAGTCTGCACGCACATGAGGCTATCGGGGTCTCGTCATCGCCGCTGCGAGGCGCGCTCGATGCCGCCCGATCGGCGTGTGCGGGTTCCCCGGCGAACAGCGAAATTCTCAGGAATACCTCAGCTTGCTCACACCACACACATATCGCGGTGGGAGAGAGTATGACCATCGCCAGATCCGAAGACCGCACGGCGGGCAGATTGCAACGAGGTGAAGTACAGGCGGGGGCCGGGAACAATTCCGGACCGTCGGGAGTTGTCCCCTAATACCACGTGACGTGATCCGCGGTCCTGACCAGGAGGATCCACTTAACTCGATGAGTAACCACGCAATGGCGCGAGACGGTAACAGAACCGAGCAGCCGGGTGTCGAGCCCGCGCTGGTCGGTGGTGACGCCGTCTCTGAACCCGAGCTGACGGGCACCGCTGTGTTCGACGCCACCGGCGAGAAGTCGGCCATGCCGTCCTGGGACGAACTCGTCCGGGAACACGGCGACCGTGTCTACCGTCTGGCCTACCGGTTGTCGGGCGACGCGCAAGACGCCGAAGACCTCACCCAGGACACGTTCATTCGCGTGTTCCGCTCCTTGTCCGACTATCAGCCCGGCACCTTCGAAGGCTGGTTGCACCGCATCACCACCAATCTCTTCCTCGACATGGTCCGCCGCCGCAACCGCATCCGCATGGAAGCGTTGCCTGAGGACTACGACCGGGTCCCGGCCGACGGGCCCAACCCCGAGGAGATCTACCACGACGCCCGGCTCGACGCCGATCTGCAGGCAGCGCTCGACTCGCTGGCACCGGAGTTTCGCGCCGCCGTCGTGCTCTGTGACATCGAAGGTCTGTCATACGAGGAGATCGGTGCCACACTGGGTGTGAAACTCGGAACCGTGCGCAGTCGCATCCACCGCGGCCGCCAGGCTCTGCGTGATCATCTGGCTGTGAACGGAAAGGTTGACTCCGATCAGATCGGTGTCGGGTAGTTATCAGGAGGGACGAATGACGCAGGGGCGTGTACCTCGCCAATTTGGCTCGACGGAGCATTTGGCGAGTGAGGCGATCGCCGCCTTCGTCGACGGTGAACTCCGTATGTCCGCCTATCTGCGGGCGGCCCACCACCTGTCGATCTGCGCCGAGTGCGCGTTCGAGGTGGACGCACAGCAGCAGGCGCGGCGGGCTCTTCGTCGCAGTGCCGACGTGGCGATGCCGTCGGGGCTTCTCGGTCTGCTGAGCCAGATCCCCAGCTGCAATTCGGGCGAACCCGCCGACAAGGCCCCGTTTGCCGGACCCACTGCGGACTCGACGGTGAGTAGTCGGCTGTGGTCGCGGCGCTGGCGCCGTTGACCCTCTCGGTACCGGGGACGGCGGTGTCCGTGCGCCCGCAGTCATCGGTGATACTGGAGTCATCGGTGATACTGGGGCCCGGAACTGACTCTTACGAGGGGGACACGACAGCGTGACGGCGGATTACAAGACCCCGGGTACCGACGCCGCGGAATCCGATGCTCGCGCATCGGAGGACGGGGCCCTGCGGCCCGCCGACGCTCCGAGACTCGACCCCCGACCGGTCTACCGGCCGCAGATCGACGCAGCGTCCAGTCGTGCGTTCGGCCGCCCCGGTGGGGTCACCGGCTCCTTCGCTCCGTCCGGCGCTCAGCGTGAGAGCGAACCGGCCGTCAAGGTGCGCGCCCCCGACCCCGTCCTCGCGGAGGCTTTCGGCCGACCGCCCGGTGAGACGGAGACCATCCAGCGCGATCCCCACAACACACCGGAAGTAGTGCCCGACGAGGCGCCCCCTGCCGACCCCTGGCGGAACCCCGAAGCGGGAGTCGAACTGGGATCGCCGGCCCTGCACGCCCGGGAACGTACGGAGCCCCCTGCCCCCGCCCTCACGGCCCGCGAAGTCCTCTTCGGCGGCAAGGTCGCACCCCGCGCACTCGCGACATTGGGCGCACTCGCACTGGCGATCGGCCTGATCGGCGGGCTCCTCGCTGCGGTCATCACCGCCGACCGCAGCTCTCTCACCAGCCAGCGGGTCACGCTCGCGCAGAACGGCGGAGACGAAGACCTCGGACAGTCGCAGGTGGCGCAGGTCGCCGATGCCGTGCTCCCCGCCGTCGTGTCGATCCAGGTGGCGGTCGGTGACCAGGGAAGCACCGGTTCGGGAGTCGTCATCGACGGTGCCGGCTACATCGTCACCAACAACCACGTCATCTCCGCCGCGGCCACCGCGCCGGACGGCGGCAAGATCCAGGTGATCTTCGCGGACGGCACCAAAACCGAGGCACAGATCGTCGGGCGCGACATCAAGATGGATCTCGCCGTGCTCAAGGTGGCGGCCGACAACCTCACCGTTGCGGAGCTGGGCAGGTCCGAGGACGTGCAGGTAGGCGAGGACGTCGTGGCCGTCGGTTCGCCGCTCGGCCTCAGCAAGACCGTCACACGCGGAATCGTCAGCGCCCTGCACAGGCCGATGCGGCTGTCGGGCGAGGGCTCCGACACCAATGCCGTCATCGACGCGGTTCAAACGGACGCCGCGATCAACCACGGCAACTCGGGCGGCGCGCTCGTCGACGACACCGGACGCGTCATCGGCATCAACACCGCCATGCTCAGTGAGTCCGGCGGGTCGGTGGGCCTCGGCTTCGCAATCCCGATCGACGACGTCACGACGGTGGCGCAAACCCTCATTCGCGACGGGGAGATGCACCACCCCGAGATCGGGGTCAATGCGCGCACCGTGGTCAACGACAACACCAGCGGTGCAGAGGTGGCCAACGTCCAGTCGGACAGCCCTGCGGCGCAGGCCGGCATCGTGGAAAAGGACGTGATCGTGAAGGTGGGGGATCGGACGGTGACCAGCGCAGACGAACTCGTCGTCGCGGTCAACCTCCAGAAGATCGGCCAGCCGGTGAGGGTCCAGCTGATCCGTGAGGGGCGGCTCGTCGACGTCGACGTGACCCCGGCCTCGGACTGACTCCCGATTCGCTGTGAGTTCCCCCTTCCGCCTGGGCGTCGGCCCGCACCGCACAGTAGGCTGACCACGTGTTCGGCAACATTGGGTGGGGCGAGTTCATGGTCCTCCTCGTCGCAGCTCTGGTCATTCTGGGACCCGAGCGGCTTCCGGGAGCGGTCAGTTGGGTCACGCGATCCTTGCGGCAGGTCCGCGAGTACGCGAGCGGCGCGAGCCAGCAACTGAAGGATGAACTCGGACCGGAGTTCGATGATCTCCGCAAGCCGCTGGCCGACCTCAATCAGCTGCGCGGTATGACCCCCCGCGCCGTGATCACCAAACACCTGCTCGACGGCGACGATTCGATTCTCACCGGCAACTTCGACAAGCCGAATGCGGTGTCGTTCGACAAGCCGGGAATGAAGGCGGTCAGCGCCGATCCGTCGACGCCCACCCCGCCGCAGAACAAGCCGCTCGCGGCAGGCGAGCGTCCCCCCATCGACACCGACGCAACCTAGGCCCTCCGGGCTCGTGCGCCTTTCTGGTTGTTCCTGCTACCAGAAGGGCGCACAGGCGCGAA
Source organism: Rhodococcus oxybenzonivorans (assembly GCF_003130705.1). Lineage (NCBI taxonomy): Bacteria > Bacillati > Actinomycetota > Actinomycetes > Mycobacteriales > Nocardiaceae > Rhodococcus > Rhodococcus oxybenzonivorans. The sequence continues at coordinate 4,467,486 of NZ_CP021354.1, read as the reverse complement.
GCGCCTCAGAGGTGGCGGGTGGTGTCGATCCCCAACGACATTCCAGCGAGCCCACGCTTGCGCACCGCCAGCTTGTCGGCCACCTCGCGGAGGGCGATTGCCGCCGGCGAATCGGGATGACCGAGCACGATGGGCACACCGCCGTCGCCGCCCTCACGCACCGCCTGCTCGAGGGGGATTTGCCCCAGCAAGGGCACCGAGGCGCCCACGGCTCTCGTGAGCCGGTCAGCAACGGCCTGACCGCCACCCGAACCGAACACGTCCATCCGAGTGCCGTCGGGCAGGTCCATCCACGACATGTTCTCCACCACACCGACGATGCGCTGACGGGTCTGCAAGGCGATGGCCCCCGCCCGCTCGGCCACCTCGGCCGCCGCCTGTTGCGGTGTCGTGACCACGAGGATCTCTGCCCCCGGAATGAGCTGGGCCACGGAAATGGCGACGTCACCGGTTCCGGGCGGAAGGTCGAGGAGCAGGACGTCGAGGTCGCCCCAGAAGACGTCGGCGAGGAACTGCTGCAGCGCGCGGTGCAGCATCGGGCCACGCCACACCACCGGAGTGTTGCCCTGAGTGAACTGGGCGATCGAAATCATCTTCACGTCGTGCGCGACGGGCGGCATGATCATGCGCTCCACCTGGGTGGGCTTGGCGTCGGTGCCGAGCATGCGGGGAACGGAGTGACCGTAGATATCGGCGTCGAGGACACCGACGGACAGACCTCGGGCGGCCATCGATGCGGCCAGGTTGACGGTCACACTCGATTTGCCGACGCCACCCTTACCGGAGGCGACCGCATACACGCGGGTGAGTGAGCCCGGCTGCGCGAAGGGAATGACCGGCTCGGCAGAGTCGCCGCGCAACGACTTACGCAGTTCGGTGCGCTGCTCGTCGCTCATCACGTCGAGTTCGACGCGGATCGCGCCCACACCCGGCACATCGGCCACGGCTTTCGTGACGCGGTCGCTGATCTCGGTCCGCATCGGGCAGCCGGCAGTGGTGAGGTAGATGGCGATGTCGACACTGTCGTCGTCGGCGATGTCGACGCTCTTGACCATCCCGAGTTCGGTGATCGGTTTCCGGATCTCGGGATCTTGGACGCGCGCCAAGGCGCTACGAACAGCGGACTCGCTCAGGACTGACATAAGTCAATGGTAGGGATGTGTCCTCAGTGGATGCGCGGCAGGTCGGACGCAGCCGGGACGATGCCGCTGGCGTAGCCCGCGGACCAGGCCAAGACATTGGCGACGTAGGCAGCCGAGTTGTTGTAACGGTGGACCGCCTTGGCCGCCTGGATCGGGTCGCGGACATCCAAACCGCCGTCACACAGATACTTTCCGGTGGTGAGCGCGGAGTCGAAGAGGTTCTGCGGGTCGGCGGCGCCGTCTCCGTTGCCGTCGCCTGCGTAGCGGTTCCACGTCTCCGGAAGGAACTGTGTGGGCCCGACCGCGCGGTCGTAGTTGCTGTCGCCGTCCAGCCGTCCACCGTCGGTGTCGCGAATCACGGCATTGCCGGCGAGGTGACCGTCGAGGACCGGACCGAGAACGGCGTCGAGCATGTTGCCCTTGTCGTCGGCCTTGCCGTCGTAGGCGTGAGTCGACTCCACGCGGCCGATGCCGGCGATGAGCGTCCAGTACATGCCGCACCCGGGCTGCTCGACAGCGAGGATGCGCTCGGCGTTCTGGTAGGCCGACACGTTGATGGCAGGTATGCCGAGGGCGCCCTGGGCGATGCTGGCCGGAAGCGGCGGCGTGGCCTGAACCGGGGCCAGGGCAGGTGCGGGGGCCTGCTCCACTGCGGGCGTGGCCTCCACGGCGGCGGTGTCGGCGACAGGGGTGACAGCCTCGGCGTTCGGTGCGGCGGTCGCTTCCTGGGCAACGTCCGCGACGTCCGCGGCGGCTTCAGAGCTGAAGAACGGGACCTTGGGGGTGGCTCCGGCCGTGTTGGCTGCGGTGACCAGACCGATGGGAATCAGTCCGGTGAGCGCGATGACCGAATTGCGGCGGATATGGGAATCCGTCTTCTTGTTGTGCCGACCCACTCGATTGCCTCCTGCGACCCCGTTCGGGATGTGCCTGTGAACTGGACGGCACGAGGCTACCCGATTCGAGACATTTCCGTTACGCAACCGTGATCAATACGGGTGAGAGACGCGGGTCTGTTACCTGAGGAACCCGTCCAGGAAGGGTAACGAACACGGAAAGGTCACGCCCGCAGGCGGCTCAGCGCGGAAGGCAGCGCGACTCGACGCCAGAACCCGGAAGACATACGAAAACGCCGCCGCCGCCCGGCTTCGGCCGGGCGACGGCGGCGATCGAGGAAACTTCTAGCGAACTCCCACGGCCGGGGCGATTGGCGGCGGGGGAGCGGCCGGTTCCGCAGGCGCCGGCGCGGGTGCCGGAGCGGCCGGGTCGGCAGGTGGGCAGAAGAACACACACGGGAGTGCGGGTAGCGCAGGCAAGCCGGGGATCAGCGGTGCAGGCGCCGGAGTGGTCGGAGTCGGTGTCGCGTCGGGCGGGAGCTCCGGTGGAGCCGCGAGCTCACGGGCGAGGTCGGATCCGTTCGCCGCAGCGTCGGTGAGGCTACCGGGCGGCGGAGTGCTCGAGTCGGACAGCTGACTCGGGGTGGGCGTACCACCGTTCCGGTAGGCGTTCGACCACGTAATGACGTTGGCGGCGTAGGTTCCCGAATTGTTGTAGCGGAGAACCGCGCGGGTCTCCTGGAGTGGATCACGGAGGTCGAGTCCCCCCGAGCAGAGGTATCGGGCGGCGGCGAGGGTTGCGTCGAATACGTTGTTGGGATCTGCAGCGCCGTCCGCATTGCCGTCCGACGCGTATTTCGCCCACGTGGACGGAATGAACTGCATCGGCCCCACCGCCCGATCGTGTCCGGCGTCGCCGTCGGTGGCGCCGCGGTCGGTATCGCGGATCACCTCGTTGCCGGCCAGCCGGCCGTCCAGCACCGGTCCCAGAATCGGGGTGACGGTGGTGCCGGACGAGTCTGTCCGGCCTCCACCGGCATGCCCCGATTCGATGCGCCCGATACCCGCCAGCAAATGCCAGGGCACCCCGCACTTGGGTGCCTCCACCATCAAGGTGAGTTCCGCCGAGCGGTACGCGTTGAGCACGATCTCGGGGATGCCGAGCGAACTGAGAATCACCGGTGCGGCGATCAACCCTGTTCCGGTGGGAGACGCGGGCGATGTGGGATTTATCACCACGGGCGAGGGAGGTGGAGGCGCCGCGCGCTGCGACCTCGCGACCCGCGGTGCAGGCGCCACGAAGCCCGCGGGCGGTAGGTAGGCGTCCTGCGGCTCACTCACCGGAGACAGACGCGTGGCCGACGCCAGCGCGGCCGTCTCGACCGCCGGGTTCTGACGGGTGTCGACGGCCGAGACAGGGCCGGAACTACCCGTCGAGGATCCGAGCGTTGCGGCGGCGCCCACCGTCAGGGCAGCAACCGTCACCAGTCCACGTATCCGCACTCCACCACCCCCTGCGGTGCTCTTGCTTGTCGCACACCGCGTACATCCGAGAAGTTGTGATCGACGTTACATATCCGTGACTGCGTGTGCCGAGGAATGCGCGAATGACCGGCGATCATTTGCGCCGGGGCCGGGCCTCTTCCTCGTCGCCGAGCAGGGTCTTGATCTCCTCGAGTTCCCGGCGGAGGTAGTCACGGGTGGCCACCTCGCCGATCGCGATGCGCAGGGCGGCGAGTTCGCGCGCCAGGAACTCGGTATCCGCCTTGGTCTGTTCCGCCCGCGACCGGTCCTCCTCGAGCGAGACGCGGTCCCGGTTCTCCTGTCGGTTCTGGGCCAGCAGGATCAGCGGGGCCGCATAGGCGGCCTGGGTGGAGAACGCGAGGTTGAGGAGGATGAAGGGGTACGGATCCCACTTCAGCTCGACGGCGAAGATGTTGAGGACGATCCAGATGATCACGACCACGGTCTGGATCACCAGGTACCGGCCGGTCCCTAGGAAACGAGCGAAGTTCTCACTGGCACGGCCGACCGCTTCCACGTCGTAGGTGAAGCGGAACCGCCGGGCGCCGCGAGGGGTGTCGAGCCTTTGCCGATCCGACAGTCCACGGGCCGACACGCTGGGGACCTTCTCGCTCATCCGTCGATCTCCTCTTCACGCCAGTCCTCCGGAAGGAGATGGTCCAGGACGTCGTCGACGGTGACCGCGCCGATCAGGTGATTCTCGTCGTCCACCACGGGACCGCACACGAGGTTGTAGCTGGCGAAGTACCGCGTGACGGCCGCCAGGGAGTCGTCGGCCGCGAGACGTGGGAGACCGGTGTCGAGCAGACCCCCCACGAGGCTCGCGGGTGGTTCCCGCAGCAGCTTCTGCAGGTGCACGCATCCCAGATAGCGGCCGGTCGGCGTGGCCGTCGGCGGCCTGACGACGAAGATCATGCTCGCGAGCGCGGGCGTCACATCCTCGTTGCGAGCGCGGGCCAATGCTTCCGCCACCGTTGTGGACGCCGTCAGCACCACCGGTTCGGGAGTCATCAGACCACCGGCCGTGTCCGGCGAGTGCTCGAGCAGCCTTCGGACGGGTTCCGAGTCCTGCGGGTCCATCAGTTGGAGCAGTGATTCTGCTTCCGTCTCGGGCAGCTCGCCGAGAAGGTCGGCGGCGTCGTCGGGATCCATGGCCTCGAGGATGTCGGCGGCCCGCTCCACCTCGAGGTGCATCAGAAGGTCGGTCTGATCATCGGACGGCAACTCCTGCACGACGTCGGCCAGGCGCTCGTCGTCGAGAGCGAGTGCGAGCTCGTGCCGTCGTTTGTCCGGGAGCTCACGCATGGCGTTGGCCACGTCGGCGGGACGCATGCCCTCGTATTGCATCAGGAGTGCGGACACTCCCTGGCCCGGCATCGACAGATCGGAATGCGTGAGCCCCTGCACGTGCTGCCACTCGACGATGTGAATGGCGGTACGCCGGCCGAGGCGGCCGCGATGGCCGCGCACCGCGACCTTCGACACCACCCAGTCACGGCTACGGGTCAGTTCGATGCCGAGATCGACCACCACCGTGTCGACCCCGTGCAGTTCCGCGAGTTCCGGGTCGTCAACCCGCACGCGAGAATCGAGGACCTGCGCGAGCGCGAGAACCTCGCCCGGACGCTGCGTGAACCGGCGCAGACTGACGTTCCCCGTGGTCAGTGTCACCGAACTCGGCTCGATCGCCGTGACCCGCAGCATGGGCACGAAGATGCGCTTGCGCGTGAATAATTCGATGACCAGCCCCAGCACCCGCGGTTGCTGGCGCCCGATGCGAACGGTGATGACCACGTCCCGCACCCGGCCGATCGACTCACCGTCGGGCCCGAGTACCACCAGGCCGGCCAGCCTGGCTGCAAAAACCTTGTTCGCAGCTGCCATGATTGCCAGGCTAGATCCTCGTACGGGGATCCAGGCAATCGAACACCTGTGGAAAGTGGAGGATCGTCCGTCATGAGTTCCGTCTTCAGGCCACGCCGATCGGTTCTGGCTGTTCCGGGCAGCAGTCGCAAGATGATCGACAAGGCCAAGGGGCTTCCCGCGGACGAGGTCTTCCTCGACCTCGAGGACGCCGTGGCGCCGTTGGCGAAGCAGGAAGCCCGCGTCACCGTCGCGGACGCCCTTGCCGAGAACGGGTGGGGAGAACAGATCAAGGTGGTGCGGGTCAACGACTGGACCACCGAGTGGACCCATACCGACGTCGCCGAGGTCGTCGGGCGTGCGGGCGCGCACCTCGATGCCATCTTGCTGCCGAAAGTGCCGGACGCCAGCCACGTTCAGGCCCTCGACCTACTGCTGACCCAGATCGAGAAGGCCAACGGGTTGGAGGTCGGGCGGATCGGGATCGAACCGCAGATCGAGAACGCCATCGGACTCACCAACATCAACGCCATCGCAACGGCCAGTCCCCGGGTGCAGACGCTGGTGTTCGGGCCGGCGGATTTCATGGCGAGTATCAACATGCGCACGCTGGTGGTCGGGGAACAGCCGGACGGCTACGACCGCGGTGACGCCTACCATCACATACTGATGACGATCCTCATGGCCGCACGCGCACACGGCATCCAGGCCATCGACGGGCCGTATCTTCAGATCCGCGACGTGGAGGCATTCCGGCGTTCTGCGCAGCGCACCGCCGCTCTGGGTTTCGACGGGAAATGGGTGCTGCATCCCACGCAGATCGATGCGGCCAACGAAGTGTTCAGCCCCCGACAGGGCGATTTCGACCGCGCCGAACTGATCCTCGACGCCTACGAGTTCCACACGTCGGCGGCCGGCGGAGGACGTGGCGCAGTGATGCTCGGTGACGAGATGATCGACGAGGCCAGTCGGAAGATGGCCCTCGTGATCTCGGCCAAGGGCCGTGCCGCGGGAATGACGCGGACCTCCGAGTTCACGCCGCCCGACGAGCGTTAGCGGAAACAGGCAGAATGGTTCTCACAGGATCGATCCTGAGAGAATTACACGAGGAGACCAGCTGACGATGACGAATCCACTCGGACAGTCCAACGGGGCGCGGCGAGGGGCTCTGCCGGAACCTCCCACGGGCTGGCCCATCGGTTCGTACCCGACGTACGCGGAGGCGCAGCGTGCCGTCGACTACCTGTCGGATCAGGAGTTCTCGGTCGAGGACGTCACCATCGTCGGAGTGAACCTCATGCAGGTCGAGCGAGTACTCGGCCGGTTGACGTGGGCCAAAGTCATTGGCGGCGGCATCGTTTCAGGTGCCTGGCTCGGTGTCTTCTTCGGCCTTCTGCTGGGTATCGTCACGGGCGGATTCCTCGCACCGCTCGTGGTGGGCATCGTCGGCGGCATCATCTTCGGGCTGATCTCCACCACCATCCCGTATGCGGCCACTCGCGGTACCCGTGACTTCGCGTCCACAATGCAATTGGTCGCCGGGCGGTACGACGTGCTGTGTGAGCCGAAGACCGCGGAGGCGGCGCGCGACATGCTGGCCAAGCTGGCGCTCTGAACCGAGACGTGGGCGGGCTCGTATTACGGATTGCGCGCTTTTCGTCTCGTTCGCGGTGATTTCCGCCAGTTTCAGGTCGATCTCGGATAGGTTTACGGCGCAATGCGAGGGGTCTTCCCCTCGGTGAAACCGTGACCTGGCGGGACTGCACGATCCGGCAGGAACCACTGTGCGGGCCTGCGTGCCAGCCGTACCGCGACTGGGTTCGTGAGGACCGCTCGAGGAGGCGGCTGTGCGGCGTACATCGACAGAATCCGGTCGTCCGGGCAGGCCCGGACTCGCAGTCAGATGGGGCCTCATCGGCGCGGCCACCGTCCTGACGGTTCCGCTGCTGGCGGCGTGCGGTTCACCGGACAGCGGCACCGTGCTCAGCTTCTACACGGCGGCCGACGGTGCGGAACAGTATGCCGAGGCCGCAGCCAACTGCACGGCCGCGGCCGGTGGCCGATACACGATCGAGCAACGCACCCTTCCGAAGGGGGCAGACGATCAGCGACTGCAGTTGGCCCGGCGCCTCACCGGAAACGACACCTCGCTCGACATCATGACGCTCGACGTCGTGTGGACGGCCGAGTTCGCCGAGGCGGGGTGGGCATTGCCGTTGCCCGACGATGTGGCGGCCGAGGTCACCGAGGGCACTCTCGAAGGCCCCCTCGAGTCGGCCCGGTGGCAGGATCAGCTGTACGCCGCGCCGCTGAACACCAACACGCAGTTGCTCTGGTACCGCAAGGACCTCATGCCTGGTGGGCAACCGCCGCAGACGTGGGATCAGATGATCGATATCTCCGAGAGGCTGGCGAGTGAGGGCCGGCCCAGCTGGATCGGGGTGCAGGGCAAGCAGTACGAGGGTTTGATGGTGTGGTTCAACACCCTGCTGGCCAGCGCGGGCGGATCCGTCGTCGGCGAGGACGGAACCACCGTGACCGTCGCGGACGGTGACGGTGCGCTGAAAGCCCTCGAGGTGATGAAGCGAGTAGCCACCGCACAGGGCGCCGACCCGTCCATTTCTCAGGGCGACGAGGCGTCGTCCCGTCTCGGCATGGAAAGCGGACGCGCGGCCTTCGAGGTCAACTGGCCTTTCGTTCTTCCCGGCATGATCGAGAATGCGGAGAAGGGTGACCTGCCGTTCATCGACGACAAGGGCAACACCACCTCCGTCGATACCGGTAACACGGTGCTCACGGTCGACGGGCAGCAGAACTTCCTCGCCGCTCCGTACCCCGCGGTGATTCCCGGCCGGCCGGCCGAGGTCACGATCGGTGGATTCAACATCGCGGTCGCGAAGACCAGCCGGCACCCCGACCTCGCGTTCGAAGCGGTGTCCTGCCTACGTAACGAGGAGAACCAGCGCAACAATGCCGTCAACGGTGGTGTGCCGCCCACGTTGGCGAGGCTGTACGACGATCCGGCATTCCAGGAGGCGTATCCCGCCTGGCAGCAGGTGCGTGACGGCCTGAACACGGCGGCGGTGCGTCCGGTTTCGCCCGCGTACCAGAGCATCTCGACCCTGATCACCGCCACGTTGAACCCGGTCGGTGACATCGATCCGCCGCGTACCGTCGACGAACTCGCCGAGCAGGTGCGTAAGGCGGTCAACTCGGAAGGACTGATTCCGTGACGACCGAAGCCGTGCCGGTGGACCGGACCGACGAGCCGGCAGCGCCGACGAAGAGACAGGTGTCCGAGGGGAAGAAGGCCGAGCGCCGGCTGGGACTGTGGCTGGTGGCACCGGCTGCGATTCTCATGATCGCCGTGACGGCCTATCCGGTGGTCTACGCGGTGTGGTTGAGCCTGCAGCGCTACGACCTCCGATTCCCCGACGACCGCAAGTTCGTCGGCCTCGCCAATTACGTGTCGGTGTTGTCGGACGGGTACTGGTGGCAGGCGTTCGTGGTCACGGTGGGCATCACGGCCGTGTCTGTGGTGATCGAATTCGTGCTGGGTCTGATTCTCGCACTGGTCATGCACCGCACGATCGTGGGCAAGGGGCTCGTGCGGACCGTGGTGCTCATTCCCTACGGCATCGTCACCGTGGCCGCCGCCTACAGCTGGTACTACGCGTGGACGCCGGGAACCGGCTACCTCGCAAATCTGCTACCCGACGGCAGTGCTCCCCTCACGCAGCAGATTCCGTCGCTCGCGATCATCGTCCTCGCCGAGGTCTGGAAGACCACGCCGTTCATGGCCCTGCTGCTGCTGGCCGGTCTCGCCCTAGTACCTGACGATCTGCTCAAGGCGGCACAGGTCGACGGCGCCGGGGCTTGGACCCGGCTGGTGCGCATCATTCTCCCGCTCATGAAACCGGCCATCCTCGTGGCGTTGTTGTTCCGCACCCTCGACGCGTTCCGGATCTTCGACAATATCTACGTGCTCACCAAGGGCGCCAACGACACCGGCTCCCTGTCGATCCTCGGCTACGACAACCTGTTCAAGGCCTTCAATCTCGGAATCGGTTCGGCCATCAGCGTTCTGATCTTTCTCTGCGTGGCCGTCCTCGCATTCGTCTTCATCAAGCTCTTCGGTGCCTCGGCTCCCGGGTCCGACACGGAAGGAAAGCGATAACCATGGTCGAAACAAAGCAACGCAGGCTGAGCTGGTCGGCGGTCAACTTGCTGGTCCTGCTGTATGCGCTCGTTCCTGTGCTCTGGATAGCCAGCTTGTCGTTCAAGCCCGCGGGCACCATCAAGGACGGCAAGCTCATCCCGGAGAAGTGGACGCTCGACAACTACCGCGGAATCTTCTCGACCGACGCGTTCACCAGCGCGCTGATCAACTCCATCGGCATCGGTCTGATCGCCACGGTGATCGCGGTGGTAATCGGGACGATGGCTGCCTACGCGATTGCCCGACTCGACTTTCCGGGCAAGAAGCTCCTGGTGGGGGTGGCGCTGTTGATCGCGATGTTCCCGCAGATCTCCCTCGTGAGCCCGCTGTTCGACATCGAGCGCCGACTCGGATTGTTCGACACCTGGGCCGGTTTGATCCTGCCGTACATCACGTTCGCGCTTCCCTTGGCGATCTACACGTTGTCGGCCTTCTTCAAGGAGATCCCCTGGGAGCTGGAGAAAGCGGCCAAGATGGACGGCGCCACACCGGCGCAGGCGTTCCGGAAAGTGGTCGCACCGCTTGCGGCGCCCGGTATCGTCACCGCGGCAATCCTCGTGTTCATCTTCTGCTGGAACGACCTGTTGTTCGCGATTTCGCTGACCTCCACGGAGCGCTCGATCACCGCACCGGCGGCGATCGCCAACTTCACCGGCGCTTCGCAGTTCGAAGAGCCGACGGGGTCGATCGCCGCCGCTGCGATGGTGATCACCATTCCGATCATCGTCTTCGTGCTCTTCTTCCAACGACGCATCGTGGCCGGTCTGACGTCCGGCGCAGTGAAGGGATAAACCTGTGGCCGAGATTGTGCTGGACAAGGTAACCAAGCTCTACCCGGACGGTGCGCGGGCGGTGAGCGACGTCGACATCACGATCGCCGACGGCGAATTCATCATTCTGGTCGGTCCGTCGGGTTGCGGTAAATCGACGACCCTCAACATGATCGCGGGCCTCGAGGACATTTCGTCCGGTGAGCTGCGCATCGCCGGCGAGAGGGTGAACGAGAAGGCGCCGAAGGACCGGGACATCGCCATGGTGTTCCAGTCGTACGCGTTGTATCCGCACATGACGGTGCGCCAGAACATTGCGTTCCCGTTGACGCTGGCGAAGATGTCGAAGTCGGAGATCGCGGCCAAGGTGGACGATGCCGCGAAGATCCTCGATCTCACCCAGCACCTCGACCGCAAGCCGTCCAATCTGTCGGGCGGACAGCGACAGCGGGTCGCGATGGGGCGGGCAATCGTCCGCAGTCCCAAAGCGTTCTTGATGGACGAGCCGCTGTCCAACCTCGACGCCAAGCTCCGCGTGCAGATGCGCACCGAAATTTCCCGCCTCCAGCAACGTCTGGGAACGACCACGGTGTATGTGACCCACGATCAGACCGAGGCGATGACTCTCGGCGACCGGGTGGTGGTGCTGCGCGGGGGACTCGTCCAGCAGATCGGGGCACCGCAGGAGTTGTACGACCATCCCAACAATCTGTTCGTTGCCGGGTTCATCGGATCGCCGTCGATGAACTTCTTCCCCGGACAGCTGACAGCGGACGGGATTTCGACTCCCCTCGGGAACTTCGCGCTGCCTCCGCGCTCGCGTGAGAAGGTCACCTCCTCCGGGGCGTCGAAGGACGTCGTGGTCGGTATCCGCCCGGAGCACTTCGAGGACGCCGGGTTGATCGACGCGGATCAGAAAGCCGCTGGTGCCACGTTCACCGCTCAGGTCGAGGTGCTCGAGTCGATGGGCTCGGACAAGTATGTCTACTTCTCCGCAGAAGGACCACAGGTGAGTTCGCGGGAACTCGAGGAGCTCGCTGCCGACTCGGGCACCGAGGTCGCGGGTGGGGGACATCTGGTGGCTCGGTTGTCGACCGAGTCGTCTGCGGCGCAGGGCAGCCCGGTGGAGTTGTGGTTCGATCCCGCGAAAGTCGCGGTGTTCGATCAGGATTCCGGGGCCAATATCACTCGCTGACCGAGGGGACAAGGCGAACTCATGACGTCCTCTGCCGTTCGCCGGGGCTCGTGTTCGCGCCACCGAGGCCGCCCACCGTGCCCCATTCGGCAGCGAGCGCGGTGGCATGGATCTCGTCCTCTTCCGCGTCGGAGGGTGTGCGGATCACGCGGGTGATACCGAAGAAGGGCAGCAGCCCGGCGAGAGCGGCGGCAACGGCGCCGGTGACGAACGCGATGAGGTAGGCGGATTCGGCCGCGAGGTCGGTGCCGGAGAGAGTGATTTCGGCCAGCAGGGTCGCAATGAGGGCGCTGGCGAACGCGCTGCCCACCGACCGCGCGATCGAGTTGATGCTGTTGGCCACGCCGGTCTCGTCCTGCCGGACCTCGGCGACCAACAGCGAGGGCAGCGCCGCGTAGGCAAGGCTGATGTAGGTGTTGATCAGCAGGATGGCGGTGATCACCTGCCAGGTGTGGTCGTGGGCGACGATGAACAGGATGAAGCCTGCGACGCCGACCACGCTGGCGCCGATGAGCACGACACGCGCGCCGACGTGGCGGATCATCGTGCCACTGAGGATCGAGGCGAGGACTCCGCTGACCGCGCCGGGTAACAGGTACACGGTGCTGGCCTCGAGCACGGTGGCGCCGAAGCCGTATCCGGCGACCGAACGGGACGTCTGCACGAAGTACGAACTGCCCAGGAACATCACGAACATCGACATTCCCACCACGAGGGCGGACAGGTGTGTGACGAGGACCGGCGGATCGGTGAGCAACCGGGGTGCCACCAACGGATGAGCGATTCTGCGCTCGTACAGGAACCACCCGGTCAGGACGAGCAGTCCGGCAGCACCGCTGATGATGGTGGCGGGCGAACCCCATCCCCAGGTGCTTCCCTCGGACAACGGGAGCAGGACGAGGACGAGGCCGGCGGCGAGACCCACCGCACCGATCCAGTCCATTGACCCCGATCCCGTCCGCGCGCGCCGGGGAATCGCGAACCACGCCAGGACGAGACCTGCAAGCGTGATCGCAGAGGAGAGCCAGAAGATCCGGTGGAAGTCGGCGCCGTCGGCGACGAGCACCCCGGTGAGGACGATCCCGAAACATCCGCCGAAACCCAGAGTTCCCGAGAGAATGCCCATCGCCCCGGTCAGCTTCTCGGGGGGCAGCTCGTCGCGCAGGACTGCAATTCCGATGGGGAACAGTGCGAACGAGACGCCTTGCAGCACTCGGGCAACGATGAGCACACCGATCGACGTGGCGACCGCGCCGAGCAACGAGCCCAGAAGCACGATCACGAGCACACCGAGCAGCACCGGGCGTGTGCCGCGAAGATCGGCGAGCCGGCCGAGTAGGGGCGTCGCAGTGGCAGCTGCGAGCAGGTTGGCGGTGAGGAGCCACCCGACGGCGGTGGGCCCGACCTCGAGTTGGGCGCCGATCGTGCCGACGATCGGTACCACCAAGGTCTGGAGAACCGCCAGAATCATGACGATGAAGCACATGACCGGCAGCAGCATCCTCGGCGTGGGTCCGGGTTCTGCGCTCATGTGGTCCTCCGTGCGTCGTCCTGTCGACACTGACAGATAAACACGGTACTGGGGCTAACTAACAAAGGGGGTCGACGCGGTGGGTTCCGAACGCATGTCGGATCGGGCGCTGGGACGGGCCACGCTGGCCCGCCAGGGATTGCTACGCCGAACAGGGACGCCGGCTCTCGAGATGATCGAGCACCTGTGCGGGCTGCAGGCCCAGGCCCCGATGCCGCCGTATTTCGCCCTGTGGGCACGCATCGAGAATTTCCGGCCCGACGCCCTCTCCGAGCTCATCGAGCGCCGCGAAGTGGTTCGCATCGTCGCCATGCGTGGAACCGTGTTCGCGTTGTCGGCGGCCGACGCCCTGACATTCCGCCCGCTGGTTCAGCCGCTCCTCGATCGGGATCTGCGCACCAACACGCAGTACCGGGCACACCTCTACGGGATCGATGCCGCCGCTCTCGCCGCCGCCGGCCGCGACCTCGTCCGGGATCGGCCGCTCACGCAACTGCAGATGCGGCCGCTGCTCGAGGAGCGATTTCCCGGACGCGGCGGCGCGGCCCTCGCGCACGGGGTGCGCGGGCTCGTGCCGATGGTCCAGGTGCCACCGCGGGGGTTGTGGGGCAGGTCGGGACAGCCCGCGCTGGCGACACTCGAGTCGTGGGTGGGGCAAGCACTCGACCCGGCGCCGTCACTACGGACGATGGTCCTGCGTTACCTCGCCGCGTTCGGCCCGGCGAGTGCCCTGGATACACAGGCGTGGTCAGGCTTGACCCGGCTCGGCGAGATCCTGGACGAGCTGCGCCCGCAGTTGCGGGTGTTCACCGCGGAATCGGGAACGGAACTTTTCGACCTTCCGGACGCGCCGCGGCCGGAGGCTGGGGTGCCGGCGCCGGTGCGCATCCTCGCGCCCTTCGACAATGTGCTTCTTTCCCATGCGGATCGCAGGCGGATTCTCGACGACGAGGTGCGGAAGAGGGTCTTCACTCAGAACGGGATCATCAAGCCTGCCGTGCTGGTGGGCGGCAGGGTCGCGGGGTTCACGACCACGACCGTGGGGAAGGACGGGGTGATCCTCGAGGTGGAGCCGTTGACCACGATCGCCAAGTCTCATCGGCCGGCCATCGAAGCGGAGGGTCGTCGATTGCTGAAGTTCGCACACCCCGAGGCCGTCACCCGGGAGGTGCGGTTCACGGACTCGTAGACCGGTGCTTGCGGGGCGCCCGCTGGCTCAGTTCGGCGATGATCTCGTCGTTCCAGACATGTTGACGCACCAGGCGATACCGTTCTCGAGCCACCCACAGGTAGGCTTCGGCATCGGTGTGGTCGGGCAACATGCCGGCGGCCCGGACCATGCGCACGACCGGGAGGAACTCCTCGCCGAACCACCGACGCGCCACGGTGTCGCGGCCCACGAACTCGCCCATCTCCTGCATGAGACGAAATCCCCAGGCTTCGACGCACTCGCTGATCTCCGCGTACTCCCACGGATCGGTGACCGTCACCGCCTTGCGCTGGGCGCCGGTGAGGGGTACCCGGCTCAGGAACAGTCGGCGATGGTCCTTGATCAGCAGATCGCCGCGCTGCGTGATGCCGTCCGGCGAGATCCGGGTCAGGATCTCCCTCACGTACGCGTCGATGGTGCTCCAGTGCATCGCGTAGGCGATGGACACGCGGTGGTGGCCGTCGCTGACGAAGTGCATCGACCCGATTCTGTACACCTGGATCGGCGGAACCGACTCGCCGCGGCGCTGCGCTGCGGCCAGCCGCTGCCAGCGTTCGCGTATCCGGGCGGACGTAGGACGGAAGTACCGGTCGAAGTCACTGGTGCGGTCGACACTCCCGACGATCGAGTTGACGGGGATCACCTGCAACCCCAGTGACCGTTCGCCGATCCTCCCGAGCGCGGCCACCACTTCGTCGAACGGCAGGATTTCGTTGACGTCGTCCGGTTCCCTGCGTAACCAGTTGACCAGCCGGGAGAGCTCGGCGCGGCGGCGCTGACGGGTGAAGTCGTTCTCCGCGTCGGCGGAGGGGAAACCGGTGTCACGTGCCATGCCGTCGCCTCACGATCGTCGGTTCGGTACCCGAAGACATCTCCATGAGAGTGAACCCGACCGTGTTGATCACCGTCGTGGAGCCGAGCACTCTGTCCACGGGCGTCGTCCCGTACGGGTGCACGTGGCCGTGAACGAGTGTCCGAGCCTGCAACCGTGCGGCCAGCTGCTCGAAACACTCGAAACCGCGGTGCGGCGGGTCCTCGAGATCACCGACTCCGCGCGGTGGGCTGTGCGTGAGGAGCACGTCGACACCGGCTACTCCGGATCGGCGCGCATGCCACGCACTCGTCATGGCCAGGTTGCGGGCACGCCGGCGCTGCTGCCGTTCGGTCCACTGATTGGGGCCGTCGTTGTACCGAATCGATCCGCCCAGGCCGGCGATCCGCAGTCCGGCGATGCGGACGATCCGTCCGTCGGCGTTGACGGCGCCGCACGGACCCGGCCACGTCGACGGCATACCGGAACGCATCCATCCGACACGGCCCGCGGAATAGCCGGAAAGGTCGGGGTCGTGGTTGCCGGGCACGAACACGCACGGTGCATCGAGTGCATCCATCAGATACTCGAGATAGTCGAAGGGCAGATCACCGGCACCGAGGACGAGGTCGACCTTCATGGTGCGCCCCTGCGGGGTCCACAACGACTCGATCGTCTCGTCGGAGACCGCGAGTACCGAGACCATGGCCCGACGCTACCGGCTCGAGAGGCCGGGGGACGAGTGAGCGCGCGCGGTGGTTTGATGGCGGGGTGACTGACAGCGTTGTGGCAGCCGTTCGTGCGCACCTGCTCGAACAGATCGGGGGGCCCGAGCCGACCGCCGCCTCGGTGACGTTTCTGGGGGTCGAGCCTCTCGACGTGCTGCGGTTCCCGCCCGCCGAAGACGATCTCGTCCGGTACGTGACTCTGGGTTGCTCCCGGCACCCGATGGGTGATCCCGGGGAATTGGTGGCCGACCCGATGCGGGGTCCGCGCGCGGAACTCGTGCTGACGCTGCGCGGGGGAGCCGGGGTGAGCTCGGGTGTCGCGCGCACGCTCGCGGTGCTGGCGGCGGCGCCGTCGGTGGAGGGGGTGGTCCTCGTCGAGGACGCGCTCCTCGACCTCGGCGAGCCGTTGTGGAAGGACACGCCGTTCACGGCGGTGCTCCTGGGCAAGTCCTCGATTCCGGACCTGGCCCTTCCCGAACCCGCCGACGCGGTGCAGTTTCTTGCTGCCGTGCCCCTCACCGGAACGGAGGCAGCGTGGGTGCGACTGCGCGGCGCCGAGGCATTACGGGAAGCGTGGACCGAGGCGGGCATCGACGTGCGCGACCCGAACCGCGGCGCGGCGTCCCTCTAGAGCCAGTTGTTTCGGCGGAAGGTGACGAACAGCCCCACCGTGACCGACACAATGAAGGCCACCACGAGGTGATACCCGTATTGCCAATGTAATTCGGGCATGTTGTCGAAATTCATGCCATAGATTCCTGCGATCATCGTGGGCACGGCGGCGATGGCCACCCATGCCGAAATCTTGCGCATGTCGGTGTTCTGCTGGACGGCGATCTTGGCGAGAGCCGCGTCGACGAGTGAGCTGAGCACCTCGTCGTACTCGGCGATCCGCTCTGCGACGGTGGTGTGGTGGTCGAGCACGTCGCGAAAGTACCGCCGCACTTCCTTCGGCACCGGATTGCCGGGCGACTGCGTCAACCGCAGCAGCGGGTTCGACAGCGGGTTCACCGACTTGCGCAGTTCGACGATCTCCCTCTTGAGCAGGTAGATGTGCTCGACCGCGACGGTGTTCCGCGGGCTGAACACCGCCTCCTCCATGCCGTCGACGTCGTGTTCGATGGCCTGGGTGACCTCGAGGTACGTATCGACGACGTGGTCGGCCACCGCGTGCAGGACGGCATAGGGACCGAGCGCGAGCCGTTCCTGATTCTCCTCGAGCGAGCGCCGGACGTTCGCGAGCCCGGAATGATCGCCGTGCCGCACGGTCACGACGTAGTCCGCGCCCACGAAGGCCATGATCTCGCCGGTCTCCACGATCTCACTGGCGGTCGCCACTGAATCGTGTGGCACATAATTGACGGTCCGCAGCACCAGGAACAGGATGTCGTCGTAGCGTTCGAGTTTGGGCCGCTGGTGCGCGTGGACAGCGTCCTCGACCATCAGTTCGTGCAGGCCGAACGTCTCGGCCACGCTCTCCATCTGACCTTCGTCGGGTGCGAGGAGTCCGACCCACACGAATCCCCGGCCACGCCGCCGGACCTCGGCGAGGGCAGCCTGATGGGTGTACTTACCGGGCAGACGGATGCCGTCCACGTACACGCCGCAATCCACGACGGCGCGTGCGGTGGGGATGCGGATCCGGGGACCCGCGGACTTGTCGCGGCCTTGTGCCGGAAGTGAGGGCATGGGTGCGAGCACTCCCTTCAGCGTCGAGACCGAGGACTTGGTGTCGCGCAATCCTACGTGAGCACGGGAGTCCCGAATCCCCGACGACCGGACGGCACGACACCGCTCGACGCACGCACGCCCGGACCCTTCGCGAGCGCACCTGACACACTGGGCAGGTGCGCATCGATCTCCACACTCACTCGACGGCCTCGGACGGTACCGACAGTCCGGCAGACCTCGTGCGCGCGGCCGGTGCCGCGGGTCTGGACGCCGTGGCCATCACCGATCACGACACCACGGCGGGGTGGGCAGAGGCGGTTGCGGCGATGCCTGCCGGGTTGACCCTGGTCCGGGGCATGGAGATGTCCTGCGCGGGCCGGGGTGAGGACGGTCGTCCCGTCGCGGTTCACCTGCTGGCCTACCTCTTCGATCCCGCGCACGCCGCGTTCGCGCGGGAACGGGAGCGGCTGCGAACCGAACGGGTCGTCAGGATCCGGGCCATGGCCGAGCTGATGATGGAGGACGGCCTGCCCATCGACGCCGACGAGGTCCTGGCGGCAGCGGGTCCGGCCGCGGGTCGCCCACATCTGGCGAGGGCGCTGATGCGGGCCGGAGTCGTGAGCAGTGTCAATGAGGCGTTCGTCGACCTGCTGGCGCCGCGGGGCCGGTACTTCGTCGACAAATCCGACACCCCTTTGGACGAGGCGGTTCAACTGGTGGCCGAGGCCGGAGGGGTGAGCGTTCTCGCCCACGGGCGGGCGCGGGCGCGGGGACGGCTGCTGTCGCTCGATCACGTCCGGGAGCTGGCCGGTGAGGGTTTACACGGGCTCGAGGTGCATCATCCCGACCACTCGTCGGCCGATGTCGCGGTCCTTCAGGGACTGGCCGACGAATTGGGGCTCGTCGTCACCGGATCTTCCGATTACCACGGGACGAACAAGACGATCCGGCTGGGCGAGTTCGGTACGGATCCCGACGAGTTCGACAAGCTCGCCTCCAAAGCCTCCGGTACACAGGTGATTTCGGCATGACTGCACGCGATTCGGACCGCTACGGCAACCGCGACCACTACGACCCTCACGGCTACGACGCTGACCGTGACGACCCCTACGGCCCGACGACGCCGAGGTCCGTGCTCCCGCGCGAGCCACGTCGCAGATCATTTGTCGTCAGGGCGTCGCGCGCGTTCAGTGGCGCCGTCGCGGCCGGTGTGGTGATCCTGTGTCTCGTCGTGATCGGGTCCGCCTATGTGGGCGGCGGCAGGGGATTCCCGGGGCCGGGAGCCGTCTCGATCACCGCGCACATCGTCGCGTCCGTGGTCGTGGTTGTGGCCCAGCGGATCGCCGACCGTCGCGACGGTCTCGCCGCGGTGCTCGCATCAGTCGCCGTCCTCGCTGCGGCAGCGCTTCTGCTGGTCACCCAATGGTGGGGTTGACCGACGCTCGGAGAGTTATGTGAAACCGGCTCTCACGGTGACCCGTCGGTAACTTGTTCTCACAGGTAGAAGCCGGAAAACGTGAGACGTCTGACTCCCGTGGCGATTTGATTGTGCAGCGATCTTCGTGCTTGACTTAGCATCACTCCGACGTCGGCGCCACCGCCCTTCGGCGGGGATTTATGGCAGCGTTGCCAAGGGCTCACCCGCCCAGCGCCATCCACGCTTCGGAAGTTCTGCGGCCAAAGTGATCGCGCGCACCGGAAGCTTCACCAGTTGTCGTTCGCGGAGTAACTACGTAGATCAGCGCCGATCCGCATGGTTACTTCACAGTAACCCGGCCCCGAGTGAGCCTGGACTTAGCAGGAGTGTCATCGTGTCCATCGTGTCCGAACCCACCACACCGCAGAAGGTCGAGCTGACCGACGAGGAGATCTTCGCCGGCCACATCGGGGGGAAGCTCTCGGTAGAGACCACGACCGCCCTCGATACCCAGCGCGCCCTGTCCATTGCCTACACGCCCGGCGTCGCGCAGGTTTCCCGCGCGATCCACGCCGACGAGACCCTCGCCGACCGTTACACCTGGACCAGCCGCCTCGTGGTCGTCGTCAGCGACGGCTCCGCGGTACTCGGCCTCGGCGACATCGGTCCCCGCGCCTCCCTCCCGGTGATGGAAGGCAAGTCCGCACTGTTCAAGAACTTCGCGGGCCTCAATTCCATTCCGCTGGTGCTCGACACCAAGGACCCCGACGAAATCGTCGAAACCCTCATCCGGTTGCGCCCGAGCTTCGGCGCGGTCAACCTCGAGGACATTTCCGCACCGCGCTGCTTCGAGATCGAGAAGCGCGTGATCGAGGCCCTGGACTGCCCGGTCATGCACGACGATCAGCACGGCACCGCGATCGTGGTCCTCGCCGCCCTCAAGGGTGCGGTGAAGGTGCAGAAGCGGGACATCTCCTCGCTGCGCGTCGTCATCTCCGGCGCCGGCGCCGCCGGTGTCGCCTGCGCGAACATCCTGCTCGCCGCCGGCATCGCCGACGTGACCGTTCTCGATTCCAAGGGCATCGTCTCGGCCGACCGCAAGGACCTGAACGAGGTCAAGGTCGACCTCGCGGCCCGCACCAACCCCACCGGCCGGCACGGCGGGATCGTCGAAGCCCTCGACGGTGCGGACGTGTTCCTCGGAGTGTCCGCGGGCACCGTTCCCGAAGAACTCATCGCGACCATGGCGGACGACGCCATCGTATTCGCGCTGTCGAACCCGGACCCGGAAATCCACCCCGAGGTCGCGAAGAAGCACGCGGCGATCGTGGCCACCGGGCGTAGCGACTTCCCGAACCAGATCAACAATGTGCTCGCCTTCCCCGGTGTGTTCCGCGGTGCGCTCGACGCCGGCGCCCGTCGTATCACCGAAGGCATGAAGCTTGCCGCCGCCGAGGCAATCCTCTCGGTCGTCGGTGACGAGTTGGCTGTAGACAAGATCGTTCCCAGCCCGCTCGATCCTCGCGTCGCCCCCGCTGTCGCGGAGGCGGTCGCCGCCGCTGCTCGCGCAGAAGGCGTCACCGACTAGCGAGAATCCGTTGAACACCCCGGACCGGAGCCCGCACCAAGGTTCCCGCCCGGGGTGTTTGCCGTTCTACCGGGACTTCGCGCGGCGGCCAGGTCGGCCCACTCCTGGGCGCTGGTACCACGACGTAGCCGGCCCGTGCCCGGGACGGATGCCCACACCGCGAGCGCGAGAAGCCCGTCGACGACGAGGGCCAGGATCGTCACCAGCAGCGCACCGACCAGTACCCGGTCGTACTGACGCAAGGCGAGTCCGTCGAAGATGTACCGTCCGAGCCCGCCGAGGTTGACGTACGCGGCCACCGCTGCGGTTGCAATGATCTGCAGTGTGGCGTTGCGCAGTCCGCCGAGCATGAGCGGCAGCGCATTCGGTGCCTCCACGCGGCTGAGGACCTGCCACTCGGTCATGCCCATCGCGCGGGCGGCGTCAACCACCGTCCGGTCGACGTTCGCGACACCGGAGTAGGTGCCGGCCAGTAGCGGCGGAATGCCGAGTACCACCAGGGCGAGGATCGGCGGGATGAGACCGAGCCCGAGGAGCAGCACGAGGAAGGTCAGCAGGCCCAACGTGGGAAGTGAACGCAGCGCGTTGACGAGGCCCACCACCAGCACCTCGCCTCGACGCAGATGGCCGATGACCGCACCGAGCGGAACCGCGACGGCGGCCGAGAGGGCGACGGCGAGAAGGCTGTACCAGAGGTGCTCGAGGATGCGCGCCCCGATTCCGGTCCTGCCCTCCCAGTTGGCCGGATCCACAATGTAGTCCCACGCCCCGCCGAAGATGCTCATGCCGCCGCCTCCTTCTTCTGCCGCGTCCATGGTGTGAGCGCACGGGCGAGGAGGAACAGCGCCAAATCGAAGACCAGTGCGAGGACGACGATGGCGATGATCCCCGCGAGAATCTGATCCGAATAGTCACGCTGGTAGCCGCGGGTGAAGAGGGTCCCGAGACCGCCGATCCCGATCAGCGAACCGACCGAGACCAGCGAAATGTTGGTGACCGCCACCACGCGCACACTTGCCGCGAGAACCGGTAAGGCCAAAGGCAACTCGACTGTCAGTGCCCGACGCAAGGGTGTGAAACCCATCGCATTCGCGGAGTCGACGACGTCGGCGGGAACCGAGTCGAGGGCCTCCGGGACGGCGCGGACGAGCAGGGCGGTGGAATAGATGGTCAGGGCGATCACCACATTGAGCGGATCGAGGATCTGCAGTCCGACGGCGGACGGGATGGTGACGAAGAGGGCCAGCGAGGGAATCGTGAACGCGATGCCGGCGATGGTCGTGGTGACCTTGCGCAGCACCGATGCACCCCGGATCGCGGTCCCCACCGGGACGGCGATGACCAGGCCGAGTAGGAGTGGCATCAGCGCCAGGTACAGGTGGGTCTTCGTCAGGTCGACGACTACGGAAAAATTGTCGATGAGCCACCGCACAGGATCACGGCCTGTCGGGAGAAGTGGACGCGGGCGCGAAGAACTGCTCGTTCCGCGCGCGATCCTCGGCGGCCCGCTGTTGCGTCAGCTTCTCGATGACCTCGGACCCGAGGATGCCGCCGCGGGCGGCACCGTCCCTGTCGACGGCCACACCTATTCCTGACGGCGACGAGATGGCCGCATCCAACGCTTGCCGCAGGTCTCCGCCCGGCGGGAACAGTGAGCCGCCTGCCGCAGTACATTCCGACAGCGGGCGGCCCGAGCGCAACCCTTCGACGCCCGTGACGTCGATCCAGCCCCGCGGAACACCGGAATCGGTCACCACCAGCGCCCAATCGCCGCGGTCGAGCCGCAGTGTGCTCAGCTCCCGTTCGGTGGCCGTCCGGAGGGGATGAAGGGAAACCTCGTCTGCCGCGCGGAACGACAGGCCGCGATAGCCGCGGTCGCGGCCGACGAATCCGGCGACGAAATCGGTGGCCGGCGCGGACAGCACCGTGTCGGGCGCATCGTATTGCTGCAATCGGCCGCCCGGTCCGAAGACTGCCAGCCGGTCACCGAGCTTGACCGCCTCGTCGATATCGTGCGTCACGAACACAATGGTCTTGCGCAGGTCGGCCTGCAGTCGTTGCATCTCCGCCTGCAAATCCTCGCGGACCACGGGGTCCACCGCGCTGAACGGTTCGTCCATCAGCAGAATGGGCGGGTCGGCAGCCAGCGCCCTGGCCACACCCACACGCTGCTGCTGCCCACCCGACAGCTGGCCGGGATAACGGCCCGCCAGCGCGGGGTCGAGACCGACCCGCTCGAGCACCGACAGCGCAGCCGTCCGGGCCGCACGGCGGGAGTCACCGCGCAGGACCGGTACGGTCGCGACGTTGTCGATCACGGTGCGATGCGGTAGCAGTCCAGCGCTTTGGATCACGTAACCGATCCCGAGGCGAAGCTTCACTGCATCGGTGGAGGCGATGTCCCGGCCGTCGACCGAGATGGTTCCGGCCGTCGGGGTGATCATCCGGTTGATCATGCGCATCGATGTGGTCTTGCCGCAGCCGGAAGGCCCGACGAAGACTGTGAATGACTCCGCGTCGATATGCAGATCGAGGTTGTCGACCGCCGTGGTGCCGTCCGGGTACCGCTTGGTGACGCCCGAAAATGTGATCACCGTCGACTCCTCAGGAGACCGGCTTGTCGAGCCCCTGGTTTACGACCCACTGCTTCGCGGCTGCCGCCGGCTCCGTCTTGGCGTCACCGGACACGGCATCGTTCAACTTCACCAGCTCCTCCGTCGTCAGCTTCGCGGACAGTGCGTCGAGCGCTCGAGTCAGCTCGGCCGTCGACTTGGCTGCGCGCACCACCGGAACGACGTTCTGAGCCGGAAAATTGTTCTTCGGGTCTGTGAGCACCACAAAGTTGTTCTTCCCGATTGCCGGCGAGGTGGTGAAGATGTTCGCCGCGGTGATCTGCCCCGATGCCAGAGCCTCGACCGTGGCGGGGCCGCCGCCGTCCGCGATGGGGACGAAGTTGGCCGGTGCGATGTCGAGTCCGTAGTTCTCCTTCAGTCCGGGCAATCCGGCGCGGCGCTCTTGGAACTCGGCGGGGGCACCGAACTTCACCTCCGCCGAATGCGCTGCCAAGTCCGCAATCGAGGTCAAATTCCACTTCTGTGCGGTCTCCGCCGTGACGACGACGGCGTCCTTGTCCTCGGCTGGGGCGGCGGTGGTGATCGTCAACTCCGATCCGAGTGCACCCGGAAGTGCCGAGTTGACGTCGGCAGCGCTGGTGGCAGTCGACTGCGGGTCGAGGTACTGCAGCAGGTTGCCCGTGTAGTCCGGAATGACGTCGATCGACGCGTCCTTCAGCGCCGGAATGTAGGCCTCGCGGCTTCCGATGTCGAACTTCGTGGTTACGTCGAAACCGTTGGCGCGGAGAACCTCGGTGTAGATATTGGCCACCGTCTCGGACTCCGGGAAGTTCGCCGAACCCACGATGACGGCGTTTGCGTCGTCACCGGACCCTTCGCCCTCGGCCGACAACGGATCGGAACCGCCCCCGCACGCGGCGAGGGAGACCACGGCAACCGTGGCGACTGCGAGGCCGCCCAGAGTGCGGCGGGCGAACCCGTGACCCGAGGATGTGTTCGAGGTGCGCATGCGCGTCCTTCCGTTCGTTCACACTGCCGTTTGTTCACTACTGCCGCATGATCGGGAGATCCGGTGGGCACACCGCCGGGCCGATGTGGCGTCAGTGTAACGATAGGCAGGTGGGCAACACTGGTTTCGGCTCAGCGTGATGCGAGGGAAGGCGTGCGAGGTGGCACAGACAGGTAAGGGCGGATCGGGGAACGGGAGTTCCCGGAAGTCCGCTCGTCTCGGGGCATGGGCGGCAGCGTCGGTGCTGATTCTGGTTCCCGGCGCGCTGTCGGCCTGCGATGTCGACAACACTGCTCTCGACGGTTCCGCGGGACAGACCTCGGGTGAGGTGGTGGTGGGGTCGGGAGACACGGCGGAAAGCCGGGTCCTGGCCGAAATCTACGCGGGCGCTCTCCGTTCGACGGGTGCGCCGGCATCCACCGAGACCGGCCTGGGCGACCGCACCTCCTATCTTCGGCGGCTCGATGCGGGCGAAGTGACGTTGGTGCCCGAGTTCACCGGCCGGCTGCTGCGCTATTACGATCCCGAGTCGACCGAAAAGGAACAGGACGAGGTATTCGAGGCGCTGAGTCAGGCTCTGCCGCAAGGTCTTTCGATCTCAGACTATGCGGCGGCGGAGGATCGGTCCGCGCTGGCGGTGTCTGCGGACACGTCTACCCGGATGGCGGTGACGACGCTCGACGAGCTCATTCCCGCGTGCAGTCGTAGCTCCGCGGTGCTCACCCCCGATTTCGAGGCCGGCTCACTCGCCGATCTGACCGGTTGCACGTTCGCACAGACGCGCGCGGTTCCGGACGGAGCCGCGGCGGTCGCGGAACTCTCCGTCCCCGCACAGGTGGATGGCGCCGTGGTGGCAGGAGTGACCACCGCGACCCCGGAAGTCGCGAGCTCGGACCTCGTTCTGCTGGACGACGACGAGCCGATCTTCACAGCCCAGAACGTGGTGCCGCTCTACCGGGTCGGGGCGCTCGGTGAGCCCCAGATCAAGTCGCTGAACGTGGTGGCGGGGGAGCTGACGACAGCGGACCTGGCCGACATGATCGGCCAGGTCCGCGGTGGTGCCGATTCAGCCGACGTCGCTCGTGTCTGGCTGGACGCACATGTGTGATTTCAAGTAAGCCCCGAGTTCGGCGACGGCGTCCGCAGCCTCGCGTACCAACGAGGCCTGGAGGTGCGCAACGTGCCAGAGTCGGGCGTATTCGGTGAGCGTCACGTCGACGCCCGACTTCTCGAGCTTGTCGACGAACTCCAAGATCTGTGGATACAGAACCTCGTCGAGTCCGACGTGAACGACAGTGGGCGGAAACCCCTTCAAATCTCCGTGCAGCGGGGCATAACCGGGATCGAACTTGTCTCCGCTCCCCAGGTACTTCTCGGCGGCGTCGAACGACCACGCGGTATTCACCACGAGGTCGCGGTTCCGGATGGTGTCGCGCCTGCCCGGATCGACCCACGGTGAGATGAGTCCCAACGCGGCCGGGGTGACCCCGTGCCGGTCGATCAGGCGCCGCGCCGTGGCCGCCGCCAGACCACCGCCCGCGGAGTCGCCGGCGATTGCCAGTCGACCTGTCTCGTACCCGTGTTCTGTGGTCAGCTCGAGGAACGCTGCCACGGCGTCCTCCAGCCCGGCAGGAAACGGATGTTCGGGAGCCAGGCGGTAGTCGAGTGTGTAGACCACGCTTCCGGATTCACGTGCCAGATGCGCGGCCAGCGACCGATGGGTCGCGGGCGAGCCGATGGTGTACGCGCCACCGTGGAGATAGAGCACGGCGGTCCGGCGCTCGGTGGCGCCCACCGTGATCCGCTCGGCGGGCCGGCCGGCCAAGGTGGCCGGGCGGCAGGCCGCCCCCTCCGGCATCTGCTGCAGCGGTGCGGCCATTTCGAGCAGCGCCCTCTGCGCCGGATACGGCAGCCGCGAGTTGAGGCTCAGCCGGTAGAACGGCCGCAGCGCGGCGGCGACTACCGGGAGCGGCAAGGAGAAGCTCACGGCGACCTCAGTTCGGCTTGGGAAGGACACGCCCGGCGACGGCGGCGACCACTCGCTGGTAGCTCGGGCCGACCACGCGCACCCAGGCGTCCAGGAACTTCGCGTCGGCGCCGATCAGCACCCGCGCCTTACCCTTGCGCACACCCTTGACGATGGTGGCAGCCGCATCTTCCGGTGAGGTCCGGGCGAGCTTCTTGTCGAAGAACTGGGCGAACGTGTCCAAGTCTTCGCCGGGGCCTGCGGTGGCATTGCGGGCAATGGCTGTCTTGATGCCTCCCGGATGCACACAGGTCACCTTGACGGGATGCTTAGCAATCAGCATCTCCTGTCGCAGCGACTCGGTGAAGCCGCGGACCGCGAACTTCGCGGAGTTGTAGGCGGTCTGGCCCGGCATGGACAACAGACCGAAGAGGCTCGAGATGTTCACCAAGTGGCCGTCGCCCGAGGCAATGAGGTGCGGCAGGAATGCCTTGGTGCCGTTGACGACTCCCCAGAAGTCCACATCCATGATCCGCTCGATGTCCTTGAACTCGGACTTCTCGAACTCGCCGTGATATGCGATACCGGCGTTGTTGTAGACCTGGTTGATCGTGCCGAAGTGGGCACGCACGGCGTCGGCGTACGCGAGTACCGCTTCGCGCTCGGTGACATCCAGATGGTCCGACTTCACGTCGGCGCCGAGGGCGGCGACCTGTCGCGCCGTCTCGGCGAGACCGACGGTGTCCATGTCGGAGATTGCCAGTTTGGCGCCCTGCCCTGCCAGATTGACGGCGAGAGCCCTGCCGATGCCCGAACCGGCGCCGGTGATCACGACCACCTTGCCTGCGAATGTGCTCACTGTGCTGCCACCTTGTCGTCGTCGAGGTCGATCTGTGCCGAGATGGCGAACGAGTCCGAGGACTGACCGTTCACCTGCACCGGTGCGGGGAGGTCGGCGGCGGCCACACTGTCGTACGCCGCGAGGTCGAAACGCCGCGTCTGATTCCGGAACTGGAAGGTGAACCCCGGCCACAGTGTCGTGTTGTTGCCGTGCTTGTCGAGGTACCAGCTGGCGCACCCGCCGTTGTTCCACACGCTGTGCGACAGCTTCTCCTGGAGGTCGGCGTTGTATCGGTCCTGCGCGTCCTGCCGGACCTCGATTTTGCCGATGCCGTACTTGTCGAGGGTGTCGAGTGCGTCGACCAGGTAATTGAGCTGCGACTCGATCATGAAGACCATCGAGGTGTGGCCCAGTCCTGTGTTGGGACCGACGAGGAAGAACATGTTGGGGAAGTTCGCGATCGCCGCGCCCTTGTAACCCTGCTGCCCGCCTTCGTCGAAGATCTCGGCGAGCGAGCGGCCGTCCTTGCCGAAAATTCCCTGGAAGGTGGGGGAGTCGGTGACGTGGAAACCGGTGGCGACCACGATGGCGTCGACCTCGCGGACCGTGCCGGTCTTCGAGACGACTGCGTTGCCCTTGACCTCGGCGATGCCCTCGGTCACCAGGTCGACGTTGTCCTGCGCGAGCGTCGGGTAGTAGTTGTTCGAGATCAGCATGCGCTTGCAGCCGATCTGGAAATTCGGGGTGACCTTCTTGCGCAGGTCCTTGTCCTTGATCTGGCGGCGCAGGTGGCGCTCGGCCGCGAACTGCAGCGGCTTCATGAACACCGGTGCCTTCGCGAGCCCGACGACCTGGCTCTCACGCATCCAGTAGATCCCGCTACGGCACAGCTTCTGGAAACCGGGCAGGTACTTGAACGCGGCGTGCTCGGCCTTCGTGTACTCGCGGTCGGCGCGAGGCAGGATCCACGGGGCCGTGCGCTGGTAGACGTCGAGGTGCGACACCTTCTTGCCGATCGCCGGGACGATCTGGATGGCCGAGGCGCCCGTACCGATGACGGCAACCCGCTTTCCCGTCAGGTCGGCGTCGTGGTTCCAGCGGGCGGAGTGGAAGATCTCGCCCTCGAACTCTTCGATGCCCTTGATGTCGGGGAGCGCCGGCTCGCACAGTGCACCGACCGCCGAGACGACGATCTTCGCGACGAAGTTCCCCTTGGTGGTGGTGACTTCCCACCGCGTGGTCTGCTCGTTCCAGTGTGCGGATGTCACGTCACAACCGAAAACGTGGCGGTCGCGCACCTTGTACTTGTCCGCCACCGACTGGATGTACTTCTGGATCTCGGGCTGGGTCGAGAACGAGCGTGTCCACTCGGGGTTCAGCGCGAACGAGTAGGAGTACAGGTGCGAGGGCACGTCGCATGCCGCGCCCGGGTACGTGTTGTCGCGCCAGGTGCCGCCGACCTCCGTGCCGCGTTCGAGCACGAGAAAATCGGTCTTGCCTGCCTGGGTGAGCTTGATGGCCGCGCCCAGCCCGGCGAACCCGCTGCCGATGATCAAGGTGTCGACGTATCGGGCACCCGCGGTCGTGTCGTAAGTGTCTGTGACGGGAAGACTCATGTAGGAGACAATAGGGCGCTATTGAGGGGTAGTCAATAGCTATTGACCTCCGTTCAGTAAGATGCTGTCATGGACGTCGTGAAGCGGACCCGTCTCAGCCCGGAGCAACGACGGGCACAATTGATCGACCTCGGTGTGAAGATGCTGGCGCAACGGCCGCTCGAGCAGATCTCGGTCGAGGAGATCGCCGACCAGGCCGGAGTCTCGCGGGGACTGCTCTTCCACTACTTCGCTTCGAAGCACGACTTCCATCTCGCCATCGTGCGTCACTCCAGCAGCGAGATGCTGGCCCGGACTGCGCCCGACCCCTACGTGGACGACGCCCGGGATCCGTTGAAGATTCTGCGGTCCGTATTGGCCGCATACGTCGACTACGTGTCGGAGAACCGTGGCACCTACGTTTCGCTGCTCCGAGGCACAGCCAGTGGAGACCCCGACATGCGGGCTGTCTTCGAGGAGACGCGGGCAAAGATGTCCGAGCGCACCCTCGAGCAGCTCCCGATCCTCGGCGTCGAGCGGACACCCGCGGTGGAACTGACCGTCCGTGGCTGGATCGCATACGTCGAGGAGGTCACGATCAGCTGGTTGCGCGATCCGCAGCTCACCCGCGAGCAATTGATAGAACTCAACGTACAAGCGCTGCCCGCCCTCGCGGTCGCGGCGGCGCCCGAGATCGCCGCAGCACTGGTCGCGGCCACCAGCGCAAGCCCCTAGCCGGGCAGGTCCGGACACCACAAAGCCGGGCCGAGTTCGCTTCGTACAGCGAACTCGGCCCGGCTCAGTGGTGGTTCAGTCGATGTCAGCCGAAGGCTTCAGCCGTTACACGCTCTTCAGCCGAAGGCCTCATCGATAATCTCCTGCTGTTCGACGGCGTGGACCTTGCTCGAACCCGAGGACGGTGCCGACATCGAACGGCGCGAAATCCGCTTGATCCCGGCGAGTTTCTCCGGGAGCAACTCGGGCAGCGCGAGACCGAAGAACGGCCATGCACCCTGGTTGGCCGGCTCCTCCTGAACCCACCGGAATTCGGCGGCGTTCGGGTAGCGATCGAGCGTTTCACGCAGGCGACGGCTCGGCACCGGGTACAGCTGCTCGATTCGGACGATCGCGATGTCGTCGCGGTTGTCCTTGTGCTTCTTTGCGAGCAGTTCCCAGTACAGCTTGCCGCTGACGAGGAGCACCCGGGTGACCTTGCTGCGGTCGCCGTCACCGGTCTCGTAAACCGGCTCTTCGAAGACGGACCGGAACTTGCCGGTGGTGAAGTCCTCGATATCGGACACGGCGGCCTTGTTGCGCAGCATCGACTTCGGCGTGAACACCACCAGCGGGCGGCGGATTCCGTCGAGCGAGTGGCGACGCAGCAGGTGGAAGTAGCTGGCCGGCGTAGACGGCACGGCCACCGTCATCGATCCCTCGGCGCACAGCTGGAGGAAGCGCTCGATACGGCCGGACGTGTGGTCCGGACCCTGACCCTCGTGACCGTGCGGAAGGAGCAGCACGACGTCGGAAAGCTGACCCCACTTAGCCTCACCGGAGGAGATGAACTCGTCGATGATGGACTGCGCACCGTTGACGAAGTCACCGAACTGGGCTTCCCAGAGCACGAGGGCGTCCGGGTTGCCCACGGAGTAGCCGTACTCGAAACCGACGGCGGCGAACTCACTGAGTGCTGAGTCGTAGACCAGGAACTTGCCCGGGTTCTCGCTGCCGAGGTTCTGCAGCGGCGTGTACTCGTCGCCCGTCTTGCGGTCGATGAGCACCGAGTGACGCTGCGTGAACGTACCGCGGCGGGAGTCCTGACCCGAGAGGCGAACCATCTTGCCCTGGTCGACCAGCGAACCGAAGGCGAGCAGTTCGGCAAACGCCCAGTCGATCTTGCCTTCGCGGGACATTTCGCGGCGCTTCTCGACGACCGGCTTGACGCGCGGGTGCACCGAGAAACCCTCGGGCACGTTGACGAACGCGTCACCGATCCGCTCGAGGACCGAACGATCGACCGCGGTGGTCAACTTGGTGGGCAGCGGCTGGTCGAGCTCGACCGACTCACTCGGCTCGGGCTTGTACTTCTCCAGCTCGCGAACCTCGTTGAACACCCGCTCCAGCTGTCCCTGGTAGTCGCGGAGAGCGTCTTCGGCTTCCTTCAGCGAGATGTCACCACGGCCGATCAGCGATTCGGTGTAGCTCTTACGAACGCTGCGCTTGGTGTCGATCACGTCGTACATCGCCGGCTGGGTCATCGACGGGTCGTCGCCCTCGTTGTGACCGCGACGGCGGTAGCAGATCATGTCGATGACGACGTCCTTCTGGAACTTCTCCCGGAAGTCGACAGCGAGCTGGGCAACCCATACGCAGGCCTCGGGGTCGTCACCGTTGACGTGGAAGATCGGCGCGCCGATCATCTTCGCGACATCGGTGCAGTACTCGGAGGAACGCGAGTGCTCCGGGGCGGTGGTGAAGCCGACCTGGTTGTTGACCACGATGTGGACGGTGCCGCCGGTGCGGTATCCGCGCAGCAGCGCAAGGTTGAGCGTCTCCGCCACCACGCCCTGACCCGCGAATGCGGCATCACCGTGCAGCATCAACGGCAGGACGGTGAAGCCGTCCTCACCCTTGTCGAGGATGTCCTGCTTGGCGCGGACCAGTCCCTCCAGGACCGGGTCGACGGCCTCGAGGTGGGACGGGTTGGCGGTGAGCGACACCGTGATGTCGTTGTCGCCGAACATCTGGATGTACGTGCCCTCGGCACCGAGGTGGTACTTCACGTCACCGGAGCCGTGCGCGGCAGCCGGGTTCATGTTGCCCTCGAACTCCGTGAAGATCTTGGAGTACGGCTTACCCACGATGTTCGCCAGCACGTTCAGGCGACCACGGTGAGGCATGCCGATGACGACCTCGTCGAGCTGGTGCTCGGCGGCCTGGTCGATGACGGCGTCCATCATGGGGATGACGGACTCGGCGCCCTCGAGGGAGAAGCGCTTCTGGCCGACGTACTTGGTCTGCAGGAAGGTCTCGAATGCCTCGGCGGCATTCAGCTTGCTCAGGATGTACTTCTGCTGAGCGACCGTCGGCTTGACGTGATGCGCCTCGACGCGGTCCTGCAGCCACTGCTGCTGTTCCGGCTCGAGGATGTGCGTGTATTCGACGCCGACGTGGCGGCAGTACGCGTCGCGCAGCACGCTGAGCACGTCGCGGAGCTTCATCTTCTCCTGGCCGTGGAAGCCGCCGACCTTGAACTCACGGTCGAGATCCCACAGGGTCAGGTCGTGCGTGATGACGTCGAGGTCCGGGTGGCTGCGGAACTTGTCCTTGACGAACTGCAGTGGATCGGTGTCGGCCATCAGGTGACCGCGGTTGCGGTACGCGGCGATCAACTCGAGGACGCGGGTGTTCTTGTCGACCGCGCCTTCGGGCACATCCTGACGCCAGCGGACCGGCTCGTACGGGATGTGCAGCGCGTGGAAGATCTCGTCGTAGAACTCGTCGCTGATCAGCAGGTTGTGAATGGTCCGGAGGAAGTCGCCGGACTCGGCACCCTGGATGATGCGGTGGTCGTACGTCGAGGTGAGCGTCATCAGCTTGCCGACGCCCATGTCGGCAATGCGCTCGTCGCTCGCGCCCTGGAATTCGGCGGGGTACTCCATGGCACCGGCACCGATGATGGCGCCCTGTCCCTGCATCAGACGCGGCACGGAATGCACGGTGCCGATGCCACCGGGATTGGTGAGGGAGATGGTGACGCCCGAGAAGTCCTCACCGGTGAGCTTGCCGTCACGCGCGCGCCGGACGATGTCCTCGTAGGCGCTGTAGAACTGCGTGAAGTTGTGCGTTTCGGTGTTCTTGATGGCGGCGACGACGAGGGACCGGCTGCCGTCCTTGCCCGGCAGATCGATTGCCAGGCCGAGATTGGTGTGCGCGGGCGTGACGGAGTGCGGCTTGCCGTCGATCTCCGCGAAGTGCCGGTTCATGTTGGGGAACGCCTTGACCGCCTGCACGATCGCGTAACCCAGCAGGTGGGTGAAGGAAATCTTGCCGCCGCGGGTACGGGCGAGGTGGTTGTTGATGACGATCCGGTTGTCGAACATCAGCTTCGCAGGGATGGCGCGAACACTGGTGGCGGTCGGAATGGCCAGCGAGGCCGACATGTTCTTCGCGACGGCAGCAGCGGCGCCGCGCAGAACCTTCGTTTCTTCGGCAGCGGTCTCGGGAGCGGACGCCTTCGCGGTCGACTCCTTGGCCGGTGCGGTCTTGGCCGGGGCGGCCTTCGGTGCGGCCGTCTTGGGCGCCGCGGCCTTGGGAGCTGCGCCGTTGGCAGCGGACTTCGCCGGGGCGCCGTCGCCCGTCTTGGTCGCCGAAGTGGGTGCGGTCTCGGCCTTGGCGGCCGGCGGCGGCGACGTCTTGCCGGGGGGAGCGGCAGCAGATGCGGCGGTGGTGGTGCCGTTCGTGCCGCGTCCGTTGGCTACGCCGGCCTTGGCGGCGGCATCGGGGGAGTAATCCGTCAGAAATTCATGCCAACTCGCGTCCACGGACGACGGATCGTCCTGGAAACGCTGGTACATTTCGTCGACCAACCACTGGTTCTGTCCGAACTGGGATGTAGAGCTGCTGCTCACGGCAGGTGTTCGCCTCGTTTCTATTTCGGTACCCGATCAGAGCGCCTATATACATGAGAGTAGCCCTCGCGTGTGACGTGCGAATCGCCAGGCCTGCACGTGTGAGCTGTCTCACGGCCATCGGATGGGGTCACCATCGATGACGGTTCTCGCCCCGCGATTATTCCCTGCACCGCTCTCCGCCGCATCCCACAGTCCCGCATAGTGGCCACCAGCCGAGCGCAGGGTGGCGTGCGATCCGGTCTCCACGATCCGGCCTTCGTCGATGACGAGGATCACGTCGGCGCGCGCTGCAGTGGCCAGTCGGTGGGCTACCACGACCGACGTCCGGCGCCGGGTCACACGGCTGCCGGCCTCGAGAACCAGCTGCTCTGTGGCCGGATCGAGGGTCGCGGTCGCCTCGTCCAGGAGCAGGAGGTCGGGGTCGACCAGTTCGGCGCGAGCAAGCGCGATCAACTGTCGCTGACCCGCCGACAGTCCCTGCCCGCGCTCGCCGATGGGGTGACGCATCCCACCCCGCAGCCGGCCGATCGTGCCGAGCGCTCCGACCGCGCGGGCGGCATTCTCGATCTCCTCGCGGCTCGCGTCGGGCCTGCCGTACGCGATGTTGGTCGCGACCGTGCCGGTGAACAGATGCGCCTCCTGCGGGACCACGCCCAGTCGCCCGCGGTACTCACCGAGCGAATAGCGACGCAGGTCGACGTCGTCGACGAGTACGGAGCCGGACGTCGGGTCGTAGAAGCGGGCGAGCAGTTTCACGATGGTGGATTTGCCCGCGCCGGTCTTGCCGACCAGCGCTACCGTGGCGCCCGCCGGAATGTGGAGGTCGATGTCGGTCAGCGCGTCACTCTCCGCGCCGGAATAGCGGAAGCCGACGTCGCGCAGACGCACCTCGCCTCTCAGGTGCCCGTCGATCCGAGTGCGATGGTCGCCGGCGGCGCGCTCGATGGAACTCGGAGTGCGGAGCAGATCGCCGATCCGGAGCAGGCCGACACTGGCCTGCTGATAGCCGTCGAACACTTGGGACAGCTGCTGGATGGGCCCGAACAGCAGGCCGAGGTACAGCACGAAGGCGACGAGCGTTCCCGACGACGTCTCGCCGCCCGCGACCTGCCGGGCACCGACGAACACGACGGCGGCAAGCGCCAGATCCGAGAGGAACGCGATGAACGGGAAGTACAGCGAGATCGCGCGCTGGGACCGCATGCGGCTGCGGCGGTAACTGTCGGCGCGTTCGGCGAATCTGCGGGCGGCGAACTCTTCGCGGCGGTAGGCCTGCGCGGCGCGCAATCCCGCGATGTTTTCCTGGAACTCGGCGTTGACGAGGGAAATCCGTTCCCGGGACACCGTGTAGGCCACCGAAGAGATCCGGCGAAAGATCAGCGTCGCGAGCACGAGGGGCGGGATGACGGCGAGGGCGACGAGGGCGAGAGTGAGGTCGGTGACGACGAGTGCGACCGAGATCCCCACGACGGTGAGCACACTGACCACCGCGGTGGACATCCCGGTCTGGATGAACGACGACAACGCGTCGACGTCGGTGG
Organism: Rhodococcus oxybenzonivorans; assembly: GCF_003130705.1. Taxonomy (NCBI): domain Bacteria; kingdom Bacillati; phylum Actinomycetota; class Actinomycetes; order Mycobacteriales; family Nocardiaceae; genus Rhodococcus; species Rhodococcus oxybenzonivorans. The sequence continues at coordinate 4,432,822 of NZ_CP021354.1, read as the reverse complement.
TCATGCGGGTCATGATCCGGCCCGAAAGCTCCCGCTCGTAGTAGTCGAGGCCGAGCCGCTGCAGGTGCGCGTAGCTGCGCACCCGGAGTCCGAAGAGGACGCGTTCACCTGCGCGGGCGGTGAGCACCGTCATGGCCGCGACCACCAGCCAGTCGGCGGCGACGAGGGCGATACCGACCGCGGTGGCGGTCCACAGCGTCGCCGAGTCCTGCGGGAGCACCCCGTTGTCGATGGCGAATCGCACGATGGAGGGGAAGGCGATCCCGGCGAGGGAATCGAGCGCGAGGCAGGCGACCACGGCGAACAGTAGGCCGCGGACCGGTCGCAGGGTGCGCGACAGGTGGAAGTTGGGTTCGGGTAGCCGCAGGGTGCGGGTGTCGAGGCCCGGGCTTTCGAGCGCGGGAGGCAGAGCGTCGACTGCGGCCTGCAGTTCGGGGGTGGCCGCGATGTTTCCCAGGGCGCCGGCCATCGGTCCGCCGCCGCCGCGACCTCCGCCGCCGGGTCCGGTGGCGGGCGCCGGGGTCCTCCCGGCCGTGGTGGCGGCGAGAGCGGCGTCCGGCACCTCTCGGGGGCCCTCGGGCCACAGTTCCGCTGCGGAGGGGATGCGCTGGGTCGACATCGGATCGACCGCGCGCGGGCCTGCTTCCGAACCGTTTCCCTCCTCGGGGGAGGCGAACAGTGCCCGGAACAGGGCGCACCGTTCGTCGAGTTCGGCCACCGTGCCGCTGTCGATGATCGTTCCGCCGTCGAGGACGGCCACCCGATCGGCGAGCGACAGGGTGGAACGTCGGTGCGCGAGGACGAGCGCGGTGCGGCCGCGGCCCGCCCGGAGCGACTCGAAGATGGACGCCTCGGTGGTCGCGTCCACGGCGGACGTCGCATCGTCGAGAATCAGGACCCGCGGGTCGGTGAGGAGCGCGCGGGCCAGGGCGATCCGCTGGCGCTGTCCCCCCGACAGTGTGAGACCGCGTTCCCCGACCACGGTGTCGTAGCCGTCGGGGAGGGCGGAGACGAACTCGTCGGCCGCCGCCATCGTCGCCGCTTCCCGGATCTCCTCGGCGCTGGCATCGGGCCTGCCGAGTGCGATGTTGGCGGCGATGGTGTCGGAGAAGAGGAACGGTTCGTCGAAGACGAGGCTGACGGCTTCACGAAGGTGCTCGGCGCTGAGCTGGGCGACGTCGAACACGTCCTCGCCGGATGTCAGCGCAACGGTGCCCGAGGAGGGCGCGTAGAACCGGGGAAGCAGCAGCGACAGCGCCGTCTTCCCGGATCCCGCCATTCCGACCACCGCGACCGTCTCGCCGGGGGCGATCTGCAGGTCGAGCCCTCGCAGGGTGTCGCGGCCCGGCTCGAACCCGAAGGTGACCGACCGCAGATCGACGCCGAGCGGTCCGCCCGGCAGCGGGGTGGGGTGCGGTGGATCCGCGACCTCCGGTTCGGTGTCGATCACCTCGTACACCCGTTCCACGGCTGCCCGGGACAGTTGCGCCATGATCACCACGGACGACAGAGTGCGGGTCACCGCCGTCATCGTCGTGACGTAGGTGGCGAAGGCGAGGAAGGTGCCGATCGTGATGGAGCCGTGCAGGGCCAGGTAGCCGCCGACCGCGATCACACCGACGAGCCCCAGTTGGGGGAGTGCGGCCATGGTGGGCGTGAAGCGGGAGTTGATGCGGGCGGCCCGCAGGCGTTCCGCATACAGCGCCCGACTGTGGTGTTCGAGCTGATCGACGGCCCGCCGTTCCTGCCCGAAGCCCTTCACGACGCGCACCCCGGTGACCGTCTCCTCGACGTGTTGCGCGAGGTCGGCCGCCCGCTGCTGGGCGGACCACGTGGCGGCGAACAGCGTCGGGCGCATCGCGTAGACGACGAGACAGACGAGGGGGACGATCACCAGCGCGACCACCGTCAGCAGCGGGGAAAGCCACACCATGATGCCGAGGGCGAGGACGAATTGAAGCAACGCGCCCGCCGACAACGGGACCATCGCGAGGAGTCCCTGCACCAGTTGCAGATCGGTGATGGACCGCGACACCACCTGGCCGGTGCGAATCTGGTCCTGACCACGTCCGTCGAGGCGTTGCAGGGCACCGAGCAGACCCAGCCTGAGGTCGTGCTGGACGTCGAGCGACAGCTTGCCCGCCAGCATCCGCCGGCCGTACTGACACGCGAAGCGCACACACGCGAGGAGCGCGATCAGGAGCGCTGCGATGCCGATGACCTCGGTGGCGCGATCCGTACCGGCGGCGTCGAGCGCGTACTTGGTGAGCAGCGGGAACGAAATATCGATGCCCGCCGCGACGACCGTCACGGTCAGAGCCCCCACGGTCGCGCGGCGATGTGTCCAGCACTCGGCGCTGAGCCGGCGTATCCAGCCGGGCCGTACCGTGTCGCGTACGCGCGTCTGCTCCCGCTCGATCACTGAGCCGGATGTGCTCTCACCTGCCGCTGTGTCCACGTTAGCCACTGTGTCCACGTTAGCGCTGCGGTCCGACACCGCAGTCGCGGCGTTCCTCAGGTGATGTCGCGACTGCGAGTCAGGGCCCATCCGCCGAGGGTGAAGAGTGCCGTCCACACCACCACCGCGATCGGTGCGGCGGGCCACAACGGCAACCAGTCGATGTCGTTGCCCGCGGCCGCGTTGGCGACGGACCCCAGGGTGGCCGACACAGGGAGGACGTCGCCCACCGCGCCGATGCCGAGGCCGCTGAGGATCGAGCGCAGAATCATCTCGCCGAGGGTGTACCACACGACGAGTGAGATGCAACTACCGACGGAGGAGCCGGTCAGCATCGACATCCCGCCACCGATCAGCGCCCAGCATGCGGCAGCAACCAACGCAGCGGGCAACATCGCGAAGAGGGAACCCCGCAGTGCGAAGTTCTCTCCGCCGAACGTCAGCAGCAGGGCGACGCTGATCATCTCGACGACGAGGCAGTAGAAAAATCCGAACGCGGCAGTGACGGCCAGTTTCGCGCCGATCACCCCGTCTCGGCCACGTGCGGTGAGGAAAGTGGTGGTCAGTGTCTTGTAGCGGAACTCGGTACCGGCATTCACTGCTCCGAAGAGGGCGGCGAAGAGCACGACGAGCGACAGGGCGACGGCCAGCCCGAACACGGTGGCAGCGAGGTTGGCGTCTGCCGGATCGGCTTCGAACGCGTCGGTGAAGGCACGTAGCACCGGCAGGGAGATGGCGCTCGAGAACATCCCGACGACCAGCGGGGTCAGCCCGAGCATCCACCAGAACCGCAGCGTGGTGACCTTGCGGAATTCCGCGGTGAGCAGGGCGGTCATCGCGGACCTCCGGACATCGGACCCTGCGGGTGCGGGGCATACGCGGGCGGATACCCGGCCGGCGCGCCGTAGCCCGGAGGAGGGCCGGCACCCGGGTGGCCGGGGTAGTGGGGCTGCTGGGGGTAGGCCGGGGGCGGGCCGTACCCGGAGGGCGAAGCCGCGCTCGCACCGGCAACGTACTGGCCGGTCGTCATCGACAGGAAGAGTTGCTCGAGGTCGATGTGCTCGGCCACGGCGCCGAAGATCGTCACTCCGGCTCCGGTGGCCACGGACTGCACGACGTCCAGTGCCGCACCCGTCACGGCGAGACGGCCGTCGGCCAGGGACCGGGCATCGACGATGCCTCGCGCGGCCAGAGCGGTCGCCAGCGCAGCCGGACTCGAGGAGGCGACCAGTAGGCGGCTCTGCTGCGACTTCCGCAGGTCCTCCATCCTTCCCTGATAAACGAGTGCACCCCGACTGACGATGACCAGGGTGTCGACCGTCTGCTCGACCTCCCGGAGGATGTGGCTCGAGACGAGGACGGTCCGCCCCGAGGCGGCGAAGCCTTTCAGGAACTCCCGCAGCCACGCGATCCCCTCGGGATCGAGTCCGTTGGCCGGTTCGTCGAGGACCAGGATGCGTGGATCGCCCAGCAGGGCGGTCGCGAGCGAAAGGCGCTGTCGCATGCCCAGCGAGAATCCGCCGGCCTTACGCCCCGCCACGTCTTCGAGCCCGACCAACGCGAGTACCTGTCGGGCCCGCGCGTCCGGCACCCCGATGGCCGAGGCGTACACCTTCAAGTGATCGAGCGCGGTGCGCGCAGGGTGCAGGCTCTGGGAGTCGAGCACGGCGCCGACCGTGCGGGCAGGATCTCGCAGTGCCCGAATCGGGACGCCCTCGACTGCGGAGGTTCCGTCGCTGGGCCGGACGAGTCCGAGGATCATCCGCAGCGTCGTCGTCTTACCCGAGCCGTTGGGGCCGAGGAAACCGGTGATCGAACCGTGCGGAACGGAGAAACTGAGGTCGGAGACGGCGGTGACGTTCTTGAAGCTCTTCGACAGCCCGCGCACCTCGATCGGCGCCGCGACACGTGCCGGCATTGCAGTGGTCAAGCCGTCCTCCCCTGAACATGATCGTGTGGAATCGACTCGACCCTACTGGGCAGCCGTCCCGATATTCACCAACTGGCGTACAGGGCTCTTCGGCGCAGCGCATCCTGTATGAAGTCGATTGGGGGCATACATGAGCAAGCACCACCACCATCACCGAGATGTTCTGGCGCCGGCGTACACGGGGCGGATGTCGGTGGAACCGTTCCCGGCGCTGCGGTTGCCGGACGAGGAAACCGATCCGCAGGCGGCCTACCGCTTCATTCACGACGAGTTGATGCTCGACGGTAGCTCGCGGCTGAACCTCGCTACGTTCGTGACCACGTGGATGGATCCCGAGGCCGACAAGCTGATGGCGGAGACGTTCGACAAGAACATGATCGACAAGGACGAGTATCCGGCGACGGCCGCGATCGAGTCCCGGTGCGTGTCGATGGTCGCTGATCTCTTTCACGCGCCGGATCTCTCCACCACCGACCAGGCCAGCGCTACGGGTGTCTCCACGATCGGGTCGAGCGAGGCGGTGATGCTCGCCGGTCTCGCACTGAAGTGGCGATGGCGCGCGCAGCGTCAAGAGGCAGGCAAGGACGCCAGCCGGCCGAATCTCGTGCTGGGCAGCAATGTTCAGGTGGTGTGGGAGAAGTTCTGCCGGTACTTCGACGTCGAGCCGGTCTACCTGCCGATGGAGAAGGGCCGGTACATCATCACGTCGGAGCAGGTACGGGGGGCGGTCGACGAGAACACCATCGGGGTGGTGGCGATCATCGGCACTACCTATACCGGTGAGCTCGAACCGGTGGCCGAGATCGCCGACACACTCGAGCAACTGGCGGCGTCGGGGGGTCCCGACGTCCCGATTCATGTCGACGCGGCCAGCGGGGGTTTCGTGATCCCGTTCCTGCAACCGGAACTGTTGTGGGACTTCCGGGTCCCGCGGGTCGTCTCGATCAACGTCAGCGGCCACAAGTACGGGCTGACGTATCCGGGTATCGGGTTCGTCGTGTGGCGCGGCGGTGAGTATCTGCCCGAGGGGCTGGTGTTCCGGGTCAACTACCTGGGCGGCGATATGCCGACGTTCACGCTGAACTTCTCGCGTCCCGGCAATCAGGTGGTGGGGCAGTACTACAATTTTTTGCGCCTCGGCCGAGCCGGGTACCGGGCGATCATGGAGACGTTGCGCGACACCGCGGTCCGTGTGGGTAAGCGCATCGCCGAAATCGAGCACTTCACGTTGATCAGCGACGGCAGTGACATTCCGGTGATCGCCTTCGAGCTCGTCGGGGACCCCGGATTCACGGTCTTCGACGTGTCGCACGAACTCCGGGCGCGGGGTTGGCAAGTGCCTGCCTACACGATGCCTGCCGACGCAGAAGAGGTGGCGGTGCTGCGCATCGTCGTCCGCGAGGGGTTCAGCGCAGACTTGGGATCGCAGGTCTGCGAGGCGATCGAGGAAGTCTGCGCCGAACTACGCGAGAAGGGCGGCGGACGTTCGGCGGCGCAGCACTTCGCGCACTGATCCGCGCGAAACCGGTCAGGCCTCGACGACTCGCAGCTGATCCGGCCAGCGGGCAGGTGCGGGACCGAAAGCCTCGCGCGCATTCTTCACGACGCCCTTGCCGATGGCCCGGTTTCCGGCGCCGCCGATCGCTGCGCCGATCCCGGCAGGCACGAGTTTGCCGAGAATCAGCGCGCTGCGCCGGGCAGCGTACTTGGTGACGAACTTGCGCAGCAGGCGGCTGTTCATGCCTCTCATCGTGGGGCCCGGGATGCGGCTGGTGATTGCCGTCCCCCAGTTCTTCGCGGTCACGCCCGTCGCCTTCTGGACGATCTCCATGCCCGATTCACCGAGTGCGACGGCCAGGACGAGCGCCCGGCGCTGTTGATGGTCGGTGGCGGAGATGCCGTGCACCGATGCCACGGCGAGAGTCAGCAACGCCGCTGATTCGAGGAAGAACGCGGACTCGGCGCCGACGGCCGCAATCGATGCCACCGTCCCGACACCGGGAACCGCGGCCGCGGCGCCCACTGCGCTGCCGCTACCCGTCACTGCCAGCAGGAACATCTTTTCCATGCGCTCGATGATCTGGGCGGGCGATTCGTCGGGATGCGAACGCCGGACCCACTCGACGTACTTGGCCACAGCGGGTGCCTGCAGTCTGCTCCCGTTGTCCAGAACCGAGACCAGGGCCTTTTCGATCCGTCCACCATTGTCAGCCATCGGGGCTCCCGTCTCGCCGTGTACTTCGAGTGTGCCGGATACGACTGTAGGTGGGAAAAAGGCGGTGGCCGACGGCGGTGGCGGTGCTTACGCTGTTGGCGTGACTGTCGCGGGCAGCGTGCCTCCGGTTCGGGGCGTGTCCGACGGTGCACGCCGTCGACCGGCCGCGCCGCTGCGCGCCCTGGTGTCTGGGTACGAAGGCTATCGCCTGACGGGATTCGAGCCCGGACTTCACCTCGGTCTGCCGTCGCCGTCGCTCACCGTCGTCGTCTCGCTCGATGCGCCGCTCGAGATCGCCGAGCAGGCCGCGGCGGAGCAGGCTCCCGGCTTCTACGACACGCTTGCCAGTGGCATCGCGACGGCGCCGGTGACGATTCGGCACGACGGCAATCAGCACGGGATCCAGCTGGCGTTGAGTCCCCTCGGTGCGCGGGCTCTGCTAGGCGTGCCCGCGTCGGCCCTCGGTGCCTGGGTGGTCGGACTCGACGACCTCCTCGGTGCCGATGCGACGGAACTGGTCGAACGGCTGTCCCTCGAACCGGTGTGGGAGGAGAGGTTCCGCATTCTCGACGAGGTACTCGGGCGGCGCATCGCCGACGCGGAGATCGACCCCCATCTCGTGCAGGCCTGGATGTTGCTCGCCGGTGACGAGGCAGTGCGAGTGAATGCGGTCGCCCGCGACATAGGTTGGAGCAGAAGGCATTTGGTGAACCGATTCGTTGCGGAATACGGCGTCACGCCCAAAGATGTGGCGCGGTTGTCGCGCTTTCACCGCTCGCACCGGATGCTGAAGCGGGCCCACTGCGCCACGCTCGCCGAGGTCTCCGCACGATGCGGCTATTACGACCAGGCGCACATGGCCCGCGACTGGCGTGACCTCGCGGGTGTCGCACCATCGCGGTGGCGCGAGAACGAACCGTTCTCATTTGTCCAAGACTCCGACCGCGACGACGGTGCAGAGTGACGACATGACTACTTCGACGCAAATCACGTGTGTATGGCCCACCCTCGTCTACCGCGACGCGCGCGCCGCGATCCGCTTCCTCGTCGACACCTTCGGATTCGTCGAGAAGGCGGTGTACGGCGAGGGCGACCGGGTGGATCACGCCGAACTCGGCTGGCCGAAGGGCGGCGGCATCATGCTCGGCTCGCCCAGTGAGGACTCGGTCATCAGCGACCTGCCGCCAGGGACGGGCTCGGTGTACCTCGTCGTCGACGACCCCGACGCGCTCCACCAGCGCGCGGTCACTGCCGGGGCCACGATCGTTCGCGAATTGCGGGACGAAGACTACGGATCGCGCGGATTCACCTGCCGTGACCCCGAGGGCGTGTTCTGGAGCTTCGGCACCTACACCGGTGCGTAGACGGACTCACCCGCTCAGGCGCCGTGGCCCGCGGGCACTTCCTCCCCGGACTGCGGCGGGGGCGGCGGGGTGCCGGTCCCGAACGGCCTGCCACCGAGCTGCTCGCGTCCGTGCGGCTGCAACCAGCCCGACAGGTCCGGGCCTTTCGGGACGATTCCGGTGGGATTGATGTCGGTGTGCACCATGTAGTAGTGCTGCTTGATCTGAACGAAGTCGATGGTGTCGCCGAATCCCGGGGTCTGGAACAGGTCACGCGCGTAGCCCCACAAGGCAGGCATCTCACTGAGCTTGTTGCGATTGCACTTGAAATGCCCGTGGTAGACGGAATCGAATCGGGCCAGTGTGGTGAACAACCGCACATCCGCCTCGGTGATGGTGTCGCCGACGAGGTACCGGCGTGTGGTCAGCCGCTCCTCGAGCCAGTCGAGGCGCGCGAACAGGCGGTCGTATGCGGAATCGTAGGCGCTTTGTGAGCCGGCGAAACCGCAGCGGTACACGCCGTTGTTGACATCACGGAAGACGAGCTCGGCTACCTCGTCGATCTCGTCGCGAAGCTCCTCCGGGTAGAGCTCGGGCGCTCCCTCGCGGTGGTACTTCGTCCACTCGGTGGACAGATCGAGGGTGATGTGCGGATAGTCGTTGGTGACCACCTGCCCGGTGGGCACGTCGACGATTGCGGGAACGGTGATTCCGCGCTCGTAGTCCGGGAAACGCGCGAAGTAGGCGTCCTGCAGGCGCGGGATCTTCAGCACGGGGTCGACCTCGCCCGGGTCGAGGTCGAAGGTCCAGCTCCGCTCGTCGTGGGTCGGGCCGCACAGGCCCATCGACAACACGTCCTCGAGTCCGAGCAGCCGCCGCACGATGATCGCCCGATTCGCCCAAGGACACGCTCGCGCGGCCACGAGTCGATAGCGGCCCGACTCGACCGGGTACCCGTCTCGTCCGTCAGCGGTGATCCGCGTGGCGATGTAGTGAGTGTCCCGAGTGAACTCGGAACCGGGTTCGACATAGCCGGCCGAACCCGTTTCGTCCTGTTTCTGCTCAGTCATGATCGACCCGTCCTCGTCCGTCGATGGTGTCTCACAGCGTACTTCGCGCGACGGTGACCTCGATGTATGTTCCGAGTTCGCGGTAACCCGAGCGGGCAGCGAGCCGACGGGAGGCCGGGGCGTCTCGCGGTGCACGGAACTGGGCGATCAGTCCGCTGTCGAGCGCATCGTCGGTGGCGATTCCGGCGGCCTGGGTGCCGAGCCCCCGGCACCGGAAGAGGGGAGCGGTCAGGACCGCGACATCGGCGACGAATCCCTGGAATTCGCTGTACCCGGCGGAACTGACCGGCTGCTGCGCGTCGTCCAGGATCGTGAACCACCGGTCTCGAGTGCTGAGGTGGGCTTCGGTCACGTCGTCCGGTGGGCAGGCGGTCTCCAGTTCCCGCACGTGCCCGCGGTCGTCCGACACCACAGGCGGTCGCCCGGTCGCCGGTTCCTGATAGTCGCTGGTGAACCACAGCGTGAGCGGTCCGGAGCAGCGGCCCGAACGATCCTGAACAAGGGCGAGCAGAGTTGCGGGTTCGGTCAGGTCCCGGTCCGAAAGTCGTTCCGCGCGCCGGAGTATCCAGTCGGGACCCACCATGGCCGTGGTGCCCCGCAGGTCGAGGAAACGGAGGGTGTCCGCCTCGGGATCGGCACGGGTGGCCCGGCCGGGCCTGTCCGTGAGCGCGTCGTCGGCGAGTCCGAGTTCACGCGACCAGGCGAGTCGAACGATGTCGAGATGATGCGGATCCACGCAGCCACGGTAACCGCTGTTCCCGCGTGGCCGGTCCGGTATATTCCGTGTGGAGTATTTGACGGCGGAAGGCGATGCAGATGGTGCTGACGCCGCTCGCCGTCACCATTCTCGGTTTACTCAACGAGCGAACGATGCACCCGTACGAGATGTACCAACTCGCCGACACCCGTCGCGGACGCCTGGTGAAGATCAGGCCGGGATCGCTCTACCACACGGTCAACAGGCTCGAGGCCGAACGCCTGGTGCGCACCACGGGCACCGATAGGGCGGGCAACCGGCCCGAGCGCACGATGTACGAGATCACGGACTCCGGGCGGGACGCCCTCGGCCGCCGGGTGAGCGACATGCTCGCCGCCCCCGCCCGGGAGTACCCGCAGTTTCCGCTCGCGCTCGCGGAGGCGCACAACCTCGAGTCGGGTGCGGTCGTAGACCTGCTGCGCGAGCGTCTCGGCCGCCTCGACCAGGAGATCGACGAACTCGTGGCCTCCGCCGACGGCAACGAGGCACCGCCGCGCATCTTCAGCCTGGGGAACGAGTATCTGCTCACTGTCGCCCGCGCGGAACGCGACTGGCTCCGCGCGCTCGTGAGCGATATCGACTCCGGAACGCTGTCGTGGCTGGAATTCCTCGAAGGCCTGACATTCGCACGCCCGGACCATTCCGGTTCAGCAAAGGATTGACGATGGATACCGAGCGCACCGCACGACTTCCCGCCGCCCCGCCCGAACAGGGCAACCCCTGGCCCGCCCTGTGGGCGCTGGTCATCGGGTTCTTCATGATCCTCGTCGACAGCACCATCGTGGCGGTGGCCAACCCGGCGATCCTGACAGACCTGCGTACCGACATCACCAGCGTGGTGTGGGTCACCAGCGCCTACCTGCTGGCGTACGCAGTGCCCCTCCTCGTCACCGGCCGGCTCGGTGACCGATTCGGACCCAAGAACGTCTACCTGATCGGCCTCGTGCTGTTCACCGGTGCATCGCTGTGGTGCGGCCTGTCCGGAACCGTCACGATGCTCATCGTCGCCCGGGTGTTCCAGGGACTCGGTGCCGCGCTGATGACACCGCAGACAATGGCCGTCATTACCCGTACCTTCCCGCCCGACCGGCGCGGCACGGCGATGGGCCTGTGGGGCGCCGTGGCGGGCGTCGCGACGTTGGTCGGTCCCCTCGCCGGCGGTGTGCTCGTAGACAACCTGGGCTGGGAATGGATCTTCATCGTCAACGTGCCGGTCGGCGTGATCGCGTTCGTGCTCGCATGGCGGCTCGTTCCCGCGCTCGAAACCCACGCGCACAAGTTCGACATCCCGGGTGTCGTGCTCAGTGCGTCGGGCATGTTCTTGCTCGTGTTCGGCATCCAGGAGGGCAGTTCGTACGACTGGTCGAGAATCGTGTGGCTGTCGATCGGCGCCGGGGTGGTCCTGATCGGGATCTTCGTCTGGTATCAGTCGTGGAATCGCAACGAACCGTTGTTGCCGTTGAGCCTGTTCCGGGATCGCAACTTCGCCCTCGCCAACGTCGGGATCACCGCGATGGGTTTCGCGGTCACGGCCATGGTTCTGCCACTGATGTTCTACACGCAAGGCGTGCGCGGCCTGTCGCCTACGGAGTCGGCCTTGTTGCTGGTGCCGATGGCCGTCTTCACCGGTGTGTTCGCCCCGTTCGTCGGCCGGCTGGTGGACCGTACGCACCCGCGGTACATCGCCGGTACGGGCTTCCTGTTGTTCGCGATCGCGCTGGGCTGGCTGGCGATGGTCATGTCGCCCGGTGTCGCCATCTGGCAGCTGCTGCTCCCCATCGGTCTGATCGGCGTGGCCAATTCGTGTATCTGGTCCCCGCTCGCTGCCACCGCCACCCACAACCTGCCGCCGCATCAGGCGGGCGCAGGGGCCGGCGTGTACAACACCACCCGCCAGGTCGGGGCAGTGCTCGGCAGCGCCGCCATCGGCGCGCTCATTACTGCGCGGCTGTCCGCGCAGGGGATGGCAGGCGGTAGCCAGGACGCCGGTGTCGGCGAGCTGCCCGAGGTCCTGAAAGACCCGTTCGCCACGGCCATGTCCCAATCGGTGTGGCTACCCGCCGCGATTCTGCTGGTCGGCTTCGTTGCGTCCGTCTGCTTCGCCCGCCCGCTGCGGGAGAAGGATTCCGACGACACCGTCGACGTCGAGACGAGCAGCGAATCGTCGCTACAGGACTGACGTTGCCGGTGTGGCAGTGTGGCGGCATGACCGATCCCGCTGTCGCATCGCACCCCACCCGACTCGAACGCGTCCGCACCAATGCGGGTGCCGAGTTCGCGACCCTCACGTTCGCCCACGGCCCGCTGAACCTTTTCGACCAGGCCATGTTCGACGCCGTCCAGGCCGATGTCGCGACTCTCACCGAAGACCCGCCGCGTGCCGTGCTGCTGCGTGCGGAGGGCAAAGTGGTGTCGGCGGGCGTCGACGTCCATCTCTTCGACGGGCTCAGCGCCGAGCAGGCTGCGGATCTGTGGCAGCAGCTGTTCGCGGACATCTGCCATCCGATCGAGGCACTGCCGTGCCCGGTGGTCTACGCCGCCCATGGACTGACCCTGACTGCGGCATTCGAGATCGCTCTCGCCTGCGACATCATTCTGGCCGCACCGAAGGCGAAGTTCGGTCTGGTCGAGACAGTGGTGGGTCTGACTCCGTCGATGGGGGGACCTCAGCGACTGGCCGAGCGTGCCGGTTCCGGCCGTGCCCGCGAACTGGTGATGACCGGAGATCTGTACGACGCCGCGACACTGCAGGGTTGGGGTGTGGTGAACGCGGTCCACGACGACGTCGACACCGAGGCCCGGGCACTGACCACGCGCCTCGCGGACGGACCGACCCGCGCCCACGATGCGACGAAACAGATCATTTCCGCATGGCGATCCGGTGGAGTGGCGCACGCCGACTCGATCACACCGGAAGTGTCAGGCGCGCTCTTCGAGACCGAAGACCTGTCGGGTGCGGTCCGCAGTTTTCTTACCGACGGGCCGGGCAAGGCCTCGTACCGAGGCCGCTAGAGTCGCCCGACTGTGCACACGATTGTGACCGGCGTCATATAGTCGGGGCAGCGTTCCGGTCAGTCAGCGGAGGTCCACATGCCGTCGTCCCTCGTCGAGTACCCGTGCAGTTCCGCCTTCTTCCACGACGACCGGATGGCCCGCGGACGCGACGGCCTCCTCCGGTACGGCGGTCTCACGCCGTCACTCACCGAACTGCTCGACATCGCCGTGCACCGTTACGCGGGCAGGGTGGCGGTCGAGGAGGACGGCGGCCGGACGCTCACCTTCTCGCAGTTGTGGACGTCGGCGGCCCGGGTGGCCGGCGGCCTGAAGACGAGGGGAGTCGAGATCGGCGACCGGGTGGCCGTTCGGCAACCGGTGGGAGTGCGCTGGGTCGAGGCCTTCCTCGGCGTCCTCCTCGCAGGCGGGGTACCGGTCGGGGTGGGTCCGGAACTGGGCCAGTCCGCCACCGACACGGTCCTCGCCGACAGCGAGTCGGTGATGGTCCTCGACGGGGAACTTCCCGACGGAATCTCGTTCATCGACGACGGCGCCGGCCCCGAGGAACTGGTGCTGTTGTCGTACACCGGTGACGGCTCGCCCAAGGGTGTCGAACTGAGCAACGAGAACGTCCTGTCCACCCTCGAATCGGTGATCCACGCGCGGCGGTTCAGCTCGGAGGGACTGCGTAACTTGCTGGTCGACCCCGAACTGCACACCGTCGGATCGCTCGTCGAATTATTGTCGACACTCGTGGTGGGCGGCACCGCCCTGTTGACGACAAGCACGGATTCCGCGTCGTGGCGTGGAACGGGCGCCGACGTTCTGACCGCGGCGCCTGCCACCCTCCTACGTGCGGTCGAGGAGTCCCCGGTGACCAACTTCGGTCGTCGGGCAGTGCGGTGGATCGACTACAGCGGCGCCGGCCTGTCCGTCGAGCAGGCCCAGTTCCTGCGCAGAACATTCCCGGCCGCCAAGCACTTCCTGGGGTGGGGGATGACCGAAACGTGCGGCGCCGGACTGGCCCTTCCCGACGAGTGCGCATTGACCCACGCCGGAAGTGTGGGAATCGCGTTCGGTGGAATGGAGGTGGCGCTGTTCGGCCCGGAAGCGCAGCACGGATTCGGTGAATTGTGCTGTCGGGGACCGGGTGTGACACGTGGCTATTGGAACCGCCCGGAGGCCACCGCACGGAGCTTCACGGGTGGCTGGTTTCACACCGGCGACACCGCGAGTATCGACGGCGACGGCTTCGTCCGTATCGTCGAACGCGACGTCGCCGCCTAGGCGCCGAGAAAGCAGGGACCATTCCCGTGAACCTCCCCGTCGCCGAGTTGCACATGCACATCGAGGGGTCGCTCGAACCCGAGCTGATCTTCGGGCTCGCCGAACGCAACGCTGTGCCACTGCCGTACGCAGACCTGGACGATCTGCGTTCGCGGTACGAATTCACCGACCTGCAGTCCTTCCTCGATCTCTACTTCGCCAACATGCAGGTTCTGCGGACCGCCCAGGATTTCGCCGACCTGACCCGCGCCTACTTCGCCCGGGCATCGGCGGCCGGTGTGGCGCACGTCGAGTTCTTCTTCAATCCGCAGGCGCACATCAATCGTGGTGTGCCGCTGACCGAAGTTCTCGACGGAATCATGGACGCTGTCGCAGGCAGCGAGCGCGAGTTCGGGCTCAGTAGTGCGGCTATCGCTGCAATTCTGCGTGACCGTCCGGTTAGCGAAGCAGAAGAGATGTTCTCGGAGATTCTTCGGTTGCAGTCTCCGATCATCGGGCTGGGACTCGATTCGGCGGAGAGGGGCAATCCGCCGTCACTGTTCGAGGACGTCTTCGCCCGCGCCCGCGCGGAAGGACTGCACGTGGTGGCGCACGCCGGCGAAGAGGGTCCGCCGGAGTACATCTGGCAGGCGCTCGACCTCCTCGGTGCCGAGCGCATCGACCACGGCGTGCGAGCCCTCGAGGACCCGGCGCTCGTCGAACGACTGGTGGACGAGGAGATTCCTCTCACCGTGTGCCCGCTGTCCAATGTGCGCTTGTGCGTTGTCGACTCCCTCGCCGAGCACCCCCTGCGGACCATGCTCGACGCCGGACTGGTGGTCACCGTGAACTCCGACGATCCCGCCTATTTCGGTGGATACGTCGACGACAATTTCGCCCAGCTGCGCGATCAGCTCGGACTCACGGACGCCGAACAAGACACGTTGGCGCGCAACTCCATCAAGGCCTCGTTCGCGACCGAAGCCCGCAAAGCGGAACTCCTCCGGCGCTGAGGTTCAGTCGGTCAGCCCGGCGTCGCCGACACTGGTGACGGCCGCCAGCACGTCGCGATCGCGCCCGAAAGGGCCTACCACGCAGAGCCCGACCGGGATTCCGTCGTCCGTGCGTAGGGGCACCGTTGCACTGGGAAGGCCGGAGATGGTCGCCAGCGAGGTGAGCATTCCGGTGGTGCGCATGATGTTCCGGAAGCGTTCGCCGCTCGGGTCGTTCTGCCTCGGCGGCGCAGCCGAGGAGGTCGCCGGCAGCACCAGCAGGCTGTTCCCGATGAAACGGGTGATCGTGTCGGAGGCCTCGGCCAGCACTCTCATCTGACGGGCGTACGTCGAGTCCCAGATCCGCCCGGCGGCCGCGAAATTGCGGCGTGGCTCGTCACTGAGCGAGGTGATCGCCTGCCCGATCCACTCGCCGTGCAGCCGCCACGCCTCGTACCCCCGAACGTCGCTGACGGCGTCGTACCAGTCGGGTAGCCGGCCGATGTCCGTGTCGGTGCGCACGAGTCGCGGCAGGCTGCTCTTCTCCCAGGCGGTGAGTGCGCGCCGCACCGCAGCGAGGACCCCGGCGTCGGCGACGGCATTGATTCCGTCCGAACTCAGCGCTGTGGCGAAGGGACGCTCCGCTGTGAGCGGAAGCAGCACGCCCGACACGGCTGCGAGAGTGTCGATGTCGCTGCACACCCACGCCGGAGTGTCGAAGGTCGGGCAGAGGGGAAGGAGGCCTTCAGTGGACACGGCACTGCGCGACGGCGAGAACCCGTACAGGCCCTGATACGACGCGGGGATGCGGACGGACCCGGTGGTGTCGATTCCGAGTCCGATGTCGGCCTCGCCCTGAGCGACCGCGCTCGCCGCCCCCGACGTTGCTCCGCCCGGTAAGCGGTCCTCCGCCCGTGGGTTCGGCGGCGTCCCGAACTGCTGATTGACACCCGAATGGCCGTAACCGAGGTCGTCGGTTTGAGCAATACCCACGACCTCGGCGCCGTGGTCGAGAAGACGTGCCACCGCTATTGCGGTGGTGGTTTCGACGGGCGCCCCGGCCAGCCACCGCCCACTGCCTGCCCCGATCTGCCTGCCGGCCACGGCATACAGGTCGGTGACGGCAACCCGCAGTCCGGCAAGCGCGCCGTCACCGGTCGGCGCGACGAGTGGAGCGCCCTGCAGACGCCACGTCGCCTTGTCGGTGGGCACGAACTCGGAGGTGCCTGCGTTCGGGTCGAACAGGCTGCCGTCGGGCAACGGGGGGACTTCCGGGTCGTGAAGCCGTTCGCCGCAGGCGCCGAGCACGGTGGCGCCGACCGCTGCCGCTCCGGAGATTCCGGCAACGCGGAGAAATGCGCGACGATCGAAAGATCGACTGGGGGGCACCTAGACCACGTTAGCGACCGAGGACCTGCTGCAGGTACGCGTTGCCGAACATTCGCGCGGAATCGTACTTGTCGCGTGCGGAGACGAACCTGTCGAAGTTGGGGTAGGTGGTGCGCAGGTCGTCGGCGGTGCGGCCGTGCATCTTTCCCCAATGCGGACGGCCGTCCACCGCGCAGGCAATGGCTTCGACGGCCGCGAAGTAGGGTTCGTGGTCGCGGCGGTAGTACTGATGGACCGCGATGTATGCGGTGTTCCGGCCGTTCGCCGTCGACAACCACACGTCGTCCGCGGCGGCAAACCGCACCTCCACGGGGAACGCGACCGTGAAACCGGAGTTCTCGACCCACGAATCGATGGCGGCGAGGGCATCCGGGAGTGCCTCGACGGGTACCGCGTACTCCATCTCGCGGAACTTCACCCGCCGCTGCGAGGCGAAGACGCGGTAACTCCGATCCGTGTACTCGCGTGTGCCCAGAACGCGACTGGAGAGCTGGTTGATCTTCGGGATCGCCGACGGCGCAAGGGTAGCCACCCGATTGATGCCCTCGAAGACGACATTGGTGAGCACCTCGTCGTCGACGTAGGCGCGGAGCGGGTGAAGGGGTGAGATCGGGGTGTCGCCGGGCAGCCGGGTATTGCGCTTGGTGAGCACCCGCCGAGTGTGGGGAAACCAGTAGAACTCGAAATGGTCCACCCCGGTGCGGTCGTGGTCGAGCCGATCGAGCGTCGAGTCCAATGACCCGGGCGCCTCCACGGCGTGCATCACGAAGTGCGCGACGCACTGCAGCGTGACCTTGGAGATGATTCCCACAGCGCCGAGGCCCAGACGCGCAGCCTCGAACAAGTCGGGATTCTCGGCCGGCGAACATTCGACGATCGAACCGTCGGCCAGCACCACCTGCAATGCCCGGACCTGAGTGGCGAGGCCGCCGAAACGCGCTCCGGTGCCGTGGGTGCCGGTCGAGAGGGCGCCCGCCACCGATTGCACATCGATGTCGCCGAGATTGATCATGGCCAATCCGCGGTGCCACAGTTGTTCGTTCAGCTCGTGCAACCGGGTGCCCGCGAATACGGTGACGAGAGCGCCTGCACGGTCGTCGAGCGTCACGGAATCGATTCCGCTCAGATTGTCGAGGTTGACGAGAATTCCGTCCGTGACTGCGACCCCGGTGAACGAATGCGCAGCTCCCACCGCCTTCACGCGCAGCCCTTGCTCCGCGGCCTCGGATACCAGGGCGCTCAGCTCGTCGACGGAACGGGGCGTCGCATAACGGTACGGGCTTGCCGTTTCGGTGCCCGCCCAGTTGTGCCACGTGTCCTGTCCCATGGGCTCATCATGAACCTGGACGCTCGTCCAGGCAAATGACGGCTTCTGCGCAACCCCGTGTTGTCCCGTGCCGGTACGGCCTCAGGTCCTACGATCGGAGAATGCTGAACAGGCTCCCCGCGGACGAACGTCGCGCTCAACTCGTCGAATCGGCCCTCTCCATCGCGGAGCAACGCGGGGTCGCTTCGGTCACGGTTCGAGCCGTAGCCGAGGAGGCCGGCGTGTCGCTCGGGGTGGTGCATTACTGCTTCGAGAGCAAGGAAGAGTTGCTCGCCGCAATGGGGGAGAGCCTGATATTGCAGCTCAGCGAATCGATGAGGCTGGCTTTCGGGCAGGTGCGGCACGCGCCGGACCTGCGGGGGGCCGCGGGATTGCGTGAACTTCTCCACATCGGGATCAGCGGGATGTGGCCGATTATCGAGGCCACCCCGGACCGGCAGCTACTCACCTACGAAATCACCGCCCAGGCGCTCCGGCATCGCGCCTCCGGAAGTGAACGGGCGGGCGACATCGCCGGGCGGCAATACCGCACCATGGACCATGAGGCCATCGAGTTCCTCGCGGAGTGTGCGCGGATTTCGGACGTCGGCTGGAGCACTCCCGTCGAGTCCATCGCGCGTTTCGGCCTGGCCATGCTGGACGGGTTGGTGCTGCGGTGGCTCGTCGACCGCGACAGCGAGGCCATGATCGCGGCGCTCGACGACCTGGTGCACATCATCGCGTCGAAGGCCGTCGAGCACTCCTGATCCTGGGGACTCGACCGACCGAGGCAATCTGGACAATCGTCCAACACGGTGGTTCACTGACGGTTCGAGTCAGCCTCCCGCGGCAACGATTGGACGAACCGTGACCCCCACGCTCGACCGCCTCATCGCCTCCACGGCGGAGGTCGATCCACCGTTGGCCGCGGTCGACCTACCGACCCTGCGCGCCAACGCGCGGGATCTCGTGCGACGAGCCGGGGGGACACCGGTCCGCGTCGCCAGCAAGTCGGTACGTTGCCGGGCGGTCCTCGAGGTCGCGCTCGGCCGAAGTCTTACGGCAGACAACGGGTTTCGCGGCATCATGACGTACTCGCTGCGCGAAGCCATGTGGCTCGCCCGCTCCGGCGCCCAGGACATCCTCATGGGCTATCCCACCGCGGACCGCGGCGCGCTCGCCGAACTGGCGTCCGACCCCGTCCTTCTCGACCGGATCACGCTGATGGTCGACAGCGACGAGCACCTCGACGTCATCGCCGCCGCAGCAGGCACCGAATCCGTCCCCGCCAGGCTGTGCATCGACGTGGACGCGTCGCTGCGCCTCGGGCCCGTGCATATGGGAGTACGCCGTTCACCGCTGCGCCTACCGTCGCATGTCGCCGGTCTCGCCACGCGCGCAGACAAGCGCGGATTCGCCGTCGTCGGGGTGATGTTCTACGAGGCCCAGATCGCCGGGTTACCCGACTCCAGCCTGCCGGTGAGATGGATGAAACGCGCGTCGGCGAAGGAACTCGCCACCCGTCGCAGTGCCGTCGTGGATGCGGTGCAGACGGCTGTGGGGGCCCTCGCGATCGTGAACAGCGGAGGCACCGGCTCCCTGGAGGTGAGCTCGGCAGACCCGGTGGTCACCGAGGTGACCGCCGGATCGGGTCTGTACGTTCCCACCTTGTTCGACCGGTACCGGTCCTTCCGTCCGCATCCCGCCCTGTACTTCGCTCTGCCTGCGGTCCGCCGACCTGCGCCCGCGATCGCCACCTTGCTCGGCGGCGGCTACATCGCTTCCGGACCTGCAGGCTCCGCCCGCGTGCCCCGGCCCGTGTGGCCGTCCGGACTGACGCTGCTGCGCAACGAAGGTGCCGGGGAGGTACAGACACCCGTGACCGGGAGGGCGGCACGGTCACTCGCGGTCGGCGACCGCGTGTGGTTTCGGCACGCGAAGGCGGGTGAGCTGTGCGAACGATTCACCGAGCTGCATCTCGTCGAGTCGGACGGCTCCCGCACCGTCGTACCGACCTATCGCGGCGAAGGTCAGTGCTTCGGTTGATCCGTGCACAGGCGCATGAAGGCGCCGAGTTCGGTCAACCCTTCCGGTGTGCTCGGCATGTACCGCGTCAGGGATTCCGATCGGACGATGACGGCAGCCCACTTGCCGCGGGAGACGGCCACATTCATCCGGTTACGGGACAGCAGGAACGACATACCGCGGGGCACATCCTCGATCGCGGACGCCGTCATCGACACGATGGCGACGGCCGCCTCGCGTCCCTGGAACTTGTCGACCGTTCCCACCTCTACCTTGTCGAGTCCGACCGCTGCGAGATCCCGCTCGATGAGCGCCACCTGGGCGTTGTGCGGCGCCACCACCAAAATGTCGGATTCGCCCAGTGGGCGCGTGCCGTCGAACTCGCTGGGGTCGGTCCACCCGGCCCCGAGCAGCTTGGTGATCCGATTGACCACTTCCCGCGATTCCTCGGGTGATTGGGTGGCATTGCCCTGATGATCGACGACGACAGTGTGCACTCCCGGTTCCATGCCGTCGAGTCTTCGCGCAGTGCTTGCCGTTTCCTGAGACCGAAGCTTCCCGTCATACGACAGCACCGACACCGGTGCGCACAGCTGCGGGTGCATCCGCCACGTGCGTTCGAGGAAGTAGCCCCGGCTCGGGGGCAGCGCACCGTGCCCCTCGGCGAGCCAGCCCAGCGCGGAGGTGTCCACGGGTTCGGGATGAGTGCCTTGACTGACCTGCGGAAGCTGCTGCGGGTCCCCGAGAAGCAGGAGGTTGCGGGCAGCGCCGCCGACCGCGATGGTGTTGGCCAGCGCGAACTGTCCGGCCTCGTCGATCACCAGAAGATCGAGACTTCCGGGTGGCACCCGATCGGTATTCGCGAAATCCCAGGCCGTACCGCCGATCACGCATCCGGTGGTCTCCGCCTCGGCGATGAATCCGGGATAGTCGTTCGAGCCGATGTCCGTCCACGTTGCAGCGCGGTGCCGTCCGTCCTTTTTCGCCACCAACTCCGCGGGCACGCCGGCTTTGACGGTACCGCCGAGCATGTTCTCGATGACCGAATGTGACTGCGCCACAACCCCCACCCGCCAGTGGTGTTGCTCGACGAGAGTCTTGATCACGCGGGCGCCGGTGTAGGTCTTGCCGGTGCCGGGCGGCCCCTGAACGGCGACGTAGGAATTGTCGAGGTCGAGGAGGGCGGCGGTGATGGCCGCCGCGTAGTCGGTGCCTTGAACCGATGGAAGCGCTCGTCCGCTCCGGGTCCGAGGGTCGAAGCGCCGCAGGATGTCTGCCGACGCGCACAGGGGAAGGTCGGGCAGGACCTCGCACATTGTGTCGGCTGCGGACGCGATAGCCGATTCGATGCGGTCCGTCGTGATCGGCGGACCGGGGGTGACGGCCACCGGCAGCTCGGCATACTCCTCGCCGCCGAGAAGCTCCTCGACCGTCACGACGTCGCGGCGACGCTCGTCCTTGGCGACCTCGAGCACGTTGACGGTGGACGTCCCCCTCTGCTGAGGGTTGTCACCCGCGACCGCCTCGGGTGCGGGAGTGTCGTACAGCGCGTACATCGTGGTCTTGGGGCCGACGGTGCTGCCCGTTCCGAAGCGTCCGGTGAGTGACAGGCGCCGCCGAAGCTTGCGTTGCCGCGGTGTGCTCTTGTGCCAGGTCTCCTCGACGGCGGCCGTCGCGACCACCAGAACGTCCCGGATGTCCGACAACTCGTCGGCAGGGACGACGAGACGGTCGAAGTGAGCCCACCAGAAGGGCTTCCGCTCCCGGCGGTGATATCCGACCGCGGCCGCCATGAGGGCGGCCGCCTGCTGATCGTGCCCGCGGGTGTCGCCGGTTCCGGAGCCGGCGAACTGTCGTAGAGCCGATTCCGTGGGAGTCGACTCGTCCGCGGCAGGAGAGGATGCCGCGCCCGGCGGACGGAGAGCGACACCATGCTTCTCGGCCTGTGTCAGCAACCAGTTCCGCAATCTCAGGGTGGAATCGCAGTCGTACTCGTTGTAGTCGGCGATGCCTTGCAACAGGTCGCGGGCCTCGCCGAGGCGGCCGTTGTCACGGTGATCGCAATAATCGGCGTAGGCGACCACGGACGCTGCGGCATTGGTGACGTCTCCGTCGCGCGGCTGCTCGGGCATGTACAGCGGTTCGAGTTTCTTGATGCTGTAGGAACGTTCGCCGATGCGCAGGGCTGAGCGGACCACGGGATACAGGTCGACGAGAACGTTGTCGCGCAACAGATTGTCGACGCACTCCTCACCGACTCCGTGGCGCCCCGCCAGCCGTAGCAGCGCCGATTTCTCGTACGCGGCGTAGTGGTAGATGTGCATGTCGGGGTAGCGGGCGCGGCGTTCCATGACGTAGTCGAGGAAGTCGACGAGGGCCTGACGCTCTTCGGCGCGGCTGTGTGCCCAGAAGGGCCGGAACACCGGGGCGGCAGACTTCTCGCCCGGCGGCGGCCCCTCGACGACACCGAAAAGGTACTCGAGACCCCAGTCGGACGAGCCGTCCTCGGCCCACAGCGGGTCTCCCTCGAAGTCGAAGAAAATGTCCCCGTCGTCCGGTGCGGGCAACCCGCCGAGTGCGCCGGGCGAGTACACCTCGAATTCGGGTGTTCCCGACGACTCCTGCCGTAGCTGCAGCGCGGCCTGGGCGCGGAGCGAGTCGAGACTGCGCTCGGCGAGACCGTCGACGTTACCGGTGTGCGCTGCAAGCGCATCGATGGTGTCGATACCGCCCGCGATCAGCCGACTCCGCTGCGTCGAACGCATCCCGGCTACGAGCAGGAGGTCGCGGTGCCCCTCTACCTCCGGCCCGCAGGTGTCGCACCGGCCGCACGCCGTGTAGCGGGGATCGCCCCACTCGGTGAGCGACTGCTCGTCGCGGTGTTCGTCGAGTACCCGTTCGAGGGCGGACCGGCGGGCGGAATACACCGGCGCGATGTCACCGAGGGAGTGCGACGAGTCGCTGTCGTCGCCCAGCAGCAGGTGCACCTCCGGGGAGGTGGGAATGCCGTTGCGCTGCAGAGCTTCCGCGTACGCGGCGAGTTGCAGGAGGGCTGACACCTTGGCGTGTCGGGAAAGCTTGGTGTCGTAGACGGCGTACGTGTCGCCGTCGCGGACGAGAAAGTCGCAGAAACCGAGGAAGCGGCCGTCGAAGAATGTTCCCTGGTACACGACGTCGGCACCGGCCCGGATCGCCTCGACGGTAGCGGAATTGGCCTCGAACAAGCCGAGCGCGGTGTAGTCGGGGCGATCGATCGTGACCACTCCGTCGCCGAAGACAGCGCGGAACTGCTCGAGCCTGCGGTGTTCGTGTGCGTCACCGAGGCTGGAGGTGCGCCGCAGCATGGGGTCGTCGGAAGGGGAGCAGGCCGCGCCCGCCGCCGCGAACCCGAGGGTGGCGTCCAGTCGACGCAGCAAGGCGAACTCGCACGTGGCAGCCGCGGCGAGATCACTCGCGCTGTAGACGATCGTGTCGTCGAGGAGGAACACAGCTATGTCCCCAGTTCTGCCGGTGAGTTCACGCGCCCGATTGTGCCATCGGGGTGTGACAGCCCCAGAATGGCAGCCATGCCTTTCTTCGACGGCCACTCCGGACGAGTGCACTACCGGCATTGGCCGGCCGACAATCCGGTCGCCCAGCTCGTGTTCTTGCACGGGATGGGTCAGCACACGGGTCACTACCATCGCTTCGCGCGCGCCTTGACATCGGCAGGTATCGGCGTGTGGGGCATCGACCAGGCAGGACACGGCCTATCCGAAGGCGACCAGCCGGGATCCGTCGCGGAACTGGCCGAGGACGGCGCGCTCCTCACCGCCCTCGCCGAAGAAAGCGCACCGCACGTCCCGACGGCGTTGATGGGACATTCGCTGGGTGCCGCCGTGTCGATGGAACTCCTCGCGCGTGGCAACGCGGGCTTCCGGTGCGCGATTCTGTGCGGGACACCGAAGTCCGCCGCCGCGGCGCAGACGGCGGATATGTTGGGCCTTCTCGAGATGCCGCTGCTCGTCGTGCACGGCGTGGACGACCGCATCGCACCCATCGACTCGATCCGGACATGGGCGACGGGAATCGCCGGCCTCGAATTCCGGGAGTTCGACGACGCCGGTCACGACCTACTGCACGAGAAGGTTCACCCCGCGGTCACCGCGGTGGTACGCGACTTCATCTTGGGCGCTACGCGCACGTGAGTGGCCGAGGAGTCGATGCACTCCTCGGCCACTCACGGGCGGCGGAGCCGCTTACGCGTAGATGGCCTCGATGGCCGCGCCGTGTTCCTTGTGGATGACGTTGCGCTTGAGCTTCAGTGTGGGGGTGAGTTCGCCGGTTTCCTGCGAGAAGTCGACCTCGAGGATCCGGTACTTCTTGATCCGTTCCGGGTTGGACACCTTCTTGTTGCCCTCGGCCACGGCCTCGTCGATCTCCGCGACCAGGTCCGGGTTCTTGACCAGATCGGACACCGGGGTGTCGGCGGCCAGCCCGTGACGTTCCTTCCAGCCGGGGAGGGTCTCGGCGTCGAGGGTGATGAGCGCCCCGATGAACGGTTTACCGTCACCGACCACGAGGCACTGGCTGATCAGCGGATGTGCGCGCAGGGCATCCTCGAGGACCGCCGGCGCCACGTTCTTGCCGCCTGCGGTGACGATGATTTCCTTCTTGCGGCCGGTGATCGAGATGAATCCCTCTTCGTCGATCGACCCGAGGTCACCTGTGTGGAACCAGCCGTCGCGGATCGAGTCGGCGGTGGCCTGGTCGTTGTGCCAGTACCCACTGAAGACGACGGGTCCCTTGACGAGCAGCTCACCGTCCTCACCGATCTTCGCGGCATGGCCG
This sequence comes from Rhodococcus oxybenzonivorans, assembly GCF_003130705.1. Lineage (NCBI taxonomy): Bacteria > Bacillati > Actinomycetota > Actinomycetes > Mycobacteriales > Nocardiaceae > Rhodococcus > Rhodococcus oxybenzonivorans. The sequence continues at coordinate 4,408,247 of NZ_CP021354.1, read as the reverse complement.
TCGATCGGCTTGCCGACCGTGCCGACCTTCTGCGCGGACGTGGTGTTCACGGAGATGGCGGCGCTGGTCTCGGTGAGGCCGTAACCCTCGTACACGGGAATGCCGACGCCACGGAAGAAGTGGCCGAGCCGGGCACCGAGAGCCGCACCACCGGAGACGGCGCGGTCGCATTCGCCACCGAGCGCGGTGCGCAGCTTCGAGTACACCAGCTTGTCGAACAGCGCGTGCTTGAGCTTGAGGCCGAGGCCGGCGCCACCCTTGTCCTGAGCCTCGCTGTACGCGATGGCAGTGGCGGACGCCTTCTCGAAGATGCTGCCCTTGCCGCCGTCGTACGCCTTCTGCTTCGCGGAGTTGTAGACCTTCTCGAACACGCGGGGAACCGACAGGATGAAGTGCGGCTTGAACGCGGCGAACTGGTCGAGCAGCGTCGTCAGATCCGCGGTGTGTGCGACGGTGACCTTCGCGTCGAAGGCGCCGAACGAGATGGCGCGGGCGAAGACGTGCGCGAGCGGCAGGAACATCAGGGTGCGGCGGCCCGCGTACATCGCATCGGAGAGCGCCAGCTTCACGGCAGCGGACTCGGCGTAGAAATTGGCGTGCGTCAACTGCACGCCCTTGGGCCGGCCTGTGGTGCCGGAGGTGTAGATGAGGGTGGCGGGCGACGATGCTCGCACCTGGTGACGACGTTCGTGCAACTGCTCGTCCGTGACGCTCTGCCCACGCTTCGTCAGTTCCTCGATAGCCCCGGATGATTCCCCCGTCGCTTCGCTCGCCCCGGCATCGATCTGCAGCACCTCCCGCAGATCCGCCGCCTCGTCGGTGACGACCCGCAGGGCCTGCGCGTGCTTGGCGTTCTCGACGACGAGCAGCGATGTGCCGGAATCCTCGAGGATCCACTTGGCCTGATCGGGCGCGGACGTCTCGTAGATGGCGACGGTGCAACCGCCGGCCGTCCAGATCGCGTAGTCGATGACGACCCACTCGTACCGGGTCGCGGACAGGATCGCGACACGATCACCGAGTTCGATGCCGGACGCGATCAGACCTTTCGCGACTGCCGAGACCTGCTTCGCGAACTCGGCGGCGGTGACGTCCGTCCAGCCGCCGTTACTTGGACGCTTGAACGGTACGAACGTCGGATCCTCCTCGGCATGACGGAAGACCGAGTCGGCCATAGAGGCGTCCTCCGGAATTGAGAACGACTGCGGTACCGAAAACTCTCGCACTATGACCCCTCCACTGAAACAACATGACGGATGTGCATTCGATCACAATTGTCCGGGTTTCGCACTAGCGCCGATGTCCGTTTTGGGTAAGTTGCTTCTGACCTGCGAGAATATGTGTAACCAGACGTAAACTGGTAACTACGCGACGTCGTCGAGGCGGCGAGAATTGGCCGCAAGCCACCGCCGGATCGCGTAGTCGAGCTGCTCGGGGTCGACCCCGAGCTCGGTTGCGGTGGCCTCGAGGATTTCGTCCGCGGCACCGGCATCGGTCGCCTCCGAGATGCCGAGGGCGCCGTTGACGAAGACCTCCGCCACCCTGTTGGGTCGCACCCCGGGGATTCCCGCGAGCATCAGGAAGTGCGACCACGTGACGTCGCTGTGCTCACCGCACACGTCGACCCAGGCCTGATGGATCTGCTCCAGCGCCGCCTCGTCCCGAGCGGCCTCGAGGAGGTCGTCGATGCTGTTGACGCGGAGCTGGTGTAGTCGCTCGGCTGCCTGCTGGATGTGGCGTGCCTCGATCGGCACACCTGTCGCGGTGTAGCGGCGCTTGTACGAGCCGACCTTGCCGGCCCACTGATCCGAACTGCCTGCCTCCTCGAAGGTGCGGAGCAGATCGCGGGCACCGTCGGTGAGCGGCCGTCCGGCGTCCGCCCGGCGGTACGCCAGATACCGGTCGACGACGGCGACCTCGCTGTGTCCCGCGCTCGACTGCACGGACTCGATGATGCACAGGGCGAGGCTGTGCCGATAGACATCAGAGGTGACCCAGCCGGACGGATCACCCAGCCGGTCGCGACAAGCGGCCACCACGGTTTCGACGGTATCGGCAGAGACGGTCACGAGATCCTCCAAAGGCAGTCTGTTCTGTGCTCTGTCCGGTGTATCGACGGTCACTCCAGGAACGTTGCACTCTCGCTGAGATTTACTCGAGAACGACTGTCATATGGTGGCGAGCAGGTCTGTGACCTCGCTGTCTGCAAGTTGATGGAAGTCGTCGTAGGCATTGCCAACGCCACCGAGGTCGAGTGGGGTGTACGGGCAGACCACCTCGTCGGCCGTGACGCGCAGACGGGAGACGGCCTCGGGCGCGGCCACCGGAACCGCGACGACGATGCGCGCCGCCCCCGACTTCTTGACGAACTGGCAGGCCACCGCGGCCGTCGCACCGGTGGCCATTCCGTCGTCGACGATGACGGCGGTGCGTCCTCGTATCGGCACGCGGTTCCTGCCGCCGCGCAACACCTGCGCTCGACGCTCGAGTTCCCGGCGCTCCTTGGCCTCGACCATGGCGAGGGCAGTCTTGCTGACCCGGGCGATCCGAAGGACGTCGTCGTTGACGACGCGGGCGTCTCCTTCACCGATCGCGCCCATCGCGAGTTCGGGCTGCCAGGGGACACCGAGTTTGCGTACGAGAACCACATCGAGGGGGGCGGCGAGCGCCGCGGCGACCTCGAAGGCGACAGGGACGCCGCCGCGCGGCAGGCCCAGAACCACCAGGTCGTTTCCGCGTAGATGCTCGAGTGAGGCGGCCAGCCGACGACCGGCGTCCGCCCGACTGGTGTACTGCATCGAACGCTCCGAATCGGGAAGAACGGTTCGTCTTCGAAACTACTCCACTTCCGGGCGCGGAAATACAGCTCAGATCTCCGTGACGGTGAATCTCCGCAGCGCAAGCGCGGGGTTCTTCTCGCGCACCTCGGTGATGCGTTCCGCGGTGACCGTGGCGATGGCGGTGCCCACCCGTTCGCCGAGCGCAGCGACGGTCACACCCATGGGATCGACGATCATGCTGGCTCCGGCCCCCGTGCGCGCGCTCTGGTCGGCCGCGGCCACGTAGATGGTGTTCTCGATCGCCCGTGCCCGTACGAGCGTGGACCAGTGGTCCTCCTTGAGCGGTCCCGGCACCCATTGCGCAGGGAGGAGCAGGACGTCGGTGCCTGCGTCGACGATGCGGCGGGTGACCTCCGGGAATCGAAGGTCGTAGCAGGTCTGCATCCCGAAGGTGAGACCGTCGACGGCGAACGTCTCGGGGGTCCCGATCTCGCCCGCGCGGATCACCTCCGATTCCTTGTATCCGAAGGCGTCGTAGAGGTGCAGCTTGCGGTACGTGGCAACGATGTCTCCCGTCGGGCCGAGAGCCACCAACGTGTTCGAGATGTGGTCGTCGCCGGGCAGCAACTCGTTGACTCCGGCCACCAGGTGTATCTGCAGCTGGGCGGCGGTCTCGGCCAGCGCTGTCACGAACGTGCCGTCCAGTCCCTCCGCCGACTCCACGAGTCGGTGGTCCGTCCGCGGAGCCGTGAACATCGCGTACTCGGGGGCCACGACCACCTGTGCGCCGCGATCCGACGCCTCGGTGGCCAGCCTGCGAAGGGTGCTCGCGTTCTCCTGCTTGTCCTGACCGGGGGCGAACTGAATGACGGCGACATCGACCATGGCGTCCACGCTAGGCGACGACCCGTCACAGGTGTCTCCCGTGCCGGTGGCCGCGTATTTACCCGGCATGGCGCTGCGGCGCCGAGTCGTGCACTAAACTGCTGGTCAATGAGTGATATCGAACGTGAACCCGAACCGCCCACTTTTGCCGACCTCGACATCGATGATCGGGTCTTGAAGGCACTGTCCGATGTGGGCTACGAGTCGCCCTCGCCGATCCAGGCAGCCACCATCCCGCCTCTGCTCGCAGGTAACGACGTCGTCGGACTGGCCCAGACCGGTACCGGCAAAACTGCCGCGTTCGCGGTTCCGATCCTCTCCCGGATCGACCTCACCCAGAAGTCGCCGCAGGCCCTGGTGCTCGCGCCGACGCGTGAGCTGGCTCTGCAGGTCGCGGAGGCGTTCGGTAAGTACGCCACCCATATTCCGGGTCTCCATGTGCTGCCGATCTACGGCGGCCAGAGCTACGGCGTCCAGTTGTCCGGGCTGCGCCGCGGCGCCCACGTCGTCGTCGGCACGCCCGGCCGGGTCATCGACCACTTGGAAAAGGGCACGCTCGACCTGTCCAAGCTGTCGTACCTCGTCCTCGACGAGGCCGACGAGATGCTGAAGATGGGCTTCCAGGAAGACGTCGAACGCATCCTGTCCGATACGCCGGAACAGAAACAGGTGGCGTTGTTCTCGGCCACCATGCCGGGCGCGATCCGCAAGATTTCCAAGCAGTACCTGCATGATCCCATCGAGATCACGGTGAAGTCGAAGACGTCCACCGCGTCCAACATCTCGCAGCGGTACGTGCAGGTGGCGCATCAGCGCAAGCTCGACGCTCTCACCCGTGTCCTCGAGGTGGAGTCGTTCGAGGCCATGATCATCTTCGTGCGCACCAAGCAGGCCACGGAGGATCTTGCCGAACGCCTGCGCGCCCGCGGGTTCTCGGCTGCCGCGATCAACGGCGACATCGTGCAGGCGCAGCGTGAACGAACCATCGGCCAGCTCAAGAGTGGTGCTCTCGACATCCTCGTCGCCACCGACGTCGCTGCCCGCGGTCTCGACGTCGACCGCATCTCCCACGTGGTGAACTACGACATTCCGCACGACACGGAGTCCTACGTGCACCGCATCGGCCGTACCGGTCGAGCAGGACGGGCGGGCGAGGCTCTGCTGTTCGTCGCGCCCCGGGAACGGCACCTCCTCAAGGCGATCGAGAAGGCAACACGGCAGCCGCTGGCCGAGATGCAGCTTCCGAGCGTCGACGACGTCAACGCGCAGCGCGTCGCGAAGTTCGGCGACTCCATCACCGAGAGCCTCACCTCCGACAACCTGGCGTTGTTCCGCAAGATGATCGAGGACTACGAGCAGGAGCACGACGTGCCGCTCGCCGACATCGCAGCAGCGCTCGCGGTGCAGTCGCGCGACGGTGACGCATTCCTGATGTCACCCGAACCGCCGCCGCCGCCGCGTCGCGAGCGTGAACCGCGGGAACCCCGGGAACGTCCGGCCCGTCGATTCGACGACGGCCCGCCCACCCGGTCGCGGGGCCCGGAGGGTCAGGAACTCGCCACCTATCGCATCGCGGTGGGGAAGCGGCATCGCGTGGTGCCCGGCGCCATTGTGGGTGCCATCGCCAACGAGGGCGGGCTGCGGCGCAGCGATTTCGGGCACATCAGCATCCGTCCCGATCACAGCCTGGTGGAACTACCCGCAGACCTGTCCCGGGAGACGCTCGAGGCCCTGCGGCGCACCCGCATCTCCGGTGTGCTGATCCAGCTTCAGCCCGACTCCGGCCCACCCTCGGGAAGGCCCGGCCGGGGCGACCGCGACGCCGGTAAGTTCCAGCGTGACCGCGACAGTAGAAGAAAGCCGCGCGAGTAGTACCCGCGCGGCTCGCAGAGAAGAGGCCCTGCCGAGCCCCCGGTCATTACGCCGGGGGAGCGGGAGCCGGCGCCGGCTGACCGGCCGCGTCGGCCGGCAGAGGACCCTCGGTGGGAACGAGGAACGTCCCCACGGTGGGCAGTACATAACAGGTGGCGCCGGTGTAGCCGACGGTGCCGAAGATCGACGCAACGACGGTGCCCGGTCCGGTGGTCACAACCTTCGACAGCGACGGGTAGCCGCCCTCGGTGACGCCGTCGAGCGGCAGGATGCCGCTGGCGCCGGTATTGGTGTTGATCCACGCGACGGTGAGCCCGGACGACTGGACGACGCCGGGGTAGGCGGAGAGCGCCTGGAAGCTGATCGCCGCGGCGGCGGGGTCGGTGGTTCCCGAGGCAAGGGTGAGCGTGACCGGGGCGACGGTGCCGCAGCCCACTGTCGGTGCCGTGTACAGGAACGGGGTGTGCGTCCCGGCCACGTCCCGAAGCGCCGTGGACGAGGCCAGGGCCTCGACCGCGACCTGCTCACCGGGCCTGTCCGCCTGGGCGCGCAATTCCGCCAGTCCGGGAACACTCGATGCCGAGGGCTGGGCCGACGCCGTTCCTGACAGACCGAAAGTCGCCACAATGCCGACCGCTGCTGCGGCGACCACGCGCCGCGTTCCGCTCACACCGTCCACCTGAACTCCTCGTCGTCGCTCCTCGGGCGGCTCTGCAGCGCCGTCCGAGCGGTGAATCTACCCGAGCACTGCGCGCCCGTCAGGACCAGGCAGTGCCGCCGGCCAGGGTATCGGCCCGTGCACCATCGATGGACTGTCGGATGATGTCGGCATGCCCGGCATGGCGGGCCATCTCCTCGAGCTGGTGGACCAGCATGAAACGGACAGTGAAAACAACACCCGGCGTCATCCATTTCGCCACGTCGGCGGGGAGGTGAACGTCCCTGCCGAGATCGGGTTCCGCGGCGATCGCGGCCTCCGTGGCTCGCCCGGCTCGATCGAGCCGGGCGAGGAGTACGTCGACGGTTTCGTCCTCCGCGACATTCCAGGCCGCCCTCCATGCGGCAACCGGGTCGGACCCCTCGGCGCGCGGTGTTCCCAGAACGCGGGCCGTCATCGATTCCTCCCCGTCGATCACGTGTTTGAGGAGTGAGGACAGACTCATCTCACTCGCGCTGGGCACGCTGCGCGCCTGCTCCTCGGTCAGGCCCGACATGGCGTTGCGGAACGCGGTGCGCTGATGCTCGAGTAGGAGCAGCAGCAGGCTGCGTTCGTCGGAAATGTCGTCGTGCGTCGTCTCGTTCATGAACACAGTCTCGCGCTGATAGAGGACACCTTCTGTCCGCGTTTACCGTCGAAGTCAGGAAAGTTGCCGGCCTCCTTCGGGGACGCTCCGCGGCACGCGTTCCGAGCGGTTCAGGCTGACCCGCCCTACCATCGAGGAAGTGTCCGAGGAACCTCGCGGTTCCTGTGATCGAGTCGCATACCGAGGTGCTAATGCCCCTGGAAGAACCGTCGCCCTCCGTCAACGCCGAGCCGGAACACGACCTGGAGGGCCATATCGTCGAGGCACGGTCCGAAGACTTCTCCCATGCCCGGGAACTGACGGTCGACCACGAGTGGTTCAAGACCGCAGTGTTCTACGAGGTCCTGGTCCGCGCCTTCTACGACTTTTCCGGAGACGGCACCGGCGACCTCGAGGGGTTGACCGCCAAGCTCGACTATCTGTCCTGGCTCGGTGTCGACTGCCTGTGGTTGCCGCCCTTCTACGACTCCCCATTGCGTGACGGCGGCTACGACATCCGTGACTTCCGTGCTGTACTACCGGAATTCGGTACAGTCGAGGACTTCGTTCACCTCTTCGACGAGGCGCACCGGCGCGGGATCCGGGTGATCACCGATCTCGTCATGAACCACACGTCCGACACGCACGCCTGGTTCCAGGAGTCACGCAGCGACCCCGACGGCCCGTACGGCGACTTCTATGTGTGGTCCGACACCGACGAAGGATATCCGGACGCGCGAATCATTTTCGTCGACACCGAGACGTCCAACTGGACGTGGGATCCGGTGCGCAAGCAGTACTACTGGCATCGCTTCTTCTCCCACCAGCCGGACCTGAACTATGACAATCCCGAAGTTCAGGACGCCATGATCGACGTGCTCCGGTTCTGGCTGGACCTCGGTATCGACGGATTCCGGTTGGATGCCGTCCCGTACTTGTTCGAGCGTGAAGGCACCAACTGCGAGAACCTGCCCGAGACGCACGCATTCTTGAAGAAGTGCCGGGCCGTGATGGACGCCGAGTACCCGGGCCGCGCGCTGCTTGCCGAGGCGAATCAGTGGCCCTCCGACGTGGTCGAGTATTTCGGCGAACCGGACGTCGGCGACGAGTGCCACATGGCGTTCCACTTCCCGCTGATGCCGCGGATCTTCATGGCCGTGCGGCGACAGAACCGCTTCCCGATTTCGGAGATTCTCGCGCAGACACCACCCATTCCCAGTTCGTGCCAATGGGGAATCTTCTTGCGAAATCATGACGAGTTGACGCTCGAGATGGTGTCCGACGAGGAGCGCGACTACATGTATGCCGAATACGCACAGGACCCGCGGATGAAGGCGAACATCGGTATTCGCCGTCGTCTCGCGCCGCTGCTCGAGAACGATCGCAACCAGCTCGAGCTTTTCACGGCACTGCTGCTCAGCCTGCCGGGCTCTCCCGTCCTGTACTACGGCGACGAGATCGGTATGGGCGACAACATCTGGCTGGGTGATCGGGATTCCGTCCGTACTCCCATGCAGTGGACGCCCGACCGCAACGCCGGGTTCTCCCGGGCGGATCCGGCCCGAATGTATCTGCCGGTCATCATGGACCCCACGTACGGATATCAGTCGGTGAACGTCGAAGCGCAGATGAACTCGACCAACAGCCTGCTCCACTGGACGCGGCGAATGATCCAGGTGCGGAAACAGCATCCGGCGTTCGGTACCGCCTCGTTCACCGAACTGGGCAGCGCCAACCCGGCCGTGCTGTCCTATGTGCGGGAAACGCCGCCCAGCTCGGAAGGCGCACCCGCGGATGTCATCCTGTGTGTCAACAACCTGTCGAGGTATCCGCAGGCGGTGATCCTCGACTTGTCGCAATATGCCGGTCGCATCCCGGTGGAACTCACCGGATCGGTTCCGTTCCCGCCGATCACGGACGACGGATACATGGTCACATTGCCGGGGCACGGCTTCTTCTGGTTTGCCCTGCAACCGGATCCACGGGACGGCGGAGTGACAGACGGTCACCCGGTGAGCAGCGAGGCAGAACAGGCGGTACAGCCGTGAATCAACCGACGACAATCCCCGACCACATCCTCGAGCCCCAGCTCGCTCGATGGCTGCCTGAGCGCCGCTGGTTCGCTGCCAAGGGGAACACCATTTCCGGTGTCCGGATTCTGCTGCGCCAGCCTCTCGCCGGTGTGCCGGGGTTCGCGGTCGATCACCTCCTGGTCTCGGTGGACTTCGAGACCGGGCCACCGCAGGTCTATCAGGTGCCGCTCGGTTTCCGCAGTCACCTTCCCGAAGACCTGGTGCCCTGGGCGCTACCTGCGCCCGACGGAGATGTCGGTTCGGAATGGTTCGCCTACGACGGCCTGCACGACGCCGAAGTGATCGATCTCTACGCGGAACGGCTCGCGTCGCCGCAGGGTTCGGGGCCGATCCGGCTGCGGACCGCTCCCGGAAGCGTCATCGAACCCGGCCTGAAGGGGCGGACCCTCGGCGCTGAACAATCGAATACGTCCGTGGTGCTCGGGGACAAGTTGCTGATGAAGATCTTCCGCCTCGTGACCCCGGGGACGAACCCGGACGTGGAGATGCACCGGGTACTCGGCGAGGCAGGCAGCGAGTACGTGGCAACCTTGCGCGCGTGGATCGAATCCGACGTGGAAGGCATCGAAACGACCCTGGCGATGGTCCAGGACTTCGCCGCCAATTCGGCGGACGGGTGGACGATGGCACTCGGTAGCGTGCGCGACCTTCTGATGGAGGCGGACCTCCGCGCAGACGAGGTCGGGACGGACTTCGCGGGGGAGTCGTATCGCATGGGGGCTGCGGTCGCCGAGGTGCATGCCACCCTCGCGCGGGCGCTCGGCACCGTGGACAAGGCAGTCACGTCCACGACGGTGGCGGCAATGCTGCGCCGTCTGGAGGCGGCTACCGAGGTCGTTCCCGAGTTGGCGGAAGTGGCACCCGCCATTCGGGAACGGTATGCGGAGGCCGAGTCGCTGGGGAGCATCACGGTGCAGCGGATTCACGGCGACCTCCACCTCGGCCAGGTGCTCCGAACCCCCGAACGGTGGTTGCTCATCGACTTCGAGGGAGAACCCGCCAAGACGCTGACCGAGCGGCGGGAACCGGACAGCCGCCTGCGCGACGTCGCGGGCATGCTGCGTTCCTTCGATTACGCCGCACATCACCTGCTCGCCGACTCCGTGACGGAAGCGGCAGCGTCGCAGCGCGAGTTCCGCGCGCGCGAGTGGGCCCACCGCAACGGAACGGCCTTCTGCGAGGGATATACCTCGGTCGCCGGTGACGACCCTCGGTCTTCATCAGTCCTGCTTCGCGCCTACGAACTGGACAAGGCCGTCTACGAAGTGGTGTACGAGGCCCGGAACCGCCCGCGGTGGATGTCGTTGCCCCTCGGCGCGATCCGCCGGCTTACGTCGTAGCCGAGATGACCTCCGTCAGGGTGGGCGACGACTGGGTACCCGTGTCGAACTGGGTGCGGTACAGCTCCTGGTAGCGGCCACCCAGGGCGAGGAGTTCGCTGTGGGTGCCGCGTTCGACGACTCGTCCGGCCTCGATCACGAGAATCAGGTCGGCGGCGCGGACGGTGGAGAGCCGGTGTGCGATCACCACGGCGGTTCGTCCGGCCAGTGCCTCGCCCAGTGCCTCCTGCACCGCCGCCTCCGACGTCGAATCGAGATGCGCGGTGGCCTCGTCGAGGATGACGACGCGCGGATGGGCGAGCAGCAGTCGGGCGATGGTCAGTCGTTGTCGCTCACCGCCGGAGAGCCGATAGCCACGTTCCCCGACCACCGTGTCGAGGCCGTCGGGCAGCGCCGCCACCAGTTCGGTGAGCCTGGCCCGTTCCAGCACCTCGTCCAGTTCGGCGGCGGAGGCGCCCGGGCGGGCGAGCAGGAGGTTGGCGCGGACGGTGTCATGGAAGAGGTGCCCGTCCTGCGTCACCATGCCGACGGTGGCGCGGACGGAGTCGGCGGTGAGATCCCGGACATCGACGCCGCCGAGTTCGACCACGCCGGCATCCACGTCGTAGAGCCGCGGGACGAGCTGGGCAATGGTGGACTTTCCCGCTCCCGAGGATCCTACCAAGGCGACCATCTGGCCGGGTTCGGCACGGAACGACACTCCGTGCAGTACCTCGACGCCCTCCCGGGTGTCGAGGGTCGCGACCTCCTCGAGGGATGCCAGCGACACCTTGTCGGCGGCCGGATAGGCGAACTCCACATTCCGGAATTCCACCGACACGGGGCCGTCGGGCACTACCGTGGCGTCTGGCTTTTCCTGGATCAGCGGTTGCAGATCCAGAACCTCGAAGACGCGCTCGAAACTGACGAGCGCGCTCATCACGTCGACGCGGGCACTGGCGAGCGCGGTGAGCGGTGAGTACAACCGGGTGAGGAGCATCGCCATGGCGACGACGGCGCCGGCGTCGAGCTGACCGCGCAATGCGTAGAACCCGCCGAGACCGTAGACGAGGGCCAGCGCCAACGCCGACACCAATGTGAGCGCGGTGACGAACACCGACTGCAACATCGCCGTCCGGACCCCGATGTTGCGGACCCGCCGGGCCCGGACCGCGAATTCGGCGGACTCTTCTGAGGGGCGGCCGAACAGCTTCACGAGGGTGGCTCCCGGTGCCGAGAAGCGTTCGGTCATCTGGGTGCTCATGACCGAGTTGTAGTTGGCGGCCTCCCGGTTGAGCTGCGCGAGCCGGGCACCCATCCGGCGGGCGGGCAGCACGAAGATCGGCAGCAGCAGCAGCGCGAGGAGGGTGATCTGCCAGGAGATTCCGATCATGACGATGAGGGTGATACCGAGCGTCACAAGGTTGGCGGCGACACCGGAGAGCGTGTCACTGAACGCGCGCTGCGCTCCGATCACGTCGTTGTTGAGGCGGCTCACGAGGGCACCTGTGCGGGTGCGGGTGAAGAACGCGATGGGCATGCGCTGCACATGGTCGAACACCGCGGTTCGCAGATCGAGGATCAGGTTCTCGCCGATGCTCGCCGACAACCATCGCGTCCACAGGCCCAGAGCGGCCTCGAGGACGGCGATGAGCGCGATGAGCCCGGCCAGACGGACCACGGCGGACACGGCGTCGCCGTCGATGATCGCCTCCACCACGCGGCCGGCGAGCACCGGTGTGGCCACGGCCAGCGCTGCGGTGATCACGCTGAGCAGGAGGTACCACGCCAGGCTCCGTCGGTGCGGCGCGGCGAAACGGGCGATCCGCCGCAAGGTGGTGCGCGAGAACGGTCGACGATCCTCCTGGGCGTGCATCGCGTTGTACATCGCGTTCCACGCTGTGACTTCCATGCTCATGCCGGCGGCCTCCTGTCGCTACCCACACGGTAGAGCGTGGGTATGACACGACGGTAGAACCTGAACCGAACTCGAGGTCAAGCGCTGGGGTGCCGAGCGTGCTTCCTACCTCGCGATGTCGACGACCACCCTCGTCGGTCCCGACAAACTCGACACCGTAAACGGCCTGTCGGGGCGCGTCACGCCGATGAACGATTGGGTGACACCTTCGAAGACGAGGGCACCGTTGACCTCGGTCACTACCCCGCCGGAATCCCCGGGCAATGGGTTCGGACCGGCATACCCTTCCACGCCGCTGTCGAAGGGATATGCGGAGCCGTCGATCAGCACTTGGAGAATTCCGTTGCCCGACATCGGGATCGACCTGCCGCTGCCGTCCTGGACGGCCTCGTCGACGTACTCGACCCGCCAGCCCGGCGTGCCCGTTCCGCCGAGTTCGTAGACCACTCGATCGAAGCCCTCATGCCGACCGATCCGGATGTCGGTCACCGTCAGTTTCGCCGGACCGGACGCCTCGGACGACTTCGGCGACGCGTCGGTCGGGACCGTCGATGCGTCGGGTTCGAGTGCGGTGCTCGTGGTCGCCGCGGCGGCGGGTGACGTCGCCGCGACACTGCTGGCGGAGTTCGACTCCGAACATCCGGTGAGTGTCAGGGCCAGCGCGCAGGCGGCGAAGACAGCGACGGGGCCGATCCGGTGGTTGTTCATGTTTCGATCGTAAGCCGGGGGCGATCAGACACGCGGGAGCCGCCGCCCCGGCGCCGCATGTGCGTCGAGATACAGCCACCGACCGTCCACGCGGACGAAACGGCTGTTCTCGTGGAGCGAGCCGCGCTCGCCGTCCAACACGAAATGGGCCCGGAACTCGACAGTGCCGGCGGTGTCGAGGAGTCCTCCGCCGCTCGACCCGAGGATGTCGAGCCGGGTCCACCGCTGCGCGGGGTCGAGGTCGAGGTCGTCAGGCCGGGTGCTCGGATGCCAGGTTGCCAGGAGATAGTCGGCGTCGAGGACGGCGAAGGCGCTGAAACGGGACCGCATGAGCCGCTCGGCGGTCGGGGCGGTGGCCTCGCCGCGGTGGAACCGTCCGCAGCAGTCGTCGTACGGCTCACCGAACAGGCAGGGGCATCGACCGGTCACGACTCCAGTATGGACGGTGCTCACACCAGCTTGTGGCTGCGGTCCTTCCAGTACGGTGCACGTAGTTCCCGTTTGAGGATTTTCCCCGTCGGATTGCGCGGCAGCATCTCGACGACGTCGATGCTGGTCGGGCATTTGAACTTTGCCAGACGCTGGTGGGTGTAGTGGATCAGCTCGTCCGGGACGGCGACGGTTCCCTCGACGGGGACGACGATCGCCTTCACAGTTTCGCCCCAATGCTCGTCGGGCACACCGATCACCGCCACCTCCGCCACCGCCGGGTGTTCGACCAGCACCCGCTCGATCTCGGGCGAGTAGACGTTTTCGCCGCCGGTGATGATCATGTCCTTGAGGCGGTCCTCGATGTAGACGAATCCGTCCGCGTCCGCGCGTCCCATGTCGCCGCTGCGGAGCCACCCGTCGGCGGTGATCGCCTCGGCCGTCGCCTCGGGTTTGCCGAGATAGCCCGGTGTCCGCTGTTCCGTGCGCCACCATAATTCGCCGGTTTCCCCGGGGGCGACGTCCCGGGTGGTGACCGGGTCCACGATGCGCATCTCCACGCCGGGGATCGGCTGTCCCGCCGACGCCATGCGTTCGACCTGCGTTTCGTCGCGGTGCACCTCGGGGAGGAGGGCTGTGACGACACCGGCGCATTCGGTCATCCCGTACACCTGGACGAATTCCGTCCTGGGCCAAGCAGCCAACGCGCTCCGGAGTAGCGGCAGTGGCATCGGCGCCGCTCCGTACGTGATGCGGCGGAGCGCGCCGAACGCGGCGACGGCCTGTTCGCCTGCGGCCAGGACGCCCGCGATCACCGGCGGAACGAGGAACGCGATAGTGGCTCCGGCGGCAAGACCTGCGAACAGTGACGGGGCATCGGCATCCCGCGCGACATGGCATCGAGCGCCGGCGTGAATTCCCATGATCGCGTAGCAACTACCACCGACGTGGAAGAGTGGCATCGCGACGAGGAAGCAGTCGTCCTCCCGGGCGGGAAGCACGGCGAGCGCGTCGACGTTGTGGGCGTTCAGGTTGCGGTGCGTCAGCTGCACCCCCTTCGGCTTACCGGTGGTTCCGGAGCTGTAGAGAATCAACGTCGTCGACTCGGGATCCACGACGGGCGGCCGCCACAACGGGGACGCCTCCGTCAACCACGGCTCGAATTCGTCGTGCTCGCCACCGACGGTGATGAATTGCTCGATACCGGTCATCCGATCGCGCAGCGCCATGACCTGTTGCAGAAACTCGTTCCCGACAAAGAGGATTCGGGCACGGCAGTCGTTGATCACGTAGTCGAGTTCCTCGCCGGCGAGCCGCCAGTTGGGAACCGCGGTGGCCGCCCCGAGCACACCCGCCGCGTAGGTCACCTCCAAGCAGGAGAGGTGATTCTTGTCGAGAAAAGCGACCGTGTCTCCCTGCCGTATTCCTCCTTCCGCCAGAGCTCCGGCGATCTGCAGAATGCGGTCGCGCCATTCCGACCACGTGTACGCGCGATCCTGGAACTGCACGGCGATGGCGTTCGGTCGGAACTGCGCCCAGTGCGCGAGCCGGTCGAAGATGATTCCGTTCGCGGCGTCCGACATGCGCCCACCTCTCCTGTGTGACATCAGTCACAAGGTTAGTGGCCGGGGGACGGCTCAGGACGGTTTTGCCCTCACCCGGCGGAAGCGGCCGGCCTGCGTGCGCCGGTGCGGCGAAACGCGGCGCCGGCGACTATTCCGACCACGATGAGCGCGATCGCCAGCCAGTCCGGGTCATTGTCGGTGACGAGCATGGCGATGCCCACGCCCATCAGGAACGGTGGCAGGAACTCGAACAGTTTCAGGAGCGGTGGTGCCACTTCTTCCGGTTCTCCGGGTTCCCGCGGCGCCCGCGCAGTCGCCACATCCGGATACCACTCGGTGAAGGACAGCGCGAACAGCAACGCCCCGATCGGAATGATCCAGCCCGTCCAGAAGTTGTCCGGCTGCCGCAGCACCGCGTCGCCGAACAGCCCGGCCGCCCCCGATACCGTGAACGACAGGGCCCACACCAGTGTGATGCGCTGGTTGATCGCCAGGAAGAGCGGTGAGCTCCAATACTCCTCAGGCGTAGTCTCTTTCGCATACGGCAGGGTGAACGGGTTGCGCAGCAGTAGTGAGCCGAACGCGAAAACGACCAGCGCAAGGCTCGACATTTCACCCGACCACGTCTCCAGCCACGTGATCACGGTGTCGGAGGCGAACAGTCCGATAGCGGCGAGGCAGCCGAAGTAGACGATGTCGAACACTTCGAGGGGTTTGAGGGCTCCACCCCGGCGATGGCTGAGAAACAGGAACAGGATCGACAACGCGAGAGCGGCGGCGACCGATTCCTCGAATCGTCCCGGACCCGACAGCAGCGACATCACGATCCACGGAGTCAGCCCGGCGAAGGGCGACTGGAGGAAGGCGTCGACGAATCGCGCGCCTGCTCTCGGCTTCGGGGACTCGGTGGTCATGAGCTTCTCCTTCGCGCCGGTGTGTCCGAATTCTCTCAGCCCGCCTCTCGCGCTGCTCAGGTTTCCGCGGTGCCGGTCCACGATCGTCGTCCGCCAAAGATCAGGGTGGTCCCCGATGGCGGCCCGACCCACCTCTCGACAAGATGGTGGAGTGCGCCCCGCGCGCCGGCCCGACCCGTCACCACGGGGTGGGGCCGTCACAGAAGAAACGAAAGGCGATCATGAGCACGCATGCCCCCGCTGTCGCTGCCCGTGCTGTCGAGCTGTCGAAGACCTACGGCACCGGCGACACCCAGGTCCACGCGCTCAGCGCGGTATCGGCGGAGTTCGCCCGTGGTGAGTTCACTGCGATCATGGGCCCCTCCGGGTCCGGTAAGTCGACGTTGATGCATTGCCTCGCCGGGTTGGACTCGGCCAGTTCGGGTTCGGTGCTCATCGGCGACACCGAGCTGACGACGCTGTCGGACAAGCAGATGACGCAGCTGCGCCGTGACCGCATCGGGTTCGTCTTCCAGGCGTTCAACCTGGTGCCGACCCTCACCGCTCTCGAGAACATCACCCTCCCGCTCGACATCGCGGGCCGTGCGCCCGACGCGGTGTGGTTGAACAACGTGCTGGACAAACTGGGTCTGCAGGACCGCCTCGGGCATCGCCCCGGCGAGTTGTCCGGCGGACAGCAGCAGCGGGTGGCGTGTGCCAGGGCGCTCGCCGGACAGCCGGAGATCATCTTCGGTGACGAGCCCACCGGAAACCTCGACTCGAAGTCTTCGGGGGAGGTGCTGTCCATCCTCCGTGCGGCGGTCGACGAGTTCCACCAGACGGTCGTGATCGTTACGCACGATCCGCGCGCGGCAGCGTACGCCGACCGGGTGGTGTTCCTCGCCGACGGGAAGATCGTCGACGAGTTGAGAGATCCGACCGCCGATTCGGTCCTGGACACGATGAAGCGGCTCGACGAGCCGGCATCGGTATCCGGCGGCGCCCATGCACTCGCCACGGACGCGGTGGTCTGACGGTATGGCGTCCACCTCTCGCGCTCCCATGCGCAAGGTTTCGCTGCGCAATCTCGCCGCCCACAAGGTGCGGCTCGCCCTGACCGTCCTCTCCGTCGTCCTCGGCACCGCCTTCGTCGCCGGGTCTTTCGTCTTCACCGACACACTCCAGAAGACCTTCGATTCGATTTTCGAGAACACCGCCCAGGGCGTCGACGTCCGGGTGTCGAGCGCCGAGGAGAACTCGCGCGGTATTCCACTCGCGGACGTGGACACGGTCGTCGCGGTCGACGGAGTCCGCAAGGTGGCGCCCTCGGTCAGCGGACAAATCGTGCTCATCGGCTCCGACGGTGCTGCCGTGCAGACCGGGGGAGCGCCGAGCGTCGGGGAGTCCTACCTGCCGCCCGACCAGGCGCTCGGTGAGGCCGACGAGTACCTCGAGGGCACTCCGCCGGCCCAGGTGGGCCAGATCGCGGTCAACGCGAGCGCCGCCGAACGCGCCGGTCTCACCGTCGGCGACACCACGAAGGTCCTGGTCCCTGCCCGCGGCATGGTGGACGTGACGGTGTCCGGCATCTATTCCACGGGCAACGACACCGGTGGCTTCCTCAGCGCCACGTTCGTGGACTCCCAGGCGCGTGAGCTGTTCACCGACGGCGAGCACGTCGAGTACCTCGATGTCGCCGGAACCGGTCTGTCGCAGACTGATCTGCGGGACCGGATCGCGGCGGCCCTCCCCGATGCCCAGGTGCAGACGGGCGACGAGGTGCGCGAGGAGACCAAGGCCGAAATCTCGGAGGCACTGAGTTTCGTCAACTATTTCCTGCTGGCATTCGGTGCAATCGCCCTTCTGGTGGGCACCTTCATCATCTACAACACGTTCTCGATGATCGTCGCTCAGCGACTGCGCGAGCTGGCCCTGCTTCGTGCAATCGGAGCCAGCCGTCAGCAGGTCGGCCGGTCGGTGGTCTTCGAAGCACTCGTCGTGGGAGTGATCGGCAGTGCGATTGGAATCGCCGCCGGGATCGGCCTGGCTTACGGTCTGCGCACAGTGCTCAACGCGTTCGACCTCGGCCTGCCCGAGGGACCGCTCCAGGTCGCACCACGGACCATCCTCGTCGCCCTGGTGATCGGGGTCGTCGTCACGATGGTCAGCGCATACGCACCGGCCCGTCGGGCGGCCAAGGTTCCGCCCGTGGCGGCGATGCGTGAGGAATTCGCGTCCACCGGGGATTCGCTGCGGATCCGGACGATCGTCGGTGCGGTGCTCGGCGCGCTCGGTGTGGTGGGCCTCGTCGTCGGTTCGCGAGGGACGGGAGGCGGTGCGGCCGCAGTGGTGGGTATCGGTGCCCTGGGCCTGATCCTTGCCGTGCTGTTCGCCGCACCTGCACTGTCCCGGCCGGTGGTCGGTGCACTCGGCGCCGTCCTCGCGAAACCGTTCGGGCCGATCGGCTGGCTCGCCCGCACCAACGCCGTCCGCAATCCCCGGCGCACGGCCGCGACTGCGTTCGCCCTCACGCTGGGACTGATGCTCGTTTCGGTGATCGGCGTATTCGGATCTTCGGCCAAAACGGGCGTCAATCAGCTCGTCGACGTGGGAGTGACCGCCGACTACATCCTCACCGGACCCAACCAGATCGGTGTCCCGTCCGGCGCGGCGCGCGCCGTCCGGAACCTCGACAGCGTCCAGAGTGCCACCGCTCTGCACCCCGTGTCCGTCACGGTCGACGACGAACCAGAGCAGGGCGCCTCACTCGAAGGTCCCATCGACGGGGTGCTCGACTACACCCTCGTCGAGGGCGCCGCCGACCTCACGGCCAATCACCTGCTGGTCTCCCAGACAGCGGCCACGGACAAGGGCTGGACGCTCGGTTCGACGGTTCCGATGAAGAGCGCCGACGGCAAGGTCGTCGACGCGGAGGTGGCGGGAGTGTTCGAGGACAACCAGCTGATCGGGGAGTGGGTGGTGTCCGACGACGTGTATCGCCAGGTGATGCCCGCCGCAACCCTGCCGGCCTTCACGGTGCTGATCGACGCGAAGCCGGGAACCGACCTGACGCAACTACGGTCCGACCTCGAGGCCGCGACCAAACAGTTCGTCGTGGTTCAGGTACAGGACCGAGAGCAGTTCAAGGGAACACAGGGTGCTCAGATCGACACCCTCCTCGCCATCCTCTACGGACTGCTCGCCCTGGCCGTCGTGATCGCGATCCTGGGAATCATCAACACGCTTGCCCTGTCCGTGGTGGAACGACGCCGTGAGATCGGCATGCTCCGGGCCGTCGGAATGCAGCGTGCGCAGATGCGTCGCACCATCTATCTGGAGTCGATGCTCATCGCGGTGTTCGGTGCCGCGGTCGGGGTGTTGCTCGGAATCGCTTTCGGGTGGGGCTTCGTGAGCACGTTGAAGGATCAGGGGCTCGAGCAGGTGACGGTGCCGTGGGGGCAGGTCACCGCCATGCTCCTCGGATCCGGCGTGGTCGGGGTGCTGGCAGCGTTGTGGCCCGCGAGCCGGGCAGCACGCACCCGCCCGCTCGAGGCCATCGCCGATCTCTGACCCGTGAGCATTTGATATGACTGGTGCACGGAATGTGATGGCGATCATGTGGGTCGCGTCGGCAGATTGGGCGGGTACGGGACAGTGCAGAAGATCGTCATCGTAGGAGCGGGTCTGGCAGGCCTGCGCACAGCTGAGGAACTCCGGCGGGCGGGCTACGCGGGTGACCTGGTACTTCTGGGCGGTGAGCCACACCTGCCCTACGACCGGCCGCCGCTGTCGAAGGAGGTGGTGCGCGGCGAGAAGAGCGACACCACGCTCAAGCCGCGGGAATTCTTCGACGAGAAGAACATCGAACTGCGGCTCGGTGTCGAAGCGGCCTCTCTCGATCCGGAATCCCGCATCCTGAGACTCGCGGACGGCTCCGAGGTGGCCTACGACGAACTGGTGATCGCCACCGGCCTCGTGCCACGCCGCATCCCCGGTCTACCGGAACTGGCCGGCATCCATGTTCTCCGTTCCATCGACGAGTGTCTCGCGCTGCGATCGGACATGGCCGATGCCCGGCGTGCGCTGATCGTGGGCGCCGGTTTCATCGGTTGCGAACTCGCGGCCAGCATGCGGGCCGGTGGGCTGGAGGTGGTGCTCGTCGAGCCGCAACCGACACCGCTCGCGTCGATCCTGGGCGAGAAGATCGGTGGCCTGGTGGCGCGACTGCACGTGGACGAGGGCGTCGATCTCCGGGCCGGGGTCGGCCTGCAGTCGTTGACCGGGACAGATCGGGTCACCGGGGCAGTGCTCGGTGACGGCAGCGAGGTGACCGCCGACGTCGTCGCGATTGGTGTCGGCTCGGTGCCGGTCACCGGTTGGCTCGAGGGGTCGGGGGTCGAACTGGACAACGGCGTGGTCTGCGACGATGTCGGCCGGACAGCGGTTCCGCACGTGTGGGCCGTCGGCGACGTGGCCGCGTGGCAGCTGCAGGTGGGCGGCCGCAAGCGCGTCGAGCACTGGAGTAATGCCGGCGAGCAGGCCAAGCTCCTCGCCGGTGCGTTGACCGGGACGGGGAGTGGAAGTCCCGCGGCGCACGTGCCGTACTTCTGGAGCGACCAGTACGACCTCAAGATCCAGGCATTGGGCGCCGTGGCGGGCACCGACGTGGTGCACGTGGTCAAGGACGACGGACGTAAGTTCCTCGCGTACTACGAGCGCGACGGCATCCTGTCGGGAGTCGTCGGCGCCGGGATGGCAGGAGCGGTGATGAAGATGCGGGCCAAGATCGCCGCCGGTACACCCATCGTTGAGGTTCTCGAGGCCGCGTCGGCGTAGGGCGGTTCGCGAGGACGCGATAGATTCGACCGGTGATTGTTGCGCTCATCGACTCGGGCCTGGGGATGCTGCCCACTGCGTTGTGGCTACGCACGAAGCGGCCGGAGCTGAACCTGATGCTCGCCCTCGATCCGGATGGAGCGCCGTGGGGCCCCAAACCGGAACAGTGGGTGATCGATCGGGTCCTCGAGACCGCGCAGCGCTGCCTCGACCGCGGTGCACAGGTGATCGTGCTGCCGTGCAACACGGCGAGTGTCACCGCACTGGAACACGTGCGGGAGTTGGTCGGACCGGGTGTCCCGGTGATCGGTACGGTGCCGGCGATCAAGCCCGCGGCCGCTGCCTGTGACTCGGTTGCGATCTGGGCGACAGCGGCCACCACTGCGAGCCGGTACCAGGCCGATCTGATCGAGCGTTTCGGCAACGGAAGTTCCGTGGTGAGCATTGCCTGTCACGGGCTGGCCGAGGCCATCGACCGGGGCGAGCGAGGGGCGGCCACAGCAGCCATTGCTTCGGCCGCAGCGCGCACCCCCGACGATGTCGGGGCAGTGGTGCTGGGATGCACGCACTACCCACTGGTGGCGGACGAGATCGCGGCAAGTCTCCCCGCGGGAGTGCACTTGTTCGACAGCGCGGAAGCGGTAGCGGCGCAGACCATTCGCCGCATCGATGCACTCGGTGAGGCGGGTGACGCTCAAGGGGCACACCACGCTCGTGCCGGCTCCGTCGAGGTCTACCTGAGTGGTCGACCCGGCAGCCTCCCCGAGAGCGCGCGTGCGTTTCCGGTCGGCCGACTACTCACAGCGGGCGCGTCTCAACCCAGCTGAACCATCCCGGCGGCCACCACGCGCGCCACATTGTCCAATTCGTCGCCGTACCTACGTGGTAGGTCGTCGAGGTCATGGAGACGGTCATTGCCCGCCATCGAGAACATGGCTGCCACCCAGGCCGTTGCGCACGCACGCAACGTGCCCGGTTGCACCGGATACGGCGAACTCGCCTGCAGGAGCCGTTCGGTGATATCTCTGAGGTAATCGCGGAACCGCCGCAGATGAGCGCGAACATCTGGGTGGGTCTCGGCCTCGCGCCAGATGATCACCCGCATCACCGACGAGTGGTGGTCGCGCAGATTCAACGCGGTATCGAGGTTCACCAGGCTCGCCGCCGGATCACCAGGACTCACGAGGGGACTGACATCACGAAACGGTTCGGTGGGCAGCCTCTCGGACAGCAACGCCAGGAGGATGTCGGTCTTGGCCGGAAAATAGTAGAACACCAAGCCTTTCGGGACGTGGGCGGCCGAGGCGATGGAGGCGGTGGATGTGGCGTCGAATCCGTTTGTCGCAATGAGGGATTCGGCGGCGTCGAGGATCAGCTCCCGGGCATCGCCATCGATCTTCGCGCTGCGCCGTCGCCGTCCTTTGCGGGGTGGGGGAACGCCGGGTATTCCGAGATGAGGTGCGTGCATGAGCCTTTTCCGGACGTGAACGGCGGGGCGAAGGCCGGGGCGGCGATGACTATCGCCGGATCCACGTTCCTTCGCCCCGCTCGAATCGGTGTTCTCGGTATGCGGCACGGATCAGTGATGGGTGGCAAGCCCTCCGTGTCCGTGCATCCGGGAACTCATTACCGGCATTGCCGTGACGGCCACGACCACCGCGAGCACGCCGACCACCCACGCGGTCCACGACGCTCCCCGGAGTCCGTCGAAGTTCATCACCCAGGGGGAGAGGAACAGCAGAACACCGAAGATGCCCATGGCGTATTCGGCCATCGTGAAATCCGGACGGAACATGTGGACCAGACCGGACAGCGCTATGAGAGCGCCCAGCACGATCAGGGACCAACGGGCGGCATTATTCGTGTCGAGCCACAGCGGCGAGAGCGCCGCGAAGACTCCGATCACGATGGCCGCTATATCTTGCATGCGACTCCACGACTTCATGTCCAGCCTCCTCGGAACGGATTGTGTCCACCTCGAGTACACGCCTGATTGACCGCCCGATCAATATCTGCGTCGTTGCAGTCCGGTAACGTCAGCCGCTGGTCAAAGCCATTTCGTAACCACTCTCGAGAATGTCGGTGGCGTGTGGGACAGTGCGCTGGTGACCTCCACTGCGCGCGACGTGATCCAGGCACTCGCTGAACTGGCAGACGAGAAAGTCGCTGTGGGATCCGCGCGCTTTTTCAAGACCGGACCGGGTGAATACGGGGAGGGCGACGTATTCATCGGTGTGCGGGTTCCGGCTACCCGGGGTGTGGTGCGCCGGCACCGCGATCTCGAGCCGCCCGAGGTCGAGACCCTGCTCGACAGCCCCGTGCACGAGCACCGTCTGGCCGGCCTGCTGATTCTGGTGTCCCAGTGCACGACTGCAGCGCGCGCCGGCGAGGACGCCGTGGTCGAGAAGGTGGCCCGCTTCTACGTGGACCTCGTGTTACGCGGACGCGTCAACAACTGGGACCTCGTCGATTCCTCCGCCGACCACATCCTCGGCACCTGGCTTGTCGAGAAACCACGGGACCTGATATTCCGACTCGCGGCGGATGACGACCTGTGGCGACGACGCGTCGCTCTACTCAGCACGTTTGCGTTCATCCGGCGAGGGGACGCGTCGACCACGCTGGAGGTGGCGCAGCGGGTGCTCGGTGACCGACGGGATCTGACCCAGAAAGCGACGGGGTGGATGCTGCGGGAGGTGGGGAAGCGGGTCGACCGCGCTCTGCTCACCGATTTTCTCGACCGCAACGCCGCCGTGATGGGTCGGACCGCGCTCAGCTATGCCTGCGAGCACCTGACGGCCGAGGAGCGAGCCGCGTACCGTGCGCAGCGCTGACCGTGCCGTACGCGATACCGCTACATTCGGTGGCATGACCCTCGCCGATGCCCCTCGTCGCCGCCGCCGTACGGGGCCGGTCCTCGTCGGCGTCCTTGCCCTCGCCGCCGTGCTGGCAGTCGGGGTGTGGTGGTGGGCGCCGACGCGCTACCTGCCCTGGGACACCGCAGACTTCCCTACCGTGGACACGTCCGCGTTGTCGCCGCAGCAGGCGACGATCATCGACCTGCTCGAAACCGAGCACAGCCGGCAGCGGCCGGGCACCTTCTACTCCGAGGGAGTGGAGGAACCCTGGTGTGCCGACTTCGTCAGCTGGATCATGCGAGAGTCCGGTCGGCCCCTGTCGAACCCCAATTCGGGACATTGGCGCATTCCTGGGGTGTACACGCTGCAGGAGTACTACGAATCGCAGTCCCGGTTCGAGGAGGTCGGTAGCGGATACCGGCCCTCGGTCGGCGACGTGGTGCTCTACGACAACACCAGTTGGGTCGGTCAGCACACCAACTTCGTCGTCGCGGTGGACGGTGACACTGCAACGACGGTGGGAGGCAACGAGTTCGGCCGGGTGCGCGTGCACACCGTCGACTGGTCGAGCGACTCCGCAGTGGTCGGATTCGGCCGGCTGGAGTGAGGGGCGCGGCCGACGGGTGTCAGAACTCGATCTTCAGATGGTCCGTGACGGGCCGGGCCTGGCAGCCGAGGATGTAGCCGCTCTCGATGTCTTCCGGGTCGAGGATCTCGCTGTTCTCCATCTCGACCTCACCTTCGAGTACCGTGCAGGCACACGATCCGCACTCGCCCTCCTGGCAGGAATAGGGCACGTCGATACCTTTGGCGAGCATGATCTCCACCAGCGTCTGCTTGCGGGGCCAGCTGAGATTGTGGACCTCCCCGTCGAGTTCGACCTCCACTGTGGCGGCGTCGGCCGCTTCGTCGTCGGTGACCTCGACGACATCGGCGTCGCGGAAGGGGTCACCGGCGAGTGAGTTGAACACCTCGGCGTGCACCTGGGTGCGCGGCATCCCGGCGTCGGCAAGTGCCTTGTGGATGGTGTCCATGAACGGAGTCGGTCCGCACATGAACGCCTCGTGCCCGACGTAGGGCGCGACAGCGGACGCGAGCTGATCGACGCAGGGCAGACCCTGGACGGTCTCGAGCCAGTGGATCGACACGAGGCGGCTCGGGTACCGGCCGGCGAGTTCCCGCAACTCTTCGGCGAAGATGACCGACTTCTCGTCCCGGTTGGCGTAGAAGAGTACGACCTTGCCGGACCCTTCCGTGAGGGCGGCCTTGAGTATCGAGATCACCGGCGTGATGCCACTGCCTGCGGCAAACAGGAGGAAGTCGTGGTCGAGGGACTTCGGGGTGAACACACCCGACGGCGGCAGCACCTCGAGGGTGTCACCGACGGCGACGTGGTCGCAGAGCCAGTTGGACCCGTACCCGTCGGAGGTGCGCTTGACCGTCACCTTGGGTGCGTCGTCGCTGAACGGTGAGCTGGCCAGCGAGTAGCACCGCGCGACCGAGCCGGTGCGGTCACTGGGTATGCGCAGGGTGAGGAATTGACCCGGTTTGTAGGCGAACTTGGCGGTGAGGTCGGCGGGGACGTCGAAGACCAGCGACCGGGAGTCGGACGTTTCCTCGACTACTTCGGACACCGTGAGCACCGCTGATCGTGAGCTGTGCGGCACCTCGACAGTCGTCATCGCGTGTGTAGTCCTCTCCATGATTCGCAGCGTCGAAACGCTCCTGCATCTGCCTCAAATATAGAACAGGTTCTAGTTTTTGCCTAGCGGGTCGCTCCAGCGTAACGAGCGCCGCCCTGACCGGTTCGGCCCGTGCCTACCTGGCCGATCGGAGAGTTCGTGCGCCGCAGTCGGACGGTTCGGGCCCGCAGGTCTGTGACGAGTGCCCGAAGTGAGTCACAGTGAATCTCAGCTGAGACGCCGATCACACCGGCAGACGGTTTTCCTTCCACCGGCAGCTCAGTTTCGACACCGACAACTTCGAGGAGACGGCCATGGCCATCGAGCTCAACCAGATCTGGGACTTCCCCATCAAGGAGTTCCACCCCTTCCCGCGGGCACTGATGGGAGTGGGCGCGCACGACATCATCGGAGTGGAGGCGAAGAACCTCGGGTTCAAGAGGACGCTGCTCATGACCACCGGTCTGCGCGGTTCGGGGATCATCGAGGAACTGGTCGGCAAGATCGAGTACCAGGGCGTCGAGGTGGTGCTGTACGACAAGGTGGAGTCGAATCCCAAGGACTACAACGTGATGGAGGCCGCGGCCCTCTATCAGAAGGAGAAGTGCGACTCGATCATCTCGGTCGGAGGTGGCTCCAGCCACGACGCGGCCAAGGGTGCTCGAGTGGTGGTCGCGCACGACGGTCGCAACATCAACGAGTTCGAGGGATTCGCGAAGTCGACCAACAAGGAGAACCCGCCGCACATCGCCGTCTCCACCACTGCCGGCACCGGTTCGGAAACCTCGTGGGCGTACGTCATCACCGACACGTCCGACATGAACAACCCGCACAAGTGGGTCGGCTTCGACGAGGCGACCATCGTGACGCTGGCGATCGACGACCCGCTTTTGTACTACACCTGCCCCCAGCACTTCACGGCCTACTGCGGATTCGACGTACTCGCCCACGGCAGTGAGCCTTACGTGTCCCGTCTCGATTTCGCACCGTCTCTGGGCAACGCGCTCTACTCCGTCGAGCTGGTGGCGAAGAACCTGCGGGAGGCGGTGTTCGAGCCGCGCAACCTGAAGGCCCGTGAGGGAATGATGAACGCGCAGTACATCGCCGGGCAGGCATTCAACTCCGGTGGTCTCGGCATCGTGCACTCCATCTCGCACGCGGTCAGTGCGTTCTTCGACAGCCACCACGGTTTGAACAACGCGATCGCCCTTCCCCGCGTGTGGGAGTACAACCTTCCCTCGCGGTACGAGCGCTACGCGCAGTTGGCGGGGGCGTTGGGTGTCGACACCCGGAACCTCACCACGGTGCAGGCCGCGGACGCCGCCGTCGAAGCCGCGATCCGGCTGGCCAAGGACGTCGGTATCCCCGACAACTTCGGGCAGGTCCGCACCGACTCGTACGAGAAGAACCAGATGAACACCAAGAAGTACGAGGGCCGCGGCGACACCATCCGGGGCGACGAGAAGACCATCCGCGCCATCTCCGAGCACATCCAGGGTGACTGGTGCACGCCCGGAAATCCCCGTGAGGTGACGGTCGAGTCGATGCTGCCCGTCGTCGACCACGCGATCAACAGCTCGTACTAGCTCCACCGAACTCGCGTCCGGGGCGGGCGTGTCCCAGCCTTTGCCCCGTGTCTCAGCCCGGCCCCGCCCCGGACGCGTTCCCACGACCGACACTGCTGACGAAGGACGGAAGCCGCACCATGACCGCACCGCACACCGCTCCATCCCTGGCGGATGTCCGCTTCGCCGATGGAATCGAACTGAAAGCAGCCCTGCGGGAAGTCGACTACATCGCTGACGACGAGTTCTCGGTCGTCGTACACCTGGCGACCGCGCTCGACCGGCCTCTCCTCCTCGAGGGCCCCGCCGGTGTCGGGAAGACGGAGCTGGCGAAGTCCCTGGCGGAGGCCGCGGGCCGCAGGCTCGTCCGGTTGCAGTGCTACGAAGGTCTCGACGACAACCGTGCACTGTACGAGTGGGATTACGCCAAACAACTACTGCACGTGCAGATGCTGCGCGATCGGCTCAGTGAGCAGGTGGCCGCGTTCGACGACGTCGTCGACGCGTCGAGGTTTCTGGCGGCGCAGGATTTCGGCCTGTACTCGGAAGCATTCCTGTCGGTACGGCCCCTACTCGAGGCGATCCTGTCGCCGGAACCAGTGGTGCTGCTCGTCGACGAGGTGGACCGTACCGAGGAATCGATGGAAGCGCTGCTGCTCGAAGTTCTCGCCGAGGGACAGGTCACCATTCCCGAGATCGGCACGTTCACCGCCCGCTCGGCGCCGTGGGTCATCCTGACCTCCAACGACACTCGCGAGCTCTCGCCCGCCCTGAAGCGGCGCTGCCTCCACTACCATCTCGACTACCCGACCCCCGAACGTGAGCGGGACATCGTGACCGCCCGTGCGCCCGAGGTGGAATCGGCCGTCGCGGCGGATGTCGTCGAACTGGCGCGGACTCTGCGCGCACTACCGTTACGCAAGAGCCCGTCCATCGCCGAGGTCATCGACGCCGCCCGCGCCGCGGTGGTGCTGAAGGCGACCGGCGTTGCGGTCACTTCGCAGTCGGCGATCCGCGACATCCTTCTCGCCGCGCTGCTCAAGTACACCAGCGATGTCGATCTTGCTCGCGGCCGACTCGACGGTGTGGCGAGCCCGCCCCCAACGCCGGCGCCGGAGGCGGGGGCAGACAGTAGAGAGCGGGTCACCGTCGCATCCCGTCCGGCCAACACGACCACAGCGGTGTTCCGCGGACACGGCGGCCGCGACCGCGGTGGAATCGGCGTCGGCAACGGCCGGCCTGCGAGGCGATGACGATGTCCGCGGTCCGAGGCGCGCCGATGCCCGAGTCGCAGCTCCTCGATGTGCTGGCGGCGTCGTTCGGCGCACTGCTGCGCCGGTACGGAGTGGCGGCGTCTGCGGCGGAGGTGATCGATGTCCGGCGCGTGCTGGGGCTCGTCGGCGCACGGCAGCCGGACACCACGCGGGCCGCGCTGCGCGCAGTCTGCGCCAAGTACCGTTACGAGCAATCAGGATTCGACCGAGCCTTCGACGTGTTCTTCGGTGCTGTCGCCACGGCCGCCCCCGATCTCCGCGCACCGTCCCGAACCGAGTTCGCGGAGGGGCTTCCCACGGCCCTCGAGGTTGCCGACAACGTCGACACGGCCCGCTATGCCGAATACAACGAGCGCGCCGCGGAAGTCGGCGACCACTTCGACACGCCGGAGGCAGAAAAGGGTTTCAATCCCCACAAGGATGACGACGACGTCAGCATGACGTCGAGCGATGCCGAACTGTCCGTCGACTCCGAGGCCGATTCGGGCCGACGCGGCGTCACCTACACCGTCGACGTCTCGCGGGCGGCGAGTACTGCCGTCGGTGACCTGGCGACGTCGACGAGCGGCGCCGTCGTGGGGTCGCTGTCCTGGGACGATCCGGCGTCGATTCTGGCGTGGCTCGACGCTTACGACCCCAGCGCTGTGTACTCGGACTCCGGTGTCGACGAGCCGCTGACTGCTGCCCAGTTGAATCGTCTGGCAGAAGCAGTCGAGGCGTTCGTCGGAGCGCTGGCCGACGCACGGGACGCCGCCGGGCAGGCCGCTCCGGATGTCCCGATGGCGGACGGCCAAGGTTCGGCAGTCTCACGCGCCGAGGTCAATCAGGCATGCCACGAGATCCTTCGGCGGATGCGTGGCCCCGCGCGTCCCCGTCCGAGGGAGCTGACCGCGGGACGGCTGGACATGCGGCGCACGGTCCGCGCGAGCCTGCGGACCGAGGGCGTGCCCTTCCGCTTGATGGTGAAGGCGCCGCGTCCGGACCGGGTACGTGTGCTCGTTCTCGCCGACGTCTCGCTGTCCGTTCGACCGGTCACGGCCTTCACCCTGAGGTTGGCGCAGGCGATGCACCGCCGCGCGAGCCGATGCCGAGTCCTGGCATTCGTGGACAGGCCCGTCGATGTCACGGACACACTCCTCGCGGGCGGAGACGACGACGCACTCGCTGCCGTGCTCGCCGATCCCCGCATCGATCTCGAGGCGAGCAGCGACTACGGCCGGGTGTTCTCCGAGGTCCTCACCGCGTTCGGCGACGAGGTTCACTCGCGCACTTCGGTGCTCGTAGTGGGTGACGGAAGGGGCAACGGATTGCCACCGGGCCTGGACGAGTTCGCCGCTCTGCGGAGAAAGGTGCACCGCCTCGCGTGGATTACGCCGGAGCCCGAGAGGTACTGGGATCAGGCGTCGTGCGCGATGCCTCAGTACGCCGAAGTCTGCGACCGAGTGGTAGTCGCGCGGGACGCAGTCCAGCTGTCGGCCCGCGCCGCCGAACTGGGTCACGCGTTGCGATGAACGGCCCCCGCCGAGTGTGCTTCCGATACCGCGGCCGGGGATATCCTGAGGGCACGTCATCGAGAGGTGAGTGCATGGTGCCGACGGCTGAAGATCCCCTCGAGACCCAGCGCGATGTGGCGTCGAACGTCGCGGCGGAGTTGACAGCGGCCGGATTCGAGGAGGCGCACGAGATCGGGCACGGCGGCTTCGGGGTCGTCTACCGGTGTGTTCAGCCGGAACTCGACCGCAC
The DNA here is from genome assembly GCF_003130705.1 of Rhodococcus oxybenzonivorans. Classification (NCBI taxonomy): domain Bacteria; kingdom Bacillati; phylum Actinomycetota; class Actinomycetes; order Mycobacteriales; family Nocardiaceae; genus Rhodococcus; species Rhodococcus oxybenzonivorans. The sequence continues at coordinate 4,378,544 of NZ_CP021354.1, read as the reverse complement.
AGTGGCGGTCAAGGTCCTCACCGCCGAACTCGACGAGGAGAACACGGCGCGGTTCTTCCGTGAGCAGCGGGCCATGGGCAGGCTGACCGGGCACCCCAACATCGTCAATGTCCTCCAGGTTGGTGTCACCAGAAGCGGTCGTCCCTACATCGTGATGCCCTATCATTCACAGGATTCGCTCGATGCCCGGATCCGGAAGAGCGGTCCGCTTCCACTGGGCGAGGTCCTTCGGCTCGGTGTGAAGATCGCGGGGGCTCTGGAGACGGGGCACCGCCTCGGCATCCTCCATCGCGACGTCAAACCCGCCAACATCCTCCTCACCGACTACGGCGAACCCGCGTTGACCGACTTCGGGATCGCGCACATCTCCGGGGGATTCGAAACGGCGACCGGAACGGTGACGGGATCGCCGGCGTTCACGGCACCCGAAGTTCTGCGGGGCGATCCGCCGAGCCCGGCCTCGGACATCTATGGCCTAGGCGCCACGCTGTTCTGTGCGGTCACCGGTCACGCGGCGTTCGAACGCCGAAGCGGGGAGCAGGTCATCGCACAGTTCCTCCGGATCACCTCGCAACCCGTACCGGATCTGCGCGAGAAGGGCATTCCCGAGGACGCGAGCGCGGTGGTCGCGCGCGCGATGGCGGCCGACCCCGCTGATCGACCCGCGACTGCGGCGGAACTCGGTGACGAGCTGCGGCAGATGGAAGCAGACAACGGACTCCCCGTCGACGATATGGCCGCCCCGCAGCATGCGCCCGGCCGATCGCAAGCGAGGTCCCGTCTCCCAGCGCAGCCCACGGCGCATTCGCTGATCGGCGCCGACGGTAACCTGCCACTCGAGCTGACCAGCTTCATCGGTCGGCGACGTGAGCTGACGGAGGCGAAGGCGAAACTGTCCGATGCGCGCCTGGTCACCCTGACGGGCATCGGCGGTGTCGGGAAGACCCGTCTCGCGCTCCGTGTCGCCGCCGACGTCCGACGCGGATTCGCCGACGGTGCGTGGTTGGTGGAACTCGGTGAATTGCACGACGAATCTCTTCTGGTCGACGTCGTCGCGGCGGCACTGGGCCTGCGGGACGGGCCGGCGAGCCTGGGCAAGGACACCCTCGTCGACTTCCTGGCCGCGCGCCGGATCCTGCTCGTATTCGACAACTGTGAACAGGTGGTCGGCGCGGTCGCGAAATTGTCCGAGACCTTGCTTCGTAGCTGTCCGGATGTGCGGGTCCTGGCCACGAGCAGGGAACCCCTCGGGATCGGCGGAGAAGTCGTGCTTCGGGTTCCCCCGCTGACCGTCCCCGACCGGGCCCGTCCCCCGTCCCTTCAGGCGATGCCCCGGTACGACGCAGTCACGTTGTTCGCCGACCGCGCCGCCGCCGCGGTGCCGGGCTTCGAGGTCACCGAGGAGAACACGGACACGGTGGCGCTGATATGTCAGCGACTGGACGGCTTACCACTCCCGATCGAACTGGCAGCGGCGCGGCTGCGAGCCATGTCGGCCGAGCAGATTCTGCGTCGCCTGACGGACCGTTACGCTCTGCTGACCCTCGGCAGCAGGGGCGCGCCCACGCGGCAGCAGACTCTGCGTCTGTCGATCGATTGGAGTTATGAGCTCTGCACCCAGCAGGAACAGCAGTTGTGGGCGCAGCTGTCGGTGTTCGCCGGCAGCTTCGAACTCGACGCGGCCGAAGGCGTGTGCGCAGGTACTGCCCATGCCGAGGACCTGCTCGATTCGGTCACCTCGCTGGTGGACAAGTCGATCCTCATCCGCGAGGAGTCGGCCTCGGTGGTCCGGTTCCGCATGCTCGAGACGCTGCGCGACTACGGCAGCGAGAAGTTGACGGAAGCCGGCGAAGCCGACCGCATGAGGCGGCGGCACCGGGACTGGTACTTGCAGTTGGTCGAAGATGCGAAGGCGAAGTGGATCAGCCGCGAGCAGGTGGCGTGGATGCGCCGCGTCGCCCGCGAGCAGCCGAACTTGCGGGAGGCGATGAAGTTCTGTCTGACCGAGCCGCATTCGGTGTCGGGGTTGAGATTTGCGACCGCCTTGTTTCTGTTCTGGCTCTCCCGAGGCATGTTCAGCGAGGGCCGCCACTGGCTCGACCGGTTCCTGGAGACGTCGCCGGTCGAGGTCAGCGAGGAACGGGTCGCTGCGCTGTACGGAAACAGTGTGCTTGCCGAGGCCCAGGGCGACGTGGCTGCCGGGGCGTCGCTGGTTGCGGAAGGAAAGGCGCTCGCGGCACAGACCGACAACGTCGTGATCCGCGCGCACATCTCTCATGCCGAGGGTGTGCTGAAGATGTTCACGGGAGATCTGCCCGGCGCGCTCGCGTGTTTGGAATCCGCCCTCGAGGTGTCCGGGGACTGTGGCCAGCCGGCCCTGCACATCGAGGTCCTGGACTCGCTCGGCAGCGTGAGGGCACTGCTCGGTGACTCCGCTCGGGCGATCGAACACTACGAGCGGGTCCTCGAGATCACGGAATCGACCGGCGAGTCGATGTACCGTTCGCACACGATGTGGTCGATGGGCGTAGTCCTGTGGCTTCAAGGCGATGTCCGGCGGGCGTCCCGGTATGTCGAGGACGGGCTGGCATTGGCCTGGCGGGTCGATAGCGCGGTCACCGTGGCAACCTGCCTGGAAACGTTGGCGTGGGTCGCAGGCGACGGCGATCCACGACGCGCCGCGATTCTGATGGGAGCGGCGGAGTCGCTGGCGAAATCTACGAGAAGCTCGACGGTGCTGTTCCCCGATCTGCTCGTCTATCACGAGGAATGCGAACAGCGTGCGCGCAGTGCCCTCGGCAGAAGGGAATACGAGTCGGCGTGGGACGAGGGCAGAACGCTGGCCGTCGACGACGCTGTGGCGTTCGCGCTCGGCGAGCAGTCTCCCACGCGTCCTTCCCCTTCGCGCGCCGGCGCCGACCTGACGAAACGAGAGCGAGAGGTTGCCGACCTGGTGGCCGAGGGCTTGACCAACAAGCAGATCGCTGCCCGGCTCGTGATATCACCTCGGACCGCGCAGGGGCACGTCGAACACCTTCTCGCCAAGCTCGGCTTCGCCTCTCGGACTCAGATCGCGGCCTGGGTCGTGGAGCAGGGTCGGACCTGATCACGGCTGCTGCCTACCTACCCGATCGGGTAGGTGCCGGACCTGCCCTTCGGTCAGTGTGCGCGTCCGTCCCTACCCGTAGAGTCGAGGTTCAGCGCTTGTAACCTGGATCACATCACGGGGGCGTGGGAGGAGTGTCGTCTTGTCTGTGTCGTATCCGGTCACCCGCACCACCGTTACCGACCGGCTGGTCAAATTCCATGCACCGGAAATAGTCTTCGGTGTCGGGTCGATGGTGGAGGCCGCGCACGCCGTCCTCCGACTGGGCGGCTCGCGGCCGATGCTCGTCACCGACCCCGGGTTGATCGACGCCGGCTGGGCGGCCGAACTTCAGGACCAGCTCCGGGAACAGGGACTGACGCCCGTTGTGTGGAGTGCGTTGACGCCCAATCCGAAGGATCACGAGGTCGCGGCCGGTCACGAGGCCTACCAGGAAGGTGGATGCGATGTCTTGATCGCACTCGGAGGCGGTTCGGTGATCGATGCCACCAAAGGAATCGCGGTGCTCGCCGCGAACGGGGGCAACATTCTCGACTACGAGGGGGTGGATCAGGCGACCAGTCCGATCCCTCCGCTGGTCATGGTCCCGTCCACGTCCGGCACCGGTGCCGACGTGTCGCAATTCTGCATCGTGACGGACACGGCCCGCGGTACCAAGATCACGATCATCGGCCGCGCGCTGGTTCCCGACGTCACCGTGATCGATCCCCGCCTGCTGACGACCATGCCGGAGTGGCTCAATGCGGCCACCGGGCTCGACGCGCTCACACACGGAATCGAGGCGTTCGTCTCGCTGGCGCACAACCCGCTCACGGACCATCACGCGCTTCGCGCGATTGGGCTGGTCACCGACACCCTGGTCCACACGATCGAAGACCCGCTGGAGATGGAGCCGAGGGCCGTCATGGCCCAGGCGAGCCTCGAAGCGGGCCTGGCCTTCACCAACGCCATTCTCGGTGCGGCGCATGCCATGAGCCATCAGGTCGGTGGACTGCTCGACCTGCCGCACGGCGTGATCAACGGTGTCCTGCTTCCACACGTGATTCGGTTCAATGCGGCCAGCGACGCTGCCCCGTTCGTGGCGATCGCGGCGGCTCTCGGACTGGAGGAACATCGCGGAACCCCCGAGGAAGCGGCCCTCGCGGTCGCGGACCGAGTGGAGCGTTTGGCTCGCGAGGTCGGTGTGCCGCGAGGTCTGGGGCAGTTGGGTGTGCGTGACACCGACCTTCCGCGGCTTGCGGAGTTCGCCCTGCGGGACGCCTGCATGTCCACCAATCCGCGGACGGCCACACACCAGCAGATGGTGGCACTCTTCCGGACTGCGATGTGAGCCCGATGAACGCCCCAGACCTCTCGACACTCACCGGACTCCGGTCGGGCAAACCGACGTTCTACCCGCAGTACCGCGGCGCCGCCGAACGTCTCGAGCGCGTCGTCCATGCGCTCGAGCTGATCTCCCGGGCGCTGGTGCGAACGGTCGAGGGGCCCGAGACGTTGATCTGCGCGGTGGCAGAGGCGGCGCGCGCCCACCTCGACGCGCGCTGGGTGGCATTCGCCCTGGCGGACGGCATGCTGCCCGATGCCGGTCCCCGCCGGCTGGTTCTCGGACCGGACGCCACCCCGTTTCTCGTCGACAACGTCGAGGGACCCCCGCTGCCGGACGAGGTGGTCACGTGTCTCGGCGACATCAGGTCCGCCCGCACCGGCAGGGCGCCCGTCATCGACGCGCACCATGCGTTCGTGCCGATCGTGCTCGAGGGCGGAGTGGTGGGCGCCTTTGCTGCGTGGACGGCGCCGCAACGCACACTCGACACCACCGATGGTGCGGTACTGAGTATTCTGGCGAGCCAAACCGCGGTAGCCCTGCAGAATTCGGCGCTCTACCAACGCGGTCAGCGGCTCCTCGAACACGCCGAGCATGCATATGCGGAGGCGCGACGGACCGCGTCGGATCTTGCGGTCCGCAACGCCGAACTCGAGTCCACCCAACGTCAGCTCGGGGCCGCGCACCGGCATCAGGTACTCGACGAGGAACGCCACCGCATCGCCCGTGAGCTCCACGACAGTGTCACGCAGGCGGTACTCTCGGCCGGAATGCAGATCGAGGTGTGTCGGAGCGGAGTGCCCGACGACGAACGTCGCGAAAGACTCGACCTGGCCAAGGATCTCACTCGTCGCGCGGTAGAGCAATTACGCTCGGCCATCTACGCGCTCAATCACTCCAAGAGTTCGGACCGCACGTCGCTGCCCGGGATGCTCGAGCAGCTCGGTGTGGTGCACATGCCCGACGACCTCGAGGTCAGCGTCCGGGTCGGCGGAACACCGGCGGAGCTGTCGTGTGACCGCGAGCACGCGCTGCTGCGCATTGCCGGCGAGGCCTTGTTCAACGCTGCTGTCCACGCCAACGCGACGCGCGCCGTTCTGCGCCTGACCTATTCGGCGGATTCTGTACTCCTGTCCGTCGCCGACGACGGGGACGGGGATCCGAAGCAGATGCGGCTCATGTTGCGGATGGCGGCAAACAACGACCTGGACGGACACCATCGTGGTCTGGCGAACATGCAGGCCCGGGCTGCGGAATTCGGTGGAACCTTCGAAGTGGCCAGGGCGCGACTCGGCGGAGTGCGAGTGGCTGCACGAATTCCTCTTGGCGACAGACCTTCCGGGGGAGACAACGACAACGAGGTGGAGCGATGACGATGCGAACTCCGATGCAGGACGAGGCGAGGTCTGCACGAGCAACGTCGATGGTCCGGCTCGTCCTCGTCGACGATCACGCGATTCTTCGGCAGGGGCTGCGCTCGGTACTCGAGCGTGAACCGGATCTCGAGGTGGTCGGGGAGGCGTCCACGAGCGGGGAGGCACTCGACGTCGTCGGACAGGTGAAACCCGACGTCGTGTTGATGGATCTCAAGCTGTCGGCGGCATCCGATTACGAGGGGCTCGTGCTGTGTGCGCAGTTGTCGTCCGCGAACAAAGGACTGGGACTTCTGGTGCTCACGACGTTCCTCGACGAGCAGCTGGTGGTCCGTGCCGTGCAAGCCGGCGCCCGGGGATACGTGGTGAAGGATGTGGACACGACCGAACTGGTGCGCGCCATCCGCGCGGTCTCGCGTGGAGAAAGCGCATTCGACTCGCGGAGTGCTTCCGCGGTGATCCGGTCGCTGAACGGGCAGACGACCCCGCGGGAAGGACTCACGGAGCGCGAACTCGAGGTCCTGCAACTGCTGGCCACCGGGTTGTCGAACGCGAAAATCGGTGAACGGCTCTTCATCTCGGCCACCACCGTGAAGTTCCACGTCAGCAACATCATGCGCAAGCTCGACGTGGGTAGGCGCGCGGAGGCAGTGTACGAGGCGGGCAAGCTCGGACTGATCTGAAACAGCCGTGACCGGTAGTCGATCGGCGTACCGTCCCTACCATGGCTGCTGCGATTTCGGTGGAGAAACTCGTGAAGACGTTCGGCGCCACCCGCGCCCTGGACGGCCTGGATCTCGAGGTGCGCGCCGGTGAGGTGCACGGTTTCCTGGGGCCGAACGGCTCCGGCAAGTCGACCACCATCAGGGTCCTGCTCGGACTGCTCCGGGCCGACTCCGGTACCACGCGTCTGCTCGACGGGGATCCGTGGCGTGATTCGGTGTCGTTGCACCGCAGGCTCGCCTACGTTCCGGGTGATGTGAATCTGTGGCCCAATCTCACCGGGGGTGAAGCGATCGATCTCCTCGCGGGGTTGCGCGGCGGTCTCGACGAGACCCGGCGTGCAGAACTGCTCGAGCGGTTCGAACTCGATCCGACGAAGAAGGCGCGCACGTACTCCAAGGGCAACCGGCAGAAGGTCGCGCTCGTGGCCGCGTTTGCGTCCGACGTCGAACTGTACGTTCTCGACGAACCCACGTCCGGGCTGGATCCGCTGATGGAGTCGGTGTTCCAGGACTGCGTCGAGGAGATGTCCGACTCGGGGCGGACGATCCTGCTGTCGAGTCACATTCTCGCGGAGGTCGAGGCGCTGTGCGATCGGGTGAGCATCATCCGCGAGGGCCGAACCGTCGAGACCGGCACATTGGCGGAACTGCGTCATCTCACGCGTACGTCGATCACGGCCGAGACGCAGCGGCCGGTGACCGGACTCGAGAGCATCGAGGGGGTCTACGACGTGCGGGTCGACGGCCTGCACTCTCGATGTGAGGTGGACACCAGCGCGATCGACGGGGTGCTGCGCCACCTACTGTCGTTCGGCATCTCGTCGCTGACGTCGACGCCACCGACGTTGGAGGAGTTGTTCCTACGGCACTACGGGGACGAACTGGCCCGCGAGGGCGAGAACCACCGGCGCGCCGAATCCGGGGCGCGGACACGATGAGCGCCGTGACGGCGCCGGAGAAGGTGGGGCGCGGGCAGTACGCGGGGACCGCCCGGCTGGTGCGGCTCGCGCTACGCCGTGACCGTATCCAGCTGCCGGTGTGGTTACTCGCCCTCGCAGCGCTGCAGGCGTTCTCGGCGTCGAGTGTGCTCGGCCTGTATCCCACGGAGGGTGACCTGCGCAGCTTCGCGGTGGCCACTGCGGCCTCACCGGTCGCGCTGGCCACCAACGGTCTGGTGTCCGGGTACAGCGTCGGCGCCGTGCTCGCCAGCCAGATCGTCATGCCGCTGTCTCTCGCTGCCGGCCTGATGACCACCCTGCTCGTCGTGCGTCATACGCGGCAGAACGAGGAGACGGGCCGCGCCGAACTCGTCGAGGCCGCCGTCGTCGGGCGCAGAGCCTTGCTCACGGCCGCACTGGTTGTCGCGGTCGGCGCCAATCTGGTTCTCGGACTGATCAACGTTGTCGTTCTGGTTGCGGAGGGTCTTCCGTTCGCAGGTTCTGTGGCTCTGGGCGTGGCTGTCGCGGGGGCCGGCATCGCGTTCGCCGCCGTCGCCGCGGTCACCGCGCAGGTGACGGACAGTGCCCGCACCGCCAACGGACTGGCCGGCGCCGCCCTGGGTGTGGCGTTCCTGTTGCGTGCAGTGGGCGACATGACGGGGACGGTGACGGAAAACGGCACCCGGGTGGTGAGTAGCTGGCCGACCTGGCTGTCGCCGGTCGGCTGGGCCGAACAGGTCCGTCCTTACGACGACAATGCCTGGTGGGTGCTGGCGTTGCCCGTCCTGTTCGCACTCACGGTCGGCTCGGTCGGCTTCGCCCTTACCGAACGCCGGGACATCGGCTCGGGCCTCGTACCGACCCGCCCCGGCCCCGCCCGCGCGTCCGGGTTGTTGCCGACGCCGCTCGGATCGGCGTGGCGGATACAACGGACGATCCTGTTCTGGTGGGCATTCGGCATCACCGTCCTCGCCGTGGTGTACGGCGCAATCGCGGACCAGATCGACGACTTTCTCGGCGAGGGCGAGCAGGTGGCCGACATGATGGAGCAGCTCGGTGGCGGTACCACCGACATGGTCGATGCCTACTTTGCCGCCATCTTCGGCATGATGGCGATCGCGGTTGCGGGCTACGCCGTACAGGCATTACTCCGAATGCGGGGTGAGGAATCGGCGGGACGACTCGAACCGGTTCTCGCGACAGCGCTCTCGCGTTCGCGGTGGATGCTCGCGCATGTCGGACTGGTCGTGTCGGGAATCGTTGTCTTGCAGGCACTGACCGGGGCGGCAACTGGGCTCGCGTACGGTCTCGTGACCGACGACGTACCGGGAAAGGTGGTGCATCTGACCGGTGCTGCTCTGGCCTTCGTGCCTGCGATCGCAGTGGTCGCGGCCGTGGTGGTCGCGTCGTTCGGTGGTGCCCCGGCCTGGTCGACCGGGATCTCCTGGGGCGTGCTCGCTGCCTGCCTGATCTTCGGATTCCTCGGACCACTGCTCGGTCTGCCTCAGGCGGTGCGCGACCTGTCGCCGTTCACACACGTCCCCGCCGTTCCTGCGGCGGAGGTGACGGCGGCTCCGCTCGTGCTGCTCGCGACGATCGCCGTCTTCGTGATCGCCGTCGGGGTGGTGCTCTTCCGGCGACGCGATATCACCAGTTCGTAGCCTGCGCGAGGTCGTCGAGGGGTACGGCGAGGACTCGGGCCAGAGCTGCAATTGTCGTAAATGCCGGAGTGGGCATCCGGCCGGTTTCGATCTTGCGCAGAGTCTCCGGTGAAATCGCCACTTCCTGAGCCACTTCGGCGAGGGTGCGGTCGCCCCGGGCACGGCGTAGATACGCCCCCAGGCGCTGACCTGCCGCGAGTTGGGCCGGAGTGAGCGGGAGACGCACCATGCCACCAGCCTACTCGACGGCGGTATGAAAATACCGGACGATCGACTACGGTGGTATTTTAATACCGGCTATCGGGTCGGATGGAGAGGAAAACCTGTGCTGGAATTGAAGACCCCTCGGGAGATCGAAGCGATGCACGTCACCGGTGTATTCATCGCCGAGCTGCTCGACGACCTCGCCTCCCGGGCCGAGCCGGGGGTAAACCTGCTCGAACTCGAACATCGCGCCCGCCAGCTGATTACCGAACGCGGTGCCCAGTCGTGCTACTGGGATTACGCGCCGTCGTTCGGGCGAGGGCCGTTCCGTAATGTCATCTGCCTGTCGGTCAACGATGCAGTGCTGCACGGACTTCCGCATGACTACGTCCTCCGTGACGCAGACCTGCTGAGCATGGATATCGCGGTATCGATTGACGGGTGGGTCGCCGATTCGGCGCGGAGTGTGATCGTGGGGGTTCCGCGGCCGGAGGATGAGCGTCTCATCGAGGCGACCGAGCGTGCCCTGGCAGCGGGGATTGCCGCTGCGCTGCCCGGCAACCGCCTGGGCGACATCTCTGCTGCGATCGGCGCCGTGGCCGCCGACTACGGGTACCCGGTCAACACCGAATTCGGTGGCCACGGACTCGGGCGCACCATGCACGAAGACCCCCACGTGTCCAACATGGGACGCGCCGGACGTGGTCTGAAGCTGAAGCCTGGATTGACGCTTGCGCTCGAACCATGGCTCGCTGCCGGTACCGACAAAATCATCTACGACGACGACGGGTGGACCATCCGCTCGGCCGACGGGTCCCGTACCGCACACAGCGAACATACCATCGCCGTCACCGACAGCGCGCCACTCGTGCTGACGTGTCAGGATCACGTCGCGGCCCCTGAGTAGTGGTCCGGCGACTGTTGTAACTCTGCGGGACAATGCGATTCGCGCTGGCTATTGCTCTGGTGGCCCGCAGTTGCTAGACTCGAACAAAGTTTCGAACGACCTTGGGGGAGGTTGGTTATGGGGGGATTAGCGGTACCGGATCTGGACGAGGTGCGTGCGTTCACCGCACGGCTTCGTCTGGCTTCTGCCGACGGCGATGCGGGGTTGGGCATCGATCTACTCGATGCGATCGAGACGTTGAAGTCGGTGGGCTGCGCAGTGCAGGCGGTGATCACCGACGACGTCGCCACGAGTATCCGACACGACCGTGAAGCTCGACAACTGCCGCGGTCCGAGTGGGACCGGGGGATTGCGTCGCAGATTGCATTGGCGCGCAGGGAATCTCCGAACCGAGGTGGCCGGCATCTGGGGTTCGCGCGGGCGTTGGTGCATGAAATGCCACACACCCTGGACTTGTTGCGATCGGGGCGGTTGAACGAATGGCGCGCCACCCTGCTCGTGCGCGAGACAGCCTGCCTGTCGGCGCACGATCGGGCGATTGTCGACCGCCGATTGTGCGCGGATTCAGGCATTCTCGACGGAGTCGGCGACCGGGGTCTGGTTGCACGAGCGAAAGCCCTGGCGGTCGAACTCGATGCCGCGGCGGTCGTCCGAAGGCACCGCAAGGCAATCTCGGAGCGACGGGTCACCACCCGTCCGGCGCCGGACTCGATGGCGTATCTCAGCGTGTTGATGCCTGTGGAACAGGCTGTCTGCCTGCAGGCCACGCTGAGCCGGGACGCCGACAGTCTCATCGCCACCGGCAACAGTGGTGGCCGCACCCGCAATCAGGTGATGGTGGATCTGTTGTTCGCGCGCGGCACCGGAGCGTCACTGGCGTCCGGTGTGCCGGTGTCGGTGAACCTGGTGCTGTCGGACGAGTCGCTGCTGGCCGGCGGCCACGAGGCAGCCCACCTGCAGGGGTTCGGGCCGGTGCCGGCGGGGATAGCACGACACATGGTGGCTGACGCCATCGATGGAGTTGCCGAGACGACATTGCGGCGGGTGTATTCGTGCCCACAGTCGGGGGCGTTGACGGCGATGGAATCCCAGTCGCGCACGTTCCCGAAGAGCCTGAAGACGCTGATCGATCTCCGCGACCGCACCTGTCGCACACCGTGGTGCGATGCCCCGATCCGCCATCACGACCACATCCGCTCGTACGGCAACGCGGGTGCGACCAGCGCGGACAACGGGTCCGGGCTGTGCGAGGCCTGCAACTACGCGAAGGAAGCACCGGGATGGGATGCCCGCCCACTACGCAATCCCGGCCGCACCCACCTCATCGACCTCGGCACCCCGACCGGACACCACTATCGCTCTGCGGCCCCACCGCTACCGGCGGCCGCGCACCTGCGCGCATCGTGAGGGGGTCAGCAGTCGATGACGAGCCAGCCGCCGTGGTGTTCGAACACCGCGAACGGGCGTCCTGTCGCGTCGCCGAGCTTCGTGAGCGACGGGGTGTCGAAGGTGCGGATATGTCCGTGGCACGCGGTTGCCTCGTCCTCATAGGGGACAGCGACGACAACCCGGTCGCGGGCAACGCGGAGGGCCTCGGATATCACCGCGGTACCGATGCTGGCGTCGACGTGTTCGAGGAGGTGGATGGCGGTGACGGTGTCGAAGCTGTCGTCGGGAACCGGTACGTGCGCGGCGTCGCAGACGAGGGTGTCCAGGTCCAGTCCGAGCTCTGGTGCCACGGCGTCGAGGAGGGTCATGGTGCCCGGCAGAATGTCGGTCGCCGTGACGGAGCGACCCGCGCGGGCGAGTCGCAGGGGCAAGAATCCGAAGCACGACCCGAGGTCCAGGACGGAACCGCGGACGAGTTCCTCCGCCTTCTCGTGGATCGGTGCGAAGTCGGCGGTGCCGTCCAGCAATTCGTCCAGAGAGTTGCGGTAGTAGACGGTCCAGGCCTCGAGCGCACCGTCGACGGTGGAGCGAACAAGCCCGACCATGGTTGACTCGAATTCGTCCTGGCCGAAGTCGGCGTCCTCGATCGACGCAGTGACCGAGGCCACGAGCCGCTCGCTCAGATCCTCCGGTGTCAGGGCATGCCGCACCCACAAGTGGTCGCCGTCGCGGGCGAGCGTGAGCGGTCCGGCGGCGACGCGCTCTACCGTGACGTGGCCGTGTGACCAGAGTCCGGATTCGCACGGAGCGAGAGAGTCGAAAGCGGAGGTGTCGAGAGTGGAGGACATTCGAGGCAACCTTGCCTAGTGGTGATGGCGGGAGGAGATCAGGTTCGTGTGTCGGGCTCGCCGAGGGAACTCAGCCCATCGTAAAGCGATTGCATTCCGCTGGCGAGTAGTTCGTTCAGTTCGAGCGAATCGTCATCGAGCCACTGCTCGTATGCCGACATCGCAACCCCGAGTAGGAGATAACCGACAGTGCGCGGAATGTGGTCGGTGGGTGAGACTCCGAGCCGGCCGGCCACGTACTCGGCGATGACGTTGCGCCATCCTTCGTACATCACCACCGAATATGCCTGCAGCGCAGGTACCCGCAGAATGAGGCCCATCCGCTTGCGGTGATTGACTTCCTCGCTTGCAGGGAAGGCGTTGAACTCGAGGAGGGCGGCCGTGAGGCCATCCGCGATCGGAATGTCGTCCGGCTGTGCGGCGAGTTGAGCGCGCATCTCGGCGAGGTGGGCATCGAAATCGCCCCACGGGATCGCATTCTTGGACGGGAAGTAGCGAAACAGGGTGCGCCGGGCGATGCCGGATGCCTCGGCGACCTCGTCGACGCTGGTGGCGTCGAACCCTTGCCTGGTGAACAGCTCGATCCCCACGGTACTGATCCGGTCCTGCGTTGTGGACGGGCGTCGCCCTATCCGACTGGCTGGTTTTCGTCGGCTTTTCATGTTTCGTCCCTCCCGGTCTGGCATTCTGCACTCGATGCCATTACAGTGGTGAGGCGAGTCACAGAAGGGTCCTTCTATGACGGGAAGCATCCCAGTGACTCGCCTACGTATCACCGAACAGTAGGAGGAAATCATGTCCGATCGTGACAACAACGTGCTGGAGAACGACCTCGTCGAGGAATCTCTCGTCGAAGAGGTGTCGATCGACGGCATGTGCGGCGTGTACTGACATGCCCGAAGCACCCGCAGCGACCGGTACAGCCGGTATCGATCTCGATGTGGGCTGGAAGCTTCATCCGCAGGTGGCGCTGCGTCCCGAGCCGTTCGGGGCGCTGCTCTACCACTTCGGGACACGCAAGCTGTCGTTCCTGAAGAACCGCACAATCGTCGCGGTGGTGGAGGCCCTTCCCGACCACTCCGACGCCCGGTCCGCATTGCGGGCGCAGGGCATCGGGGACGACACCGCTCCGCAGTATGCGCGAGCCCTCGGCACTTTGGCCGAGTCGCACATGATCGTCCCCGCCTGACCAGCTCTCTTCGCCCCGTATCAGAGGATCCAGCCCATGACCTCCATGCTCGAAAGGCCCTCCGCCCCGGTCGGCCGACTCGTCGACCAGTTCGAACTGGGACTCGACGCCCCGATCTGCCTCACGTGGGAACTGACCTACGCGTGCAACTTGTCGTGTGTGCACTGCCTGTCCTCGTCGGGGCGGCGTGATCCACGGGAGCTGAGCACCGAGCAGTGCAAGGCGATCATCGACGAACTGCAGCGTATGCAGGTGTTCTACGTCAACATCGGTGGCGGCGAGCCCACCGTGCGCTCCGACTTCTGGGAACTCGTCGATTACGCCACCGCGCACCAGGTGGGAGTCAAGTTCTCCACGAACGGGGTGAAGATCGACAAGAAGGTTGCCGCCCGGCTCGCGGCGAGCGACTACGTCGACGTGCAGATTTCCCTGGACGGCGCGACGGCCGAGGTCAATGATGCCGTTCGTGGTCCGGGATCGTTCGCGATGGCGGTGCGGGCGCTGGAGAATCTGTCCGAGGCCGGTTTCAAGGACGCCAAGATCTCCGTGGTGGTCACCCGGCACAACGTGTCCCAGCTCGACGACTTCAAGGCCCTGGCGGACAAGTACGGCGCCACCCTGCGCATCACCCGGTTGCGCCCGTCCGGCCGAGGAGCGGACGTGTGGGACGAGCTGCACCCCACCCAGGCGCAGCAGCGTGAGTTGTACAACTGGCTGGTCGCCAATGGTGACGGTGTGCTCACGGGCGACTCCTTCTTCCATCTTTCCGCTTACGGTGACGCGTTGCCGGGCCTGAATCTCTGCGGCGCCGGCCGGGTAGTCTGCCTGATCGACCCGATCGGTGACGTCTATGCGTGCCCCTTCGCCATTCACGAGCAGTTCCTCGCCGGAAACATCCTGGCGGACGGCGGCTTTCAGCATGTGTGGCAGCACTCCGACCTGTTCCAGGAACTGCGGTCTCCGCAAACCGGGGGAGCGTGCAGCAAGTGCGCCCACTACGACTCTTGCCGCGGCGGCTGTATGGCCGCGAAGTTCTTCACCGGGCTTCCGATGGACGGACCCGACCCCGAATGTGTTCAGGGATACGGCGAGGCGGCGCTCGCAGGTGAGCGCGGCGACATTCCGAAATCCAGCGTCGACCACTCCCGCACCGGCCAGCGTCGGACTCCTCGGGCACCGGTTCCGCTGACGTTGATGGTGCGTCCGCCCGCCAAGATTTGTGACGAGAACCCGCTTGCGGGAATGGAACAGACGTAAACCGTCTGTCGGTATGAGAGGTTTTTTCGACATGGGTAAGAATCCGTTCTTCGAGACTGTGGCCGAGGCCCAGCGTCGCGCGAAGAAGCGTTTGCCGAAGTCCGTGTATGCGGCTCTGATCGCCGGTTCCGAGCGCGGGCTGACGGTCGACGACAATGTCACGGCGTTCGGTGAGCTGGGGTTCGCCCCGCACGCCGTCGGTCTCTCGGACAAGCGCGAGCTGTCTACCACCGTGATGGGGCAGAACATTTCGCTTCCCGTCGTGATTTCCCCGACCGGTGTGCAGGCGGTGCACCCCGACGGCGAGGTCGCGGTTGCACGTGCTGCGGCGGCCAGGGGGACGGCGATCGGCTTGAGTTCGTTCGCGAGCAAGTCGGTCGAAGAGGTCACCGCGGCGAATCCCCAGACCTTCTTCCAGATGTACTGGGTCGGTACCCGGGACGTGCTGATTCAGCGGATGGAGCGGGCTCGTGCGGCCGGCGCCACCGGGCTGATCATCACCACCGACTGGTCCTTCTCCTACGGGCGCGACTGGGGCAGCCCGGCCATCCCGGAGAAGATGGATCTCAAGGCGATGATCCAGTTCGCACCGGAAGGCATCACGCGTCCGAAGTGGCTTTACGAGTTCGCGAAGACCCGGAAGATCCCGGATCTCACCACACCGAACCTCGCGGCACCCGGTCAGGAACCGCCCACGTTCTTCGGTGCGTACGGCGAATGGATGCAGACACCGCTGCCCACCTGGGACGACATTGCGTGGCTCCGTGAGCAGTGGGGTGGACCGTTCATGCTGAAGGGTGTCATGCGCATCGACGACGCCAAGCGTGCCGTCGACGCCGGTGTCACGGCCATCTCGGTGTCCAATCACGGTGGTAACAACCTCGACGGCACACCTGCGCCGATTCGGGCGCTGCCCGCTATCGCCGATGCGGTCGGCGATCAGGTCGAGATCCTGCTGGACGGCGGCGTCCGCCGCGGCAGCGACGTCGTCAAGGCGCTCGCTCTCGGCGCCAAGGCCGTCATGATCGGCCGCGCGTACCTGTGGGGCCTTTCGGCGAACGGTCAGGCCGGTGTCGAAAACGTTCTCGACGTCCTGCGCGGCGGCATCGATTCGGCGCTCCTCGGACTGGGGCACTCGTCCATTCACGACCTCAGCGCATCCGACGTCGTGATCCCGCCCGGATTCCAACGCGTCCTGGGCGCCGAATCCTGACTCGACACGCGTAGATGGCTGCGCAGCTGACCGACCGGATCACCCTGGCGGGGCGTCATGCCTCCTCCAGGGTGCTCTTCGGTCCGCACGTCACGAATCTCGGTGTGCGACGGTCTATTTCCCCGCGTCACGTTGCGTACTACGAGCGGCGGGCGAGAGGTGGTGCGGGAATCGTCGTCACCGAGGTCGCGTCGGTGCACGCCTCCGACTGGCCCTATGAGCGCGCGCCACTCGCTGCCGACTGCGTTGACGGCTGGCGTGACGTCGTGTCGGCGTGCCGCCCACACGGCACTCTGGTGCTGGCCGGGCTGGGTCACACCGGGCTCCAGGGCTCGAGCGCCTATTCACAGTCCGTGCTGTGGGGACCGTCCCGCGTGCCCGACGTGGTGTCGCGGGAGATGCCGATGCCGATGGAGCGGCCCGAAATCGAGGAACTCGTCGAGGGTTTCCGCGCCGCCGCGGCCCGGGTGGTCGAGGCGGACATGGACGGGGTCGAACTCGACGCCGGGCCGAGGGGGCTGCTGCGTCAATTCCATTCGGCGCTCACCAATGTACGCGGCGACGAGTACGGGGCCGACCGTCTCAGGCTCACCCGCGAGGTGATTACCGCTGTCCGGGAGGAACTGGGCCCGGGTCGAGTACTGTCGCTGCGTCTTTCGTGCGACGAACGGACGTCGTGGGGTGGCATCACACCCTCCGTCGCCGCAGAGCAGGCGAAAACCCTGGCCGGTGCGCTCGATCTCTTGGTCGTGGTCCGCGGCGGCGCACTGTCGGTCACGGCCTACCGTCCCGATTTTCACACTCCGGCCGGATTCAACACGGAGACGTGCTTGTCTGTTCGGCGGGCGGTGGCCGGCGGCGTTCCGGTCGCTCTGCAGGGCAGTGTGATCGACCCCGTACTCGCTCGGCGAGCGCTCGATGACGGTGTCGCGGACGTGATCGAGATGACGCGAGCGCAGATCGCGGACCCCGATCTGGTCGCCAAGATCCGGAGCGGTTCCGCGCCGCGCCCCTGCATACTGTGCAATCAGACCTGCCGGGTGCGTGACCCCCGCAATCCTCTCGTCACCTGTGTCGGCAATCCGACCGCCGGGCACGAGGTCGTCGACCCACCGGAACCGCAACCGTATCCGTGTATATCCGCGGATGCTGAGACGGCGCTCGTGGTGGGCGGGGGGCCGGCGGGACTCGAAGCGGCGCGCGTCCTCGCGACGTCCGGTCACCGTGTCACGGTCGCCGAGGCGGCAGACCGCCTCGGTGGTCTGGTAAGGACAGCCGCCGCCGATGCACCGCACCTGCAGCCTCTGACGGACTGGCTCGAAGCCGAGTGCAGGTCCTTGGGTGTCGATTTCCGTCTCGGTGTCACTGTGTCCGACGCGGACATCGATGCCGCCCACAAGAATGGGGTGACCGTGGTGGTGGCCACCGGTAGCCGGCCCCGCCCAGCGCCATTTCCCGTCGAAGGGACCACCCAGTGCGTCGACGCCGTCGACGTGTTGATCGGCGCCGCCCTGCGTGAGGGTCCGGTCCTGGTCTTCGATCCGATCGGAGGCCCGATCGCGGTCGCCCTCGCCGAATGGCTCGCGGCGTCGGGGCGCGAGGTCGGTGTGGTGACTCCCGACCCGGTGGCCGGATCGCGTCTGGGCCCGAGCGGCGACCTGTTCGACGCCAACGGGCGTCTGCAACGGGCGGGAGTCGCCCGTCACCTGTCGAGCCGGATCGTGTCGGCGGGACACTCGGGTGCGCGGATCCGGAACCGGTACACCGGTGCGGAAACGCTGGTGCCGTGTGCCGCCGTGATCGACTGTTCCCCCCGGTTACCCGATAACACTCTGCGCTCCGGCGCGGTTCGGGTCGGTGACTGCCTTGCTCCCCGAACACTTCTCGAAGCGATCCGCGAAGGCCGCCTCGAGGCACATGCCCTTCGGTTACCCGCGTCAACGAGAGATAGGACGATGTCATGGGACAGTTCGACGGCAAGGTAGCGTTCATCACCGGGGCCGCCCGAGGGCAGGGGCGGACGCACGCTGTGCGGCTGGCCCGTGAGGGCGCGGCGATCATCGCCGTCGACATCTGCGGACCGGTATCGACGTACAACACCTATGAACCGGCGACGCCCGACGACCTGGCCGAAACGGTGCGACTGGTGGAGTCCGAAGGCGGCAAGATTCTCGCCGAACAGGCCGACGTCCGGGACAGCGCCGCGCTGCGGGCCGTGGTGGATCGGGGCGTCGAACAGTTCGGGCGGCTCGACATCGTGATCGCGAATGCGGGCATCTGTAACTGGAGCCGATTCTGGGAGATGCCCGACGAGCAGTGGGAGACGCTGATCGATGTCAATCTCACGGGTGCGTGGAAGACATTGAAGGCGGCAGTGCCGGCTTTGATCGAGGGCGGGCGGGGTGGGTCCATCATCGTCGTGAGCTCGGTCGCCGGTATCAAACCCTTGCCGGGTCAGGCCAATTATGCAGCTTCCAAGTTCGGCCTGGTCGGCCTGACGCAGACGGCGGCAAAAGAGCTCGGCGAGTACAAGATCCGGGTCAACTCGATTCACCCGTACGGTGTCAAGACCCCGATGGGCACCGACCCCGGCAGCCTGGTGATACTCGAGAAGCACCCCCATTATCTGTCGAGCTTCGGAACGATCCTCACCGAGCATCCGCTGGCCGGGACCGACGACATCACCGATGCGGTGCTGTGGCTGGCCGGTGACGGTTCCCGCACGGTCACCGGAAGTCAGGTCGCTCTCGACATGGGCAACACCAAGGTGTGAACACCGCCTACCGTCACCTCTTCACCCCGTTGCGCCTCGGACCGCTCACCGTGCGCAATCGGGTGGTCTTCTCGGCGCACCTCACGGGATACGCCGTCGACGGACTCCCCACCGAGCAACACGCCGCCTATTACGCGGCGCGCGCGAGGGGTGGAGCCGGGCTGATCATCTCCGAGGAACATGCCACCCATCCGGGTGACTGGCCGTACGAGAAGGTGATCGCGGGTTACCGCCCCGAGGTGGTACCCGGATATCGGCGGATCACCGACGCCGTGCACGAGTACGGCGTACCGATTCTGGCTCAGCTCAACCACAACGGTGGTCAGGGGTCGAGCCTGTATTCACGCCGGCCGCTGTGGGCGCCGAGTGCTGTACCCGACCCGTTGTTCCGTGAAGTACCGAAGGAGGTGGACAGCGGGGAGATCCGGACGCTGATCGACGGGTACGCACTCGTCGCCGAGCAGTGCATCCGCGGCGGCTTCGACGGCATCGAACTGCAGTGCTCCCATTCTTCGCTCGTCCGTAGCTTCCTGGCGCCGGCGACCAACCAGCGCACCGACCGCTACGGGGGTTCGCTCCGGAACCGCGCACGGTTCCTCCTCGAGGTCGTGGCCGCGGTCCGCGAGGCGATCGGACCGGACCATGCACTCGGGGTGCGGCTCGCCGGTGACGATCGGTTCGACGGAGGCGTCGAGCTGGACGAGGCCGTGGGGGTGGCGGCCTTCGTCGATGCCTGTGGGCAGGTCGACTACATCAACACCTCGATCGGGATGGCCACCGAAACCCTGCACATGATCGAAGCGTCGATGGCGGTGCCCCGCGGCTATGCATTGTTCATTCCGAACGCCATCCGGCAACGGGTGGGTCTTCCCGTGGTCGGAGTCGGACGGTTCACGGATCCAGCTCAGGCCGACCGGGCTCTGGCAGAAGGTCATTGCGACCTGATCGGTGTGGTGCGCGGACAGGTCGCCGATCCCGACTTCGCCGCAAAGGCGCTGGCGGGGGACACGGCCGGCATCCGGACGTGCCTGTCGTGCAATCAGGAATGCGTCGGCCGGATGGGCCTCGGCCGGTGGCTCGGTTGCGTCGTCAACCCGCGTGCGGGCAAGGAATCCGTGGCCCTGCCCGAACCGCGGGTTCGCGGGCGCCGCGTTGTTGTCGTCGGGGGCGGTCCGGCGGGATTACAGGCAGCCGCGACGGCCGCGCTGCGTGGCCACACCGTGACGCTGTACGAGCGAGCGCGGGAGCTCGGAGGACAGGTCCGTACTGCCGCAGTGGTCCCCGGCCGCCGTGAATTGCTCAGCCTGGTCATGAATTTGGAGAAGGAGTGCCGCCGTCTCGGTGTGGATCTGCGTACCGGTACATCGGCGACGGCAGAGGCCGTGGCCGGATGCTCCCCGGACGTGGTGGTGCTGGCAACGGGAGCTCGTCCGGTGCGCCCCCACTGGGCCGGCCGATCCGATCGGATAGTGGATGTGCGCGACGTCCTCGAAGGACGGGCCGGGCCGCAGGGGACGGTGCTGGTGGTCGACGACCTGGGGTTCCACCAGGGAACGTCGGTGGCGGAGTTCCTTGCGGACGGCGGGTGCGAGGTCACGATCTGTACACCGGGAATGATCGTCGGTCAGGACCTCGGGATCACCCTGGACCTCGAGGGCTGGAACGAGCGGGCGCACCGTAAGGGCATCACCCAGTTGACCGAGGTGGTGCCGACCGGCAGTGGCCCTGGCGAGCAATCGCAGGTCGCCGTTGCGCTGCTGCATCACCCGACCGGTCGGGTCAGCAGACTCACCGTCGATTGGGTGGTGGTTTCCGTCCATCAAGAACCCGACGACGACCTCTGGGCCCCGTTGACTACCGCGGGGTTCGACGTGCATCGCATCGGCGACGTCCTCGCCCCGCGGCGCGCACACTCGGCCGTCATCGAGGGTGAACGGGTCGCGTTGTCGCTCTGATGGCAGCCCCTTCTTCCGCCTCGCATAGCATCGGGGCATGACCGCTTCCGGGCCCCTCGAGGATGCAGTGTGGACGGATTTGGACCGCGGCGGGGCGACTGTCGCCGTCCCCGTCGGCTCCCTCGAGCAGCACGGCCCGCACCTTCCGCTGGACACCGACACTGCAATCGCCGCAGCGGTGACAGGGGCCTTACCCGGTGTGCTGGCGGCGCCCGCGATTGCCTACGGAGCCAGCGGCGAGCACGAGGCGTTTCCGGGAACGGTGTCGCTCGGCGCGGATGCGCTCGACACGGTGCTGGTGGAGTACGGGAGGTCGGCATGCCGCTGGGCGGGTCGGGTGCTGTTCGTCAACGGTCACGGCGGCAACGGTCCCGCACTGGTCAAGGCTGTTGCCTTGCTCCGGTACGAGGGCCGGGATGTCGCCTGGGTACCCTGCGCCGTGCCGGGTGCAGATGCGCACGCCGGCCGTACGGAAACGTCCCTGTTGCTACACCTTTCACCCGACCGGGTACGTTTGTCCAGCGCCGAACCCGGCAATGTCGAACCTCTCGCAAGCTTGATGCCAAGACTGCGCGAAGGCGGTATGGTCGCCGTGTCGGCCAACGGCGTGCTCGGTGATCCGACGGGCGCCACGGCCGCGGAGGGGGCGCACTTGTTCGGCGCACTCGTCGAAGACGTGTCCAAGGCACTGGCCCGGTGGGAGCCGGGCCCCGATGGGAGGCTCACATGACCCACGCGGGAGTCCTCGGGTGGCTGAGGACGCATCGTCGTACCCTCGGTGTTCCCGATATCCGGTATGACCTGCCCGTGCTGTCCGACCCGCATACCATCGACTGATGCGCCAAGCTCGACTTCCCGACGGATTCGGGATCCGGATCGATCCGAAGGTGCGCGCATATTCCGGCGGCCGAGTCCTCATCGGCGGTTCACCGACACGCATGTTGAAACTCGCGCCCACCGCTGCGGCCATGATCGGCGACGGATTCCTCGAGGTCGTCGATCCCCAGTCGGCGGTGGTCGCCCGCAGACTCCTCGATTCCGGCGTCGCCAATCCGCGGCCGATGAGCACTCCCTCACCCCAGGACGTCACCGTTGTCATTCCGGTGAAGAACAATCCGGGCGGGCTCCACCGCCTCCTCGCGTCGCTGCGGGGCCTGGAAGTGATCGTGGTGGACGACGGTTCCGACGTTCCGGTGGTCTCTCCCGCGTTGCAGAACGGGTGCGGACGCGTCACCGTTCTCCGCCATGACACCGCCAGGGGTCCCGCCGCGGCAAGAAACACCGGTCTCCGTTCCGCGGCAACCCCCTTCGTTGCCTTTTTGGACTCCGACGTGCTGCCTCGAACGGGATGGATCGAAGTGATGCTCGGCCATTTCAGTGACCCTGCGGTCGCGCTCGTGGCCCCACGGATCGTCGCTCTCGACCCCGAGGCGAGCACGCTGGCGCGATACGAGCACGGCCGATCCTCACTGGATCTGGGGCGCAAGGAATCGGCGGTCCAATCCGGCGGGCCCGTGTCGTATGTGCCCAGCGCGGCGATGATCGCCCGCCGTGAGGTGGTGGACGAGTTCGGTGGATTCGACGAGTCCATGCACGTCGCCGAGGATGTAGACCTGTGCTGGCGCCTGCAGGAATCCGGCTGGCGGCTGCGGTACGAGCCTGTGGCTCATGTGGCGCATGATCACCGGGTCACCTTCGGCAAGTGGTTCGACCGCAAGTTGTTCTACGGGACGGGTGCGGCGCCGCTCGCCTCGCGGCACGCGGGGATGGTTCCGCCGCTGTCCATGTCGCCGTGGACGTTTTTCGCGTGCATCGCCGCAGCCACCTGCACTCGGCTCGGTCTGCTCGGAGCCGTCGCCACCCTGGCGATGATGGTGGTGCGTCTTCGCCGCATGTTCACCGGGCTCGATCAGCCCACCCGCATCGCCGCGATTCTCGCAGCTCGAGGGTTTGCGGGCGGTGCCTGGCAGCTTGCCTCGGCGATGTGCCGGCACTACTGGCCCATCACGGTCCTGGCGGTGGTGCTGTCTCGACGGATCCGCCGGATCGCCCTCGCCATCGCGATCGCGGAGGGGTTCGCCGACTGGGTCACCCACCGTGAACCCGGTGGACTGGGTCCCGTGCGGCACACTGCGTTCAAACGGATCGACGACATCGCCTACGGTGCCGGACTGTGGAAGGGCGTGATCGCTGCCCGTGATTTCGACGCCGTGAAGCCTCGGCTGAAATCGTAGTGGCCGGTCCCGTCCGAGCTGCCGACGTGGTAGTCGTCGGCGGTGGTTCGAGTGGTTGTG
Organism: Rhodococcus oxybenzonivorans; assembly: GCF_003130705.1. Classification (NCBI taxonomy): domain Bacteria; kingdom Bacillati; phylum Actinomycetota; class Actinomycetes; order Mycobacteriales; family Nocardiaceae; genus Rhodococcus; species Rhodococcus oxybenzonivorans. The sequence continues at coordinate 4,355,388 of NZ_CP021354.1, read as the reverse complement.
TCGTCGCTGCGCGGCTCAGCGAGGATCCCGACCGAACCGTCGTCCTGCTCGAGTCCGGTCCCGGGTATCGATCGGCGGCCGAGTGTTCTTCCGTGCTCGACTACCGCACGTTGCCGGTCGGCCCGCGCAGTCCCTACGGCGACACCTACGGAATCGAACTGACACCCGGCATACCTTCGGCCATGGTGCGCGGTCATGTCCTCGGAGGCTCGGGCGCCGTCAACGGTGCATATTTCATCCGCGGGACGGCGCCGGACTTCGATCGGTGGCCGCCTTCCTGGTCGTACGAGCACGTGCTGCCCTTCTTCCGCGCGCTGGAGACAGACGTGGATTTCGAGGGTCCAATGCATGGCGCAACGGGCCCTGTGCCGGTGCGCAGGCAACCGGCCGATCGGCTGAGTGCGGTAAGTGCAGCCTTCCACCTCGCCGCCCTCGACCTGGGGTTCGCGGAGGAAGCGGACAAGAACGGGCGCGACGGCGAGGGAATCGGACCCGTGCCGCTCAATGTCGGCGACGGCCGGCGGATCAGTACGGCCTCGGCCTATCTGCTGCCCGCGCTCGATCGCCCCAATCTCACGGTCGACGTCGACTCGCACGTCGTTCGCGTTCTCTTCTCCGGCACCAGGGCGGTCGGCGTCGAGGTCGACAGCGGCGGCGCCCGACGGGCGGTCCGGGCGGATCGGGTGGTTCTCGCGGCAGGCGCCGTCGAGACGCCTGTGCTGCTGATGCACTCGGGAATCGGGCCGGCTGAACATTTGCGGGACAACGGCATTCGTCCGGTGACGGATGCACCGGGTGTCGGGAGCGACTTCAGCGACCACCCCGAAGTGGGTCTGCCCTATCGGGTCCGGGCTCCACTGAGCCGCGACGCCACCAGTCCGGTGCTCGAGGCCGTGCTCAACGTCGGGCAGATCGAAATTCGTCCGTACACGGCATCTTTCGATGTCCTCGTGCCCGGATCCGGTCAGCCCGTTCCCCGGCTCGGAATAGGTGTGATGACCCCGGAGAGTCGGGGTCGAATTCGGCTGGCGTCCCCGCACCGCCGCGTCCGTCCGCGGATAGAGTATCGCTACGCGGAAACGGACTCCGATCGCCGGGCGCTCCGGAACGGCGTCGCTCTCGGTGTGGAACTTCTCCGATCGCCGGCCTTCCACTCGCTGGTGGAGCCGATCTGGGAGGAGGTGTCGGACAACGAGGTGCGCGCCCACCTGGGGACGTCGCAGCACCTCTGTGGCAGTTGCCGAATGGGGAATTCGGACGACGCCGGCGCGGTGGTCGACGAGCGCTGCAATGTCCGTGGAATCGACGGACTCACCATTGCCGACACGTCGGTGTTCCCGGTTGTGCCGAGTCGTGGCCCGCACGCCACCGCGGTGATGGTGGCCGAACGGGTCAGTACCTTCCTCTCAGGGTGACAGCCCTCGCCCGCCGGAAGTGTGGCCCGCGTTACAGTAGTAGAGACGCCGTGGAGGATCCGATGCAGAAGCAACCGCCCACCGGGGGCAACCCGTGGGTCGCCGTACGACCCGGCGACGATGTCGCAGTGCTCGCACGACGGGTGTCGTCGGCGCACCAATTGTTCGTCGACCGGTCCGTGCCCGCCGTCTCCGACACGGAGCAGAACGCCGTCCGCTCCGTCATCCTCGATTCGTGGATGCGGAGCACCCGTAAGGGCGTCAATCCGGACGGCGCCGCCCGGGCAGATCATCTTGCCGCCTCGGAGCTGGCCGAGTACCGGGCCTCGCATCCGATGGCGCTGATCCGCCCGGTCGTGCGCAAACTCCTCGTCGAGGACGCGGCCGACACCGGTCTTCTCGTCGCTATCACCGACGAGAAGGGACAGCTGCTGTGGGTCGAAGGCGATTCCACGGCCAAGGATCGCGCGCTGAACATGAACTTCGTCGAGGGTGCCGACTGGAGTGAAGACACCGTCGGCACCAACGCTCCGGGAACGGCTCTGGCCCTCGATCACTGCGTGCAGATCTTCGGTGCCGAGCATTTCAGCCGTTCGGTCCACGAGTGGAGTTGCTCGGCTGCCCCGGTCCACGATCCGGCCACCGGGCTGATCGTCGGGGCCATCGACATCACCGGTGGTCCGCGGGTAGCCGTGCCCGAGGTGCTCTCGCTGATTCGGGCCACCGTTGCCGCGGCAGAAGCCGAACTACGGCTGAACCTGCTGCGTTCGCCGCAGCCCCTCGTCGACACCGTCACCCGGTTGGAGGTACTGGGCTCGGGTCGGCCCAGCCTCGTCCGCGAGGGCCGGCGTACTCCGCTGTCGCGGCGCCACGCAGAAATTCTGCTGCTCCTCGCCGAGCATCCCGAGGGGCTCAGTTCGGACCGTCTCGCCGTCCTCCTCGACGAGAGTGATCTGGACTCGGTCACGATCAGGGCCGAGATGTCCCGGCTCCGAAAAGTTTTCGGAACGGCCGGTATCGGTTCGCGCCCGTATCGGTTGCTCGCCGACCTGGTGTCGGATGTGCAGCAGGTGCGCAGTGCCCTCGACCGGGGCGAGCTCGCCGCTGCCCTGGACATCTATTCCGGTCCGGTGCTGCCCGGATCCGACGCACCCGGCGTCGAGGACATCCGGGACGAACTGCGTGCGCGGGTGCAGGCCGCGTTGCTGCGTGAGGGTGACCAGCGATTGCTGGCGCGGTGGACCACGTCGGTGCACGGCCGAGCAGACGTGGCCGCGTGGGAGGCCTATCTCGCCGGACTCGATCCACGTTCGCCCCTGTACTCGCAGGTCAAGTCTCGGGTCGATCTGTTCGATCAGCAGTACGCAACGTAGTTGCAACGGTACGTTCCCTAGTGTTGTGAGTCACATCCGAAAAGCAACTGAGCTTCACGACACCAGGGAGTTATCGATGACCGTGTATGCCCGCCCGGGTTCGCCCGACGCCGTCATGTCCTTCCAATCGCGTTACGACAACTGGATCGGCGGCCAGTGGGTTGCGCCCGTCAAGGGCCAGTACTTCGAGAATCCGACACCCGTCACCGGCCAGCCGTTCTGTGAGGTCGCCCGGTCTACGTCCGAGGACATCGAGCTCGCGCTCGACGCCGCGCACGCCGCGGCACCGGCTTGGGGCAAGACGTCCGTGGCCGAGCGCGCGATCATCCTGAACAAGATCGCCGACCGTATCGAGGAGAACCTCGAATCCATCGCGCTCGCCGAGTCCTGGGACAACGGCAAGCCGATCCGCGAGACCCTGAACGCGGACATTCCGTTGGCCGTGGATCACTTCCGCTACTTCGCCGGGGCCATTCGAGCGCAGGAGGGGGCGCTGTCGGAGATCGACAACGACACCGTCGCGTACCACTTCCACGAGCCGCTCGGCGTGGTCGGCCAGATCATTCCCTGGAACTTCCCCATCCTGATGGCCGTGTGGAAGCTGGCGCCCGCACTGGCCGCCGGAAACGCGGTAGTGCTCAAGCCTGCCGAGCAGACTCCGGCGTCGATCCTGCACCTGATCTCCATCATCGGTGACCTTCTGCCCGCCGGTGTGGTGAACATCGTCAACGGCTTCGGTGTCGAAGCGGGCAAGCCGTTGGCGTCGAGCCCCCGGATCAGGAAGATCGCGTTCACGGGCGAGACCACCACGGGCCGGCTCATCATGCAGTACGCCTCGCAGAACCTGATTCCGGTCACCCTCGAGCTGGGTGGCAAGAGCCCCAACATCTTCTTCTCGGATGTGTTGTCCTCCAACGACGATTACCAGGACAAGGCACTCGAGGGATTCACGATGTTCGCCCTCAACCAGGGCGAGGTGTGCACCTGCCCGTCGCGCTCGCTGATCCAGGAAGACATCTTCGACGAGTTCCTGGCGATGGCCGCCATTCGCACCAAGGCCGTGCGTCAGGGTGACCCGCTCGACACCGACACGATGATCGGCGCGCAGGCGTCCAATGATCAGCTCGAGAAGATCCTGTCCTACATCGAGATCGGCAAGGGTGAGGGCGCCAAGGTCATCACCGGTGGCGAGCGCGCGGAGCTCGGCGGCGATCTGTCGGGCGGATACTACGTTCAGCCGACCATCTTCACCGGCCAGAACAAGATGCGGATCTTCCAGGAGGAGATCTTCGGGCCCGTCGTCTCGGTCACCTCGTTCAAGGATTACGACCAGGCCATCGAGATCGCCAACGACACCCTGTACGGCCTGGGAGCCGGTGTGTGGTCGCGTGACGGCGGGGTCGCCTACCGCGCGGGCCGTGACATTCAGGCCGGCCGGGTGTGGACCAACACGTACCACCAGTACCCGGCGCACGCCGCCTTCGGTGGCTACAAGCAGTCCGGCATCGGCCGTGAGAACCACCTGATGATGCTCGAGCACTACCAGCAGACCAAGAACCTGCTGGTCAGCTACGCCGCGAAGGCTCAGGGCTTCTTCTGATGGACGCGGTTCGGGCGCCCGCGCGCCTGAAGGCAACCGCCGGGGCGGTGGAGCTTCTCCGCCGCCTCGGCGGTATCCACGGCGCGCTGATGATGCATCAGTCGGGTGGATGTTGTGACGGCTCCGCGCCGATGTGTTACCCGGACGGCGAGTTCATCGTGGGGGACCGGGACGTGCTGCTCGGCGTCCTGGACCTCCGTCTCGGCGTCGGTGAGACGTTGCCGACGCGCCCCGAGGGCGTCGACGCGGTTCCGGTGTGGATTTCCGGTTCGCAGTTCGAGGCGTGGAAGCATACGCAGCTCGTACTCGACGTCGTGCCGGGTCGTGGGTCGGGCTTCAGCGTCGAAAGCCCGGAAGGGATGCGGTTCCTCAGCCGGGCCCGCGCCTTCACACCCGAGGAGAACACCAGCCTCGCAGCCGAAGACGTCATCGTCGGTGAGCGGTGGGAGCAGGGCTGGAGGCCCGCCCCGTCCGCCGAGCCGCAGGTCGTCGCCGAGGCGGTCGACGCCTGCCCCGTGCCCGGCGCCCGCCCGGGCACGTGACGCGGCTCCGGTTTTTACGTCGTGGACACGCCACGCTGACACGACGTGTACACAGCACGCTTACCGTTCGCCTCGGCACTTGCGCCGCGGCAGCATTCATATCGATGTAGGGGACGGAATGTCACTCGTTGAACCATCCAAGAATTCCGGAACCGGTGACCACCACGATGGTGTGGACTATCACTCCGAGGACAGTAGTTATCTCGAAAAGCGCACCCTCCGAAAAGGATCGGCAGGGTGGGTGCTTCTCGCCGGCCTCGGAGTCAGCTATGTGATCTCCGGTGACTATGCGGGGTGGAACAACGGGCTCGCCGAGGGCGGATTCGGTGGTCTGCTGATCGCCGGTGTGGTCATCGCGGGCATGTACCTGGCGATGGTCCTCGGTATGGCGGAGCTGTCGTCGGCGCTCCCGGCGGCGGGAGGCGGCTACACCTTCGCCCGGCGCGCACTGGGTCCGTGGGGTGGATTCGCCACCGGCACGGCCATTCTCATCGAGTATGCGATTGCGCCCGCCGCGATTGCCACCTTCATCGGCAGCTACGTCGAATCGCTCGAGCTCTTCGGGATCACCGACGGCTGGTGGGTGTACCTCGCCGTGTACGCCATCTTCATCGGCATCCACCTGACGGGTGCGGGCGAGGCTCTCAAGGCCATGTTCGTGATCACCGCGATTGCCCTCGTCGGGCTCGTCATCTTCGTGATCTCGGCGATCGGGCTGTTCGATGCGGGCAATCTGACGGACATCGCTCCCACCGACGCGGTGGGAGCGTCGAGCTTCCTGCCGTTCGGCCTGTTCGGCATCTGGGCTGCGGTACCGTTCGCGATCTGGTTCTTTCTTGCGGTAGAGGGTGTTCCGCTGGCCGCGGAAGAAGCGCGTGACCCGGAAAAGAACGTACCGCGCGGAATCATCATCAGCATGCTCGTCCTGCTCGTCACGGCGGCGGCTGTGCTGTTCCTCGCCACGGGAGCGATGGGCGCCGAGGGTCTGGCGACGTCGGGCAATCCACTCGTCGAGGCCCTCGGTGACGGAACCGCCGCCAAGGTGGTCAACTACATCGGCCTGGCCGGGCTGGTCGCAAGCTTCTTCTCGATCATGTACGCGTACTCGCGGCAGACCTTCGCGTTGTCGCGTGCCGGGTACCTGCCGAAGACTCTGTCGGTTACTAATTCCCGCAAGGCTCCCACCCTCGCGCTCATCGTCCCGGGCGTCATCGGTTTCGCACTCTCCCTCACCGGTGAAGGTGCCATGTTGCTCAACATGGCGGTGTTCGGCGCAGCCGTCAGCTACGTGCTGATGATGATCAGTCACATCGTGCTCCGCCGCCGCGAACCCGACATGACACGCCCGTACCGCACCCCGGGCGGAATTGCCACCACCTCCTTCGCGCTCGTTATCGCGGCCGCTGCGGTGATCGCCACGTTCCTCGTCGACCCGGTCGCCGCGCTGTGGACGCTGATCGCCTTTGCCGGGTTCATGGCCTACTTCGGCCTGTACAGCCGCCATCACCTGGTTGCCAATTCCCCCGACGAGGAGTTTGCTGCTCTTGCGGAGGCAGAGGAAGAGCTGGGATGACCATGTACACGCACTCGATAGCCGGTGTCGGATATACGTTCGACGGCCTCGTCGACCTGTTGGCCAAGGCCACGCCGCTTCGAAGCGGGGACGAGCTCGCCGGCTGTGCCGCGTCTTCGGACGCCGAACGTGCGGCGGCGCAGTGGGCCCTCGCCGACGTTTCCCTCACCACCTTCCTCGACGAACTCGTCGTGCCCTACGAGGACGACGAGGTGAGCCGGCTCATCATCGACTCGCACGATCGGGTGGCCTTCGGTGAGATCTCCCATCTCACGGTCGGCGGATTCCGGGACTGGCTGCTCGAGGTGGCAGCGGGCAAGAATGCGGCCGAGATCCTGCGGCGAGTCGGCCCGGGACTGACTCCGGAAATGGTGGCCGCGGTCAGCAAGATCATGCGGAACCAGGATCTCATCGCTGTGGCCCGGGCCGTGCACGTCACCGCGGGGTTCCGAACCACGCTCGGCCGGCCCGGCACGCTGGGCACCCGGTTGCAACCCAACCATCCCACCGACGACCCGCGCGGGATCGCGGCCGCAACACTCGACGGTCTGCTCCTCGGATGCGGAGACGCGGTGATCGGCATCAATCCGGCGACGGATTCCCCGCACGCCACCTCGGAGCTCCTTCATCTGCTGGACGACATCCGTCAGCGATTCGACATCCCCGCGCAGTCGTGCGTCCTGTCTCACGTCACCACCACCATGGGATTGATCGAGTCAGGCGTTCCCGTCGACCTCGTGTTTCAGTCCATCGCCGGAACCCAGGGCGCGAACTCGAGTTTCGGTGTGGATATCGCGCTTCTGCGGCAAGCCAACGAAGCGGGCCGCTCGCTGCGGCGCGGCACCGTCGGCGACAACGTCATGTACCTCGAGACCGGGCAGGGCTCGGCGCTCAGTGCGGGCGCGCACCTCGGTACGGGCGGCCGGGCCGTCGACCAGCAGACCCTCGAGGCCCGGGCGTATGCCGTGGCGCGCGACCTCGAGCCGCTTCTCGTCAACACCGTGGTCGGGTTCATCGGACCGGAATATCTGTACGACGGAAAGCAGATCATCAGGGCCGGGCTCGAGGACCACTTCTGCGGGAAACTGCTGGGACTGCCCATGGGCGTCGACGTCTGCTACACCAATCACGCCGAGGCCGATCAGGACGACATGGACACGCTGCTCACCCTGCTCGGTGTCGCGGGCGCGGCGTTCGTCATCGCGGTGCCGGGTGCGGACGACGTGATGCTCGGCTACCAGAGCCTGTCGTTCCATGACGCCCTCTACGCTCGTCAGGTCCTCGGGCTCCGGCCTGCACCCGAGTTCGAGGACTGGTTGCGCCGTCTCGGCATGGTAGACGGCGACGGCAGGATTCTGCCGGTGGATGCGGCGGCCTCACCGCTGCGGGCGCTGACGGTGGCATCGTGAACCACAGTGCGCATGAACCTGCAGCGCAGGACTTCTGGACCGAACTGCGTGCCACGACGCAGGCCCGCATCGGGCTGGGCCGGGCCGGTGATGCGCTGCCCACTCGGCGGGTGCTCGAGTTCCGCTCGGCGCACGCCGCGGCGCGCGATGCGGTGCACCAGCCGCTCGACGCGGCAGCGCTGGCGGACCAGGTCGAGACGGTCGGTCTGGGACGGCCGGTAGTCGTCGCCAGTCAGGCGAGCGACCGTGGCGAGTACCTGAGACGACCGGACCTCGGCAGGTCCCCCGCCGACCTGTCCTCCATTCCGAGGGGGACCGCCGAGGTCGGATTCGTGCTCGCCGACGGTCTCTCACCCCGTGCGCTGGCCGATCACGGGGTTCCACTCCTGTCGGCTCTGGTCGCGCAGCTCGGTGACACCTACTCTCTTGCACCGCCCGTCATCGCCACTCAGGCCCGGGTGGCGCTCGGTGATCACATCGCCGAGGCGATGGGCGTGCAGACGCTCGTACTGCTCATCGGGGAACGGCCCGGCCTGTCGGTGGCCGACAGTGCGGGTGTCTACTTGACCCACCTTCCCCGGCCCGGACGCACCGACGCAGACCGGAACTGTGTATCCAACATCCATCCCCCCGGAGGCCTCGGGTACGAGGTCGCGGCGCGCGTCGTGGCGTCGCTCGTCGGCGGTGCCAGAAAGCTCGGCAGATCCGGTGTGGATTTGAAGGACACCTCCCGCGCGGATGCGCTGGCAGCCCCCTCGGAGATCCTCGAACTGTAGTCGTGTTACCTAGAGGGTCGGCAGGTCCGCCCGGGCCTGCCCGTAACGACCCTGCACGGGTATGACGAGGAGAAGACCTATGGCCTTCGCTGGCAATGTGGACGAGTTGGCCCTACTGCAGGCTGTGCGTCTGAAAGAGCAGGTCAGTGCCGATGTGCTCGCCGAACATCTGGGAGTGGCCGCGGCGTCCGCGCAGGCTGCCTACGACGCCCTGCTGAGCCAGGGCAAGGCGGAGGAAGTATCGAGTGGCCGGATCGCTCTGACCGAGGCGGGACTGGCGGAACTCGAGGACCAGCTCGACGCCGAGCGGGTGTCCATCGACGAGGATTCCATCGCGGAGGTGTACGAGAGCTTCGTGCCGTTCCACGAGGAGTTCGTCGCACTGATCGACACCGCGGACGCCGATCAGCTTGCCGACCTCGATCGCCGCGCCTCCGTGGTGTTCGACGACCTGTCGGCGTTCGTCCCTCGGTTGTCCCGCTACCAGGATCTGTTCGCGGACGCACTCGCGAAAGTCGCTGCCGGAGACAAGAAGTGGGTAGCTGAGCCGGTCATCGACTCCTACGCAACGGTGTGGACGGAACTGCGCAGGGAGCTGCTGGGAGCTGCGGGCGCGCCGGCCTGAAGCCCTCCCAGGGAGGCGGAAGTCACCACCCCCCCCCATTCGGGGGTGGTGACGACGTGAGCCAGGTCACTACCTTTCCTCTTGTCCCGGAAGTCGGGACATCCACACGGACCACGGAGGAATCGAGTGAGCACAGTCTCCACATCGAGTGCGGGAGTGCCCCACACTCCCGCGCCGGTGCGCAAGGGCGGCACCAGCGTTCGTAAGGTGGCCGTCGCCAGTGGCATCGGGACGACGATCGAGTTCTACGACTTCTTCATCTACGGAACCGCTGCGGCACTGGTTTTCCCCAAGGTGTTCTTCCCCGCCCTGGGCTCCACCGCCGGAACCGTGGCGTCGTTCGCGACGTTCGCGGTGGCCTTCGTCGCCAGACCCGTAGGAGCCATGCTCTTCGGTCACTACGGGGACAGAATCGGTCGTAAGAAGACCCTCGTTTCCACCTTGATCCTGATGGGCGTCTCCACGTTCCTGATCGGGCTGCTTCCCGGTGCCGCCACAATTGGTGTCGCGGCCCCGATTCTCCTGGTGCTCTTGCGATTCGGTCAGGGATTCGCGGTCGGCGGTGAATGGGCAGGCGCCACACTGCTCACCGCCGAGTACGCCCCACCGGGCAAACGCGGACTCTATGCGATGTTCCCCCAGCTGGGCCCTGCCGTCGCGTTCATCCTCTCGAGTGCCACCTTCCTCGTCACCGGCGCCGTCTTCGGTGACACGAACTCCACCTTCCTCGACTACGGGTGGCGGATACCGTTCCTCTTCAGCGCCGTCCTGGTCGGTATCGGTCTCTACATGCGCCTCGCGATCGAGGAGACACCGGTGTTCCGCGCCGTGCAGGAGGCCGACCGGGCCGATGTTGCACCCCGGACGCTCCCGCTCATGGATGCGTGGCGCTACCAGACCAAGGAAATCCTTCTCTCCGCCGGTGCCCTCGCCACGCTCTTCGCCTTCTTCTACATGGGCACAGCCTTTCTCACCAGCTACGGCACCGCGACGCTCGGATTCAGTCGTCCCTTCGTTCTGACCGTCGGGATCGTCTCGGCGGTGGTCTTCGGGCTCACCATCATCGTGTCCGCGCTGTACTCGGACCGGATCGGTCGCCGCCGGGTCATCATGATCTCCTGTGCGCTGGCCGTGGTGTGGGCGCTGGCACTGTTCCCGCTGCTCGACACCGGTTCACCCGTCGCCTTCGCGATCGGCGTGATGGTGACGCTCGCAATCTTCGGAGTCGCGTACGGCCCCTGCGGGGCGCTACTCCCCGAAATGTTCCAGACCCGCTACCGGTACACCGGGGCAGGCCTCGGCTACAACCTCGCGGGTGTGCTTGGCGGCGCAGTACCGCCCCTGATCGCAGCGCCGCTCGCGTCGGCATACGGAAGTGCAGCGATCGGCGTCATGCTCGCCGGGCTGGCCGTGGTGAGCCTGGTGTGCACGAAGGCGCTCGTCGAGACGAAGGACGAAGCTCTCTGACCGGGCGTCACGTCGACCGGGAGTAAATTCGAGAACGGAACGGCCTCGTGTGCCCGCCCGTCCCGTAGGTGTCCGTCGAGGCGCCTGGAGAGGAAAGCTATGACAACGCCACTTCCCAGCTACACGTCCGGGCTCGGCGACGCCCCGATGTTGGGGGACACCATCGGAGACAACTTCGATCGAACTGTGGCCGCGCACGGTCGTCGCGACGCCCTGGTCGATGTTCCCTCGGGTCGTCGGTGGACGTACACCGAACTGGCGCAGGACGTGAACACGCTCGCGGCGGCCCTGCTCACCCGCGGCATCGTCAAAGGTGACCGGGTGGGCATCTGGGCGCCGAACTGCCCGGAGTGGACGCTCATCCAGTACGCCACAGCGAAGATCGGTGCGGTCCTGGTCAACATCAACCCCGCCTACCGGGCGCACGAACTGAAGTACGTGCTGGGACAAGCAGGCATCCGCCTCCTGGTGTCTGCTGCTGAGTTCAAGACCTCCGATTACGGCGCCATGATCGAGGAAGTGCGCCCGGAGTGCCCCGATCTCGACATGGTCGTTCTCCTCGGCAGTCCCGAGTGGAGCACGCTGATGACGGACGGCGCGGCGGCGCTCGCCGACGACCCGTCGCGGCTCGAGGCAGCGCAGGCCCGGCTGTCGTCGGACGACCCGATCAATATTCAATACACCTCGGGAACAACCGGTTTCCCCAAGGGTGCCACCCTCAGTCATCACAACATCCTGAACAACGGATTCTTCGTCGGCGAACTGTGTCATTACACCGAGAACGACCGGGTGTGCATTCCCGTGCCGTTCTACCACTGCTTCGGCATGGTGATGGGCAATCTCGCCTGCACCAGTCACGGCGCCGCCATGGTGATTCCCGGGCCTTCCTTCGACCCGAGGGCCACCTTGCGAGCCGTCGAGGCAGAGAAATGCACGTCGCTGTACGGGGTGCCGACGATGTTCATCGCCGAACTCGCCGACCCGGACTTCGACCGGTTCGACCTGTCCACCCTGCGCACCGGCATCATGGCGGGATCACCGTGCCCGGTAGAGGTGATGAAGCAGGTGATCGAGCAGATGGGAATGGCCGAGGTGTCCATCTGCTACGGCATGACCGAGACGTCACCGGTGTCGCTGCAGACCCGCTCCGACGACACCATCGACCAGCGGGTGACGACCGTCGGGCGGGTCGGACCGCATCTGGAGGTCAAGATCACCGACCCTGCAACAGGATTGACGGTTCCCCGCGGCGAGCCGGGTGAACTCTGCACCCGCGGATACTCGGTGATGCTCGGGTACTGGAACAACCCGGAAAAGACGGCCGAGGCCATCGACGCGGCGCGGTGGATGCACACCGGTGACATCGGCGTAATGGATGCCGACGGGTACGTGGCGATCACGGGCCGGATCAAGGACATGGTGATCAGGGGCGGGGAGAACGTCTATCCCCGCGAGATCGAGGAGTTCCTCTACACCCACCCCGACATTCTCGACGCCCAGGTGATCGGTGTTCCCGACGCCAAGTACGGCGAGGAACTGATGGCATGGATCCGCATGCGGGATGGTGCGCAGCCGCTCGACGAAGCCGCGGTCCGGGCATTCTGCACCGGCAAGCTTGCCCACTACAAGATCCCCAGGTATGTGCACATCGTCGACGAATTCCCCATGACGGTGACCGGCAAGGTGCGCAAGGTGGAGATGCGTGAACAGTCGATGGCGTTGATCGGCGGGTCATAAGCCTCTTCGTGTCCCGGAGATGAACCATTCGGCAACGATTTGTCCAACCACGGTTGAACCGCTGCCACGCTGGCTAATCTGCGAAGGAGCGGTGGCCTTCCGCTCGCACTCGCGTGTGGAGAGGAGAGGGTAATGGTTGGAGACATCATCGGCACCATCATCTTCGGTGCGGTCATCGGCGTGCTCGCGCGTCTGGTCATCCCAGGGAAGCAGGCGATGGGGTGGATCATCACCATCGTCCTCGGCATTGCGGGCGCCCTCATCGGATATTGGGTGTGGGGCGCGATCAGCGACAAGGGTGATACCGGCGGAATCGACTGGATACGGTGGATTATCAGTATCGCTGCGGCAGCTGTGCTGACCTTGGCGTACACGTCCATGACCAGTAAGCGGAGAGTGTAGGTACCCGGCTGTGCACGGGCCCCGTCCAATCGAGGGCGGGGCCCTTGCCGTGCGCCTGGGTAGCCGAAATCACGGACGCAGACAGGTGAGTGCCATCTCGCGCAGAACCTTCCGAGTGCGCGCCGGAGTCGCGGGATCGGCGCTGTGCGGTGTGGAGTTGATCAACCCGAACGTTGCATGGGCCTTGGTACGGGCATCCGTTTCGTCGAGCGATTGGTCCACCCGGAGCAGCACCTGCACCCACAGTTCGACGTAGCGTCGCTGCTTCTGCCGGACCTCACGCCGCGCCTCGGCGGGAAGGCTTTCGAGGTCGCGGTCCTGAATGCGAATCAGTTCGGATTCGCCGAGTGCGAAGTCGAGGTGGAAGTCGATGAGGCCGTCGAGTGCCGCCTCGGGGGAGGAGGCCTCCGCCGCGACGAGGGAACCGCCCTCCAGGAGTCGCGTACTGATGCCGACGAGTAGTTCGACCAATACGGCGTCTTTGTTGGGGAAGTGGCGGTAGACGGCGGGACCGCTGATCCCGGCGGCGGATCCTAGGTCTTCGAGCCGGACGCCGAGAAATCCCCGTTCGGCGATGAGGCGAGCGGCGGCGTCGAGAAGTTGCCGGCGGCGATCCGCCTTCATCTGTTCGCGACGCGTGATCGGCGCTCCGGCGCCGTCGGTGGACGCTGTCGGTGCTGCCGGCGCTCCGGTTTCGTCGACGTGTGCGGTCATCGCCTCGCTCCTTTCGGGTTGCGGTCTGGACAACTCAGTTAATCACAGTTATCTTGAATTCAGTTATCGAGTATTAACTCACTCGGCACGGGCGTCAAGACGAGAAGGCGGCACGATGGCACTGGGCGGAACCACTACGAGAGAGGGCTACCGGGTAGAGCACACCAAATTGGTGGACGAGCTGCGGTCGAAGCTGGCCGTTGCTGCTCTGGGCGGTAGTGAGAAGTCGCGGGAGCGGCATGTGAGCCGGGGCAAGTTGCTCCCGCGCGATCGAGTGGACACGTTGCTCGACCCGGGGAGTCCTTTTCTCGAGATCGCCCCGCTCGCGGCGAACGGCCTGTACGACGACGAATGCCCCGGTGCGGGTGTGATCGCGGGGATCGGTCGGGTGTCCGGCCGGGAATGTGTGATCGTGGCCAACGACGCCACGGTCAAGGGCGGCACGTATTACCCGATGACGGTGAAGAAGCACCTGCGGGCGCAGGAGATCGCGCTGCAGAACCAGCTGCCGTGCATCTATCTCGTCGACTCGGGTGGCGCGTTCCTGCCCCGGCAGGACGAGGTGTTTCCCGATCGTGAGCATTTCGGCCGGATCTTCTACAACCAGGCGACGATGAGCGCGCAGGGCATCCCGCAGATCGCGGCGGTCCTGGGCTCCTGCACGGCGGGCGGCGCTTATGTGCCGGCGATGAGCGACGAGGCGGTCATCGTCCGGAACCAGGGCACGATCTTTCTGGGCGGTCCGCCGCTGGTGAAGGCCGCGACCGGTGAGGTCGTCACCGCGGAAGAGCTCGGCGGCGGAGACCTGCACTCGAAGGTGTCGGGAGTGACCGATCACCTCGCCGAAGACGATCAGGACGCGCTGCGGATCGTGCGCAACATCGTCGCCACGCTCGGCCCGCGCGCCGCACGTGCGTGGGATGTGATCAGTGCCGTCCCCGCGTCGGCGCCGCAGGCCGAGTTGTACGACGTGGTCCCGACCGACCCGCGCACCCCGTACGACGTTCACGAGGTCATCGGCCGCATCGTCGACGGCGGGACCTTCCAGGAGTTCAAGGCGGAGTACGGCAAGACGCTGGTCACCGGCTTCGCGCACATCGAGGGTCATCCCGTCGGCATCGTCGCGAACAACGGGGTGTTGTTCGCCGAGTCGGCGATGAAGGGTGCCCACTTCATCGAGCTCTGCGACAAACGCAGGATTCCGCTGCTGTTCCTGCAGAACATTGCGGGCTTCATGGTCGGCCGCGATTACGAGGCGGGGGGCATCGCGAAGCACGGCGCGAAGATGGTGACCGCGGTGGCCTGTGCCCGGGTTCCCAAGCTCACCGTCGTGATCGGCGGCTCCTACGGGGCGGGCAACTACTCGATGTGCGGGCGGGCGTACTCCCCGCGTTTCCTGTGGATGTGGCCGAATGCCCGGATTTCGGTGATGGGCGGTGAGCAGGCGGCGTCGGTGCTCTCGACGGTGCGCAGCGAGCAGCTCGACAGTGCGGGCAACCCGTGGTCGGCGGAGGACGAGGAGGCGTTCAAGGCGCCGATCCGCGAGCAGTACGAGGCGCAGGGCAACCCGTACTACTCGACCGCCCGCCTGTGGGACGACGGCATCATCGATCCCGCCGATACCAGAACTGTTCTCGGGCTGGCTCTTTCGGTGTGCGCGAACTCACCGCTCGAACCGGTCTCCTACGGCGTTTTCCGGATGTGAACGGACATGACTGACATGACACGGATAGATACCGTCCTCGTCGCCAACCGCGGTGAGATCGCGGTGCGGGTAATCCGCACCCTGCGGGCCATGGGAATCCGCTCGGTCGCGGTATACAGCGAAGCGGATCGGGACGCGCGGCACGTCCGCGAGGCCGACACCGCGGTCCTGCTCGGCCCGGCCGCCGCCCGGGAGAGCTACCTGGTGATCGAGAAGGTGATCGCGGCCGCCCAGGCTGCGGGAGCTCAGGCGATCCATCCCGGTTACGGGTTCCTGTCGGAGAACTCCAAGTTCGCCGGGGCCTGCGCAGACGCCGGCATCGCCTTCCTCGGCCCGTCCGCTCACGCCATCGAGGTGATGGGCGACAAGATCACCGCCAAGAACGCCGTCGCGAAGTTCGACGTGCCCGTCGTACCCGGCATCGCCCGGCCCGGCCTCTCCGACGACGAACTGATCGCCGCCGCGGGCGAGATCGGCTACCCGGTCCTCGTCAAGCCGTCGGCGGGCGGCGGCGGCAAGGGGATGCGCCTGGTCGAGGAGCCGGGGGCGTTGGCCGACGCCCTGCGCAGTGCACGGCGTGAGGCCGCGTCCGCGTTCGGTGACGACACCCTGTTCCTCGAGCGATTCGTGTTGCGTCCCCGGCACATCGAGGTGCAGATCCTCGCCGACGGGCACGGCAACGTTGTCCATCTCGGTGAGCGCGAGTGCAGTTTGCAGCGTCGCCACCAGAAGGTCATCGAGGAGGCGCCCTCGCCCCTGCTCGACGAGCAGACCCGGGCCCGGATCGGCGAGGCGGCGTGCAACACGGCGCGCAGCGTCGACTACTCCGGTGCCGGAACGGTCGAATTCATCGTCTCCGCCGACAAGCCGGACGAGTTCTTCTTCATGGAGATGAACACCCGGCTTCAGGTCGAACACCCGGTCACCGAACTCGTCACCGGCCTGGACCTGGTCGAGTGGCAGGTGCGAGTGGCCGCGGGTGAGCCGCTCGGCTTCACCCAGGGCGACATCACCCTCACCGGACATGCCATCGAAGCCCGCGTCTACGCCGAGGATCCCAGCCGAGGCTTCTTGCCGACCGGTGGTCTCGTCGCCGACGTGATCGAACCCGCCGGCCCCGGAATCCGCGTCGACTCCGGGCTGCAGCCCGGCACCGTGGTGGGCAGCGACTACGACCCGATGCTGGCGAAGGTCATCGCGCACGCCGACGACCGCGCCGGTGCGCTGCGGAAACTGGACCGGGCGCTGGCCGGCACCGGTGTGCTCGGTGTGGTGACCAACATCGAGTTCGCGCGCTTCCTGCTCGCCGATCCCGACGTGGTGGCGGGCAACCTCGACACCGGTCTGCTCGACCGCCGGCTCGAGGACTTCGTCGCTGCGGAGGCCACCGATGCCGCCCTCATCGCCGCGGCCGCTTTCCGCTGGTTGCAGCGCTGGCCCGAGCGTGCACAGGCCGATCCGTGGGACGTGCCCAGCGGCTGGCGGGTCGGGGTTCCCGCGCCCACCAGTATTCGGCTGGCATCGCCGACGCGGACCGACCACGTGCGCATCACGGGCAGTCCGTCCGAGGCCACCGCGCAGGTCGAGGACGGCGACACCCTGTCCCTGACGGCGGCCCTCGACGGAACCACCCTGTCCGTCGTGATCGACGGCAGACGTGAAACCTACCGGGTCGCCCAGACCGACGGGCACATCTGGCTCGCCGGATCCGAGGGCACGACGATGCTCCGGGAAGTCGAGGAGCTCAGCGTCCGCACAGGTGACGTCCACGCCGGCGAGGCCGAGATCACCAGCCCCATGCCCGGATCCGTCATCGCCGTCGGCGCCGAAGCGGGCTCCCACGTCACCGCGGGCCAGAGCCTCGTCGTCGTCGAGGCGATGAAGATGGAGCACTCGCTCACCGCACCCATCGACGGCGTCGTCGACATCCTCGTCGCACCCGGTGACCAGGTGATGGTCGACCAGCTGCTCGCACGAGTCACCCCGCACACCGACACGAAAGAGAACGAGTCATGACCGAATATCTCGCCACCGGCCAGCTTCCCGACGAATACCAGCAGCTGGCCAAGACGGTCGCCGATTTCGCGAAGAACGTGGTGGCACCGGTCGCGGCAGAGCACGACGCCAACCACACCTTCCCGTACGAGGTGGTGTCGGGCATGGCCGACATGGGTCTGTTCGGCCTCCCGTTCCCCGAGGAATACGGCGGAATGGGCGGTGACTATTTCGCGTTGTGCCTCGCCCTCGAGGAGCTGGGCAAGGTGGACCAGAGCGTTGCCATCACCCTCGAGGCCGGCGTGTCCCTCGGTGCGATGCCGATCTACCGCTTCGGCAACGAAGCGCAGAAGCAGGAGTGGCTCCCGCAGCTGACGAGCGGAAAGAGCCTCGCTGCTTTCGGTCTCACGGAGCCGGGCGCCGGAAGCGACGCGGGCGGCACCAAGACCACAGCCAAGTTCGACAGCGGTGAGTGGATCATCAACGGCAACAAGCAATTCATCACCAACTCGGGCACCGACATCACCCGGCTCGTCACCGTCACCGCGGTGACCGGCGTGAAGGACGGCGGCAAGAAGGAGATTTCCACGATCCTCGTCCCCACCTCGACCCCCGGTTTCACCGCCGAACCTGCATACAACAAGGTGGGCTGGAACGCCTCCGACACCCACCCCCTCACGTTCTCGGACGTTCGCGTCCCCGAGGAGAACCTTCTCGGCGAGCGGGGTCGCGGATACGCGAATTTCCTCCGTATCCTCGACGAGGGCCGCATCGCGATCGCCGCACTGAGTGTCGGTGCGGCGCAGGGGTGTGTCGACGAGTCGGTCAAGTACGCGAAGGAGCGTGAGGCATTCGGGCGACCCATCGGGCACAACCAGGCCATCGCGTTCAAGATCGCGCGCATGGAGGCACGCGCCCACACCGCCCGCACCGCCTATTACGACGCCGCTGCACTGATGTTGTCAGGCAAGCCGTTCAAGAAACAGGCCGCGATCGCCAAGCTCGTCGCGTCCGAGGCCGCCATGGACAACGCGCGGGACGCCACTCAGATCCACGGTGGCTACGGCTTCATGAACGAGTACGTGGTGGCACGGCATTACCGAGACAGCAAGATTCTCGAGATCGGCGAGGGCACCACCGAGGTGCAGTTGATGCTCATCGCGCGGGAGGCCGGACTGTGAGCGCAGCAGGAGCCGAGGAGCCGAACCGGATCGTCCAGCGGGGCCTGTGGTTCGAGGAGTTCGAACTCGGAGCGGTCTACGAGCACCGGCCCGGCCGCACCGTCACCGAGGCCGACAACGTCCTCTTCACCACCCAGACGATGAACACCCAGGCCCTGCACCTCGATGCCGCCTACAGCGAGGGCACCCAGTTCGGTGAGCGCCTCGTCAACTCGATGTTCACCCTCTCGACGCTGGTCGGGTTGTCGGTCGCGCAACTCACCCAGGGGACCATCGTCGCGAACCTGGGATTCTCGGAGATCAGTTTCCCGAAACCGCTGTTCCACGGCGACACGCTGTACGCGGAGACACGCATCGCCGACAAGCGGGAGTCGAAGAGCCGACCGGGGGAGGGCATCGTCACCCTCGAGCACACCGGGCGCAACCAGAACGGCGACGTGGTGGCGATCGCCGTGCGCAAGACCCTCGTCCAGAAGAAGCCGTCGTGAGCTGGGCACTGCCCGGACCGGCCTGGCTGTTCTGCCCGGCCGACCGGCCCGAGCGTTACGCGAAGGCGGCTGCGGCAGCCGACGTCGTGATCCTCGATCTCGAGGATGGGGTGGCGCCCGCGGACAAGGAGGCGGCGCGGGTCGCGCTGATCGACACGCCGCTCGATCCGGAGCGAACAGTGGTCCGTGTCAATCCGGTCGGCACCGACGACCACGAACTCGACCTCCTCGCCCTCGACGGCACTCGTTATACCCGATTGATGCTGGCCAAATGTGAGACCGCCGATCAGGTGTTGTCGCTGGCGCCACGCGAGGTGATCGCCCTGGTCGAGTCGCCGCTCGGGGCGCTCGCGGTGGGCGAGATCGCGCTGGCGGCGAGCACGATCGGCGTGATGTGGGGCGCCGAGGATCTCGTGGCGGCGATGGGCGGCAACTCCAGTCGCCGCGAGGACGGCACGTACCGTGACGTGGCCCGGCACGTACGGTCGTCCACGTTGCTGGCGGCGAAGGGCTTCCATCGCCTCGCCCTGGATTCCGTCTACCTGGACATCAAGGACCTCGACGGTCTTCGCGCCGAGGCGCACGACGCGGTGGCGGTCGGGTTCGATGTCAAGGTCGCCATCCATCCCAGCCAGGTCGCGGTGATCCGCGAGGCGTATGCACCCTCGGACGACGACGTCGACTGGGCCACGAGAGTTCTGGCCGCGGTCGACGAGCAACGCGGAGTTTTCGCCTTCGAGGGCAAGATGGTGGACGCACCCGTCCTGCGTCACGCAGAGGCGATCCTGAGGAGATCCGGCACGACCCCGTGAATACTCTTCAGCCGCGGGTGGTTGACGAGTACACACGGTTACAACACAGGAATGGAGAACTGCAGTGCCTGAAAGAACTACGTCGGTAATTGTTGCCGGGGCCCGTACGCCGATGGGTCGGTTGATGGGTTCGTTGAAGGATCTCTCGGGTTCGGATCTGGGTGGGATCGCGATCAAGGGTGCGCTGGAGAAGGCGGGGGTGGCGCCGGATCAGGTGGAGTACGTGATCATGGGTCAGGTCCTGACGGCGGGGGCGGGGCAGATGCCGGCGCGGCAGGCGGCGGTTGCGGCCGGGATTCCGATGGATGTGCCGGCGTTGACGGTGAACAAGGTGTGTTTGTCGGGGATCGATGCGATTGCGTTGGCGGATCAGTTGATCCGGGCGGGGGAGTTCGAGGTGGTCGTTGCCGGTGGGCAGGAGTCGATGTCGCGGGCGCCGCATCTGCTGGAGAAGTCGCGGGAGGGGTTCAAGTACGGCGATGTGACGATGCGTGATCACATGGCGTTCGACGGGTTGCACGACATTTTCACCGATCAGGCCATGGGAAATCTGACGGAGGCGCGGAACAAGTCCGACAGTGTCCCGGTCAGCCGCGAGGATCAGGATGCGTTCGCGGCGGCGTCGCACCAGAACGCGGCCCGGGCCTGGAAGGACGGGTTGTTCGCCGACGAGGTGGTGCCGGTGTCCATTCCCCAGCGTAGGGGTGAACCGATCGTGTTCGGCCAGGACGAGGGTGTGCGTGCCGATACGACGGTGGAGACGCTGGGACGGTTGCGTCCGGCCTTCGCGAAGGACGGGACGGTCACGGCCGGGTCCGCGTCGCAGATTTCCGACGGTGCGGCGGCCGTGGTCGTGATGAGCAAGGCCAAGGCCGAGGAGCTCGGTCTCGAGTGGATCGCCGAGATCGGGTCACACGGGGTGGTCGCCGGACCCGACTCGACGTTGCAGTCGCAGCCGGCGCGGGCGATCGCGAAGGCGTGTGCGAAGGAGGGCATCGATCCGAAGGATCTCGATCTCGTCGAGATCAACGAGGCCTTCGCGGCTGTCGGGATCGTCTCGACCCGTGAGCTGGGGCTGGATCCGGCGAAGGTCAACGTCAATGGCGGGGCGATCGCGGTGGGGCATCCGCTGGGCATGTCCGGGGCGCGGATCACTTTGCATCTGGCCCTCGAGTTGCAGCGCCGCGGCGGCGGTGTGGGTGTGGCCGCGCTGTGCGGCGGTGGTGGTCAGGGTGATGCCCTGATCGTGCGGGTTCCCACCAGCTAGGTACCAAAAGAACGCGGAGCACTCCGGCTGTCGGGGAAGATGGAACCATGACAGCCGATCCGCAGTGGGTACCGACCGAGGCTGATCTGCGCAACGCGGTGATCACCGACTTCGGTGCTTTCATTGCACGGCGCCACAACGTTCCGGTAGACGACTACCGGGCGTTGTGGCGTTGGTCGGTGGCCGATCCCGACGCGTTCTGGCAAGCCGTGTGGGACTACTTCGACATCCGCTCTGCGACCGATCCGGGTCCGGCCTTGGCCGAGTCCTCCATGCCGGGCGCCGTGTGGTTTCCCGGCGCCACTCTCAACTACGTCGATCAGGTCTTCCGCAATGCCCGCTCCGACAGGCCCGCCATCCGGTACGTCGGTGAGGATGGGGCCGACGTCGCTGTCGGGTGGGACGAGTTGCGCTCGCAGGTCGCGGCGCTCGCGGCCACACTGCGGGATCACGGCGTCGGTGTCGGCGATCGGGTCGTCGGATACCTACCCAACATTCCCGAGGCAGTGATCGCGTTCCTTGCGACCGTTTCGGTGGGGGCGCTCTGGGCCGCGTGCGGGCAGGACTATTCCGCGCCGGCAGCCCTCGATCGGCTCGGACAGCTCGACCCGAAGGCGCTGATCACCGCGGACGGGTATCGGTTCGGCGGCAAGGAGCACGACCGCGTCGATGCCGTACGCCACCTGCAGGCCGGGCTGCCCTCTCTGGCCCTGACGGTCATCGTGCCCCATCTTCGACGGGAATCGGAGGTCGGCGACGCCACCACGTGGGCTGAGGCCACGGGCCGGGATGCCGCGCTCGAACCGGTGGCCGTCCCGTTCGACCACCCCCTATGGGTGGTGTTCTCTTCGGGAACAACCGGTCTTCCGAAGGGAATCGTGCACGGCCACGGCGGAGTGCTTCTCGAACACCTCAAGTCGCTCGCGCTTCATCTCGACGTCGGCCGAGACGACACCCTTTTCTGGTACACCAGTCCCAGTTGGATGATGTGGAACTTCCAGACCGCGGGCCTGCTCGTGGGGGCCACCATCGTGTGTTACGACGGGAGCCCCGGGTGGCCCACGACGGATGCGTTGTGGGCGTTGACCTCACGTCTCGGTGTGACGGTGGTGGGGACGAGTCCCGGGTACGTACTCGCCTGCGCCAAGGCCGGGGTGGTGCCCGCCCGCGACCATGACCTGACTGCGCTCCGCGCGGTCGGCAGCACCGGGTCCACGTTGCCTGCCGCGTCGTCATTGTGGTTGGCGCACAACGTCGGTCGGAACATTCCCGTCATGTCGATCACCGGTGGGACAGACGTGGTCTCGGCCTTCATCGGTGGTGCGCGGACTGTTCCGGTCTGGCCCGGCGAATTGTCGGCTCCCTGTCTGGGTGTCGCCGTCGACGCCTTCGACGAGTCGGGCAGTCCCGTGCGCGGCGAGGTCGGTGAACTGGTGGTCACGGCTCCGATGCCGTCGATGCCGGTGTCGTTCTGGAACGACCCGGACGGGAGGCGCTACCACGACGCCTACTTCGACGTGTTTCCCGGTGTGTGGCGGCACGGTGACTGGATCACGATCACCGAACGCGGGACCGTGCTGATGCACGGAAGGTCCGATTCCACACTCAATCGCAACGGTATCCGTATGGGGAGCGCGGACATCTACCAGGTGGTGGAGAAGCTGCCCGAGGTCGCAGAAGCACTGGTGGTCGGGGTGGACCTGCCGGACGGCGGATATTGGATGCCGCTCTTCGTGGTCCTCGTCGAC
This sequence comes from Rhodococcus oxybenzonivorans, assembly GCF_003130705.1. Taxonomy (NCBI): domain Bacteria; kingdom Bacillati; phylum Actinomycetota; class Actinomycetes; order Mycobacteriales; family Nocardiaceae; genus Rhodococcus; species Rhodococcus oxybenzonivorans. The sequence continues at coordinate 4,332,559 of NZ_CP021354.1, read as the reverse complement.
GGGCTGGAGCTCGACGACGCGTTGCAAGACCGAATTCGGGGTGCGATCCGTGAGCAGGCCTCGCCCCGGCATGTGCCGGACGACATCATCCGAGCGCCCGGCATTCCTCACACTCGCACCGGCAAGAAGCTCGAGGTGCCACTCAAGAAAATTTTCCAAGGCGCGGACGCGGCTCGTTCGGTCGACCGCAGCGCCGTCGATGATCCAGCACTGCTCGACTGGTTCGCCCGGCATGGCCGCACGGCGGCTCAGGGTGGCTGACCAGGTAAGGCTTGCTTTTGTTACTGGGGGGTAACAAGGGCGGTTCGGGCGTGGTGCGTGGCGGGGGGTGTGAGATATCTCCTTATCGGCGCAGCGAGCGTCCGCGCCGGGATACGACAAATAGGACGCCACGCGCGCTGCATCCCGTCTCATCGCCGTCCAAGTGTGATCGCCGCCGCGGGCGATACGGATGGCACATCCCGCGCCCGGGTGGCCTTACTGACTGCGCCCATGCAGGTCAAGGCGAATTCCGCGCTGAAGTTCAGTTTCGAGCGCATAGGATGTCGCTGCCGGAGGCGTGTGCGCGTCACGTTTGAGCGGGTCTCGATTTCATTCCCGCCTCGCCTTCGCCGCGAGTGTTCCGCTTTGAGACCTGCGCGGGGCTTTGGTAGACACGATGGTTGGTAAACAAGCGGTGGTGGTGCGAAGTCCGCCCCCGCGGCCGATCAGCCGATCGGTTGGTACCGCGCGAAGTGGAATTCTTCGAGAAGGGGGCGATAAATGTGGACACGACATTTGTCCATCCGGCGGAATTCCGACCCGCGGTACGTTTTTCGCCTCGCATGTGTACGCGACGCCCGGAATGTGGTTCTCGCTGTTGAACATGTGCGCGTCGCCGATCCAAATTTCGACTGATTCTGGAAGTATCGACGGTCGGGAAGGTCACAGCTCGGCAGGTAACAGTGGTGGGTATGTGACCGATGTACACCCCGGCGTTATTTCGACACAGGACGAACCGAGATGGTCACCGACGAATGAGAGGAGGGTGCAGGCATGAGTGTGGCGAAAGATCGGACGTCTATTTCCGCCGTAGACTCGTCTGTCGACTCCGAGGGTGACGAGCACCGATTGGGTGGCCGCTTGTTGGATCGATGAAGGAACGGAGCCAGGAATGAACCCGCTCACCGCGAATGATCCGGGATGTCAGAGCGCCCCACGGCGCACTGCATCGATCTCCACTGTGGTGGAACTCGTCGATCAGCCCAAGGTGGGCCGTCCCGTTCCCGATTCGCGAGTGGCCTCGGACCGAGGCACGTGCATGTAGTGGCGTTCAGAGCTACCAATCACCAGTCACACAGGCGGCGGCAAGCCACGCGTTCGAGAACGGAGTAACCCTTGGGGTCGGGACATGCAGCGGGTAGTAACGGTGCTCCCATCGGAGCCTTTCCGCTGTCAGCTGCGCAGCGAGGGATCTGGTTCGCTCAACATGCGATGGGCGACATTCCCCTCACCATCGCTCAGTACATCGAACTCCGCGGAGACATCGACCTCGACCTTCTGACCGAAGCCACCATCCGTTCCGGCCGGGAATTCGGCTCGGGCTTCCTCCGCCTCGTCGAGATCGACGGTGTGCCGCACCAGTACGTCGACAAGACGCTGGATGACGCCATCACGTACGTCGACCTCCGCGGCGAGGACGACTCCGTCGACGCTGCCCAGAAGTGGATGCGCGCCAATTACAGCGCTCCCGTCGACCTTCTCGAAGACCGTCTGGTCGTGGTCTACCTTCTGCACGTCGGTGAGAATCACTACTTCTGGTTCTGCCGCATTCACCACATCGCGCTCGACGGGTTCGGGGCGATGGCGCTCATCGCCCGGATTGCAGAGATCTACACGGCGCTGGTCGAGTCCACCGAGCCGCCTGCACCGCGCGCGGAAGACCTTGTCAGGATCGTCGAAGACGAGCAGCGTTACCGCAGCTCCGAACGGTTCGCGAAAGACAGGGAATACTGGGCCGAACGCACCGCGCACCTGCCGGAAGCGCCCAGCCTCGCCGGTCGCGCCGCGAAGGTGGGCAAGTTCGCGCGGCTCTCCTCCGAGGCACTGCCCGAATCGACCGCGACCTTGCTGGACGAGGCACTGGACGGGACGAACGCAAGTTCCGCTCCCGTCGTGGTGGCCGCATTCGCCGCCTACCTCGCCCACATGACCGACCGCACGGACGTCGTACTCAGCCTCCCAGTCTCGGCACGCACCACCGCCACTTTGCGCCGCTCCGGTGGAATGGTGTCGAACATCGTGCCGCTCCGCCTCCAGATCACTCCGGAGATGACGGTTCCGGAGCTGGTCAAGAGTGTGCAGATCGAGCTGACAGGCGCTCTGCGTCGTCAGCGCTATCGGCACGAGGACATCCGCCGCGACGCCGGCGCGCCCCAGGGACAGCGCGGTTTCTTCGGCCCGTCCATCAACATCATGATGTTCCACAGCGAGATCAAGCTGGGCACCGTCACCGGACATCAGAATGTGCTCACGACGGGCCCGGTCGAAGATCTTTCCCTGAACATCTACCAGGGCGTCGCGGGCCACAAGATCCACATCGACTTCGAAGCCAACCCCAATCTGTACTCCGCGGACGAGTTGAACCGGCACCACAGCCGATTCTTCGACTTCTTCGAGCGGTTCCTCGGGGCCGGCGACGACGCGCCCGTGTCGGATCTGGCCCCGATGAGTTCCGAGGAACGTGAGCAGGTGGTGTCGGGCTGGAACGGTGAGGTCGTCACACCGCCGGCTGGAACGATAGTCGACCTGTTCGACGCCCAGGTCGCCCGAACCCCCGACGCGACGGCGCTGGTGTTCGAGGGGCAGGAGTGGACGTATAGCGAGTTCGACGCACGCGTCAATCGTCTGGCCCGGGTGCTGATCGGGCGTGGTGTGGGACCGGAGACGAAGGTCGCGCTCGCGATCCGCCGCTCCCTCGACTCGATGGTGGCGATGTACGCGGTGGTCAAGACGGGTGCTGCCTATGTCCCGCTCGACCCCGATCATCCAGCCGAGCGCACTGCCTACGTCCTCGACAGCGCCCGACCGCAGTGCATCCTGACGGTGACCCGGGACCGGTTGACGCTTCCGCCCGGCCACGACGTGGTCGAGATCGACGCACTCGACCTCGAGAGCATCGATGCCGGCCCGATCCGCGATGCCGAGCGGTTGGCGGACCTTCGGCCCGCCAATCCCGCCTACGTCATCTACACCTCCGGGTCCACCGGACGTCCGAAGGGCGTGGCCGTCGGCCACGGGTCCGTGCTGAACCAGGTCGCCTGGATCGCGGAGCGCTACCACCTCGACGCGAACGATGTCGTGCTGCAGAAAACCCCCACGACCTTCGACGTCTCGGTGTGGGAGCTGTTCGCACCACTCGTCTCGGGCGCGCGCGTCGTGATCGCGGCTCCCGAGGGGCACCGCGATCCGGCATACCTCGCCGATCTGATCGCTCGCGAGAAGGTCACGGCCACCTCGTTCGTTCCGTCGATGCTCTCGGTGTTCACCTCCGAGGCCGGCCGGGACCAGCTGGCCTCTCTTCGGCTGGTTCTCGTTGCGGGAGAGGCTTTTCCGCCGTCAGTGGCGGCTGCATTCCGGGCACGATCCGACGCGGCGCTGCACAACTTGTACGGCCCCACCGAATTCACCGTGCACGCCACCGCAGGAGAAGTCGACCGCGAGGCCGTCCACACGGTATCCATCGGAACTCCCGTGTGGAATACCGAGGCGTACGTGCTCGACGGTCACCTGCGACCCACGCCCATCGGATCCGCAGGAGAGCTGTATCTCGCGGGGGCGCAAACCGCCCGCGGATACGAGGGCAGGCCCGACCTCACGGCAGAACGCTTCGTAGCCAACCCCTTCGGGGTTTCCGGGTCCCGGCTGTACCGTACCGGCGACCTGGTCAGGTGGCGGGTGGACGGCAGTATCGAGTACCTCGGCCGCACCGACTTCCAGGTCAAGGTTCGGGGTCTGCGGATCGAGCTGGGCGAGATCGAGGCCGCGATGTCCTCGTATCCCCATGTCGCGCAATCGGTTGCGGTGGTGCACGACAGTTCCCTGGGACAGCGGCTGGTCGGCTATGTCGTCCCCGAATCCGGCTCGGACGTGGACGTCGCAGCGCTGATCGACCACGTCGGTCGCGCCGTACCGTCCTACATGGTCCCCGATTCCGTCATGGTGATCGCCGAGATGCCGGTCGGCGCGAGTGGAAAACTCGACCGCAAGGCACTGCCCGAACCTGTCTTCGCGGCGGAAGCCAGCGAATTCATCGCTCCCCGCAGTGCGATGGAGGAGTCGATCGCAGGCCTCTTCGCCGAGGTTCTGGGCGTTCCGCGCGTCAGCGTCGGCGACTCGTTCTTCGCGCTCGGCGGTGACAGCATCGTCTCGATCCAGCTGGTGTCCCGGGCCAAGGAAGCCGGCGTCCTCTTCACGGCCCGCGACGTCTTCGAGCGCAAGACCGTGGCCTCTCTCGCCGAGGTGGCCACCTCGGCCTCCGATTCCGCAACGGTCCACGTTCTCGAGGAACTGCCGGGCGCCGGTATCGGCACGATGCCGCTGACCCCGGTGGTGCACTGGATGACGGAACTGGGCGGCGACTTCCACAGCTTCTCCCAGTCCATTCTGCTCACGCTCCCGCCGAAGGTCGAGAGGCAGAGGCTGGTTCGCACCTTGTCGGCGGTCGTCGATCGCCACGACGCTCTTCGTTCCGTGTTGCGGCGCAACGACGCTGCGGATGGTTGGACTCTGCAGATCTCGCCGATCGGCTCCGTCGACGTCGACGAGCTCGTCGACCGGGTCGAGTTCACGGAGGGGCCGGGTAGCGACTCGTTCGAGGCGCTGGCGGCACACGCCCTCGAACGAACCGTCGACACCCTGGATCCCACCGCAGGCCGCGTGGTGCGGTTCGTCTGGTTCGCGCCCGCGGAGTTCGCAGCGGGCGGCGACGCCCCCGAGGGTATCGAAGCCGCGAGCGCCGAAGGCGAGGGCGCCGACACGGAGCCGCAGTCCGGTCGGCTGCTCGTCGTCATCCATCACCTCGCGGTGGACGGTGTGTCGTGGCGAGTGCTGGTGCCCGACTTCGCGGCCGCGTGGTCGCAGATTTCGGCAGGGGCCGATCCGCTGCTCCCGGCGGTGGGCACGTCTGTGCGCCGCTGGGCGCACGGACTGTCCGACAACGCCAAAAGTGCACGGAGAGTTGCGGAACTGGACTTCTGGCGCAACACGCTCGACGGCTCCGATCCGTTGATCGGCTCGCGGGCTCTCGACGGCCGCGACGTGGTCTCCACCACCGGTCGGGTTCGGCTCGAGGTCTCCGCCGACGTCACCGACGGTCTGCTGACCCACGTGCCGCGTGCGTTCCACGGTGGTGTCAACGACGGGCTGCTGACGGCGCTCGCGCTGGCGGTTGCTGCGTGGCGTGCGGAGCGCGGAATCTTCGAGTCGTCGACTCTGGTGCACCTCGAGGGTCACGGCCGTGAGGAAACGGTCCTGCCGGGAGCAGACCTGTCCCGGACAGTGGGCTGGTTCACCAGTATGTATCCCGTTCGCCTGGCGGCACCGCTGGATGATCTGGGGGACGCGCTCGCCGGTGGGAAGGCCGCGGGCACGGCGCTCAAGACCGTCAAGGAGCAGCTGGCGCAGGTGCCCGAGCACGGTATCGGCTTCGGCCTGCTGCGTTATCTGAACGCCGAGACGAGGTCGGTACTCGCCGATCTGCCCAGCCCGCAGATCAGCTTCAACTACCTCGGTCGCGTGTCGGTGGGCGACATCCCGGCGGCCCTGCGTGCGGCGGGTTGGATGCCCGACACCGACACCATGGAACTCACCGGCACCCGCAACAGCGAGATGCCGGTGCACTTCGCGCTCGACATCAATGCGATGATCGTCGATGTCGAAGGGGAGCAACGTCTTTCCGCCACAGTCGATTTTCCGGAGGGTGTGCTCACCACCGCCGAGGTGGAGGGGTTCGCCGGGCTGTGGAAACGCGCGCTCGAGGCTCTCGTCGAGCACGCCCGGCGGCCGGACGCCGGCGGACGGACTCCCTCCGATCTCGATCTCGTACCACTGAGTCAGCCCCGAATCGATGCGCTCGAGAGCAGCTATCCTGCGCTCGCCGACGTGTGGTCGCTCGCTCCCCTGCAGGTGGGCCTGCTGTTCCACGCCGCGTTGGCGAGTAGCACCACCGACGTCTACACCACTCAGCTCGTCATGGACCTCGGTGGAACGGTCGACGTCGATCGCCTGCGCCGGGCCGCGGAAGCCCTCGTCGCGCGGCACCCCAACCTGCGCACCGCCTTCGTCCTGGACGAGGACGGCACCGGTATGCAGGTCGTCGTCGACCATGTGGACGTCCCGTGGACGCACGTCGATCTGCGATCGCTGCCGGAGGCAGACCGCGAAGCTCGAGTCGACGCGCTGATGCTCGCGAACCGGACGGACCGGTTCGACATGACGGCGCCGCCTCTCGTGCGTTTCCTGCTGGTGGAGACCGCGCCGGATCGGTACCGCTTCGCCGTCACCAACCATCACATCCTGCTCGACGGCTGGTCGTTGCCGGTTCTCATCCAGGACCTGCTGACCCTGTACGCGGTGGACGGTGAGGCCCTGGCGCTGCCACAGCCGCGCCCGTACCGGAACTACCTCGAGTGGCTCGCCACCCAGGATCCGCAGCAGTCCGTGGCCGCGTGGGCACAGGCACTGGCCGGCGTCGAAGAACCCACCCTTCTCGCGCCGACGCACGAGGATACCGCTGCGACGCTCACCCCGGGCGAACTCGTCGTGGACCTGCCCGACGAGCTGCTCGCGGCGATGACCGAACGCTCGCGTGAGCTCGGCGTCACCATGAACACCCTGGTCCAGGCGGCCTGGGGCATCGTGCTGGGTAGGCTGACCGGACGGGACGACGTGCTGTTCGGCACCACCGTTTCCGGCCGCCCACCGCAGGTTCCCGGAATCGAATCGATGCTGGGCCTCTTCATCAACACCCTTCCCGTGCGGGTGCGGGTGCGCCCCGGCGACTCCGTGCGAACCCTGCTCGACCGGATCCAGCACGAGCAGACCGAGCTCCTCGACCACCACCACATCGGACTGACCGATATTCAGCAGGGCCTGGGTCTGAGCGCGCTGTTCGACACGTTGATGGTCTACGAGTCCTACCCACTCGACCGTGAGGCACTCACGCAGAGCAGTGACATCGAAGGGCTCCGCGTCCTCGACGTGACGTCCAACGACGCCACCCATTACCCGCTCGCCATCGTCGCGATGACGGACCCGCGCCTTCATCTGACCGCGAAGTTCCTGCCCGAGATCTTCGAATCCGCCCAGGTACGGGAGATCATGGCGCGGGTGGTCCGTGTTCTCGAGGCGGTGTCCGGCGACGTCGACACACCGGTTGCCCGCATCGACATCCTCGACGGCACCGAACGTGCGTCGCTTCTCGCGGTGTCGGGCACCGAGGACGCCGAACAGCTTCTGTTGCCCGACATCCTGTCCGCGTCGGTGGCACTCGATCCCGAGCATCTCGCAGTCATCGCCGACGGCGCGACGCTGACGTACGCCGAACTCGACGAGCGGTCGAACCGGCTCGCGCGCGTCCTGATCGGGCGCGGCGTCGGTCCGGAAACTGCTGTGGCGCTAGGTATGACGCGTTCTCTGCACTCCGTGGTCGCCACCTGGGCGGTCGCGAAGACAGGGGCAGCGTTCGTGCCCGTCGATCCGCGCTATCCGACCGAGCGGGTCGAGCACATGATCGCCGACTCCGGATCGATGCTGGGCCTGACCGTCGCGGCGCAGCGCGAGGGACTTCCTCAGGACCTCGACTGGCTGGTCCTCGACTCCGCCGAGTGCGATGCACTCTGCTCGCGGGAATCATCGGCATCGCTGGCAGATTCGGAGCGTACCGCGCCGCTGCGTGCCCTCCATGTTGCCTACGTGATCTACACCTCCGGCACCACCGGTCTGCCCAAGGGTGTCACCGTGACCCATGCGGGGCTGGCCAACTTCTCCGCCGAACAGCGCACCCATTACGGGGTCACCCCCGCAGCACGCACGCTCCACTTCGCGTCTCCGAGTTTCGACGCGTCCGTCCTCGAACTCCTGCTCGCCTTCGGGTGCGGGGCCACGATGGTGGTGGCGCCGGCAGACCTGTACGGCGGTGAAGAACTCCGCAGCTTCCTGGCTGAACACGAGGTGACGCACGCGTTCGTCACGCCGGCGGCATTGGCGTCGGTCGAACCGTCGGGGCTGGACCGACTCGGTGTCGTGGTGGTGGGCGGAGAGGCATGCCCCCCGGAACTGGTGGAGCGCTGGGCTCCCGGCCGCCGGATGTACAACGGTTACGGTCCGACCGAGGCCACCGTGATGAGCAACGTCAGTAACGTGCTCGAGCCCGGCAAGCGGATCGAGATCGGTGGGCCGGTTTGCGGCGTCACCGTGTACGTCCTCGACGGGCAGCTGCGTCCCGTGCCGGTCGGTGTGGACGGCGAGCTGTACATCGCCGGACCTGGACTCGCTCGCGGCTACCACGACCGCTTCGGCCTCACGGCCGAGCGATTCGTCGCGAACCCGTTCGGCGAGAACGGCTCTCGGATGTACCGAACCGGTGATGTGGTCCGGTTCGTCGTCGACCCCGAACATCGCGCCGGGTACGGCGTCGAGTACGTGGGCCGCAGTGACTTCCAGGTGAAGGTCCGCGGATTCCGGATCGAACTCGGTGAGATCGACGCTGCCCTGGTTCAGCATCCCGCTCTCGAGTTCGCGACCACGGTGGGCCGCACCATGCCCTCGGGCGCGACAGCGCTCGTGTCCTATGTGCTGCCGTCGGCCGGGAGCACGGTGGACGCCGCCGAGGTCACCCGATTCGTCTCTGGCACGCTGCCTGCACACATGGTGCCCAGTGCTGTTCTGGTGCTCGACGAGATTCCGCTCACCACCGCGGGTAAGCTCGACCGCCGGGCACTGCCCGAGCCCGATTTCGACGCGCTGCAGGGTGAGGTCGTCGAACCCCGCACGGCGGCAGAAGAATTGGTCGCCGGGGTTTTCGCCGAGGTACTCGGACTGTCGAAAATCAGTGTGGCAGAGTCGTTTTTCGACCTCGGCGGTAACTCACTCCTCGCCACCAAGGCTGTCGCGCGAGTGAACGCGGCAGCGGGAACACGACTGGGTGTGCGCGAGCTCTTCGAGGCGCCGACGGTCGAGCGCCTGGCTGTCTTGGTCACCGACGGCGCGGGTTCGGGGTCCGACCGGCCGACACTGGTCGCACAGCCGCGTCCCGAGCGGGTTCCGATGTCGATGGCCCAGCAGAGCATGTGGCTGATGAACCGGTACGACACGACGTCGTCGGCGTACAACATCCCGCTCGCGGTCCGGCTGTCCGGCAGCCTCGACATCGGGGCGATGTCGTCGGCGGTGGCAGATGTCCTCGCGCGGCACGAGTCACTGCGGACTGTGTTCCCCGACTCCGCCGACGGGCCGTACCAGCAGGTCGTCGACGTGGACGAGGTGCCGGTCGATCTGACGCCCGTGCAGGTGCCCGAGTCCGAGCTTCACTCGGTACTCACTGCATTCGCTACCGAAGGGTTCGACGTCACGGCGGCCCCGCCGCTGCGTATCCGCCTGTTCGCGACCGGCGACACGGAGTTCCTTCTCGTCCTGGTGATCCATCACATCTGCGCAGACGGTGCCTCGTTGGCTCCGTTGGCGCGGGACGTGATGGTCGCCTACAGCGCCCGGACAGCGGGTGCGGCTCCGCTCTGGCAGCCGTTGCCGGTGCAGTACGCCGACTTCGCCCTGTGGCAGCGCGAGGTGCTCGGCGATCCCACCGACAGCAAGTCCCTCGCGGCCGAGCAGATCTCCTACTGGGAGAACGCACTGGCCGGGGTACCGGAGCTGATCGACCTCCCTCGCGATCATGCGCGGCCTGCCCGTCAGTCGATGATCGGTGATTCCGTCGACTTCGTGATCTCGCCCGAACTGCGCAGCGGGCTCGAGAAGCTCGGCAGAGACCGCGGAGCGTCACTGTTCATGGTGACCCACGCGGCGTTGACCACCTTGCTGGCACGGTTGAGTAACAGCGACGACATCACGGTCGGCACGCCCCATGCGGCGCGAACCGACCAGATGCTCGACGATCTGGTGGGCATGTTCGTCAACACGCTCGTCTTGCGGGCCCGGGTCGACGCGGGTGATTCCTTCGCAGCGCTGATCGAACGGATCCGCGACAACGACCTCGCGGCGTTCGGGCATTCCGACGTGCCGTTCGAGAAACTGGTGGAAGCGCTGCACATTCGCCGCTCCGCCTCGTATTCGCCGCTCTTCCAAGTGATGTTGGCGTTCCAGAACAACCGTCTGGAATCGCTCGAACTGCCCGGACTCACCGTACGGGTCATCGAGGACATGGCCGAGGGCGCCAAATACGACCTCACCCTGACCATGTCCGAGAAGGCCGATGACGAGGGCCGGCCGTCCGGCCTCGGCGGCCGCTTCACTTTCGCCACCGACCTCTTCGAACGGGAGAGTGTGGAGCGCATCACGCAGCGGTTCGTGCGGATCCTCGAGGCCGTCGTCGAGAACCCACTCGTCGCCGTAGGCGATATCGACATTCTCACCGAACACGAGAGAGCAAAGTTGAGCCAAGCACGACCTGCCCGCACGATGACGGTCCGCGAACTACCGCAGCTGCTGGCAGCCGCGGTGGACGTCGCGCCCGACGCCGTAGCCGTCGCACACGACGGCATGCAGGTGACGTACCGGGAATTCGATGAACGCCTCCGGTTGATGTCTGCGCCGTTGGCTGAGCGGGGAATGGCTCCGGACGCGATCGTGTCCGTCGTTCTGTCCGGTCTGGTTCCGACCATCATGATGGCTCCGCCGTCGGAGGACGGGCAGGACGGTTTCGGAGCGATCCTGGACAAGGTGATCGCCGACGCGTACCGGCTTGTCGGCGACGTGGACCTCGAAAAGTTCGCGGCCGCACCTGCCGTCGTGGAGCCTGCCCCGGCGGACGCGGTGACGGCACGGCTGGAGTCGCCCCTCGCGGCGTGGCAGGACAGCGTCGAACGCGACCCCGAAGCGATCGTGGTGGTCGCCGGGGGAGTGTCGACCACGCGCGCCGAGCTGAACAGACGCGCCAACCAGGTGGCCCGCGAGCTTGCCGAACGGGGTATCGGCGACGACGACGTCGTCGCCCTGATCCTGCCTCGTTCACTCGACTGGGTCGTCGGCATGCTCGCGGTGTGGAAGGTCGGCGCCGCCTACTCACCACTCGACCAGGCATGGCCTCTCGAACGCATCGCGGGTCTCGTCGACACCAGCGGAGCTCGCGCGGCGATCACCACGTCGTCGTGGCGCGAACTCGCACGGAAGCCGTTGGGCGATCGCGTCCTCGACACGGCCGTGGTCCTCGACGACACGGATACCATTCGAGCACTGGACTCCCGCGACGGAAGCGATCTCGCGTTCGACCCGTGGGTGGGCGACGGGGCGGGGGCCCGTCTCGCCTACGTCATCTCGACATCGGGTTCGACGGGACGGCCGAAGCCGACGATGGTGCCGATGGCGGGTGTGCTGAACACTTACCGCTGGTACCGCGACGAGATGCGCATCGCCGAGGGCACCGGTGTTCTCGTGGCGAGTTCGCCGTTGTTCGACCTGACGCAGAAGAACGTGTGGGTTCCGTTGATGTCCGGCGGCGTCGTCCATCTGGCGGCCGAGGGCTTCGACCCCGCCGACATTCTGCGGCACCTCGCGATGGCGGACGTCCGCATCGTGAACATGGCGCCCAGCGCTTTTGAATTGCTGGCCGAACTCGACGCAGACGACACGATGGCGTCGCTCGACTGCGTGGTCCTCGGCGGTGAGCAGATTCGACCGGCCGCATACGCCAAGCTGGTCGGACGAGGCGTCCGCCTCGTCAACTCCTACGGCCCGACGGAAGCGTCGGACGTCACTGCGTCCTACGAGCTCGACCTGACGACTCCGGATGCCGAGGAAACCCCGATCCCCATCGGGTCGCCGCTGCCCGGTGCCGAGTACTACGTCCTGGACAAGCGGCTGCGTCCCGTCCCGGCCGGCGTGACCGGCGAGCTGTACATCGGCGGTGTCGTGGTCGGGCGCGGTTACGGCGGAATGGCCGATGTCACCGCCTCGCGCTTCGTCGCGAATCCCCTCGGGGATGCGGGCTCGCGTCTGTACCGCACCGGCGACCTCGTGCGCGAGCGCGCCGACGGAGAGTTGATCTTCCTCGGGCGCAGTGACTTCCAGATCAAGATTCGTGGCCTCCGGGTCGAACTCGGCGAGATCGAGTCGGCTCTGACCGCGATGGACGACATCAAGCAGTCGATCGTCGTGGTCTCCGAGCGTCACGGACTGCAGCGACTCGTCGGCTATGTCACCGCCGCGGCGGGCGCCTCCGTGACGGCTCACGACGTGACCGCGCGTCTGCGTGCGCTTCTGCCGTCGCACATGGTTCCCGATGCGCTCGTCGTCGTGGACGAGATGCCGCTCAACGCGAGCGGCAAGATCGACCGCAAGGCGCTTCCCGAACCGGAATTCGCCACCGACAATGCCGAGTTCGTCGCACCCCGCACACCGCTGGAGGAGGTCGTCGCCGCGGTCTTCGGTGACGTGATCGGTGTCGACCGCGTGAGCGTCGACGCGTCGTTCTTCGATCTCGGCGGTAATTCGCTGAGCGCCACACGCGTCGCGTCCCGTCTGTCGGCGGCGACCGGCGCCACCGTGGGCATGCGAGATCTCTTCGAAGTCCCCACTGTCGCCGAACTCGCCGACTTCATCGAGCGGCAGGACGGTGATCGGGCGCCCCGACCGGCCCTGGTCGCGCAGCAGCGGCCCGAGCAACTTCCGTTGTCGCTGGCGCAGCAGCGCATGTGGTTCCTCAACCGCTTCGACCCGACCTCGCCCGCATACAACGTGCCGTTGACGGTCCGGTTCCGCGGTGATCTCGACGTCACCGCGATGGCGTCGGGTCTGTCCGACGTCGTGGCGCGCCACGAAGTCCTGCGAACCGTGTTCCCCGACTCCGATGCCGGCGCACACCAGGTCATACTTCCCGCATCGGACGTCGACCTGGGCCTCGATCCGGTCGAGGTCGCCGAGTCGGATCTGACGGCTCGCCTGTTCGAGTTCGGCTCGCAAGGGTTCGATGTCACCGACACACTCCCGATCCGCGCTCGCCTGTTCCGCATCGCCGCGGACGATCACGTCCTGGTCGTGGTGATGCACCACATCGCCTCCGACGGCGCGTCGACACTGCCGTTGGCACGCGACGTGATGGCGGCCTACGCCGCGCGTGTGTCGGGAGGGGAGCCGCAGTGGCCCGAGCTCCCGATCCAGTACGCCGACTACGCGATCTGGCAGCGCGCTCTGCTCGGATCCGAAGACGACCCGCACTCCCTTGCGGCGCAGCAGATCGACTTCTGGGCGAAGACTCTGGCGAGTCTGCCCGACGTTCTCGAGTTGCCGACCGATCGGCCCAGGCCGGCAGTGCGGTCGATGACGGGTGCCGCCGTCGATTTCACCATCGATGCGGACCTGCACCGCCGGCTGAGTGATCTTGCGCGCGAGCACAATGTCTCCTCGTTCATGGTGTTGCATGCGGCGCTGTCCGTGCTGCTGGCGCGCGTGAGTGCGGGCACCGACATTGCCATCGGCGCGGCGATTGCCGGCCGCGGCGAGGAGGCGCTTGACAACCTCGTCGGCATGTTCGTCAACACGCTGGTGTTGCGCACGCAGGTCGAGCCCGGTGCGTCGTTCACAGCTCTCCTCGAACACGTTCGGGAGCAGGACCTGGCGGCCTTCAGCCACCAGGACGTTCCGTTCGAGCAGCTGGTCGACGCCCTGAAACCGACCCGGTCCACGGCCTACACGCCGCTGTTCCAGGTGGTTCTGACGCATCAGGTCAACGGAATTCCGTCGCTCGAGTTCGAGGGACTGGAAGCCGTTCCCGGTGCGGTCGACGTCGAGTTCAGCAAATTCGACCTCACCGTCGACCTGCAGGAGCAGTGGTCCGACGCGGGCGTGGCCACCGGCATCACCGGGTCGCTCGGGTATGCGACGGAGATTTTCGACTCGAGTACGGTTCGCGGATTCGTGGATCGCTTCCTGCGAATCCTCGAGTCCGTCGCGACCGACACCGACATTGCCGTGGGAGACATCCCCATCCTCGATCCGCGGGAGGCCGCCGAGCTGGCTCCGGTCCGGGGCGTCGAGGGAGCGGCGCCGCAGACGCTCGTGGAGTTGCTCGCGGGTGCCGTGGCCGCCGACCCGGACGGTGTCGCCGTCGTCGCGGGCAGCGAATCGATCACCTACCGGGAGCTCGACGCACGCTCGAACCGCATCGCGCGGGCACTGATCGAGCGAGGGGTGGGCGCCGAGTCGTTCGTCGCCCTGGGCATCACCCGCTCGATCGCCTCCGTGGTGGGCATCTGGGCCGTTGCCAAGAGTGGCGGCGCCTACGTGCCGATCGACCCGAAGTACCCAGACGAGCGTATCGCCCACATGGTCACCGATTCCGGTGTGACGCTGGGGCTTTCCGTTGCATCCGAGCTCGACCGGCTGCCGGCCGGCGTCGACTGGCTGCTCCTCGACGGTGACGGCGCCGACACCGCTTGGGCGCAGTACTCGGCGGCACCGGTCACCGACGCGGACCGTCGTTCGTCGGTGACACCGGCGAACAGCGCGTACGTCATCTACACGTCCGGCACCACCGGGCAGCCCAAGGGTGTCGTCGTCAGCCACCGCGGTCTGGCGAACTTCGCTGCTGAACAGCGTGAGCGTTACCAGGTGACCACCGCGTCGCGGACCTTGCATTTCGCCTCGCCGAGCTTCGACGCGTCGGTGCTCGAACTGCTGCTCGCGGTCGGCGCCGGTGCCACTATGGTGATCGCCCCCACGGACGTGTACGGCGGTCCCGAGCTCGCGAAGTTCCTCCGTGAGAACCGGATCACGCACGGTTTCGTCACGCCCTCCGCCCTCGCGTCCGTCGACCCGGCGGGTCTCGACGACTTCCAGTTCGTGGTGGCCGGCGGCGAAGCGGTCCCGGCAGAACTCGCCGCGCGCTGGGCTCCCGGGCGTTCGCTGTTCAACGGCTACGGACCCACCGAGACCACGATCATGTCCAACATCAGCGACCCGATGTCCGCTGACGGTCCGGTGACGATCGGCGGCCCGATCCGGGGAACCAGTGCGCTCGTGCTCGATGATCGTCTGCGCCCTGTTCCGGTGGGTATCGCAGGTGAGCTCTATCTGTCGGGGCTCGGGCTGGCTCGCGGATACCACCGGCGTACGCCGCTGACCGCCGAACGTTTCGTCGCCAACCCCTACGGTGCACCCGGCGACCGGATGTACCGCACCGGCGACGTCGTCCGATGGAAGCGGGACGAACACGGTGTCCTGACGGCCGACTACGTCGGCAGGTCGGACCAGCAGGTGAAGGTTCGCGGCTTCCGGATCGAACTGGGTGAAATCGATGCCGTCCTCGCGCGACACGAGTCGGTCGAGTTCGTCACCACGTCTGCGTTGACCACCTCTTCCGGCGACGCCGCCCTGGTGTCCTACGTGCTGCCCACGGCGGGACGAACTGTGGACCAGGCAGAACTGATGGACTTCGCGGGTGAGTTCCTGCCGTCGTTCATGGTTCCGGCCACTGTCATCGCTCTCGAATCCGTGCCCCTGACCCCTGTGGGCAAGCTCGATCGGCGGGCGTTGCCGGTTCCCGAAACGTTCGCCGTCACACGCGAATACCGCGCTCCGCAGTCACACATCGAGCAGACGGTGGCCGCTGTGTTCGCCGAGGTTCTCGGTGTCGAGCGAGTGGGGCTCGACGACGCCTTCTTCGAACTCGGCGGCAACTCGCTCATCGCTACCCGCGTCGTGTCCCGGATCAACACGGCCCTCGATACGGACATCGGTGTACGCGAACTCTTCGAGGCTCCCACCGTCGGCGCTCTCGCGTCGCGGGTGGATGCGCGTGGCACCGGCATCGCCGCCCGCCCTGCTCTGGCACCGCGTCCGCGTCCCGACCGCATCCCGCTGTCGCTCGCGCAACAGCGGATGTGGTTCGCCAACCGCTACGATCCGTCCTCCCCGTCGTACAACATCCCGATGGCACTGCGCCTGTCGGGTGCTCTCGACGTCACAGCGCTGCAGTCCGCTCTCGCCGACGTGCTCGAACGCCACGAATCTCTGCGTACCCAGTTCCCGAGTTCCCCTGAAGGGCCGCACCAGGTCATCCGGCCGGCCGTCGAGGTGGATCTGAACCTCGAGGTGACGCACGTCGCCGACGAGTCGGAACTCCGCGATCGTCTGTTGGCCGTCGCCACCACCGGGTTCGACGTCACCAAGTCCGTGCCGGTCCGCGCAGCGCTCTTCCGGGTGGGGGAGGCGGACTCCACCGAGCACGTTCTCCTCATCGTCATCCACCACATTTCCGCGGACGGCGGCTCGATCGCGCCACTGGCGCGTGACCTGTTCACGGCGTACAGCGCGCGGGTCGAGGGCTCCGCTCCGGCATGGGCGCCCCTCGCGGTGCAGTTCGCCGACTTCGCCCTGTGGCAGCGGGAGGTGCTCGGTTCGGAGGAAGATCCGGCGTCGCCGGCTGCCCGGCAGCTGGACTACTGGGTGAGCACGCTCGCCGATGCGCCTGAACTCCTCGAGCTACCTCTCGATCGCCAGCGCACGCCCAACCGGGTTCCGCAGTCTGCGCGAGTCGAGTTCGAGTTCGGTCCTGACCTGAAAGCCGCCCTCGCGGAGGTCGCGCAGGCGCACCAGGCCTCCGTGTTCATGGTGGTACACGCGGCGTTCGCCGTACTGCTGGCGCGAATGAGCGGTACCGAGGACATCGTGGTCGGTACGCCCGTCGCCGGCCGCGGCGACGCCGCCCTGGACGATCTGGTCGGCATGTTCGTGAACACGCTGGTGCTGCGGACAGAGGTCTCTCAGTCGGCGACCTTCGCCGATGTGCTCGACAGCGTGCGCAACACGGATCTGGGTGCTTTCGGAAACACCGACATTCCCTTCGAAAGGCTCGTCGAGGCACTCGCCCCGGCGCGGTCGAACACCTACGCACCGCTCGTTCAGGTGACGCTGACCTTCCAGAACAACGAAGCGGCCAAGCTCGAGCTGCCCGGTCTGACGGTGACGGCACTCGACAACGAGGCCAACCTGGCAAAGTTCGATCTGACCCTCGCCGTCGACGAGCAGGGCGCCGACGCGGACGGTCCGACGAAGGCGATGTTCAGCTACGCGACGGACATCTTCGACGAAGCGACGATCGAGGGCTACCGGTCTCGGTTCCTGGCGATCCTCGATGCGGTCGTGGCGGACAGTTCGGTGATCGTGGGTGACATCGACATCCTGTCGGCCGCAGAACATGCGGAGCTCGGTGGCACTTCCAGCGACACGGTGGAGTCGCTGGGGTCGCACAGTGTCGCGGAGGAGCTCGCGACGCGGCCGCTGCCGGAGTTGCTCGATGCGGCAGCATCGATCAATCCTCACGGTATTGCGTTGTCTCACAACGGTAACGATGTGACCTACCGGCAATGGCACGAGAAGTCCGGTGAGCTGGCGCGGACGCTAGCGAGCGTCGGTGTCGGACCGGAGGCTGCTGTGACGGTGGCCTTGTCGACCTTGCTGCCGGGTCTGCTCGACGGAGCATCCGGTGAGGGTTTCGCGGATCAGTTCGCCGGCATGCTCGCCGGGGTGATCGCCGAAGCCACGTCTGCGTCGGATCGCCGCGCCGGTGCGCTTCCCGTCGACCTCGTGGAGTGCTGGTCGGAGCAGGTCCGGGCAAATCCGGACGCCCTTGCGTTGAAGGGGAACGGCCACGCTCTCTCCCGCCGGGAATTGAACGCCCGGGCCAATCAGCTGGCCCGTGAGCTGGCGTCCCGCGGTGTCCGTCCCGACGACGTGGTCGCCCTGGTGGTTCCCCGCTCGATCGAGTGGATCATCGGCATGCTCGCAACGTGGAAAGCGGGCGCCGCCTACGCACCGATCGATCCGGCCTACCCCGCGGAACGTATCGGCGCCATGCTCCACGACTGTGGTGCTCGTGCCGTTGTCGCCACGACGGCGTGGGCAGGCGCCGACGACGTCGAGGCCGACGTTCTCGTACTCGACGACCCCACCGTGGCGTCGGAGTTGGCGGCACACGATGACTCCGACCCCGTCAATTACTGGACCGAGGACGGATCCGGCGCTCGCCTGGCCTACGTCATCTCCACATCCGGTTCGACCGGTAGGCCCAAACCCGCGCTGGTGCCGATGGCCGGATTCTGCAACATGATGGTGTGGTTCCGCGGCCAACTCGCGCTCGAGCAGGGCGACGGCGTCCTGGTCTCCTCGGCACCCGGATTCGACCTGACGCAGAAGACGGTGTGGGGAACGCTGTCATCGGGTGGAGCGATCCACCTTGCGGTCGAGGGTTTCGAACCCCAGTCGATTCTCCGTCAGATCGACGAGAACGAGTTGACGGTGGTCAACATGGCGCCCGGAGCCTTCGAGATCGTCGCAGAGCTCGAGCAGAACGAGGAACTTCGTAGCGTCCGCACCATTGCGCTCGGCGGTGAGGCGGTCAAGGCTGCGCCGCTGAAGAAGTTCCTCGACCGAGGAGTCCGCTGCCACAACAGCTACGGGCCTACCGAAGCGTCCGACATCGTCACGTCCTACGTCATCACACCCGAAGATGCGGTGTCCGATCAATTGCGGCTGCCCATCGGCCCCGCGCTCGACAACGTGGCGCTGTACGTTCTGGACGGCCGGCTGCGCCGGGTTCCCGACGGTATGACGGGTGAGCTCTATGTCGGTGGTATCGCGGTCGGCCGCGGCTACGGCAACATGTTCGGGATCACCTCCACGCGATTCATCGCGGACCCGTTCGGCGCTCCCGGCACCCGGATGTACCGCACAGGCGACCTGGTGCGGCGCCGAAGCGACAAGAACTACGACTTCCTGGGCAGGACCGACTTCCAGGTCAAGATCCGTGGCCTGCGCATCGAACTCGGCGAGATCGAGTTCGCTCTGCTGGCGCACCCCGATGTGTCTCAGACAGTCGTCGTCGTCCGGGACACCCCGCAGGGACAGCGGCTGGTCGCCTACGCCGTGCCGGCCGCCGGGGATATCGATTCGCGGGAGGTCTTGTCCTCGCTCGCGAAGACCCTTCCCGCGCACATGGTTCCCGATGTTCTCGTAGTCCTCGAATCCATGCCGCTGAACAACAACGGCAAAGTGGATCGTAAGCGGCTGCCTGAACCGCACTTCGACTCCGACGACCACGAGTACGTCGCTCCCCGTACTCCGCTCGAAGAGATCGTGGCCGGCGTCTTCGCCGACGTTCTCGGTATCGAACGGGCCGGCGCCACCGATTCGTTCTTCGACCTCGGTGGAAACTCCCTCAGTGCCACCCGGGTGGTAGCGCGTCTCGAAGAGGCCCTCGGCACCGAGTTGACTGTCCGCTCGGTCTTCGAGAACCCGACGGTCGAGGGCGTGGCGGCCGTTGCCGAGCACTCGGCCGACGCCGACCGCGAGCGCCTGCCGTTGACCGCGGGGCCGCGGCCGGAACGAATCCCTCTGTCACTGGCGCAGTCTCGGATGTGGTTCATCAACCAGTTCGACACCGAGTCGGCGGCGTACAACCTGCCGATGGCGGTGCGTCTGCGGGGACACCTCGACATCGATGCGCTGGGTGCGGCTCTCACCGACGTGGTGGAGCGTCACGAGTCGCTGCGCACCCTGTTCCCCGAGTCGCCCGATGGTCCGTATCAGGTGATACTTCCGACCGCGGAGGCCGTGGAGCCGTTGACCGTCGAGCCGACCACGGACGAGGCCGACGCCTACCGCCGAGCGCGTGCGCTCGCGAACACAGGTTTCGACGTCAGTCTCTCGATGCCGTTCCGGGTCGGTCTCCTCCGGATGAGTGAAGACGAGCACATTCTGGTGCTCGTCGTCCACCACATTGCCGCGGACGGCGCCTCGATGGCACCGCTGTTCCGGGACATGATGCAGGCGTATGTGGCCCGCGCCGGCGGTGACGCACCGGGCTGGGAACCACTGCCCGTGCAGTACGCGGATTTCGCGCTGTGGCAGCGTGAGGTGCTCGGCGACGAATCCGACGCGGAGTCGATCGCGTCGCGCCAGGTCGACTACTGGCGTCACGCACTTGCCGACCTTCCCGAGTCGCTCGAACTTCCCACCGACCGCCCGCGTCCGCCCGTGCAGTCGCTGCGCGGGGCGACGTTCGACTTCGACATCGACCCGGACACGCATCGCGCACTGGCGGCGCTCGCCCGCCGGCACAACGCGAGCATGTTCATGGTCGTGCATGCCGCGTTCGCCGTACTGCTCGAGCGGCTCAGCTCGAATACCGATCTCGCCATCGGCACGCCTGTCGCGGGCCGCGGTGTGCGTGAGATCGACGAGATGGTCGGCATGTTCGTCAATACCCTCGTCCTGCGTAGTTCGGTGAATCCGGAGTTGCGGTTCCTGGAGCTGCTGGCGCAGGTTCGGGAGACGGACCTCGAAGCATTCGCACACGGAGACATTCCGTTCGAGCGGCTCGTCGACGTGCTGAACGTCCCCCGTTCCACGGCCCACCAACCGCTCTTCCAGGTTGCCTTGGCGTTCAACAACACCGGTAGCTCGACCCTCGAGTTCCCCGGCCTCGAGGTCTCGGTCCTGGAGACCCCGCTGGATGTCGCGAAATTCGATCTGCAGCTCAGTGTGGGTGAGCGCTACGTCGACGGGGGAGCGGCAGGCATCGTCGCGTCGTTCAACTACGCGACCGATCTGTTCGACGAGCGGACGGTGCAGAGGTTCGCCGATCGGTTCGTCCGGATTCTCGGAGCGGTGGCGACCGAGCCGGACGTGATTCTCGGCGACATCGACATTCTCGACGCGGCCGAGAAGGCTGCCATCGCACCTGTGCGCGGTCCCCGGTCACTCGAACCGCGGACACTGCCCGAACTGCTGCGTTCGGGCGTGGACCTCGCACCGGATTCGGTGGCGCTGTCCTTCGAGGGCCGCGAGCTCACCTACCGCGAACTCGACGAGCAGTCGAACCGGCTGGCGCGCGTGCTGATCGATCGGGGAGTGGGGCCGGAGAACTACGTGGCGCTCGCCATCACCCGTTCCGTGGAATCGATCCTGGGGATCTGGTCGATCGCAAAGGCGGGTGGCGCCTACCTGCCCGTCGACCCGAAGCTTCCGTTCGAGCGCATCAACGAGATGTTGTCCGATTCGGGTGCTGTCCTGGGTCTCACGGTCGATCGTCATCGAGACGACCTGCCGGACACGGTGTCCTGGATGGTCCTCGATGCTCCCGAGTTCGCCGACCAGACGCGTACGGTGTCGGCGGCTCCGGTGCGCGACGCCGATCGTCGCCGTCAGCTGACCGTCGATCATCCGGCGTACCTGATCTACACGTCCGGCTCGACGGGCAAACCGAAGGGCGTCGTGGTCACCCACCGCGGTCTGGCGAACCTCACCAGCGAGGTTCGTGAGCACTACGTCGTGTCGCCGAGTTCGCGTTTCCTGCATGTGGCGTCGCCGAGCTTCGACACCTCGGTCGGTGAGATGCTCGCAGCGTTCAGTGCCGGTGCCACTCTGGTGATTTCACCCGCGGACGTGTACGGCGGCGACGAGCTCGCCGACCTGATCCGCCGTGAGCAGGTCAACAACGTCGTGATGACGCCGACCGCACTGATGACCGTCGATCCCGAGGGGCTCGACTCCGTGCGGTCCGTCGTGGTCGGCGGCGACACGTGCACACCGGAACTGGTTGCCCGATGGGCGCCCGGCCGCGAGATGCGCAACGCCTACGGGCCGACCGAGACCACGGTGATCGTCACGATCACCGAACCGATGGTGGCCGGGGAACGGGTGACGATCGGTAAGCCGCTGCGCGGTGTCGAATCACTCATCCTGGACTCCCGGCTGCGCCCGGTGCCCGAAGGCGTTCCCGGCGAGCTCTACATCTGTGGACCGTCGGTGACCCGCGGATACCACAACCGTCCGGCGGTCACGTCGGAGCGGTTCGTGGCCAACCCGTTCGGCGAGCCCGGATCGCGTATGTACCGCACCGGAGACGTGGTGCGGTGGGCGGACGACCACCGCGTGGAGTACGTCGGCCGGTCCGACTTCCAGGTGAAGGTTCGTGGGTTCCGCGTCGAGCTCGGTGAGATCGACGCCGCACTGGCAGCCCAGCCGGACATCGAGTTCGCCGTGACCGTGGGCCGTGAGAACCCCGCGGGCCTGACGACCCTCGTGTCCTACGTCCTGCCGGTCGATGGTGCGACGGTGGATGCGGAATCGCTGAAGACGGTTGTCGGCGAGACCCTTCCGCCGTACATGGTGCCGTCGGTGGTGATCCTGCTCGATGAGATCCCGTTGACCGGAATCGGCAAGCTGGACCGCGCGCGCCTGCCCGAGCCGGAGTTCGTCTCCTCGAGTGCAGAGTTCCGCGCACCGTCGACACCGGCCGAGGAGACCGTCGCCACTATCTTCTGCGAGGTCCTCGGTCTGTCCGCGGTGAGCGTGGACGACAGTTTCTTCGACCTCGGCGGCAACTCGCTCAGCGCCACTCGCGTCGTGTCCCGGGTGGGGCAGGCGTTCGGGCTCCGGGTGGGCGTCCGGGAGTTGTTCGAGGCGCCGACCGTGGCCTCGCTCGCCGTCCGCATCTCGGCCACTGCCACCAGCGACGAGGTTCGACCCGTCCTCGGGCCACGGAAGCGACCGGATCACATTCCCCTCTCCCTCGCGCAGTCGCGAATGTGGTTCATCAACCGCTTCGATCCCGAGTCGGCGGCCTACAACATCCCGTTGGCGGTCCGGTTGACGGGCGCCCTCGACGTGGAGGCGCTGCGGGCCGCGGTGTTCGACGTGCTCGAACGGCACGAATCGCTCCGGACCACCTACCCGGATTCCGCGGACGGACCCCACCAGGTCATCGTCCCCGCCGAGCAGGTACCGGTCGATCTCGCGCCGGTTGCCGTGACGGGCGACGAACTTCGCTCCCGCCTGGTGGAGATGGCCACCGCGGGATTCGATGTGACCGCCGACGTGCCCCCGATCCGGATGCGGTTGTTCGAGACGGCCCCTCAGGACTACGTGCTCGCGCTCATCGTGCACCACGTGTCCACCGACGGCGAGTCGACGGCACCGTTCGTGCGCGACGTCATGGTGGCGTACGCGTCCCGTGCAGCGGGACGGGAGCCGGGCTTCGGTCCGCTTCCCGTGCAGTACGCCGACTATGCGATCTGGCAGCGTGAACTGCTGGGCAGCGAAGACGATCCGCAGAGTCTCATCTCGGCACAGCTCGACTTCTGGAAGAAGGCGCTGGCCGGTGTGCCGGACCTTCTCGAGCTTCCGCTCGACCGCCCGCGTCCGCCCGTGCAGTCGCTGCGCGGAGCGCGGGTCGATTTCACGATCGACGCGGCGCTGCACCGAGGCCTGGCGGCACTCGCCCGAGGGCACAACGCCAGTGTGTTCATGGCCGTCCACGCGGCCTTCGCGGTGCTCCTGAGCAGGCTGTCGGGCACCGGGGACATCTCGGTCGGAACGCCGATCGCCGGCCGCGGTGAGCGTGAACTCGACGACATCGTCGGCATGTTCGTCAATACCCTCGCCCTGCGCGTGCAGGTGGACGACGGGCAGAGTTTCGACGAGATCCTCGACCGTGCACGTGAAGCGGACCTCGAGGCGTTCTCGCACGCCGACGTGCCGTTCGAGCGGCTGGTCGAGGTGCTCAATCCGGCACGATCGATGGCCCATCACCCGATCTTCCAGGTGGGCTACTCGTTCCAGAACACGACGAAGTCCGACCTGCAGCTACCCGACCTGACCGTCGCACCGCTCGACATGGAAGGCGACACAGCTCAGTTCGATCTGCACCTCGTCCTCGGGGACAGCCCCGAGGGCGAGGAGATGTCCGGTGTGTTCACCTACGCCACCGACCTGTTCGACGCGGTGACCGTGCAGGGCTTCGCGGATCGGTTCCTGCGGGTGCTCTCGGCTGCCGTCGCGTCACCGCAGGTCGCCGTCGGCGATCTGCCGTTGATCGGGGACGACGAGCGCGCCCAGGTGGTGTCGGGGTGGAACGCCACGGGACGGGCACTGCCCGAGACGACACTCGCCGATATGTTCACCGTCGCGGCCGTCAGGGATCCGGACGCCACCGCGGTCGTGTTCGAGGACGAGTCGCTGACCTATGGCGAATTCGCTGCACGGGTCTACCGGTTCGCGCGCCACCTCATCGATCTGGGTGTGGGACCGGAAACCGTGGTGGGCCTTGCCCTTCCGCGGTCGGTGGAACTGCTGGTCGGCATGTATGCCATTGCGCAGGCCGGCGGCGTGTACCTGCCGATCGATCCGGATCATCCCGTCGAGCGGACGGCGTACGTGCTCGGCAGCGCGCAACCCGTGTGTGTGCTGACTCTCCGGAGCGTCGTCGCGTCGCTGCCGACGGGTGTCGATGTCGTCGTCCTCGACGAGCTCGACCTCACCGGGGCGGCGGACACGTCGATCACCGATGCCGATCGCCGGGCACCGTTGCGGTCGACCCATGCGGCCTATGTGATCTACACGTCCGGCTCGACCGGCCGGCCCAAGGGCGTGACCATCACGCACGGTGCCATCGCGAACCAATTGCGATGGAAGCAGGACGAGTACCCCCTGACCGCCGACGATGCGGTGCTGCTGAAGACGGCGGCCACCTTCGACCTCTCCGTGTGGGAGTTCTGGTGGGCGCTGACCTCGGGGGCACGGCTCGTCGTCGCCAAGCCGGACGGTCACCGAGATCCGTCGTACCTCGCCGGACTCGTTGCCGAGCAGCAGGTCACGAACGTGCACTTCGTTCCGTCGCTGCTCGCGGCTTTCGTCTCGGTGGCGGAGTCTGCCCAGCTCGCGTCGTTGCGACGGGTTCTCTGCATCGGTGAGGCTCTCCCGGCCGACACCGTGCAGCGCCTGCGGGACGTCAGCGGTGCCGAAATCTTCAACCTGTACGGCCCGACCGAAGCGGCGGTCAGCGTCACGCACTACCGGTGCGGTGTCGAACGGGGCGGTTCCGTCCCGATCGGGCGGCCCGAGTGGAACACGCAGACGTACGTTCTCGACACCCGGCTGCACCCCGTGCCTGCCGGCGTGACAGGTGAGCTCTATCTGGCGGGTGACCAGCTGGCTCGCGGCTACTTCGGTCGCCACGACCTCACCGCGGAACGGTTCGTGGCCAACCCCTTCGGGCCTTCGGGTGCCCGAATGTACCGGACCGGTGACCTGGTGCGGTGGAATCGGGACGGCAACCTCGACTATGTGGGCCGCTGCGACTTCCAGGTGAAGGTCCGTGGATTCCGCATCGAGCTCGGCGAGATCGAGCGTGCGCTTCTCGCGCACCCCGCGGTGGCTCAGGCAGTCGTCGTCGTGCACAGCGATCGCCACACCGGTGACCGGCTGGTCGGTTACGTCGTGCCGGAGTCCGGAGATGCACTCGACATCGCGGACGTGCTCGGATCCGTCGGCCGCTCGGTGCCGGGATACATGGTTCCGGCGGCACTCGTGACGCTCGACCGGTTGCCCCTCAACATCAACGGCAAGATCGACCGCAAGGCGCTGCCCGAGCCCGAGTTCGCAGGGGTTTCGGACCAGTACAAGGCGCCGCGGACCCCGGTCGAGGAGATCGTCGCAGGAGTGTTCGCGGACGTGCTCGGCCACGAGCGTGTCAGTGTCGATTCCAGCTTCTTCGACCTGGGTGGCAACTCGCTCGTGGCCACCCGTGTGGTGGCCCGGGTGAACGCCGCACTCGATTCCTCGATCGGTGTGCGTGAGCTGTTCGAGGCGCCCAGCGTGATCGCCCTGTCCGCACGGGTCGAGCAATCCGATTCGGCGGGCGTTGGCCGGCCCGCGTTGGTCCCGCAACCGCGTCCGGCGTGGATCCCGTTGTCCCCGGCGCAGTCTCGGATGTGGTTCATCAACCAGTTCGACACCGCATCGGCGGCCTACAACATCCCGCTCGCGATTCGGTTGACCGGTGAACTCGACGTCCGGGCGCTCGAACAGGCCCTCGGGGACGTCGTCGAACGGCACGAGACGCTGCGCACCCGCTACCCGGACACGGGAGAGGGTCCCGGGCAGGTCGTCGTGTCCCGCGCCGAGGCGTTCACGGAACTCGAAGTCCAGAGCGTCGCCGACGAGGACGGTCTGCGGAACCACGTGATCGCCCTCGTCACCGCCGGATTCGATGTCGCGAAGGCAGTACCCGTCCGGGCCCGCCTCCTGCGGCTCGACTCCGAGCATCACGTGCTGGTGATCGTCGTCCACCACATCTCCGCGGACGGTTCCTCGACGGCGCCGCTGGCGCGTGACGTCGTGGTCGCCTACAGCGCCCGGGCCGCCGGATCCGAACCCAACTGGGCCCCGCTCGACGTCCAGTACGCCGATTTCGCGTTGTGGCAGCATGAACTGCTCGGCGACGAGAACGCCCCGGATTCGCTGGCCGCGAAGCAGATCGACTACTGGCGCGAGACCCTGGCCGGGTTGCCGGACGTGCTGCCGCTGCCGACGGACCGACCCCGGCCCCCGGCCCAGTCGATGCGAGGCGCCAACTTCGAGTTCGAGATCGATGCGGAACTCCGTCGACGCCTCGGCGTGCTTGCCCGCGAGCACAATGCGTCGCTGTTCATGGTGGCGCACGCCGCGTTGTCAGTCCTGTTGGCCCGGCTCAGCGCCACGCAGGACATCGCCATCGGCACCGCGATAGAAGGACGCGGTGAGGCAGCTCTCGACGACCTCGTCGGCATGTTCGTCAATACCCTGGTGCTGCGCTCGCAGGTGGATGTCGACGACCGATTCGCCGATCTGCTGGCGCAGGTCCGCCAGCACGACCTCGGCGCGTTCACGCACACCGATGTGCCGTTCGAGCGTCTGGTGGAGATTCTGCAGCCGGAGCGGTCGACCGCCTTCTCGCCGCTGTTCCAGGTTGCGCTGGCCTTCCAGAACATTGAGCAGGCCCACCTCGAACTTCCGGGGCTGACCGTCGAGGGTCTCGACGGGGGAGTCAGCGCGGCCAAGTTCGACCTTCAGTTGACCCTCGCGGACGCTGCCGGAGAGCCCACGGACACCGGTGGCTCCGCGCCGATGCGCGCAGTGTTCACCTATGCCACCGACCTGTTCGACGAACGCACCATCGCCGCGTTCGCGTTCCGGTTCCGCCGCATCCTCGAGGCGATCACCCGCGACGCCTCGGTGGTCATCGGTGACATCGACGTCCTGAACAGCGACGAGCAGCGGGTCCTCGCGCCCGTGCGCGGTGCAGCATCGGTTCCGCCGCAGACGTTGGCCCGCATCCTCGCCGCCGCGGCGGAGGCGGACCCCGAGGCCGTGGCGGTCGTGTGCGGGAACCAGCAGGTCACGTATCGCGAACTCGACGAGCGCTCGAACCGTCTGGCCCGGGTATTGATCGGCCGCGGAATCGGTTCGGACGATTTCGTGGCTCTCGCACTCACCCGATCGGTGGAGTCGATCCTCTCGATCTGGGCGGTCGCGAAGACGGGTGCCGCCTTCGTGCCCGTCGACCCGAGCTACCCGTACGACCGCATTCTGCACATGGTCACCGATTCCCGCGTGGAGATCGGCCTGACCACGGCGGCGCACAGCGCCGACCTGCCGGACACGGTGCGGTGGCTTGTCCTGGGCGACGAAGACATGGACAGTGCGTGCGCCCACGTCTCGTCCGGGGCCGTCACCGACGACACCCGAATCCGTCCTACGCGGGTGGACGACGCCGCATATGTCATCTACACCTCGGGCTCGACCGGTCTGCCGAAGGGCGTCGTCGTCACCCACACCGGGCTGGCGAACGTCACGCGGGAACAGGTCGAACGGCTGGGGCTCACGCCGCAGTCGAGGGTCCTGCACTTCGCGTCGCCGAGCTTCGACGCGTCCGTGTTCGAATTGCTTCTGGCCGTTGCGGCCTCGTCGACGATGGTCATCGCCTCCGGAGTCGTGTACGGCGGCGAGGAATTGGCTCGACTGCTCAGGGAGCAGGAGGTCAGCCACGCCTTCATCACCCCGGCGGCGCTGACGACGGTGGATCCCGCCGGCCTGGGTGGCATCGAGGTTCTGTCGGTGGCCGGTGAGGCCTGCCCGCCCGAGCTGATGCAGAGGTGGGCGCCCGGCCGGCGCATGTACAACCTGTACGGCCCCTCCGAAGCGACGATCTGGAGCACGTCGAGCTCCCCGATGAGGGCCGATCGGCCCGTCACCATCGGCGGTCCGACGCGCGGTGTCGACGTGGTCGTGCTCGACTCCCGGCTCAGCCCCGTCCCGGTCGGTGTCGCGGGTGAGCTCTACGTGGCGGGGCCGAGCGTGGCACGCGGCTACCACAACCGATTCGCCCTCACTGCAGAGCGTTTCGTCGCCAACCCGTTCGGTGGTTCGGGGGAGCGGCTGTACCGCACGGGCGACGTCGTCCGCTGGGTCTACGCCGACGACGAAGGACCGGAAGGACAGGGCGAGCTCGTCCTCGACTACGTCGGTCGATCCGATTTCCAGGTGAAGGTCCGCGGATTCCGTATCGAGCTCGGCGAGATCGATGCCGAACTCGGAAGGCATCCGAGCGTGGACTTCGCGGTCACTCTCGGCCATCATCGCGAGCAGACCGGTCAGACCGTCCTCGTCTCCTACGTGATGCCTGCCCCGGGCGCGTCGATCAACGTCGCCGAGTTGTCCGCGTTCGTGTCCGAGACACTGCCGGGCTACATGGTGCCCTCGTCGATCATGCCGATCGACTCGGTGCCGCTGACACCCGCAGGAAAGTTGGACCGCAAGGCACTACCGGAACCCCGGTTCGTGTCGGTCGCCACCGAGTTCCGCGCGCCGTCGACGCCGATGGAGAAGGCCATCGCCGACGTCTTCGCGCAGGTCCTCGGTGTCGAGAGGGTCAGCGTCGACGATTCGTTCTTCGCCCTCGGCGGCGACAGCATCGTGTCGATCCAGCTGACCACGCGGGCCAAGAACGCCGGTGTCCTGTTCTCGGCGCGAGACGTGTTCGAGCGCAAGACTGTTGCCGAACTCGCCGACGTCGCCGCCTGGGCCACCGACGTCGAGTCGGTGACCCTCGAGGAACTGCCCGGCGGCGGAGTCGGTTCGATACCCCTCACGCCGATCGCGCACTGGCTGACCGAAAGCGCGGGCCGATTCGACAGGTTCTCGCAGGCCGTTCTGCTGACCACACCCGCAGGCGTGACCCGGGAGCAGCTGGTGGAGACCGTGGACGCGATCCTGAGTCACCACGACATCCTCCGCTCCCGGTTGACCCGCTCGGGGAACGAGTGGGTGTTCGACACACTGCCCGTCGGCGCGGCTCTCGGCGCCGATGAGCTGTTCGAACGCGTCGAGTTCACCGACAAGCCGGGGACCGAGGCATTCGAGCGGCTGGGGCGTGCGGCACTCGACCGCGCCGCGAGCCGACTCGATCCCGCATCGGGGCGGATGACGGAATTCGTCTGGTTCGCTCCCGCCGAGTCGCTGCCCGGACAGAGCGGACGACTGCTGGTGCTGGCGCACCACCTCGTCGTCGACGGTGTGTCGTGGCGAGTGTTGTTGCCCGACTTCGCCACCGCAGGATCACAGATCGCGCGAGGGGAGAAGCCGCAGCTCGAGCCGGTAGGTTCGTCGGTGCGGGCGTGGGCGCACGGGTTGGTGGAGGAAGCGAAGTCTCCGCACCGTGTGGCCGAACTCGACTTCTGGCGGACCATGCTCGACGGCACCGATCCGCTGCTGGGCAAGCGGGCCTTCGACCGGGAGCGGGATGTGATCGCCCGGACGCACAGTCTGAGCATGACCTTCTCCACACCGGTGACGCAGGCGTTGCTGACCTCGATCCCGCAGTCCGTGAACGGCGGCGTCAACGACGGCCTTCTCGCGGCGCTCGCGCTCGCTGTCGCGCAGTGGCGCCGGAACAAAACCGGAGTCGACGACGCACCGGGCGGCCAGTCGGTGCTCATCAATCTCGAGGGCCACGGCCGTGAAGAATCCGTTGTCCCGGGTGCCGACCTGTCGCGGACCGTGGGCTGGTTCACCAGCCTGTTCCCCGTGCGCCTCGATGTTTCACGTGCCGACCTGGCCGAGGCGTTCGACGGTGGACGGTCTGCGGGTGCGGCGCTGAAGGCCGTCAAGGAACAGCTGCTGGCGGTCCCGGACCGCGGCATGGGCTTCGGCTTGCTGCGCTACCTGAACGAGGAGACCGCCCCGGCGCTGGCAGCGCTGCCGACGCCGCAGATCGGCTTCAACTATCTCGGTCGCGCGGGTTCGGTCGACCTCCCGGAGGAGATCCGGGACCTCGGCTGGGTCCCCGACAGCGACTCGGGCGAGTTCGGCGGCGCAATGGACGACGAGATGGTGGCGCCTGCTGTGCTCAGCATCAACGCCGTCACCGCCGAATCGGCGTCGGGTCCCCAACTCGAGGCGAAGATCGCGTTCGCCGAGGAGATCCTCGACGAATCCGACGTCTGGGAGCTGGCCGAACTCTGGCACTCGGCGGCGGCCGCGTTGGCCGAGCACGCGTCACGGCCCGACGGCGGCGGCCTGACCCCGTCGGACGTCCCGCTCGTCACCGTGACCCAGCATGATCTCGAGATCCTGGAACAGCGCTACCCGGAGGCCTCCGACGTGTGGCCGCTGGCACCGCTGCAGTCGGGCATGTTCTTCCACTCGGTGCTCGCCGAGGACGCAGTCGACGTCTACACCGCACAGGTGGTGCTCGGCCTCGCAGGCACCGTCGATGCGGCCCGACTGCGGGCTGCCGCCGAGGCGCTCATCGCGCGTCACGCGAACCTCCGTACCGCCTTCGTCACCGACGATGCCGGGGAAGCGGTGCAGGTGGTCGTCGATTCCGTGGAACTGCCCTGGGAAGAGATCGACCTGTCCGGACTGTCCGAGGCGGCACGTGAAGAACGGATGAGCACCCTTCTGGGTGAGCACCGCTCGGCTCGCTTCGACATGGCGCGACCCCCGTTGATGCGATTCCTGCTGATTCGCACGGGGCCGGATACCTGCAGCTTCTCCATCAGCAACCACCACATCCTGCTCGACGGATGGTCGATGCCGTTGTTGATGAAGGACTTGTTGGTGTTGTACGCCACCCGGGGAGACGGCTCGGTGTTGCCGCGGGTACGCGGCTACCGGGACTTCCTCAGCTGGCTGTCCGCGCGTGACACGCACGCCTCACGCACTGCGTGGGCGCACGCACTTGCCGGGCTGGACGGTCCCACCGTGCTCGCCGCCGCACCCAGCGGTCCGGTACGCCCCGAGCCCGCCGAGTTCGCGGTACGTCTCGGCGCGGCGGTCAGCGAGAACCTGGCGCGCGTCGCCAGGGATCGTGGCCTGACGATGAACACCATCGTCCAGGCAGCGTGGGGTCTGCTCCTGTCCCGGATGACGGCGTCCGACGACGTCGTCTTCGGTGCCACGGTGTCGGGTCGTCCGCCGGAGGTCAACGGCATCGAATCGATGGTGGGTCTGTTCATCAACACGATCCCGATCCGCGTGCGCATCGATCCCCGCGAGTCGCTCCTCGGGCTTCTCGAGCGTCTACAGGCCGAACAGTCGGCTTTGCTCGAGCATCACCACATCGGGCTGCCCGAGATCCAGCAGATCGCCGGAATCGGCGGACTGTTCGACACGTTGACGGTGTTCGAGTCGTACCCGATCGATCGGGCCGGTCTCACCGAGTCCAGCGACATCGACGGGTTGCGGGTTACCGGTGCGCAGATCAGCGACGCCTCGCATTACCCGCTGAGCCTCCTGGCGCAGTCGGACGCCGAGGTCCAGCTGGTACTGAAGTACCTCCCGGACGTGTTCGGGGAAGACACTGTCGAGCGGATCGGGGCACGCCTGGACCGCATCCTGCACACCATCGCTGCCGGCGGTGCCACGCTGGTCGGCGATCTCGACCTGCTGGCCGCGGAGGAACGCGACCTCGTCCTGTCCCGGTGGAACGACACCGCGCACGCCGTCTCCGCCCAGTCGGTGACCTCGATGTTCCGTGCTCAGGTGGCGCGAACCCCGGATGCGACCGCCGTGGTCGCCGGGCAGGATCGACTGAGCTACGCGCAGTTCGACGCGCGGGTGAACCGGCTGGCCCGTCACCTGATCGCGCTGGGCGTGGGACCGGACTCGGTGGTCGGCATCGCGATGCGACGCTCCCTCGACATGGTGATCAGCCTGTACGCCGTGCACGCGGCGGGTGGTGCATACGTGCCGATCGACCCGGAGCATCCGGCCGACCGGACCACCTACGTGGTGGACAGTGCTGCCCCGACGTGTGTGCTGAGCGTTGCCGACGACATCGCCAATCTCGACGTCGACGTGCCCGTGTATCTGGTGGAGGACTTCGACCTCTCCGGCTACGCCGACACTGCAGTCGAGGATGCCGAGCGGCTCGGTGAACTCCACCCGGAAAATCTGGCGTACGCGCTGTACACGTCCGGTTCGACGGGACGCCCCAAGGGTGTGGTGATTCCGCATTCGGCGCTGGCCAACCAGCTCGAGTGGATGCGGGACGAGTACGGCATCGGTGCCGAGGACGTGATCCTGCAGAAGACCCCCTTCACGTTCGACGCCTCGGTGTGGGAGCTGTTCTTGCCGTTGGTGGTCGGCGGCACCCTCGTCGTCGCCTCCCCGGACGGTCACCGCGACACCGAGTACATGGCGAAGACGGTGGGCGCGGAGTCGGTGACCGTGGTCCAGTTCGTTCCGTCGGTCCTGACGATGTTCCTCGACGCGGCCACCGCCGACCTGTGCGGTTCGCTGCGGCTGGTCTTCGCCGGCGGTGAACCACTTCCGCAGTCGGCGGCGGATCGGCTCGCACGGATTGGTTCCGCCGAGCTGGTCAACCTGTACGGACCGACCGAGGTCACAATCAACTCGGCGGCTCAGGTCGTGGACCGTTCGCGCACCGGGACCATCGCGCCGATCGGTGGCCCGGTCTGGAACACCCGGGCCTACGTGCTCGACGCCCACCTGACGCCGTCGCCGATCGGTGTCCCCGGTGAGCTGTACCTCGACGGGGCCCAGTTGGCGCGCGGATACATCAACAGCGCTGCGCTGAGCGCCGAACGATTCGTCGCCGACCCCTTCGGCGTCGACGGCGCACGGATGTACCGCACCGGTGACCTCGTGCGGTGGAACGAGAGCGGTGAACTCGAGTTCGTCGGCCGTACCGACTTCCAGGTGAAGGTCCGCGGCCTGCGTATCGAACTCGGTGAGGTGGAGGAGGCCTTCGTCCGCCACACCGAGGTGGCGCAGGCGGCTGTGATCGTGCGGGACAGTGAGGTCGGCGCACGGCTCGTGGCGTACGTCGTCCCGAAGCCGGGTTCGGCTGTCGACTCGGCTGCACTCACCGGGTTCGTCGCAGAATCGTTGCCCGACTACATGCTGCCGGACGCCGTGATGGTTCTGGCCGAACTGCCGCTGGGTACCAGCGGCAAGCTCGACCGGCGTGCCCTACCGGTGCCCGACTTCGCCTCGGCCGCCCAGTTCCGGGCGCCGCGCACCGACAGTGAACGCGCGCTGGCGTCGATCTTCGCGGAACTTCTCGGGCGGGACCGCGTGGGTGTCGACGACTCGTTCTTCGAGCTCGGTGGCGACAGCATCGTCTCCATTCAGCTGGTAGCGCGGGCACGGTCGGCCGGTATCCACTTCACCGCACGCGACGTGTTCGAACGGCGCACCGTCGCCGAGCTGGCGGCGGTCGCCGATTCGGGGGAGTCCGCGGCCGCGGCGTTGCAGGAATACGAGGGTGGCGGTGTCGGCACGGTGCCGCTCACCCCGGTCGCCCGGAAGATGGTCGAGCGCGGCGGGGATTTCGACCGCTTCGTGATGCCGCTGATGGTGACGCTTCCTGCCGGCATCGGACGTGACCAGCTGATCGCGACACTCTCGGCGGTGGTGGACAAGCACGACGCTCTCCGCGCCACGCTGGTGTCGGAGTCGTCGGAGCCTGCCCTCGAGATCGCACCCGCCGGCAGCGTCGACCTCGACGGTGCCGTGGAGCGTGTCGCCGTCACCGCCGAACCCGGTTCCCCGGAGTTCGACGAGGTGGCGAGTGCCGCCTTCGCGCAGGCGCTCGACCGGCTCGACCCCAGAACAGGTTCGATGCTCCAGTTCGTGTGGTTCGACCCGGCCGATTCGAGCCGGGCGGGCCGACTGCTGGTGGTGCCCCATCACCTCGTGATCGACTCGGTCTCGTGGCGCATTCTGGTCCCGGACCTTGCAACGGCCGGTGCCCAGATCGCAGCGGGGCAGACGCCGTCGCTGGAACCGGTGGGAACGTCCCTGCGGCGGTGGACGGACGGACTCCTCGAGGCAGCCGCGAGTCCGGAGCGGGTGGCCGAACTGGCCGTGTGGGAGCGGATGCTCACCGGCCCGGACCCCGTGCTGGGGTCACGGGAACTGGATCTTCGGTCCGACCTCGTCAGCAATCTCGAGCGCACCCGGGTCGATGTGCCGGCCCCCGTCACCGAGGCCTTGCTCGGGACGGCTCCCGGCGCACTCGACGCGGAAATCGGTGACGTGCTCGCCGCAGCCCTCGCACTCGCGGTGGCCGCCTGGCGGCAGGGCCGTGGGATCGACGAGCCGTCGGCGGTAGTCACTCTCGAGGGCCATGGTCGCGAAGAATCAGTGGTTCCCGGTGCAGATTTGTCCCGTACGGTCGGCTGGTTCACCACGATGTATCCGGCTCGACTCGATCTCGCAGGGGTCGATATCGGTGAGGCGATCGAGGGTGGCCCGAGTGCGGCAGCAGCGGTACAGGCGGTACGGAATCAGCTCGGTGCGGTACCTGACAAGGGGATCGGCTACGGGTTGCTGCGTTACCTGAACCCGGAGACCGCCGCGGTCATGAGCAATTGGCCGGAACCGCAAATCGTGTTCAACTACATCGGCCGCGTCAATGCTGCGGAAATTCCCGAGGCGGCGCAGGGCCTGGACTGGCTGCCCGATTTCGAGACCTCGGTGACGGGTGGACAGGTGAACAGTGAGATGCCAGCCCAGGCGGTGCTCGACATCCAGTCGGTGATCACCGATACCGCGGATGGTCGGCAGTTGACGGCGTTCATGTCGTTCCCCCCGGGAATTCTGACGGCCTCCGAGGTGGACGACTTCGGGCAGTGCTGGGTAGCGGCACTGACCGGCTTGGTGGCACAGGCGCGGTCCCGAGTCGGACGCTGAGGCATCGTCCTGGCGGTGGGAGAGCTCGTCTCTTCCGCCGCCAGGACGGGCCGGAGCCGACCCCGGTGATATTTTCGCCTCGATAAATACTTCGAGTTCATTAAATCGGCGCATAACCCGCCGTCGGTACCGTGCCGTGTGAATTACTCGATAACTTCAGGTGGCGAGCGTATTCGCGACAGACCGAGAGTATTTTGAACAATTGTCCAACTAATGGGCCTCGGTGCGCGGATATGCGGAACCTTTGCTATTACTGAGGCATGTCGATTTCAACTCTGTCTGTGGTTATCCCGGCGTACAACGAGGAAGCGGCAATCCAGGAGTGTCTGGACAGGATATTCGAGCAGATCGATCACATCGACGAGGTCATCGTGGTCGACAACAACTCGACCGACGCGACGGCAGCGATAGTTGCTGCTGCGCAGCACCGGGAACCCAAGGTGCGGCTCGTCAAGGAAGTGGCACAGGGCTGTGCGCCTGCGCGTAGCACGGGAATGAATTCCGCGACGGGAGATATCGTAGCGAGAATTGATGTCGACACGAAAATTAATGAGGATTGGGCCGCGAATATCAAATCGTTCTTTTCCCGGCACAGCGACAGATATGCCGCGGCGACCGGTACCTGCACCTGCTATGACCTTCCGTTTCAGGGGCTGTTCGCGTCCTTGCAGCGAAAGATGAATGCGAAGAATGAGGCGAAACTGGAACGGGGTGAGTCGATCGCCGCGCCCGGACT
This sequence comes from Rhodococcus oxybenzonivorans, assembly GCF_003130705.1. NCBI lineage: Bacteria > Bacillati > Actinomycetota > Actinomycetes > Mycobacteriales > Nocardiaceae > Rhodococcus > Rhodococcus oxybenzonivorans. The sequence continues at coordinate 4,296,573 of NZ_CP021354.1, read as the reverse complement.
TTTCGGTTCGAACATGGCGATTCTCAAGACGGCGTGGGAGGACATCAAGTCCGCATTACACGACGGCGAGGACGTCCACGAAGACACGGATCTGTCGTTGACCCTGCAGAGCGAGGGATTGTCCTGTGCGATGGTGCCGGGGATGGAAGCGAGCATCTCCGGTCGTCGGTATCTGTCTCCGGTGGGCAGTTACTGGCGTTACGTGCTGCGCGGTCCTCGCACGCTTGCGCTGCACGGCAAGCGCCTGTCGGCGGCCCTCGGGACGTTCGCTGTCGCCGCGACCGCGATGCCGTTCTATCTCCTCATGTGGGTGCCGTTCCGTGCGTGGGATCCCGAGCGGGAGTCGTTCTCGCTGGGCCGCCTCTTCGCCGGCGCCGAACGGCGACCGCAGCCTCGCGCGCACGTGTGAGGTGCTATGCCCAGTCGAACGACATCTCGCCCGCGACGCCGAGGTGCTTGCACAGTTTGTGAATACCGCCGAAGTCCTGCACCAGAGCAGAACGCCCTGTGTCGTGTTCGGCGTCGTCGATCATCGTCTGGCCGTCGTGGAGGTCGATGACCTCGACGATAGTGCGCCACGTCGAGTAGTCGTTGCTACTGAAGGCGGTCATCGCATCGACGAGCCCGTCCAGGAGGTGCCGCCGGTCGTCGGGCCCCAGCGTGTCGTAGACGACGCCCGCGATCTCGTCGGCGATGGAGGCGTGGCAGTACTCGTCGCGATTGTGTAGTCGCACCGTGGCCCGGTTCACCGGCTGGATCGCCTCGTTCTCGGAGATGAGGTCCAGGTACGAGCTGATGGAGATCTCGGCGACCGTCATGAAGGCGAAGGTGGTGATCGCCCGCTTCCGGGGGTCGGCGGCGTCAGCGGTGGCGGCACGCTGGCGGCGTAGTGTCAGCACGTCCGGCAAGGCGTTGTTCGGCATGGCCCAGCCGCGGCGCCTGCGCGTCACCGCGCTCGCATTCAGATGCATCAGCGTGTGGTACTGCTCGTCGACCATGGCCTCGTGTACCGCTACCACGAACGTGTCGCCGATACCGGTGTCGAGGGCGTCGTGGGCGACGAGATCGAAGCCCGGATTCACGACGTACTGCTCGATGTCCATCACGTTCTTGTTGAACGCGATCCAGCCCCACGCGCGGAGTCTGTTCTGCTGATCCTCAGGTGCGTGGCGGAAACAGTCGTGGTCGGCGAAAGGCAGCAGTTCGTCGGGGTAGTCCCGCTTGTCGAGGTCGAACAGGGTGTCGAGATCAGGTTCCGGCTTCTTCACTGTCGCCCGCTGCCCCCAATTGCGGGCGAGCCGGGCAACCACGGCGCTTTCGACCGGGTCGTTCGGGTCGTGCTCCGGCAGGGCGTGGGCGTTGTCGATCGTCATGAGGATTCTCCGTTCCCGTCCCAGAACCGGGGCGCGGTGTGCTGGAGGTCGGTGAAAAGTTCGGCGCACAGGCGGGCGAGGGGCTCGCGCCGGTCACCGAGTGTCGAGATCGACCGGGACATGAGGTCGGCGAAGTCCTGGTCGGTGCCGTTCTCGACGGTCTGGTCGACAGTGCGCATCGCGTCGGTGAGCGCGCGTCGGGCCTGCGCGGCGAACGGATTGCCGGCCTGGATGTCCCGGTACACCTCGGGTACCCCACCCGCCACGCGTGCGAGGAGGGCGAGGGACATCAAGTGCGGTGGGGTTGCCATCGCCGTCAGCTCGGCGCCGTCGGCCCCCAGTTCGCCCAGCGCCAGTCCGAATGCGAGCACACCGGCGTGGGTGAGTGCCTGGGTGAGTGCGGTCAGCCGATCATGGCGCTCGGCGTCCAGATGGACGACCGTCGCACCCCACCCGGACAGTGACGTCAGGAACCAGCCGAGGTCACCGCGGTCCTGATACGTCACCGCCGCGATCGGCCTGCCCTGCGGCGACAGTGCGGGGGCGAACATCGGGTTGATTCCGAGGGCACTGTTGGGCAGCGGGTTCGCCCGCAGAGCGGCGTCGAATCGGCACTTCACCGACAGGGTGTCGACCAGCAGGGCGTGCTCGGCCAGCGACTCGGACAGGAACGTCAGTGCGTTCAGCGCCACGGTTTCCGGTACCGCCAGCACCACCGCGTCAGCCGACTGCACCACCGCGCGCACCTCGGGTGACGGATCGGTGATGTCGCCCTGCACAGAGTCGGCGTCGGCCGTATCCGGAACGTCGATGTCGACGGTCCGGACGCGCATGCCGTCGCCGCGGAGCCGACCGGTCAGCATTCGGCCGACATCACCGCGGCCGCCGATCAGTGCGACGGTCCGGGATGATGTCGCCGGAATGGTCATGGTCCTATTTCGTTCGGGGTGTCCGCGGTGACGGACAACGCCCGCACCATGGTGGCGGCCTTGACCATGGCCTCGTCGAATTCTTCCTCCGGATCGGACAGTGCCGTGATGGCGCCGCCGATCCCGAAGGTCACTTCGCTGCCGGTAGCGACGATGGTCCGAATGACGATCGACAGGTCAGCGGTGCCGGTCAGCGAGAAGTAACCGATCGCTCCCGAGTAGACACCGCGCGGTCCCGACTCGAGCCTGTCGATGATCTCCATCGTCCGGATCTTCGGCGCGCCCGTCATGGAACCGCCGGGGAAGGCGGCGCGGACGCACTGGACGACCGAGGCATCGGCACTGAGCGTCCCACGCACCGTGGACACCAGCTGGTGGACCGCTGCATACGTTTCCACGTCGAAGAGCTTGGGAACGTGCACCGACCCCGGCACACACACCCGCGCCAGATCGTTGCGCGTGAGATCCACGATCATCAGGTTCTCGGCGCGGTCCTTCTCGCTGTCGAGCAGGTCCTGACGCAGGGCCGCATCCTTGGCCGGGGTCGCCCCACGCGGACGCGTTCCCTTGATCGGTTTCGACTCCACCACGCGGTCCGGGCCGATCCGCAGGAAGCGTTCGGGCGACGCGCTGAGAACCGACAGGCCCGCGAACTGGAGGTACGCACTGTACGGAGTGGGGCTGATGGTGCGAAGCAGCTCGAAGGTGTGCAGTGGATCGATCGTCTGATCGACGGTCGCCATGTTGGTCAGGCACACCTCGTACGACTCGCCCGTCCGAATCTCGGCAAGCGAGGACGCGATGTGCTCGAGATACCGGTCGTGGTCGTGACGCAGTGCCAGCTCCGTCGATTCGGGTTTCCTGATAGGAGGCACTGCCGACACCGGGTGGTCGGGCTCCGCGAGCCGCCGTAGCGCCGCCTCCATCTCGTCGAGCCACCGGCGCATCTCGGGATCGTCCTGGTGATCGCTGAGACACAGCGCATACGTGCGTTCGTTGGAATGATCGATGACCACGGCCCGGTCGGCGAACACGAGTGCAGCGTCGGGGGTGGGCGATCGGTGGGCGGCGGCGCCACCCGTCTGGGCCTTCAGTTCGTAGCCCAGATAGCCGACGTAGCCCAGCCCGAACGGCACTCCGGGGAGTCCGGGAACCGACCTGGCCGCCAGTTGGCGTTCCAGGTAGTCGAAGAACGGGGCGTGGACCTGTTCCACGGGTAGCCCCTCGCGCATGATCCGCACGATCGATTCACCGACGTCGTAGGTGATGTACTCGGCTCGGGGCCCAGAGCAGTTGCCCATGATGGTGAAGCGCGAAGTCGGTTCGGATGCCGACGTGCCGTCGAGCCAGAAGGCGTTCGGCCCCGTGGCAAACAGATCCTCGAAGGTGGTGCGCGGGTCGACCTCGTGGTCGATGCGGACCTGCGAAATGACGTACGGCGCGTGCGGGACGGGGATCTTCAGCATCGACCCGGGAGTCGGTGTACCCGAGTGCGTCGGGGTGAGGTCGCGGAAGTTCGCGAGCAGTTCGTGTCCGAACGCCGTACTGATCGACTCGGGGTGGAATTGGACGCCCCACAGGGGCCGGCTCCGGTGACGCACGCCCATCAGGAGACCGTCGGTGGTCCAGGCCGTCGCCTCGAGGTCGTCGGGCAGATCCCTCGCGATCAACGAGTGGTAACGCACCGTGGGGAACGGCGACGGGATGCCCTCGAAGAGTTCGCTGCCGTGGTGTTCGACGAGCGATACGCGCCCGTGCATCGGCTCAGGCGCCAGGACGACCTGTCCGCCGAACAACTGGCACAGTCCCTGGTGACCAAGGCACACCCCTAAGACGGGCAGTCCGGTTTCGGCGATGACCCGGGCGCTGATGCCGAAATCACGGGGGCGTTCGGGGCGTCCCGGACCGGGGGAGACGACGATGTTGTCGAACTCGGACCACGGCACGGAGTCCCATTCGACGTCGTTGTGCACGACGGTCGGGGGCTCGCCGTTCACCTCCGCGAGCAAAGTGAAGAGGTTGTAGGTGAAGGAGTCGTAGTTGTCGACGAGCAGCGTCCGCGTACTCATGACGATTCGACATTCGTCGAGGGATGGGGGCGGTGGTGGCCGTTGTGGCCATTGTCACCGGTACCGCTCGCGCCCGTCTCGCCGTTGATGACCAACTCCTCGAGCCTGCAGGTCTCGGCGATCAGCAGGTCGTAGAGCGCGTCGAAGAAGGCGGGGGACAGGGAGTGGCTGTCCGCGTAGCGGCGAGCGCGTTCGTGCACCAGGCCGATCCGGTGCGGTTGCATCATCGCGATGTCGGAGCGTCGCTTGAGTTCACCGATACGTCGGCACACTTCGAGTCGCCGGCCTACGGCGTCGAGCAGGGTGGCGTCGACGGCGTCGAGTTCGGCGCGCAGATCCTCGAGTGCCTGGTGCGCCGACGCGTCAGGGGCCTTTCCGGAATCATCGCTCTTCCCCTCTTCTACGGAGAAATACATAGTCGCCCCAGTCACTCGATCGGCAGTAGCTTTCTCATCCCGACTATCGTGTGTCAGTGGTGGTTCGTTTCTCCGCGCCTCCCGGACTGCCGAGACGGCGAAATATCGGGTTGCGGATGCGAACCGGTGGTGATCACCCCCATAGTCTCAATCACGGATTGAGACTTCGATGGATTTTTGGGTAACGTAACCAGAAGTCTATTTTCGGCCTATCCAGGATATGAGGCATATGCGTATTTCGTCGGCCACCCAGGCCCTGATGTTAGTGCTTGCGGGCATCTTGATGCTCGGCGCGGCACCTGCAGCGGCGGACCCTGCGGCGACTGAGCCCGAGCCCGTCGCAGATCCTGCGGTGCTGTCCGGGGCGAACGACTGGAACTGCAAGCCCTCGCCCGAGCACCCCCGCCCGGTCGTGCTCGTGCACGGCACATGGGTCAGCATGGCGGCCACCTGGAAGGACCTCGCGCCGGCTCTCGCGGCCGAGGGGTACTGCGTCTTCGCCCTCAACTACGGGCAGGTCGCCGGTCTCACCGAAGGCAATCTGCTGCGCATGTTCGGCGGTGCCGACATCGCCGAGTCGGCCCAGCAACTCGCGGTGTTCGTCGATCGGGTCCGTTCCACGACGGGTGCCCCGCAGGTCGACATCGTCGGGCACTCGCTCGGTGGCACGCTCTCCCGGCAGTACCTCCGTTTCGAAGGTGGCGCCGATCGCAACAATCCCGCCCTGAACAAGGTGCATTCGCTCGTCACGCTGGGTGCTACCAATCACGGCACCAGTTTCGGGGACGTGCAGATGCTCGGTGCAGTCGCCCAGGCTCTGGGTGTGCCCGTGACGACGCTCGCCGGCGTGGCCGTCGGGCCCTCGTACATCCAGCAGATGGTCGGTTCGCCGTTCCTGCAGGTTCTCAATGCCGCGGGCGACACGGACCCGGGTATCGAGTACACAGTGGTCGCGAGTCGCCGGGACACGGTCTCGACTCCACCGGAGAACACGTTCCTCACCGCCGGACCGGGTGCGACCGTGCACAACGTGTGGCTTCAGGACGGGTGCGAGTCGAACGCTGCCGAGCACAATGAGCTGACGACCGATCCGCGCGCGCTCTACATCATTCAGCGGGCTCTCGACCCCACGTACGCCGACCGGAACCCGGCCCCCTGTGAGGCGGGCTGAGACGTGCCCTGAGGGCGGCACCTAGTCGGGGCGGACTCAGTCCCAGATGCCGATCTCGTCGAGGTGGGCGACCAATCGCTGGGCACCGTCCATGAAGTGTGCCTTGTTCTCGGCTCCCACCACGTCGGCCTTCTTCTCCGCCATGGCCGCGATGAGACGGCGATGGCTCGCGACCGCCGACTCGCCCCAGTCGGGGTCCGAGGAGTAGAAGTGCGCCGGCGTGTAGCGAGTGGCGCTGAGAAGGAACCACGACAGCTTGTTCGCGTTCGCCAGGTGGTTGATGACCCGGTGGAACTTGAACTCGAGATCCTCGATGCGGGCGGCGTCGTTGTCCTCCACCGCCCGCTCGAGCTTGTCGTTGATATCGGTCAATTCCTCGATGGCCTCGGGGGTGGCCGCCCGGGTGGCCCGCACCGCGAGTTCCTCGCCTATCTGACTCTGGAGCCAGAAGAGGTCGTGGACGTCTTCGCGACTGAGTGGGGCGACCACGTAGCCGCGGTGGGGGACGAGTTCGACGAGCCCTTCACCGCGCAGGGTCAGGAGGGCTTCGCGCACCGGCGTGACGCTGACTCCCAGCTCCGCGGCAGTGTCGTCCAGACGGATGAAGTCACCCGGACGAACGCCCCCGGACATGATCAGGTTCCGCACGTGCACGGCGACGTCGTCGGACAGCTGCGGTCGACGGCGCAGGGCCGCTGAGCTTCGTGACACGGAGGGCAACGTCATGGGTAACTCCTTAGATGCGGCAACCAGCATAAACCGCGAGCAGTGCTTACAAGCCGTAGGTCTTACCGATGATGTCGCGCTGAATTTCGTTGGTGCCGCCGTAAATGCTGGAGACGAGGGTCGAGCGAACATGCTTCTCCATGTCGAACTCGGTGGCGTAGCCGTAACCGCCCATCATCTGCATGCCTTCGAGCGCCACCTTCTTGGCAGTCTCGGTGACCTTCAACTTGGCCATGGACGCTTCGCGGGCCAGCATCCTGTCAGGGTGGGCGTCGGCCTCCTTGGCAACGCTGTAGACGAGAAGCTTGCAGCACTCGATTTCGGTGGCGAGATCGGCGATGCGGTGACGTAGTACCTGGAACGTTCCGACCGGCCTCCCGAACTGCTTGCGCTGGGTGATGAACTCGAGGGTGTCGTTGAACGCCCGCTGCGCCGTACCGAGCATCATGGCCGCGAGGATCAGGCGTTCGAAGTTCAAACCGGTCATCAGTTGCCGCCAGCCGTTGCCGACCTCGCCGACCACGGCATCCGCGGGAAGCGCGCAATCGGTGAAGTAGAGGTCGTTCACCTCCTTGCCGCCCATGGTGCCGATGCCGCTGATCGTCAGCCCTTCCGTCCCGGCGGGCACGTGGAACATCGTCAGCCCCTCGTGCTTTCCCTCCCCGGCAGAACTTCCCGCGCCGCGCGTGACCGGTTGCCCCGTGCGAGCCACGAGCAGGATGTTGTCGGCAAAGTGCGCGTTGGAACACCACGTCTTCTGCCCGTTGATCACCCAGCCGTCGGCGGTCTTCTCCGCGCGGGTGCTGAGATTTCCGACGTCCGATCCGGCCTCCGGTTCGGACATCGAGATCGACTGCGAGCGGCCGGCCACGATGCCGCGCAGTACGACGTCCTTCTGGGCCTCGGTACCGAACTTGGCGTACGCGCCACCGGTGATCCACGTAGGCCCGATGCCACCGATCGGGGCCATTCCCTTGGCAGCCTCCTCCAGAAGGATGCACATGTCGACGAGGCTGGCGCCCGACCCGCCGTATTCCTCGGGAATCGTGATTCCGAGCCAGCCGAGCTTGGCCATCTTTTCGTAGATGTCTTGGTTGTGGTTGTGCTCACCGTGGTTCGTCAGCTTGTCCCGCAGTGCGCGGGTGCCGGTTTCGCGCCTGCAGAAATCGGCGATCGCCGCGGCGAAGTCTTTCTGTTCACTGGTGAATTCGACGCTCATGTGCGAAGGGCTCCTCGTGGGTGAGGCGGCGGACGGCCGGCCCGGCGCAGGGGTCTGTGCGGGGCTTGCCGGAATGCGGTCAGCCGCATACTGTGATGTCCACTACATTACATCACATCACATATATTTGATGTGATCTCAGGGAGGAAGCGCCATGCCACAGCAGGCCGAGACGACCGACACGAGTGCGGGCACCACGCCATTGCCTTCCGCGGAACCGTCACCAGGAACGTTCTCGTCCCTGGACCCGCGCACCGGCGAGGTACTGGCCGAGTACCCCATCCACGGCGAGCGTGACGTGCGTGACGCGGTCGAGCGAGCACGCAGCGCGGCTCAGTGGTGGAAGGGACTCGGTTTCGACGGCCGCACGAAGTGGCTGCTCGACTGGAAGAAGTCGATGGCGCGGGACGGCGAGCAACTCGCCCGGCTCGTTGCGGACGAAACGGGAAAGCCGTACGACGACGCACTCCTCGAGGTCATGCTCGCGATCGAGCACCTCGACTGGGCCACCAAGAACGCCGGCAAAGTTTTGCGCCGCCGCAAGGTGGCTTCCGGCCTGGTCAGTGCCAATCAGGCGAGCAGCGTCGGATACGAGCCAATGGGCGTGGTCGGCGTCATCGGTCCGTGGAACTATCCGGTGTACACCCCGATGGGCTCCGTCTCCTACGCAATGGCGGCGGGCAACGCCGTGGTGTTCAAGCCCAGCGAGCTGACCCCCGGGGTGGCGGTATGGATCGCCGAGAAGTGGGCGGCCCTCGTCCCGCATCAGCCCGTCCTCCAGGTCGTCACGGGTGATGGATCCACCGGATCGGCGCTCGTCGCAGCCGGCGTGGACAAGATCGCCTTCACCGGTTCTGCCGCGACGGGCAAGCGGGTGATGGCCGCGTGTGCGGAAACGCTGACTCCGATCGTCGTGGAGGCAGGCGGCAAGGACGCCATGCTCGTCGACTCGGACGCAGATCTCGAGGAAGCAGCCGGCTTCGCCGTCTTCGGTGCCATGGGCAACGCCGGGCAGACGTGCGCCGGAGTGGAACGAATCTACGTGGTCGACTCGGTCTACGACGATTTCGTCCGATTGGTCACCGACAAGGCGAAGGCTTTGCACCCTGGTCCGAAGGATGCGTCCTACGGGCCGATGACGATGACCAGCCAGTCGGACGTCGTGCGCCGTCACGTACAGGATGCGTTGGACAAGGGTGGCTCCGCCGTGGTCGGCGGGCTCGACTCCATCAAGGACGGCTACGTGGGCCCGATCGTCCTGACCAACGTCCCGGAGAACAGCACGGCGATCTGCGAGGAGACCTTCGGGCCGACGGTTGTGGTGAACAAGGTCGCTAGTCTCGACGAGGCGGTGACGAGAGCGAACGGTACCGCCTTCGGCCTCGGTGCTTCCGTATTCACGAAGGACGCCGGAAAGGCGATGCGTGTGGCCGAAGCCTTGCGGGTCGGTGTCGTCACGATCGGTTCGGTACTGGGCTTCGCCGGTGTCGCTGCGTTGCCCTTCGGCGGCGTCGGAGACTCAGGTTTCGGTCGCATCCACGGAGCGGACGGGCTGCGCGAGTTCTGCAGGGTCAAGTCGATCGCCCGGCAGCGGTTCGCGGCACCGCTGAATCTGCTGACGATGGAGCGAAAGAAGCGCGACATGCTTGTTTCCGCCTGGATGCTGAAGAACCGTCACGGGCGTTGAGTGCGGCCGGAAAGGGCGACAATCCCATGCTGATGAAGAACGACATTGCAGACAGGTCCCCAGGCGCCGCTCCCCGCGGCAGGTATGGCTGGGTACACCGAATCGAACAACTCGATCCGGTGCGTGATCACCAGGAGATTCACCGCATCACGGCAGGTTTCGAGTTTCCCTGGGATTACCAGCGGTCCCTCGAGTTCGCGTTGTTCCGGACCTACTGCGTCCCGACCGTCTCCGAATTGCTCCAGCGCACCGGTGAATTCGAGAAGCGGCCACAGAAGCGCTACGACGACACGGCCCTCCTGATGGCCGAACTGGTCGAACACGGGTACGACTCCGAGCGGGGGATCGAATCCCTGCGTGTGGTCAACCGCATGCACGGCAAGTACGACATCGACAATGACGACATGCTGTACGTGCTCACCACGTTCATCTACGAGCCGATCGATTGGATCGACCGCTTCGGGTGGCGGCGGCTCACTCCGCACGAGCGCCTCGCGTGTTTCCACTTTTACCGCGGCGTCGGGGTTCGAATGGGTATCAAGGACATTCCCACGAGCTACGAGGACTTCTACCGGTTCAAAGCCGACTACGAGCGGAAACACTTCCGGTACACGGAGGACAACCACCGCGTCGGAACCTACACGCGAGATTTATTCTGCTCGTGGTTCCCCAGGCCGGTGCGGCCCTTCGTGGCGCAGGGAGTAAATGCTCTGCTCGACCCGATGATGCTGTCGGCGTTCGGATTCGACGCTGCACCGGTGTGGTTGCAGCACAGCGCCCGGCGTGTGCTCCGATTGCGGGGCAAGTTCGTACGCTTCCTGCCGCCGCGCACCAGCTCGAAGGCCGCCCGGGACGCGCGCAATCGCAGTTATCCGGGTTATCCGGTGGGCTACCGGCCGCGGGACCTCGGCGCAGACAAGGACAACCACCGCGGCGCCCTTGGTCCGTCATTGTCCTAGGAGGACGGCCACCATCAGAGCGTGGAGCCGGGCGCGTGACTCCTCGGCGGTATCGAAGTGGATGAGCCGGCCGATGTCGAGTACCAGGCCGAGCGCGGCTTGTACGAGGAACCGCGCCTCGGCTGCCGAAAGCTCCGACCGCACCGCGGTGACGAGATGCACCCACTCCTCGACGTGGAGACGCTGCACGTTGCGGAGATTTCGTCGTTCGTTCTCGGGCAGATTCCCGATTTCGGCGAAGTAGACGGACAGCACGGCCGGATTGCGGAAGGCCAATTCCAGATACGACTCCGCCAGGGTGCACAGCGCCTCCCGAGGGTCGGTAGCGGCGGACAGGGCAGCGGACGTCGCCACTGCGAGCCGATCCGCCGCACGATAGAAAACTGCCGCCAAAAGATCTGCCTTGCTGGGGAAGTGCCGGTACACACTGGACGCATTGATCCCAGCGGCCGCGCCGATTTCCTCGATACTCGAGTCGTGATAGCCGTTCCGGTCAAAAATGTGCACGGCCTCGTTGATCAGTAACTCGCGCTTGGACGTCATGGTCAGCCCGCCGCCCGCGCCCTCGACTCGTGCCGACACCTCACCGGTCGGTACGGCAGGCGGACGGGTCGTGCGGAGAATCGACTCACACGCGCTCGTCAGAAGCGCGTGGAGGCGACGAGTGGCCAGGGCGGTGCGGTGTGCGCTGATACTGGCCATCACGCTGAGCGTCGCGGCACCCTGAGTCGTGGCATCGACGGCCGACAGTTCCGGCCGCAGCTCTCGCAGCGGCGCCGCCACGCATTGGGTTACGTGGACGAAGACGTTCCGGATGCGAATGCGGTCGTCGGCCTGGAGGTACCTGCCCTCCCACCGGTAGAGGCCCCCCAGTTTGCGGTGTTCGATCGTGTTGGTGACCAGCGCGGAGATCAGCCGGTCGAGCCGCTCCCCGGCGGCCGCCTCTTCGAGCCCTGCGAGTGCATCGTCGGCGGCGGTGCGCAGTGCATCGGCGGTCGTCGTGGCTGCATGAACGAACAGGGCGTACTTGTTGGGATAGTGCCGGTAGAGGGCGGGACCTGAGATTCCGATGGTGGCTGCGATGTCGTCGACGCCGACGGCGTGGTAGCCGCGCTCGCTGAACGCTTCCGCAGCGACGGTGGCGATCTGCGCCTTGCGGTCTTTCGGCCGACGCCGAATGGGCCTTTCGGTGGCGGCGCCGGCCGCCGTGTTGGTCCGGGCCACGGTCACCTCCGGTAGTCGGCCTGTGCTGCCAGTTTATCTGGTCGACATCTTAACCGGCACTCCCGTGCGTATCGATCGACTCTGGGTGCAGTTCCGGGGCCCGGCTCGCGCCAACCTGCCGAAAGCTTTGTGTGCACGTGCTGATAGTGCTTGCCCAGCATTGACACCGGTGCGAGTTGGCGAATAAGTTAACCGGTATTCGCATGTGCGTCCAGCCGGTTCGGGGCTGCGCGTGCTCTACATCGTCGATAACCGGGCCGCCGCGGGGCGGCACCTATGAAGAGGTGCACTGAGATGCTGAGAACGAAATTCACCGAAGCCGAAGCATTGATCACTCGACGACTTTCGGACGCGACGGGTATGCGCGTCGGGGCAGCGTCGTGACCGCTCCCGCGGTCGACGGCCTCCGCGTCGTCAGCGACGGCGGGATCCTCCGGATCACCATCGATCGCCCCGACCGGATGAATGCGCTGGACCTGGCGCACATGACAGCTCTCGGTGCGATCCTCACCGGCGCGGCCACCGACCGCTCCGTCCGGGTCGTCGTCATTTCCGGAGCGGGAAAGGCTTTCAGCACGGGCGCCGACCTCGCCGCCGCCGCGGCGGCGGGAGGTAGGGAGGCGCCACCCGAGGTGGTGATGGAGGCGGCGAACAGGGTGATACGAGCCATCGTCGACCTGCCGGTGCCTGTCCTAGCGCAGGTGAGCGGTGCCGCAGTAGGGGTCGGCGCCTCGATCGCGCTGGCAGCCGACCTCACCTACGCCTGCGAGGATGCGTACCTGCTCCTTGCGTTCGTCAACATCGGGCTGATGCCCGACGGCGGTTCCAGTGCGCTCATCGCTGCGTCGATCGGCCGCGCGAGGGCCACCCGGATGGCGTTGCTCGGTGAACGTCTGGGGGCGCCGGAGGCCGAGCGTGAAGGGTTGATCGCGGGAGTCTTGCCGGCCGGTGAACTGGCGGCTCACGTCGACGCCGTCGCGGCGAAGCTGGCTCATGGTCCGCGGCGTGCCGTCGAACTGACCAAGAGGGCGCTCACGGCATCGACGCTGACAGCGCTCGAAGGTGCCCTCGAGCGGGAGAAGGACGGGCAGATCGAACTGCTGCAGGGGCAGGATTTCGTCGAGGGAGTGACCGCGATGCTCGGCAAGCGAGCGGCTCGCTTCCTGGGGTGATTCCACCGATCGTTCGAGCCGTCCGCATCCGTTCAGCATGCGAATTCCGGTTAACAAAACCGTTCCGATCACAGTCATGATCTGTAATACTCGTCACAGCCATCGCGCAGTCCGTCGAAGCGCGCTGGAAGAGACGAGTACAGCGAAGGGACCACGAACACATGCCATCTCGTAGCGAGCTGCTCGCCCAGCCACTGCAATCCCGCCGCAACCACTGGAACAATTGGGTAGCGACCCATGCCGAGATGAAGCCGGACCATGCCGCGTTTCGCTTCCTCGGGCAGAACACCTCCTGGCGTCAACTCCACGACCGCTCCGAGGCGCTTGCCGGGGCACTGTCCCGCCGTGGAGTCGCGTTCGGCGATCGCGTCCTCCTCCTGACCCTCAACCGGACCGAGTTCTTCGAAGCGGTGCTCGCGATCAACGCGCTCGGCGCCATCGCCGTGCCGGTCAACTTTCGGCTCACACCCCCTGAGGTCGCGTTCATCGCACGCGATTCCGGTGCACGTGCCGTGTTCACCGAGCCGGCGCTCGCGCCGCTGATCGCGGCCGTACGCCAGGAAGTTCCGGAGCTGAGCCTGGTCGTGAACATGGGCGCGGTGACCGAGGGCGACGTGCTCGGTTACGAGGAGCTACTCGTCGAAGGCGGGCCTGCGTACAACCCTGTCGACCTTCCGGAGGACACCGCCTCACTCATTCTGTACACCTCCGGAACCACCGGAACCCCCAAAGGGGCGGTGCTGTCCCACTCGAACATGGTCGGGCAGGCCATCACCTGCATCCGCGCCATGCGCTACGACCGGGGTGACGACATCGGGTTCCTTGCGTCACCGGTATTCCACGTCGCCGCGCTCGGTTCCGTCGCCCCCATGCTGATGCTCGGGGGGACCACAGTGATCCATCCCCTCAAGGCCTTTCATCCCACCGAGATGCTGGACGTGTGGGAACAGGAACGGGTCACCTCGGTTTTCCTGGTACCGGTTCAGTGGCAGGCAGTGTGTGCCGACCCCACCGTCGAGGGTCGCGATCTCGCGCTGCGAGTCATCAGCTGGGGTGCAGCCCCGGCGTCGGATACGGTCCTCCGTTCGATGGCGGACACCTTCCCGCACGCCCTGATCGTCGCGGTGTTCGGGCAGACCGAAATGTCACCGATCACGTGCGTGCTCGACGGCGACGACGCGATCCGCAAACTCGGTTCCGTGGGCAAACCGATCCCGACGATCCACACCCGCATCGTGGACGACGAGATGAACGACGTCGAGCCGGGCACCGTCGGCGAAATCGTCTACCGCGGACCGACCATGATGCAGGAGTACTGGCAGAACCCGACCGCCACAGCCGAGGCTTTCGCCGGCGGCTGGTTCCACTCCGGTGACCTCGTGCGGCAGGACGAGGAAGGCTTCGTCTACGTCGTGGACCGCAAGAAAGACATGATCATCTCGGGTGGCGAGAACATCTACTGCGCAGAGGTGGAGAACGTACTGTTCGCACATCCGAGGATCCGCGAGGCAGCTGTCGTCGGCCGCCCCGACCCGAAGTGGACCGAAGTGCCCGTGGCCATCGTGGCGCTCGCCGACGACGGTGACGACCTCTCGGCCGACCAGCTCACGGCATGGCTCGACGACAAACTGGCCCGCTACAAGCATCCGAAAGACGTCGTCGTCGTCGAGGCGTTACCGCGCAATGCCAGCGGCAAGGTCGTCAAGGGCGAACTTCGAAAAATGCACGGCGCGAACAGCGTCGTGGTCTGAACCCTGCCGAGATGACATTCGAACTGCCACCCACGAAGGGGCCGTTGAGCCAATTCGCCCATGAGGTCGGTGCGCTCATCGGTTTCTCGATTGCGACTGTGGTTGCCGCAGTGCGAGTGCTCGTCAGGCGCAAGCTGGCATGGCGAGAATTTCTCGACCAGGCGTGGAGGCTCGCGTCGGTCACCTCGGCGCCTGCACTGCTTCTCATGATCCCGATCGGGGTTCTGATCGCTGTGACGATCGGCAGTCTCGCCGGTCAGCTCGGTGCCGAGGGATATACCGGGGCGGTCGTCGGCTTCGTGATCGTCGGGCAGGCGTCCGCACTGGTATGCGCATTGATGCTGGCCGGTGTCGGGGGTTCCGCGATCTGCGCCGACCTGGGGTCGCGCACGATCCGGGAAGAGGTCGAAGCCATGGAAGTCATCGGGCTCAACGTGATCGAAAGGCTGGTCGTCCCCAGGGTTCTCGCATCGGTCGTCGTCGGGGTCGCGCTGTGCGCGATGGTCACGGCGACCGGTGTGTCGGCCTGCTTCTTCTTTCAGGTCGTCGTCCAGGACACCTCGTCCGGCAGCTTCCTCACCGCACTGTCCCAATACACCCGGCTCTCGGATTTCGTCGTCGCGCTCGTCAAGTCCGCCGCCTTCGCCGTCACCTCAGCGCTGATCGCCAGCTTCAAGGGCCTGCACACCAAGGGCGGTCCCAGTGGTGTTGCCGATGCCGTCAACGAGGCAGTGGTCCTCGCTTTCATCTTGGTGTTCATCGTGAATACCGTTCTCAGTCAGCTTTATTCCGTTCTCGTCGTCCCAGTAGGTGGTTACTGATGGTGGTGGTCGATGCCAGATGGTCCGCGGCGCACTGGGCGAAGTCGAAGGCTCGTCAACCCCTGAATCTGCTGACGGGGCTGGGCCGGGAATTCACCTTCTACGGAAGTGCAATCGCAGGAATACCCCTAGCAGTGGTGAAGTACTGGCGGCACATCATGCGCCAGGTCGGTGACATCAGCTTCGGTGGCGCCACGGTGCTCGCCGGCGGAGGCGCGATCGGAGTCGTGTTCGCCATGTCCGCTGTTGCGGCCACTCAGGTGGGCATCGAGGGTTTGCGCGGGCTCGATCTACTGGGAATGGGGTCGTTGTCCGGGCTCCTGTCCGCGATTCTGAACACGCGTGAGCTGGCGCCGGTGATTGCGTCGATAGCGCTCGCGGCCAAGGTCGGGACCGGGTTCACCGCGCAGCTGGGATCGATGCGGATCTCGGAGGAGATCAGCGCGCTCGACGCGATGGCGATCCGCTCGCTGCCGTTTCTGGCGAGCACCCGGCTCGTGTCCTGCCTGATCTGTGTCGTGCCGCTCTATATCGTGGGGCTCCTGTCGTCCTACCTGGCGTCGCGGCTGGTGATCGTCACCTTCGCCGGACAGTCCGCTGGTACCTACGATTACTACTTCCATCTCATGCTCACTCCCACCGACATCCTGTATTCGTTCGTCAAGGCGATCGTCTTCGCTACCATCATTGCGCTGGTGCATTGCTCGTACGGGTATCACGCATTCGGAGGTCCCGAGGGCGTCGGCCGGGCCGCCGGGCGCGCGTTGCGCACCAGCATCCTCGCCATCGGAATCGTGGACCTCCTGTTGACTCTCGCACTCTGGGGTCTCGTGCCGTCCGCTCCCGCGCTGGGGCTGCCGTGATGCGGGGCCGCCCGGGCGGCCCAGGGACGATCGCCCTCGCCGTTCGCGGACTGCTCGGCGTCGTCGTCCTCGCCACCGGATCGATTCTCCTCGTAGGCTTCGGCACCGAGTCGATCGTGACCGATCCCGTGGTGCACGCGACCCTGCCTGCAGAGGCGGGCGCCGTGAAGTCGCATTCGACGGTGTCGTACCGCGGCGCCGCGGTGGGCACCGTGGCCAGTGTCGATCCCGGCATCGAGAAGTCGGGGTTGGAGATCAGCCTCGATCCCCAGCAGATCCACCACATCCCGGCGAGCGTTCGCGTTCGGATCGTGCCCCGCACCCTGTTCGGCGACCAGATCGTGGACCTCGTACCCACCGGCGCCGCAGCCGGAGCGAGGCTCGCCGAGGGAGCGCACCTCGCACCCGACACCTCTACCGAAACGGTGCAGATGTACGACCTGTACTCGCGTGTCTATCAGCTGTTGTCGGAGGTGGAGCCGGAACAGATGCAGGCGGCCCTCAGTGCGGTCGCGGACGCGCTGCGCGGCCGAGGCGAGCAGCTGGGTCACACTCTCGACAGCCTCCACGAGGTCGCGCAGGCGACAGCGCCGCTCGTCGATTCGGTGGCGCAGCGCGCCCCGCAGATCGCCCGTCTCAGTGAGCAGCTGGGTGCGGCGTCCCCGGATCTACTGGCCACGATGGAGGCGGCGACATCCCTGTCGCACACCCTGGTGGAGAACGCCGACAGCTTCACCGGGTTTCTCGCCGCCAGTCTCGTCGTCTCCAGGAACTCGGGGGCTGTCGTGGAGGAGAACGCCGATTCGTTGATCGCTGTGGCATTGAATCTTTCACCCACCCTCGGCACGATGGCGAGTAAGTCCGACATGCTGCGGGCAACACTCGACGAGCTGGGTCCGTTCGGCGAGGCAGGGGCATCGGTTTTCGCGACCGGCAAGTTTGCGGTGCGGGTCGCTGCCGACCTGTCGAATCCGCGGCCGTATACCGCTGCGGACTGCCCTCGTTATCCCGGTCTCAGCGGGCCCAACTGCGGTGAAGGACGTGGTCGATGAACGTCCGCAGATCGGCGTTCAAATTGGCGATCTTCCTGGTCGTCGCGGTGTGCGCCGCAGTGCTCGTGGTCAACACCCTGCGCGTCCCCGTCCCGGGCCCGACGGTCGGATTCAAGGCGATGTTCACCGACGCCCAGGGCGTCACGCCTGGCAGCGACGTCACCATCGCCGGCGTGCGAGTAGGAAAGGTCGATTCGGTGCAGATCGTGGACGGTGATGCCGGAACCGCCTCCGCCCTGGTCGGTTTCCGGGTGGAGCGCGATCAGAAGTTGCCCGCCGATACCACCGTCGCCATCCGGTACGGCGACTTGTTGGGTGTCCGGTACCTCGACCTGAGCGCAGGAGAAATCGGGAAAGGCACGCTCGAGGAGGGGGAGACGATCCCGCTCGACCGCACTTCACCTGCCCTGGACCTGACGAGTCTGTTCAATGGTTTCAAGCCTCTGTTCGAGGCGATCGACCCCACACAGGTCAACGAACTCGCCTCAGAGGTCGTCGCCGTATTCGACGGCCGGAGAACCAGTGTCGACACCCTGCTGCGACGGGTCACCGCGGTGACCGGAAATCTGGCTAATCACGATCAGGTCATCGGTGAGCTCATCGGCAATCTCGAGATCGTCGCCACCACCGCGGCCGCCAGGGGACCAGAACTCTCGCACTTGGTGGAAAGCCTCACCGCGTTCACCGGGATGCTCGCCGAGAACAACGACGTGTTGATCGATACCCTCGACAACACGGCTGCCGTCAGTGCCTCGATGATCGACATCCTCGACGGCCGAGTTCCCGAACTCACCCGAACGGTAGACCGGATGAATTCGCTCACGGGTGCGATGCTCGGCGCGAACGCCGGGTTCGACCACCTGATGACGGCGACTCCGAGCTTCTTCGCCTCCGTCAACCGCGCCGGCGAGTACGGATCGTGGCTCAACATCTACCTGTGCACCTTCATCGTCAATGTCGACGGTCAGGAAGGCGCATTGGGCCCAGACCTGCATTCGAGGTATTGCCAATGACGTTCGTGGACAAGATTCGGGACGTCTGGGACTCCCTGTCCGGCAAGGAACGTGTGCGACCGGTCAGTCCTCTTGCCGTGGGAGCCGTGGGAATCACGGCCGCCACACTGGTTCTGGCGATCGTCCTCGTCGTACCTCGGCTGAGCTTTACCGTTCGGACCGACGCGTACACCGCGGAACTCGCCAACGCGGCAGGCCTGACCACCTCGGACTACGTCTACGTCGCCGGAGTTCCTGCCGGCCGGGTCACGGAGGTCGAGCTTGCCGGCGATCGCGTCCACGTCCATTTCCGGCTCGACGGTGAACGACGCCTCGGCTCCACGACTTCGGCGGGAGTGAAACTGTCGACCATCCTCGGTAGGAGATATCTCGATGTCGCGCCTTCCGGGCCGGGTGAAACGCCGTCGAACGGAGTGATCCCGTTGAGCCGCACCAGCGTGCCCTACTCCCTCGACGACATCGGGTCCGGCGCGATCGAAGCAGCGAGCGAACTGGACGTCGAGGGACTGCAGAAAATGGTTGCGACGGTCACGGACACGATGCCCACGGATGCCACCCTCAACCAGGATGCGCTGGCAGGGATCAGTGCAGCGTCCGCGATCCTGGCCAAGAATGCCGACCAGATCACGCAATTACTCGACAGTTCCCGAACTGTGACGGATGTGCTGGTAAGTCAACAGGACCAGTTGTCGACGCTGCTGGGAAACGCGGAGGTCGTCATGAAGACGCTGGCGACGCGACGGGAAGCGATACGCCAGATGGTCGAAGATCTGGAGTCCCTGGTAGCTCAGGCGTCGCAGTTCCTCGGCGAGAACACACACGATCTCGACCTCCTGCTTGCGAACGCACGTGAGGTGACGGACCGTCTCAACGCCAACCTGGGCAATATCGATACCCTCCTCACACAGGGTGCACCGGCCGCACGCGCCCTGGTCAACTCGACCGGAACGGGCGATTGGGCCGACGTCTCCGCACCCTCCGCCTTCATCGCGGACAACCTTCTGTGCGTCGTCGGACTGCTGACGGGGTGTTCGTGAAGACCGCGGAGCGCAGGGCTGTGAGGATCGGTCTGACAGTCGGGCTCGTCGTGGCGGTCGCAGTGGCCGGTTGGCTGGTGATCTTCCGTTCGTCCTCAACCACAGTGCATTCGGAGTTCGCCTACGTGAACGGGGTCTTTCCCGGAACCAAGGTCACCGTGCTGGGTGTCCCGGTGGGCGCCGTCGAGGCGGTGGAACCGAGGGGTGCGACGGTCCTGATCACCATGTCGGTCGCCGCCGATGTCAGCCTTCCTGCGGATGCGCATTCGTATGTGCTGGTCTCGTCCGCGATCGGTGAACGCTTCGTCGAACTCGGACCGGCCTACACCGGGGGACCGGTACTGGACAGTGGCGACACCATCCCGCTCGAGCGCAGTCACTCGCCGATTACCTGGGACCAACTGATGGACAGTGTCGAGACTGTGGTCGAGGTGCTCGGTCCGGAAGGCGGCAACGTGGGAGCCGCACTCTCGGCCACCGCGGCGTCCACTCACGGTACCGGCCAGGCGATGAACGATGCCATCCGCACGCTGTCCCAGGCGAGTTCGGTCGTCGCCGGCAACAGCGAGGATCTCGGCGCCCTCATCGATAACCTCGAGGTGCTCGTCACGACGATCTCGGCGCGGCAGGCTCAGGTCGACTCGCTGGCACAGTCGCTGACTGTCG
Source organism: Rhodococcus oxybenzonivorans (assembly GCF_003130705.1). Classification (NCBI taxonomy): domain Bacteria; kingdom Bacillati; phylum Actinomycetota; class Actinomycetes; order Mycobacteriales; family Nocardiaceae; genus Rhodococcus; species Rhodococcus oxybenzonivorans. Next base: position 4,276,425 of record NZ_CP021354.1, on the reverse strand, counting down.
TCGGCGACGAGTTCGCCGGACAGCAGTTCGAGATCGGCTCCACGATAGTGCAGCTCACGACTCTGCTGGACCACATCGATCAGCTCGTTTCCGCTCGCGGCGGCGACGTGAGTGCCAGTATCGACAACCTCGCCGGAATGAGTGGAGTCCTTCGACAGCACGACACCGACCTCGCCGAGATCATGGATCTGCTGCCCTTGCTCGTCGACAACATTCAGCGTGCGGTCACCCCCGACCAGCGTGCCCGCATCCGATTGAACATCTCGACCAATCTTGCGCAGGCGGAGCCGACGTCGCCTCTGTGTCAGGTGGTCGATCCGATCCTCTGCCGCGGACCAGGAATCACCAACCCGATTCAATTCCCTCCCAGCATGTCCGATCCGTTCGGGCTACGTGAACTCATGGTCGGAGGACGATGACGATCCGGAGCAGAATGCACGCACTGACGACTGTGGTGATCCTCGGGGCCGCCGCGATCACGTCCGGATGCTCGCTCAGCCTTCAAGGCCTGTCGGTCGGTCACGCGCCCGACGGGCCGTCGTATCGCATCACCGCAGAGTTCGCGGGTGCCGACCGGGTCGTACCCGGTGCCGAAGTCCGGGCCGGACAGGATGTGATCGGTCGCGTATCCGAGGTGTCCACCCGAAACTTCACCGCCAGGCTCGAAATGCGGATCCGTGACGACGTCCGTGTGCCCCGAGATGTCACCGCGCGGATCGAGCTACCCACTGCCCTCGGCAATCCCTTCGTGCGGCTGAACGTGGAGGACGGAATCGGGACACCGATGGGCGACGGTGACGCGATTCCATTGCTACACACGTCGCGCGGCCCGGACATCGAAAGTGGACTGGCAGCGCTCGCCACCGTGCTCAACGGTAGTGGAATCGATCAGATGAGCACCATCATGAGGGAATTGAGCGCAGCCTTCGCCGGCCGCTCCGACAAGGTGCGAGACCTTGCGGACATGTTGAACAACACGCTGGGTGTCGTCGATGACCACCGTGACGAACTGAACAGGGCAATAGGGGCCTCCCATACGTTTTCCGCCGAATTGGCGGCCGGACAACCGATACTGGATCGCGCGCTGACCGAAATGTCGCCGGTGATCGGCCTACTGCTGTCCCAGCGTGAACAGATCACCGCGCTCATGCACCAGGCGTCCGCACTCACCGGGGAAGCCGAACGTGTCCTCGGAAGCGCCGGAACGGAGCTGTCGGCCGAAATCGATGACGCCGGCACGGTACTGGCCGCCCTCGAAGGATTCGAATCGGAGCTGGCGCCGACACTGGAAGCGGTCGCACGGTTCCTCGGTGGATTCGCCGCCGCCACACCCGGCGACTACGTGACCTTCAACGGGACTTTCGACGTCACAGCGGTCATCGCGAAACTGCTCACCGGCTCGGCGCCCCTCGAGGTCCCGGAAGCCCGGACACTGGCCGAGGTGCTCGGCGGAGGTGTCCGCTGATGACCCGGCACGTCGTGGCGCAGCTCGTCATGTTCGTAGTGATTTCACTGGTCGCGATTCTGTTCGGGTTGCGGTACGTCGCCGGACCGGACACGTTCGGCGATCCTCTCCGGCTGAGCGCCGAACTGGACAACGCGGCCGGGCTCGCCCGCGGAACCTCGGTGAACTACCGCGGAGTGGGAGTGGGAACCGTCGAATCGGTCGACGTCAGCCCCTCCGGTTCGGGCATAGTGCTCGGAATCGAACTACATCCGGGAACCGAGATACCGATCGGGTCCGTCGCGAAGATCAGCACCGAAAATCCGGTCGGCATTCAGTCGCTCGACATCATGCCCACCACCGACCAGCCGCCCTATCTGGTCGACGGAGACGTCATCGCCATCCCGGCGGACGGGGTTCCGAAGTCGCTGGACGCTACCCTCGTTCAGGCGACCGACCTGGTGAACACACTCGACGTGCACGACCTCTCGACGATTGCCGACACGTTCGGCACCGCCTTCCAGGGAACCGGACCGGACCTGCAGAACCTGCTCGACAATTCGGCCGAGGCAGCGCAGCTACTCGACAGTCGCACAGAAGCGCTCACCACCATCGTCGACAAAGGAATGCCACTCCTGGACAGCGCCGACGGATTGGCTGCAGCACTGCCCGGATCGGCGAGCACCGCACGAAATGTCTTCGAACAACTGCAGGCCAACGATGCGGCTCTCGTCGATTTGATGGGACGCTCGCCCCAGACGATGGCCAGCCTCGACTCCCTGCTTGCCGGCAACCGCGACTCCCTCGGCACCATGCTCGCCGATCTGGTCCTCCCCACCCGCATCGTGGCGGATCGGCAACCGTCACTCGACTACGGCCTGTCGATCATGCCGACGGCACTGCCGAAGATCGGTTCGATCGAGAAGGGCGGACTGGCCGATCTGCTCCTCGTCGGCACGCAGGGCCCGATGTGTGTGTACGACGCCCCCCGCCGACTGGTCACCGAGGCGGAACCACGTGAACCGGCCCTCGACTGGACGTGCCAGTCGCAGGACTACCTCGAACAGCGTGGTGCGGTCAATGTCCCACGCCCCGACGATCTCGGGCAGGAGAACGCGACCCGGGCCGGGGGTGTGTACGGTCCGCCGGCCGCAGACGACCCGTTGGTGATTCAGCCACCCCTCACAGGCCGGACCCCTCGCTGATTCCGCGGGACTCGACGGGACGGCAGGCGGACCTGGGTGCTACGGGGGAGTCCCTGCGGCCCTTCGGTATCCGCGCACCGCGGGGTAGGTGAACACGATCAGTCCACCGATCGACCAGGCGATCGTCTTGATCAGTGGTTCCGCCACCGGACCGCCCATCGACAGACCCTTCATCGCGTCGATGGCACAGGACATCGGCTGGTTCTCGACGAACGACTGCAACCAGGTCGGGTACGCGGCGGTGGGTACGAATCCCGAGTTGAAGAACAGCAGAAGTGTGCAGAGCAGGGACAGCAGTTCGACGAGTGGCGCCTTCCCCGCGTTGACAGCGAGGGCCGTCACCATCGTCGCGAAGCTGACGCCGAAGAGTAGTGGCAGAAGCATGAGGCCCACGCCGGCGAGGACGCCCTGGTCGAACCGGAAGCCGAGGGCAATTCCGACGGCGATGATGAGGACCGTCGTCAGAGAGATGCGCACACACTCGGCCAGCAGCCGGCTGACCAGGGGAGAAGCCCTGTGGACGGGGAGAACCCAGAACCTGCCGAGCAGGCCGTTGGCCCATTCCTTCTTGAGGGACAGTCCCCCCGCGATGGAGCCGAACATGGCACCGACCAGAGTGATCATGGGGACGGTGCCGTACAGACTGTTGACGCCCGTGGCCTTGGTGATCGAAATGCCCAACACGGCCCAGAACATGACAAGCATCAGAGCGGGATAGACGATGGCCTGGATCATCGTTCCGGGGTCGCGAGCCCAACGCACAAGAAGCCGTTTCGTCTGCAACAGGCTGTGAACCACCAGGGCGGATGCCGAATTCTCGGGATGCGGCTTCGACACCGCGGGGAACGTCACCCGGGTGGGCGCCTCGGCTCGATACTCGGTGGTCATCCGCGCCTCACATTCGACCAGATCGACAATGGAACGAAAGCGAGCACGAGTCCGGCGCACCACAGCAGAGTCGGCGTCATCTGGTGCAGGGTGATCGTGCCCTCGGTCATGGCACGCATCGATTCGGAGAACTGAGATATCGGCTGGTTCCGTACGAAGCCCTGCGCCCACTCCGGGAACTGGCTCACCGGAACGAATCCGGAGGAGAACATCCCCAGAATCAGCTGCGGGAGCGTGAGCGCCTGGCTGGTGACTTCCGGGCTCCCCGTCAGCGTTCCGAGCGCATCCGCACCGGTCGTGAGTGCGAACCCGATGAGCATCGCCAGGGCACAGAAGCCGAGGGTCAGCCTCGTGCCGCCATCGAACCTGAAACCGATGAGATACCCGTACGTCACGGCAGCGACGAGCGAAATGGACGAGTGCACGAGTGACGCAGACATGCGCGCCGCCAAGGGTATGGCTGCTCCCACGGGCATGGTCTGGAATCGGGTATTCATACCGTTCGACGCCTCGGTCGCCGCTCGATGCGCGGCGGAGACGGCCGTGAACGCCATCGCTTGGAGCACGATGATCGGCATGACGAACTGGGCGTAGTCGACGCCCTGGAACTTCATCACCAGACGCAGCGGTAGGTAGAAGCCGACTGTGAAGATCAACGGTGCGAGCACCGCGATGAAGAACTGACCCGTCACCGACATGGTGTGGAGATTTCGCTGGGTCAGTGCAACCCACTGCTGCACGTTGGACGGCTGGGGCTTTCGGTGCTTGCCCGCGAGAGCGCGTTCGAAGGCTACCTGCGGGGGCGCCGTCACGACGGCAGGCTCTCGTCGACGCGTGCATGTCCGGTGAGCGAGAGGAACACGTCATCGAGCGACGGCCGTCGGAGTGCGATGTCGGCAAGTTTCACACCGGCCATGTCGAGACGACGAAGCACCTCGGCGAGAGTCTGGGCACCGTGCTCGGCCGGAATCGACAAGCGGTCGGAACCTTCCTCGATGACGCGGTCGGGCGGGCACAGGCCCGCCAGAACCTCGCGCACGCGCGGTAGATCGGAGAGCTGGACCGGCACGACTTCGCAATAGCTGCCGCCGGTGCGGGCCTTGAGGTCGTCCGCCGAGCCTTCGGCGATCACCGTGCCCTTGTCGATGACCACGATGTTGTCGCTCAGCAAGTCGGCCTCTTCGAGGTACTGCGTGGTGAGCAGAATGGTGATGCCCTGATCTTTCAGCGCAGACACGAGACCCCACACGCCCTGACGGCTGCGGGGGTCGAGACCGGTGGTCGGTTCGTCGAGGAACACCACTTCCGGCCGGATCACCAGACCGCACGCGATGTCGACGCGTCGACGCATACCGCCCGAGTAGCCGGACACCTTTCGGTCACCGGCGTCGAGGAGGTCGAACTGAGTGAGGAGATCCTGGGCCCGCGCCTTCGCGTCGCCCTTGGGCAGACCCATCAGACGCCCGAACAGCACGAGGTTCTCGCGGCCGGTCAACGACTCGTCGAGGGCCGCGTACTGCCCCGTCATCATGATGCTCCGCCGCACGTCCGCCGATTCGGTGACGACGTCGTGCCCGGCGACGAAGGCCCGTCCGGCATCAGGCCGGAGCAGTGTGGACAGGACGTTGACGGTGGTGGTCTTTCCAGCCCCGTTGGGGCCGAGGATGCCCAGAACCGTGCCGCGGGGTACCTCGAAGCTCACGCCCCGCAACGCTGCGACGTCACCGAAGGATTTTTCGATTCCCTCGACAAGTACGGCGGTGTCAGGTGCAGGCATGTCCTCGAGTATGGCACGCGAGAAGTGAGATGAAGCCAGACCCGCGAACCATGTCCACGCCCGGGGAAGGGGCCGGGGAATCTTCTGTAACGCGCGCAGACAGGTACACGATAAATGCCGCACACCTGTACCAGTTCCACTCCCGCGACCGCCGCAACCTCTGCGTCTTCCCTGTCGACGGCCATGGTGTGCGAACGTCAAGCCCGGTGTCCGCAGTACTCCCGCAGGGCAATTCGCGGGCGTGGAGGGGCCGGGACCGAAATGTGAGCTTCGACATGCGTCGTGCCGTCGTCCACCTCCGCTTCCGCCTCGGCGCTCACCATGGTTGCTTGCCCGGAGCTATGAAGTCCCCGGTCCGGCACTGCGGGGTGTCACCCACGTCGTGATGTCAGCGTGGACCACCTCGTTCCCCGCGCGGTCGACGATGCGTACCGGCACCACCAGCTCGGCGCCCTCGGTGATGGTGGCAAAGTCCGGCGGCTCCGGTAGTTCGGCGATCGCCCGCAACGATCCGTTCGCCTTGGCGAGGTAGTCGACCGTCATGGACTTCGGAATCCATCGATGCGTGCTCGGCACGGTTGCTTCGGACAGCATGCCCATGGCCACCTCGGAGAGGTTGCAGGCCGCGATGGCGTGAAAGGTGCCGAGGTGGTTGCGCACGCCCCACCATTTCGGGGCGTGAACCTCGCAGCGTCCGGGGCGCATGTCGACGACGCGGGGGAGCACCGAGCCGAAGTAGGGAACGCGTACACACATCGCCAGAGAGAAGAGAGTGTGACCGAGGGCGTTGTCCGGAAGCTTCTGCCAGGCGGCATAGGTAGGACTCGAAGTCGTCATCCAGACACCTTACTCGAAAGTAAGTTCTGCGGCCGCGGCACCGGTCCGGGTCGGTTTGAAGTCTCGGGCCTCGTACGGCATACTGGTCGGGTTGCCTTGTCTGGGACGCGATCTATTGCGGCCTGAAACAGGTGGGGTGAAGAACGTCGTCGAGCGGTTCGAAAGAGCTGTTCGCGGCCCATGCAAGACGGAAGCAGTACCTACTGTGCACTCGATTTCGAGTGCATCCGGTGCGAATTCCCGGCCCGAAAGCTGAAAAGTTGCGGGTCGGAGAATGAGTGGGACGGCGACACGCCCGACCGCGTGTACCGGAGAACCATGACAGATGAACAGCGGCAGCGGATCGGGTGCGTCCCGGTCGCCTAGCGTTCGGACAGTTGCGGCCCAGGTAAGGACTGTGCAGACGACGAGGTAGTTCGGCCCGACTCGGGTGGTTCTACGAAACGCGGCAAGAAAAGGACACTAAGCGTGGCGGGACAGAAGATCCGCATCAGGCTCAAGGCCTACGACCATGAGGCGATCGACGCGTCAGCGCGCAAGATCGTCGAGACGGTGACCCGTACCGGGGCCCGCGTCGTTGGACCCGTGCCGTTGCCGACCGAAAAGAACGTGTACTGCGTCATCCGCTCGCCGCACAAGTACAAGGACTCGCGCGAGCACTTCGAGATGCGTACTCACAAGCGGCTTATCGACATCCTCGACCCGACGCCCAAGACGGTGGACGCGCTCATGCGCATCGACCTTCCGGCCAGCGTCGACGTCAATATTCAGTGAGCGCGGCGGAGACAAAAACAATGACTGATACCAAGATCAAGGGAATCCTGGGCACGAAGCTCGGCATGACCCAGGTCTTCGACGAGAACAACCGGGTCGTTCCGGTCACCGTCGTGAAGGCCGGGCCCAACGTCGTGACCCAGATTCGTACCGAAGAGCGTGACGGCTACAGCGCCGTGCAGCTCGCGTTCGGCGCCATCGACCCGCGCAAGGTGAACAAGCCGACTTCCGGCCAGTTCGCCAAGGCCGGCGTCACCCCGCGCCGCCACGTTGTGGAGCTCCGCGTTGCCGACACCTCGGAGTACGAGGTCGGCCAGGAACTTACCGCCGAGGTCTTCGAGGACGGCGCCTACGTCGACGTCACCGGAACCAGCAAGGGTAAGGGCTTCGCCGGAACCATGAAGCGCCACGGCTTCGCCGGCCAGGGCGCCTCGCACGGCGCCCAGGCTGTGCACCGTCGCCCCGGTTCCATCGGTGGTTGCGCCACTCCGGGCCGCGTGTTCAAGGGCATGCGCATGTCCGGTCGCATGGGTAGCGACCGCATCACGACGCAGAACCTCTCGGTCCACAAGGTGGACGCCGAGAACGGCCTGCTGCTGATCAAGGGTGCGATCCCCGGCCGCAAGGGTGGCCTCGTGATCGTCAAGAGTGCAGTGAAGGGTGGTGCACGGGCATGACCAGCACCGAGACATCGACGACCAAGCTGACGCTGGACGTCAAGGTCGCCGGCGGCAAGACCAACGGCACCGTCGACCTCCCCGCGGAGATCTTCGACGCGCCTGCCAACATCGCGCTTCTCCACCAGGTTGTCGTCGCTCAGCTCGCAGCTGCGCGTCAGGGCACCCACTCCACCAAGACCCGCGGCGAGGTTCGCGGCGGTGGAAAGAAGCCGTACCGCCAGAAGGGCACCGGCCGCGCTCGCCAGGGCTCGACCCGTGCACCGCAGTTCGCTGGTGGTGGCACCGTCCACGGCCCGCAGCCGCGTGACTACAGCCAGCGGACGCCCAAGAAGATGAAGGCCGCCGCCCTGCGCGGAGCTCTCTCCGACCGGGCGCGCAACGAGCGTATCCACGTGATCACCGAGCTGGTCGCCGGTCAGACTCCCTCGACGAAGGGCGCCAAGGCGTTCCTGGGCGAGATCTCGGACCGCAAGAAGGTCCTGCTCGTCGTCGGACGTGAAGACATTGCGGCGTGGAAGAGCGTGCAGAACCTGGACGGTGTGCATCCCATCGCACCCGACCAGCTCAACACGTACGACGTGCTCAACAGCGATGACGTCGTGTTCAGCGTCGAGGCGCTCAACACGTTCATCCACGGGCCCGCCGAGAGCGTCCAGGAAGAGAACAAGGAGGAGGCCAAGTGACGACCATCGCTGACCCCCGCGACATCCTGCTGGCTCCGGTCATCTCCGAGAAGTCCTACGGACTGATCGAGGAAGGCACCTACACCTTCCTGGTGCACCCGGACTCGAACAAGACGCAGATCAAGATTGCCGTCGAGAAGATCTTCGGCGTCACTGTGACAAGCGTCAACACCGCCAACCGTCAGGGCAAGCGCAAGCGGACCCGGTTCGGTTACGGCAAGCGCAAGGACACCAAGCGCGCGCTCGTGACCCTCTCGGCCGACAGCAAGCCCATCGAGATCTTCGGAGGACCGGTCGCGTAAGCGCCGGGACTTGACGAGACATAGAGGACGAGAAGACTCATGGCAATCCGTAAGTACAAGCCGACAACTCCGGGCCGTCGTGGCTCGAGCGTCTCGGACTTCGCCGAGATCACTCGGTCGACCCCCGAGAAGTCGCTGGTTCGCCCGCTCCACGGACGCGGTGGACGTAACGCACACGGTCGTATCACCACCCGGCACAAGGGCGGCGGTCACAAGCGCGCCTACCGGTTGATCGATTTCCGTCGCAACGACAAGGACGGCGTGCCGGCCAAGGTCGCGCACATCGAGTACGACCCCAACCGCACCGCGCGTATCGCCCTGCTGCACTACGCAGATGGTGAGAAGCGCTACATCATCGCCCCCAAGGGCCTGTTCCAGGGTGCGCCGGTCGAGTCCGGTGCAGGCGCCGACATCAAGCCCGGCAACAACCTGCCCCTGCGCAACATCCCGACGGGTACCACCATCCACGCCGTCGAGCTCCGCCCCGGTGGCGGCGCCAAGATGGCCCGCTCGGCTGGTTCCAGCATCCAGTTGCTCGGTAAGGAAGGCACCTACGCCACGCTGCGTATGCCGTCCGGCGAAATCCGTCGCGTCGACGTTCGCTGCCGCGCCTCGATCGGTGAGGTCGGCAACGCCGAACAGTCGAACATCAACTGGGGCAAGGCCGGCCGTATGCGGTGGAAGGGCAAGCGCCCGACCGTCCGTGGTGTCGTGATGAACCCGGTCGACCACCCGCACGGTGGTGGTGAGGGTAAGACCTCCGGTGGTCGCCACCCGGTCAGCCCGTGGGGCAAGCCCGAAGGCCGCACCCGCAAGAACAAGGCGAGTGACAAGCTCATTGTCCGTCGTCGCCGTACCGGCAAGAACAAGCGCTAGGAGGGAGTGAAGGATGCCACGCAGCCTCAAGAAGGGCCCGTTCGTCGATGACCACCTCCTCGCGAAGGTGGACGTGCAGAACGAAAAGGGAACCAAGCAGGTCATCAAGACCTGGTCCCGTCGTTCCACGATCATCCCGGACTTCATCGGCCACACGTTTGCGGTTCACGACGGCCGCAAGCACGTCCCCGTGTTCGTCTCCGACTCGATGGTCGGACACAAGCTCGGAGAGTTTGCACCGACCCGCACGTTCAAGGGTCACATCAAGGATGATCGGAAGGCGAAGAGGCGATGAGCAACACCGAAACCGCCAACCCGACCGCCAAGGCAATTGCGCGCCACGTGCGCGTCACGCCGATGAAGGCGCGTCGAGTTGTGGACCTGGTCCGCGGGCGTTCGGTTGAAGACGCCCTCTCCATCCTGAAGTTCGCGCCGCAGGCAGCGAGCGAGCCGGTCGCCAAGGTGATCGCCAGCGCTGCAGCCAACGCCGAGAACAACCTCGACCTCGACCCGAGCACGCTTGTCGTTGCCACGGCGTACGTGGACGAGGGCGCGACCCTCAAGCGGTTCCAGCCGCGTGCACAGGGACGTGCGTTCCGTATCCGTAAGCGGACGAGCCACATCACCGTGATCGTGGAGAGCCTGCCGAAGACCGGAACATCGACCCGTAATCGCCGGAAGGGAAGTGCTCAGTAGTGGGCCAGAAAATCAACCCGCACGGCTTCCGACTCGGCATCACCACCGACTGGAAGTCCCGCTGGTACGCAGACAAGCAGTACGCGGAGTACGTCAAGGAAGACGTCGCCATCCGTAAGCTCCTCGCCACCGGCATGGAGCGCGCGGGCATCGCGAAGGTCGAGATCGAGCGCACCCGTGACCGTGTGCGTGTGGACATCCACACCGCGCGTCCGGGCATCGTCATCGGCCGCCGCGGCGCCGAGGCCGACCGCATCCGTTCCGAGCTCGAGAAGCTGACCGGCAAGCAGGTCCAGCTGAACATCCTCGAGGTCAAGAACGCCGAGGCCGAGGCTCAGCTCGTCGCCCAGGGTGTCGCCGAGCAGCTCTCGAACCGCGTCGCTTTCCGTCGCGCCATGCGTAAGGCCATCCAGTCGGCCATGCGTCAGCCGAACGTCAAGGGCATCCGGGTCCAGTGCTCCGGTCGTCTCGGTGGTGCCGAGATGTCCCGCTCGGAGTTCTACCGCGAAGGTCGCGTCCCGCTGCACACGCTGCGCGCCGACATCGACTACGGCCTCTACGAGGCCAAGACCACCTTCGGCCGCATCGGCGTGAAGGTCTGGATCTACAAGGGCGACATCGTCGGTGGCAAGCGTGAGCTCGCCGCCAACGTGGCTGCTCCCGCCGGCGATCGTCCGCGGCGCGAGCGTCCGAGCCGCCCCCGTCGTTCCGGTGCCACCGGCACCACCGCGACCAGCACCGAGGCCGGTCGCGCAGCGACCGCCACCGCCGATGCACCCGCTACGACTGAACAGAAGGAGGGCTGACGCATGTTGATCCCACGGCGGGTCAAGCACCGCAAGCAGCACCATCCGAGCCGTTCGGGTGCCGCCAAGGGTGGAACCCAGGTGACCTTCGGTGACTACGGCATCCAGGCTCTCGAGCCTGCCTACATCACCAACCGGCAGATCGAGTCCGCTCGTATCGCCATGACCCGGCACATCAAGCGTGGCGGCAAGATCTGGATCAACATCTTCCCGGATCGCCCCCTCACCAAGAAGCCGGCCGAAACCCGCATGGGTTCCGGTAAGGGTTCCCCCGAGTGGTGGATCGCGAACGTCAAGCCTGGTCGCGTGATGTTCGAGATGAGCTACCCCAACGAGGAGATCGCACGCGAGGCCCTGCGCCGCGCGATGCACAAGCTCCCCTGCAAGTGCCGGATCGTGACAAGGGAGGAGCAGTTCTGATGGCTACTGGAACCCCAGCCGCAGAGCTCCGCGAGCTCACCGAAGAAGAGCTGGTCACCCGGCTTCGTGAGTCGAAGGAAGAGCTGTTCAACCTTCGTTTCCAGATGGCCACCGGCCAGATGGACAACAACCGCCGGCTTCGGACCGTCCGTCACGACATCGCGCGTATCTACACCGTTCTGCGTGAGCGTGAGCTCGGACTGGCCGTTGGTCCGGACGCAGGTGACGCGGCATGAGTGAGGAAAAAGCAGTGAGCACTACAGAGCGCGGCAGCCGCAAGGTCCGCACCGGATATGTCGTCTCCGACAAGATGGAGAAGACGATCGTGGTCGAGCTCGAAGACCGGGTCAAGCACCCGCTCTACGGCAAGATCATCCGCCGGACCAGCAAGGTCAAGGCCCACGACGAGAACGGTGTCGCCGGTGTCGGTGACCTCGTGCAGCTGATGGAAACCCGTCCGCTGTCCGCGACGAAGCACTGGCGCCTCGTCGAGGTCGTCGAGAAGGCCAAGTAAGAACCACAATATGTGTCCAGTATGATGGTGGGGTTGCCTTGCGACAGATGCACGGCAACCCCACCGTTGTGCCACCCGTCAGGGCGGCCTCATGCAGGGTACGGGTACGGACCGCGCACGTCGGGTCGGAAATCTGCCGTGCACGACAGAGCGACCGCCAGTTGGTCGCTCCAGTCGAAAACACCAGGTCAAGGAGAAGTAAGTGATTCAGCAGGAGTCGCGGCTGCGCGTCGCCGACAACACGGGTGCCAAGGAGATTCTCTGCATCCGCGTTCTCGGTGGTTCGTCACGCCGCTACGCCGGGATCGGTGACATCATCGTCGCCACCGTCAAGGACGCCATCCCGGGTGGAAACATCAAGAAGGGCGAGGTCGTCAAGGCCGTCATCGTCCGCACCACGAAGGAACGTCGCCGGCCGGACGGGTCGTACATCAAGTTCGACGAGAACGCCGCCGTCCTCATCAAGCCGGACAACGATCCCCGTGGCACCCGCATCTTCGGCCCGGTCGGCCGTGAGCTGCGTGAGAAGAAGTTCATGAAGATCGTCTCGCTCGCCCCGGAGGTGCTGTGATGAAGGTGCACAAGGGTGACACCGTGCTGGTCATCGCCGGCAAGGACAAGGGCGCGAAGGGCAAGGTCATTCAGGCCTACCCCGCGACCAACAAGGTCCTCGTCGAAGGCGTGAACCGCATCAAGAAGCACACCGCGGTTTCCGCGAACGAGCGCGGAGCTTCCTCCGGCGGCATCGTGACGCAGGAAGCCCCGATCCACGTTTCCAACGTCGCGGTCATCGACTCGGACGGCAACCCCACCCGCGTGGGCTACCGGACCGACGAAGAGTCCGGCAAGCGCGTTCGGATTTCCCGGAAGAACGGGAAGGACATCTGACATGACCTCCACTGAGAACAAGATCCAGCCGCGCCTGAAGACTCGCTACCGCGAAGAGATCAAGGCTGCGCTGAACAGCGAATTCGACTACGCCAACGTGATGCAGATCCCGGGCGTCGTCAAGGTCGTCGTCAACATGGGTGTCGGTGACGCCGCCCGCGACGCCAAGCTCATCAACGGTGCCGTCAACGATCTCGCTCTGATCACCGGTCAGAAGCCCGAGATCCGCAAGGCGCGCAAGTCGATCGCGCAGTTCAAGCTTCGCGAGGGCATGCCGATCGGTGCCCGCGTCACGCTTCGCGGCGACCGCATGTGGGAATTCCTGGACCGTCTCGTGTCCGTGGCCCTTCCCCGCATCAGGGACTTCCGTGGCCTGTCGGGAACCCAGTTCGACGGCAACGGCAACTACACGTTCGGCCTGAACGAGCAGTCGATGTTCCACGAGATCGACGTGGACAAGATCGACCGTCCGCGCGGCATGGACATCACCGTGGTGACCACCGCGACCAACAACGAAGAAGGCCGTGCCCTGCTCAAGCACCTCGGCTTCCCGTTCAAGGAGAACTGAGCTAATGGCTAAGAAGGCATTGGTCAACAAGGCCAACAAGAAGCCCAAGTTCGCGGTGCGCGCCTACACCCGCTGCCAGCGGTGCGGTCGTCCGCACTCGGTGTTCCGCAAGTTCGGCCTGTGCCGAATCTGCGTCCGCGAGATGGCGCACGCCGGCGAGCTGCCCGGCGTCCACAAGAGCTCCTGGTGATCCGGTGACGTCGTCGCCGCGACGATGACGACGTCACCCACCACAGACTTCCGGTTCGTAATCTCGGGCCGGGAAACGTAAGACCTACTTCGCGATAGGCCTGCGCCGGACACGGCAGAGGGAACCGTTGTGAGAAAGGTAGAGGTCAACCTCATGACCATGACCGACCCCATCGCAGACTTCTTGACACGTCTGCGCAACGCCAACACGGCGTACCACGATGAGGTGAAGTTGCCCCACTCGAAGATCAAGGCGAACATCGCCGAGATCCTCAAGCGTGAGGGCTACATCGCCGACTACCGCACCGAGGACGCCGAGGTCGGTAAGACCCTCATCGTCGACCTCAAGTACGGCCCGAGCCGTGAGCGCAGCCTTGCCGGCGTGCGTCGTGTCTCGAAGCCCGGTCTGCGTGTGTACGCAAAGTCCACCAACCTGCCCAAGGTTCTGGGCGGCCTCGGCGTGGCGATCATTTCCACGTCCACCGGCCTGCTCACCGATCGCCAGGCGGCCAATCAAGGAGTGGGCGGGGAAGTCCTCGCCTACGTCTGGTAAGGGAGGCCACCACAATGTCGCGTATCGGAAAGATTCCCGTTACCGTCCCCGCCGGTGTCGACGTGTCGATCGACGGCCAGGACGTCACGGTCAAGGGGCCGAAGGGCACCCTCGGCCTCACCATCGCAGAGCCGATCACCATCGAGAAGAACGAGGACGGAACGCTCAGCGTCACCCGTCCGGACGACGAGCGTCGTAGCCGTGCACTCCACGGTCTTTCTCGCACGCTGGTGCAGAACCTGGTCACCGGTGTGACCGACGGTTACACCACCAAGATGGAGATCCACGGCGTCGGTTACCGCGTTGCTCTCAAGGGCAAGGACCTCGAGTTCGCGCTCGGGTACAGCCACCCGGTCCCGATCGAGGCTCCGGAAGGCATCACCTTCGCGGTCGAGTCGCCCACCAAGTTCTCCGTGTCGGGCATCGACAAGCAGAAGGTCGGGCAGATCTCGGCCAACATCCGCCGTCTCCGCCGTCCGGACCCGTACAAGGGCAAGGGCGTGCGTTACGAGGGTGAGCAGATCCGCCGCAAGGTCGGAAAGACGGGTAAGTGATATGAGCCAGACTGCAAACCAGAAAGCCAAGCGGATTCCGCTGGGCAAGGATGCGTCCACGAAGCGTCGCCTGTCGAAGGTGCGTCGTCACTTCCGTCTCCGCAAGAAGGTGTCCGGCACGCCCGAGCGTCCCCGCTTGGTCGTCAACCGGTCCTCGCGCCACATCCACGTCCAGCTGGTGGACGACCTCGCGGGCCACACGCTGGCCGCGGCGTCGACCACCGAGGCAGACGTGCGCGCTGCGGACGGCGACAAGAAGACCCTCAGCGCGAAGGTCGGTCAGCTGATCGCCGAGCGCGCGAAGGCTGCCGGAGTCGAGACTGTGGTCTTCGACCACGGCGGACACGGCTACCACGGTCGCATCGCGGCCCTGGCAGACGCAGCTCGCGAAGGCGGGTTGAAGTTCTGATGACCATCATTTCGAACGGAAGGACAGCCTGATGCCGGGACGTCAGAGGCGTGACGGCGGAAGCGGACCCGCCGGACAGAATGGACCCAACACGGGGGACAACCGCGGCGGCGGCGACCGTCGTGGTGGCGGTCGCGACGATCGTCGCGGCGGACAGTCGGCCGAGAAGTCGAACCACATCGAGCGGGTCGTCACGATCAACCGCGTGTCGAAGGTCGTCAAGGGTGGTCGTCGCTTCAGCTTCACCGCACTGGTGATCGTGGGCGACGGCAACGGACTGGTCGGTGTCGGCTACGGCAAGGCCAAGGAAGTTCCTGCGGCCATCCAGAAGGGTGTCGAGGAGGCTCGTAAGAGCTTCTTCCGCGTTCCGATGATCGGCGGCACCATCACGCACCCCGTCCAGGGTGAAGCCGCTGCCGGCATCGTCATGCTGCGTCCCGCGAGCGCCGGTACCGGTGTCATCGCCGGCGGCGCGGTGCGTGCCGTGCTGGAGTGCGCGGGCATCCACGACATCCTGTCGAAGTCGCTCGGTAGCGACAACGCCATCAACGTCGTCCATGCGACCGTTGCTGCGCTCAAGGGTCTGCAGCGCCCCGAGGAAGTTGCCGCTCGTCGCGGTCTCGCCCTCGAGGATGTGGCCCCCGCCGGCATGCTGCGTGCGCGTGCACAGGCTGGGAGCGTGAAGTAATGGCCGAACTCAAGGTCACTCAGATCAAGAGCACCATCGGTACCAAGCAGAACCAGCGGAACTCGCTGCGCACCCTCGGTCTCAAGGGCATCCGGCAGACGGTTGTCCGCGAGGACAATGCGCAGAACCGCGGTCTGATCAACGTGGTGCGCCACCTCGTCACAGTTGAGGAGGTCTAACCATGACCATCAAACTGCATCACCTGCGCCCCGCGCCCGGGTCCAAGTCAGCCAAGATCCGCGTCGGTCGAGGCGAGGGCGGCAAGCGCGGTAAGACTGCGGGTCGCGGCACCAAGGGCACCAAGGCCCGCAAGAACGTGCCCGTCGCCTTCGAGGGTGGACAGATGCCGCTGCACATGCGTCTGCCCAAGCTCAAGGGCTTCACCAACCCGTTCCGCACCGAGTACCAGGTCGTCAACGTCGGCGACATCGCCCGTCTGTTCCCCGAGGGTGGGCAGGTCACGGTCGAGGATCTCGTTGCCAAGGGCGCCGTTCGCAAGAACCAGCTCGTCAAGGTTCTCGGCGACGGCGACCTGACTGTCGCCGTCCAGGTGACGGTCGACAAGTTCACCGGCTCCGCCAAGGAGAAGATCGCTGCTGCCGGTGGTACCGCCACCGAGCTGTGAGCAATCACCGCTAGCCAGTAGATGGCCGCAGTACAGCTTCGGGCTGTACTGCGGCCATTTGCCGCTGTGCACCGGGTCGGCCCAGGTCTCCCAACTGCACGTTCAGTCGCCACTGTTAGAGTTCTAGAGTTCATTCACGGACAAAGTCCCAGTGACTCGTCCACCCACCGTCGTGCCAGGAGGATCTTTGCTTTCCGCCTTCGTCTCGGCCCTCAGGACCCCGGACCTGAGGCGGAAGATCCTCATCGCGCTCGGCCTCGTCGCGCTCTACCGCGTCGGTGCCGTGCTGCCCTCACCCGGCGTCGACTACGCCAACGTCCGAGCCTGTGTCGACCAGTTGTCGGGCGGCGATTCCGCCGGTATCTATTCGCTGATCAACCTGTTCTCCGGTGGAGCCCTGCTCCAGCTCTCGGTGTTCGCGATCGGCATCATGCCCTACATCACGGCAAGCATCATCGTTCAGCTGTTGACGGTCGTCATCCCGAAGTTCGAGCAGCTTCGGAAGGAAGGCCAGTCCGGTCAGGCGAAGATGACGCAGTACACCCGATATCTGTCGATCGCGCTGGCGATTTTGCAGGCCACCGGCATCGTCGCGCTCGCAGCGCGCGGTCAGCTGTTGCAGGGTTGTCAGGAAGAAATAATCGCCGACAAGAGCATCTTCGGGCTCGTCATCATCGTCCTCGTGATGACGGCGGGTGCCGCGCTCGTCATGTGGTTCGGCGAGATCATCACCGAACGCGGTGTCGGTAACGGCTTCTCGCTACTGATCTTCGCGGGTATCGCATCCCGGCTGCCGTCGGAGGGCAAGGCCATTCTCGACAGCCGCGGCGGGCTGATCTTCGCGATCGTCTGTGTCGCCGCTCTGGCCATCATTGCGGGCGTGGTCTTCGTCGAGCAGGGCCAGCGCCGTATCCCCGTCCAGTACGCCAAGCGCATGGTCGGCCGCAAGATGTACGGCGGTTCGTCCACCTACCTGCCGCTGAAGGTCAACCAGGCCGGCATCATCCCGGTGATCTTCGCGTCGTCTCTGCTGTATCTGCCGAACCTCATCGCGCAGCTCACCGGGGCGACGTCGGCTGCAGATCCGAGCTGGTGGCAGCGGATCATCAACGAGTATCTGGTGAACCCGAACAATCCGGTGTACATCACCATCTACTTCGCGTTGATCGTGTTCTTCGTGTTCTTCTACGTCGCGATCACGTTCAACCCGGAAGAGCGCGCCGACGAGATGAAGAAGTTCGGTGGGTTCATTCCCGGCATCCGCCCGGGACGCCCCACCGCGGACTACCTGAATTACGTGCTCAACCGCATCACGGTCCCGGGGTCCATCTACCTCGGCCTGATCGCAGTGTTGCCCCACTTCTTCCTGTCCGGGAGCCAGACCACCAGCAGCATCTTCGGTGGCGCGGCAGTGCTGATCCTCGTCAGTGTCGCCCTGGACACGGTCAAGCAGATCGAAAGTCAATTGATGCAACGCAACTACGAAGGGTTCCTCAAGTGAGACTTGTCCTCCTTGGTCCTCCCGGTGCAGGCAAGGGCACCCAGGCCGCGATTCTTTCCGAGAAGCTCGGTGTCCCGCACATCTCGACCGGCGACCTGTTCCGGGCGAACATCGGCCAGGAGACACCGCTCGGTCTCGAGGCGAAGAAGTACCTCGACGCCGGAGATCTCGTTCCCAGCGAAATCACCAACAACATGGTGAAAGCGCGCGTCGCGGAGCCGGATGCCGCCAACGGTTTCCTTCTCGACGGTTTCCCGCGCACGGTCGATCAGGCGCAGGCACTCGAGGCGATCCTGGCTGATCTGGACACCAAGCTCGACGGCGTTCTCTCGTTCGTGGCGGACGAGGACATCGTCGTGGAACGGATGCTGGCGCGTGGTCGCGCCGACGACAAGGAAGACGTCATCCGCAACCGGCTCCGGGTGTACCGCGAGGAGACGGCGCCGCTGCTCGACTACTACAAGAACGATCTGCTCACCGTCGACGCACTGGGTGAGGTCGACGAGGTCAACTCGCGCGCACTGGCAGCGTTGGGCAAGTAAATGGGTTTCGGGCGCAAGCGCAAAGTTGTTCCCTTCCGGACTGCCGGTGAGCTCGATGCGATGGCGGCCGCGGGCGCCATCGTCGGTGCAGCGCTGGTGGCGGTGCGTGATGCGGCCAAGCCTGGTGTGAGCACGCTCGAACTCGACGAGGTAGCCGAGTCGGTAATCCGCGACGCAGGTGCGGTGCCGTCGTTCAAGGGGTACCACGGGTTCACCGGATCGATATGTTCGTCCGTCAATGATCGTGTGGTGCACGGGATTCCCTCGGCGCAGGACATCCTCGCCGAGGGAGACCTCGTCTCGATCGACTGCGGTGCAATTCTCGACGGGTGGCATGGTGACTCGGCCTGGACGTTCGGTGTCGGCGAACTCATCGAGGCTGATCAGGATTTGAGCGAAGCCACGCGGTTGTCGATGGACGCGGGAATTGCAGCCATGCTGCCCGGGAACCGTCTCACCGACATCTCCCATGCGATCGAGCTGGGAACTCGCGCGGCGGAAGTAACACACGGCCGGAAGTACGGGATCGTCGACGGCTACGGCGGGCACGGGATCGGCCGGGAAATGCACATGGAACCGTTCCTCGCCAACGAGGGCGCCCCGGGTAAGGGTCCCCAGCTGGTGGTCGGATCCGTGCTGGCGATCGAGCCGATGTTGACGCTCGGTACCACCGATACCATTGTCCTGGAAGACGACTGGACGGTGGTTACCGCGGACGGTACGCGTGCTGCCCACTGGGAGCACACCGTGGCCGTCACCGAGGATGGTCCGAGAATTCTCACGCTGCGCCCGGAGTGACTGCGCCGCTACACGTCGATCAGCAGAGTGACCGGTCCGTCGTTGACGAGGTCGATCTGCATGTGCTCGCCGAACACGCCCGTATCGACCGTCGCGCCCAGCTGTCGTAGCGCGTCCGTGAAGGATTCGACCAACGGCTCCGCCACGGGCCGGGGCGCGGCCGCGGACCACGAGGGGCGTCGCCCCCGTCGTGTGTCGGCCATCAGCGTGAACTGACTGGCCACGAGGATCGGGGCATCGAGGTCGGCGGCCGACTGCTCGTCCTCCAGGATTCGCATCGTCCACACCTTCTTTGCCAGGAGCGCTGCTTTCGCCGCGTCATCCGTATGGGTGACGCCGACCAGGACGAGAAGTCCATGGCCGGCAGGCGGGGGAGTGATGCGTGCGACCACGACTCCGTCGACCCGGACGGAGGCGGCCGAGACTCTCTGCACCAGCGCGCGCACGCCCAACACCATCCTTCGCCTCGCCGACTGCATTTGGCCTGGTGAGCAATTTCCCGTAACATGGATCAGCGGTGCGCTATGCGTGCCGCTTGTTTGCGTGCCCAGTGCCGGTTTCGATCCGGAATGTTCATGTTTCGGCCGGTGAAGAAGCCATTGGGCGCCACGGTAACGGAAACAGATGCAAGAAGCACGTCAAACAACATGGATCGCGGAGGATATGGCTAAGAAAGACGGGGCCATCGAGGTCGAGGGACGAGTAGTCGAGCCGCTGCCCAATGCGATGTTCCGCATTGAGCTCGAGAACGGCCACAAGGTTCTCGCCCACATCAGCGGAAAGATGCGTCAGCACTACATTCGCATCCTCCCGGAAGATCGCGTAGTCGTGGAGCTTTCGCCCTACGACCTGTCGCGCGGACGCATCGTTTACCGGTACAAGTAAAAAGCTTCCCCGCTCTGACCAGGTCGGGGAGAAGTACGTCCGCCGCGGAACTGCGTAGTGGGCTGCCACAAAACAGGAGATCAGAAGACGTGAAGGTTCAGCCGAGCGTCAAGAAGATCTGCGAAAAGTGCAAGGTGATCCGTCGTAACGGCCGGGTCATGGTGATCTGCGAGAACCTGCGTCACAAGCAGCGTCAGGGCTAGATCTCCGCTTTTCGAGGATCTGCTTGGCAACAAGCAAAGATGACCTCCCAGCACCAGCCAGTACTTTCGGCCACCGGGTTTCACCACCCACGGCAGGTACTGGTCCACCCCCGGCACGGAGGCCGGGGCCCCACTGAGTTAGTTGAGACCCCTTCGGTCGCGAGACCGCCGGAGTTTGAAGAGGCACAGGGGATGGACTGGGAGCAGACCTCCGCTCACCGATAGGAACTGCCACATGGCACGTCTAGCAGGTGTCGATCTGCCCCGCGAAAAGCGGATGGAGATCGCACTCACCTACATCTACGGCATCGGCCGTACCCGCTCCAAGGAGATCCTGGGCGCCACCGGCGTCAACCCGGATCTGCGGAGCAAGGATCTCTCGGACGAGGATCTGGCCAAGCTCCGCGAGTACATCGAGGAGTCGCTGAAGGTCGAGGGTGACCTTCGCCGCGAGGTCCAGGCCGACATCCGTCGCAAGATCGAGATCGGTGCCTACCAGGGGTTGCGCCACCGCCGTGGCTTGCCCGTGCGTGGTCAGCGCACCAAGACCAACGCCCGCACCCGTAAGGGCCCCAAGCGCACCATTGCCGGCAAGAAGAAGGCGAAGTAATGCCCCCCAAGTCACGTAGCACCGGTCCGAAGAAGACCCAGAAGGCGCGTCGCAGGGACAAGAAGAACGTCCCCCACGGTGCCGCTCACATCAAGAGCACCTTCAACAACACCATCGTGTCCATCACGGACCCCGCCGGAAATGTCATTTCCTGGGCGTCCTCGGGACACGTCGGCTTCAAGGGATCGCGTAAGTCGACCCCGTTCGCCGCTCAGCTCGCTGCAGAGAACGCAGCCCGCAAGGCGCAGGAGCACGGTGTCAAGAAGGTCGACGTCTTCGTCAAGGGACCCGGCTCCGGCCGTGAGACCGCGATCCGCTCGCTTCAGGCCGCAGGCCTCGAGGTCGGCACCATCTCCGATGTCACCCCCCAGCCCCACAACGGCTGCCGTCCGCCCAAGCGGCGTCGGGTCTAGCGGGAAGGATAGGTAGAAAAAAATGGCACGTTATACCGGACCCATCACCCGCAAGTCGCGTCGTCTGCGCGTCGACCTCGTCGGAGGCGACCAGGCGTTCGAGCGTCGTCCCTACCCGCCGGGCCAGCACGGCCGTGCGCGGATCAAGGAGAGCGAGTACCTGCTCCAGCTGCAGGAGAAGCAGAAGGCTCGCTTCACCTACGGCGTCATGGAGAAGCAGTTCCGTCGTTACTACCAGGAGGCGAACAACCGCCCCGGTAAGACCGGTGAGAACCTGCTCCGCATCCTGGAGTCGCGTCTCGACAACGTCGTGTACCGCGCCGGACTGGCTCGCACCCGCCGCCAGGCACGTCAGCTGGTCACGCACGGTCACCTCCTTGTGAACAACAAGAAGGTCGACATCCCCAGCTACCGCGTCTCGCAGTACGACATCATCGATGTCAAGGAGAAGTCGCTGTCGACGCTTCCTTTCCAGGTGGCGCGTGAGACCCAGGGCGATCGCCCGATCCCGGGTTGGCTGCAGGTTGTCGGCGGACGGCTCCGGATCCTGGTTCACCAGCTTCCCGAGCGTGCGCAGATCGATGTCCCGCTGCAGGAACAGCTGATCGTCGAGTACTACTCGAAGTAAGGCCTCCGGCCCGTGCGCCTTTCTGGTAGTTCCCACTACCAGAAAGGCGCACGGGCGCGCAGTGCCTTTCCCATCGTGGGCGTCAAATAGCGGACGCCCGTACAGGAGGAAATCCAATGCTCATTTCTCAGCGACCCACGCTGACCGAAGAGGTCATCGCTGACAACCGCTCGAAGTTCGTCATCGAGCCCCTCGAGCCAGGTTTCGGGTACACCCTCGGCAATTCGCTCCGCCGCACGCTGCTGTCTTCGATCCCCGGCGCTGCTGTCACCAGCATCCGCATCGACGGCGTTCTGCACGAGTTCACCACGGTCCCCGGTGTGAAGGAAGACGTCACCGACATCATCCTGAACCTCAAGGGCCTCGTCGTGAGCTCCGAAGAGGACGAGCCGGTCACCATGTACGTCCGTAAGCAGGGCCCCGGCGCTGTGACCGCAGGCGACATCGTGCCCCCGGCCGGCGTCACCGTGAACAACCCGGATCTGCACATCGCCACCCTGAACGACAAGGGAAAGCTGGAGATCGAGCTCGTCGTCGAGCGCGGTCGCGGCTACGTCCCCGCCGTCCAGAACAAGGCGTCCGGCGCAGAGATCGGCCGCATCCCGGTCGACTCGATCTACTCGCCGGTGCTCAAGGTCACCTACAAGGTGGAGGCCACCCGCGTCGAGCAGCGCACCGACTTCGATCGGCTCGTGCTCGATGTGGAAACCAAGAACTCCATCACCGCTCGGGACGCGCTCGCTTCTGCGGGCAAGACCCTGGTTGAGCTCTTCGGCCTGGCCCGTGAGCTGAACGTCGAAGCAGAAGGCATCGAGATCGGACCCTCGCCCGCCGAGGCCGATCACATCGCTTCCTTCGGACTGCCCATCGAGGACCTGGACCTCACCGTCCGTTCCTACAACTGCCTCAAGCGCGAAGGTGTTCACACCGTCGGTGAGCTTGTCGGCCGTACCGAGTCCGACCTGCTCGACATCCGCAACTTCGGACAGAAGTCCATCGACGAGGTGAAGGTCAAGCTGCATTCGCTGGGCTTGTCCCTCAAGGACAGCCCCGCGTCCTTCGATCCCACCACCGTTGCCGGTTACGACGCCGCCACCGGAACGTGGAGTGACACGGATGCCGGTTCCTTCGGCGATGCCGACGGTACCGAGGACTACGCCGAGACCGAACAGCTGTAGCCGCTTCCGGTCCTTTACTAGGAGATCATCATGCCCAAGCCCAAGAAGGGTGCCCGCTTCGGCGGGTCGGCTTCGCACCAGAAGGCGATTTTCGCCAATCTGGCTACCGCGCTCTTCGAGCACGGTCGCATCACCACCACCGAGTCCAAGGCGAAGGCCCTGCGGCCGTACGCCGAGAAGCTCGTGACGCACGCCAAGGCGGGAACCCTGGCGCACCGCCGCGAGGTTCTCAAGGTCATCCGCAACAAGGATGTCGTACACACCTTGTTCGCTGAGATCGGCCCGTTCTACGCGGACCGTGACGGTGGATACACCCGCATCATCAAGACGGTTCCCCGCAAGGGTGACAACGCTCCGATGGCCATCATCGAGCTCGTCAAGGAAAAGACCGTCACCTCCGAGGCCGACCGCGCACGTCGCGTGAAGGCGTCGAAGGATGCTCCGGCCGCGGCCCCCGCCGCGTCGGACGAGAACGTTGTCGACGCAGTCGAGTCCGAGGCCACCGCCGCCGAGGTCGCGAACGCTGACGCCGTCGTCGACGCCATCGAAGACGAGTCCGCCACCGCCGCAGATGCGACAGAGGCCGACGAGGCCAAGAAGGACTAGTCCACTTGGTTTCGGCACACGCTGAATCGAACGAGCCCGTCACCCCCTCTCGGGGCGACGGGCTCGTTCGATTGCGGCTGGACATCGCCTACGACGGAACCGAGTTTTCCGGGTGGGCTCGCCAGAACGGGCTGCGCACGGTCTGCGGGGAAATCGAGGAGAAACTCGGAGCCGTCCTGCGTACCCCCCTGCAGCTGACGGTGGCGGGACGGACCGACGCAGGGGTCCACGCGGCAGGTCAGGTCGCGCACGTCGACGTTCCCGCCGAGTCGCTGCCGGACGATCCCTCCCGACTCGTCCGCAGACTCGCCCGCTTCCTTCCGAAAGATGTACGGATCACCCGCATCTCACGTGCGCCGCAGCATTTCGACGCGCGTTTCTCGGCGATGCGCCGACACTACGAATACCGCCTGACCACCGCGGAGTACGGAGCGGATCCCCTGCGTGCCCGCGACATCGTGTCGTATCCGAAGGTGCTCGACCTCGACGTAATGCGCTCGGCGTCCGCCAGACTGGTGGGGCTGCACGACTTCGCCGCGTTCTGCAAGCGCAGAGAAGGGGCCACCACGGTTCGCGATCTGCAACGCTTCGACTGGGAACGTGACGGGGAGATCTTCACCGCATTCGTCAGCGCCGATGCCTTTTGCTGGTCGATGGTTCGCAGCCTCGTCGGTGCCGTCCTCGCCGTGGGGGAGGGCCGCCGCGACCTCGGGTGGGTGGACGAGTTGCTGCGGGAGCGGTCGAGGGCAAGTTCGATCCTGGTGGCACCGGCGCACGGTCTGTCGCTGGTTCGGGTCGACTATCCCGACGACGCCGATCTTGCGGCGCGCAAGGACATCACCCGTGACATTCGGACTCTGCCCGAAGGTTGCTGTGGCGACTGACTGAGGCGGAAAAACCCGCGGCCGACGAAGCCAATCGGGCTGTGCAAGAATCCGCATCATGCCATCAGAAATTCGTGTTCGAGTGGAGGATGCACGCAGCCGCACAGCCAAGGTCGGGGTCACTACCCCCAAGGGGCCGTTCGAGTTGCACGTCGACGCGAACGTCGACGTCGATAAATCGGCCACACCGTGGCTTCCTGCGCTGTCGGTTGTCGCGATGCGTCTTCATTCCGATCTGATCTTCTCGGATCCAGTCGACGCTCTCGCGTTGTCGAATCTTCCGCACGCTCAGCGGATTCTGCGCGATTGGTACCCGAGACGGTATTCGTCGGTAAGGGTGGAGGCAGACGAGGTAGCCGGGTCGGATGCTGGTTCGCAGCGGGGAGTGGGTTGCTTCTTCAGTGGAGGTGTCGACTCCTTTCACTCGGCAATCGCAGCGAGTGAACGCATTACGCATCTGATTTTCGTTCACGGGTTCGACATCAAGCTTTCGGATGTCGAGTTGGCGGCGAAGGCGGAGGCGGGAGCGCGAAACGCGGCGGTCGCGCTCGGCAAGACGCTTGTCGTCGTCAGGACGAATCTCAGGCAGCTCTCGGACAAGGCGAGGTGTCTGTGGGGCACCGACTATCACGGAGCAGCGCTGGCGACCGTCGCGCACTCGTTGTCGGATCACATCCACACCGCGCTCATTCCGTCCTCCTTTCAGGAGGCGGATCTGCATCCCTGGGGTACGCATCCGGATCTGGACCCGTTGTGGTCGAGTAGTGCGGTGCGGCTGGAGCACTACGGCACGTCGTTGACGCGGACGGAGAAAATTGCGTTCCTCGCGCGAAACGACGTCGCGATGGACAATCTGAGGGTCTGCTGGAAGAACCGTGACGGCAAGTTCAACTGTGGCCGATGTGAGAAGTGTGTTCGCACAATGGTCAGCCTTCGTGCCGCCGACGGCGCATCCCGCACTCTTCCTCACCGGGTGACACCGGAGGCAGTCAACCGTCTGTCGCTCAGCGGCACCGGCACGCTCTTCGCCCTGGAGAATCTGAACGCGTTACGAGAGGCCCGGGTCCGGGACCTGGAGTTGGAGACGGCGCTCGAGCACGCCATTCGGCGAGGGCGTACGCGGGACAAGGTTCTCGGTGGAATCACCCGACGCTGGCTGGGTATGACGAAGGGATAGGTGTCAGCAGCGTGGCTAGGCGTCGTTCGTATACCGGCGGGTATCGCGATGGTGCAGTAACGTGCAGGATGCCCCGAGGAAGTTCCCAGCCGTGAGGATGTCATGAACGACCCTTTGGACGATCTGCAACGAGCAACCATCGCTGCGCTCGCACCCACTGTGCAGCATGGACAGTCGGTCGCTCTCCTCGACTATCCGGCGCATTTCAACGCGGGTGACCTTCTGATCTACCAGGGGACGCTAAGCTATCTGGCCAGGATGGGTGCGAGCGTGGATTACGTCTGCGCGCTGCACACCTATGACACGAAGGTTCTGTCCGCGTGTGTTCCCGAGGGACCGTTGCTGTTGAACGGCGGCGGGAATTTCGGCGATCGATGGTTCGGCTACCAAAAGTTCCGTGAGCGCGTGATCGCGGAGCATCCGGAACGAAAAATCGTTCAGATGCCACAGACCATCGAGTTCCACGACGACGCAGCGCTGGCGAGGGCGCAGCGAATCTATGCGCAGCATCCCGATCTCACGTTGCTGATGCGGGACCGGCGCGGCTATGAACTAGCCCGTGAACTATTTCCCGAGAACACCGTCGTCTTCTGTGCCGATGCAGCATTGGGAGTCGGAAGGATCGCGCCCTCCGCCGAACCCACGCGCGATATCGTGCTTCTCAAACGCCGCGACCCCGAATCCGTTCAGTCCGCGAAGAGCCTTCCGGCCTCACTCGCGTCGGCGTACATGACGGATTGGCACGTCAGTCCCGCCGACAACGCCCAGTGGTGGCCCACTACCCTCGGACTTCTGCTACTGAACAAGCTGCCGGGTGTTCGGTCCCGTATGTACCCATTGACGCGCCGTGCCTTCGACTGGCAAGCGGACATGGTGGTCGACAATGCAGTGGCGATCTTGTCGCAGGGGCGGCTCGTGGTCACCGATCGGCTGCATGCGGGAATCCTTGCCGTACTGATGGGCAAACCTGTCGTCCTGGTCGACAATGCCAACAAGAAGGTGTCCAGAATTCATGGCGACTATCTGAGCAATTTCCCGGATACCCACCTCGCCGAGAATTTCGATCACGCGGCCGAACTTGCCGGGCAGCTCGTTTCCTGATGAGCGAAATCGAGCCCGTCCGGTTAGAACTCATCATCGGATCGACCAGGGTCGGGCGCATTGCCCCCGTCGTGGCGAACTGGTTCGTCGAACGCGCTCGCACATATCCTCACGTGGAACTGGGCGTCATCGACTTGCTCGAAACCTCGCTGCCTCAAAATCTCGACGATTCTCCCGCCACCGACGCGTTCCGGGCACGGGTGGGGCGTGCCCACGGATTCGTGGCCGTCACATCCGAATACAACCATGGGTATCCGGCCGCCTTGAAGACCGCATTCGACAGTGTGAAACACGAGTGGCGCGCAAAGCCCATCGGCTTCGTGTCGTACGGGGGAGTCTCGGGCGGCTTGCGTGCGACCGAGCAACTGCGCCAGGTCGTGGCGGAATTACACATGGTTTCGGTGCGTCAAAGTGTGAGCTTCCACCAAGTGCGCAAGAAGTTCGACGACAACGGTCGCACCACTGACGCCGCCGCCGTCGACTCGGCGGATCGGATGCTCGCGCAGTTGGTCTGGTGGGCCCGTGCTGTGCGACTCCACCGTGCGACCGAGAGCTACCCCGGTTAGGACTGGTAGGCCGGCTGGTAATCGTCTACCGCGCGGGGCCGTCCGATGAATGCCGTTTCGGAGGAAATGGTGACCAGCATCAACTCGATACTCGTCCCGCCGGTCGACAGGAGAATCCGATCACCCATCGCGCTCGGCTGGACAATGGACAGGTCGGGTTCGGCGCTCGGCCACTGGCTGGGCTCGGCATAAAGGTAGAGAGCAGTGACGCCGGCCCGCGGGGTCGAAGCTTCGACACCGTCGAACACTACGGTGTTGAACCTGTTGTCGGATTGGGAATTATGTCCCGCGACGCGCAGGCGGTCGGGCGTGGCGATCGAGTCGATCAGGGACGACCATGCATCGGGCCGATCTGTCTGGATGAGGACCCGGGCCCCAGTGGCGACGGCACGGAACACGAGTTGCTGGGCGAGGTACAGCTCGCCCGCGACGTACACCATGCCGACGCCCGGGCCGAAGATGCGTGCTGTGATCCCGTGACCGTAGTCGTCGGATCCGATCAACTGGCCACACCCCGCCGGCGGCAACTGCAGGTGTCGCACTGTGTCGACCGGCACATCGGCCATAGGCATCACAGCGTCCAGATCAGACACTGCCACAGGAAGATTGGACAGCAAACTTTCTTTGTGGCGGCCTCGCATCGAGACGAGCCCGTGCACAGCGAATGGTTCCGGCATCGTCCGGGTGGTGATCCGACATCCGGCGCCGATCAGTACCTGCCCGTCGTTGGCGCTCGGTCGTAGCCGAATGGTCACGGTGGTGCCGAGACTGGACGGCACCCACAGTTTCGCGAGCAGATCTTTGGAGAGAAAGCGCGGATCGACGCTGTATCCGGTATTGCATACCCCCGGCAACAGAGCATGCTTCCACGTCTGAGTGAGAGATCTCGGATCGAGACCGCGGCTGATGACCAGTGCTGCGGAATCGATCTCGGGTGCTGTGAGAATTCGGGCCCGGCATCCCGCGTCGGCGAGTGCGCGTACGACGCGACTTGCCGCGATGGTTATGGCGCGAGAAGCGCCGTGCTCACCGCCGCCGCGGCGCGCGACGGCCTCGACACTGCCGGTGGCGTCGAATCGGAGGGCGACCCACACCGTCCGGGTGGCTGTCGCGGGAAGGGGGCCGACCAGGCGGTCGTAGACATCGGTGGCCGGCGTGCCCGCGGCGGCGCGATACCCATGGCTGACGATATCGATGCCGCTGAGCGAAATATCATGCTGGACAAGGCATCCAGCAAGCGCCTCGGTTGGAAGGGCGTGCGTCGACTGGAAACCGTCCCGGGTGATCTGGGTCAGGCTTCCCGCCGGCGGAAGGACCTCGACCACCGCGACCACGCTTGCGCCGTCCCACCGCAAACCGACGGACTGTCCTGTCGGGCCGGCGAAACTGACGGTGCGGAAGCGCGCGACCTTCGGTGTTGTGAAGTAGCGCCACGCCGTTCGCGCCCAGACCAGGGTCGACCACCCGCCGATGGGTACGACCGCAAGAAGAGCGACGACGACGGCGAGTATGACGGCGCCCCACCACGCCACTCCGCACACCGAGGTCAGTGCCCCGGCCAGAACTCCCACAATTTGCGCGACAACGACCTCGGTCGCCGAAACGCGATGTGCCAACGGCCAGCTTGTGACGCGCGAACGGTCCACGGTGCCTCCCCCGAATACCTGAACCCAGGCAGACCCGTACCCGTCCGCCGTGACGACTGTGATTCGAACTGTACTGTGTCACCCCGAGCGCTGTGCAGCACGGGGGAGGAACAATGGCTGTAACACCCACCACTCGTTGGCAGGTCAACGGGTATCGCTTTCTGGTCAGACGGATGGAACACGCCCTGGTGCGGCGTGACGTACGAATGTTGCACGACCCTATGCGGTCGCAGTCGCGCGCACTCGCGGTGGGGGTGGTGATCGCGTCGCTAGGACTCGCGGGGTGTGCAGCGCTGGCGCTGTTCCGGCCCCAGGACAAAATCGGTGACGCGTCCATCGTCGTCGGCAAGGATTCCGGTGCGATGTTCGTGGTCATGGGGGACACGCTGCGCCCGGTGCTCAATCTGTCGTCTGCCCGCCTCATTGTGGGGCAGGCAGAGAAGCCGGTAATCGTCAAAGAATCGGAGATCGACACTCGGCCCCGCGGGGCGCTGGTCGGAATCCCCGGTGCGCCGTCGGCGCTCCCGCCGGGTGACGCAGCAGCAAAGACACCGTGGGCCGTATGCGACTCGGTCGGGGCAGACGGACATCGTGCGGTCACGACCTCCGTAGTGGTCGGTGAGCCGGACCCGATCGAGGGCGGGGGAGGCCTCGCTCGCGACCAGGCGCTGCTGGTGTCCACCTCGGACGCCGCCTATCTGATGTATAACGGCACCCGCGCGAAGATCGACCTGCACGACCCTGCGATCACCCGTGCTCTCGGCCTCGAGGGTGCCACGCCAAGACCGGTAAGCCTCGGATTCGTCAACGCGGTTCCCGAAGTGCCGCCGCTGGTCGCGCCCAGCATCCCGGGAGCGGGGAGCCAGCCACGGTTTGCTCTGCGCGACAAAGTGATCGGGTCAGTGTTCCAGGTAGTGATCGGATCGGAAACCACCCACTACGTCGTGTTGCGGGACGGAATTCAGAAGATCAGTTCCGCTGTGGCAAACCTCATCTTCCTTTCGGATTCGCACGGGGATACCGAGATGTCGAGTGTCTCGCCGGACGCCACCAACCGAATTCCTTCGGTGGAGCAGATCGCCGTGTCGAGCTTCCCGGAGTCGGCACCCGAGATCGTCGACGCCATTTCGAGTCCGGTGAGTTGCCTGATCTGGAAACCTTTGCGCGGACAGGACGAGACCGCAGCGAGTGGTCCGGCCGCCGAGTTGTCCCTTATTGCAGGACGTAGTCTCCCCATCCCCGATGGTGCGCACACGGTGAAGCTGGCGCAGGCGGACGGCGGCGGGGATAGTGCCGATTTCGTCTACGTCGAACCCGGTTCGGGGGGATTCGTGCAAGCGACCGGTATCGAACCCCACAGCACCCGGCGAGACAGCACGTTCTTCGTGGCTGACACCGGCGTACGGTTCGGCGTTCCCGACGCAGACGCCGCGAAAGCACTGGGGGTGACAGCCGAGCCGCCGCTCGCTCCGTGGCAGATACTAGGACTCCTCGCGCCGGGCCCCACGCTCGCGAAGTCCTCCGCGCTCGTCGCACACGACGGGGTCGCGCCCGACCCGGACCCGGCCGCAGTCGCCTCCGGTTCGAACTGAAACACCGAACTGCCAACTCGGGCCGACGCACATTCGCGTCGGCCCGGGTTGACTCGGAGAACGAGTCAGCTTCGGTGCTGCGTCGCGGACTGCAATTTCCGCCTGAGTGGGAATGACGCCAGCACTCCGAGGGTGAGCAGTGCAGCGAGCGAGCCGACCGCTACCAACGCGACATCGCGCGGGCGGTGATCGGGCTGAGTAACTGCAGGAAGGGCCTCCAGGGGGACCGAGCGTGCGGCGCCGTCGGTTGCTGCGCCGCCCGTCGGAACATTCGCAGATACGGCTGCGAGCGGGTCGATGACGCCGTGCCCGACAAACGGATTCCACCCTTCCGCGGGCGCATGCGCCGTGGCCTCGATACGCGCGATGACCTGCTGGGCCGATAATTGAGGAAACCTGGAGCGAACCAGGGCGGCGGTGGCCGAGACATAGGGGGCCGCGAAACTGGTGCCGTTGACGGGTTCCGCGCTTCCCTGAGCGCTGTACACGGTATTCGTCAGATCGCCCGTCGTCGGATGCAGTGAGGTAAGGCCCGATCCCGGGGCCGCGACGTCGACCCAGGGGCCCGCGAGGCTGAAGTCACTCACCCGGCCGTCGGGCTCGACCGACCCGACGGTCAGGACGTAGTCGTCGTACCACGCCGGGCTGGCGATGGTGCTCACCGAATCCCACAGGTCGGCTCCGGGTCGGAGCGGGTCGGCCGCCGGATTCTGAATCTTGCATTCCGCGGATCCAAAGTTGCCCGCGGCAGCAACCACCACGACGTCCTTCACCGTCGCCGCATATTTGACGGCTGCGCCGAGATAGCGGTCGCCGCCACCGATTCCTTCTGCCGCAGTCTTGCAGGCGACTTCGGAGATGTTGATGACGCCGGCACCCATGTCGGCGGCGCGCCGGACAGCGGCGGCCATGGTCGCGACGTTGCCGTATCCACCGACCGAGTTGCCTGCGTTGTCGACCTGATCGGTCTGCCCTGCGGGACTGTAGGCACTGCTCGATTGCCGGATTGCGAGGATGCGGGAGTCCGGAGCGCCGCCGGAGAAACCGGACCCGGGAACCTGTCGTGCGGCGATGAGGCCCGCGACGAGCGTTCCGTGAGCGTCACAGTCGGTTGTCCCGGTCTCGGTCCCGACCAGGTCACCACCATCGACGAGTCCGGGAAGGCGCGGATGCCGCGCCACCCCGGTGTCGATGACCGCGACGAGCTGCCCGGCGCCCCGACTGATCGGCCACACCGAACGGAAATCCAGGTCCCGCTGAGCCACCGGGACTTCCGGACCATCGGGCACCCGTACGGCATCTTTGCACGGTCTTCGCTTCTCCACTTTGGTGCTGTCCTTCGGCGGAACCAGTCCCACGTCGATGGGTGCGGGTACCACTGCCAGGGCGTTGCCTTCACCCAGTGCTGCGATGAGGGCCACCACCGCGGTGGCCAGAACCAGGCGACCCAGCCGCCGCATCACAGCTCGCGCATCAGCGAGTAGAGGCCGGTCACCCAGCACACCAGCGGGATGATCGACGTGATCAGGGCGAGGTCGATCAATTCGGCGACGCGTCGCATGACGGGCGAGAACGTCTGCCGCGGGGCGATGATGCCGAGGACCAACCCGCCCGCTGCGAATAGCATTGCCACGGCGAACAGAACTATCGCGTAGTCGGGGACGGCGACCGCAGCTGCGGTGAGCAGCAGT
The DNA here is from genome assembly GCF_003130705.1 of Rhodococcus oxybenzonivorans. Lineage (NCBI taxonomy): Bacteria > Bacillati > Actinomycetota > Actinomycetes > Mycobacteriales > Nocardiaceae > Rhodococcus > Rhodococcus oxybenzonivorans. The sequence goes on along the minus strand of NZ_CP021354.1, from coordinate 4,244,028 downwards.
ACGAGGATCGTCACGCCGCCGCCGATCAGCGGAACGGCCTGCTCGGCGCTGCTGTAGGTGCGTCCCCGGAACATCAGGACGGTCGCGGTCGCAACGGCCAGACACAAACCGGGCCAGTAGATCTCGCCGTGCAGGGTGGGCTGGGCGGCCAGGAGTGCGCCGCTGACCGCGAGGATGGTCATCGCGGTGACGAGTCCGGTGAGATACCTGCGCGCACGTGTGGCACGTTGGGCAAGGGAATCGAACGATGGCATTGTGGTCTCGTCGTCCGGATCGTCCTCGGAAGGATCGACCGAGGTACCCGGTGCGGGAACAGGCGGCAGTGGCAGCTTCGCCAGCAGTATCGCCACGCGAGCCGATGAGGCGAGCCCTGTCAATGCGGCGGCGACGACACCGGCGGCCACCGCGGGCGCTGCGGTGTCGGTCGTCGCCGATACCAACGCGGCGAGGGTGCCGAACAGGGAGGCTACCGCCAGAGCCGTGAAGACTCTCAGCCCCACACCACCGAGTCGCAGCGCGAGGACCGCGGTGGTGCCCGACAGTGCGAGCCCGAGGAGCAGGTGGGCAGCGGCCAAGTCGCCGGGGACGAAGAGCATCCCGGCGGCGAAGGCCGGCGGAACGGCGCACCCACTGATAACGACGGAACTGGCTGCGTCACCGTAGATGCGGCCGGTGACCGCACCGGCGACGAGGAAGAGGAGGGCCGATGTCAGTGCGCAACCTGCACCGACGAACCCGTCCGTCCCGGATTCGGACCACAGCAGCGCGAACGAGCCGATCACCGTTCCGAGCCCGGCGGCGGCCGAACCGACGACCCGTGCGGAGCCGCGCGTCCATTCCCGGTCCGCATCGGCATCGGCGATGGCGACGTTGTACATGATGTCGTCGAACAGGGGCGGCGGGGCACTGTCCTGCACACTCTGCAGGACCAGGAGGTCGCCGTCGCGAATACCGTGCTCGTGCAACGTCAGCGTGGTCGAGAGCGGGGACTGACCGATCTTCGCGAGAACCCACTCGCTCGGTTCGTACTGCTCGAGTGAATCGTCGAAGTCATTGGTGCTGCGATGGCTGCGGATCGTGTCGACGATCCCCGGAACGAGGATGGCGATCGGAACACCGAACGGCACCGCCATGTCGACCTGTGAATGGGTCGAGAGCACGGTGATCCGGCACAGGTCTGCTGCGGCACTCGGACGCGTGGACGGCGCGGACGCGCGCGACTCGTCATGGGCGATGGACAATACGATTTCCCCCCACTTTGCGACGCACACCCCACCCTGCGTCGTTACGGCACTGATCGACGACCACTCGGAGGCCGTCGTCCGATTCGATCACGGGAACACTACGTGAGCCGGGCCGCAGCCTCCAGTGGGCATCCGGCGAAAATGCCTCCTGTATGCCGGATCCCTCGGAATGGGTTAATCTCTGACTTCGCGGGCCGAGCCCAGGGGGGCAACCGGAAGTTCCGGATCGGATCTGATGCACGGTTCGGTCGGTTGGCGTCATGGGGGGACGGGCAGTGAGCACTATTCGCTTCGTGCGTAAAGCGCGGCGAGAAGTTCCGCGTATTCCGGGCGGCGAGGTGAGTCTGCAGGCTCCGCCGGAAATTCCGAGATTGGTCCCGGGAAATCTGCTCACGAAGCTTCTCCCCCTCGTGATGGTCGTCGCGATGGTCGGCATGATGGCGTTGATGTTCACGTCGGGTATGGCTCGCAACCCCATGTCGATGCTGTTCCCCCTCATGATGATGGTCTCGATGCTCGGCATGCTGGCGGGTGGCGGTCGCAGCGGTCCCAAGGCAGCGGAAGCGAACGAAGACCGCAAGGACTACCTGCGCTACCTCGATCAATTGCGGCGTGATGTCGCCGAGACCGGCGAGCAACAGCGCAAGGCGCTCGACTGGAGCCATCCCGAACCCGGCCTGCTCTGGACCATCGCGGGAACGGCCCGCATGTGGGAGCGCCGTGTCACCGACCCGGACTATTGTCATGTGCGCGTGGGGCGGGGCAGTCAGCGGCTCGCCACTCGTCTCATCGCGCCCGAAACGGGCCCGGTGGAAGATCTCGAACCCGTTGCCGCCGTGTCTCTTCGCCGATTCGTCCGCGCGCACTCGGTGGTCCAGGAGTTGCCCACCGCAGTCTCGTTGCGGGGGTTCGCCGCCATCTCCGTCGAGGGTGAGCGTGGGGCGGCCCGTTCCCTGGTCCGGTCGATGCTCATGCAATTGTGCGCCTTCCACGGTCCCGACAACCTGCTCGTTGCGGTCGTGTGCGGTCCCGATACCCAACACGAGTGGGACTGGGCGAAGTGGCTGCCGCACGCCCAGCACCCGGATTCCTCCGACGGCGTGGGTTCTTCCCGGATGATCTACGGATCGATTCTCGAACTCGAGTCCGCGCTCGGCCCGCAGCTGGCCATGCGGAATCGCTTCTCCCGCAATGCTCCGGCTGCTCCGGGCGTGCCCCAGTTCGTCCTCGTCATCGACGGCGGAATCCTCGAAGGCGAGTCGGGCATGATCACCGACGGGGGAGTGGATTCGGTGACCGTCCTCGACATCGCCGGATTCTGCCCGCGGTTGACGGCCACCCGCGGTCTCCAGCTGGTGGCACAGGACGGGTCGCTCGGGGCCCGCAGCGGTACCGGTGTCGAGATGTTCGCGACGGCCGACCTCGTCAGCGCGCATCAGGCGGAAACTCTTGCGCGTCGCCTCGCGCCGTACCGCACGACGTCGCACGCATCGGTCGACACGGGAGACGACGATCAACCCGCACAGACGTGGAGCCAAATGCTCGGTGTCGGCGACGTCGGCCGGCTCAACCCCGATCACGCGTGGCTGCCCCGTCAGGGTCGCGCCCGCTTACGCGTCCCTATCGGCGTGGGAGTCGACGGGAATCCGGTCGAGATCGACCTCAAAGAGTCCGCGGAAAACGGCATGGGGCCTCATGGGCTGTGCATCGGAGCTACCGGATCGGGAAAGTCCGAGTTCCTCCGAACGCTGGTGCTGGGTCTCATCGCTACTCATTCGCCCGACGCACTCAACCTCGTACTGGTCGATTTCAAAGGTGGCGCCACCTTCCTCGGCCTCGAGAAGGCTCCCCACGTCGCCGCGGTGATCACCAACCTTGCCGAAGAACTGGCCATGGTCGACAGAATGCGCGACGCGCTCGCCGGGGAGATGAATCGCCGGCAGGAATTGCTACGCTCGGCCGGGAACTTCGCCAACGTCACCGACTACGAAAAGGCGCGTCAGGCAGGCGCAGACCTCGACCCGCTGCCGGCGCTCTTCATCGTGGTCGACGAATTCTCGGAATTGCTCAGTCAGCAGCCCGAATTCGCTGATCTCTTCGTGGCCATAGGACGACTCGGTCGATCGCTGCACATCCACCTGCTCCTGGCGAGCCAGCGACTCGAGGAAGGGAAGCTTCGCGGTCTCGACAGCCACCTCTCGTACCGGATCGGGCTCAAGACATTCTCCGCCAACGAATCGCGCACAGTGCTCGGTGTCCCGGACGCCTATCATCTGCCCGCCACTCCCGGCGCCGGTTACCTCAAGTGTGACTCGGCCGAAATCGTGCGCTTCCAGGCCTCTTACGTGTCGGGAACCTACGAGGGCGGTCACGTCGACAGCGTCCGACGGCCGGGCGAGGCGCCCGTCGAGCTGCGCCCGAAAATATTCACCGCCGCCCCCGTCGCCGTCGACGTCGTCGACATACCGGAAGAACCGTTCTCCCTCGACATCAACGAGGAACATGCGGAAACTCGGACCACCATCGACGTCGTCGTCGAACGCATCCGGAACCGCGGTTCGAGAGCGCACGAGGTGTGGCTTCCCCCGCTCGATGCGGCACCGACTCTCGACGCGCTGCTGCCGAGGTCGATACTCACCGAACCAGTCCCGGCGCTCAGTGCGCTGCGCGCACCGATCGGGATCATCGACAGGCCCTACGATCAGCGGCGGGACCTGCTTGTGGTGGACCTGTCCGGTTCCACCGGAAACATGGCGGTGGTCGGTGGCCCGCAGTCGGGGAAATCGACTGCGATCCGAACGGTGATCATGTCGCTCGCCGCCACTCATTCGGCCGAGCAGGTGCAGTTCTATTGCCTCGACTTCGGCGGTGGCACGCTTGCCGGACTGTCGGGCCTGCCGCATGTCGGTTCGGTTGCCAACCGTCTCGACGTCGACCGGGTTCGCCGCACCGTCGCCGAGATGAACACGATCGTGCGACAGCGTGAAGCCCGATTCCGCGACCTCGGTGTCGAATCCATGGCCGAATTCCGGCGACTACGCGCTGCCGATCCGTCCAGCGGCGCCCCTGCTGCCGGGGTCGCCGAAGATCCTTTCGGCGACGTGTTCCTCGTCGTCGACGGCTTCGGTAGCATCCGGCAGGACTTCGAAACCCTGGAACAACAGATCACCAACCTTGCGGCACAGGGCCTGTCGTACGGCGTCCACGTCGTCATCACGGCGTCTCGGTGGGGCGAAGTGCGGCCGGCCCTCAAGGACCAGCTCGGCACTCGCATCGAACTCCGGTTGGGTGATCCCGCGGACTCCGACCTCGGTCGTAAGACCGCTGCGCTCGTGCCGGAAGGCAGGCCGGGTCGAGGCATGACGCGCGACAGTCTGCATCTGCTGGTCGGCCTCCCCCGGATCGACGGGAACTCTGACCCCGCCGACCTTGCGTCCGGTGTCGCTCATGCCGTGTCCTCGATCGCTGCCACCACCCATGGCCGCCATGCTCCTGCCGTACGCATGTTGCCGGGACAGATCACTCGCGAGGCGGTTCTCGACGCCGCCGGTTCGTGGCCCTCCTATCTGGACCCGACCGAGAAGTGCCTCCAGATTCCGATCGGACTCGACGAGGCCGAACTGGCGCCCACATTTCTCAACTTCGCCGAGCAACCACACTTCCTGGTATTCGGGGACAGTGAATGCGGCAAGACGACGCTGCTGCGCAACATCTGCGAGGGCATCATGGCGTCCAACACCCCTAGGCAGGCGAAGATCATCCTCGGTGACTATCGGCGCACCATGCTGGGGGTGGTGGAATCGGAGCACCTCGCCGCCTATGCGCCGTCGTCGGGCGTGCTGACCAGGAACATGAATGACCTCGCGGTTGCGCTCGAATCGCGGATGCCGCACCCGCAGATCAGCCAGCAACAAATTCGAGAGCGTTCTTGGTGGACGGGGCCGGACATCTTCGTTGTCATCGACGATTACGACCTCGTCGTGACCTCGAGCGGCAATCCGGTGGCCGCGATCGTCGAGTACCTGCCCCATGCGAAGGACATCGGATTCCACCTCGTCATCGCGCGCCGTTCCGGTGGCGCGGCGCGGGCGCTGTACGAACCGGTCATTGCACGCATGCGTGATCTGGCATCCGCCGGCCTGGTGATGAGTGGAAGCCGAGACGAAGGCAACCTCATCGGAACCGTACGGGCAAGTGCCATGCCCCCCGGGCGGGGCACGTTGGTGACGCGCGGCGGCAGCGGACTGATCCAGCTCGCATGGATGCCACCGCAGTGAGGTCCGCGGTCGCGATTCACCTCACTGAATCCGGCATGTGGTCGTGTTGTCAGGACAGGGCGGTGGAGGGGCTGCCCTCGGTCCGTGTCGCAACCGACGGTTCGCTGATCACTTCGGTGCGCGAGACTTCTTCCACCGAGTCGTCACCGCTGTGCTCTATCGACGACGAGTACATCGATGTGGACGGTGGTATCGCTCCGGTCCCGGACGTGCTCGCCGCCGTCCTCCGAGCCGCGGTCGAGACCGTGGCGGGCGGACCGTCCGTCGGTGCGGTGCTGACCTACCCGACCGAGTGGGGCACGGCACGACAGCAGGTTCTGGCCGACGCCGGCTCGGCAATCGCCGCCGACACCGTGCTTGTCCCCGTGGCGGTTGCCGTAGCCGAAATAGCCGGCGTGGCCGAGCGCGACAGCACCTGGGCGGTAGTCGAATGCCGGGCGACGGGCACCACTTCCACTTACGTGGCGGCAACATCCGGTGACTACCGCGTCGTGGAAGTCGAGCACGAATCCTCGCTCGTCGTCGACGATCTCGATGGGCAGGCGGAGGCAATCACGGAGCTGGCCGGGCGCGTCTGCGGAGGCCGGGAGCTCGACGGCATTCTGCTGACGGACCACCTCGACACCCGGCATGATCTGGCACCTGTACGGCGTGCGGTCGTGGCTGCCTTCGGCCGTGAGGTACCCGTCGAGAGCGTGTCGGGTATGGACATCGTTCGCGCACTCGCAATGCCGCGCAGCGATGGGGTACACGAGCAATCGATCGTCGCGATACCTCAGAGGAATTGGCTCCAACCGGCTCTGCAGAGGGAGCAACAGGAACGGACGAGGAGGTCGTGGCCGACGTTAGTCGCGGTCGCAGCGGCCCTGGCGGTGGTGACCGGAGCCGGAGTTGCCTTCATCCAATCAACCCTCCATTCCGTCTCGACGTCGACCGTCGAGGGTGTTGTTGCAGAATCACAGTCGCCTTCGGCTCCGGCGTCGTCGTCCGCTGCACCATCGCGGTCCACGATTCCTTCGACGGCGGCGGGCACGGGACGGGAAGTGTCGGTCGGGGGAGTTCGACTCACGGCGCCCGACCGATGGCGGGAGCGACCACAGTCGGCGACACCGTTCCGGATCGAACTGGTGCCCGACGGTGGCGCGGACAGACGAATCATCGTGACGCAGAACAACCTCCAGGGCGGTGCCGGGTACGACGAGGTCGCTGTCACGCTTGCGGCGAAAATCGCGCAGCGCGGCAGACCCGAGCTGTTCGCCGAACTGGAGAAGGACGTCGTGTTCGGTGGTAGACCGGGGATCACGTACAGCGAATTCCCGGACGAGAACTCCGCGGTGAGGTGGCACGTCGTCGTCGAACGTGACCTCCAGGTCAGCGTGGGATGCCAGTTCCTGTCGGCGGAATGGGCCGAAATCGAAGCCGAGTGTGAGCACGTCGTGCGGTCACTGGAAGTCGATGAGTGAACCCGACGGGCGGCAGAGCCGAAAACTTCCACAGTGGTGGAACCGATTGGACGGTTGATGCGTCCAATCATGTGTAGGGGTGGATCGGGCAGTCCAGTGGGGGCCGCCGCACCAGACGATCAGAAGGAGTTCCCATGGCGGGAGTTGTTACCGATGTCGGCCAGATGGAGGCCGCGGCTAACCACGTGGAGACGGTGAATGGGCAGCTGCAAGCCACTATCGCCGGCCTCAAGGGGCGTTGCGAAGAATCGTCCTCGGCTTGGGCGGGTGGCGCGCAGGATGCGTTCCAGGCACTGATGCTCCGCTACAACGATGCGTCCCGTCGGATGCAGGATTCGCTCGCCGAAATTGCCGTGAAGATTCGCGAGAACGGCAAGGGGTACGACGCCGCAGAGCAGGCCAACCAGGATGCCATCCATTCTGCCGGAGCTTCGGGATCGCTCGATCTCTGACATGCGTTCCGAGTTCGACACCGGTTACACAACAACAAGGAGCACGGAATGTCATTGAAGTACGGATTCGCCGAGCTGCAGGCCCTGGCGAGCGACATCAGGTCGAACGAGGGCAAGCTGCGCGAAACCCACGACGAGCTCCAGGGCTACGTGCAGGGTCTGGTCGCGCAGTGGGAGAGCGGTGCCCAGCAGAACTACCAGGCGGTGCAGGCCAAGTGGGACGGCGCACACAACGACCTGCTCCAGGTCCTCCAGACGATCGCCAAGGTCGTCCAGGACGGCGCTGTCGACATGCAGAGCGCCGAGGACAGGAATGCTGCTGCCTGGCTCTGACAATCCTGTGATATGCGACAGTGCCCCAGCAAGCGACGGATGCTGGGGCACTGTCGTCAGAGGTGCGGCGAAATATCGCGGTGACGTCAGCCGGCCGGTGGAATCAATCTGCTCAACACCACGCTGCTCTTCGTCTGGAGTACCGCTGGTTCCGACCGGAGATTTTCGAGCGTCCTCTCGAGGTGAGCGGTGTCGGTCGTCCGGACGCGCAGCAGTGCGTTGGCGTCACCCGTGATGGTGTACGCCTCCTGCACTTCGGCGTGTCGAGAGACGATGCGCGCGATCTCGACGGCGGAGGTACGTCCGTCGCAGTACAGCTCGACGAAGACCTCCACACCGTGTCCGAGTGCCTGCGGGTCGAGTGACGCGTGAAAACCGGTAATGACCCCTGAGTCGACCAGTCGGTCGACGCGCCGTTTCACCGCCGGAGCGGACAAGCCCACCTCGGCGCCGATGGTGGCAAAACTCGACCTCGCGTTGCGCTCCAGTTGCGCAACGATCAGTCGGTCCAAGGTATCCAGGCGCAACGAATCGTCCATATAGAGCAACGCTAGCGCATTGATTGTCGCTGAGGGTGGGCGGATACTTTCTCTCAGCACCATCGGAGAACGGGGGGAACGTGCCACCGACTGTGGATATAGGCCCGGGAAGTGCAGTGGGGGACGCGACCCGGCCTGTGGCGAGTGCCGACCGGCGCGGTTACCCCCGCACCTACCTGATGTGTCCGCCCACCTACTTCGATGTCGTCTACGCGATCAACGACTGGATGAGTCCGGGCGAGCAGGTCGATCGCCCCCGGGCACTCGCGCAGTGGCACACCCTGGTGGACACGTATCGAGCGCTGGGTCACGAGGTCGTGGTCATCGATGCCGTCGAGGGGCTCCCGGACATGGTGTTCGTCACCGACAGTGGCGTGGTGGTCGACGGTGTCGCTCTCGGCGCCCGCTACCGATGTGCTCAGAGGCGAGCGGAAGCGGGCCACGTTCTGCGATGGTTCCGCGAAAACGGACTGCTCACACCCAGATCACCGCGTTTCGTGAACGAGGGCGAGGGCGACTTCCTCGTGGTCGGTGACGTGATCCTCGGGGGTACCGGCTTCCGGTCCGACCCTCGATCCCATGCGGAGGCTGCCGCGCATCTCGGGCGTCCCGTGGTTCCGCTGACTCTGGTGGATTCGCGCTACTACCACCTCAACACCGCTCTCGGAGTACTCGACGATGCGACCATCGCCTACCTTCCCGCCGCCTTCTCTCCCGAGAGCCTCCTCCTGTTGCGCCGGATGTTTCCGGACGCGGTGATCGCCGACGAGAGCGATACGCAGTGGCTCGGCCTCAACCTGGTGAGCGACGGACTTCATGTCGTCTTGCCCGAGCAGGCGACGCGGCTGTCGGATCAGCTGGTGGACCGCGGCTACGACCCGGTACCGGTGGACTATTCGGAATTTTTGAAATCTGGCGGCGGAATCAAATGCAGCACAATGGAACTGCGCGGGTATCGCCAGTTCTGCGAGATGGGAAGCTGAGGGGTGAGGACCAATGTCGGACAGTGTCGTGTCGGTATCCGGTGCCACGCGTGAGCAGCTGGACCGGGCGGAGGACCACAGCGCGCACAATTACTCACCCTTGCCCGTCGTGATCGAGTCGGGCGCAGGTTGCTGGGTCAAGGACGTCGACGGCGTCGACTATCTCGATGTCCTCGCGGGGTACTCGGCCCTCAACTTCGGCCACGCACATCCTGCTCTCGTGCGCGTCGCTCGCGAACAACTGGGCCGACTCACCTTGACCAGTCGCGCGTTCCAGCACGACCGTTTCGCGCAGTACTGCGAAGACCTGAGCCGATTGTGTCGCAAAGAAGCCGTGCTGCCGATGAATACCGGCGCAGAGGCGGTCGAGACGGCGCTCAAGCTTGCCCGCAAGTGGGGGTACGACGTGAAGGGGGTGCCGCCGGGGCGAGCCGAGGTGGTCACCTGCTCCGGCAACTTTCACGGCCGCACCATTTCGATCGTGGGATTCTCCTCCGACCCGGACGCGTACACCGGGTTCGGGCCGTATCCCGCAGGTTTCGTCTCCGTCGAATACGGGAATGCCGACGCGTTCGAGTCGGCGATAACCGACGACACCGTAGCGGTGCTGCTCGAACCGATCCAGGGGGAGGCAGGCGTCCTCGTGCCCCCGGTGGGCTACCTCGCGGCGGTGCGCGAGGTGTGCACGCGTCGCGGCGTCCTCATGATCGCGGACGAGATCCAGAGCGGACTCGGCCGGACGGGGGAGACCTTTGCCTGTGATCACGAGAATGTGACACCCGACATCTACGTTCTCGGCAAGGCGCTGGGCGGTGGCCTCGTCCCCGTCTCGGCGGTCGTCGCCGATTGGCCGGTGATGCGCGTAATCGGGCCCGGGCAACACGGAAGCACTTTCGGTGGCAACCCCCTCGCGTGCGCTGTGGGCAGTGCCGTGGTGGCGCTGCTCGAGACCGGGGAGTATCAGGAGCGCAGCCGCCGGTTGGGTGCCTACCTGCACGGCATGCTGCGCGAGCTGCCCGTCCGCCATGTTGCAGAAGTACGGGGGCGTGGGCTGTGGGCCGGAGTGCAACTGGCCGAGGGGATGCCCTCCGCGAGGGCAGTGTGTGAACGCCTTCTCGCGCGCCGTGTGCTCGCGAAAGATGCGCACGAGGGAACGATTCGTATCGCCCCGCCGCTGGTGGTCGAACGTGACGAGCTGACCTGGGCGGTCGAACAGCTGGCTGACGCGCTCGCCGAGTGAATTTTGACCCGGAGGCGCCGCGACCGGTATCGTTCTCCGTTGGCGTGCCGTGCGTCGCTGTGTCTTCATGCCACAGTGGCTGGCGGTTCTCGGGTCTCAACTGGCCGCCGGGAATCGCTCGACGATACGCAATGGCCAGCAGCGGATTGAACAAGACGAGGAAGTTCTGTGTCTACGTACACCCCGAAGGCCGGAGATGTGACCCGCACGTGGCACGTCATCGACGCCACTGACGTGGTGCTCGGCCGCCTTGCCGTCCAAGCAGCCAACTTGCTGCGCGGCAAGCACAAGCCCACTTTTGCACCGCACGTTGACGGCGGCGACTTCGTCGTCATCATCAACGCCGAGAAGGTTGCCATCAGCGGCAACAAGCGTGACGGCAAGTTCCTGTACCACCACTCCGGACATCCCGGTGGTCTCAAGTCCCGCTCCGTCGGCGAGGTTCTCGACAAGAACCCCGACCGCCTCGTGGAGAAGGCCATCGTCGGCATGCTCCCCAAGAACAAGTTGGGTCGCGCCATCAGCAGCAAGCTAAAGGTCTACGCGGGCCCCAACCACCCCCACGCCGCGCAGCAGCCGGTGCCATTCGAGATCAAGCAGGTGGCCCAGTGACGGCGCCGGAGGAGCAGAACGTGTCCAATCCCGAAGAGATCACCGAGGCTGTCGAGGTCGCGGCGGACGAGTACGTGTCCGTCGAAGAGCCCGAGGTTGCCGAGGACATCGAGGCCGCTGCTGCTCCGCAGGCCCCGATCGTGATCGATCGGCCCATCCAGACCGTCGGTCGTCGTAAGGAAGCGGTTGTCCGCGTCCGTCTGACCCCGGGCTCCGGCCAGTTCAAGCTCAACGGCCGCACCATCGAGGATTACTTCCCGAACAAGGTGCACCAGCAGCTGATCAAGGCTCCGCTCGTTACGGTCGAGCGTGCCGAGTCGTTCGATATCGTCGCCCTGCTCCACGGTGGCGGACCGTCCGGACAGGCTGGCGCACTGCGTCTCGCCATTGCCCGCGCGCTCATCGAGGTCACCCCCGAGGACCGTCCGGCGCTCAAGAGTGCCGGCTTCCTCACCCGTGACGCCCGCGCCGTCGAGCGCAAGAAGTACGGCCTGAAGAAGGCCCGTAAGGCATCTCAGTACTCCAAGCGCTGATGTGTCGCCGAAGCCGCCCTCCGGGGACGGCTTCGGCACCTGTTCTTCCCGAGAGCAGGCGTCCATCGTTACCGGACGCCTGCTCTCGCGCTTTATCCGAGATGTAGTGGTTTCCGAGGTACAAGGGGTCTGGTCTATGGGGCGGTTGTTCGGGACGGATGGGGTTCGCGGGCTGGCGAATACGGAGCTGACCGCCGAATTGGCGTTGCAGATCGCTTCCGCCGCTGCCACGGTGCTGGCATCACCGGGTTCGGGACGGGCCACCGCTGTGGTCGGCCGTGACCCGCGAGCCAGCGGCGAGATGCTCGAAGCAGCCGTTGTCGCCGGATTGACGTCGGCGGGTGTCGACGTCTTGAACGTCGGCGTTCTCCCCACTCCTGCGGTGGCGTACCTCACGGCAGAGCTCGACGCTGCACTCGGTGTGATGATCTCCGCCTCGCACAACCCTATGCCCGACAACGGAATCAAGATCTTCGCCGCGGGTGGGCACAAGCTCGACGACGAAGTCGAGGACCGTATCGAATCGGTCGCCGTCGGCACGACGACCAAGCGAGCGCCCACCGGAGCCGGCATCGGGCGCGTGCGAGTGGTGTCGGACGCCGCCGATCGGTATCTGCAACACCTGGCCACGGCCCTGTCTCACCGCCTCGACGGCCTCACCGTCGTGGTCGACTGCGCGCACGGCGCCGCCTCGGCTGTGGCGCCGACCGCCTACCGCGCCGCCGGCGCGAACGTCATCGCGATCAACGCCCAGCCGGATGGGCTCAACATCAACGACAATTGCGGCTCCACGCACCTCGAGAGCCTGCAGAAGGCCGTGGTGGAGCATGGCGCAGACCTCGGCCTCGCGCACGACGGGGACGCGGACCGCTGCCTCGCGGTCGACGCCGGTGGCTCCCTGGTGGACGGTGACGCCATCATGACCGTCCTGGCCCTCGGCATGCGCGACAGCGGCGAGTTGGTCGACAACACGCTGGTCGCGACTGTGATGAGCAATCTGGGGTTACACATCGCAATGCGCGAGGCGGGTATTGCGCTGATCACCACCGCGGTCGGTGACCGCTACGTGCTCGAAGGACTCCGGGCGGGCGGTTTCACTCTCGGCGGTGAGCAGTCGGGGCATGTCGTATTGCCGGCGTTCGGTACCACCGGTGACGGGATTCTGACCGGCCTGCGACTGATGGGCCGAATGGCACAGACGGGGCGGCCGATCGCGGAACTGGCATCGGCGATGACGACCCTTCCGCAGGTGCTGGTCAATGTGCGAGTCGTCGACAAGCGTGCCGTGGCCGCATCTCCCGTCGTTCTGGATGCCGTGGCGGCGGCAGAGCGGACGTTGGGTGATCAGGGTCGTGTACTGCTGCGACCTTCCGGAACCGAACAGCTCGTGCGCGTGATGGTGGAGGCAGCGGACCTCGACTTGGCTCAACGCCTCGCCGACAACCTGGCAGGTACGGTCGCCTCGGTCTGAGTGGCGCAGCGTATCGGTCGGTGTGGGGAACCGATCGGCGTGCCGGCGCGTCTAAAGCAGTAGGTCGTGAAGAGAGGGTGGGGGCATGAGCGATGGACTCGAGGTCGACGTCAGGGCGGTGGCGAGCGTTGGCGCGCGGATGGTGCGCTCAGCGGAGATGCTGAGGCAGCAGGCAATCGACGCCGGCCGGCTGGAGTTCGGCGGTGTGCAGGCCGGACGCGACTATTGTGCTCTCGGCGACGAGCTACGGAACGCGCTCGCAGTCGTGTCCGTGGCACTCGACGAGTGGGCAACCGAAACGGAGGCCATCGGTAATAACTTCCGAGCCGGCGCCACGCGTTATGCAGGCACGGACGGTGCCTTTGCCGACGGCCTCGACGGGGTGCTTCCGTGACGACGGATGCGGCTTCGTTGATGGACGATCCGAAGCTGAGCCGTGACTACAAGGAGCAGCTCCTTCAGGCCTGGGCCTCGTCCCGCGAAGAGGATGTGGCGTTGTGGCAGCCCTACTTCGACGCGTACGGCATCGACAGACGCGAACGCACGCCGTCCGCCGACGAGCGTTACATCGCACTCCTCGCGGATGGGAGCGATGCCCGATCTGCTGCCGCCGACCGCCTCCACTTGGAGGATTGTTTGCGACCGGATTCGCTCAATGTCCCAGGCGACATGCTGGACCTCGGAGCACGGGGGCTCGAGTTCTTCGAGATGTTCCTTCCTGCCGCACAGAAGCTGCAGTACGACGGTCGCGCGATCACGGAGTACTACGCCCGGTTCGACGCCGAGCGGGGCATGGACCTTCACGTGCTCGGCCGGGACATCGACACGCTGCAGCACACCCTCGACTCTGCGCGCAGGGAACTCGAGGAGCACGAGGCGTGTGTTGCTGCGGTCAGCGCCGCGTGGAGTGGGGATGCGGCCGCCGCCGCGATCGATGCCTCGGGCCGCCGGAATGCCCGGACAGTGGCCGATGTCGACCGGTTACGCGGACTGGTCGACGTGCTGTTCGAGGCGAACCTCACCCTCAGCGCCGCAGTGACGGACAAGGCGTACAGGGTGGTGTCGCTGCACCAGCCCACTGTCGCGGGCTACAGCGCAGCCCAAATCGCAGTGCTGGCCGACATCGCCGTGCACGGCCGGGATGGAGACAACTCCGTCGCCAAGGATTGCATGGAAGACGCGTCGTACTGGTTTCCCGAACTTGCCGACGACGACTACCGGCACATCAACGGCTTGTACAAGGACGGGGGAGGCGGCGCTCTGCGGTGGCTCGACCGAGACGACGTCGTGAAGCGAGCGGCAGGTATCGCCCGCGCGTGGCTCGACGCGCACTTCCGGCCGGTCTACGAAGAGAAACAGCGCGAATTCGCGGCCGCGTGCGAGGCCTGCGCAGACACCGTGGAAGCGTCGTATGCGGCGGTGATCACCGAAGCTGGAATGTTGCAGTCGGACAGCGATATTCGCTCCGTGGATCGCACCGCTCCGGGGCACTCTCCCGCTCCGCCTCCTCTCGACGCCCCGAGAACTCCCGTCGACGCTGCGCCGACAGCTCCTGCCGGTGCTCCCACTGTCACCGCGCCCGTGGGATTCGCTGGGCAACCGGCGGGATGGAGTTCGCCGACGGGCACGACTCCGAGTGGCACCGCCCACCCGGCACCGGTGACGGCACCGATGACGGCGCCGATCGGTCCCGGCAACGGAGGCCGGGACCTAGGAGTTCGGGACGTAGGAGTGGGAACGCGGGATGTACATACCGAACCCGCGACGTCCTTGCCCGCAGCCTCTCCTCCCGTGCTGCCGAGTCTTGGCGGTGTGCCAGGTCTGGCCGGTGTTCCCGGCATCGGGGGTATGACCGGATTCGGCGACCTCCGCGGGGCGGTGCAGGGGTTGGCCGGTGGACTCGGCGACCTGGGGTCGCTGATCCGTCCACTGATAGAGGACGCGGTGTCGGCACTCACCCGTCGGGACGATGACGGGGATGTGGGGGCGGAGGAGGAGCCCGACCTGGAGGACGAGCGCGACCCGGGTGTCGACGGCGAGGGCGGACAAGCGTTGCCTACCACTCCCGACAAGAGCCTCGAGCTGAAGCTCGACGGCAAGTCATGGACACTTGTCGTCGACGAAGACGGTGCCGGAGTTCACCTCGACATCATCGACGGCCAAGGCGCCACGTCCCGCTTCGGTGTGGAGATCGGTCCGAACGGCCTGCCTCAGATTTTCGCAGAAACCCGTTCGGGGGAGGACCCGCTGCACCAGGCGGCAGCTGCGCCCGAGCCCGCGTCCGGCACCGACGCGCCGCAGACCGGCGCTGTCGACGCCAAACCGCCCGCCGCTCCCGACGTCAGCCAACCTGAACCTCACGAGGCCGAGCAGGCGCCGCCGGAGCCCACCACCGCACCTGGTCCGCAGCCGGTGACCATGCAGAACGAGCCGCTTCCGGAAACGCTCACAGTCCCTGAGCCTGCACCTGCACCAGAGCTTGCCAGCGGCCCGTCGGCGACGCTCGACAGCGGTGCAGAACTCGCC
This sequence comes from Rhodococcus oxybenzonivorans, assembly GCF_003130705.1. Taxonomy (NCBI): domain Bacteria; kingdom Bacillati; phylum Actinomycetota; class Actinomycetes; order Mycobacteriales; family Nocardiaceae; genus Rhodococcus; species Rhodococcus oxybenzonivorans. The sequence continues at coordinate 4,228,355 of NZ_CP021354.1, read as the reverse complement.
GAGGCCGGACCGCTGTGAGCGAGCGGGCCGCACAGTTGCGCGCTCGACGTGCGCAGATGAGGGCGGAACTCGCGCTGTTTCGACGACGACTCGAAGAGCAGCGGGTGCGAGACGAGGCAGAAGCCACGCGACGACGGCAGTGTGCGGGGCGGCACCCCGCACACGCGAGCACGGCGACAGACGCGGTCGCACCTGGTCGCAGCGCAGCCGAGGACGACGACGAGTTTTATCGTCCCCGGAGCTGGCTCGTCGAGTAACGCCGGAACAGCCGGAGCCGTCGTAGAACGCTCAGATGTGGGGAATCAGTCCCTGGAAGCCGGCGTCCGTATTGATCTCCTGCGGATCGACAACCGTGGTGCGGGGGATGTGCGCCTCGGCGTCCGCGAAGGCCGCGTATTTCTTGTCATTCGTCAGCTCGTAGAGCAGGAACCCGGTCAGCAGCGCCCGCGTCACCTGCTGCGTCTTGCGCTCGGATCCACCGATGCCGAGTGCGCCGAGGAGTCGACGCCCCTCGGTCAACCCCGAATCCGTTGCGCCATCCACGGCTCGCAGTACGGATTCGCCGCCCCACGCCTCGGTGAGGGCCTTGGCGTTGCTGTTCATGGTGTCGATATCCGCGCCCGCCACGATCAGCCCCGGAACTGTGATCTTGGGCGCATACTTCTCCGCCTTCGGGGCGGTCGGCGCCGGGAACAATGCGGCCACCGCGGTCACGTCACGCTGTGCGGCGGCGAGCACCGCCGCGCCCGCACCCATACCGTGGCCGGCAAAGGCCACTCGATCCGGCTGAACACTGATCTGGCCGGGTCCCAGCCGGACACCGACACAGATGTCGAGAGTGGCCCGCAGATCGGTCGCGAGGCCCAGGTGTGAAGGCACCGGGCCCCGCTCACTGTTGGGCGCGGCAACGACAATGCCCCAGGACGCAAGGTGCTCCAGCGTGTTCCGGTAGTGGTCAGCTCCGGTCATCCACCCGTGCGCAAAAGCCACCGCAGGCAAGTTGAAGCCGGACTCGGGTGTATAGACGACTCCCGGCTGTCCAGCCAGCGCGAGGTCTCCCCGCAGCACGCGGTGCGGTCCCCGCTTCGACAGTTCCCGGGCCAGGTTCTTCAGTTTCGGCGCCACGGAGAGAACGTTATCCGATCACCTCCCCAGGGACGGAGTCCCCGCGCCGACCACACAGGGACGGAGTCCCCGCTCCCCGCGTCGCGTCGGTGTCCGACTTCGCCGCACCGTCCGCTCCAAGTACCCTGATGAACCATGTGCGGAATCGTGGGATACGTCGGCCACCGGCAGGCTCTGTCTGTTGTGGTGGAGGCTTTGCGGCGGATGGAATACCGCGGATACGACTCTGCAGGGATCGCCGTGCTCGACGGGAAGGGCGGTATGGCCGTCGAGCGAAAGGCCGGTCGCCTGTCGAACCTGGAGGCCGAACTCGACGAGGTGGGTGCCGAGAAATTCGCCGGGAATACGGGAATCGGGCACACCCGTTGGGCCACGCACGGTCGCCCGACTGACCGGAACGCCCATCCGCACCGGGACACGACCGGAACCGTCGCCGTCGTACACAACGGCATCATCGAAAACTTCGCGCCCTTGCGCGCCGAACTCGAGCAGGCGGGCGTCGACCTCTCCAGCGACACCGACACCGAGGTCGCGGTGCACCTGGTGTCGCGGGCTTATGCGTCCGGTGAGACCGCCGGGGACTTCGTGGAGAGCGCCCTGAGTGTGCTCCGCCGCCTCGAGGGAGCATTCACCCTCGTCTTCACCCATTCCGACCATCCCGACACCATCGTGGCCGCGCGTCGTTCGACTCCGCTGGTCATCGGTGTCGGCGAGGGCGAGACCTTCCTCGGCTCCGACGTCGCGGCATTCATCGAGCACACCCGGGATGCGGTCGAGCTGGGCCAGGACCAGGTAGTGACCATTACGGCGGACGGCTACTCGATCCTCAACTTCGACGGAACGGTCGCTGTGGGCCGCCCGTTCCGCATCGACTGGGATCTCGCTGCTGCCGAAAAGGGTGGCCACGACTACTTCATGCTCAAGGAGATCGAGGAGCAGCCGGCCGCCGTCGCCGACACTCTCCTCGGGCACTTCGCGGACGGCAAGATCGTCCTCGACGAACAGCGGTTGTCGGACCAGGAGCTGCGCGACGTCGACAAGGTCTTCGTCGTCGCGTGCGGCAGCGCGTACCACTCCGGATTGCTCGCCAAGTACGCAATCGAGCACTGGACCCGGCTGCCTGTCGAGGTGGAGCTGGCCAGCGAGTTCCGTTACCGCGACCCCGTCCTCGACCGCTCGACGCTCGTGGTGGCGATCTCCCAGTCCGGTGAGACTGCCGACACCCTCGAGGCGGTGCGGCACGCCAAAGACCAGAAGGCGCGCGTCCTCGCGGTCTGCAACACCAACGGTGCCCAGATTCCCCGCGAAGCCGACGCCGTTCTCTACACCCGTGCCGGTCCGGAGATCGGCGTGGCGTCGACCAAGGCGTTCCTTGCGCAGGTCACCGCGAACTACCTCGTCGGTTTGGCGCTGGCCCAGGCTCGCGGCACCAAGTACCCGGACGAGGTGGCGCGCGAATACGCCGATCTCGAGGCGATGCCGGAGCTGGTGAGCCGGGTCCTCGCGACGGTGGGTCCGGTGCGGGCGCTGGCTCGGGAACTGGCGTCGTCGTCGACGGTGCTGTTCCTCGGCCGGCACGTGGGTTACCCGGTGGCGCTCGAGGGCGCGCTGAAGCTCAAGGAACTGGCGTACATGCACGCCGAGGGCTTCGCCGCCGGTGAACTCAAGCACGGCCCGATCGCGTTGATCGAGGACGGGTTGCCGGTCATCGTCGTGATGCCCTCTCCCAAGGGTCGCGCGGTGCTGCACTCGAAGCTGCTGAGCAACATCCGGGAGATTCAGGCGCGCGGTGCACGGACCGTCGTGATCGCGGAGGAAGGCGACGAGGCCGTGCGGCCGTTCGCCGACCACCTGATCGAGATTCCGGCGGCGCCGACGTTGCTGCAGCCGTTGCTCTCGACCGTGCCGTTGCAGGTCTTCGCCGCCGAGGTCGCGCAGACGCGCGGGTACGACGTGGACAAGCCCCGAAACCTCGCGAAGTCCGTCACGGTCGAATAACGGCTCCGCTCAGGTGACGACGATGGTGCCGCGCATGTCGGGGTGCAGGGAACAGGTGTACTCGTAGGTTCCGGGCTCGGTGAAGTTGTAGGTGAAGCTGCCCGTCTGCATCAGGGGACTGCGCAGTACGCCCTTCGCCTCACCGACGCCCGCCACGTCGTGGGTGACGCCGCGATCGTCGAAATTCCAGGTGACGGTCTCACCTACCCGGACCGTCAGCCGGGCGGGCGAAAAGGCCATGCCGGAGACCTCGACGACCGGACCGCTGGGCTGCTCGTTCACCCCGGCGGATTCCGAACTGCAGCCGGCGAGTGCACTCGCGGCCGAAATGCTTGCGGCCAGAGCGACTCCGACGATCCGGGACCTTGCACGTTCACGCATGCCGTCGAGCGTAGTCTTGCCTCGGTACCGACCGTTCCGGACGAGGAGTGCCCATGCGGGGCTACTACACCCCTGACGAGATCCGAGCGGCCGAGGCGCCGCTGCTGACATCCCTGGCCGACGGCGCTCTGATGCGACGCGCAGCGCACGGACTCGCGGGTGTGGTGGTTGCGGAGTTGCGCGCGCGGACCGGGGGAGTCGCCGGGCGGGGGGTGTTGCTGCTGGTCGGTTCCGGGGACAACGGAGGTGACGCGCTCTGGGCGGGCACCTTCTTGCGTAAGCGCGGAGTCGCGGTCACCGCCGTGCTGTTGAATCCCGAGAAGGCGCATCGGGGCGGTCTGGCGGCTTTCCGGCGAGCGGGCGGACGAACGGCCCGCGCGATCGACGAAGTCGGCACGCCCGACCTGGTGATCGACGGGATCGTCGGAATATCCGGAAGGGGAGCCCTCCGCCCCGACGCGGCGGCTCTGGTCGCGTCCATGGAGGCGCCGATCATTGCTGCGGACCTGCCCAGCGGGGTGGACCCGGTGACGGGTGCCGTCGAGGGGCCCGCGGTACGGGCGGCGGTCACGGTGGCGTTCGGTGCGCTGAAACCGGTACATGTCCTGGCTGCGGCGCAGTGCGGGCGCGTCGAGGTGATACCCATCGGGTTGACGCTCGGTGATGCCGGGATCACGTCGCTCGATGCAACCGAAGTGGGAGAGGCATGGCCGGTGCCCGGTCCGCACGACGACAAGTATTCGCAGGGCGTCGTGGGCGTGGTCGCCGGGAGTGGGCAGTATCCGGGCGCGGGAGTGTTGTGCACCGGGGCCGCCGTCTCGGCCACGTCCGGCTTGGTCCGCTACGCAGGTCCGGGCGCGTCGGAGGTGCTGGCTCACTGGCCGGAGGTGATCGCGACGACGGACGTCGCGAAAGCGGGACGGGTCCAGTCGTGGGTGGTGGGTCCCGGTATGGGCACCGACGATGCGGCACGTCGTGCCCTGCGGACCGTGCTGGACACCGACGTTCCCGTCCTCGTGGATGCGGACGGTCTCACCCTGCTGGCCGAAGACCCCGGTCTGGTGCGCTCCCGGTCGGCGCCCACCCTCCTGACCCCGCATGCAGGTGAGTTCACACGCATCACCGGAAGCGATCCCGGATCGGACAGAGTCGCGGCCGCCCGGTCGCTGGCGGCGGAGTGGGGGACGTACATCCTCCTCAAGGGCCGCGCCACGGTGATCGCGGCGCCGGGTGGGCAGGTATTCGTCAACGAGGCGGGCGGTTCCTGGTCGGCCACGGCGGGTGCCGGGGACGTTCTGGCGGGCATCGTGGGTGCGTTGCTGGCCGCGGGGACAGTCCCGGACCGGGCGGCTGCGATGGGGGCACGCGCGCACTCGCTCGCGGCGAACGTGGCGGCTCGCGGTGGCCGGGGAGATCTCGCAGCGGGACGCGGGACGGCGCCGATCTCCGCCGGAAATCTGCTCGCTCATCTGAGGGAGTCGATCAGAGTTCTCCGTGCAGGTGTGTCACCCGAGGAAATGGCGGTCCATCGGTGAATGGCAGGATCGGAGGCATGACGCTTGCCGAAGCAGTACCGTCGGACGAACACGGCCGGGTCGAGCCCGCCGATTCCGCCCACGCGACGCCGGCCCCGCAGGCCGAAGCAGTGGTCGATCTGGACGCTATTGCGCACAACGTCGGAATCTTGCGCGAGAAAGCCGGCGACGCGGCAGTGATGGCCGTTGTCAAAGCGGATGGTTACAACCACGGCGCCGTCCCAGTGGCGCGCGCGGCGCTCGCGGCCGGTGCGGCGGAACTCGGCGTGACAACGGTCTCGGAGGCCCTCACGTTGCGCCGGGCAGGTATCGGCGCACCGATCCTCGCATGGCTGCACACCGTCGACGCGGACTTCGCCCCCGCTATTCGAGCGGACGTCGAGCTCGGGGTGTCGTCACCGCGGCACCTCGCCTCCGTCGTGGCCGCGGCACGGGAGGTAGGCACCCCGGCGACCGTGACGATCAAGGTCGACACCGGATTGAACCGCAATGGCGTCGCGCCCGACGAGTTGGCGCAGGTTCTCATCGACTTGGCGCAGGCACAGGCCGAGGGCGCGGTTCGGCTCCGAGGCATCTTTTCGCATCTCGCTCACGCCGACGAGCCGCATCATGCGGTGATCGACGCCCAGTGTCACCGGTTGTCGAGCGCGGTGGCCGACGCCAAACGCCACGGCCTGGTTCCCGAGGTGGTGCACCTGTCCAACTCCGCGGCCACTCTCACGCGCCCGGATCTTCGTTTCGACATGGTGCGCCCCGGCATTGCGATCTACGGACTGTCGCCAGCCCCCGAACTCGGCGAATTCGGGCTGCGTCCTGCGATGACTCTGCGTTCGCGCGTCGCGCTGGTGAAAAAGGTGGCTGCAGGTGAGGGCGTGTCCTACGGCCATCAGTGGATAGCGCCGCGGAACACCGTGGTGGCGCTGTTGCCGTTCGGGTACGCCGATGGGCTTCCCCGTTCGCTCAGCGGACGATTCGAAGTCCTGCTCGGTTCGGAGCGTCGGCCGGGCATCGGACGGGTGTGCATGGACCAGGTCGTCGTGGACCTCGGACCGGACGGCGGCGGCGTCCGGGAGGGCGACACCGCTGTCTTCTTCGGCAACGGCGATCACGGCGAGCCACACGCCCAGGAGTGGGCGGACAAGCTCGACACCATCCATTACGAGGTGGTGACCGGAGTGCGTGGGCGTACCGTGCGGACCTATGTCGGTGGGCGGTAGGTCTCGTGTCTGCCGAAGACAGAGTGCTGGCGGTGAGCGGGACCGTGGTGTTGCCGACAGCCGCCGACACCGAAAGATTCGGGCGTGATCTCGCCCGGGGATTGGCACCCGGGGATCTGATCATCCTCGACGGACCTCTCGGTGCGGGAAAGACCGCACTGACGAAGGGGATTGCTGCCGGTCTCGGTGTTCAGGGCAGAGTGACATCGCCCACATTCGTCATCGCCCGGGAGCATCGTCCGGGGGTTCGTCCCGGCGGCGGGACTCCGGTGGGCATGGTCCATGTGGATGCCTACCGTCTGGGGGGCAGCGGTCCGCACGCCTTGGACGAACTCGACGCCCTCGACCTCGACACCGACCTGGCCGAAGCGGTGGTCGTGGTCGAGTGGGGTGAGGGCATCGTCGAGCAGTTGGCCGACCGGCATCTCCGGGTGCGCTTGAGCCGCGAGCCCGAGTCGGATGTGCGCACCGCCGAGTGGGAGTGGATTTCCTGACGAGGTCCGGGGGGCGGGAGCGGTGCTGACGTGCGAGTACCCTCAGATACCGTGCTTGTTCTCGCCATCGATACGTCCACACCCGCCGTGACCGCCGGAGTCGTCCGGTTCTCGGCAGGATCCGCGCCCACTGACGCGGTGGACACGCTCGCGGTGCGCGTGACGGTCAACCCGCGCGCCCACGCCGAGGTCCTCACGCCGCACATCCTCGAGTGCATTACCGAGTCGGGTCACAGGCCGGCTGATCTCGACGCGATCGTGGTCGGGGTAGGCCCGGGACCGTTCACCGGCCTCCGGGTCGGAATGGCTACCGCAGCGGCTTTCGGTGACGCCCTGGGCGCACCGGTGTACGGAGTCTGCAGCCTCGACGCGATCGCCGCTCAGGTGCATGGCGAGCGGAATCTCCTCGTCGTCACCGATGCGCGCCGCCGGGAGGTCTACTGGGCCCGGTACTCGGCGGGCCGGCGGGTGGAAGGGCCCGGCGTGATCAAGCCCCGCGAGCTCGAGCCGATGCCGTCTGAGGTGGTGGCGGGGTCGCCGTCGCACGTCGACTTCTTCGACCTCCCGGTCGAACCCGTCGAAACACCCTCGCCCGCAGGTCTGGTCGAGGCTGCTGCGTCGGTGCTCGCCGGTGGGGACGTGCCGGAGCCGCTCGTTCCGCTCTATCTGCGACGACCGGATGCGGTCGAATTGGCGGATCGCCCGAAGTGACGTTCTCCATCGAACCCATGGTCGCCGCGGACGCCGAGCGGTGCGCCGAGCTCGAGCGCCTGCTGTTTGCGGGCGACGGACCTTGGAGCGCAGCTGCTTTCCGTGCCGAGCTCGCTGCGCCGCACGTGCGGTACGTGGTGGCGCGCACCGACACCGGGCGGGTGGTGGGATATGCCGGACTGGCCCTGCTGGGCAATCCTTCACATCCCGAAGCTGAGGTGCACACGATCGGGACCGACCCGCAGTACATGCGCCGGGGGATCGGCGGAGCGCTTCTGGCCGAACTTCTCCAACTGGCCGATGCGCGGGGCGGACCGGTTTTTCTCGAGGTGCGGACCGACAACGACGCGGCGATCGCACTGTATCGACGTGAAGGATTCGACATCGTGGGAACCCGAAAGCAGTACTACCAACCGAGCGGCGCGGACGCGTACACCATGCGTCGCGCCGGAGCGGGTGAGGAGCCGGTGCAATGATCGTCATGGGTATCGAAAGTTCGTGTGACGAAACCGGAGTCGGTATCGTCCGGTGGAACGGCGACGGTACGTGCGAGCTCCTCGCCGACGAGGTGGCCTCGAGCGTCGATCAGCACGCCCGCTACGGCGGGGTGGTGCCCGAAGTTGCGTCCCGCGCGCATCTGGAAGCAATCGTCCCGACGATGCGGCGTGCGCTCGCCGCCGCGGACATCAGCAAGCCGGACGCACTCGCCGTCACCATCGGTCCAGGACTCGCCGGGGCACTGCTGGTCGGTGTCGCCGCCGCGAAAGCGTACGCGGCCGCCTGGGATATCCCGTTCTACGCGGTGAACCACCTCGGTGGCCATGTGGCTGTGGATACCCTCGAACACGGACCGATGCCGTCGTGCGTCGCGTTGCTGGTGTCGGGTGGACACACCCACCTCCTGCATGTCGAGGATCTCGCGAAGCCGATCACCGAGCTCGGCACCACCGTGGACGACGCGGCGGGAGAGGCGTTCGACAAGGTGGCCCGCCTCCTCGGACTCGGATTTCCCGGCGGCCCCGCATTGGACGCCGCAGCGCGAGACGGCGATCGGGACGCGATTCCCTTCCCCCGCGGGATGACCGGGCCCAGGGACGCGCGGCACGACTTCTCCTTCTCCGGCTTGAAGACCGCGGTCGCGCGATATGTCGAATCCAAGGAGCGTGCCGGCGAGACCTATTCGATCCCCGACATCGCCGCCAGCTTCCAGGAAGCCGTGGCCGACGTCCTCACGATGAAGGCGGTACGCGCCGCCCGCGACACGGACGTGGACACGTTGGTACTCGGCGGCGGTGCCACCGCGAACTCACGCATCCGCTCGCTCGCCGAGGAACGGTGCGCCGAAGCCGGTCTCACGCTGCGCGTGCCGAAACCGCGGTTGTGCACCGACAATGGGGTCATGATCGCTTCGCTGGGAGCGCACATCGTCGCGGGGGGTGCAGCGCCGTCACTGCTCACCGTGGCGAGCGATCCTGGCCTCTCGGTGGCCACCAGTCAAGTATTCACCTGAAGGGGAAGACACTCGGGGGTGCGAATGCCGGAGTCGGCGCCACGGGCATCGGCGCCGGAACCACCGCAATTCCCTCTTCGGCGTCACCGATAGGCGGCAGCGGCGCGGGCGCGACTTCCGGCGGCGGTGGCAGTGGCGCACTCTCAGCGGGCGGTGCGCTCTCTCCAGGCAAGGGTGCGACTGGGCTCGGTTGATCCGGGGTCGACTCCCCGGGAACCTGCGGCCACAGGGGAGGAATAGCCGGCCATTCGATGTGCGGCCAATCCGGTTGAGTGGGATCGGTCGGAGGCCGGAGCGTCGGCGCGGGAGTGGTGGTCGGCGCCGGTGGTGTCGTGGTGGGAGGCGTTGTGCTCGTCGGGGAGTCGGGCATCCGGGCAGAGCTTCGATCCCATCCCGGGGACGACGACGTGGTCGGCACACCCCGCTCCGGGGTGAAGTCCGACGTCGGTGTCGGATCGTACGATGGAATTCGCGTAGCAGCCGGTGTGTCCGTACTGGGCGCGTGTTGCTGCGACGTGTGGAAGGTGTCGCTCCCGGCGGGCGCGACATTGGGGTCGGGTGCCGGCGCGAGTTCACGAACTCCGTATCCCAGTACCAGTCCGCCCACCACCAACGCGCCGACGAGAGCGCCGGACACCTTGGCCGTCGAACTCGGCCGCGTCGACTCCGTGGGCGGGTACTGCTCGATCGCCTTGGACACGGCAAGGAGTGCGGCGCCTTTGGCGGTGGCGGTTTCCGGTTCGGGGACGGCGACGACACGGGCAGTGAAGGCCCTGCGCACAGCTGCCCGCAACGCGGGAATGTTCGCTCCGCCCCCGACCAGCGCGATGGCCTCCGGTGCGTGTGGTGAGTCCGCAATGGTGGATCGGACGAACTCGACAGCGACCCGAATCACCGGTGCCGCGAAGTCTTCGAAGGCGCTGCGACTGATCCGGATCGGCGCCATGCCCCGGAACTCGACGTCGACCGTGGCATTCAGGTCGGTCGACAGCTGCTCCTTCGCGACGCGGCAACGCTCCGAGAGCAGTTCGCGATCGAGGTGCCGCAGGTGGTGTGGGGTGGCGAGATTGGCGACGGCGTACTCGAACACGAGGTCGTCGATCGCGCTGCCGCTCACCTGTGTGGTGCGGTCGGCGTGCAGCACGGTGCCGTCGACCTGATCGACTACCGAGACCGACAAACCGGACTCGCCGAAGTCGACGATGGCGACCGTTGCGTGCTGGGCAATCTCACCGGTGTGGCGTAGGTACGTGAGGGTGGCAGCGGCTTCCGGCACGAGGTGCACACGATGCCGCTGCCTGCTGACAGCACTGCGAATCGAATGGGCTTGTTCCGGAGTGCGGTACGTGACGGCGAATGCGTCAGGGGTCGTGGGGTCGGCAGGCACCTGGGTGGTCATGAGGGAGATAGAGGAACGGACGAGGTCACCGAGGTCGGTGTGGGCCTCGTCGGCCGACAGGTATCGGAACTCGACGCTCTGCGAACCGTTGGAGTCGGTGGTGACGAGGGCGGAACCGACTCCGGCAGCACCCGTGGACATGCCCAAGGACATATTCATTCCACACACCCCCTCCCACATTGTCGCGTCTTGCCCTGCTGTCTTTCCCGGAACGCCCTCCACGAGAAGCATCCCTGCCCCATGAATCGGCGACCGTTACCCGAACGTTACAGAAATCTGGTGGCTTTCGCTCTCGAGTTTCGAGCCGACGAGACGAGGATGGCGCTCGATATCCGGTCCCACCTGCGCAGTTGTCCGGAGGAATTTCATGGGAAATGCCAGCGAGTTTCGCAACCTCGACCCGCGCGATCGTCGGCGGCTGCTGCGCCGCGGGCTCGTGCGCCCGGTCGCGACGGTTGCGCTCTGCGGCGTGGGCTACTTCGTGCTCCCGTGGACCTCGGTCGACGGCATCTCCACGATCACGCTCCTCGTGGGGGGACTGCTCGTCGTGCTGGTGGTCGCCGTGTGGCAGATCCGGCAGATTCTGCGGTCCGACGTGCCCACGCTGCAGGCCATAGAGGCGCTGGCACTGATTCTTCCTGTCTATCTGCTCGGCTACGCCGTGGGATACAGCCTGATGTCCCAGAGTTACCCGACATACTTCTCCGAATCGCTCAGCCGGATGGATGCCCTGTACTTCTCGTTGACGGTGTTTTCGACCGTGGGCTTCGGGGACATCACGGCGACGACCGATCCGTCGCGCGCTGTCGTCAGTGTCCAGATCATCGGGAACCTGATTCTCATCGGCGTCGGCATCCGCGTGGTGGCGGCAGCCGTCGGCTGGGCCCGTGGACGAAAGTGACTAACGACCCGACGACAGCAACAGTTCGACGTTGTGGTCGACGGAAGCGCCCAGCCGGACGGGGTCGGTGTGAATGTCGTTGAACGACAGCTCCCGATACAGAGAGGCGAGTCCGAGCGCGGACAGGTCCGTGTAGTCGACCGAGTACGGGCTGTCGGCTTCGAACAAGGTGGTGAGGATCGACACTGTGCCGTCGGCGTTGTCGACCACTTCGAGGATTCGCCCGTGCTGCGGAAAGTCGATGTGCGATGCGGTATTGACCTCCCAGAACGACTGTTCCGGTGTGGGTCCGGCCCAGGGAGTGATCCGGTTCTCGTGGGTGTGTCCGTTGACCCAGGCGAGCACGTTCGGGAAACGATGGAGCAGGCTCACCAATTGTGCGGCCGGAATTCGGGGTTCGGTCGGATTGGCCGGGTCTGGGACGAGGTTGTCCATGGTGGTGCTCGTGTGATGGCTGAAGAGGACGAACCAGGTGTCCGAACGCGACTGCGACACCCGGGCGCCCGCGGAGTCGTAGTACACGCTGCTGCCGGCGAGCAACGTGTCCTCGATCCAGCGGAACTGGGCGGCGCCCAATGAGCCGTCGACGAAACCGGCGTGATTGGTGGAATCCATGCTGATACCGACCACACCGGGAGCGATGTCGAAGGCGTAGTAGCCGATTCCCGTGTCACCTGCGTCGGGAGCGAACCCGTGGCCTACCGGGCCGGGGCCCGTGTTGGCCGGATCCAGATGGGCGGCGATGAACTGGCGTGGTGTGAACGGGGCTCGCGTCGGATCGGGGGTGACCACCCGCGGTGGCGTCGTGAAGGCGGAGAGGACGCCGGCGATGGCGCCGGGGTCGTACTTCGTCGCGATATCGACCGCCTTCGCCTGCTCGGGCGATCCCGGAACCTCGAACTTCAGTGAACCGGTGTACATCGCGTCGAGCGGTGGGATGCCGCTGGGCACAGTGCCTTCGACGGAGTCTTCGTGATTCCCGAAGACGCAGTACCACGGCGTGCGAAGCCCGGGGCTGGTGACGGGGTCGATCGCCGCTCCGAGCAGGCCGGGAATTTCGGGGAAGCCGGCTTTCTTGTACATGTCCTGGATCGGGGACTCCGGGTTCCAGTACAGATCCGCACCCGAATTCTGCACGCCCTCGTAGCGGTCGGGCGCACCGGTGTTGGGGACGATGGTGCCACCGTTGAGGGCGGTGAGAAACCAGCTCAACTCGGCGAACTCTTTGTTGTCGGTGTTGTCGCCGGTGCTCACGACCGCGTCGAACGGCCGCTGGGTGTGGGGGCCGGCGGCGAGAGCGTTGACCCGGTGAACGAGGGCGACCAGCCCGTGCGCCGTGAGGGTTTCCTGCGGACGGAACGCGGAACCTGTGAAGGGGTGGACGTATTCGAACCGCACCGGGGACTGGGTATCGACGAGGTGGACGTCGGTGAGCTGCACGAGCGACGCGAGCGCGGTGCGGCGGTCTTCGCGGCCGTTCCGGGCCTCGGCGAGTTCGGTGCGCACGATCGTGGGCCAACCCGGACCCGCGCCGAGCTTGCGGTATCCGGACGTTCCCAGAGGGACGGCTGTCGCTTCGAGTGTGGTGCCCGCTCCGGAGGTGGGAAGGGGGGCGGCGCCTGCGTACTGCAGTCCCCACGGACGTCCGCTGATGCTCACCGCTCCGATGGCGCCGAGTCCGGCAATCGTGAGGAAGGTACGCCGGTTCATGTCAGACACCAGACGACCTTAGGGCGACAACCCGTCCGGAGGGTGGGATTCCGCTGAGCGCGATCAGCCGGGGGCTCCTCCTTGAGCGTTGGCACTCTCACGTATAGAGTGCCAAGTGGCGCCGATCGAGCTCCGGCACCCGCGACGACGGGGCTGTGTGAAGTGCCGTAAACGGAACACTCAAACAGGTGTCCGAGGATGTTCCTCGGACCCAGATACCCCAAAGTGGAGGGCTCATCGTGGCGAGCGTCAACATCAAGCCGCTCGAGGACAAGATCCTCGTCCAGGCCAACGAGGCTGAGACGACGACTGCCTCCGGCCTGGTCATCCCCGACACGGCCAAGGAGAAGCCCCAGGAGGGCACCGTCGTCGCAGTCGGCGAAGGCCGCGTCAACGAGCAGGGCAACCGCATCCCGGTCGACGTCAAGGAGGGTGACACCGTCATCTACTCCAAGTACGGCGGAACCGAGATCAAGTACGCCGGTCAGGAATACCTGATCCTGTCGGCACGCGACGTGCTGGCTGTCGTCTCCAAGTAAGGCCATACGTGATCCGCCCCGGAGTCCCTACAGGATCCCGGGGCGGAGTGCGTTCACGCGCAGAACCCTGAAATCCAGGAGAAGACGGAACACATGTCCAAGCAGATTGAGTTCAACGAGACCGCACGCCGGTCTCTCGAGCGCGGGGTCGACAAGCTGGCCGACGCGGTCAAGGTGACCTTGGGTCCGCGTGGCCGCCACGTAGTACTGGCGAAGGCCTTCGGCGGCCCCACCGTCACCAACGACGGCGTCAGCATCGCGCGGGAGATCGACCTCGAGGATCCCTTCGAGAACCTCGGTGCGCAGCTGGTCAAGAGCGTCGCCACCAAGACCAATGACGTCGCGGGTGACGGCACCACCACCGCCACCGTGCTGGCTCAGGCCATCGTTCGCGGCGGTCTGAAGAACATTGCGGCAGGCGCCAACCCGATGGCACTCGGAGTCGGCATCAACGCCGCCGCCGAGAAGGTCGTCGAGGCGCTGCTCGCGGCCGCCACCCCGGTCGAGGGCAAGAAGTCCATCGCCCAGGTCGCCACGGTTTCCTCGCGTGACGAAGAGATCGGCGAACTGGTCGGCGAGGCGCTCACTCGCGTGGGCACGGACGGTGTCGTGACGGTGGAGGAATCCTCCAGCCTCGCAACCGAGCTCGTGATCACCGAAGGCGTCCAGTTCGACAAGGGTTACCTGTCGCCGTATTTCGTGACCGATCTCGACGCGCAGAAGGCCGTGTACGAGGACGCCCTCGTGCTGCTCTACCGCGAGAAGATCAGCTCACTTCCCGACTTCCTGCCGTTGCTGGAGAAGGTTGCCGAGAGCGGCAAGCCGCTTCTCATCATCGCCGAGGACGTCGAGGGCGAGGTTCTCTCGACGCTGGTGGTCAACTCCATCCGGAAGACGATCAAGGCCGTCGCGGTGAAGGCGCCGTTCTTCGGTGACCGTCGCAAGGCGTTCCTCGACGACCTCGCCATCGTCACCGGCGGTACGGTCATCAACTCCGAGGTCGGGCTGAGCCTCAAGGAGGCCGGACTGGACCTCCTCGGCAGTGCCCGTCGCGTCGTGGTCAGCAAGGACGAGACCACGATCGTCGACGGCGCCGGCACCGACGCCGACATCAAGGGCCGCGTCGCGCAGCTGCGCCGGGAGATCGAGAACACCGACTCCGACTGGGATCGCGAGAAGCTCGAAGAGCGTCTGGCGAAGCTGGCCGGCGGTGTCGCGGTCATCAAGGTGGGTGCCGCAACCGAGACGGACCTCAAGGAACGCAAGTTCCGCGTCGAGGATGCCGTCAACGCCGCCAAGGCTGCTGTCGCCGAGGGCATCGTTCCCGGTGGCGGATCGGCCCTCGTGCAGGCGAGCACCGAGCTGGTCGACAACCTCGGTCTGACCGGTGACGAGGCCACGGGCGTCAAGGTCGTGCGCGAAGCGCTGCAGGCGCCCCTGTTCTGGATCGCCAGCAATGCCGGTCTCGACGGTTCCGTCGTCACCAGCAAGGTCGCCGAACAGCCCAAGGGGCACGGCTTCAACGCCGCGACCCTCACCTACGGTGACCTGCTCGCAGACGGTGTCGTCGACCCCGTCAAGGTCACCCGCTCCGCTGTCGTGAACGCGGCATCGGTGGCACGGATGATCCTGACGACCGAGAGCGCTGTGGTCGAGAAGCCCGAAGAAGAGCAGGAGCAGACCGGTCACGGACACAGCCACTGAGGCGGTAGCCGCGAACCGATCGATGTCCTCATCTTTCGGCCGAACGAAACCCCCGTGCGGATCTTCCGCGCGGGGGTTTCGTCGTGTCGCGGCCGTATTCCCGCTGACCCTGTTCGCTCAGCTCAGCGTGAGCACGGCGAACGGATTCGACGTCGGCTGTGGTGAGCCACCGGGCGGCTCGATGGTGAAGGCCAGCTTCGTCATCGAGCCGATGTCGTCGAGGACGACGGTGGTGGTCGGCAGGACGTCGTCCGGGGTCATCGTTCCGGCGGGGACCGGTGCGTCGCCGGACTCGGGCAGTAGCCACATCTGGTACACGCTGTCGGCGGCGGGCGGGACGACATCGTTCATGACGAGCACCGCGGCATCCTCGGACTTCGAGTAACTGGCCGTGGCGGAGCCGCCCCCGGGAATGGGAGTGCTCGACGACTGCATGTCCGCGGCCTGGAGTACCTGCTCGGCTACCGTCGGGTCGGGGCCCTCCGTGAGTTGCCGGGCGATGACGGTTCCGCCTGCGAGGATTCCGACCGCAGCGGCGGCCGCCACCGCAATCCGCCAACGACGCCGGCGGTTGCGGTGGTGGTCGAGGTGGACGGGCGCATAGGTGTCGGCCCGTGCGTCCTGTCCGATCTGTTCGAGCAACCGGGCCCGCAGCTGGGGTGGCGGGGCGACGGCGCCCACCTCGCTGACCACGGCAAGGGATTCGCGAATTGCCCGTACCTCGGCGGCGAACGCGACTCGGGTGTCCTCGTCGGCGGCGGCGACCCGAGCGTCGAGTTCGCGGCGCTCCTGGTCGTCGAGCGCGTCCAGTGCGTACGGACAGGCCATGCCCAGAAGATCCTCGTTCATCTCACAGACCTCCCAGGCATCCACGAAGACGCGTCAACCCGTCACGTATACGGGTCTTCACCGTGGACAGGGCGACGCCCAGGTGAGCGGCGACCTCTCGATAGGTGCGTCCGTCGTAATACGCCATCGCGACCGATTCGCGTTGGGTGGCAGTGAGAGTGTCGAGGCACTCGAGTACCGATTGATGCTCGAGCCGGCGGGTGACCTCTTCGGTGACGTGATCGAACGGCCCCGAAACGGAGGTGCTCTCGTAGAGCGCCTGACGGTCGGTAGCCGCCTGTTCGGACCGCACACGGTCGACCGCCCGGCGGTGGGCGAGCGTCATCAGCCAGGACATCACCGAGCCGCGGCTCGGGTCGAAATTCGACGCGGTGTTCCATGCCTGAAGAAACACTTCCTGGGTGGTCTCCTCGGCGTATCCGGGGTCGCGCAGCACACGCAGGACCAGTCCGTGGACCCGGGCGCTCGTGCGGTCGTAGAGCTCCGCGAAGGCCTCGGTATCACCGCGCGCAACGCGGACCATCGCGTCACGAAGTTCCGCGTGCTCGGTGGCACGCACTGTAGCGGCATCGGCAGAGCCCACCGGGCACAGATCTTCGGCCGGTGAGATGCCCTCGTTGTGGGTCACGAACGCTCGTCTCGCTTCATCGAGCACCACGGTAGCGTGCATGTCCGGTCATCTCCTCCAGCCGGTAGGCATTCGGAGACGGCATCGATGTGGATGGGTGATCGGGCCGGGTGTGTGATGCACGGAACCCCCCGCCCGTGGACGAGGGGTTCCGGGGTCGGTCCGTCCGGCGCGTCAGACCGCGATACGTCCGCGGCGGTGCCGCGCATGCATTTCACGCTCGGTCTCGGACATTCCGCCCCAGATTCCGTATGGCTCGGACACGCTCAGCGCATGATTTCTGCATTGTGCGAGGACGGGGCAGCGGCGGCACATCTCCTTGGCACGGGTCTCCCGCTGTGCTCGCGCCCGCCCACGCTCGCCGTCGGGATGGAAGAACATCGAGGAGTCGACTCCGCGGCACAGTCCGTGCATCTGCCAATCCCAGATATCGGCGTTCGGACCGGGGAGGTGGTTGGGTGCAGGCATATGGACTCCTTAGCTGCAAGCTCGCCTCGGGCGGCGAGCGGACCGTGGGCTCGATGTTCAAGCCGCTAATCTTTCACGTCGCTAACCGTAGAGTCGTTTTGGAAATCGCGTCAATAGTTGTTCACAGTGGGAATTTACATATCCCACAAACTGAAAGTTAACCTGGGAAATATTTACATTCCGGCCGGTCCGTGATTCGGTTTCGGGTTGAAAGACCATAGGTCACAGGTAACGATGGCGGGGTGCCCCAGTCAGCGGAGTCCGACG
Organism: Rhodococcus oxybenzonivorans; assembly: GCF_003130705.1. Taxonomy (NCBI): domain Bacteria; kingdom Bacillati; phylum Actinomycetota; class Actinomycetes; order Mycobacteriales; family Nocardiaceae; genus Rhodococcus; species Rhodococcus oxybenzonivorans. Next base: position 4,210,919 of record NZ_CP021354.1, on the reverse strand, counting down.
CTCAGCACGCTGCCGATCCTGTCGGCAGCGAGCCGGCGATGGCGGTATCAGCCCTGGCCAGACGGCTTGGCGTGGCGCCGTCGACACTGCGCACCTGGGACCGTCGTTATGGGATCGGGCCGTCCGCGCATGCTCACGGCAGTCACCGCCGATACACACCGCGGGATGTGGCTCGACTGGAGTGTATGCAGCAAGCACTCGACGAGGGGGCGAGCCCGGCCGAGGCTGCGAGATATGCGATTAACGCAATAGCTACATATTCGTCGAATTCGGAACAGACGAGTTCTCCGCAAATTCTGGGTGACAACTCTGTAAACGAAGGCAAAACAAACTCGTCGCACTTTTCGGCCGCGATTTCCGTCCTCGAAGACGCCGAGCCTGCAGTGCGGAATCTGTCGAGGGCCTTGATCGCGCGCGACATCGTCACGATCCACCGCATCGTTTCCCGCGCCGCCGCCGAGCGCGGTTTGCCTGCCGTGTGGGAGGCCGTGCTCGTCCCGGTCCTCGACTGGGCGAACGAGGGGCGGAACTCGGACGCCGCCGCAGTGAACTGTCGTGCCTTCGTCGAATGCATGACGGGCATCCTGTCGACGATGACACTCGACGCCCCGATCGCCGTCGGCGGACGGGTACTGCTCGTGGACGTCCCCACCACCCTCGACTTTCGACGGCCGTCAATCGCGCACGACCTCGGGTTCCGCGCGCTCGGCGCCGCGCTGGCCACGGCGTCGGTCGACGTCCGCACCTCGAGGCCGGTGGGCCGCACCGCGCTACTCGCGTCCGTGACGAACGCGGAACCGGACGTGATCATGCTCTGGCTGCCGCCGGGAGACTGTGACGTGGCATCTCTCTCGCGCGCCATCCGACGTCGCCGCAGTGGACTTGCATTGCTGGCGGCCGGACCCGGGGCCGCAGCGACACATCTGCCCCGGTCGGTGAAGTCGGTCGGGAATCTGGGTGACGCCGTCGACGCCGTCACCGCACTCATCTGACCAGCCCCGGCGCAGTGGTGACAGGATGCGGTCGTGCCCACCACTAGTCGCCACATCGACATCACAAAAATCTTGACCGGCGCGGCGTTCGGCGCCGATCCGGGACGGCACCCGCTACCGACGTCCACGCGTCCCGTCGAGCGGTGGATGCGGGCGGTGGCGCTGGGTGGTCAAGGCCGCTACAGCAGGGCGCGGGCGGAGCTCACGGACATCACCCGCGACCGGCAGGCCGGTCCGGCGGTCGCATCCCTGGCCTGGAGCACGCAAGCCTCGTTGTTACGGCAGCTGGGGGACCACCGGGCCGCGTCCGGTCTCGACGGCCGGGCGCTCGCCCTGATCGGCGGCGGACCGGCCGACCCCGCGGCGGGGAGTGCGCTCGCCGAGCTGGCGGCACGGTGCGATGCGCTCACCGGGCTCGCCGCCGACGCACTGGGATGCGGACGCCTGGCCCTGGGATGGCGTCTACTCGATCGCTGTGGACAGCACCTCGGGAGGGAAGGCGCGGATACGGACGACACCGGGAGTCTCTGGCGACAGCACGTCCGGTTGCATTGGGTGAGCGCCGAACTCTTCCTGGCGGGCGCCGACTTCTCGTCGGCGCGCCGCCACGCCGTGGCCGCGGCAGAAATTTCGGCGCACGTCGGTTCGGTCCGCCACCACCTGAAATCCCAACTGCTCCGTAGCGCATCGATGACAGGGGAATCCGATTCCGGACCGGCTGCGCACCTCGCCGCCGAAGTACTCGAGGGATGTGAACGACACGGTCTGATACCCCTGAAGTGGGCCGCTGCCATGTTGCTCGCCGGCGTGACCGGCGATCCGCGCGCACAGCAGGCACGCGAAGACTGTGAGGAGATCCTCGCGGGCCGCGGCGGACACTTCCGGCGGTGATGGTCCTGGTCGGACGTCCAGGGGCGCTTCCGGGCGAATCCGGGCGAATACCGCTCGGTCCGCACCGTTACCCTTTAAGTGTTCCGCTGAGAGCGGGAGCACACCCATCGGGGGAGGTGCCACTGTAACGCCAGGATATTCACGGACGATGACTAATACGAGCGAGGAGTTGGACTCCGCTGTCGCCGCTGCAACGCAGGGCGACCGGGCCGCTTTAGCTCTGGTCCTGGAAAACATTCGGCCCCTGGTTGTGCGCTACTGCAGAGCCAGGGTCGGTGCTGCGGAGAGAGGACAACTCTCCGCGGATGACGTGGCACAGGAAGTGTGCCTCGCCGTGATGACCGCCTTACCTCGCTACGAGGACCAGGGACGGCCTTTCATGGCATTCGTCTACGGGATCGCCGCACACAAGGTCGCAGACGCGCATCGGAACTCCGCACGTAACAAATCGGAACCGGTCGCCGAAGTACCGGATGTCGTAGCCAACGATGACGGACCCGAACAGAGGGCGCTCGATTCGGAAGCGAGCAGGCAGATGAACGATCTGCTCAGCACGCTGCCGGAGAAGCACCGGGAGATCTTGATCCTCCGCCTCGTGGTCGGAATGTCGGCAGAGGAGACGGCCGCGGCCGTGGGTAGTACCGCGGGAGCTGTCCGCGTAGCTCAACACCGAGCTATCGCGAAACTGAAAAAAGAAGTGACAAAGGCAGGTGAGAGGTTTGGCTAGGGGAAACAAGCGGATCGGCAATCCCGATGCCGATCTCCCAGGCGGCGACGCACCAGTGGACGTTGCGGCAGTGCGCCGTGACGATGCACTGATCGACGCAATCGCCGGTGGTGGTCCTGTTGCGACGGATTCGCCGGAGCAATACGAGCTGGCACTCCTGCTCGCGAATTGGCGTGCAGACATCGTCGCGACATCGATGCCGGACGGGCCGCTGCTCGACGACGTCATCGCGGCCATGGATGAGGCGGATGCTCGCGAAGCCCGGAGCGCCGCTCGCGGCAAGTTGCGTCTACTACGGCCGATCGCGGGCGCTGCCGCAGCGATCGCGGTCGTGATGGGCGGCGCCACCATTTTCTCCTACAACGCCGAACCGGGCGATCCGCTGTGGAGCGTCAAATCGGTGGTCTTCAGCCAGCAGGCCGATTCGACGGTGGCGCAGATCGACACCACGTCACAGCTGCAGGAAGCCGAGCGCATGCTCGCGACCGGCGACGCCGAGTCCGTCAAGAACCTGCTCGACAACGCGGCCGACCGGGCCGGCGGCATCCGCGATGCCGACCAGCGGCGCGAACTCGAGGTCTGGCGTGCAAAACTCGCAGCCCAGCTGGCCGAGATTGCACCCACCACGACCGCGCAGGCGCCCGCACCCGGTACGACCACGACGGACGCGCCCGCTCTGACCACTCAGCTGCCGACGTCGCTGCCAGGACTGCCGGGCACCACGTTGCCGGGCGTCGAACCGCAGCCAGGAACTACTCTGCCGAGCACCGACCTCCAGTTGCCGGGACTCCCCCCGATTCCATTGCCGCAGTTGCCTCAACTGCCGCAGACCGAGCCTCCGCCGCCGTCCACGGTCGATCCGACGATCATGTTGGTTCCCACACAGCCGACGGACGATCTCCCGACTTTTGTGCCGCCGACGCAGCAACAGCAGCAGTCGACGGTGCCCTTGCCCACCACGACCACCGTCCCGGTGCTTCCGCCCCCCACCAGCTGACATGGTGCGCTGTTACCGGCGCACACAACTGTGGCCCGACACTTCGCGTGTCGGGCCACAGCTGCGTCTACGGGTGATTCGGGTCAGGCGTCGAAGCCGTCACCGTGCAGAGCGTCGTTCATCGAGGCGTCGGCGTAGCCGCGGCAGTAGTCCCAGGTGACGTACGCCTCAGGTGTCGGGTCGTAGGCAGGCTCGTGTGGCCGGACGGTGCCGTCCACGAGGAGCTGGAGGAGGTTGGCCCGGAGCATGTCCCAGTCGTGATAGTGATCCTGCTGACAGTCTTCACAGCACACGACGAGGCCACGAATCCCGCGATGGGCCAGCAAAGCCTCGTATACGGCGAGGTCGGCCAGGTCTTCCTCCACAGCGAGTCGCTCGTGGGGGTCGAGTGGCTGGCCCGGTTCGATCGCATCGAGAGCTGCGGACGGGTCGGCGGGGTCGCCGGCAAAGGGGTCCGGGGGCAGACCGGGAGGCAGTTGATCGCGCACAGCACCACGGTACGCAGGTCAGGCCGGTCTGCGCCAGCCGTTCGGCGTAGGCCCAGCGTGGGTGGGCTCGCATGAGGATCCCGGCGAGCCGATACCATGGTCTGAGGAGCTGGGAATATCGATCGTTGCTCCGTCCTTTCTGTCTGTATCCGCATTCCCGAAATTTCCACGACGGCGCTACCGGCGCTGCATCCGAGTTCCATGGAGGGCCCGAACCGCATGACCAGTTCAGCAGGGCATGTACACACCGGCGGTGACGACCCGAACAAGGTCGCAATGCTGGGTCTCACGTACGACGACGTCCTGCTCTTACCGGCGGCGTCGAACGTCATCCCTGGCCAGGTCGATACGTCCAGCCAGCTGACTCGCGACATCAGACTGCGGGTTCCCCTCGTCAGTTCCGCGATGGACACTGTCACCGAAGCGCGCATGGCCATCGCCATGGCCCGCGCAGGCGGTATGGGTGTTCTGCACAGGAACCTGTCCATCGACGCTCAGGCCGGGCAGGTCGAGACGGTCAAGCGGTCCGAGGCGGGCATGGTCACCGACCCGGTCACGTGCAAGCCGTCCGACACCCTCGCCGAGGTCGACGCCAAGTGCGCGCGCTTCCGCATCTCCGGACTCCCGGTAACGGATGACGCCGGTCAGCTCGTCGGCATCATCACGAATCGTGACATGCGCTTCGAGGTCGACCAGAACCGAGCCGTGTCGGAAGTCATGACCAAGTCGCCGTTGATCACCGCCCAGGAGGGTGTGACCGCGGAGGTGGCGTTGGGTCTACTTCGTCGCCACAAGATCGAGAAGCTCCCGATCGTGGATGGTCAGGGCAAGCTCACCGGCCTCATCACGGTCAAGGACTTCGTGAAGACGGAACAGCATCCCGATGCCACCAAGGACCGAGACGGGCGCCTGCTGGTCGGTGCGGCGGTGGGTGTCGGCGACGAGGCGTGGAGTCGGGCGATGGCGCTCACCGACGCCGGCGTCGACGTTCTGGTCGTCGACAGTGCGCACGGGCACTCCGCCGGCGTGCTGGACATGATCTCGAAGCTCAAAGCCGAAGTGGACGAGCGGGTCCAGATCATTGGAGGCAACGTCGCCACCCGTAGCGGTGCGGCGGCACTCATCGAGGCAGGAGTCGACGCCGTCAAGGTCGGTGTGGGCCCCGGTTCGATCTGCACCACCCGTGTGATCGCCGGTGTCGGTGCCCCGCAGATCACTGCGATCCTCGAGGCGGTCGCCGCAGCGAAACCGCACGGTGTGCCGGTCATCGCAGACGGCGGACTACAGTTCTCCGGCGACATCGCGAAGGCGCTCGCCGCGGGCGCGTCGACGGCGATGCTCGGGTCGCTGCTTGCCGGCACCGCGGAGTCGCCGGGCGAGCTGATCCTCGTCAACGGCAAGCAGTTCAAGAGCTACCGGGGGATGGGTTCTCTCGGCGCCATGCAGAGCCGCGGCGCGGCCAAGTCGTACTCGAAGGACCGCTACTTCCAGGACGACGTGCTGTCCGAGGACAAGTTGGTGCCCGAGGGCATCGAGGGCCGGGTCGCGTTCCGCGGCCCCCTGTCCCAGGTCACGCATCAGCTCACCGGCGGTCTGCGGGCCGCCATGGGTTACACGGGAGCGTCGACCATCGAGGAGCTGCAGAACGCCCAGTTCGTGCAGATCACCGCGGCGGGTCTGAAGGAAAGCCACCCGCATGACATCACCATGACGGTGGAAGCTCCCAACTACACCGCTCGCTAGCAACCAGTCACGAGAAAGGGGCGCGCGTGCGCGACCTCGTTGAGATCGGCATGGGCCGAACAGCCCGACGAACCTATGAGCTGGACGACATCGACATCGTCCCCTCCCGGCGGACGCGCTCCTCCAAGGAGGTGTCCACGTCCTGGCAGCTCGATGCCTACCGCTTCGACATTCCCGTGCTCGCGCATCCCACCGACGCGCTGGTGTCGCCGGCGTTCGCGATCGAGCTGGGCAAGCGTGGTGGTCTCGGTGTCATCAACGGTGAAGGACTGTGGGGCCGCCACGCCGATGTCGAGGCGAAACTCGCCGAGCTCGTCGCCATCGCGGAATCGGACGTCGACGTCGAAGCTCCCATCCGGAAGCTGCAGGAACTGCATGCTGCGCCGCTGCAGCCGAACCTGCTCGCTGCCGCGGTGGCGCAGGTCCGTGACTCCGGGGTCACCACCGCTGTGCGGGTAAGCCCCCAGAATGCGCGTGCGCTGACTCCGCATCTGATCGAGGCCGGCATCGACCTCCTCGTCGTCCACGGCACGATCATCTCCGCCGAGCACGTCGCCCACGGCGACAGTGAGCCGCTCAACCTCAAGACGTTCATCTCCGAGCTGGACGTTCCCGTCGTGGCCGGTGGGGTGAGCGATCACCGCACCGCGCTCCACCTGATGCGCACGGGAGCGGCGGGTGTCATCGTCGGGTACGGCTCCACGGAGGGGGCTACTACCACCGGTGAAGTGCTCGGCATCGGTCTTCCCATGGCCACCGCCATTGCCGACGCAGCGGCCGCTCGACGTGACTACCTCGACGAGACCGGTGGGCGGTACGTCCATGTCATCGCGGACGGGGACATCGCGTCTTCGGGTGACCTCGCCAAGGCGATCGCCTGTGGTGCGGACGCAGCGGTGCTGGGTGCGCCGCTCGCGGTCGCGGCCGAAGCACCCGGCGGCGGCTGGTACTGGCCGTCGGCGGCAGCCCATCCGTCGGTTCCCCGTGGCACGATGCTGCCGGTGTCCTTCGGCGAACGACCGTCGCTCGACCAGGTCCTCGCGGGCCCGTCGAACGATCCGTACGGTTCTCTGAACTTCGTCGGCGGCCTGCGCAGATCCATGGCGAAGTCCGGCTACTCGGACCTCAAGGAATTCCAGAAGGTGGGCTTGACGGTCCGCGCGTAGGGCCTCGTCCGCTCCACTTTTTCTCATCGCCCAATGCCCTTCGGTGTAGTTCGACAGCACCGGTGCGGCATTGGGCGATTTTCTTGTGCTGGTGCCTGCCGTTCCTGATACCAATCGTTACAGTTAAGGTAACCCTTGTGGCAGCTGTCACAGCGCTGGGGTGCATACTGGCGAGTAATAACCCAGGTTCGGTGGAGGTCGAGGATGAAGAAGCAACGCGCGACGGACTATGACGTTCTCATCGTCGGGTCCGGATTCGGTGGCAGCGTCACCGCGCTCCGGCTGGTGGAGAAGGGATACAAGGTCGGCATCCTCGAAGCCGGCCGGCGTTATGCCGATGCCGACTTCGCCAAGACCAGCTGGGACCTGAAGAAGTTCCTCTGGGCACCTGCGCTGGGACTTTTCGGCATCCAGCGGGTTCACCTCCTGCGCGACTGCCTGATCCTCGCGGGCGCCGGAGTGGGCGGCGGATCGCTCAATTACGCCAACACGCTCTACAAGCCGCCCGCCTCTTTCTTCCAGGACCGGCAGTGGGCGCACATCACCGACTGGTACGACGAGCTCAGCCCCTACTACGACCAGGCCCGGAAGATGCTCGGCGTGGTTCAGAACCCGCACATGACGCCGGCCGACGAGATCATCAAGTCGGTGGCCGAGGACATGGGGGCGGGTGACACGTTCATCCAGACTCCGGTCGGCGTGTTCTTCGGTGAGCCGGGCAAGACGGTGCCCGACCCCTACTTCGGCGGCGTGGGCCCCGACCGCACCGGGTGCATCGAATGCGGTGAATGTATGACCGGCTGCCGGCACGGTGCCAAGAACACCCTGCTGAAGAACTACCTCGGTCTTGCCGAGAAGGCGGGCGCCGACATCATCCCGATGACGACGGTCACCGGTCTGCGGGAGGCGTCGGACGGCACTTGGGACGTCTTCACCCGGCGGACCGGTCCGGTCAAGAACCGCAAGTGCAAGACGTACACGGCTGCCCAGGTCGTGCTGGCCGCCGGAACGTGGGGTACGCAGCACCTGCTGTTCGATCAGAAGGAGACGGGGGCGCTCCCGAAGATTTCCGATCAGCTGGGTGTGCTGACCCGTACCAACTCGGAGTCGATTCTCGGCGCGGCCAAGAACAAGGTCGATCCCGCGCTGGAGTTGACCAAGGGCGTCGCGATCACGTCGTCGTTCCATCCCACCTCGGACACCCACGTCGAGCCCGTGCGCTACGGCAAGGGTTCGAACTCGATGGCGCTGCTGCAGACGCTCCTGACCGACGGAGGCGGCCGACGGTGGATGACGTTCCTCAGGGAGCTCGCGAAGGACCCGAAGGCGTTGAAGGTGCTCACCCCGTACCGGTGGAGTGAGCGCACCATCATTGCGCTCGTGATGCAGAATCTCGACAACTCCATCACGACGTACACCAAGAAGGGTCTGTTCGGCCGGCGCAAGTTCACGAGCAAACAGGGTCACGGAGAGCCGAACCCCAGCTGGATTCCTGCGGGCAACGAGGCCACGAGGCGCATCGCGGAGAAGATCGACGGCCGCGCGGGAGGCACGTGGGGTGATGTGTTCAACATTCCGCTCACGGCGCACTTCCTCGGTGGCTGCACGATCGCCTCGGACCCCGAGCACGGTGTCATCGACCCCTACCACCGCGTGTGGGGATACCCGACGCTCAGCGTGGTCGATGGTGCCGCGGTGTCGGCGAACCTGGGGGTGAACCCGTCGCTGACCATTTCGGCGCAGGCAGAGCGGGCAGCGTCGCTGTGGCCGAACAAGGGTGAGAAGGACTTACGCCCCGCCCAGGGTGAGGGATACCGCCGCCTGAACCCGGTGCCGCCGACCGCGCCGGTGGTTCCCGCCGACGCGCCCGCAGCGCTGGTGCTGCCGATCGTCGAAATCCGCAACGGTTCCTCGACGGCGGCCGCCAACGAACAGGGCGTCACCCAGAATCCGGGTGTCGCCCAGAGTCACGGTGTCGCCTGAGTCGCAGTGTTGCCTGAATCGCAGTGTTGCCTGAATCGCAGGGTCGGCTATGAAGAGCGGCGGTCGTGCACGGACATGGGGTCGCGCAGACCACGGAGCTGCGCCGATTAGACTGACCCGGTGACAGATATCGAGCAACAGAGACCCGTCCTCGTCGTCGACTTCGGCGCGCAGTACGCGCAGCTGATCGCCCGGCGGGTGCGTGAGGCGAAGGTCTACTCCGAGGTGGTCCCGCACACCGCGACCGTCGCGGAGATCGAGGCGAAGAAACCTCTCGCCGTGGTGCTCTCGGGTGGGCCGTCGAGCGTGTATGCCGAGGGTGCGCCGCAGCTGGACCCGGCGTTGTTCGATCTGGACGTCCCGGTGTTCGGAATCTGCTACGGATTTCAGGCCATGGCCGGCGCTCTCGGCGGCACGGTGGCGCACACTGGCACACGCGAGTACGGCCGCACCGACTTGACGGTGCAGGGTGGGCTGCTGCATGACGGCCTGCCCAAGAACCAGCCGGTGTGGATGAGCCACGGGGATGCGGTCACCGAAGCGCCGGAAGGCTTCGAGGTGACCGCGACCAGTGAGGGCGCCCCCGTGGCCGCGTTCGAGGACCGGGCCCGCAAACTCGCGGGAGTGCAGTACCACCCCGAGGTCCTGCATTCGCCGTACGGCCAGCAGGTACTCAGCCGATTCCTGCACGAGATCGCGAACATTCCGCCGGTGTGGACGGCCGCGAACATTGCCGACGCCCTGATCGAGCAGGTGCGCGAGCAGGTCGGAGACGGCAAGGCGATCTGTGGGTTGTCCGGTGGCGTCGATTCGGCGGTCGCGGCAGCCCTCGTGCAGCGCGCGATCGGCGACCGACTGACCTGTGTGTTCGTCGATCACGGTTTGATGCGTGCCGGCGAACGAGTGCAGGTCGAACAGGACTTCGTGGCTGCGACAGGTGCGAAACTGATCACCGTCGATGCCGCGGACACCTTCCTCGGCGCCCTGGCCGGGGTGTCGGATCCCGAAACCAAGCGCAAGATCATCGGCCGCGAGTTCATTCGCAGCTTCGAGGGCGCAGTCAGCGACGTGCTGGGTGAAAACGCTGCGCACGGTGACACCGTCGACTTCCTGGTGCAGGGCACGCTCTACCCGGATGTGGTCGAGTCGGGCGGCGGCACCGGAACCGCCAATATCAAGAGTCACCACAATGTGGGCGGGCTGCCGGAAGATTTGCAGTTCACGCTCGTCGAACCGCTTCGGTTGCTGTTCAAGGACGAGGTGCGTGCCGTCGGCCGCGAACTCGGCCTGCCCGAGGAGATCGTGGGACGCCAGCCGTTCCCGGGACCGGGGCTCGGTATCCGCATCATCGGCGAGGTCACCGAAGAGCGCCTCGACATCCTGCGGCACGCCGATTCCATTGCGCGCGAAGAGTTGACGGTCGCCGGGCTGGACAAGTTGATCTGGCAGTGCCCGGTGGTGCTGTTGGCCGACGTCCGCAGCGTAGGGGTGCAGGGTGACGGGCGGACGTACGGTCACCCGATCGTGTTGCGGCCCGTGTCGAGTGAAGACGCGATGACGGCGGACTGGACACGAGTGCCGTACGAGGTGCTCGAGCGCATCTCCACCCGCATCACCAATGAGGTGCACGACGTCAACCGAGTGGTGCTCGACATCACCAGCAAGCCGCCGGGAACCATCGAGTGGGAGTGACGCACTGAAAAGCGCGGTGGGCGAGTCCGAGGACCCGCCCACCGCGCTTTCGTGTTGCCGGGCTATCTCTTTCTATTCGGTGCGAAGACGAGAACTGCACCGACGACCACGGCGACGAGGACGAACAGCCAGCGGAATTCGACATTCGCGAGGGGTTCGAGGGAAAAGGGACCGACGAGGGCCCAGCCGCTCACGAGCAGCGCTGCCAGACCGGCGAGGAACAGGAGCGGGGACGGCCGTTTCCGTGAGGTGGTGCCGGTGTCCTGAGTGTCGTCGATGTCATCCACGACGCACCTCCACACTTCCGAATTGTGCGTTCACGTCGAGATTCAATACGGGTCCTTCCGGTCCGTCCGCTCCGCCGTCGAGACCGTCGGGCAGGCATTGGCTGTCACCGACCTGAACCGAGCAGTCGTTGCGGACGTTCATCTTCGGCGGCAGGAGCACGATCACCTCACCGTTCCCGTTCACGGTCACCGTCTTGTCCTCGGTGAGCTCGACCCTGCGGAGGTCGAGGGTGAAGCTGCCGAAACCGCCCGAGTATTCGGACTCGAGGTCGGCCGCCGACATGGGCTCCCATCTCTGTTCGCCCATGCTGCGTCCGTCGAAGTTCAGTGAGCCGACGAGCGAGGCCAGAACGACGAATCCCACCAGTGGTCCGGCGACGACGAGCAATCCGTAGCCCTTGCGGACAACACTTCCGACTACGAGGCCTGCGCCGATCACGGCGAGGGCGACGGCACCGATACGGCCCGGGTTCAGCCATTCCGATCCGGTGGCGACCGACAGTGCCGTCGCGGCTGCGGCAGCGAGGATGGCGAGTCCGATGACCATGGTGGTCAGGCGCGAGTGCTTACGTCCGGGTGCCGCGGCGGGTGTGGGAGTTCCGGCCGGCTCGGGAAGGTCCCAGGCGAAGGGGGCCACTCCCAGCGGATCCCAGGCCGGTGGACGTGGTTCGAGTGGTGCGAATGGTGTCGGAGGCGCGAAGCTGCTGGGGGTCGGCTCCGGAGACTTCTCGAACGACACCGTCTTCTGCTCGCTCGCTGGGGGTTCGGTGGGGGGCGGTGTGTTCGTTCGATCCGTGCTGTCCGCGGTGGGAGTGGCCGCGGGGCTCGGCGTGTAGGAATCGGGAAGCTTGGTGTACGGACTGTAGGTGGGGTGCGGGCCGGCGCCGTACGCGCTGCCGCCGTAGGCGCCGGCGCCATACGGGTCGGCGCCGAACGGGTTGCCGCCGAACGGTCCGGGGGCGTAACTCGTGCCCGGATAGCCAGTTCCGACACCGGTCGGTGCGACCCCGGGCGGGAGGGGCGGCGGCACCGGTTGCCGCTGATACAACAACCACAGTCCGCCGAGCATCAACGCCATGCTGATCAGACCCGATCCGCCGAGTCCGACACCGAACGGCCCGACCGTGCTGGCGGCGATGGCGAGAGCGACGAGGAGGACGACGGTCTTGGTGCCCGAATCCGAGCTGTGGCCGCGGCCGACGAGGGACTCCGCCGGCGAGGCCGGGTCACCGGATTTGGTGAGGCCGAGCCAGCACACCAGATAGAGGAGTACACCGGCGCCGCCGAAGATGGTCGACACCACGAAAGCGACTCGTATCAGTACGGGATCGACGCCGTAACGGTATCCGATTCCCGCACAGACACCGGCGACGTGACCTCGCCCGGGCAACCGCACCGGCCGGGTCCGCCACAGATCGTTCATCTGCTCTTGGAAACTCCCATTGCTCATACGACCATCGTTGCGGCCGACGCCCCGCGCGTACATCGGGAACTACCCTGATCTTTCCGCCCGGAATGGGCCGTGCCGGTCCGCGAAGTCAGGGTTGGACCCTGATGCCCGGGCGGGGTGATCGTGCCAGTATCGAGTATGTGCAATCTGTGTCGAACGCCGTGCCTTCTGCAGCGCAGACCGGTGGTGGCCCGCTGATGCCACCGGTGGCGCCGGGCGATGTGCCGATGCCGCGGCTCGAACGCCGGGCTGCGGGTCGTGTCGTCGGTGGTGTCGCGGGCGGAATCGCCGATCAGCTGGGTGTCGACGTCCTGAAGGTGCGCGTCGTGTTCGCCGCTCTGGCGGCGCTGGCCGGTGCCGGCATCGTCGCGTACGGCCTCCTGTGGATCTTCACGTCGGCGGGTGCCGACACGGAGAAGCCCAGCGCGTCCGAACGACGCAGGGCCATCGGCCTGATCGCCATCGGTCTGGCTGGTGCCTCCGCATTGTCGTGGTTGTTCAGTGGCCGTGCAGGATCGGTGATTGCGCCGATCATCGTGGTCGCGGTGGGTGCGGCGTTGGTGTGGCGGGAATTCGATTCGGAGGGCCCGCGCACCGTGATCGGGCTGCCGCAGCGGCCCACCGTTCTCACGTGGGCGCGGGTTCTCGGTGGCGTGACACTGATCGTCTCCGGGCTGGGCGTGGTGATCCTCGCTCAGGTCGATCTGGAGGCCTTGCGGTCGTCGTTGCTGGCGGTCGTGGTGACTCTTGTCGGCGCCGGACTACTGACCGTGCCACTGTGGTTGCGGCTGTGGCGTGCCCTCGGAGCGGAACGGGCAGCGAGAATTCGCAACGAGGAGCGTGAGGAGATCGCCTCCCATCTGCACGACTCCGTCCTGCAGACGCTGGCGCTGATCCAGAAGCAGGCAGATCACCCACAGGAGGTGGCCCGGCTCGCGCGCGGACAGGAACGCGAACTGCGCAAGTGGTTGTTCGGCGGCGGTGACGCCGACCAGTCGAGTCTCGCGGAGGCGCTGCGCATCATCGCCGGTGAGGTCGAGGACCAGCACGGTGTGACGGTGCGGCCGGTGACGGTGGGCGACGTCTCCCTCGATGTGGAGGGGACAGGAGAGGGGCTGTCGAAGGAAAGCTTCACAGCCTTACTCGGTGCGACGCGGGAGGCACTCGTCAACGCGGCCAAGCATTCCGGCGAGACCGACATCAACCTCTTCGCCGAGGCGGAGCGCGAACAGGTCAGTGTGTTCGTCCGGGACCGTGGTGTCGGCTTCGACATCGACGAGGTGCCGCCGGATCGGCAGGGACTGGCGAAGTCGATCCGCGGGCGGATCGATCGCCGGGGTGGACACGTGGACGTGCGGTCGGCGCCCGGCAAGGGCACCGAGGTCCGGATCTCCATGCCGCGAAACGGCCATGCCAAGGCCGGGGCGGATGCTACCGAGATTACGGACGACGCTGGCCTAGAGTGGGGCGACACTACCGTCCACGCCGAGGAACAGCCACAGTGAGCTTGCCTGAAACACCGCCGTATCGCGTCTTTCTCGTAGATGATCACGCCGTCTTCCGGTCCGGTGTGCGTGCCGAACTCGGGCGGGAAGCAGACATGGAGGTCGTGGGGGAGGCCGGCGGTGTGGCAGAGGCGGTGTCGGGTATCAACGCCACCGCCCCGCACGTCGTCCTCCTCGACGTTCACATGCCCGACGGTGGTGGTGTCGCCGTGTTGCGCGGCATCGAGGAGGGCCCGGTGTGTCTGGCGCTGAGTGTGTCCGACGCCGCCGAGGATGTGATCGCCGTGATCCGGGCGGGTGCCCGCGGTTACGTGACCAAGACGATCTCGGGTGGGGAGCTGGCCGACGGAGTGCGCCGGGTCGCCGGCGGTGACGCCGTGTTCAGCCCGAGGCTGGCCGGATTCGTGCTGGACTCCTTCACCGGCCGCTCCAATGCTCCCGAACCGCAGCTGGACCCGGAACTCGATTCGCTCACCCCGCGCGAGATGGAAGTACTGCGGCTGCTCGCGCGGGGGTACACGTACCGTGAGATCGCCGAGGAACTGGTCATCTCGGTGAAGACGGTGGAAACCCATGCGTCCAACGTGCTGCGCAAGACGCAGCAGTCGAACCGCAATGCGCTGACCCGGTGGGCGCACCGTCGTCGGATCGACTGATACGTACGGCCGCTCAGGGCTGGGCCAGCAGGACGACCACTGCGACGAGCACGGCCAGTATCAAGATGGCGACCATCACGCCCATGGCGATCGGTGCCCACGCCACCACCTGATCGCGGACCGTGGGTTCGGGTGCGCCGGGGGCGGGCGGAGTGGGCCGCGGCGGCCACTGCAGTTTGCCCAGCGGGCGGGGAACGTTCTTCAAGGGCGTGCTCTGGGGCACCGCAGGGAGGCCGGCCTGAGTGGAGCCGATCTTGCTCCGGCGGTGCGGAGGGGGCAACGGAGTGGAACGGTGGGCCCAGGAGGGAATCGTGCCGTCGGCGGAGTAGACGGGTGAGCCGACGAGGTGGGCGACATCACCGTCCCCGCCCATGGCCACCCGAGCCAGCGCGTCGCGGGCCTCGGCCATCGTGGGACGCCGCGCCGGGTCGGGTTCGAGTAGGTGCAACAGCGTTTCGGTGAGCGGCCCGGCCTTGGCCGGGCGGTAGATCTCGGCCTTCGCGACGCGATGCAGGAGTGCGATGGAGTCGGAATCGATGCCGAACGGCGGCTGCCCCTCGACCACGGTATACAGAGTGGACCCGAGGGAGAAGACATCGCTGGCCTCGGTGGGATCCTGGCCGCGGGCAACCTCGGGGGAGAAATACGCGGGTGTCCCGGTGATGACGCCGTTCGTGGATTCGGCGGCGTCGCCCTTGGCGCGGGCGATGCCGAAGTCACTGATCTTGACGGTGCCGAGTTCCCGGCCCCGGTCGGCGACGAGGATGTTGCCCGGTTTGATGTCCCGGTGCACGATGCCCGCGGCGTGCGCGGCCACCAGGGCGTCCGCCACCTGCGCACCGATCTGAGCCACCTCGAGGGGCGGCAGAGTGTCGGCGATGTTCATCGCCTGGGCGAGGCTGCGGGACGGTAGGTATTCCATGACCAGCCAGGGCTCCCCGGCTTCGAGCGCCACGTCGTACATCGCAATGGAATGGCGGTGGGTGAGTTTGGCGGCGTTGCGCCCTTCCCGGAGGGTGCGTTCACGGACGCGGCGGGCCTCGTCGGGGTCGAGTCCGGCCGTCGTGGTGACCTGTTTGACGGCTACGTCCCGGTGAAGCAGGGTGTCTCTCGCCAGCCACACGGCACCCATGCCGCCGCCGCCCAGTTTGGACCTCAGACGGTACCTTCCCGCCACCAGGTATTCGGGTCCGATGCCCCTTTCGCTCTGCGCCTGCTCAGTCACGCGTTCAGGTTAGAGGATGATGCGGACACGGGCGGTGTGACGCTCCTGACCTGCGAATACGTGGTCCACTTGACTGGCACTCACCGACCGGCTTTACTGGAAACGAGTTCGAAAATACGTTCGAACGTAGCGTCTGTTCGAGCCGCGTCTTCCCCGTGGTTGCCGACCGCTGTTGGTGCCGAGTGACAGGGGTGTCGAGTTGGCTGATGTGGCCGCAGTTCCGGAGTCTGCTGTGCCGCCGGAGTTGTCGGGGCTCTCCCGTCAGGAGCGTCTGGACTTCCTCCGGCGAAGGATGGCGGCGGTCCCCGCTCGCGGGGAATCGGTGGCGAATCGCGCTCCGATGGAGGGCGCGCTGCACACACCGGGCAAGTCTTCGGCCCCCGATTCGGACACGGCCGGAGTGCTCCCGGTTCCGGCTGCGCTGGCCGACCTTCTTCCGAGAGGCGGGCTGGTGCGGGGTTCCGTGGTATCGGTTTCCGGTGCCACCTCGCTTCTGCTGGGGCTGGTCGCGTCGGTCACCGCAGACGGGGGACATGTCGCTGTGATCGGGCATCCCCAGCTCGGGTTGCTCGCCGCTGTCGAGATGGGGGCGCAGCTCGAACGCCTCGCTCTTATTCCCGACCCCGGAGCTGATCCGGTGGAGATCGCCGCGGTGCTGCTGGACGGTATGGATCTGGTGGTACTCGGCCTGGGTGGAGCCTCGGTGGCGCCGTCCCGTGCCCGCGCGGTGGTGGCCCGCGCGCGGAGCAAGGGTTCGACCCTGGTGGTCACCGACGGACACTGGGACGGTGCTGAGATGCGACTGGATGCCCGTGTCCGCGGATATGCGGGACTGGGCAAGGGATCTCAGGAACGGGGGTGCGGCCGGCTACGTTCCCTCAGCCTGGCGGTGTGCGCCCGGGGGCGGTCGTTTCAGCCGCGCACCACCCGGCTGGACGTGCGTTCGGCGCAGGGTCGAGTGGAGTGGGTGAACACGCCGGACACCGCTCTCCCGGAGGCAGGCTTTCCGGAAGCGGCGGAAGTGGTGGGGCTGTGAGCCGCGTAGTGGCGTTGTGGTGTCCCGACTGGCCTGCGGTCGCAGCTGCTGCAGCCGTGGACCTCCCGCCCACTCATCCGGTGGCGGTGACATCGGGTAATCGTGTGGTGGCCTGTTCGGCGACGGCCCGGGCGGACGGGGTGCACCGGGGACTGCGTCGCCGCGAGTCCCAGGCCCGGTGCCCCCGGTTGCACGTGGTGACCGCGGATGCCGAGCGGGACGCTCGGTTGTTCGAGCCGGTTGCCGCGACCATCGACGCCGTGGCTCCCGGAGTCGAGGTGCTGCGTCCCGGGCTCGTGGTGTTGTCGGCGCGGGGTGTCAGCAGATACTTCGGCTCCGAGGAAGCCGCTGCGGAGCGGTTGGTGGACCAGGTGTCGGCTGTGGGGGTCGAGTGTCAGGTGGGCATTGCCGATCAACTGTCCACGGCCGTGATCGCCGCTCGCAGAGGGGTGCTCGTGCCTCCCGGCCGGGGAGCGGAGTTCCTGGCGCCGCTGCCGATGAGGGAACTGGCTGCCGAACCCAGTCTCGCGGCAGTTCACCGTGGTGAACTGGTCGATCTGCTGCACCGTCTGGGACTGCGCACCATCGGCGCCTTCGCGGCGCTGCCGGCAGGTGATGTGGCGTCCCGCTTCGGAACCGACGCGGTGCTTGCCCATCGTGCGGCGCGGGGTGAGCCGGAGCGTCCCCCGTCGGCGCGATCGCTACCTCCCGACCTGGAGGTGGAAGAACACTGCGACCCCGTGATCGAACGGGTCGACGCCGCAGCGTTCGCAGGCAGGGCGTTGGCGGAGAAACTGCACCGCACCCTGTCCGACGCGGGGGTGGCCTGTACTCGGCTGTCGGTGTCGGCAATCACCGGCAACGGGGAACAGTTGTCCCGGACGTGGCGATGCGCGGAGCCGTTGACGCCGGAGGCGACGGCGGACCGGGTGCGGTGGCAGTTGGACGGGTGGTTGACCGGGCGCAGCGAGAAGCGTCCCACCGCGGGTATCGCGGTCCTGCGGCTCGAGCCGGTGGAGGTGGTGGCTTCCGGAGCCCTGCAGTTGGGGCTGTGGGGTGGAGTCGGAGATCAGGACGAGAGGGCCCGGCGAGCCCTGGTGCGGGTGCAGGGACTTCTCGGCGGGGAGGCCGTGCAGGTGGGTGTTCTCAGTGGTGGGCGGGGTCCGGCGGAGCGCATCACCCTGCTGCCGTTGGGGGATGAGCTGATTCCTCGTTCCGATCCGTCGGAGCCGTGGCCGGGAACGCTTCCCGAACCGGCACCTTCCGCTGTGTTGACGGCACATCCCGAGGTCGGCATCGTGGACGCACGGGGTGCTGCCGTGACGGTCACGGAACGCGGTGTGTTCAGTGCGCCTCCCGCCCGGTTGCGCTGGGGGAGTAAAGAGTGGACGGTGTGCGGATGGGCGGGACCGTGGCCGGTGGACGAGCGGTGGTGGGATCCGCCCGCCGCCCGGACGGCGGCCAGGGCGCAGGTGCTGCTCGAGGAGTCGCGGGCGCTGCTGGTGATCTGCACGGCGGATCGGTGGACGGTGGAGGGAATCTATGAGTGAGGTGTCTACGCCCGCAATTCGCCGGGTGATCGTGCAGGAACTGACCACTCTCGACGGGTTCGTCGCCGGGCCGTCGGGCGAGCTCGACTTCTTCGAGGCGGTGTCCGATTTCGGTGAGGTCGATCGGGACAACGTAGATCTTCTCGCCGACGTGGATCTGGTTCTGTTGGGCCGCAACACCTATCAGATGTTCGTCGAGTACTGGCCCACCGCGGAAGGCGAGGTGGTGGGCGAGGTGGTGAACACGCTTCCCAAGCTCGTGTTTTCGTCCACCCTCGGCAGGGCGCCGTGGGGATCGTGGGAACCGGCGCAGGTGTACGACGGGAACGTGGTCGAGCGGGTGCGGCAGTTGCTGCGGGAGCCCGGTGGTGACGTGGTCGTGTGGGGGAGTGTCACCCTGGCCAAGTCGCTACTCGCGGCAGATCTGGTCGACGAGATTCAGTTGCGCGTGGTGCCGGTGCTGCTGGGGCGCGGGCAGCGTCTTCTCGACGAGGACACCGGGATGCACGCCCTCACGCTCCTCGAGGCGAAGGGGTACGAGTCGGGGATCGTGACGCTGCGTTATCGGGTCGTCCCCGCCACACCGTGAACATCCTTGCGAACGGACGGACCGCCCGTACGGCTCGGGAGGTCAGGGCGGGCCGACGCGGCCGTCCGCCTAGGCTTGTTTCTCGTGGAGACGAGCAGGACGACCGCGACCCGCACCGGTGTCGCCATCGCGTACCGCGACAGCGGAGTGCGCAGTGGCCCGGCCGCTCATCTAGTGCCCGTGGTTCTCGTGCACGGAATGGGCGGTGACGGCGGAACGTGGGACCGGTTCATGCGGGCGCTGGTCTCACGCGGGCGCCGGGTCGTCGTGCTCGATCTACGGGGACACGGTCGCAGTGCCCGCGCTGCGTCGTACCTGTTCGAAGAGTTCGGTTCCGATGTGGTGGAAGTGTGCGACAACCTGGGCCTGTCGCAGGTCGATCTCGTCGGTCATTCGCTCGGCGGTCATGCCGCCTCACTCGCAGCCCAGACCCGCCCCGAGCTGGTGCGGCGGTTGGTCATCGAGGAGGCCCCACTTCCGTTGCGGCCCGGTGACCCGGAGCAGGTCTTCTCGAACAGGCTGCCGTCCCTGCCGGAGCTGTGGCATGCGACGACGAGCCTGATCCGGCACCCGCGGGCCGTGTTCGCCTTCGACCGGTCGATGACACGCTCGGCGCTCGAGCAGTTCCGCCGCCCGGACCCGTTGTGGTGGGACCAGCTGCCACGGATCGAGGCGGACACACTGATCCTGCGCGGCGGTCCCGGCGGGATGGTAGATGCCCGTCGACTCGAATCCGCAGTCGCCGCGATACCGAGATGCCGGGTGGTGGTTTTCCCCGGGGGACACAGCATTCACCGTGATCGGTACGACGAGTTCGAGGCGGCGGCGATGCCGTTCCTGATGGAGTCCGAGCCGAACTGAGCGTGCGCTGTTCAACCGTCGGCCGGATTCAGACAAAAGTCCGCAAATGTAAACCCGCAGCGGCCTGGGCAGGACTAGCGTGGAGTAGAAGCGGGGGCTCGGCTCCGGCTGCACAGATGTATCTGCACATCGGGAAGAAGGCACGAGATGTCGACGATCACACCCGGACGACCGTACGCACCCGGCAGGGAGGGATTCAGTTCGCTCCGTTCCGGCGGCCTGAACTGGGACGCCTTTCCGCTGCGACTGTTCACCAAGGGGAACGCCAAGTTCTGGAATCCCGTCGAGCTCGATTTCAGCCGGGATGCGCAGGACTGGGAGGAGCTGAACAGCGAGCAGCAGCGGAGCGCGACGTACCTGTGTGCGCAGTTCATCGCCGGTGAGGAGGCGGTCACCGAGGACATTCAGCCCTTCATGAAGGCGATGGCCGCAGAGGGCCGGTTCGGTGACGAGATGTACCTGACTCAGTTCTGCTTCGAAGAGGCCAAGCACACGCAGGTGTTCCGGTTGTGGATGGACGCGGTCGGGCTCACGCAGGACTTGCATCCGTTCGTCGCCGACAATCCGTACTACCGCCAATTGTTCTACGAGGAGCTTCCCGGATCTCTGGGCGTTCTCGAGACGGATCCGAGCCCCGCCAACCAGATTCGCGCCAGCGTCACCTATAACCATGTCATCGAGGGCAGTCTCGCGCTGACCGGGTACTACGCCTGGCAGAAGGTGTGCGCGACCCGCGGGATACTCCCCGGCATGCAGGATCTCGTCAAGCGGATCGGCGACGACGAACGTCGTCACATGGCCTGGGGAACCTTCACCTGCCGACGGCATGTCGCGGCCGACGACAACAACTGGAATGTGGTGCAGGAGCGGATGGCGGAGCTGATGCCGATGGCACTGGGCATGATCGATTGGGTCAACGCACAATTCGAGGTTCAGCCGTTCGGTCTCGACAACGACGAGTTCCTGGCCTACGCCGCGGACCGTGCGCAGCGTCGCCTCTCGGCGATCGAGTCGGCACGCGGCCGGCCGGTCGAGGAAATCGACCTCGACTACTCCCCGGAGGTGCTCGAGGAGCGGTTCGGCGAGGAGGACGCCAAGGCGCTGACCGAGGCAGCAGGCTGAGCGGACTCGGACGAAGGGATGATCAACCGTCGGGGATCCATGGCAGGATCTGGCCATGGCGCTCACCTCGCTCGACCGCAAGCTCCTCGGCTGGTCTGCCGCGTTCGTGATCTCACAGGCGAATATCGCCCGACTGCTCGGTCCTGCTGCCCCCCGGGTGGCCGAGATTCAGACGGCCCGATCCGCCCGGGACTACACCGCGATCCTCGACGGCATGGACGCCACCGAGACCGCGCGATATCGGAGTCATTACTATCCCGACTTCGTCCATCCCGCCATCTACGCCGTCGCTCTGCGTACGGGTGCGCGACGGCTGGCGGAGTTGACGCCGTTGTCGCCCACAACGCGAAAGATGCTGGCGGCTGCGCCGGTCGTGGCCGCGGCCGGTGACTACGTCGAGAATGTCGTCGGCCTGCATCTGCTGACACATCGGGAGCACATCACCGATGCCACCGTCCGCGCCACTTCCGCGGTCAGCATCACCAAGTGGGTGCTGGCCCTCGGCTCGCTTGCGTATCTGTCGCAGGGTTTCGTGCGGGTGTGGGCACGGGGCCGATAGATTCCGGCGCATGGGTGCAGCAGAGTTGCCGGTCGAGTACTTCGCCGGGCAGATCGAATTCCGCCAGTGGCTCGCAGTTCATCACGCCACCTCACCCGGTATCTGGCTGAAGATGGCGAAGAAGGGATCGGCCCACTCGTCGATCACCTACGACCAGGCACTCGAGGTGGCGTTGTGCTACGGCTGGATCGACAGCCAAGTCCGCCGGGTCGACGAAAATTTCTATGTCCAACGGTTCACCCCACGATCGGCGCGCAGTCCGTGGTCGAAACGCAACCGCGAATATGCCGAGAAACTGGAAGCCGCCGGGGCCCTCGAGGCTGCCGGAGCGGCGGAAGTGGAGAAGGCCAGAGCCGACGGGCGGTGGGATCGTGCCTATGCCGGACAGAAGACGGCTGAAATTCCGGAGGACTTCCTTGCCGCCCTTGCGCAGAATCCGGAGGCCGAGGCGTTCTTTGCGACGCTGAACAGCCACAACCGCTACGCCGTCATCTACCGGTTACAGGACGCGAAACGTCCGGAGACGCGTGCCCGGCGCATCGAGAAGTTCGTTCAGCAGTTGTCGGAACGGCGCAAGTTCCACGACTGAGCGAAAAATCAGCCTGACACAATGGCCTCGTGAACGACACGATCACCTCTACCACCTGCTCCGCGCTGTCCGCCGCCGACGAACCCCTGCCGGGAACGGCGGCGCACGTCACGGGCTGGGTGTGTCTCGAACACCCGGGTGCGTGGGGCCGGGACGTGGTGGACGGCACAGCGCTGGGCAGCGAACTCGCCGGGGAACTCGACGCCCGTGCGAAGGCGGCGGGAGTACGGTTCATGTTCATCCGCCGGCCGGGACGAAGCACGACCGATCCGGCGAGGCGCACAGTTCTCCTTGCACACTCGCATCCCGCGTCGGCCTGGTGTGAACGCCTGGACATCGGCAGTCCGGCCGACCTCCTCGACCTCGACCTCGGTGTGGTCGCCGGTCCGGCTCCGCGGTGGGGGGAGCCGGTCGCGGAGCCGGTGGTGCTGGTGTGCGCGCACGGTAAACGGGATCAGTGCTGTGCCGTCCTGGGACGTCCTATCGCCGCCCGGTTGTCCACAGAGTTCGGCGACACCGTGTGGGAATGCTCGCACACGGGAGGACACCGGTTCGCGCCGTCGATGATTCTGCTGCCCACCGGATATACGTACGGCCGGCTCTCTGCGGAACAGAGCGCCGAGGCGGTGCGCGCCGCCGCCCGGGACGAGGTGTACGCGCAGGGACTACGGGGACGAAGCTGCTGGGACGAGCGGGGCCAGGTGGCCGAACTCGCGGTCCGGGAACTGGTGACCGCGGGCCCGAACGAGCTGGCGGTGGACGGGGCGTCGGTGGTCACCCACATCGACGGACGCCGGTGGTCCGTCGATGTGGAGGAGCGGGAACTCGCGCCCAGGCCGCCAAGTTGCGGAGCCGCACCGA
The DNA here is from genome assembly GCF_003130705.1 of Rhodococcus oxybenzonivorans. Classification (NCBI taxonomy): domain Bacteria; kingdom Bacillati; phylum Actinomycetota; class Actinomycetes; order Mycobacteriales; family Nocardiaceae; genus Rhodococcus; species Rhodococcus oxybenzonivorans. Next base: position 4,187,950 of record NZ_CP021354.1, on the reverse strand, counting down.
AACCGGTTCGTCCCGTCGTCGCCACCGGGGTACGCCCGCTGGGCTGACCGAGTGCGCTCACCAATGGGCGCCGGGTACCAGCCTGCCGACCTTTCGGGCGGCGCGTCCCCACGGTGTCGACCTGTGCGCGCGTGCCTCGTCGGTTCGTGGCGGTTCGGGTGTCCTCTCGGTGACGCTCTGTCCCTTGGCCGCCGGCGAGTCGGGGAACATGCGATACATCTGATGCATCACCCGGTCTTTGACGGCAGGCGCGAACATACTGCCGAGTTCCCCGAGAGTGCCGCTGGGGACATCGATGCGCTTCGGCCGCTCGACCAGGGCCCGGACCACCATGGCCGCCGCCTTCTCCGGTGAGGTGATGGGTCCGACGTTGTAGTTGCCGGTCGGTGCGATCATCGGCGTCTCGACGAGTGGCATGTGGATGGTGGTGTACGTGATCCCGTCCGACAGTGTTTCAGCGGCGGCCACATCGGTGAACCCGTCGAGCGCCGCCTTGCTGGCGACGTAGGCGGCGAATCGCGGCGTTGCCCCCTGGACCCCGGCGCTGCTGATGTTGACGATGTGCCCGAACCGGCGTTCACGCATCTGCGGAAGGAACGCGAGGACGAGTCGAACGGCACCGAAGTAGTTGACGGCCATCGTGCGTTCGAAGTCGTGGAACCGCTCGGTCGAGCGGTAGAGGCCCCGCCGGATCGACCGGCCGGCATTGTTGACCAGCATGTCCACGTGACCGTGCTCGGCGAGAATCGCCGCGACCGTGCGTTCGACCGACGTCTCGTCGGTGATGTCGCACGGATATCCGAACCCCGCACCGCCCGCCGCGCGAATCTCCGCGACCACGGCCTCGAGTTCCTCGGTACGTCTCGCGAGGAGAAGAACTTTCGCGCCCTTGCGGGCCACGGCGATCGCCGCGCTGCGACCGATCCCGGAGGAGGCCCCGGTGATGACGACGTGCCGTCCCACGAGCGGTCCGCCGGGGTGGGAGCGGCGCGCCCGATGGGGATCGAGATGGTTCTGCCAGTAGGTCCACAGCGCCTTCGTGTAGGAGGCGAAGGGCGGAACCTCGATTCCCGTACCCTGCAGAGCCTTTCGCGTTGCTTCGTTGACGAAGGCGGTAGGCAGCGTCATGTTCGCCACGAGCACGGGCGGGATGCCGAGCCCGTCGAGGACCAACTTGCGGCCCGTGTCGAGAGTCGAGTCCGGGGTAGGTGCCAGAAAGGGGCGGACCAGTCTGCCGGGCAGGCTCGCCGCCGGGCGCGGGGCACCGGCGGCCTTGGCGAGCCCCGCGTAGATCTCACGGACCGACTGTGGGCGAGGATTGACCAGGTGGAACACCTGACCGTCGCGGTCCGGTGCCGACATCAGCTCCACGATGGCCGCCGCCACATAGTCCACGGGAACGACGTTGGTCGATCCGATGTCGGGGACAGCCACCGGGAGTGCGGCCGGGAGCTTGGCGAGAGCGGAGATGGCGGGGAACAGGTAGTACGGTCCGTCGATCTTGTCCATCTCACCGGTGACCGAATTGCCGACCACCACGGCCGGGCGGTAGATCCGCCAGCGCAGTCCCTCGCTGTCGCGAACGATCTTCTCCGCCTCGAACTTCGTGCGGTGGTAGGGCGTCGGAAAACTCTGTCCCCGATCGAAATCCGACTCGGCGAAGGTGCCCGCGTAATCGCCCGCGACCGCAATCGACGACACGTGATGGAGGGTTGCGCCCAGCTCTGTCGCGAGGGTGGCCACCGCGCGCGTGCCGTCGACATTGGTCGACGCCTGCTCGTCGCCGACGGTGAGGTCGTAGATCGCGCCGAGGTGCAGAACGTGCTGGGCCGCCGGCACCGCGGCGAGGCCGAGGCCGGGCTCGGTCAGGTCCCCGATCAGAGGATGCACACGATCGCCGCCGGGCATGCTTTCGGTGAGGGCGTCGAGTGTGGTGAGCGAGGAGGGGCGGACGAGGACGTGTATCTCTGCTGTGTCATCGCGGTCGAGGATCAGAGGCAGGACGTGTCGACCCAGAAATCCGGTTCCGCCCGTGACGAGGTAGGTGGCCATTCCCCGAACTTACTCCGAAGTAAGATGATGCACTAGTGACGGATTCCGACCTTGGAATGGACCTTCGTCATCCACGCCGGAGCCCACCAGTTGGCCGGACCCATCAGCTTCACCAGCGACGGCACGAGCAACATGCGCACCACGGTGGCGTCCACGAGCAGTGCCACGATCATGCCCACTCCGAGGAACCGCATGATCGACAGGCCGGACACGGTAAATGCTCCGGTGACCACGACGAGCAGCAGAGCGGCCGCGGTCACGATCCGCCCCGTGCGCTCCGTTCCGAACCGCACCGCTTCCTCCGTGGTCGCCCCCGCCGCGTGCGCCTCCACCATCCGTGACATCAGGAACACCTCGTAGTCGGTGGACAAGCCGAACACGACCGCGAGGATCAGGACGACGAACGTCGCCTCGAGCGGTGCCGGACTGACCCCGAGCAGGCTCGCGCCGTGGCCGAGCTGGAAGATCCAGGTCAGGACACCGAAGGTGGCGGCCAGGCTCAGTCCCGCCATGGCCACCGCCTTGAGCGGCAGGACCACCGAGCCGAACGCCAGGAACAGCAGCACCAGCGTCGACAGCACCATGATCGCCACCATCGCGGGCAGCCAGCGGACGATCGCCGCGTTGCTGTCGTCGACAGTGGCCTGTCCACCACCGACGAGGAGTTCGGTCCCTTCCGGTACTGCGATGTCTCGCAGAGCCGCGACCGCACCACTCTGGTCGTCGCTGTCGACGCCCTCCGCGTATACCGCCTGGACGGCGACCAGTTCACCGTTCGACGCCACCACAGTGGCCGCACCGATGCCCTCGACCTGTCCGGCCTGTTCGGCGACGGCGGCACCGTCCGCGGCAGTCGGTCCGCTGCCGTCCGTGCCCCGCAGAATCAGGGTGGCTCCGTTGCCCGTCGTCGGGAACTCCTGGGTAAGTGTGTCGGTGGCGATGCGGGCAGGGTCGTCCTCGGGGAGCGCGGTGTACGTGACCTCTCCGAGGGAGGCGCTGAGTAGGGGAGCTGCCAGAACGAGAAGTCCGGCGACGATTCCGACTGCGATCGCGGCCGGCCTGCGCATCACCCACGTGACGACGGACCCCCAGAACGTGCGGGCCCTCGCTTCGCTGCGCTGGGCTGCGTCCTTGCGCCAGCTCCCTGCGTTGATGCGTGGGCCGAGGATCGCGAGGAGAGCGGGGACGGCGGTCAGGGACAGCAGCGCCGCACTCGCGACCGCGGCCATGGCACCGAATCCCAGCGATGCGATGACGTCCTGGGGAAACACGAGCATGCCCGAGAAGGCGCACACCAGCAGCAGTCCGGAGAACAGAACGGTGCGGCCGGCCGTGAGCACGGTGCGCCGGGTGGCCTCGGCAGTGTCGGCGCCCGACTCCAGTTCTTCACGGAAACGTCCGACGACGAAGAGCCCGTAGTCGATTGCCAACCCGAGACCGAGCAGAGAGGCGACATTGATCGCGAAGGAGTTGACGTCGGTGAACAGGGTGAGCACCCGAAGGGTGGCCAGCGCGCTGAAGATGGAGAGCAGTCCGACGAAGACGGGTACGGCCGCGGCGACCACGCCGCCGAAGAGGAAGACCAGCAGGACCAGTGTGATGGGAAGCGCAATCGCCTCCGCCAGCACCAGATCCTGCTGGAGCCGGTTGTTGAAAGCCACACCCACCACCGAGTTGCCCGCGAATTCGGTGTCGATGCCCTCGACTTCGAGCTTGGGTAGCAGGCCGTCGAAGGCGGCCACCGTGATTCCGGCTTCGGGGTCGACGGTGACCGCGGCCGACGCCTTGGTGCCGTCCTCCGACACCATCCGCTGCTTCGTCGTGGTGTCCGCGGTCCAGTATGAGGTGATCTTGTGCGTGGGGACCTCGGCGGCGAACCGTTCGAGATCGGCCGTCACCTCGGGACCGATGTCGTCGAGCGTTCTCCCTTCGGGCGCGGTGTAGACGACGATGATGTCCGCGGTCTGCGGACCCAGGTTGGCCTCGACGATCCTCGCCACTTCAGCGGACTCGCTGCCCGGGTCGGTGTAGCCGCCCGAGCCCAATTTCGCGAACACCCCCGTACCCCAGACGCCGCTCACCAGTACGGCGGCCACGGCAAGCACCAGAATCCACCATCGCCGGGAAACAACAGTCGAGGCCCAACGTGTCATGCGTCATCTCCGGGTCGTGGTCGGCATTGTGCGACTGCCGACTGTAGTGCGCGTGCGGCGGTGAGCGGCGGTGGTGTGATCCGGCTCCCGCGCCATGATGCATACTCGGATGTGCACGTGCAGCCACACACATGGGGGAAGCCGGTCCGAATCCGGCGCTGACCCGCAACGGTGGGCCATCGGAGTATTTTCCGGTGGCGAGCCCGATTACCCGGTGTGTGGTGTGCGACATCCATTCGTCGTGGTCTACGAAGCGGAGTCCCGCAGGCGCACTGCGACTCCGGTCGTGGAGTGACCTGCACGACTTTCATTCGTGGCTCTGAGCCGCAATGAGGTTTACATGCACCGTCCGTTGTTCCGAAGGTTCGGATTGCTCACCGCCGCCGTGGCAGTGCTGCTCGCTGCCGCCTGCTCGCGTGGGGAACCTGGCCCGGGCACTACTTCCGCCGAGTCGTTTACCGCCGCGGTGACGATCACCAACTGTTCGCTCACGCAGAGCTTCGATGCACCACCCCAGCGCATCGTCAGCATGAACGATCACGTCACCGAGGTTCTGATCGAGATGGGTGTCGGCGACCGTATCGTCGGCACCGGGTACGGCGACGCCACCCCGCTACCCCCATTCGCCGAGGAATTCGCGAAGATCCCGCATCGGTCGAAGGAGTATCCGACGCGAGAGCAGTTGCTCGACCTCGAGCCAGACCTGGTGGTGGGGGGAATGCGGAGCGCATTCGACGAGAAGGAGGGGCGTTCACGAGAGTTCCTCGCCGAGCACGGCATTCCTACATTCCTGTTCTCCGAGTACTGCGGGCAGGGCTTCCCCGACATCGCTCTGCTGCGGGACGACTTCACACAGCTGGGCGAAATCCTCGCAGTTCCGGACAGGGCGCATGCGATCAGCGACCGAGTGACGTCCGGATTGCAGTCCGTGCGCGCGACACTTGCGGGCAGTACCGCCGTCCCGGTGTTCTTCTACGATTCCGGCGAGAACGTCCCGCTGACTGTCGGCGGTGTCGGAATCGGTCAGCTCATCGCGGACCATGCGGGTGCCGCGAACATCTTTTCCGAGGGGCAGAAACCGTTTTCGACGGCCACCTGGGAGATTGTCGGAGAACGCAGTCCCGAGGTGATCGTCGTCCTCGACTACGGCGCGACGAGTGCGCAGCACAAGATCGACTTCCTGACCGCACACCCGATCATGTCGGCGACCCCTGCCGTGAAGGCAGGCCGCTTCGTCGTCGTACCGCTCGACGACTTCTTCGAGAGCCCGCGTCTCGTGCGGTCGGTCGAGACCATCGCGCGCGCCGTCCATCCCGGCGCCTTCTCCACGCGATGACGGCGCTCACCGAACGGACCGAGGTGCGCCCATCCTCGCCCTCAGCTCGTTCCCCTCTCGGATTTGCCGGGCTGATCGTACTTCTGGTGCTGACCACGCTGTTCGTGATCGGGCTCGCCGTGTCGTTCGGTTCGGTGCGCATACCGGTGGGTGACGTCTGGGCGATCGTGGTGAACCGGATGCTGCCCGGTGTGTTCGACGTCTGGTGGTCGCAGGCACGGGAATCCATCGTCGTCGGTTCTCGTCTGCCGCGGGCATTGACCGCGGCGACGGTGGGCGCCGCGCTGGCACTGTCCGGTGCGGTGGCGCAGCTCGTGACCCGCAACCCGCTGGCCGACCCATACCTGCTCGGCGTGTCCTCGGGTGCCGGTTTCGGTGTGGTGATCGTGACGGTGCTCGGGTTCGGCGCCGGAATGCTCGGGGTCTTCACCGTTCCCGTGGCGGCGTTCGTCGGCGCGATGGTGCCGTTGTTCCTGTCGCTGGCAATCGGCGGACGGTATCCGCAACCCACTGCGATCATCCTCGTCGGTGTCGCGCTGGCACAGGTCTTCTCGGCGCTGATCACCTTCTCGCTCCTCGTGCTCGCCGACGAACGGCAACTCGGTTCGGTGATGCATTGGCTCGCAGGCGGATTCGGTGACGCGCGCTGGTCGACGATGATTTTTCCCGTGTCGGCGCTCGCGACGGTCGGCACTGCCATGCTGTGGAGTGCCCGCCGGATCGACGTGCTGCAGACCGGGGACGACGGAGCGGCCGCGCTCGGCATGAACGTTCCCCGCTTCCGGATCGTCCACCTGCTGGGCGTGTCACTACTGGCCGGCGCAGCAGTCTCGGTCGCCGGGGGTATCGGCTTCATCGGCCTCCTCGTGCCACACCTGGCCGGCTACGTCGTCGGTATTCGCGCCGCCAGATTGTTACCGGTCGCCGCGCTGCTCGGTGCGGTCGCCATGGTGGGAGCCGACACCGCGGCACGGTCGATCTCGTCGAGCCTCGAAGTGCCGGTCGGCGTCGTCACTGCGCTCGTCGGCGCCCCGCTGTTCGTGTGGATGCTGCAGCGCCGGTACCGGCGGGCCGAACGATGACCGGGCTGGGCGTGCAAGGACTCCGGGCCCAACTCGGCTCACGCGACGTGCTGCACGGGGTCGACTTCGCTGTCCGGCCCGGCGAGATGCTCGGTCTGGTAGGTCCCAACGGGTCCGGCAAGACGACGGCGCTGCGCTGCTGCTACCGCGCGGTGTCCGCCACCGCGGGCGCCGTCGTCGTCGGCGGGGTGAACGTTGCCGACCTGGCGCGGCGACAACTCGCCCGCACGGTCGGGGCGGTTCCGCAGGAGCCGCAGTCGTCGGCGGGGGTGACGGTGCGCGCGTCGGTGTCGCTGGGCCGGATTCCCCACCACGGTTGGTTCGAGCGCGACAGCGCCGCCGACCGCGAGATCGTCGAGAGGTGCCTGCAGCAGGTGGGGTTGGCGGAACTCGCGGGGCGCGACGTGCAGGCGCTCTCGGGAGGTGAGCGTCAACGGGTGGCGATCGCGCGGGCGCTCACGCAGCAACCGCGCGTCCTGCTCCTCGACGAACCCACGAATCACCTCGACCTTCGTCATCAGCTCATCCTGATGGAATTGCTGCGCGATCTCGCCGCCGGCGGACTCGCACTCGTGGTGACCATGCACGATCTCAGGTTGGCGGTGCAGTACTGCGACACGCTGGCGGTGATGCAGCATGGACGGGTGATCACCGCCGGCCCACCACCCGATGTCCTCGACGACACGGTGCTGGGCGAGGTGTTCGGAATCCGCGCCGTTGTGCGGTCGGGGCCGAGGCGGTCGATGGACATTCTGGGGTTGGCCGATGGATGAGCACCTGGCGCAGACGTACGCGCTGACCGCCCGTCGGGTTCCGTTGCTGGCCGCCTGGACGGCGCTTCCCGACGGCCGCTCGTTTCCGGCAGCAGACATGGCAGACGCCGAGTGGATGGCCCATCGGCTCGCGGACACCGCAAGCCGATGGGGCAGTGGGAATCCCCGGGTCAACGGCACCCTGTGGTGGTATTCGGCCAGTTCCACCCTGACCGGGATCCCGATCGCGACTGCCCTCGTCACCGGTGTCGCTGCCTGCCCACGATTGGAGGGCGCCCGGGCGTTCCTGACCGCCGATGGATACCTCGGTGGTCTGACGGCATCGTCGGTGCTCCCGGTGGCGGATCTGGCGTCGGAACTCGCGGGGACGTTGACCGTTCTCATCGACGCACTGGCCGAGGCGTCCGGAGTGCGGCGGGCAGCGTTGTGGGCGATCACCACCGATTCGATCGCCAACCGCGCGCTCGACGCCGGCGACGGCATCGGTGATCGTATGAGAGGGAGCATGTTCGCCCGGCAGCTCGTCGACGCCATGCGTGCCGACGGGGTGATTCTGCCCCGGCCGCGGTTCGTCGACGTGCACGCCGGTGCGGTGACCCGCCGGTTCACGCAGCGGGCGTCGTGTTGCCTGATCTACGAGACGCCCGGTTCGGCCAAGTGTGTGAGCTGCCCGCGGAGGCCGGCCGAGGACCGTCTGAGTGGTCTCGCCGCGCTCGTGACCTGACTCCGGTGGCCCGCGTTGACCTGCCCGCGAGTGTGATGGCACACTGAGAGTGTTCGAACTCGCGTTCGAATGATGCGTCTTCCCCAGTGGCATCTTCCATGGTTTCGGCACGGCACGTGTGCGGCATGAAGAGGTGTGTAGTAGTGGGTTGGGGCAACGGTCCGCCGTCGTGGTCGGAGATGGAGCGGGTCCTGTCGGGCAGGCCCGGACGCGTCGACCCGCAGTCGCTGTATCCGGGCGACGGCAGCGACAGTCCGGCGTGGTCACGCAAGCGGGGAGAGTATCGGGCAGGCGAGCAGATACGTGCCGGCTCCACCGTCCCCTACGCCGAACTGCACGCGCATTCGGCGTTCAGCTTCCTCGACGGTGCGTCCCCGCCGGAGGAATTGGTGGAAGAGGCGGTCCGACTGGGTCTCGAGGCCATCGCGCTCACCGATCACGACGGGTTCTACGGTGTGGTCCGGTTCGCGGAGGCGGCGAAGGAATGGAACATGCGCACGGTGTTCGGTTCCGAGCTCACTGTGGGCGACGCCCATCTGCTGGTGCTCGCACGAGGACAGGAGGGGTATCGCCGTCTGTCTCGTGAGATCGCCGCAGCGCACCTGGCGGGAGGAGAGAAAGGCAAAGTTCTCTACGACATGGACCGGCTCGCCGATGCGGCGGGAGGTCATTGGCAGATCCTGACCGGTTGCCGCAAGGGGCACGTGCGTCAGGCCTTGGCCCACGGCGGTCCGGACGCAGCTGCCCGCCGGTTGCGCGAGCTGATCGACCGGTTCGGGGCCGAGCGGGTCACGGTGGAACTCACACACCACGGCATTCCGGAGGACGGTGAACGCAACGACTGCCTCGCCGAACTCGCGCAGCAGCACGGCCTGGGTGTAATAGCCACCACTGCAGCACATTTCGCGGCCCCCCCGCGCCGGCGGCTGGCGATGGCGATGGCCGCGGTCCGGGGTCGCCGCAGCCTCGACGACGCGGCCGGGCAGCTACCTCCGACGGGCGGATCCCACCTGCGTTCCGGCGAGGAGATGGCCCACCTCTTCGCCGCGTACCCGGAAGCGGTCAGCGGTGCGGCGAAACTCGGGCTGGAATGCGCCTTCGACCTCCGGCTCATCGCACCGCAGCTACCACCCTTCGCCGTGCCCGACGGCCACACCGAGGCCAGTTGGTTGCGTCAGCTCACGATGGAAGGGGCGCGCCGCCGTTACGGTGCACCGGAGGACCACCCGCAGGCGTACCGGCAGATCGAGCACGAGCTCGACACCATCACGACGTTGAACTTCCCTGGCTACTTCCTGGTGGTCCACGACATCGTGTCGTTCTGCAAGAACAACGACATCCTCTGCCAGGGAAGGGGTTCGGCGGCCAACTCGGCGGTCTGCTACGCCATCGGCATCACCAACGTCGATCCTGTGCGCAACAAATTATTGTTCGAACGTTTTCTCTCACCCGAACGCGACGGCCCGCCGGACATCGATGTCGACATCGAATCGGACCGCCGCGAAGAGGCCATCCAGCACGTCTACGCGAAGTACGGGCGGCAGTACGCGGCGCAGGTGGCCAACGTCATCACGTACCGGGGGAAGTCCTCGGTGCGGGACATGGCACGGGCCCTGGGCTTCTCGCAGGGCCAACAGGATGCGTGGAGCAAACAGGTCGATCGCTGGGGAGGTGTCGGAAAGGGGAAGGGCACCGACATACCCCCTGCCGTGCTCGAACTGGCAGCCCAGATCGAGGGATATCCACGGCATCTCGGCATTCACTCCGGCGGCATGGTGATCTGCGATCGGCCCATCGCCGACGTGTGCCCGGTGGAGTGGGCGCGCATGGAGAACCGCAGCGTCCTGCAATGGGACAAGGACGACTGCGCGGCGGTGGGTCTGGTGAAATTCGACATGCTGGGACTCGGCATGCTCTCGGCCCTGCACTACATGATCGATCTGGTAGCCGAGCACAAAGGGATCGAAGTGGATCTGGCGCAACTGGACCTGTCCGAGGAGGCCGTCTACGACATGTTGCAGCGGGCCGACTCGGTCGGGGTGTTCCAGGTGGAGTCGCGGGCGCAGATGGCCACCCTCCCGAGGCTGAAGCCGCGGAATTTCTACGACCTGGTGGTGGAGGTCGCTCTCATCCGGCCCGGACCCATCCAGGGTGGTTCGGTGCATCCCTACATCCGCCGTCGCAACAAGCTCGAACCGGTCACCTACGACCACCCGTCGCTGGAGAAGGCACTCGAACGCACCCTGGGTGTGCCGTTGTTTCAGGAGCAGCTGATGCAGGTAGCGGTCGATGTCGCGGGGTTCACTCCGGCCGAGGCCGACCAGCTTCGCCGGGCCATGGGGTCCAAACGCTCGGCGGAGAAGATGGAACAGCTGAAGGACCGGCTCTATCAGGGCATGCGGGACGTACACGGAATCGGTAACGACGTGGCCGACCGGATCTATGAGAAGCTGTATGCCTTCGCCAATTTCGGGTTTCCCGAGAGTCACTCGCAGAGCTTTGCGGCGCTGGTGTTCTATTCGTCGTGGTTCAAACTGCATCACCCGGCCGCATTCTGCGCAGGTCTGCTGCGGGCACAGCCGATGGGGTTCTACTCGCCGCAGTCGCTGGTGGCCGACGCCCGACGGCACGGGGTGCGGGTGCACGGTGCCGACATCAACGCCAGCCTCGCGCACGCCACCGTCGAGGCCGGGGGCCTGGAGGTGCGGCTCGGTCTCGGGGAGGTGCGGCACATCGGCACCGCACTGGCCGAGCGCATGGTCGAAGCCCGGAACGACGGGGGTCCGTTCACCTCCTTCCTCGATCTCACGGGCAGGGTGGAACTGAACACTGCCCAGGCCGAGTCGCTCGCCACTGCAGGGGCCCTCGACAGTTTCGGTATCACCCGACGGGAGGCGTTGTGGGCCGCGGGCGCCGCGGCAGGGGAGCGGCGTGACCGGCTTCCCGGAATAGGGGCGTCCACTCGGGCGCCGACCCTGCCAGGAATGAGTGATCTCGAACTGGCGGCAGCGGATGTGTGGGCCACCGGAGTGTCCCCGGACACCTATCCCACCCAGTTCCTTCGCCCGCAACTCGATGCGCTCGGGGTGATTCCGGCAGCCCGGTTGCTGCAGATTCCCGACGGCGATCGGGTCCTGGTGGGCGGTGCCGTGACACACAGGCAACGCCCGGCGACTGCGGCCGGTGTCACGTTCATCAATCTCGAGGACGAGACCGGGATGGTCAATGTGGTGTGTTCGGTGGGCCTGTGGGCGAAGTACCGCAAGCTCGCGAACACTGCACCTGCGCTCCTGGTGCGGGGCAAGGTCCAAAATGCGGAGGGTGCCGTCACGGTGGTGGCGGATCGCCTGCAGTTGATGGACTTGCGGATGAAGGCCAAGTCCCGTGACTTCCGCTGAACGCGCCTGGTGATCGCGTGCGGGCGCATGTCGTCGTCGATCGTCAACCGGGCCGTCGGCACACCGCTAGCATTCGGGCATGAAGAGATACGTTCTGTCGGCCATCGTCCTCATGTCGCTGGTGCTCGCGGGGTGTGGCGGATCCGACAGCGACTCTTCCCAGCCCGCGCCCGCGCCGGTGCCCGGCGACAGCAGGTCGCTGGAAGCCGGGGGTGCGCTGCAGGCGCCCGCGAAGGATCAGGCACCCACTGAACGGCAGGAAATCATCACCGGCCAGGTGTCGATCACTGCCGACGACCCGGTTGCGGTGGGCAGACAGATCGTCGACAAGGTAGATGCGGTGGGTGGTCGCGTCGATCAGCTCACCGAGCAGCCCGGCTCCGAAGATCAGGATGCCAGCAGTTCCCTCACCATCCGCGTGCCCGCCGACGACCTCACGCGCACGCTGGACGATCTGCGAGAACTCGGCAAGGTCACCAGCGTCAGCGTCACCAAGAGCGATGTGACGATGCAGTCGCAGGATCTCGATGCCCGGATCGGTGCGTTGACAGCGTCGGTCACCCGGCTCCAGGGGCTCATCGCGTCGGCCGCGAACACCGCCGATCTGATCGAAGCGGAGAGGGCACTGTCGGAGCGGCAGGGTGAACTGGACAGCCTTACCGCGCAGAAGCGGTTACTCAGCGATCAGATCGCACTCGCCACCCTCACGATCGACGTCACCACCACTGACACGGAAAGACCGAGCTCGGGCCCCGACAACTTCTGGGAGGGTCTCGTCGCCGGGTGGCACGCTCTGCTGTCGGCGATCAAGGGTGGCGCGGTGGTCGTCGGGGCGCTGATTCCCTGGTTCGGTTTCGTGGCCGTCATCGCACTGGTCGTCTACGGCGCGTACCGTCTGCGCCGGATGTACAACACGCCGCGCCGGCCCACGACCGGTACGGCGCCGCAAAAAGAAGAGGCGAACACAGAATGATCGAAGTCGAACTGTCGGCGTTGGACGAGGCGTTGGCGTCAGGCGCCCCCGTCATCGACGTGCGTGAAGCCGACGAGTACGCGCAGGTGAGGGTGCCGGGCGTGACCCTCATCCCGTTGAGCGAGTTCGTCTCCCGAGTCGGGGAGATACCCGACGCCGATGTGGTGTACGTGATCTGTGCGGTCGGTGGGCGCAGCCTGCAGGCCGCTGAATACCTGAACGGTCGAGGAATCAACGCGGTGTCCGTCGCCGGTGGCACCTCGGCCTGGCTGCAGTCGGGACGACCTGTCGAAACCGGTTAGCGCACGCTCGACCAGCAGTCGATGCAGGTAGCGCAGCGTGCGGAACACCACGACGCTCCAGATCAGAAGCAGCGCACACCACAGCATCGTTGCCGCGCCCACGATCACCGTCGAGTGCATCGCGCTGCCCAGTGCGTTCGCGCCCAGAGCGCAGGTGCCGACGGGAAACGTGAAACTCCACCAGGCGGGCGTGAAGTCGAGTCCTCGGTGAAATGCCCGCGCCGTCACCGTGATCACGGTTGCGAGGGCGAGAACACCGCCCGTGCCCACGGTAGTTCCGTAGACGACGCCGACCGTGTGGAGCCAGGTGTGCCCGGACGCGGCGCCGAGTAGGTTGATCGCCGCGACCGACTGCCCGATCACGCCCAGCGGTATCCACAAGGTCGGGACGAGGGCGGTGCCCGGAAGGCCGTCGCGCAACAGTTGCCGGCCGACGACGACCGTGACCGCCACTGCCGCCGTGAGAGCCAGCGCGAACAGTGCGTAGCAGAACACCAGCAATGTGATCTGCGGCGCGCCTTCCGGGAGGTGCCGGACCAGTGCGGCGCCGCCCGAGGCGGACACCATCGGGGGTACAACCGGCAGCAACCACGACGGCGTGGGCGTCACCCGGTACGGCTGCAGCAGTCGGCCGGCCATCACCGCGTAGGTGACGACGCCGACGATCGTCCCGATCGACCACAGCGCCGCCGCCACGGTCACCGACAGTTCGCCGAGACGGTGGTGACCGGCCGAGCCGGTGGCCGCGCCGACCGTCGACATGGCCATCGACACGGCACCGTAGAAGGGGAACATGGTGTGGCTGCGGGCGTCGGCCAGGGCCTCGTCGCGACACCGGAACCAGTGGCGCCCGAGAGCGGTGGCCAATGTGAGAAGTAGCGCGGCGGCGAGCAGCCAGAACACCTCGGACACGCCGCGTACGCCGGGAATCTCGGTCGGCAGCGAGGCGGCCACCACCGCAACGATGCCGGTTCCCATCACTGCTGCGAACCAATTCGGCGTCATGCTCACAGCCTGCCGAGTACCTGTCGCCGCCGGTAGAAGGCTTGCGGTTGCGTACCCACAAATCGAGTTTGTGGGACTAGCCTTGGGATGTGCCGCTCTCTCCCCGAGTCCCCGAACTCAATGCCCTCGATGTACTGCTGTCGGTCGAGCGTCTCGGGAGCATGGGTGCGGCGGGCCGCGAACACGGACTCAGTCAGCAGGCGGTCAGTGCGCGGGTCCGCACGGCGGAGCGTCTGTTCGGCATCAAGGTGTTCAGCCGCGGCGCCAGCGGAGTGCGGCCCACGGCCGAGGGCGCTCTCATTCTCGAATGGGCCAGTCACATCCTGGCGACCGCGGAGGAGCTCGCGTCCGGAGTCGCGGCACTGCGGGGGGAGAGGCAGGCCGGGCTCACGGTGGCGGCCAGCATGACCATCGCCGAGTACCTCGTTCCGGGCTGGACGGTCGCGATGCGGCGCAAATTCCCCAACGTGGTCACATCGGTGCGCCTGCTCAACTCGTCCGAGGTGACGGCGCGCGTGTTGTCCGGTGAAGCCGACCTCGGTTTCGTCGAGGGACCCGACATTCCGCCGGGACTGCAGTCCCGGGAGATCGGCCGGGATCACCTCGTCGTGGTCGTCCCGCCGGACCATCACTGGGTTCGACGCTCGCCGATCCCCGTGTCGGAGTTGGCAACCACGCCGATGATCCAACGGGAGTCGGGTTCGGGAACGCGCACCACGCTCGAGAATGCGGTACCGCACTGTGTCCCACCTCTATTGGAGCTCACCTCGTGCACCGCGGTGAAGGCCGCGGTGATCGCCGGAAACGCCCCGGCAGTGCTGTCTTCCCTCGCGGTAGCAGCCGACCTCACCGACGGGCGGCTGGCCTCGGTACAGGTGGAGGGGTTGACCCTCCCTCGGCGGTTGTCGGCCGTCTGGGATCCGGTGCGGGGAGTGCGCGGTGCCGCACGGGACTTCCTCGACATCGCGGTCGGGGCCACCGCGGGAGCGGGACTTACAGCGCAGCCCCTCTGAATCCGTGCTGCCGCCACGCCTCGTACGTCACCAGAGCAGCGGCATTCGACAGATTCAACGACCGCCGGCCGGGCAACATCGGGATGCGCAGGCGTTCCGTCACGTGCGGGTCGGACAGCACCTCCTGCGACAGCCCGGTGGGTTCCGGGCCGAAGAGCAGTACGTCGCCCGGTTCGTAGGAGATATCGGCGTACGACACGGTGGCATGGGCTGTGAAGGCGAACACTCGCGCCGGTTCGACTGCCGCCCACGCGGCGTCCAGATTTTCGTGGACGGTCACAGACGCCAGGTCATGGTAATCGAGCCCCGCGCGCTTGAGTTTCGGTTCCGAGAGGTCGAACCCCAGCGGCCCCACCAGATGCAGCTCACATCCCGTGCCTGCCACCAGGCGGATGGCGTTGCCGGTGTTGGGTGGAATACGGGGCTCGTGGAACATCACTCGGAACACCCGCACAGCTTAGGGGTACACCGTCGGGCGGCATGATGGACGGATGGATGCAGTGGAAGAAGTGGTGGGTGAGGACTTCGGCGACGCGCGACTCCCCGGTCAGGACTGGCGTCGGCGGCACTACACGAAGTGCCACTTCCGCGACGCCGATCTCAGCGGACTCCGCACGGAATCGGTGATCTTCACGGACTGCGACTTCACCGGTGCCGACCTGTCGGAGTCGCAGCATGTCGGAACGGCCTTTCGGTCCTGTTCGTTCACGCGGGCAACGTTGTGGCACAGCACGTTCCGTCATTGCAGCTTCCTCGGTTCCGAGTTCGACGGCTGCCGGTTGCGCCCGATGATCGTCGAGGAATGCGACTTCACGCTCGCCTCGCTGGGCGGCGCCGATCTGCGGGACCTCGACTTCACCGACTGCCGGTTCCGCGAGGCCAACCTTGTGCGAACCGACCTGCGGGGCACGGTTCTGCGTGCGGCCGACCTCCTCGGTGCCCGGACCGGGGGCGCGAAACTGGGCGGCGCTGACCTGCGGGGCGCCCACGTGGACGCACATCTGTGGACGGCGGCCTCACTCGACGGGGCACAGATCGAACTGACCCAGGCCATCGCCTACGCTGCCGCCCACGGGCTGGTGGTGGAACCGACCTGACGCATGTATCGGGTACCTGAGAGAATGGGCTCCGTGACTGCAACGATCCTCGATGGCAAGACCACCCGCGACGAGATTTTCGAAGACCTGAAGGTGCGGGTGACCGCACTGAGGGACCAGGGCATCACACCCGGGCTCGGGACCGTCCTGGTGGGCGACGATCCGGGATCGGCCGCCTACGTGCGCGGGAAGCACAACGACTGCGCCAAGGTCGGGATCACGTCGATCCGACGAGACCTTCCCGGTGACATCACCCAGGAGAAGCTCGACGCCACGATCGACGAGCTCAACGCCAACCCGGACTGCACGGGATACATCGTGCAGCTGCCGCTGCCCCGGCAGCTCGACGAGAACGCCGCCCTCGAGCGCATCGACCCCGACAAGGACGCGGACGGACTGCACCCCGTCAACCTCGGCCGGCTCGTCCTGGGCAAGGAGGCGCCGCTGCCGTGCACACCGCGCGGAATCCTGCACCTTCTCCGGCGCTACGAGGTGCCGATCGAGGGGGCGCACGTGGTCGTCGTCGGTCGCGGTGTCACGGTGGGCCGCCCGATCGGTCTGCTGTTCACCCGGCGCAGTGAGAACGCCACCGTCACGCTCTGCCACACCCGCACGCGGGACCTGGCCGCCGAGGTTCGCCGCGCCGACATCGTGATCGCGGCGGCGGGTGTTCCCGGGCTGGTCACGGCCGACATGGTCAAGCCCGGCGCCGCCGTGCTGGACGTGGGGGTCAGCCGGACCGAGGACGGTTTGCGCGGAGACGTGGCGGCGGATGTCGCCGAGGTGGCCGGCTTCCTGTCACCGAACCCGGGTGGAGTCGGACCGCTCACCCGCGCATTTCTGCTCAGCAACGTCGTGGAGCGGGCCGAGCGCGTCGCGGCTTCTCGCGGCTGAGATGGCGGACTGGGGGCAGTTCGCGAAGAAGAATCTGCCGATGCTCGCCGTTCTCCTCGTCATCGCGGTGGCCGTCGTCTTCGTTCTGGCCGAACGGTGGCGACGGGGAGCGTTCGTCTTCGGTGCCGCGACCCTGCTGGCCGCGATCTTCCGCTTGACGATGCCCTCGGAGCGCGTGGGCCTTCTCGCTGTCCGCAGCAAGTCGTTCGACGTCGGCGCGCTGGTGGCTGTCGGGGGAGCCATCGTCTGGCTCGCCGTGTCGATCGACCCGCTCGGGACCGACTGACGGTCCCGAGCAGGCGGAACGTCAGCGCCCTGTGCGGGCCAATTCCATCGTCTCGGCAAGCAACTTGGCCACGGCATCGGCCTCGGTGAGGAACCCGTCGTGGCCGTCCCGGGAGTTGAGTACCCGGAGGCCGTCGCAGGTGGGGATCTCGTTGGCGAGGTCCTCCTGCAGGCGGATCGGATAGAGCCGATCCGAGTCGACGCCGCCCACGATCACCGGTGCAGTCACGGTGGCGAGCGCAGCGGCGACCCCACCGCGGCCGCGGCCGACGTCGTGCCGGTTCATCGCCTCGCTGAGAAGCACATAGGTGCTCGGATCGAACCTGCCGACCAGCTTGTCCGCCTGGTGCTGCAGATAGCTCTCGACGGAATACCGGCCGCCACGCCACGGGTCCTCGCCCACCTGCGGGGAGTTTGCGAACCGTGAATCGAGCTCGCTCTCGCTGCGGTAGGTGAGATGGGCGATCCTGCGGGCGATGCCGAGCCCGGTACGGGGAATCCGCCCGGTGCCGTGATAGTCGCCGCCCTGCCAGTCGGGGTCGCTGATGATCGCTTCGATCTGCGTGGTCTGGGTACCGATCTGGTCCGCGGTCGCGCGGGCACCGACGGCCAGGACGAGTGCGGACGCGATCCGGTCGGGGTAGGTGACGGCCCATTCGAGGGCGCGCATTCCGCCCATCGACCCGCCGATGACCGACGCCAGCTTCCCGATGCCGAGAAGGTCCGTGAGTTTCTTCTCGGCCGCAATCTGGTCGCGGATGGAGATCTCGGGAAAGCGGCTGCCCCACGGACGGCCGTCTTCGGCGATCGAACCTGGCCCTGTCGTGCCCCGGCAACCGCCGAGCACGTTGGTGGCGACGACGCACCATTCGTCGGTGTCGATCGGTGCACCCGGACCCACCATCCCGCTCCACCAGCCGGGTGAAGGATGTTCGTCGGACATGGGGCCGGTCACGTGGGAGTCGCCGGTCAGAGCGTGCTCGACCAGAACCACGTTGTCCCGGGTGGGGGACAGCTCGCCCCAGCGCTGCACGGCGAGGGTGACCGACGGAAGGACGGCTCCACTCTCGAGCTCGAGAGAACCGATGTCGATGTAGCCCAGACGTCCGTCCGACACGGGCAGCTGCTGCAGTGCGCTCACGGTCAAGATGCCGCCGCCGTCAGGCCGGTTTCGATATCGGCGATGATGTCGTCGATTCCCTCGATGCCCACGGCGAGGCGCACCAGTCCGGGGGTGACGCCGCTGGCGGCCTGCTCCTCGGCGGTCAGCTGCGAATGGGTGGTGGACGCGGGATGGATCACCAGGGAACGCACGTCACCGATGTTGGCGACGTGGCTGTGCAAGGTGAGAGCGTTGACGAACTTCTTTCCGGCGTCGATTCCGCCGGCGAGTTCGAACGTCACGATGGCGCCTGCGCCCTTGGGCGCGATCTGCTTGGCGCGCTCGTGCCAGGGTGAGGAAGCGAGCCCGGTGTAGCCGACCGCGATGACCTCGGGCCGGGCCTCGAGGTACTGGGCCACGGTGGTCGCGTTCGACACGTGCCGTTCCATGCGAAGGCTCAGCGTTTCGAGGCCCTGCGCGATGAGGAACGCGTTGAAGGGCGAGATGGCGGAACCGAGGTCGCGCAGCAGCTGCACCCGCGCTTTGAGCGCGTACGCCGGCGGACCGAGTTCGGCGAAGACGACCCCGTGGTAACTGGGATCGGGGGTGGTGAAGTTCGGGTGCCGGCCCTGGGTCCAGTCGAAGGTGCCGCCGTCGACGATCACACCGGCGATCGCCGTGCCGTGGCCACCGAGGTACTTGGTAGCCGAATGGACCACGATGTCCGCGCCGTGTTCGAGCGGGCGGATGAGGTAGGGCGTGGGCACGGTGTTGTCGACGATCAGCGGAATGCCGTGCTGATGCGCGATGCCGGAGATGCCCGGGAGGTCGAGGACGTCGTTCCGCGGATTCGACACGGTCTCGCCGTAGAAGGCCTTGGTGTTGTCGCGAATCGCGCTGCGCCACTGCTCGAGGTCGTCGGGATCCTCGACGAACGAGACCTCGATGCCGAGCTTGGGCAGCGTGTAGTGGAAGAGGTTGTAGGTGCCGCCGTAGAGACGGGGGCTGGAGACGATGTGGTCGCCGGCCTCGCCGAGGTTGAGAATCGCGAAGGTCTCCGCGGCCTGTCCGGACGAGAGCAGCAGTGCGGCGACGCCCCCTTCGAGTGCGGCGATGCGCTGCTCGACGGCGTCCTGGGTGGGGTTCATGATGCGGGTGTAGATGTTGCCCGGCTCGGCCAGGCCGAACAGTGCGGCAGCATGATCGGTGTTGTCGAAGGTGTACGAGGTGGTCTGGTAGATCGGCAGTGCCCGCGCCTTCGTGGTGGCGTCGGATGTCTGCCCGGCGTGGATCTGCTTGGTCTCGAACGACCAGTTCTCGGTCATGTGCTGTCTACTCCAGTGGTCTGACGAGGCGCGGACGACATATTCGGGATCGTTCGCGCACAGGGCGTGGCTGGGGTCTATCTACGACAACAACAACACATCATGAACCTCCGATGTCGGACCCGCGCTTGTCACCCGACTGCGTGTTAATCAGGGAACCAGGTCATCACCCGGGGCACCCCACCGCGGTGGAGGGTTGCCGGCCAGCTAGCCGGGGCTCGTTGCTGGCACTCATGACCTCTGGTGATCTTAGCGGCTGGAGCCGAACGACCGGAAACGGCACCGATCAGGGCCCCTAGCAGGGAAAAGTTACCCGTGAGTAGGAGCAGGTTGCAGGGCCCCAGGTATTGCGAGCCCGGCGCATAGCAGTACGCTTGTCTTGTTTAGGCGCGGTCTCCCAGCGACCGTCCTGACCGTCTACGTTTGATAAGCGAACCGTTCGCGGACCCACTCACAAAGTGTGCCCGCAACCGTGTAACCAGGGAAACTTCCTAGGAGGACGCGAAGCACCCATGTCCAAAATCAAGGTTGAGGGCACCGTCGTCGAACTCGACGGCGACGAGATGACGCGCATTATCTGGCAGTTCATCAAAGACAAATTGATCCATCCTTACCTGGATGTGAACCTCGAGTACTACGACCTCGGCATCGAATACCGGGACGAGACCGACGACCAGGTGACCGTCGACGCGGCCAACGCCATCAAGAAGCACGGCGTGGGCGTCAAGTGCGCGACCATCACCCCGGACGAGGCCCGAGTCGAGGAGTTCGGCCTGAAGAAGATGTGGCGGTCGCCCAACGGCACCATCCGTAACATCCTCGGTGGAACGATCTTCCGTGCGCCGATCATCATCTCCAACGTTCCGCGACTGGTTCCGGGCTGGACCAAGCCGATCATCATCGGCCGCCACGCCTTCGGTGACCAGTACCGCGCCACCGACTTCAAGGTTCCCGGCCCCGGCAAGGTGATGATCACCTACACGCCCGAGGACGGCAGCGAGCCGATCGAGCACGAGCTGGTGAACTTCCCCGAGGACGGCGGCGTCGTCCAGGGTCAGTACAACTTCACCAAGTCCATCACGGACTTTGCCCGGGCCTCGCTCAACTACGGCCTGCAGCAGAACTACCCGGTCTACCTGTCGACCAAGAACACGATCCTCAAGGCCTACGACGGCGCGTTCAAGGACATCTTCCAGCACGTCTACGAAACCGAGTTCAAGTCGGAGTTCGACGCGGCAGGTCTGACCTATGAGCACCGCCTCATCGACGACATGGTGGCGTCGGCGCTCAAGTGGGAGGGCGGCTACGTCTGGGCGTGCAAGAACTACGACGGCGACGTGCAGTCCGACACCGTGGCCCAGGGCTTCGGATCGCTCGGCCTCATGACCTCCGTGCTGCTGACCCCGGACGGAAAGACCTGTGAAGCGGAGGCCGCACACGGCACCGTGACGCGTCACTTCCGTCAGCACCAGCAGGGCAAGCCGACGTCCACGAACCCCATCGCGTCCATCTTCGCGTGGACCCGTGGACTCGAGCACCGCGGCAAGCTGGACAACACCCCCGACGTCATCGCCTTCGCGCAGAAGCTCGAGGACGTGGTCATCAAGACCGTCGAGGGTGGCCAGATGACCAAGGACCTCGCGATGCTGGTCGGCGGCGATCAGGGCTTCCTGACCACCGAGGAGTTCCTCGGTGCGCTCGACATCAACCTCCAGAAGGCCATCGCCGAGCAGTAAGCGCACAGCACCTCCAGCAGTACAGATACGGGACGTTCCCTCTGTGGGGACGTCCCGTTCTGTGTTCGCAGGTCAGCCGTGGGTGAGTGAGCTCACGCCCGTTCCATGCACGGCCGGGCCGGAACAGGGAAGAGAATCCCTCCGGAGGTCGTTGCCGACTGAGGCGCTCTCTGCCGCGTAGTCGTGTACGTCTCTATCCGAAAGTGTGTCTTCTGTGAGCACCTCCACGTCCATCCGCCCCGAGCCGGCCGGTGTCGTCGCGCATCATTCATCGGTCCGCACGCTCGCCATGGTCGCGCTCGCCCTGGGTGGGTTCGGCATCGGGACCACCGAGTTCGTCGCCATGGGCCTCCTGCCCGACATCGCGGCGAGCCTGGGCATCAGCGAGCCGACTGCGGGGCACGTCATCTCGGCGTACGCGCTGGGAGTGGTCGTCGGGGCGCCGCTCATCGCCGCCCTGACGGCGCGAGTGCAGCGCAAGACGCTGCTGATCGCGTTGATGACCGCCTTCACGCTCGGCAACGCCGCCACCGTGCTGGCACCGAACTATGGGGTCGTGATGGCTGCACGCTTCGTGGCGGGCCTACCGCACGGTGCCTATTTCGGTGTCGCAGCACTCGTCGCCGCACACCTCGCGGAGCGTGGCAAGCGGGCCAAGGCGGTGGCCCTCGTGATGATGGGACTGTCCGTGGCCAACGTCGTGGGTGTGCCCGCCGCGTCGTGGCTGGGCCAGAATCTCGGCTGGCGTAGCGCCTTCGTCCTCGTTGCCGGCATCGGCACGGCGACCCTCGTCGCCATCTGGTCCTGGCTGCCTCCACTCGCGGCGATGCGGATGACCAATCCGCTCACCGAACTCGGCGCCCTCCGCCGTCCTCAGGTGTGGATGACGCTGATCATCGGCATGGTGGGGTTCGGCGGCATGTTCGCCGTCTACACGTACATCAGTACGACGCTCACCGATGTCGCCGGACTCTCGCGGTCCCTGGTGCCACTGGCGCTGATGATCTACGGGCTCGGCATGGTGGCGGGCAATCTCCTCGGCGGCCGACTGGCCGACCGGGCACTGGTTCCCGGTCTCTTCGTCTCGATGACGGCGCTCGGGGTGCTCCTCGCGGTTTTCGTCATCGCCTCCCACAACCCGTACACGGCGCTCGTGCTCGTCTTCGGTGTGGGCGCGGCGGGTGCCTCGATGGTGCCGGGGTTGCAGACCCGGCTGATGGACGTCGCCGCGGACGCCCAGACGCTCGCGGCGTCCCTCAACCACGCCGCGCTCAACATCGCGAACGCCTTCGGAGCCTGGATCGGTGGTGTCGTGATCGCGGCCGGCTACGGGTACACGGCTCCCGCAGCGGTCGGTGCGCTGCTCGCCGTGGCCGGGCTCGTGGTCCTCACCGTCGCGGTAGCCATGGAACGCCGCAGCGCCCGTTCGTCTCGGTAGCCGCGCTGTCGTACGCGTCCGCTACGGTGCTTGCCGTGCCACACATCATCACCACCGTCAATGTCAACGGCGTTCGCGCCGCCGCCCGCAAGGGGCTCACCGAGTGGATCGAGCGCACCGAGGCCGACGTCGTGTGCCTGCAGGAGACGCGGGCGTCCGACGAACAGCTGGCCGAGACTCTCGCGCCTGCGCTGGCGAGCGGCTGGCATCTCGCGTCCGCGGAGCCGTCGGCGAAGGGACGCAACGGTGTCGCCGTCCTCTCGCGTAGACCGGCGGACGCCTTTCGGGTGGGTCACGGTGACGAGGAATTCCTGGGAGCGGGCCGGTACCTCGAGGCCGATTTCGACGATCTGACGGTCGCGAGCCTGTACCTGCCGTCCGGCGAGGCACAAACGCCCCGGCAGGAGGAGAAGGAACGGTTCATGCAGTCCTTCGGCCGCTACCTGGCAGACAGCGCCCGCGCTGCGGTCGCCGCCCGGCGGCACATGGTGGTGTGCGGCGACTGGAACATCGCTCACACCGAACTCGACCTGAAGAACTGGAAGACCAACAAGAAAAATTCCGGGTTCCTGCCGCACGAGCGCGAATGGATGAGCGCTCTCTTCGCGGAGGACGCCCATTGGTCTGACGTGGTGCGTCTCCTCCACCCCGACATCGCCGGCCCGTACTCGTGGTGGTCCTACCGGGGAAAGGCGTTCGACAACGACTCCGGATGGCGCATCGACTACCAGATCGCCACCAGAGCGCTCGCGGAACGCGCCAAGCAGGCCGTGGTCGAGAGAGCTGAGAGTTACGACCAGCGGTGGTCGGATCATGCACCCGTCACCGTCCAGTACCGCTGACCCCGGTATCTGATTCGTCTCGTTCCGCCCCACGTGAAAAGATCAGTACTCATGTCGACCCCTGCAGATCAGAAGCCCACCGCCAGGCCCCGGGTGCTCTCCGGCATCCAGCCCACCGCCGACTCGTTCCACCTCGGCAACTTCCTGGGCGCGCTGCAGCAGTGGGTTCCTCTGCAGGACGAATTCGAAGCGTTCTACTTCATCCCGGATCTGCACGCGATCACCGTCGCGCAGGATCCCAAGGAGTTGCGTCGTCGCACCAAGATCGCTGTGGCCCAATTGCTCGCCGTCGGAATCGACCCCGACCGCTCGACGCTGTTCGTGCAGAGCCAGGTTCCGGAGCATGCGCAGTTGGCGTGGGTCCTCAACTGCATCACCGGTTTCGGTGAGGCCAGCCGCATGACGCAGTTCAAGGACAAGTCCGCAAAACAGGGCACCGAGAACGCCAGCGTCGGTCTGTTCACCTACCCGGTGCTGATGGCCGCCGACATCCTGCTCTACCGGCCGCAGCGTGTCCCGGTCGGCGAAGACCAGCGCCAGCACCTCGAATTGGCCCGCGATCTCGCCCAGCGGTTCAACACCCGGTTCGGCAAGGCGTTCGTGATCCCCGAGGCCCAGATCATCAAGGGCACCGCCAAGATCTTCGACCTGCAGGATCCGACGTCGAAGATGAGCAAATCGGGGCCGAGTCCCTCCGGTCTGATCAATCTGCTCGACGACCCCAAGGTATCCGCGAAGAAGATCAAGTCCGCCGTGACCGACAACGAGCGGGAGATCCGCTACGACCGGGAGACCAAACCCGGTGTGAGCAACCTGCTGACCATTCAGTCCGCACTGTCCGGCACGCCCATCGAGACATTGGTGGGGGGCTACGAGGGCAAGGGATACGGCGATCTGAAATCCGATACGGCCGACGTTCTCACCGACTTCGTGACACCGTTACGGGCGAAGGTCGACGAGTTCCTCGCGGACGAGGCCGAACTGGATCGGATCATCGCAGCCGGTGCGCACCGCGCCCGTGAGGTGTCGTCGCAGACGCTGGCGACCGTGTACGAGAAGGTCGGGTTCCTGACACCGAAGGGTTGAGCACCGTGGCGGACGAAGCGAGCATCCTCGAGAAACAGCGGGCAGCGCGCCCTTGGTTCGACCACGTGATACGGGCCGCCGGGCGATACCAGCAGCAGAAGGGCGACTACTACGCCGCAGGAATCACGTATTTCAGTGTGCTGGCACTCATTCCGATTCTGATGATCGCGTTCGCCATCGCCGGTTTCGTACTCGCCGGCCAGCCGGAGTTGCTGCAGGAACTGCAGGAGAGCATCACCAAGAATGTTCCCGGGAGTCTCGGGGACACGCTCAACACCGTCATCGATTCGGCGATTGCGTCCCGCGCCGGCGTGGGTGTCCTCGGCCTGCTCGGCGCCGCCTACGCGGGGCTCGGGTGGATGGCGAATCTGCGCGATGCACTCACAGCGATGTGGGAAAGTACCCACGAATCCCCGGGCTTCCTGAAGACCAAGCTGGGTGATGCGGGGGCTCTCATCGGACTCGGTCTGGCGATGGTGGTGTCGCTGGGCGCGTCGGCCCTCAGTAGCGGTCCGGTGGCAGGCACAGTCGTGAGGGTGTTGAACCTCGGCAACATCGCGGGCATCGACCTCGGTTTGCGCGTCCTGTCGGCGCTGGTGTCCGTGGTCGCTACCTGGGCGGTGTTCACCTGGGTGATCTCCCGCCTACCCCGCGAACCTGTTGCCTTCCGCAGTGCGATGAAGGCGGCTGTGCTCGCCGCGGTGGTGTTCGAGGCCTTCAAGCAGGTCGGGGCCATCTATCTGTCGATCGTCACCAGCGGTCCGGCCGGCGTGGCGTTCGGACCTATCATCGGTCTCCTGGTCTTCATCTACCTGACGTGCCGGATGCTGCTCTTCGCGACCGCGTGGGCGGCCACTACCCAGGAGAGTCTGGCGCTCGCATTCGTCCCCCCGCCGGATCCGGCGGTCATCACGCCTCGCGTCCAGGTCAACGAAGGTCCCGGGATCGGCGGCGGAATCGCTCTCGTCGGCGCAGGCGCACTCGCCGCGCTGGGACTGTCCGGCCTTCTGTTCCGCAGTAAACGCTGACGGCGGCAGTCAACGACGGCGCAGGAGGCGCCACGCCCACAGCAGCAGCACGAGGATGATCGCCGAACCGCCGACGCCTACACCGATGCGCAGAGCCGTGGTGTCGTCGGCGCGATCGGAGCTGGAGGCGACGCCAGAGCTGGTCGTGTCAGCCGAATTCTGATCCGGCGTTGCTGCAAGTACCGCGCCGGAGGAGTCCTCGGACGGTTCGAGATCGATGAGGGAACCCACCTCCGCGTCTGAATCGAGCCCGAATCCGTAGTCCAGCAACCGGGCGGCCTGTTCCCAGGGCCGGATGGGTTGAGCTTCGGCGCCCATGAGAGTGACCACCAATCGACGGCCACCGTGGTCGGCGCCGCC
Organism: Rhodococcus oxybenzonivorans; assembly: GCF_003130705.1. Lineage (NCBI taxonomy): Bacteria > Bacillati > Actinomycetota > Actinomycetes > Mycobacteriales > Nocardiaceae > Rhodococcus > Rhodococcus oxybenzonivorans. The sequence goes on along the minus strand of NZ_CP021354.1, from coordinate 4,161,946 downwards.
GACGTAGGTGTGGCGCGCATCGTCCGTGAATCCGGTCTTGCCGCCCAGTGCGCCGGGATAGTTGTAGAGAAGTTGGTTGTCGTTGGCCAACGCGAATGGGGGACGGTCCTGATCCTCGGGTATCGCGGGGTCCCTGGGGAATCCGGGGAATTGCACAGTCTCCGTGGAGATCAGCTCGGCGAACGTCGGGTTCTTCATCGCGGCGTGGAAGATCAGGGCCAGGTCGAACGGGGAGCTGCTCATGCCGGGCCCGTCCAGCCCGGACGGCGTCGCCGTACGGGTGTCGTGGGCGCCGAGAGTGTCGGCGAGGCGATTCATCTTCTCGACCGCGGCATCGTCGCCGCCCAACTGCCGTGCCAGTAGATGAGCCGCGTCGTTGCCCGACGCCATCACCAGGCCCTGCATCAGTTGTCGATTGGTGTATCGGCCGTTCTTGCCGATTCCGACGGCGCTACCCTCCACCTCGGCGTCTTCGGCGGTGGCCGTCACAGTCTTGTCGAGGTCGAGCTCATCGAGAGCCACGAGCGCCAGCAGCATCTTGATGGTGCTGGCAGGGCGGTATCGGCCGTGCGGGTCCTTGGCAGCGAGCACGGCGCCGCTGTCGATGTCCGCGACGACCCATCCCGACGCGGAGATGTCCGCGGGAGGTGGCGGTGCGTCGTCGGGAAGAACCACCCCGCAGGCGCCGAGCTTCGCACCACCGACAGGGCGGTCGGGCACGGCCATCGCGCTCGGTGTCGGATCACCCGGCCGAGGAACCTCCGAAGAGTCGACCGCGGGAGCGGGAGACGACCGGTTCGGACAGTTGTCGGTGTTGGGAGTGGTGAACGGCGTCGACGTGGGCGGCGGCGGAACGACGGGAGGAATAGCGCCCGCAGACGTCACCGAGAGTCCGGCGAAGAGAACCCCGGACACGACTGCGATACCCACTCGACGCCACCTCATCGAAGAAGGAGCGTATGCCATGGGTACCGAGCGCGAGAAAAGCACTGGCCGAGTGACATCCATTCGTGACGTCGAGGCGAGCGCGTGCCCGCGCGGTCGAGCGAGGACGTCGCGCCGGGTCTGGCGGGCCTCACCCTGAAAGCGCCGGAGCAGAGCATTTAGGGAGCCGAACCAACGCTGACATATGTGTCCATGAAGGGGATTATGAAACGGACCAGTCTCGCTCTGATGGTGGGACGAGCGTCGCGACATCGTCGTTGCCAGCGATCCGCACTTCCGGCAATTCCCGATTCTGATGGGAGGCGACCGAGATGACGGCAGAAGATGTGGTGGGCGCGCAGACCGCAGACCGAGAATGTCGCGATTGCGGCTATAAGCCGGAGCTGAAGCGCACTCTGGGCTCCTTCCAGGTGTTCGCGGTGTCGTTCGCGTTCATCTCGGTGGCGGTCGGGATCTTCGGCACGTACAACGACGTCCTTCGAGACGCCGGTCCGGTGGGCAAACGCGGCCTGGAACGACCCCGCCCTGAACTCGACGGCACTGAGTTGGGCGGCCGACTTCTGGCGCGCACTGCGCCCCTACGGTGACGGCGGCTACGTCAGGTGAAGACCGCCTACGATCCGGACAACGTCTTCAATTCCGAGCAGAGCGTGCCCGTGTCACCGGCTGGACCGAGGTCGTCGACGGCGACGTGGTTCCCCCGCCGAGCCTGCCGCGCACCAGAAGGCGGCGGGAGGGGAGGGTCACAGCCCAGAGCGCCTGCGGTAACCGTGTCCGGTTACCGCAGGCGCTCTGGAGCTGCTGGTGTGCTGGGAGATTCGCTCAGCGCGCGAACAGCAACGCGCGCTTGACTTCCTGGATCGCCTTCGTGACCTGGATGCCGCGCGGGCATGCGTCGGTGCAGTTGAAGGTGGTCCGGCAGCGCCAGACACCGTCCTTGTCGTTCAGGATGTCGAGGCGCTCCGAGGCGCCCTCGTCACGGCTGTCGAAGATGAAGCGGTGCGCGTTGACGATGGCAGCGGGACCGAAGTAGCTGCCGTCGCTCCAGTACACGGGGCACGACGTCGTACAGCAGGCGCACAGGATGCACTTGGTGGTGTCGTCGAAACGTGCGCGATCGTGCTGCGACTGGATGCGCTCACGGGTGGGCTCGTTGCCGGTGGTGATGAGAAACGGCTTCACGGCGCGGAATGCGTCGAAGAAGGGTTCCATGTCGACGACGAGGTCCTTCTCCACCGGCAGACCCCTGATGGGCTCGACGGTGATCGTGACCGGCTTGCCGTCCTTGGGCAGCATGTCCTTCATGAGGAGCTTGCAGGCCAGACGGTTCACGCCGTTGATCCGCATCGCGTCCGAGCCGCACACGCCGTGGGCGCAGCTGCGCCGGAACGTGAGGGTGCCGTCGAGGTAGCCCTTCACGTAGAGGAGCAGGTTCAGCATGCGGTCGGTGGGCAGCGCCGGCACCTGGAAGCTGTCCCAGTGCTGACCCTCGCCCGACTCCGGGTTCATCCGCGCGATCTTGAGGGTGACCATGACGGCGCCCTCGGGGATGGCAGGGAGATCCGACTTGTCTTCGCTCTTGTCGACTGCAGGTGCGCTCATCAGTACTTACGCTCCATCGGCTCGTAACGGGTCTGGACTACCGGCTTGTAGTCGAGACGGATGTCGGAGAGCAGGCCGTCGCCCTCCTTGTATGCCATCGTGTGCTTCATGTACTCGGCGTCGTTGCGGTCGGGGAAGTCTTCGCGAGCGTGGCCGCCGCGGGACTCCTTGCGGTTGAGCGCACCGACGACGGTGACCTCTGCCATTTCGAGCAGGAAGCCGAGCTCGACTGCCTCGAGCAGGTCGCTGTTGTAGCGCTTGCCCTTGTCCTGCACCGTGATGTGGTTGTAGCGCTCCTTGAGGGCGCGTACGTCCTTGAGGGCCTGAGTGAGGCGCTCTTCGGTACGGAATACCGACGCGTTGTTGTCCATGGACTGCTGCAGTTCGCTGCGGATGTCCGCGACACGCTCGTGGCCGTGATCGGAGAGGATGAGTTCCATCCAGTCCTCGACCATCTTCTGCGGGGCGTCGGGGAGCGGCACGAACTCGGTGGTGATCGCGTGCTCCGCGGCGGCGATGCCGGCGCGGCGTCCGAAGACGTTGATGTCGAGCAGCGAGTTGGTGCCGAGGCGGTTGGCGCCGTGCACGGAGACGCAGGCGCATTCACCGGCGGCGTACAGGCCGGCGACGATGTCCTCGTTGTTGCGCAGGACCTCACCGTTGATCTTGGTGGGGATACCGCCCATGACGTAGTGGCACGTCGGGTACACCGGCACCGGTTCCTTGACCGGGTCGACACCGAGGTAGGTGCGGGAGAACTCCATGATGTCCGGGAGCTTCTCGTCGAGGACTTCCTCGGGAATGTGGGTCACGTCGATGTAGACGTAATCCTTGTTCGGTCCGGCGCCGCGGCCCTCGAGTACCTCGAGCACCATCGAGCGGGCGACGATGTCACGCGGAGCGAGGTCCTTGATGGTGGGGGCGTACCGCTCCATGAAGCGCTCACCGTCCGCATTACGGAGGATGCCACCTTCGCCGCGCACCGCCTCGGAGATGAGGATGCCGAGCCCAGCCAGGCCTGTGGGATGGAACTGGTGGAACTCCATGTCCTCCAGCGGCAGGCCCTTGCGGAAGATGATGCCCATGCCGTCACCGGTGAGGGTGTGGGCATTGGACGTCGTCTTGTACATGCGTCCCGAGCCGCCCGTGGCGAACACGATCGACTTGGCGTGGAACACGTGGATCTCGCCGGTGGCCAGCTCGTAGGCGATGACGCCGGTGGCAACCGGGCCGTTCTCCGTCTCGGTGATGGCGATGTCGAGCGCGTAGAACTCGTTGAAGAACTCGACGTCGTGCTTGACGCAGTTCTGGTAGAGCGTCTGCAGGATCATGTGGCCGGTGCGGTCGGCGGCGTAACACGCACGGCGCACGGGGGCCTTGCCGTGATCGCGGGTGTGGCCACCGAAACGACGCTGGTCGATCTTGCCCTCGGGAGTGCGGTTGAACGGCAGACCCATCTTCTCGAGGTCGAGCACCGCGTCGATGGCTTCCTTCGCCATGATCTCGACGGCGTCCTGGTCGGCGAGGTAGTCGCCGCCCTTGACGGTGTCGAAGGTGTGCCACTCCCAGTTGTCTTCCTCGACGTTCGCCAGTGCCGCGCACATGCCGCCCTGGGCAGCGCCCGTGTGGCTGCGGGTGGGGTAGAGCTTGGTCAGAACCGCGGTGCGGGCGCGCGGCCCGGCCTCGATCGCTGCGCGCATGCCGGCGCCGCCGGCACCGACGATGACCACGTCATAACGGTGTTCCTGCATGAAGTCTGTGCTCCCCTAGCTCGCCGAGATATTGGGGTCGAAGGTGAAGATGACGTACGTGCCCAGGCCCATGATCAGGATCATCGAGAGAACGAGGATCGTGGTCAGCCAGAAGCGCGTGGAGTCCTTGCGGGAGTAGTCCGCAATGACGGTCCGGAGTCCGTTGCCGCCGTGCAGCTGGGCAAGCCAGAGCATGGTGAGGTCCCAGAACTGCCAGAACGGGCTGGACCAGCGGCCTGCGACGAACGCGAAGTTGATGCGGTGCACACCGTCGTCGAGCATCAGCATGATGAACAGGTGGCCGAGGACGAGGAAGATCAGCGCGAGACCGGAGAACCGCATGAACAGCCACGCGTACAGCTCGAAGTTGTTCTTCGACGTCCGGCGCGGTGAGCGCGGGTTGTCCAGGCTGGCGGGACGGTCGTAGGTCTTGCCGAGACTCTTGGCTTCTGTCGTCATGTCAGTGCCCCGCAAACATGTTGTAGAAGATGCGGCCGGCGCCCGGGATCATCACCAGGAACCAGATCGCGAGAATGACCCAGAGCATGAGGCGCTGGTATTGCGGCCCCTTGGACCAGAAGTCCACCAGCATCACCCGGACACCGTTCAGTGCGTGGTACAGCACCGCGGCGACGAGCGCGAGTTCCATGAGCCCGACGATCGGGTTCTTGTAGGTCTCGATGACACTGTCGTACGTGTCGGGATTCACGCGCACGAGCGCGGTATCCAGCACGTGGACGAAAAGGAAGAAGAACGTCATTACGCCTGTGATCCGGTGCAAAACCCAGGACCACATTCCGGGGTCGCCCCGGTAAAGCGACCGTGTGCGCTCCTTGGCCGGAGCGGCTTCAGTCGTGCTACTCATCGAGTGCTGTGCCTCCAACGTCATTGGTGGACGCGTCGAGCCTGCGTAGCTTTTCGGGGGTACCTCAGCTGGACCCGACGAGATCCTGAACCGACTTCTCTGAACTGTAAACCCAACAGAATCTCGGGAACTAACTCGACTCCGGATTCGTACAGCCTGCGGAAACGAAGTTAGGTTTGCCTCCCCAAATCGAAATGAGGGCTTCAGGGGGATTCTCTGCATCCATTCAGTGGGCATGATTGGATGGTCAACCATGAGCGAGATCGATTGGAATCTGTTGCGCGCCAACGCGCAACGGGTGATGAGTAGGGCCTACGCGCCCTACTCCGGATTTGCCGTGGGTGCGGCTGCACTGGTGGACGATGGGCGAATTGTCGTCGGATGCAATGTGGAAAATGTCTCATACGGGTTAGGGCTCTGCGCCGAGTGTGTACTGGTCGGTAACTTATTTGCGGGCGGGGGAGGCAGGCTGCTGGCCTTCACCTGCTGTGACGCGGCCGGGGAGATACTGATGCCGTGCGGACGTTGTCGTCAGCTACTCCTCGAGCACGGAGGCCCTCGATTGCTCGTCGATCACCGAGCCGGAATCCGGCTGTTGGACCAGTTGCTGCCGGACGCCTTCGGTCCGGACGAGACCGAAAGGATCCGCCGTGCATGATGCTGCCTCGATCATCGCCGCCAAACGAGACGGCCGAGAGCTGACCGGTGCAGAGATCGACTGGGTCGTCGAGGCATTCACCCACGGAGTCGTCGCCGACGAGCAGATGTCGGCGTTGGCGATGGCGATCTACTTCCGTGGCATGACCCGCGAGGAGGTGAGCCGATGGACCACCGCGATGATCTCCTCGGGCCGTCGGCTCGACTTCACACACCTGGGACGCCCCACGGTGGACAAGCACTCGACAGGGGGAGTGGGCGACAAGATCACCCTCCCGTTGTCGCCGCTCGTCGCCGCTTGTGGGGCCGCCGTACCGCAGCTGTCCGGCCGCGGCCTCGGCCACACCGGGGGGACACTCGACAAGCTGGAGGCGATCCCCGGCTGGCGCGCCGACCTCGACACCTCCGAGATGGCCGAAATCCTGTCCGACCCGGCTATCGGCGCCGTGGTGTGCGCGGCCGGTGCCGACCTCGCCCCCGCCGACCGGCGGCTGTATGCGCTGCGCGACGTGACCGGGACCGTCGAATCGATTCCTCTGATCGCCAGCTCGATCATGAGCAAGAAGATCGCGGAAGGCACCGAAGCGCTGGTGCTCGATGTGAAGGTGGGGTCGGGCGCGTTCATGAAGAAGCTCGACGATGCGCGCGAGCTCGCGCAGACGATGGTAGATCTGGGGAACGACGCCGGGGTGCGGACACTGGCGTTGCTCACGGCGATGGACGCACCCCTCGGGCTCACCGCCGGCAACGCCCTCGAGGTACGGGAGGCGGTGGAGGTGCTGGCGGGCGGCGGCCCCGCAGATGTGGTCGAGCTCACCCTCGAGCTGGCCCGAGAGATGCTGAAGGCAGCGGGAATCGACGGAGTCGACCCCGCGGACAAGCTTCGGGACGGGTCCGCCATGGACCGCTGGCGGGCCATGATCGGGGCGCAGGGCGGCGACCCCGACGCCCCGCTCCCGAAAGCCCGCCACACCGAGGTGATTCTCTCGGAGACCGACGGTGTGGTGTGTGGTCTCGACGCCATGGCGGTCGGTCTTGCTGCGTGGCGGCTGGGCGCGGGTCGAGCGCGCCAAGGTGAGGCGGTGCAGGCGGCGGCAGGCATCGAGATGCACGCGAAGCCCGGGCAGACCGTCTCGGTCGGCACTCCGCTCGCCACGCTGCACACGGACACGCCGGAGCGGTTCAGGGCGGCGAAGGTGTCACTCGACAATGCATGGACCATCGTCGCCGACGCGCCGAGCGTGACGGCTCCGCTCGTCATCGAGCGAATCGAGGAGCCCTCAGGCTAACGTCGACGCATGACCGCACTCGATCTGTCGGCCCTGCGCCGAGCGCCGAAGGTGTTGCTGCACGACCATCTCGACGGAGGTCTCCGGCCCGAGACAGTTCTCGAACTGGCCCGCGACTGCGGGTACGACGGATTGCCCGCCGATACCGCGCCGGCACTCGCCACCTGGTTCCGCGAGGCTGCGGACAGCGGGTCGCTCGAGCGTTACCTGGAGACGTTCGCTCATACGGTTGCGGTGATGCAGACACCGACAGGGCTGGAGCGGGTGGCCCGGGAATGCGCGGAGGATCTGGCGGACGACGGCGTGGTGTACGCCGAGGTCCGCTTCGCTCCCGAGCAGCACCTCGAGGAGGGGCTGACGCTCGATCAGGTGGTGGAGCAGGTACTGCTCGGCTTCCGGGCGGGGGAGTCGGCCGCGGAGACGCGCGGTCAGCGAGTGCGCGTGGGGGTCCTGCTCACCGCGATGCGGCACGCGGCGCGAAGCCGGGAAATCGCAGAACTCGCAGTGCGGTTCCGCGACCGCGGTGTGGTCGGTTTCGATATCGCCGGAGCCGAGGCCGGTAACCCGCCGAGCCGTCACCTCGATGCCTTCGAATACATGCGCAACAACAATGCGCACTTCACCATCCACGCCGGCGAGGCATTCGGCCTGCCGTCGATCCACGAGGCCATCGCCTTCTGCGGCACGGACAGGCTGGGGCACGGGGTTCGGATCACCGACGACATCACGATCGGCGACGACGGTGTCCCCGTTCTGGGATCGCTCGCGAACTATGTGCGCGACAAGCGGATTCCGTTGGAACTGTGTCCGAGTTCGAACGTTCAGACCGGAGCGGTCGATGTCCTCGAGAATCATCCGTTCGGCCTGCTCGCACAGTTGCGGTTCCGGGTGACGGTCAACACCGACAACCGGTTGATGAGCGATACCACGATGAGCCGCGAGATGCTTCGACTGGTCGAGACGTTCGGTTACGGCTGGACGGACCTCGAGCGCTACACGATCAATGCCATGAAGTCGGCGTTCATCCCGTTCGATCAGCGACTCCAGCTGATCGACGAAGTGATCAAGCCGGGATTCGCCGTCCTGGTGGGCTGAGCGTTGTCGTGCCTAGACCGCGCGCAGGCGAGCCTCGAATTCGCGCTCGAGGGTGCGCCATGCGTCGGCTTCGGCGTCGTACGGCGCGCTGGGCGCCAGGCGGGTCGGGTCGGGGTCGAGAATGAACGACACGTACCAGCCGAGTGGGTTGGACGTGGCGAGCGCGGTTTCCACCGAGTCGTCGTCGGCGAAGTCCGCTGCATCGGTGAACAATTCGACGGCGAGGTCGAGTTGGTCCGCGTCCACGGCTTTCGGTCCGGCGGCCAGGTCGTCGGCCAAACCGGGAAGGACGTACACGTTCTCATCCGTGACCTCCACCTCGAGTGAGCCGTCCACGGCCGCCACCTGAATCTCTTCGTAGGTGCTGACCTGGGCAAGGGCGTGCTCGTGGTTGTCGGCAAGGTAACGCGCGAGGGCACGCTCCGAGGTGAACACGAAGATCACGCCTTCGCGTCCCAGGAACAGAGCGTCATCGTCGAGATAGCACCGAAGGGTGAAGTAGGTGCCGCCCGAGGTGATGATCTTGATGGGATCGACGCCCACCGAGCCCCAGAACGAGTCGTCCTCGTCGTCGTCTTCTTCTTCCAGATCGAGGGGAACGAACTCCTCCTCTTCTTCGGCCTCCGCGGCGTCGTCCACGTCCACGGTGTTCTCGTCGGCGGCCAGCAACTCTGCTTCCGCAACGGCCACCGCATCGGCGTCGACGTCGGGGGTGGACACGATGCCGTCGATGGCGTCGAGGACGTCGTCCCAGCCTTTCGCTATGGCCGTTCCGATCTGGCTCCAGAGCTCTTCGCCTTCGCGACCCTCGAATGCACTCACACCTGCGGGGAGTGCGCCGAGGATCGGATTGGCGCTGAAGAATTTGACGACGGCGTCGAGCTCGCAGACTTCGCCGATGTTGCGCACCATGTTGAGCGTGTCTTCGAGTTCGCTGACGACGATGGCGTCGGGGTCGCTCGCAGCGAGTTCCGGCACCCCGATCAGATCGAAGCAGAAGTTCTCGTCCGGTTCGAGTTCGGCGGCGGACAGCCCGGATACGACGCTCCACGCAGGATGCTCGACGAGATCGTTGTCGGTATTCGTGCGGATGAACGCAGCCAACTCCGCCACCGATTCGAACCCGTACAGGTCTTCCTCGTGACCCAGGAATGCTTCCCACTCGTCGTCGCCCTCACGCCACCGTGGGGCCCACAGTGTGACGAGGTCGCCGTCGGTGAGACCTAGTTCGATCGGGACGATGTCTCCAGCCATGGCGGGAAGCCTATCGACCCGGCGGCCAAAGATATACCCGGCCCATGGCTAGACCTTCCCGAACTCGTCGTGCAACGTCGTCATGACCTGGCTGCGCTGTTCGGCGGCCACGCGCGCGGCCTCCTGGGTGGTGCCGGTAATCAGCGTGGCCAGGGCCACGGGGTCGAGGCCGGCGATGGAATCGTTCATCCACAGGCCGGTCAGGGTTCCGTTGCCGTCCACCTCGGCGGTGACGTGATCGGACTCACTCGAGGCGCGGGCCTTGATCGACCGCAGTCCCTCGAGTGCTTCCTCGAGGAGAGCGACTTGTTCGGTGGCACGGCCGACGATGGTGTCCATTTCGTGTTCGCTCACAGTGGTCGCATCCAGCTCGTCGGGGCGGGTTCTTCCTCGTCCTCGGCGGCCTGGGCCGCTGCCACGTCGGCGCGGGTGGGCAGACCGAGCTTGTCGAGCACGTCGGCAGGCATTCCGTCACGGGCCAGTTCGTCGCGGCGCCGTGCGCCGGCTTCCATGGCGGAACGACGGCACAGCGTCAGAATCTCGTCGGCGAGGCGCTGGCCGCCGTAGCGCAGTTCGCGTGGATCGATGCGAAGTTCGAGGGGGAGACCGTGCTCGGTGGTGCGCACCGACACGGTGCCCGAACGATTGCTCACTGCTGCCGTGACTCCGGCCGGGGGTGGGGTGGGAGGAAACATGATTCCTGTCACTCGGTAGGTCGGTAGAAGCCGTAAAAGCCCATGCCGCTGTTACTGGTTCGGATGGGGCCCACCTGCACGGGGTCACCGGCCTCCACGAGTTGGCCGTTGCCGATCACCATTGCCACGTGTCCGTCCCACACGGCCAGATCGCCCGGCATCAAGTCGCCCGGGTCGACCGCGGTACCCACGTTCTGCTCCTGTGCAAGACGCGGAATCCCCACTCCGGCTTCGCCGTACGCCCATTGCGTCAGACCGCTGCAGTCGAGGCCCTCGCCGGGAGCGGTGCCACCCCAGACATACGGGACACCTTGTTGTGACAGCGCATTGCGGACGGCGTCGGCGGCTTCCTTGTTGGGTGCCAGGGCAGTGCTGCCGTCCGGGAGAACAACCTCGACGCCCTCACCGCTGTGCGCGGCGTCGGAGGTGGCGGCGCCGCGGCCGGTAACTCCGGAATTGCCCATGAGGGAATCCGATCGGCTCCCGCTCGCGCCCCGGCCACCGGAAGAGGCGATGTTCGACACCGGACTCATCAATCCGGACATCGACGGCGCGCTCGACGAACTCGCGAATCCGGACGCCGCGCGACTCATCGGGTCGGCGCCCGCGGGGGACATCGGCGTTGCGGACGCGGGCACGGTGCTCGCGGCGGACGTGCTCGCGGGAGCAGTGGCGGCGGGCGCGGTCGGTGTGTCCTCGGCAGGGGTGAGCTCCACCATTCGCACGGTCTGCTCACTCAGTTGGGTCCGTACCGCGGCGACGACGGTGGTCGCTCTCCCGAGATGGTCGATCGCGGCAGCGATGATCATGGCTTGTCCCGGAGGGGTGGCGAGCGCCGGTCCGGCCGCGACCGCGAGGGAGAGGAACGACTGCAGGATCTCCTGCAATTGCGCCATTCCGGCCCGCACGATCTCGGACGCCTCGGCCACGACGGCAGCCATGTCGTTGCCGCGATCGGCGACGGCTACCGTGGATCGTTGCGCTTCTTCGGTCTTCACGATCGCGCCCGTACCGCCTCGTCCTTCCCAGTCTCCGTAGACGGCGCTGATCCCGGTTCGCCCGGTGTCGTGCACGGCGTCGATGGCGACCGAGGATGCACGGAGAGCGTCAGCCGGACCGCCCGCGGGGAGGACACCGCTGCCGAAGGCACCGAGGAGATCGAGCATCGGGCGGGCGAGCAAATCGATGGGGATCATGATCAGGCCCCCAGCCCGACAGCATCGGCGGCGAGCGCAGCCGTCGTGGCCATGTCGGTGCTGTCGTAGTCGGCGGCGTTGGCCAGCGCGGTCGTGCTGATCGCGCCGAGAACACCCGCGAGCTTCTCGATCGACGCCAGGTGCGCGGCGTGCGCCGTGGCGAAGGCGGCGACGAAGTCTCCGCCGATCACACCGAACACCGGTCCCAGCAGCAGCGGGCCCGCCGCCGCAGCGGCCAGCCCGGCCGCCTGCATCTCCGCCCCCATGGTCGCGGCCGTGGCCGCGAACGTGGCGATACTCGCGGTATCCGCCCTCAAGTCGTTCATCGTCAATCCCCCCAGTCGGATTTGATACCGGTCACCTTATTGGACGCCGTCGACATCGATACGGTTCCACCCCCATTGACACCCGAGACGTGCTGCACGGGTAATCCGAATACACATGTCGACGGACCCATGTGGCCCGGCGAAGTCGATCCCGAGGGAATCCCCGCCCGATCCCCTTATTCTTCGAGCATGAACACGCACGTGGTCGACCATCCGCTCGCAGCGGTCCTCCTGACAACCATGCGCGACGCGCGCAGCGACAATGCCATCTTCCGCGGCGCGTTGAGAAGGCTCACGCACATGTTGGTGTACGAGGCGATGCGTGAGGCTCCCGTCGCAACGTTCGACGTGGTAACTCCGGTCGCGGTCGCGAACGGGGTGCGGCTCGCGCAGCCACCTCTCCTGGTTCCCGTGCTGCGTGCCGGACTGGGCATGGTCGAGCAGGCCAGCTCCTTGATCCCGCAGGCCCGGGTCGGTTTCGTGGGGATGGCCCGCGACGAGGAGACGCACCGGCCGGTTCCGTACCTGGAGTCGCTGCCGGAGGATCTCTCCGGGATGCCGGTCTTCGTTCTCGACCCCATGCTGGCGACGGGTGGGTCGATGGTTTACACCATCGATCTACTCGTTGCCCGTGGGGCCACCGACGTCACCGCAGTCTGTGTCGTGGCGGCACCCGAAGGTGTTGCGGCGCTGCAGGAGTCGGGACATCCGGTCAGGCTCGTCACCGCTGCCGTCGACGAGGGACTGAACGAGGACGCCTTCATCGTGCCGGGACTGGGGGACGCCGGTGACCGTCAGTTCGGCCCCCGCTGACTCAGAGAGCGTGGGCGAAGTCGCGTAGAACGGCCAGCCGCTCACGTGCCGTGGCGCGGGCAGCGCCGAGCCCCTCGCGGTCCGGTGCTCCGACCACGACCTCCAGGTAGCACTTGAGCTTCGGTTCCGTTCCGGAGGGCCGGACAACCACCCGGACGGAGGAACCGGTGAGGACGACGGCGTCGGTGCGGGATGAGCCGCGCAGCTCCGCCAGGTCGGTTGCCCGCACCGGCTCGCCGGCCAACTCCGTCGGCATGTTCGCCCGCAGGCGCTGCATCATGGCCCCGATCTCGCTGATGTCTGCGACTCGACGGGACACCTGGTCGCCGGCGTGCAGACCGAATTCGAGCGCGTAATCGTCCAGGCGGTCCAGCAGGGTCGAGCCCTCGCTGCGCAGGGTAGCGGCGAGGTCGGCGGCGACGACGGCGGCGGAGATTCCGTCCTTGTCGCGCACCACGTCCGGGTCGACGCAATGACCGATCGCTTCCTCGTAGGCGTACACGAGCCCGTGTCCTGCGCGGACGAGCCATTTGAAACCAGTGAGCGTCCGCGCACTTCGCGCACCGCGCGCCGACGCCAGCTTCTCGAGCAGGTCCGAGGACACGATCGTCGTGGCGACGAGCGGGTCGGGCGGTGCGCACGCGAGGACGTGGTCGGCGAGCAGGACCCCGGTCTCGTCGCCACGCAACATGCGCCAGCCGTCCGGTCCCGGCACACCCACGGCGAGACGATCCGCATCGGGATCGAGGGCGAGTGCGAGGTCGGCGTCGACCCGGTCGGCGAGCGCGAGTAGCTCGTCCGACGCTCCGGGTTCCTCCGGATTCGGGAACTCGACAGTCGGGAAGTCGGGGTCAGGGCGGAATTGGGAAGCGACGGTGTGGATATCGGTGAACCCGGCAGCCCCTAGGGCCGCCACCGCCGTCTCGCCGCCGACGCCGTGCATCGCGGTGAGTGCGATGCGCACCGTGCGCGACGTTCCCCTCGGCAGGGAGGCGACCCGCGCAAGATACGACTGCACGAGTTCGTCGGACGCCGGGATCACCGGGCTGCGCGGGACGAGGTGTGCCGGCCCCACCGCGGCAATGGCGGCCTCGATCTCCCGGTCCGACGGCGAGATCAACTGTGCGCCGCCGTCGAGGTACACCTTGTAGCCGTTGTCGGATGCCGGGTTGTGCGACGCGGTGATCTGCACTCCGGCCGCTGCGCGGAGCCGGCGTACCGCGAACGCGACGATCGGCGTGGGGAGCGGACGCGGCAGCAGGACCACGGAGAAACCGGCACCGGCCAGAACCTCCGCCGCGGCCAGGGCGAACTTCTCGGACCCGTGCCGCGCATCACGGCCGACCACCACGGTGGAACCGCCCAGGCACCGGTCCTTCAACCAGGCGCTGAGGCCGGCAGTGGTGCGGACCACCACCGCGACGTTCATGCCGTTGGGCCCCGCCCGGACCGGCCCGCGCAGGCCGGCGGTGCCGAAGCTCAGCGGCGCGGAGAACCGGTCAGCGAGTTCGTCGGCGGACAGCGAGGCGAGTTCGGCGCGCGACTGTGGGTCGGGGTCCTCGGCGATCCACCGGGTGACGACGTCGCTCACAGGCGCTCCACCAGCTTGCGCAGAAGCCCGCCCATGCGGTCAGCGGACGCGCGGCCCGCGGCGAGCACGTCTTCGTGATCGAGGTGTTCACCGGTGATCCCGGCAGCAAGATTGGTGACCAGTGAAATTCCGAGGACCCGGGCACCGAGGGCACGTGCCGCGATCGTCTCGTGCACGGTGGACATACCGACCAAATCGGCGCCGAGCGTGCGTAGCATCCGAATTTCGGCCGGGGTCTCGTAATGCGGTCCGGGCAGTCCGGCGTAGACCCCTTCGGCAAGGCTCGGGTCGATGTCGCGGGCGAGCGTTCGCAATTCGGGGTCGTAGGCGTCGACGAGATCGACGAACTCCGCGCCGACGAGGGGCGAACGTCCGGTGAGATTGAGGTGGTCGCTGACGAGGACGGGCTGCCCGACCGCGTACTCGCTCCGGATTCCGCCGGCGGCGTTGGTGAGGATGACGGTGCGCGCGCCCGCGGCGACGGCAGTCCGCACGGGATGCACGACGGAGTCCAGCGGATGACCTTCGTAGGCGTGCGTACGTCCGAGGAGAAGAAGTACCCGCCGCCCGCCCACGTCGACGGATCGGATCGTCCCTGCGTGCCCGAGCGCCGACGGCGGCGCGAAGCCTGGTAGTTCGGCCATCGGCACGGTGGCGAACGGTTCCCCGAACCGGTCGGCGGCGGCGTTCCACCCCGATCCGAGGACGACGGCAATCGGGTGTTCGGCACAGTCGGTGTACTCGGCGAGCGCGGCAGCCGCGGCGTCTGGCGTTCCCATGAGGCGATAGTCTTCCACTCATGCCTTATATCGATCGCGACGGTGACGTATTCATCCTGTACCTCGGGAACGAGGGGGAGGTGGACAACGAGAACCGCTTCTCTCCGGACTGGATCGATGCCACCCACGCCACCCTCGACGAGATCGAGTCGCACGAAGGCGCCGCCGCGCTGGTCACGACCTCAACGGGCAAGTTCTTCACCAATGGACTGGACACCACCTGGATTTTCTCCAACACCGACAAGCTCCCGGAGTACCTCGACCGCGTCCACACTCTCTACACCCGGCTGCTGACTTTTCCGATGGCCACGGTCGCGGCAGTCCAGGGGCACGCGTTCGGCGCGGGCGCCATGCTCGCGACATCCCACGATTTCCGGGTGATGCGCGCCGACCGCGGGTTCTACTGCCTGCCGGAAGTGACGCTGAACATGCCGTTCACCGTGGGTATGTCGGCGCTGCTCACCACCCGCTTGCCGAAACAGACCGCCGTGGACGCGATGACGACGGGCCGTCGCTATGGCGGCGCCGATGCGCTCGCCACGGGCATCGTGGAGGAGGTTGCGGACGGGAACTCCGTGCTCACGGCGGCCGTGGCCCGGGCATCCGCGCTCACCGCGACACGCGGTGACAACCTGTCCGGCATCAAGCGCGGAATCCATCAGGAAGCCCTCACCGCCCTCGCCCTGGTGACGGACAAGAGCAACTTCAGCTTCGGGTGAGAGAATGAGCACGTGAATGCGGATGTCGAGGCGGCGGTCAGGTCCATCGAGACCGATCTGGTTGCGCTGTCCCATTCGATCCACGCGGAACCGGAACTGGCGTTCGAGGAGTTTCGGAGTGTCGCAAAGGTCACCGAGCTGCTGAAACGGAGCGGTTTCGAGGTGCGGCAGGGAGTGGCGGGCCTGCCGACCGCGTTCGACGCGACCTTCGGCAGTGGTGATCTCGTGCTCGGCATCTGCGCCGAATACGACGCGCTTCCCGAGATCGGCCACGCGTGCGGGCACAACATCATCGCGGCATCGGCGGTCGGTGCCGGAGTTGCCCTCGCGACGGTCGCCGAGCGACTGGGCATCACGGTGCGAGTGATCGGGACACCTGCCGAGGAAAGTGGTGGCGGAAAGATCACCATGCTCGAGCAGGGCATCTTCGACGGTGTGGCAGCCGCCCTGATGGTGCACCCTGGGCCGGTCGACATCACGGGCGCCACGTCACTGGCGCTCGCGGACATCGCGATCACCTTCACCGGGCGGGAGGCGCACGCGTCGGCCGCGCCCGAGTTCGGCCGCAATGCGGCAGATGCCGCGACTGTGGCGCAGGTCGGTATCGGTCTGCTGCGCCAGCATCTTTCGCCGGGCCAGCAGATTCACGGCATCGTGTCGGACGGTGGCACCGCACCCAACATCGTGCCGGCGCGAGCCGAGATGCTCTACTACCTGCGCGCCGAGACGGCGTGGGCGCTGTCCGAACTGACCACGCGTGCGGAGGCGTGTTTCGCTGCAGGTGCACTCGCAACCGGATGTACCCATGAGATCCGCACGGTGTCCCCGACGTACACGGAACTCACCCCCGACCCGTGGCTCGTCGCGACCTACCGGGAAGAGATTCTCGACATGGGACGGACACCGGTGCCACTCGAGTGGGAAGGCACACGTCCGCTGGGCAGTACCGACATGGGGAACGTCACGAACGTCCTACCCGGCATCCATCCGATCATCGGACTGGACTCGGGCGGTGCTGTCACGCACCAACCCGGCTTCGCGGCGGCATGTATCACCGAGTCGGCGGATCGCGCCGTGGTAGACGGGGCAATTGCGTTGGCTCGGACGGCAGTTCGCGCTGCAACGGACGACACACAGCGGGTGCGGCTGTTGGAAGGAGTTGATCGCCGGTGAATGCGGCCGTCGACAAATGGATCAGTGCTCACACCGATGACCTCTCGCATTGGCGTCGGCACATCCATGCCAACCCGGAGTTGGCGCGGCACGAGTACGCCACGACGGAGTTCGTGGCGACCCGGCTTGCTGCCGCGGGTCTTTCACCGGAACTGCTCCCGGGAGGTACCGGACTCACCTGTGATCTCGGCCCGGACACCGGAACCCGGATCGCGTTGCGCGCCGACATGGACGCGCTTCCGCTGCAGGAACTCACCGGGGCGACGTACTCGTCGACAGTGCCGGGTGTGTCCCACGCGTGCGGCCACGACGCCCACACCACGATCCTGCTCGGGACAGGCCTGGCACTCAGCGAGATTCCTGAACTGCCGGTCGGTGTCCGCCTGATATTCCAGCCCGCCGAAGAGGTGATGCCCGGCGGCGCACTGGAGGTGGTCGCGGCAGGGCGACTCGAAGGCGTCTCCCGCATCTTCGCGCTGCACTGCGATCCCCGGCTCGCGGCCGGGCGCGTCGGAATTCGACTCGGCGCCATCACCTCTGCTGCCGACACGATCGAGGTTGTGCTCGACTCACCCGGTGGTCACACATCGCGGCCGCACCTCACCACCGATCTGGTCTTCGCACTCGGCACTGTGGTCACCGGCCTGCCGGGCATGCTGAGCCGGCGAATCGATCCACGTACAGGCACCGTCATGGTGTGGGGAGCGGTCAGCGCGGGCCGGGCCCCCAACGCCATTCCGCAGACCGGCATGATGACCGGCACGGTGCGGACCGGTGACCACGAGACGTGGGAAATGCTCGAGCCGCTCGTTCGCGACATCGTGCACGGACTGCTGGCGCCCACGGGAGTGCGATACCAACTCAACTACCGCAGGGGCGTGCCGCCCGTCGTCAACGACGAGGTGTCGACCCGAATGTTCGAGAATGCTATCCGCACCGTGGGTGCGGACGCCCTCGCCGACACCCCGCAGTCCGGTGGTGGCGAGGACTTTTCCTGGTATCTCGAGGAAGTTCCGGGTGCCATGGCCAGGCTGGGCGTGTGGTCGGGCGTCGGTGAACAGCTCGACATCCATCAACCCACATTCGATCTGGACGAGCGGGCGCTCGGTGTCGGCGTGCGGGTGTTGTCCAGCCTCGTGCTGGGCTGACTGCTCCGGGACGCCCTATTCGGTGCCCGGGCCGACGTTGCGGCTGTTGCGGGTACGCAGGTCGCGCACGTAGTCGGCGGGTGCCCCGGCGATTTCGGCGGCATCGGCCATGACACCGAGGTACCGCGCAGACGGCAGCCCACCCTCGTAGGCATCGAGCACATACAGCCAGGCCAGCACCGGTTCTCCGTCGGTGTCGACCCGTACCCGGATCTTGCGGTGAATTCCGAGTTCGGAGCCCTCCCAGCGGTCGAGGCTCACCTCGTCCTCCTCCGGTACGTCGTACAGCACCACGAAGACCTTGGAATCGGGGTCTTCGACCACCGTGGCGAGCGCGCCTTCCCAGCCGATGTCACCGCCGCTGAACGTGAGCCGCCAACCGTGCAACCAGCCCGTTCCCGCCATCGGCGAGTGAGGGCAGCGCTGCAGCATCTGCTCCGGATGCATGTTGGACCCATAGGCGGCGTAGTAACTCACGCAGGTCAGACTACATACCGGGTTGCTCAGGGATGCAAAGGCGTAGGCATGAACCGCGAGGAGTTGCACGACCGCGCGGGAGACGCGCGAGGCGCAGCTCACCTGTCGTTCACTCGATTTCGATCCGCGAAACTGGGTACATCGGAGGGGACCGGGTCGGCGTAGCGAAAGGGTGAGAACAATGGCAGATCAGTACACGAAACAGGATCCCACCACCGCGTACCCGATGCCAGACCGCGAAGGGCAGAGCGAGATCGAACATCCGGGGCTCACCTCGGACATGGTGTCGGCACCCGACCACGGTGAGAAGACCTACCGGGGGAGCGGGCGGCTGGAAGGGCGGAAGGCTCTCATCACCGGAGGTGATTCGGGTATCGGGCGAGCGGTCGCAATTGCGTTCGCGCGCGAGGGTGCCGATGTGCTGATCAGCTACCTCGAAGCGGAAGAACCGGATGCCCGGGACACGGTTCGGCTCATCGAAGACGCCGGCCGCAAGGCGGTGCCGGTGCCCGGTGACATCAGGTCGGAGGATCACTGCCGAGCGCTCGTCGACACTGCCGTATCCGAACTCGGTGGGCTGGACATTTTGGTGAACAACGCTGCCTATCAGATGGTGCAGATGGGCGGAATCGCCGAGATCAGTACGGAACAGTTCGACCGTGTTCTGAAGACCAACCTCTACGCGATGTTCTGGTTGTGCAAGGCTGCGGTCGCGGTGATGGAGCCGGGATCGACCATCATCAACACGTCCTCGATCCAGGGCGCGAACCCATCCCCCGAGTTGCTGGATTACGCCACCACCAAGGCCGGCATCATCGATTTCACCAAGGGGCTCGCCGCCGATGTCGCGAAGAAGGGCATTCGGGTCAACGCCGTTGCCCCGGGGCCGATTTGGACGCCGTTGATTCCGGCGACCATGCCGACCGAGAAGTTCGAGTCGTTCGGAGGCGACGTGCCGTTGGGCCGCCCGGGGCAGCCGGCGGAGCTGGCGCCCGCGTACGTCTTCCTGGCTTCCCAGGAATCGAGCTACATCACCGGCGAGATCATCGGCGTCACCGGCGGCACTCCATTGACCTGACCGCTCGATCCCGCGCCGAGTCGCCGCCCGAGGTCTACGCGGCGACGGCCCCGATCTGCGGCTAGTAATCTGTTCCCTGGCAGTGCACGACACGACGCGCTGTGATGCTCGAGTTGCAGACCGGAGACCCTGGTCGGCACGTCTATTTGGAGGACAGATGACCCGAATCGTGATCATTGGTGGCGGGCCTGCCGGATACGAGGCAGCGTTGGTGGCCGCTCAGCACGGCGCCGCCGTCTCCTTGATCGATTCGGACGGGGTGGGCGGGGCGTGCGTTCTGTACGACTGTGTGCCCTCCAAGACATTCATCGCCTCGACGGGTGTACGCACGGACATGCGCCGTGCCACCGATTTGGGTATCGCTCTCGATCCGGCGCAGGCCACCATTGCCCTGCCTCAGATCCACGCCCGGGTGAAGAGTCTCGCTCAGGCTCAGTCCGCCGACATCCGAACCAGGCTCCAGACGGTCGGTGTCGAGCTGCTCTCCGGTACTGCGGAGCTCACCGACCCGCGCCTCGGCATGGCATCACATCAGGTCTGCGCCACCCTCGCGAACGGCGAGCAGAAGACGCTCGATGCCGACGTCGTCCTCATCGCCACCGGTGCCAGTCCTCGGGTGATCGCCGGGGCCGAGCCGGACGGTGAGCGGATCCTCACCTGGCGTGACCTCTACGACCTCGACGAATTGCCCACCCACCTCGTCGTCGTAGGTTCCGGTGTGACCGGCGCGGAGTTCGTGTCCGCCTACACCGAAATGGGTGTCAAGGTAACGCTGGTGTCGAGCCGAGACCGGGTGCTCCCCGGTGAGGACGCCGACGCCGCACTCGTACTCGAGGACGTTCTGGCCGAACGTGGTGTCACCCTCGTCAAGCACGCGCGGGCCGACGCGGTCAAGCGCACCGAAGACGGTGTGGTCGTCGTGCTCGCCGACGGACGAACCGTGGAGGGCAGTCACGCCTTGATGACGGTCGGCTCGGTTCCCAACACCGAGAACCTCGGACTCGAGAAGGTCGGCATCGAACTGGACAAGGGCGGATATCTGCGAGTCGACCGAGTGTCGCGGACGCCGGTCTCGGGCATCTACGCCGCGGGTGACTGCACGGGGCTGCTGCCGTTGGCCTCGGTTGCCGCCATGCAGGGTCGCATCGCGATGTACCACGCTCTGGGCGAGGGCGTGAGTCCCATCAAGCTGAAGACGGTGGCCTCGGCGGTGTTCACCCGGCCCGAAATCGCCACGGTAGGCGTCAGTCAGGCCGCGATCGACAACGGCGAAGTGCCGGCCCGCACCGTCATGCTCCCGCTCAACACCAATCCGCGGGCAAAAATGTCCGGCCTGCGGCGCGGCTTCGTGAAGATCTTCTGCCGACCTGCCACCGGTGTGGTGATCGGTGGCGTCGTGGTGGCGCCCAACGGGTCGGAGCTGATCCTGCCCATCGCGATCGCTGTCCAGAACAACCTGACCGTCAACGACTTGGCAGCGACGTTCTCGGTGTACCCCTCGCTGACCGGCTCGATCACCGAGGCCGCCCGCCAGCTGATGCGCCACGACGATCTGGACTGATCCCGCTATCTGGGAAATGCATTTCACATACTGACAGCAGTGGTGGGATAGTCGTGGCACGGTCCACAATCATCGGCCGTGCCTCGGCGCTCTACCGCCCCGCAGACCCAGGACGGACAGGGTGTTCTTCTCCTGACCTCTGTCTCGACGTGCCCCTGGGAGTCGATATGCCGCACACATTTTCCCGCCGGATGGACGGCCTGCGCAGTTCCGCCATCCGTGACCTCCTCACCCTTACCGCCCGGCCGGACGTCGTCAGCCTGGCCGGCGGTCTCCCCGATCCCGAATTCATTCCGCGAGAACGAATTCGGAAGGAAGCGGAGTGCGCGCTCGCCGATCCCGCCTCGGTCCAGTACGGCGAAACCACGGGCCTGCGCCGATTGCGTGACGTGCTCGCTGCCCGTGAGGGCGCCCGGATCGGACGGGCGTTGGACCCGGGCCAGGTGGTCGTCACCCACGGATCGCAGCAGGCGTTGAGCCTCCTCGCTCAGGTTCTACTCGACCCGGCCGATATCGTGGTTGTCGAAGAGCCCGCGTATACCGGTGCGCTGCAGGTATTTCGGGCGGCTCAGGCGGACATCCGTGCGGTGCCGCTCGATCGCGACGGCATGGACACGACCGCGCTGCAGGAACTTCTCGAAGCGGGCGTGCGCCCGACTGTCGTCCACACGGTGAGTAACTTCCACAATCCCCGTGGTGTCGTTCTCGCCGCCGATCGGCGGGAGCGTTTGGCGGCGCTGGCCGACCGGTACGGTTTCTGGGTCATCGAGGACGACCCGTACGGCGAGTTGTTTTTCGACGCTCCGCCGCCCCCTCCGGTCGCTACATTCTCGGACCGGGTGATCCGCCTGTCCAGTGCCTCGAAGATTCTGGCTCCGGCGTTGCGGGTCGGCTGGTTGCACGGTGATCGCGCTGTGTGCGAGGCGGTGGAACTTCTCAAACAGGGCGCGGACCTGTGCGGCTCCTCGCTCACTCACCAGATCACGGCGGCGATGTTGTCGGACGAGGCGTGGCTGGCACTTCACCTCGACACGCTCCGTACCCGTTACGGTGCCCGGTCCCGAGCCTTGACCGCCGCGACGACGACCACGTTCGGTAATGCTGCGACGCTGTCCGACGTGAAGGGCGGGATGTTCTGCTGGGTCGAGTTCACCGACGACACCATCGACACCGCGGATCTGCTGCCGACGGCGGTCGAGCACGGTGTGGCGTTCGTACCCGGGTCGGCGTTCGGTGTCGGTGCAGACCTCGGCGCCGCACTACGACTGTGCTTCGCCACCTGCCCGGAGGACGTTCTGGCAGGCGCCTGCGAGAGACTTGGCAGCGCCTACCTGGCTCACGCCCAGTCGTAGGTGCGCTCGACGGCCTTGTTCCACTCGGCGAACAGCCTGGTGGACTCCGCTTCGTCCATCCCGGGTTCCCACCGCTTGTCCATTGCCCAGTTGTCGCGAATATCCTGTTCACCGGACCAGAAGCCGACGGCCAGTCCCGCGGCGTAGGCGGCGCCCAGCGCGGTGGTCTCGCTGACGACGGGGCGGATGACCGGAACTCCGAGGATGTCGGCCTGGAACTGCATCAGTGTTTCGTTGACGACCATGCCGCCGTCCACCTTGAGTGAGGCGAGCTCGACTCCGGAGTCGGCACGCATGGCCTCGATCACTTCCCGGGTCTGATAGGCGGTGGCTTCGAGAGCCGCCCTGGCGAGGTGACCCTTGTTCACGAAACGGGTGAGGCCTGCGATCACACCGCGCGCGTCCGGTCGCCACCGAGGTGCGAACAACCCGGAGAACGCCGGGACGACATAGGCACCTCCGTTGTCGTCGACCGAATTCGCCAGCGGCTCGATGTCTTCGGCCGACGAGATGATCCCCAGGTTGTCCCGCAGCCATTGGACCAGTGAACCGGTGACCGCCACCGACCCCTCGAGCGCGTACACGGCAGGAGCGTTCCCGATCTTGTAGCACAGCGTGGTCAAAAGGCCGTGCTTACTGTGCACGGGGGTGGTCCCCGTATTGAGGAGCAAGAAGTTCCCCGTCCCGTACGTGTTCTTCGCTTCTCCCTCGGACAGGCAGGCCTGCCCGAATGTCGCGGCCTGCTGATCACCGAGGATCCCTGCGACCGGTACTCCGGGAAGGGTGCCGTGGGGACGGCCCACGCCGTAGATCTCGGAGGAGCTGCGTATTTCGGGAAGCATCGACAGTGGGATCTCGAAGTCGGCGCAGATGTCCGGATCCCAGTCGAGTGTCTCCAGATTCATCAGCAACGTACGGGAGGCGTTGGTGACATCTGTCACGTGCGTGCCTTCCGTGATATGCCACAGAATCCAGCTGTCGATGGTGCCGAAACACAGTTCGCCGGCATCTGCTCGTGTACGGGCGCCGTCGACGTTGTCGAGGATCCATCGCACCTTGGGTCCTGCGAAATACGTCGACAGCGGCAGGCCCGTACGCTTCTGATAAAGCCCGGGCCCCTCGTCGCCGCCGAGCCGGGTGCACAGCTCGTCGGTCCGGGTGTCCTGCCAGACGATGGCGTTGTACACCGGTTCTCCGGTATTCCGGTCCCACACCACCGCAGTCTCGCGCTGATTGGTGATACCGATGGCGGCGATGTCGCGTTTGGTGAGATCCGCCTTCGCAAGGGCGGATGCCACCACTTCGCGCGTATTGATCCACAGCTCTTTCGGGTCGTGCTCCACCCAACCGGCACGGGGAAGGATCTGCTGGTGTTCCTTCTGAGCGACGCTGACCACCGCTCCGTCGTGATCGAAGATCATGCAGCGGCTCGAGGTGGTGCCCTGGTCTATCGCAGCGATGTACTGAATCACACGCATGAAGCTACTAGCCTGGGCATGAATCCGTCGTCATCTCACAGGAGCCCGAGTTGAGTAGTTCGCCAGGTGTGCAGTTCCTCGGTCCCACGCAGCGCGACGCTGCGTGGGAGAAGCTGCAGACCGAACAGTTCGACGTCGTCGTGATCGGCGGCGGTGTCGTCGGTGCCGGTGCGGCCCTCGACGCAGCCACCCGCGGACTCAAGGTCGCCCTGGTCGAGGCGCGGGACTATGCGTCCGGAACGTCGAGCCGCTCGTCGAAGATGTTCCACGGCGGGTTGCGCTATCTCGAACAGCTCGAGTTCGGGCTGGTGCGGGAGGCCCTGCGGGAACGTGAATTGTCGCTGACGACGCTGGCGCCCCATCTCGTGAAGCCGCTCAAGTTCCTGTTTCCCATCACCCATCGGGTATGGGAACGCCCCTACATGGCGGCGGGGATCTTCCTCTACGACCGGATGGGCGGAGCCAAATCGGTGCCCGCGCAGAAACACCTCACCCGGGCAGGTGCCTTGCGGATGGCACCGGGACTCAAACGGAACTCGCTGACCGGCGGCATCCAGTATTACGACACCGTCGTGGACGACGCGCGCCACACCATGACCGTCGCCCGAACCGCTGCCCACTACGGCGCGGTGGTGCGCACGTCCACTCAGGTCGTGGGTTTCCTGCGGGAAGCGGATCGCGTGTCCGGCGTTCGGATCCGTGACTGTGAAGACGGGCGAACCGCAGAGGTGCAGGCGCACGTCGTCATCAACGCGACCGGTGTCTGGACGGACGAGATACAGGCGCTTTCCCGGCAGCGCGGCCGATTCCGTGTCCGCGCCTCCAAGGGTGTGCACATCGTGGTACCGCGGGATCGCATCGTGAGCGATGCCGCCATCATCCTGCGGACCGAGAAGTCGGTGCTGTTCGTGATCCCGTGGGGTAGCCACTGGATCATCGGAACCACCGACACGGACTGGAATCTCGACCTCGCCCATCCGGCAGCTACCAAAGCCGATATCGATTACATTCTGGGCCACGTCAACAAGGTCCTGGTGACGGCCCTCACGCACGAGGACATCGACGGTGTCTACGCAGGTCTGCGCCCCCTCCTCGCAGGGGAAAGCGACGAGACCTCCAAGCTGTCGCGCGAGCATGCCGTCGCGCGCGTGGCGCCCGGATTGGTCGCGATCGCGGGCGGCAAATACACCACGTACCGGGTGATGGCCGAGGACGCGGTGGATCTTGCTGCCGATGACATTCCGGCCAGGGTCGCGCCCTCGATAACCGAGAAGGTGCCGCTGGCTGGTGCGGACGGCTACTACGCGCTGGTGAACCAGACCGTGCACCTGGGTCAGCTGTACGGACTTCACCCCTACCGCGTCAAGCATCTCCTCGACCGGTACGGTTCGCTCATCGGTGAAGTGCTCGATCTGGCGGAGGGTAAACCCGAACTGCTGCAGCCCATTACCGACGCACCGGCCTACCTTCAGGTCGAGGCCGTCTATGCCGCTGCGGCAGAGGGTGCGCTGCACCTCGACGACATTCTGACCAGAAGGACGCGTATCGGGATCGAATACTCGCATCGTGGTGTGAACTGCGCCGAGCAGGTCGCACAGCTGGTGGCCCCCGTCCTCGGCTGGGACTCCGACATGATCGACCGCGAACTGAAGACCTACCGTGCGCGTGTGGAGGCGGAGGTGCAGTCCCAAGCGCAGCCGGACGACCTCTCCGCGGACGCGTTGCGGGCGGCGGCACCCGAATCTCGCGTCGAATTGCTCGAACCGCCCGTCAGTGTGTCAGAAGTACCTTGACCACCACGATCACTGCGGCAACGAACGCTAGGCCGATCGCCGCCCAGTGCGTCATGTGGGTGACCTTTTCGCGCCGCAGCCGGCTGATCACGTAGCTGATCGAGCCGATGCGGACGATCATCACGATCTCCGCGGTCAGTTGCGCCGTTCGCGGCTCGAGCCAACCCACATAGGCTGTGCCGAGGATCACGGTGGGCACCACCGCGGAGGTCAGGATGGGGAGACCGTCCCGCAGTTCCCGAACTCTTTCGGTTCTGGACAGCGATCTGCCGAGCCGGAGCGTCTGGCCCACGGACTCGGCAAAAGCGTGGGCGAGGAACGTGGACAGAGCGGCGCCCACCACGATGGCAATGCCCAGGGTTTCCTGGGATTTGGTGACGGGAATGAGCGCGGCGAGCACGAGAATGTTGCCGTAGATATACGCGCTGATGCGGCTTGCCGCATGGTCGGGCGACAGCGATTTTTCGCTCATCAGCGGCGGGCGATTCAAGAGCCTCGGAAGGTCCCACTCCATCCTCCGAGCATGTCACGATTTGCCTGTGTTCTCCCTGGGAATCACACCCGCGGGCTGTAGTGCTTCGGGTCGTCGCGACGCCCGAGGGGCGGCAGGTTCCGCGGCGGCGTATGCACCAGCGGGGCGTCCCGGCGGGTGCGCCCGGTCTCACGGTCCCACCCGGCGCGGGCGCGAGGATGGTAACGGTAGCGCCACGGGACGAGGCGGAACAGGGCATTCACCGTCCGGCCCACCAGGGTGTGCAGTCGCTCATCGCGTGCCGTCCAGCGGTATCCGAGGCGCTCGCGTACCGGTTCGTCGTACATCCCCACTGTCAGCCAGACGAATCCCCTGGCGACCGGGATGCGCAGGATCGCCCACACCCGGTCGGGGAGCCACGTCAGAAACGGTGGGACGCCCAGGCCGGAAAGGTTGAGGACGTCACGGGTAGCCTTGTTGTCTTCGAGGACGTTGCGGCACATGTGGTCCCAATACTCCAGGAACGCTTCCCAGGTCTCCGGGACCGGGCGCATGCTCATTCCGTACAGGCGGTACCACTGGATGTGTTCGGTGAACAGTTGCCGCTTCTGCTCCTCGGTGAGGCCGCCCATGAAATTGTCGCCCGTGAGGATTGTGCCCATGAAGAACGTGGCGTGCGCCCAATAGAAGGTGTCGGGATCTAGGGCGTGATACTTCCGTCCGTGCTTGTCGACGCCCTTGATGGTGTTGTGGTATCCCCGGACCTGCTCTGCAGTCTGCTGGGCGCGGTCACCGTCGAAGACCACGCCCCCGATCGGGTAGAGCGAGCGGTACAGGCGCTCCCACCGTTCGTCGAAGAACTCGGAATGCTCTTCGACTCCAGCGCCGAGGCCCGGATGCATGTTCTGCATCGAGCCGGCCCAGACGCCTTGCAGCATTCCCCGCCAGTCGCCGAAGTACTTCCAGGTCAGCGAATCAGGTCCGAGCGGTGTGGGAGCGGTGGCCTGCACGGACGCACCCTCCGAGTTCGTTTGACTACGCACGTTGTCAGATTAGGATCTGACAACGTGCGTAGTCAAGAGTGGGAGCTGGGGACGTGACGTTGGAAGACCGCCGCGAAGCCCGGCGAGCGGCGCTCCTGCGGGCAGGAATCACGCTCCTGGGCGCCCCTGCAGGGCCTGCAGTCAACGTCCGGGCCGTCTGCCGTGCGGCCTCGTTGACCGAGCGCTACTTCTACGAGTCGTTTGCCGACCGCGACGAGTTCGTCCGATCCGTCTATTCCACGGTCGGCGACGAGGCACAGGCGGCGCTTCTGGGCGCGGTGGCGTCGGCCCACACTGCGCGGGCGCGAGCCGAGGCCGCCGTCGAAGCGTTCGTCGAGCTGATGGTCGACAACCCCGAGAGGGGTCGTGTGCTGCTGCTCGCGCCGCTGTCCGAGCCCGCGCTGAGTCGGCGGGGAATGGACCTCATGCCCGGGTTCGTAACGCTCGTCCACGACCAACTCTCGGCCGTGGATGACGAGGTGGAGAAGCAACTTGTCGCGATCGGCGTCGTCGGCGCGCTCACGACGTTGTTCATCGGATATCTCGACGGAACCGTTGCCGCGTCGCGCGAGCAATTCGTCGCCCATTGCGTCACTCTGGTGATGGAGGCCAACCGGTCCGGCCACGAATGAGGTGAGCATGCCGTTTCAGGTATCAGCGGACGACCCGGCTCGTCCACAGCCGGCCCTTCGGGTGCTCGACCACAAATACTTTCAGCTCACCGACCACTTCGTGTACGTCCACGGTGAGACGGTGGTGACGGTGCCCGGTTGCGCGCCGGAGCCGTGCGTACTCCGGACCGACCTCGCCTCCGTTCCCGCGCCGCTTCGGGGGCTGCTCGCTCCGTATGGCCGCCAGCTGCTTCCCGCGATCATGCACGACGATCTGTGTCACCATGCGGAAGCTCACGGAAAATCTGGCATGGCGCTACGCCGCCGGGCCGACGAGTTGTTCCGGACTGCGCTGCTCGACGAGGGCGTCGGACCGTTTCGCAGCCGGATCTTCTGGGTCGGGGTAGAGGTCGGGCGGATCTGGACTTTCACCACGTACACGAGGTTCCTGCTGATCGCCCACCACATCCTCGGAATGGTGTGCTGGGTGGTGGGAGTGCCGTGGGCGATCGCCACCTCCCACTACCCAGCAGCGGTCGGTCTCCTCGCGCTTCCGTGTGTCCTCTCACTCCTGTGGCGCAGGGACTTTCCCGTGGCACTGCTCGGATGCATACTCCTGCCGGTGGTCACACCGACCTACCTGCTGACGCTGGCGACCGCGGCAGTGCTGTGGATCCCGGACGTGACCGCCTGGCTGTTCGGCCGCAGAGTGACGCGCAAGCCCCCACCGCTCGGACCGCCGACCACGGTGTTGCGCTAGCGGTCGAACGGTGGCTGGCAGTAGGTGCAGAAAAAGATGTCCTGCTGCCCGAGTTCCCGGCTTCGGATCACCGTTCGGCACCGGCGGCAACGCTTGCCCGCACGGCCGTACACCCACGGACGGTGCCGGATCGGATTGTTCTTGTCTGCGTGAATCATGCGATGGGCAAGCGCGACCATGGCCGGCAGGTTTGTCACCTCGCGCACGGGAGTGTGGGGATCGACGCCACGGAGGAAGCACACCTCGTTTCGGTAGACATTGCCGAGACCCGCGAGGTTGCGCTGATCGACGAGGGCAACACCGATGGGTTGATCACCGGCCGCCCGGAGATTGCGGACGGCCGTGTCTGCATCCCAGTCCGGCCCGAGAAGGTCGGGCCCGAGGTGACCGACCGCGGCGGCTTCCGCACTCCGGTCGAGTATCTCGGTGATGCCGAGGGAGAAGCCCACAGCGACACGTTCTTCGGTGGCCAGCACCATACGGGCTTGATGGGCTGGGCGACGCCACCGCGCGTCCGCCCGGTAGATATGCCACGCACCTTCCATCTTCAGATGGGTGTGGATGGAGTACCCACCGACCCGGATGAGGAGATGTTTACCACGGCTGACGACTTCGTCGACCTTCAACCCGGACAGGTCGACGGTGGCGTACCGCGGAACCCGCACATCACACGTGGTCAGTACGTGACCCTCGAGTGCGTCACGCAGCGAGTTGGCCGTGCGCCAGACGGTGTCGCCTTCGGGCATGTCAGGCTCGCAACCGGAAGCCGCGGGGCGTCGGCGCGAACCCCGCCTCCGTGAGAATCGGCGCGAAATCGCTGCCATGGATGGTCTCGCCGTCGACCTTCTCCACGACGATTCGGTCGATTCCCCCACGTTTGACCACTCCGGCGAGAGCAGACGCCGCAGTGCGTAGTACACCGGGATCGTCGGTGAACGTCAGAACTGTTCGCCCGCCGCGTTCTACGAACAGGATCAACTCGCCCTCGACCAGGACCACGAGGCCGCCTGCCTTGCGCCCGGGGCGATGACCTGGTGCGTCGTCGCCGCGCTTCGGCCATGGCAGCGCCGCGCCGTACGGGTTGGCGGGGTCGCTGGCGGCGAGTGTCACGGCGGGCAGCGACGTGTGCCGGCCCTCCAACGAATCACCGTAACTGCGCAACCGGTCCAC
The DNA here is from genome assembly GCF_003130705.1 of Rhodococcus oxybenzonivorans. NCBI lineage: Bacteria > Bacillati > Actinomycetota > Actinomycetes > Mycobacteriales > Nocardiaceae > Rhodococcus > Rhodococcus oxybenzonivorans. The sequence goes on along the minus strand of NZ_CP021354.1, from coordinate 4,132,253 downwards.
GACGTGGGGAGTGGAGAATTGTGCGCCGCCGAGCGACTCGACGAAGTGCCCACGGCGGCACCGCCCGTTGTCCTCGAAGGTGCCGAGCACCCTGTACATCAGAGCAAATCCACCCGGAACGTTCTCGGTCGTCACGGATCCGCGTGTCACCACGCCGTAGCGTTCGAGGAGAAGTTCGGCAGTAGCGCTGGCACGCAGGGTGGCATCCGTCTCGGCGCCCGGAAGAATCGACCACCGGCCACCGACAGTGGGCGGCGCCGTGCGAACCGGGGTCGCGAGGCTGCGGTACGCACGGGCGCGCGGTGGGCGCCGCGGTGAGCGATGGCTGGTGGTGGTTCTCGACGTGTCCGACAGGAGAGCGCGCAACGGAGCGAGGGTGTCGTTGCCGATGTGCCCGAGCCACACGAGATCCCACAGAGCAGTGGCCAATGCACTGTCCTCGGACATCTCCAGCGTGTCGGCGAGCTGACGGAAGAAGTACGCACCGCCGCCGGACAGCGTGTCCAGGATCCGACGCTGCAGGTCGGACAGATCCGACTCGGCGGGGGTCGTCAGCGTCAGGGGGGCGGTGTCGGCCGGGTGAAGACACACCCACCCGTCCTTTCCCGAAATGTTTCCCGCGCCCGACCACAACACCTCTCCGGTGGAGGTCAGCTCGTCGAGCATGGCGGGGGAGTAGTCGGCGACGCGGGACGGCAGGATCAGCGACTCGAGCGCCGACGCGGGAACCGGCACGCCGGCAAGCTGTTCCACAACTGTGGCGACTCCGTCGATTCCGCGCAGAGTGCCGCCGACATGTTGCCAACTCGGGAGGAAGCGGCCCAGGGTGGCAGTGCTGACGGGCTCCACTTCCTGGCGGGCTGCAGCGAGTGAACGCCTGCGGAGGCGACGGAGGACCTCCGAGTCACACCACTCACTACCGGAGGCACCAGGGCGGAATTCCCCTTCCATGACCCGTTTTTCCGAGGCGAGTCGTTGCAGAACGTCGCGGGCGACAGCGGACCCGATGCCGAAGCGCCCGGCCGCATCACCGAGCGAGAATGGTCCGTGGGTGCGCGCGTATCGGCTGAGCAGGTCACCGAGTGGGTCGTCGACGGGTTCGATGAATGCGGCCGGCGTACCGATGGGCAACGGAACACCCAGTCCGTCTCGCAGGCGCGCGGCGTCCTCGATCGCCGTCCACCAGTGGGCGCCGGCGAAGGAGACCGCGAGCGCGCGCTTGGCGCGAACCAGTTCGTCCAGCCACGGTGTGGGATCCTGCGTCGAGCGTGCGGTGACATCCTCCGTGGTGAGGGGGCCGAGAATGCGGAGCAGGTCGGCCGCGCCTTCGAGGTCTCTCGCCTTGCGGTCCGGGAGAAGGCGCTGCAATTCCAGCTCCGCTTGCGCGATGACATCGGCGTCGAGAAGTTCGCGCAGCTCGACACGGCCGAGCAGTTCTGCGAGTAGGGCAGAATCGAGGGACAGGGCGGCGGCCCGGCGCTCCGCCAGCGGGCTGTCGCCCTCGTACATGAATTCACCGACATAGTTGAACAGCAACGCGCCGGCGAAGGGCGACGGCGACTGTGTCTCGACCTCGACGATGCGGATCTGCCGCCGCGCCATCCGGCGGAACAGATCCTTCAGCGCCGGAAGGTCGTACACATCCTGCAGGCATTCGCGCACGGTCTCGAGCAGAATCGGAAACGTCGGGTACTTGCGGGCGACGTCGAGGAGCTGCGCCGAACGTTGACGCTGCTGCCACAACGGCGCCCGTTTTCCAGGATTGCGGCGCGGCAACAGCAGAGCGCGAGCGGCACATTCACGGAACCGCGAGGCAAACAACGCCGACCCGCCCACCTGTTCCGTGACGATGTCCTCGATCTCGTCGGTATCGAAGGCGAAGAGGTCTGCCCCGGGCGGTGTGTCCTCCGTGTCGGGAAGGCGGACGATGATGCCGTCGTCCGATGCGGTCGCGTTGGAGTCGAGACCGTGGCGCTCGCTGAGCCGGGCACTGACGGCCAGCGCCCACGGTGCGTGCACACGCTGTCCATAGGGTGAGTGCAGGATCAGACGCCAGTCGCCGAGCTCGTCGCGAAATCGTTCGACCACCAGTGTGCGATCAGTGGGAACCTGACCGGTGGCGGTCTTCTGTTCGTTGACCAGCTGAACCAGATTGTTCGTGGCATTGCCGTCCAGACCCCCTGTGAGGCACCGTTCCTTCACCTCCGTCTCGTGGCCGAGCGAAATTTCCCGGAGGAACTGTCCGAGCGCCTCACCGAGTTCCGCCGGTCGGCCGAGGCCGTCGCCGTGCCAGAAGGGGAGACGGCCGGGCTGACCGTACGCCGGGCTGACCAGCACCCGATCGAAGGTGATGTCCTCGATCCGCCAGCTGGTGGCACCGAGCGCGAAGACGTCCCCGACCCGAGACTCGTACACCATCTCCTCGTCGAGTTCGCCGACCCGAGAAGCTTTTTCGCCCACCATGTAGACGGTGAACAGTCCGCGATCGGGGATGGCACCGCCCGAGGTGACCGCGAGACGTTGCGCGCCGGGACGACCCGTCAGTGTGTTGGCTTCGCGATCCCAGACGAGTCGGGGGCGCAGTTCCGCGAACTCGTCGGAAGGATACAGCCCTGCCAGCAGGTCGAGCGTGGACTCGTAAGCCGAGCGCGGCAAGGAGGCGAAGGAGCCACTGCGGCGGACCGTCTCGAACCAGTCGTCGACGTCGAGCGGTTCGAGTGCGGTGGCCGCAACGGTGTGTTGAGCGAGGATGTCGAGTGGGTTTGCCGGCACCGCGAGTGCTTCGATTTTGCCGGTCACCATGCGTTCGACGGTGACGGCGCAGTGGATCAGGTCGGTGCGGTGCTTGGGAAACACGACACCGCGGGAGATCTCCCCGACCTGGTGTCCGGCGCGGCCCACACGTTGCAGGCCGCTCGCCACCGAGGGCGGAGCCTCCACCTGGACCACGAGATCCACTGCACCCATATCGATTCCGAGTTCGAGGCTGCTCGTCGCGACGACACAGCGGAGCCGTCCGGATTTGAGGTCGTCCTCGATGAGGGCTCGTTGATCCTTGCTGACCGAACCGTGGTGAGCCCTCGCGAGCAGAGGGTCGGCGCCGAAGTTGACCTCGGAAGGGGTGCCGATCTGCGAGGCGGGCTTCGGGTTCCTGTCGACGTCGGCACCACTACGCTCGGCATAGATCTCGTTGAGTCGTGCGGTAAGTCGCTCCGCGAGCCGCCGCGAGTTGGCGAACACGATGGACGATCGGTGTGCGAGGACGAGATCCACGATCTGTTCCTCGACGTGTGGCCAGATCGACCCGGACTGCGGAGTCGACGATGCCGAGCCCTCGGCAGGCTCGGCGAGACCCAGCTCCGTCATGTCCTCGACGGGAACCTGAACGGTAAGGTCGAACGTCTTCGGTGACGGTGGAGCGACGATCCGAATCGGCGCCGAACCGGAGAGGAAGCGTGCCACTTCTTCGTGCGGGCGCACCGTCGCTGACAGTCCGATGCGCTGCGCGGGGGTGTCGAGGAGCCGGTCGAGTCGCTCGAGCGACAGCGCCAGGTGCGCCCCACGCTTGGTTCCTGCGACAGCGTGAACTTCGTCGACGATAACGGTATCGACCCGGGTCAGCGTCTCCCGCGCCGACGAGGTGAGCATGAGAAACAGCGACTCAGGTGTGGTGATGAGGATGTCCGGCGGATTCTTGATAAGCGCGCGGCGGTCGGCGGGCGGGGTGTCGCCCGAGCGGACACCGACCGAGATCTCGGGCGGTGTCAGGCCGAGCCGTTTCGCTGTCTGGGTAATGCCGACCAGTGGGGCGCGCAAATTGCGTTCGACGTCCACGCCGAGTGCCTTCAGCGGTGAGATGTACAGAACCTTGGTGGACCGGTCCTTCTCGCCCGTCGCCGCGAGCTGGTCGAGGGACCACAGGAAGGCTGAGAGGGTCTTGCCCGACCCCGTGGGTGCGACCACCAGCGTGTTGGCGCGGCTGGCGATCGATTCCCAGGCACCGAGCTGCGCGTCCGTCGGCGCGGGGAAGGCGCCGTCGAACCACTCCCTGGTGGCGGCAGAGAACTTGCCGAGGACTTCGGTCACCGTTCCATAGTGCACCGGAGGTCCGACAGACACCGCACGTCTGCCCGAACGGCCGAGAGGACGACAGGTGCAGATGGAAAAGTGTGTCGGAGCGCTGAGATAGGTTTCGCACATGAGTTCGACTGGGGGGTCGGCGGAGAGCCGGGTGGCGGGGCAGCTGTCGCTGCTCACCGCTGCGGTGGACGGGTTGCTGGGCGCCGACGTGGTGGGATTGTCGGACGCCGAGGTGGTCGACGCGATCAGGAACCTGGAACGCGCACTTCGCCGCGCCGGTGCGGTGTCGCACCGGCTGGTTGTGGAGAGCGTGGAACGGTCCCTGCCCGCATCCTTCGGCTACCGTTCGCCCCACAAATTCCTGGTCGACGTCCTGCGTATATCCGCGGCCGACGCATCAGCCCGGGTCAGCGCGGCCCGGCAACTCGGGGTGTGGCACGCCTCGACCGGAGAATCTCTCCCGGCCGCTCTTCCGGATACCGCGGCCGCGCAACGGAATGGCGACATAGGCGCCGATCATGCCCGAGCCGTGTCGAGAATTCTGCGCAAGATCCCACACGCGGTCGACGCCGACGACACCAAGGCCGCGGAATCGACTCTCGCGCGAGTGGCTCGTGACGGGACGCCCGAGGACGTCGAGCAGGCGGGGCACCGACTTCTCGCGTATCTGAATCCGGACGGGAATCTCGGCGACGACATCGACCGCACCCGCCGCCGGGCACTCACCCTCGGCCGGCAGGACACCGAATTGATGTCGCGAATCTCCGGTGAACTCGACCCCACGGCGCGGGCACTGCTCGATCCGATTCTCGCCAAGTGGGCGCGACCGGGCATGAACAATCCGGCCGATCCATCCTCGCCCACCGGCGATGCCGAGCACCCCACTGTGGATTCGGACGTTCTCGCCGCCGCGGCCGCCCGGGACACGCGCACCACGGCGCAACGCAACCACGACGCGTTCAGTGCCATGTTTCGAGCCGTGCTGGAATCAGGAATCCTGGGCCGGCACCGGGGTCTGCCTGCCACCACGATCATCACCATGACGCTCGAGCAACTCGAGAGGGCGATCGGAGGGGTTGCCACCACAGCCAGCGGGGGCCTTCTACCGATCGAGGATGCGTTGGCGCTGGCCGAGCAGGCCCACCCGGTCTTGGTGTTGTTCGACCATGACGGCCGTCCCCTGCATCTGGGACGCCGCCGGCGTCTGGCCAGTGCGGATCAGCGGCTTGCATTGATCGCCGCCGACGGCGGATGCACCCGCCCAGGATGCGCGACGCCGGCCAGCATGTGCGCGGTCCACCACGTCACGGACTGGCAGAAAGGTCGTACCACCGACATCGACGGCCTCACTCTAGCTTGCGATGCCTGCCACGCTCGGGTCGATGACAGCGCCGCCGGGTGGGTCACCAGGACTGCTGAGGGTCGATATCCCGGCAGGACCGAATGGATTCCGCCACCGCACGTCGACCCCGACCGAAGGCCTCGCATCAATCATCGCCATCATCCCGGCGAGTTGATCGACCACGCACGGCGTGGAATGCGTGCACCACGAGAAGGGGGTGATGCTGTGCCGTAGCGAAGTTGTGGCCGCTGCCAAGCTTGGTCAGACGACATCGGAATCTGCGGACGCCGGCGCGAACGGCCACGGCACTTCGACCGTGTCGGGCGGCAGTGCGGCCGCCGCGGCATACGCACCGATGACGCACGCGAGCAACACCACTGCCACTGCGCGGACGATCCTGAACACGTTGACTCGCTTCGGTCGGAGGGCCCGGCTTCGCAGGGCAATCGTCAGACCGTAGACGAAGGTACCGACACGTCGGAGTGGGACGGTCAGTCGCGGTTCAGGCGTTCCAGCAGTGCGGCTTTGATTGCGGGACGTCCGGCGGCGACCAGAGTGAAGGTAGCTTCGCGCATCAACCGCTCGGCGGTATTGCCCGCGATCAGAGCGGAGCTGCCCTTGGCGGTGACGAGCGCCGTCGCGGTCCGCACGGCGAGTTCGGATGCCCGTGCCCGCGCGTCGGCGATGTCGGCTCTGCCCTCCAATGCCGCGTTGAGGTCGAGTCGTGCTCGGGCAGCTTGCTCCTCGAACGGGTCCGAATCGACTCCCAGAGTTTCGAGTTCGCTGATCGCGCGGCGGGTGATGCCCATGGCCATGCACCCGTTGATCCAGGAGCCGAACAGTTGGCTCTTCGCGAAGTCGTCGGGCGAGACGACGGCGCTTACCAGTTCGCCTGGCACTGCGAGGCCGTCGAAGGTGAGGCGAACGGTGTTGGAACCGCGGGCGGCGATCAGCGGTAGGTCTGCTGCGGTGAGCCCGCGAAGCGGTTGGGCGGGAATGATGACGTGCACGATGGTGTCGTCGAACTCGTCGCGGGCCGAAACCTGAAGCAGGTCGACGATGCCCCAACCGGTGACGAACGGTGCGACGCCGTCCAGCACGTACCCGTCCTCGACCCGGCGCGCCCACAGCGTGGGTGGTACCGGAATGGCTCCGGCCAGCGCGACTCCGGCTCGCACGGTGCCGTCGACGAGCCCGTCGAGGTACCGTCCCTGCAGGGTGGTGTTGGGTGAGGCCGCAAGACCGGCGACCACTCCGTGATGCTGCATCCACGTGAAGGCGGTCGCGAGGCACCCGCCGCACAATGTTTCCAGTACATCGACCAGGACGGACGGTGTCACGCTCTCGTCGTCAGGCGCTGCGAGACCGTAGAAGCCGTCGGCGGCCAAAGTCTCGAAATGGCTGTCGGGGACCTCACCATCGGCATCGACGCTGTCCGCCACCGGGAACAGGACGTTCTCGGCGATCTCTCGCGCCATTTCGGCCCAGTTGCTCACGTCCCGAGCGTAACCGCTCCACCGGCGCGATCAGGTGAACTCGACACCCTGCGCCAGCGGCAATTGGTCGGAGTAGTTGACGGTGTTCGTGGCGCGACGCATGTAGGCCTTCCAGGCATCGGATCCGGATTCCCGTCCGCCGCCGGTGTCCTTCTCTCCGCCGAACGCCCCGCCGATCTCCGCCCCCGACGTGCCGATGTTGACGTTGGCGATGCCGCAGTCTGAACCGTCCGCGGCGAGGAACCGCTCGGCCTCACGCTGGTCGGTGGTGAAGATGGACGACGAAAGCCCCTGCGGGACTTCGTTGTGCATCGCGATGGCCTGGTCGAATGTGTCGTAGGTGAGGGCGTAGAGGATGGGTGCGAACGTTTCTTCCCGCACCACCGATGTTTGTGCCGGCATGCGTACCAATGCGGGTGAGACGTAGTAGGCGGGGTTGTCTGTCCCGCGACGTTCGCCGCCGCAGATTACTGTTCCGCCGTCGGCACGAGCTTTGTCGAGGGCCGTCTGCATGGCGTCGAATGCCTGCGAGTCCACGAGGGGGCCGACGAGTACGCCGTCGTCGAAGGGGTTTCCGACCGTCAATGTTCGATAGGCCGCGGAGATCCGGTTCAGCAGCTCGTCCGCGATGGAGGAGTGCACAATCAACCGGCGGAGCGATGTGCAGCGCTGACCTGCAGTCCCTGCAGCCGAGAAGACGATGCCGCGCACAGCGAGGTCGAGATCGGCTGACGGGGCCACGACTGCGCCGTTGTTGCCGCCCAATTCCAGCAGGCTCTTGCCGAAACGCGCGGCAACCCGCGGTCCGACGGCGCGGCCCATCCGCACAGACCCGGTGGCACTGACCAAGGCGACCCGGGCGTCGTCCACCAGTTGCTCGCCGACGTCCACGGATCCCTGCACCAGTGCGTGCAGGCCCGTGGGCGCTCCCACATCGTGTGCGGCCTGCGCCAGCAGGGCGTCGCAGGCGATTGCCGTCAGCGGAGTCTTCTCCGAGGGCTTCCATACCACGGTGTCCCCGCACACCAACGCTATCGCCGTGTTCCAGGACCACACCGCGACAGGAAAGTTGAAGGCGGAGATCACACCGACGACACCCAGCGGATGCCAGGTCTCCATCAGGCGGTGCCCCGGACGTTCCGATGCCATCGTCCTGCCGTACAGCTGCCGGGAGAGACCGACGGCGAACTCGCAGATGTCGATCATCTCCTGCACCTCGCCCCGCGCCTCGGAGGGAATTTTTCCGGCCTCGAGGGTGACAAGTTCCGCCAGGTCGCGTTCGTGTTCTGTCAGTAGCTGTCCGAGCCGCCGCACGACGGCACCACGCTGGGGCGCCGGAACCGAGCGCCACGTGAGAAAGGCCTCGTGTGCCGCGGAGATCGCCGCGTCGACGTCGTCGGCGCTACTCGTAACGACCGTCCGCAAGTCGGTTCCGGTGATGGGGCTTCGGGCCACGAGTGCACCGCTGGGAGCACCGATGTCGGCACCGCACCTGATCAGTGCTTCCTCGGCGCGTCGGCGCAACTCCTCGGGGGCGGGAAGGTTCACGATGCTGTCCTCTCTCGGGATCTGTCCTGCTGCTCCTGATAGAGCGCGTACGGGTCGTGCACGGCCCGGCCGAGTGTCTCGGCGAGCCAGGGTAGGTGGTACCGGGCGCCGCAGTCGACCTCGGCGCGGGTACAGGCGTCATCCGTCGGCGCAGGGAGGAAGTCTTCGTACACGATCGGTTCGGCGATGTGCCGGCCACCCTCGCGTCGATACGTGAAGTACGCCATCCCTCGACTGTCGAGTTCGGCTTCGGTGCGCGGGAACCGGCGCTCCCACTCGGCCGCGTCGGCGTCCGCGGCAGCCAACCGGTCGTAGAGCTCGCGTCCGGGAGGCGTCAGGGCGAGGCCACGAGCCTCGGCCCCCGCGAAACTTTCTCCCACGACTGTTCCGCCGCTCGAGATGAACTGGTGGGGCTCCGACATCGCACGGAACGAGGTCTGACGGAGGAGAACGGCGGGCCCATCCCACTTGGGAGGTTCCTGAATGCCGTCGACCATCGTGAAACCCAGCGCCCGCATGCGGCGGCTCAACTCGTCGACGTCCAGCACGCGGGGCCTGAGGGCGTGGATATGGGTGCCGGCGCTTGCGCCGACTACCGCGGCGACCGGCGACACCGCTTCGAGCTCGGAGTACCACCCCTTGTCGACCGGTAGTTCCGTCCGCGCCAACACCGTGGCCGCGAGTGACACGAACCGCTCGGCCGAGGGAGCAGTCAAACCTTCCTCTTCGGCGGCGAGCGCGGCGAGATGCAGAAGCTCCGTCGGGAAGAGCGACCGCCCGGCGAGAAACCTTTCGAGGCGTGCGTGCAGATCGGCGTCGAAGAACCGGTGATCCGCAGTCGTGAGCACCGAGGTGAAAATGCCGAACGGGTTGTGGTTCAGTTCGAACGAATCGATCGGACGGAAGGCGGTCCCGACGACGGGTAAAGGGGTGGCGGCATCGCGCAGGTCGTAGAAGCCGACGGGGTGCATCCCGAATCCGGCAAACAGTATCGCGGCCTGACGGATTTCTGCGGCACTACCCAAGCGGATCTCGCCGTGCAGCTCCGCGGTGACTCGATCGAGGCTGCCCCATCGCTCCGCCTCCGCGGGCTCGCGTGCGGCGAAATCGGCGTTGACCTCCCCGGTCACCTGTCGGAGCGTAGTATAAATCGGTACCTCACGGCTGTACATTACCGACAGTGCACGGGCGAACCGGGCTCGGAGCTCCCACGTTTCAACCATGACGCACCTCCGCTGGGCTAGCCTGCGCTGGTGGTGGAATCTTTTCGCAGCGACACACCCCATACTCCTCTCGATGACATCGATCGGGTTCTGATGCAGGAGTTGGTTGCCGACGGCCGTGCGACCCTGGCGACTCTCGCCGAGAAGGCGGGATTGTCGATTTCTGCGGTCCAGTCCCGGGTCCGCAGGCTCGAAGCCCGAAAGATCATCCGCGGGTACACCGCGAAGATCGACCCCGAAGCGCTGGGGCACGGTTTGTCGGCGTTCGTCGCCATCACCCCTCTCGATCCGTCCCAACCGGACGATGCGCCTGCCCGTCTGCGCCACTTGCCCGCCATCGAGGCGTGTCATTCGGTGGCGGGTGACGAAAGCTACGTTCTGCTGGTGCGGGTGGCGTCCCCCCGGGAACTCGAACATCTTCTTCAGGAGATCCGCGCCACCGCCAACGTACACACCCGCAGCACGATCATTCTCCAGACATTTTACGACAGCTAGCGGACTCACCGTATGTTTTCTCGGTTGACATGCGTATGGCAGGAAATATGACGTAATCTCTCGATATGAGCACAGCGATTCGATTTCCCGGCGGCGGGGGCGAGTTGTCCGCCGACCAGGTCCAGGACGTACTGCGTGCGCGCATTCTGGTCGATGGTTTCGACCTGGTGCTCGATCTCGAGCAGTCTCGAGGAACGCACCTCGTGGACGAGCGGGACGGAACGGACTACCTCGACATGTTCGGGTTCTTCGGTTCATCCGCGCTCGGCATGAATCATCCGGCGCTGGCAGAGAGCGACGACTTCCGCGAGGAGCTGGTGGAAGCGGCGATCAACAAGCCGAGCAACTCGGACATCTACACGGTGCCGATGGCGCGCTTCGTCGACACCTTCTTCCGCGTACTCGGGGATCCCGCACTGCCGCATCTGTTCTTCGTCGACGGCGGCGCCCTCGCGGTCGAGAATGCGTTGAAGGTGGCCTTCGATTGGAAGAGCCGATGCAACGAACGCCGCGGAATCGACCCGGCGCTCGGAACGAAGGTGCTGCATCTGTCCGAGGCTTTCCACGGCCGAAGCGGATACACGATGTCGCTGACGAACACCGAACCGGGCAAAGTAGCGCGATACCCCAAATTCCAGTGGCCGCGGATCGACGCCCCCTACCTGTCCGAGGGACGCGACGTCGAGGTGGCCGAGCGCCGTGCCCTGGAACAAGCGCGGCGCGCGTTTGCCGACAATCCCTCCGACATCGCATGTTTCATTGCCGAGCCCATCCAAGGCGAAGGAGGCGATCACCACTTCCGGCCGGACTTCTTCCAGGCGATGGAGCAGTTGTGCCGTGAGAACGACGCCCTCTTCGTTTTCGATGAAGTGCAGACCGGGTGTGGAGTGACCGGAACCAACTGGGCGTATCAGCAACTGGGTGTTCGCCCCGACGTCGTGGCATTCGGCAAGAAGACCCAAGTGTGCGGAATCATGGCCGGTGGCCGGGTGGACGAAATCCCGGACCACGTGTTCGCAGTGAGTTCCCGCATCAACTCCACCTGGGGTGGCAACCTCACCGACATGGTGCGGTCGCGCCGGATCCTCGAGGTCATCGAGGACGATCGCCTGGTGGACCGCGCCCGGTTGACAGGGGCGCACCTTCTCGAGCGGCTCCGCCAGCTGGCCGCGGCAGTGCCAGAGATCACCGAGCCTCGTGGTCGCGGTCTGATGTGCGCGATCAGCCTGCCGACGACATCTCGGCGGGACCAAGTGGTCACGGCACTGCGAGAGCGCGAACGGGTACTTGTTCTCCCGACAGGTAAGTGCGGGATTCGGTTCCGTCCTCCGTTGAACGTCACTACCGCAGAACTCGACGCCGCCGTCGATGCGCTGGGCCGAGTGGTGGGCGGTACCGTCGACGGATGACCCCCATTGCGCTCACCTCCGTGCCCAACCTCAGAGACGTCGGCGGATATCGGACAGAGAGTGGGGCCAAGGTGCGCACCGGCGTGTTGTATCGCTCGACCGATCTCGGTCGGGTAGCGGACACAGACATGCCGCTACTCGCGGACCTCGGAATTCGGACCGTCTACGACCTCCGTACCGCCGACGAACGCGAAGTCGCACCCGACAAGCTCCCGGACGGGGCCCGAGCAGTTGCCCTGGACGTTCTCGCCGACAAGGGGATCCGATCGATCCCCGCGCAGATGCTCCACGTGATCGCCGACCCGATGATTGCCGAACGTGAACTCGGCGGCGGCCGGGCGATCGAATATTTCGAGGGCAGCTACCGTGATTTTGTATCGATGCCGAGCGCGGTGTCGTCGTACCGGGAGCTCTTCCGGGACCTTGCGGCGGATGACAGCACACCCGCCCTCGTGCACTGCACCACCGGCAAAGACCGGACGGGATGGGCTACTGCAGCCCTGCTGCTGTTGCTCGGTGTCAGTGAAGAGGACGTGTTCGACGACTACCTGCTGACCAATGAACTTCTACTGCCGTCCTTCGCCGGGGTCTTCGAGAAGTTCACCGATGCAGGTGGAGACCCCTCGTTGCTGGAGCCGGTGCTCGGTGTACGCCGGCAATATCTGGAGGTGTCCCTCGCCACGATGCGGACGTCGTTCGGAACAATCGAGGGTTATTTCTCCGACGGCCTGGGCCTCGACGCGGAGCGTCAGGCGTTGCTGCGGGAGCGCATGACTGCGGAGTGAACGGCGAGGCCGATTCCTACACCTAGCGTGTCCGCAAGCAGATCCCACACGGATCCGTGTCTCCCGATCGGCAGAATGCCCTGCAGGACCTCTGTGACCACAGCGAACGCTGCGAGCCACAGCACCGTGACCCGAACCGGCAGCAGTGCGTAGCGGGAGGCGCCTGCGAGCGCCGCGAACAGCAGGGCATGCACCACCTTGTCGGCGTGTTCGGGACCCGTCGGCGTTGCCGAGGCCGGCGACAGCAGCATGATCAGCGCCAACCCAGTGAGCGCGACTACGGGAACGGACCGCATCGTCACCGCTGGACCGTCAACCCCAACGCGCCCTCCGCGAAGCGTTGTACGGCATCGGCGCCACTGGCAAGGGCGGCGTCGTGCCCGGTCCGAGCCCATCCCGTGAGCACCGCGGTATCACCCGATCGAGTCAGTCCGACCTCGGCCAGCATCTCACCGGTGTTGGGTTGACAGATCGCCCACGAATAGTGCTCGTCGCTCGACCACTGCGCGGTCCGTCGGGCGATGTAGTCGGCGTCGTCGATACCGCCGTCGGTGAGGGCCGGCCGGTCGTCGACCCGTTCATCCGCGCGGAGTGCCCGCAGATACCAGCCGCCGGCATTGACTTCGACGGGTTCCATGTCAGCGATCCCGCTCGCGGTCGTTCCGCGTCCCGAAAAGGATTGCTCCGGCGGCCGGGATCATCAGAAAGAACAACCAACTGTTGTCGACCGGGACGACGAAGAACAGCACGAGCGCCACCAATGGGATCACCGACATCACGATGCGACGCCAGTTGTGGTCACCGTCGGGTTTCGTCGACGTGGGGCGCGGTGTGGCCGGGGCGGCGACGGCGGGAGTCGGGAGGTCTGCGAACACTCGATCGAGCTCGCCGCGGGTGGTCGCCCCGGCCACGGTGGCACTGCGCTCGTCGAACTCGACGACCGTCAGGCGGCCGGCCGCGAAATGCTCGCTCAGCAGGTCGAGGGCCTGCTCACGTTCGGCCGTGCCGATACGGATGTCGGGGAGGTCGGACATGTGAGTGATCTCGGACCTATTTGAGTTCGGCGAGGACGGTGCCTTGGGTGATGGCGGCGCCGGGTTCGACGGTCAGTCCGGTGACGATGCCGGCCTTGTGGGCGTTGACCGGGTTTTCCATCTTCATGGCCTCGAGGACGGCGATGAGGTCGCCCTCGGCGACTTCCTGGCCTTCCTCGACGGCGACCTTGACGACGGTGCCCTGCATCGGGGCGGTGACGGCGTCACCGGACGCGGCGCCCCCGCCGGCGCCGCCGCGGGTGCGGGCCTTCGGCTTCTTCCGGACGGCACCGTTACCGGTGGTGGGGGCGCCGAGGCTGAACTGGCCGGGCAGGGACACCTCGACGCGGCGGCCGCCGACCTCGACGACCACGTTCTGCCGGGGCCCGGAGTCGTCCTCGTCGACCGGTTGGCCGCCGGTGAACGGTTCGATCTGGTTGTTCCACTCGGTTTCGATCCACTTGGTGTAGACGTCGAAGCCGGTGCCGTCACCGATGAAGGCGGGATCGGAGACGACGGCCCGGTGGAACGGGATGACCGTGGCCAGCCCCTCGACCTGGAATTCGGCGAGGGCGCGGCGGGCGCGGGCGAGGGCCTCGTCGCGGGTGGCGCCGGTGACGATGAGTTTGGCGAGCATCGAGTCGAACTGGCCGCCGATCACCGACCCGGTCTCCACACCGGAGTCCATCCGCACCCCAGGGCCGGTGGGCGGGACGAACTTGGTGACCGGGCCGGGGGCGGGCAGGAACCCGCGGCCGGCGTCCTCCCCGTTGATCCGGAACTCGAAGGCGTGCCCGCGGGGGGTGGGGTCCTCGAGGATGTCGAGCTTCTCGCCGTTGGCGATCTTGAACTGTTGCAGCACCAGGTCGATGCCGGCGGTTTCCTCGGTGACGGGGTGTTCGACCTGCAGGCGGGTGTTGACCTCGAGGAAGGAGACGGTGTCGCCCTGGACCAGGTATTCGACGGTGCCGGCGCCGTAGTAGCCGGCCTCTTTGCAGATGGCCTTGGCGGAGGTGTGGATCCGGTTGCGTTGGTCGTCGGTGAGGAACGGGGCGGGGGCCTCCTCGACGAGTTTCTGGAAGCGGCGTTGCAGGGAGCAGTCGCGGGTGCCGGCGACGATGACGTTGCCGTGCTGGTCGGCAATGACCTGCGCTTCGACGTGGCGGGCCTTGTCCAGATATTGTTCGACGAAGCATTCACCGCGGCCGAACGCGGCGACGGCCTCGCGGGTGGCGGAGTCGAACAGTTCGGGGATTTCCTCGATGGTGTGCGCGACCTTCATCCCGCGGCCGCCGCCGCCGAAGGCGGCCTTGATCGCGACCGGAACCCCGTATTCCTTCGCGAACGCGACGACCTCGTCGGCGTTCTTGACCGGGTCTTTGGTGCCGGCGGCCATCGGGGCCTTCGCTTTTTCGGCGATGTGGCGGGCGGTGACCTTGTCGCCGAGGTCGCGGATCGATTGCGGGGAGGGGCCGATCCAGATCAGGCCGGCGTCGATCACGGCCTGGGCGAAGTCGGCGTTCTCGGAGAGGAAGCCGTAGCCGGGGTGGATGGCGTCGGCGCCGGACTTGGCGGCGGCGTCGAGGATTTTGTCGAACACCAGATACGATTCGGCGGAGGTCTGCCCACCCAACGCGAATGCTTCGTCGGCCAGGCGCACGAACGGGGCGTCGGCGTCGGGTTCGGCGTAGACCGCGACACTGGTGTACCCGGCATCGGCGGCGGCCCGGATCACCCGCACTGCAATCTCACCGCGGTTCGCGACGAGCACCTTCGTGATGTGCGCGCTGGCATGACTGGGCACTGAGCCTCCTGTGGTTCATGTGGTCGGTCGCCGCGGTGGTTCCGTGAAGTCGCACCAGCGGTGGGATACGGGCATCACTTCGGAGTCTAAGCACTGAACCGAACGCGGTCGTCACCGGATCGAGGTTTTCGTCAGGGCTTCAGCGACACTTCCCGCCCTACCGACGGGTAGGTTACTGCAACCTGTTCTAGTTGCCGCCGAAGGCTCGCCACCCAGGTGTGGACGCTCGCCGCAGCGATGTCGTTGCCCGGATATCGGACCGCCAGATTGACTCCCCGAGGTGTGCGATTGATCCATGCATAGACATCGTGGGTGTATTGCCGGCTTCGCAGCGCCCGGGCATTACGGTCGACCCACTGGCCCGCATCCGGGACGAATCGGACGTCCATGTAGGAGACGACGAAGCGCGGCCGGATGGGGAGGTGGAGTTCTCGCTCGATCCGGTCGAACGGGACGACGGCGATCGGCTTGGTCCGGGCCGTGTTCGCTTCCGCGGCGCGGGCCACCTCCCCGAACTCGTGGGAGGGGAGCTCGAAATCGACCGGGCTGAGCCCGACGAACCATCCGAGCGCCGACGCCCACTGGGGCGCATGCCGGGTGTGGACCGGCGTGATGGTGCGGAAACGTTGCTGCCCGGCGACTTCCGCGCCTGCCAGGCCCAAGCACGCCAGGAGCCCGGAGAAGAACCCCACATCGGCGTCTCTGCAAGCCGTAGAGAAGGCCGCTGCCTGATCGGCGTCGAGAATCCACGCCGACAGGTTTTGCTGCGCATCGTGCGTGCGCGGCCCGATCTCGAGAGGGAACTCCGGCAGTCCTCGATCGGCCAGAGCACCCCGCCACACGTCGAGTGCCTCGCGCTGCACGTCGGCGTCGGCAGGTGACTCCCGCTCGTCCCGCCCGAAATCGACGTAACTACCGACCGGAAACAGGTTGGCGGCCCGACCCGACAGGATTTCTTCGTACAGCGCCGTCAACTCGTGCGCGACCAGCACGATCGAGAACCCGTCGATGATCGAGTGGTCGGCAGCGAAGAACACGGTGAACCGATCGCGCTCCACCGGTTCGAGCGTCGCGAACACATAGGAAGGCCAGCTGTGCGGAGACGCGTACTCGTCGAACAGTTGCTGGAGGTGGGCGAAGTTGTCACCGCCCGCAGCGTCGTAACCGTGGCTGATGACGCCGATGTGTAATCCGCCGGCCGGTACTGTGCGCCGTCGGATGGTGTCGTGGGCGGGATCGAAGGAGGTGTGTGAGCGCAGCACCTCGTGCCGGTCGGTCCACTTCTCGAGTGCAGACTGAAAAGCGGCGACATCGAGGCGGCCCTCGATCTCGAAAGCGGTCCCGAGCCAGGACTCACGCCCGTCGGCAGCGGCGCAGCGGCGCAGGTGCGCCTCGTGGATGTACGACGCCGGGCGTGGATCGTCGATCCACGCCGAGCGCGCACACGGCAACCACTCGGTGAGAGCTCCCACGGGTATGGGGTAATCGGCGAGTTCTGTGAATTCCATAGGCTGTCGGCTAAGTCGGCCTAGCCGCGCAGATGCCGCTTGATGCGTGCGAGCATCGCGGACATGCCGCGCAACCGGAGCGGGCTGACGGCGTCCGCCAGCCCGAGGGCGGAGTAGAAGTCGTCGGGTACACCGAGGATCGTGGCCGTGCTGTGGCCGTCGAGACCCTGCTGAAGGATCGACGCGAAACCGCGCGTCGTCGGCGCCTCCGGGGGTGCGCTGAAATGCAGTCGCACGTGCTCGGGGTCGGAACTGTCCACCGACAGGAACAGCGGCGACTGGCACTCCGGCACGGGCTCCATGGCGTCCTGCTCGAGTTCGGCGGGCAAAGGTTGCAGTTCACGGCTGAACTCGAGCAGCAGCTGCAGCTTGTCGGAACCGTCGACGGCAGCGAAGTCGTCGACGATCTCGGCAAGCGAATCGGGCATCAGTGTCATGACGACGAGCCGGGGACCTCGCCCGGCTCCTCACCCCTGACGATGGGAACGCGCACGGTATTGCCCCATTCGGTCCACGATCCGTCGTAGTTGCGGACCTCCGGGTAACCGAGCAGGTGGGTGAGCACGAACCAGGTGTGACTCGAGCGTTCACCGATACGGCAATACGCGACTATGTCGTCGGCGGCGGACACGCCGCTGTAGATCTCGTTCAATTCCGTGCGGGAGCGGAAACGACTGTCCGGCGCCGCCGCCTTGGCCCACGGAATGCTCTGCGCACTCGGGATGTGACCGCCGCGCAGTGCACCCTCCTCCGGGTAATCAGGCATGTGTGTGCGCTCGCCGGTGTATTCCTGAGGAGAACGCACGTCGATGAGCGGGCCCTTGCCGAGGTGGGCGAGCACGTCGTCCTTGAACGCCCGGATCGGGGCGTCGTTGCGTTCCACCACCGGGTAGTCGGTGGGAGTGATGTCGGGTACGTCGAACGCGGTGTCCCGGTTCTCGGCGATCCACGCGTCGCGGCCACCGTCGAGGAGGCGGACGTCCTCGTGCCCGAAGAGGGTGAACACCCAGAGCGCGTATGCGGCCCACCAGTTGCTCTTGTCGCCGTAGATCACGACGGTGTCGTCGCGGCTGATGCCCTTCCGGCTCATCAGCTCCGCGAACTTCTCGCCATCGATGTAGTCGCGGGTGACCGGATCGTTGAGGTCGAGGTGCCAGTCGACCTTCACGGCACCGGGGATGTGACCGACGTCGTAGAGAAGGACGTCTTCATCGGACTCCACCACCTTGAGGCCGGGCGCTCCCAGATGTGCGTTGAGCCACTCCGTCGACACCAGCCGTTCGGGGTGGGCGTACTCGGCGAAGGAGGGCGTGGGATCTGGCGCTACGGGCACGGGCGGGCTCCTGCGGGATTGACGACGGGGCAGACTCGGTGGGACGAAAGCCAATTCTAGGCCGACGGCTCGAGTTCGTCCGAACGGCGTTCACAGTAACCGACCGGGGGTTCGCCGCAGCGCGTTCGGCATGCGGAGATTCGCCCCGTGAACGGAGGTTTCATGCCCGACATCTCGACCCGCGCCGACCTGGAGTTGCTGCTGCGGCACTTCTACGCACGGGCGTTCGCCGATCCGATCCTCCGAACAGCGTTCGACACACTCGCGACCGTCGGACTCGACGACCATCTCCCCGTGATGTGCGACTTCTGGGAGTCGGTCCTTCTGGGGTCCGGCAGCTACCGCGGCGGCGTCCTCGCCGTCCACCGCGCGCTGCACGGCCAGCACGGGTTCACCGCCCGGCACTTCGACCGATGGGTCGAGTTGTGGACCGCCAGTGTCGACGACCTGTTCGGCGGCGAGGTCGCAGGCCGTGCACGGATGCGGGCGGTCGACATCGCGCTGACCATGCGGCAACGCATTGTCGATCCGTCCGACCGAGCTGGGCAGGCGTCAGATGACGGGAGTGCCCTCGAGGTGCAGCTGGGTGGTCAGTTCGGCGATGGGTGCGACACCGTTCTCACAAATGTTCAGCATGATCTCGCGCAGCCGTTCGAGGAAGTCGGTGACCGCACGCCTTGCCGTCGGGGTTTCGGGGAATCGGGAGCGCAGCGCAAGGCCCCTCCCTGTTCGTGAGATCCAGAATTGTGCGTCGTCGGCCACCGTCACGTTGCTGATGTGGTGGGCGTTCAACTCGTCGTGATCGTCGGTGCCCGGGAGTCGGCGGTAGTCGATGTAGGACACCATGAACACGTCCGTCCGGGTTCGCCGGTACGCGTCGCCGAGCGATTCGCGGACCTGGGCCATCGTGACGCCCTTCAAGGTCAGGGCGGTGCGGAAGGACGCATGCGTGTGCGCCAGCGAGGACTGGAAGTCGCCGTCGGGGGTCACCTCTACGGTCAGGGGGGCACTCGTCGTGAGCCATCCGAGTGCGTTTGCCCACTGCGGGTCCTGGCGAATGTGCAGCGGAAACTGCAGCGGCATCCGGGATGTGCCGTTGATCGACTGGACAGCCAACCCCATCGCGGTAAGCGTGCCGGTGAACAGACTTCCGCCGGAGTCGAAGCAGATCTCCTCGAAGCGTTCGGCGTCGGCGGTGCCCAGAAGCGGGCGGACGTCGGCGCCCTGCGGTGCGGGTTTGCCGGCTTCGACACCCAGGTCCAACGGGAAACTCGGCGCGGTGCCGCCGCACCGCTCGTAAAACCGTGCCCATTCACGAACCCGGGGGTCACCCAGCTCGGTGGCCGGCGTCTCGGCCTCGAGTTCGCAATACCGCAGGAAGCTGCCGGGAGCGCCGAGTCCCTCGGTCAACTCCGCCGCGGTGATGCCGCGGGACACGCTGTGCGACAACAGCTTCTGGTAGATCTGTCGGAGTTCACCCAGCGCAATGACCAGCGAGTAGCCGTCGACCAGGGTGTGGTCGAAGGCACTGACAACGGTGTAGTGGTCGTCGCGCTCGATGGTCGCAAAGAGATACGCGGGAAACGTCAACGGATCGCAGGCCTCGGTGAAGCGGCGTCGCAGGTGGTCACGAAGCTCGTCCGGTGACGACGTGAGCACCGGATCGGAGGCGACCACCGAGGCGAGGGCGGGGTCGAGATCGACACGCATCAACGCGTCGGAGGTGACATCGAACCCGGTCTGCAGGGTGTCGTGACGCCGGATGAAGTGAACGAGCGCGAGTTCCAGGGCCTCTTTGTCGAGCCGCCCCGGAAGATCGAAAGCCGCTGCCATCCATACACTCCGGCCGATACCGTGGGTGCGCGCGGTGTCGAGGTGAAATAGCTGGTTGTAGGACGGCGGCACCGCCGACTGCGACACCACACCCGGGTCCACGGACCATTCGGTCACGATGCCGGGTTCGAGCATGTACTTGTCGATGGACGTGACGTGCACTAGCGCACCCCCTCCGGCGAGCGGTAATCACCCTCGCGGGCTACGGTTTTCATGATGGTCGACAGGCGTCCGGCATAGGCGGCGACGGAGCGATGTGCTTCCGGGGTATCGGGATGGGAGATGGCCATCCACGTTCCCTCGAGGACCCGGTTGATCCAGATGGAGGCGATCTGAGTTGCCTTCCCTCCCACGATGCCGGTGGCGCGGGTGGACGAGAAGTTCTCGGTGTCGGGCAACCTGCGTCCGTCGATGTACGACACGATCGGGGGAGGGGTGAGTGTCGTGTGCTGTGACAGGGTGCCCGGGCCCGAGGCGGCCAGCACCGTGTCGATCACCTGTTGCACCGACACTTCGCCGAGTGTCTTACCAGAGCGATATGCCTCTTGCGCGCGCTGCGCGAGCCCGGAAAACGTGGTGGCGCCGTCCAATTCGAATCCGACCGGAACAAGATTGATGAACCACCCCTGTGACCAGTAGAACTGCGGATCGTTGCGGGTGGTGACCGGGGAGAGCGCCATGTAACGGTCGCGTCCGACGAGCTCGTGTTCGGTGATGGCCAGTGCCGCGAACACACCACCGATGAAATTGGCACCGTTGGCCTTGCATGCGACCCCGAACAGTTCGCAGTCCCGTGCGTCGGCCAGCTCGAACCGGCTGCCGATGGCCGGCTTCGGCGCGTCGGACGCTCCGAGGTCGAGGGGGAAGCTCGGGAAGCTTCCTCCGTTACGGGTGAGGTGACCGATCCAGCCGTGCACCTCCGGAGACGCCATCGTCAATGTCGCGGCCTTCTCACGCTCGCGCCGACTGTAGTCCACGTAGCTGCCGGGGTCCGGCAATTCCGGCTCCACGCCGTCGAGTTCGGCCTGGTAGATCATTCTCGTCTCGGCGAACATCAGGATCATCGACTGCATGTCGGTGTGCGCATGGTCGATCGCGTGGAAGAGAGTAAAGCTCTCCTCGGCGTCGGGTGCGTCAGTCGCGTAGTGCTCTACTGCACCGAATACGAAGGCCGGCCAGGCGAGTGCACTGGTGTCGTTCGCGAAGCGCGCCGCGACGTGGTCGCGTACCTGCTCAGGCCTGTCCAGAACGGCGCCCTCGGCTGGGGCGAGGTTGATGGACTCGGTCGGAACGACGTGTCGCCGAATGGGATTCGTGGTATCCGTGGGATCTGCTACTGGGTCGGCGAACGAGAACCAGCTGTGGAGGGTGTCGTGCCGCAGAACGTACCGCTCGAGGGTTCGCGTCATGGCGGCCCTGTCGAGTCTGCCGGGGAAATCGAACGCGATACCGATCCAGGGGGACTGCGTCTCCCCGTTCTGCGCGGCGAGTCGTGCCCGCCTCAGGTGTCGTTCCTGCATGGTGGTCGGCAGGGCAGGGTCGACCGGAGCCTGTGCAGCCGCTCGTGCACTCATGTCCGTTACTTTCCACTCGACGACCCTCCCAGGCTGTGGTCTCCAGTGGGTGATCAAGTTCAAGTCCATCGAGCGGCTCCTGAGGTTGTCGAATGTCGAGGTGTGCGAGTTCGGTCGTGCACGCGCGTCTCGCAACAGGATGCGGCACTGAGTGCCTTACCGCGAGAGGTAACGGAGTACGGAGATTGATTACAGGTCGGTTTCTGCCCAGTCAAGTGTCGATCAAACGCCCCCTACGCTGCAACTTCCTGGCGTACTATCTCGGTTTTTTGAGCTACCTCACAACCCGCGGCACACATCGGGCTACTAGCCTGTGCGGATGCCTGTGACACAGCTTGAAGTCCCCGACCGCAGAGAGCTTGGTCGATGGGCCCCGTGGCTGGGTCTCACCACCAGTCTCGCTGCCGTGTTCATGCAACTCCTCGACGCCACGATCGTCAACGTCGCGCTGCCGAGCATCGCCGTCGAACTGGGCGCTTCGGTGTCTGCCCAGCTGCTGATGGTGAGCGTGTATACCCTCTCGTTCGCATGTTCGCTGATCACGGCCGCTCGGTTGGGTGATCTGCTCGGCAGGCGCCGGATCTTCCTCACCGCTCTGGCCGTGTTCGTTCTCGCATCCCTGCTCTGCGGGCTGGCACAGACGCCGATGGAATTGGTCCTGTCGCGGGCCGTGCAGGGCCTCGCTGCCGGATCGATGTCTGCCCAGACCTTCGCCATCATCTCGGGCCTGTTTCCCCAACGTGCCCACCCGCGGGTCTTCGGCATCTACAGGGCGACCATCGGGCTTGCGACGATCTCAGGTCCACTCGTCGGGGGCCTTCTCATCCAGTGGGATCTGCTCGGGTGGGGATGGCGCCTCATCTTCTTCGTCAACATCCCGCTCGGCATCGCCGCGCTGGTGCTCGGGTACTTCTATCTCGTCGACGCCAAGGCTGACGGTGTCCGGCGACTCGACGTGGGCGGCGCCGTCCTGTCGGCGGTGGGCCTCTTCCTGCTCATCTTCCCGCTGGCGGAGGGACGCGAGCGGGACTGGCCGACCTCGATCGTGGTGATGCTGGCCTGCTCGGTGCCGGTGCTCATCACCTTCGTCGTGTACGAGTGGCGTCTCGGGCGCCGGGGTGGCGACCCGGTGCTGCGGGTCGAACTGTTCGCCGATCGTGCGTTTTCGATCGGCGCCACCATCGCCTTCGTATTCTTCGGGACACTTACCTCGCTGATTTTCACCATCTCGCTGACGCTCCAGTTCGGCTTCGGATTCTCCCCGTTGCGGGCTGGGGTGATGACGTTGCCGTGGGCGCTGGGTACGGGTATCGCCGCGCTGGCGTCTTCGGTGGTCTACCGGCGAATCGGCAACCTCGTACTTCCGCTGGGCATGCTCCTGTTCGCGGGCTCGCTCGTCGTGCTGGCCGCGCAGTTACAGCACGAGGGAACCGATCCACGGTGGGGGGCCTTGGCTGGTCCGTTGTTCATGGGAGGTGCCGGGCTCGGGTTGTTCGTCGCCCCCCTGCAGACGGCGATCCTCGCCACTGTGCGACCCGACAATGCGGGCTCGGTGTCCGGGTTGCTCCCCACGGTCCAGCAGGTAGGCAGTTCCCTCGGCCTCGCAGTGATCGGGGTGGTGTTCTTCAACCTGGTGGCTACGCAGTCGTCGGAGGCTGTCCAGGCGGAGCGATCTTCCCTCACCGCGGAATTGGTACGAGTCGGTGTGCCGGCGCCCCTCGTTCCGCGGGCCGAGGAGACCTTCGTGCGGTGTGCCACGGACCAGCTCGGATCCACCTCGCCGATGAAGGTGCCTGACGACTGCCGGTCGCTCGGGCCGGGAAGCGCTACGGCCTGGGGTGCTTCGGGGCAGCAGATCGCAGATTCCGCCCTGGTCGCCGCCCGAGAATCCACGCGTGCGGCGGCGGGTGAGGCCTTCCTGCAGGCGGAGCGGCGCATCCTCTGGATCATCTCGGCGGTGGCCGCGGCAATCGGCGTGGCGTCGCTCACCCTTCCGCGGCGGAACCGGCAGGGCGAAGCAGAGTCAGGCGGTACGGCCCGACGTCGCCCACAATTCGGCGATACCGACGCCCACCCGGCCGAGGAGAGTGCGCACGAGGGGTAGACCGATCCCGATCACGCTCGACGGATCGCCGTCGATGCGCTCGACGAACCACCCACCGAGACTGTCGAGTGTGAACGCGCCCGCAACCTGCAGGGGCTCTCCCGTGGCGAGGTACGCCTCGAGGTCGGAGTCCTCAGGGCTCGCGAAGTGAACCACCGTGGCGCTCGACTCGTGGGCGTCGCCGATCACCGAGCCGTTCACCACCCGCAGAACACTGTGGCCGGTAAGCAGGGTCGCGCTACGGCCGGCCATGGACGCCCAGCGAGAGCGCGCAACTTCTACCGACCCGGGTTTGCCCTGCAACTCGCCGTCGAGCAGCAACATGGAGTCGCATCCGACCACCACGAAGTCGGAGAGGCCCTCGCTCGTCAGGCCGGGCAGCACATCCTTCGCCTTGGCGCGGGCCAGTTCGGTGACGACGTGCTCCGGGGACGCCTCGGCACCGAGTGCCGCGATGAGCGCGTCCTCGTCGACGCCGGACACCCGGACGATCGGCTCGACCCCGGCGCTGCGCAGCACAGCGAGCCGCGCCGGGGAGGCCGAGGCAAGTACGAACGCTGTCACAGTTGGCGCCTCACGACGACCGGCAGCGTCACCGTCAACGCGGGGATGCCGACACGTTCGGGAACGCGTACGGCGAGAAGGGCGCCACACTGCGGTGCATACGCGTGGGAGCACCCCAGGACTCCGGTGGCAGATGCGAATCGGGGTCTCCGCTGCCGCTGTTCGCGGCGGCCGTCAACACGATGACCAGGGCCGCGATCTCCTCGTCGGTGGGCGAGCCCTTGATTACCGTCACGAAGGGTTCGGTGGCGGTGGCTCCCGGTTCCGCACCCGGCAACAGCGCGGTGTCCGCGTCCGCGAGGGCGGCCTCGGCGGCGGAACCGTTGACCGACGTCCTCTCGGCCGCCGTGTCCGAACCGTTCTCCGTGCGCTCTTCAGTGAAAGCGGTCATAGGGGGATGTTCCCATGCTTCTTGGGCGGGAGGGTGACCATTTTGCGTTCGAGGAGGCGCAGGGCGGCCACGATCTGTCCGCGGGTGTGGGAGGGCGGGATGACGGCGTCGACGTAGCCGCGTTCGGCGGCGACGTAGGGGTTGACGAGGGTGTCTTCGTATTCGCGTTGCAGTTGCAGGCGCAGTGCGTCGACGTCGTCGCCGTTCTTCGCGGCCTCGAGGAGGCGTTTGCGGTAGACGAAGCCGACGGCGCCGGAGGCGCCCATGACGGCGATCTGGGCGGTGGGCCAGGCGAGGTTGACGTCGGCGCCCATGTGTTTGGAGCCCATCACGTCGTAGGCGCCGCCGTAGGCCTTGCGGGTGATCACGGTGATCTTCCCGACGGTGGCCTCACCGTAGGCGTAGAGCAGTTTCGCGCCGCGGCGGATGATGCCGTTGAATTCCTGGTCGGTGCCGGGCAGAAAGCCCGGGACGTCGACGAGGGTGATGATCGGGACGTTGAACGCGTCGCAGGTGCGCACGAAGCGGGCGGCTTTTTCGGAGGCGTCGATGTCGAGGCAGCCGGCGAAGACGGTGGGCTGGTTCGCGACGATCCCGACACTGCGGCCGTCGACGCGGCCGAAGCCGACGACGATGTTGCCGGCGCGTTCGGCCTGGACCTCGAGGAATTCGTCGTCGTCGAGGATCCGGCGGATCACCTCGTGCATGTCGTACGGTTGGTTCGCCGAGTCCGGGATCAGGGTGTCGAGTTCGAGGTCCTCGTCGGTGAGGAAGTCTTCGATGGCGCCGGGGATCGGGTCGGTGGGCTGGGTGCGGGGGGCGGCGGCCTGGTTGTTGCTGGGCAGATAGGACAGCAGGTCCTTGACGTAGTCCAATGCGTCTTGTTCGCCGGAGGCGACGTAGTGGGCGACGCCGGATTTGACCATGTGGGTGTGCGCGCCGCCCAAATCTTCCATGGTGACGTCTTCGCCGGTGACGGTTTTGATCACGTCGGGGCCGGTGACGAACATCTGGGAGGTTTTATCGACCATCACGACGAAGTCGGTGAGGGCGGGGGAGTAGACGTGGCCGCCGGCGGCGGGGCCCATGATCAGCGAGATCTGGGGGATCACGCCGGAGGCCTGGACGTTGCGGTGGAAGATTTCGCCGTACAACCCGAGGGAGACGACGCCTTCCTGGATGCGGGCGCCGGCGCCTTCGTTGATGCCGATCAGGGGGCGGCCGGTCTTGAGGGCGAGGTCCATGACCTTGACGATTTTTTCGCCGTAGATTTCGCCGAGGGAGCCGCCGAAGACGGTGGCGTCCTGGGAGAAGACGCACACGTCGCGGCCGTCGATGGTGCCGTAGCCGGTGACGACGCCGTCGCCGACGGGGCGGTTGTCGGCGAGGCCGAAGTTCACGCTGCGGTGGCGGGCGAGGGCGTCGAGTTCGACGAAGCTGCCGTCGTCCAACAATGCGGTGATGCGTTCGCGGGCGGTGAGCTTGCCCTTCGCGTGGACCTTCTCGACCGCTGCTTCACCGCTGGGGTGCTGCGCCTCGGCCTGACGATTACGCAGGTCGGCGAGCTTTCCCGCGGTCGTGTGAATATCGGGCGTGCTCGCCGACTCCGGCGCGCTCGGCTCCTGAACAGTGGTCATGACAGGTCAGCTTAAAGAGAGTGGCGGGGCCGTGGCCAAGGGAGGTGGGCGTCCGAACCCGGCTACTGACCAGTACATTTTCGGGCCCACCATAGGCTGGAGAAATGTGGACTGATCTGAACCGACCCCCGCTCGACGCCGACGCACTGCGTAAAGCCCTCGTCCGCGGCGACGGCGAAGGATCCGCCGGCGGCGATCCGCGCGCGTTCTGGTCGCGGCTGGACGTCGTGCAGGAGACCGGTTCCACCAACGCGGACCTCCTTGCGCGGGCTGCCCACGAGGACTGTGACCGGCACGTCCTGCTGGCCGAATTTCAGGGGAGCGGGCGTGGGCGCCACTCGCGCGCCTGGGTCAGCCCTCCCCAGGCGCAGATCGCAGTCTCCGCGCTGCTGACGATGCCCGGGATGAGCGTCGGCGACATGGGCTGGCTGCCGTTGCTGACCGGAGTTGCGGTGGTCGACGCGGTCCGCGCCGTCGCGAAGGTGCCCGCCGAGTTGAAGTGGCCGAACGACGTGCTGATCGACGGCCGCAAGGTGGCCGGAATTCTTGCCGAAGTGGCCACCACGACGCCTGATCCGGCGGTCGTCGTCGGAATCGGGATCAACGTCACCCTGGCCCGGGACGAGCTGCCTGTTCCACACGCGACGTCGTTGTTGCTCGAAGGCGCGGAGGTCACCGACCGGAACACGCTCGTGCGGGCGGTGCTGCGCGCCATCGCGGATCGGTGGCAGCAATGGCACGACACGAACTGGGACGTCACCGATCTCGCGGACGCCTACCGTGCCCGATGCGGCACACTCGGTCAGCGGGTGCGCGCCGAATTGCCCGGCGGCACCGAACTTCTCGGGATCGCGACGGACATCGACACCGAAGGGCGGGTGGTGATCGCGCCGGAGGGCCGAGCCGACACGGTAGCGGTCTCCGCCGGCGACATTACACATTTGCGTCCGGTGCGCAAGGAGTGATGCCACACTGTGGTACATGAGTACCTCGACTCCCGAATCGGCCGACCTCACCGTTCGGCGCACAATGACCGGTCTCACCGTGGTACTCGGACTGCTGACACTGGGTCTCGGGGTCGCGGTGCTGGTATGGCCGGACGTCACGCTCACCGTGGTCGCCGTCCTCATCGCCATCCAGTTCTTCGGTTTCGGTCTGGTTCAGATCATCCGGGCGTTTGCCGACGTCGACGCCGGCGGGGCCGCTCGAACGATCGTCGGCGTATCCGGTGCGCTCGCAATACTTCTGGCGTTCCTCGTGCTGCGGAGCCCCCTCCAGACGGTGGTGATCATCGCCCTCGTCGTCGGTGCGTGGTGGGTGTTCCGTGGCGTACTCGAGATTGTCGAGGGCGCGTCGGGAACTGCGGCGGACCGTGGCCTGAGCATCGTGCTCGGCGTCATCAGTGTCGTGGCCGGAGCGATCGTGCTGCTGCAACCCGAACTCTCGCTCGAGGTATTCGTCATCGTCGTCGGAGTATGGATGGTGCTGTACGGCATCGTCATCGTCATCACCCCGATCGTGCTGAGCCGTATGCGGTGAGGGCAGACTCTTCCGTATGGGATACCCCGAGGATGCCCTCGCCGACGACGAGGAACTCTTACTCCATCGTCATCCGCACTGGAAGATGTTGCTGCTGCCTGCCGTCACCCTGGTAGCGGCAACGGCTGTTGCCGGATTCGCGCTCGGCTTCGCCGGGAACAAACTCGACGGGTCGTCGCTGAACGTCGCAATGATCGTGGTGGTCGCGCTCTGGCTTGCGGTCGTGACCTGGCGATGCCTGGCACCGTTCCTCAGCTGGAAGTCCACACACTTCATCGCCACCGACCGTCGGGTACTCATCCGGCACGGCGTGCTGACCCACACAGGCATCGACATTCCGATGGGACGAATCAGCAACGTCCAGTTCCGGCACGGCCTGCTCGACCGGATGCTGCGTACCGGCACACTGGTCATCGTCTCGTCCTCCGACGACCCCCTCGAGTTCGACGACATTCCCGACGTACAGCGTGTCCACTCGCTCCTGTACCACCAGGTGTTCGACGCGATGGATCTGCACCGTGGTCGCGAGCGCGAAGACCCTCGCGGGGACGTCGATCCCGGCAAAGGCTGGTAACCGGTCACAGCTGTTCGCGCATCTCCGTACCCTGTGTAGGTGACTGCCGTATTGCTTGCCGAAGATGACGAAGCCATTGCCGCCCCGCTGTCGCGGGCACTGGGTCGGGAGGGATACGACGTCACCATCGAGCACACGGGGCCGGCGGCGTTGGAACAGGCGCTCGATGGTGCGTACGACCTGTTGATCCTCGACCTCGGATTACCGGGAATGGACGGTCTCGAGGTCTGCCGGCAAGTCCGCGCCCACAGTTCGGACCTGGCGGTGCTCATGCTCACCGCCCGCACCGACGAAGTGGATTTCGTCGTCGGTCTCGACGCCGGCGCCGATGACTATGTCGGCAAACCGTTTCGGCTGGCGGAGCTGATGGCGCGGGTCCGTGCCCTCCTGCGTCGCCGCGGCGGCGGCGAGGATTCCGTCGTCGAGGTCGGGGGCATCCGTCTCGAACCTGCCGCCCGGCGAGTAATGGTGAACGGCGCCGAAATCGCGCTGGCCAACAAGGAGTACGAGCTGCTTCGGGTCCTGCTCGAGCATGCGGGACAGGTGGTCTCGCGCGACACCATCCTCGCGGAGGTGTGGGGCGACGTCGAACTGCGAGGGTCCAAGACGCTGGACATGCACATGTCGTGGCTGCGCCGAAAGATCGGTGACGAGGGGCCCGCCGCCGAACGTCGGATCGCGACGGTCCGCGGCGTCGGTTTCCGGATCAACACCGACTAGGCCGGTTCGTGCGCCGCAGAATTCTCCAGTCGATCCTCGCTGTCGTCATCCTCACGGCGTTACTGCTCGGTGTCCCGCTGATCTACACCGCCTGGTTGTGGGTGGAGGACTTCACCCGCAGTGACCTCCAAATCCGCCTCGACCGGATGGCGACGGAAATCATCGCTCAAGAAGGTGCGGACGGTGTGGTGGAGGGGGTCCTCGACATCGATTCGCTGCGTCTTCTGACCCCGTCGGACGGCCGGTTGGTGGTGGTATATCCGACCCCCGACGACGGCGCCGCCCGCGTCGATATCGGGGAACCCGTCGTCCCCTCACCGCTGGTCGAGTCCCTGGCGATGGGCACGTCCGGTTCCCTGCGCCTCGAGGTTCCGTCCGACGAGATGCGCACTCAGCAACGCCAGGCGGTGGGCGCCGTGGCGCTGCTGGTCCTGGTGTCGGTCGCAGCCGGAACCGTGGTCGCGGTCGTCACGGCCAACCGGCTCGCCGACCCGCTGCGGGACGTGGCCGGCCGCGCTGCCCGTCTCGCCGAGGGCGATTTTCGCCCGGACAGTCGTCGCCACGGCATTCCCGAACTGGACAGGGTGTCCGATGTCCTCGATTCCGCCACCGTCGAGATCGCCGGCAGGCTGCAGCGTGAGCACGCCCTCGTCGCCGATGTGTCCCACCAGTTGCGCAGCCGCCTGACCGCTGTGCGCCTGCGCCTCGACGAACTGTCGGAGCACTCCGACCCCGCCGTCGTGGTCGAAGCGGACGAGGCGATGGCGCAGGTGGACCGCCTCACCGTCGCGATCGACGAACTGGTGCGCTCCTCGCGCAACAGCGGTACCGAAAACCACGTTTCCGTGATCCGGGAACTCGGCGTCGTCATCGCCGACTGGAAACGGCCTTTCGAGGATGCCTCCCGCGACCTGGTGCTGCGCGGTGATGCCACGGTGATGGCGTCGACCACGGGCTCACGGCTGCGTGAGGCCGTCGCGGTGCTCGTCGACAATGCCCTCATGCACGGCGCCGGTACCTGCACTGTCGCGGTGCGGCTGATTCACGGGCAGACGCTCAGGGCGGCGGGTCCGGATGCTTCCATCCGCGAAGCGACGGTGTGCGTGGAGGTCTCCGACGAAGGCGACGGGGTGAGCAACGACCTCGCGCCGCATATCTTCGACCGCGGGTTCTCCGGGGCCGGATCCACCGGAGTCGGGCTCGCGCTGGCCAGGGCGCTGATAGAGGCCGACGGGGGCCGGCTCGAGTTGCAGCGGCGCCGGCCGGCGTTGTTCGCGATCTTCGTCCCGGTCGCGCGGGAGCACGTGCCGACCCGGGTGGCCGGGATCAGGGAGCCACGGTAGGAGCGCGCCCTCGGCTCAAGCGTGGCCGATTTCTTCCTCGGCGGCCTCGTCGACCAGATCTGGATCGATGCGGACGGTCTGTTCCGGGAAGGCGAACCGGCGCAGCGCCCAGAACCGGAAGACCATCTGCAGAAGATTCCCGATGATGTAGTTGAGCACGAAGTCGACGATCACCAGAGTGGTGAGATTTTCCTGGTTGGCACGGATATCGAAGACGTTGTTGGCGGTCCACAAGGGTGCAGCGGCGATGAGAACTCCGATGCCGCTGATGGTGAAGAACAGCAACGCCTCGTGGTGGCGCTCGCGTCCACCGCGATTCTTGAAGGACCATTCGCGGTTGAGGATGTAGCTCAGCACTGTCGCCAGGACGCCGGAAAGAACCTTCGCGACGACCGGCTTCTCTTCCAGGATCGTGAGGCTGAGCGAGTAGAAGATGGCCAGGTCGAACACCATGGTGGTGCCGCCGACGATGGCGAACTTGATCAGCTCGTGATGCCGCAACGCGAGAGCCCGGAAAGGCTGGGGTACGCGTGCGAGGACACCATCGACGAATGACACAACGGAGAAGTTTACGAAAGCAGGACGCAATACCACTAACTGGCGGTGAAATCATCAGGAGAATCACAGAAACTGACGTGCTGCCACCTCGGCGCGGGGACCCGGCACCGGACGTGACAAACTTATGACCCGTGACCGGCAACTCTGACTCCTCACCGCGTCCCACGACACCCCGCGATCTGCACGCCGGGCAACCCGTCGTGACGATGATCGGCGGTGGCCAACTCGCGCGGATGACGCACCAGGCCGCGATTGCGCTCGGCCAGACGCTGCGCGTGCTCTCGGGTGCGCTCGACGAACCTGCCGCGCAGGTGAGCCCCGACGTCGTTCTCGGCAGCCACACCGACCTCAACGCGCTGCGTGAGGCGGCAGTCGGTTCGCATGCGCTGACCTTCGACCACGAGCACGTCCCGACCGAGCACCTCGACGTCCTCGTCGCCGAGGGTGTCAATGTGCAGCCGCCGCCGCAGGCTCTGGTGTATGCGCAGGACAAGCTGGCGATGCGGCGCAAGCTCGGCGAGCTCGGTGCGCCCGTCCCGGCCTTCGCCGAAGTGACGTGGGCCGAGGACGTCGTGAAGTTCGGCGCGCAGCACGGATGGCCGCTTGTGATCAAGGCCGTCCGCGGCGGATACGACGGCCGGGGTGTCTGGATCACTGACGATTCGGACGAAGCCGAGCGCATCGTCACACAGCAACTCGACAACGGTGTCGCCCTCCTCGTGGAGGAGAAGGTCGACATGCGCCGCGAGCTGTCGGCGATGGTGGCACGGTCACCGTTCGGCCAGGGGGCCACGTGGCCGGTCGTGGAAACCGTTCAGCGGCACGGCCAGTGCGCCGTCGTCCTGGCTCCGGCTCCGCAGCTGCCCCAGTCACTCGCTGCAGCGGCAGAGGGACTGGCGTTGCGGCTCGCCTCCGAACTCGGTGTGGTGGGCGCCATGGCGGTAGAGCTCTTCGAAACCTCCGACGGCACCCTCATGGTCAACGAACTGGCGATGCGCCCGCACAACTCGGGCCACTGGACCATGGACGGCGCCCGCACTTCGCAGTTCGAGCAGCATCTGCGTGCCGTCCTCGACTATCCCCTCGGTGATACCGCGCCGATCGCGCCGCTCACCGTCATGGCGAACGTCCTCGGGGCGTCCACCGCTCCGGAGATGAGCATGGACGAACGGGTCCACCACCTGTTTGCGCGGATGCCCGACGCCAAGGTGCACCTCTACGGCAAGGGCGAACGCAAGGACCGCAAGATCGGCCACGTCAACATCGTGGGCGGCCCCGGGTCCGTCGACGACCCCGAGTACGTGGCCGCGGTGCGCGAGCGGGCCGAGCGGGCGGCGCATTGGCTTTCACACGCGGAATGGACCGACGGATGGGATGTACACGGTGAGTGAATCGGCAGCACAGCAGGGCGCGCAGGTCGGGCTCATCATGGGCAGCGACTCCGACTGGCCCACCATGGAAGCCGCCGCCGAGGCCCTCGCGGAGTTCGGTGTCCGGTTCGAGGTCGGTGTGGTCTCCGCCCACCGCACACCGCAGCGGATGCTCGATTACGCGAAGTCCGCTGCCGGTCGCGGCATCAAGGTGATCATCGCCGGTGCCGGCGGCGCGGCCCATCTGCCCGGCATGGTCGCCTCGGCAACCCCACTGCCCGTCATCGGTGTGCCGGTTCCGTTGAAGTACCTCGACGGCATGGATTCCCTGCTCTCGATCGTGCAGATGCCTGCGGGCGTTCCCGTTGCGACGGTCTCCATCGGGGGGGCCCGTAATGCGGGTCTGCTCGCCGTCCGCATCCTCGGTGCCGCCGACCCCACCCTGCAACGGCAGATGGCCGCGTTCCAGGACGGGCTCGAATCGATGGTGCTCGACAAGGACAAAGCCCTGCGCGAGAAGCTCCTCGGCTGAGTTCGTACTGAGCCGCCACTATGTGGTTCTGGGTGGCCGAAGCGGCCTTCGATGGGCAAGGAGTGGCGGCTGAGTGCACTGTCAGCGCCGACTGCGCCGACGCACCGCAGTGACGATCTCGTCGGCGATCACATCGGGATGCGCCAGGACGTCGTAGGCCGCGAAGCGGAGCACCATCCACCCCTCCCGGACAATCCAATTTTGACGCCGTCGGTCGTTCCGGAACACCTTCGGCTCGCTGAGGAATTCGCGGCCGTCGACCTCGACGACGATCCGCGCCTGCTCATCGACGAAATCACCCGAGTACGGACCGATCGGGTGGTTGGCCTCGAGAGGACAACCGCGGAGGCTGAGCTCTCTACCGAGTACCCGCTCGGGTTCCGACGCGGCGCGGAGGGCCGCATGGCGTAGAAGTAGCCGTGCTGCGGGTGCGCCGTGCCGACCGCGGTGGGTGACGCAGAGGTCCCGGAATTCGTCGGGATCGACGCTTCGGTTGAGTTCGGCGTCGACAAGCGACGCGACGTCGCGCTCTGGCATGACGACGGCGCAGTCGAAGAGCGCTTGAGCAGACGAGACCACAGGGAGCAGCGACACCATCGATACCGACGGTGCCGGGAGGTCGCGGCGGTACAGCCGTAACCAGTCCGGGGGCGTCACCCGGAGCGCCCTGGGGATCGTCGCCTCGAATACCACTGGCTCGGGTAACCACCCGTACAGCCAGGCTGCTGTGCGGTGACTCAGGACCCCGTCCCGGCGCCACTCGGACACCGCGGCGCACCGGATATACGTGTCGGGTTCGACGATGGGTCACTCCTGCGCGCGAACTGGGACTTCCGGTTGGTCTGTGGATGGGCGTGATGTTGTGGATGAAGCTCGCCGCAAGCACCTATCCTCCACGGATGAGACGCAGTCGTGGGATCGCGGTCATCCGTGC
This sequence comes from Rhodococcus oxybenzonivorans, assembly GCF_003130705.1. Taxonomy (NCBI): domain Bacteria; kingdom Bacillati; phylum Actinomycetota; class Actinomycetes; order Mycobacteriales; family Nocardiaceae; genus Rhodococcus; species Rhodococcus oxybenzonivorans. The sequence continues at coordinate 4,098,523 of NZ_CP021354.1, read as the reverse complement.
GTCACGGGGGAATGCACAGTCGGCGGCGATCACCCGCTTGGCGTTGGTGTATGGGCGGGCGTGGGGTGGACGGATTGCCTTCGACGAAGAGTTCGGCATCTTCGTGTGCAGCGACATGAGGGGCGGCTTCGCGCGTGGGGGCACCACCATCGGTGGCGCGTTCCTCACGGGCCGGATGCCGGCGCGACCGCTACTGCGACACGAGTCGGTGCATGCCGACCAGTGGGCGAGCTACGGGTGGACCTTCGCGCTGCGGTACCTGTTCGAGGAGTTACGCCACCCCGGGAGGCGCAACAGATTCGAGATCGCCGCGGGACTGGCGGACGGTGGCTACCGCGTCAGCTGACGCGTGATTTTCTCGGTATCGATCCGCCGCGCGTGAGCCGACGGGTCGGCGTTGGCCACCTGCACCAGCGACGCGCCGGCCGTGAAGACGGCGATCAGCCCGGCGATCAGTGCATCGGGCGAATTCCAATCGGCATCGGACGACACCCGATCCGTCGACGTGATTCCCTGCGCTTCGGCCGACGCTCGTGCGGCCTCGAGAACGTCGTCCACGCCGGCCCCGGCGAGCGCCGGTCCGGCAACGGTCGGCCGGAACTGGTCGCCGTGGACGCGGACGGAGGTGGCGTAGTCGGTAATGCCGACCGGGAGATCGGGGACGGGGCGTCCGAATGCGTCGAGAGAAAGCACCGCGACCTCAGGTACGTCGTCGACGTCGTCGAGACGGTCCACCGAGACAAGTGCGACTTCCGCCCGCTCGTCGGGCTCGAGGACGACCTCGGCCCCGGCCCACCAGGCACCGAGGAGAACTGCGGCGGTCTGCCAGTGCGCGGGCAGCAGCACGCACACCCGTGCTCCCGGTTCGAGGGCGAACTCGTCCCGCAGCAGATTGGCGGTCTTCGCCGCCCAGTTGGTCAGGGTGAGCGCGGAGAGTTCGACCCGTTCGCCGGTGGCGTCGTCGTAGAACGTCACTCGTGGGCCCGCCGGGTCGCTCGCCAGGATGGGGTCGAGAAGGGCGTCGGTCAGCGTGCGGGAGGCATGGTTCATGGACACAGTTCGTTTCTCGTTCTCTAGTTCACGCAGCGCGGGCCGGAGGAGCCGGCGTCGATGGGCGGGCCGGACGGTGCCGGAGTGGGCGAGGTGCCTGCCGCGGAGGACGTGCCGGCGGTCTCGGTCGTTCCGCTCGTGGCGGTGGTCTCCGCGGAGGTCGGGCCGTTGTAATCGTCGGACAGCACCACGCGAACCGAGCCTTCGGGCAGAGACGAATCGGTGTCGGTGGGCAGCCCCCCGAGTGCCGATGCAACCGCCTTGGCGCTGTCGTCGTCCGCGGAGTGGGCGAAGACCGTGGTGGAACTCACCGAGGTGCCGGTGTAGTTACCCACCTCACCCTGTACGTAGCCCAGCGCGGTGAGCGCATCGGAGACACCGGTGGCGAGGCCCCCGATGTCGCTGGCGTTCGCGACATCCACGGTGACAGTGGACGCGTCGATGTTCGGTGTGGTGGTGGACGTGTCGTCCGAGTCGCTCGGTTCTTCACCGACGAGACCTGCCACATACTTCTTCACGGCCTTCGGATCGACCTCGACGATGGACTCGCCGTAGTCGGTCATGCCGTTGAGATCGGCCACCGGAATGGTGTCGAATTGCACCTTGCCACCGGCAAGATCCTGGAGTTGGGTGGCGAATTCGATGATGTCCCAGTCGTCGTCGAGGACGACGGAACGCTGGACCGCAGCGCTCAGTTCGTTCAGCTTGCCCGGATCGCTGAGAGTTTTCGCGGACAGAACCTTGCCGACGAGCGACGCCATGAACACCTGCTGGCGCACGATGCGGTCGAGGTCTCCACGGGGAAGGTCGTGGCGTTGCCGGACGAAGCTCAACGCGTCGGCGCCCTTCAGTGACTGCTCACCAGCGGGGAAATGTGCCCCGGACATGTCCTCGTCCACCGGCTCGTTGAGGCACACGTCGACGCCGCCCACCGCGTTGGTCAGGAGGACGAATCCGAGCAACCCGACCTCGGCGTAGTGGTCGACGGTGATGCCGGTCAAATCCGCGACCGATTTGATGAGTGCCTCCCGGCCGGACTCCGTCGACTGCTCCTCGGCCTCCTCATCGGTCGCGCCGCCCTCGACGAGCTTCAACCGCTCCGTTTCCTTGGTGGCGCCGTATGCCGCATTGATCTTGGATTTGCCGATTCCCGGAACGTTGACGTAGGAGTCGCGGGGGATGGAAATGGCGGTGGCGGAACTGCCGTCGTTCGGGACGCGGATCAGGACGATGGTGTCGGTATTGGACGCCACCTCCTCGCCGGCCCGCAGTGAATCTAGTTCCTCCTGGGACAACGGGTTGCCGTGCGCATCTGTGCGGCTGTCCGTACCCACCATGAGGATGTCGACGGCGCCGTCGGCGCTTCCGCCGAGTCCGAGACCGCCCGCCGTCGCCAGATTGTTCCGCAACGAATCGATGCTCCGCCACGCGAAGCCCGTGACGACGAGTGCGAGCACCGACAGCACGGCCGCCGCGATGTGGACGGGATGCCGGCGCGTCCTCGGGGGGTCGCCCGGAACGGGTTGCTCGTGTGACACGCAAACCAGGCTACTGGTCGGCGCGTTCGGAGTCGGGACGCGGCGATCGGCGTGCCAGACTGACCGCGTGACGGAAATGCTGGTGACCGGTGCCCGGGGACAACTGGGCAGACACCTTGTCCGATGCGCGGAGGCGGCAGGAATCGCGGTGCGCGGCGTGGGATCGGACGAACTCGACATCACCGACCGCGGCGCCGTGGACGCGCAGGTGGAGAGCGGATCGGTCGTGATCAACTGTGCTGCGTACACCGCAGTGGACGCCGCCGAATCCGACGAGGCGACGGCACTCGCCGTCAACGAGCGAGGCCCGGCGAATCTCGCGGCGGCGTGTGCCCGTGCGGGTGCGCGGCTGGTGCACATCTCCACCGACTACGTGTTCGCCGGCCAGGCGGACACGCCGTACGAGGTGGATTCTCCGACCGGGCCGGCGACAGCGTATGGGCGCACCAAACTGGCGGGTGAGCGCGCTGTACACGCAGCGCTTCCCACCGCCCACGTCGTGCGGACCGCATGGGTCTACAGCGGTGCGGGTGCCGATTTCGTGGCCACCATGCTCCGCCTCGAACGTGAGCGCGACACGATCGACGTGGTGAACGATCAGGTGGGTTCGCCCACCTTCGCCGGGGACCTCGCGGCTGCCCTCCTGGAACTGGTACTCCGCACCGATGTCACGGTCCCGGTGCTGCATGCCACCAACGCAGGGAAGGCCAGCTGGTACGACCTCGCCCGGGCGGTTTTCGAGGAGGCAGGGGCCGACCCGGAGCGGGTTCGCCCATGCTCGAGTACGCAGTTCGTGCGCCCCGCCCCGCGCCCGGCGTTCTCTGTTCTGTCACAGAACGCCTGGGTAGGCGCAGGGCTCACACCTATGCGGCCGTGGCGTGACGCCTTGCGCGCAGCGCTGACAACGGTCGTGTGAGGCGGAGCGCGCCGGAACGGCTACGCTTGCCCGCGTGAGTTCGAAGCTGGCCGTGGTGACGGTGACCTATTCGCCAGGCGAGCATCTGGAGCATTTCCTGGACACTCTCGCCGAGGCGACGAAAGAAGAGCCGCAGGTCGTGATGGCCGACAACGGTTCGACGGACGGCGCTCCCGAGGCTGCGGACAAGGCGTACGACCATGTGCGTCTGTTACGCACCGGCGGGAACATCGGTTACGGCGGTGCCGTCAACCGGGCTGTGGCGGAGATCGACGAAGAGATCGAGTTCGTCGTCGTGGCCAATCCGGATGTTCGGTGGGCGCCCGGATCGATCGACGTTCTTCTCGCGGCTGCGGAGCGGTGGCCACGGGCGGGAGCCCTCGGTCCCCTCGTGCTCGAACCCGACGGAAGCGTGTATCCCTCGGCGCGCCAGGTGCCCGACCTGGTGTCGGGGGCAGGGCACGCGGTATTGGGCACGGTGTGGCCGTCCAATCCCTGGACCGCCGGTTACCGCCAGGAGAACGAGTCACTCAGCGAGCGCGCGGTCGGCTGGTTGTCCGGTTCATGCCTGCTGATGCGCCGGGCGGCATTCGATTCGATCAACGGTTTCGACTCCCGCTACTTCATGTACATGGAGGATGTCGATCTCGGTGACCGGCTGGGCAAGGCGGGGTGGCTCAACGTCTACGTCCCGTCCGCCGAGGTCACGCACGCCAAGGGGCATGCAGCCGGGAAGCATCCAGAGTTGATGTTGCCCGCCCATCACCAAAGTGCCTATCGCTTCCAGGCAGACCGGCACCCGCATTGGTGGCAGGCGCCGTTGCGGTGGGCCCTCCGGGGAGGATTGGCGGTGCGGTCGAGGTTGGCGGTGGCCGCGGCAGTGCGCGAACGACACAAGAATGACCAACGAGGGGGCGACGTCCGATGACAGGTGAACAGAAGACCGATGCAGTGGTGCTGGTGGGGGGCAAGGGCACTCGGCTTCGCCCGCTGACCTTGTCGGCGCCCAAGCCGATGCTGCCGACGGCAGGTCTGCCGTTCCTCACCCACCTGCTCGCGCGTATCGCGGCGGCGGGAATCAACCACGTCGTCCTGGGCACGTCCTTCAAAGCGGAGGTGTTCGAAGAATACTTCGGTGACGGGTCGAAGCTGGGTCTCGAGATCGACTACGTCACGGAGACCGAGCCGCTCGGAACCGGTGGCGGCATCCGCAACGTGCTCCCGAAACTGCGCGGTGAGAACACCATGGTGTTCAACGGTGACGTGCTCGGTGGCACCGATCTCGGCGGGATCCTCGAGACACACCGAACCACCGAAGCCGACGTCACACTGCACCTCGTGCGGGTGGGCGATCCGCGGGCGTTCGGTTGCGTTCCCACCGACGCAGACGGACGCGTCACGGCGTTCCTCGAGAAGACTCAGGACCCGCCGACAGACCAGATCAACGCTGGCTGCTACGTGTTCAAGCGCGACATCATCGAACAGATCCCGTCGGGACGGCCGGTGTCGGTGGAGCGCGAGGTCTTCCCGGCTCTGCTGGCGGACGGCGCCCGAGTTTACGGGCACGTGGACTCGTCGTACTGGCGTGACATGGGCACTCCGGAGGACTTCGTCCGCGGCTCGGCGGACCTCGTCCGGGGCATTGCCCCCTCGCCGGCACTCGACGGGCCCCGCGGCGAATCCCTGGTTCACCCAGGAGCGGGTGTCGCCCCGGGTGCCTTGCTGATCGGCGGCACCGTGGTCGGCCGAGGGGCCGAGGTCGGGGCGGGTGCACGCCTCGACGGCGCCGTGCTGTTCGACGGTGCGGTCGTCGAGGCAGGGGCGACCGTGGAACGGTCCATCATCGGTTTCGGTGCGCGCATCGGTCCGCGGGCTCTGGTCCGCGATGCGGTGATCGGCGATGGAGCCGACATCGGTGCCCGGTGTGAGCTGTTGCGTGGGGCGCGGGTGTGGCCGGGTGTGACGCTTCCCGACGGCGGAGTGCGGTTCAGCACCGACGTGTGAAAGGCGTAGGCACACAGGATTACTGCGCCGCCTGGCGCAGGTAGTCCTGCTCAGCGCAGCCCGGCGAGATGGACCAGGTGGTCGATCGTCGACTTCTCCGCGGCGGGCGGCAGTGCGTCCACCGGCCACCAGCGCAGGTCTGTGGATTCGGAACTGCGCACGATGTGTGCGTCGGGCCGGGCCCGTACGAGGAAGCGCAGATCGAGATGCCGGGTCGGCTGTCCCAGTGAACAGGTGATGGGATGTGTGTGCGCCGAAAGCAATTCGGGGTCGATCCGTAGATCCGGAATACCCGACTCTTCGCAGGCCTCGCGCAGGGCCGCGTCGACGACGGTCTCGTCGGTGGCCTCGCAGTGCCCGCCCAACTGGATCCACCGGCCGACACGGGGATGCAATGTGAGGAGGACGTGGCATCCGCCTTCGTCCAGCACCAGCGACGACGCCGTGATGTGACCCGGGGCGTACTCGCGGAGACAGCCGAGGGGTGCGGAACCGAGGAACGCAAGCATGGTGTGGCGTAGCGATTCGTCGTTCTCGCTCCCTGTTTTCCAGGACTCGAGTACCTCGGTCGCAGACCGGTGCAGAGATTCGGCGCTCATGTCGCGGCGATCACCGTTCGAGAAGGGCGTCGGCGGGGTCGGGGACATCTCGCGGCGCGAGCGGCTCCAGGGGATGGCCGATCGCGACGGCACCGAGAGGCTGCCAGTCGGCGGGCAATTCCAGGACGCTGCGCACGACGTCGGCGGCGAAAATTGTCGAGCCGATCCAGCAACTGCCGATCCCCTTGACGGCCAAGGAGACGAGCAATCCCTGCACAGCCGCGCCGACGGCCACGGTGAACATCGTGGATTCGGCCGTTTGCCTGCGCGCGTCGGGATAGCTGTGGGCGCCGTCGGGAACACAGAAGGGGATGACGACCTCGGGGGCGTCGAACAGAATGTTCCCCCGCGCCACCCGGGCTTCGACGGTCGCCGCGTCCATGCCGTCGGAGGTGAGGTCGGCCCGCCACTGATCCCGCATGCGGGACAACAGTTCGTCCCGGATCGCGCGGGTCCGGATCCAGACGAACCTGACCGGGCGAGTGTGGTGCGGCGCAGGAGCGGTGAGCGCTTCTGAGATCGATGCGCGAACGGCGTCGGCGTCGACAGGCTCGTCGGAGAACTGCCGGATCGAGCGCCGCAGCAGAAGGGCCTCGGATCGGCCCTGAGCCAGCGATTCGGCGGTGCCGAGCCAGAACAAGTCTTCCGGTCCGCGCCGGATCAGATCCGCCCCGCGGGATCCGTCGTCGCCGACGTCGAGGCCACGCACGACAGCGACGGGCACGCCGCCGAGCTTTCCCTTCACGAGATCGCCTGCTGCGGCGATCTCGTCGGCGATCGCCACTTCGGTGACGATCAGCTCGTTGCCCTGGCCGTCGCGGGCCCCGGCATACGCGTGCAGGACGGGAAGACCGGCCGCACCGATCGCGGCATCGATCTGACCATTACGCCACGCCCGTCCCATCGTGTCGGTGACGACGACAGCGACAGTGACACCGAGGGCGGCCTTGATCGCGTCCCGGAGACCACGAGCGCTGCGGTCCGGATCCTCGGGCAGAAGAGCGAGTTCGGACCCCTCGACGTTCGAACCGTCGATCCCCGAGGCTGCTTGGACGATCCCGAGGCGATTCTCGGTGATCAGTGTGCGTCCCTTCCGGGCGACGATGCGGACGGCTTCCTGTTCGACGAGGCGCCGCCGGGCTGCGTCTCGTTCGTCGGGATCGGTGGGGGAGGCGACGATGCGGCCCTCCACCTTGGAGAACACCTTGCTGGTGACCACCAGCACGTCGCCGTCGCGAAGCCACGATGCCGCCGCAACCACGGCGGCGGCGAGATTGTCGCCGGGGCGGAACTCGGGCAGACCGAGGACCGGCAGGATTTCGAGCGGGCCGCCCGGTGCGTGATCGTTCACAGCGGCACCCCTGCCACGTCCAGAGCGGCCCGGACCATTGCCGCGGTCGCGTCGGGGTCGGTCATGATCAACGGCACACTCCGGACCTCGACCCCAGGTACGTCGGCGGTGTCGGTGTCGTGGACCAGCCAGCCGTCAAGAATTCCTGTCCCGCTGCGCGCCCCGTAGAAGCGTCCGATCGCCTCCGCCGACGTCTCGACCCCGAGGACGTCCAGGCATTCGTCCGCCATGCCGCGCAACGGCTTTCCGCCGATGATCGGGGAGACTCCGACCACCTTCGCGGCGGTCGTGCGCAAGGCCCCGCGAATACCCGGGACGGCGAGGATCGCCCCGATGCTGACCACCGGATTCGACGGGGCGAGCAGGACGATGTCCGCGGACTCGATCGCCTCCACCACTCCGGGGGCAGGCTTCGCCTGCTCGGCGCCGATGTGCGCGAAACTGTGTGTCGGGACCTGGGCGCGGTGCCGGACCCACCATTCCTGGAAGTGGATTGCGCGCTGCTCACCGTCTTCCGGATCCGTGATGACGACATGCGTCTCACTGCGGTCGTCGGTGACCGGCAACAGGGCGACACCCGGCTGCCAGCGATTGCACAGGGCCTCGGTCACAGCCGACAACGGGTACCCCGTGCGCAGCATCTGGCTGCGAATCAGGTGTGTGGCGATGTCGCGGTCGCCCAGACCGAACCAATCGGGTTTGGCACCGTACGCCGCAAGTTCCTCCTTGGCGTTCCAGGTCTCTCCCGCATGACCCCATCCACGCTCGGTGTCGATGCCGCCGCCGAGGGTGTACATGCAGGTGTCCAGGTCGGGGCAGATGCGCAGGCCGTGCATCCACACGTCGTCACCGACATTGACGACAGCGGTGATCCGAGGGGTGGGAGAGTCGTCCTCCTGCGCCCCGTCGGTGCCGAGGAGTCTGCGTACGCCTTGCAGGAATCGAGCCCCACCGACTCCGCCAACCAATACAGTCACGTTCACGAAGCAAAGCCTAGGCGGTGCTCCGAGGGAGGCGATCGGCCGCTTCCCCCCGCGATTTCGAGCGCGAAATAGTAATGGACATTTTGGGCTTAGCTTGACCGCGACACGCTGGGCGTGTCTAATCACAAATATGTCATTCCGACGTTGTGGGCGTGGAATCGCTTGCAGCGGGGATCAATTCGAACAGTTGTTCGAACGGATGGCAGGGGTGTTCGGTTCGGGGTACGTGAACGATCGAAATTTTCTGCGCTATCACAGGTGAGGAGGCGGAGCGATGCCCAATGAGCAGGTCGAGTCGGAGACTCGCTGGAGCACAGTAAGCGACGAACCGCAGACCAATTCCGAAGCAGGCGCAGCAGACGGCGTCTGTGTTCAAGAAGTCTGTGTGCAAGAAGACAAAGTAAGTGAGGATCCGGTGCGACAACTCGTCGCGCAGGAGATCGAGACGACGGGCACTCGCCCGGCGTTGAGCGTGGTGACGGGTTTCGACCATCTTTTCGAGACCATCGAGGATCAGTGGCAGGAACGCGCGCTGTGCGCGCAGACCGATCCTGAGGCCTTCTTCCCGGAAAAGGGCGGCTCCACGCGGGAAGCGAAGCGAATCTGCTTGGGCTGTGAAGTCAAGGACGAGTGCCTGGACTACGCGTTGGCCAACGACGAGCGGTTCGGCATCTGGGGTGGCCTGTCGGAGCGCGAGCGCCGTCGGCTCAAGCGGGGGATCGTCTAGTCAGTCCTCCTCGCCCGGCAAATCGGGGTCGATGATCTCTGGTTCGACGCCGAGGTAGGTGCTCACCTGCTGTACGAGCACGTCGTGCACCAGGTCTGTCAAATCGTCCGGGTCTTTAGCACGCTGTTCGAGCGGACGGCGGAACAGGACGACCCGCGCGCGGGTAGCGGTGCCGTGCCGGTCGATGCCTGCGGGTATCAGCCGCGACAGCGGCACCGGTCCGTCCGCCACGACCTCCGGCGGCCAGTTCACCGAATCGGGATCGAGCGCATGAATTTTCGGGACCTCGTCTACGGCGATGTCCAGCTTTGTGAGGCGCTCACGCCACTGTGCGTCGATCGGCGCAAACGCTTCGAGCACCACGAGATCGAATTTCTCCGCCCGACTGCGCCGTGCGGGCGCGTCGGGCGGGAACACCGACCCGCGAATTCCGCGTCCCCGACGGTCGACTGATCGGGTGGTCACCGGACGCCTGCGTCGTGCTCTGGACATGGACTGGACATTACGACAGCCGCACACTCTCGGTGTGTCCGAGTAGGTGCCGGGCCTCCGTGGGCTAGGCTCGCTAGCTGTGAGATCTCTGCGTCGATGCTGCCGCCCCGGGTGCAAGAACCCCGCTGTCGCGACGCTCACGTACGTCTATTCGGATTCCACCGCTGTCGTGGGTCCTCTGGCCACCGTCGACGAGCCTCATTCCTGGGATCTGTGCGACACCCACGCTTCGCGGATCACCGCACCGAAGGGGTGGGAACTGGTCCGGTACGAGGGCGGATTCTCCTCGAGCACGCCGGACGAGGATGATCTGACCGCGTTGGCGGAGGCCGTGCGCGAGGCTGGGTTGGGCGAGCGCGGGCGTTCCGAACGAGCCGCCTCCGCCGAGGAACGTGCCGACACCGGCATGCACACTCCACCGGTCCGAACCGGTCGCCGTGGTCACCTGCGGGTTCTTCCCGACCCGGCCAACTGACTTCCCGCTCGTCCGTCCTTGGCGTGAGCGCCGTCTCGCGGTTGCCGGGACGTGTCCGCGCCGGGCAGGCATTAGGCTGGCGCCAGCACTGGTGCTCGTAAAGGAGAAAACAGAAGTGGCGCGATCAGCCGAGTCCGTACATGCCGTGATCAAGGCTTACGACGTGCGTGGTGTGGTCGGTGAACTCATCGATGCCGCGTTCGTTCAGGATGTCGGCGGCGCCTTCGCGCGACTCGTGCGCGACGACGGGGCGAAAAAGGTGGTCGTCGGCCACGATATGCGGGCATCCTCCCCGGACCTCGTGAAGGCGTTCGCCCACGGTGTCACCGCGCAGGGTGTCGACGTGGTTCTCATCGGCCTGGCGTCGACCGACCAGTTGTATTTCGCGTCGGGGTTGTTCGACTGCCCGGGTGCGATGTTCACTGCGAGCCACAATCCCGCCGAGTACAACGGGATCAAACTCTGCCGTGCCGGAGCCAAGCCGGTCGGTCAGGAGACCGGCCTGGCGACGATCGCCGCGGAGGTGATCGAGGGAGTTCCCGAGTTCGACGGCGCGCCCGGCGCGGTGACGGACGAGGACGTACTCGAGCGGTACGCGAGCTTCGTCCGCGGCCTCGTCAATCTCGCCGACATGCGACCTTTGAAGGTCGCGGTCGACGCGGGGAACGGGATGGGCGGGCACACTGTGCCTGCCGTGCTCGAGCCCATGCCGGTGACCTTGGAACCGCTGTTCTTCGAACTCGACGGCACGTTCCCCAACCACGAGGCGAATCCGCTCGACCCCGCCAATCTGGTCGATCTGCAGGATCATGTGCGGAAGACGGGTGCCGACATCGGTCTGGCATTCGACGGTGACGCCGACCGCTGCTTCGTCGTGGACGAGCTGGGAAATCCCGTTTCGCCGTCGGCGGTGACGGCCCTCGTCGCCGAGCGGGAGCTGGCAAAGGAGCCCGGCGCCACCATCATCCACAACCTCATCACGTCGCGGGCGGTCCCGGAACTGGTCACCGAGCTGGGCGGGTCGCCGGTGCGCACAAGGGTCGGCCATTCCTTCATCAAGCAACAGATGGCGGAAACCGGTGCGGTCTTCGGTGGTGAGCACTCCGCGCACTATTACTTCCGCTCGTTCTGGGGCGCCGACTCGGGGATGCTGGCGGGACTGCACGTACTCGCTGCGCTGGGGGAGCAGGAGCGTCCGTTGTCCGAGCTGATGGCCAAGTACGAGCGGTACGCGGCCTCCGGGGAAATCAACTCCACCGTCGCCGACGCTGCGGAGCGCACCGCTGCAGTCGTGTCTGCGTTCGCCGATCGCACCACGGGTGTCGACCGGCTCGATGGCGTGACCGTCGATCTGGCCGGCCGCGCCTGGTTCAATTTGCGGGCGTCCAATACCGAACCGCTGCTACGGCTCAACGTGGAAGCGCCCACGGCGGAAGACGTAGACGCACTCGTTACCGAGATACTGGGCATCGTCCGATCCTGACTGCCATAGTTGGAATAACAGGTTTTGCACGCACACAAGTTTCGATGAGGCTTGTTCCGAGAAAAGAGAAAGGGGGTGCGGTGTCATGACAGCGCCGACGCCCCTGTTGGATCTCGACGACGGCGACGCACTGGTTGCCGCGGACACCGTGGGAGTCCTTCGGTCCGCGGCGATGGGCGGCGCCCAGATCCGGGCCACCAGAGCCGCCGTCGAGGAGGGGGTTCTCGAACGCCTGCACGGTCTTCGGCCGCGCAGTGTGGTGGTGGTGACCGGCTCGGGACGGGCAAGCCGTGGCGCGGCGATCCTCACGGCGGTCCTCGCCGAACGGATCGGGTTCCCCCTCGTGCGTGCCGCCAGTACGCCGGTATGGGTCGGACCCCTCGACGTGGTCGTGGTGGCCGGCGACGACGCCGGTGATCCTCGACTCGTGCAGGCCATCGATGCGGCGGTGCGCCGGGGCGCCGAGGTGGTGGTGGCTGCACCCGATGAGGGGCCTCTGCAGGCGGCCGCGGCGGGGCGCGTGCTGATGTTCGCGCCCAGGGTTCGGGCTCTGACCCGTCATGGTCTGCTGCGGTACTTCGCGGTCCTCCTCGCGGTCCTGCGCGTGGTGGGATCCGAGCGGTGGGGCGACGAGGTGCCCGATCTCGCGCAGCTCGCCGACGCCGTCGACAGCGAAGCCCTCCGCGATCGACCGACGAGCGAGGTATTCCACAATCCGGCGAAGTCTCTCGCCTCGCGGATGCAGGGACGACGGGTCGTACTCACGGGCGACACGGAAAGCGCGATGGAACTGGCGCGTCACGGCGCCGAGGCGCTACTGCATGCGGGCCGGGTGGCAACCGCGTCCGAACTGTCGGACGTCCTGAGTGCGGCGAATACCTTCCGTGCGCCGGCGGCCGTTCCCGATTCGATCTTCCACGATCCGGAACTCGACGGCCCGCCCTCCGCCAGTCCTGTCCGCACCTTTGTCTTCTCGGCCGAGGCCGAGCTGATGCTGACCGAACGCAAGACCGCGGTGCTGGGGGACGCCGACATCGTCGTCGCAGCTTCCGACGAGGGCCCCTCGCCGTCGCAACGGTCGGAACTCGAGCAGGCAGCGGTCCTCGTAGGGCGGCTCGACATGACTGCCGCATACCTGCAGCTGATCGGCGGTATCTAGTGCACCGACTCGAAGGTGCGCTCCGATCCTATGCATGGGGATCGCGCACCGCTATCGCTGAGCTGCGCGGACTGCCCGTTCCGACGGCACATCCGGAGGCGGAACTGTGGCTCGGTGCTCATCCGGCGGATCCCGCACGCGTCGTCACCGACGAAGGGGAGCGGTCGCTCCTGGACCTGGTGCGCACCGAGCCGGAGCGCCAACTCGGTCGCCGCAGCGTCGACACCTTCGGCGAACGCCTTCCGTTCCTCCTCAAACTGCTTGCCGCCGAGGAACCGCTGTCGCTGCAGGCGCACCCGAGTGCGGAACAGGCCCGCGAAGGTTTCGCGCGCGAGAACGAGCTGGGCATCCCGCTCGGATCCTCGATCCGCAACTACAAGGACGACAGCCACAAACCGGAGCTCGTGGTCGCGCTGAGCCGGTTCGATGCTCTGGCCGGTTTCCGGGATCCGAAGCGGACGGTGGAGCTGCTCGACGCGATCGCGGTGCCCGAACTCCAGCCCTACGCCGGGCTCATTGCGGGGCAACCCGACTCGGACGGGTTGCGTGCCCTGTTCACCACCTGGATCACTCTGCCCCAGCCCGTCCTCAGTGCGCTGATGCCGCGTGTGCTCGAAGGGTGCGTCGAGTATCTGTCAGGAGCCAAGGACGGTGACTTCGTTGCCGAGGTCCGAACCGCACTCGAGTTGAGTGAGGTGTATCCCGGTGATGCGGGCGTCCTCGCCGCTCTCCTGCTGAACAGGGTCACCCTCGAGCCTGGGCAGGCGCTCTATCTCGACGCGGGGAATCTCCACGCGTACCTGCACGGGATGGCTGTGGAGATCATGGCGAACTCCGACAACGTTCTCCGCGGTGGACTCACTCCCAAGCACGTCGACGTTCCCGAACTCCTCCGCGTGCTCGACTTCGATTCCGTCGACATCCCTGTCCTCGAGGCCGAGGAGTTGCCCGGCAGCGCCGAGCGCATGTACGTCTCGCCCGCTCCCGAATTCTGTTTGACGAGGATCGATCTGGCGTCGAACGGTGCTGTCGAACATCGCTTCCGGACGGAAGGTCCGCAGATTCTGCTCTGCACCGCGGGTTCGGTTCAGGTGGCGTGCGGTAGCGAGCGCCTCGATGTGGAACAGGGCAGTGCAGTCTGGATCGCCGCGGAGGACCCCGACGTGTCGGTGACCGCGACATCGGACCGGGTCCAGCTGTTCAATGCGAGAGTCGGCGCACCCATCGCGTAGCCTGTGAGCCGCCTTTGCGGACCGAGGTCCGGGTGCGACGAGCGGTTCCGGCGGCCGTCGCATCTACCTCGAACCCGACCTCTTCCGGGCCGCCGAAGCATAGGCTGAACCGCAACTTTCGAATGAGGAGGCTGATGTGGCCATCCAGGACAAAGGCAGTGGACCGGAGGTGAGCGGTCGCGCCAATGGACTGTTCCGGACCAAGTCGATCGAGCAGTCGATCCGCGACACGGACGAGCCCGAGACCAAGCTTCGGAAAGATCTCACGGCGTGGGACCTCACGGTGTTCGGTGTCGCCGTCGTCATCGGTGCCGGCATCTTCACCCTCACCGCCCGGACCGCCGGGAACGTCGCGGGACCTGCCGTGTCGGCGGCGTTCGTGATCGCCGCAATCGCGTGTGGTCTCGCAGCACTGTGCTATGCCGAGTTCGCGTCGACCGTTCCGGTGGCAGGAAGTGCATACACCTTCTCGTACGCGACGTTCGGTGAGTTCGTCGCCTGGATCATCGGCTGGGACCTCATCCTGGAGTTCGCCCTCGCCGCCTCGGTCGTCGCCAAGGGGTGGTCCCTCTATCTCGGCGAGGTGATCGGCAATCACACGCCGATCGCCCAGTTCGGCTCGTGGAAATTCGACTGGGGCGCGGTGCTGATCGTCGCGGTCATCACCGTTCTGCTCGTCACCGGTACCAAGCTGTCGTCACGCGTGTCGCTCGTCATCACGACGATCAAGGTGGCGGTCGTGCTCGTGGTGGTAGTCGTGGGCGCGTTCTATATCGAGAGTGACAACTATTCGCCGTACATCCCGCCGTCCGAGCCCGCCGAGACCGGTGAGGGTATCCACCAGTCGCTGTTCTCCTATGTGACGGGCGCCGGTGGCAGCACGTTCGGTTGGTACGGGCTCCTCGCCGCGGCCAGTCTCGTGTTCTTCGCATTCATCGGTTTCGACATCGTTGCCACCACCGCCGAGGAGACCAAGGATCCGCAGAAGGCTCTGCCCCGCGGCATCCTGGGCTCACTCGCGATCGTCACCGTTCTCTACGTCGCGGTCACCCTGGTTCTCACCGGGATGGTCGACTACAAGGAGTTGGCCGGCGACACGTCCAATCTAGCCACAGCCTTCGACATTCACGGCATCACGTGGGCGAAGAATCTCATCTCCTTCGGTGCACTGGCCGGTCTGACGACGGTAGTCATGGTGCTTATGCTGGGCCAGACCCGGGTGTTGTTCGCCATGTCGCGTGACGGCCTGATGCCGAGGCGTCTCGCGCCCACCGGCAAGCACGGCACGCCGGTCCGCATTACCGTGCTCGTCGGTGTCGTGGTAGCTGTTCTCGCCGGCTTCTTCCCGATCGGCACCCTCGAAGAGATGGTGAACATCGGAACGTTGTTCGCTTTCGTCCTGGTCTCGGTCGGCGTCATCGTGCTACGCCGGACCCGGCCCGACCTACCCCGTGGGTTCCGCGTCCCGCTGGTGCCGCTGGTGCCGATTCTCGCGGTACTGGCCTGCCTGTGGTTGATGTTCAACCTCTCCGTCGAAACATGGATCCGGTTCGTCGTGTGGATGCTGCTCGGCGTGATCATCTACTTCGCGTACGGCCGCAGACATTCCATGATGGGCAGGCGCAGTCGCGGCGAGGTGATCTGACCCGCAACCCGCCTCGGGTATCCGGTCCGCCGGGAAAGCACCACGGTGCTTTCCCGGCGGATTTCTCTTGCCGCGACCTTCTTGATCGATCAAGTTTACAAAATTTCCAATTTGTATAGATCAAGAACGAAAAGCCGGATATTGTCTATCTCATTGGTGACCTGCCTCACGTAGGGGTGAAAGCGAAGGAGCGGACATGGCAACACGTCCACAGGCGGAACCGGCGATACCGACCGAACAGTGGCGGGACAAAAAGCGCTATTTATGGCTACTGGGGCTGATACCGCCCACTGCGGTGTTTCTCGCGATCGGCCTCGTGTGGGCCTCGGGACGAATCGGTCTCGACGCGGTGGCGCCCGTGTGGTGGTGGATCGGCCCACTGCTCGTCTACGTCCTGCTGCCGATTCTGGACGTGTTCTTCGGCCCGGACGGCGAGAACCCGCCCGACGAGGTGATGGACCGGCTCGAGAACGACAAGTACTACCGGTACTGCACCTACGCCTACATTCCCTTCCAGATTCTCAGTCTCGTGACAGCCTGCTACCTATGGTCCGCATCCGATCTCGGGTGGCTGGGTATCGAGGGTGGCCTCGGGGTGCTCTCGAAGATCGGCCTCGCGATCAGCATCGGCTGTGTGGCAGGAATCGGGATCAATACCGCACACGAGCTGGGCCACAAGAAGGACGAGCTCGAACGGTGGCTGTCGAAGGTGACCTTGGCGCAATCGTTCTACGGCCATTTCTACATCGAGCACAACCGCGGTCACCACGTCCGGGTAGCCACGCCCGAGGATCCCGCGAGTTCCCGCATGGGCGAGACGTTGTGGGCATTCCTGCCGCGCAGCGTGTGGGGGAGCCTGACGTCGTCCTGGCGACTCGAGAAGGCCCGGCTGGATCGCCTGGGCAAGGGACCGTGGACGATTCACAACGACGTCCTCAACGCCTGGGCGATGTCGGTGGTGCTGTTCGGTGCTCTGCTGGCAACGTTCGGCCTCGGCATCGCACCGTATCTGGTGATCCAGGCCGTCTTCGGCTTCTGCCTGCTCGAGACGGTCAACTATCTCGAGCACTATGGGCTGCGCAGGCAGAAGACAGCTAGTGGTCGCTACGAACGTTGCACTCCCGAGCACAGTTGGAACAGCGACCACATCTGCACCAACATCTTCCTGTACCACCTGCAGCGACACAGCGATCACCACGCCAACCCGACCCGGCGATACCAGACGCTGCGGAGCATGGACGGCGCCCCCAATCTGCCCAGCGGTTACGCGAGCATGATTACGCTCGCCTACTTCCCGCCGCTGTGGCGCAAGGTGATGGATCCCCGGGTCCTCGCTCACTACGACGGGGATGTCACCCGCGTCAACATCCACCCCGCGAAGCGCGCCGAGGTTCTCGCGAAGTACGGAGCCCGGGCATGAGCGCGTACCGGTGCCCGGTCTGTGAGTACGTCTACGACGAGGCGACCGGCGCACCCCGGGAAGGATTCCCCGCTGGCACGCAGTGGGATTCGATTCCCGAGGACTGGTGCTGCCCCGACTGCGGGGTGCGGGAGAAGCTCGACTTCGAGAAGACGGCGACCACAGCAGGAGGCACGACATGACCGAGTACAAGCTCTACCAGTGTGTGCAGTGCGGGTTCGAATACGACGAGGCGCTGGGTTGGCCGGAAGACGGCATCGAACCCGGAACTCGTTGGGACGACATACCGGAAGACTGGAGTTGCCCGGATTGCGGCGCCGCGAAAGCGGACTTCTTCATGGTCGAGATCGAGCGGAGCTGACTTCCGGATGACAGTGCCCGGCGTGGCCACGTACCGGACGCACCGGCGTGCGGTGCCGGGCACTAATGTCGTGAACATGACTTCGTCGCGTGTCAGAGTGACCTACCAGGAGGCCACGCGGCTGCTGCTGCGTCAGTCGGTGCTCGACGCCATGCGCGATCTGTTGTTCGAGAAGGACTGGTCCGACATCACGATGTCGGACGTCGCGGCCGGTGCCGGGGTAAGCAGGCAGACCCTGTACAACGAGTTCAAGTCCCGTCAGGGGCTTGCGGAGGCATACGCCCTTCGGTTGGCGGACGAATTGGTCGATGCGGTCGACGAGGCGCTGGTCGCCCACGTCGGACAGGGGCGAGCCGCACTGCTGTCGGGCTTCACCGCGTTCTTCGCCGCGAGTCTCTCCGATCCGCTGGTGCAGTCGCTGCTACGCGGTGAGACCAAACCGGACCTCCTGCGGTTGATCACGACCGAGAGTGCACCCATCATCGAGCGTGCATCGACGCGATTGGCAGAAGTTTTTCACCGTAGCTGGGTACGAGCGAGTGTGGTGGACGCGGGAATTCTGAGTCGCGCCATCGTGCGGCTGGCTATGAGTTACATCTCGATGCCCCCCGAGTCGGAGGCCAACGTTGCCGAGGATCTCGGTGCTCTTCTCGGACCTTTCGTGGACAGGGCAGTCGACGGGGCCGATCGGTTGGAAGGCTGAGTGCGCGGACGGTCGTCTGAGTGTCACCCTTCGGCGGCCGTACCGATAGCCTTGATCGAAACAGCAGCCAACCAGGAGAGGCAGATGACGACCTCAGTTTCAACCACGCCCGTGGCCGAGAGCCGTAACGGGATCGATTTCAAGGTGGCGGACCTTTCGCTCGCGGAGTTCGGCCGCAAGGAGATCCGGCTCGCCGAGCACGAGATGCCGGGACTGATGGCGCTTCGCCGCGAGTACGCGGAGGTGCTCCCACTGAAGGGCGCACGGATCTCCGGATCGCTGCACATGACGATTCAGACCGCAGTACTCATCGAGACGCTCACCGCGCTGGGCGCCGAGGTCCGCTGGGCATCGTGCAACATCTTCTCCACCCAGGATCACGCCGCTGCCGCCATCGTGGTCGGTCCACACGGGACGCCGGAGGAGCCGAAGGGAACCCCGGTCTTCGCGTGGAAGGGCGAAACACTCGAGGAGTACTGGTGGGCCGCCGAGCAGATGCTCACCTGGCCGGACACCGACAAGCCGGCGAACATGATCCTCGACGACGGCGGCGACGCCACGATGCTCGTCCTCAAGGGTGCGCAGTTCGAGAAGGCCGGCGTCGTACCCCCCACCGACGACGACCAGGATTCCGACGAGTACAAAGTCTTCCTCAACCTGCTGCGCCGCTCCCTCGAGGCCGACAAGGGCAAGTGGTCGAAGATCGCTGAATCCGTGCAGGGTGTCACCGAGGAGACCACTACCGGAGTTCTGCGCCTGTACCAGGTCGCGGCTGCCGGTGAGCTCACCTTCCCGGCGATCAACGTCAACGACTCGGTCACCAAGAGCAAGTTCGACAACAAGTACGGCACCCGCCACTCGCTGCTCGACGGCATCAACCGCGGTACCGACGTCCTGATCGGTGGCAAGGCCGCGCTGGTCTGTGGCTACGGCGATGTCGGCAAGGGCTGCGCCGAGGCGCTCCGCGGACAGGGTGCGCGCGTCGCAGTGACCGAGGTCGACCCGATCAACGCGCTCCAGGCGCTCATGGACGGCTTCGAGGTGAAGACGGTCGAGCAGGCCATCGGCTGGGCGGACATCGTGATCACGTCCACCGGCAACAAGGACATCATCACCTTCGAGCACATGAAGCAGATGAAGCACCAGGCCATCCTGGGCAACATCGGTCACTTCGACAACGAGATCGACATGGCCGGTCTCGAGCGGTCCGGCGAGGTGACCCGTATCAACATCAAGCCCCAGGTGGACGAGTTCCGCTTCGGGGACGGTCACTCCATCATCGTGCTGTCCGAGGGACGACTCCTGAACCTCGGCAACGCCACCGGCCACCCGTCGTTCGTGATGAGCAACAGCTTCTCCAACCAGGTCATCGCTCAGATCGAGCTGTGGACCAAGCCGGACGAGTACGACAACGAGGTGTACCGGCTGCCCAAGCACCTCGACGAGAAGGTCGCAAAGATCCACGTCGAGGCACTCGGCGGCACGCTCACCAAGCTCACCAAGGAGCAGGCGGAGTACATCGGCGTCGATGTCGAGGGACCGTACAAGCCCGAGCACTACCGCTACTAGAGATGATGGCGTCCCCCGGTCCGCTGCGTGCGGGCCGGGGGATAGCCTTCTTCCCCGTGGGAACCACTTCTGTCGGAACGCTCGTAGCGCTCGAAGGCCTCGACGGCGCAGGCAAGCGGACACTGGTCACGGCCGTCCGGAAGCGACTTGACGAGGCGGGGCTCCGGGTCGGCACCCTCGACTTCCCTCGATACGGTCGCTCCGTCCATGCCGATCTGGCATCGGAGGCGCTGAAGGGGGCACACGGTGATCTCAGCGGATCGGTGCACGCGATGGCGGTGATGTTCGCCCTCGACCGGTCCGGCGCGATCGCGGAGATGTCCGAACTGCTCGCCGGCTGCGACATCGTCCTCCTCGATCGCTACGTGGCGTCCAACGCCGCCTACGGGGCCGCTCGGTTGCATCAGGGCGCCGACGGCGAATTCGTAGACTGGGTACGGGAGCTCGAATACGGTCGCCTGGGGCTGCCCCGGCCCGACCTCCAGCTGTACCTCGATGTGCCCGTCGCTTTGGCCGAACAACGTGCGCGCGGACGTGAGTCGGAAGACGCGAGCCGGGCGCTCGACGCCTACGAGCGCGACCGCGGGCTGCAGGAACGCACCGGTGAGGTGTACCGACAACTGGCCGCGGCCGACTGGATGTCGCCGTGGTGGGTGCTGTCCCCGGACATCGATCCGCTCACGCTCGCCGAAAACCTGGCACTCTTGAATGACGGCACGGGACGCCGTGGCGAGAAAGAACACGGCACGCCGTAACGGCGAACGGGCTGTTACGGGCTCCGAAGATGCAACGATAGGGACATGAAGCCAAGGATTCTGGTTGTCGACGACGACACTGCGCTCGCGGAGATGCTCACGATCGTTCTCCGCGGCGAAGGTTTCGACCCGTACGTGGTGGGGGACGGGACCCAGGCGCTCACCGCAGTCCGGGAGACTCGCCCGGACCTGGTGTTACTCGACCTGATGCTGCCCGGGATGAACGGGATCGACGTGTGCCGGGTGCTCCGCGCCGACTCCGGTGTGCCGATCGTGATGCTGACGGCGAAGACGGACACCGTCGACGTGGTTCTGGGATTGGAATCCGGCGCGGACGACTACATCATGAAACCGTTCAAGCCGAAGGAGCTGGTGGCGAGAGTTCGCGCGCGGCTTCGCCGGACCGAGGACGAACCCGCCGAACTGCTCAGCATCGCCGACATCGTCATCGATGTTCCCGCTCACAAGGTGAGCCGGGGCGAAGAACTGATCTCCCTCACACCCCTCGAATTCGACCTCCTGGTTGCGCTGGCCCGCAAGCCGCGGCAAGTGTTCACCCGTGAGGTTCTGCTCGAGCAGGTGTGGGGTTACCGTCATGCAGCCGATACCCGACTGGTCAACGTGCACGTTCAGCGTCTGCGCGCGAAAGTCGAGACTGATCCCGAGAATCCCGAAGTGGTTTTGACGGTCAGGGGGGTCGGCTACAAGGCCGGACCGCCGTGACAGGTGTTTCCCGATGGCGGCGTCGTGTCAACCGACGCGTATCGCCGATCCTTCGGTGGGGTCACTCACTGAGTAATACCCTCGCGCACACGTGGCGTCGCTCGCTGCAGTTGAGGGTGGTCGTGTCGACGCTGACGTTGTCGCTCATCGTCATCGTCGTCCTCGGAGTCGTGCTCACCAGCCAGATCACCGATCGGCTGCTCGAGACGAAGATCAACGCCGCGACCGAGGAGATGGACCGCGCTCGGAGCACGGTGGAAGGACAGCTGGCCGGGGCGGAAGACACCAGTTCGCCCACCACACAGCTCGACGGTGCCCGCGCTGCACTCACCAACAGGGAGCCGGACGCCGGTCAGGATTCCGGATCGGCAGGCACCTTCGACCCGGTGCTGATCGTGCCCGGTGACGGGTCGCGCGCGCCGACTTCGAGTGGTCCTGCGGATCAGATACCGGAGTCGCTGCGGGCGTTCGTGCAGGCCGGTCAGGTGAGCTACCAGTTCGCCACCGTGAACGACCCCGAGGGATACTCCGGCCCCGCGCTGATCGTCGGAAGCCCGACGGCCTCGGCCATCTCGACACTCGAGCTGTATCTCATCTTCCCGTTGGCGAGCGAGGACCGCAGCCTGTCGCTGGTACGCGGGACTCTGCTCGTCGGTGGCGCGGTGCTTGCCGTGCTCCTGGCTGCCATCGCGCTCCTCGTGGCCCGGCAGGTGGTCCTCCCGATTCGGTCCGCCTCCCGGATCGCGGTGCGGTTCGCAGACGGCCGTCTGAAGGAGCGCATGCCCGTGCGCGGTGAGGACGACATGGCCCGGCTGGCGATGTCGTTCAACGAGATGGCAGAAAGTCTGTCCAAGCAGATCACCCAGCTGGAGGAGTTCGGCAACCTGCAGAAGCGTTTCACCTCGGACATCAGCCACGAGCTGCGTACGCCGCTCACCACAGTGCGGATGGCGGCCGATCTCATCCACGACGGCAGCGACGACCTCGACCCCGTGCTCCGGCGCTCCTCCGAGCTACTTGTCGCCGAACTGGACCGGTTCGAGGGTCTGTTGGTCGATCTGCTCGAGATCAGCCGCCACGACGCCGGTGTCGCCGAGCTGGCGGCCGAACAACTAGACCTGCGGATGTGCGCGCGAGCCGCCGTGTCCACCGTGCGGCACCTTGCGCGCGAGAGCGGGACGGAACTGATCGTCGACCTGCCGGACCAGGCTGTCATGGCGGAGGTGGATCCGCGCCGCGTCGAACGGATACTGCGCAACCTCCTCGCCAATGCCATCGACCACGGGGAGGGCAAACCGGTGCTCCTGCGTCTGCGTGCCGACGACAGTGCCGCAGCGTTCATCGTGCGTGACCAAGGTGTCGGGTTGCGGCCGGGCGAGGAGAAACTTGTGTTCAATCGGTTCTGGCGGTCGGACCCCTCGCGAGTGCGCCGCTCGGGCGGCACCGGACTCGGACTGGCCATCAGCGTCGAGGACGCGAACCTGCACGACGGCCGGCTCGAGGCGTGGGGTGAGCCCGGTCAGGGTGCTTGCTTCCGGTTGACGTTGCCGAGGGTGCGGGGCTTGAAGGTGGTCTCGAGTCCGCTGCCGCTCAAACCCGGCACCGGCAAATACGTTCAGGGACAGCCTTTCCCGGGGGACACGTCGATGCCCCTGCGTAACGACAGCCCCGAAACCGCCGTCGACGAATCCCGGACCGTGCCGCAGAAACGCGAGTTGCCTGAACACTCCGGGCCCCCCGAGCTACGCGAGCGCGAGAGCGCCCACGTCGGCGACCGGGAAGGGTCGCATACAACGGAGCGGGACGGATGATGCGCTCGTCGTCGCCCGTGATCCGATCGATCTGGGCTGCTGTGGTCGGAGCCGTACTCGTCACGGTCGGTGGATGCGCCAGCCTGCCGGATTCGTCGACACCCCAGGCGATCGGCACGATCAACCGCGATTCGCCGGGATCGAGTGTGGCCGCGCCCGCACCGGGCCGGGAACCGGACCTGCTCCTGCGCGACTTCTTCAAGGCCAGCACAGATCCGTCGAGCCGCCACCTTGCTGCACGGCAGTTCCTCACCCCCGGGGTGTCCGGCAGGTGGGACGATGCGGCGAGCGCCACCATTGTCGACAAGGTCGACGTTCTGCCCGAGGCCCGGTCTACCGATCGCGCGACCTACACCATCCGTGCCAACAAGGTGGGGCAACTGGAACCGGGCGGACTGTACGTCGCAGAAGAGGGAAGTTTCGAGACGAAGATCAGTCTGGAGATGCAGGGCGGTGAGTGGCGGATCTCGGAGCTGCCGTCCGGAGTGATTCTCGACCGGGCCCAGTTCCTCAACACCTATCAACGGAAATCGCTGTACTTCCTCGACCCTGCCGGGACGACAGTCGTGCCGGATCCACGCTGGGTGTCGGGCGCGCAGGATCAGATGGCGGCCCAATTGATGGGTCTGCTGATCGACGGGCCGAAGTCGGCACTCGCCCCGGCCGTGCGTAACGAGCTCGGCGAGGGTGTGTCGGTCCGGGGACCGATCACGAAGGCGGACGGGCGCACCGCGCAGGTGGGTGTGGGGCTCGGGGGCATCCGGATCGATTTCTCCGGTGTACGGCCGATGGATCAGCAAGCGAAGGATTTGTTTGCGGCGCAGGTGATCTGGACCCTCGCGAACGCGGAAATCTCCGGTCCCTACGTGCTGCTCGCCGACGGTGAGCCCTTCGACGATCGATTCCCCAACGGCTGGACCACCGCCGACGTCGCGTCGATGAATCCGTTCGCGACCTCGAGTGCCACAGTGGGACTGCATGCCCTCCGAGACGGGTCGATGGTGAGTGTCACCGAGACCGGGGTGACCCCGGTGCCGGGATACTTCGGTTCGGCGCGGAATATGCGTTCCCTCGCGCTGTCGCAGGACGGCAAACTCGTGGCCGCCGTCGCGGACACCGGACGTCCACCGCCCGAGCCGGCGAGCGCCCTGATGGTCGGTGCCTATGAGGACGGGGCGGCGTCCGTGCTCGAGGGCGGCGCGATAACCCGTCCGACGTGGGCGCCCGACAACTCGGCGATCTGGGCGGCGGTCAACGGCAATGCCGTGATTCGGGTGCTGCGCGAGCCCGGAACAGGGCGGACCTCGGTCGAGAACGTAGATGTGGGTGCCGTCACGGCGCTGGGGGCTACCATCACCGAGCTTCGGCTCTCTCGCGACGGTGTGCGTGCGGCGCTCATCGTGGACGGCAAGGTGTATTTGGCCATCGTGGCGCAGAAGCCCGGTGGCGGGTACGCCCTCACCAACCCCCGCGCCGTGGCGATCGGCCTCGGAAGTCCGGCTCTGTCGCTCGACTGGAGCACGAGTGACACGATCGTCGTCGCGCGTGCGGCCTCGGATATTCCGGTGGTGCAGATCGCGGTCGACGGCTCACGGATGGACGCCCTGCCGAGCCGTAACCTCACGGCCCCGGTGGTGGCTGTGGACGCCTCGACGACGACGGAGTTCGTCGCCGATTCCCGAGCCGTCTTCCAGTTGAACAACAACGATCCGGCGGGGGATCGGTACTGGCGCGAGGTTCCCGGGCTGACGGGCGTGAAAGCGATACCGATTCTGCCGGGCTGATTCCGGCGGGCGAGTCTGTCGGTGGGGGTGCGGAAGATGACGGCATGCGCATACTGCCCGGCTCACGGACGCTGCTCGATCTGATTCTGCCGGCAGAATGCGGTGGGTGCGCAGAGCCGGGCACGCAGTGGTGCCAGGGCTGTGCCGCCGAGTTGGCGGACGATCCGATTCTCCTGCAGCCGCGGGTCGATCCGGGAGTCGCGGTGTGGGCGCTGGGACCGTATTCGGGTCCACGTCGCCGGGTGGTGATCGCTGCGAAGGAACGGGGCAGGCGCGACCTCGCGGTGCCGCTCGGTTCCGCTGTCGCGGGGGCCCTCGCGCGGCTGCACCAGTGGGGTGAACTGGCGCCGCCCGAGGTCGCGCCGGTGGTCCTCGTGCCCGCTCCCACGCGTTCGCGGGCGGCCAGGATGCGGGGTGGCGATCCCGTAACCCGGATCGCTGTTGCCGCGGTGGGAGCGTCCCGGGTGTGTCCGGCGCTGGCCATGCGCAGAGGGGTGCGTGATTCCGTCGGACTGTCCGCGGATCAACGTAGAGTAAACCTCGAGGGTGGTGTTCTCCTCACCCCGCGCGGCCACCGATTCGCGCAGCACGTGTGTTCGGAAAGGTCTGCGGCGCAACGTAAGACGGTAGTCCTGATCGATGACGTCTCGACCACGGGGGTGACCGCGGCCGAGTCGATCCGGGTGCTGTCCGGCGCCGGCATTCAGGTTGCCTCGGTGGTCGTCCTGGCCGGTGTCGGCTGAAGTCGCGGCGAGGCCGCGACAATCTCGGTGTCGGCCGGATGAAATTGCGCCGAACAGTGGCACTCGCGCGAGTTACGTACTAGCGTCGCGGACACACCCGAAACACAGGTAGGAGGTGGTACTTCGAACCTGGTGCCGGGCGGACCCCTTCCCGGCATTGCTCAAATCCGCCGCCGCCCATTTCGGGGCGGGGCCGTAATCGGGAGGTACGAGTGACGACCCCTTCGCAAGCTTCGGTTTTCATCGACGAACGCACCACGGATGCACAAGAGAAGACCGATGCCCCTAGCGCCGAAATTGTCGTCAAGGGACGCAACGTCGAGGTTCCCGACCACTTTCGTGTGT
Organism: Rhodococcus oxybenzonivorans; assembly: GCF_003130705.1. Lineage (NCBI taxonomy): Bacteria > Bacillati > Actinomycetota > Actinomycetes > Mycobacteriales > Nocardiaceae > Rhodococcus > Rhodococcus oxybenzonivorans. The sequence goes on along the minus strand of NZ_CP021354.1, from coordinate 4,072,655 downwards.
ACGTCTCCGAGAAGCTATCGCGCCTCGAGCGCTTCGACCCCTCCATTTTCCTGTTCGATGTCGAACTTCAACACGAACGCAATCGACGCCAGAGGAAGAGCGCCCAGCGCGTCGAGATCACTGCCCGAGGCAAAGGGCCGGTAGCCCGAGCCGAAGCGTCGGCCGACAGTTTCTATGCAGCATTCGAGTCGGTCACCGCGAAGCTCGAGAGCAGGCTCCGCCGCACCAAGGACCGAAAGAAGGTCCATTACGGGGAGAAGACCCCGGTATCGGTGGCAGAGGCCACTGCTGCACTCGCCGAAGACGAGAGTCTCGGTATCAACCCAGACATCTCCCTCGACGGCCAGGAATCGCAGTCGCACGAGCACAGGCCGGGCCAGGTGGTGCGGACCAAGGAACACAAGGCCACACCGATGACCATCGACGATGCTCTGTACGAGATGGAGCTGGTAGGACACGATTTTTTCCTGTTCCACGACAAGGAGTCGGACAAGCCTTCCGTCGTCTACCGGCGGCACGCGTTCGACTACGGACTCATCCGCCTGGCGTGATCTGCACTCGTCCCACGTGACGGTGTGAGCGGTCGGTCTACTCGTCCGCACCGAAGAGCGCCTACCATGGAATCCGGCCGGGGTTCTCGGACCTCCGGCCGGATTTTGTGTGTCACCCACCCACCGCCGAAGATTGAGGACGAACAAGACTGTGCCGTCGCTGTCGCTATCCAAGCTGCTCCGTGTTGGTGAAGGTCGCATGGTCAAGCGGCTCAAGCACATCGCCGACCACGTTTCCTCGCTGTCGTCCGAGGTCGAAGACCTGACCGACGAGCAGTTGCGGGCGAAGACCGACGAGTTCCGCTCGCGGTACCGCGACGGTGAATCGCTCGACGAGTTGCTCCCCGAGGCGTTCGCGGTGGCCCGCGAGGCGTCGTGGCGCGTCATCGACCAGCGGCACTTCCATGTGCAGATCATGGGTGGGGCTGCGCTGCACTTCGGCAACATCGCCGAGATGAAGACCGGTGAAGGCAAGACTCTCACCTGCGTTCTGCCCGCCTATCTCAATGCCATCGCCGGCGACGGCGTCCACGTCGTGACGGTCAACGACTACCTCGCCAAGCGCGACTCCGAGTGGATGGGACGAGTTCACCGTTTCCTGGGTATGGAGACGAGCGTGATCCTGTCCGGAATGTCTCCCGCCGAGCGCCGCGCGGCCTATGCCGCAGACATCACCTACGGCACGAACAACGAGTTCGGATTCGACTACCTGCGCGACAACATGACGCACTCGCTGGACGATCTCGTTCAGCGTGGTCATGCCTTCGCCGTCGTCGACGAGGTCGACTCCATCCTGATCGACGAGGCCAGAACCCCCCTCATCATCTCCGGTCCCGCCGATGCGTCGAGCAAGTGGTATGCGGAGTTCGCGCGTATCGCGCCGATGCTGAAGCGAGACGTCCACTACGAAGTCGACATCCGCAAGCGCACGATCGGTGTGCACGAAGCGGGCGTCGAGCTCGTCGAGGACCAGCTCGGCATCGACAACCTGTACGAGGCTGCCAACTCGCCGCTCGTGAGCTACCTCAACAACGCCATCAAGGCGAAAGAGCTCTACACGAAGGACAAGGACTACATCGTTCGCGACGGCGAAGTGATCATCGTCGACGAGTTCACCGGTCGTGTCCTCGTCGGTCGCCGCTACAACGAGGGCATGCACCAGGCGATCGAAGCCAAGGAGAAGGTGGAGATCAAGGCCGAGAATCAGACGCTCGCAACGATCACGCTGCAGAATTACTTCCGGCTGTACGACAAGCTGTCGGGCATGACGGGTACCGCGGAAACCGAGGCCGCCGAGCTGCACCAGATCTACAACCTCGGTGTCATCCCGATCCCCACCAACCGGCCGATGGTCCGCGTCGACAACGGTGACCTCATCTACAAGACCGAAGAGGCCAAGTTCGACGCCGTCGTCGACGATGTGGTGGAGCGGCACGAGAAGGGGCAGCCCGTCCTGATCGGCACCACGAGCGTCGAGCGGTCCGAGTATCTGTCGAAACAGTTCACCAAGCGGGGCGTGCCGCACAACGTGCTGAACGCGAAGTTCCACGAGCAGGAAGCCACCATCATCGCCGAGGCAGGCCGGTCGGGGGCTGTCACCGTGGCAACCAACATGGCCGGTCGTGGAACCGACGTGGTGCTCGGCGGCAACCCCGACATCATCGCGGACATCGCCCTGCGCAAGCGGGGACTCGATCCCGTCCACACACCCGAGGAATACGAGGCGGCGTGGGACGAGGTTCTCGAGCAGGTCAAGGCCGAGGTGAAAGCCGATGCGGACAAGGTCCGGGAAGCGGGCGGACTGTACGTACTCGGTACCGAGCGGCACGAGTCCCGGCGAATCGACAACCAGCTTCGTGGTCGCTCCGGACGTCAGGGCGATCCGGGCGAGTCCCGGTTCTACCTCTCGCTCGGTGACGAGTTGATGCGACGGTTCAACGGCGCGGCGCTCGAGTCGATCATGACCCGGCTCAACCTTCCCGACGACGTTCCGATCGAGGCGAAGATGGTCTCGAAGGCCATCAAGAGCGCGCAGACGCAGGTGGAACAGCAGAACTTCGAGATCAGGAAGAACGTTCTCAAGTACGACGAGGTGATGAATCAGCAGCGCACGGTCATCTACAAGGAGCGCCGCCAGATCCTCGAAGGCGAGGACATGGAGGGCCAGGTCGAGAAGATGATCACGGACGTGGTCACCGCGTACGTCGACGGTGCCACTTCCGAGGGGTACGTCGAGGACTGGGATCTCGAACAGCTGTGGACCGCGCTGAAGACGCTCTACCCGATCGGCCTCGACTTCAAGGAAATCGTCGGAGACGGCTCCGACGGTGAGGTGAAGGACGTCACCAGCGACGAACTCCGCGAGATGCTGCTCGAGGATGCACACCAGGCGTATGCACGTCGGGAAGCAGAAATCGACGCCGCCGCCGGTGCGGGTGCCATGCGCGAACTCGAGCGGCGAGTGCTGCTGAGTGTGCTCGACCGCAAGTGGCGCGAGCACCTGTACGAAATGGATTACCTCAAGGAGGGAATCGGTCTGCGTGCGATGGCGCAGCGCGACCCGCTGGTCGAGTACCAGCGCGAGGGTTTCGACATGTTCACCGGCATGCTCGAGGGCCTGAAGGAGGAGTCGGTCGGATTCCTGTTCAATCTGCAGGTCGAGGCCGCTGCGCCGCAGCAGGCGGCCGCCCCCGGCGTCAATGTGACGGCGTCCTCGGCGGCCGCGACGGCGTCTGGCTCGCCGACGCCCGCTCCTGCCCGGCCGCTGCCCACCCAGGAGGCGGCACGCCAGGCTCAGGGCACCGCTGCACCGTCCGCCCTGCGCGCGAAGGGACTGGACGAGGCGGAGCCGCGTGGCCTGACCTATTCGGGTCCGGCGGAGGACGGCAACGCCCAGCTCAGCCGCCGCGGCACCGGCAGCGACACCAACTCGGACCCGGGAACCCGGCGCCAGCGGCGCGATGCTGCACGGTCGCAGTCGAAGGGCAAGAAGGCGCCGCGGTCCAAGCGCAAGCGCTGAGCCGCTTCGTCAGCCGACCACCATCGAGGTGACGATCCAGCCCGTGTCGGATTTCCGTTCGACACGGGCTGCGATCACGAACACCCGCGGTCCCCGTCCGTAGGTGCCGAAGGCCTCGAGTGTGTTGTCGTCGAGTACCCGAAGGTGGACACGGAGCAGGGTCGCGACTCCGAGCCGTCTCGACGGTGACTCGGCAAGCGCGAGAGTCCGTGCCACGTCCAGCAGTGAGGGAACGACCACGGGCCGCAGCTGCCGCACGTTGCGCCGCCGATCCAGTACTTCCAGCACCAGCCGGAACGCGTGTTCGGTGAAGCGCTGTGCGTCGGGAGCGGCGCGAGGACGAGTGACGTCGGGCGAGGAGCGCGGCGAGGTGCCGGAGTGCGCCGAGCTACGCGCCGGTGACGAGTGACGGCCCCGACCCAGGGCTCGCCGGGTGCCGGACGACACGGCCGGACCGGCCGCGCCCAGCGCCTCACCGGTCGGCGGTTCGTAGCTGGGCACGCGTGACAGGAACGTGTAGGACTCACTCATTTCTTCCCCCCGGTTTCGGCATGAGACGGCCGTCGTAGCGGCCATCCTTGCACGGATTCAGCGGTCGTGTCGCCGAACCCCGCAGGGAACCCTAGGGTGGGGTCGTGCGGGGATTGATTGTGGACGTCGGCGGTGTGCTCGTGGGCCCCGGTTCGGACTTCGACGGGCTGTCGGCGGTCCTCGCCGACGCGCGGCGTCGCGGCGTCCGGACCGCGATCCTGAGTAACGACCCCGGCGGTCCCGGGGGTGAGTGGTTGCGGGAACTCGGTGACGGCCGGCTGGTCGACCGGGTGGTGCTGTCCGGCGATGTCGGTGTGGCCAAGCCCGATCCGCGCATCTACCGGTTGACGGCCGAAGTGCTCGGCCTGGAACCGCGGGACTGTATCTTCGTCGACGACCTGGCGGTCAACGTTCGCGGTGCGGTGGCTGTCGGGATGGTGGGTGTGCACCACGTCGACGGCGTGGTGACCGCGAGCGAGCTGGCGGTGCTTCTCGACGTGGATCGAGACGGAATGCAAGGGGAACAGGCGTCGACATGGTGACGAGACTGACAACGCAGGACGCGTCGTTCTATTTTCTCGAGGCAAGTAGCACGCCGATGCACGTCGGTTCGCTTGCCGTCTTCCGCAAGCCCCGAAGTGGGTTGTCCTACGAGGAATTACTCCGTCTCGTCGAGGAACGCCTGAGTCTGGTGCCGCGGTACCGGCAGAAGGTGCGGGAGGTGGCGCTGGGATTGTCACGTCCGGTGTGGGTGGACGATCAGGATTTCGACATCGAGTACCACGTCCGGCGATCGGCGCTGCCGAAGCCAGGTTCGGACGCGCAGCTGCATGATCTGGTCGCGCGCCTCACGTCGCGGCCGCTCGACAACACGCGCCCCCTGTGGGAGATGTACTTGGTGGAGGGCTTGTCGAACAACCGCTTTGCGATCTTCACCAAGTCGCATTCCTCCCTCGTCGACGGGGAGACGGCACCCGAAATCGGTCAGGTCATTCTCGATTCGGCAAAGACACGCAGACCCATGGCGGAGGAATTGTGGATGCCCAGCCCGGAGCCGAGCGAGACCACCCTCGTCGCCGGCGCCCTCGCCGACATCCTGGCGCGGCCCGGGGAGGGGCTGGCGTCGTTGCGAATGACCCTGAGCGGCATGGCGTCTGCGCTCGGCGAGACCGTGCGCGCGGTGGGGAAGTTGGCCGCTGTGGTGCGTACGGCGACACAGGTCGCGCCCGCGACCCCGTTGAATGCGACCATCTCCCGTAACCGGCGCTTCGCCGTGGTCAAGACCGAACTGGGGGATTACCGGAAGATCCGCGCTCGGTATGGGTGCGAGGTCAACGACGTCATCCTCGCCGTGGTGTCGGGTGCCCTGCGAAACTGGTTGCTCTCGCGCGGCGAGCCGGTCGCCGAATCAACCACGGTGCGCGCCATGGTACCGATGTCGGTGTACGTCGACCCCGACACGGACGTCGACCTGGGTCAGCGTGGTGAGTGGTCGGATCCGCGGAGCATGGTGTCGTCGTTTCTCATCGACCTGCCCGTGGGGGAACCGAATGCGGTGGTGCGACTCTCACACGTGGCGCATGCGATGGAGGCGCACGCGAAGCAGAGTCGGCGCGTGACGGCTCAGACGCTCGTGCGGCTGTCCGGGTTCGCGCCTGCCACCCTGCACGCGATGAGTGCCCGTGTGGCGAGCAGCTTCTCGCAGCGGATGTTCAATCTGATGATCACCAATGCGCCCGGTCCGCAGATGCCGCTGTACGTCGGCGGAGCGCGCATGCTCGAGATGTACCCGGTGTCGCCGCTCCTGAAAAATCAGACATTGAGCATTGCCTTGACCTCTTACGACGGCAACGTCTACTACGGTTTGAATGCAGACCGTGATGCGATGGCCGATGTGGACGTGGTGGCGGCGCTGCTGTACCAATCTCTCGAGGAGTTGTTGGATGCCAGCCGGTGAGAAGTCCGCGTTGCGAATGACGGGTGACACATGACGAGGGTGTACGTTCCCGCGACCATCGAAATCCTGCACGAGCTGGTGACCGAGTCGAAGTTCGATCCGATGAGCCGGACCGCGTTCGCTGTCACCGCCACCCTGCGTGAGGCTTACTCGTCGGGCGACGACGAGGAGCTGGCCGAGGTGGCGATGGGTGAGGCCGCGCGGGCTTCGCTCCGGCTCATCGCGGGCCGGTTGGCAGAGGGCGGCGACGGCGTCCGTTTCCGGCGGGTGGTCGTCGCAGCAGACGTGGACGACGTCACGCCGCGCCCCGATCTCGACGATGCGGTGGTGCGGTTGCCGGGACCGGTGACTCTTTCGCAGGTGGCGTCGGTCCATGTGGATCTGGCGGAGGCCGAACCGGACATCGAGCGGGCTGTCGCGGCGATCGACGAGGCGGACCTCGGCGACCCGGATGCGGAATTCGTGCTCGGTGACGCCGAGGATCACGTGCTCGCGTGGTATGCCACCCAGGAGATTTCTTTTCTTCTGGAATTGCTCTGACCTCTGGGTCGTCCCAGGAGGACCGCATCCCTACCTCGAGGTAACCTACGGTACCGTAAGTCGGTAACCTACGGTAGCGTAGGTCACGACGAGACAGGTGGAGGTCTGATGGGTCTGAAGGACTGGATCGAGGCGCCCGCAGCAGCGGTGGTGCCCGCCAAGCGGTCCAAACTCAATTGGTTGCGCGGTGCGGCCGCACGGCTCACGACGCCGTTGCTCCCGGACGATTATCTACATCTGGCCAATCCGCTGTGGTCGGCCAGGGAGCTGCGCGGCCAGATCGTCGACGTGCGCGCCGAGACGGCCGATTCCGCCACGATCGTCATCAAGCCCGGCTGGGGATTCGACTTCAACTACGAGCCCGGTCAGTACATCGGCATCGGACTTCACGTGGACGGCCGATGGCACTGGCGTTCGTATTCCCTCACCTCCCCGCCCAACTGGGACGACAAGCTCATCTCCATTGCGGTCAAGGCGATGCCCGAGGGATTCCTGTCGAGTCACCTCGTCAACGGCGTGCCGTCCGGGACGATCGTGCGACTCGCGACGCCTACAGGGAACTTCGCCCTGCCCGACCCCCCGCCGGAGCGCATCCTGTTCCTCACTGCCGGCAGCGGGATCACTCCGGTCATGGCCATGCTGCGCACGATGAACCGGCGCGGGCAGCTTCCCGACGTGTTCCACGTCCACTCGGCGCCCACCGATGCCGACGTGATGTTCGCGGACGAACTGACCCGCCTGCACGACGAACACGACGACTTCCGGTGCAAGATCCAGCTCACCCGCACCGAAGGCAAGTTCGCGCTGTCCTCCCTCGACGACGTGTGTCCGGACTGGCGGGAGCGGCAGACGTGGGCCTGCGGGCCGCTGCCGATGCTGGACGAAATCGAGACGTTGTGGCGGGACGAGGACATCGAGGATCGCTTGCACCTCGAACGGTTCGCGGTCTCCCGGGCGGACACTTCGGGTCAAGGCGGCACCGTGACCTTCGCCAAAGCGGACAAAGTGATGACGATCGACGGCGCCACCACCCTGCTCGAGGCCGGCGAGAAGGCCGGGGCACTGCTGCCCTTCGGGTGCCGGATGGGTATCTGCCAGACCTGCGTCGTGCCGATTCTGTCGGGACACGCCATCGATCTGAGGTCCGGGAAGCAGCACGCCGAGGGAGACCGCGTCCAGACGTGCATCTCTTCCGCGGCGGGTGACTGCACACTCGACGCGTGAGCGTCGGCGTGTTGTTCATCTGTCTCGGCTATTCTCGGAGTCTCTGACCAGACGGAGGAGCACGGTGGCAATCACCGACATCAAAGAATTCTCACACCTCACCGAAGCGGACATCGAATCGCTCGGGCGGGAGCTGGACGCGATTCGGCTCGATGTGGAGGATTCGCGAGGCGTTCGCGACGCCCGCTACATTCGCCGAGCGATCCGGACCCAGCGGCTGCTGGAGCTCGGTGGCCGGCTCGCGTTGTTCGGAAGCAAGTACCGCCCGGCCTGGCTCGCCGGCACCGCCATGCTGTCCCTCTCGAAGATCATCGAGAACATGGAGCTCGGCCACAACGTGATGCACGGCCAGTGGGACTGGATGAACGATCCGGAGATCCACTCGATGTCGTGGGAGTGGGACCAGACGGGTCCGTCGGAGCATTGGAAGCGCGCCCACAACTACTCTCACCACACGTTCACCAACATCGTGGGAATGGACTCCGATGTGGGTTTCGGCATTCTCAGGATGACCCGCGACGAGGAGTGGCGGCCGATCAATCTGCTGCAGCCGATCGCGAATATCGTTCTGGCAGCTACCTTCGAATGGGGTATCGCGCTGCACGACCTCACGTTCGCGGCCGAGCTCGAGGGTGTGGAGAAGGGTCAGCTCAACTCGCAGGCGAACAAGGATTTTGCTCGCAAGATCTTCCGTCAGGTCGGCAAGGATTTCCTTCTCTTCCCGGTGCTCGCGGGACCCGCATGGAAATCGACGTTGTCGGCGAACACCACCGCCAATCTGGTCCGCAACCTGTGGGCGTACGTGGTGATCTTCTGTGGCCATTTCCCGGACGGTGCCGAAAAGTTCACCGTGAAGGAGTACGAGAACGAAACCCGGCACGAGTGGTATCTGCGACAGATGCTCGGCAGCGCCAATTTCGATTCCGGCAAGGTCATGGGTTTCATGAGCGGGAACCTCAGCTACCAGATCGAGCATCACCTGTTCCCGGATCTGCCCAGCAACCGCTACCCCGAGATTGCGGTGAAGGTGCGGGCGCTCTGTGAGAAGTACGACCTGCCCTACACGACGGGCTCGCTGGCCAAGCAGTACCTGCTGGCGCTGCGCACCATCCACAAACTTGCGCTACCCGACTGGATGCTCAAGGCGACGGCGGACGACGCTCCGGAGACCTCCTCGGAGCGCAAGTTCCGCGACGCTCGCGACGCTGGTGCCGCCATGGTCGAAACGATGCGTACGGACCCTGTGACGGGGCAGCGTCGAGGTCTGCTGTCGGCCCTCCGGGCCCGTGCTCAGGCCAAGATTCCTCGCCGTCGACGGTGATTTCCCTCACACCTACGCTGAGGTAACCTACGGTGTCGTAACTTACGGTACGGTAGGTCATGTCAGCGCCTACGGGTGTGAACTGTCGACCCAGCCAGGAGGAGGTTCCCCATGGCGATTGCAGACGTCAAGGAATACGCACATCTCACCGAAGCCGACATCGAGGCGCTCGGACGCGAGCTGGATGCGATCAGGCGCGATATCGAGGAATCTCGCGGTGAACGTGACGCACGGTACGTCCGCAATACCATTCGGTTGCAGCGGTCGCTCGAAATCGGTGGCCGGGCCGTTCTCTTCGCGAGCAAGCGCCGCCCGGCCTGGTTGGCGGGCACCGCCATGCTCGCCCTCTCGAAGATTATCGAGAACATGGAACTCGGCCACAACGTGATGCACGGCCAGTGGGACTGGATGAACGACCCGGAGATCCACTCCACGTCGTGGGAGTGGGACGTTACGGGGCCGTCCGCCCATTGGAAGCAGACCCACAACTACATTCACCACAAGTACACCAACGTCCTCGGTATGGACGACGACGTGGGATACGGGCTGCTGCGCGTCACCCGTGATCAGCGGTGGAAGCCGTTCAACACCGGCAACCTCGTGTACAACACCTTGCTGGCACTGTTCTTCGAATACGGCATTGCGGCCCAGCACCTCGAGCTCGGCAAGGTCGCCAAGGGGCGCGTGCCGAAGGAGGAGACTCAGCGCAAGCTCCGCGAGGTCGGCGAAAAGATCGGCAAGCAGCTCCTCAAGGACTATGTCGTGCACCCGGCGATCACCGGCCCGGCGTGGAAGAGCACGCTGACGGCCAACGTCAGCGCCAACATGATCCGCAATGTGTGGACCAACGCCATCATCTTCTGCGGGCACTTCCCGGACGGTGCCGAGAAGTTCACCAAGGCGGATATCGACAAGGAAACGCCCGCCGAGTGGTATCTACGCCAGATGCTCGGTAGCGCAAACATCGAGGGCGGCAAGGTCATGGACTTCATGTCCGGCAACCTCAGCTACCAGATCGAGCATCACCTGTTCCCCGATCTGCCGAGCAACCGTTACGCCGAGATCGCGGTGCGCGTGCGTGAGCTGTGCGACAAGTACGACCTGCCCTATACGACGGGACCGTTCCTCGTGCAGTACGCGAAGTCGTGGCGCACCATCGCCAAGTTGTCGCTGCCGAACAAGTACCTCAAGGCCACGGCGGACGACGCACCGGAAACCGCGTCGGAGCGCAAGTTCGGTGGAAAGGCAACAGCCACAATCGATCCCGTGACCGGCCGTCGGCAGGGGCTCCGCAGCGCGATCCAGCGCTCACGCGGGCGCCGCGGCCTGCGTGCGCTGTTGTCGCGCTAGAAGAAGTTTTCACCGGGCGCGGTTCGCCCCTTCGTCACCACGCTTCGTTGGAAGCGATCGCGGTGAGGAGGTGGCGGACCGCGTCGACGCGTCGGGCCGCTTTCCCTTCGAGCTGATCGAGCGCGCACTCCGGATCGGCGGGCGGGCCCAGATGGGTGCACCCGCGCGGGCAGTCTTCGATCGCCGCAGCCAGGTCGGAGAAGGCGGCCACCACATTCTCGGGGGAGATGTGGGCAAGCCCGAACGACCGGATTCCGGGGGTGTCGATCACCCAACCACTCGTCGGTAGGGACAGCGCGACGGATTGTGTCGAGGTGTGCCGCCCCTTCCCGACCCCGGACACCACACCCACCGCCCGATCGGCGTCCGGAACGAGCCGGTTGACCAGCGTGGACTTGCCCACACCGGAATGACCGATCAATGCGGTGAGCTTTCCCGACAACATGGTCATGACGTCGTCGACGGGATCGTCTCGTCCGGCGACCACCACGGGAACATCGAGATCCGCGAAAGCACTCGCGAATTCCTCGGGCGGCTCGAGATCACTCTTGGTGAGGCAGATGATGGGGTTCAACCCGCCGACGTAGGCGGCGACCAGCGCGCGCTCGACGAAACCGGTGCGCGGTGGGGGATCGGCGAGCGCGACCACGATCAGCAACTGCTGGGCGTTGGCGACGACGATCCGCTCGTACGGATCGGTGTCGTCGGCCGTCCGGCGCAGAACGGTGGAGCGCTCGGCCACCCGCACGATCCTGGCGAGAGTGTCGGGCTTGCCGGAGAGATCGCCCACAACACTGACCTGGTCTCCCACCACGATGGGGGTGCGGCCCAATTCCCGGGCGCGCATGGTGACGATCAGGCGCTCTGGATCGCCGCCCAGTACGCAGCCCCACCGTCCCCGGTCCACGGACACGACCATCGCCGACTCCGCGCTCAGGTGCTCCGGTCGGGTCTTGGTCCGCGGCCGCGTCCCCCTACCCGGACGGACCCGCACATCGGACTCGTCGTACTCGCGGCGGCTCAGAAGCTCGCCTTCCGACCGGTGCCCGCAGCTGCGGTCACCATTGCGGCCCAGAGGTTTTCGAAGCCCGGCAGCGTCTTGGCCGTGGTGCCCACGTCCTCGATCGTCATGTCGTCGACGACGAGTCCGATGATGGCGCCTGCCGTCGCCATCCGATGATCGGCGTAGGAGTGCCACGTCCCGCCGTGCAGCGTCGTGGGAGCGATGGTGAGACCGTCCTCTGTTTCGGTGACATTCCCGCCGAGCGCGTTGATCTCGGTGGAGAGCGCTGCCAGCCGGTCGGTCTCATGACCGCGCAGATGCGCGATTCCCCGCAGATGGGAGGGCCCTTCGGCGAGGGCCGCCAGGGCGGCGACGGTGGGAGTGAGTTCGCCGACGTCGTGCAGATCGATGTCGATTCCGGTCAGTGTGCCCGGTCCGGTGACCGTCAACTCGTCGCCGTCGAGGCGCACCTGCGCACCCATGGCGAGGAGAATCTCGCGTATCGCATCACCGGGCTGCGTTGTGCGGCCGGGCCATCGTGGCACCGTCACCTCTCCGGAGGTGACCGCGGCGGCCGCGAGGAAGGCCGTGGCGTTCGACAGGTCCGGTTCGATCGCCCAATCGACGGCCCGGATCACGCCTGGGCTCACCCGCCACGTGTCGGCGTCACCGCCGCTTGCCGGCGTGGACACCGCGACACCGGCTGCGCGCAGCATCTCGACGGTCATCTCGATGTGGGGCATCGAGGGAACGGACTTGCCGTCGTGGTGCACGGTGACACCTTCGTCGAACGCAGCCGCAGACAGCAGCAGGCCCGAGACGAATTGTGAGGAACCGGACGCGTCGATCGTGACGTGTCCGCCTCGGAGCGAGCCGCGGCCTTCGACCGTGAACGGCAGTGCGTTCCCGTCGATGTCCGCGCCCAGGCTGCGCAGCGCGTCGAGAATGGTGCCCAAGGGGCGTGTGCGGGCCTGTTCGTCCCCGTCGAACCGGACCGTGCCCGACGCGAGTGCCGCCACCGGTGGCAGGAAGCGCATGACCGTGCCCGCCAGACCGCACTCCACCGATCCGCCGCGGAGGGGTCCGGGGGTGACCTCGAGCGTCGTGGTGTCGTCCTGCTCTTCGACAGTGGTTCCGAGAGTGCGGAGAGCGTCGATCATGAGGTCGGTGTCGCGACTGCGGAGCGCACCGCGCAAAGTCGAGGGGCCCTGCGCGAGCGCGGCGAGGATCAGTGCACGGTTGGTGATGGATTTCGATCCGGGCAGGACAACCGTCGCAACGACGGGCTCTTCGGCGCGGGGGGCTTTCCACAGGCTCAGGCTCACGGTCTCCATCTTCGCCTACGCGAGGGGTGAGGGACACGGCTGGGCGGCGTGTCGGGTGGGTGGATGGACGGCTCGGCCCGGTGTCGGTGGTCCGTGCCACTCTGGTGGGTATGTGTGGCAGGTATGCGACCACTGCGGATCCGGCAACGCTGGCGACCGACCTCGATGCCATCGACGAGGTGGGGGAGGAGCCGGGTCGACCGGATTTCAACGTCGCCCCGACCACCGAGGTACTCACTGTCCTCCACCGTCACGACGCGCATCGTGTCCGGCGGATGAGGTGGGGGCTCGTCCCGCCGTGGTCGAGGAAAGTCGGCGGCGGACCCGTCCTGTTCAACGCCCGCGCCGACTCCATCGACAAACCCGCGTTCCGGAACGCGTTCACCCACACGCGGTGTCTGGTGCCGATGGACGGGTGGTTCGAGTGGAAGAACGAACCCACGGGTGGCCAGGGACGGGCGTCGGGCCGAACCGAGAAGATTCCGTACTATCTGTCGCCGCAGGACGGGTCCCGTCTGTACGTGGCAGGGCTGTGGTCCGTATGGCACGACCGGTCGGTGCGCGACCCCGCACCTGTCCTGAGTTGCGCCATCGTCACGGTCGACTCCGCTGCCCAGTTGGCGGATGTGCACGACCGGATGCCGCTCGTGTTGCCGCGCGATCGGTGGGACGCCTGGCTCGATCCTCGGCAACCCGCATCGGCCGATCTACTCACGGTCTCGACCGAGGCCATCGCCGACATCGGGATCGTCCGGGTGTCGACGCGAGTGAACAGCGTCCGGAACAACGGACCCGAGCTACTCGAGCACGATCCGGGCACGCCCGACGAAGCACGGACAGGAGAGCAGCTCAGCCTGCTGTGACGGCGGCGACCACCGCTCCGCTCAGCCGCACCAGGTCGGCCGGCGCGAGTTCGATCTCCACACCCCGGCGTCCCGCACTGCACAGCACCCGATCCCAGTTCATGGCGGAGGCGTCGATCACGGTCGGAAGGATCTTCCGCTGCCCGAGTGGCGAGATGCCCCCGAAAACGTAACCGGTCGACCGCTCCGCCTCGCTCCGCTCGGCCATCACGGCTCTACCCGCCCCGAGTGCCGCCGCTGCGGCCTTCAGCGACAGCATGTCCGGCACCGGCACGACCGCGACGGCGAGCTTGCCGGTGTCGAGTTTGATCACGAGGGTCTTCAGAATCTGATGGGCCGCGACCCCTACCGTTTCGGCGAGCGCGTCGACGGCCTCGGAGCCGTACGACTCGGCGCGCGCGTCGTGCGCATAGCTGTGTACCCGGTGCGCGACGCGCTGTTTACCGAGCAGGGTGGTCGCGGGGGTCGCAGTTCCGGCCATGGATGAACACTGTGCCATCTCGTCCCGGCGGCCTCAGGAGTACGTCCCGGGAACACAGTCGGGGGCAGCCGTGTTGGTACGGGCAGAAGCAAGCGTCCAGTGAAGGGAGTGGTCCTACTCGTGATGGCCACGGTAGCGGAGCCCACGTCGCGTCTGCAGTTGGCGGTAACCTTGACGCCCACGGCGACCGAAGGGATCAGCGTGCACGAACATGACCGTCCGAAGGCAGACCGACCCGAGCCCCAGGACGAGTTGATCGCGCGTTTCGAAAGGGACGCGCTTCCACTTCTGGATCAGTTGTACGGTGCTGCGCTGCGGATGACGCGCAACCCTGCGGATGCCGAAGATCTGGTGCAGGAAACGTACGTGAAGGCATACACAGCATTCCGGTCGTTCCGTGAGGGCACCAATCTCAAGGCCTGGCTGTACCGGATCCTGACCAACACCTACATCAACTCGTACCGGAAGAAGCAGCGGCAGCCCGCGCAATACCCCACCGACGAGATCACGGACTGGCAGCTGGCCGCGACGGCAGAGCATTCGTCCACCGGTTTGCGGTCCGCCGAGGTGGAGGCGCTCGATGCCCTTCCCGACGACGACATCAAGGAGGCGCTGCAGGCGCTGCCGGAGGAGTTCCGGATGGCCGTCTACTACGCCGATGTCGAGGGATTCCCGTACAAGGAGATCGCCGACATCATGGGTACCCCCATTGGGACCGTGATGTCGCGTCTGCACCGCGGACGTAAGCAGCTGCGCGGCCTGCTGAGTGACGTCGCACGTGAACGCGGCTTCAACCGGGGTGACGGAGAGCTGCCGGCCGAGGCGGCCGTAGGTGCGGATCAGGAGGTTTCCCGGTGAGCGAGCAGGACGAATTCGAGCAGCTCGACTGCTCCGCGGTGATCGCCGACGTCTGGCTGATGCTGGACCGCGAATGTGATGCGGCCTCGCGCGCGCGGCTGCAGCGGCATCTCGACGAGTGTGGCTCCTGCCTCGAGGCCTACGGAATCGAGGAGAAGGTCAAGAGCTTGGTGAGCCGCAAATGCGGTGGCGAGCACGCCCCCGAAAGCCTGCGCCAACGGCTCTCCGTCGAGTTACGGCGGACCATCCTGATCACAGAGACCGAACGCGAGGCTTAGGCTTCAGACAAGCAATCAGGGGCCGGAAAGCGTGCTGCTTTCCGGCCCCTGATGTGCGTTCTACGGCGCGTCAGGCGTTGGGACGCTTGCCGTGGTTGGCGGCATTGCCCTTGCGACTGCGCTTCTTGCGACCACGCTTACCCATGAGTAGATCTCCCTTCTTTTCACTACAGTGTTCCACGTGTGGTTGGGTGTCTGTGCAACAGGGCTTTCTCGACCCCGGGAGTAAGGATCACGATGGCAGAAGACGTGCGCGCCGAGATGGTGTCGACGGTGTATCAGGTTGTGGTCAGTGCGGGTGACGAGGTGAAGGAAGGCGACACCCTCGTCATTCTGGAATCCATGAAGATGGAAATTCCCGTCATCGCCGAGGAGCCCGGCACCGTCACCTCCGTGGACGTCAAGGTCGGCGACGTGATCCAGCAGGGCGACCTCATCGCCGTCATCTCGTGAGCTGACCCGAAGTCCCCTCAGCCGATGTCCACCCTGAGCGATCTGCTCGCCGAGCACACCGATCTTCCCGGGTCCGCCGTCGATCACCTGCAGAGAGTGGTCGGGGAGTGGCAGCTCCTTGCCGATCTGTCGTTCGCCGACGTGCTGCTGTGGGTCGAGGATTCTGCGTCCCCGAAAGAAACGCGGACGGTGATCTGCGTCGCCCACTGCCGGCCCACCACCGCGTCGACCGCGTATCCCGAGGACGTCGTCGGAACGGTGGCCTCGGAGTCCCAGCATCCGCAGGTGTTGCAGGCCCTTGTCGAGGAGCGGGTGGTGCGGCCGACGGATGGTGGCACGCATGCCGGACTGCCGCCGCGGGGCGAGGCCGTCCCGGTCCGCTGGGGCGGCGAGGTGATCGCGGTACTCAGCCGGGACACGAACCTGTCGCATCAGCGGGCGCAGAGCCCGCTCGAAGTGGCCTACCTCGACTGCGCCGAAGACCTGTGCCAGATGATCAGCGACGGCACCTTCCCGATCCGGGAGTCGCGGTCGGACACCAATTCCAGTCCCCGCGCCGGCGACGGCTTCATCCGACTCGACACCGAGGGTCGCGTCGTCTATGCCAGCCCCAACGCCTTGTCCGCCTATCACCGCATGGGTCTGAGCTCCGACCTGGTGGGACGCAACCTGGCGGCCACCACGCGGTCACTGGTCACCGACCCGTTCGAGTCGCAGGAGGTTGCGGGCTATATCCGCGACACTCTTGCAGATATCCCCGGCAGGCGGATGGAGATCGAGGCGCGGGGAGCGACGGTGCTGCTGCGTGCGCTGGTCCTCAAGCCCGGCGGTAAAAGGGTGGGCGCGGCCGTCGTCGTACGCGACGTCACGGAAGTCAAGAGGCGCGATCGAGCGCTCCTCAGCAAGGATGCGACGATCCGTGAGATTCATCACCGGGTCAAGAACAATCTGCAAACTGTCGCCGCCCTGCTCCGATTGCAGGCGCGGCGCACCAACAACGAGGAAGCGCGCCAGGCGCTGACGGAATCCGTGCGCCGGGTCACCTCGATCGCGCTCGTGCACGACACGTTGTCGATGTCCGTGGACGAGGAAGTGGACCTCGACGAGGTCGTCGACCGGCTGGTGCCGATCCTGTCCGACGTGGCAACCGTGAGCACACCCATCAAGGTCCGGCGTGAGGGAAGTTTGGGGGTGTTCTCCGCGGAACGGGCCACACCGCTCGTGATGGTCCTGACCGAACTCGTGCAGAACGCCATCGAGCACGCCTTCGAGCCCGGTGCGCCCGGAACGGTCACGATGCGCGCCGAGAGGTCCGCACGCTGGCTCGACGTGGTTATCCACGACGATGGGAAAGGCCTGCCGCCCGGTTTCAGCCTCGAACGTTCCGATCGTCTCGGCCTGCAGATCGTGCGGACGCTCGTGGCCGCCGAACTGAACGGTTCCCTGGGCCTGCACCCGGGAACGGACGGCGGAACGGACGCAGTGCTGAGGGTTCCGCTCGGCCGCCGCGGGCCTCGGTACTGGAACGCGACGTGACGGCGCACAAAAGCGGGACGGTGCACAAAGCAAGAGGCCCGGCACCATGTGGTGCCGGGCCCGTCTTCCTCGAAGTACTTCTATACGGTCGTGCGGGCCCGCGTGCGCGCGTTACGGCGCTTGAGTGCGCGTCGCTCGTCTTCGCTCATGCCGCCCCAGACACCGGCGTCCTGGCCCGACTCGAGAGCCCAGGAGAGGCATTCGGCGGTGACCGGGCAGCGGTTGCAGACAACCTTGGCATCGGCGATCTGCGCGAGAGCCGGACCGCTGTTGCCTACGGGAAAGAACAACTCGGGGTCTTCGTCGCGACAGATTGCCTTGTGGCGCCAGTCCATCCTTCTGCTCCTTAACTGGGTGCGTAATGCACCGTTTTGTCTTGGTGAGTTCATCTGTGCGTAGAGAATGTTTCCGCACTGTTGCTTGTGAATGCTTTCACGAACTGGCGGGATGTCAATAGAAATCCGCCGCACCGTGGGGGAACTCACTTACTAAGGTCGCCCTATGAGGCGCGCCGTCCTTTGTACCCCATGGCAGCCCGGCCCGCGAGGTGGAAAACCCGATTTCTCGAGGTCTGCTCAGGATTTGGGCGCAACCACGTCCAGGGCCTCCCGCACCGACACGAACTCGACGTCGTTGCACAGGCCGATGTAATCGCCGTCCATTTGGAGTCCGATCGGCCGGGACGCCGAGATGTGCACCGACGGCACGTCGTCGACCCTGATGAGCTTCTTCGCGCGCGGACTGACGCCGGGGGTCAACAACTGGCGGGCAACACGAAGTGTGGTGACGATCGACGTGGAGGTCATGGCGAAGACGCCGAGCCCACTGTCGTAATTCGTGTCCGGGTTGGTGTGGACCTCCCGTTTGTTCAGATACGTCCACGGACTGGCATTCGACACGAATGCGTAGTGGACGCCCTCGACCCGTTCCTGCCCGGGAACGTGCACCGTGAGCGTCGGCTCGGCGTTCTTCGACCGGAAGAAGACCCGGACCGCCGCCCGCACGTACTGGGCGGGTGTGGCCGGTCGGCCGTTCTTGCGGTGGGCGTCCACGGCCTCACAGACGGCGGCGTCCCACCCGAGACCCGCGTTGAACGTAAACCAGCGGTTGTCGCAGTGGGCCAGACCGATCCTGCGCAGCTCGCCGCGCGCCAGCAGGTCGATGAGCTGGTTGGTGGCATCGACAGGATCGGCGGCGATGCCGAGTGACCGGGCGAACACGTTCGCCGAACCTCCGGGTACGACGGCGATCGGCGGAACCAGTCCCACCGACTCGACTCGTGTCGACCCCGGCGGGGGAGTACCCAGGAGGCCGTTGACGACTTCGTTGACGGTGCCGTCGCCGCCGTGGACGATGATCAACCCCATTCCGTCCACACAGGCCTGCTGCGCAAGTTCGGCGGCGTGGCCGCGGTGCGTCGTGTGCGCCACCGTCAATCGCACTCTGCTCGACAGTGCATGGGCGAGGAGGTCGCGCCCGGCCGGGGTCGTCGAGGTGGCATTCGGATTGACGATCAGCAGCGCGCGCACAGGGACCAAGACTAGTGGGGCGTTGTGCGTCACCGTCCCGAGCCTGCCGGCGTCTCGGTGTTCTAGGCTTGCCGCGTGCCGAAGCCGCCTCTCAGCCAGTCCACGCCCGCAACGGTCCGCTCCGCGGGTGCACTGGTGTCCCTCGAGGGTGCCGTCGCCGTCGGGGTGGCCGTCGTGCTGGTCGTGCGTGGGCTGCTCGGCCACGATCAGAGTGTGAGCAGCGGCTACGGAACCGCGGCATGGTTCGCCATCCTCGGTGGCGCAGTGCTCGCCGCGGGCGTGGCGTTGATCTTCGGCAGGCGCTGGGGTCGGGCCATCGCGATCGTCGCGCAGTTGCTCCTGCTGCCGGTGGCGTGGTCGCTTCTCACCGATTCACACCAGCCCGTGTTCGGTGTCCTGCTCGGGGTCGTGGTGATCGGTGCTCTCGGCTGCCTGTTCAGCAGCCCCACGTCGAAGTGGATGGCCGCCGAATACGGTCAGGACGAATAACAGTCAGCTCACCTCGGATGCCAGCTTGCCCAGCGGGTCCCCGGTGAGCCGGTAGGTGGTCCACTCGTCCTGAGGATGAGCGTCGAGCGATTCGTAGAACTCGATCGACGGAGTATTCCAATTGATCACCGACCACGACAGTCGCGTGTAGCCGTTGTCGATGCACTCCTTGGCGAGTGTGGCGAGCAGCGCTTTGCCGTGCCCGGCACCTCGTTCGGAGGGGCTGACGAACAGGTCCTCGAGGTAGATACCGTGGGTGCCGTCCCACGTGGAGAAGTTGCGGAACCAGACTGCGATGCCGACCACGCGCCCGTCGTCGCTCTCGGCGACGTGCGCAAAGGTGGACGGCTGCGGTCCGAAGAGCGCATCCTGCATTTGCTCTGCCGTGACGGTGCACGCGTCGCGCGCCTTCTGGTGTTCGGCGAGCTCGTAGATCATGGCCGTGATGGCAGGGACGTCCCCGGGTCGTGCGCGTCTGATCATCGGGAACCTTCCTCGATCGTCACGTTGTGAGTGACCAGTTGTTGTGCGCCGTGCTCGAAACCCAGTATCGAGTAGGCGCCGGGCGACAGTGCGAATCGGCGCCCCTCGCTTACCGGCAGATCCGCCCACCGCGCGATGAGGGCGCGAGAGAAGTGGCCGTGCCCGACAAGGATCACGTCGCGGTCGGGAAGCTGCGAATGGGCAACCGAGAGGACGAGATCGCACCGGGCATGAATCTGCTCCGCCTGTTCTCCGCGCGGACAGGGATGAGTCCACACCGTCCAGTCGGGCACCTTCGTGCGTATGTCCGGCGTCGTCAGACCCTCGTAGGCGCCGTAGTCCCATTCGACGAGCGCGTCCCACGTGCGGTGGATCTTCAGTCCAGCGAGCTGAGCGGTGTCCTGGGCGCGGCGGCGGGGGCTGACGATCACGAGTGGATTGCGCAGTCCCAGAGCGTCGAGTGCGGTGCCCAGCGTCCGGGCCTGCCGTTCGCCCACGTCGGTGAGCGGAATATCCGTGCGACCTGTGTGTTTACCGGAACGCGCCCATTCTGTCTCGCCGTGCCGGAGGAGGACGATCCGACGTTCTGACGGCGAATCACTCGGTGGCATCCATCCATCATGTCAGTCGAATCGCGTGTAAGGCTCGCCTCGAGAGGCGAAGTAGGACAGGATCGAGCCGTGACAACGGTTCTTGCAGTGGCAAATCAGAAGGGTGGGGTCGCCAAGACCACCACCGTCGCTTCTCTGGGTGCGGCGCTCGTTGCGCTGGGCAACAAGGTTTTGGTGGTCGATCTCGATCCGCAGGGATGTCTGACCTTCTCCCTGGGCCACAATCCTGACCGCCTCGAGGCCTCGGTCCACGAGGTGCTGACCGGCGACCTCGCTGCGAAGGATGCCGTGATCCCCACCGAGGACGGTGTCGATCTGCTTCCTGCCACGATCGACCTGGCCGGTGCGGAAGCGTTGCTTCTGATGCGTCCCGGCCGCGAGTTCGCCCTCAAGCGCGCTCTGGCATCGCTTCTGGACGACTACGACACCGTCATCATCGACTGCCCGCCGTCGCTCGGGGTGCTCACGCTCAACGGTCTCACTGCTTCACAATCGGTGCTGGTCCCGCTGCAATGTGAAACGCTTGCTCATCGCGGTGTGGGCCAGCTGCTGCGGACGGTCCGGGAGGTCCAGCAGATCACCAACCCCGACCTCGTGCTGCTCGGTGCGCTGCCCACGCTCTACGACGCCCGGACGACGCACAGTCGCGACGTACTGTCCGATGTGTCCGACAGATACGATCTGCCGGTCCTGTCGCCGCCGATTCCGCGGACCGTCCGGTTCGCGGAGGCGACGGCGTCCGGCGCCACCGTTCTGGCAGGGCGCAAGAACAAGGGTGCGCAGGCCTATCGTGACCTGGCGGACAACCTGGCGAAGCACTGGGCCGGGTCCGAGCTGGTCACGTTCTCGACTGGAAGTGTCGAGTAAGGTCCTCAGGGGTCGGGGTCCAGGCCGCGGGCCAATCCTGTTGCCGGAGTAGTGCATCGGTGCCGCCGTCGGCGAAAACGACACTTCCGCAGAGCAGCGTGGACCCCGGTCCCACCAGGAACTCGACCACGGCTGCGATCTCCTCGGGCCGGCCGCGGCGTCCCAGTGGTACGGGGTAGAAATCCAGGGCTTTCGCCAACGCGGGGTCGAGGTCGGGTCCGTTCGTCATCGGTGTGTCGATCATCCCGGGTGCGACGGCGTTGAGGCGGATTTTCCGCCCGATCCATTCGGCGCGGACGGCTTCGCGCCGGACCCACCAGGCCAGCGCCAGCTTGGACGCCGGGTATGCCGGAATGGCGGTGGCCTCGTTCCCGAGTTCCAGGGCTCTGGCCTCGTCGCCATCGAGGCATGCGGCTACGAGGTGTTCCGAGATGCCCGGCTGGGTGGTAGTGCTGCTCGACGAGATCACGACCACCGACGCACCCTCGGCCCGCTCGAGCGCCGGCCGCAGTCCGGTGGCGAATTCGACAGCGCCGAAGTAGTTGACAGCGACGAGTGTCCCGCCGGGAGCGTGGGAGAGCGGTCCGAGTCCCGCACAGCACACGAGCCCATGCACCACTCCGTCGCTGACCTCGGTAACTGCCGCCACCGCCGCGGACCGGCCTTCCGGGGTCGACAGGTCGGCGACGACGTCGGTGTTCGCGAGGTCGACACCGATGACGGTGTGACCGGCAGAGGTGAGTAGCTGATCGGTGGCGGCGCCGATGCCTGACGCGGCGCCCGTGATCACATAGGTTGCCATGAGGGAATTAGAACATGTTACAGCTCTCGCGCGGGCGGGAGTTCTGCTTGGAAGCGGGCCACTTCCCGCTGACCGGACGCGTCGTGTGTGTGCTCATTCGTCCAAGCCCCTGGGGTTCGGCCACGCTACCGTCGCAGGCATGACGCCACCGAGCACAATCCCGAAAATACGGGCGCAACCGCTCGTCTCCGTAGCCGACGTCGAACGGGCCGCCGACTGGTATTGCCACGTCCTCGGAGCGGTGAGCGGCCACGGGGGAAGCGAGTACGAGCAACTTCTCGTCGACGGAGTTCTGATCCTGCAATTGCACAGGATCGACCTCGGCCACCATCATGGGGCGCTGTGTGACCCGGCGCTGCCGAAGGGTAACGGGGTGGCGATCTGGTTCGAGGCCGGTGACTTCGACGATGTGCTGACGCGAATACGAGATTCGGAGGTCGACGTCGTCACCGACGTTCACTTCAATCCCAATGCGGGCCACCGGGAGATCTGGTTGCGTGACCTCGACGGCTATCTCGTTGTGATCGCGGAATCCTCCACCCCGTCAGCGTAGGACGGTGATCCGGTCGCCACGTTGCTCGATGACGAGGTCACCCGCCACAGCGGGGGTGATCGGTCCCGTACCGGGATCGCGTTCGACCGGAATGGTTCTCAGCCGCGCACCCGTCGACAGGTCGAGAACAGCGATCCCGTTGTCGACCGGGACGAGGAGGCTGCCCGCCATGACGGCCCCGGGACCCAGGGCGCCGGGAAAGCTCCACCGTGGCGCAAGATCGGCGGCGCCCAAAGACACGACATCGGAACCCGTCCACCACGTGATGACGGAACTGCTTGCCGCAGTGACCGAATCGGGCCCGACTGCAGTGGTGAGAGAGTACTCGGAGACTGCGTTGCCGGTGCCGTCGAACAGACCGATCCGCGGACCGGTGGACTTCCCGCCGGGTAGATAAGCGGCAATGGTTTCACCGGACACGCCGAGAACCCGAGCACCCTCGACCCCTGCCTCGACGCCGGCGAGGACCCTGGACCCGTACTCTTCGGGCTCTTGATTGTCCTTCGGTGACGGGTTCATGACGGTCAGTCGGTCACCCTCCTCGCCGGGGCAACGCTCGAGCACGGCGAGCCGGCTACTGCTGGAACCGGCGTCGAGCAACGTGCATCCGCTGCGAGGCTGTTTACCGGGGTTGACGGGTGCGCCGACGTGGCCGTATTCGACGGTGCGCACCAAATCGGAGCGCCACAGCTCGAGGCGGCTGTTCCCACGCGCGGTGACATAGGTTCCATCCGCCGACAACATCACCTCGGGGTCGGCGTCACTGGAACGCTGCGCTACCCGGGCGCCGGTGCCGCCGTCGAGTTCCGTCACCTGAGAGCACCCTCGCTCGTCGCGGTAGACCGCCACGACTTTGTCCCACGAGGCGGTCACACCGCACAGCTCACGATCCCGGGAGTACCGCCACAGCTCGTCACCGGACGTACGGTCACGTCCGACGACGTCACCACCGTCCGCGGTCACCACGGCGCCGGCGACGACGAGAGGTGCAGTGGTGACGGCGCTCGACGCTTCCCACAGCGGATCGAGATTCTCGGGCACGGCCAGAGCCGTGACGAGTGCAGAGGGCGGCCCGGCCGCCGTCACCGAAGTGGTGCCCCGGGCGTCGCTACGGAACCACACGACGACCAGGGCGACCGTCACGATCAGTGCGATTCCGGCCGCGACGGCGAGATCGGCGCGCGAGCGCCGCTCAGGTGCGAGCACGGTAGTAATTTACTCCGCGTTCGTCGTGGCGCCGACCTTCGAGGTCCGGCGGCGACGACGACGGCGCGGCGTGGATGCGCCGTCACCCTCGGTGTCGCCGGAAGCAGCGGATTCGGGGGCCGTCGTCTCAGCTGTGACCGACTTGGGGCCGACGCTGTCGGCAGGATGCCCACCCCGTGTGCGGCGCCGGGTACGGGTGCGAGTCGGGCGAGGAGCCCGCTCGGTGATTTCGTCGTCCTCGACGGGCGCAGACTTCTCGGCTTTCGCCACCGGAGCCGCCTTCACCGAGCCGGTCGCCTCCGCCGGGATCGACAGCTCTTCGTACAGGTGGGGTGAGCTGGAGTAGGTCTCGACGGGGTCGGGGATGTCGAGGCCCAGGGCTTTGTCGATGAGCTGCCACCGCGGAATGTCGTCCCAGTCCACCAGCGTGACCGCGATGCCGGTGCGGCCCGCCCGGCCGGTGCGGCCGATCCGGTGGACGTACGTCTTCTCGTCCTCCGGGCACTGGTAGTTGATGACGTGGGTGACGTCGTCGATGTCGATGCCGCGGGCCGCGACGTCCGTTGCGACCAGTACGTCGATCTTGCCTGTGCGGAACGCCTTCAGCGCCTTCTCACGAGCGACCTGATTGAGATCGCCGTGGACGGAGCCCACGGAGAAACCGCGCTCGGCGAGATCGTCGGCGACCTTCTGGGCGGTGCGCTTGGTGCGGGTGAAGATCATCGTCGCGCCGCGGCCCTCAGCCTGCAGCACGCGGGCCACCATCTCTGCCTTGTCGAGCGCGTGCGCCCGGTAGATGTGCTGGCTGGTCCGGTCGTGCACCGCAGAGTCGTCGGCCTGCTCGGCGCGGATGTGCGTCGGCTGGGTGAGGAACGTGCGGGCCAGCGTGATGATCGGACCCGGCATGGTCGCCGAGAACAGCATCGTCTGACGCTTGTCCGGCACCATCCCGAGGATGCGCTCGATGTCGGGCAGAAAGCCCAGGTCGAGCATCTCGTCGGCCTCGTCGAGAACGAGGACCTCGACCTTGCCCAGGATCAGATGACCCTGGTTGGCGAGGTCGAGCAGGCGGCCCGGGGTGCCCACGACGACGTCGGCGCCCCTCTGGAGCGTTGCGATCTGCGTTTCGTAGGGGCGGCCACCGTAGATGGCGAGAACCTC
The DNA here is from genome assembly GCF_003130705.1 of Rhodococcus oxybenzonivorans. Lineage (NCBI taxonomy): Bacteria > Bacillati > Actinomycetota > Actinomycetes > Mycobacteriales > Nocardiaceae > Rhodococcus > Rhodococcus oxybenzonivorans. The sequence continues at coordinate 4,047,664 of NZ_CP021354.1, read as the reverse complement.
GAGCTTGTTCTTCTCGCCCTTCAGGTACTTCGCCGCGTTGTCGAGGTCCTTGGTGACCTGGATGCACAGCTCGCGGGTCGGCACGATGACCAGTGCCCGGGGGGTGCCGTCGAGCTTGGCCGTTCCGGTGGTGCCACTGGAGATGCGGTGGAGCAGCGGGACACCGAAACCGAAGGTCTTTCCCATGCCCGTGCGGGCCTGACCGATCAGGTCGTCGCCTGCGAGGGCGAGCGGCAGGGTCAGTTCCTGGATGGCGAACGTGCGCTCGATGCCCTGCTCGTCGAGAGCCCGGACGATTTCGTCACGGACACCGAGTTCAGCGAAGGTGGGAGCAACGTGAGTGGAGTCGAGTTGCGCAGACAGCGTGGTCTCGGTCGCGTCGTCTTCATGGTCGACAGTGATCTTGCTCAGGGGACTAGCCTTCCTCGTAGCTGCACGCACGCACGAGGTAAGGGCCAGGCCGCTGTTCGGCCCGATTTCCCAGTCGACGCTTGTCGAGGTCCTCTTCCGAGTGATCCTGCCTCTGCCTCAGCGCGGAAATTCGCAGAATTTCGGCGAGGCGCGGCTGGGACCGTCGATCAGGTGCGCGCACATTATCGGTGGAGAACCGCTGACCACATCGTGAACGCGATCAGTGCCGGACCGGCGTTCGATGGTGACGAACGTGGCGACGAGCGGTTATCCACCATCATTGTAGCCGGACAACGCCCGCTCGCCGGTTGCTCATGGGGAATGTCACTCCCCGACGCACTAGGCTGGGGCGCCATGGAGCCCAACACGCCTGCCTCGTCGAACTCGACCATTCCCGCTGATCACCCCGGTGTCAGCGAACTCTTCGCGGTCCTTGCATACGGCGAGATCTCCGCCTTCTACCGGTTGTCCGAGGACGCGCAGATGGCGCGAACCCTCGAGGGCAAGGTCGCGCTCGCCAGCATGGCAGCCGCCGAAATGGGCCATTTCGAAATGCTCGAGCGCGCGTTGACCGTGCGCGGATTCGACATCTACGAGGCCATGGACCCGTTCGTGCGCGCGTTGGACAACTACCACGCCTCGACGACGCCCTCCACCTGGCTCGAGGCGCTCGTCAAGGCCTATGTCGGTGACGGAATCGCCGCCGACTTCTACCGCGAGATCGGCCATTCCCTGCCCGCCGAGGCGGCCGGAACGGTCGAAGAAGTGCTGTCACAGACGGGCCACTCGGAGTTCGTCGTACACGAGGTGCAGCGGGCGATTGCCGCCAGCAACCGGGACAAGGACCGCCTCATGCTGTGGGGCCGGCGTCTGCTCGGTGAAGCGATCACGCAGGCGCAATTCGTGTTGGCGCAGCGCGAGGCGCTGACCGATCTCGTGATCTCCGCGTCGGGAGACCTCAATGGTGTCGTCGCCTTGTTCGACCGCATGCAGAAGATGCACGCCGAGCGCATGGCGGTGCTCGGTCTCGTGTGACATCGCCCCGTGCGGGCGCCCTGTTCGCTCAGGGCACAGCGCACCTGCGCGCCCCGGCGGGTCCGACTGCATTAGCCTGGCCGGGACAGCTGATGTTTCTCGGAGAGTTCGGAGGTTGACCGTGGAGGTCAAGATCGGTGTAATCGACAGCCCACGTGAGCTCATCGTCAGCAGCGAGCAGACCCCGGACGAGGTCGAGACATTGGTCTCGGGCGCCCTCGGCGGCGGTGACGGGATCCTGTCTCTGCAGGACGACAAGGGACGCAAGTTCCTCATCCAGGCGGCGAAGATTGCGTACGTGGAGATCGGTCCGTCGGATATCCGCAAGGTCGGGTTCGCTCCCACTGCGTGACGGTGTACGAGAAGGGGCCCGCAGCCGGTTCGGCTGCGGGCCCCTTCTCGTACACCGAGGCTCTAGCGCTGCTCAGGATGCAGCGGCACGCGGGACAGACCCCCCCACGCCAGGGTGACGGTGGTGTCGACCGCTTCTTCCTTGGGAATGGGACGCGCTGCTTCGAGCCAGTAGCGCGCCGTGAACTGACTTGCGCCGACCAATCCCACGGCCAGGATGCGGGCGCGATAGGGATCGAGACCGGAGTCGTGACTGACGAGGTCGAAGACGGCGTCGACGCACGCCTCGGTGGCCTGCTCGACACGGCTCTGAACCTGAGGTTCTCCCATGAGGTCCGACTCGAACACCAACCGGAAGCCCTGCGAATCGTTGTCGACGAAGTCGAAGAACGCCTGGACCGCCGCACGGACGCGCTGCTTGTTGTCGGTGGTCGATCGCAATGCCTGACGGACACCCGAGATCAGGCTGTCGACATAGCTCTGCAGAACGGCGACATACAACTCGAGCTTGCCGGGAAAGTGCTGGTAGAGGACGGGCTTGCTGACACCGGCGCACTCGGCGATCTCGTCCATACCGGCAGCGTGGTACCCGCGCGTGACGAAGACCTCGCTGGCTGCAGCGAGTAGCTGCAGTCGCCGGGCGTCGCGGGGGAGGCGCGTACTGCGCCGCGGCCCGTTACCCTTTCCGGTGGTGGCGTCGCGATCGGAGTTCGTCCGATCTGCGAGTTCAGTCATAGCGCTTTCCAATCTGCACAAGTATTCCGCGTCACATTCTGTGTAACTGTGTGAACGATACCCGCGCGTAGGAATCGGTTCATGGTGGACTCACAGGTCGATGTCCGACTGCAATATTGCCTGACCGGTAACTGCCGGGATCCCGCTTGCGGCCATACCAGCTGGCACGGGTTGCCTCAGTGTTGCGGGCGGTCCGCGGCGGACACGCCGAAGAGGGCATCGGTGGACGGCTGGGACGAGCTGATGCCGGACTGTGAGATTCTGGCGTCGTGACTGACCGAGGAGGACCGCGCGTGCGCGGCAGGGCTCCCGAGAGCTCCGATCACGGGGAGTGGCAATCGCGCAGCCTGAATCAGCGTGTCGCCGCACCCGGTGCCTCTCGGTCCACTTCCCGGGCGCAATCCCATCAACCTCTCCGTGCGCAGTGGGATCCGATCACCGGGGACGTCACCAAACCCCGGACCCCGCGGCCGGAACGGCAGGTTCGGAAACAGAGCAGGGTGGGCCGATTCGTCTCCACCTATGGATGGCGCGCCTATGCGATACCGATCCTGTTCGTGGTCACGATCTTCGTCGTTGTCGACGCGGTGCGCGGCACTGGCACCGGAGACCCGGCAGCGAGCACCGACACTCCCGGATTCGGGACGCTGTCCCGGGACACGGACGGCTCGAGCGTCATCGGAGTGCCTCCCGAGGCGGATGGAAACTTCGCGGCGGATCTGCCGTCCGGAGCGTTGCCGGAAGGCGGCCCGTTCACCACTGCGGGGGCCCGCACGTGGCGGGTGGTGCCCGGCTCGGGTCCCAAGGTCGGACAGGGTACCGAGCGGGAGTTCACCTACTCCGTCGAAATCGAGGACGGCGTCGACACCTCGGGATTCGGGGGCGACGAATCCTTCGGGCGCATGGTCGACCAGACCCTGTCCAACCCGAAGAGCTGGACCAAGGACCCACGGTTCGCGTTCCGGCGGGTAGACCAGGGCGACCCTGACTTCCGTGTCTCGCTGACCTCCCAGATGACCATCAGGGAGGCCTGCGGATACGACATCCAGCTCGAGGTGTCCTGCTACAACCCCGGGATCGACCGCGTCCTCCTCAACGAACCCCGCTGGGTGCGCGGAGCCATCGCCTTCCAAGGTGACATCGGTTCGTATCGGCAGTACCAGATCAACCACGAGGTCGGTCATGCCATCGGCTACCAGGATCACCAACCCTGCGAAACGGAGGGCGGTCTCGCCCCGGTGATGATGCAGCAGTCGTTCGGCACCTCCAACAACGACATCGCCGAACTCGACCCCGAAGGGATAGTGCCCAAGAATGGCCTGACGTGCCATTTCAATCCTTGGCCGTTCCCGCGTGGCTGAGTTGAGCCCATGTGTCCCGCCGGCGTGGCGGGGGGAAGAATGGGGGTTGCCGGGGTGTTGACAGTGACATCGTCGAGAGTGTCGACAAGGAGACGCCTCGACGGAGCCGGAAGCAGTCGTGCAATCGTCAGGAGTGGATCGTGTCGCTTGACCGTTCTGGAAGAACCCCGCAGCCACTGCCACCGCTGGTGGAGCCGGACGCCGAACTCTCGCGTGACGAGGTGGCTCGCTACAGCAGGCACCTGATCATCCCCGACGTCGGAATGGCGGGGCAGAAGCGGCTGAAGAATGCCAAGGTCCTCGTCATCGGTGCGGGCGGCCTGGGCTCGCCGGCGTTGCTCTATCTCGCCGCTGCGGGTGTCGGAACCCTCGGGATCGTGGAGTTCGACGAGGTCGACATGTCCAATTTGCAACGTCAGGTCATCCACGGCCGCTCGGACGTGGGTAGGCCGAAGGCGGAAAGCGCCCGCGACTCCATCAAGGAAATCAACGAACACGTCGACGTCCGGTTGCACGAGTTCCGGCTCGAACCCGACAACGCCGTGGAGCTGTTCGGTCAGTACGACCTGATCCTCGACGGTACCGACAACTTCGCCACCCGCTACCTGGTCAACGATGCCGCGGTCCTGGCACACAAGCCGTACGTGTGGGGTTCCATCTACCGTTTCGAGGGACAGGCGTCGGTGTTCTGGGAGGACGCACCGGATGGGCGCGGACTCAATTACCGCGACTTGTACCCGGAGGCGCCGCCGCCCGGAATGGTCCCGTCGTGCGCCGAAGGGGGAGTGCTGGGGGTGCTGTGCGCCTCGATCGGGTCGATCATGGCCACCGAGGCGGTGAAGCTGATCACCGGTATCGGTGAATCGCTGCTCGGCAGGCTCATGGTCTACGACGCGCTCGACATGACGTATCGCACCATCACCCTTCGCCGTGACCCGGCACGCACGCCGATCACCGAACTGATCGACTACGACGCCTTCTGTGGCGTCGTCTCCGACGAGGGTCAGGCGGCAGCGGCCGGGTCGACCATCACTGCGACGGAGCTGCGGGACCTTCTCGACGCCGGGAAGGACATCCAGATCGTCGATGTGCGTGAACCCGTCGAATGGGACATCGTCCATCTGCCCGGCGCGGTGCTGATCCCGAAGGACCGCATCCTGTCGGGGGAGGCTCTCGCCGAGCTGCCGCAGAACAAGCCGATCGTGCTGCACTGCAAGACCGGCGTGCGGTCGGCCGAAGCGCTGGCCGCCCTCAAGAAGGCGGGCTTCTCCGACGCGACTCATCTACAGGGCGGAGTCATCGCGTGGGCGAGGCAGGTGGACACCAGCCTGCCCGTCTACTGACTTCGGCGGCACCTGGTCAGCGCGCCTTCCGGGGTCGCCGGGCCACCCGGCGGTAGCGTTGACATCGTGAGCACAGGACAACCCCCCCAGCACGTGTGCTCCACGTTCGGCCTCCGGGAAGTCGAGCCCATTCCACTCGGTGCGGACTGGGACGGCGGGTGGCTCTGTGGAGACGTAGTCCTCTCAGCCGTCGCCGACCACGCCCGTGCCGCCTGGTCGGCCAAGGTCCGGGAAACCCTCGAAGTGGACGGGGTGCGGCTTGCTCGTCCGGTGCGCTCCACCGACGGCAGGTACGTGGTGTCGGGGTGGCGTGCGGACACGTTCATCGAGGGCACGCCCGAACCCCGGCACGACGAGGTGGTGTCGATGTCGGGCCGGCTGCACGCCGCGACGTCCCAGTTGGAGCGTCCCCGATTCCTGGTGCAGCCTCCGGTCGCCCCGTGGGCGGAGGTCGACGTCTTCGTGGCCGCCGATCGGGCCGCTTGGGAGAAGATTCCCCTGCGCGGCGCGAAGGGTGCCGAGCAACTCGAAACGCCGTCGCCGGACGGGCGCAAGAGCCTGGAACTGATCACCGGCCTGGCGACTCTGCGCAAACCCGTGATCAGCCCCGATCAGCTCGTGCACGGGGACCTGTTCGGCACCGTGCTGTTCTCGGGTGCCCTGGCACCCGGCATCACCGACATCACCCCGTACTGGCGGCCCGCGGCGTGGGCGGCCGCGGTGGCCGTCGTGGACGCCATCTCCTGGGGTGGGGCGGACGAGGCCCTGATCGGACGTTGGGAAGACCTTCCCGAGTGGCCGCAGATGCTGTTACGTGCCGTTCTGTTCCGTCTTGCCGTCCATGTGCTGCATCCCCGATCCACGGCCGAAGCCTTCCCCGGACTCGCCCGTACCGCCGACGTGGTGCGCCTGCTGCTCTGAGTGGACGTGCCGAAGGAAGCCCCGCTAGTCGAGAAGTTCGGCGAAGAGGTCCCGCGCGGCGAGCGATGCGCGATGCTCGTCTCCGTCGATGACGGCCCGCACGAGGCGTTCGTGCTCCTCGTGAAATCCCTCACCGGTGGCGTGCACGTGCTGATCCACGGTGTGTTCGATAGCGGGGAGCAGCGAGTCGTAGAACTCCAGATACACCGCGTTGTGACTGGCTTCCACTATCGCGCGGTGAAGGGCGACATCGGCCGTGATCGCCGCATCCGTCGCCGACTCCTCCCACAGGCGTCGGCGTTCGCGCTGCAGGTCCTCGAGGCGGGCGACGTCCTCGGGCGTGCGCCGCCGGGCAGCGAGCGTGGCGGCGGTCACGTCGAGGGCCTGGCGCAGTTCCAGGACGTCGCGCTCGTGGGCCCCGGCGAAGTACTTTCCGAGGGTTCCGCCGACATCGGAGGTGGCGACGACGTAGGTCCCCGACCCCTGCCTCCGTTCGAGCAGCCCGGTATGGACCAGCGCCTGGACGGCTTCCCGGACGGTGTTGCGTCCCGTTCCGGTCAGTTCCGACAGCGCCGTCTCGGTCGGAATCTTCTCGCCGACCGCCCAGCGTCCGCTGCAGATCTCTTCCCGCAACTGCTCGGTGACCTGCGAGATGAGGCTCGCACGCCGAATCGGTTTTCCAAAGGTCATCCGGTCATCCTATGATTTCTCAGGTGGAACTTCTGCGCGGTCGCCTACTCGTCTTCTGCGCGATCGCCATGTCTGCGCTCGTCCTCAGGCTGGCGGTCACGTCGTTCAGCCCTCTCGCGTCTCAGATTCGTGAGGACATCGGCTTCTCACCCACCGTCGTCGGAGTGTTCGGGATGGTGCCGACGGCGATGTTCGCGCTGTTCGGCCTGACCACCCCGCTCGTCGCCAAGCGGTGGGGACTGGAACGGACGGCGCTCGTGGCAATGCTGATGGCCGGGGTCGGAATGCTCACCCGGGCGCTGGTGAACGACACGTGGTCGTTGCTGGCGCTGTCGGCGCTCGCGCTCGCGGGAATGGGTATCGGCAATGTTGTCATTCCCCCGCTCGTCAAGCGCTATTTCTCCGACTCACTGGCGGCGATGAGTTCGGTGTATATCGTCGGCGTGCAGATCGGGACCATCGTCCCGGCCTTCGTTGCGGTCCCCCTCGCGGAGGCGTTCGGCTGGCGTACTTCGATCGGTGTGTGGGCCGTGGTCGGTTTCGCGGCAGCACTTCCGTGGACCGTGGTGCTGGCGCGGGCGCGTCGCCGGGCAGCCTCCACGCCGGCGGGACCGGCTGTCGGTGCTCCCCCGGGAACGCCACACGGCAAGGCGTGGCGGTCGCCCGTCGGCTGGGGGATGGCGGGAATGTTCGGGATGACGTCGATGATCACGTATTCGATGTTCACCTGGATTCCGGACGTCCTCGCCGATGCCGGCGCGAGCGAGGCCTTCGGTGGCGCAATGGTGGGTCTCTTCTCCTTCATGGGGCTCGTGTCCGCGTTCGGTGCTCCTACTCTGTGCGCACGAATGCGTAATCCCTTCCCGGTGGTGATCGGCTGCGCGCTCTGTTACCTCGTGGCCTTCTCCGGCCTGCTGTTCGCGCCGATGGCGGCCCCGGTCCTGTGGGTGGTGCTGCTCGGGCTCGGGCCCAGTACCTTCCCGATGTCGCTGACGCTCATCAATCTGCGCACCCGCACACACCTCGGCTCGGCGACGTTGTCGGGTTTCACGCAGGGTGTGGGGTACGCCGTCGCGTGTCTCGGTCCGCTACTGTTCGGCGTGTTCCACGATTCCACCGACGGCTGGGCGCTGTCGTTCGGATTCTTGACCGTCGCGGTAGTGATCCTCGTCATAGCGGGAGCTCAGGCCTGTAAGCCGCGGATGCTCGAGGACAGCTGGAACGGCATTTCGGACGCTCGTCGACACGCTGCGGAAACGTCCACGAAACCTCACATCGACTCAGTCGGGAAGTGAGGATCAGTTGACGTTGCGGTCACCGACCGCAGCACCGCCGCAACACCCGTTTTCTACCTTTGGGTCTCCCACACAACGAGGAGGCCCGGGTGAAGCATTACATCGAGCACTGGGACGCGGAAGACGTCGCCGCCTGGGAGGCGGGCAACAAGAACATTGCCAAGCGGAACCTGATCTGGTCGGTCGTCGCCGAACACGTCGGCTTCTCCGTCTGGTCGATCTGGTCGGTCATGGTTCTCTTCATGCCCACCGATATCTACGGCATCGACGTAGCGGGCAAGTTCTTCCTCGTCGCCGTTCCCACTTTGGTCGGCTCGGTGCTCCGGATTCCCTACACCGTGGCAACGGCCCGCTTCGGCGGCCGTAACTGGACGATCTTCAGTGCCCTGGTGTTGCTGATCCCGACACTGTTCACCCTGTACCTGATGATGAACCCCGGGGCCTCGTACACGACCTTCATGCTCGTGGCCGCGCTCGCCGGAGTCGGCGGCGGAAACTTCGCTTCGTCGATGACCAACATCAACGCCTTCTACCCGCAGCGGCTCAAGGGCTGGGCCCTCGGCCTCAACGCGGGCGGTGGCAACATCGGTGTCCCGATGATCCAGCTGGTCGGTCTTCTCGTGATCGCCACCGTGGGCAACACGGAACCGTGGATCGTCTGTGCGGTCTACCTGGTGTTCATTGCGGTGGCAGCGGTCGGCGCCGCCCTGTTCATGGACAACCTCGGCAACCAGAAGTCCGATCTCCGCTCGATGGCCAAGGCGCTGAAGTTCTCCGATTCGTGGGTCATCAGCTTCCTCTACATCGGCACCTTCGGATCCTTCATCGGGTTCAGCTTTGCGTTCGGCCAGGTTCTGCAGATCAACTTCCTCGCCGGTGGTGAGACTCCCGCACAGGCTGCACTGCACGCGGCGCAGATCGCCTTCATCGGTCCGCTGCTCGGCTCCATCGCGCGACCGATGGGCGGCAAGCTCGCCGACCGGATCGGTGGCGGGAAGATCACGCTGTACACCTTCGTTGTCATGGCGCTCGCCGCCTCCGTGCTCGTGACCGCCGGCACCATCGACGACGGCACGCCCGGCGCCGCCACTGCAGGCGTGATGGTGGCCTTCGTCTTCGGCTTCATCGCACTGATCCTGCTGGCGGGAATCGGCAACGGTTCCGTCTACAAGATGATTCCGTCGATCTTCGAGGCCAAGGCGCAGGGCCTCGACGGGCTGAGCCGGGAGGCCAAGGCGGCCTGGTCGCGTGCAATGTCGGGAGCCCTCATCGGTTTCGCGGGCGCTATCGGAGGCCTCGGCGGTGTCGGCATCAACCTGGTGCTGCGCGCCTCCTACGGCGGGTCTGCCAAGTCGGCGACCATGGCGTTCTGGGTGTTCCTCGCCTTCTATGTCGCGTGCATCGCCGTCACCTGGGTCGTCTTCCTGCGCCGCCCGTCCATCGCTCGCGGCATCTCCGTCACCGACGGCGACGAAAAGGTCTCCGTCTCGGCGTGACCAACGAGCAGTTACCGCAAGAACTCGAGTATTTCAGCTAGAAGGAGCGACGGCATGAGCCGCAAGTCAGCAGTAGTTATCGGGCACGGAATGGTCGGGCACCGCTTCGTCGAGGCGCTCCGCGCACGCGACGAGTCGGACGACTGGTCGGTGACGGTGCTCTGCGAGGAGCCCTCCCCGCGTACGACCGCGTGGGCCTCTCCTCCTATGTGGGTGCGTGGGACCCCAAGGAGCTTGCGCTCGCGGGCAACGACTACCAGGGTGATGCCCTGGTGGACCTCCGGATCGGCCGCAGGGCCGCGTCCATCGATCGTGAGTCGCGCAAGGTCACGACTGATTCGGGAGAGGTCGTCGCCTACGACGCTCTGGTCATGGCGACGGGGTCGTACCCGTTCGTTCCGCCGATCCCGGGCCACGATCGGCCGGAGTGTTTCGTCTACCGCACGCTCGACGACCTCGACGGTATCCGCGCCCGGGCGGAGGCGGCCGGTCCCGGCGCGGTCGGCGTCGTGGTCGGCGGCGGTCTGCTCGGTCTCGAGGCAGCGAATGCACTCAAGCTGCTGGGCATGACCCCGCACGTGGTCGAGTTCGCACCCCGGCTGATGCCGCTACAGGTCGACGAGGGCGGTGGAGCGCTGCTGGCCAAGCTGGTCACCGACCTCGGCGTCACCGTCCACGCGGGTGTCGGTACCGCGGGAATCACCGAAGGCCCCGACGGCATCACTGTCGAACTGTCGGACGGTTCGACCATCGAGGCAGGGCTTCTGGTCTTCTCCGCCGGCGTGCGGCCCCAGGATCAGCTGGCCCGCGACGCGGGGCTCGACGTCGGCGAGCGCGGCGGAATTGTCACCGACCTCGGGTGCCGTACGTCCGACGAGAACATTTATGCGGTCGGGGAGTGCGCCGCGGTGGAGGGCCGCTGCTACGGGCTCGTCGCTCCCGGTTACACCACCGCGGAGATCGTCGCGGACCGCCTGCTCGGAGGAGACGCCGAATTCCCGGGCGCCGATCTGTCGACCAAGTTGAAGTTGATGGGTGTGGACGTCGCCAGCTTCGGTGACGCCCTCGCGCAGACCCCAGGCGCGCTCGAGGTCGTCCTCAACGACGCCGCGAAGGGCACGTACGCCAAGCTCGTCGTCTCGGACGACGCCAAAACCCTGCTGGGTGGCATTCTCGTCGGCGATGCGTCCGCGTATGCGTCGCTGCGTCCGCTGGTGGGCCGCGAACTTCCAGGTGATCCGGCGTCCCTCATCTCGCCGGCTGGCGAGAAGCCAGGTGCCGGGTCGCTTCCCGACGACGCCGAGGTGTGCTCCTGCAACGGTGTCACGAAGGGCGCGATCTGTGGGGCCATCGCGGAGGGCGCCTGCGACATCGCGCAGGTGAAGAGCTGCACCAACGCCGGAACCACCTGTGGCGGTTGCCTTCCCACCATCAAGCAGTTGCTGGCTTCGTCGGGCGTGGTGATGTCGAAGGCGCTGTGCGAGCACTTCGAGCAGTCGCGTGCCGAACTCTTCGAGATCGTGCAGGCCACCGACACCCGCACCTTCTCCGCGCTGATTTCCAAGTACGGCAAGGGTTCCGGATGTGACATCTGCAAGCCGGTGGTCGCCTCGATCCTCGCGTCCACGGACTCCGATCACATCCTGCACCGCAACCAGGCCGGCCTGCAGGACACCAACGACCACTTCCTGGCGAACATCCAGAAGAACGGCACCTACTCGGTGGTGCCGCGGATGCCCGGCGGCGAGTGCACGCCGGAGCAGCTCATCGTCATCGGCGAGGTGGCCCGCGACTTCGGTCTGTACACCAAGGTCACCGGTGGTCAGCGCATCGACCTCTTCGGTGCCCGCGTCGAGCAGTTACCTGCCATCTGGAAACGCCTCGTCGACGCCGGTATGGAGTCGGGTCAGGCGTACGGCAAGTCGCTGCGCACCGTGAAGAGCTGTGTCGGGTCCACCTGGTGCCGCTACGGAGTCCAGGACTCCGTGGGCATGGCGGTCGACCTGGAGAACCGCTACCGCGGATTGCGGTCGCCGCACAAGCTCAAGTTCGGGGTCTCGGGTTGTGCCCGCGAATGCGCCGAGGCGCGCGGTAAGGACGTCGGCGTCATCGCCACCGAGAACGGCTGGAACCTGTACGTCGGCGGTAACGGCGGTCAGTCGCCGAAGCACGCGCAGCTGCTCGCAGGTGGACTCGACGACGAGACGCTGGTCCGCTACATCGACCGCTACCTCATGTTCTATATCCGCACTGCGGACCGCCTCCAGCGCACGGCGCCGTGGGTGGATTCCCTGGAGGGCGGGCTCGAGCACCTCAAGGCAGTGGTGTGCGAGGACAGCCTGGGCATCGCGGCCGAGCTCGAAGCAGCGATGGACAAGCACGTCGAGGGATATCGGGACGAATGGGCGGGTGTGCTCGAGGATCCGGAGAAGCTGTCCCGATTCGTGTCGTTCGTCAACGCGCCTGAGGAGGCCGATCCGACCGTCGCCTTCGACGAGACCGGTGTCCGGAAGGTTCCCGTGCTGATGGGAATGCCGAAATTCGCAGCTTCTACCTCGGAGTAATCCCTTCTTAACGCCCAGGAAACACCAGACCCGAAGTATGTACCCCACACGGAAATGCACCAGCCCCAAAGGAGGACTGTGATGACCGTCGTCGACGTGAGCGTGCACAGTGCCAGTGGAAACAGGCGTGAGAGCGTCCAGTCAGGCCGGCTCGAATGGACGTCCGCATGCCCACTCAGCCGATTGATCCCCGGACTCGGCGTGGCAGTTCTGCTGCGCGGCGGTGAGCAGGTGGCGCTGTTTCTTCTCGAGGACGGATCCCTGCGCGCAGTCGGGAACATCGATCCGTACGGGCGCGCAGCAGTGATGTCCCGCGGCCTCGTCGGTGACCGCGCAGGAGAGCCCACCGTGGCGTCGCCCCTGCTCAAGCAGGTGTTCTCGCTGATCGACGGTCGTTGCCTCGACGATGAATCAGTTCGCCTGCCCGTGTACGACGTGCGCGTCTGGGCCGGTGTCGTCCAGATTCACAGTTCACACGGGAATGTCGCGGAAGCACCGGCTGACGACGTGTCCGTGGCGGGGGCTTCGAGTTCGTGAACGAGGGGACACCCCTGTGTGGGTTCACGGTCGGGATCACTGCGTCACGACGTGCCGAAGAGTTCGCGACACTTCTGACGAGGCGCGGCGCCACCGTGGTTCACGCTCCGGCGATCCGGATCATTCCGCTGGCCGATGACACCGAGCTCGAGCGCGTCACGCGTCAGATCATCGACAGTCCGCCCGACATCGTGGTCGCCACGACGGGAATCGGTTTCCGCGGCTGGATGGAGGCCGCGGAAGGCTGGGGCGAAGCGGAAGAGCTCGGCCGGGCACTGGCAGAGAGCCGACTGCTGGCCCGGGGTCCCAAGGCCAAGGGTGCCATCCGCGCCGCCGACCTGAGGGAGGAATGGTCCCCGGCGTCGGAGTCGTCGGCGGAAGTACTCGACCACCTCCTCGGTGAGGGCGTCGAAGGCAAACGGATCGCCGTGCAGCTGCACGGCGCCACCACCGAATGGGAACCGGTCGCCGACTTCTGCGAGGTGCTTCGGTGCGCCGGCGCCGACGTGATCGCCGTGCCGGTCTATCGGTGGACGCCGCTCGAAGATCAGGCCCCGATGGACCGGATGATCGATCTCATCGCCAGCGGCGGACTCGATGCTGTGAGCTTCACCAGTGCACCGGCAGTGGCGTCGCTCCTGACGCGAGCCAAGGAAACCGGACTGATCGAGATGGTGCTGCACTCGCTCCGCCATCGCGTGCTCGCCGTGTGTGTGGGACCCGTGACGGCCGGACCGTTGCGTGAGTTGGAGGTCCCGACGACGATGCCGGAACGTTCGCGACTCGGCGCCCTGGCCCGGCACATCGCGGACGAGCTGCCCCGGCGCGCCAACAAGATCCAGACTGCGGGCCATGAACTCAGCATCCGAGGAGGTTGTGTGGTGGTCGACGGGGAGGTCCGGCAGTTGCCGCCCGCAGCGATGTCGTTGATGCGGACACTGGGCGCACGTCCGGGGCGCGTCGTTCCCCGCGAGGAGTTGCTCGCCGCGTTGCCTGGCGGCGGCGGTGACACCCATGCGGTGGAGACGGCTGTGGCTCGGCTCCGCGCGTCCCTGGGAGCACCGAAAGCGGTGCAGACGGTGGTCAAGCGCGGTTATCGCCTGGCGCTCGACCCGGTCGACTGCGTCGACTCTCGTGAGGAGGGCGTTCGATGAACGAGACAGCACTGGTACTGGTGGCACACGGCACGCGGAGTTCGCGCGGCGTGGAGATGATCGCCACGCTCGCGGATGCCGTCGCCGAGCAGGTCGGTCCGACGCGCGTCGCCTTCGTGGACGTTCTCGGACCGTCGCCGTCCGAGGTACTGCGGGACATCACCGGCCCCGCGGTCGTGGTTCCGGCGTTTCTGGCGTCCGGGTATCACGTCCATACCGACGTTCCCCGGGAAGTCGCGGACAGCGGGCACCCGTCGGTCGCCGTCACGCGGGCACTCGGTCCTGACCCCGTACTCGCCGAAGTACTCCTGCGGCGTCTCGTCGATGCCGGGTGGCAGCCGGGGGATGCCGTCGTCCTCGCTGCAGCGGGATCGTCCGACCCACGCGCACTCCGTGACGTGCGCCGCGCCGCCGCGATGTTGGCGGAACTCGCAGCGACGCGGGTCCGCATAGGATTCGTGGCTACCGCCGAGCCTCGCGTACCGGCTGTCGTCGCTTCGCTTCGCGCGCAGGGTGAGAAGCGAGTGTTCATCGCCTCGTACCTCCTCGCACACGGACTCTTTCACGCCCGACTCGGTGACGCAGGCGCCGATGGTGTCGCGGAGCCGTTGGGAGTCGATCCGGCCGTCGTGGGGTTGGTGGCCGAGCGCTACCGCAGTGGCATTCCTGCCGCACATCACACTCTGTCGTTCCAGCGCTGACCCGTCAGCGGGGTAGCGGCACCAGCTCTGCCAGATCCCCGTCGGCTGCGCCCGCCGGGACCAGCGCCAACGCTTCGCGGTCGATGATGCCCGCGAGATGCGCGGTCCGGATTCCGGGGTCGACCCGCCACGTGCCGTCGGGTTGTGGGACGGCGGGCAGGATCCGGGTGGCGTCGCCACTGACCTCGGATGCATTCGCGATACGCGCCAGCTGACGTGGCGCCGGGGTGCGACCCGTGAGTGCGGCCACGATGGACGGAACCGTGATGAGCAGCGTCGCGACCGCGGCGTACGGGTTTCCGGGCAGCCCGAGCACCACCCGTCCGTCCGGCAACAGGGCGGTCACCTGCGAACCACCGGGGCGGCACTGCACCCTCCCCACCACGATCCGGGCCTTCGCCCGGTCGAGCGCCGCACGCAACTGGTCCGCCGCGCCGCCACCGGTCGCCCCCACGATCACGATCAGATCGGGCTGGCGGACTTCCCTGAACAATTCGTCGAAGCTGTCGGACGTGTCCCGCAGGTGTGTGTCCGCGACCGTCCGGACGCCACACCACGAGAGGAACTGGGGGAGAACGGGTCCCAGAGCGTCCCGCGTCTGCCCTCGTCGCAGCGGACCTTCCCGCCGGATCTCGTCTCCGGTCACCGCCACGTGCGCGCGGACGGGGCCGCGTACCCCCGCAGTGGTCACCTCCGCGCTCGCGGCTGCGGAGACGAGTGCCGGCGTGACGGCCGTGCCCTCCACCGCGAGCCGGTAGCCCTCGTGCCAGTCCTCGCCGCGCCGCCGCGCGTCGTCGCGCACGGGGGCGTCCTGGCTGCGGGACAGTTGCGGTCCGTCGGAAGTGTTTGTCACCACGGCGAATTCGTCGCGCACGACGGCGGTGGCGCCGCTGGGGAGGTGCGCGCCCGTCGCAATCCGGGCCGCCTCGCCGTCCGCCAGTTCGAGTTCGTCGGAGCTTCCCGCATACCGGATGTCGTCGCGCAGCACCCACGGACCGTTGCCAGCAACGGCGTATCCGTCCATGGCGGACACGGCGATGCGCGGCAGAGCTTCGGCGGCGAGCAGCCGCTCGGCGAGTGTGGCGCCGAGCGACGTGCCGAGCGTCGCAGACCGCGGCGGAAGTGGGGGAACCACCTCGAGGATCGCGCGCCTGGCCTCGGCGATCGAGACCGGCGACGCAGCGGCCCGGCCGCGGGCCCGCTCGACGTCCTCCGGTGTGTCGCAGTCGGTGACGCCGCGGAACAGGACCGTGTCGAACGTTTCGGGAACGAGCGCCTTCATGGGCTGATTGACCGTCGACCCGAGCGAGCGGACACGGTCGGTCAACGCGCCGATGCGCCACGCGGACAACAGGAACTGCAAGCGGCCCGACTCGTCGACCGCGAACACGGTGTCGGCGTCCTGCACGGCGGCGGCGAGAGCCTCCACCATCGTGGGTTCCGCGAACGGAAGATCCGACGCGAGCAGAATCACCCGGTCTCCCGGTTCGGCGTCGAGCACCGCCAGTCCGGCGGCCACCCCCGCCACCGGCCCGGCGCCCGGCGGGGTCTCCTGCGTTTGGAGCACCGTCGAATCGAGGTCGGAGCGCCGCGGTCCCACGACGACGATGCGCGCACAGTCATTGACGGCATCGAGAGCGGTGTCGAGCATCCGGCGTCCGCCGACCACCACGGCAGGCTTGTCGACGCCGCCCATCCGAGTGGCTCGTCCACCGGCGAGGACGATCGCGTGAACGGGTGCGGCAGGGTTCATTCCTTCATGCTGCCGCACACCCTCAATCGCTGTGCAGGTGGCTGCGCGGAGGTCCGGCGAGCCCGGACCGTCCGCCGTGCGTGGTGCTGACGCAGAGCCAGGCCACCGAGGCCAGGCTGAGGGCCAAGAGGATTCCAATAACCAGCATGTATCGATTGTCGGTGCAAAGTGGACCGTGATTTCCAGTCCTCTGTGGGAAAGTGGCCTGTATGAGTGGTGAACCAGTCCGAACCGTCTCAGCAGCCGAGTTGGCGGTACTGCTCGGCGCGGCGCCCATCGGTGGGCAACCGCTGTACCGCGGACTAGCCGACGCCCTCCGCGAGAGGGTCGCCGACGGATCGATGGCCGTGGGAGTCCGACTGCCCGCCGAACGGGCCCTCGCGGAGGAACTCCGGCTCAGCCGGGTGACCGTCAGTGCCGCGTATCGCGAACTACGCGAGGCCGGTTGGGCGTCGGCGCGACACGGATCAGGGACGTACGTGGCGATGCCCTCCGGTCCGCCGGCGTGGGGAAGCATGGTGGGTGCGCCCGTCGACGGTGTCATCGACCTCGTCAACGCCGCGCCGGCCGCGGCCCCTGAGCTCAGGGAGGCCTATCTGGACGCCGTCGACGAGCTGCCCCGTTTCATGCCTCAGCACGGTTACCACCCCGGTGGACTGACGACGCTGCGTGCGGCGATAGCAGGCCACTACACCCGCAGGGGTCTCCCGACCACCCCGGACCAGATCCTCGTCACCGGCGGCGCGGGTGATGCGACCGAAGTGGTGTTCGAGGCTTTGGTCGAGACGGGCGACCGGGTCCTGGTCGAACATCCGACCTATCCCGGAGCGGTCGAGTCCGTGCAGGCGGCGGGGGGCCGCCCTGTCCCTGTGCCGATCGATGCGAGGGATCCCGACGCCTTCATCGCCGAGGCGGATCGCGCTGCCCGGCAGAGCGCTCCCACCGTGGCGTACCTGATGCCGGACTTCTCCAATCCGTCGGGAGCCAGGGCGACTCCCGACGGGAGGCGGCGGCTGGCCGCGACCATGGCCCACCACGGCGTGGTGACCGTCGTGGACGAGGTTGCGGCGGAACTCGTGCTGGACGGTTCGGGCGACCTCGAGCCGTTCGGTGTCCCGGTCCCGGAATCGGCGACCGTGGCGATCGGCAGCCTCAGCAAGACCGTGTGGGGAGGTATCCGCATCGGCTGGGTGCGCGCCGAGGCCGCCCGCACCGCGCAGATGGCGAAGATCATGGCGCGGAGACAATTGTCGGTCTCCGTTCTCGACCAACTTGCTGCAGTGCGGCTGTTCGCGCAGCACGAAGGGCTGGTGGTACGTCGTCGCCATGAGTTGCGGGGGCAGCGTGACGCCCTCGCAGCGGCCGTCACCGAGCGGTTGCCGGGTTGGAGCTTCCAGCTGCCGTCCGGCGGGCTGTCGTTGTGGTGCCGCCTCCCGGCGGGGATCGGTTCGAGCGAACTCGTAGCAGCCGCACGCGCAAGGAATCTTCTGCTCGCGCCCGGACCCCGCTTCGGTACGGGTCATCTGTTCGACGACCACCAGCGACTCCCTTTCACCAGACCGGTCACCGAGTTGACCGCCGCCGTCGACGTGCTGGCCACCCTGGTGATGTCGGGCGAACCGTCGCTGTCCGCGGCGACAACGGTCGTAATCTGACTGCCCGGTCATGGCCGGAAAAAGATACCTGTGAACCGGAGTATCGGTCAGAGACCTGTTCGGTACCCGGAAAACCGGCGGCTCCTCCGCAACTGTCTGGCATAGTGATGGCCGCTGACCTGCTCGCCGGATTGTGGGGTTTCTCATGTGCTCGTTGATTCGTCGATCTCTGGGCGCCGCAGTCGCGGTCCTCGTTGCCGGCCTCGCCCTCACCCTCGCAAGTGCTGGTACCGGTGCAGCGCAGCCGCTGTTGCCGCCGCCCCCGGCGGCGGACGTCGCGTTTCCCATCCCGGACCCGGATCCGTTCTACCAGCCGACGCCGGACATCGCGGCGCGAGCGCCAGGCGATGTCCTGAAAGTGCGCCAGCTACCGCCGTCGTACTACTTCCCCGGCAGCGCGATGTGGGAGGTGCTCTTCCGGTCCACCGACTCGCAAGGGAACCCCATCGCGGCCAACACCACCTATGTACTCCCGGCGAATCACGCCCCCGACGGGCCACTGGTGTCGTACCAGCACATCATCAATTCGCTCGGGCACAAGTGCAAGATCGTCACCGAGCTGTACACCAGCGACCCGCTCCATCAGATTCGTGAGGCTGCCGGCCTCAACATCGCGTTGGCACGGGGGTGGGCGGTTTCGCTGCCCGACCACCTGGGACCGCGGATGGCCTACGGCGCGGCGAAGCTGGGTGGTCAGATCACCCTCGACGGGATCCGGGCCGTGAAGCGGGTGCCGGAACTCCAGGTCGCGAACAGTCCGGTCGGGCTGGGAGGATATTCCGGTGGGGGAATGGCCACCGCCTGGGCGGCGGCGCTGGCCCCCACGTACGCGCCGGAACTCGACATCGTCGGTGCGGCCATCGGTGGTGCACCGATGAATCTGGGGAAGATGGCACAAGGTCTGGGTACCAATCCCCACCCTGCCTTCGGCCTTGCGATGGCCGCGGCGCTCGGGCTGGAACGTGAGTATCCCGACCGCATCGACGTCAGCGGCCAACTCAACGCTCAGGGCCGCTGGCTCAAGCAGATGATCGGCAACGGGTGCACCAACGAGATCATGCTGTTCGGCGTTGGCCGAAGCGCCACGGAAATGACCGACAACAAGAATTTCATGGACAACCCCGAAGCCTGGAAGGTGATGGACGAGAACAGCGTCGAGCTGTATCCCGGCGTGCCGAAGGCGCCGATCTTCGAATGGCACAGCCCCACCGACGCCCTGATACCGGTGGACTCCATCGACAACACGCTCCGGCGCTACTGTGAAGCCGGAACACCCGTGCAGACACTGCTCACTCCGACACCCGACCATCTGTCCGCGGCCGCTCTCGGGGTATTCCAGGGGCTGGATTGGATGGACGCTCGCTTCCGCGGCGATCCCCCTCCCAGCACCTGCTGAGCAGTCCGTCAGAACCGGTGGCGTGCCGCCGCGAGATCTACGCGGCCGTCCCGCACGGGCACGCCTTCGAGTTCGAGCTTCGCGATCTGGCGGCGCGCCAGATGCTCAGCCGGACGACCGCCGGCGCCCAACACCCGGTGCCAGGGCAGATCCGCGGAATCGGTGCGCATGATCCAGCCGACCGTCCGTGGGCTCGACAACCCGGCAGCGGTGGCGATGTCGCCGTAGGTCGCCACGCGGCCGGGTGGGATCGACGCGACCAGTTCGCGCACGCGTTCGACCTGCTCCTCGGTTGTGGCGGGCATCAGAGAAGCGTGCGGATGAGCTGAGCCACCTCGTCGGGCCGGGCCTGCGGGACCATGTGGTCGCAGTCGAGATCGACGGCGGTGAGCTGTTCACCCAGATGGTCGGTGAGGGCGCGTCGGAACTCGGGCGTGACATACGGCGGCTGCACCTTGGCCGCCTGAACGAGAACGGTGGGCAGGTTCGCCGGCGGAAGGACGGCGGGACGCGCTAGTTCGCCCCAAGCCGCGACGAGCGCCGGTACGGACATTCGCCAGTTGACCCGGCCGTTCGCGAGGGTGATCAGGTGCTCGGCGATCTCCGCTTCGAGTACCTCGGCGTCCACCTCACCCCAGGAACCGTGCATCTTCTCGGCACGTGCCTCGTCGACATCGGTGTAGTCGGGCGACGAGATCGTGTCGTCCGCCGCCGATCGCATCTTCTCGGGATCCAGCCCGATCGCCGGATCCAGCAGGAGGAGACCCCGGACCTGTTCGGGGACTGCCCGGGCGAGGTGGAGAGCCAGCGCGCCGCCGAACGAGTGGCCCACGACCAGAACCGGACCCCGTGCGTGAGTACGCAAAGTGTCGATCACGCACGAGACGTGCGATTCGAAATTCCATGGCGGTGACCAGCTGGACCGGCCGTGACCGAGCAGGTCGGGCGCGATCCAGCGCGCGTCGGGGATGTGGTCGGTGGCCAGGGCCTGCCAGCGCTTGCCGTGACCGGTCACTCCGTGCAGAGCAAGGATCTCGGGACCGTCTTCGGCGCCGAACAGATAGGTATGCAGTGCTGACACGGATCCATGATGCCGGATCGGGCCGACGGGCGAGATGTCAGACCGTTCTGATGGAATGCCCGCATGACGGATTCGACGGTGCGCACCAGGACGGCTGCTCCTCGTGCCCGGCTCGTGCACCGTCGTCGGCCCGAGCAGGCACCCCGGGTCTGGGACGAATCGACGAAGCGCGTCTTCGCCACCGCGGTACCGGGTGTGGGCTGGAATCCCTGCCAGGTACTCGGCGGTCCGGGAACGGGCAAGACGTCACTGCTCGTCGACGTGGCGGTCGACCGCATTACCGGTGGAGAAGATCCCGAGCACGTGCTGGTCCTCACCCAGTCGCGGCGGGCGGCAGGCCGTCTGCGTGAGGAGATCACCGCGGCGCTGCTCGGACAGGGCGAACAGCACGGTGCCCGTGCCACGCGCGAACCACTCGTGCGGACCGTGCACTCCTATGCCTTCGCAGTCCTGCGACTCCAGGCGGCAGCACACGGAAACCCGCCGCCGCGCCTCATCACGGGCGCCGAACACGACGCGGTGCTGCGCGAGATGCTGCACGGCGACATCGCCGACGGCGCCCACCTCTGGCCGGAGCGGCTGCGTCCCGCCCTGGGGCTGGGGGGATTCGCGGTCGAGGTGCGGGATCTCATGCTGCGTGCGAGCGAACGTGGGCTCGGCCCGGAGGATCTCGTCGCGCTGGGGCGTCGGCACTCGCGACCCGAGTGGGTGGCTGCCGGAAAGTTTGCCGCGCGATACGAACACGGCATGCTGCTGCGAGGGGCGGTCGGTGTGGAGGCTCCCGAGGCCACGGCCCCCGCTCTCGACGCCGCCGAGCTCATCGGCGCCGCACTCACGGCCTTCGCCACCGACCCCGACCTCCTGCGGACGGAACGGGCACGCGTGCGCCACCTCCTGGTCGACGATGCTCAGCACCTCGATCCCCAGGCGGCGGAGCTGGTCCGCCTCGTGGGCACCGGTACCCGGACCACCGTCGTCGCAGGCGATCCGGACCAGTCGATCTACGGCTTCCGTGGAGCGGATCCCGCATTCCTGATCGGGCTCGCGGACAAGGGTGACGAGCGTCAGATCGTTCTTCCACTCAATTTCCGCAGCGCCTCCGAGGTGGCGGCGACGTCGGCACGCATCACTTCCCGGCTGCCCGGCCGGCTGCCCCACCGGACGTGGGTACCGTCGAACGACGGCGGCCGAACGTCCGTGCACGTACTGAGCACACCCGCCAAGGAAGCCGCGGTCATCGCCGACACCTTGCGCCGCGCGCATCTCCTGGACGGGATCCCGTGGTCCGACATGGCCGTCATTGTGCGCTCGGTGCCCCGTGCCCTGGCGCCGCTCCGGCGGGCGCTTCTCGGTGCGGGAGTGCCCGTCACCACACCCGCGTCCGAGTTGCCGCTGGCCCGCAGGCACGGCGTGTCCGGTCTGATGCTGGTGCTCCGCGCGTTGTCGGGTGAGGAATTCACCGGTGAGGACGCGCTCGCTCTGCTCGCCGGACCGATCGGTGGGGCCGAACCAGTGGCTCTCCGACGGCTCCGGCGCGGTCTGCGTCGCGCAGAACTCGCCTCCGGCGGTGACCGCGACTCGGCAGAGTTGCTGCGCCTCATCCTGACCGGGGAGACCGGCAATACCCGCAAGGTCGTCGCCAAACTCACCGATGTGGAGGCGGCCTCCCTCAACAGAGTGTTGTCCGTACTCCGCAAAGCGCGTGCGCAGCTCGACCGCGGACGCGGTGTCGAGGAGGTCCTGTGGGCTGCCTGGCAGGCGACGGGACTGGAACGACGCTGGGCGTCGGCGTCGGCGCGGGGCGGCCCCACCGGTGCGCAGGCAGACCGCGACCTCGACGCCGTGGTCGCCCTGTTCGACGCCGCCGCGGGGTATGTCGACCGGTTGCCGCGCGCTCAGCTCGCCGGATTCGTCGACTATCTCACCGGCCAGGCCATCCCGAGTTCGTCGCGAACCGCTTCCGTAGTGCCGAGTGACGCGGTGACGGTGCTGAGCGCGCATTCCGCGGCGGGTCGTGAGTGGGACGTGGTGGCGGTGGCAGGCGTGCAGGAGGGGTTGTGGCCGAGTCTGCGGACGCGCGGAAGCCTGCTCGGAACCGAGGCGCTGATCGACCTCGTCAGTGGAGTGTCCGACGGCACTGCGGAGGCGGCCGATCGGCTGTCGCGCACCGCACCGCTTCTCGCGGAAGAACGCCGTCTCTTCCTGGTCGCATGCAGTCGGGCACGGCGGAGTCTGCTGGTGACCGCCGTCGACTCTGCCGGGAGCGACACCGATCTCGTTCACTCCCGGTTCGTCGACGAACTACTCGTCGGAGCGGAGGGCGCGGACGTCGCGGACGCGGTGGTACCGGTCACGGATCCGTCTACCCGGGTCCTTGCCCTGCCCGCACTCGTCGCCGAGTTGCGGGGGGTGGTGTGTGATCCTCGCGTGGCCCGAGACGACCCGGATCGGCAGCGCCGGGCCGCTCGTCAACTGGCCCGACTCGCCCGGGCCGGTGTCCGTGGCGCGCATCCGGACCAGTGGTACGGCACGGCCGAGCCCAGTACTGCAGTGGCGTTGTGGACGGAGGAGGACGGGCCGGTGTCGCTGTCACCGTCCACCGTGGACCTCCTCAATACCTGCCCGCTGCGCTGGCTACTCGAACGCCACGGCGGATCCGACGGCGACAACACGCATGCCATCGCGGGAACGCTCGTGCACACGCTGGTGCAGGCGCTCGCCGGGCGCATACCGGCGGATCAGGTGGAACGGGCCCTCGAAGACGCCTGGGACTCCATCGATCTCGGTTCACAGTGGTATTCGCGACGGGAACTCGCACGCACCCGGGACATGCTGGCCACGTTCACCGCATGGCTCGGCACGACACGGTCCGAGCTCACCGAGGTCGGTGTCGAGGTCGCCGTCGACGGTGTGCTGGAGCCGAGGGAGGAGGGTGCGCCGGCGATTCGACTGCGTGGACGCATCGACCGGCTCGAACGTGACGCCGAGGGCAGGCCCGTGATCGTCGACGTCAAGACCGCTCGTGCGCCCGTGAGCAAGGAGGACGCGCAGCAACACGCGCAGCTCGCGGCGTACCAGGTGGCGGCCGCCGTCGGTGCGATCGAGGGCGAACCGGCGTCGAAACCCGGCGGGGCCCGACTCGTGTTCGTGGCCAAGCCGCACAAGAAGGAGGGCGCTACGCAACGTGTGCAGGCGCCGTTGTCGGACGAGGACGTCGACACCTGGCTGGCCGTCATTTCCGCCGCGGCCGCCGCCACGAGGGGGCCACAGTTCCTTGCCCGCGTCAATGACGGTTGCCGGCACTGCCCGGTGCGGACGAGTTGCCCAGCGCACGACGAGGGCAGGCAGGTGACGTCCGAATGACAGCGCACATCGACCCGGTGGAACTCGCCATCGGACTCGGTCAGCACCCACCCACACCGGAACAGGCGGCGGTCATCGCCGCCCCGCTGGGGCCGACGCTGGTCGTCGCCGGCGCCGGAGCCGGAAAGACCGAGACGATGGCGGCGCGGGTGGTGTGGCTCGTCGCCAACGGATTCGTCGACCCGGAAGCGGTGCTGGGCCTGACCTTCACCCGCAAGGCTGCTCAGCAGCTCACCAGTCGCATCCGGAAAAGGCTTGCCCGGCTGGCGGGTTCGGATCTTCTTCGGCGGGTCGATCCCAGTGGTGAGCTGAGGTCCAAGCTTCTCGCTGGTGAGCCGGAGGTGAGCACCTATCACGCGTACGCCGGGCGGCTGCTGTCCGAGCACGGGCTGTTACTGCCCATCGAACCGTCGGCCACCTTGTTGTCGGAAACGGAACTGTGGCAGCTCGCTCATCGCGTGGTCAGTTCGTGGGACGGCGACCTCGACACCGACCGGAATCCGGTGTCGGTCACCGAGGCCGTGCTGGCGCTTTCCGGACAATTGGCAGAGCACCTCGTCGAAGCCGAGGATCTTCGGGAGGCGCACACCGAACTCGACAAGCTTGTTCACACACTGCCGGCAGGACCACGCCAGCGAGGCGGGCCGGGTAAGGAATTGCTCGACATTCTCGACACACAGCATCGGCGGGTGGAACTTCTTCCGCTGGTGCACCGCCTGGCGGAGACGCTCCGGCGGGAGGGCGCCCTCGACTTCGGCAGTCAGATGTCGCTTGCGGCACGTGTCGCATCGGACCACCCCGAGGTGGGGCACGCCGAGCGTGCGCGCTTTCGGGTGGTGCTGCTCGACGAGTACCAGGACACCGGGCACTCCCAGCGTGTGTTGCTGTCGTCATTGTTCGGCGGCGGCCTCGACGGGCGGCTCGCCCTCACCGCGGTCGGTGACCCGATGCAGTCGATTTACGGATGGCGTGGCGCGTCGGCGGCCAACCTTCCGCGGTTCGCCACCGACTTCCCGCTGCCCGACGGCACACCGGCGCCGCCACTGGAATTGCTGACCAGTTGGCGGAATCCGCCCGAGGCGCTGGCGCTCGCCAACCTGGTCTCGGCGCCGCTGCGGGAGCGGGGAGTGCAGGTCAGTACGCTGCGGGCGCGGCCGCAGGCTGTTCCGGGCGATGTGCGGCTCGCGTTGACCGGCGACGTGGCCGAGGAACGCGCGTGGGTTGCCGACCGTATCGCGGAGCAGTACGCGCAGGCCTCGAGCAGGGGAGAGGATCCACCGACTGCGGCGGTGCTGATCCGGCGCAACGCCGACGCCGCGCCGATCGCGGAGGTGCTGCGCTCGCGCGGACTTCCCGTCGAGGTGGTGGGGCTGGGCGGTCTGTTGCACACTCCCGAGGTGGCCGACGTGATCGCGATGCTGCGCGTGGTCGCCGATCCCATGGCAGGCAGCGCTGCGGTCCGGTTGTTGACGGGGGCGCGGTGGCAGATCGGGGCTGCAGACCTGACGGCGTTGTCCCGGCGAGCGAGGGAGCTTGCCATCGGAACCGGATACGGCACCGCCGGCGCCGTCACCGACTCCTCGGCACTGGCGGAGGCGGTCGAGGGCGCATTGCCCGGCGAACAGGCCGAGCAGGCCGGGCTCGCGGACGCGTTGGCGGATCCCGGACCAGCCGAACGATATTCACCGGTGGGGTACGCGCGCATCACCGCAGTCGCAGCCGAGCTGGCATCCCTGCGTGAGCGGATCGGGCAGCCCCTCACCGAACTCGTGGCCGAGGTGGAACGGGTACTCGGCATCGGCATCGAGGCTCAGGCCCGGACCCGCACTGGTGCGGGAACAGGCGCAGGGCGCGAACACCTGGACGCCTTCGCGGATGTCGTTGCCGGATACGCCAGCCGGTCCTCGGCCACCATCACCGGATTGCTCGCGTTCCTTTCCGCGGCCGAATCCGTCGAAAAGGGATTGGCGCCCGGCGAAGTGGAGGTCGATCCGCACCGCGTCCAGGTGCTCACGGTGCACTCGGCGAAGGGGCTCGAATGGGAAGTGGTGGCGGTGCCCCATCTCACCGCAGGCGTGTTCCCGTCACGGACCGCGACCGGAACCTGGCTCGGCGCCCTCGGTGAATTGCCGCCGTCGTTGCGTGGCGACCGCGCGCGGACGGGAGAATCCGCAGACGGCGTACCGGTTCTCGATCTCGAAAACTTGTACAGCCGTAAGGATCTCGAGGATGCCGTCAAGTCGCACAAGGCGGCCCTCGCGGCGCGCAAGCTCGACGAGGATCGCCGGCTCTTCTACGTTGCGCTCACGCGGACGGAGCGGGTGCTGTTCGCTTCCGGTCATCACTGGGCGGAGTCGGGCAGCGAACCGAAGGGCCCGTCCGAGTTCCTCACCGAACTCCGCGACTTGATCGCAGACGAGTCACACGAGGGTCTCGGCGTCGTGGACGTATGGGCGCCCGCACCCGACCCCGAGACGCAGAATCCTCTCACCCGAACCCCCAAAGCGGCAGCGTGGCCGCCGGACCCGCTGGGACTGCGACGGGAGTCGGTCGAACACGGTGCTTCCCTGGTGCTCGCGGCGCTGACCGAAATCGGTGATGCATCCCTGGAAGACGAAGAAGACCCCGAGAACTGGGCGGCCGACGTCGACGCGCTCCTCGCTGAACGCGAAGCCCGCGCGCAGGCTCGCCTCGAAGTGGTCTTGCCTGCGCAGCTGTCGGTGAGTCAGCTGGTCGAACTCGAGGCGGACCCGGATGCGCTGGCTGCGCGGTTACGCAGGCCACTTCCGTACCCGCCGAACCCGCTGGCACGGCGAGGAACCGCGTTCCACGCCTGGGTAGAGCGCCGGTTCGGGGCGACCCGGCTGCTCGACCTCGACGAGCTCCCGGGCGCGGCCGACACCGATGCAGGACCGGACACGGACCTGGTGACGTTGCAGGACGCATTCCTACGTTCGTCGTGGGCTCATCGCAGTCCCATCGAGGTGGAGGTTCCGTTCGAGACGGCGGTGGCAGGGACAGTTCTGCGTGGGCGGATCGATGCGGTGTTCGCGGACCCGGACGGCGGGTGGACGGTGATCGACTGGAAGACCGGAGCGGAGCCGAGTGCCGACAAGGAGAAGGCGGTGGTGATGCAGCTCGCCGCGTATCGGCTTGCCTGGGCCGAGCTGATGGACGTACCCCTGGAGCGTGTGCGGGCCGCGTTCCACTACGTCCGCACAGGCCGCACGATCGCGCCGGACACCCTGCCGGACGCCGACGCTCTTGCCGGCCTCATCCGCACCGCCGGCGCGGACGAGGAAGCGCGTCAGGCCTGACGGCGCACCTTCAGGGCCTCGGTGACCAACGGGATCTGCAACGGAAGGCGCAGCAGCACACCAGTTTTCTGCAGGCGCGACATCTCGGTGCTCTTCAGCCAGTTGACGGCCATCGAGATGTTGGCCGGATAGACCGCAAGGAAGAGCAGCGCGGCCAGTCCGCCGCCGAGCCGGCGGGTTCTCGGTACCACAAGTGCCGCACCCACCGTCAGTTCGGCCACACCGGACGCGTAGGTGTACGTCCGAGGGTCGCCGGGGAGTCGCTCGGGAACGATCGCGTCGAAGAACTTGGGGGTGACGAAGTGAAGCACGCCCATGCCGAGAAGCAGGGCGGCGAGTCGGAGCGCGGGCGTGCGGCCGGTCCGGGAAAGGGTGCTGACGCGTTGCATGACGACAGCTTGCCCGAATCACTCCCGTCACGACAGCGAGACGCCGCTGTGACGATTGAGCGAGACGCCGCTGTGTCGATTGAGCGAGACGCCGCTGTGTCGATTGAGCGAGACGCCGCTGTGTCGATTGAGCGAGACGCCGCTGTGACGATTGAGCGAGACGCCGCTGTGTCCCTTCGAGGAGAATCGGGGTTAGGCTGCCAGCCGATGTCGGAGTTCTGTGCCCAGTGGAGACGAATATATGGCCGGTAGGCTACGTGCGAGATTGAACAGGTCGGACACCTTGACGGACCGGCCGGACTTCGCACTGGTGGGTGTCCTCAGGATTCCCCAGTTGCAGACCAGTCCTGCGCGGGCGATCTACCGCCGAGTGGCGATCGCTCTCGCCGCTTTGGCCCTGGCCGTCCTGATCGTCTACATCGATCGCGCCGGGTATCGCGACGCCCAGGACAACGAGTTGTCCCTCCTCGATTGCGTCTATTACGCCACGGTGTCGTTGTCGACGACGGGGTACGGCGACATCACTCCGTTCACGCCGTCGGCGCGACTGATCAACGTTCTGCTCATCACACCCCTTCGAATCTTCTTCCTCATCGTCCTGGTCGGTACGACTCTCTCCGCACTCACGGAGAGTTCCCGCCAGGCGTTCAAAATCCAGCGCTGGAGGCAGCACGTGCGCAACCACACGGTCGTGATCGGTTACGGAACCAAGGGGCGCACCGCGATCGACGCGATGCTCGGCGACGGGGTCACCCCGTCGGACATCGTCGTCGTCGACACCGATCAGGCGGTCCTCGAATCGGCGGCAAGCAAAGGGCTGGTCACCGTCCACGGTTCCGCCACCAAGTCGGATGTCCTGCGGTTGGCGGGGGCCCAGAATGCGGCGGCCATCATCGTGGCGGCCAACCGCGACGACACCGCCGTTCTCGTCACCCTGACGGCACGCGAGATCGCGCCGCAAGCGAAGATTGTCGCGGCCATTCGAGAGTCGGAGAACACCCACCTGCTGCGGCAGTCGGGCGCCGACTCGGTGGTGGTCTCCTCCGAGACCGCGGGCCGGCTGCTCGGCATCGCGACGACCACTCCCAGTGTCGTCGAGATGATGGAGGATCTGCTGACTCCGGAGGCCGGCTTCGCGATCGCCGAACGGGCAGTGGAACGCGACGAGATCGGCGGTTCACCGCGGCATCTGGCCGACATCGTCCTCGGTGTCGTCCGGGACGGGCGACTGGTGCGGGTCGGCTCCCCGGAGGTCGATTCGGTGGAGGAGAACGATCGGTTGCTGTACATCCGTAGGGTCGCTAACTGACCGGCAGTACTGTCGACGTGTGACTGCATTCCGGTTGAACGAAACCCCGCTCCTGTCGCGCTCCGCGGTCGGCCGCGCCGAAGACTTGCGTTCGGACACCGACGCCCTGCGAACGGGATGGCAGGACGCGGTACTTCTGCGGGTCAACCATCGCGGTCAGGTCCGTGTCGACGACGACGGCCTCGTGTTCGGAGCGGCAACCGAGCTCGGTCCGGAACCCGTCCGCGGTGCGGTTTTCCTGGGCATCCGCAAGGACCGGCATGTCTGGGCGGTGCGCGTGCAGGCCATGACCGGCGAGTTGGCCGACCTTCGCGTGCTGGGCGGAACGCTCGACGATGCGGATGCCGGCGTGCTGACCGGCGCGATCGCGATGTTGAACTGGCACGACAGTGCCGGTTTCAGCGCCCTCGACGGCGTTGCGTCGGAACCGACGATGTCGGGTTGGTCACGAATTTCGACCAGCACCGGGCACGAGGAGTTTCCGCGCACCGACCCCGCCGTCATCTGCCTCGTCCACGACGACGGAGACCGGGTGCTACTGGCACGGCAACCCACGTGGCCGCCGCGCCGGTTCTCGATTCTCGCCGGATTCGTCGAGGCGGGAGAGTCGCTCGAGACGTGTGTGATGCGCGAGATCAAGGAAGAAGTGGGTCTCGAGGTCCGCGACGTGCAGTATCTCGGTAGTCAGCCGTGGCCGTTTCCGCGGTCGGTGATGATCGGATTCTCGGCCGTCGGCGATCCCGACGCCGCGTTGATCTTCGCGGACGGCGAGATCGCCGAGGCTCGCTGGTTCACCCGCGAGGAGGTGCGCAATGCACTCGAGTTCGGTGACTGGGCATCCGACGCCGACGCACCCCTGCTGCTCCCCGGCTCGATTTCCATTGCCCGCGGAATGATCGAATCCTGGGTGGGGGCAGACGGGGCGAAGGCCTAGACCCCGAGTGCCTTCTTGACCTGGGACAGGGACGGGTTGGTCGCGGTGCTGCCGTCGGCGAACTTGACCGTGGGGACGACGTGGTTGCCACCGTTCACGCTACCGACGAACTCGGCCGAGGCCGGATCCTCCTCGATGTCGATCTCCACATAGCCGATGCCGGACTCGTCCAGCTGCTTCTTCAAGCGCCGGCAGTAGCCACACCAGGTGGTGGAGTAGATGGTCAGGGCCTTGTTGTCTGTAGCAGTCACGGCGCATATAACACCACGGCCGAGTGAAGTGTTCCCATGCGGCTCTTCCACCGCTGCGCGGGGTGTCGGTTGTCCCTGCCATGATGGACGCCATGTCAGCAGGTGCCCCCGAGGTGACGAGTACCGGCCTCGATCCCGAACAGTCCGCGGCCGTCCTCGCGCCTCGTGGTCCGGTCTGCGTGCTGGCGGGCGCGGGCACGGGAAAGACGCGGACCATCACCCGAAGGATCGCCCACCTCGTCGCCAGCGGACACGTCGCGGCGGGACAGGTACTGGCGGTCACGTTCACGGCCCGGGCTGCGGGGGAGATGCGAGGCAGGCTGAGGAGCCTCGGAATCGGTGACGGCGGCACCCAGGTGCAGGCGCGCACCTTCCACGCGGCCGCACTGCGCCAGCTGAGGTACTTCTGGCCGCAAGTGGTCGGAGACACCGAATGGCGGCTGCTGGACCGAAAGTTCGCGGTGGTCTCCGCTGCGGCCGGCCGGGTTGGGTTGTCCACCAGTACCGAAAGTGTTCGGGACCTGGCAAGTGAGATCGAATGGGCCAAGGCGTCACTGATCGCGCCGGAGGACTATCCGCGCGCGGTGGCGAAGGTGCACCGCGAGGCGCCTGCCGACGCCGCCAAAGTGGCCGAGGTGTATCACGGTTACGAGCAACTCAAGGCTCGAGGCCAGGATGCGATGCTGCTCGACTTCGACGACCTCCTGCTGCACACCGCGGCCGCCCTGGAGGAGCATTCGGCGGTAGCAGAGGAGTTCCGGGACCGGTACCGGTGCTTCGTGGTCGACGAGTACCAGGACGTGACGCCACTGCAGCAGCGGGTGCTCGATGCATGGCTCGGTGAGCGGGACGATCTCACGGTCGTCGGCGATGCCAACCAGACCATCTACTCGTTCACGGGCGCCACGCCCAACTATCTGCTCGACTTCTCGCGACGGTTCCCCGAAGCCACCGTTGTCCGCCTCGAGCGCGACTACCGGTCGACCCCCGAGGTGGTCTCGATGGCCAACCGGGTGATCGGCGCGGCGCGGGGCAGGATCGCTGGTACGCGGTTGCAGTTGATCGGCCAGCGGAAGTCGGGGCCCGAACCGACTTTCGCGGAGTTCGACGACGAGCCTGCCGAGGCCGCCGGGGTGGCCCGTGCGATCAAGCGGCTCATCGCCCGCGGAACGCCTGCCGCGGAGATCGCGGTGCTGTACCGGATCAACGCCCAGTCCGAGGTGCACGAGCAGGCCCTGACCAAGCTCGACATCCCATATCAGGTCCGCGGCGGCGAGGGCTTTTTCACGCGGACCGAAGTTCGTCAGGCCGTATCGGCACTGCGTCAGGCGGCCGGTCGCGACGACCTGCCCGATGCGGTCGGTGCCGACCTCGTCACCCTGGTGCGTGCCGTGCTGGTGCCGCTGGGTTTGACCGACACGGAACCTTCGGGTGCGCAGGCCCGCGAGCGATGGTCCTCGCTGTCCGCGCTCGTCGCTCTCACGGAGGAACAGCTGGCGCAGGATCCCGATCTGACGCTCGACGGACTGCTCCGCGAACTCGGCCTTCGCGCGGAGGCGCGGCACCCACCGGTGGTACAGGGCGTCACGCTGGCGTCGTTGCATGCCGCGAAGGGACTCGAGTGGGACGCGGTGTTCCTGGTAGGTCTGACGGACGGCACCTTGCCCATTCAGCACGTGCTGGGCGATGCCAACTCGGCTCCCGACGAGGCCGCGATCGAGGAGGAGCGCAGGCTTCTCTATGTCGGGGTCACCCGTGCGCGCGAACACCTGCAGATGTCCTGGGCGCTCTCCCGCAACGAGGGCGGCCGCAAGAGCCGTCGGCGTTCCCGGTTCTTGCACGGGCTGATTCCGGAAGACTCGCCGGCGTCGCGCATCGCCGCTCCACCCCAGAACGCGAAGAAGCGTCCGCGGTGCCGACTGTGTGGAAAGCCACTGATCGGTACCACGGCCACGATGCTCGGACGGTGTGAAGGTTGCCCGTCGAATGTGGATGTGGAACTGCTCGATTCGCTGAGGTCGTGGCGGCTCGAGAAGTCCAGGGAATTGAAGGTGCCCGCGTATGTGGTGTTCAGCGACAACACGCTGACGGCGCTCGCCGAACAGCGCCCGCAGGACGACCGGGGACTTGTCGCGATCCCCGGGATCGGCGCCAAGAAGCTCGAACAGTTCGGTGAGGATGTGCTGGGTGTGATCAGATCGAGCGGATCGCCATGACGACTCTCCGTCCGCAGGCGAACAAAAGGCGCATCGCCGCAGGTCAAAAATAGGTTGTGCGGATATGGAATTTTGCCTACTGTGGTTTCAGCGCACGGGGGGACTCGTGCAGTTCACATCGGTTCGACAAGAAATGGAGGTGGCCCCGACATGAAGTTCTACTCCGTACACAAGACGGCAGTCGCTGCCACCTCTGCGTTGCTCGGCATGAGCGCGACGGAGGCGGCACCGGCAATTGCCTGGTCGGCATCCCGTCGTCGTCCCGCAGCAGCAGCCGAGTCCGTGTCGCGGAGTTGTCGAGGAATTCCTCGCTAGAACACTCCCACCGTCTTTCCAAGGCCACGGACCCGCATCGCGGACCGTGGCCTTTGTAGTTCGAGCACTTTCCTCGCTCGCAGCCTCGGCTCTGGTTCGCACCTTGTACATCGAACCGACAAACGACCGACGCACTGAGAGCAGAGGAGAACGACGTGTCTACCGTGACATGCCGAGGGGTATCCGAAACCTCAACCGCCACAAGCGGATTTGTTGACATTGTTTCCACCCGACGGGATCTGCCCTGCCGGGCCGACGATCCGGACCTGTGGTTCGCGGATTCCCCCACCCAGCTGGAGCAGGCCAAGGCGCTGTGCGCGTCGTGCCCGATCCGGTTGCGCTGCCTCGATGCAGCGCTCGATCGGGGCGAGCCGTGGGGAGTCTGGGGCGGCGAAATTTTCGATCAGGGAGTCGTGGTCGCCCGTAAGCGCCCTCGCGGCCGCCCGCGCAAGGCGCAGACTCTGGTGTGTGCCTGACCAGTCGAGTGCATGGACAACGGCGTCCGCCCGGGAACTCGCACGAGTTGTCTGGGCGGACGCCTGACGTCGTTCAGCGGACGGTGGTGCCGTCGCCCTCCTGCGTCGGATCGTCGAATCCGGGAAGCCACCGCGTGAGGATCGCCATATAGGGCGCGTACGCATCGAGCTGAGCGCAGATACCCACCGAGCCGACGAGGACTCGGAAAATCATGAGGTACTCGGGTGGCAAACTCAGGGCTCGGGCAGTCCGAAACTGTGCGCTGTTGAAGTCCGTTGCGGTGCCGGCAGCCTTCTGTAGCCAGGCACGGGTGAAGTGGAAGGATTCGGTCCGAATCGGATCCGTCAGCGGACGCAGGTAGTCGGCGATCTCCTTGTCGGTTACGGTCCGACCGGGAAGAACGAATCCGTTGGCGTGCAGCAACTCCGTCAGCTCGTCGAACTGCTCGTGCAGTGCCAGACGCACCATCGTGCCGAGGACGGGAGGCAGGCCGTCGGGAAAGGGTGCGGCAGCACCGAAGTCGATGACGCCGAGCCGACCGTCGCTGTGCAACATGAAGTTTCCCGGATGGGGATCGCAGTGCAGCAGTCCGACCCGCGCAGGGGAGGCGAAGTGGAATTCGGCCAGCAGAGCGCCCGCAGTGTTGCGTTCCTCGGGTGTTCCGTCGGCGATGATGGCCGAGAGCGGCTTCGCGGTCATCCACTCGCTCACCACCACCTTGGGGGAGCTTGCGACGACGTGCGGGACCGCGAACTGCGGATCGCCGTCGTAGACCTTGGCGAACCGGCGCTGATTGTTCGCCTCGATGCGGTAGTCGAGTTCCTCTTCGGTGCGGGCAGTGAACTCGTCGATGACGGGACGCACGTCGACGCCGGGCATCACCGACGCAAAGAGACCCGCGAAACGTCCGAGGGTCTTGAGGTCTGCTCGCAGGGCTTCGTCGGCCCCCGGATACTGCACCTTGACGGCGACGTCCCGGCCGTCGGCCCACACGGCGCGATGTACCTGCCCGATGCTGGCCGAGGCGGTCGGCGTGTCGTCGAAGGACATGAACCGCTCACGCCATTTGGTACCGAGCTGCTGGTCCAGCATTCTGTGCACAGCGCGTGCAGGAAGGGGAGGAGCCTGCGCCTGAAGTTTGTTGAGCGACTCCCGGTAGGGCTCGGCGAACTCCTCGGGGATCGCCGCCTCCATCACACTGAGGGCTTGACCGAGCTTCATGGCCCCGCCCTTGAGTTCACCGAGTACGGCGAACAACTGCTCCGCTGCCCGTGCGCTCAGCTGCGCGTCGATCTCCACCCGGTCGCCGCCGGTCAGCTTCCTGCCGAACCCGACGGCGGCACGACCGGCGATCCCTAAGGGAATGCTCGCGAGTTTGGCGGTGCGGGCAGAACTCCTGCGGGGGATGTCGGACACTCCACCATCATGACGGAAGACGGCTCGATTCGCCC
Source organism: Rhodococcus oxybenzonivorans (assembly GCF_003130705.1). Taxonomy (NCBI): domain Bacteria; kingdom Bacillati; phylum Actinomycetota; class Actinomycetes; order Mycobacteriales; family Nocardiaceae; genus Rhodococcus; species Rhodococcus oxybenzonivorans. The sequence goes on along the minus strand of NZ_CP021354.1, from coordinate 4,013,163 downwards.
ACAGCGGGTGCCAGGTACGCACAGCTGCAGGTCACCTGCCTCGGCCATCTTCGGGTGACCAGTCGGTGAGCGCCGAGGTCGATCTCGAGGGTCGCGTCGAGGCTGGCAGGTGCGTGCCCGCGAGGAGAAGACAGGACGACCTCGAGTTGCCCCAGCGCCACGGCAGTGGTCGCCATGATGACCGCGGGGCTTGCGTGCCCGACCGTCCCGAGGAGTTGTGCGGCCAGATGCGGCCAGTCCTGGTCGTAGGCCGAGCGAAGCAGATCAGCGCAGCGGAGACAGCTGGTGTGACCGGGGAGAACGAGCGGACCTACGACTCCTCGCCCGTCACGTACCCGCACGGGAAGGTGGGGGATCCCGCTGCGCACGAGATCGGCGACCAGTCGCGGCTCGGCAACCAGATCGTCGGCGAGCACGGCGCAGGTCGCGTTCCACCGTCGCACGTCGCCTTCTGCGGAATAGCGGGACGACCGCGAGACGCGGATGCCGGCATCGGTCAGTCCCGCCGAGACTGCGTCCGAGAGCGGTCCGCGACCGTGCACCCGAACCGTATGGGTCTCGGCGGCGTCGGGGGAGTCCGTGACGTCGAGCAGTCCTGCCCTGTCGAGGTCCCCGAGAAGCTTCGAGAAGTCGGTGGGCGACATACCGCTTTCGACCGCCGTCCAGAGCACGTGCGGTCGGGAGGTCTTACCGTCGAGTAATCGGAGAATTGCCAGGAGTTGCTCAGTGAGGATTCCGGGCGGCGGCTCGAGGATCAGGGCACGCTCAGGATCCCAGCCGAACTGGACGCGGCCGTCGGGGCGGGTCAATACCGCGATGCGAGGGTCGAGAGTGGGGCCGATGGGACGCGGATGCTGGACGGTCACACGCAGAGCGTGTCACGACGCATCCGCGCCCCTACCGGTCCGACGACGGTTATCCACAGGACGAAACGGCGGCTGACCTGCCAACTCTCGGCCGCACCGAAATTTCGGACACGGCGACTTTCACGAGGTCGGTTCGTCGCCCGCGCCGGAATCGCCGCGCTCGGCTTCCTCGGCTCGCTCGCGCGCTTCGGTCGCCTCGAGCTGCGCCATCGGATCGTCGAAGTTTCCCCTCTCCCCACCGCCGAGGACGCGATCGACGAACATGCCGGGATTGTCGAGGTCGGACGAGTCCGGCAGCAAGTCGGGGTGAGCCCAGACACCGTCGCGGGCGTCGATGGTGGACTCCGAGGTGAGACGGCGCCAGAGCTGGGCAGCCTCGCGCACCTTGCGGGGGCGTAGTTCGAGACCGACGAGGGTCGCGAATGTCTGCTCTGCCGGTCCACCGCTGGCACGTCGGCGCCGGAGTGTCTCGCTCAACGCCGCGACTCCGGGCAGGCGGTCGTTCAGTGCGGCAGACACGACCACCTCGACCCACCCCTCGATGAGGGCGAGGAGCGTTTCGAGACGCTCGAGGGCCTGCTTCTGCTCCGGCGTGGTCTGCGGTTCGAATGCGCCTTGCTGGAGGATGTTCTCGAGCTGCGAGGGGTCGGTCAGTGCGGACGGGTCGAGTCCCTTCGCCATGTCTTCGATGGCGGAGAAGTCCATGGTGATTCCGCGCGCGTACTCCTCGACGGTGGCGAGGAGTCGTTGCCGCAGCCACGGGACATGGCTGTAAAGGCGCTGGTAGGCGGCCTCCCGGGCGGCGAGGAAGACGAGAATCTCGCGGTCGGGCTGTTCGAGGCCCTTGCTGAACCTTTCCACGGCGGCGGGAAGAAGTGCTCCGGTACCCGCCGGGCCGAGGGGCAACCCGATGTCGGTGGAGGTCAGCACCTCTTTCGACAGCTGGCCGAGAGCCTGGCCCAACTGTGACCCGAACGCGAGACCCCCCATCTGGCTCATCATGCCGAGCATGGGTCCGGCCATCTGCTTCGCCTCTTCGGGCAACCCCTGCACCCACATTCCCGACACCTTCTCGGCGACGGGATCACACAGCCGCTTCCACGTGTCGAGGGTGTTGTCGAGCCAGTCGTTGGGCGTCCACGCGACGGTTCTCGTCGCTCCGGCAGGCAGGGTCGTCGCCGCATCCAGCCACAGTTCGGCCAGGCGCGACGCGTCGGCGATCGCCTCCGAATTACCCTTGGTGATCGGTGTGACCGACCCCATCTGCTGGCGCGCGAGCTTCTTCGCGATCTCGTAGTTGACCGGCCCGGTCTGCTCGCCCGAACCCATCGACGACCCCATGCCGCTCAGCATCTGACCGAACTGGGTGAGCATCTGGCCGAGGGCCGCCGGATCGAAATCACCCGAGGGGAAACCACCCGCCCCGAAACCGAAGTCCCCGGGGCCGCCCGCATTCTTGGCGCTGTCGGGCCCGGACTGGTCTCCCTTGTCCTTGTCACGGTCGGGATCGTCGTCGGAGTTCGAGAAGCCGAACGGCATATTGCTCATGACTCAACGGTACAAGGCCGACAGTCCCGGGGTCCCTCTCTGCGTCACGCTGACGGCGAACACGCCCGCGGTCGCGCGGGGTGACGGCGGCTGCGCGCTCTACCCTGGTCCAGGTGAATCGACGGATAGTGACACTCCTGGCTGCCCTTGCCCCGATCGTGGTGCTCGGAGTGCTGGGAACGGTCATCACGGTGCCCTATGTGGCCCTCGGTCCCGGCCCGACCTTCAACACGCTCGGCGAAGTGGACGGCGAAGAGGTGGTCGCCATCGAGGGGGCCGAGGTGGACGACACCACCGGGCACCTCAACATGACCACCGTGGCAGTGCGCGACAACCTCAACGTGTTCGAGGCTTTCGGTCTGTGGGCCAGCGGGCGCCAGGGAATCGTTCCCCGCGAAGAGGTGTACCCGCCGGACAAGTCGAAGGACGAAGTGAAGCAGGAAAACGACGCAGACTTCCAGCAGTCCGAGAACAGCGCCGAACTGGCAGCCCTTCATTTTCTCGACAAGCCGGTGGCGCTCGAGATCGCCAAGGTCGGCGAGGACGGCCCGTCCAGGGACATCCTGAAGCAGGGCGACAGGCTCGTCAGTGTCGCGGGCACACCGGTGTCCACGGTAGGTGACGTCCAGCAAGCCGTGGCCGACACTGCGCCGCAGACGGAGGTGCCGGTCGTGGTGGTCCGCGACGGCGTCGAAACTTCCGTCCCGGTGGTCCTGGGCGCGCGCCCGGACGACGGGTCGAAAGGCTATCTGGGCATCACTCCGGAGGAGTCGCCGGACGTCCCGTTCACCGTCGACTTCAATCTCGCCGACGTCGGCGGCCCGTCGGCGGGACTGATGTTCGCGCTCGCGCTGATCGACAAACTCAGCCCGGGTGAACTGAACGGCGGCAAGTTCGTTGCGGGCACCGGCACGATCGACTCCGACGGAGACGTCGGGCCGATCGGCGGTATCAAGTACAAGCTGATCGCCGCGAGCGAGGCAGGCGCCGAGACGTTCCTCGTTCCCGCGATGAACTGCGACGAGGCGCGACAGGGTGCTCCCGACGGGCTGCGGTTGGTGAAGGTCGAGAACCTCGACGGGGCGGTCGACGCACTCGCGGGCGTCAACTCCGGAGCCGACGCGCCCCACTGCTGACACCGGCCCGGCTGGTCGTCGGCTGAGACCGGGGCCGGTCTAGTCGTCGTCCTCGGCTGCGTCGAGGGTGGCGTACAGGGCGCTGACGAGGTTCGGTGCCAGATTCTCGTATGTCAGCAGCTCGATCGGCGCGTAGGGATCGACGTCCTCATCCGGTCGCAACTGCATCAGGCACAGCGACGGTCCGTCTCGCAGTACCGCTGCGATCAATCGGGCGGATCGACGGTCGGGATGGGACTCGGCGGCGGCCCGCGCGGCGTCGTCGGCGGCGTCCCGATCGGACAGCAGGGGTACTAGTGCCTCGTCGAGGTCGGATTCCGCCTCGGGCGGCAGAATGACGATTTCCTGCACCAGCGCGCATCCCGCCACCGATTCCGGCCAACTGGTGGTGGCAAGGAACTCGTCGAGAGCGCGTGACCCGCCGGAAATGTCGTCGGGAAACGGATCCTGTTCTATGGGAGTCAATTCCGCACCGTCGGCCAGCTGGTCGAGCAGGCTGGGTTCGGCGGCGGCGAGAAGCTCGGTCGGGACGAGTGCGAACATCTGCGGGGGCTGATCCCACCCTCCTGCATCGACGAATTCGACGACCTCGCGCACACAACGGGCAAGAGCGTCCGACTCCGGGTTCACATTCTCTTCACTCACGGACTCATCTTCGCACCCTCCGAGGAGGACCGGCGGTCGCGTCCGCCCGTTGTTACGTAGAGTGGGACGAAACGGTCACGCCCACGCAGTCGGGTGTGGACGGCAGAACGGTGCAGTTGATCGCGGCGCGTCAGCGTCGCCGAGTCGTTGGAGTGTGGCACGTGGGCATGCGGCCCCCCGCAGGATTACCGTCGTTGTCCAAACGCAGTCGAGTGCTGCTGGTGCTGGCGCTTGTCGCCGCTGCCCTGCTGTTGGTGGGCCCACGGCTGATCACGACCTACACGGACTGGTTGTGGTTCGGTGAAGTCGGCTTCCGGGGCGTCTTCACCAAGGTGCTCGTCACCCGGCTCCTTCTCTTCCTCGTGGTCGGCCTGGTTGTCGGCGGAATCGTCTGGCTGGCACTGCTGCTCGCGTACCGGTCGCGTCCCGTGTTCGTCCCGGTCTCGGGGCCGAGTGATCCGGTGGCGCGGTACCGGACCACCGTGATGACGCGTCTGCGTCTGTTCGGGTTGGCCATTCCGATTGCTGTAGGCCTTCTTGCCGGGCTGATCGCGCAGTCGAGCTGGGTCACCGTGCAGTTGTTCATGAACGGTGGCGCGTTCGGGGTCACCGATCCCGAGTTCGGCCTGGACGTCGGTTTCTACACGTTCGATCTGCCGTTCTATCGTTTCGTTCTCAACTGGCTGTTCGTCGCAGTGCTGCTCGCCTTCTTCGCAAGTCTGGTGACGCACTACATCTTCGGTGGGCTCAAGTTGGCTGGCCGGGGAGGTGCGCTCACCAACGCAGCCCGTGTCCAGCTGGCCGTGCTCGCCGGCACCTTCATCCTGCTCAAGGCGGTCGCCTACTGGTTCGATCGCTATTCACTTCTGTCGAGCAGTCGTAAGGAACCCACCTTCACCGGCGGTAGCTACACGGACATGAATGCAGTGCTGCAGGCGAAGCTGATCTTGCTCGCCATCGCGGTGATCTGTGCCGGCGCCTTCTTCGCGGCGATCGTTCTGCGTGACCTCCGTATCCCGGCCATGGCTACCGCGCTCCTCGTGCTGTCGTCCATTCTGGTCGGGGCCGTGTGGCCACTGGTCGTGGAGCAGTTCTCGGTGCGTCCCAACGCGGCCGACAAGGAGAGCGCGTACATCGAACGCAACATCGCGGCCACCCGGCAGGCGTACGGCATCACCGATGACAAGGTCGAGTACAAGGACTATCAGGGGTATGGCACGCAGCCGCCACGAGACGTACCGGCAGACGTGTCCACCATCGCGAACACGCGCCTGCTCGATCCCAACATCCTGTCCCGCACGTTCACGCAGCAGCAGCAGCTCAAGAACTTCTACGGCTTCCCGCCGTCGCTCGACATCGATCGGTACGACATCGACGGCGAAGTGCGTGACTACATCGTCGCGGCGCGTGAACTGTCGTCGAAGAGCCTCACGGGTAACCAGACGGACTGGATCAACAAGCACACCGTCTACACCCACGGCAACGGACTGGTCGCGGCACCGGCCAACCGGGTCAACGCCGCCGCGGGCGAATCCGCCGAGGAGGCGGCCAACAGTAACAGTGGCTACCCGGTGTATATGGTCAGCGACATCGCGTCGCAGCAGGCCGGGAACCAGGTCATCCCGGTCGAACAGCCACGCATCTACTACGGCGAGGTCATCGCGGACACCGATGCCGACTACGCCATCGTCGGTGGTGCAAACGGTTCCGATCCTCGCGAGTACGACACCGACCAGGCGCGGTACCGCTACACCGGGGCCGGGGGTGTTCCCATCGGGAACTGGTTCAACAGGCTGGCCTTCGCAGCCAAGTACACGGAACGCAACATCCTGTTCTCGGGTGCTATCGGCTCGGATTCGAAGATCATCTTCAACCGCGATCCCCGCGAGCGTGTCACGCATGTGGCACCGTGGCTCACGGCCGACGGGGATTCGTACCCGGCGGTCATCGACGGGAAGATCGTGTGGATCGTCGACGCCTACACCACGTTGGAGAACTACCCGTACGCGCAGCGCAGCTCCCTCGACGGACTCGTCGAGGACAGTATCGACCAGAACACAGGCCGATTGCTTCCGCGGAAAGAGGTCTCGTACATCCGGAACTCCGTGAAGGCCACCGTCGACGCGTACGACGGAACCGTCAAGCTGTACCAGGTGGACGACAACGATCCCGTCCTCGATGCCTGGATGGGAGTGTTCCCCGGGGCAGTGGAAGCCAAGGACTCGATTCCCGAGGAACTGGGCGCGCACTTCCGTTACCCCGAGGACCTCTTCAAGGTTCAGCGCGAAATGCTGGCCAAGTACCACGTCGACGACCCCAAGGAATTCTTCACGAACAACGCCTTCTGGTCGGTGCCGAGTGATCCCACGATCGACACGAGCGCCAATCAGCCGCCGTACTACGTCCTCGTGGGCGACCCCGAAACCGGGAAACCGTCGTTCAACCTGACCAGTGCGATGGTGGGTTACAGTCGCGAGTTCCTGTCTGCCTATCTGTCGGTCAAATCGGATCCGGAGGACTACGGCAAGTTCACCGTGCTCCAGTTGCCGACGGATACGCAGACCCAGGGTCCGCAGCAGACACAGAACTCGATGATTTCCGATCCGCGGGTGGCTTCGGAACGAACTCTGCTCGAGCGTTCGAACAAGATTCAGTACGGCAACCTACTGACGTTGCCCATCGCCGACGGCGGGATCCTGTACGTCGAGCCGATGTATACGGAGCGGAGTTCGACCGGCCAGAACACGTCCACGTTCCCGCAGCTGTCACGGGTGCTCGTGAGCTACCGCGAGCCACCGCCGAGTAACAGCGTTCGCGTCGGCTACGCCCCCACGTTGGCCCAGGCTCTTGACCAGGTCTTCGGTGCGGGCACCGGTGCGGTGGCAACGGCGCCCAGCGCGCAGGAAGGCACACCCCCCGACCCCGACGGGGGCACGCCGCCGGCGAGCCAGGGCGGGGCGCCCGCACCCGCGGCACCCGCGCCGCCGCCGTCGTCGAACGTTGCGGCCGCCGTCGCCGAGCTGGATGCGTCGCTGGATGCTCTGACTGCGGCTCAGCGCAGCGGTGACTTCGCCGCATACGGCGACGCCCTCGCTCGCGTACAGCGGGCGGTTGCCGCCTACGAGGCCATCCCCAAGTAAGCCTCACGACAAGTACGAACGACGAGGCCCTGTCATCCGAGCGGATGACAGGGCCTCGTCGTGTACTGGTCGATCAGCGCAACGCGGCGATCAGCTGCGGGTTCGCATCGATCAGCTGCTGGAATTGCTGTCCGAAGCCGTTCTGCTCGGCGAGCTGACGAGCGGTGTCGATCCCTTGCTGGGCGATCGGCTGAGCCGGTGCGGGCACCTCGGTGACCGGTGCCGGCGCCGGGGTGGGCTCGGGGGCAGGGGCCGGGGCCTCGGCGACGTCGCCACCACCGGTGGTCAGGTACTGACCGCAGGTCGGCCATGCTCCGGGGCCCTGGGTCTGGAGGACGTTCTCGGCGACGCGGATCTGTTCGGCCTTGCTGGCGTTCGACGCCGTGCCGGTGCCGCCGTTGGCCTCCCAGGTGCTCTGGGAGAACTGGAGTCCGCCGTAGTAACCGTTTCCGGTGTTGATGCCCCAGTTGCCGCCGCTCTCACACTGCGCGACACCGTCCCAGTTGTGGGAAGCAGCCGAGGCGGTGCCGGTGCTCAGTCCGAGCGGGACGGCGACGACAGCACCGGTGACGGCCATCCAGCCGAGGGCACGCTTGCTGAAGGTGGAATTGGTCATGTGGGGTAAATCCTCTCCGCGCTTGCTGGCGTGGCCGGCCTGCGGGCGACGTTCTCGTCGTTCCCGGCACGTGTACCGGTTGCCACGTCCCTGCCCCTCGAAGGTTTCGGGGATTACCGAACCCGCGGGGCAGAGCTGGCAGCGGCGGGTCGGCTTGTGCCCGGTTGTTTCGGGCCGAGAGCGACCGTACGGGAGCTTTGCCGCCGATTCACCCGGCGATTTTGTGGTACGCGGGTACAGCACCAAGCCGGGAATTCCGGCGTATCTGCTGGTAGACCCGTGGCGAGACCAATTCGGAGCCGCGTCGTTACCTTCGCGTTATGTGGTGCGGATCACGACATTATTGTGGAGTAGCTCACGTCAGCGTGTCCGCGAATTCCGTTGTCCGGCAGCCTTCGAGCACGCGCGCGACGCGAGAGTGCCCTGCGCGCAGCCGTACTGCACGCAGGGCATCGTTCGATCGCGGTCAGCGGATCAGAGGTACTGACCGCAGACCGGCCAGGCGCCCGGGCCTTGAGTTGCCAGAACATTCTCGGCCACCCGAATCTGCTCTTCGCGCGAGGCGTTGGAAGCGGTGCCGCTGCCGCCGTTGGCCTCCCAAGTGCTCTGAGAGAACTGGAGTCCGCCGTAGTAGCCGTTTCCGGTGTTGATGGCCCAGTTGCCGCCGCTCTCGCATTGTGCGACTGCGTCCCAGTTGCCGGAGGCGGCCGATGCTGTACCGGTGCTCAGTCCGAGCGGCACGCCGACGACTGCTCCGGCGAGTGCGATCGCGCCCATGGTCCGCTTGACGATGCTGGTGTTGGTCATAAGTCTGTTTCCTCTCCGCAATGTGCTGACGAAGTACGTCACGTGTCGGCTGGTGTGCCGACCCTGGTCGGTTTTCGTCCCTGCCCCTCGAGGTGTCGGGATTCCGAATCCGCGGGGGCAGGTCGAGCTGCGGCGGGTCGGCGTTGCCCGGTAGTTTCGGGCTGGCAACGAACGTACGCGTCGATCACGGAATGGTCACGGGGTCGTCTTTTGTGACGCCCGTCCAAATAGTGGGACGTATGGTTGGGGTTTCCGCAGGTCGGAAGGTGAGAAATGGTCACGGAGACCGTTACAGAAATTCGCTAGAATGTGACGAGCATCATAACGTTCCGGTAACGCCTGTCACGGTTGTGGTGCTGGAAAGTAGCCGATGGGAGAGCTGCATGGCCGCTGTGGACGTCGAGACTCAGGCCACGATTGCGCGACCACGACACGAGGTCGCGGCGTACGCGTCGAACCCGGGAAATGCGACCGCGTGGTACGCGAATATCACCGAGGTGAAGGGTGATTGCGGGGGCCCTGTGGAGACGGGCGCCGAGTTCGCCTTCGTCGCCGAGTTCTTGGGGCGACGTCTCGTGTACACCTACGAGGTCGTCGAGCACGTACCGGGCACGCGCCTCGTGATGCGCACCGCTGAGGGTCCCTTCCCGATGGAAACGATCTATGAATGGGAAGACGTAGCAGACGGGAAGACGAGAATGACCCTGCGCAACCGCGGGGAGCCGTCAGGGTTCGCCAGGATCGGCGCGCCGGTGTTGTCCCGCGCCATGCGCCGAGCCAACAACAAGGATCTCGCCCGCCTGAAGGGCATTCTGGAAGCCGAACCCGGCGATTCGTGATCGCCTGCTCGGCCCGCCGGCGATCCCTCGGGGGCGGCCGTCGAGGCGATTTGCTTTCCGTTCGTTCGCTCGTGTAACTTTGTTCATGCAGCGCGGGGTGGAGCAGCTCGGTAGCTCGCTGGGCTCATAACCCAGAGGTCGCAGGTTCAAATCCTGTCCCCGCTACCACTGAAGAACGGCGTCCTGAATTCCAGGGCGCCGTTCTTCGTTGTGTATGGCTGCGCTCAGGGCTCCATCTCGATGAGCGCCCTACGGAGCAGTTTGCCGGTGGCGTTGCGGGGGAGTTCGTCGATGAACACGATGTCGCGCGGAACCTTGTACCGGGCGAGATTCGACTTGATGTATGCCTTCATCTCCTCGGCATCCTTCGCGGACCCCGGCGCAGGGACGACGAATGCCCGGAGCCGATGCCCGAAATCGGCATCTTCGACACCGATGACGGCTGCCTCGATCACGTCTTCCCTGTCTGCGAGGAGATTCTCGACTTCGAGGGGGTAGACGTTCTCGCCACCGGACACGATCATGTCGTCGTCGCGGCCGTCGACGAAGAGCAGTCCGTTGCGGTCGAAGTGGCCCACGTCGCCGGTCGAGAGCAGGCCGTTGATCCGTTCCTTGTCGCGGCCGTCGGTGTAACCGGAGAAGCTGAGCCCACTGGCCACGAATATTCGTCCGACCGTTTCCGGCTCGGTGATCCGTTGTCCCGCTTCGTCGTACAGTTCCACGTGGCAGGTGACGGGCGGACGGCCGGCGGTGCCGGGGGCCAACGCGAGGTCGGCGGGTGTCGCCACGGTGGCAACGGCGACCTCGGTGGACCCGTAAAGGTTGTGCAGAACGTGTCCGAACGCTGCGGTGGTCCGTTTGCACAGATCGGGGGACAGCGACGACCCGGCCGCGAAGATGATGGTCAGGCTCGAGGTGTCGTACTTCGCCAGGGTGTCCGGGCCGAGGTCGATGATGCGCTGCAACATGGTGGGAACAACGACGAGAACGTCACAACGGTGCTTCTCCACCAGGCGGATCGTGTTCTCCGGGTCGAACTTTCGGTGCATGACCACCGTTTGGCCGAGGGCGAGCGCGAGCGCGAACTGCGAGACGCCCGTTCCGTGGAACGCGGGCGCGGCCATCATCATCGTCTGCCCGCGCCGCAGGGGAACCCGGTCGAGGAATTGGGCGGACGCCAGCGGCGAGGTGTGGCCCCGCGGCGCACCTTTCGGCGTTCCGGTGGTGCCGCTGGTGAGGAGAACGAAACCACCTTCGGTGGAAGGGGCCGGGACGGGGCCGCGATCGACGCCGTCGATCAGGTCGTCGAGGGTGCGCACCTGAGACGCGGAGCCGTCTTCTGCCCACGATCGGTACGAGGTGACGTCATCGCGAAGTGTCTCGGCGACCTGTCGGAATTCGTCGTCGTAGACGAACGCTTCGATCTGCTCGCGGGCGGCCACGTCGACGAGCTGCGGCCGTGCGAAACCGGTGTTCATCAGTACCAGGCGGGTGCCGTTCTTGGCGGCCGCGAGCATGGTGAGTACCAGGCCGCGGTGATTGCGGCACATACATCCCATGACGGACCCTGGGGTGATGCCCTCTGCCTGCCACGCGCGCACCAGGGCGTTCGACTGCTCGTCGATGTCGATATAGGTGAGTGGCCCGCGCTCGTCGATCAACGCCACCGCGTCGAGTCGGGCCTCGGCGTGAGCGTGCACCGGACCCGCGAACGGGCCGTATTTCCGGACTGCCAGGAGGGAACGAATGCCCTGGTCGACCCGGGGGAACGGCACGAGGCCGGAGCGGTTCATCACCCGAACGGCTCCCGCGGTGTCCGCGATCTTGGTGAGAAGGTGCTGAGCTGGCATGGATGCCCCTTCCGGCGTGACGGATGTCACGTTCAGACTAGAGGACGGTCGGTGTCGGGTACTGCCGATACGGCGGTCCTGGTCACCGGATTTCGGACACGAAGAAGCCCCCGCCGCAGGTGACCGCAGCGGGGGCTACACCCCTCGTTGAAACTAGTCCTGGTCTGCTACTTCAATTCGGCAGACGACTTCCCCAGCAGGCGGCGGGCCACGATCAGCTGCTGAATCTGCTGTGTGCCCTCGAAGATGTCGAGGATCTTCGAGTCGCGAGCCCACTTCTCGAGAAGCGGACGCTCGGAGTATCCCCACGTGCCGGCAAGTTCGACGGCCTTCACGGTTATCGCTGTTCCGGTGCGACCGGCCTTGGCCTTCGACATGGACGCTTCGAGTGAGTTCGGCTTCTTGTTATCGGCCATCCACGTGGCGCGCAGCGCCAGCAGGTAGGCAGCTTCCCAGTCGGCCTCGAGCTGCAGGAATTCTGCGGCGGCCGCGTGCTGGTTGTATGCCGGAATGTCGTAGGAGATCTCGACTCCCGCGTCGGTGAGGATGTGGCGCAGTTCCTCGAGTGCAGCGCGGCCGAGTCCCACGGCCATGCCGGCGACGATCGGACGGGTGTTGTCGAACGTCTGCATGACGCCGGCAAAACCCTTCTCGACGTTCACCTCAGGCGTGCCGAGGAGGTTGTCCTTCGGAATCCGGCAGTCCTGCAACAGTAATACCGCGGTGTCGGACGCCTTGATCCCCAGTTTGTGCTCGAGACGCGCGACGCTCAGTCCCGGTGCATCCCGGGGGACGACGAACGATTTGATCGCTGCCCGGCCCTTGGTCTTGTCGACCGTGGCCCATACGACGATGTGCGTGGAACGTTCACCGGCGGTGACGAAGATCTTCTCACCGTTCAGGACGTACTCGTCGCCGTCGAGCACCGCCGTGGTGGTGACCGCGGCGGAGTCCGAACCGAAGCCCGGTTCGGTGATGGCCATCGAGGCCCACACCTTGCCGAACCGCTCGAGCTGCTCGTCGGTGGCGACCGCGGCGATCGCAGAGTTGCCGAGCCCCTGGTACGGAATGGCGAGTGTGAGTCCCACGTCGCCCCAGCAGGTCTCGATCACGTTCATCAGCGAGGACATGTTGCCCCCGTTGACGTTTCCGATGACCTTGGGCTCGTCACCGCGCCCGAGGGCAGCGCCTGCGGCACCCTTGCCGGAGTCGTTGAGCCCCTCCACCATGGCGGCCATGGTGTCGAGTTCCTTGGGGTAGGCGTGCTCGGCGAGGTCGTACTTGCGCGAGATAGGCCGGAAGATCTCCGCAGCGACCTGATGTGCCTGGTTCGCGGAGGCTTTGAGCTTCTTGGGAAGTTCGAGGTTGATCATGACTGTTTCCTTAGTTCGAATCCGGCCGCTCAGATCAGGACGATGCCTTCGGCAACACCGATGGCGCGAAGGTCGCGGTACCAGCGCTCCACGGGGTGTTCCTTCGTGTAGCCGTGGCCGCCGAGCAACTGCACGCCGTCGAGGCCGATCTGCATTCCCTTCTCGGAAGCGAGCTTCCGGGCGAGTGCCGATTCGCGGGCGAACGAGAGGCCCTGTTCCGCCCGTGAAGCACCACGCAGCGTGACCAGACGCATTCCGTCGAGCTCGATACCGATGTTGGCGACCATGAAGGCCACTGCCTGACGGTTGCTGATCGGCTCGCCGAACGCCACCCGCTCGTTCACGTACGGGATGACATAGTCGAGCACGGCCTGGCTGGTGCCCACCGCGAGCGATGCCCAACCGAGGCGGGCGAGGCGGATGGCGTCCGCGTACTCGGCCTTTCGCACATCGGCGTCACCGTCTCCGAGCAGCGCCGACTCCGGCACCGCCACATCGGTCAGCTCGAGGCGGCCGAGTCCGGCGGCGCGCAGACCCATGCTCGGATCGGCTTCGACTACGAGTCCCTTGGAGTCGGCCTCGACGATGAAGAAGGACGGCTTGCCGTCCAGTTCTGCTGCCACGATGAACAATTCGGATGTTGCGGCAGCCGGAACCAGGCTCTTCACTCCGTTGAGCCGGTATCCACTCGGCGAGCGGACCGCCTTGGTCTGCAATGCGAACGGATCGAACAGCGCCCGTGGTTCGTTCACGACGACGGCGGCATTGGGAACCTGCTCGCCGGTGAACGCGGGAAGGTACGTCTTCTGCTGGGCGTCGGTACCCCATTGCGTCAGGGCTACCGCGACGCCACTGGGAGCGAGGATCGGAAGCGCGAGGCCCATGTCTCCGTGCGCCAAGGCCTCGGCGACGAGCGAGTTGGTGACGGCTCCGCGCTCACTGGCCGCGCCGTCGAGTTCCTCCGGGACGTTGATCAGGGTGATACCGAGTTCGGCGGCGCGCTTCACGAGATCGGCCGGGGCGGCCGCGGCCGCGTCGGCGTCGTGGCCGGCAGGGCGCAGGATCTCGGCGGCGAACTCCCGCACCGTCTCGACGATCATCTGCTGCTCGTCGGTCGGGGTCAGGTCGAAATAGCCCGCTGCAGCGCTCGGATTGTCGGGGAGCCGTTTCGGCGCGCCCCCGCCGGACACCTTCTTGAAACCGCGGGTGGCGGCACCGAGGGTTCGGAAACCCGTCTTCGTGCCTTCGTAGGTCACCCGATCGATCGTCTGACGCAAGTTGTACTTCTCTGCCAGATCGGAACCCGTGATCTTCGTCAACACTCGCATCGCGGCACCCATGGCGTCGCGCCTGACGGGGTTGAGTCCGACCGCGGACGTGTCGCGGGGCTTCCGCTTTCCGCTGTCGTGGGGGGCAACTGTGTCTTGCTTGCTCATGATCACCAGCTGTTTCTCGGTGTTCGGGCGTGGACACCAGCTATCTTACTCAGCAGTAAGGTTGGTGTCTACTATTGAGTAAGTTCCGGGCGTCAGGCCCCTGAACGGCGAACGGCCCGGCCTGAAGTTCCAGGCCGGGCCGTTCGCCGTTCGGCGACGTCAGTGCGCGTGCAGGTGGGGCTTTCGTAGGCGGTCGAGGACCTCGTCGTGCAGCCGGCCGTTGGTGGCCACCGCGCTTCCGCCGTGCGGTCCGTCAGCACCGGCGAGGTCGGTGAAGCGCCCGCCCGCCTCCCGGATCAGTACATCCAGCGGAGCGAGGTCCCACAGCGAGACCTCGGGTTCCGTGGCGATGTCGACGGCGCCCTCGGCGAGCAGACAATAGGAGAAGAAGTCGCCGAAGCCACGGACCCGCCAGACGTCGTCGGTGAGGGAGAGGAACTGCTCGCGGGTGCCGAGATCTCTCCACCCCGACAGGCTCGAGAACGTGAGACTCGCCGATTCGAGTCGGTCCACGGCGGAGACGGAAATACGGCTCGGCGCGGCCCCTCCGAACGAGGCCCAGGCGCCGGCGCCCGCGGCTGCCCACCATCGGCGAGCCAGTGCAGGAGCGCTGACCACGCCCACGACGGGCACTCCGTCGTCGAGGAGGGCGACGAGAGTTGCCCACACGGGAACGCCGCGGACGAAGTTCTTGGTCCCGTCGATCGGGTCCACCACCCACTGACGCCCCGAGAATTGGGCGTCGCCGCCGAATTCCTCACCCAGCACGGCATCGCTCGGGCGCTCCGATTCGAGCGTCGACCGGACCGCCCGCTCCACCGCCAGGTCGGCGTCGGACACCGGAGTCAGGTCGGGTTTGTCGTCGACCGCGAGATCGAGAGCGCCGAACCGGGCCGTGGTGATCGCGTCCGCCTCGTCTGCAATGTGGAGTGCGAGCTGGAGGTCGGCGTCGAGGTCGGTCACGGTCGCACAGATTACTCGGCGGCGCCCGCCCCGCTTCAGTCGCTCGTGACTTCCCTGAGCTTTCCCGTGGCCACGTCGAACACGAATCCGCGTAGTGAGGTGGTGGCCGTGATGAAGGGACTCGACTCGATCCGGCGCAGCGACTGCCGGACGTCTTCGTCGAGGCCCGAGAATGCCTCGGGGGAACTGCGGAATGGGGAACGCACAGGCATGTGCGCACCCGTGCATCGAACGCCTGGCACGTCGGCGACCGCAAGGGTTCGACGTCGGCTGATCGGAAGGGGTGACTGCCGTTGCGCGCGGGGGTGAAATCGCCCGCAGAATTACCCGGTAACCTTGAACACCGTGCATCCCGACGTATCTGCAGAACTAGGCGAGCTCGACACCACCCTCCGTACCGTCGAATCGGTCCTGGATGTGGAGGAGCTGCGTCGCCGCATCGACGAACTCGAACACCAGGCGGCCGACCCTGACCTGTGGAACGACCAGGAGCATGCACAGCAGGTCACCAGCCAGCTCTCGCACTCGCAGGCCGAACTGCGCCGCGTCGAGGAGCTGCGCCAGCGGCTCGACGACCTTCCTCTTCTCTACGAGCTCGCGGAGGAGGATGCGGGTGCCGAGGCGCTCGCCGACGCCGATGCCGAGCGGGAGTCGCTGCGGGCCGACATCGAGGCCATGGAAGTCAAAACCATGTTGTCCGGCGAATACGACCAGCGTGACGCGCTGGTCAACATTCGATCCGGCGCAGGAGGTATCGATGCCGCAGACTGGGCCGAGATGCTGATGCGTATGTACATTCGGTGGGCGGAGAAGCACGGCTACGGGGTCGAGGTCTACGACACCTCGTATGCCGAGGAGGCCGGAATCAAGAGCGCGACGTTCGCGATCAAGGCGCCGTATACCTACGGCACCCTGTCGGTGGAAATGGGCACCCACCGCCTCGTGCGAATCAGCCCCTTCGACAACCAGGGGCGTCGGCAGACATCTTTCGCCGAGGTGGAAGTCCTGCCGGTCGTCGAGACCACCGACCACATCGACGTGAACGAGAACGACGTCCGCGTCGACGTCTACCGCTCCTCCGGTCCGGGTGGGCAGTCGGTCAACACCACCGACTCGGCGGTGCGCCTGACGCACATTCCGACGGGAATCGTCGTCACCTGTCAGAACGAGAAGTCGCAGCTGCAGAACAAGGTGTCGGCGATGCGCGTCCTGCAGGCGAAGTTGCTCGAGGTCAAGCGGAAGGAGGAGCGCGCGGAGATGGATGCATTGAAGGGCGACGGCGGCAGTTCGTGGGGCAATCAGATGCGTTCCTACGTGCTGCACCCCTACCAGATGGTGAAGGACCTGCGTACCGAGTACGAGGTCAACAACCCGTCGGCCGTCCTCGACGGCGACATCGACGGATTCCTGGAGTCCGGCATCCGTTGGCGGATGCGCGAGAACCAGGCCTAGACGCCTATGGAGATCACCGCAACCATGTTCGCTCCCACCCGGAATCTCCTCGACTGGCTCAGCTCCACAGGGCTGGCCGTGTCGTTGACGGTGCTCGGTGCCCTGCTGATGGCCAGACTCGTCAGCTGGGGCGGCGAGAAGATCACCGACCGCATCGACAACAGTTACATGCAGGGCGACGCCCTGGTCCGATCCGAGACCACCAAGCACAGACACTCGGTGGCTCAGGTGATCACCTGGGTGGTCATCACCATCATCTATGTCATCGCCACCATGAAGGTGCTCGATCAGCTCAGCTTGCCGATCGGCAGTCTCGTGGCGCCGGCCACCGTTCTCGGTGCGGCGCTGGGTTTCGGCGCGCAGCGTGTGGTCCAGGACATCCTCGCCGGATTCTTCATCATCACCGAACGCCAGTACGGCTTCGGTGACACCGTCCGGCTCGCCGTCACCGGGTCCTCGGACGATGCCGAAGGTGTCATCGAGGATGTGACGCTGCGTGTGACGCGCATGCGGAACACCGACGGCGAAGTCATCACCGTCCCCAACGGACAGATCGTCAAGGCGATCAACCTGTCGAAGGATTGGGCGCGCGCCGTGATCGACGTTCCGGTGCCCGCGGCCGCCGACATCAACCAGGTCAACGAAGTACTGCACCAGGTCGGCGTCGAGGCATATGCGGATCGCGGACTGAAGAAGCTGCTGCTCGACGAGCCGACGGTGATGGGTGTCGAACGCCTGACCGTCGACGAGGTGAGCGTTCGTATGGTCGCCCGGACCCTTCCGGGTAAGCAATTCCAGGTCGGGCGGGCTCTCCGGGTGCGCGTCGCCAGCGCGATGCGCAGGCAGGGGATCACCGTGTCCCCGGACCTGCAGACCGTCCGGGTGGGGGAGGACGCGGTATGAGTGAAGAACCGAGGCGCGGACTCGATCGGATCCTGCACTCGCATGTCCTTCCGTCGAAGCTGTTCGGCGGACGGGTACGGACGTCGACGCTGGTGCTGTGCTTGCTGTGGGTGGCGCTGTACACCCTGTACACCTCGCTCAATCCCGCCGAGGACGCTGGACAGGCACCCCCGCCGGCCCCGACCATCACCACTCCCGTGCCCAGTGAGGAACAGGTTCCGGTGACATCACTGCCGTCGTCGACGGTCGACACCCCGACCGAGACCACCGAGACGACGGAGTCGACCACTACCGAGCCGACGCCCCAATCCACGCCTGGGTTGACGATGCCATCGCAGAGCACGCAGCCGACCACGACCACGCAGCCGTTCGGATTGCCGCAACTCTTCCCCGCTCCGGCTGCACCCGGGACGCCGACGACGATGTCCCCGGTCCCGACCGCGCCCAGCTCGCAGACGGGACCATGACGCTCGGCCTGCGCTTCACTTGGTCACTGTTCGATAACGTCTAGACTGGCTCCTCGTGATCAGCGTCGAGAATGTGTCGAAGTCGTACAAGACCTCCACGAGACCCGCCCTGGACAAGGTGAGCGTCGAAGTGGACAAGGGTGAGTTCGTCTTCCTCATCGGCCCGTCGGGCTCGGGCAAGTCGACCTTCATGCGTCTGCTCCTCAAGGAGGAGTCACCGACCTCGGGCGACATTCACATCGCCGATTTCCACGTCAACAAGCTGTCGGCTCGGCGGGTGCCCAAGTTGCGGCAGAGCATGGGCGTGGTGTTTCAGGATTTCCGGCTTCTGCAGAAGAAGACGGTGTCGGAGAACGTCGCCTTCGCTCTGGAGGTGATCGGAAAGCCGCGGGCGATGATCGCGCGCACGGTTCCCGAGGTACTCGAGATGGTGGGTCTGTCGGGCAAGGCGGACCGTTTGCCGACCGAACTTTCCGGTGGTGAGCAGCAGCGCGTCGCGATTGCGCGGGCGTTCGTGAATCGGCCGTTGGTGTTGCTGTGCGACGAGCCCACCGGCAACCTCGACCCGGAGACCAGCCAGGACATCATGTTGTTGCTCGAGAGGATCAACCGCACGGGCACGACCGTGGTGATGGCGACGCACGATCATCACATCGTCGACTCGATGCGTCGTCGAGTGGTCGAACTGGACCTGGGAAGAGTGGTGCGGGACGAAGCCCGAGGTGTCTACGGCGTGGGGCGTTAGCCGCCCGCCCTCCCTCGACGCCCGCCCGTCCGCAAGCCATTCGACGAAGGACTCCGATTACCGATGCGTGCCAGTTTCATTGTCAGTGAGCTCCTCACCGGACTCCGTCGCAACGTCACCATGACGATCGCGATGATCCTCACCACCGCGATCTCCCTCGGGCTGTTCGGAAGCGGACTCCTCGTGGTGCAGATGGCGGGCAAGACACAGCAGATTTTCCTCGACCGGGTGGAGGTGCAGATCTTCCTCACGGACGACATCTCCACCTCGGACCCTGGCTGCGAGGCGGAGATCTGCCGTTCGCTACGCGCGGAACTCGACGACACCCCGTCGGTGGTATCGGTGGAGTACCTCAACCGGGACGATGCCGTGAAGGACGCGACGGAGCGGGTGTTCAAGGATCAGCCCGAGCTCGCTGCACTGGTCAGCCCCGACAGCTTCCCGGCGTCGTTCAAGGTCAAGCTGAGCGACCCCGAACGGTTCGGAGTGATCAACGACCAGTTCGGTACCCGTCCCGGGGTCGAGAGCGTGCTCAACCAACGTGAACTGGTCGAGCGTCTCTTCAGCGTCCTCAACGGGGTGCGCAATGCGGCGTTCGCGATCGCCGTCGTGCAGGCGGTCGCCGCTGTGCTTCTCATCGCGAACATGGTGCAGATCGCGGCGTTCACCCGGCGGACGGAGGTCGGGATCATGCGGTTGGTGGGCGCTACCCGGTGGTACACGCAGTTGCCGTTCCTCCTCGAGGCGGTGGTCGCGGCGGTGATCGGTGCCGTACTCGCCATCGTGGGCCTGTTCACCGCGAAGAACATGTTCATCGACGACGTGCTTGCCGACGTGTACGAGGCGAACATTGTCGCCCGGATCTCCAACAGCGACGTGCTGTTCGTCTCACCCGTGCTCCTGCTGGTCGGTGTGGGCATGGCGGCGGTCACCGCCTACGTGACGTTGCGCTTGTATGTGCGCGAATAATTCGGTTTGCTCCCTCTCCTATGCTGGAGACAACGAACTGCTCATGAACATCGCGGACTGAAAGGCCCGGAACGTGAAGGAAAAGGGCCGCAAGGTCATTGCGACCAACCGCAAGGCGCGTCACAACTACGCCATCATCGACACCTACGAAGCGGGCATCGCACTCGTGGGAACCGAGGTGAAGAGCCTGCGCGAGGGAAAGGCGTCGCTCGTCGACGCATTCGCCACCGTCGACAACGGCGAGGTGTGGTTGCGATCGCTCCACATTCCCGAGTACACCCAGGGCACGTGGACCAACCACGCGCCACGGCGCACCCGGAAGCTGTTGCTACACAAGCGTGAGATCGATCACCTCGTCGGGAAGACGAGAGAGGGTAATCAGACCCTCGTGCCTCTGTCGATGTACTTCTCGGACGGCAAGGTGAAGGTGGAACTTGCGCTCGCGAAGGGTAAACAGGATTACGACAAGCGTCAGGATTTGGCCAAGCGCACCGCCGAACGTGAGGTGACCCGCGAACTCGGACGACGAGTCAAGGGAATGCGCTGACCGGCGTCCTGCTCGCGCTGGTCGCTGCCATCGGCTACGGCGTGAGCGATTTCGTCGGTGGAGTGGCCTCTCGGCGGGTGGCTGCACTGCGGGTGGTCATCGTCTCGTATCCGCTGTCGCTGTTGATCGTGCTGGTGATCGCGCCGTTCGTGGCGGGCACGTTCACCACCTCGTCCCTGTTGTGGGGCGCGGTCTCCGGCGTGGCCGGCGGTGTCGCCGTGTGGTGGTTCTATCTAGCGCTGGCAGCAGGCCCGATGTCGGTGGTGTCGCCGTTGACTGCCGTCCTGGTGGCAGGCATCCCTGTTCTCGTCGGTCTTGCCTTCGGGGAACGGCCCGGATCGATTGCGTACGCCGGGATTGCTGTCGCGCTCGTCGCCGTAGTGCTGGTCAGCCGAGAGTCACCCGACGAGACGGCCGGCGAGGTGGCGGGTGGGCGAGTGCTCACGTTCACGAAGTCCGTCGCGCTGCTGACCGTCGGTTCCGGTGTCGCCTTCGCCATCGCGTTCGTGGCGCTGCACCAGATCGGTGCCGAGGGCGGGTTGTGGCCCCTGGCCGTGTCGCGCGCCGCCGCCACAGCCGTGGTGTGGGTGGTGGCGCTGGCGTCCGGTCATTTCCTTCTGCCACACGGAGAGCCGATGAAGCTCGCCGTCTACGTCAGTTTCCTCGATGTCGCGGCCAACGCCGCAATGCTCTACGCATTCCAGGGCGGCTTGCTCTCCCTGGTCAGTGTGATCGGATCGCTGTACCCCGCAGCGACCGTGCTGCTGGCCATGGTGATGCTCGGCGAACGGGTGAGCAAGGTGCAACAGGCCGGAATGCTGCTGGCTCTGGCGGCCGTCGGGATGATCGCCGTCGCCAGTTGAGACCGCCCACACGCCGCTGCAGACAAGTGGGATGAAACCGCGCCGGGTTCGCGTTACACTGGGTGGCCCCCCGAGAGTCGTGGGGGACGTACGGGGCTGAACGGTTTCGACTGCGTACGTTGAGGTAGGGGAAGCGTGTCGGTGCAGGCAAGAGACCACCGTAAGCGTCGCTGCAAACATATAAGCGCCGATTCCAATCAGCGCGACTACGCACTCGCTGCCTAAGTAGCGACTGCGTGTCTGTCAGTCCGGGTTCGCCCTCGGCCCGGGTACTGGCATCAGCTAGAGGGCTTTACCGTTCGGCTCGGTCGCGGAGCCGAACGGGACAACTCACAGTGACTGGGATCGTCATCCTGGCTTGTTTGCGAGACTGGGAGATCCAAGTAGAGGCATAGCAAACTGCACACGGAGAAGCCCTAGCTTTGCTGCGTAGGACCCGGGTTCAATTCCCGGCAGCTCCACCCCGAATCCGGGCCGGACACCACACCAGGTGTCCGGCCCGAATCGTGTCCGCAAGGGAAGGAACGCCGGTGCCCGTGTCGAAATCCGTCCTCGTGGTCGCCGCGGGAGGAGCGCTCGGAGCCACCGTACGGTTCATACTGGCCCAGCAGTGGCCCGGTATCTGGACCTTTCTGGCCATCAACGTCGTCGGTTCGTTGCTGCTCGGGTACCTCGCCGAGATGCTCGGGCCGGACCGACCGTTGCGGTTGTTCCTCGGGGTCGGTGTCCTCGGCGGATTCACCACGTTCTCGACCTTTGCCGTCGATGCCGTGGGGGAGGATGCCGGACGCGCCGTGCTGTATGTGACGGCTACTCTGCTGCCTGCCCTCCTGGCGGCACGACTGGGCATGCTCGTCGGCCACCGCCATCGCCGGGCTCGTGGAGCGCTCGTATGACCCTGCTCCTCGTTGCCCTCGGTGGTGGGCTCGGATCCGCCGTCCGCTACCTCGCTGCGCGCTATGTGGTGCCGTACCGCAGCTTTCCCGTCGCCACGTTCGTGGTGAACATCAGCGGTTGCCTGATCCTCGGAATGGTGTCGGGCGCAGCGATGTCTGCGCAGCTGTTCGCGTTGTTCGGCACCGGTTTCTGCGGTGGTCTCACCACCTATTCCACCTTCGCAGTCGAGTCGGTCGGGCTCGCGCGTATCCGGCGCACCGTGACCTCGCTCCTTTACGTGGTTGCCAGCGTCGGCGCCGGATTGGGCGCCGCCTGGCTCGGCTTCCGATGGACGTATTGATCGCGGACTGTGCCGCGAGGGTGCAGGATGGGACCGATAGTCGAGTACGGCATCGTCGATGTGGAGGAGGTCTCGTGGCGCACGACAGGGCGGGTCAGGTGGCACTGCCGGAGGATCTGGTGGACATTGCGCATCTGGTCACTGCGTACTACAGCCGTGTGCCCGATCCCGAAAATCCCTTGCAGCAGGTGCTGTTCGGGACTTCCGGGCATCGCGGATCGAGCCTCGACTCCGCGTTCAACGAGGCCCACATCCTCGCCACGACGCAGGCCATCGTCGAATACCGGGCGTCGCAGGGTATCGACGGTCCGCTGTTCCTGGGTCGCGATACGCACGCGCTGTCCGAACCCGCCTGGATGTCGGCACTCGAGGTGCTGACCGCCAATGACGTGACGGTGCTCATCGATTCACGGGACCGCTACACGCCGACCCCCGCGGTCAGCCACGCCATCCTGCGGTACAACAGCAGCCGTCCCGAGTCCGAGGCGGACGGGATCGTGGTGACGCCCTCGCACAATCCGCCGCGCGATGGCGGATTCAAGTACAACCCACCACACGGGGGTCCCGCTGGTTCCGAGGCGACAACGATCATCGCCGACCGCGCGAACGAATTACTGCGCCGCGATCTGTCGGGAGTCAAGCGTGCGTCCGCGGAGCGGGCCATCCAGCGCGCCGAGCGATACGACTTCCTCCGCTTCTACGTCGACGACCTACCGAGCGTGCTCGACCTCGATGCCATTCGCCGCGAGGGAGTGCGGATCGGAGCCGATCCGCTGGGCGGTGCGAGTGTCGACTACTGGGGTGCCATCGCCGACACGCACCATCTCCATCTCGAAGTCGTGAACCCGCTCGTGGACCCCACCTGGCGCTTCATGACTCTCGATACCGACGGCAAGATTCGTATGGACTGCTCGTCCCCGGATGCCATGGCGTCCCTGATCGGAGCACGGGACCGCTTCGACATCGCCACGGGCAACGATGCCGACGCGGACCGGCACGGAATCGTCACTCCCGACGGCGGACTGATGAACCCCAACCACTATCTCGCCGTAGCCATCGACTACCTGTTCGCCCACCGGCCGGGGTGGGGTCCGGCGGTGCGGGTGGGCAAGACACTCGTCAGTTCGTCGATGATCGACCGGGTGGTCGACAGCCTCGGCCGCGACCTGCTCGAGGTCCCGGTGGGTTTCAAGTGGTTCGTCCCCGGACTTCTCGAGGGATCACTCGGATTCGGCGGGGAGGAGAGCGCGGGGGCGTCGTTCCTGCGACACGACGGCCGGGTGTGGAGCACCGACAAGGACGGCATCATCCTCGCGCTGCTCGCCTCGGAAATCACGGCGGTCACCGGTAAGACACCATCGGTTCGTTACGGGGAGCTGGCAGAGAAGTTCGGCAGTCCGGCGTATGCCCGTATCGATGCGCCCGCGACGCGGGAGCAGAAAGCAGTCCTGGCCAAGCTGTCGCCGGAACAGGTGACAGCAACCGAACTCGCGGGGGAGCCCATCACCGCGACCCTGACGACTGCTCCGGGAAACGGGGCACCGCTCGGCGGGTTGAAGGTCACCACGGCCAACGCGTGGTTCGCGGCCCGGCCGTCGGGGACCGAGGACGTGTACAAGATCTACGCGGAATCGTTCGAAGGTCCCGAGCATCTCGCACAGGTGCAGGCGGCCGCCAAGGAACTGGTGGCCGACGCACTGCGGTGACCCCGCGCCGAGGCGACCCGGGGTGAGTGTCTCTGTGTCGGCGGCTGCACATAGCATCGATTCCCGATGAACACTCGTGAAGCTGGGCCGCTCTCCGGGACCAAACCCCGACTTCCCTCGGAAATCTGGGTGCTGGTGTCGGCCAGCTTCGTCATCGCACTGGGTTTCGGCATCGTCGCGCCGGCGCTGCCGCAGTTTGCGCGCAGCTTCGACGTCAGCGTGACGGCCGCGACGGTCGTGATCTCGTCCTTCGCCTTCATGCGGCTGGTGTTCGCCCCGCTCAGTGGGCGGCTGGTGCAGAAGTTGGGGGAGCGCCCGGTCTACATCACCGGTCTGTTGATCGTTGCGGCGTCCACGGCGGCCTGCGCGGTGGCAGGTGACTACTGGCAGCTGTTGATTTTCCGCGCACTGGGCGGGATCGGCTCGACGATGTTCACCGTGTCCGCGATGGGTCTCGTCATCCGGATCGCACCGGTCGACAGTCGCGGCCGGGTATCCGGGTTGTATGCCACGAGTTTCCTGCTGGGCTCGATCAGCGGACCGCTCGTCGGCGGGCTGCTCGTCGGATTCGGTCTGCGTGTCCCGTTCGTCATCTACGCCATCGCCCTCGTCATCGCCGCCGCAGTCGTTTTCATCAGCCTCAAGGGGTCGCATCTCACCGCACCGGACGCCACCGCTGCGGGGGCCGCCATGACCTTGCGGGAGGCTTTGAGATCGTCCGTGTACCGCGCCGCGCTCGGATCCAACTTCGCCTTCGGTGGGGTCATCTTCGGCGTACGGGTCGCGATGGTCCCGCTGTTCGTCGTCGAGGCGCTCCACCGCGAGGAAGCGCTCGCCGGAATCGCACTCGCCGTGTTCGCCGTCGGCAACGCTCTGGTCCTCATCGTGTCGGGACGGCTTTCCGACACCTACGGCAGGAAGCTGTTCGTCGTGCTCGGCCTCCTGGTATGCGGGGCGAGCACCGTCGGCATGGGACTCAGCGAGGATCTCGTCGTTTTCCTCGTGCTCTCCGGTGTCGCGGGTATCGGGTCCGGCATCATGAGTCCCGCCCAGCAGGCGGCCGTGGCGGACGTCGTAGGTGCGAAGTCGCGTGGCGGGCCTGTGCTCGCCACGTTCCAAATGGTGGCCGACGTGGGCGGCGTTCTCGGTCCGGTCGGCGCCGGTCTACTCGCCCAGCACCTGTCCTACGCAGTCTCCTTTGCCGTTACAGGTGGTGTGATGCTCGTCGCCGCAGCAGGCTGGTTGCTGGTGCCGAACAAGCCGGCCCCGAAGGTGTCGGTCAAAGCGCTCTGACCGGCGACGTCTGTACTCTCGTTTCGGTGTGGATCAGTATCGTCTCCCTCGTCGCCCGCGTGTCCCTCGCCGCCGTCTGGCTAGTCTCCGGCGCGCTCAAGGTGGCAGATCCCGCACAAACGATCGTCGCGGTTCGCGCCTACCAACTGCTCCCGGAAGACCTCATCCGTCCCGTTGCCAACGCCCTACCATTCTTCGAAATCGCCCTCGGACTACTGCTTCTGATCGGGCTCGGGGTCCGGGCCACGGCGGTCGTGTCGGCGGCCCTCCTGCTCGTCCTCGTCGGCGTCATCATTTCGGTGTGGGCGCGTGGCCTGTCCATCGACTGCGGCTGTTTCGGCGGAGGGGGAGCGGCCGACGTCGATGGCTGGGACTACACCAAGGAAATCCTGCGGGACATCGGATTCCTCGCGCTGGCGGCCTGGTTGATCGTGTTCCCCCGTACTCCGTTCGCGCTGGGGCTCGCGTCGCGGGCGCCTTTCTCAGTGGCCCCTCAGCCGACGATGGCAGAGTAAGCACCTGGTAAATCGATCCGACATCGAAGGACTGCATCCACGTGAGCTCGAAGAACAAGTACACCCCGCAGCCGGAGTCCAGCCGGTCCACCTACATCCTCGGTGGGCTCGCCGTACTCGTCATCGCAGCCCTCGTGATAGGCGGCGTGATCTGGCAGAACAACCGAAGCAAGCCGCGCAACGACGGTTACGGGGGAGTGCAGAACTCCGAGGTCCGGGTGTCGGTCGAGGACAACGGCGTGGTGCTCCTCGGGCGTCCCGACGCAGCCACCACGATCGATCTGTTCGAGGACCCGATGTGTCCCTACTGCGCCGAGTTGGAGAACAAGAACGGGCAGGAACTGGCCAAGGCCGTCGACGACGGGAAAGTGGCTGTCCGCTACCACATTCTGAACTTCCTCAATCGGTTGTCGGCCAGCGGTGACTACTCCACGCGCGCTGTCGCGGCGTCACAGTGCGTTGCGGCGACCGGTGACGCGTCGGTGTACTCGGATTTCCACGCTGCCCTGTTCGCGCCCGAGAACCAACCGGCGGAGAACGGCGATTCCGACCACTCCAACGAGGAACTGGCGCAGATGGCCCGCGACGCCGGAGCGTCCGACGAGGCCGCGCAGTGCATCACCACCGGCGCGAAGGTCGACCAGGCTGCGATCGATGCGGAGGCCGGCCGTCAAGCTCTAAGCGCGAGCGGCGCAACGGGCACCCCGGCAGTGGTTCAGGACGGCACCGTCATCGACGCGCTCGCCAACGAGAACTGGGTCTCCCAGCTGTAGACGGCTCCTCCGCCCGTGCGCCTTTCTGGATGTCCCGGCAACCACAGAGGCGCACGGGCGCGAAGCGCCTCTGAGCAGGCGATTTGTTGGCCAGGTCGACGATGGTGTAACTTTCTTCGAGCACGCGGAAGTCATTCCTGGTGCGAGAGAAAGAACTGAATACGGGGCTATGGCGCAGCTGGTAGCGCACCACACTGGCAGTGTGGGGGTCAGGGGTTCGAGTCCCCTTAGCTCCACCCACTGAGAAGTCCCCCACCATGCATCGCATGGTGGGGGACTTCTTCATGTGCGTGACCACATGCATTTCCCATGGTTTTCGTCCGCTGTGGCCGGTCGGGCAGTCGAACCTGGCCGGCGACTAGCCCGTTGCCTTCCCGGGCAGCAGAAGCTGTTGTTCGACGGCGGCGACGACGGCGCATCCCGGGCAGAGAGTCGTGCTGTCCGTTACCCAGCCGTTCAACCGGGCTGTGCAGCGGGCAGCGGTTCGACTGTCAGCCAGGGCGCGGTACGTGTGATCGCAGTGGTCGCAACGGAAGTCCCACGCGCGGGGGCGCGTGCGGACAGTTCCACCGCTCATGTCACGCTCCGATCACCCCACACGACGCGTTCCCACCAGCTGTTCAGTGGACTCGGATCCGGCCAGCGCACACACTCATCGGTATGCGCTGTTCGATGGTCGCGTCGGTCTTTCACGTCGGATGATCCGTGCTTGCGGTACCGCACAGCTGCGCACCTCCCCATTACCCGGCGTGCCCGCCACGGCGACGGACACGGATGCCTGTGCATCTCGGAAATTAGCACTCACATCGGTCGCGTGCCAGCGCTACCGATCGGTAACGACAAAGTAACCAGTACGGGCAGTCTGTGAGCTGCCGCTGCGAACCTCCTCTGAATTGGCACTCAATGTAGGAGAGTGCTAAATTCTTGATGCGCAGTGATGCGGCGTCCGACCAGGTGGCAGGCGCTTGTGGATCGAACCCGGAAGGTGGATTGCTGTGCTTCACTTCGTGCGCGGTCCGCAGTCCCGCTCGGTCACCGGCGCTTAGCTGAGGGCAGTCGCGGTCGGATCACGCGCAACGGCGCATCGGTGAGTCGCTGAGTCGATCGCGCGCCCGTCACTGTCCCCATACGTCTGCACGGAGAGGATCTAACGCAACCATGACCATGACTACGTCACCGTCTCCCTCGTCCGATCGCCGGCGCGGCCACCTGCCATGGCTGATGACGTCGAAGCGGCCTCTCGGCGCCTATTGCAGCGACGTCTCGGTGATGCTCGGCGCGCTGTCGATTGTGATGTTCTGGATGTTCGGCTTCGGCATTCTCCTCGGCGCCGGAGCCATAGCGACGGGCATCGTCGCATCTCGAAATCCGTCGGTCGAGGCGGACGAGTCGACATCCCTGGAGGCTCTGATCGGCATACTCACCGGTGCCTTCGGAATCGCGGTCGGAATCGTCTTTCTCGCTGCCGCCCTGCCCCACATGTGAAGTAGCTGCGTCGGCGATCTCGGGTCGGCACGTTGTCGCAGTGGGACACTGGCAGTATGACTTTCACCGTGACACATCGGTCGTTCGACCAACTGGCAGACTTCGCCGTCACCGACTTCAGCGGCGACGACACCTACAGCATCCATGACAGTGGTGCGCTCGTCATCGTCCGCGAAGACCGGGAACTGGTCTATGCGCCGGGAAGTTGGTTCCTGGTGGAGCGCGCCGATGGCAGTGCGGGGGCTCCGGGCAATTACATGTAAATAGAACATACGTTCGACGAACGTGTAGATTCGGTTCTGTGACGCGCCGGACCGAGTTCGCCCCACGGCGTTGCCCCAACGGGCACCTGCTCGGTGCCAACACCTGCCTTGTCGGGTGGGAAGTGTGCGACTGCGGCACGTCGAAGAATGGTGGGCATCGCACTCATTTCTGCCGACGGTGTGGTGCCACGATCCGCACCCCGCCTTGTTGCAGTCGGCCGACCTGTCAGGGTCGGTAGGTGTGTCAGATTCTCTGCTTGGCGGACCGCGGGTTGCCCCAGATGGTGTCGGATTGATCCTGGAGAACGAGGACGATCAACGTCTCATCGCCCACGTCGAAGGCGGACACCGCGACGTGAACCCAGAGCCAATGGTCATTGCGGTGACGGATACGCAGGTGTGCCGTCGCACTTGCCCTCTCACAGCCCAGGGAGCGGGCGAGCATCTCGCTCCACAGGTCGCTGTCGTCGGGATGGAAGAGTTGTTCGTGCCGGAGACTGTCGAACTCGTCGACGCCGGCGCCGATCAGAGCGGCGCAGGCCGAGTTGCGGAAGATGACCCGGCGGTTCTTGTCGTGGACGCTGATCGCATGCGGGATTGATTCGAGCATGGCAGCGAATCCTTCGCTATCGAGTTGTGCCACTCGCCCCCCTCGGGTCTCGGGAACATCATCGGGCTCTGTGTCGATCCGTTACCGAGTCGCATTTGTGCCGACCGAGCAGATGGCCATCCAGCGCGGGGCGCGATCACTGGCTAGGGTTGGCGGGTGCGCTTCGTCACGATCGTCCAATCGTCCGCATTTGTGCCGGTCTGGCTGCGGATTCTCTTGTTGCTGGCTGCCGGGGCGAAAGTATGGGGTGCCGGAATCTACTCAGGATGCTATTTCGGCAGCAAAGATGTCAGTCTGGGTCTCGGTACCTTCATCAACCGCGGCGTGCTGTTCGATGGCACCGCTTCCATCACGCTCGGCCGGCAAGTGGCGGTCGGTCACCGCGTCCAGTTCATTACCAGCACACATCGGCTGGGTCCGGTGTCGGGGCGGTGCGGGGCGGCGGTAGACCTTCCCATCGTGGTCGGTGACGGCTGCTGGATCGGCGCAGGGGCCATCATCCTGCCCGGAGTGACGGTCGGCGAAGGTTGTGTCGTCGGTGCAGGAGCGGTAGTCACCCGTGACTGCGCGCCGAACGGACTCTACGTCGGCTCACCCGCCCGACGCGTCCGCGATCTCGACACCGAGTCTTCGCTCGGCTGAACGGCCACTTGTCGTTCGACGGCGACAGCGGCGTTCATGCCGTCGAGGAATCGTGAAATAGTCTGTCGCTCCGAGGGGTCGAACCCCTCGAGGATGGTTGTCGTCCGGTTGATGAGCGGGCCGAAGAAGGTTTCACCGAGGTTCATCGCTGTGGCAGTGACCGTGATTCGGGAGCGGCGCCGGTCCTCGGCGTCCGGCGTGCGACGGACGAGCCCGGCCTTCTCCATGCGGTCGAGAAGTGCAGTGACGGATGCCGAATTGATCCCGAGGCGGTCGCCGAGCCAACCCGGGGTTGCAGCGATATCTGCGCGACCGGCGTCCAGGAGGCTGATAAGTGCCCGGAGGTGGCGGCCACGATCCGGCACAGGCTTCCCTCGGCGACGGTCACGACAATCGAGGGAGCCACTCACCACACGATGCCGATGGTGCCCGCCGCCATCGGCGCGGCGATAGTCGGCGCGGTGAGCTGAGATCGTTCGGCCGGGCGCTACCATGGGCGCCCGGTGGCTCATCGAAATCCATGGAGGTCGGGGCAGTTGGCGAAGAAGCGGATTCCGGTGGTCATCGTCGCTGGATTCCTCGGTTCCGGTAAGACCACCCTGCTCAATCATGTCCTGCGCAACAATCGCGGTGTCCGCGTGGGTGTCATTGTCAACGACTTCGGAGCCGTGAACATCGATTCGATGATGGTGGCCGGGCAGGTCGATTCGATGGTGTCTCTGAGCAACGGGTGCATGTGCTGCGCCGTCGACGTCAGCGACATGGACGACATGCTCGATCGTCTGGCGAATCCAACTTCACAGATCGATGTGGTGATCGTCGAGGCCAGCGGGCTTGCCGAGCCGCGCAACATGATTCGGCTCGTACTCGGCAGCAGGAATCCGCACGTCGTGTACGGGGGGCTGGTGGTGATGGTCGACGGTGAGCAGTTCGAGGAAACGTCCGCCCGGCATCCTGATCTCGGAAAGCACGTGACCCTGGCCGACCTCGTCGTACTCAACAAGACCGACCGGATCGACGAACCACGACTCGGTGCGGTGAAGCAGCTGGTCCGCGACTACAACGATCGTGCCCCGATTCTCGCGACCGCGCACGGGCGCATCGAGCCCACTCTGCTCTTCGATCAGGAGCCGGGACGCGATCCGGCCCCCGGTGAACAGCTCACGCTCGATCGGCTGTTGCTGGATCAGCACGAGCACTGCGACGAGGGGTGTGGCGGTCACGGCCACCTGCATTCGTCGTACGAGTCAGTCGATTTCGCGTCGGCCGATCCGATCGATCCACGGCGGTTGGTCGATTTCCTCGAAAGCCGGCCCGTCGGCATCTATCGCATCAAGGGATTCGTGCACTTCGCGGTACCGGGGCAGTCGCGCAAGTTCGAGGTGCAGACGGTGGGGCCACACATCCGGTTCACCTCCACGCGCTGGGAATCGGGGGAGGAACGCACGACGCAATTGGTCCTCATCGGTGCAGACATCGAACCGGAGAAGGCCCGCGCGGGCCTCGAGGACTGCATCGTGTCCGAGGGCGAAGATGTCGACCCCGGCGCGATGCTGGGGGTGCACCGCTATACCGTGACGGCGTGACCGAGCCCGCGTGTAGCACGCCGTCGTATCCCGAACCGATGCTGTCCGTGTATGAGGCGATTCGCCGCCGACGGGATGTGCGAGCGGAGTTCACGGGGGAGCCGGTACCGGAGGAGGTTCTGAACCGCATCCTGGGGGCAGCGCACAGCGCCCCGAGCGTCGGCAACACGCAGCCGTGGGATTTCGTTGTCGTGCGCAGGCCGGAGACTCTCGACGTGTTCGCCGAGCACGTTGCCGATGCTCGCAGAAGGTTCGCCGAATCGCTACCCGACGATCGCAGGACGACGTTCGATCCGATCAAGATCGAAGGAATACGTGAGAGTGGCATGGGCGTCGTCGTCACCTATGACCGCAGTCGCGGCGGCGAGCACATTCTCGGCAGGCACACAGTCGACGACACCGGCCTGTTCTCAGCCGTGCTGGCGATTCAGAATCTGTGGCTCGCGGCCGCCGCCGAGAACATCGGAGTGGGCTGGGTGTCCTTTTACGACGAGCCCTATCTCACCGAATTGCTGGGAATTCCCGGGCCGGTGCGTCCCATCGCCTGGTTGTGTGTGGGACACGTCGCCGAGTTCCAGCAGGTACCCGACCTCGAGCGCTTCGGGTGGCGGGGGCGCCGGCCATTGGCCGACGCCATCCACCTCGACGAGTTCTAGCCTTGACGGCGGCGTGACGCGCCGGCCGACGCGGTACGAGTTCCGCCGCCCGTGGACGACGCCGCCCGTGGCCTGCCCGCAGCGCCGGAACGGGAGCGACGAGCGCCGCCGCCCTGACCGTGGGCGCGTCCGCCCTGGCCGCCTCGTCCACCCTGGCCGCCTTGGCCACCGCCGGGCCGCTGAGTGCGTCCGCCGGTGCTGGACACCGGCGTGGCCTTCGGTGCCGGCGTCACATGTGGTGCGAGGTCACCGACGAGTTCGAGAACGTGGGCGGAGTCCGCGGTGCTGCGGACGGGAGTGACTTTGATCGCTGCCTTCCGCATGAGGATGGACAGATCCTTGCGCTGCTCGGGCAGTACGACGGTGACGACGTCGCCGGCGCTGCCTGCGCGTGCGGTTCTGCCCGAACGGTGCAGGTAAGCCTTGTGCTCGGCGGGCGGATCGACGTGCACCACCAGTTCCACATCGTCGACGTGGACGCCTCGCGCCGCCACGTCGGTGGCCACCAGCACGCGCGCCTCACCGGCCGAGAACGAGGCCAGGTTGCGGTCGCGGGCGGCCTGCGACAGATTGCCGTGCAGATCCACCGACGGGATACCCGCTTCGGTGAGCTGACGCGCCAGCTTCCGCGCCTGATGCTTGGTGCGCATGAACAGGATTCGGCGTCCGGTGCCCGACGCAAGCTTCTCGACCAGCTTGCGCTTGGTCTCGGGGCTGTCGACGTCGAATACATGGTGCGTCATGGCCGCGACGGGTGAGTTCGCCTCGTCGACCGAGTGCAGGACCTCGTTCTTCAGGAACCGCTTGACGAGCTTGTCGACACCGTTGTCCAGCGTGGCCGAGAACAGCAGTCGCTGGCCCTGCTGCGGCGTGGCGGAGAGGATGCGCGTGACGACGGGAAGAAAGCCGAGGTCGGCCATGTGGTCGGCCTCGTCGAGCACGGTGATCTCGACGGCGTCGAGGCTCACGAACCTTTGCTTCATCAGGTCTTCGAGGCGGCCGGGGCATGCGACGACGATGTCGACGCCTGCCTTGAGCGCCGACACCTGGCGGTTCTGGGAGACGCCACCGAAGATGGTGGTGACCTTCAGGTCGTACGCCTGCGCCAGCGGTTCGAGTGTGGCAGTGATCTGGGTGGCCAGCTCGCGGGTGGGGGCCAGGATCAGACCGACGGGGTGGCCGGGCCGACGCTTTCCGCCCGACAACTCACCGGCGAGGCGGGACACCATCGGGATGGAGAAGGCGAGCGTCTTACCGCTGCCCGTCTTGCCCCGGCCGAGCACGTCGCGGCCCGACAGCGTGTCGGGGAGGGTGTCGACCTGGATGGGGAAGGGCGCGGTGATGCCCTGCGAGGAGAGCACCCGCACGAGCGGTTCGCGGACGCCGAGAGCGGCGAAGGTGGTGTCGGGTGTCGTCGTGTCAGACAAGTGTCAGAGCCTTTCGGGCACAGGGTTGTGCCCGGAGGGCCGACACGGAAAAGCGATCCCGTCGGAGCTCGAGCACAGGTTGGCGGCGTTGCCGGTCGGCAAGCTTCTTCGCCGTAAGAAGAGCGGATGCACACGCGTGTGCACACCCAACAGGATTCGGACGTTCCCGAACTGAATGCGTTCTACGACGCTGGGTGACCGTCATGGTCACCTAGTGCCGCCGAGTCTACCCGGTGATGCGACGCCGGTCCGACTCAGGACTCACAGTCCCACCCATTCGGACGCGCCGTCGGCGAAATGCTGCCGCTTCCAGATGGGTACCTCGTGCTTGATCCGTTCGACGAGTTCGGCGCAGGCCGCGAACGCCTCGGCCCGGTGCGGTGCGGCCACGGCAGCCACGAGCGCCAGGTCCCCGACGGTCAGCGCACCCACCCGGTGGACCGCGGCAACAGGCAGTCCCGTCGACGACGCAACCTCCTCACAACACGTGCGGAGAAAGCGCTCGGCATCGGGATGCGCCTGATACTCGAGTGCCGAAACGGATTGTCCGGCATCGTGATTACGTACCACCCCGGTGAAGACCACTACCGCGCCGTGTTCCGGTCCCGCCACGGCCGCATCGACCACGGCCGCGTCCAGGGGCAGGTCCGAAATCTGGGCAAGAACGTCACTCATCGTGCATACCTCCACCGGCGATTTGTGCGAGAAGGTGATCGACGATGGGGTCGAGCACCGCAAGTCCATCCTTCACTCCGCCCGGTGAACCCGGCAGATTCACTATCACTGTGCCGTTCGACACACCGGCGAGTCCCCGGCTCAGTGACGCATGCGGAGTCACCGTCGTTCCCCGATTGCGGATGGCATCCGCGATGCCGGGCAGTTCGCGGTCGAGTACGGCCCGGGTGGCTTCGGGAGTGGCGTCCGTGGGGGAGACACCCGTCCCGCCGGTGGTGATGACCAGTGCGGGGTTGCCGGACAGCGCGTCGGCGAGGCCGGCCGCGATCTCGGCGTCGGCGTAGACCAGGGGGCCGCGTGTCCGGAACCCGCGTTCGTCGAGCCAGGCGGTGATGGCTGGACCGGTCGTGTCTTCCCGCGTGCCCGCGGCGCCGCCTGTGGAGGCGACCAGGACCGCGGCAGTGCGCCCTCTCGGTGATGCCGAGTCGGTTGCCGGCTCCCGGGTCCAGTGCCCGCGCTTGCCGCCGTCCTTCGTGAGCAAGCGGACACCGTCCAGGGTGGCAGCGGGATCGACGGCCTTCACCATGTCGTGCAGAGTCAGCCCGGCCACGGCAACCGCGGTCAGTGCCTCCATTTCGACGCCGGTCGGCCCTTTCGTCTTCGCTGTCGCCTCGATCGTGATGGCATCGTCGGCGAATCCGAACTCCACCTTGACCGACGAGAGCGCAAGCTGATGGCACAACGGAATGAGCTCGGACGTCTTCTTAGCACCCGAGATACCCGCAATCCGGGCAGTCGCGAGTACATCTGCCTTGGGGAGATCGTCGGCCCGGACGAGCGCAATGACCTCGGGGGTCGTGACGAGTCGTCCTTCCGCCACGGCAGTCCGGGTGGTATCGGCTTTCGCGCTCACATCGACCATGCGTGCACGACCCTCGCCGTCGAGGTGCGTCAAATCGCTCATAGGGGAATCACCTTCACGAGTTGGCCGGCGTCGAGTGCGGTGACATCGGCGGGAACATCGACGAGGACATCCGCCCACGCCATCGCTGCGACAAGATGTGAGCCCGGACCGGCGACGAGTTCTACCCCGGTGTCGGTGCGGCGGGCGCGGAGGAACTGCCGCTTACCTCGGACGGAGGTGAGCGGCGCCGCGAGCGGCCCCTCCACGGCTTCCGTGGGAGGAAGGCCCGCTGCGCGGCGAATGTCCGGACGGGCGAAGATCTCGAAGGAGACGAGGGTACTCACCGGATTGCCCGGGAAATTCAATACCGGGACGCCGTTGACCACGGCTGTCCCCTGCGGCCCGCCCGGCTGCATGGCCACGTGAGCGAATTGAGCGCCCAGCGGGGACAGCGTTTCCTTCACCACCTCGAAGTCGCCCATCGATACACCGCCGGAAGTCAGCACCACATCGGCGGTGAGGACCGCCTCGGCGAGCAGGGTGCGGAACTCGGCGGGGTCGTCGGTGCTACGGGCGATGGAGACCACCTCTGCACCGTTGGCTCGTGCACTCGACGCCAGTGCGATGCCGTTCGAATCGTAGATCTGGCCGGGACGCAGTGCGCTTCCCGCGTCGACGAGTTCGGCGCCGGTGGTGATCACCGCGACACGCGGCCGCGGGCGCACCGATACGCGCTGCAGCCCGACAGCGGCGAGCACGGCGATGTGACGGGCAGCGAGAAGGCTGCCCGCGGCGAGGAGAAGGGTCCCCGCCCGGACGTCGCTGCCACGTTCGCGCACGAATTCCCCGGCCGAGCGGGTTTTTTCGATCCGCACCTCGCCATCCGAGGTGACTGTGTCCTCGACGGGGACGATCGCGTCGGCGCCCGGCGGAACCGGTGCTCCGGTCATGATTCGGTAGGCCGTGCCGGGAAGGTGCGTGACGGGTTCGGCCGGCCCGGCCGCGATCACCCCGCGCACGGGCAGCATCACAGGGACCGTCGTGATGGATGCGGCGTCGACGGCGTAGCCGTCCATCTGGGAGTTCCGGAACAGGGGCAGATCGACGGGTGAATGGACGTCGGCGGCGAGGGCGCGTCCCAGTGCCTCACCGAGTGGAATCTCCTCGCCGGGGCGCGTATGGAGCGGTGCGAGAAGTTCGGCGACGTGCTGAGCATGCTGCTCCACCGTCCGCGTGGTCACGACGTTCCTCCGGCCATGGTTACCAATCCTATGCACGGCGGTGCGGCACGGATCACCGCCTCACGGCATACTGGACCAATGCGGGGAAAGGCAACGCGATGACAATGGTGGAGATGGGTATTCCCACCGTGCGGTCGGCCGTCTCGCTCGCGGGCCGCCCCGACGTGGGGCACCTCGTCGACAGATTCGGTCGGGTAGCGCGCGACCTTCGGGTGTCGATCACCGAGAAATGCTCGTTGCGCTGCACCTATTGCATGCCGGAGCAAGGCCTGCCCGCCATCCCGGCGCAGAATCTACTCACGGCTGAGGAAATCGTCCGGTTGGTGGGTATCGCGGTGCATCAGCTCGGGGTCCGGGAGGTCCGGTTCACCGGTGGTGAGCCGCTGATGCGCGCCGACCTCGAAGCCATGATCGCCGGGTGCGCCGAACGGGTTCCGGGTGTGCCGCTGTCGATGACCACCAACGCAGTCGGGCTCGAACACCGGGCTGCTGCACTCGCCCGCGCCGGCCTCACGCGCGTCAACGTCTCCCTCGACTCGATCGACAGGAAGCACTTCGCCAGGCTCACGCGACGCGATCGGTTGCCTTCGGTGATCGCCGGGATCCGGGCCGCGGCTGATGCAGGCCTGGCGCCGCTCAAGGTGAACGCAGTTCTGATGCCCGAGACACTGACGGGGGCGGCGGATCTCCTCGAATGGTGCCTGACCGAAGGGATTGCGCTCCGCTTCATCGAGGAGATGCCCCTCGACGCGGACCACGAGTGGGCTCGTGAGCAGATGGTGTCCGCCGACCGGTTGCTGTCGGTTCTGGGTGAGCGGTTCACCCTCGTGGAACACGGCAGGGAGGACGCGTCCGCACCGGCGGAGGAGTGGTTGGTGAACGGTGGTCCGGCCACCGTGGGGATTATCGCGTCGGTCACCCGCTCGTTCTGCTCCGACTGCGACCGAACCCGTCTGACCGCCGAGGGAACGGTACGGTCGTGCCTGTTCAGTGACCAGGAGGTCGACCTGCGGAGGGCACTGCGTTCCGGTGCCGGCGACGAGGACCTGGCCCAGTTGTGGCGTGGCGCGATGTGGAACAAGTGGGCGGGACACGGAATCAATGCGGACGGATTCGCGCCGCCGCAGCGCAGTATGGGAGCTATCGGTGGTTGACACGGTGACAGGCATTTCGGTGCGGTATTTCGCGGCGGCCGCCGACGCCGCCGGTTGTACGAAGGAAACCCTCGATCTGCCGACGGACGCCCCACTCGGTCAGGTGAAGATCGCCCTCGTCGCCAAGTACGGAGCCGATATGGAGCGGGTTCTGTCGGTGGCGGCCTTCCTCGTCGATTCAGAGCTCACGCGCGACCTCACGCGCACCGCCGGACACCAGGTGGACGTCCTGCCGCCGTTCGCGGGAGGCTAGAGGATTTACAGCACGCCGGGAGCCGCTCAGGCCGTCGTCGTGTCGGCCAGCCACCGGTCGAAAGTGATCGACCCGAACTCTTTCCCCGGAGCCAGGTTGTGCCCTGCCCTCAGGAAGGAACCCAGTGCTCCCGGCAGGGGCACGTCGATGACGAGTCCGTGCGTCCCCGTGGCTTTCTTCCATGCGACGACGAGGTCACGGGCCGTGCGGACTTCCGGGCCGCCGATGGTGATGAGATTTTCGGACGCCGTCTCGGTCGCCAGAGCGGCGTCTGCCAGCGCCCGCGCGACATCGCGGGTGTCGATCGACTGGAATCGCGTTCTCGCGAACGCCGGAATCACCCCGACATGACTCGGCGGCTTCGCGACCATGGGAATGAAGTCGTGAAACTGTGTGGCGCGCACGACGACTGTGTCGAGCGGCGAGCTCTCGTAGACCCGTTCCTGCCGTCGTTTGGCCTGATAGTAGGCGAACTCGCCGCGGTCGACGTTTACGATGGACAGCAGGACCGCGCGTCGCACACCCGCACCGTCCGCTGTCGCCAGCAGATTGCTGGCGCCCTCGTCCAGCACGGCCCGAGTGCGGCGGGTCTTGCCGTCGGTCGTGTCCACCACCACGTCGACCCCGTCCAGCGCCTCTGCGAGCCCCTCACCCGTCACCAAGTCGCCGTGGACATGGACGATCTCGGTGCCCGGTGCACCACCGTGCCGGGTGAGGACACGGACCGAGTGCCCGCGGGCAAGTAACTCCTTGACGAGTTGCCTACCCGCTGTACCGGTACCGCCCGCGACCAGAACGAGGGTCACCGGATCACCGCCACCAGGTGTCGAGAGGTGTGACGGGGACCGTGCGCTTGTGACGCGTGTTCAGGTACATGGTCTCCAGCTTCTCGGCGACCTCCGGGGAAACGTCCTTGCCCTCGAGGTAGTCGTCGATCTGCGTGTACGTCAGACCGAGCGCCTCCTCGTCGGGGAGCGCCGGGCGGTCGTCCTCGAGATCGGCGGTGGGCACCTTCTTCCAGGTGGTCTCCGGTGCCCCCAGTTCGCGGAGCAGGGCGCCGCCCTGACGCTTGGAGAGGCCGGTCAGGGGAGTGAGGTCCACGCCACCGTCGCCGTACTTGGTGAAGAACCCGGTAATCGCTTCAGCTGCATGGTCGGTACCGAGTACGAGGTAGCCGAGTTGCCCCGCGATCGAGTACTGGATGACCATGCGCTCTCGGGCCTTGATGTTGCCGCGGACGAAGTCGCGCAGTTCGCCGCCATTGCCGAGGATGTCCCGCAGGGCTGAGGCCGATTCCTTGGCAGTGGCGTCGGCGCCGGGTTTGACGTTGACCGACACCGACCGGTCGGGCTGGATGAACTTCAGCGCGATCTGTGCGTCCGACTCGTCCGCCTGGGTGCCGTAGGGAAGACGGACAGCGACGAACTCGGCCTCGTGTCCCTCCTCGCGCAGTTCGCTCGCCGCGAGTTGAGCGAGACGCCCGACGAGAGTGCTGTCCTGGCCGCCGCTGATGCCCAGAACGAAGCCCTTCGCGGGCGTCGACAGGAGGTACTCCTTCAGGAACTGAACGCGGGTGCGAATTTCTTTCGCCGCGTCGATGGTGGGCTGGGCACCGAGTTCCTCGAGTATCTGCGCACGTAGATTCGCCATGTCAGAAACTGTAGCGAGTGGGCACGTGGGACGCAGGATGGGGAAGGCCCGGTACGGTTCCGCGCATGAGCAGATCGGACATCCTCGTCGTCAGCGCCACCAAGGCGGAGGCGGTGCACGTCCCACCGGAGTTCGACGTTCTGATCACGGGCATCGGCAAGGTGAGCGCCGCGGTGGCCGTCGCGAAAGCGCTCGGCGACTACCCGTCGTCGCAGAAACCGCTGGTGGTCAACATCGGCACCGCGGGGGCCCTGCACGAACACCACAGTGGCCTCTTCACGCCGTCGACCGTGCTCAACCACGACATCAGCGGCGACGCCATCCGGGCCTTGGGGCACGAGGTCGCGGACCGGCTCGAGATGCCGGAGGGGGACGGCTCGGTGCTGGCAACGGGGGACGTCTTCGTATCGGACGCGGGGGTGCGCGACGTGCTCGCGGAGCGGGCCGATCTCGTCGACATGGAAGGTTTCGCCGTCGCCTACGCGTGCGCACAGGTCGGTGCACAATGCCGCCTCGTCAAGCACGTGAGCGATACGGCTGACGACTCGGCGCTCGACTGGCCGGCGCGCATCGACGCGAGCGCCAGGGAATTGGCGCTGTGGCTGCGCGCCCTGTGACCGTCAGGCGCGGGTGACACGCCTGACGAGATCCTCCCAGGCAGCCTCGAGGCGCTCGGTCGACATCCCGAGGTCGCGGATCTCGTGCAGTACGAGCGTCGCCTCGAGGGGTGCGAGGAGCGAGCACGCCAGCAGTTCGTGATCTCCTTCGACGCCCG
The DNA here is from genome assembly GCF_003130705.1 of Rhodococcus oxybenzonivorans. Classification (NCBI taxonomy): domain Bacteria; kingdom Bacillati; phylum Actinomycetota; class Actinomycetes; order Mycobacteriales; family Nocardiaceae; genus Rhodococcus; species Rhodococcus oxybenzonivorans. The sequence goes on along the minus strand of NZ_CP021354.1, from coordinate 3,973,153 downwards.
CCTCGCGGAGCAGCGACACGACGTGCGTCACCGACACTGCGCGAGCCGGCGCGGAGAAACGGGTGCCCGGAGAATTCTCCGCGGCCCGCCGGACCTCGCCCTCGACCTCGACGGTGGCGATGCGCGCTCGGCCGTAGGCGATGAGCCGTTCGACCGGATCGGCGCCCGGCCCCAGGGGTGGGGGTCCGAACATGAACGCCTGCTGGAGTTCGCGCTCGGAATGGTCGAGGAGGGCGAGCATGAGTCCCGATCGGCTTCCGAACCGGCGGAACACTGTGCCCTTGCCCACACCGGCCTTGCAGGCGACGGCGTCCATCGTCACCGCGTCGACGCCCCGCTCGGACACCAAGAGGGCCGCAGCATCGAGCAGTAGCCGCCGATTACGTGCGGCATCACACCGTTCGGGCGGTTCGACCCCGATCTGGGGAAGGAGGAGGCGGGTCACGGCGCCAATCCTACCGCGCGGGGAATGTAAATGGACCACGGTCCGTTTAGTTGATATACCTGTTCCCGAGTCGCCCACCGCACCATCGAAGGAAATTGACATGTCGAAGACCAACATTCTCGTACTCGTCGGCAGCCTGCGCGCCGCGTCGGTCAACCGCCAGCTCGCCGAGACGGCAGTCTCGGTTTCTCCGGCAGGGACCGACGTCACCGTGTTCGAAGGGCTCGGTGAGGTGCCCTTCTACAACGAGGACATCGACGTCGCAGGTTCGCTCCCCGCCGTCGAGGCGTTGCGTGACGCCGCCGGCCGCGCCGATGCGCTTCTCATCCTCACCCCCGAGTACAACGGCACGATTCCCGCCGTGCTCAAGAACGCCATCGACTGGATCTCCCGTCCGTACGGAACCGGCGCCGTCAAGGACAAGCCGGTCGCCGTCATCAGCGCGTCCCCCAGCGGCAACGGCGCACAGTGGGCCCATGAAGACACCCGCAAGGCCGTCCGTATCGCCGGCGGCAAGGTGCTCGAGGACGTCACGCTCGCCATCGGCGGCACGATCGACAAGTTCGGTGACCGGCACCCGCGGGAGAACGCCGAGGTCGCACAGCAGGTCGCCGATGTCGTGACCAGCCTCGTGGACGCCACCAAGCAGCTCGTCGACGCCTGAGTCGCTCGCGGGACCGCCGTCGCTACAGCCCGGATCTCTCGAGGGCTGCGTCGACGGCGTCCCGCACCGCGTCGAAGTCTTCACCGGCCGCCAGGGCAGAGTCCCTGGCGGCTTCTATCTGCTCACGGACCGTCTCGTAGCGCGCGACCCATTCCTCCTTGTTTGCGCGCCAATAACCCATGACGTCATATCGATTCGCCGGCCAGCCCAATTCGTGGCGCAGCCGGTGGCGTACGTCTCGGGATGTACGCGCTTCGCCCGCGAACCACACGTATCCCGGCTCGGAGGGTCGCGGCCAGGTGCGTGCAGCCTCCGCCAGCCTGCTGCGTCCGGTGCCGTTGCCGCTGCCGTGCAACCAGGTGACCATCACGTCGGCCTCGGTGGTGAACTGCTGCCGATCCTCGGCGGCCGTGATCTCGGCGATCACGTGCACGTGCGCCGAACCGGGCAATTCCTCCACGATCCGGCCGACGGCAGGTAAACCGGTCATGTCCGCGACGAGAAGTTGCCATGCCGTATCGGTGGGCGGTGAATACCAGCCGGCGGCGGCCGAGAACCCCAGAACCTCGCCGGGCGACGCCTGTAGCGCCCACCGAATCGCAGCGCCGCCCGCGTGGACGGCGAAATCGATGTCCATCTCGCAGGCCGACGGGTCCCAGCGGCGGACGGTGAAGCTCCTCTGGTCCGCGCCACCGGGCGGAAAGGCGAGCAATACGCGCTCGTCGGGCACGCCACTCGATTCGAATTCCGTCAGATCACCACCCGACAGGGTGATCCTCTGCATGTTCGGCGTCACCCGCTCCGTGCGGACGACGGGCGCCCAGCGGTCGGGTTGCTCGGAGGAGTGCACGGGCATCCGGTCACGGTACCGGGAGGCAGGCAGTTACCGGCCGGCAAGCGGCGGTGGAGGCGGGGCGCCGGGTGCACGCGGCGGCGCGGAGTCGGGTCTCGGCCGAAGGCCGCCGTCCGCCGACCGGGTCGAGTGGAATCCGGTTGAAATGAGGGCCGCTACAGTCCACTGCTCGGGGTGCGCTGGGGAATGCTGGAGCCTGCTCACAGGTGACGTAGGCTCCTCGAGCCTCGGGTGTACGAACCTTGCCGGCGGGAGCGTTCCGAGGCTCGCCGAAAAAGTGATGCGCGACACGCCGACGGGATGACGAAATTTGCCGTCCAGCGGAAGTCGACCAGGGAATTTCATCGATGTGACTCACAACATCTCGGGTTAAGTGTTTCTGTCGGCCACTAGGTGTAGTGTCTTGAGCACTGAGAGACCACTACGGGAATCGGCTCGGTGAACCCCTCCGCTGGGGTGACCGTCCTCTCGATCAGGGGAGATCTCGGGTGCTGAACACACACTTCGTCAGCTCCATTTTCGGCAGTGGAAAGAGGGACTTCATGAGCATCACCGTCTACACCAAGCCCGCTTGCGTTCAGTGCAATGCCACCTACCGGGCCCTCGACAAGGAGGGTATCGACTACGCCGTCGTCGACATCACCGAAGACGCCGAAGCCCGGGACTACGTGATGGCGCTGGGATACCTGCAGGCGCCCGTGGTCGTAGCCGGTGACGAGCACTGGTCGGGCTTCCGGCCCGATCGCATCAAGACCCTCTCGGCAAACGCTGCTTGAAGCGACACGATCGCACCCTCCGCGAGCGAGAGCGAACCGATTCCGGAGCAGCACTGACCGACAGTTCCACTCGAGATGGTGAGTACCGATGACTTCGCTGGTGTACTTCTCCAGCGCCTCGGAGAACACGCACCGATTCGTTCAGCGGCTCGGGGTGCCTGCGACGCGCATACCCATCCACGACCGCGACGGCACCTTCGAGGTGCACGAGCCCTACGTCTTGATCCTCCCCACGTACGGCGGCGGGACCACGGCGATGGGCAGGGACACCAGTTACGTTCCGAAGCCCGTCATCCGATTTCTCAACAACCCACACAACAGGTCGCTGATCCGAGCCGTGATCGCGGCGGGAAACACCAATTTCGGTGATTCCTATTGCTTTGCAGGAAACATCATTTCTCAGAAGTGTCACGTTCCCTACCTCTACCGCTTCGAACTCATGGGCACAGCCGAGGACATCGAACGGGTGAAGGTCGGTCTGGGTGAATTCTGGGAACACTTAGACGACAAGGAGCAGGAGCTGTGGCGCCGACCATCACAGACACCATCGATGCGGGGAGCGTAGAGCGTGACGCGCGCGGTGGGGACTCGACGAACGGTCTCGACTACCACGCGCTCAACGCGATGCTCAACTTGTACGGGCCGAACGGCGAGATCCAGTTCGACAAGGATGTCGCCGCGGCCCGCCAGTACTTCCTGCAGCATGTCAACCAGAACACGGTGTTCTTCCACAACCTCGACGAGAAGCTCGATTATCTCGTCGAGGAGAATTACTACGAGCCCGAGGTGCTCGATCAGTACTCGCGTGCCTTCGTGAAGTTCCTGATCGACCACGCGTATTCCAAGAAGTTCCGCTTCCCGACCTTCCTGGGCGCCTTCAAGTACTACACCTCGTACACGCTCAAGACGTTCGACGGAAAGCGCTACCTCGAGCGGTTCGAGGACCGAGTGTGCATGGTGGCGCTCACCCTTGCAGCAGGTGACGAGGACCTGGCCACCAAGCTGGTCGACGAGATCATCGCCGGACGCTTCCAGCCCGCCACACCCACGTTCCTCAACTCCGGCAAGAAGCAGCGCGGTGAACCCGTCTCCTGCTTCCTCCTCCGCATCGAGGACAACATGGAGTCGATCGGCCGCTCGATCAACTCCGCCCTGCAGCTGTCCAAGCGCGGCGGCGGAGTCGCGTTGCTGCTCACCAATGTTCGTGAACACGGCGCCCCGATCAAGCGAATCGAGAACCAGAGCTCGGGTGTCATCCCCATCATGAAGCTCCTCGAAGACTCCTTCTCCTACGCCAACCAGCTCGGGGCGCGTCAGGGTGCGGGCGCGGTGTACCTGCACGCCCACCATCCGGACATCTACCGGTTCCTCGACACCAAGCGTGAGAACGCCGACGAGAAGATCCGCATCAAGACGCTGTCCCTCGGCGTGGTCATCCCGGACATCACCTTCGAGCTGGCGAAGAAGAACGAGGACATGTATTTGTTCTCGCCGTACGACGTCGAACGCATCTACGGCGTTCCGTTCGCAGACATCAACGTCACCGAGAAGTACTACGAAATGGTCGACGACAAGCGGATCCGGAAGTCGAAGATCAAGGCGCGCGAGTTCTTCCAGACCATCGCGGAGCTGCAGTTCGAGTCGGGCTACCCGTACATCATGTTCGAGGACACGGTGAACCGGGCCAACCCCATCGAAGGCAAGATCACGCACTCCAACCTGTGCTCCGAAATCCTGCAGGTGTCGACGCCGTCGCTGTTCAACGACGACCTCTCGTACAGCAAGGTGGGCAAGGACATCTCTTGCAACCTGGGGTCGCTGAACATTGCCAAGACGATGGACTCGCCGGACTTCGCGCGGACCATCGAGGTGGCGATTCGCGGACTGACCGCGGTGTCCGATCAGACGCACATCTACTCGGTGCCGTCGATCGAGGAGGGCAACAACGACTCTCACGCCATCGGGCTCGGCCAGATGAATCTGCACGGGTACCTGGCGCGCGAGCGGATCTACTACGGCTCCGACGAGGGCATCGACTTCACGAACATCTACTTCTACACCGTGGTGTTCCATGCGCTGCAGGCGTCCAACCGGATTGCCATCGAGCGGGGAACGTACTTCAAGGGCTTCCCGCAGTCGCAGTACGCGTCCGGCGAGTACTTCGACAAGTACACCGATCAGGTGTGGGAGCCGAAGACGGACAAGGTGCGTCAACTCTTCGCCGACTCCGGTGTGCACATCCCCACCCAGGACGACTGGCGTGAGCTGAAGGCGTCGGTGCAGAAGCACGGCATCTACAACCAGAACCTCCAGGCCGTCCCGCCCACCGGGTCGATCTCCTACATCAACTACTCCACCAGCTCCATTCACCCGGTGGCGTCGAAGATCGAGATCCGCAAGGAAGGCAAGATCGGCCGCGTCTACTACCCGGCGCCATACTTGACCAACGACAACCTGGAGTACTACCAGGACGCGTACGAGATCGGCTACGAGAAGATCATCGACACCTACGCCGCGGCCACCCAGCACGTGGACCAGGGGTTGTCGCTGACGTTGTTCTTCAAGGACACCGCCACCACCCGCGACATCAACAAGGCGCAGATCTACGCGTGGCGCAAGGGGATCAAGACGCTGTACTACATCCGTCTGCGTCAGATGGCCCTCGAAGGCACCGAGGTCGAAGGTTGCGTTTCCTGCATGCTGTAGGCGGCTCCGCCGCCCGTGAGTACTTATTAACCGGCGGCGGTTAATAAGTACTCACAGCCGAACGAAGTGAGGATTCAATGGTCAAGCTGGTGAGTCGCGTATCCGCGATCAACTGGAACCGCGTCCAGGACGAGAAGGACGCCGAGGTGTGGGACCGCCTCGTCGGCAACTTCTGGCTGCCCGAAAAGGTCCCGGTGTCCAACGACATTCCGTCGTGGGGCACGCTCACGGCGCAGGAGAAGCAGCTCACGATGCGGGTGTTCACGGGGCTGACGCTCCTCGACACCATTCAGGGCACCGTGGGCGCGGTCAGCCTCATCCCCGATGCGATCACCCCGCACGAGGAGGCGGTGTACACCAACATCGCGTTCATGGAGTCGGTGCACGCCAAGAGCTACAGCTCGATCTTCTCGACGCTGTGCTCCACCCGCGACATCGACGACGCCTTCCGCTGGTCCGAGGAGAACCCGAACCTGCAGCGCAAGGCAGAGATCGTCATGGACTACTACCAGGGCGACGAGCCGCTCAAGCGCAAGGTGGCGTCCACCCTGCTCGAGAGCTTCCTGTTCTACTCGGGCTTCTACCTGCCGATGTACTGGTCGTCGCGCGCCAAGCTCACCAACACCGCCGACCTCATCCGCCTCATCATCCGTGACGAGGCCGTACACGGGTACTATATCGGCTACAAGTACCAGAAGGGTCTCGAGCAGCTCACCGAGGCCGAGCGCGACGACCTCAAGAACTACACGTTCGAGCTGCTCTTCGAGCTCTACGACAACGAGGTCGACTACACCCAGGACCTCTACGACGAGGTCGGTCTCACCGAGGACGTCAAGAAGTTCCTGCGGTACAACGCCAACAAAGCGTTGATGAACCTCGGCTACGAGGGTCTGTTCCCGAAGGACGAGACGGACGTCAATCCGGCCATCCTGTCCGCGCTCTCACCCAACGCCGACGAGAACCACGACTTCTTCTCCGGCTCCGGCAGCTCCTACGTCATCGGTAAGGCCGTCAACACCGAAGACGAAGACTGGGATTTTTAAAGCGACCCGCTCGGGATTTCTAACGCCCCGACAGCTTCGCCCAATGCCGCACCGGCGCAGTTCGACTGCACCGGTGCGGCATTGGGCGAACTGCGTTCAGCGCTGGAACCACGCCTCCGGCACGTCCTGCAGCGCTTTCTCGAGTCGCAGTCGCGAAGACGGGGTGAGGTCGGACGGCACTTCCTCCGGGGAAAACCATGCCACCTCGAGGTTCTCGTCGTCGGACACCGCCGCGGCTCCGCCGACGTATCGCGCGAGGAAGCACACGTCGAGGTACTGCGCGACATCGCCGTTGGGATAGGTGATGGGTCCGGTCACATCGACGCTGGTGATGCGCTCCAGTTCCGCGTCGACGCCGGTCTCTTCGCGTACTTCCCGGAGCGCCGCGGGCCCGGGTTCCTCACCGGGTTCGAGAACGCCCGACACCACCGCCCACCGGCCGTTGTCGGCGCGGCGGGTCAGCAGTAGCCGCCCGTCGTCGTCGCGGACGACGACGCTCACTCCCGACAACCACAGCGGCGCGTGTCCGACATGCCTGCGTAGTGCAGCCACGAACTCCGGGACGGGCACAAAGTTCTCCTAGCCGGCGTATCCGTTCAGGGTGTTCCGGAGATCGGTCAGCACAGCCCGCGCGGCCACCAGACCGTTGCCGTTCCAGACCTCGCCCTCGACGGCGAACACGCGACTGTCGGCGGCGGCCCCGAGGTCTTCCCACGCTTGCCCGGACATGACGTCCTCGGCATGCTCGGTGCCGTCCTTGCCGACGAGGACGGCATAGATGAGATCGCCTTCGGCGCGGTCGAGTTCGGCATCATCGATCGATTCGGTCACCGCACCGTCGAGGTTCTGGTAGGCGGGCCTGCGGACTCCCGCGTCGGTGAGTACCTGACCGGCGAACGCCGCCGGTCCCTCCACCTCCAGACTGTCGGCGTCGAAACGCACGATAGAGGCCTGGGTTTGTGCGGCGTCGATATCGATGCCGAGTTGCTTCGCGTCCGCCTGGTATCGCTCGAGCGCGGCTGCGGCGGCATCGGCCCGGCCGAGGGCGTTACCCGCGAGGAGGAACTGCGTCTTCCAGTACACGGGGTCGGAACCGACGAACACGGTGGGCGCGATGGGGGAGAGCTCGCCGTACAGTGCGCCAGTGGCCGGACTCGAACCGAGGATCACATCCGGCGCCGCCTGCGCGATCCGGGCGACGTCCGGTGCGCCGGCCGGCCCGACACTCGGAAGTTCGGAGATGCCCGTGCCGAGGTACCCCGGCTGTGGGGAGTCGCCGTCGCCGCTCGTGGCGGCGCCGACGACGCGTTCCCACAGACCGAGTGCGCATACCGCGTCCAGCGCGGCACTGTCGAGTACCACGATTCGCTGCGGATCGGCGGGCACCTCACTCGTGCCCGTCGTATGGACAACCCGATGCGTCGTCGACCCCGACAGCTCCGGGTCGACCGGTGCCGGCTCCGGGCACGCCGTCGTGGTGTCCCTCTCGATGCCGACCACCGCCGCGCCCGCAATCTTCGTCGTGGTCCGGACTATCGAGGACGCGGGGTCGTCGTCGGCCGGTTGGGAGCAGCCGGCGAGAGCGAAGGCGGCGACACCGGCAACGAGACCGATGGACGCGCGGCGGACGGTCGAAAACCTACGAAGGGACAATGCGGCGACTTCCTGTGTGAGCGGGCGCGTTCAGGTTAGCCGCTGTGCTTGTCGACCTCGAACGTGTCCGACAGGTCGTCGAGAATCAGGTGCGCGCCCTGGATGCTGACGGGCGACATCCAGCGGGCGTCGTCGACGTCGACCTTGCGGCCCTGCAGCGTCTGCCACAGCGGGCTTTCGAGGAAGGGGCGGGCGGCTTCGGCGCTCTTTCCCGCCGGATCCTGCCAGGTGCTGACGAAGATCACGTTGCCGTCGGCCTCGCTGAGCAACTCCGGACTGATCGACTGCATGATGCTGGTCGGGTCGGCGGGGTCCGGTCCCTGGCTGGCGGGCCGGGCAATGCCCGCATCCTCGAGCACGATGCCGCTGAAGGAGGTGGTGCGATAGAGGCGGGCGGTGGGTTCACCGGCGAATCGGATTACCGATACGACCGGGTTCGACGCCTTGGTGTTGATGGCGGAACCGACGGCCGCGGCGCGCGACTCGTAGGCGGCGATCTTCTCGTTGGCGAGCTCTTCCTTGCCGAGCGCCTGACCGACGAGACGGATGTTCTCCTTCCACGTGGGACCGGTCGTCTCGGTGAAGATGGTCGGCGCAATGGCCGACAGCTGTTCGTAGTTCTTCCCGTCGCGAACCTCGGCCGAGATGATGAGGTCCGGCTGCAGTGCGGCGATCTTCTCGAGGCTCGCGGTGCTCACCGTGCCCACCGACTCGGCTTCGGTTGCGTACTCGTCGCGGGTGCTGCCGAGGTAGTCGGGCAGCCCGGGGTCCCGGTAGTCGACATACCCGACGAGCGGCGTCTCGAGGAGGAGTACGGCATCGGTGAAGCTGTTGTCGAGGGCCACGACCCGCTGCGGTGCCGCGGGAATCTCGGTGTTGCCGCGGAAGTGTTGGACCGTGCGGGGGAACTGCGCCGATGCGGCGGCGTCGGACGTGGAGGACGCGTCGTCGTTGCTGGAACAGGACGTGACGGCGACGGCGGCCGCGAGAGCGACGACGGCGGCCACGGCGCGGCGTCGGGAAAGAATATTCACTTGAAGCTCCTAGTAGAAGTTAGGTGAGCGATACCTTAGCACCGGAAAAGTCCGAATCCTGGTGGTCTCCCTGCCTCTCCCGCCGATATCCGCGACACGCCGTCTCGGGTGAGAAAGAGCACGCTCCTGCAGACAATCCGCTGGTCGGCGATACCCCCGTGGGCGCTGAGCCGGGGTAAGTACGACAGGAGGTAGGACCGAGTCCGAGGCCGCTCGGGGCACCGTCTACGATTCGATGAGCGCAAGCCAGAGACCGTTCGCCTCGCAGCCCGGGGACGGACGCGCATTCAGGAGGATCAGTGACTGCCGTAGCGCCCCAGCCAGTCCCCGCGATAGCTGCAGCCAGGCCTTACCCGCCGCGGCAGGGACCCAAGGGCTCGTTCATCTTCAAAATGATCACGACCACCGACCCCAAGGTGCTCGGGATCATGTATTTGACGACCTCGATCATCTTCTTCCTCATCGGCGGTCTGATGGCCCTGATGATGCGTGCCGAGCTCGCTGTGCCCGGTATGCAGTTCTTGTCGAACGAGCAGTTCAACCAGCTGTTCACCATGCACGGCACGATCATGCTGCTGCTGTACGCGACCCCGATCGTGTTCGGCTTCGCCAACTACATCCTGCCGCTCCAGATCGGTGCACCCGACGTTGCGTTCCCGCGTCTGAACGCCTTCAGCTACTGGCTGTACCTGTTCGGCGCCATCATCGCGACCGCCGGCTTCATCACTCCGGGCGGCGCGGCCGACTTCGGCTGGACGGCGTACACGCCGCTCACCAGTGCCCTGCACTCCCCGGGTGTCGGTGCCGACCTGTGGATCATGGGCCTCGCGGTCGGTGGCCTCGGCACCATCCTCGGTGGCGTCAACATGATCACCACGGTGATCTGCCTGCGCGCCCCGGGTATGACCATGTTCCGTATGCCGATCTTCACCTGGAACATCTTCATCACCAGCATCCTGATCCTGCTGGCGTTCCCGCTGCTGACGGCCGCGCTGCTGGGTCTGTTCGTCGACCGTCACCTCGGCGGCCACATCTTCGATCCGGCTACCGGCGGTGTTCTGCTGTGGCAGCACCTGTTCTGGTTCTTCGGTCACCCCGAGGTGTACATCATCGCGCTGCCGTTCTTCGGCATCGTCTCGGAAATCTTCCCGGTCTTCAGCCGTAAGCCGATCTTCGGCTACAGCGGTCTGGTGTACGCGACGATCGCGATTGCTGCCCTGTCGATCGCCGTGTGGGCGCACCACATGTACGCCACGGGCGCGGTGCTGCTGCCGTACTTCTCGTTCATGACCTTCCTGATCGCGGTGCCGACGGGTGTGAAGATCTTCAACTGGATCGGCACCATGTGGAAGGGGCAATTGACCTTCGAGTCGCCGATGCTGTTCTCCGTCGGCTTCCTGATCACCTTCCTCTTCGGTGGCCTCTCCGGCGTCATCCTGGCCAGCCCGCCGCTCGACTTCCACGTCACCGACAGCTACTTCGTGGTCGCCCACTTCCACTACGTGGTCTTCGGCACGGTCGTGTTCGCCACCTACGCCGGCATCTACTTCTGGTTCCCGAAGATGACCGGGCGGATGATGGACGAACGCCTCGGCAAGTGGCACTTCTGGACCACGTTCATCGGCTTCCACGGCACGTTCCTGGTGCAGCACTGGCTCGGGGCCGAAGGTATGCCGCGCCGGTACGCCGACTACCTGCCGTCCGACGGGTTCACCATGCTGAACTCGTTCTCGACCATCTTCGCCTTCGTCCTCGGTGCCTCGACGCTCCCGTTCATCTGGAACGTCTTCAAGAGCTACCGGTACGGCGAGGTCGTCACCGTCGACGACCCGTGGGGTTACGGCAACTCGCTCGAGTGGGCCACCACCTGCCCGCCGCCGCGCCACAACTTCACGGAACTGCCGCGCATCCGCTCCGAGCGTCCCGCGTTCGAGCTGCACTACCCGCACATGGTGGAGCGGATGAAGGCAGAAGCGCACGTCGGACCCGGGCACGGCGGCAAGCACGCCAGCACGGTCCTGGAGGAGGAACGCCACGCACCGCTCACCGTGAGCGGTGAAGGCGAACCCGGCACCGACTCCGGCCGCTGATACAGATCGTTGCCGAAAGGCCCCGCCCCACCATCGGGCGGGGCCTTTCCCTTGGCACAATGGGTGCCGGACAAGCTGCGCGAGCACGACGACCTTCCGTGCTTCTGCGCACGTGAGACGAACGGAGTTCTTTCCAGCGTGAGTAACACGAACGGAGTTCGTAGTGGGCGCAGCTGACACGACTGTCCTGGTGACCGTCACGGGGCCCGACCGCCCCGGTGTCACATCGGTGCTCTTCGCGGCGCTCTCCCGCCACGACGTGAGCCTGCTCGATGTGGAACAGGTGGTGATCCGTGGCCGCCTGACCCTCGGCGTGCTCGTGGCGTGCCCGGAGGACGGGGAAGCCCTCCAGGAGGAACTGGAGGAGGCGATGGCCACCGTCGGGATGTCGGTGGATGTCGAGATCGGGGCGGACCCCGGCCGGCAGTCGCTGTCCACGCACGCGGTGGTCATTCTCGGTTCTCCGGTGTCCGCGCGGGCCCTGCGATCGGTCGCTCGTGAGATGGCGAAGCTGAGTGTCAACATCGACTCCATCCGTGGCGTCGCCGATTATCCGGTGACCGGTCTCGAGCTCCTCGTCAGTGCTCCCGCGACGGCGGCGGTGGACAAGCGGCTGCGTACGGTGCTGGCCGAGGTTGCTGTGGCGGAAAGCGTCGACATCGCGGTCGAGCGGGGTGGGCTTGCGCGCCGCGCGAAGCGGCTCATCGTCTTCGACGTCGACTCGACCCTGGTCCAAGGCGAGGTCATCGAGATGCTCGCAGCGCGGGCCGGGGTCGAGGACGAAGTCCGTGCGGTCACCGAATCGGCGATGCGCGGCGAGATCGACTTCACCGAGTCGCTGCACCAGCGGGTCGCGACGCTCGCCGGTCTCGACGCCTCCGTGATCGACGACGTCGCCGAGGGCCTCGAACTGACGCCGGGTGCCCGGACCACCATTCGCACGTTGCGACGCCTCGGATTCCACTGCGGGGTGGTGTCGGGTGGCTTCCGTCAGGTGATCGAGGGGCTCGCTCACGAACTGGAGCTCGACTTCGTTCAAGCCAATACTCTCGAAATTGTGGACGGCAAGCTCACCGGACGAGTCGTGGGTGACATCGTCGACCGGGCCGCCAAGGCCACAGCGCTGCGTAAGTTCGCTGCCCAGGTGGGCGTGCCGATGGAGCAGACGGTCGCGGTCGGTGACGGCGCCAACGACATCGACATGCTCAATGCCGCCGGTCTCGGTATCGCCTTCAACGCGAAGCCGGCGTTGCGTGAGGTCGCCGACACGGCGCTCTCGCATCCCTTCCTGGACGCCGTACTGTTCATCCTCGGCGTCACTCGGGACGAGGTCGAGGCCGCCGACGCCGTGGACGGCGTGGTGAGACGAGTTCCCCTGTCGTGACGGAACCGTGTGCAGCCGCGATCGCCGGCGACGCCGCGCTGTGGGAGGCACGCCACGCGGTCCTCGCGGCCGGTTACGGTGGACGGCCCGATCCCGAGGATCCTGCCCTGGTGCTCGCGATGCCGATCGTCTTGCACATCCCGAAGTCGAACCCGCCTGCGCGTAGTGCGGTGCTGGCGGCGGCCGCGACGGCGTCGGTGGCGCTGTGCCTCGACCCACGGGTCGGCGTCGATGCAGACGGGCAACCGGGCCCCTGGCGCTCCGACTACCTCGCATGGGTGGGGTCTCGCATCCGCAAGGTGTCGCGCCGGGCTCGCGGTGCCCAGTGGCGCGCCGCGCAGGATGTGGACGGCATCACCGTTGAGGTCGACGGCGCCGAGGCGCGGGCACTCGTCCCCGTCGCGGTCGGTGCGCTCGACCCGCGCATCAAGAAGCTGCAGATCGGCGGAACCGACCTCGAGCACGACGACCCCGGCCCGGCGCCCGGCGGGACACCCGTGCTGTGGATCGACGCGACCCTGGACATGACCGTTGGGAAGGCCGCCGCACAAGTGGGCCACGCGTCGATGCTGCTCGCGGGAGCGATGAGCGTCGAAGCTGCGAGGCACTGGGCGGATACGGGTTACCGCTGCGCCGTCCGTGACGCCGATGCGGCGAGGTGGACGGCGTTGCGCGAGCTCGAGTCCGCGGGGCGTGCGGTCGCGGTGCGCGATGCCGGTTTCACCGAGGTGGCTCCCGGATCCGTGACGGTGATCGCCGCCCTGTGAGCCGCGGCGGGTCCAGTGCCCGCGGCTTGGCTATAGGGGCGCCGGGAACAATCGGGGAACACTGGCCCCCATGCTCGCTCGACGTGTGATCACGCTCTTCGCCGGACTCTGGTTGTACGGCTTCTCGATGGCCATGATGATCACCGCCGGCCTCGGCCTCGATCCGTGGGATGTATTCCATCAGGGCGTCGCGGGCCGTACGTCGCTCAGTTTCGGTGCCGTGACCGCCCTCACCGGTGCCGGTGTTCTGCTGCTCTGGATTCCCCTGCGTCAGAAGCCGGGATTCGGCACGATCGCCAACGTTGTGGTCATCGCGGTGTCCGTGGACACTTCACTGGTGTTTCTCCGGCCCGTCGGGTCGCCGGCCGTGCAGGTGGCGATGATGGTCGGTGGTGTCGTGCTCAACGCTCTGGCGACCGTGCTGTACATCGGTGCCGGTATGGGTACGGGACCGCGGGACGGACTGATGACCGGTTTGGTTCGACGAACCGGATTGTCCGTGCGCCTCATTCGGACGTCGATCGAAGTTGCGGTGCTGGTGACCGGGTGGCTGCTCGGCGGCACCGTGGGAGTGGGGACCGTGGTCTACGCACTGGGGATCGGTCCGCTGATCCAGTTGATGATGCGCGCCGGCGGTCTCTATCCGACCGCTCGGAAGACGAGCAGTCCGGGTCCGGACAGTCTGATCGTCGAGTCTCCCGAAATGGGGCCACCCGGTTCCGGCGCGCCGTCAGGGGAGTTGGAATCGAATTCGGCGAGCAGGATTCCGTAGAACCAGTCGGGGCTGCCCAATGCCACCTCGACCGGTCCGCCGGAGTGGAAGACGAGGAGCCAATTGTCGTCGGTGAGCTGAAATCCGTCCTCGGTGTGGGATCGGATGTCGGATCCGTCGATCCATGCCTGCAGGGTGCGGCGTGAGTCGTCGTGCCACGCATCGTCGTCCATCTCCGCACCGTCGGCACCGAACCACACGAGGTCCGGGTGACCGGTGGGAGTATGCCGTCCTTCGAAGAATTCCGGTTGCCGCAGTGCGGGGGACGCGCGGCGCAGATCGAGAGCGCGCGTGACGAACGCGGTGAGCGTCCGGTCACCGGTGCTCCAGTCGAGCGCCCAGGAATCCTCGCGAGCAGTGTCGGCGGGGACACAGTACGCGTTGTTGTTCCCGCCCAGCGAATGGCCGAATTCGTCGCCTGCCGTGAACATCGGGGTGCCCGTGGAGAGGGCGAGGGTGGCCAGCAGAGCGCGGACATGACGCTTGCGGGCGTCGGTGATCGACGGGTCGTCCGTGGGGCCTTCCACGCCGTGGTTGACGGAGTCGTTGTGGTCGGCGCCGTCCCGGTTGTCCTCCCCGTTGGCATCGTTGTGCTTGCGCCGGTACGCGACGAGGTCCGCCGCGGTGAAGCCGTCGTGTGCGGTCACGAAGTTGATGGAGGCCCAGGGCCGGCGACTGTGGAACAGGTCCTCCGAGCCGGCCACTCTGGAGGCCAGTTCGCGAACGCCGGTGTTGCCGTTCCAGAAGCGGCGGACAGTATCGCGGTATCGGTCGTTCCACTCCGACCACTGGGCGCCGAAGTGCCCGACCCGGTATCCATCGGAGGTGGCGTCCCAGGGTTCGGCGATGAGTTTGCAGCGGGACAGAACAGGATCCGCGGTGATGGCGGAGAACACCGAAGCGCGAGAGTCGAATCGGCCTCCTCCGGGTCGGCCGAGGGCGGAGGCCAGGTCGAAACGGAAGCCGTCGACCCCCATCTCGTGTGCCCAGTACCGAAGGCTGTCGCAGATCATCCGGACGACGATGGGGGAGTGCGCGTCCACCGTGTTGCCGCATCCGGTGAGGTCGACGTCGCGGCCGTCGGCATCGAGAAGGTAGTAACCCGGGGCGTCGAGACCACGCCAGCTGAGGCTGATCCCGTCGACGCCCTCTTCGCACGTGTGGTTGTAGACGACGTCGAGGATCACCTCGATTCCGGCAGCGTGCAGGGCGTCGACCATGGTGTGGAATTCGGCGATCTCCTCGCCGGCCACTGCCGCGTAGCCGGGATGGGGCGCGAAGAACGACGCTGTCGAATAGCCCCAGTGGTTACGCATTCCCCGTTCACGCACCGTCTGTTCGGTCAGGTGTGCATGTACCGGAAGTAGCTCGACCGCGGTCACCCCGAGTCGAACGAGGTGACCGATGACGGCGGGCTCTGCCAGCCCCAGATACGTGCCGCGGTACTGGGGAGGGACGCCCCGATGTCGGGCGGTGTACGCGCCGAGGTGCAGTTCGTAGAGGACGGTTTCCTCCCAGGGCCTTTCGATCCTGGGACCGGTGGTCCGGGGGACGGCGGGCGTGACCACGGACAGCGGCGCGTGGCCGAGGCTGTCGAGCGGCGAAGGTTCGCCGAACGGGTCTCCGGCATGCGAGATGAGGGCACGGTGGTCGCCGGTCCCGCCGGTAATGCGTTTCGCCCACGGATCTACGAGGAGTTTGGCCGGGTTCATCCGGACTCCCGCGCGCGGGTTCCACTCTCCGTGCACCCGGTAGCCGTAGCGCTGGCCGGGACCGACGCCGTCGACCACCCCGTGCCAGATTCCGTAGGTCCGCTGCACGAGGTCGATTCGTGTCTCCGCACCGTCCGGAGAAATCAGGCACACCTGTACCAGGTCCGCGTCCGGAGCGTGGACCGAGAACTGGGTGCCGGTGCCTCGCACGTGTGCTCCCAGGGGAAACGGCGATCCGGGCAGGCGCAGGCTCGGCGGGAACGACGCTCTCTCGCCGGCACGTGAATCGATGTGAGACGACACGTAACTGATCCTGCCGCGAATGCGCCGAAGATGTGCGGGAAGATGGATCCGTGCATCAACCTGATCCTGATCTCCTCATCGATTTCGACGACGTCCTCCTCCGGCGCGGGGGTAACACTCTCGTGGGGCCGGTGTCCTGGAAAGTGGAGCTCGACGAGCGATGGGTGGTCCTCGGCCCGAACGGAGCCGGCAAGACGTCGTTGCTCCGCATCGCGGCTGCCGAACTGCATCCGACGAGCGGTAGCGCCCACCTTCTGGGGGAACGGCTCGGGCGAGTCGACATCAACGAGCTACGACCACGAATCGGGCTGTCGTCGTCGGCGCTGGCGAACCGGGTGCCTGCCGAGGAGGTGGTGAGCGATCTCGTCGTGTCCGCCGGCTACGCCGTACTCGGTCGCTGGCGGGAGCGGTACGAAGACATGGATACCGAGCGGGCGGTCGAGATGCTCGAAAGTCTCGGGGCCGAGCACCTGGCCCATCGCAGCTACGGCACCCTGTCCGAGGGGGAACGCAAGCGCGTGCTCATCGCCCGTGCGCTGATGACCGACCCCGAACTTCTCCTCCTCGACGAACCCGCCGCCGGACTCGACCTCGGCGGGCGAGAGGAACTCGTCGCGCGACTGACCGACCTGGCCGCAGATCCCGACGCTCCCGCAACCGTTCTCATCACCCACCACGTCGAGGAGATCCCACCCGGCTTCACCCACGCGCTGCTCCTGAACGAGGGCCGCGTGGTCTCGCAGGGTCTGCTCGACGACGTGATCACGTCGGAGAACCTCAGTGAGGCCTTCAGCCAGTCCATCAGCCTCGACAAGGTCGATGGACGGTACTTCGCGCGGCGCAGCCGGGTCCCGGGCGCCCACCGGGCGTGAGGGTCGAAACGGGCACCTGTTCCAGTGGGGTGCCGGTGCGACGCACATCACCGGAGGCGTAGGTTCCAAGATCATGGTCTCGAAGCAAGAACAGGCGGCAGTCGACGCCGTCGACGTGTCACCGAAGGACGCGTCGACGGTCATCCTGATCAGGGATGCAACACCGGAACTCGCGGGGGGCGGCATCGAGGTATTCCTCCTGCGCCGCGTCAAGGGCATGGCGTTCGCCGGAGGTATGACGGTGTTTCCGGGAGGTGGTGTCGACCCGTCGGATGCCGTGGCGGACGTGCAGTGGGCCGGACCTCCCGTCGAGTGGTGGGCCGAACGCTTCTCCACCGATCCCGCCCGGGCGAAGGCTCTGGTGTGCGCGGCGGTACGTGAAACTTTCGAGGAATGTGGGGTGCTGCTCGCGGGCGGAAGCACGGACACGGTAGTGGCCGACACGTCGCACTACGCGCAGGCGCGCATTGCGCTCGAACGACGTGAACTTTCCTTCGGTGAGTTCCTGGCGCGCGAGGAACTCGTGCTCAGAGCCGACCTCCTGCGCCCCTGGGCGAATTGGATCACGCCGATCGGCGAAGGGCGGCGTTACGACACCCGGTTCTTCGTCGCGGCGGCTCCCGACGGGCAGATCGCGGACGGGGCCACGTCCGAAGCCGAGGAAGTGACCTGGCTGAGCCCCGCGGCGGCCCTGGACGCATGGAAGGGGGGCGGCAGCGTCCTGCTCCCACCCACGTGGAGTCAGCTGACGGCATTGCAGAACTTCGATTCGGTGGCAGAGGTCCTCGCCGCGGAGCCGGAGATCCCGGTGATCCTGCCGACCCTCATCACGGACGAGGAAACGATTCGGGTCGAGTTTCCCGGGCAGGACGGTTATTACGAGGCAGGCCCGCACCCGTGGTCGGTGCGGGGACGGAAGCGGACACCGCCGGGTCGCGCCGAGTCGGCCGAGCGGAGCAAGTAGCCTCTTGCCTCATGGCTGAATTCGTCACTCTCGAGGTTTCCGAAGGCATCGGCACCATTCGACTCGCGCGTCCCCCGATGAATGCACTGAATCGGCAGGTGCAACAGGAGTTGCGGGCCGCCGCACGGGAAGCGACAGTGCACCCCGACGTCAAGGCAGTGATCGTGTACGGCGGAGAGAAGGTGTTCGCCGCAGGCGCCGACGTCAAGGAGATGGCCGAGATGAGCTTCGGCCAGATGACCGATGTCATCACCGATCTGCAATCGGACCTGGCCGCGGTCTCGGAGATTCCCAAGCCGACCGTCGCCGCGATCACGGGGTACGCGCTCGGCGGCGGCCTGGAGGTCGCACTCTCGGCGGACCGGCGGATCGCCGGCGACAACGCCAAGCTCGGTGTCCCCGAGATCCTTCTCGGCATCATTCCCGGTGGTGGCGGCACTCAGCGTCTCGCTCGGCTGATCGGTCCCTCGAAAGCGAAAGACCTGGTGTTCACCGGGCGCTTCGTCAACGCCGACGAGGCGCTGGCGATCGGTCTGGTCGACGAGGTGGTGGCGCCCGACGACGTGTACGAGGCAGCTCGACGATGGGCGTCCCAGTTCACGACGGGCGCCGGCCGCGCGCTGGCCGCGGCGAAAGCCGCCATCGACCAGGGATTGGACGTCGACCTGCACAGCGGACTGGCGGTCGAGCGCCAGCTGTTCGCGTCCCTGTTCGCCACCCAGGACCGCACGATCGGGATGGAATCGTTCATCGAGAACGGCCCTGGCAAGGCTCAGTTCACCGGCGAGTAGTCTGAGCCCGGAAAACTAGAACCTGTTCACTCTTACCAGCGAGTAGGATTTGCCGCATGACTGCTAGCGCCCACGACGACCCCGCTCCTCATCCGCACGCCACCGCCGAAGAGGTCGAGGCGGCGCTGAAGGACACCAAACTCGCCCAGGTGCTCTACCACGACTGGGAAGCCGAGACGTACGACGAGAAGTGGTCCATCTCGTACGATGAGCGGTGCATCGACTACGCGCGGGGCCGCTTCGACGCCGTCGCGGGAGATCAGCCCCTTCCGTACGAGCGGGCGCTGGAACTGGGCTGCGGGACCGGCTTCTTCCTTCTCAATCTGATGCAGGGCGGGGTCGCGAAGACCGGTTCGGTGACCGACCTCTCGCCAGGCATGGTCAAGGTGGCATTGCGCAACGCCGAGGGTCTCGGGTTGCCCGTCGACGGTCGTGTCGCCGACGCCGAAACGATTCCGTACGAAGACAACACGTTCGACCTCGTGGTCGGGCACGCTGTGCTACATCACATCCCGGATGTGGAGCAGTCGCTCCGCGAGGTACTGCGGGTGCTGAAGCCCGGTGGGCGCTTCGTGTTCGCCGGCGAGCCCACCACCATCGGCAACTTCTACGCCCGCTGGCTCGGCCGCGTCACCTGGGAGACCACGACGCGTGTCACCAAGCTGCCCTTCCTTGCCGATTGGCGTCGCCCGCAGGCGGAACTGGACGAATCCTCCCGCGCTGCGGCACTGGAAGCCGTCGTCGATCTCCACACGTTCGATCCGAGTGATCTCGAGAAGATCGCCGAGTCCGCGGGCGCCGCGCAGGTGCACGCCGCCACCGAGGAATTCGCAGCCGCCCTGCTCGGGTGGCCCGTCCGCACCTTCGAGGCCGCTGTTCCGCCGGAGAAGTTGGGCTGGGGCTGGGGCCGTTTCGCGTTCACCGGATGGAAGACGCTCAGCTGGGTCGACGAGAAGATCCTCCGCCATGTGGTGCCGCGCGGTTTCTTCTACAACGTCATGATCACCGGCGTGAAGCCCGGCAACTGAATTGGGCTATGCGTTCACTCCCGAAGACGTGGAGTTCCTGCAGAGTGCTGCAGGCGCAGCAGCTCTCGCCGAGGTAGACGAACTTGCGTTGACCACGTCGACGCGCCTGGCCGATATCGGCCGGGCGCGTTCGCGTTTCGGCTCTCGGGTAGCCATGCTGGTGGAGACGGTGCTGTTGCGGCGCAAGGCCTCGGCCAAGTTGCCCGGCAGCGAGCACTGGCTCTTCACCGATGATGCACTGCAACAGGCGACTCCGCGTGCCGTGGCAGCCCACCGCGCGAGGCGCCTGGCAGAGCGGAACGTTCACGACGTGACCTGCTCGATCGGTGCGGAACTCGCTGCTGTCATCGGGACGGCCGATACGGTGGTCGGCAGCGACATCGATCCCGTCCGGCTGCGCATGGCCCGGCACAATGTGCCCGCTGCGGCGATCGTGCGCGCAGACGCATTGGTGCCGTGTACCCGCGACACCGTCGTGCTCGCAGATCCGGCGCGGCGGTCGGGTGGCAGGCGCACGCATGATCCCGCTGCTCTCGAGCCGCCACTACCCGACCTCATCGACGCGTACCGAGGCCGTGATCTCGCGGTGAAATGCGCTCCCGGCCTCGCTTTCGATCGGCTCGACTGGGAAGGCGAGGTCGAGGTCGTGTCCCTCGACGGTGGCGTCCGTGAGGCGTGCCTGTGGTCGGCCGGACTGTCGGGCGCCGGAGTCACTCGCCGGGCAAGCGTCCTCGACTCCGGAGGCGCGGTGTGGACGGTGACGGACGCCGAGGACGACGACATCCCCGAACGCGCGCCGGGGGAGTGGATCGTCGATCCTGACGGGGCTGTTGTCCGGGCGGGTTTGGTGCGGCACTACGCCGCCCGGCACGGACTGTGGCAGCTCGATCCTCGGATCGCTTATCTCACGGGCGATTCGGTTCCCGCGGGCGTGCGGGGCTTTCGAATTCTCGAGCAGGTGAAATATTCGGAGAAGTCGCTGCGGCAGGAGCTCGCCCGCCACGACTGCGGTGCGGCGGAGATCCTCGTGCGCGGCGTCGACGTTGATCCGGCCGTGCTGCGTCCCAAGTTGAAGCTCCGCGGAAGCCGCTCGCTCAGTGTGGTGATCACGCGGATCGGCCGATCGGGCGTCGCCTTCATCTGCGCTCCGCGCCCGTGAGTACTTATTAACCGCCGGACGTTAATAAGTACTCACGGGTCAGCGGAGGACGAACAGCTCCCCGAGCAGCGTCGGAGTGAGGACCTCACCCTCAGGGCCGATGGACGTGCCGACGGTGAATCCCTTCGCCCCCGGCAGGGTGTCCTGATCGAGCGTTTCGCCGGTGGAGGTGTCGAACGTGAGCACCGCCAGTCCGTCGACACCCTCGCGGACCACCGAGTAGCCGGTGGATCCGGCCGTCTGGGCGGGGACTCCCAAATGCCGTAGATCCTTGCGCTCCCAAACGAGTTCGGCGTGGTCGCCCTTGTCCTGCAGTGCGAGGAGGTGGCCGTCGAGTCCGCCCGCGGGAATGATCAGACCGTCCGCGGACGTCGACGGGCTACCTGCTGCGGCGTACCCGATGTCGTAACTCCACTTCGGATCACCGGTCGCAGCGTCGATCGCCCACACCGTGCCCCAGTTGTCGTTGATGTAGACGACGGAACCGTCAGCCGACAGATCGGGGCTCGATGCGCTGCCCCCCGGCAGGGTGTCGCTGGACCATTCCTGGCTGATCGTGGGATTGTCGCCGCCGGAGTATTTCATCGCGACGAGGTCGGCCTCGGTCGCGCCGGGCGCATAGAACGTGAAGTAGAACGTGCCGGACGCCAGGTCGATGGCCGGCATGTTGGCCACCGGGCAGTCGGGGGAGCCGAAGAAGCAGCCGCTGAGGCCCTTGTCGTCGGGAAGGATGTCCACGTTCGCGCCGTCGGCGACGGACGGTGGTGGGATGAGGTCGTACGACGCCACCACTTTCTGCCCGGTCTGCGGATCGAGCACGCTGATCTGCCCGAGCTGGGTGATGAACAGGAGGTTGCCGTCGCCCGTGAATTGTGCCGACAGCGGCGTTCCGACCACCGGTGTGCGCCAACGTAACTGGCCGTGTTCGTTGAACGAGTTCATGGCGCCGTTCTCGCCCACGTAGACATTGGCGGCGCCGTCGACCACCGGGGTGGACGCCACGACTCCGGGGGCAAGCTGGCGGCACCAGCGTTTGCGGCCGCTCTCCATCTGGAAGGAGAAGAGATTGCACCCCTTCTCGGTGCGAGCGGTGAGGAAGATCTGGCCGCTTGCCGCCACGGATGCGTAGTTCGCCACCGGCCCACCGAGGGGCCGCGACCACGCGAGTGAGATGTCGCGCGACCCTGTCACCGGACTGGTGTCACTGTTGCGGGCGTCCGCATGCATCCCCGGCCACCCGCCCGCGGAGAAGATGTCGTCGACGTGCGCCCCGCCCCCGCAGCCGCTGAGGACGACAGCCGAGATCGTCGCCAGCGCCAGTACTGACGAACGTAGGACCCGCCGCATTACATCTCCTCAGTTTTCGACAAACGCTCGGCCCAGAGACTATCCCGCCGAGGCAGGCACGATCGGCACACCCCGAACGGTGTCGGTGTCCGGACACACCCGCGCACGGCTCCGGTGGGTGAACGTAGGCTGACGGGCTATGACGAGCATGTGGGGCGCACCGTTGCGTACGAGGTGGAAGGGATCCCGGCGGAAGGACAGCGAGCAGGCCCGCTTCCTGACCCTCGACTCGCTGCGCTGGGTGCTGGCGAACAAGGCGTACACCCCGTGGTACCTGGTGCGGTACTACCGGCTGGCCAAGTTCAAGCTCGCCAACCCGCACGTGATCCTGCGGGGCATGGTGTTCCTCGGCAAGCGCGTGGAGATCCACTCGACTCCGGATCTGTCCCGCCTCGAAATCGGTCGCTGGGTCCACATCGGTGACGGCAACGCGATCCGGTGCCACGAGGGGTCGCTGCGCATCGGCGACAAGGTGGTGTTCGGCAAGGACAATGTGGTCAACACGTACCTCGACATCGAGATCGGAGCGTCCACGCTCGTCGCCGACTGGTGCTACATCACCGACTTCGATCACCGCATGGACGACATCAACGTGCCCATCAAGGATCAGGGCATTGTGAAGGGCCCGGTACGCATCGGTCCCGATACCTGGGTGGCCGCGAAGGTCACGGTGCTCCGCAACACCCGGGTGGGACGCGGTTGCGTGCTCGGCGCCCACGCCGTCGTCAAGGGCGACATCCCTGATTTCAGCATCGCAGTGGGATCGCCCGCGAAGGCCGTGAAGAATCGCAGGGCCGAGTGGGAGGCCGGCGCCGAGGAGCGGGCCAAGTACATCGCCGCACTCGAGGACATTGCCCGCAAGAAGGCCGCCCGGGAGGGCTGAGCCGGGTGGCATAGTCGACCCATGGGCGTCTCGGACCGCGAACTCGAGGATCGTATCCGCGAGCTGCTGTATGCGCGGGCGGCGGATTCGAGTATCTGCCCGTCGGACGTGGCCCGCGCGATCGCCCCCGACGAGTGGCGACCTCTCATGGAGCCGGTGCGGCAGGCCGCCCGACGCCTTGTCGCGGCAGGTGAAGTCGAGATCACCCAGAGGGGTGCGGTGGTGGATCCGGACTCGGTGCGCGGTCCGATCCGGATTCGCCGTCTCCGTGAGTGAGGCGAATGTACCGTTCGGCGCGCTGGAGGCGTCCGGCGGTACATTCGCCCTCGCGACTCAGCGTCCGGGTAGGGGGCGCTCGGGAATAACCGGGCGCGCCAAGGGATGTCGCACGCGGCGTTTGGCACCGGCGTAAACGTGTGCCGTGTCCTCGGCCACTGTGTGCCAGTCGAAATCCGCGGTGAGGCGGTCGCGGGCGGCCACTGCTCGTTGCTGCGCCGCCGCGGGATCGTCGAGGACCTCCCGAACCGCGGAGGTGAGTCCCGTGACATCGCCGGGGAGGAAGGACATGCCGGTCACTCCGTCTACGACCGCCTCGCCGAGACCACCGGCAGTAGACGTCACCAGCGGAGTTCCGGAGGCGGCAGCCTCGAGCGCGATGATGCCGAACGGCTCGTAACGGCTGGGCAGCACGATCGCATCGGCGCCGTGGAGCCAGCTCAGCAGTTCGGAGTGGTCGAGATTGCCGAGGAAGTTGACGGCACGGGCAACGCGGTGAGTGCGGGCCTGCTGATAGAGCCAGGTGAACTGGGTGCCCTCACCCGCGATCGACAGCGTGGTCCCCGGGTGACTCCGGCGGATACGGGGAAGCGCGGCGATCGCATCCTGCACCCCCTTCTCGTACTCGAGGCGGCCGACGAACAACAGTTTGGGTGGACCCGATCGCGGCGCGCGCCGACGGAAATTCCACGTGGTCACGTCGATCCCGTTGCGTATCACAGTGATCGGCGGGAGCTGAGGACCGTATAGGGTGGTCACCTCGTCCTGCATCGATGCCGAGCAGGTGATCAGCGCATCGGAGTCGTTGGCCAGCCACCATTCGACCGAATGCACCTGACGGTTGATGCGGCCCGACACCCAGCCGCTGTGGCGGCCGGCTTCGGTGGCGTGCAACGTGGATACCAAAGGCACATCGTAGAATTCGGCGAGTGCGATGGCCGGATGTGCCACCAGCCAGTCGTGGGCATGCACCACGTCGGGCTGCCAGCCTTCTCCGACACCCGGCTTGTGCAGGGCGACGCCGGCCCGCACCATGGCATGCCCCATCGCAAGTGTCCACGCCAGCATGTCCTCGCCGAACACGAAATGCGGCGGATCCTCGGCGACGGCGACGACGAGTACGCCTTCTTCGATGTGGGTGACGGTGGGGTGCGTGGACGCATCGGTTCCCGACGGCCGCCGCGACAGCACCACCACCTCGTGGCCGGCGGCGGCAAGAGCGGTCGCGAGGTGGTGCACGTGGCGGCCGAGGCCGCCCACGACCACCGGCGGGTACTCCCACGACACGATGAGGATCTTCACGAGGCCACTCCCGAGACGCCGACCGCCGATGCTGCGGAACGGGCAGGCAGGCGCCGGGCGTCCAGACCGGGGAACAGGCCGTCGGCCGCGTTCCATCCGGCCGCGAGGCGCGCCGCCGACGCGTCGTTGCCCGCAGCCACCGCGGCCGCGATCTCGCGCATCGCGTGCGCGTGCTTGTGTGCCCGGTCGCGCGCATACTCCGCCGCAGAGTCCTTGCTGACCATGAATGCCCAGTCGCTCGACACCGTCATGAGTGCCTCTCGCAGAATCTGATCGTTGACGCGGTTGCGGAGTTCGGGTCTTCCGGGTGCAGAACCGAGGCTACGGGCTTTGTCGACCGTGTCCAGTGCGGCCGCGACCACCTCCGAGTTGAGTGCCACCAGATCGGACACCTTCTCGCCCGCCCACACCCGCCAGTCCTTGCCGGACCCCCACGACGAGTTCTCCAGGGGGACCGGCGCACCGACGTATCCCTGGGTGCGGGCGTCCTCGAGGGTGCCGACCCGGATTCCCGCCTCGGGGAGAGCGCGCAGCACCTTCTCGAGCCACTCGGGCCCTTCGTGCCACCAGTGCCCGAACAACTCGGTATCGAAGGCCGCAACGACGACCGCTGGGCGCCCGATTCGCTCGGCCTCTCCGCGCAGTCGCCTGCGGACCGTGGAAACGAAGTCGGCGACGTGCCGGTCGACGGCGGCGGACGCCAGTTCCGGGTCGTACGGCGCCTTGTCCGCCGAGTCCACCGTGCGGCCGGTGACCCGGGCGGGCTTCAGTCCGGTGGCATGGTCGTAGGTGTGGAAGTCCCGGTAGGCGCCATGGCCTGGGTAACCCGACTTCGGCGACCACACCCGGTAACTGACCTGCAGGTCGCGGCCGAACGCGACCACGTCGGAGTCTCGGACCGGCCGGCCGAGGGAGGTGTCCCCGCGCAGGGCGGGACCGTCGACCATGAAGTGGGTGACCCCCGCCTCGGCGTAGCCGATCTCCATGCCCGGGGTGTAGGCGCATTCGGGACCCCAGATGCCCGTGGGTGTGGTGTTCCACCTGTTCTTCGCGTCGGCGAGTCCTTCCCTCAAGGAGAATTCGCGCAGTCGTGGCTCGAGCAGCGGCTGGAACGGGTGCGCGAGGGGGCCGCCGAGAAGCTCGAAGGCTTCCCGATCGAGAAGATCGCGTAGGACGGGCGAGCCGCCGTGCCGCCACCGCAGTTCGAAATCGGTGAGGGCATCGGCGGAGGCGCGGTGCTCCCGGGCGCCGAGATCGCGGTGTGCGGCATCGGGCATTCCGGCAGCTTCGTGAGCTCGGATCTGCCAATTCCCCAGCCAGTGATGCATGCCCGACAGGCAGTGCGGATCATCGAGTTGTGCGGCGAGGACCGGGGTGATCCCCAGAGTCAGGAGGTGGGAGCGGCCTTCGTCGGACAGTCGCCGCAACATGGCCGTGAGGGGAAGGTACGACGCGGCCCACGACTGGTACAGCCACTCCTCTCCGACGGGCCAGCGGCCGTGATGGGCGAGCCAGGGCAGGTGCGAGTGCAGAACCAGGCAGAACATGCCCGGCTCCGTGTGGTCGGGCGGGCGCGTCCCGCTTCCCACGCCCCCCATTCGTGTGGAATCGGTCACTGCACGGGATCCTTCACCGCGACGGCTACGAGGTCGAGGCTGTCGTCGATGTTGCCCTCGCGCAAGACGAAGTCGTCGACCGTGATGCCCTCGACGTCACGGGTGAGTTCCGGTGGCCAGGGTTCGCCCGCGAGGGCCCGGTCGATCTGGGCGCCGATGAACGAACCACCGTGCTTGGCGTCGAGGGCCTTCAGCCGTTCACCGTGGTGGACGCCGGTCATCAGCGACACCGTGAACCCCGTTTCCTCGAGCAGCTCGGTCAACTCGGTGGCGTCGAGTTCACGGGTGTGGAAAGGGTTGAGCGGTGTGTCCCGACCGGGCGAGAACGTAATTCGGTTGGGGGTGCTGACGAGAAGTTCGCCGCCCGGCGTCAACACGCGGAAGCACTCCCGCAGAAACTGCGCTTGATCCCAGAGATGTTCGATTACCTGAAAATTGACGACGGCGTCCACCGAGGCATCGCCGAGGGGAAGCTCGGCCAAGTTGCCGTGCAACATCTCGACCCGGGGGTACCGGGCCCGAACGTGTTCGACTGCGGAAATGTCGTAGTCGAGGCCGGTGACGCGCTTCGCCACGTCGGCAATCATGTTGGCGCCGTAGCCTTCTCCCGATCCTGCTTCGAGGACGGTCCGGCCGGCGCAGCGGGGCAGGAGGTCGCGGTAGACCACCTCGTGACGCCGGAACCAGTAGTTCTCCTCGGGGATGCCGGGCACGGTCCGCTCGCCCGTGAGGGGCAGTTGCTCGTCTCCGGTTGCGGGCAGCGGTGCGTTCTCGCGGTCGCCGACAAATGATTCGCTCACCGGTGCGAGATTAGTGCCACCGACGAGGTCGCTCGTCCAGGTGGTCCACATCACAGCACCGAAAGTGATGTTCAGGCTTATGGTGAACGAGGCTTTCACGCAAGTTACCAGCGGGTAACTTAGCGTGAGGTAATCTGTCGCAGAGCAATTGTGCGAGGACATACGAAGACGAGAGCTCCGCTCATGCGGAGCAACTCGCGATAACCAGGCAAGTACACACAGGAGGTCGACGAAGACCCATGACGAACATCGTTGTTTTGATCAAGCAGGTCCCCGACACATGGTCCGAGCGCAAGCTGACCGACGGTGACTACACGCTTGACCGCGAGGCCGCCGACGCCGTGCTCGACGAGATCAACGAGCGGGCCGTCGAAGAGGCGCTTCTCATCAAGGAAGCGCAGGGCGGCGAGGTGACCGTGTTGTCCGCAGGTCCGGACCGCGCCACCGACGCCATCCGCAAGGCCCTGTCCATGGGTGCCGACAAGGCTGTGCACATCAATGACCCCGCACTCCACGGTTCCGACGCGATCCAGACGGCGTGGACGCTTGCGGCCGCTCTCGGACAGATCACGTTCGAGAACGACGAGCCCGCCGACCTGATCATCGCCGGCAACGAGGCCACCGACGGCCGGATGGGCGCGATTCCCGCGATCATCGCCGAGTACCTGGGCATCCCGCAGCTCACGCAGCTGCGCAAGCTCACGGTTGCCGACGGTGTCGCGACCGGTGAGCGGGAGACCGACGAGGGTGTGTTCGGCCTCGAGGCGAACCTGCCTGCCATCGTGAGCGTCACCGAGAAGATCAACGAGCCCCGTTTCCCCTCCTTCAAGGGCATCATGGCCGCGAAGAAGAAGGAAGTCATCACCTACACCCTGGCCGACCTCGGGGTGGACCCGGAGACCGTCGGTGTCGCGAACGCGGGCACCACCGTCACCGCCTCGACGCCCAAGCCCCCGCGTACCGCTGGTGAGCGCATCGTCGACGAGGGCGACGGCGGCAGCAAGATCGCCGCATACCTCGTCGGCCAGAAGATCATCTGATCCGCGCCCTCCACAGACCAGCAGACATATACAGGGAGAGTTAGACATGGCAGAAGTACTGGTGCTCGTCGAGCACGCAGAGGGTGCACTGAAGAAGGTCAGCACCGAACTGATCACGGCCGCTCGCGCGCTCGGTGAGCCGGCCGCAGTGGTCACCGGTCCCGCCGGTACCGCGGACAAGCTCGCCGACGCACTCGCGGCTGCGGGCGCAGCCAAGATCTATGTCGCCGAGTCGGATGACATCGAGGGCTATCTGGTGACCCCGAAGGTCGACGTCCTCGCGTCGCTCGTCGAGTCCGCTGCCCCGGCCGCGGTCATCACCGCCGCGAGCATCGAAGGCAAAGAGGTCTCCGGACGTCTCGCCGCCCGCATCGGATCCGGCCTGCTCTGCGACGTCGTCGACGTGAAGTCCGACGGCAGCGCTGTGCACTCCATCTTCGGTGGCGCGTTCACCGTCGAAGCGAAGGCCAACGGTGACGTCCCGGTCATCTCGGTGCGTCCGGGTGCCATCGAGGCGAAGCCGGAGGCAGGCGCGGGCGAAAAGGTCGAGGTCGAGGTTCCCGCGCAGGACGAGGGCGTCGTCAAGATCACCTCGCGTGATCCGATCGTTGGCGGCGACCGGCCCGAGCTCACCGAGGCGACCGTCGTCGTCTCCGGTGGCCGTGGCGTCGGCAGCGCGGACAAGTTCTCCGTCGTCGAGGAGCTCGCCGATTCGCTCGGCGCCGCGGTGGGCGCCTCGCGTGCCGCTGTGGACTCCGGCTACTACCCGGGCCAGTTCCAGGTCGGTCAGACCGGCAAGACGGTCTCCCCGCAGCTGTACATCGCGCTCGGCATCTCCGGTGCCATCCAGCACCGCGCAGGTATGCAGACCTCGAAGACCATCGTCGCCGTGAACAAGGACGAGGAAGCGCCGATCTTCGAGATCGCCGACTTCGGCATCGTCGGCGACCTGTTCAACGTGGCTCCGCAGCTCACCGAGGCTGTCAAGACCCACAAGGGCTAGAAATCGCCTTGTCGGCGGCCCCGTTCCCCTCGAGGGAGCGGGGCCGCTGTCGTATCTATACCGTTCACCCCGGCTGCATCGACACGACACCTAGTCGATGCCCCGCCGCCGCCCCTGCTCGGTAAACCTGCGCCATGACAACTTCGTCTGTTCTTCGCGCAGCGAGTGACACCGCCGATACCGTTGTAGTTCCACCCCGGTACTCCCTCGTAGTCTCCTCCGACCGCGAGCATCGGGTGGCGGCCCAGCGGCTGCGTTACCGCGTGTTCGCCGCGGAGCCGGGTTTCTCGGTTCCCGCCACCACCACTGGGCTCGAGGCCGACCGATTCGACGAATTCTGTGACCATCTACTCGTCCGCCACGAGGCCACTGGCGAATTCGTCGGCTGCTACCGCATGCTTCCGCCGGATGCCGCCGCGCAGGCCGGTGGCTATTACACGGCCACCGAGTTCGACATCTCGGCCCTGGACCCGCGAGGCAATCGGATCGTGGAGATGGGCAGGGCGTGCGTCGACCCCGACCACCGTTCCGGCTCGGTACTGAGCCTGATGTGGTCCGGAATTCTCCACTACCTGCAGCTGACCGGCTACGACTGGGTGATGGGCTGCGTGTCCGTGCCCATGCAGGAGCATCCCGATGTCCCGGCCGGCTCCAACGTGCGCGGCGTGCGAGATCTGCTCCTGAGCAAGCACGGCAACGACCCTGCGGCCCGGGTCGTTCCCCGCAACCCGGTCCGCGTGGCCGGCCGATCCCTCGACGAGATCGAGCCACCTGCCCGGCCTTCGCTGCCCCCGTTGCTGCGGGGGTGCCTCTCTATTTGTCAAGCAGCCCTTTCGGATTCTTCCTCGCGTTGTCGGTGGCTGCGTTTTTCGTCGGCGAGCATGATGCGCCAGACGTGATCGGACAGGTGCTGCTTGAGGCTGCGGTTCGCTGCGCGGCCACTCTTGCCCTCTGCGATCTTCTTGTCGTAGTAGCCGCGGCCGGTGCTGGCAGGCATCCGGATCTGGACCATCGCGATCGTGTAGAGCGCACTGTTGAGTTGCCGGTCTCCGTACCGGGACAGGCGGTGGCGATCAGTGTCGGCGCTGGCGATCTGCACCGGTGCCGAGCCGTTGTAGTTTGCGAAGGCCGCGGCGGTCGGGAACCGGCTGACGCGCCCGGTTCGGCCGATCAAGCGGGCGGCGGTCACCGGACCGATCCCGTCGACCTCCCGCAGACGGGTGCCGTGCTCGTCGAGAGCCTGGGTCATCTGTTTCTCGTTCACCGCGAGCCGGTCGTCGAGGCGCCGGAGGTCGGCGATCAGGTCGCGACACAGCCCGACGCGGGTTCGGTCCACCTCGCTGCGGGCACGGAAGCCCCGCAGCAGTGCCGTGGCCGAGGCGGCAGTCAAGGAGGTTGGCGCCCCGCCGGCCAGCAACTGTCGTAACAACGCGTGCAGCTGATTGGCGATGCGAGTGCGATTGTTGCACAAGTTTGTTCGACGTTCGTCGAGCAAGGCCAGGACGTCGGTCGGGCCTTCGGGGACGACCGGTCGGGCGTCGCCCTGCAGGGCGGCCACACACGCGGCCGCGGCGGCGTCGATGCGGTCGTTCTTGCGCCGGCCGCCGCGGGAGAGTTGCCGGACCCGGGCGGTGGCGGTGGCCGGAACGTCGAGGACCATCTCCCCGAGGACGACTAGCCATTGCGCCAGGTGATGTCCGAGCCCCTCGGCATTCTCGACTGCCCACTGGCGCTGTGGCCAGGCCTTGGCCCAGGCGATCAGCGTCTTGTAGTCGGCGAGGGTGGCGTCGATGCGGATCGAGCCGAGATCGGTGTTGGTGACGGGGTCGACCGCGGTGGCGGTGTGGGTGGACTTGTGGGGATCGATGCCGATGACGATCATGGAGGACGGTTCCCTTCTCTGCTGGGATGGGGATCCGCGGAGGACAATCCGACTTCAAGTACCTCTCACAGCAGCTTGGGGTCACGCCTCTCTCCAGTCACTCCGCGAACGCAGACCGGAAGGGGCGACAAACCCCCGCAAAGTCAACCCCGCTGGATGGGGGTGACAGGAACCTCAGGAGTCAACCCTTCCGGTCTGCTACGGCACATTACGGGCAGCTAACCCGACCACGTGCCGCTCTCACGAACATAAGTCGGTACCTCCGTCTGGGCGCGAAGGTGTGCGGGGAGCCGGCGCACGACCCGGAATTCGGTGTCGCCGACTTCGTCGCGCTGCAGGGACTGCATCACGCGAACGAGCGTTACCTCGAACGGCTGCGTTCGGCATCGGCGTACCTCGAAACCGGGACCCAGGCATGAGCACCACCTCGAGCGAGACGCCGGTTCCCGTCCACGCCTGGATGCCGTCGAGTCCGTGCGGCAGCGGATGCCTGCCCCCGGAGGCGCCGGGAGTCTCGGCTCTTGTCGTCGCGATCCGTTGGTTCCTCGTAGCCTCCGCCCTGGTGACCGCGCCGCTGCTGACGGCCGGGTGCGTGATGCCACAGAACTGGCGGACCGGTCTTCAACGCCGGTACGCGGCAATGCTGCTGCGGTGTGTGGGCCTGCGGCTCGAGGTGGTCGATCACCGCGGGAAGCGGCGGCACGAGGGTGGCATCCTGGTGGTGGCGGGTCACGTCTCCTGGACCGACGTCCTGGTTCTCAGTGCTCTTCACCCGGCGAGCTTCGTTGCGCGGGGAGACCTTCTCGACTGGCCGATCCTGGGGTCGCTCGCGCGGCGGATGCGGATCGTCCCGATCGACCGGCACGACCTGCGGGCGCTGCCGGGCACCGTGGCCGCAACAGCGACACGACTGCGGGACGGCGAAAGGGTGGCCGCCTTCCCGGAGGGGACGACGTGGTGCGGGCGCGCGTACGGAGGTTTCCGCCCGGCGCTGTTCCAGGCGGCGATCGACGCGGAGTGCCCGGTGCAGCCGGTGTCCCTGCGGTACACGATGCGCGGGGGAGAATTGACCACCGGGCCGTGCTTCGTGGGTGAGGAGACCATCGGCGGGTCGATTCGGCGAATCATTCGGCACAAAGGCGTCGTCGCCGAAGTCCGGCTGGCGCCGATCGAGTACCCGGGAGAGTCGCGCCGAGATCTTGCCGCCCGCTGTGAGCGCGCCGTGCGGGGTTCCGAGCCCATCGATCTCGCAGCGCACGACATCCTCGATCCGACGCGGGAGCCCGCCCAGCGGGCCGATACCCGGATCGAGACGGAAGAGCGCCTGATCGCCTGAGTTATCCTGGTCGGGTCATGACCTCTGCCCGCAGTGCCGACAGCCCTGTCTACCTGGACCACGCAGCTACCACTCCCATGGTGCCCGCGGCCGTCCAGGCGATGACCGACGTCTTCTCGACCGTGGGCAATGCGTCCTCGCTGCACGGCTCGGGGCGTGCCGCCCGTCGGCGTATCGAGGAGGCGCGCGAATCGATCGCGGCCGACCTCGGGGCCCGTCCGTCCGAGGTGATCTTCACCTCCGGCGGAACAGAAAGTGACAACCTGGCGGTCAAAGGCATCTTCTGGGCCCGCCGCGACGCCGATCCCGCCCGGGTGCGGATCATCACGAGTTCCGTCGAGCATCATGCCGTCCTCGACGCGGTGGAGTGGCTCGAGCAGCACGAAGGCGCCCAGGTTTCGTGGCTTCCGGTCGACGAGCGCGGTCGGGTGTCCCCGCACGTGCTGCGCGACGAATTGGCCCGCCATGCCGACGAAACCGCACTGGTCACGATTATGTGGGCCAACAACGAGGTCGGCACGATCATGCCGATCGCCGAACTGGCAGCGGTCGCGGCGGAGTTCGAAATTCCCATGCACAGCGACGCGGTCCAGGCCGTCACCCATCTGCCGGTCGATTTCACCGCGAGCGGTCTCTCCGCGCTCAGTATCGCCGCGCACAAGGTGGGCGGCCCGCAGGGAGTCGGTGCACTGCTGCTCGGACGGCAGGTGGCATGCGTTCCGTTACTGCATGGCGGCGGTCACGAGCGCGACGTGCGTTCGGGTACCCCGGACACGGCCGGTGTCGTCGGGATGGCAGCGGCATTGCGGCACGCCACCGCGAACCTCGACGCGCGCGCCGAGGAGTTGACCGTCCTGCGGGACCAGCTGATCACCCGAGTGCAGGAAATTCTTCCCGACGCCGTGTCGAACGGGCCGGTCGGTGCTGCACGCCTGCCCGGCAACGCCCATTTCACTTTCCCCGGCTGTGAGGGTGATTCCCTGCTGATGTTGCTCGACGCAGCGGGAATCGAGTGCTCCACCGGTTCGGCGTGTACGGCGGGCGTGGCTCGCCCGAGTCACGTCCTGACGGCGATGGGTGTGGACCCGGCCACCGCGCGGGGTTCGCTGCGGTTCTCGTTGGGGCACACGTCGACGGCGGGAGACGTGGAAGCGTTGATCGCGGCGCTGCCGCAAGTAGTGGAGCGAGCCCGCGCCGCGGGGCTCGCCGGTGTCGGAGCGCGTGGAGGGAATCGTTGATGCGAGTACTGGCGGCCATGAGTGGCGGAGTCGACTCCGCCGTCGCTGCGGCCCGGGCTGTGGCTGCAGGGCATGACGTGGTCGGTGTGCACCTGGCGTTGTCCGCCGATCCGGGAACCTTGCGGACCGGATCGCGGGGGTGCTGCTCCAAAGAGGACGCCGGTGATGCCAGGCGTGCGGCGGACGTTCTCGGAATCCCTTTCTACGTCTGGGATTTCGCCGATCGCTTCAAGGAAGACGTGATCGACGACTTCGTGGCGTCCTACGCCGCCGGTGAGACACCCAACCCCTGCCTGCGCTGCAACGAGAAGATCAAGTTCGCGGCGCTGGCGGATCGCGCCATCGCACTCGGGTTCGACGCAGTGGCCACGGGTCACTATGCGCAGCTTCACGACGGGGTGCTCCGGCGCGCTGTCGATGCCGACAAGGACCAGTCCTACGTTCTCGGTGTGCTCACCGCCGAGCAGTTGTCCCGGGCGATGTTCCCGGTAGGTGACACCCCGAAAGAGAAGATCCGGGCGGAGGCGGCCGAGCGGGGTCTGGCCGTGGCGAACAAGCCCGACAGCCACGACATCTGCTTCATCCCCTCCGGCGACACCAGGGCGTTCCTCGGCGCGCGGATCGGTGTGCGCCCGGGAAGTGTGGTCGACGCCGACTCGGGTGAAGTTCTCGCGGAACATGAAGGCGTACATGGCTTTACCATCGGCCAGCGCAAGGGGCTCGGCGTCCAGGGTCCCGCAGCGGACGGACAGCCGCGGTACGTCACGGCGATCGAGCCGGAGACGGGCACCGTCCGGGTGGGTTCTGCTCGCAACCTCGAGGTGCACGCGATCAGCGCCGAGCGAGCCGTCTGGACGTCGGGCCGGGTGCCGGACGCGCCGATCGAGTGCACGGTTCAGGTACGCGCGCACGGCGGCCTGGCCGAGGCCGTGGCCGAGGCAGTTGACGGCGGCATCGCCATTTCGCTGCGCGAACCCCTCACCGGTGTGGCCAAGGGTCAGGCAGTGGTCCTCTACCGAACGGATCCGGCGGGCGACATCGTGCTCGGCAGTGGAACGATCTCGGGTACCGACTCCCGTCCGACCGCGCAGTGACACACACTGTTTCGCTGGCCGGTGCCGTCACCGGCGTCGGCTCGTGGCCCGGAACCGATGCACGCGAAGCCGCCACGATCGTTCTCGGTGAACTGGGCAGGCTTCCCCACCTGGTGGAGTTGCCGGCGCGGGGGCTGGGAGCAGACTTGATCGGCCGTGCGAGCGCACTTCTCGTCGATCTGCAGCTGGACGTATCCACGACGGCGTACCGGGTGGTCTCGCGGAGAGGTTCGGTGGCCAAGCGTGCTACCGACCTGCTGAACCAGGACCTCGACGCGCTCGAAGAAGCCTGGGAGGCTGCCGGTCTGGTCGGCGCCGACCATGTGGTGAAAGTGCAGGCGGTCGGACCGCTCACCTTGGCCGCGGAAGTGGAGTTCGGCACGGGCCGCCGCGTCCTCACCGATCCGGGTGCGGTGCGGGACTTCGCCGAGTCGCTGGGCGAGGGTGTGGCCCGGCATGCCGCCGAGGTGACCCGACGTCTCGGTGCGCAGGTCCTGATCCAGTTCGACGAACCGCGGTTGCCTGCGGTGCTGGCTGGCACGTTGTCCGGCCGGACCCGTCTCGAGACGGTTCGCGCGCTGCCCGAGCCGGAGGCCCTCGCGGTGCTCGAGGCGGCTCTCACCGGCTCCGGTGGTGTCACGATGGTGCACTGCTGCGCCGCGGGGATACCCACCGACCTGCTGCGGCGCAGTACGGCACGAGCGGTCGGCCTGGACGTGGCGCAGCTGACAGCAGCCGATCTGGACGGGATCGGGGAACTGCTCGACGCCGGGAAGGAGCTGGCTCTCGGATTGATCCCCAGCATGGCGCCGTCGATCCCCACCACGTGGCGTGACCTCGCCGCACCGGCCGTGACGCTGATCGACCGACTCGGTTTTCCCCGCACGACACTGCGCACCCAGGTGGCGGTCACGCCGGCATGTGGGCTCGCCGGAGCAGACGAGCAGTGGAGTCGTGAGGCCCTGCGTCTGAGCACTGAAGTGAGTAGTGCGTTCACCGACGACCCCGAATCACTGTGACTCGCGGGTTGGCTGTCGGCCCGACCGGTTAATCTTCGGACGTGACTGAATCGACCGAAGCCCCGACACCGGCCCCCGGCGACGTACGGGAGCGGTGGAACGAACTGGCCGAGGAAGTGCGGCAGCATCAGTTCCGCTACTACGTCCGCGACGCGCCCGTCATTTCCGACGGTGAGTTCGATGCGCTGCTCGGACAGTTGAACGACCTCGAGAACCAATACCCGGACCTGCGCACCCCCGACTCGCCGACCCAGCTCGTCGGCGGCGGCTTCGCGACGGATTTCACCTCCGTCGACCACCTCGAGCGCATGCTCAGTCTCGACAACGTGTTCGCCACAGACGAGTTGCGCACCTGGATCAGCCGGGTGGAACAGGAGGCGGGCGCCGATCTGCCCTACCTCTGCGAGGTGAAGATCGACGGCGTCGCACTCAACCTCGTGTACGAGAACGGCCGACTCGTGCGCGCAGCCACTCGCGGTGACGGGCGCACGGGCGAGGACGTCACACTCAACGCACGCACGATCGACGACATTCCGGAAAGACTCACCGGCACAGACGAATACCCGGTTCCCGCCTTGCTCGAGGTGCGCGGCGAGGTGTTCTTCCGGCTCGAGGATTTCGCGGCTCTCAACGCCGCGCTCGTCGACGAAGGCAAGGCGCCCTTCGCGAATCCCCGCAACTCCGCAGCCGGCTCGCTGCGGCAGAAGAATCCCGCGGTCACTGCCCGGCGCCGTCTCGGAATGATCTGTCACGGTTTCGGCCGGATCGAAGGGTTCGAGCCCGTCTCGCAGTACGACGCCTACACGGCGCTGGCCGCGTGGGGTCTGCCCGTCTCCTCACACACCTCCCGTGTCGTGGGCGCCGACGCGGTGGTGGCGAAGGTCCAGTACTGGGGTGAACACCGGCACGACGTCGAGCACGAAATCGACGGACTGGTGGTGAAGGTCGACGAGATGTTGCTGCAACGCCGGCTCGGTTCCACCTCGCGAGCCCCGCGGTGGGCGATCGCGTACAAATACCCGCCCGAGGAAGCCACCACCAAGCTCCTCGACATCCGGGTCAATGTGGGGCGGACGGGACGGGTTACACCTTTCGCCTACATGGAACCGGTCACCGTCGCCGGTTCCACCGTGTCTCTCGCCACCCTGCACAACGGCTCCGAGGTCAAGCGCAAGGGTGTCCTGATCGGTGACACCGTGGTAATCCGCAAGGCTGGTGACGTCATCCCAGAGGTTCTGGGCCCCGTCGTCGACGTGCGTACTGGCGACGAGCACGAGTTCGTCATGCCGACGCACTGCCCCGAGTGCGGCACCCTCCTGGCCCCGGCCAAGGAGGGGGATGCCGACATCCGCTGCCCCAATCAGCGCTACTGTCCCGCGCAGCTCCGCGAGCGGGTCTTCCACGTCGCGGGCCGCGGCGCGTTCGACATCGAGGTGCTCGGTTACGAGGCCGCGACGGGGCTGCTCGAGGCCGGGGCGATCGAGGACGAGGGTGACCTGTTCTCGATCACGGAGGACGATCTCCTGAAGACGTCGATTTTCCGAACCAAGGCGGGGGCTCTCTCCGCCAACGGCCGGCGGCTCCTCGACAACCTCGACTCCGCGAAGGACAAACCGCTGTGGCGGGTGCTCGTGGCGTTGTCGATTCGTCATGTGGGACCCACGGCTGCCCGTGCGCTTGCCGGCGAGTTCGGTTCGCTCGATCGGATCCGCCAGAGTTCTGTCGAGGAGTTGGCGGCAGTGGACGGCGTGGGCGGCACCATCGCCGCCGCGGTCGCGGAATGGTTCGGAGTCGACTGGCATCTGCAGATCGTCGAGAAGTGGGCGGCGGCCGGGGTGCGCATGGAAGATGAACGTGACGAATCGATCCCGCGCAACCTCGAAGGCTTGTCGATCGTGGTGACCGGATCACTCGAGACGTTCTCGCGTGATCAGGCCAAGGAAGCCATCCTCGTCCGAGGCGGCAAGGCCGCGGGTTCGGTGTCGAAGAAGACGGCCTATGTGGTGGTCGGGGAATCACCGGGCTCGAAGCATGACAAGGCCGTCGAACTCGGTGTTGCTGTTCTCGACGAGGACGGATTCCGGCGACTGCTCGAAGGTGGGCCGGAGGCTGTGGCCGATTCGGAGATGTGACCGGTTCCTCACTCCCGTTTTTTGGGCACCGTGAGGTGTACTGCCATAGTTCTGGACATGATCGAAATACGGGATGTGACCCCGGACGAGTACGAGGTCGTCGGCGACCTGACGGTGATCGCGTACGTCGGCGGCGGATTCGTCGAAGCGCACGATCCGTACACCGAACGCCTGCGCGATACGGCCGGACGTGTGGAGAAGGCGGATGTCCGGGTTGCCGTCATCGACGGCCGGGTCGTCGGCTCCGTCACGATCGCGGATCCGACGTCGCCCTACGCGGATGTGGCACAGCCGGGCGAACTCGAGTTCCGCATGCTCGCGGTGTCGCCGGACGCGCGCGGCTCCGGCGTCGGTTCGGCGTTGGTGCGGCACGTACTGGACACCGCCTACGACCGGGGCGACCGCGCCGTTGTGATGTCGACGCAGCCGTCGATGGAAGCTGCCCGGCGCATCTACGACCGCAACGGATTTGTTCCTGTGGCCGAACGGAATTGGCATCCGGTACCCGGCGTGGAGTTGACCGTCCTGGTCCGCGAACTGGTGTGAGGCAGGCCGCGGGTCAGGCCCTCAGCCCAGCACGGTTGCGATGATGCCGGCCAGATATCCCAGCCGCGCGACTTCCGAAGGGCGGAACTCCGGACCCCCGGGCCGGCCCAGCATCAGCACGCGGCCGGTGGCGCCGAGTGGGGCCGCGGCCAGGGTGGTGTTCATATCGCGCCACACCCGCGGTACCCAGTCACCCTCACCGTCCAGCGCCGTCGGCTTCTCGAGGGGCATCCACGGGATGTCCGTGGCATGGGTTTCCGGAGCTCCGGAACTGCCGACCACGCGGTAAGCGCCCCGCGGTCCCAGGTCCGCGACCACGGACCAGCCGACGCGCAGCACCCGCGGAGCGCCGTCGACCAGGACCTGCAGACGGTCGTCCGCCGCGGTGGCCACCTGATCGATCAACTCGAGTTCGCGGTGGGTGTCGAGTATTCCGGCGTAGGGACGAATGGAATCGATGGTGACGTCGGGGAGGGCCTCGGCGGCGGTGAT
Organism: Rhodococcus oxybenzonivorans; assembly: GCF_003130705.1. NCBI lineage: Bacteria > Bacillati > Actinomycetota > Actinomycetes > Mycobacteriales > Nocardiaceae > Rhodococcus > Rhodococcus oxybenzonivorans. Next base: position 3,934,131 of record NZ_CP021354.1, on the reverse strand, counting down.
CAGGGTGTCGGGGAGGGACCCCGGCTCGACATCGACCACGAGGTCGTCGATGGCGAATCCTGCACCCCGCTCCACAACGTCGAGCGACAGAATGTCAGCGCCCACCGAACCGAGGGCGACGGCGAGCGAGCCGAGGCTACCTGGTCGGTCGGGGAGCTGGACGCGAAGCAGATACGACACGTGCGTCCCTTTCACCACGAGATAAACGCGGGAGTGCTACCTGCGACCCCCGTCACGACCATCCTTGCACTTTCGGTTCCGAGTATGCGGTCCCCCCTCCGCCTTCGGGGACCGGCTGCGCGGGAGTTGCTGGTCGCGCTCGATTAGTTGACACCCCCGATACCGAATCGCCTCATTCGCGAAACATGTCGACTCGAAACCTGGGCCCGTCACCACCACACCGGTCGTGGTCTTCGTGGTTCCCCACCCTTCCCGACCGTCGGGAAGCGGCGCTGGCTGCACGGCTGATCCGGCCACGCTCTAGGCTGGGAAGGACATTGTGTACGTCCGACCTGAAAGGGGCCCCGCGGTGCCTGCCATCTCCCGTGACGAGGTCGCGCACCTCGCGCGGCTGTCTCGACTCGCCCTGACCGACGCCGAACTCGACGAGTTCGCGGGTCAGCTGGACTCGATTCTCAGCCACGTGAAGGTGGTCACCGAGGTTCCCGCAGAAGACGTCCAGCCGATGGCGAACCCGAACGCGGTCACCAACGTGACCCGTCCGGATGTGATCGTTCCCGGGCTCACCCCGGAGCAGGCGCTGTCCGGCGCGCCCGCTGTCGAACAGGATCGCTTCGCCGTCCCGCAGATTCTCGGAGAGGGCGAATGAGCGCCGAACTGACCACACTCGACGCGGCAGAACTGGCGTCGAAGATTCACAGCCGTGAGGTGTCGTCCGTCGAGGTCACCCAGGCACATCTCGACCGCATCGCGGAGGTCGACGGCGGACTCGGAGCCTTCCTGCACGTTGCGGGGGAGCAGGCCCTCGTTTCGGCGAAGGAGGTGGACGGCGCACTCACGGCCGGTGAGGCTCCTGTTTCGCCGTTGGCGGGAGTTCCGTTGGCGCTCAAAGACATCTTCACGACCACCGACATGCCCACCACGTGTGCCTCGAAGGTCCTCGAGAACTGGGTGGCCCCCTACGACGCGACTCTCACGAGCAAGCTCCGCGCCGCCGGAATCCCGATCCTCGGCAAGACCAACCTCGACGAGTTCGCCATGGGCTCGTCCACCGAGAACTCCGCGTACGGCCCCACCCGCAACCCGTGGGACACAACACGCGTCCCGGGTGGCTCGGGTGGCGGCAGCGCCGCGGCGCTCGCATCCCGGCAGGCTCCGCTCGCGATCGGTACCGACACCGGTGGATCGATCCGTCAGCCCGCCGCCCTCACCGCGACGGTGGGCACCAAGCCGACCTACGGCACGGTGTCCCGTTTCGGCCTGGTCGCCTGTGCGTCGTCGCTGGACCAGGGTGGGCCCTGTGGTCGCACAGTTCTCGACACCGCCCTGCTGCACGAGGTGATCGCCGGGCACGATCCGCGCGACTCCACCTCCATCGATGCGCCGGTCCGCCCGGTGGTCGCCGCGGCGCGGGAGGGCGCGGGCGGCAACCTGCGGGGTGTGAAGGTCGGCGTAGTCAAGGAACTGCACTCCGACAGCTACCAGCCCGGCGTCCTGTCCTCGTTCGACGCTGCCGTGGCACAGCTCACCGAACTGGGTGCCGAGGTCGTCGAAGTGTCGTGTCCCAACTTCGAATACGCGCTCGCGGCGTACTACCTGATCCTCCCGAGTGAGGTGTCCTCCAATCTCGCCCGGTTCGATGCCATGCGTTACGGACTGCGGATCGACGAGGGTGACATGAGCGCGGATCAGGTGATGGCAGCTACCCGTGCCGCGGGCTTCGGCCCGGAGGTCAAGCGTCGCATCATGATCGGTACCTACGCACTCTCGGCGGGGTACTACGACGCGTACTACGGCCAGGCGCTCAAGGTCCGGACTCTCATCTCCCGCGACTTCGACAGGGCCTATGAGAAGGTCGATGTCCTCGTGTCGCCCACCAGTCCGTTCACGGCCTGGAAGCTGGGGGAGAAGGTCGGCGATCCACTCGCGATGTATCTGTCGGACCTGTGCACCCTGCCTACCAATCTCGCGGGCCACTGCGCCATGTCCGTTCCGTCCGGGCTGTCGGCGGACGACGGTCTCCCGGTCGGGTTGCAGATCATGGCGCCGGCGCTGGCCGACGAGCGGCTCTACCGGGTGGGTGCGGCGTTCGAAGCTGCTCGTGGTCCCCTCGAATCACCGAGTGAGGTCGCAGTCGGGTAGGGTGGTGCCCTGTTCCTTCCCGTAGCGATGCCCATGCCCGGCGGGGAAATTCAGCGCCGACAGCAGGTCGACGCTCGCCTGGAGGAACGTCAGGCCGGGAATCCACTGTGGGACAGGAGCATCGGCCACGGCCCGTGACAGATCGGGCCGGCGCAGGATCAGGTCGGGTGACCACCACACGACGGGATCGGACGTGTTGGCCAGAACCGTTGCGCCGTCGGTCATCACGGACCCGGCGGGCGGTCCGGCCCACAGCGCCCCGCATGCTCGCCGACCGAGATCTGCCGCGTCGGCGAATTGCGCGCTCCCGCCGACGGATCCGAGGCTCTGACCGTAGACGTAGAGAGCGGGACGGATCGCATCGGGTAGTGCCGTGATGCGATCGGCGACCGCATCGAACAAGGCTGCCGCCGATTCGTCGGCCGCCGAACGGCCGAAGACGAAGGTGATCCAACTCGGTGCGTAGGAATATTGGAGCCCGACTATCGCGACGTCGTCGTCGAAGCGGTCCTCGAATCCTTCCGCCGCGTTCTCGTCGATCCAGCCGGAGCCGGTGGGGACGGTGACGACGATGGCCGAGCGGGCGAATCCACCGGCCCTCTCGAGTTCCGAGACTGCCAGCGCCGCACGGGACTTCACGTCCGGTGCCGAGTTCATCCCGACGTAGGTGCGGATACTCCCGGACTGTTCACCGGCCGCCACGAAGCGACGTCCCTGCCGCCCGAGCGACTCCCAGCTGACGACGGACTCGGAGCTCCCCGCTCGTGCGGCGGACATTGGACGCTGCAGCGAGACGTCGACCACGTCATTGGAATCGCTGTAGGAACGCGACATCATCTCCCATACCGCGGGCCCGGCGACCAGTTGCAGACCGGTCGCGAGAACGACGGCCGTCGTAGCACTGCCGATCCAGCCGAGACGGTGGGCCACCGAGGAGACGGTCGCACCGGCGACGACCACGACCACGAAGGTCGTTACGGCTCCGAGGAGCACCTGCATCCAGTGGCCCGGGCCGACGCTGCTCATCCCCATCACCTGTCGGAGGGAGTCCTGCCAGTGATCGGCCGCGACCATCGCCCAGGTGGTGGTGACCATCGCGCCGAGCAAGGCGAGGAGTCGAACGGATTCCCGTGGTACCCGGGAGCCGGAGGAGCGGGTGAGCACCTGTCGCAGCCGACGAGCGAGGACGAGCATCCCGAGCCCCGTCGCAGCGAGGACCCCGGTGAACAGGGCCTGCGTCAGGGCGCTTCGAGGGAGCAATGACGGTGTGAGAGAGGCGAGTACGCAGAGAGTGACGACGATCGTGGAGGACGCCCGAGGAAGTGCCGACACCGGAATCGTCGTGGCGAGGGCCCGGCGCAGCGCAGATGCCGGTACCGGGCTGCCGTAGTCCCCGGGAGGTCGGGTGCTCAAAACGATGGTCGTGCTCATGCGACGGCTCCCTCGGGTTCCGGACGGCGGCGGAGGGACCAGACGGCGCCCGCGAGAAGCGTCACACCGAGACCGCCTGCGAGCCCGTACTTGACTCCGGACTCCGCGACGGGCGCGGAATATCCCTGGCGCCAGCTGTTTCCCGTGACGGCAGTGGCCGCGATGTTCGCCATGACGGAGCAGGATGCGCGGGCCCGTTCGTCGACGCGCGTGTCACAGGCCGCGTGCATGCGTCGATCGAGCTGTGCGTCCAGGCTCTGTCGGGCCCACGGCTCGAGGTCGTTCCCGGACCGGGAGGCGTAACGGAGGAGGTCGTATCCGAGGTCGTGGGCCTTGCACGACGCAACGAATTCGACCGGCAGCGGAACCGGGGACGAGCAGTCGCCGTCCGGGTCGGCGAGCATTCCCTCGACGCGCTGGGGTGTGTACCCCATGACGGATTCGAAGTCCTCGGGGATGGACGCTTCGCCGAACTCCTCGGCGGAGGTGAGCGTGCGTACCGCGTCCGATGCGGCGGTGTTCTCCGCCCGGGGTGTGCCCGCGGTCCCGGTGCCGGAAAACCCGGTTGTGGTCAGAAGTGCCGTTGCGGCACAGGCCACCGCTGCCCACGTAGTTCTCCGTGTCCCCGTCGTTCGCATGAGGACGACGGTATGAACAAGCGTTACGCAGCCACATCACACCGGAGTCCGGTTCGATTCCTGGCTTCGGAGGACCAGTCGGCTGAAATCTCATACCTCGGTACTAGAAGTACCTCGGCCCGCGGAGTGAGGACGCGCTGCGAAGGCAGCTCCTACGCTCGACGTGTGGACAAGAAGACGCGAATCCGGAGCGTTGCTCGAGGTCAGTGGCTCAACGTGGCAATTGTCTCGGTCACAGCGATTCTTTTCGCTGTCGCGTGGCCGACACTGCAATTGACGCACCAGGTCAGCCCACCGATTCAGCCGTTCGTTGCGGCGCTCGCAGCGTTCCCCTTCGTTCTGATCCGCGCCAACCCTGCACTCGGGTGGGCTGTCTCTGCAGTGTCGGCTCTGGTCATTCCGCGAGTCTTCGGACTGCAGGAGGGTTACGACTATCCCTGGCAGGTAGTCCATATCCTGGTGATCCTCGCACTCCTGGCGGCTGTGAGTATGCGGGCGGCGATTCCCGTGGTCGGTGTCGCGTGGATCTCGACGGTGCTCCTCTTCCTCGCCGACACTCCCGGCACCAACGGCCGCGGCTGGGCCGTCGGGCTCACGGCGATCGTCGTCTTCGGCCTGCTGATCCGCTGGCTCGTGCTCTCCCGCAGGCAACTCGCCCGGCAGGAGGAGTTGAGCGAGCTCGAACGCACCCGTCGCACGATTCTCGAGGAGAAGGCGCGCATCGCCCGCGACCTGCATGACGTTGTCGCACATCACATGTCGATGGTCGTCGTGCAGGCGCAGAGCGCTCCCTACCGCATCGCGAACGTGTCGGCCGAGACCCGCGCGGAATTCGAGTCGATCGGCGCCGCCGGGCGCGCCGCACTGAACGAGGTGCGCGGACTGCTCGGCGTCTTGCGGAGCGACGGCCAGCTCGCCGAGCACGCCCCGCAGCCGGGGGTGGACCAGATCGGAGAGTTGCTCGAGGGCAGTCGGCGGGCCGGGATTCCGGTCACCTGGACTGTGTCCGGTGATCAGACACTCGTGTCCGAGTCGGTCGGATTGGTGATGTATCGCATCCTGCAGGAGTCACTGGCCAATACCGCGCGGCACGCATCGGGTGCGGCGGTCGAGGTGAAGATCACGTACCAATCTCCGATCGTGTCGCTTGCCGTGGTCAACGGTCCGGCGAAACGGAGTCTCGCATCCGCGCTGACCAGGCACGAATCCACCGGAGGCAACGGAATCATCGGCATGCGCGAGCGTGCGCAGGCCGTCGGGGGAGTGCTCACCACCCGGATGCACGACAACGGTGGATTCGAGGTGCACGCCGAGTTTGCGGCCGCGTCAGCCTAGGCTGACGGGCGTGGCCATCACCGTGTTCATCGCAGACGATCAAGCCATGGTCCGTCAGGGCTTCGGCGCCCTCCTCTCCTCACAGCCCGACATCAGCGTGATCGGCGACGCACCGGACGGGGCGGTGGCGGTGACCGAGGTCAAACGTCTGCGTCCCGACGTGGTGCTCATGGATGTCCGGATGCCGGAGATGAACGGCCTCGATGCGGCGCGCCTGATCCTGTCGGCCGGATTCGACCCCCCGGTGCGTGTGCTGATGCTCACCACCTTCGACGTCGACGACTATGTCTACGAAGCACTCAGCATCGGAGCCAGCGGTTTCATGCTCAAAGATGCGCCCGCCGAAGAACTGGTTCGTGCGGTCCGCGTCGTCGCCGATGGGGAGGCACTTCTGGCGCCGACCGTCACCAGGCGTCTCATCGCCGACGTGACCAGCCGCCGCAGCACTACCCGTCGTAAACCCGCTGCGCTGTCGGCGCTGACCCCGCGCGAGCGGGAGGTTCTCGAACTCATCGCCCGCGGGATGTCCAACACCGAGATAGCCGATCGCCTGTTCGTCGCCGAGCAGACCGTCAAGACGCACGTCGGAAAGGTGCTGTCCAAGCTCGATCTCCGCGACCGCGCACAGGCCGTGGTACTCGCCTACGAGAGTGGCCTCGTCACACCGGGCTGAAAAAGAACCCGGCGGTCCGAGGTGCTCTCACGGCGCCGGAGCGGCAAGATGGATAAGGAGAACCACCATCACCACACGAGATGCCGTCCCTCCGGGGCGCGGCGCCGCAACGGGAGAACGAGGGGTGCTTGGATGCGGATCGGGATCCTGACCGGCGGCGGCGACTGCCCCGGACTCAATGCGGTGATCAGGGCGGTGGTGCGCACTGCCGACGGTCGGTACCGCAGCTCGGTGGTCGGATTCCGGGACGGGTGGCGCGGCCTGCTCGAGGATCGCAAGGTTCCGTTGTCCAACGACGACCGGATCGACCGCATCCTCACCCGCGGCGGCACGATCCTCGGAACGGCCCGGGTGAACCCGGACAAATTGAAAGCCGGACTGGACCAGATCCGGCAGACCCTCGACGACAACGGGATCGACGCCCTCATTCCGATCGGAGGTGAGGGAACGCTCACTGCCGCAGGATGGTTGGCAGAAAGCGGTGTCCCGGTCATCGGGGTTCCGAAGACCATCGACAACGACATCGACTGCACCGACGTGACGTTCGGCTTCGACACCGCGCTGTCCATCGCGACGGATGCGATCGACCGGTTGCACACCACGGCAGAGTCGCACCAACGGGTCATGCTGGTGGAGGTGATGGGCAGACACGCCGGCTGGATCGCGCTGCACTCGGGTCTGGCGACGGGCGCTCACCTCACCCTCGTTCCCGAGGTGCCGTTCGACGTCGCTGAGGTGTGCGACATGGTGAAGAAGCGGTTCCAGCGGGGCGACTCCCACTTCATCTGTGTCGTCGCCGAGGGTGCGGCACCCACCCCCGAGTCGATGACGCTGCGCGAAGGCGGCATCGACGAGTTCGGGCACAAACGATTCACCGGTGTCGCGCAGCAGCTCGGCGCCGAGATCGAGCGCCGCATCGGCAAGGAAGTACGGACAACGGTTCTCGGGCACGTGCAGCGGGGCGGCACTCCCACCCCGTACGACCGGGTACTCGCCACCCGCTTCGGGGTGCACGCCACGGACGCGGTCCACCGCGGAGACTTCGGGCAGATGGTCGCCCTGCATGGCACGTCGATCGAATTGGTGGCGCTCACCGACGCCACCCGTCACCTCAAGACCGTGCCGCGCGAGCGGTACGACGAGGCAGCCGCCTTTTTCGGCTGACCGCGTTTTTCGGCACACGAGCAGGCGCATAAACTCTTCTGCATGACTGCTGTCGACGCGCCGGCCCTCCTCGACTACGACGATGTGCTCGCCAAGTACGAGCCTGTTCTCGGCATGGAGGTGCACGTAGAGCTCGGCACCAACACCAAGATGTTCTGCCCGTGTCCCACCGAGTTCGGTGCGGAGCCGAACACGCAGGTATGCCCGGTGTGCCTGGGCCTGCCGGGGTCGTTGCCGGTGGTCAACGAGGCGGCGGTGGAGTCCGCGATCCGGATCGGTCTGGCGCTGAACTGCTCGATCACGCCGTGGGGCCGTTTCGCGCGGAAGAACTATTTCTACCCGGACCAGCCGAAGAACTATCAGATCTCGCAATACGACGAGCCGATCGCCACCGACGGTTACCTCGACGTCGTTCTCGACGACGGCACCACCTGGCGCGTCGAGATCGAGCGTGCACACATGGAAGAGGACACGGGGAAGTCGCTGCACGTCGGTGGCGCGACCGGCCGTATCCACGGAGCAAGCCACTCGCTGCTCGACTACAACAGGGCGGGCGTGCCGCTGGTCGAGATCGTGACCAAGACCATCAGCGGTGCCGGTGCGCGAGCGCCCGAGGTGGCCCGCGCCTACGTCACCGCTCTGCGTGATCTGCTGAAGTCGCTGAAGGTGTCGGACGTGCGCATGGACCAGGGCTCGATGCGCTGCGACTCCAACGTGTCGCTGATGCCGGTCGGTGCTACCGAACTGGGAACCCGGACCGAGACGAAGAACGTCAACTCCCTCAAGAGCGTCGAGGTGGCGGTCCGGTACGAGATGCGCCGTCAGGCCGCCGTGCTGGAGTCGGGGGGTGCGGTGATCCAGGAAACACGCCACTTCCAGGAGGCGGACGGCACCACCTCGCCGGGCAGGCGCAAGGAGACCGCCGAGGACTACCGCTATTTCCCGGAACCCGACCTCGAGCCCGTAGCTCCCAGCGCCGAATGGATCGAGGAACTCCGCGGCACACTGCCGGAGTTGCCGTGGGTCCGTCGGGCCCGGATCCAGGCCGACTGGGGTGTTTCCGACGAGGTGATGCGCGACCTCGTGAACGCAGGTGCCCTCGACCTCGTGATCGCCACGGCCGAGGCCGGAGCCTCCCCGGAAGCCGCACGGTCGTGGTGGGTGTCGTACCTCGCCCAGCAGGCCAACACCCGCGGCGTGGAGTTGACGGCCCTGCCGATCACCCCGGCGCAGGTGGCCGAGGTGGTCGCGCTCATCGACAACGGCACACTGAACAACAAGGTGGCGCGCCAGGTGGTCGACCGCGTCCTCGACGGCGAGGGCGACCCCAAGCAGGTTGTCGCAAACCATCCGGAATTCGTGGTCGAGCGGGACGACACCAAGCTGAAGGCGGCCGTCGACGAGGCCTTGGCAGCCAACCCTGATATCGCCGACAAGATTCGCGGCGGAAAGGTGGCCGCTGCAGGCAAGATCGTCGGCGACGTGATGAAGGCGACGCGGGGTCAGGCAGATCCCGCACGCGTCAAGGAACTCGTCATCGAGGCGTGCAGCTAGACCCTTACTGTTGCGCTGGTCTCCGCGGGCGAGTCAGCCACACCCCGCCGGTGCACGAACGGGACGTTCGTTCGGTTCAACCGAACGAACGTCCCGTTCGTGCATGTGTGCAGGGGTGCACGCGGGGCGGAGCGGAGCCGATCAGTCGAACCCGCCGCCGCCTGAGGGCAACGGCATCTTGATCACACGGTCGTCGTTGGGGCCGGGCTGACCGGCTGTCTTGTTCACCGTACTGACCCAGATCAGCCCGTCCGGCCCGAGGGCGGCCCCACCGAGCTGGCCGTACCGGTCCTGGACGATGACGCCCGGGGCAGTGGTGACCGCTCCGGTGCTTGGGTCGGCGGCGAGCGCCGACATCGCCTTGGCCGTGCTCAGCGACACCGCGACGACATCCTGCGCGGCCACGCAGCCGCCCACTCCGGGGCGCTCCGGCCACGTCCACACCGGGGAGGACACGGCACCGTCGGCACTCACGCGCTGCAGGCGATCCTCGAGGGGGGTGCGGTCGGTGACCCAGACCGCCACACCGGGGTCGACGCACACCCCACCGGCGGTCCCGATGCCGGACAGGACGACCTGCGGGCGAGGCTGTGCGGGGGTCGGGGCGGGTGTCAGCGCGGTCACCTTCAACAGCTTGCCCGCGAGAGAGGCGGGATCGGACGCGGCGGCCGGGTTGCCGGCGTTTCCGGTGAGCACCATGAGGTCGTCGCCGGAGAATTCGAGTGAACCGGCATTGCCGACATTCCCCCGTGGTATCCCGCCGAGCACTTCCTTGGCCGTATCGCCCGGTGCCACGCGCACCACCCGGTTGTCGGTGGGAGTCGAGATGTAGGCGTAGATCAAGTTGTCCTCGACGAAGCTCGGTGACAGGGCGATATCGAGAAGTCCGCCGTCGGAACTGGCGTCGACGTCGATGTGCGCTATCTCTCTGGGCTGGCGGCCCTGCGCGACCTCGAGGATGCGTCCGGTGCGTCGTTCTGCGACCAGCGCGGTGGCTGCGTCGGGAAGGACGACGAGCCCGCCCGTGGTGTCGAGACAGGTGGCGATCACACTGGGGTCCGGATCCTGGCACGGTCCGAGCGGCCCGCTGGGCGGTGGGGGTGTGGTGGTGGACGGAGGCGGACTCTCGGGCTCTACCTCGGCACCCGACGCCTCGGAAGGTTCGGGGCTGAACGGTGAGGACGCCGAATCGTCGAACTTCGCACAGCCTGCTGCGAGCAACGCGGTGACACACAGCACGGACACCATCCATGTCGATCTGCCGGTCGTCCTGCGGCTCAGCCCACCCACCATCATGAGTGAAACGTTACGGAAGGGTGCGGCGTCACCGCCACGCCGCACCTGCTTCCCCGCGATGTTCCCTGCGCCGACCTACCCTGGACGGTGTGACTGACATGCGGAAAGATCCCAGCGAGTCGCCGGACCCCGGTGCCTCGGACCACGGCGCCTCACCGGACTACGGTAAGGTCTCCAGCCCGTACGACTCTCCGACGGAGCGTTTTCCGACGGCCACGCCGGCGGCGGGTTCCGGGGGACGCACGCTTCCGCACACCGACGACGAACTGGATTTCGGCGACGCGCGGGGCGCGGGTCTGCCGACCGAGCAGATCCCCGCCTACCGGGACTCGGGGTCGTTCGGATCGGATCAGCCGACGGAGGTTCTCGGCGGCACTTCCGCCGCAGCGGCCGCATCGCCGGGTACGACCGCGGTCGGGACGGCGGGCGACGGTGACGTGAAAATCGGTCGCGGAACCCTGGACCTCGGGTTGCTCGCACTGCGCCTCGCAGTGGGCGGCACGGCTCTGGTGCACGGACTGCAGAAGTTGACGGGGATATGGAACGGCCCGGGTCTCGACGGGTTCGAGGAGATGCTGGCGAACTCCGGATTCCAGCAGGCGAAGCTCCTTGCGATCCTGGGCGCTGTCGGTGAGGTCGCCGGTGGGGCGTTGCTGATCCTCGGACTGGTGACGCCACTGGCCGCTGCTTCGGTTCTCGCGGTCATGATCAACGCGTGGGCGTTCCGCCAGACGGCGGAACCGGGCCTCGAGTACTTCGCGCCTGCGGGAACCGAGTACGAGACCCTGCTCGGTGTGTGCGCCGGAGTCATCATTCTCACCGGGCCCGGTCGTATCTCTCTCGACGGTCGCCGGGGTTGGGCGACCCGTCCGTTCATCGGTTCGTTCGTCGCGCTGATCCTGGGTGTCGCTGCCGGCGTCTGCACCTGGATCTTTCTCAACGGGGCCAACCCGCTCATCTGACTTCGCAGGCGACTCCGCCGCACCTCCTCATGGAGGTGCGGCGGAGTCGTGTCTCTCAGGTCAGTTCTGTGCGAATCAGTTCTGGGCGAACTCGGGGAGCTTCTCCTCTTCCGGCGGCTCCGCCTCGGCGGCGAGACGCCGGCCCAGGACGGACTTGCGCCGGCCGTAGGCGAAGTAGATCAGCACACCGAGTGCCATCCACCCGACGAACCGGATCCACGTCTCCACCGAGAGATTGAGCATCAACCATCCGCAGGCGGCGACGGCGAGGATCGGAACCAGCGGGACCAGCGGGACGCGGAAACCACGCGGCAGGTCGGGCCGCGTGCGGCGAAGAATGATCACACCGATGCAGACCAGCACGAACGCGAACAGCGTGCCGATGTTCACCATCTCTTCCAGCGTGCCCATGGGGAAGAACGCGGCGAGGAAAGCCACGACCGCCCCGACGATCAGGGTGATCCGAACGGGCGTCCCCTTGGTGCCCGTCTTGGCCAGCCCGCGTGGCATCAATCCGTCCCGAGACATCGCGAAGAGCACTCGGGTCTGTCCGAGCATCATGACCATGACCACGGTGGTCAGGCCGGCGAGGCCGCCGAAGTTGATGGCCGTCTGCGCCCAGGTGATGCCGTGTGCCTCGAAAGCGGTGGCGAGAGTGGCACTGCTGTCACCGACCAGCGGACTCCCGGTCTTCAGATCGGTGTACTTGACCATGCCGGTGAGGACGAGGGTAACGGCGACGTAGAGGACGGTGACGATGGCGAGGGAGCCCAGGATGCCGCGGGGCAGAGCCTTCTGCGGGTTCTTGGTTTCCTCGGCAGTGGTGGCGACGACATCGAACCCGATGAAGGCGAAGAACACGAGGCTGGCCGCGGCGAGCAGGCCGTACCAGCCGTAACTGCTGCCGTCGGCGCCGGTGAGGAAGGAGAACAGGGTCTGGTGCACGCCCTGCGCAGTACTCGACGCACCCTCGGCGGGCGGAATGTAGGGCGCGTAGTTCTCCTTCTTGATGTAGAAGACGCCCACCGCGATGACGAGAAGAACGACGGCGATCTTGATGGCCGTGATGATCGCAGAGACGCGGGAGGAGACCTTGGTGCCGATGGCGAGCACGGCGGTGATGGCGCCGACGATGATCAGCGCACCCCAGTCGAAGTCGATCGGCCCGAGATGCGCTGTGGTGGCGCCGCTGAAGCCGAGCGCGTTGCCCAGATACAGCGACCAGCCTTTGCCCACCACGGCCGACGCGAGCGCAAATTCGAGGATGAGGTCCCAGCCGATGATCCAGGCGACGAATTCGCCGAAGGTGGCGTACGAGAAGGTGTATGCGCTTCCGGCCACCGGAACGGTGGACGCGAACTCGGCGTAACACAGCGCGGCGAGCCCGCACGCGATGGCGGCGAGTACGAAAGCGAGCGAGATGGACGGCCCGGCGACGTTGCCTGCGGTGCGGGCCGTGAGCGTGAAGATGCCGGCACCGATCACGACAGCCACGCCGAAGACGGTGAGATCCTTGGCGGTCAATTCCCTCCGCAGCCGAGTGTCAGGCTCGTCGGTGTCCGCGATCGATTGCTCGACGGATTTCGTTCGCCATATGCCGACTCCTGGCATGTGTCGCTCCTAGGTTGTGTTCCCGGTGGCCTCGTGGGCCGGAGGATGGTGGCTGTGCGCCGATGTGATGTAGGTCTCATCGGCCAACTGAGGGAACCACTACTGAGCGCCGTGTGCAAGGAGCGGGCCGGTAACTGATCAGAATGGTCAGTGGAGGTCGTGCGAGCGGCTCAGGCTCTGAGCGAGTTGACTACCTCGTGATTGCGGTCACGTCACGGCGGATCGGCTCTCGCTGAGGCAGAAAGAAACCGGGCACCGCGGCGAAGGAAGCTCCGCAGCGGTGCCCGGCATCGTGCACCCGAATAGATCGTCGGTCAGGGGACCTGGCGCACCGCTCCCTTGTCGGCGGAGGTCGCCAACGCCGCGTAGGCGCGCAGTGCGGTAGTGACCGTGCGTTCGCGGTTCACCGGCTGCCACGGACGTTCGGACGACTCCATCTTCGCCCGGCGCTCGGCGAGCACCTCGTCGTCGACGAGGAGCTTCAGCGTGCGGGTCGCGATGTCGATGAGGATCTGATCGCCGTCCTCCACGAGGCCGATGGCGCCGCCGCTGGCGGCCTCGGGGGAGATGTGGCCGATGGACAGTCCGGAGGAACCACCGGAGAACCGGCCGTCGGTGATCAGCGCGCACTTCTTCCCGAGGCCGGAACCCTTGAGGAATGCCGTGGGGTGCAGCATCTCCTGCATGCCCGGCCCGCCGGCGGGACCCTCGTAGCGCACGACGAGGACCTCACCGGGCTGAATCTTCTTACCGAGGATCACCGACACCGCCTCTTCCTGCGACTCCACGACGCGCGCGGGCCCCTGGAAGTGGAACAGGTCTTCGTCGATTCCCGCCGTCTTGATGACTGCGCCGTCGACGGCGATGTTGCCGCGGAGCACGGCCAGACCGCCCTCGACCGTGTGCTTGTGCTCGAAGTCGCGGATGCAGCCGTTCGCCGCGTCCGTGTCGAGTGACGACCAGCGGTTGTTCGTCGAGAACGGCTCGGTGGTGCGGACACCACCGGGTGCGGCATGGAAGAGTTCGACGGCCTCGTCGGAAGCCTTGCCCGACCGGATGTCCCACGTGTCGAGCCACTCGTCGAAGCTCTTGGTGTGCACGGTCGAGACGTCGCTTTCGAGCAGCCCGGCCCGGCGGAGTTCGCCGAGAATCGCGGGAATTCCACCCGCTCGGTGCACGTCTTCCATGTGGTAGTCCGAGTTGGGTGAGACCTTGGACAGGCACGGCACCTTGCGGCTGATCTCGTCGATCTTGTCGAGATCGAAGTCGTACACCTCGCCCTCCTGGGCGGCGGCGAGGGTGTGCAGCACCGTGTTGGTGGAACCACCCATCGCGACATCGAGGGCCATCGCATTGCGGAACGCGGCGGGCGTCGCGATCTTGCGCGGGAGGACCGACTCGTCGTCCTCCTTGTAATAGCGCAGGGCTGCTTCGACGACGGTGGTGCCCGCGCGGGTGAAGAGCGCGCGCCGGGCCTCGTGGGTTGCCAGTGTGGAACCGTTGCCGGGCAACGCGAGTCCGAGTGCCTCCGTGAGGCAGTTCATCGAGTTGGCGGTGAACATGCCCGAACAGGACCCACAGGTCGGGCAGGCGCTGCGCTCGACCTCGGCCAGCCCTTCGTCGTCGACCTCGTCGCTCGCGCTCGCCGAGATGGCGGTGATGAGGTCGGTCGGAGCCTGGGCCACACCGTTCACGACCACCGCCTTGCCGGCTTCCATGGGCCCACCCGAGACGAAGACCGTGGGAACGTTCAGCCGCAGTGCGGCATTGAGCATGCCCGGAGTGATCTTGTCGCAGTTCGAGATGCACACGAGTGCATCGGCGGTGTGGGCGTTGACCATGTACTCGACGGAGTCGGCGATGATTTCCCTGCTGGGGAGGGAGTAGAGCATGCCGCCGTGTCCCATGGCGATTCCGTCGTCGACGGCGATCGTGTGGAACTCGCGAGGTACCCCACCGGCAGCGCGCACGGCGTCGGCGACGATGTCACCCACGTTCTTGAGATGGACGTGCCCGGGGACGAACTGGGTGTAGGAGTTCGCAATCGCGACGATCGGCTTACCGAAGTCGGAGTCGGTCATTCCGGTGGCACGCCACAGCGCGCGGGCGCCGGCGGCATTTCGTCCTGCGGTGGTTGTTCGGGACCTCAGCGGGGGCATGAGCGTATTCCTTAGTCAGCGTACGGAAGTACTGATCAACGCTACTCGCGCGTTACGCGCCGTCAGTGCGCGGCTGGTTCTTGTCCGGGTCTTCACCGTCGGAGGCCGGGTCGGGCGCCTGCTCCGCGTCCGCCGCGGCCGCCGCGTAGGGGTCCGGGATCCGTCCACCGCTCGCCGCGGCGAGCTGGGGAAGACGATCGAACGTGACGACAGGGAGAGCCACCTCGCCGCCGTCGGTCAGCGTGGCGCGCGCCCAGCCGCGTTTCGGGAAGCGGAATCCGGTGATCTCCGACCACGAGAGGGCCCGCCCACCGACCAGTCTTCGCACGTGAAGTCCCTCGGGTGTGACGGTGGTCCGAACCCGGGCGACCCACGCCGCGGCGAGGATCGGGGCCACGAGGAGCCACCCGAAGGCGGCCGGCCAACCGAAGATGGGGAACGAGACGGCGAAGAGCAGAAAGGCGCATCCGATATAGGCGAGTGGCGAAATTCGGATGACCTGCTTGGGGATGTCGGTCGTGTGGGATGATGACTCTGGTGGCACGGGCTGCTGCGGAGTTGACACCTCTACATCTTCGCACCGCAGCCGACGTATCTCACATTCTGGGACGGCCGACTCACCAAGTTGACTGTTCACCATTAGCGCGCCTACCGTCGAGCGCGTGAAACAGAATGAGTTGCTCGTAATCGGCCGGCGCGTCGTCGCCTGAGTCGATTTCTTCAACTCGCCAGAAACGACGCGCCACCCTCGTACAGCATTCGCTGACGGGGGTTTTTTGTTGCCCGGAGCCAGAATCAGAGGATTTCCCAGTGAGCGCACCAACCGCACGGCCTCAACCCACGCCGCGCAAGTCGGGGGCTGCCAGCCCTACGACCGCGGCCGCCGCGACGCAGACCGGTAGCCGCCGCCAACTCGCCCCAGAGCGGGTCAGCGGCGCCCAGTCCGTGGTCCGAGCCCTCGAGGAGCTCGAGGTCGACACTGTATTCGGTATTCCGGGTGGTGCGGTTCTGCCTGTCTACGACCCTCTCTTCGACTCGAAGAAGGTCCGGCACGTCCTCGTTCGTCATGAGCAGGGTGCAGGCCATGCCGCCACCGGGTACGCCCAGGCGACCGGCAAGGTAGGTGTCTGTATGGCGACGTCCGGCCCGGGTGCCACCAACCTGGTCACGCCACTGGCGGACGCTCAGATGGACTCTGTTCCGGTCGTGGCGATCACCGGCCAGGTGGGCCGCAGCCTGATCGGAACCGACGCCTTTCAGGAAGCCGACATCTCCGGCATCACGATGCCGATCACCAAGCACAACTTCCTCATCACCGACGGCGTCGACATCCCGCGGATCATCGCGGAAGCCTTCTATCTCGCGTCGAGTGGGCGCCCCGGTGCGGTACTCGTCGACATCCCGAAGGACGTCCTGCAGGCGCAGACGACGTTCTCGTGGCCGCCGGAGATGCGGTTGCCCGGCTACCGTCCCGTCACCAAGCCGCACGGCAAGCAGGTCCGTGAGGCAGCGCGCCTGATCGCCGACTCCAAGCAGCCGGTGCTGTATGTCGGTGGCGGTGTGATCAAGTCGGAGTCCTCACCCGAACTGCTCGAGCTCGCCGAGCTGACCGGTATCCCGGTGGTCACCACCCTCATGGCGCGCGGTGCGTTCCCGGACAGTCACACCCTGAACTGCGGCATGCCCGGCATGCACGGCACAGTCGCGGCCGTGGCCGCCTTGCAGCGCAGTGATCTGCTGATCACCCTGGGCGCGCGGTTCGACGACCGCGTCACCGGTCAGCTCGACTCGTTCGCGCCCGACGCCAAGGTCATCCACGCCGACATCGACCCGGCCGAGATCGGGAAGAACCGGTACGCGGACGTTCCGATCGTGGGCGACTGCAAAGAGGTCATCGTCGAGCTGATCGAGGCCATCAAGGCGGACCGGGCGACCGGGACGACTCTCGACCTCACCGAGTGGTGGGCGTATCTCGACGGGATCCGACGGACGTACCCGCTCAGCTACGACCGCCCCTCGGACGGCGCGTTGTCTCCCGAGTTCGTCATCCAGGCGGTCGGCAAGCTCGCCGGTCCCGACGCGATCTACTGCGCCGGAGTCGGACAGCACCAGATGTGGGCTGCGCAGTTCGTCAACTACGAGAAGCCCCGTACGTGGCTGAACTCCGGCGGGCTCGGCACGATGGGCTACGCCGTGCCTGCCGCCATGGGCGCGAAGATGGGCAAGCCGGACACCGAGGTGTGGGCCATCGACGGCGACGGCTGCTTCCAGATGACCAATCAGGAACTTGCGACGTGCGCGCTCGAGGGCATCCCGATCAAGGTTGCGCTCATCAACAACGGCAACCTCGGCATGGTTCGCCAGTGGCAGACGCTCTTCTATGACGAGCGCTACTCCAACACCAACCTCGGTACGCACGGTGCGATCCGCATCCCCGACTTCGTCAAGCTCGCAGAAGCGTTGGGGTGTCACGGAATCCGGGTCGAGCGCGAGGAGGACGTCGAGGCGGCGATCCGTGAGGCGCAGTCCATCAACGACCGGCCGGTGGTGATCGACTTCATCGTCGGCGCCGACGCCCAGGTGTGGCCCATGGTCGCAGCGGGCACCAGCAACGACGAGATCATGGCGGCTCGGGGCATCCGGCCGCTGTTCGACGACGACGAGGCCGCGGCGGAGCCCGCAGTCATTCACGAGGCCATGGAACGCGAACAGCGTTCGGGCGCGGCCACAGCGGCCGGGAAGGAAGATCAGTGAGCACCAGCCACACCCTCAGTGTTCTCGTCGAGGACAAGCCGGGCGTGCTGGCCAGGGTGGCCGCGCTGTTCTCCCGTCGTGGATTCAACATCGAGTCGCTCGCCGTCGGCGGCACCGAGATCCCCGAGATCTCGCGTATGACCATCGTCGTGACCGTCGACGAGTTCCCGCTCGAGCAGGTGACGAAGCAGCTCAACAAGCTGATCAACGTCATCAAGATCGTCGAGCAGGACGGTGACGCCTCCGTCGCCCGCGAGTTGCTGCTCATCAAGGTGCGTGCCGACGCCAGCGTGCGCACTCAGGTGATCGAGACAGTGAATCTGTTCCGCGCCAAGGTGATCGACGTCTCCCCGGAGTCGGTCACGATCGAGGCGACAGGAACGCGATCCAAGCTGGATGCATTGTTGCGGATGCTCGATCCGTACGGCATCCGGGAGATCGTGCAGTCCGGGGTCGTGGCCGTGGGACGGGGGCCGAAGTCCATCACGGCCACTCGCTAGTACTTTAGATACGCAAATTCCAAGAAAGAGGTTGAACTGTGGCAGTCGAGATGTTCTACGACGACGATGCCGATCTGTCGATCATCCAGGGCCGTAAGGTCGCTGTGATCGGATACGGAAGCCAGGGCCACGCGCACTCGCTGAGCCTGCGCGATTCGGGCGTCGATGTCCGCATCGGTCTGAAGGAAGGCTCGAAGTCGCGCGCCAAGGCCGAGGAGCAGGGCCTGACGGTCGGCACGCCGGCCGAGGTGTCCGAGTGGGCCGACGTGATCATGGTGCTCGCACCCGACACCGCTCAGGCGTCGATCTTCACGAACGACATCGAGCCCAACCTGAAGGACGGCGACGCGCTGTTCTTCGGACACGGCCTCAACATTCACTTCGACCTGATCAAGGCCCCGGAGTTCGTCACGGTCGGCATGGTCGCCCCGAAGGGACCCGGCCACCTGGTTCGCCGTCAGTTCGTCGACGGCAAGGGTGTTCCCGCGCTCATCGCGATCGACCAGGACCCCAAGGGTGAGGGCCAGGCGCTCGCGCTGTCCTACGCCAAGGCCATCGGCGGCACCCGGGCCGGCGTCATCAAGACCACGTTCAAGGAAGAGACCGAGACTGACCTCTTCGGCGAGCAGGCAGTGCTCTGCGGCGGCACCGAGGAACTGGTCAAGACCGGTTTCGAGGTCATGGTCGAGGCCGGCTACGCGCCCGAGATGGCGTACTTCGAGGTGCTGCACGAGCTCAAGCTCATCGTCGACCTCATGTACGAGGGCGGCATCGCCCGCATGAACTACTCGGTGTCCGACACCGCGGAGTTCGGCGGCTACCTCTCCGGCCCGCGCGTCATCGACGCCGGCACCAAGGAGCGCATGAAGGCGATCCTCGCCGACATCCAGTCCGGTGAGTTCACCCGCCGCCTCGTCGCGAATGTCGAGAACGGCAACACCGAGCTCGAGGGCCTGCGCAAGGCCAACGCCGAGCACCCGATCGAGGTCACCGGCAAGAAGCTGCGCGACCTGATGAGCTGGGTCGACCGGCCGATCACCGAAACCGCTTAGGTTTCATCGCTTTACCGTTGCGCGCACGACGCCGGCCCAATGTCACCTCGGTCTCGACAGAGCACCCGGGTGTGGCGTTGGGCCGGCGTCGTATCGGACCGTTTCCGGTGTCGCGGGCGTCCACTATGTGGTATTGCCTACCGGGATGCGGATTCCCGGTGAGGGCGGACTAAGCTGTGTGTGGTTAAAACACCTCCACACCCACCTAATCAGGGAGTTTGCACGTGAGCCAGCCAGGCCGTCCTGTTGTTCTGATCGCCGACAAGCTCGCGCCGTCCACCGTCGAGGCATTGGGCGACGGTGTGGAGGTGCGTTGGGTCGATGGACCTGATCGCCCGGCCCTGCTCGCGGCGGTGCCCGAGGCCGATGCGATCCTCGTCCGCTCCGCCACCACCGTCGACGCCGAGGTGCTCGCCGCCGGTACCAAGCTGAAGATCGTCGCCCGCGCCGGTGTCGGGCTCGACAACGTCGACGTCCCGGCCGCCACCGAGCGCGGTGTCATGGTGGTCAACGCGCCGACGTCCAATATTCACACTGCAGCCGAGCACGCTGTCGCGCTGATGCTCGCCGCGGCCCGCCAGATCCCCGCAGCCGATTCCACCCTGCGTGACCGTGAGTGGAAGCGCAGCAAGTTCAACGGTGTCGAAATCTTCGGCAAGACCGTCGGCGTCGTCGGGCTCGGCCGGATCGGTCAGCTCTTCGCTCAGCGTCTTGCGGCGTTCGAGACGCACGTCGTCGCCTACGACCCCTACGTGTCCGCGGCCCGTGCCGCCCAGTTGGGCATCGAGCTGGTTTCGCTCGACGAGTTGCTGCAGCGCGCCGATCTGATCTCGGTCCACCTTCCCAAGACTCCGGAGACCAAGGGCCTGATCGGTACGGAAAACCTGGCCAAGACCAAGAAGGGTGTCGTCATCGTCAACGCCGCCCGCGGTGGCCTGATCGACGAGGCGGCGCTGGCCGAGGCCATCAAGTCGGGTCACGTGCGTGCTGCGGGCCTCGACGTGTTCGAGACCGAGCCCTGCACGGACAGCCCGTTGTTCGACCTTCCCGAGGTCGTCGTGACGCCGCACCTCGGCGCCTCCACGAGTGAGGCTCAGGACCGCGCCGGCACCGATGTCGCGAAGTCCGTATTGCTGGCTCTTGCAGGCGATTTCGTTCCCGACGCCGTCAACGTGTCCGGTGGCGCCGTGGGTGAGGAAGTCGCCCCGTGGCTCGAAATCGTTCGCAAGCAGGGTGTGCTCCTCGGGGCGCTGTCGGGCGAGGTCCCCGTCAATCTGTCCGTCGATGTGCGCGGCGAGCTCGCCTCCGAGGACGTCGAGGTGCTGGCACTGTCGGCTCTGCGTGGCGTGTTCTCGGCGGTGATCGAGGACGCCGTGACGTTCGTCAACGCGCCTGCCCTCGCGGAAGAGCGTGGCGTGACGGCCGAGGTCACCAAGGCCGCCGAGAGCCCCAACCACCGGAGTGTCGTCGACCTTCGCGGCGTCTTCGGTGACGGCAGCGTCATTAGCGTGTCGGGTACCCTGACCGGTCCTCAGCAGGTCGAGAAGATCGTCAACATCAACGGACGCAACTTCGAACTGCGCGCCGAAGGCCTGAACCTGGTGATCAACTACACCGACCAGCCGGGTGCGCTCGGTAAGATCGGCACCCAGCTGGGCAACGCCGGCATCGATATCCAGGCCGCACAGCTCAGCCAGGACGCCGAGGGTGAGGGTGCCACCATTCTCCTGAGGGTCGACCGCGAGGTTCCTGCCGACGTGCGTGACGCGATCTCCACCGCAGTGGGCGCCACCAAGATCGAACTCGTCGACCTGGCCTGAAATCCTTTCGTGCGCGTGTTCCGGTACCTCGTGCCGGAACACGCGCACAGTTCTCTGATGAAGTGAGGCGTTCATGAAGCTTGCGGTCATTCCCGGTGACGGAATCGGTGTCGAGGTCACTGCCGAGGCGCTGAAGGTGCTGCGGAAGCTCGTACCCGACCTGGAAACCACCGAGTACGACCTCGGCGCCCGTCGATACAACGCCACCGGTGAACTTCTGCCGGACGCTGATCTGGCGGCGATCCGCACCCACGACGCGATCCTGCTGGGTGCCATCGGCGACCCGTCCGTGACACCGGGCATCCTCGAGCGAGGACTCCTGCTCACCATGCGGTTCGCGCTCGACCACCACGTGAATCTCCGTCCCTCCCAGCTCTATCCGGGAACGAAGTCGCCGCTCGCGGCACAACCGGACATCGACTTCGTGGTGGTGCGCGAGGGGACCGAGGGTCCGTACACGGGTAACGGTGGCGCAATCCGAGTCGGTACTCCCCACGAGATTGCCACCGAGGTGTCGGTCAATACGTGGTTCGGCGCGGAGCGGGTGGTGCGCTACGCCTTCGCGCTCGCGCAGACTCGACGCAAACACGTCACCCTGATCCACAAGACGAACGTGCTCTCCAACGCCGGTGCAATCTGGACCCGTGCGGTCGAGACCGTCTCGGCCGAGTACCCGGACGTCGAGACGGCGTACTGCCACATCGACGCGGCAACCATTTACATGGTGACCGATCCGTCGCGCTTCGATGTCATCGTCACCGACAACCTGTTCGGTGACATCATCACCGATCTCGCGGGTGCGGTGACCGGTGGTATCGGTCTGGCGGCGTCGGGCAACATCGATGCGTCCGGCACCAATCCCTCGATGTTCGAACCGGTTCACGGTAGTGCCCCGGACATCGCCGGCCGTGGCATCGCCGACCCCACCGCGGCCATCTTGTCTGCGGCCCTGCTGCTGCGCCATCTCGGGCGTGACGAGGATGCCGTCCGTATCGAGACCGCTGTCGAAGCGGATCTGGCTTCGCGGGGTGACGCTGCGGTCGTGACCGCAGAGGTGGGCGACCGGATTGCCGCAGCGCTCTAGAAACGCGGTGGTCTCTAGTCTTCTCCGGTCCCCCTGGCCGGGTCTGCGGACCCGGCCAGGGGGATCATCGGTATGGAAATCACCGGAAAGGCTGCCGCGATAGCGAAGGTCAGTGGGAAGCCGAGTATTCCGATCAGCGCCCCGAAGGTGGGCGGGACCAGTGACGCAGCGACGAATTGTCCCGTGTTCTGGACTCCGAGTGCGCGTCCGCCCCAGAACGGACCGGCGATCTCGGCGACGGCCGTGAATGCGAGGCCGTTGGGAGCCACGGTGGCAACGGAAGCGGCGACGAGCGCCGGTATCGCCAGTAGGGACGGGGCCGAATCCGACAGGGCCAGCGCCGCCATCGACAGTCCACCGGCGGCGGCCACCCAGCGAAGTGGCCTCAATCGGCTACCGACGGCGTCCGACCAGACGCCGACTGCCATCCGTCCGAGTGCGCCGAGAACCTGAGCGACGGTCACCAGTAGGCCTGCAGCGGTTGCCTCCCAATGCCTTTCGGAGATGAGCCAGACGAGGGCGTAGGTCCATACCGTGTATTGCGGGACGACGAGTAGCACCGATACGGCGTGGATTCGCCACAGAGTACTGCTGTTCCGGTACGGATTCGCCAGCATCTCGAGACCCGCGGCCGACGTGCGACTCGGTCGTGGTGGGTCGACGACTCCGATTGCGCAGGCGAGTGCTGCGGCCGCGCACAGGGCGGTCGGCAAGGCCAGGGCCCAGCCGATGCCGTGTTCGTGTGCGAGGGAGGGCATGGTGAGCGCAGCACACGCGATCCCGAGGGGGAGGGACATCTGCCTGATTCCCATGGCCAGACCCCGCCGTTCGGGTGGGAACCAGCCGACCACGACTCGTCCGCTCGCCGCGTTCGCGGAGGCTGCGGCCATACCGCCGAGGACGAGGAACACTCCCGTGGCGGAGAGTGATCCGGACGAGGCGGCTCCGAGTCCGGCGGCCGCGGTCACCGCCATTCCGATGGCGAGCACGGTGCGTTCGCCGTACCGGTCGGCCAGCGCGCCCCACGCAATCAACGTCAGCATCACGCCGACGGTGGGCGCGGCGACGAGAAGTCCGGTGCGGGCCAAACTCAGGCCGTGGCTCGCCTGCAGTTCCGGGATGAGGAAGGCCACGCCGTTGACGAAGACCGCCTGTGCCGCCTGCGCAAACATCCCGAGTGCCAGCATCCACCACTTGCGCGCCGATCCGACGGCGGTGGTCTCGACGTTCGTTGCAGTCATGTCAATCTCAGTATCTAGGATTAAGGTCCCATATATTGGCGAACGGTCGGAGTCTATACCCTCCCGGGTGGGAATGCCGGAGGCCGCCCGATGCCGGGCGATAGACTCTCGGGCATGCGTCTTGGTCGAGTGGCAAGTCCCGATGGTGTTGCGTTCGTGAGTATCGAGGGGGAGGACGGCTCCCTGACGGCCCGGGAAATCGCCGAGCACCCTTTCGGCACTCCTACTTTCACCGGTCGTAGCTGGCCACTGGACGACGTTCGCCTGCTCGCCCCGATACTCGCCAGCAAAGTGATCTGTGTCGGCAAGAACTACGCCGCCCACGCCGCGGAAATGGGTGGGGAAGCGCCTGCGGATCCGGTGATCTTCCTCAAGCCCAATACGTCGATCGTGGGCCCGGACGCGGCGATCGTGCTGCCGAAATCCTCGAACGAGGTTCATTACGAGGGGGAGTTGGCCGTGGTGATCGGCCGGCCGTGCAAGGACGTCCCGGCGGCCAAGGCCCTCGATGTCGTTCTCGGCTACACGGCCGCCAACGACGTGTCGGCGCGTGATCATCAGCGCCAGGACGTTCAGTGGACTCGAGCGAAGAGCCACGACACCTTCTGCCCCCTCGGGCCCTGGATCGAAACGCAGCTCGATGCGTCGGATGTCGACATCACGACCGAGGTGGACGGAGAGGTGAAGCAGAGCAGCAACACTTCGCTTCTGCTCCATGACATTCCGAAGATCATCGAATGGGTGTCCGCGGTCATGACTCTCCTGCCGGGCGACGTCATCCTCACGGGCACGCCGGAAGGCGTCGGGCCGATCGTCGAGGGTCAGAGTGTCAGTGTGACCATCGGTGGTATCGGGACACTCACCAACCCCGTGACCGCAAAGCGCTGACGGCTCTCGTGTCGACCTGGGGGGCGGACTAGCCTGTAGAGGTCCGTTTTCCCAGCGTCGACCCAAGTGAGCCATGACCACAAGCGAAGTTCGCGTCCGTTTCTGCCCGTCGCCCACCGGAACCCCGCACGTGGGGCTCGTCCGTACCGCCCTGTTCAACTGGGCCTTCGCCCGCCACAACGGCGGGTCGTTCGTGTTCCGTATCGAGGACACCGATGCTGCTCGTGACAGTGAGGAGTCGTACCAGGCGATCCTGGATGCGCTGCGCTGGCTCGGCTTGGATTGGGACGAGGGCCCGGAGATCGGTGGGCCCTACGAGCCCTACCGGCAGTCCCAGCGACGCGAACTCCACCTGGACGTGGTCGGGAAGCTTCTGGCGGCGGGTGAAGCCTACGAGTCGTTCTCCACGCCGGAAGAGGTCGAGGAGCGGCACAAAGCCGCCGGCCGCGATCCCAAGCTGGGATATGACAACTTCGACCGAGATCTCACCCCGGAGCAGCGCCAGGCCTATCTGGACGAGGGGCGCAAGCCCGTCGTCCGGTTGCGTATGCCCGATCACGACCTCGGCTGGGTCGACCTCGTCCGTGGTGACACCACGTTCAAGGCCGGTACGGTGCCCGACTTCGCGCTCACCCGTGGAAACGGCATTCCTCTGTATACCCTGGTCAATCCGGTCGACGACGCCCTGATGAAGATCACCCACGTGTTGCGCGGCGAGGATCTCCTCTCGTCGACGCCCCGGCAGCTGGCCCTCTACGAGGCTATGCAGCGCATCGGTGTGGCGGATTTCACGCCGCAATTCGGCCACCTCCCGTTCGTCATGGGTCAGGGCAACAAGAAGCTGTCCAAGCGGGATCCCGAGTCGAATCTGTTCATTCACCGCGACCGCGGCTTCGTGCCCGAGGGTCTGCTGAACTACCTCGCCCTCCTCGGCTGGGGCATTTCCGACGATCACGACGTGTTCTCGCTCGACGAGATGGTCGCAGCCTTCGACATCACGAAGGTCAACTCCAATCCCGCGCGGTTCGACCAGAAGAAGGCCGACGCCATCAACGCCGAGCACATCCGGCTCCTCGAGCCCGCCGATTTCGCGGCGCGGTTGCGCGCCTTCCTCACCGTGCACGGACATCTGGGGGAGACGGTCGACGAGGCGGTGTTCGCGACGGCAGCAGAACTCGTCCAAACGCGGATCGTGGTGCTGTCCGACGCCTGGGGACTGCTGAAATTCTTGTTCGTGGACGAGGACGATTTCACCATCGATCCCGCCGCCGCAGCCAAAAACCTGGGTGCCGATGCTGCGCCCGTCCTCGACGCCGCCCTGGCTTCGTTGGAAGCTCTCGCGGTGTGGAATGCAGCGTCGCTGGAGGAGGCCCTGAAGGCGTCGCTCGTCGACGGACTGGGTCTCAAGCCGCGGAAGGCGTTCGCCCCTGTCCGAGTCGGCATCACCGGCTCGCACATCAGCCCGCCCCTCTACGAGTCGATGGAACTGCTCGGGCGCGACGTGTCACTGTCCCGGTTGCGTTCAGCTCGCGCGAGTATTGCCGACTGAGAGTGGCCGACGGCCGAAGGATGAGAAAAACCGCCTTTGACCAGGCGATTTGGTAAATCCCGCCACTAGGCTGGTAATCTCTTCTTCGGCCCGAGCGGCCCGCGGAGCCCTCCGGCTCAGCGGTCCGAACAGGCCATTGGGGTATGGTGTAATTGGCAACACAGCGGTTTCTGGTACCGCCATTCTAGGTTCGAGTCCTGGTACCCCAGCGGAAGTTCGGCCGATTTTGTTACCGAACTTCAGCAAGTTATGCTTGCTGAGCTTCCAGAGCAACACCTGGTTAGTGCAATACCAAGTTCTTGGCCCCGTCGTCTAGCGGCCTAGGACGCCGCCCTCTCAAGGCGGTAGCGCGGGTTCGAATCCCGTCGGGGCTACACAAGAAACACCCTCCACTTCGGTGGAGGGTGTTTCTCTTTTCTGTCAGTGTGCTCGCTTATCCACTCTTGCGGCGGAATTCGCGTTTGTGATCGGCCGGGCCGTGCACGTGATGCACTTTGGAATTGCCGTCCTTGTGCTGAGTGGACATTCCGGCCTGATGATTCTTCCGTTCGAGTGCCTCACGGAATTTCTTTCGCATTTCTTCGTTACTCGCTTCGGCCACGGCGAACTCCCTCGGTAGATGGTTCACTGTGTGAAGTTACGCCGGTGGAATGGAGAATGCCCCTCATTTTTCCCGGGGGCGCGGCAGTGGCAGAAGAATCAGCCGTCGCGCGTCACTGTCGGCGAGCGGGCTGCGTCAGGTAGGCGGCGGTGGTCCCGGCGACGGGCATGGCCGGGAGACCGAGCTTTGCGTGGTCCCAGCTCCGGACACGGTCGGGAACCACACGAACAGCGATCCGCTTGTGCATCATCTGGTCGACCGCGGGCCGGAGTTCGTCGGAATAGGGGCCCGTGTACCGCTCCCAGACGCTGACGCCGACGGCAAACAGCGCGTCCGGATCGTCGACGACCTCGGCCCGTCCGTCGATCGACACACCCCGCAGGGTGTCGTAGGTGTCACCGTCCTCGATGAGGATCGTGACACGGTCGTCTCGCCGCAGATTGACTGCCTTCTGCGACTTCGCCTTGGTCTCGAACCAGATCTCGCCGTCGATCACGGCGTACCACATGGCCACGAGGTGCGGTCGGCCGTCCGCACCCACCGTTGCGAGAGTCGCGACCCTACTGTGGTCGACGAATTCGGTGATCTCCGAATCCGTCATCGTGATCTGTGCTCGCTGATTGCTGCCCATCATGTCTCTCCTGTCGCGGTACGGATGAGGCCGAGCATATTCACAGTCGCTTGTGCAACGCTTCCGCAGCGGCGAGGAGATCAGCCGCCCATCGGGCTCCGGGCCGTCTACCCATCCTGTCGATGGGCCCCGACACCGAAATGGCGGCGATGACAGAACCGTTCCCGTCGCGAACGGGCGCGGCGACGCTGGCGACGCCCGGTTCCCGTTCGGCGGCGCTCTGCGCCCAGCCTCGCCGACGGACTTCCAGGAGGACGCGTTCGCCGAACGCGGCGTCGGGAAGAACGGCGCGCTGAGTCTGGGGATCCGCCCACGCGAGTAGCACCTTGGCGCCCGAGCCCGCGCTCATCGGAAGCCGGGCACCGACGAGGACGGTGTCGCGCAGGCCGGTCGGCGGTTCCATGGCCGCCACACAGATGCGCTGGGTGCCTTCCCGGCGGTACAACTGCACGCTCTCCCCGGTGATCTCGCGCAGCCGCGGAAGCACGAGCGCTGCTGCCGACACGAGCGGATCATTGGCTGTGGCAGCGAGTTCGGCAAGGCCTGGGCCGGGGCACCAGAGTCCGTCCGTGTCCCGGGTGAGGAGGCGGTGCACTTCGAGACCTACGGCCAGCCTGTGTGCGGTGGCACGGGGTAGTCCGGTGCGCGAGCACAGTTCGGTGAGGCTGCAGGGCTTCTCGGCCACGGCATGTAGCACGCCTACCGCTTTGTCCAGCACTCCGATGCCGCTATGCTGTCTCATAGGTCGATACCAGTTTCTCGCATGGTGGGATCATAGCGCACCTACGGCTTCCGTCGAGTGCGTGCCCGGGATGAGACTGACGACATCAAGCGCACCGCGGACCGGCCCGAAGCCCGCTGTGCGAAGTGACACACAGAGGTGGAGAAGATGGCGGAGAAAGCACGCACCCTGGCAGAGAAGGTGTGGGACGACCATGTCGTCGTTCGGGGTGAGGGGAACAATCCCGATCTCATCTACATCGACCTGCATCTCGTTCACGAAGTGACGAGCCCGCAGGCGTTCGACGGATTGCGGCTCGCCGGCAGGCCCCTGCGCCGGCCGGATCTCACGATCGCCACCGAGGACCACAACGTTCCCACCGTGGACATCGACAAGCCGATCGCAGACCCCATCTCCCGGACTCAGGTCGACACGCTCCGGCGGAACTGCGAGGAGTTCGGTGTCCGTCTTCATCCGATGGGAAACATCGATCAGGGCATCGTGCACGTGGTCGGCCCTCAGCTGGGTCTGACACAGCCGGGCATGACGGTGGTGTGCGGTGACAGCCACACCTCCACGCACGGCGCCTTCGGCGCACTCGCGATGGGAATCGGCACGAGCGAGGTCGAGCACGTCATGGCGACCCAGACGCTGTCGCTGCGGCCCTTCAAGACGATGGCCGTCACCGTCGACGGCGAATTGCCCGACGGTGTCACGAGTAAAGACCTCATTCTCGCCGTCATCGCGCAGATCGGAACCGGCGGCGGTCAGGGCTACGTTCTGGAATATCGCGGCGAGGCGATTCGGAAGCTGTCGATGGAAGCGCGGATGACCATCTGCAACATGTCGATCGAGGCGGGTGCCCGCGCCGGGATGATCGCACCCGACGAGACCACCTACGAATTCATCAAGGGTCGTCCGCATGCTCCCCAGGGCGCCGACTGGGACGCCGCAGTGGCGGCGTGGGAACAGCTGAAGACTGACGAGGGCGCCGTTTTCGACAACGAAGTCCACATCGACGCGAGCACTTTGACGCCGTTCGTGACGTGGGGCACCAACCCCGGGCAGGGTCTGCCGCTCGGTGAGGCCGTTCCCGATCCGGCAAACATCGCCGACGAGAGCGAACGGCAGGCGGCCGAGAAAGCGTTGACCTACATGGGACTCGAAGCCGGGACCCCGTTGCGTGAGGTTGCGATCGACACCGTCTTCGTCGGCTCGTGCACCAACGGCCGGATCGAGGATCTTCGTGCCGTTGCCGAGGTTCTGCGTGGCCGCCACGTCGCGGAAGGCGTCCGGATGCTCGTTGTGCCCGGCTCGATGCGGGTTCGCGCGCAGGCGGAAAAGGAAGGACTCGGCGAGATCTTCACCGCTGCGGGTGCCGAGTGGCGTCAGGCCGGGTGCTCGATGTGCCTCGGAATGAACCCGGATCAGCTGGCGCCGGGGGAACGTTCGGCCTCCACGTCCAACCGAAACTTCGAGGGACGTCAAGGCAAGGGAGGTCGGACGCATCTCGTCTCGCCGCTCGTGGCCGCCGCGACCGCGGTCCGGGGAACGTTGTCCGCTCCGGCAGATCTGGCCTAGGACTCAAGGAATTTAGGAGATTTTTCGATGGAATCCTTTAGCACACACAAAGGTATCGGCGTTCCGCTGCGGCGATCCAACGTGGACACGGACCAGATCATTCCGGCCGTCTATCTGAAGCGAGTGACGCGCACAGGTTTCGAGGACGGCCTCTTCGCCGCGTGGCGGGGCGACCCTTCCTTCGTTCTCAACGTCGCACCGTACGACAAGGGCAGCGTTCTGGTCGCTGGTCCCGACTTCGGCACGGGGTCGTCCCGGGAGCACGCGGTGTGGGCGCTATCCGACTACGGCTTTCGGGTCGTGATCGCGTCGCGGTTCGCCGACATCTTCCGTGGGAACGCCGGCAAGGCCGGCCTGCTGGCCGCTCAGGTGGCCCAGTCTGACGTGGAACTGCTCTGGAAGTTGCTCGACGAGCAGCCGGGTCTCGAATTGACTGTCGATCTCGAAAACAAGACGGTCACGGCCGGAACCACTGTGGTGCCCTTTGAGATTGATGACTACACCCGTTGGCGCCTGATTGAGGGTCTGGACGACATCGGATTGACATTACGGCAGGTAGAGGCCATTTCTGAGTTCGAAAAGTCAAGGCCTTCTTGGAAACCAACGACGCTTCCGGAGCCTGTTTCGACCGACTGACAGAGCAAATCCGAGTCTCTCCGCCAGATAACAATTCCCTGAGAATGGTGCCGCGTTGTATGAGAATTGGCGTGGCACATAGACTCCTGCGGTATTCGGGTTTACCGTAGTTCGTAGTCGGTCCAATGGTGGGCCATTAGTTCGCGGAGGATTTTCAATGAATAAGGCAGAGCTCATCGATGTTCTGACCGAGAAGCTGGGTTCGGACAGGCGCACGGCAACTGAAGCTGTCGAGCATGTTGTGGACACCATTGTTCGGGCAGTGCACCGCGGCGACAGTGTGACCATCACCGGATTCGGCGTTTTCGAGCAGCGCCGCCGTGCGGCCCGTGTCGCACGTAACCCCCGCACGGGTGAGACCGTGAAGGTCAAGCCCACGTCGGTGCCGGCATTCCGCCCGGGCGCCCAGTTCAAGGCGGTTATCGCTGGCGGCCAGAAGCTTCCGGCCACGGGTCCCGCGGTCAAGCGCGGTGCATCGGCAACCGCCACGAAGGCTGCGGCCAAGAAGGCAGCGGCGAAGAAGTCGGCCGCCGCCAAGAAGACGGCCGCGAAGAAGGCGCCGGCGAAGGCGACGGCCACCAAGACCGCCGCCAAGAAGGCGCCCGCGAAGACGACGGCCACCAAGACCGCCGCCAAGAAGGCTCCGGCCAAGACGACGGCCACCAAGACCGCCGCCAAGAAGGCTCCGGCCAAGACCACGGCCACCAAGACCGCCGCCAAGAAGGCGCCCGCGAAGACGACGGCGAAGAAGACCGCCGCCAAGAAGGCGCCCGCGAAGACGACGGCGAAGAAGACCGCCGCCAAGAAGGCTCCGGCCAAGCGCAGCAAGTAGAGCTCGCGCACGCAGCGCTCCGCGTGACAGCAGGCGCCGACCACGATCTCGTGGTCGGCGCCTGTGTGTGCTGCCCGGTCGAAGCTTCGGGCAGCTCAGTCTTGACGAGACAGTGGGAGGGGGCTGTCGATGTGGTCGGCTGCGATGAGCTTGCCGCCTGAGAGCGAGAGCACCCACGTGCTCGCTTTCCGGTTGCGCGCCGGCGGTAGTGAGACACCATCAGTCTTCGCCCACCACTCGAGCAGATCGGGAATGACCCCGCCCTGACTGCAGATCACCTGCACTCCACCGCGTGCGGCGATTTTGCGCACCAGGGTCCGTGCGGCGGCGGGATCGGCCTTGTAGCTCTCCTCGGACAGCAGCGGCTCGACCCGGATCGTGGTGTCCAGCGAGAGCGCCAGCGGTTCCATGGTCTGTGTGCACCGCGTGCGATCCGCAGAAGAAATCTCGGTGGCTCCGAAAGCCCGGAGCTGCGTGACGAGTGCGTCTGCCTGCAATTCGCCGGTCGGATCAAGCGGTCGGGTGTTGTCGTCACCCTTGTACCGTTTCCGACTCCCTGCCTTCGCATGGCGTACCAGCAACACTGTTGCGGTGTCGGGAGGTAAGGCACTGAATCGGCGCAGAATTTTGCGATCCATCGGATACGACAATTGATCGGCGACCTGGGGGACGGGAAGCCAGCGCAATTCGTCTACTTCGTCATTGGCCTCGAAAACGCCTTCCCGCGCCTCGGCTGCCCAGTATTCGACGCGCTTCAATCGCCGGTGTCCGGGGATGGGGTAGGTCAATGCCCCGAGGTGGCGACCGAGACGTCCTCGGAGGCCCGTTTCTTCCTCTACCTCGCGCACCGCGGCAACGACCGCGGTCTCCCCGGGATCGAGCTTGCCCTTCGGGAAAGACCAATCCTCGTATTTCGGCCGGTGAACGAGCGCGACCTCCGTCTCGTCGGGATTGTCGGGAGATTTTCGCCACAACACCGCACCGGCGGCGAAGATGTTGGCTCTGACGGGTTTGTCACCTGAGATGCTCAACGGGTTCCTTCCTTCTGCCGCGCCGTCGTCGCGTTCAGGATCCGCCACCCATCCGCGTCCGCATCATGGCCTCCTGGTGCTCGCGCACATCCTCACCGTCCGCCGGTGCCGCCGCCCAACGTCCGTCCGGCTGCAGCAACCAGCACCGAGTGGTGGGGTCGAGGGAAGAATCGAGAATGTCCGCCATCTGCGCTGTGAGGCGGGGATCTTTCACCTGCGCCATCACTTCCACGCGCCGGTCGAGATTGCGGTGCATCATGTCGGCGCTGCCGATCCAGAACTCGTCGGCGCCGCGGAAATGGAAGATTCGGGAATGTTCGAGGAATCGGCCGAGGATGGAGCGAACCACGATGTTTTCGCTCATTCCCGGAACTCCCGGTTTCAGAGCGCAAATTCCCCGGACGACGATGTCCACCGGAACGCCGGCCTTGGACGCACGATAGAGCGCGTCGATCACCTGTTCGTCGACCAGCGCGTTGGCCTTCATGCGAATTCCGGCTTCATGGCCCTGCAGTTTGCGGGCCACCTCGGCGTCGATCCGCTCGATGATTCCCCGGCGGACTCCGTAGGGCGCAACGAGGAGATTGCGGTAGTGGGTCTTGCGGGAATAGCCCGTCAACGAGTTGAACAGATCGGTGAGGTCCGCGCCGATCTCGGGAGCGGCTGTCAGCAGCCCCACGTCTTCGTAGAGCCGGGCCGTCTTCGGGTTGTAGTTGCCGGTACCGATGTGGCAGTAGCGGCGGATCGCCGAACCTTCACGCCGGACGACGAGGCAGGTCTTGCAGTGCGTCTTGAGTCCGACGAGTCCGTACACCACGTGAACGCCTGCGTGTTCGAGTTTGCGGGCCCACTTGATGTTGGCCTGCTCGTCGAACCGGGCCTTGATTTCGACTAGAGCCACAACCTGTTTGCCTGCCTCGGCGGCGGCGATCAGCGCGTTGACGATCGGTGAATCACCGGAAGTCCGGTACAGGGTCTGCTTGATCGCCAGAACCTGCGGATCGGCCGCCGCCTGCTCGATGAAACGTTGCACGCTCGTAGAGAAGGAGTCGTAGGGGTGGTGCACCAACACGTCGCCGTCGCGAAGTGTGGAGAAGACACTCTTGGGAGTCTCCCGCTCGCCGAAAGCCGGATGGGTCGCAGGCACGAACGGCCGGTCCTTGAGGGCCGGCCTGTCGACCGCGTACACCTGCCACAAGCACGACAAGTCCAGGAGTCCGGGTACCTGAATGACGTCACCCGGGTCGACGTCGAGTTCGCGCAGCAGCAATTCGAGCATGTGCTCGGTCATGTCGTCGGCTACTTCGAGACGCACCGGTGATCCGAAGCGCCGACGGGCCAGTTCCCGTTCCAACGCCTGCAGGAGGTCTTCGTCGCGATCTTCCTCGACTTCGAAATCGGCGTTGCGCGTGATGCGGAAAGCGTGGTGCTCCACGATCTCCATACCGGGGAACAACACGTCGAGGTGGGCCGAGATGAGGTCCTCCATGGGGAGGAAGGCGTCGATCGAAGACGGGGTCTCGTTGCGGTTGACGCGGACGAACCGACCCACGTTGTCCGGAACCTTGACGCGAGCAAAGTGTTCGCCGCCGGTGGCCGCGTCCTTCACCGTCACCGCGAGGTTGAGACTGAGCCCGCTGATGTAGGGGAACGGGTGCGCATGGTCCACAGCGAGGGGAGTGAGCACCGGAAAGACCTGCTCCTGGAAATGCACCGACAGGCGTACCCGGTCGTCGTCGGTGAGATCGGACCAGCCGATGATGGAGATCCCTTCCGCGGCAAGCGCCGGACGCACGGAGTCGAGGAACACCCGAGCATGCTTGTCGGAGATTTCCTGGGTGCGCTTTGCGATCAGCGAGAGCTGTTCCCGGGGGGAGAGACCGTCCGCGGAACGCACGGACAGACCGGTCTCGTCCCGGCGTTTCAAGCCCGCGACCCGCACCATGAAGAACTCGTCCAGGTTGGACGCGAAGATCGCGAGGAACTTTGCACGCTCGAGGAGCGGCAGTGACGTGTCCTCGGCAAGCGCGAGAACACGCGAATTGAAGTCGAGCCAACTGAGTTCCCGATTGAGATAACGATCTTCGGGCAGTCCCTCGGTGAGGACGCTCGCGGGAGCATTCGTAGCCGCAGGAGGCGCCATCGGGATGCTCGTCGAGTTCACCACGAGGGTGCCGTCGCGCGATCCGTTCTTGTCGTCGACGTCGGTCTGCCGGTCGAGTGCTTCGCCATTACTCACATCACGATCATCCCTCGAGGAAACTCCTGCGGACAATCGATGGGGCAAATTCACACTGGTCGTCGGCTACGACTTTCCGCCCGGGGAAGCGGCGATAGGGGTTGCAGCGTCGAGTGCGGCGCGCGTGGCAGGCCCGACTCCGAGTGCGCGAGCGGTATCCAGGTCGTCGGCGGTGTCTACATCGGTTCGCAAACCCGGCCAGTGCCCGTGCAACGGGCGGGCCCCCGACTCGAGGTGTCGCCGGGCCGATCCTGGCCCGAACTGCGGATCGAGCGGAACGGAAGGGTCGCACGAGAACAGTGCCGCGGTGCCGGTTCCGTGATGGTCGACGACCACCGATCGGCCGCCGGTTCTGGCCGCAGCGAGAGCTTCGCCGAATTCGTCTCTGCGCAGCGACGGGAGATCGGCCTGCAGGGCGACGACATCCACACCCTGCTCATTCTTTCGAACATGGTCGGCCGCGGCTGCCAGCGCCGCATTGAGTCCGTGCTCGCCCTGGTCTCCCTCGCTACCCTGCTCGTCCACACTGCCCTCGACCGGCGTCGATGTGGGATCGGCATAGACGTGGGCGCCGACGCTGCGCGCGAGACGCGCGACCGCCGCATCGGGCGTGACCACCGTGACACCCACCACGGAGTCGACGTCACGGACCACCGTCAGGGTGTCGCGCAGCATCGACAGCACCAGGCCGGTGCGGTCGGCGACGTCGAACACTCCGGACAGGCGGGTCTTGGCCACGTGAAGTTCTTTGACCGCGACCAGTACGTGCGCGCGGGGCGTCACGGGTGGAGTCGCGGTGCTCATGCCCGATATCTTGCCAGTCCAGTCCAGACGCTGCGGTGTCGTGCCCCGGTATCGGCGCTACTGTGAGCGGGATACGAAGAGAATCGATGATGAGGGGGCTGTGTGAGCAAGGCAGCTGTACTGGGGGCAGGCTCGTGGGGGACGGCTTTTGCGAAGGTCCTGGCCGATGCCGGAACCGATGTCACCATGTGGGCGCGCCGCGCCGAGGTCGCCGAATCGATCGCCGGGCGGCACGAAAACGTCGACTATCTACCCGGCGTCGCGCTTCCGTCGACGCTGACTGCCACCGACGATGCGGCGGCTGCGCTGGACGGTGCAGACTTCGTCGTTCTCGCCGTTCCCTCCCAGTCGTTGCGAAGCAATCTGGCGGAGTGGAGTCCGATGATCGGCGAGGATGCCACCCTCCTCAGCCTGGCGAAGGGGATCGAGACCGGCACACTGATGCGGATGAGTCAGGTCATCGTCCAGGTCACGGGCGCCGATCCGGGGCGTGTCGCCGTCCTGTCCGGACCCAATCTGGCCCGCGAGATCGCGATCGAACAACCGGCGGCGACAGTGATCGCGTGCACCGACTCGACGCGCGCGCTTGCGCTGCAGAAGGCGTCGGCCACGGGGTACTTCCGTCCGTACACGAACTCCGACGTGATCGGCTGCGAGATCGGTGGCGCATGCAAGAACGTGATCGCCCTCGCGTGCGGCATGGCAGCCGGAAGTGGATTGGGCGACAACACAATTGCGAGCATCATTACGCGCGGCCTGGCGGAGATCATTCGTCTGGGTGTTGCCTTGGGCGCAAAACCGACCACCCTTGCAGGGCTCGCCGGCGTGGGCGACCTGGTAGCCACGTGCTCGTCACCGCTGTCGCGGAACCGGTCCTTCGGTGAGCGGCTGGGGCAGGGCGGGTCCATGGAGACCGCGCAGGAGGCCACTCACGGACAGGTGGCCGAGGGCGTGAAATCCTGCTCGTCGGTTCGGGCGCTCGCATCCAGCTACGACGTCGAAATGCCGCTCACCGACGCCGTGCACCGCGTGTGTCATGAAGGTCTCGTCGTGCAGGACGCGATCGGCCAGTTGCTCGGCCGTCGTACGAAGTCGGAGTGACCGGGTGAGCGGAGATTCCACCCGTTGTGTCAAAGCTGTTGCGGCAGAAGCGCATCCAGGGTCTCCGATGCAGCGGGGTCCGGTGTTTGCCGCCCCGTACCAGCTGAGCGCCGACGAAGGAACCGAGTCGGACACGTATGCCCGGGCATCGAATCCTGGCTGGCGCGATCTCGAATCGGCGCTCGCCATGCTCGAAGGCGCCTCCGGGGCACTGGTGGTCGGCTCCGGGATGTCTGCCGTCACCGTCGCAGTGCGCACTCTTCTCACGGCAGGGGACACGGTGATCGTTCCCGCGGACGGGTACTACCAAGTCCGTGCCTATGCGCGGGAGCGGTGGGAGCCGCTGGGCATCACCGTGCACGAAGTGACGACCTCGGACATGGCGAGCGAGAGCACCGCGGCGCTGTTGGCGTCGGCGGAAGGAACGACGGTTGTCGTCGCCGAAACTCCCGCCAACCCGTCCCTCGACGTCGTCGACCTACGCGCGCTGTCGCGGCGGTGCCGGGATGCCGGGGCCGTGCTCGTCGTCGACAACACGACGGCGACCCCACTCGGCCAGCAACCTCTGGAACTCGGCGCAGACGTCGTTGTTGCCAGTGGCACAAAGGCATTGAGTGGGCACAGCGACCTCCTCATGGGCTACATCGCGGTATCGGACGCCGAATTCCTCGCCGGGATGGAGCGGGAAAGAGCTTTGTCGGGAACGGTGCTCGGACCCTTCGAGACATGGCTTGCACACCGAAGTCTCGGAACTGCGGGGCTGCGTTTCGAGCGGCAGTGCGCCAACGCGTCGGCTGTCGCAGACCTTGTGGCCGCGCACCCCGCGGCGCAACGGGTGCGCTATCCGGGCCTGGCGAGTGATCCTTCCCACGCTGTCGCGTCGGGGCAGATGCGCCGATTCGGTGGACTGGTGAGTTTCGAACTCGGCTCCGCCGAGCAGTTCCATCGCTTCGTGGCAGGCAGTGAACTGCTCGTTTCGGCGACGAGCTTCGGTGGCCTCCACACCACGGCCGATCGCCGGGCGAGATGGGGAGATGCGGTTCCCGACGGGTTCGTACGACTGTCCTGCGGGATCGAGGACACCGACGATCTCCTTGCCGACGTCGAACGGGCACTGTCGGGAGTGTGACCGCGGTTGTCGGCTCGAAGTCGTGAGGTCGGCGAAGTATCGGCGATCGGAGGTGGGTGCGGTAATCACGGCGGGGCGGCGGTACGGTTTGTTCGTGAGCACACCGCGTACCCGGGTAGCCGTCATCTTCGGTGGCCGTAGCAACGAGCATTCCGTTTCCTGCGTCTCCGCCGGGAGCGTCCTGAGGAACCTCGACCCCGAACGGTACGAGGTGGTGCCGATCGGTATCACGACCGAAGGGTCGTGGGTTCTCGGCTCCACCGATCCCGCCTCCCTGTCCATCCGCGGCCGGTCGCTGCCCAGCGTCGATGCCGGGGGTTCCGCGTTGGCCCTGACGGCCGACCCCACCCGCTCGGGCGATCTCGTTGCTC
The DNA here is from genome assembly GCF_003130705.1 of Rhodococcus oxybenzonivorans. Classification (NCBI taxonomy): domain Bacteria; kingdom Bacillati; phylum Actinomycetota; class Actinomycetes; order Mycobacteriales; family Nocardiaceae; genus Rhodococcus; species Rhodococcus oxybenzonivorans. Next base: position 3,896,421 of record NZ_CP021354.1, on the reverse strand, counting down.
TCGACGACGGTGAAGCAGGGAAGATCCTCGCCTCGGTGGACGTGGTATTCCCCGTCCTGCACGGCGCCTACGGCGAGGACGGCACGATCCAGGGTCTGCTCGAGCTCGCCGGAATTCCGTACGTCGGCCCGGGCGTCCTCGCGAGCGCTGCCGGAATGGACAAGGAGTTCACCAAGAAGTTGCTTGCGGCCGAGGGGTTGCCCATCGGATTTCAGGTGGTGCTGCGGCCGGGCACCGACAATCTCACCGAGGAGCAGAAGTCCCGCCTGGATCTGCCGGTGTTCGTGAAGCCCGCGCGAGGGGGCTCGTCCATCGGTATCACCCGGGTCGCCGACTGGGCCGCCCTCGACGATGCCATCGCCCACGCCCGTGAGCACGATCCCAAGGTGATCGTCGAATCGGGGATCAGTGGACGTGAGGTGGAGTGCGGGGTTCTCGAATTCCCGGACGGCGAAGTCCGGGCCAGCGTCGTCGCCGAGATCCGGATGCCGGCTGCGTCGGGCAGCGACGAGGCGTTCTACGACTTCGACAGCAAGTACCTCGATGATGTGTGCGAGTTCGATGTGCCCGCGAAACTCGACGAATCGGTGAGCGAAGACATTCGCGCTCTCGCGGTGCGCGCCTTCGCCGCCCTCGACTGCCAGGGTCTCGCGCGTGTCGACTTCTTCGTCACCGAAGACGGTCCGGTCATCAACGAGATCAACACCATGCCCGGGTTCACCTCGATCTCGATGTATCCGCGCATGTGGGGAGCGATCGGAGTCGACTACGGCACCCTCGTGTCCACCCTGGTCGATACTGCGCTCGCCCGGGGCACCGGGCTGCGCTAGACGATGTGCGCGCCCGGCTTGCTGCGCGCGCTGTGGTTCACGGATTGGGGACGGGTGCGGGGTCCAGCGGCTTCTGTGGCAGAACCTTCGACACCGCATCCGACATTTCCTGCAGCGGCGTGGGTCCGACGCCCCGGGGAACGGTAAGTCCCACGTAGATCCCGCGGTCCACGGTGAACCAGCTGCTCGCGTCGATTCCTGCGCTCTCCCCGGAGATCTCGAACCACTGCACCCCGTTGATCACCTGCAATGACGACGCCTGGTCGAACTCTGCCGGACGATCGAGGCCGCATCGCAGAACGAGTGGTTCACCCTCGGCCGGTTGCCACGCCGCGGTCGCCGCGGGTGCCGGTGGAGTGAGTTCGGCTCGCGTGTACTCGCCCAATGCGTCCGGGAGACCGGCCATCAACGCCGTGCACTCCGCGGAGGCAGCCGCGGGAGCGGGCACCGGACCCAGCGACACGGGGGATTTCGCAGGGTTGCGCCCGGCAATGACCGCGGCGACGACGATGCCGATCACCAACGCGACCGGAAGCGCCACCGCAGTGGCGATGAGAGCAGGATTACGCCGCTCGACGGGTTCGGTATCGGTAGCTGCGTCGGTCGGGTGCGATTCACGTTCGGGCATGCTCAGATCGTCTTCGGCTTCTCGGGAATGTCGCAGGTGAGGGTGCGGGTGATACCGGGGACTCGGCGGATCTCCTGCGTCACCGGCGCGATGTCGTCGGCGCTGACCCGCGCGATCACGTCGTACGGCCCGATCACGTCCTGCGCTGATTGCACCCCGGTGATCTGCGCGATCTGCGCCGCGATGGCCGAAGCTCGTCCGACCTCGGTTTGGATCAGGATGAACGCTTGCACTCTCGCTCCGGCCCTTCCCTGCTCCGCCCCGCATGTATCTCGGTAGAGTCGCGGGTGCTTCGGCGCGCTGATCGGTCACGTGCCGGAGAGTCCCGGCAACAGCTAAAAGGTACCGCAGTCGCACATTCCGTCGACCGGCCACACTGGCGCTGCGCCGGGTGATCCGACACAACGGCGCTCGTGGAGGCACACCATCACACCAACGGATACCCCGGGTTCCCCCGTTCCCCGCACCGTCGCGGATGTCGGGGAGTTCGCCGTGATCGACCGCGCCGTGGAGGGTCGCGTCCAGCCGCCCACCACACTTCTCGGCCCCGGCGACGATGCCGCGCTCGTCCGGGCGGGAGACGGCCGCGTCGTCGTGTCCACCGACATGCTGGTGCAAGGCAGGCACTTCCGGCTCGACTGGTCGTCTCCGCGTGAGGTCGGGCGCAAGGCGGTGGCCCAGAACGCGGCCGATGTCGCGGCGATGGGGGCGCGGCCCACCGCGTTTCTCGTGTCGCTCGGTCTGCCGCCGGATACCCCGGTGGAGGTGGCGGACGGTATCTCCGCGGGAATCTGGGATTCTGCCGAGGAACTCGGTGCGGGCGTGGTCGGCGGCGATCTGGTTCAGGCGGATTCCGTCGTGATCTCTGTCACGGTGCTCGGTGACCTCGCTGGGCAGCGCGCCGTCCTTCGCTCGGGCGCCCAGGCGGGCGACGTCGTCGCTGTCGCAGGCACGCTGGGTGCATCCGCCTGTGGTCTGGCCCTCTTCCTCGCGGAATCGACTCGGTTTCCCGGACTTCTCGCCGCTCACCGCGTACCGCACCCACCGTATGCAGCGGCGTGGACCGCCGCCGAGGCGGGCGCACACTCGATGACCGACATCTCCGACGGGCTACTCGCCGATCTCGGGCACATCGGCGCCGCGTCGGGAGTCGGGATGGCGCTCGCGCGGGACGACATCGCCGTGTCGCCGGACCTGGTGTCCGCAGCTGCGATCCTGGGGACCGACTACTGGGAGTGGGTACTGACCGGGGGAGAAGACCACGGTTTCGCCGCCACCTTCCCATCCGGCGTGCCACTACCCGAGGGCTGGGTTCGCATCGGAACGGTCCATGACGGGACGGGCATCACGGTCGACGGCCGGCGGTGGCCGGGGGCCTCCGGCTGGCAGAGTTTCTCGGTATAGGTTGCACCCATGGCTATCTACGCACTCGGCGAGCAGGAACCGGACATTTCCCCGGACGCTTACGTCCACCCCGACGCGGTGGTGATCGGGAACGTCACGCTCGCGGCGGGCGCATCGGTGTGGCCGCAGGCCGTGCTCCGCGCCGACTACGGCACCATCTCCATCGGTGCCGGGACCAACATCCAGGACGGCACCGTCATCCATTGCACGCCGATCGACCCCACCGTCATCGGGTCCGGATGCGTCGTCGGACACGCGGCACACATCGAGGGTTCCACGATCGGGGACAATTGCCTCATCGCGTCGGGTTCGGTGGTGTTGAACGGTTCGGTGATCGGGGCCGGTTCCGTGGTCGGGGCGGGCGCTGTCATTCCGTTCAAGTTCGAGGTGCCGCCGAGACGGATGGCACTCGGCGTGCCCGCGAAAATCCGAGAAGGCTATGAGGTTCCCGAGGGGCACGTGGAAATGAACGTGAAGATGTACTCGGCCAACGCGGCGTACTACCGCGACGCCCTGCGTAGGCTCGACTGATGGCTGCGCCGCTATCCGATCTGGTCGAGGCCGGCTGGGCCGAGGCTCTCGCTCCGGCAGCCGATCGCATCACCGAGATGGGTGCATTCCTCCGCGCGGAGATTGCCGAGGGCAGGGAGTATCTTCCGTCCGGCGACAACGTGTTGCGCGCGTTCACGCACCCCTTCGCCGAGGTGAAGGTGCTGATCGTCGGTCAGGACCCGTATCCAACTCCCGGGCACGCCGTGGGGCTCAGCTTCTCGGTGGCGCCCGACGTGCGACCCGTTCCCCGCAGTCTCGGCAACATCTTCGCCGAGTACAGCAAGGACCTCGGTTTTCCGACGCCGTCCACGGGAGATCTGACACCGTGGTCTCGTCAGGGCGTGTTGCTGTTGAACAGGGTCCTGACCGTCCAGCCCGGACTTCCTGCCTCCCATCGGCGGAAGGGTTGGGAAGCTGTCACGGAACAGGCAATTCGCGCGTTGGTGGAGCGAACCGAACCCCTCGTCGCCATTCTCTGGGGCCGGGACGCGTCCACCTTGAAGCCGATGCTTGCAGACGTGCCGACGATCGAGAGCGCTCACCCTTCACCGCTGTCCGCGTCGCGAGGATTCTTCGGTTCACGTCCGTTCAGCAGAGCGAACGAACTGCTCGACAGCCTCGGCGCCGAACCCGTGAATTGGGAACTGCCCTAGCGTTTACGCCCGCACTTCCTTGATCGATGCGAAGTCTGCGCGTCTCTTCTCGACGAAGGCATCGACGCCTTCACGTCCGATCGGGCTGTCGGCTGCGACGGCGATCGAGGCGGCCTCCGCGTCGAGTTGCTCTGCCAGAGTGCGTGTCGTCGATGCGGAGAGCAGAGTCTTGATCCCGGAGTACGAGGAGGTCGGACCCGCAGCCAGGGTTCGCGCGAGTCGAAGCGCCTCGTCCTGTACCACGTCGTCACCGACCAAGCGGCTGAGAATTCCGAGGCGCACTGCCTCGTCGCCGCTGAGAACCGCATCGGTCAGCAGGATTTCGCGAGCACGGGCGATGCCGACGATCCGCGGAAGAGTCCACGACATGCCGCCGTCCGGTGTGTAACCGATCGAGGGGTACGCCGGCCGCATCTTGGTGCCGGGCCCGCCGATCGCGACATCGGCGAGGCAGACGAGGCTCATTCCCGCGCCCGCAGCCCACCCATGCACACCGGCGATCACCGGAACGGTCACCGCGTCGAGAGCGCGCACGAAGGCGTGGAAGACGCGCGCGATCTCGGCGACGTACTCGCTGCGCACGGGTGCGGCGGCGAAGGCGCGGACATTACCGCCGGCACAGAAGTTCGGCCCTTCGCCGACGAGGAGAACGCTGCCGATCCGATCGCCCACGGCCTCGAGGGCACGTGTGCCCTGATCGAGGCCTTCGCCGTCCAGCGATGTGCCGTTGTCGGCGGTCGAAATCGTGATGCGGAGCACGCCCTCGTCGAGCTGTACTTTGCTGAGTCCATCGAGAGAAGTCACGGTTGCACCCTACGTGGCGCCCGACCCGCCATCACCACGACCCGATGTGCTGCATGGATGCGATATGACGAAGCCCCCGGCACCGAGGTGTCGGGGGCTTCGGAACACACGCAGCGTCGGGGTCAGCCCCGAGCAACCTTTCCAGCCTTCAGGCAGGACGTGCAGACGTTGAGCTTCCGGGTGTTTCCGGGGGCAACTTCGGCACGAACAGTCTGAATGTTCGGGTTCCAGCGACGATTGGTACGCCGGTGCGAGTGCGAGACCGACTTACCGAAGCCGGGCCCCTTGGCGCATACGTCGCAGACGGCAGCCATAGTCGCGAACTCCTTCAAGATAGTGAACTGTGAAATTTAACTGGCCCCACGTAGGCAGGCCGCAGTGATCGCGGCCCTTACGAGGCAACCGTGCAAGAGTAGCCGCTCGAGTGCTGATTGGCCAAACTCGGCCGGATGGCCGAGCACGTCAGACTCGATCGGCGTCCCGCGACTAGTCTGACGGCACCTTCGATTGAACCCGTGAGAGAGGATGCCAGTGGTTCCTGAGCGCCCGATGGACGGCCGAGTCCTGACGTCGTGGGCGAGGACGGCGGTCGCGGGACTCGAGGCACGGTGCGAGGAGATCAACAGTCTCAACGTGTTCCCGATTCCGGACGCCGACACCGGAACCAATCTGCTGTTCACCATGCGGGCTGCCCTCGAGGCAATCGACAAGTATGCCGGAAACGACGGCCACCAAACGGACGTCCGTCAAGTGGCCATCGCGCTGGCCCGCGGCGCGGTGGCGGGTGCCCGGGGCAACTCGGGGGTCATCCTTTCCCAGGTGTTGCGCGGTGTCGCCGAGGCAGCGGTCACCGGCGTCGTCGACACCAGAACTGTCCGGACCGGACTGTTGATGGCTACCAACCTGGTGACCGACGCGGTCAGCTACCTGGTCGAAGGAACGATTGTCACGGTCCTGCGCTGCGCTGCGGACGCGGCAGCGGAATTCCCGGACGATGCGCCTGTCGCCGACACAGCGCGCTCCGCGGCAGATGCCGCGGCCGCCGCACTTGCCCGCACACCCGGCCAGCTCGACGCGCTCGGGACCGCCGGTGTGGTCGACGCCGGCGGGCTGGGGCTCGTCGTCATTCTCGATGCCTTCGTCGCGGCGGTCACCGGTGAGCGGCCGGACCGTGCCCCGATCGCGCTGCGAGTGCCACGCCGCCAGCCGTCTCCGGATTCAGGCACGGAGTCGTCGGACGTCGAGTTGCCGGATACGAGCGACGACCTTGCGCATCGGGGCCACCATTCCGCTTGTGAAAGCTCGCATCAGGATTTCGAGGTCATGTATCTGGTGGCCGACACAGACGAAGCCCGGATGGCAGAACTGCGGAACGCACTCGACGAGCTGGGGGATTCCACGGTGATCGTCGGTGACGGCGACGGGGGATGGTCGGTGCACGTGCACTGTGCGGATGCCGGGGCTGCTGTGGAGGCGGGTCTCGATGCCGGACGCGTACACAGGATTCGCGTCAGCAGTTTTCTCGTCGACGCGCGCGAACAGGGCAGGCTCCTACCTCCCGTCCGCACTCGCCCCGATCAGGACGACCGGGGCATCGTCGCGGTCGTGGCGGGCGACGGCGCGGCCGACCTCTTCTCCGGGGAGGGTGCGACCGTGCTCCGATGCGACGCCGCCCCCGTCACCCGCGCGCAGTTGCTCGGCATCATCCGCCAGTTGGGACGCCGAGAGGTGCTGGTCCTTCCCAACGGGGCGCTGTCGGCCCAGGAACTCGTCGCGGTGAGTGCCGCAGCTCGCGATTCCCGGCACGAGGTGCTTCTCCTCGCAACCTCGTCCATGGTGCAGGGGCTGGCATCCCTCGCAGTGCACGATCCGGAACGCGAAGCGGTCGACGACGCTTTCGCGATGTCCGAGGCCGCGGCCGCCACCCGGTGGGGTTCGTTGCGCATCGCGCGGGAGCGGGCCCTGACCTACGTGGGCACCTGCGAACCGGGAGACGGTATCGGTCTGATGGGGCACGAGGTGATCGTGATCGAACCGGACGCGGTCGCCGCCGGAAAGCGTCTGGTCGACGTCGTCCTCGGGGCAGGCGGCGAACTGGTCACGCTCCTGATGGGCGCGGAAGCACCGGCCGGGCTCGACACGGAATTGGCCGATCACATCTCCCAGCGGCATCCCGGCGTCGAGGTGATGGTCTACCACGGCGGACAACCGGGAGATCTGTTGCAACTCGGGGTGGAATGAGGAATTCGATGGCCACACTCGCCGACAGGCTCGATCACCTGCTGGGTCGCAAGACCGCCGATGCGCTGGACACGGCGTTCGACATTCGCACCGTCGAGGACCTGTTGCGGCACTACCCGCACCGGTACGCCTCCCAGGGCCGTGAACTCGCCGAGAAGGATCCGCCGGAGGGTGAGCACATCACCATCATCGCGCGGGTGTCGTCGGCGGCAGTCGTGAAGATGAAGAACCGTCCGGGCAGCATGCTGAAGGTGGTTCTCGCGACCGATACGCAGAACGTCGACGTCACCTTCTTCAGTCCGCAGAAGGTCAAACACGTCATCAAACCCGGTGTGCGCGCGATGTTCTCCGGCACCGTGAAGTATTTCCGCAGCAAGTGGAGCCTCACTCATCCGAGTTACCTGATCCTCCCGGAGCCTCGTGCGGGCAGCGACGACCCGGTGGTGAACGTCGGGCGGATTCGCGGGGCGGGGGATCTCGCGGGTATCGCACGGGCTGCCCAGGAGCCGGGCGCGGGCGTCGACATGTCCGTGTTCGACCGCGCCCTGATCCCGCTGTATCCGGCGACGCGGGAGGTGGAGAGCTGGACGATCATGAAGTGTGTTCGGCAGGTCCTCGACCAACTCGACCGGATCGACGACCCGCTCCCCGAACGGATCCGTCGAGAGCGCAACCTCATCGGTCTGGACGAGGCGCTCCGCCTCGTCCACCTCCCCGACACTCGTGACGACATCGAGAATGCGCACGACCGGCTCCGCTTCGACGAGGCGGCGGCCCTGCAGCTGGTGCTTGCTCGACGCCGGCACGACAACGCCGAGCGGGTGGCGCCCGAGTGCCCGCCGGTACCGGGTGGAATCGCGGACGAGTTCGAGCGCAGACTTCCCTTCCAGCTGACCGACGGCCAGCACGCCGTGGCCGAGGAGATCTCCGCGGATCTGTCCCAGCCGCATCCGATGAGCAGGCTCCTGCAGGGTGAGGTGGGGTCCGGTAAGACCATCGTTGCCCTGCGGGCCATGCTGCAGGTTGTCGATGCGGGGTATCAGTGCGCCTTGCTCGCCCCCACCGAAGTGCTCGCGACGCAGCATGCGCGTTCGCTGCGGGCTCTGCTGGGGTCACTCGCGACGGCGGGCGAGCTCGGCGCGGACGAGAAGGCGACCCGCGTAGCGCTGCTGACCGGGTCGATGCCGGTCGCTGCGAAACGGGCCGCGCTCCTCGAGGTGGTGACCGGCGACGCAGGGATCGTCATCGGCACGCACGCCCTCATCCAGGACAACGTCGAGTTCTTCAACCTCGGCATGGTGGTGGTCGACGAACAGCATCGGTTCGGCGTCGAACAGCGCGACCGGCTCCGGTCGCGGGCGCGCGAAGGCCTGAGCCCGCATCTTCTGGTCATGACGGCGACGCCCATACCCCGCACAATCGCGATGACGGTGCTCGGTGACCTCGACGTATCCACCTTGCGCCAGCTTCCGAAGGGCCGTTCGCCGATCAAGAGCAGTGTGGTACCAGCGTCCCAGAAACCGCAGTGGGTCGCACGCGCGTGGGAACGGATCCGCGAGGACGTGGCCGAGGGACGGCAGGCATACGTCGTCTGCTCGCGGATCGGTGACGGTGAGAAGGGCGACGGCGAGGATGCTGTCGACGACAAGCAGCCCGACACCAAGTCGGCCGTGGAGGTCTTCGAGGAACTGGGCGGCACCATCCTGCCCGACCTCCGTGTCGGGCTGCTGCACGGCAGGCTGCCCACGGACGAGAAGGACGCCGTGATGCGGGACTTCACGGCCGGCGACATCGACGTCCTCGTCTGCACCACGGTGGTCGAGGTGGGCGTCGACGTCCCGAACGCCACGATCATGGTGATCCTGGATGCCGACCGCTTCGGGGTCAGCCAGCTCCATCAGCTCCGCGGCCGGGTCGGCCGGGGTGCCCACCAGGGTCTGTGCATTCTCGTCACGGAGATGAATCCGGGTGCGCCTGCCTTCGGGCGCCTGCAGAACGTGGCGTCCACCAACGACGGCTTCGAACTCGCGCAACTCGACCTGGCGACCCGGCGGGAGGGTGACATTCTCGGGGCAGCGCAATCGGGTACCACCTCGACGCTGCGGTTGCTCTCACTTCTCGGCCACGAGGACGTGATCGCCGCGGCTGCCGAGTTCGCCCGGTCGGTGACTGCCGACGATCCGCGCCTGGAAAACCACCCGGGCCTCTCTGCGATGGTCACTTCGGCGCTCGATGCGGACCGGATCGAGTTCCTCGAGAAAACGTGAAAAGTCGACGATCAGGGTGAAGCAGTTACTTCCGGTCACGTAATTCTTCACTGCTCTGTTTCGGGCCCATTGCAGAATTCGCACACGTCAGGGGCTGCTTTGTGAAGATTGCGGACGATCCTGCATAATGGGATACCGTTTCTCCGCTGCCGGAGTTGGCGGGGTAGTTTGCTCAAATGTTCTCCAAAGTCCTGGTCGCCAACCGTGGCGAAATTGCGATCCGCGCTTTCCGTGCCGCCTACGAACTAGGTGCTGGAACTGTTGCGGTGTTTCCGTACGAGGATCGGAACTCGATCCACCGTCTGAAGGCCGATGAGAGTTATCAGATCGGTCAGGAGGGGCACCCGGTTCGGGCGTATCTCTCGGTCGAGGAGATCGTCGCCGCCGCGAAGCAGGCGGGTGCCGATGCGGTCTATCCCGGTTACGGGTTCCTGTCCGAGAATCCGGATCTGGCTGCGGCGTGCGCGGAGGCGGGCATCACCTTTGTGGGCCCGTCCGCGGAGGTCCTCGAGCTGACCGGTAACAAGGCCCGTGCGATCGCGGCCGCGAAGGCGGCCGGCCTGCCGGTGCTGGCGTCGTCGGAGCCGTCGGCGGATGTGGACGAGTTGCTCGCGGCGGCGGAGTCGATGCAGTTCCCGATCTTCGTGAAGGCGGTCGCCGGCGGCGGTGGCCGCGGCATGCGCCGGGTGGCCGAGCGGTCCCAGTTGCGGGAATCGATCGAGGCGGCCGCGCGGGAGGCGGAGTCCGCGTTCGGCGATCCGACGGTGTTCCTCGAGCAGGCGGTCATCGATCCGCGTCACATCGAGGTCCAGATCCTGGCCGACGGTCAGGGCAACGTCATCCACCTGTTCGAGCGGGATTGTTCGCTGCAGCGCCGTCACCAGAAGGTGATCGAGCTGGCGCCGGCGCCGAACCTGCCGGACGAGGTGCGGGCGAGGATTTGCGCGGACGCGGTGGCGTTCGCGAAGGAGATCAATTATTCCTGCGCGGGCACTGTCGAGTTCCTCCTCGATACCCGCGGCAATCATGTGTTCATCGAGATGAATCCACGGATCCAGGTCGAGCACACGGTGACCGAGGAGGTCACGGACGTCGACCTGGTGCAGTCGCAGTTGCGGATCGCCTCGGGGGAGACCCTCGCCGATCTGGGCCTGAGTCAGGACAACATCACGTTGCGTGGTGCGGCGCTGCAGTGCCGGATCACCACCGAGGACCCGGCCAACGGGTTCCGCCCGGACACCGGTCGAATCACCGGCTACCGCACCCCGGGCGGTGCCGGTATCCGCCTCGACGGCGGTACGTCGGTCGGGGCCGAGGTTTCGGCGTATTTCGATTCGATGCTCGTCAAGCTCACCTGCCGCGGCCGCGACTTCGACACCGCCGTCGCCCGGGCGCGCCGGGCGGTCACCGAGTTCCGCATCCGAGGGGTCTCGACGAACATTCCGTTCCTGCAGGCGGTTCTCGACGACCCCGATTTCAAGGCGGGCCGGGTCACCACCTCGTTCATCGAGGAACGCCCCCAGCTGCTCACGCTGCGCAGCTCCGCCGACCGCGGCACCAAGATCCTCACCTACCTCGCCGACGTGACGGTGAACAAGCCGCACGGGGAACGGCCGTCCGCGGTGTACCCGCGGGACAAGCTGCCCCAGATCGACCTGTCCACCCCGCCGCCGGACGGCAGCCGCCAGAAGCTGCTCGCTCTGGGGCCGGAGGGATTCGCCAGGGCGTTGCGGGAGCAGAAGGCCCTCGCCGTCACCGAGACCACGTTCCGCGACGCCCACCAGTCGCTGCTCGCGACCCGGGTGCGGACCAGCGGTCTGCTCGACGTCGCCGGGCACGTGGCCCGGATGACCCCCGAACTGCTCTCGATCGAGGCGTGGGGCGGCGCGACGTATGACGTGGCACTGCGGTTCCTGCACGAGGACCCCTGGTACCGGCTGTCGGCGCTGCGGGAGGCCGTACCGAACATCTGCCTGCAGATGCTGCTGCGTGGCCGTAACACCGTCGGCTACACCCCGTACCCGGAGAAGGTGACGCGGGCGTTCGTCGACGAGGCCGCGGCCACCGGTATCGACATCTTCCGCATCTTCGATGCCCTCAACAATGTCGACCAGATGCGGCCGGCCATCGACGCCGTCCGCGAGACCGGTACCACGCTCGCCGAGGTCGCCCTGTCCTACACCGGCGACCTGTCGAACCCGAACGAGAAGCTCTACACCCTCGACTACTACCTCCGCCTGGCCGAGGAAATCGTCGAGGCCGGAGCGCACATCATCGCGATCAAGGACATGGCCGGGCTGCTCCGCGCCCCGGCCGCGACCACCCTGGTCACGGCGCTGCGCCAGAACTTCGACCTGCCGGTGCACGTGCATACCCACGACACCCCCGGTGGCCAGCTCGCCACCTATCTGGCCGCCTGGCAGGCGGGTGCGGACGCCGTGGACGGCGCCTCCGCGGCGATGGCCGGCACCACCAGCCAGCCGGCGTTGTCGGCGATCGTGGCGGCGGCCGCGCACTCGGAGCACGACACCGGGCTCGACCTGCAAGCGGTGTGCGACCTCGAGCCGTACTGGGAGGCACTGCGCAAGGTGTACAAGCCGTTCGAGTCCGGGCTGCCGGCCCCGACCGGCCGCGTCTACACCCATGAGATCCCCGGTGGGCAGTTGTCGAATCTGCGTACCCAGGCTGTCGCCCTGGGTCTCGGCGACCGTTTCGAGGACGTCGAAGCCAACTACGCCGCCGCCGACCGCATGCTCGGACGCCTGGTCAAGGTGACGCCGTCGTCGAAGGTGGTCGGCGACCTCGCCCTGCACCTCGTCGGATCCGGTGCCTCCACCGACGAGTTCGCGGAGAACCCCGCCCGCTTCGACATTCCCGATTCGGTCATCGGGTTCCTGCGCGGCGAGCTGGGCACCCCGCCCGGCGGGTGGCCCGAACCGTTCCGTACCCGGGCTCTCGAGGGCCGCGGGCCGGCCAAACCCGAAGTCGCCCTGTCGGTGGAGGACGAGAAGGCGCTGTCCGGTACCTCCGCCGAACGCCGGGCGACGCTCAACCGGTTGCTCTTCCCCGGTCCGACCAAGGAATTCCTCGAGCACCGCGACAAGTACGGCGACACCTCCCAGCTGTCGGCCAACCAGTTCTTCTACGGCCTTCGGAGCGGCGACGAGCATCGGGTGCGGCTCGCCCCGGGTGTCGAGCTGATCATCGGTCTCGAGGCGATCTCCGAGCCCGACGAGCGCGGCTACCGCACCGTCATGTGCATTCTCAACGGCCAGTTGCGTCCGGTGTCGGTGCGTGACCGTTCCATCGCCAGCGAAATCCCCGCCACGGAGAAGGCCGACAAGAGCAATCCCGGCCACGTCGCCGCCCCGTTCGCCGGCGTCGTCACCCTCGCCGTCACCGAGGGGCAGCACATCGAGGCCGGCGATACTCTCGCCACGATCGAGGCGATGAAGATGGAAGCGGCCATCACCGCGCCTCGCGGCGGAACCGTCACCCGCCTGGCCATCGGCTCCGTCCAGCAAGTCGAGGGCGGCGACCTCCTCGCCGTCGTCTCGACGAAGGAGTCCGCAAGCGAGTGACGGACGTTCGATGACCCGCATCATCGCGGGGCTCGCGGGCGGCCGACGCCTGCGGGTCCCGCCGAGCGGAACCCGGCCCACTTCGGACCGGGTCCGTGAGGCGTTGTTCAGCGCCCTGCACAGCCGGATGGATCTCGAGGGCGCCTCGGTTCTCGACCTGTACGCAGGTTCGGGGGCCCTGGGGCTCGAGGCGCTCTCGCGGGGCGCCGATCGTGTCCTGCTCGTCGAATCGGATGCGAAAGCTGCGGGGATCATCTCGCAGAATGTGGGTGCGGTGGGATTGCCGGGTGCAGCGGTGCGGACGGCTCCGGTGTCCGCGGTGCTGGCCGGCACCGCCGACCGCGTGTACGACCTGGTTCTCGCGGATCCGCCGTATGCGGTGGATGACGGCGCGGTTCAGACGGTTCTGAGTGATCTGCGGGGGCACGGCTGGGTGGCGGACGGGTCGCTCGTGGTCCTGGAGCGCTCGTCGCGGTCACCGGAGACGTCGTGGCCGGAGGGTTACGCGCCCGTCAAGGCGAAGAAGTACGGTGAGGCTCGGATCGAGCTGGCGACCTGCTACGGTCTGGACTCATGACTGGCGCTGTCTGCCCCGGATCCTTCGACCCTGTAACCAATGGTCATCTCGACGTAATCGGCAGAGCTGCCGCGCAGTTCGACGAGGTCATCGTCACGGTGATGATCAACAAGAGCAAGCGTGGCCTCTTCACGGTGGAAGAGCGGATCGAGATGCTCGAGGATGCCATCAGTGCACTGCCGAACGTGCGAGTCAGTTCCTGGCACGGCCTGCTCGTGGATTACGCGAAGCAGCAAGGGATCACAGCGATCGTCAAGGGTCTACGTGGCGCCAACGACTTCGACTACGAACTGCAGATGGCGCAGATGAACCAGAAACTCACTGGCGTCGACACGTTGTTCATTCCCACCAACCCTGCCTACAGCTACCTCTCCAGCTCACTGGTCAAGGAGGTGGCCACCTTCGGCGGCGACGTCACGGGAATGCTGCCCGAGAAGGTGCACGCCCGTCTGCTGACGAGGATCGCCGAGCGGGCCGCCGAGAGCTGATACCCGACACACCGGCCGTCGCGGCACACCCCTGGCGTCCCCATCCGGCAGACTTGCACGAAGAAGGCTGCGCCGACCTGCTGAGGTCATGAAAGATTGGGGTTGCTCGTGTACCGGGTTTTCGAGGCGCTCGACGAACTTGTCGCGATTGTCGAAGAGGCACGCGGTGTGCCCATGACCGCCGGCTGTGTGGTCCCACGCGGCGATGTTCTCGAATTGCTCGACGATGTGCGCGACGCCATTCCCGGTGAACTCGACGACGCCCAGGACGTGCTGGACCACCGCGACAAGCTGGTCGGTGACGCCAGGTCCAACGCTGAAAAGACAGTCGCCAGCGCCAACGCCGAAGCTACGTCGACGATCGAGAATGCACGGGACGACGCCGATCGCATCCTCGCGGACGCAAAAGCTCAGGCCGACAGGATGGTCGCCGAGGCGCGTGCGCACGCCGAGCAGCTGGTCGCCGACGCAGAGGCAGAATCCGAGGCGACCATCGCCGAGGGGCAGCGCGAGTACGACACTCTCACCACCCGCGCCCGGTCCGAAGCCGATCGCATGATCGAGGCAGGGAAGGCGTCGTACGAGCGCTCGGTCGCGGAAGGTACCGCCGAGCAGGAACGCCTGGTATCGCAGACCGAGGTCGTGCAGCAGGCGCATGCCGAATCCGCCAGGGTGATCGACGCCGCACACGCCGAATCCGACCGGCTCAGATCGGACTGTGACCTGTATGTCGACACGAAACTCGCCGAGTTCGAGGAGTTCCTGTCCGGCACTATTCGCTCCGTCGGACGGGGACGCCAGCAGCTGCGGACGGGTTCGGGCGTGCCCGACTACGCTTCCGACTACGACGCAGACGACCGGCGGGCCGAGCGCCGCCGCTGACCGGCATTTGGATCATCCACGCCGATTGCGTATCGTGGAGTGGTTGCCCAAAGTCGTTCTCCTCATCTCGAAAGTGAAGTGTCTTGTCAACCCATCGCCGCAGCTCATCGCGTTCCCGTAGGGACGCGGATTTCGTGCTGGACACGGTCAAGCTAGGCCGTCGTCCTGGTTCGATGCGCACCGTCGAACGGGTGGTGACGGCGCCGCGGCGCATCGGACTCGACATGATTGCAATCGAGGAGGGATCGGAGATTGATCTCGATCTCCGTCTGGAAGCCGTGTCCGAAGGCGTCCTGGTCACCGGTTCCGTCAGCGCCGACACCGTCGGCGAGTGCTCGAGATGCCTCGAGCCGTTCAGCGGATCTGTCGATCTCAGCCTCACCGAGCTGTTCGCCTACCCGGACAGCGCCACCGAGGAGACCACGGACGAGGATGAGATCTACCGCGTCGAGGACGACGAGATCGACCTCGAGCCCGTCATCATCGACGCGGTCGGACTCGCGCTTCCTCTGCAGCCGCTCTGCAGCGACGACTGCCAAGGACTGTGCCCAGAATGTGGCGTTCGCCTGGCGATTGCCGAATCTGGTCATGGGCATGACATACTTGATCCTCGCTGGGCTGGTCTTGCAGCCAAATTTGGCGTGGAATCAGATCCCAGCAAGAATCTTGTGAACAACGAAGCCGAGGAGAAGTAGAAGTGGCTGTCCCCAAGCGCAGAATGTCGCGATCCAACACGAGGTCGCGTCGCAGCCAGTGGAAGACCACTGTGCCCACCCTCGTTACCTGCCCCAACCGTGGCTGCGGCGAGAAGACGCTGCCCCACATCGCGTGCCCGTCCTGCGGCACATACAAGGGCCGCCAGGTCACTGCCGCCGTCTAGTTCGCCACGGAGAGGCGTCGTGACGAGCGACATCAGTAATACACCCGCCGGCGGCGAGGAGGATCATGCTTCCCTCCTCGCCGCTCTCGGCGTCGAAATCGAACCTTCGCTGCTCACGTTGGCGTTGACCCACCGCTCGTATGCCTACGAGAACGGTGGCCTTCCCACCAACGAGCGACTCGAGTTCCTCGGTGACTCCGTGCTCGGAGTCACCATCACCGAGCAGCTGTACCTTGCTCATCCGCAGAAATCCGAGGGCGACCTCGCGAAGATCCGCGCGAGCATCGTCAACATGCACGCGCTCGCCGAGGTGGCTCGTGCACTCGGTGACGGCGGCCTGGGAGCGCATCTGCTCCTCGGCAAGGGCGAGGAGATGACCGGCGGGCGCGACAAGCCGAGCATTCTGGCGGACGGCATGGAGTCGATACTCGGGGCGATCCATCTGCAGCACGGGATCGAGACAGCGCGGCGAGTGGTACTCGACCTGTTCAGCGACCTACTCCAACGGGCTCCGCGTCTCGGCGCAGGGCTCGACTGGAAGACGAGCCTGCAGGAACTCACTGCCGAACGTGGTGTCGGGGTCCCCTCGTACGAGATCACCGCAACGGGACCGGACCACGACAAGGAATTCACTGCCACCGTCGTAGTGGGCGGCAAGGCGTTCGGTGTCGGAATCGGCAGATCCAAGAAGGAAGCCGAGCAGAAGGCCGCGAGTACTGCGTGGAACGCTCTGTCCGACGGTGGCCCGGACGTAGCGGCCGACGGCGTCAGTGCCTGAACTTCCCGAGGTCGAGGTAGTTCGCCGCGGACTCGAACGGCACATTGTCGGAGCTTCCATCGATTCGGTCGACGTCCTGCATCCCCGCGCGATCCGGAGGCATATCCTCGGCGCAGAGGATCTCGCCGGACAGCTCACGGGCGAACGAATCGCGCAAGCTGACCGCCGCGGAAAGTACTTGTGGCTGGTCCTCGAGCCCAGTGCCGTCGCGCTCGTGGTCCACCTGGGGATGAGCGGGCAGATGCTCGTGCAGCCACCCGAGGCCGTCACCGAGAAACATCTGCGCATTCGGGCGCGGCTCGATTCCGGACTCGATCTGCGGTTCGTGGATCAACGCACCTTCGGCGGATGGGCGCTCGCGCCTCTGGTCGATGTCGACGGCTCGCTCGTCCCTGATTCGGTTGCGCACATCGCCCGGGATCCACTGGACACGAGATTCGAATCTGCGGCGACCGTTACGGTGATGCGCCGCAAGCACACCGAGATCAAACGTGCTCTTCTCGATCAGACGGTGGTGTCGGGGATCGGGAACATCTACGCCGACGAGGCCCTGTGGCGCGCGCAGATCCACGGGACCCGCCTCACCGATCGATTGACTGCTGCGACCCTCCGCCAGCTGCTCGGGGCCGCTCAGGAGGTCATGCGCGAAGCCTTGGATCAGGGCGGTACGTCCTTCGATGCCTTGTACGTGAACGTGAACGGCGAGTCCGGTTACTTCGATCGATCGCTGTCCGCATACGGGCAGGAGGATCGTCCCTGCCCGCGGTGCGGCACTGCAATTCGTCGTGAGAAGTTCATGAATCGCTCGTCGTTCAGCTGCCCGAGGTGCCAGCCTGCGCCGCGGCGAAGTCCGCCGAAACGCCCTGCCTGAGCTCTTCATCGTGTCGCAGGGTCGATTTGGCCTCGAAATAGTCGCCGCCCTTGCGCTTGACGTCGTCCGTGCCCCACTCCCGGTGGTGCGGTACGGGCGCCATTCGTGGAATGTGCTTGCGGCAGTGGATATACGCCTCCTCCACGTCGACGACGACCCATCGCTCTGGCACCCGGCCCTTGGTGTGATCTGCTGGTAGATCCGGGATTTCGGAACGCAGGTCCGCGTCTTCCACGATCCGGGCGGAACCGTTGACGTGCAAGCCGATCAGGTCGTGGACGAAGTCCACGAGCATGATTCCCACGTGGGGATTTTCCCGGATGTTGCCGAGACTCGCCATCACTCCGTTGCCACGATATTCCGGATACGCCACCGTCTTCGGATCGATGACGTGCATGAAACCGGGTGCGCCGGCGCGCAAGCTGTTGTCACATTCGCCGGACGCGTCGGCGGTAGCGACGAACGCGAGTTCCTGGCGGCCGACGAAATCGATCATCGTCGGATTGAGGTGGTCGAGCACCTGGTCAGAGTAGAATTTCGCGGCGCGATCCTCGGTGCCGTACTCGACTTGAAGGGTTCGCTCACCCGCGCTACCGATCTGGCCCATCTGCATTGCCCCGCTTACGTGTCGGCGTCATTGGTCGGTTCACCCTACGGTGCACCGAACGACCGTGCCGTGCTTCGGTGCCTGCAATCCACAGCCGCCCCCCGACTGCCCGTCGGGAGGATGGACGCCCACGGTGCAGGTCCGTCGGCCCCGAGTGGCAGGATTGTGCGCATGGCAGAACAGACTTCCGACACGCCGGCCACTACCTCGTTGTGGGTCGAGCGAACGGGCACCCGCCGCTACACGGGACGCAGCTCACGCGGCGCCGAGGTCCTGATCGGCTCGGAGGGCGTCGAAGGTGTATTCACTCCGGGTGAACTGCTGAAGATCGCGCTCGCGGCGTGCAGCGGGATGAGCTCTGATTTCCCTCTCTCTCGACGGCTGGGTGACAACTACGACGCCACGATCCGGGTGTCGGGTGCGGCCGACCGGGAGAACGAGGTGTACCCGCAGTTGGACGAGGTCCTCGAACTGGACCTGAGCGAGCTCGACGCTGCCGCGCAGGAGCGTCTCGTCGCGCTGGTAGAGCGCTCGATCGACAAGGTATGCACCGTGGGCCGGACTCTGAAGACGGGAACGAAAGTCACACTGACCATCGAAAGCGACGCATGATGCGGCGTGAGCTGACCGCCCTCGCCGGAGGGTTGGTAGTGAGCGCCGGCCTTCTCGCGGCCGCACCCGCTGCTGCCGGACCGGCGTTCGCGCCGCCGGTCGGAGCGTGCACGCCCTGGTCGGTGTCCGAAGTGATCTCCGGCGCGGGCATCCTCGAGAACCTCGCATTCGACGGGGCGGGAACGATGCTGGTGTCCCGGACCGGTCTCGTCGGCGGCGGCGCCCTGGACGGCGTGGAGCCGGACGGAACGGTCCGCTCGATCGTGCCCGATGTCGACGCGCCGGGCGGAATCGCGATGCACGGCTCCGACGCCTACTTCGCCACCGGAAATTCGTTCTCCGCCGGAGTTGCCGGGACGGAAAGTGGAACGATAGACGTCGTGAATCTCGACACCGGGGATACGCACACGGTGGCCAAGGGACTCGTCATGCCGAACGGGCTGGTGCGGCTCGGGAACGGCGACCTCCTCACCGCGCGGAATCTGGGGTCGGGCGCAGGAGTGACCCGTGTTCCGGCCGCGGATCCACACACACCCGAAGTGGTGCGTACCGACTTGGGAACCGTCGACGGCCTCGCTGCCCACGACGGGAACATCTACACGGTGACGACGTTCGATACGACCACCACGTTGCGCATTCTGCGAGAGGACGACCTGACCGGCCCGGTGGTGTCGATACCGTTGCCAGGGGCCGGTCCGCTCAATGCCGCTGACGACCTCACCGTAGGACCGGACGGCATCGTGTACGTCGCGTACAACGGCGGTGGCAAGGTGGTGCGCGTCGATCCGGCGACCGGGGAGAGTTGTGCACTCGCGTCCGGGCTCCCGCTGGTGTCGTCGGTGCGGTTCGGCGCCGGACCGGGCTGGAACGCGGACGCGCTGTACGTGACGAGTTTCACCGGGACCATTTACCGACTGGAACGGCCGTGACATGACGACGGAACGACTGACAGCATGGGTTCACGGGTACGTGCAGGGCGTGGGGTTCCGGTGGTGGACGCGCGCGCGGGCGCTGGAACTCGGTCTCGTCGGTTATGCGGCCAACCAGGCGGACGGCCGGGTGCTGGTGATCGCCGAGGGCCCGCGCGACAAGCTGGACGCGCTGCTCGCACTCCTGCGTTCGGGCAACACACCGGGCACCGTGGACCTGGTGGTCGAGCAATGGGATTCCGCTCGCGGAGACGTCACCGGGTTCGTCGAACGGTGATCCGAAGGTAAAGTCGTCCGTCATGCATCTGAAGAGTCTGACGCTGAAGGGATTCAAATCCTTTGCGTCCGCAACGACTCTGCGATTCGAACCCGGTATCACGTGCGTCGTGGGACCCAATGGATCGGGAAAGTCCAATGTGGTCGATGCCCTCACCTGGGTGATGGGGGAGCAGGGCGCGAAAGCCCTGCGCGGCGGCAAGATGGAGGACGTCATCTTCGCGGGCACGGCGGGCAGGGCACCGCTGGGCCGCGCCGAGGTCACGCTCACCATCGACAACTCCGACGGCGCACTCCCCATCGACTACTCCGAGGTCTCGATCACCCGTCGAATGTTCCGCGACGGTGCGGGCGAATACGAGATCAACGGCAGCTCCTGCCGACTGATGGATGTGCAGGAACTGCTCAGCGACTCCGGCATCGGACGGGAAATGCACGTCATCGTCGGGCAGGGGCGTCTGGCGGCCATCCTCGAGTCGCGGCCCGAGGACCGGCGTGCGTTCATCGAAGAAGCAGCGGGGGTGCTCAAGCACCGCAAGCGTAAAGAGAAGGCCGTCCGCAAGCTCGACTCCATGCAGGCCAACCTCGCCCGGCTCAACGATCTGACGGCCGAGTTGCGTCGTCAGCTCAAGCCACTGGGGCGGCAGGCGGAGGTGGCTCGGCGCGCGCAGACCGTGCAAGCCGACCTTCGCGATGCCAAGCTGCGGCTCGCTGCCGATGACCTGGTGACCCGCCGGGCGGAGCTGGCGAATCAGGCGCAGGACGAGAAGAGAGCCCGTGAGCAGCACGATGCCGTCACCGAGGCACTCGACGAGGCCACTCTCGAGCTCGGCCGTCACGAGCAGGAGCTGTCGCGGTTGACGCCGGGCGCCGAGGCGGCAGCCCAGACGTGGTTTCGGCTGTCTGCCCTCGCGGAGCGCGTCAATGCCACTATTCGGATCGCCCGCGAACGGGCTCGGCATCTCGATTCGGAGCCTTCGGCGCATCGCGGTCAGGATCCCGACGAGATGGAGGCGCGTGCCGATCGGCTCGCGGCGGAGGAACAAGAACTGGCCGAGGCTGTCGAGATGGCGCGCGCGGCACTCGACGCGGCCAAGGAGCAGCTCGCCGCGGGGGAGGAGGCGGCCGCAGAAGCGGAACGCGCACACATGGCCGCCGTCCGTGCCATCGCCGACCGCCGCGAGGGGCTTGCCCGGCTGTCGGGCCAGGTCGACACCCTGCGGACGCGCGCCGACTCGGTGGACGCCGAGGTGTCGCGGTTGACGGTGGCGATCGAGGAAGCCAGGGCGCGCGGCGACGCCGCGCAAGCCGAGTTCGAAGTGGTCCAGGACGAGATCGGTGACCTCGACGCGGGGGAGGTCGGACTCGACTCCCACCACGAGCGAGCCGTCGAAGCGCTGCGCCTGGTCACCGAGCGTGTCACCGAACTGCAGAGCGCCGAACGCGCGGCAGGTCAGGAAGTGGCATCGCTTCGTGCCCGGATCGACGCCCTGTCTATGGGACTCGAACGCAAAGACGGGGCAGGCTGGCTCGTCGAGAATCGCCGCGATGACGGCATTGCGGGACCGCTCGGTGGTCTCATCACCGTAGAGAAGGGGTACGAAGGCGCGGTCGCAGCGGCGTTGGGTCCGGCAGCCGATGCCGTCGTCGCCGACTCACTCGATGCGGCCCGCGCAGCGGTCGGCGCGCTGAAAGATACCGACAGCGGACGGGCCGCTCTGGTGATCGGAAGTGACCGGATTCCCTCGTCCGGTGCCGCGCTCACCCTCGGCGCTCGTTGGGCGGCCGACGTCATCGAGTGCCCGGCAGAGCTCCGAACAGGCTTGTTCGCGCTCCTCGCCGGTGTAGTGGTGGTCGACTCGATCGACGACGCCGTCGAGATTGTCGACTCGGCACCGGAACTGCGCGCCGTCACCCGAGACGGAGACTTGCTCGGTGCCGGGTGGATCAGTGGCGGTTCGGACAGGCAGCCCAGCACTCTCGAGGTTCAGGCCGCGATCGACAACTCGGTGAGCGATCTGGCGCACGCCGAACGGCGTGCCGAGGAATTGTCCGCGGCGTTGTCGGGAGCGCTTGCCGAACAGGTCGCCCGACAGGAGAACGCCGAGCAGACCCTCGCCGCCCTCAACGAGTCCGACGCCGCGATGTCCGCCATCTACGAGCGACTCGGCCGCCTCGGGCAGGCGGCACGCGCGGCACATGCGGAATCCGATCGCCTCACTCGGCAGCGGGAGAAGGCGGAAAGCGGGCGCGAGGAGACCCTGGCGGCTCTCGCCGAACTCGAAGAGCGGCTGCGCCTGGCCGAGCAGGACGCCACGCCCGGCGGCACCGAATCTGGTGGGTCAGACTCCACGAGCTACGAGCGCGAGATGGCGGCCGCGGCGCTCGCCGAAGTGCGCGCCGTCGAGGTGGAGGCCCGGCTCGCGGTTCGCACAGCCGAGGAGCGGGCGGAGTCGGTGCGCGGAAAGGCGGATTCGCTGCGCCGGGCAGCGCAGGTGGAACGCGACGCCCGGGCGCGTGCGGAACGTGCGATGAAGGCACGGCAGAACGCTGCCGCGGTCGCGGCTGCGGTGGCCGAATCGGGACAGCGGGTGGCCGACCATCTCGGTGAGGTGGTCGCAGCGGCGATGGCGCACCGCGACGAACTCGCCAGGTCGCGCACCGAGCGGACCGAGCAGCTCGAGCAGGTCAAGGAGAAGGTGCGTCAGTTGACTGCACAGCTGGCTTCACTGACCGACGCCGTCCACCGCGACGAGGTGGCCCGCGCCCAGGCCGCGACGCGCATCGAGCAGCTCGAGGAATCGATCCTCGAACAGCACGGCATCGGGTTGGACGACCTGATCGCAGAATACGGGCCGGATGTGCCGTTGCCGCCCTCGCCGCTGGAGATGGAGGAGTACGAGCAGGCGAAGGAGCGGGGGGAGCAGGTCACGATGCCTGCGCCGATTCCCTACGACCGGGCTGCGCAGGAGCGTCGAGCGAAACGTGCGGAGAAAGATCTGGCGACACTCGGCAAGGTCAACCCGCTGGCCCTCGAGGAGTTCGCGGCCCTCGAGGAGCGGTACAACTTCCTGTCGACTCAGCTCGAAGACGTCAAGACAGCCCGCAAGGACCTGCTCGGTGTCGTCGCCGATGTGGACGCCCGGATCTTGCAGGTGTTTACCGAGGCGTACGCCGACGTCGAACGGGAGTTCGTGCAGGTGTTCGCGAAATTGTTCCCCGGTGGTGAAGGACGGTTGGTGCTCACCGACCCGTCCGACATGCTGACGACCGGCATCGAGGTCGAGGCCCGTCCGCCCGGAAAGAAGGTCAAACGACTGTCGTTGCTGTCGGGTGGCGAGAAGTCACTGACCGCGGTCGCCATGCTGGTCGCGATCTTCCGGGCCCGGCCGTCACCCTTCTATGTGATGGACGAGGTCGAGGCTGCGCTGGACGACACGAACCTGCGTCGTCTCATCGGCTTGTTCGAGCAGCTGCGGGAGAAGTCGCAGCTTATCGTCATCACCCACCAGAAGCCGACGATGGAAGTTGCGGACGCTCTCTACGGTGTGAGCATGCGCGGTGACGGCATCACCACCGTCATCTCCCAGCGTCTGCGGGGTCAGGACATGGCCGCCGCCGGGGCCTGATCCGGCTGCGGTGGGAGCCCTCGCACGTGGGAAGGCACTGCGCGGGCGAAACCGGAGCCTGAAACAATGGGCGACGTGACTACCGGAGCCTGGATTGCCATCGCGGCCGCATTGGCCGTTCTTCTCGTCGTTCTCGTTGTCGGATCAGTGCTGTACCGGCGACGCCGGATCTCCCTGAAGGCGCCCGACACTCCACAGATCGCCACGGAGAAGGACCGGTCGGGCGGCTATCGCGCAGGCACCGGTTTCAGTTTCAGTGAGGGGTCGACGGCGACCGCTCCGCCGCGCGAACCCGCGCCGGCGCCACGCCCCCCGGCCCCCACACCGGCGCCCACTCCCGAGGTGGTCCCGCCCGCGAAGCCGACGACGACGCCGGACGAGGTGATTCCGGCTCCCGAAAAGCCCGCGGACACGGATTCCGTGATCACACCCGAGCCCGTGGTCGCGCCGGAGCCCGTGGTCGCATACGAACCGGTGGTCGCACCCGAAACCGTGGTCGCACCCGAGCCGGTGGTCACGCCGGAACCGGCAGCGCCGTCCGTGCCCGCGCTCGACGAGATCGCCCCGACCGAGGGCCGACTCGACCGCCTGCGCGGTCGGCTGTCCCGCTCCCAGTCTGCTGTCGGGAAGAGCTTGCTGGGCCTGCTCGGTGGCGGCGACCTCGACGAGGATTCGTGGGAAGAGGTCGAGGACACTCTTCTGATCGCGGACCTCGGCTCGGCGACCACAACGAAGGTGGTCACCGCGCTGCGTGAGCAGATGGCGGCGCGGAGCGTCCGTACCGAGGCGGACGCCCGGGCACTGCTGCGCGAAGTGTTGGTCGCCGAGCTGCGGCCCGAGCTCGATCGGTCGATTCGTGCGCTGCCGCACGACGACCACCCTGCGGTCCTCTTGGTCGTCGGAGTCAACGGCACCGGCAAGACGACCACCACCGGCAAGCTCGCGCGTGTGCTCGTTGCCGACGGCAGACGCGTCCTGCTCGGGGCAGCGGACACGTTCCGCGCCGCGGCCGCGGACCAGCTCCAGACGTGGGCGGAACGGGTGGGTGCCGAGGTGGTTCGGGGCAAGGAAGCAGCGGATCCGGCTGCCGTCGCCTTCGACGCCGTATCGAAGGGCATCGAGAACGGCGTCGACGCCGTGCTGATCGACACAGCGGGCCGCCTTCACACCAAGACAGGCTTGATGGACGAGCTCGGCAAGGTGAAGCGGGTGATCGAGAAGAAGGCGTCGGTCGACGACGTGCTTCTGGTTCTCGATGCGACGATCGGCCAGAACGGTCTGGCGCAGGCACGCGTGTTCGCCGAGGTCGTCGACATCACCGGAGTGGTGCTCACCAAGCTCGACGGCACGGCCAAGGGTGGCATCGTCTTTCAGGTGCAACACGAACTCGGTGTTCCGGTGAAGCTCGTCGGACTCGGTGAAGGCGCCGACGATCTCGCCCCGTTCGAGCCGGGTGCATTCGTCGACGCCCTGTTGGGCTGAGCGGAACGACCCCGAAAAAACATGGAACTGCCGTGACGAAACCTGTACGCAACACAAATGGGTGATGCGTTCACCTGCGCGAAACAGTGCAGTGGCACGGCTGAAACACCGCATGAGCACCCTTCTTCTCAGGTCGTCAGCCAGCAACGGGCTGGGCTGAGAAGGAGGAGGCTCAAGGTGGATTTCCCCACTATCGGTGCACCGGACACCGGGGACACAGCGTGGATGCTGACCAGCGCCGCGCTCGTGTTGCTCATGACTCCGGGTCTTGCGTTCTTCTACGGCGGCATGGTTCGTGCCAAGAGCGTGCTGAACATGGTCATGATGAGCGTCAGCGCCATGGGCGTCGTCGGCATCCTCTGGGTGCTCTACGGCTATTCCATCGCGTTCGGTGAAGACCAGTCGAACCTCTTCGGTGACCCGTTCCAGTACTTCGGCTTGAAGGGGCTGATCGGCGGCTCGTACCTCGCGGAAACCGATGACGCCGGTTCGGTCATCGCCGACTCGGCGATCCCCCTCGTCGGGACGATTCCCGCGACGGTCTTCGTGGCCTTCCAGGCGATGTTCGCCATCATCACCGTTGCACTGATCTCGGGTGCCGTCGCAGATCGCCTGCGCTTCGGTCCCTGGCTGCTGTTCGCCGGCCTCTGGGCGACGGTCGTGTACTTCCCGGTAGCGCACTGGGTCTTCGCCTTCGACGGCGTCACCGCCGAGACCGGTGGCTGGATCGCCAACAAACTCGCCGCCATCGACTTCGCCGGTGGTACGGCCGTGCACATCAACGCCGGCGCCGCCGGACTCGTCCTCTGCATCATCCTCGGGAAGCGCCAGGGCTGGCCGGGCACGCCCTTCCGCCCGCACAACCTGACCTTCGTGATGCTCGGCGCAGGCCTGCTGTGGTTCGGCTGGTTCGGCTTCAACGCAGGTTCTGCCGTCGGCGCCAACGGAATTGCCGGAGCGACCTTCATCACGACCGTCGTCGGAACGTGTGCAGCGATGCTCGCGTGGCTTCTCGTCGAACGCATCCGCGACGGGCATGCGACCACCCTCGGTGCCGCGTCCGGAATCGTGGCCGGTCTGGTTGCCATCACCCCCTCCTGCTCGTCCGTGAACGTCCTCGGTGCGTTGGCGATCGGTGTTGTCGCCGGTGCCCTCTGCGCACTCGCCGTCGGGCTCAAGTACCGCCTCGGCTTCGACGATTCACTCGACGTGGTGGGAGTGCACCTCGTCGGCGGCATCGTCGGAACGCTGATGGTCGGACTCGTCGCAACCACGGAGGCACCCGCGGGCGTCGACGGACTGTTCTATGGTGGAGGTTTCGATCAACTCTGGCGTCAGGCAGTGGGCGCCGGAGCAGTACTGCTTTACTCGCTCGTCGGTACGGCCATCGTTGCGTTGATCGTGAAGTTCACCATCGGTCTGCGGGTCAGCGACGAGGGTGAATCACTGGGAGTGGATGAGTCGGAACACGCAGAAACGGCTTACGATTTCGCTGCACTCGGCGGAAATTCGTCAACCGCTCGCGTGTCCGGCAAGGAGGGATGAGGAAATGAAGCTGATCACCGCAATTGTCAAGCCGTTCACTCTCGAGGACGTCAAGACGGGACTCGAGCAGGCGGGCGTCCTCGGAATGACCGTCAGCGAGGTCCAGGGTTACGGCCGCCAGAAGGGTCACACCGAGGTCTACCGCGGGGCCGAGTACTCGGTCGATTTCGTACCGAAGGTTCGAGTCGAGGTCGTCGTGGACGATGCGGCAGTGGACAAGGTCGTCGAGGTGATCGTCGAAGCAGCCCGCACCGGAAAGATCGGTGACGGCAAGGTGTGGGTGTCACCCGTCGAGTCGGTCATCCGGGTACGCACCGGGGAACGCGGCGCGGATGCGCTCTGACCCCAACGGGTCCGGTAAGACCGGCCCTGGTCCCGTCGCGAAGGCGACGGAACCAGGGCCGGTTGCGTCAGGCGGATCGAACGAAGCTGCGGACCTGGCCCGCGCACGCCGACAGCTCCTCAGCGGCGGTTCGGAGAGCACTCCGGGTGCAAGGGGAGGACACGGCCGAAGGCTGGACGCGCCCGCGCTCCGGCACGCCCTCGTCGACCTGCACGAATTCTGGCTGACCACGAAAGGCGCCGAGCTCGGTATCAAGCCCGACTGCGGGTTCGCGCTCGTCGCGGTCGGCGGGCTCGGCCGCCGCGAGCTGCTGCCGTACTCGGACCTCGATCTCGTGCTCCTCCACGACGACATGGATCCCGCCGTGGTGTCGCGGGTTGCGGACCAGCTCTGGTATCCGCTGTGGGACGCGCACATCAAACTCGACCACAGTGTCCGCACCATCCCGCAGGCATTGCAGGTCGCATCCACGGATATCACTGCCGCACTGGGGATGCTCGAGGCGCGGCACATCGTCGGCGACGTCGAATTGAGCAACCTTCTCATCAGCGGAGTCCGGCGCCAATGGCGCACCGACATCCGCAACCGCTTCGACGAGCTGATCGCCCAGACCAGGTCGCGGTGGGAACGTAGCGGTGAAATCGCCCATCGCGCCGAACCGGACCTCAAGAGCGGTCGCGGTGGACTGCGGGACGTACAGCTGCTCAACGCGCTGTCCATCGCGCAGCTCACCGACGGCATGCCCGGACTCGGACCCGAATCGCCCGGTGGCGGACTCGCATTGGCGCATCGTCGTCTCCTCGACGTGCGTACCGAGCTGCACCGGGTTGCGGGACGCCCCCGTGACCAGCTGCGGGCCCAGGACGCCGACGAGATCGGCGCGGCACTGCGGATCGGGGATCGCTTCGATCTGGCCCGCATGCTCAGCGACGCCGCCCGCACCATCAGCTACTCGGTGGATGTCGGGGTGCGGACGGCGGGAAATGCCCTGCCCCGCCGTGGTCTCGCGCGACTGCGAAGGCCGCCTGTGCGGCGACCTCTCGACGAGGGTGTGGTCGAGCATGCCGGCGAAGTGGTTCTGGCGCGCGATGCCCGGCCCGGCAAGGATCCCGGTCTCGTCATGCGGGTGGCGGCAGCGTCGGCCACCACGGGCATGCCGATGTCCGCTTCGACGCTGAACCGCCTGGCCGACCACGCGCCGGAACTGCGGGAACCATGGCCCAAGGAGGCGGTCAACGACCTTCTGGTCCTCCTCGGCTCGGGAAGCAGGGCCGTCGCCGCGATCGAAGCGCTCGACCGTACGGGACTGTGGGGGCGGCTTCTGCCGGAGTGGGGAGCCGTCCGCGACCTACCGCCGAGGGACGCCGTGCACACGTGGACGGTGGATCGTCATCTCGTCGAAACCGCGGCGTACGCGAGCGGTTTCACGACGCGTGTCGCCCGGCCCGACCTGCTGATGCTCGGCGCTCTGCTCCACGACATCGGGAAGGGGCGGGGAGGTGACCACAGCGTCGTGGGAGCCGAACTGGCGATCCAGATCGGTAAGCGGCTCGGGCTGTGGCCGTCGGACATCGCGACGTTGACGGCGATGGTGCGTCATCACCTGCTGTTGCCGCAGACCGCGACCCGACGCGACCTCGACGATCCGGAAACGGTGGAACGGGTCGTGGAGGCGCTCGGCGGGGACGGGGTACTCCTGGAGCTGCTGCACGCATTGGCCGAGGCCGATTCGCTCGCGACGGGTCCCGGCGTGTGGGGCGACTGGAAGTCGTCGCTCATCGGGGAGCTGGTCCGCAGGTGCCGCATGGTCATGGCGGGTGAGGATCTTCCCGCGCCGGATCCGCTCGATCCGGAACATGTCGCGCTGGCGGCGGGCGGTGGGGTCCATGTCGCGCTGAACCCGGCCGACAGTCCCCACACCTACGTGGTCACCGTGATCGCCCCCGACGAGCGCGGACTGTTGTCGAAAGCCGCCGGAGTGCTTGCGCTGCATTCCCTTCGGGTCTATTCGGCCTCGTTGGGCAGCTCCGGCGATTCGGCCGTCAATTCCTTCGTCGTGTCGCCGCGCTTCGGAGCACCGCCGCAGGCAGGGCTGCTCCGGCAGGAGTTGATCCGGGCGCTGGCCGGCGAACTGGATCTGCTGGACATGCTCACGGCCAAGGAGGACGAGGCCCGCGAGAGCCAGCGCGTCGCGGCGGAGGAAGAGCGGGGAGACGCCGTTCCCGTGTTGTACGCGCAGGCCCCGCCGCGGGTCATCTGGTTCGACACCGCGGCCCCCGGCGAGGTGATTCTCGAACTGCGCGCGGAAGACAGGCTGGGTCTCCTGTGCCGGCTGGCCGCCGCATTCGACAGTTGCGGCGCGGACGTCCGGTGGGCGAAGGTGACGACGCTGGGATCATCGGTCGTCGACTCGTTCTGCCTCGATCTCGGTGATCACGACACGCGGGCGAGCAGGGAAGAGGTCGAGCGGGCCATCCTCGCCGTCGTTCCGCTGCCGAAGCCGAAGAAGCAGGCGGGCAGCGGGCGGGAGTGATCGGCCGGACCGGAGCGGTTACGCTGGTGCCCGAGAATATCCACCGCATACTCGCACGACTTCAGGAGCGCACTCGGTGTTCGAATCCCTTTCCGACAGGTTGACCGGAGCCCTCAAGGATCTGCGTGGCAAGGGTCGCCTTTCCGGGGCCGACATCGACGCCACGTGTCGTGAGATCCGGTTGGCTCTGCTCGAGGCGGACGTCGCGCTGCCCGTGGTGCGCGCGTTCATCGCGAGGATCAAGGAGCGGGCCAAGGGCGTCGAGGTGTCCGCGGCGCTCAATCCGGCGCAGCAGGTCGTCAAGATCGTCAACGAGGAACTCGTCGGGATTCTCGGCGGTGAGACCCGTCGACTCGCGTTCGCCAAGACACCGCCGACCGTGATCATGCTCGCCGGTCTGCAGGGTTCCGGTAAGACCACTCTCGCCGGCAAGCTCGCCAAGTGGCTGCGCGATCAGGGGCACACCCCGCTGCTGGTGGCGTGTGACCTGCAGCGTCCGGGTGCCGTCACCCAGCTGCAGATCGTCGGTGAACGCGCAGGCGCCGCCGTGTTCGCGCCCCACCCGGGCACGTCGATCGGCGGCGGTGACAACCCGCTCGGGATCACCGCGGCAGACCCGGTCGAAGTCGCGCGGTCCGGTATCGACGAGGCCCGCACCAAGCAGTACGACGTCGTCATCGTCGACACCGCGGGGCGCCTGGGTATCGATGCCGATCTGATGGCGCAGGCCGCGGGCATCCGTGATGCTGTCGATCCGGACGAAACTCTCTTCGTTCTCGACGCGATGATCGGCCAGGACGCGGTCAGTACCGCCGAAGCCTTCCGTGAAGGCGTCGGATTCACGGGTGTCGTGCTCACCAAGCTCGACGGTGACGCCCGCGGTGGCGCGGCTCTGAGCGTCCGTGAGGTCACCGGACAGCCCATCCTCTTCGCCTCCACGGGTGAGAAGCTCGAGGACTTCGACGTCTTCCACCCCGACCGGATGGCCAGCCGTATCCTCGGCATGGGTGACGTCCTCAGCCTCATCGAGGCGGCCGAGCAGCACTTCGATGCCGAGCAGGCGGAGGCCACCGCGCAGAAGATCGGCTCGGGGCAGCTGACCCTCGAGGACTTCCTCGAACAGATGATGGCCGTCCGCAAGATGGGGCCCATCGGCAACCTCCTGGGGATGCTTCCCGGCGCTGGACAGATGAAGGACGCCCTCGCCAACGTCGACGAGAAGCAACTCGACCGGGTGCAGGCCATCATCCGGGGCATGACGCCGGCGGAGCGCGAAGACCCCAAGATCATCAACGCTTCGCGCAGGCTGCGGATCGCCAACGGCTCGGGTGTCAAGGTGTCCGACGTCAATCAGCTCGTCGACCGCTTCTTCGAAGCCCGCAAGATGATGGCGGCGATGGCCGGTCGGATGGGCATGCCCGGATCCCGCAAGCCGCAGCGCAGCAAGAAGGGCAAGAAAGGCAAGAAGGGCGGGAAGGGTCCGACGCCGCCGAAGGTGCGCGGAGGATTCCCCGGGGGCATGCCGGGTGGTTTCCCCGGAATGCCCGGTGGCCTTCCGGCGGGCATGCCGGATTTGTCGAGCATGCCGAAGGGGCTGGACGAGCTACCTCCCGGTCTCGAAGGCATCGACCTGTCGCAGTTGAAGCTGCCGAAGAAGTAGAGCGATGAGCGCACTGCACTTGCGGGGTATCGGCCTGCCCGGCGAACAGCCCGTCGAATACTGGGTGGATCAAGGGGTCGTTTCCACCGAGCCGATCGCCGGTGCCGAGACCATCTGTGATTCGGGGTGGATCGTTCCCGGACTGGTCGATGCGCACTGCCACGTCGGGATCAAGCTCGGCGGCGGCGGTGGTGAGAGCATCGAGGGGCTGATCGCGCAGGCGGAGACCGAGCGCGATGCCGGTGTCCTCCTGATCCGCGACGCCGGGTCTCCCGTGGACACCCGATTCCTCGACGAGCGGGTCGACCTGCCGCGGATCGTCAGGGCAGGTCAGCACATTGCCGCACCCAAGCGATACATACCGGGGCTGCCGGTAGACCTCGAGGACGAGGAGCAGTTGCCGGCCGAGGTTGCGCGGCAGGCGCGCGCCGGTGACGGCTGGGTCAAGCTGGTCGGTGACTGGATCGACAGGTCGATCGGTGACCTCGCACCCTTGTGGAGCGACGACATTCTGGTGGAAGCCATCGCCGCCGCCCACCGAGAAGGCGCACGGGTCACGGCCCACGTCTTCGCCGAGGACGCGCTTCCCGGTCTGATCAACGCCGGTATCGACTGCATCGAGCACGGTACGGGGCTCACCGACGAGACGATCGAGCTCATGGTGGCGCACGGTACTGCCCTCGTCCCGACGCTCATCAACATCGCCACCTTCCCCGAGATCGCCGACTCTGCGACGCGGTACCCGGTGTACGCGGCTCATATGCGGGACCTGCACTCGAGGGTGAAAGACACGATCGGCGCGGCCCACGAGGCCGGAATTCCGATTTACGCGGGCACCGATGCCGGCGGATCCATCGTGCACGGCCGGATCGCCGACGAGGTCGAGGAGCTCAAAGCCGTCGGGCTGTCGCCGACCGACGCGCTCGGCGCTGCGTGCTGGAACGCCCGGACCTGGCTGCGGCATCCCGGGCTGGAACCGGGCGCACCCGCGGATCTGCTCGTCTACCGGGACGACCCACGTACCGGAAGCGATGCCCTCGCCGCACCCGCCATCGTGGTGCTGCGCGGAAATGTCGTCAAGACGCGATGACCTGGTTTTACCCTGACGGTGCTCGTCTGGCAGAATGATCCGCTGTTCGTCGCATCCGGTTCCGTACCGCGCGGCGGTCACAGGTGAGAGGCAAAACCGGACGCACTATTCCTGTGCGTCGCTGAATTGCACGTGACAATGTGTGCACTTGGTGTGCGCACCGAAGGAGAAGTACAGCAGTGGCTGTCAAGATCAAGCTCACCCGGCTCGGCAAGATCCGGAACCCGCAGTACCGCATCGTCGTTGCCGACGCCCGCACCCGTCGCAACGGCCGCGCGATCGAGACCATCGGCAAGTACCACCCCAAGGAAGAGCCCTCGCTGATCGACATCGATTCCGAGCGGGCGCAGTACTGGCTGGGCGTGGGCGCGCAGCCCACCGAGCCCGTCGAGGCACTCCTGAAGATCACGGGCGACTGGCAGAAGTTCAAGGGCCTGCCGGGTACCGAGGGCACTCTCCGCGTCAAGGAAGCCAAGCCGTCCAAGCTGGAGCTGTTCCAGGCTGCGCTGGCGCAGGCCGAGAACGAGCCGGTGTCCGAGGCCATCACCCCGAAGAAGAAGAAGGCCAAGGCCGACGACGATGAGGCTGCTGCCGACGCGTCGGGTGCAGAGGCCGAGAACTCCGAGGCTGCTGACAAGTGAGTGCCGTCGTCGCCGATGCCGTGGAGCACCTCGTTCGTGGCATCGTCGCCAATCCCGACGACGTTCGTGTCGAGCTGATCACCGGGCGTCGGGGGCGCACTGTCGAGGTTCACGTCAATCCTGACGACCTCGGCAAGGTCATCGGACGTGGCGGTCGCACAGCGACAGCGCTGCGCACGTTGGTCTCCGGTATCGGTGGCCGCGGGATCCGTGTCGACGTCGTCGACACCGATCAGTAGCGGCCGCACAGCAGTGGAGCTCGTCGTCGGCCGTGTCGCCAAGTCACACGGCATCAAAGGGGAAGTCGTCGTCGAGGTTCGCACCGACGAACCCGAACAGCGTTTCGCTCTCGGTGCCGTGCTGCGGGGACGGAAGCCGCGCGAGCAGAACCTCACCACGTACACGGTAGAAGCCGCCCGGGAGCATTCCGGGCGGCTTCTGCTGCGCCTCGAGGGTGTAGCGGATCGTGCTGCCGCCGATGCGTTACGCGGCACGCTCTTCGTCATCGACAGCGCGGAACTCGAACCGTCCGAGGACCCGGACGAGTTTTACGATCACGAACTCGAGGGCCTTGCCGTTCGGCTGGCGGACGGCACTCCGGTGGGTACCGTCGTCGAGGTACTGCATTCGGCGGCAGGCGAACTCCTGTCCGTCCGTCGTGAGGGGGCGCCGGAATTACTCGTTCCGTTCGTCGCCGCGATCGTGACCTCGGTGTCCGTTGCGGACGGTGTCGTCGAGATCGACCCACCGGAAGGGTTGCTCGACCCTGACTTCGGTGAATCTCCTGTCGGCGAATGAGCCGGTAAACATGCGTCTCGACGTGGTCACCATCTTCCCGGAGTATCTCGAGCCCCTTCGCGCTGCCCTGCTCGGCAAGGCGATCGACAAGGGACTCCTCTCGGTAGACGTGCACGATCTGAGGAACTGGACGCACGACGTCCACAAAGCTGTCGACGACTCGCCCTATGGCGGTGGCCCCGGAATGGTCATGAAACCCAGTGTGTGGGGACCGGCCCTGGATGACGTCCTCGCCAGGGGCGGGGACGATGGCGACACACTTCTGGTGGTCCCCACACCGGCGGGCGTCCCCTTCACACAGGCGACGGCGGAACGCTGGGCAGGGGAGCGCCACATCGTTTTCGCCTGTGGGCGATACGAGGGCATCGACCAACGAGTCATCGACGACGCTGCCCGGCGCGTGCGGGTCGAAGAAGTCAGCATCGGCGACTACGTCCTCATCGGGGGTGAGGCGGCAGTGCTCGTCATGGTCGAGGCCTTCGTCCGGCTGATTCCCGGTGTCCTGGGCAATCAGCAGTCACACCAGGAAGATTCGTTCAGCGACGGGCTCCTCGAAGGCCCGAGCTACACCCGGCCTGCCACGTGGCGAGGACTCGACGTCCCACCGGTGCTCTTGTCGGGTGACCACGCCAAGATCGCCCAGTGGCGCCACGAGCAATCGTTGGAGCGCACCGCGGAGCGCCGGCCGGACCTGTTGCCCTGAATCAGCCCAGCGGCTGTACCCGGTCGTCGATGCCCCGCGCACCGGATCTGCTCCCCGGAGGCGACGGCCGGCACGAAACGCCGCTTTCGCACTCCCGACCGCCTCTCCGCCGACGAGGGTGTCCCCCGGTAGCGGTAGGGTCCATTTTTGTGACTCTGAAGACCGTGAACCAACGCATTGCCGAGGAGCTCGACGTCCGGGAGGGACAGGTCGCGGCCGCTGTGGACCTCCTCGACGGCGGGGCCACCGTTCCCTTCATTGCCCGTTACCGCAAGGAAGTCACCGGAACCCTCGACGACGCTCAGCTTCGCCAGCTCGAAGAGCGGCTCCGCTACCTGCGTGAGCTCGACGAACGGCGTGTCGCGGTACTCGATTCGATCGAATCGCAGGGCAAGCTCGACGACCAGTTGCGCGGACAGATCATGACGGCCGAGACCAAGGCCCGGCTCGAAGACATCTATCTGCCCTTCAAGCCGAAGCGGCGCACCAAGGCGCAGATCGCCCGCGAGGCGGGTCACGAGCCTGTTGCCGATGCGCTGATCACGGACCCCGCTACCGACCCCGCGTCCTATACGGCCGAGCAACTCGAGGGTGCGCGAGCGATTCTCGTCGAGCGTTTCGCCGAGGACGCCGACCTGGTGGGCGATCTGCGCGAGCTGATGTGGACGCGCGGGAAGCTGGTTTCCGTCGTCCGCAAGGGCAAAGAGACAGAAGGCGCGAAGTTCGCCGACTACTTCGAGTTCTCCGAGCCGTTCACCACCCTCCCCTCGCACCGAATCCTTGCCGTGCTGCGTGGTGAGAAGGAAGAGGTACTGACGCTCACGCTGGCACCGGACAGGGACGAGCCGGTTCCCGGTGAACCGACCGTCTACGAGGGCCGAATCGCGAGCCGGTTCGGGATCGCCGACCGTGGCCGGCCGGCCGACAAGTGGTTGCTCGACACGGTGCGGTGGGCGTGGAAGACGAAGCTGCTCATCACGCTGGGCATCGACGTCCGGATGAGGTTGCGTCAGTCGGCAGAGAAGGACGCTGTCGACGTCTTTGCCAACAATCTCCGCGACCTGTTGCTCGCGGCGCCGGCAGGCACCCGCGCCACGATGGGTCTCGACCCGGGTTTCCGCACCGGAACGAAGGTGGCCGTCGTCGACGCGACCGGCAAGGTAGTTGCGCACGACACCATCTACCCGCACCAGCCCCACAACAAGTGGGACGCCGCGCTCGCCACCCTCGCCGACCTGGTGGCTCGCCACGGTGTGGAGTTGATCGCTATCGGAAACGGCACCGCCTCGCGTGAGACCGATGCGCTCGCCACCGAACTGATCGCGAAGTCCGGTGCTACCAACCTCACCAAGATCGTGGTGTCCGAGGCCGGCGCGTCGGTGTACTCGGCATCTGCATACGCGTCGCAGGAACTACCTGACCTCGACGTCTCCATCCGCGGCGCCGTGTCGATCGCCCGTCGACTGCAGGACCCCCTCGCGGAGCTGGTGAAGATCGACCCCAAGTCGATCGGTGTGGGGCAGTACCAGCACGACATTTCGGAGACGCTGCTCGCCCGGTCCCTCGGCGCTGTGGTCGAGGACGCGGTGAACGCGGTCGGTGTCGATGTGAACACGGCGTCCGTGCCGTTGTTGTCCCGCGTGTCCGGTATCGCAGGCTCCCTGGCAGAGAGCATCGTCGCGCACCGGGACCAGAATGGCCCGTTCCTGAGCCGCAAGGGACTCAAGGATGTTGCTCGACTCGGGCCCAAGGCGTTCGAACAGTGCGCCGGCTTCCTCCGCATTCCCAACGGCGACGATCCGCTCGATGCATCCAGCGTGCACCCGGAGGCGTACCCGGTGGTGCGCAAGATCGTCGGCGCCAGCGGCAGCGGTGTGCGCGACGTCATCGGCAACACGGCGGTTCTCCGCCGCCTCAATCCCGCAGACTTCGTCGACGACCGCTTCGGACTGCCCACGGTCACCGACATCATCAGTGAGCTGGAGAAGCCCGGGCGCGACCCGAGGCCGGAGTTCAAGACGGCGACGTTCGCCGCGGGCATCGAAAAAGTGGCGCACCTGAAGCCCGGGATGACACTCGAAGGCGTGGTCACCAACGTGGCAGCGTTCGGCGCCTTCGTGGACATCGGCGTGCACCAGGACGGTCTCGTCCATGTCTCCGCCATGTCTCACAACTTCGTGAAGGACCCGCGCGACGTCGTGAAGTCGGGCGACGTGGTGAAAGTGAAGGTGCTCGAGGTGGACGAGGCGCGCCAGCGGATCGGGCTGACCCTGCGGCTCGATGACGAGGTGGGCGCGGCGGCGCGCAAGAGCGAGGGCCCACGCGGCGGGGGACAACGGCAGGATCGCCGCGGGGGCGGTAAGCCCCAGCAAGGTGGCCGCGAACGCGGCGGTCGGGATGCGCGCCCGGCCCCCGCCGGTGGCTCGATGGCGGATGCCTTGCGGAAGGCAGGCTTCGGCAAGTAATCAGCACCGTGTCTAATCGGCACCGTGTCTAATCGGCACCGTGTCTAATCAGCATCGGGTCGGGCACGAGCATTCGCTATTCGATGGAGTGACCAGTTTTTTGCTGGGATAGTGGATGTCCATGTACGAATGGCTGGATCGGGAGATCGTCGGGCACGGGCGCCTGCCCCTGCTCTTCTTCCTGCTGGGGTTTCTCGGGGCCTTCCTGTTCATTCGACTGAGCGTCCGGATGATCCGCGCGGAGGTGTCGTGGTGGCCGGGGAATGTCAAGCCCGGCGGGCACCATGTGCACCACGTCGTCTTCGGTGTAGTCACCATGCTGATCTCGGGTGTCGCGCTCGTCGCCGTCTACGTGGACGGGACACAGACCACCGGCGCGGTGCTCGCCACCTTCTTCGGAATCGGCGCCGCACTGGTGCTCGACGAGTTCGCACTGATCTTCTATCTGCAGGACGTGTACTGGGCCGACGAGGGGAGGGCGTCGGTGGACGCCGTCTTCGTGGCGATCGCCGTCACAGGCCTGCTGCTGCTCGGACTCAGACCGCTCGAGTTGATGGACGTCACCAGCTTCCGCGACTCACCCGATCCGTGGGTTCGGGTGGCGATCGGCGTGCTCTCCGTGGTCAATCTGCTCATCGCCGGCGTGGTGCTGCTCAAAGGGAAGATTTGGACCGGGCTGCTGGGTCTGTTCATTTTTCCGATCCTGCTGGTCGGTGCCATCCGGTTGAGCAGGCCGAGCGCGCCGTGGGCCCGCTGGCGATACACCAGCAAGCCCAAGCGGATGCTTCGCGCGCTCGAGCGCGAGCGGAAATTGCGCCGGCCGGTGATCCGAGCCAAGATCTTCGTGCAGGACTTCATCGCGGGGACTCCGAGCGCCGAGCACGTGAAGGAGGCTGCCGAGCACGCCAAGGTGGCCGCGGAGGCGGAACTCGACGAGGTGGTGCATCCGGCGCCCCCGCCGATTTCGTCCCGCGCGGTCGCGTCTGGCACAATGGACAGGTTGCCTGGACCAGGCAGCATTACGTGAACTGGGCACGAACCAGACGAGCAACGGCGTTTCACGAACGTCCGGGTGCCGCTCGGTTCCTCTGCTCCTGCGAATACGCAAGGATGGAACACCGATGAACACGCTCGATTTCCTGGACAAGAAGTCCCTCCGCGACGACATCCCCGACTTCCGTCCCGGTGACACCCTGAACGTGCACGTCAAGGTCATCGAAGGCTCCAAGGAGCGTGTGCAGGTCTTCAAGGGTGTCGTCATTCGCCGCCAGGGCGGCGGCGTCCGCGAGACCTTCACCGTCCGCAAGGTGTCCTTCGGCGTCGGCGTCGAGCGCACCTTCCCCGTGCACAGCCCCAACCTGGCCCAGATCGAGGTCGTCACCCGCGGTGACGTCCGTCGCGCCAAGCTGTACTACCTCCGCGATCTCCGTGGCAAGGCTGCCAAGATCAAGGAAAAGCGCTGAGCTTTCCCAGAAGCCCGGCACTGCGTTCGCGCAGTGCCGGGCTAATCTGATTTCGTGACAGATTCTTCGAAGGAGCGGGCATTGTCGTCGGAATCCGATACCACCGGCGATCCCGCGGTCGCATCCGCCCCTGCAGGTGCGACCAAGCCGGAGAAGAAGCCCCGCTCTTTCCTGCGCGAGTTGCCGATCCTCATTCTGGTCGCGCTCGTGCTGAGTTTTCTTCTGCAGACCTTCATCGCCCGCGTCTATCTCATCCCGTCGGAGTCGATGGAACCCACCCTTCACGGATGTGCCGGGTGCACCGGCGACCGCATCGTCGTCGAAAAGGTCGGTTACCACTTCGGCGAACCTCAGCCGGGTGACGTCATCGTTTTTCGTGGTCCCGACTCCTGGTCGCAGGATTTCGTCTCCATTCGTTCCTCGAATGTGGTGGTTCGCGGCGCCCAGGAACTCGGTTCATTGGTCGGCCTCGTGCCGCCGGACGAGAACGACCTGGTCAAGCGAGTAATTGCCACCGGCGGCCAAACCGTCGAATGCTGCGACGAACAGGGACGCATCCTCGTCGACGGCAAACCCCTCGACGAGCCGTACGTCGTGACGGACTTCCCGTTCGTGCCCGGTTCGCAGGCCTGCGACACCGCTCTGAAATCGGCGCGCTGCTTCGGTCCCGTTACCGTCCCGGAGGGGCACGTGTGGGTGATGGGTGACAACCGCAGCAATTCGGCGGACTCGCGGTATCACGTCGGCGACGACATGCAGGGCACCATTCCGCTCGACAACGTCATCGGCAAGGCGGTCGTCATCGCATTGCCACCGTCGCGGATGGGCACCATCAGCTCCCCCGATATTCAGGGCAAGTGACTTCCTGGCCGCCACGTATCGTCATCCGCAGGTCGGCTGGTCTGCGGACGATGGAATCGGCCCTCATTCGTAGCGGGCTGGGGCCGGTGGCGGGCGTGGACGAGGCCGGCCGGGGAGCATGTGCGGGTCCACTCGTCGTAGCGGCCTGCGTCCTGGCCCCCAAGCCCTATCCCGCCCTGGCTCGGCTCGACGACTCCAAGAAGCTCACCGAGCGGACGCGTGAGGAGCTCTACCCGGCTATCACCCGGCTTGCCCTGGCATGGAGTGTCGTGTCCATTTCGGCCGAGGAGGTCGACCGCATCGGAGTACACGTGGCCAACATCGAGGGTATGCGTCGGGCGGTTGCCGGGTTGTCCACCACGCCGGGTTACGTCCTCACCGACGGTTTCCGCGTGCCGGGCATCCCCGCTCCCTCCTTGCCGGTCATCGGTGGTGACGGCGCGGCGGCATGCATCGCGGCCGCGAGCATCCTGGCGAAGGTCACCCGCGACCGCGTCATGGTGGAGATGGACGACGAGTATCCGGGTTACGGGTTCGCGATCCACAAAGGCTATTGCACATCCGCACACACGAGCGCGCTCGAGGCGTTGGGCCCCTGTCGCGAGCACCGCCGGTCGTGGGCGAACGTCGCCGCGGTACGGAACCGAGTGCAGGGCACCGCGGCACCGAGTGGATAACCGTTCGGAAAGTGCGAGATGATGACTATTCACACCAGAGCAGGAGGACTCCGAGACCGATGAGTGCCGAGGATCTCGAGAAGTACGAAACCGAGATGGAGCTGTCGCTCTACCGCGAGTACCGGGACATCGTCGGTCAGTTTTCTTATGTCGTGGAGACCGAGCGCCGGTTCTATCTGGCCAACTCGGTGGAGTTGCTTCCGCACAACGCGGACGGTGAAATCTACTTCGAGCTGCGCATGTCCGACGCGTGGGTCTGGGACATGTATCGGCCCGCGCGGTTCGTGAAGTATGTCCGGGTCATCACCTTCAAGGATGTGAACATCGAGGAACTGGACAAACCCGACCTGCGGCTGCCCGACAACGGGTTGTCCTGAGGTTTCGTCCACGTACGATCAGCCGATGGCCGAACAGAGGCGCGTTGCGCTCGCTCTGGGCAGCGGGGGAGCGCGCGGTTATGCGCACATCGGAGCGATTCAGGTGCTCGAGGAGCACGGTTTCGAGATCGTCGGGATTGCAGGGTCGTCCATGGGCGCTCTTGTCGGGGGTGTCTACGCGGCCGGAAAGCTCGACGACTTCACGCGCTGGGCGTTGAGCCTGACTCAGCTCGATGTGATGCGCCTGCTGGATCTGTCGGTCTCGGCTCCCGGTGCCATTCACGCGGAGAGAATTCTCCACAGAGTTCGTGAGGTACTGGGCGAGGTCCGGATCGAGGACCTTCCTATTCCGTATACCGCGGTCGCGACCGATCTGGCAGCGGGACGATCGGTCTGGTTCCAGCGGGGGCCTGTCGACGCCGCGATCCGAGCATCGATCGCCATCCCCGGAGTTATCACGCCCTCCGTGCTCAATGGTCGCGTACTTGCCGACGGCGGGGTGCTCGATCCGTTGCCGTTGGCCCCCCTCGTGGCTGCGGGGCCGGCGCTCAGAATCGCGGTCAGTCTGGGTGCCGACGACAGGGAAAACCGGTCTCAGGCTCCCGAGAACGCGAGCGCGGACTCGCGACCTGTCGACGAGTGGCTCGCGAGGTTCCGCCGCAGTACTGCCCAGCTCCGTGAACTGGATATCGTGCGATCGGTCGTCGGCCGATTCGGTACTGCCCATGCGGAGCTCGATTCGCTGGACGACACGGTCGAGGTGCCGGGCGGGGACAGCGTGAATGCGGACGGGGCGATGGCTGTTCCCAAGTTCAGCCGATTCGCAGTGATGAACCGCTCGCTGGACATGATGCAGGCAACACTGGCTCGATACCAGCTCGCTGCGTACCCACCGGACGTCCTCGTCCGCATTCCGCGCACCGCATGTCGCAGTCTCGACTTCCATCGCGCGGCGGAGATGATCGAACTGGGTCGCGCCCGCACCGAAAGTGCTCTTGCTGACGCCGGACTGACTGCCACGGTCAAGGACTCTGCCGGCTTCACCGGATCGGACACCGGCATGTCGGGGACCTAGCCCCGCTCCGAACCGAGGTCGTACGTCGAGCCGTCTCGGCGAGTCACACGCAGAGCAAGGATACCGTGGGCGTTCATCAGCCGGCACACGTCGTCGCGATCGTCGTAGAAGACGCTCACCCGTAGCTCCCGGCACTTGTCGAGTTTCAGTTCGGGTGCTTGGCGCGGATGGTCGAACCTGACCTCGTACACCGGTATGGCGGTACTGAATCCCAGTGTCCGGACGTCACGTTCGACGGTGCCTGCGGTGCGATCCCCGACGGCGGAGATGATGACCACGTCGTGGCCGGCCGACCGATGCATGTCGGCGAGCTCGCGAAAATACTCGGGATAGTGGCTGATGACCTGCCAATAGTCGAATCCGACCACCATGGCGCCGACTCTCCTTCTCGTTGTCCGGTGCACGTTCTTTCGTCCAGCATTCCGCCCGGTGCGGTCGGCCGCCAGCGAAGTTCGAATCGTGGGCGTGTTTTCCGAGCTTGACACGATTGACCAGCGGTTCGAGTGCTGATCCGAGGCGTAGATCGCCTAGTTGTCCACAACCTGTGGTTGCTCCACAGGTCAATTTTTTCGACCAGCTCGCAGGGTCTCGCACGATTCGCCCTGCGGCACAGTGATGGAGGGGCGCGGTCCGCATCGGTGGACCGCCGGGGGAGTCGACGGAGGCTGCGATGGCGCACAATCTTGCGCTCGGCGCACATGGGGAAGATCTGGCGGCCCGGTATCTCACCGATGCGGGTATGGAGATCGTCGACCGCAACTGGCGGTCGCGGTACGGGGAGGTCGATCTCATTGCAGCAGAGGCTGACTGGCTCGTATTCGTCGAGGTGAAGACACGCCGCGGTCTCGGTTTCGGTAGCCCGGCCGAGGCGGTGACGTTCTCCAAGCAGCGAAGGATCCGATTGCTGGCGGTGGAATGGCTGCGCGACTCGGGCCGGCACTGGTCCCGGGTGCGTTTCGATGTCGTTGCGATCATGGTGAACCGTGCCGGGGAACCACAGATCGAGCATGTCCGGGACGCGTTTTGATGGCGCTGGGGCGCGCGCATTCGGTAGCGGTGACGGGGGTGGACGGTCAGCTGGTGGAAATCGAGGCGGACATCGGGCGCGGTCTTCCGGCCGTGCACCTCGTGGGATTGCCGGACACGGCGCTACAGGAGGCGCGCGACCGAATTCGCGCCGCCGTGACCAATTCGGGCGAGCAGTGGCCGGATTCGAAGGTCATCCTGGCCTTGTCGCCGGCGACCTTGCCGAAAGTCGGGTCCGTATACGACCTCGCACTGGTGGCGGCGGTGCTCGATGCGGCAAAGCAGGTCAAGCGTGATCGGCTCCGTGAGACGGTGTTGCTCGGCGAACTCGCGCTCGACGGCCGGCTTCGTGCGGTGCGCGGTGTGCTCCCTGCGGTTCTCGCGGCCAAGAACGCGGGATGGTCGACGGTCGTGGTACCCGTGCAGACCTTGCCCGAGGCCGGACTCGTCAGCGGGATCGAGGTCCTGGGCGCGCGTGATCTGCGGTCCGCTGTTGCATGGATGCGCGGCGAGTACGAACTCGAGTATCCCGAACCGACGGAGCGTCTGATTCAGCCTGTGCGCGGTGACCTCAGCGAGGTTGTCGGTCAAGCGGAGGCGCGCTGGGCCATCGAAGTTGCTGCGGCGGGTGCGCACCACCTCATGCTCACCGGTCCACCCGGTGTCGGCAAAACGATGCTCGCACAGCGGCTTCCGGGCATACTGCCACCGCTGACCGAAGGCGAGTCGCTCGAGGTGACCGCGATTCACTCGGTGGCGGGCCTGCTGCCACCGGATAGGCCGCTGATCGACGTCCCACCCTTCATCGCGCCACACCACACGGCTACGGTCAGCGCTCTCGTCGGCGGGGGCAGTGGCGTCGCGAGGCCGGGCGCCGTGAGTCGTGCACACCGGGGCGTGCTGTTTCTCGACGAATTCGCCGAAATCGGCACCAAGGTACTCGAGGCCCTTCGCACGCCCCTGGAGGACGGCGAGGTGCGGATCGCCCGCCGGGACGGTGTGGCGCGCTACCCCGCTCGTTTCCAGTTGATCCTCGCCGCGAACCCGTGTCCGTGTGCCCCGGCCCGTGAGGCCGACTGCATCTGCGCTCCGACGGCGAGGAGGCGGTATCTGGGGAAACTGTCGGGGCCGCTCCTCGATCGTGTGGACCTGCGTGTGCGGATGCAGGCGGTGGCGACCGGCGCGTTCATCGATGAGATCGGTGAGAGCACCGAGAACGTCCACCGGCGGGTGGCCGCTGCCCGCGCCGCGGCTGGGGAGCGCTGGTACGACCACGGTTGGCGTACCAACGCGGAGGTGCCGGGGCCGGCTCTGCGCCAGAAGTTCCGCTTGTCCCGGCC
Organism: Rhodococcus oxybenzonivorans; assembly: GCF_003130705.1. Classification (NCBI taxonomy): domain Bacteria; kingdom Bacillati; phylum Actinomycetota; class Actinomycetes; order Mycobacteriales; family Nocardiaceae; genus Rhodococcus; species Rhodococcus oxybenzonivorans. Next base: position 3,852,853 of record NZ_CP021354.1, on the reverse strand, counting down.
CGCACTCGCACCGGTGGAGCGTGCGCTGCAGAAGGGAATGATCACCGCGCGTGGCGCCGATCGGGCACTGCGGGTCACGTGGACGTCAATATAGCGGACGTCTCGCCTAGAATCGTGACATGACCCAGCGCGCCGCCCTCTACTTCCGCCAGTCCCAGGACCGGGACGGGACGGAGTATGGCATCCAACGCCAACGGGAGGACACCGGCCGACTCGTGGAATCCCGTGGGCTCCAGGTGGTCCGGGAGTACGTGGATAACGACGTCTCCGCCACGAGCCGGAAGCCGCGGCCCCAGTTCGAGGAGATGATGGAGGCGGTGGACCGCGGGGAGGTGGACGTCATCGTGGCGCGCCACGTGGACCGGCTCGTCCGGCGGCTCGTGGACCTCGAGGGCGTCCTCGAGCGGTGCGACCGGCACGGAGTCACCATCGTTACCGCCTCCGATGGTGTGGACACCTCCACGGACGGAGGCCGCCTCGTGGTCCGGATTCTGGGCTCCGTTGCGCAGGGGGAGATGGAGCGTAAGTCCGCCCGCCAGAAGTCCGCGGTACTCCAGGCCGCCGCCCAGGGGCGCTACGTCGGAGGGCGGCGGGCGTTCGGCTACGAGCCGGACGGAATCACCATCCGGCCGGACGAGGCCGCGGCGGTGGCGGCGGGATACGAGGCGGTCCTTGCGGGGGAGCCGCTTACCGCGGTGGCACGTGCCTGGACCGCCGCGGGGCTCACGACACCCCAGGGGATGCCCACGTGGAGGGCCACCTCCGTCCGGGACGTGCTCCTCAACGCCCGGAACGCCGGACTCCGCCGCCACCGCCCGGAGGGGACCCACGTGAGCTACCGCCAGGACCCCACGGCGTTCGTGGTGGGGCGGGCCGTGTGGGAGCCCATCGTCCCGGAGGAGACCTGGCGGGCGGTGGTTGCCATCCTCACGAGCCCCGGCCGCCGGAAGTCCCGCCCCGGTCAAGCGGTAGCCCTCCTCACCGGCTTGGCGCGCTGCGGAGTGTGCGGAGCCACTGTTCACGCGGGTGGGGCCCGCCGGGTCTATCGCCAGTACCGCTGTTCGGAGGGCCACCATCTCCAGCGGATGGCCGCCCCCGTGGAGGATTTCGTGGAGGCGCTCATCGTGGGCCGCCTCTCCAAGCCGGACGCGCTGGCGCTGTTCGCGCCCAAGGTGGAAGCGGACACACGGGACCTCTCCGCGGAGGCGGACGTCCTACGCCGCCGCCTCGAGGACCTGGCGGAGGACTACGGGATCATGACGCGGGACCAGTTCCGCACCGCGAACGAGAAGGTCCGGACCCGGCTGGCGGAGCTGGAGGCGGAGATAGCCGCCGCTGGGGCGGCGGACGTCATCGCTCCGCTGGTGGCATCCGGTGACGTGGCGGCGGCGTGGGAGGACCTCACCACCGCGCGCAAGCGTGCCGTGATTGACGTCCTCGCGGACGTGACCATTCATCCGCCCGGACGGGGGACGCGGACGTTCCGCCCGGAGACGGTTCTGGTGGACTTCCAGCGGAAGCGGTCTCAAGGGAAGTCATAGGGCAGTCACTAAGGGCCGCAATAGATTACGCGCACCTCCGTTGTTGCGCGCTCCACGGTCCCCGTGTACCGTCGGGTCTCCAGCGGGTTATGTAGGGCCCGCGGCAACCCTTCTGGGAAGCCAAGACAACGCGGCGTCGTGTAGACCAGGGCCACGGCAGTAATCCCGCCTACGGGGAGCTCTGACCGGGTGCCTGGTGTGTTCTCGCACACCAGGAGCAACCCGTGGCTATGTCGTCCCGGTCCCGCAGCATCGCGGGCCATATCGGAAATGCCGTCAAGCGTGACCCATCCGCCGATACGACGCCCCTTCGTCGTGACTTGGCGGCCTCCCGTATCCAGGACGTGGTGGAGGCCATCCTGGCCGACGCCCCACCGCTCACCCCCGAACAGGTAGACCGGCTGGCGGCCATCCTCCGGGGCGGGGCGTGAACCATGACTACAAACAGAAACGGCCCCCTTGCGGAGGCCGCTTCCATGGATGACCTGTTGGAGTCGGTTTCAGAGTCTACCCGGGTCTGCCCAGATTGCGGGCAGACGGAGCACGCGGACACCTGCCCAATCACCGTGGCGCTCCGCGGAGAGTCGGACGCGGACCGTGCCTGGTTTGAGAACCACCCGATGGCCACGGAGTATTTCCGGGAGCTCTCCTCGCGTGAGGAGTACCTCCTCCGCCGCCTCCTGGACCTCCCGGCGGACGCCGTCCCCCACGGACGAGTCCACGTCACCCAGATAGAGCCCGGGCTCCGCATACGAGACTGGCGGGCCATCGGCTGGTACCTGCCCATCTCCGCGAGCGGCGGTGACCGTTCATGCTGAACACGGCCGCCAACGAGCTGGATTCGATCATGCGAGACATGGGCGGGGTCTCGGTCCTGGACGCCGCCCTCGTATTCGCCAAGGCCGGCGCGTCCGTGGTGTTCGTGGAGACCCGTCCCGGGCGTGACCCTAAGGCTCCGCTGGACCTCCGGACCGCCAGAGAGCGGGCGAACGATGACCGCAAGGCTCAGGACGCCGCCCGGGAGGCCGGGGACCCCGATTGGGAGAGTGTCACGTCCGGGTCCGGACGTGAGGCCGCCACCGACAACCCGGCCCGCCTCAAGTCCTATTACCAGCGCTACATCACCGACTCCGGTGGCCGGGAGCCCAACGTAGGTCTCCACGTGGAGCGGTCCGGCATCACCGATATCGACGCGGATACGGCGGACGAGGTCCGGGCGGTGCGGGAGCTGGCGGTGGCCGGTACGGACACGCCGCCGGACCTCTACCCGATGACCACCGCCTCCCCGGGCCAACAGGACGCGGACGGGCGGTGGGTCCACAAGGACGGCGGCCACTTCATCTACGTGAATGACGTCCCAGACCTCCCGCTGGTGGACGAGTTCAAGCTCCCCGGCGGGGCGGTGGTCTCCATGGCGAAGCGGTACATCTTGGTCCCGCCCTCCTCCCGCGCGGAGGGAAGTTACCGCAATGTCGGTCCAGTGCAACGCCTCTCGGAGAGCCCGTGGCTGGTGGAGCTCATCCGCGCCCGGGCGGCGGAGAACGAGCTCGTCCGGGAACGGAGAGTCCAGGCGGCGGAGGAGCGGGCGGAGCGCCGGACCGCCGGGGACGACACGCTAGGGGAGACCGTGGCGGCGTGGAACGATGCCCACCCGTGGGCGGAGATTCTGTCCTGGTACGGCTGGACTCCGTCTCCGCGTATGCGGGACGGTGGCTGCCAGTGCCCGGTCTGGAAGGCTCCCGGAGACCACGGGTCCGACAAGAGTGCCACCGCACACGAGGCGGGATGCACCAACCCGCGGGTGGAGCTGGAGGGAGACTCCGGTCCCCTCATGCTCTGGACCGACAACCCTCCGGAGGAGCTGGCCGGGTCCAAGCGGTGGACCAAGCTCCAGTTCCACGCCGCCATGGAGCACAAGCCCGTGGAGCGGGTCATGGTGGAGCTGGGCATCATCGGACCGGCCCCGGCGGCGTGGGACGTGAGCCAGGCGGTCCTGGACGTGGACGAGGAGGAGGCTTTCTGGTCCAGTTCCACAGTGCTTGAGGATATCCGGACGTTCGCGCGTCTCCGGAGGGCGTCTCCGTGGGGGGCTCTCGGGGCGGCTTTGGTCCTCGTGTCCGCTGCCATCCCGCCCTACGTCACCATCCCGGCTCTGGCCGGGGACCGCGCCTCCCTCAACCTGTTCGTAGGACTCGTGGCGCGGTCAGGTAGAGGCAAAGGGACCAGCACACGGACCGCCCATGCCGCCCTGGCGGGGCTCCCGGATATTCCCTCCGCGGAGGCGGGCTCCGGTGAGGGGCTGGTCAAGGCGTTCGGGCTCCGGCGGCGTAGCCCACTGGACCCAACCACGTACATGCTCACGGAGAGATTCCTGGTGGACGTTCCGGAGGTGGACTCTCTGGTGTCCGTGTCCGGTCGCCAGGGGGCCACCATATCCCCGGTTCTCCGGAAGGGCTGGAGCGGGGAGGCCCAGGGATTCCAGTACGCGGACACCACCAAGGCGGTGAAGCTCCCGGCCATGGCCTACCGCCTGGCAGCCATCGTGGGCGTCCAGCCGCTCCGTGCTGGTGGCCTCCTCGGGGAACACGGGGGCGGTCTGCCTCAACGGTTCGTGTTCCTGCCTACCAATGACCCAGGGTTCACCACGGAGGACCGGGAGGCGTTACGGGCGGCGGTGGGCACCCTTCCGCCCCGCGTGGACGTCTCGTTCATTGCGAAGCGGTGGCCGGGTACGGACCCGCTGGTGATACCGGACTCTCCTACGACGCCGGACGGGGACACCGCGGAGGAGAGCGGAGACGACCGCCCCGGACTCCGCCCCTACCTACCCATCCCAGAGGGCAAGTTTCAGGACGTGGAGGTGGGCCCCGCCGCGGTGGCGGCGGTAGATGCGGACGCGGACGAGCGGCTGGCAGAGCTCATCGACTCCGACGACGGCCAGGAGGACGAGCTGGCCGGCCACCGAACGCTCCTCCAGCTCAAAGTGGGCGTAATCCTATCCGTCCTCATCGGCCAGGAGGGAGACGTCACGGACGAGGTCTGGGACTTGGCCGGGACCGTGCTGGCCAAGTCGGACGAGACCGTGGCCAGGGTCCGGAAGGTTCTCCGCCACCAGGAACGGAAGGCGGCGGAGGCCAAGGGCAAGGCCCAGGCCGCCCAAGCGTGGGCCGCCGCCCAGCACACGGGGGAGGCGGTGGAGGACCTCCGGAAGCAAGCCCACGAGAAAATCCACAACTACCTGGAGGGCGGGGACTGGAAGCCGCGGCGTCCCCTCCGGGACAAGTTCAAGACGGGGCCGCGACGGGATGCGTTCGAGTCCATGCTCCTGGAGCTGGTCAATGACGGGAGCGTGGAGGAGGACAAGGTGGGGCGCGCACAAGTGCTCCGCCTTGTCGGGGAGACGGGCTCGTGACCGGCGGGGTGGGGGCGGCGTATATGGCCGCTCCCACGGGGCGCGCTCCGAACTGGGGACCTGGGGAACTGGGGACCTGGGGACCGCCCCGACAAAACACACACGCCGCCCTCTTGCTTAATATCAGCCACCTTTTACGTGTTTTTACTGGTAAAGGGCTGTTTTCGGTTACGCGGGCGGTGTGTGTTGTCTCCAGCCCAGTCCCCGGTCCCCAGGTCCCCAGGTCCCCAGTAGGCAATTTGTCCCCACTTCGGGGAGCTCTCTGGGGCGGTGGTCTACGGGCCCGCGACGGCCCCCAGGGCGGCGTACCCGCCCACCACCCAGCCAAGGAGAGGACGGAACGATGACGACACCAACCATCCGGACGGCCACGCGGTGACGGGCCGCGCGTCCCCCTGGAAGGACCGGACACCCTGGCCCCGGTCCGAGACCACCAGGCGTGGCCGGGACGAGGCAGCCGCCGCCGCCCTCCTCGTTGCTCGTGACGTCCCACCCCCGTGCTCACGGTCTCCCCACCTGTTCGATGGCCTCCACTCCAGTGAGCGTGTCTGGGAGGCGGTGGGGCGGTGGCAGGAGGCAGAGGCGCTCTGCAAGGGTTGCCCGCTGCTGGAGGACTGCCGGGTGGTGGCGGACGGGTTCACAGGCGTGGCCGCTGGCGGTGTCCACGGCATTCGTTCCGTGCCGAACGGCACGCCGCCGTCCCGGTTGCAGACGCGCCGACGACGTCGGGACTCGTGACCGGGCGGACCCCTGGGGGGTGTCCAGATCGCTCCGACCTCGAGCTGCGGACACCGGCCGGGCAACTGCGCACGCGCGTGCTCAGATTAAGCAATCAGGCTTAGACTGCCCTGCCGATGAAATCCGCTGTTGCTCAACGATATTGGGCTATGGCTCCATCCGGCCCGCCGCCGGCCGGAGGTAAACGCCCAGTTCGCACCATGAAAACACTACGGAAGGACCTCATCATGACCGAACTACACGACACGGCCCACCTGGACGAGGCGGAGGCGGCGCTCGTGGCCTCCGTGGCGGCCCGCGCCGCTCTGGCAGGGGACGCGGAGCGGCTGGCGGCGTCCCTCGAGGGCCTGGACCGCCCCGCCCTCGTGGCGGTGGCCTCCATCCTGGCCAGGAGCCTCTCCGACGCGCTGGCGGCGCTCCACGGCACGGACGAGGCCCGCCGCCTCCTGGACGTGAGCCTGGAGGCGGCGCTACTGGACGCGGCGGTGGCCCTCCCCTCCGCGGAGACGGACCGATGAACGCCCCGGATGGACGCCACGCCGCCGCCCGTGCCGCGGTGGCCCTTGTTGGGCTGGCGTTCCTCGAGGAGGACCGCGCGGCCATGGTGGAGACTCTTGAGGCGGCGGAGCGGGACGGAGTGGCCCTGGAGGTGGCCCTGGCGGCGGCGGAGGCATACGCCGGGACCCTGGAGTCCCTTCTGGGCTCCGACAAGGCCCGCGCCGTCCTGGAGAGGGCTCTGGAGGCGGCGGAGCTGGACCTCACGATGGCGGCCCCGTCCGCCCCGGCTCCGCGGAGTAGCCCGGGGGAGTCGGGGATAGTCCCTGGGTAGTCTGATCCCTTCTCCGACAATGGATTCCGGCATCCGGTCATGTATTCTCGGCCGTGGAAGTACCCCCATCGCTCCGGTGACCGTCCGTGTTGGGACGCCAGCGCCAGCGGTCCGGAGCGGTGGGCCCTTCCCAAGGCCAGCGGTCAATCCGGATGCAGCCGTCCGCCCCGCCACCACGAGCGGGGCCAGCGGAAACGGAGTCAACCCGTCCGCTTTGAGTAGATGCAGCTCGATCCACTCGAAACGGAGTAATCCCCATGAACACCAAAAAGATTCAGACTCTCCAGGCCGCCGGACGTAAGGCGCTCGAAACGGCCCGTGCCATCGAGGCCAAGGCAAAGGCGGAGGGCCGTTCGTTCACCGCGGACGAGCGCAAGGCCCACGGTGAGGCCATCGAGGAGGCCAGGGCTTCCGTAGCCGACATCAAGACGGCCAGGGCAGACCAGACCGTTCTGGACCAGGCCAAGGCGCTCGAGGCGGAGATTGGCGGTCCCGCCGGTAATGGCAACGGCACCAAGCGCCGCGGTCTGCCCATCACCCGCAAGGCAGGAGCCGCCCAGGTTGCCGCCAAGCTGGCGGAGAAGATGACCCAGACCGGCTCCCCGGACAGCCAGAAGGCTCTGGCCCCGTCCGGAGCGGTGGTCACCGGGACCCCGATGGACGCCGCGGTCCAGTCCCTGGCGGACCCTGGCGTGTCCATCCTGGACGCGCTCTACACCATCCCCAACTCCACTCCCACCTACCGCTACCTCAGGCAGACCGTCCGCGACGACAACGCCGCGGTGGTCCCGGTGGGCGGTACCAAGCCCACGTCGGTCTACAACCTCGTGCAGATTGACGAGGCGCTCAAGATCGTGGCCCACCTCTCGGAGGGAATCCACGAGTACTGGCTCCGTGACAGTGCCAGCGTTCAGCAGTTTGTGGAGACGGAGATGTTTCAGGGCCTCCTCCATGGCATTGAGGGCCAGGTAATCAACGGCGACGGTCTCGGGGATAACTTCACTGGCCTTCTCAACGTCTCCGGGGCCCAGGTCCAGACGTTCGCCACGGACGCCATCACCACGGTCCGTAAGGCCATCACCAAGCTCGAGGCCCAGGGCCACGCCGCGGGACTCATCGTGCTCAATCCGGCGGACTGGGAGACCATCGAGCTCTCCCGGACCGACACCGCCGGCCAACTGGAGATGACCGCCTCCCCGGTGGACCGCGCGGCCCGCCGTCTCTGGTCCACCCAGGTGGTCCCCTCCACGGTCGTGGCGGCGGGAACGGGCATCGTCTTGGACACGACGGCGGTGGCGCTCCGGATGGATGGGGCTATCGACCTCCGGTGGTCGGAGTCGGATGGCTTGTTCGAGAAGAACGAGCTCCGGGCCCGCATCGAGACCCGCGCGGAGCTCGACATCTACCAGCCGCTCGGCATCGTCACGGCGGCGGTGGCCGCCGCGTAAATAGACCCCCGCCGCCCTCTCGGCCCTACCTCTGAGAGGGCGGTGGGACCAACTCCCGCCTCCGGCTCTCCTCGTGCCGGTCCTGGAGCGGGAAACGAGAACGCCCCACCGGGTTGAGCCTCCGGTGGGGCGTTCTCGTGTAACAGCCGTCACTCCGGGAGCGCTACACCAAGTAGGCCGGAGAGGCAGAGGAGGCGTTCCATGATGATGCCTGGCTACGAGTGGTTCTACTGGTTGATGGCATGGTGGCAGTCCGTTACGTGACGTGACACGAGGAGGCCCGCCCGGAATCCTCCGGAGCGGGGCCTCTCTATGTTCGGGGCGGTGGCTACTTCGCTTCCGTCCTCGTCATCAACTCGTCCAGGGTGTCTCCGACTTCCACGGGGCCGCCGTTGGGCAGGACGATGGGGACCTCGTTTACCGCCACGTCTACCGTGACGGTGGTCAGAACGTCGCGGTCCGGGAAGTCCTCAGACACCTTGTGCTCCACGCCCAGCACAGCGCCAACGAGGAAAGTCGCGCGGTCCACGCCGTCCGCCGGGTAGACCAGGGAGACTTTCACGTACTGACCGATGTGGGAGGCGTTGAGGTCCTCCGGAGCAATCTCATGTTTTGCCATGGGGGAGACCGTAGCGGTAGTGGCCGACAGTGAATGGTGAACGCCGCGCCTGGTGGCCCAACGGAACGGGCCTGGCGGCCCGTACTGTCCCGGACCTCGAGGACACCCAAGGGTGCCTGTGCTACTGCCCCCTTCCCCAACGTTGCCCGGTCACCATGCCGCCATAGACCTTCTGGCCCAGCACTTCTAGCCCGTCCTCGAGGAGGACGAGCTGGGACTGGACCGCCACGTTCCGGGCCCTGGAGCTCGTAGCGGTGCCGCGTGCCGTTCACGCGGACGATGGATAGATCCCGGACCGTCTCGGTTTACGTCGGAGACGACAGAAGCGACGCGGACGGGGGAGCTACGCCGCGTCGTCCCAGGCCGCAACGGAGGCGGCGGGGACGGATAGAGTGCTGGAACGGTTCATGACGGGCTACCTCCGTTGTGTTCCCAGGCCCCGGGCGGTGTTGCGAGCACCGAACGGGGCCGTTCTGTGTGGGGACCACATACGCCATCAGGCAGCGTTAGCGGTGGCATGGACGGTAGGCGATCTGGCCGGTCTCGCGATGCCCGGACCGGAGCAAGTGGTGACCGCCTTGGGATTTCGTGATCGGAGTTTTCAATGACTGTGGAGATCCGCGGCGGTACCGATAATCGGCCGGGTGCACACGATCCGCGTCGGTTGGCCTGGGCCTATCTGTCGAAGGTGGTGCAAGGTCCGTGCCCGGCGCTGTCACGACTTGTCGACGAGGTGGGGCCGGAGGAGGCTGCGCGCGCGGTGCGTGAACGGGATCTGTCGGAGTTGCTGGGGGAGAAGACTGTTGCGCGGGCGCACGTAGATACTGCCGCCCATGACCTCGATCTGGTGACCGGGATGAGTGGTCGGCTCATCACTCCCGACGACGACGAGTGGCCACAGTGGCGGCTACTCGGGTTCGACACTCTGTCGGCGTCGCGGGAGGACGGCGCGCCGTTTGCGCTGTGGGTGCTGGGTTCACGTTCGCTGACCGAGCTGACTGAACGCGCGATCTCTGTTGTGGGCACCCGCGCGGCGAGTGGCTACGGCGAACACGTCACTGCAGAGCTGGCGGGTGACCTCGCCGTCGACGGTTGGACCATTGTGTCGGGGGCGGCGTTCGGGATCGATGGCGCCGCGCATCGGGCGGCATTGGGTGTCGGTGGTCTGACCGTGGCGGTGCTGGCATGCGGAGTGGACAGGGCGTATCCGGCCGGTCATGCCCGCCTGTTGCGCCAGATCGCGCAGAACGGCGCGGTGATCAGTGAGTATCCGCCGGGGACGACACCGGCGAAGTACCGGTTCCTTGCCAGGAACCGGCTTGTGGCGAGCTTGTCCGACGGTGTCGTCGTGGTCGAGGCAGGGTGGCGCAGTGGTGCCCGGAACACGGCGAGTTGGGCGCGCAAGCTCGGGCGCCCGGTGATGGCGGTGCCGGGGCCGGTGACGTCGGTGTCCTCGACAGGGTGCAATCGCATGATCCGGGAGGGGGAGGCTCGCCTGGTGGCGAATGCGGTGGATGTGGTCGACGAGGCGGGTCCGATCGGTTTGCGTGCGGGAGTCGATGGTGATGTCGAACGCGATCTCGATGCCGTGCGTGCTCTCGACGGACTGTCGGGGGATGCGTTACTGGTGTATGAGGCGTTGCCGGCGCTCGGTGCCAGCGGAGTGCGAGAGCTGTCGGAGGCCTCGGGTATCGCGGTTCACAAGGTGCGGGCGGTGCTGCCGATGCTCGAAATGGAAGGTTTCGTGGACTCCGGCGACACGGGGTGGTCGCGGCAGCGATGAAGATGGTCGGCGCTTCGTTCGACGGCGTGAAGTGCGAGTCGAAGCACCCGATCGGCTACGAGCTGAGGTACAACTTTCGTAGTGCGCACCTCCCAATCGCAGACGAACCGGGAAAAGGTTCGGATCACGTAAGGAGTGAGACATGGGATCAGCGGGTGATCTGTGGCGGAACTTCGTCGCACACGTGTTGAGCTTGTTGATTGCGTCCGGCTCGTAGAGCCGAAAGCAGTGGGGTCCGATCCTCTTCGGAACGGGTCGGAATCCCGCTGTGCGAGGCCGGTGGTTACCCTCCTGTACCGTAGTTAGGTAAGACTAACCAACTTGATGTGTAGTGGAGAGGTGACGTATGGCCAAGCCGAGTGCCACATTGACCGTCCGCCGGACCGAGTGGCTTACCCCCCACATGGTTCGCGTTTTCCTGGGTGACCCGGGATTCGACAGCTTTGTGCCCAACGCATTCACCGACGCCTACGCGAAGCTCGAGTTCGGCCCCAGCGAACAGCCCACGCTCCGCACGTACACGATCCGCTCGGTGAACTCTGTCGAGCGCGAAATCGCCATCGACTTCGTGGTCCACGGCGACGCCGGCGTCGCAGGGCCGTGGGCGGCAGCCGCCACGGCGGGTGACACTGTGCGGCTTCGGGGTCCCGGCGGCGCCTTCGCTCCGGACACCGCTGCCGACTGGTACTTGTTCGCCGGCGACGAGACCGCGATCCCCGCCATCTCGGCGGCGGTCGAGAAGCTCAACGCGGCGGCGAAGGGGTACGTCTTCCTCGAGGTGGCAGGACCGGAAGACGAGGTCGGCTTCGACGCACCGGCAGGGGTCGACATAGCGTGGATACACCGCGGTGACACAGCAGACCGAATCGGTGACGACGCGTCCGGAGACAGCGCGCCCCTTATCGAGGCGGTGAAGAACGCCGACTGGTTGTCCGGCAATCCGCAGGTCTTCATCCACGGCGAAGCCCAGGCCGTCATGCACAATCTGCGGTCCTATATGCGACACGAGCGCGGAGTGCCGGCCTCCTCCGCATCGATCTCCGGCTACTGGCGTCGCGGGCGCACCGAGGAAGGCTTCCGCGTGTGGAAGTCCGAACTCGCCGCCAGCGAGGGCGCCGCACGCTGATTTTCGCGGTGGACGTTACGCCGTGTGCGTCCGCCGCGTCAGCAGCATGAGCGCGAGCATCGCGATGGCGCCCGAGAGCGGAATCGCTACAGCCATCGGGACCGCGGTGGCGGGGCCGGCGACTCCGACCAGAGGGGAGACGAGTGCCGCCAGCCCGAACTGGCCGGCACCCAACAGGGCGGAACCAGTTCCCGATGCCTTGGTCACCTCGCCTTGAGCAAGCGCGGTCGCATTTCCCATGACGAACCCGAGGCTCGCCACCGAGACGAACAACGGAACCAGGATCATCCACCACGACGGAGCATCGGTCGTTGTCGCGGCGATGAGCAGTACCGTGCCGCCGACAAGCAGCACCGTGACCCCGAACCCGAGCAGCTGACGGGCGCGGAACGTGCCGAGCAGGCGCGTGTTCGCGATCGCGGCAATCACCATGCCCGAAGCATTGATCGCAAACACAATAGAGAACTGGCCGGGGCTGAGCCCGAGCACGTTCTGAACGACGAAGGGTGAAGCGGAAATATAGGCGAAGAGTGCGCCGAATCCGAAGATGAACGTCAACGCATAGCCGAGATACACGCGGTTGCCGACCACATACCGGAGATTCCGGGCGAGAGCCGCGAGACCGCCTGCGTGCCTCTTCTCGACGGGAAGTGTTTCCGGCACGAGCGTGAGCACGCCGAGCACCATCACGAACCCTGCGCCGGCGAGCACCCAGAAGATTCCCCGCCAGCCAACCGGGCCCAGTAGCGCTCCTCCGATCAGCGGAGCGATAACGGGCGCGACCCCGCCGATGATCATCATGATGCTGAAGAGCCGCGCGGCGTTGTCGCCGCGGGCGCGGTCCGCAATGCAGGCACGTGCGAGCACGATCGCGGCGCCACCACTGAGGCCCTGGAAAAGTCGTGCCGCGATCAGAGTCTCGACGCTCGGTGCCAGAGCGCACACCATCGCTGCGATCGTCGTGACTACCGTGGCCGCGAGGAGAAGTCGTCGTCGACCCAGACCATCCGACAGTGGACCCACCACCAATTGGCCGATGCCGAGCCCGGCCATGAAGGTGGTGAGTGTGAGTTGAACACTGGGCGCCGACGTGCGCAGGCTCTCCGCCATGACGGGTAGTCCGGGGAGATACATGTCGGTGGCCAGCGGGGCGATCGCCGACAGTAATGCCAGCACACACAACATGGGAATGGAGATCGTTCGCTGCACGAATGAACTCTACCGGCGCGGCCGCTTGACTCGTCGTCCCTGCGCGGCGACTCTTGCCACCATGAGTACCGCCTTGCCGCCGCATCTCGAGACGGTACTCGACGAGTACGCGCGGCATCTCGGGCTCGAACGCGGACGCTCCCCGCACACAGTGAAGGCGTACCTCGCGGACGCGAGATCGCTGATGCGCCACTGGCTGTCGACAGCGCCCGGCGCACAACTCGCGGAATTGGACATCCGGGTGCTGCGCTCGTGGCTGGCCGGCCAGTCCGTTGCGGGAGTCGCGCGCACGACACTCGCTCGGCGGACGTCGTCCGTGCGAAACTTCACAGCCTGGTTGTTACGTACGAGGCGAATCCCGGTCGATCCGGGCGCCAGGCTGGGCGCGGCGAAAGCGCACCGGACGTTGCCGGCGGTTCTGCGACAGTCGCAGGCCGCCGACGCCATGGACGCCGCAGAAACGGGTGCGCGGGAGCAGGACCCCCTTGCCCTGCGTGATCGCCTCATCGTCGAAATGCTCTACGCCACGGGTATTCGGGTCGGCGAACTGTGCGGGCTGGACCTCGGCTCGGTGGATCGCGAGCGGCGGCTGCTGCGTGTGATCGGCAAGGGCGACAAGGAAAGGTCCGTGCCGTACGGCAAGCCGGCGGCCGAGGCGGTGGACGTCTGGCTGCATATCGGCCGTCCGGCTCTGGCGACCGAGTCGTCCGGGCAGGCATTGCTGCTCGGGAAGCGCGGGAGGCGGCTGAATCAACGTCAGGCGCGGACAGCCGTTCACGAGGTTCTGTCCGCCGTGCCCGGTGCCCCCGACCTCGGTCCGCACGGTCTCCGGCACACTGCGGCAACGCATCTGCTCGAAGGTGGAGCCGATTTGCGCGTGGTTCAGGAACTGCTCGGTCACGCGAGCCTGGCCACTACTCAGCTGTATACGCATGTGTCCGTGGCGAGGTTGCGCGCCGTGCACGATCAGGCGCATCCCCGCGCCTGAGCCCATTTGGTAGCGTCGCCCCACGAATCTGCAGTTTTTCTGCACTATCCCGGGGGAATCGTGGACCGCGAAAACGTGACAGGGCCGCAGCCGGCGTGGCTGAACGACGGCGGCGAAGCGCCGAGGGGGACCGCGGCTACGGATCCGTGGGGGCAACAGTCGTGGGACGAACACCCTTCGGCGACGAGCCAGCATCAGATCAGCAACCAGGACCTGGTGGCGGATGCCCTGCTCAGGCGGCCGCGACGTGCCCCCGCCCGCGGGTGGCGGCGGGGTCTGCACCGGCTGACGGGCGGAACGCTGAATCCGGGGGAGTCCGCGGGGGAAGCGCGCGACGCCGCACTCCTCGCCCGTATTCGTCAACCGATTCAGGGGGATTACCGGATAGCGTTCCTGTCCCTCAAGGGCGGTGTCGGTAAGACGACGACCACCATCGGACTGGGCTCGACATTCGCGTCCTTGCGTGGAGACTGCGTCATCGCTGTCGACGCAAACCCCGACTTCGGGACGCTGGCGCAGCGGGTACCTCTTCAGACCCATTCGACGGTCCGCGATCTCATTGCGGCTGAGCCGACGATCCGCCGCTATTCGGATGTCCGGGCGCACACGTCGCAGGCGCCGAGTCGGCTCGAGGTGCTCGCGAGCGAACAGGACCCGGCCATCTCCGAGGCCTTCAGCGAGGACGACTACCGCCGCGTGATCGACATCCTGCAGGTGTACTACAACATCATCTTGACGGACTGCGGCACGGGCATCATGCACTCTGCGATGAACGGCGTTCTGCAACTGGCAAATTCGTTGGTTCTGGTCAGCTCGCCCGCGATCGACGGAGCGCGGAGCGCGGCGGCCACTCTCGACTGGCTGGGGCATCACGGTTACGGTCACCTCGTCTCCCGCACCGTCGTGGTGATCAGTGCCGCCAGGCCGGGGTCGTCCGGAATCGATCTGACAGAGCTGGCCAATCACTTCCTGCAGCGCTGCCGGGCTGTGAAGGTGGTGCCTTTCGACGAGCATCTCGCCGAGGGGTCGGTCGTCGATCTCGACCTCGTGCGACCGCAGACACGTCAGGCATTCGTCGAACTGGCAGCGATGGTGGCCGACGACTTCCCCGAGTCGGCTGGCCGGCACGCCGTCGCGGAATGGCGATAGCTCCCCGGATCACCGCGGAACGACGGGTTTCAGCCGTATCGGTGCCACCCGGACCAGACCCAGCGGGTCGAGATAGACGCGGTCGCGGCGAAGGCCCCAATGCAGGCACGCGGCGACGGGCGCGATGCAGCCCGGGTGCCCGGGTTCGAGCGTGCCGAGCACGGTTCCCCTGCCTACCCGGAGACCGGCGGTGACGCGGGCGGTGACCGGTTCGTACGTGGTGCGTAGCCCACCGAGGTGGTCGACGGACACGACGGGTTTGCCGGCCACCGTGCCGGCGAATACCACTACCCCTTCCCCCGCAGAGAGCACCGCTTGATCGGGCACGCCGCCCAGATCGACGCCGCGGTGACCGGGAAGCCAGTCGTGCTCCGGATTGTCGAACACCCGGACGACGCGTGGTCGCGGGTGGAGCGGCCAATCGAACTCCGCGGTGGGAACCGCGTCGGCGGGCGTGGCGGCGACGACCGAGCCGCACAGCATGGTGGCGACGGCGACCGCCGACGCCAGCGTCCGAAGGGTTGCACCGATCATCGTCACGGCTGGAACCATGCCGCAGTTCCGGGGACCCGAACCCGGCGCCGGGGAATCTGTGGACAGGTCCGGGTCGATCCACAGATGCGCGGGCACCACTTGCGCGACGGGCGCGTGTGTGCCCGGGAGACGGCGGGTTAGGGCGAACGCCGCCGAGGCCGTACACTGATCGAGCGGTCTGTGCTCGCACAGTCCGACTTCGCGCGCCCGCGCAGGTTATCGGCCATCGGCTGGTCTCGCATCTCGGTGTGAGTTCCGGTGGTCACGGGCGTCAGGGCACAGCATCACCGGTGCTGTGCATCAACCGGCAATGAAAGAGAGATACACAGCCATGGCTGTTGTAACAATGAAGCAGCTGCTCGACAGCGGCACGCACTTCGGTCACCAGACCCGTCGCTGGAACCCGAAGATGAAGCGATTCATCTTCACCGACCGCAACGGCATCTACATCATCGACTTGCAGCAGACGCTGACGTACATCGACAAGGCGTACGAATTCGTCAAGGAGACCGTTGCCCACGGTGGCACCGTTCTCTTCGTCGGCACCAAGAAGCAGGCACAGGAGTCCATCGCGGCCGAGGCCACTCGCGTCGGGATGCCCTACGTCAACCAGCGTTGGCTCGGCGGCATGCTCACCAACTTCACCACCGTCCACAAGCGTCTGCTCCGCCTCAAGGAACTCGAGTCGATGGAGCAGAGCGGTGGCTTCGAGGGACGCACCAAGAAGGAAATCCTCATGCTCACGCGTGAGATGACCAAGCTGGACCGCACCCTCGGCGGTATCCGCGACATGGCCAAGGTTCCTTCCGCGGTGTGGGTCGTCGACACCAACAAGGAGCACCTGGCGGTTGCCGAGGCTCGCAAGCTCAACATCCCGGTCATCGCGATCCTGGACACGAACTGCGACCCCGACCTCGTCGACTACCCGATCCCGGGTAACGACGACGCCATCCGCAGTGCCGCGCTCCTCACCAAGGTCGTCGCTTCCGCAGTGGCCGAGGGTGTGCAGGCCCGTGCCGGACTGAGCGCCGACAAGGACGCGAAGCCCGAAGCCGGCGCCGGTGAGCCCCTCGCCGAGTGGGAGCAGGAACTGCTGTCCCAGGCGACCCCCGCGGACGAGGCCGCTGCCGCTCCGGCAGCCGAGGCGCCCGCAGCCGAAGCTCCCGCAGCAGAGGCACCGGCCACCGAGGCCTGATCCGATGACAACGGCCCTGACCAGAAGCTCGAGTGGTCAGGGCCGTTTCACGGTCTGCACCGAGTACTACCCTGACTTACGTCCCGACAGACATATGAGGAGGCTCGCTCACCATGGCGAACTACACCGCCGCTGACGTCAAGCGGCTCCGCGAGCTGACCGGCTCCGGAATGATGGCCTGTAAGAATGCTCTCGCCGAGGCCGACGGCGACTTCGACAAGGCTGTCGAGCAGCTGCGCATCAAGGGTGCCAAGGATGTGGGTAAGCGTGCGGAGCGCACCACGGCCGAGGGCCTGGTCGTCGCCAAGGACGGCGTCCTGCTCGAGATCAACTGCGAGACGGACTTCGTCGCCAAGAACGAAGACTTCCTGAAGTTGGCCGAGTCGATCGTTTCGGTCGCCGCCGCGGAGAAGCCCGCTGACATCGACGCCCTCAAGGCGCTCGAGCTCGACGGCAAGACTGTCGACACCGTCGTTCAGGAACAGTCCGCGAAGATCGGTGAGAAGCTCGAACTGAGCAAGATCGCGTCCTTCGACGGGCCGGTTGCCGTCTATCTGCACAAGCGCAGTGCCGACTTGCCGCCCGCCGTTGGCGTTCTCGTCGAGTACACCGGCGAAGGCGACGCTGCGGCCGAGGCCGCTCGCGCCGCAGCCATGCAGGTTGCTGCGCTCAAGGCCAAGTACGTGACGCGCGACGAGGTCCCCGAGGACATCGTCGCCAACGAGCGCCACATCGCCGAAGAGACCGCCCGCGCGGAGGGCAAGCCCGAGCAGGCGCTGCCGAAGATCATCGAAGGCCGTGTCAACGGGTACTTCAAGGACGTCGTGCTGACCGAGCAGTCTTCGGTTCAGGATTCCAAGAAGTCCGTGAAGGCGATCCTCGACGAGGCCGGCGTGACGATCAAGCGCTTCGTGCGCTTCGAGGTCGGTTCTTCGAGCTAGTCGTGTCAGTCGTATGACCCCGTCGGACGAGTGCGCTCGCCCGGCGGGGTCTACGTGTGCCGCCACTGCCTCGATGAGGCAGGATGAGGATGGCCGTCTGTAGGTGTCGAGCCGGCCCGTCGGTCCGCTCGGCTGTAGTGGAACCGACGAGTGCGGATGAACCGAGGAGAGCAATGTCCGAACCAGCCAGCGAACGTCCAGGATTTCATCGAGTCCTTCTCAAACTCGGTGGCGAAATGTTCGGTGGTGGGAAGGTCGGCCTGGACCCTGACGTGGTGACCAAGGTCGCCGAACAAATCGCCGGAGTCGTGCGGTCCGGCGTGCAGGTGGCGGTAGTGATAGGCGGCGGAAACTTCTTCCGCGGTGCCGAACTGCAGCAGCGAGGACTCGACCGTGCTCGTTCCGACTACATGGGCATGCTCGGCACCGTGATGAATTGCCTTGCCCTTCAGGATTTCCTGGAGAAGGAAGGCGTCGACAGCCGCGTGCAGACAGCGATCACCATGGGGCAGGTGGCCGAGCCGTACATTCCGCTGCGCGCGCAGCGTCATCTGGAGAAGGGTCGCGTCGTGATCTTCGGGGCGGGGATGGGAATGCCCTATTTCTCGACCGACACGACGGCTGCTCAACGGGCTCTCGAGATCGGCGCCGAGGTGGTGCTGATGGCGAAGGCGGTCGACGGCGTATTCACGGCGGACCCCAATCTCGACCCCACCGCGACGATGTACACGCAGATCACCCACCGCGAGGTCATCGAACAGGGACTCAAGGTGGCCGATGCGACCGCATTCAGTCTCTGCATGGACAACGAAATGCCGATCATGGTGTTCAATCTGCTCACCGAGGGCAATATTGCCAGGGCGGTATCTGGTGAGAAGATCGGAACGCTCGTCAAGTCATGACGAATCGATGCAGAACGACATGGAGGAACAGCCGTGATTGATGAAGCTCTCTTCGAAGCCGAGGAGAAGATGGAGAAGGCTGTCACGGTGGCCAAGGATGACCTGGGTTCCATCCGGACGGGCCGGGCGAACCCTGGAATGTTCTCGCGCATCGGTATCGACTACTACGGTGCGTTCACCCCGATCACGCAGCTGGCCAGCATCAACGTCCCGGAAGCGCGGCTCGTGGTGGTCAAGCCCTACGAGGCCTCTCAGCTCGGACCGATCGAGAACGCGATCCGTAACTCTGATCTGGGCGTCAACCCGTCCAACGACGGCAACCTGATCCGCATTTCCGTGCCGCAGCTCACGGAGGAACGCCGCCGTGAACTCGTGAAGCAGGCGAAGGCGAAGGGCGAGGATGCGAAGGTGTCGGTGCGCAACGTCCGCCGCAAGGCGATGGACGAACTGTCCCGCATCCAGAAGGACGGTGAAGCCGGCGAGGACGAGGTCGGGCGCGCCGAGAAGGAACTCGACAAGACGACTGCTCGTTACGTCGCGCAGATCGACGAGCTGGTGAAACACAAGGAAGCCGAGTTGCTCGAGGTTTGAGCGCGGGACGAGGAGTGGATCGGGGACAGTGACCGTGCCAACAGAACACGGGACGCCAGGGGGGCCAGCGTCCGAGGGCGAGCCTTCCGCGCAGTCGGAGGGAACGCGCCCCGCACAGTCGGAGGTGCCCCCGGCCACAGGATCGAAAGCGGGAAGGAATCTTCCCGCCGCGATCGCTGTCGGCGTCGGCCTCGGTGTCTCGCTGATCTTGATACTCGTGTACGTACCACTGGTGTGGATCGGTGTCGTGTCCGTCGCGATGGCCGTGGCCACCTGGGAGGTCACCAAGCGGTTGCGGGAAGCGGACATCAGCGCTCCACGGATACCGTTGCTCGTGGGCGGGCAAGCCGTACTGTGGCTGGGCTGGCCATTCGGTCCGGAGGGTGTGCTCAGCGCGTTCGCGGGAACCGCTCTCGTGTGCATGGTGTGGCGTCTGTTCGACCACGGACTCAAGGCGACCCCTCGGAATTACCTGCGGGACACGGCGATCACCGTATTCGTGGCCGCGTGGATTCCCCTTCTGGCCTCGTTCGCGGTGCTGATGGTGTTGCAGGACGACGGGGCGGGCCGGGTGCTCTGCCTCATGATCGGGGTGGTCTGCTCCGACGTCGGTGGTTACGCCGCCGGAGTTCTCTTCGGTAAGCATCCGATGGTGCCGGCGATCAGCCCGAAGAAGTCGTGGGAGGGTTTCTTCGGTTCCCTGCTGTTCTGCGTGATCGGCAGTCTGCTCACGGTCACCCTCATCCTCGGCGAGAACCCGATGATCGGTGTACTGCTCGGTGTGGTCCTGGTGGTCACGGCCACGCTCGGTGACCTCATCGAATCCCAGGTGAAACGTGAACTGCGGATCAAGGACATGGGCACCCTTCTTCCCGGACACGGCGGAATCATGGACCGTCTCGATTCCCTGCTGCCGTCGGCGTTCGTGACGTGGCTGGTGCTCACGGTCCTCGTGTGACCGACCGGCCGTGACCATTCCCAGCCCCAACATCTGGCACTGGCCCGACACCTACGAGCTCGAGAACCGGGCGCAGGACGCCGACGGTGCGCTGTTCCGGCATCTACGGTCCACCCTGGACTGGGAAGGCAAGACCGTCGTCGACATCGGCTGCGGTTCCGGTTTTCATCTTCCGGTCTTTGCCGAAGCAGCGAGCACGGTGATCGGCGTCGAACCGCATCCGCCTCTACTCGACCTCGCCCGGCAGCGGGTCTCCGGCCTGTCCCACGTGCGAATACTCGCCGGATCGGCCGAGCGGATTCCCCTCGAAGACTCGAGCGTCGACCTGGTGCACGCCCGAACCGCCTACTTCTTCGGCCCAGGATGCGGACCGGGAATACTCGAGGCGATGCGGGTGCTCCGACCGGGAGGAGTGCTCGCGGTCATCGATCTCGACGCGACGGCGGAGCCCTACGGTGCATGGATGCGTGCCGACATGCCGCACTACAGACCGGCCGCGGTCGAAGCCTTCTTCGCGGCGCAGGGGTTCGAGCTGACCCGGGTTCAGACGCGGTGGCTCTTCTCGGACCGGGAGTCGCTGCGCCGAGTCCTGGGCATCGAGTTCACCCGAAGCACGGCGGCGAAAGCCTATGCGCAGACGCCCGGCCTGGCCGTCGACGTGCGCTACCGCGTGCACATTCGCCGAAAGCCGGCCGGGCTGGAAGTACCGCGCACCGAGTGATTACCGACGCGGCGCGATGTGGAACAGCTTCGCGAGCGCGTGAATCTTCTTCGCCTTCGCGAGTTTGGGCAGGTCACTACCATCGCGTACCCGCGATCCGTCTTCGCCGAGGTCGGCGATCACATCCATCGCCCACTCGGCTTCGGCGGGGGAGGGGCTGAGCGCATCATTCACGGACGCCGTCTGAGCGATGGTCATGCACAGCTTCCCGGTCATTCCCATCGACAGCGTGAGCGCCGACGCGCGCGCCAGCGCCTCGACGTCCGAACCGAGGGTAGGCCCGTCGATCGGTGCGGCGATCCGGGCGGCGCGGCTCGCGATCGTCAGCCGTGAGCGCGGATAGGCCATGGCCAGCGGCGAATCGTCCATCCCCGTGTCGCGCCGGAAGTCGCCGCTGCCGAAGGCGAGCCGGAAAGTCGCCTCGGCGCGAGCGATCTCCGGCGCAGCCTCGAGACCCATGGCGGATTCGACGAGAGCGAGCACCTTCGTCCCGGCGGGAAGGCGATCGGCGGTGGCGTCGACCTGCATTCCACTCTCGGTCTTGGCGAGCATGACGCCCTCGAGGCCGGGAACGTCGTTCAGTGCCGCGAGGTCGTCGGCCCAGAAAGGGGTGGTTGCATCGTTGATGCGGACCCACGCCCGCCGATTGTCGCCGAGCCAGGCGACCACGTCGGCGCGCGCGCGAGGCTTACGGTCGGGGGTGACGGCGTCCTCGAGGTCGAGGATGACGGCGTCCGCGGCGCTCGCATGCGCCGCCTCGAAACCTTCGGGCTTGCCGGCGGGAACCAGCAGCCAGGATCGCGCCTGTTCGGCAGCGATGCGCGGTGCCACAGTCGTCTCCATGTCGGCCTTCACAGTCGTACCGTTCCGGTGATATCCACGACAACCATCATGCGCGGTCGGCGCCGAGCCGATCCACTTGCGTAACTATTGTTCAGTCAGTAATTAGTGTTCAGGCGTTGCTGCCGGTTTGCCGCGCGCCGGATCTGGATGATCCGGATTCCCCCGGCGAGGGCCATGATCACGGCGCCGGCGATCGACGCCAGCAACAACGACACGCCGAGCGGAAGCGTGAACTCCCAGGCGAACAGTTCGAGTGTTGCGCTGTCGAGGTTCTGCAGGATGAACACGAGAAGCAGTACGAGAACGATGATTCCGATGACGAGGCCGGTCCAGGTCGCGCCCGCCCGGGTGTGTCTGATGCCCTTCTTCCGTGCGACGTCCGGATGCTGGGGTCCTGGGTGGGTGGTGTCCGGGTAGGGCGGATCGCCAGGCGTGGGCCCGCCGACTGGGCCACCGCCGGCCGGGACATCCGTAGGGGAATGCGAGGGGTCGTCCGGTGTTGTCGACATAACTCGATCTTCACCCACTCGGCGCGGTTCTGCACCCGCATCGGACGGCGGAATGGCGTCGATCACGTATCCGCGCGACATCGGCCCTCGAATCAATGGGACAATGGGAAAACTATGGCTGTCTCGCTCCCCCTCGTGTTCACCGCGCCCCGGCGCGGGATGCCGCCCCGGCATCTCGCGGACCTCGACTCCGCCGAACGCCGGAAGGTCGTCCAGGAACTGGGTCTGCCCGGTTTCCGTGCCGACCAGCTGGCCCGGCAGTATTACGCGCGCTTGGAGGCGGATCCGGAGAGGATGACCGATCTTCCGGCTGCGGTGCGGGAGCAGGTGGGGGCCGCCCTCTTCCCGACGCTGCTGACACCCGTCAAACATCTGGCGTGCGACGGTGGAGATACCCGGAAGACTCTGTGGAAGGCGAACGACGGAACACTTCTCGAGAGTGTTCTGATGCGATACCCCGACCGTGCGACCCTGTGTATCTCGAGTCAGGCCGGGTGCGGAATGGCGTGTCCGTTCTGCGCGACCGGCCAGGGCGGTCTGCAACGCAACCTGTCGACTGCCGAGATCGTCGACCAGGTGCGGGCCGCGGCCGCATCCCTGCGCGACGGTGAGGTTGCCGGAGGTCCGGGGCGCCTGTCGAATGTGGTGTTCATGGGTATGGGGGAGCCGCTCGCCAATTACAAGCGGGTCGTCGCGGCAGTGCGTCGTATCACTGCCCCGCCCCCCGAGGGCCTCGGGTTGTCGCAGCGTTCGGTGACGGTTTCGACGGTGGGACTGGCGCCTGCCATCCGCAAGCTCGCCGACGAGGATTTGAGCGTCACCCTCGCGGTGTCCTTGCACACACCCGACGACGAACTGCGCGACACCCTGGTGCCTGTCAACAACCGGTGGTCGGTTGCCGAGGTCCTCGATGCCGCCCGCTACTACGCGGACAAGTCGGGCAGACGCGTCTCGATCGAGTACGCCTTGATCCGGGACGTCAACGACCAGCCCTGGCGAGCGGACCTGCTGGGCAAGAAGCTGCGCAAGGCTCTCGGTCCCCTCGTGCACGTGAACCTCATCCCGCTCAACCCCACACCCGGCAGCGAATGGGATGCCAGCCCCAAGCCGGTGGAGAAGGAATTCGTTCGCCGCGTCATCGCGCAAGGTGTGTCCTGCACGGTGCGGGACACCCGGGGGCAGGAGATCGCCGCGGCGTGCGGCCAACTCGCCGCCGAAAACTGATTCGCCGCCACGAGTAGCGACAACAGGCACGCGAAAACCCCTCGCCGAGGACTTCGGGCGAGGGGTTTCGTGGAAAGCGGGAGTTTACCGGGGCTTGCGCCGCTGGAGAATGTCGCGGACCAGGACGACGACCATGAGGCCTGCGCAGCCGACCAGCCACAGGTCCTCGACCCGGCCGGTGTGGTTACCGATGATCATCAGCAGCAGGAACAGCGCGAAGAACCAGCCGAGGAAGCGGAACGTCTTGGGCGCTTCACCACTCCAGCCCCATGCCGCCGACGGGACCTCGGCCGTATCGACGTGTGCGGCCACGACGGGGTCGCTGGACGAGGGCTCCAACTGGGTACCGGCCACGATCGATCCTCCTGCAGATTCGGTTGCGCTACTCGCCATATCGTGACATACGACCGTCCGTCGTATGTACCGGGGCCATCCATGGCGGGCGACCGCTGTTCGATCAGGAACAATGGGTGGGTGGATGAAACCAGGCCCACCCGCGTCCTGCTGCTCGGCAGCACAGGTTCGATCGGCACCCAGGCGTTGGAGGTGATCGAGGCCAACCCCGGCAAGTTCTCCGTTGTCGGCCTCGCCGCCGGTGGTGCGAATGTCGACCTTCTGGCACGGCAGATCACCGAAACAGGTGTGACATCCGTCGCAGTCGCCGATCCGCGGGCCGCTGCCACACTCGATCGGCCGGGAGTGTTGAGCGGTCCGGGCGCGGTCACCGAACTGGTGAAGAACACCGAAGCGGACGTCGTCCTCAACGCCCTCGTCGGCTCCCTGGGTCTGGAACCGACCCTGGCCGCGCTGGAGTCCGGCGCGCGGCTCGCGCTCGCGAACAAGGAGTCCCTCGTAGCGGGCGGGCCGCTTGTCACCGCCGCCGCGGCCCCCGGCCAGATCGTGCCCGTGGACTCCGAACATTCCGCGCTCGCCCAGTGCCTGCGGGGAGGCAGTGCAGATGAGGTGTCCCGCCTCGTTCTCACGGCCTCGGGTGGTCCCTTCCGGGGATGGTCCGCTCAGCAACTCGACTCGGTCACTCCCGAGCAGGCCGGCGCCCATCCCACCTGGTCGATGGGCCCGATGAACACGTTGAACTCCGCAACGCTGGTGAACAAGGGACTCGAATTGATCGAGACCCACCTGCTGTTCGGGATCGAGTACGACCGCATCGACGTCACGGTTCACCCGCAGTCGATCGTGCACTCGATGGTCACCTTCACCGACGGCTCCACGCTCGCACAGGCCAGCCCGCCCGATATGAAGCTGCCGATCGCGCTCGCGCTCGGCTGGCCGGACCGGGTCGCAGGAGCTGCCGCCCCGTGCGATTTCGCCAGCGCCTCCCGCTGGGACTTCGAACCACTCGACTCGGCGGTCTTCCCTGCTGTCGACCTCGCGCGGGAAGCCGGCAGGCGTGGCGGTTGCCTCACCGCCGTCTACAACGCTGCCAACGAAGTCGCGGCTCAGGCATTCTTGGACGGGATCATCCGATTCCCGGCCATCGTCCGCACCGTCGCCGCCGTGCTGTCCGAGGCGGACGAGTGGGCGGCGCCACCGGCTACCGTGGAGGACGTACTGGCCGCCGACGGCTGGGCGCGTGACCGAGCACGTCAGCTCGTCAAGCAGGAAGGCTAGAACTGCATGGTGTTCGCAGTGGGCGTTGTTCTCTTCGCCTTCGGAATCGCACTGTCGATCGCGCTTCACGAAGCGGGTCACATGTGGGTGGCTCAGGCCACCGGCATGAAGGTCCGTCGATACTTCATCGGTTTCGGCCCCAGAATCTTCTCCTTCCGCCGCGGTGAAACCGAGTATGGGTTCAAGGCCCTGCCGCTCGGTGGCTTCTGTGACATCGCGGGAATGACGGCCCTCGACGAACTCGCGCCGGACGAAGAAGACCGGGCGATGTACAAGAAGGCGACCTGGAAACGCCTCGTCGTGATGTCCGGCGGCATCGGCATGAACTTCCTGCTCGGTCTCGTCCTGGTGTACGTCCTTGCCGTCGGGTGGGGTCTGCCCGACCTCAACCGGCCCAGCCATGCCGAGGTCGGTGCGGTGGGCTGTGTGGCCGCCACCCAGGGGCCCGCTCCCGACTACGCGCTGTCTCCGTGCACCGGTACCGGTCCCGCCGAGGAGGCAGGTATCCGGGCGGGCGACATCATCGTCGCGGTGGACGGCAAGGAGACGCCTACCTTCGCGGACGTCGCCGCCGCAACGCGACCGCTGTCGGGTGCAGTGGACTTCACGATCGAACGGGACGGCACCGAGCAGACCGTCGTCGTTCCGGTCCAGCAGGTGCAGCGGTGGGTTCTGGAGGAGGGGGAGAGCCAACCGCACGAGGCGACCGTCGGTGCTGTCGGCATCGCCGCGCCCCCGGCCGTCGTCGAGCATTCGGCGGTGTCCGCGGTCCCGGCCTCCTTCGGATTCACCGGTGACATGTTCGTCATGACGGCCGAACGTCTGGTGCAGATGCCGAGCAAGGCTGTCGACCTGTGGCACGCCGTGACCGGCGGGGAACGGGACCCGGAGACACCGATCTCCGTGTACGGCGCGAGCGTGATCGGCGGCCAGATCGCCGAACAGGGGATCTGGGAAGCGTTCGTTCTCCTCCTCGCGAGCCTCAACTTCTTCCTCGGCATGTTCAACATGCTCCCGCTGCTCCCACTCGACGGCGGACACATGGCAGTGACGCTCTACGAGCGAATTCGCGACTGGTTCCGGAGCAGGCGAGGTTTGCCCCGAGGCGGCCCCGTGGACTACCTGAAGTTGCTGCCCGTGACCTATGTCGTGATCGTCATCGGCGGCGCATACATGCTGCTCACCCTCACCGCCGACATCGTCAACCCGATCAAGCTCTTCCAGTGATCGCTAAACTCGGACCTGAAGCTACGAAAGAAGGCACCCACGTGACCAGCCCTGTCGGATTGGGTATGCCCGAAGGCCCGGCCGCCGTTCTCGCGCCCCGCCGCAAGACCCGCCAACTGCAGGTCGGGACAGTCGGCGTCGGCAGCGATTTTCCGGTGTCCGTGCAGTCGATGTGCACCACGAAGACCCACGACGTCAACGCGACCCTCCAGCAGATCGCCGAACTCACCGCGTCCGGCTGCGACATCGTCCGAGTCGCTTGCCCACGCCAGGAGGACGCCGACGCACTCGCGACTATCGCGAAGAAGAGCCAGATCCCGGTTATCGCCGATATCCACTTCCAACCGCGCTACATCTTCGCGGCCATCGAGGCGGGGTGCGCCGCGGTGCGCGTGAACCCGGGCAACATCAAGGAGTTCGACGGACGCGTCAAGGAAGTCGCCAAGGCGGCCGGTGAGGCAGGCATTCCGATCCGCATCGGAGTCAACGCCGGGTCGCTCGACCCCCGGCTGATGCAGAAGTACGGCAAGGCGACGCCGGAAGCGCTCGTCGAGTCGGCTCTGTGGGAAGCCGGGCTGTTCGAGGAACACGGGTTCGGCGACATCAAGATATCGGTGAAGCACAACGACCCGGTGATCATGGTGGAGGCCTACCGTCAGCTGGCAGCGCAGTGCGACTACCCCCTGCACCTGGGCGTGACCGAGGCCGGTCCGGCGTTCCAGGGAACGATCAAGTCGGCCGTCGCCTTCGGTGCGCTCCTTTCCGAGGGCATCGGCGACACCATCCGGGTATCGCTGTCGGCGCCGCCCGCTGAGGAAATCAAGGTCGGAACGCAGATCCTGCAATCACTGAACCTGCGCCCGCGCAAGCTCGAAATCGTGTCGTGCCCCTCCTGTGGGCGCGCCCAGGTGGACGTCTACACGTTGGCCGACGAAGTGACCGCCGGGCTCGAAGGCATGGAAATCCCGCTGCGCGTTGCCGTCATGGGCTGCGTGGTGAACGGTCCCGGCGAGGCCCGCGAGGCAGACCTCGGAGTGGCCTCCGGAAACGGCAAGGGCCAGATCTTCGTGAAGGGCAAAGTGATCAAGACTGTGCCGGAAGCGCAGATCGTCGAAACGCTCATCGAGGAAGCGATGCGCATCGCGGAAGAGATGGAGGGTGACGCGTCGGCCGGGTCCCCCGTCGTGACCGTCAGCTGACCCGCCCGCCCCTTGGGCATCGAAACGTCTCCCGTTTCTGGCGTGTTCGTGGCAATCTGGTGGGCAGAACCACTAGCTGACAAGGTTGGGTAGATGCTCAAGCTCCTCGGTGCCAAACAGTTGAGCAGTCGAGACGCGGCACATGTGCTCCGCGTTCTCGACGCCGATCCTGTCGCCGCCTGCATGGTCGCCGCGCGCGTCGAAGAATGCGGAGTCGATCCGCGGATGATCCACGGGGAGTTGTGGAGTCGAGGGGGACCGCTCGAGTCTCTGTGTTTCTCCGGTGCCAACTTCGTTCCGCTTCGCGGCAGCGTCGACGACATGCGCGCGTTCGCGGACCGAGCCTGCCGGACGCCCCGCATGTGTTCGTCGCTGGTGGGCCGGGCCGAGCTGACACTGCCGTTGTGGGAGATGCTGGAAATGGACTGGGGCCCCGCTCGCGAGGTCCGGGCCGACCAGCCCCTCCTCGCGTTGGCCGGCAAGCCGCACTGCCGCCCCGATCCGCTCGTCCGCCAAGTCCGGATGCACGAACTCGAGCAGTACCTTCCCGCAGCCGTGGCCATGTTCATCGAGGAAGTCGGCGTCGACCCCCGCGCCAATGACGGCGGTCGCGGGTACCGACGCCGGGTCGCCAATCTCATCGCCGCCGGCCGAGCCTGGGCCCGGTTCGAGGACGAACAGGTGATCTTCAAGGCCGAGGTCGGGTCGGTGTCGTCGCGGGTGGGACAGATCCAGGGCGTCTGGGTCCACCCGATGTATCGAGGGCAAGGATTCGGAGCCGCGGGAACGGCAACCGTGGCCGAGGCCGTCATCGCCGACGGCCGGATCGCCAGTCTGTATGTCAACAGCTTCAACACTGTGGCCCGCAGTGCGTACGCACGCATCGGTTTCAGCCAAGTCGCGACGTTCGCCACAATTCTCCTGGACTGACTCGCTGGCCGCCTACCGTGCCGACGGTGGTCGGAGACATACCATGAGCGGCGATGAACCTCTGGCCAACCACTCGATTCCGCGTCGTGCGGTCCATCGCCCTCGGCGGCGCGGCCGCGCTGATCCTCGGCTCGACGGCGTGCACACCGAAGCCCGACGGCCCCGCGCCCGCCGCTGAGGCATTTCTCACCGCCTTCGCCGACCGCGATTCCGAGCAGGCCGCACAACTGTCCGATCGGCCCGACGATGCTCAACGAGTTCTCGAGTCGGCCTGGGAGTCGCTGCAGGCGGAGTCGCTCGAGGCGAAGACGACCGACGTGGACATCAACGGAGACACGGCCACCGTCGGCTACGCCTACGAATGGCATCTGCCGAAGAATCGGGTATGGACCTACTCAGGTGAGCTGCATATGGGGCGCCGGAACGGGGAGTGGGCGGTCCGGTGGAGCTCCACCAACATCCACCCTCGGCTCGGCGACCGGCAGACGATGTCGCTCCGGTCGACTGCGGCTCCCCGCGCTCGCGTCAACGAGCACTCCGGCTCGGATGTTCTGGTTCCCGGCGTCGTGTACCGCGTCAAATTCGACGCCGGGGAGTCGGGCAACGTCATCTCCACGGCGCAGGGGCTTGCCGCCGCGCTCTCCCCGTTCGACAACACGCTCACTGCGCAGTCGATCGCGGAATCCGCGACGGCGGTCGAGGGTGACTACCTCGTCACCCGACTGCGGTCCGAAGACTACGAGCGGGTCGCGGGCGTCCTCGGTGCCCTTCCCGGAGTCAGTGTCTCGGACGAGGCGGACCTGGTGGCCACGGATCGCACTTTCGCCCCGGACCTCGTCGGACAGGTGAAGAAGACGGTGATCGACGAGGTCGACGGCAAGGCCGGGTGGAGCGTGGTCACCGTCAACCAGAACGGCGTCGACACGGATGTCCTCACCGAGACCCCGCCGCAGACCTCCCCGTCCTTCTCGATCAGCCTCGACCGGCCCATTCAGGTTGCGGCGCAGAACGCCGTCGACGCCAGGACCGACCAGGCCATGATGGTGGTGATCCAGCCGTCGACCGGAGACGTTCTCGCGGTGGCGCAGAACAAGGCGGCAGACCGGGACGGGCCGGTCGCCCTGACAGGACTCTACCCTCCGGGATCGACGTTCAAGATCATCACCGCCGGGGCAGCCATCTCTTCGGGGATCGCGAGCCCCGACACGATGGTGCCGTGTCCGGGACGTATCGAGATCGGGGAGCGCAGCGTTCCCAACTACAACGAGTTCGCGCTGGGCACCGTGCCGATGGCCACGGCATTCGCCCGTTCGTGCAACACCTCGTTCGCGAAACTGGCCAGTGAGATGAAGCCGGACGCGCTGACGGTCGCGGCGTCGCAATACGGGATCGGCCCCGACTACCAGGTCGTGGGCCTGCCGACCGATTCCGGCTCCGTCCCCCCGGCCGAAGAGCTGGTGCAACGAACAGAGGACGGCTTCGGCCAGGGCAAGGTCGTGGTCAGTCCGTTCGGAATGGCCCTGGCCGCGGCGACGATCGCGCACGGTTCGACTCCCGTTCCGCGGTTGATCGCCGGACGCGAGACCGTCATCGAGGGTGACCATCCGCCGATCAGCCCCGACATGGTCGAGGGGCTGCGCTCGATGATGAGGCTCGTGGTGACCAGTGGCACAGCTGAACGGATCGAGGATCAGGGCGAGGTCTACGGAAAGACGGGGGAGGCCGAGGTCGAGGGCGGCTCGCACGCCTGGTTCGTCGGTTATCGAGGTGATCTCGCCTTCGCCACGCTGGTGGTCCGGGGCGGGAGTTCCGACAATGCGGTCGCCGTCACCCGAGACATGTTCGCGGCGTTGCCCGAAGGGTATTGACCCTGCGCCGGTGTCGCCGAGGCGCCATCGGCCGATCGGGGGACACAGGTGTAGTCGGTTCAGGGACCCGTTCGGGGGACAGACACCGCCGCCGGGAGCGCCCATAGTGGGTGGCAGAAGATTTTCGCAACCGCGGGGTCGAAGAGATTACGCAGACAGGAACTTTCACACATGACACTCGTCTCGGAAGAAACTCGGGTGGACGCATCGGATGGCGTCCGCACAGTGTTGTTCGTCGGCAATCCGGACCCAGGCACAGAACTGACTCAGTGGCTCGCGATGAAGGAGTGGGCGTCGGGCCGCGGAATCGCGTCGATCAGCTCCTGCGAAGGAGACGTCCTGTGCGTCATCGCCACCGAAGACGTCCTCGACGGGCTCTGCACCCCGGTGGAAGCCATGGCGATGCAGCAGGCGAGGGCCCGTGGGGTGCCCTGCGTCAGCGTCCGCAACGCCCGCCTTCTGAGGGATGCTCTCTGACGCGCTACTCGTGTTCGGCGAGCTTTTCGGGATCGAGTTCCGGGCCGCCTTTTCCGAGCCTCTTGTTCACGAGCACTGTGCCCGCCCAGAGGACGACGCCGATCCCGAGTAGCACGCCGGCGATCTGATACTGCACGATCGGGCGGTCGGCGAAGGGTGTGACGAGGAACCCGCACGTCAGGGTGCCGACGATCGGGAGAATCGTCGGAACCCGGAAGTGCTTGTGCTCCACGGGCTGTTTCCGGAGTACCAGCACGGTGATGTTCACGATCGTGAACACGCACAGCAGGAGCAGGGCCGTGGTGCCGCCGAGTTCGGGCACCTCACCGACGAACGTGATCAAGCCGAACGCGACGAGCGTGGTGAAGACGATGGCCACGTACGGGGTGCGGCGGCGGGCGTGCACTCTCCCGAACGGAGGAGGGAGTACCTTCTCGCGGCTCATGCCGTACAGCAGCCGGCTTGCCATCAGCATGTTGATCAGTGCGGTATTGGCGACCGCGAACATGGTGATGAAGGCGAAGATCCCGATAGGGAAGCCGGGGGCGCCGGCCTGCACCACCTTGAGCAGTGGTGTGTCACCTTCGCCGAGGTCGCTCACCGGTACCAGGGCGATAGCCGTGATGGAGACGAACACGTAGATCGCCCCCGTGACGAGAAGTCCCGTCAGCAACACCTTGGGGAAGATCCGGCTGGGTTCCTTGCACTCCTCGGCCATGTTGACCGAATCCTCGAAACCGACCATCGCGAAGAAGGCGAGCGCGGTACCCGCGATCACAGCACCGACCGCGGACCGCTCACCGGTGTCGAACGTGGCGACCCGGGAGAAGTCACCGTCGCCCACGCCGAGTGCCCACAGACCGATCATGATGATGATCAGAAGCCCGGACAGCTCGATGCACGTGAGAACCACATTGGTTTTGACGCTCTCGCTGACCCCACGGAAGTTGATGATTCCCACCAGCGTCATGAACGCGAGACCGAGGAGGGTGATCCCGATTCCGGTGGTGAAATCGAGATCGAAGGCTTCGACGAAGTTGGCCGCGAAGGCACGCGACGCTGTGGAGGCAGACGTGATGCCGGAGCACATCACGGCGAAAGCCACCATGTACGTCAGGAAGTGCACCCCGAAAGCCTTGTGTGTGTACAGCGCAGCGCCCGCTGCCTTGGGGAACTTGGTGACGAGTTCGAGGTAGCTGAAGGCCGTGACGATGGCGACGAGGAAGGCGATGAGAAAGGGCAACCACACCACGCCACCGACCTGGTTCGCCACCTTGCCGGTCAGCGCGTAGATGCCGGTTCCGAGGATGTCGCCGACGATGAACAACAGAAGCAGACCGGGACCCATGACCCGCTTCAGGCTCGGCTGCTCGGAAGAACTCGCACCGGACGCATTCGAGCTCGACGCGTTCGAATCCGTTGTCGATCCCATGACCCACCGCCTTTCGCTGCGCGCGCTTCCCGGCCGAGAAGACGCTTGTCGCTAGGGGAGTAAACCCAGCCGGCGTGCGGTGACCACGGCTTCGTGGCGGGACCGCGCGTCCAGCTTGTTCATGGCACTGCGCAGGTAACTCTTGACGGTCTCGGCCCCCACCGACAGCCGCTGGGCGACCTCGGCGTTGGTGCATCCCAGCGCGACGTGCGCCAGCACGTCGATCTCTCGGGGGGTGAGGGTGATACCAGCGTCGTCAGACGCGTCGGCACCATCGCCACCACCGGGGCGGACGACTGCCGCGAGCCGCTGGGACAACCCGCGCAACTGCTCCTGCAACGACGGATCGGTGACCGTCTGGGCCACACTCCGCATCTGAGCGTGTATGTCGCGAAGCTCTTCGGTGGTGGCGCCGTCGACACCCTGCGCGTCCAACGTCGTGAGCATCTGGAGGCGGCGGTCGACCTCGTCACGAATGGCGATCTCTGTACCGAGTCGGCGCGAGGCCGCGACGACGACATCCGCGGTCCGATCACCGATCGGGGCGCACTCGCGGATGGCGGCGTAGAGGACGGCCCGGGATTTGCCCTGCACGATGACGGGCACGGCCAGGATGGAGCGGAGACCCTCGCTGAGGACGGGGCGGTCGAAGTGGTGCGTGATGGTCTGGGAGGAGCTGTAGTCGTTGACCGAGACAGGCCTGCGCTGAGCCACCACTCGGCCGCCGAGGCCGGACAGCGGTGGGATGGCCAGCCCTTTGAGGTTGTTGGTACGTGTTCCGAAGAACTCGCTGAGATGGAGGGTGTCGTCGCTCACTTCACCGCCGAAGAGAACCGGCACGACACCCTGGGCGGCGATCGTGCGCAGCTCACCGCGCAGGGCGTCGCCGTCCCGGGGGCGTAGTAGCGACGGGAGAACCAAGTGGGTCACCCCTTTCCGGGGGTAGTCAGGGCGGTCTGTGAGCTAGATCATAACCGTAGCGAGTTCGGATGAGGCCACGCTGTCGCCGACCCGGCCCCGCGAACGTTCGGACCCCGATATACCAGCCCGCAGAATACGAGGAGTACCGCATGACCACCGATCCCACCGCACGCGTGCGTGAATTGCTCGATCAGTACGACACGCCGACCGCCGCCGCGGCGGAGCTGCTGTGTGATCGACACCCTGCCGACGACGTGGCATTCACCGTTGTGGAAGCGGATCTGACCTCGACGGACCTCACCTACGGATTCCTTCGTGAACAGTCGTCACGGTGTGCGGCAGCCTTGGCGGACCTCGGCGTCGAACCGGGTGAGCACGTGGCGACGCTGATGGGCAAGTCGGCGGAACTGGTTGTAGCCCTGCTCGGGATCTGGCGTCGCGGGGCGGTCCACGTTCCGTTGTTCACGGCGTTCGCCTCCCCGGCCATTGCGTTCCGACTCGAGGCGAGCAAAGCGAAGGTTGTGATCGCCGATGCGAACCAGCTGCACAAGCTGAAGCCCGGTGAGGACATTCCGGCAGACGCGCCCTGGCAGGTGGTGGTCGTCGGCGGCGAGAAGTCCGGCACTCTCGACTTCGAGACGCTGGTAGCGTCGCACGATCCCAGCGATGCCCGGGGTGCGGCCGTTGCCGTCGGCGGTGACGGACCCCTCGTCCAGTTGTTCACCAGTGGGACTACCGGAACCCCCAAGGGCGTGCCGGTCCCGGTTCGGGCGCTGGCGTCGTTCCACGCCTACCAGGAGTTCGGGCTCGATGTTCGCAAGGACGACGTCTTCTGGAACGCCGCGGACCCAGGATGGGCGTACGGCCTCTACTACGCACTGCTCGGGCCGCTCGCCGCGGGGACGCGCAGCATCCTGCTGCACGCGGGATTCTCGGCGCCGCTCACCTGGAAGGTCATGGAACGCTTCGGGGTCACCAACTTTGCGGCCGCCCCGACCGTTTACCGGAGTCTGCGGGCGGATCCGACGCCGATCCCCGAGACGGTGCGGTTGCGGCGTGCGTCGTCTGCCGGTGAACCGCTCACCCCGGACGTGATCTCGTGGTCGAAGGCCAACCTCGGGGTGCTGGTGCGCGATCACTACGGGCAGACCGAGCACGGAATGTTCATCGCCAATGCGTGGGCGGAGGGTCTGCAGGACGAGGTCCGCGACGGCTCGATGGGCAAGCCGCTCCCAGGCTGGTCCTGCGCGGTACTCGCCGACGACTCCGACGCGATCGCCCCGCCCCGGACTCCGGGCCGGGTCGCCATCGACACCCGGAACAGCCCGCTGTTGTGGTTTACCGGGTATATCGACGCACCCGAGAAGACCGCGCAGCGCTTCACCGGCGACGGCCGCTGGTACCTCACCGGTGACGCGGGCCAGACCGACGAGGACGGCTTCTACTTCTTCTCGGCCCGCGACGACGACGTCATCATCATGGCCGGATACCGGATCGGGCCCTTCGACGTGGAGAGCGTGCTCGTCATGCACGACTCCGTTGTCGAGGCCGCGGTCGTCGGAATGCCCGACGACCTGCGCGGTGAGGTACTCGAAGCCTTCGTCGTCCTCCGCGACGGAGTCGAGGGCACCGACGCACTCGAAGCCGAGCTGCAGACCTTGGTGAAGAAGAAGTTCGCTGCACACGCCTATCCGCGCACCGTGCACTTCGTTCCGCACCTTCCCAAGACTCCCAGCGGCAAGGTGCAGCGCTACCTCCTGCGCCAGCGGTAGGCGCTTCGCGTTCGTGCGCCTTTCCGGTAGTTCCCGCTACCAGAAAGGCGCACGGAGAAGGGCAGGTCTACCCTGATACCCATGTCTGTCCGCACAGCATTGAGCCCCGGAACCGTGTCACCCGTCCTCGCCGTGCCTTCGAGTATCGAGCGGCCCGAGTACGCGTGGAAGCCGACGGCCAATGAGGGTCACGAGCCGTGGGTGCAGACACCCGAGACGATCGAGGCCATGCGCCTGGCGAGCCAGATCGCCGCCCGCGCTCTTCAAGAGGCGGGAAAGGCGGTGGCGCCCGGCGTCACCACCGACGAACTCGATCGCATCGCCCATGAATACATGATCGACCACGGCGCCTATCCGTCGACGCTGGGTTACAAGGGTTTTCCGAAATCCTGCTGCACCTCGCTCAACGAGGTGATCTGCCACGGGATCCCGGATTCGACCGTCATCCAGGACGGTGACATCGTCAACATCGACGTCACGGCCTACATCGGCGGGGTGCACGGAGACACCAACGCGACCTTCCTCGCAGGCGACGTCGCCGAGGAGAACCGCTTGCTGGTGGAGAGGACGCACGAGGCCACGATGCGGGCCATCAAAGCGGTCAAGCCTGGACGCGCGCTCAACGTGATCGGCAGGGTCATCGAATCGTATGCCCACCGCTTCGGCTACGGCGTGGTCCGGGACTTCACCGGCCACGGCATCGGCACCACGTTCCACAACGGCCTCGTCATCCTGCACTACGACGAGCCGTCGGTCGACACGGTGATCGAACCGGGAATGGTGTTCACGATCGAGCCGATGATCAATCTCGGTGACATCGCCTGGGAGGTCTGGGAAGACGACTGGACCGTGGTCACCAAGGATCGCTCGTGGACTGCCCAGTTCGAGCACACGATCGTGGTCACCGAGACCGGCGCCGAAATACTCACCCTGCCTTGAGCCCGGGCCAACTGAAGGGCGCACTGCTCGTCGCCGGAACTACGTCGGACGCGGGGAAGAGCGTGCTCGTCGCCGGCTTGTGCCGGATGCTGGCGCGTCGCGGTGTCCGGGTGGCGCCGTTCAAAGCGCAGAACATGTCCAACAATTCCGTCGTCACTCTCGACGGCGGCGAAATCGGACGTGCGCAGGCGCTGCAGGCCGCCGCGTGTGGACTGGAACCGAGCGTGCGTTTCAACCCGGTGCTACTCAAACCGGGGAGTGATCGGACGTCCCAGCTGGTGGTGCGTGGCCGCGCCGTCACTTCGGTCGGTGCCCGCGATTACATCGAGCACCGCGACCATCTCCGGGTGGTGGTGGCCGAGGAACTGGCGTCCCTGCGGAACGAGTTCGACGTGGTGATTTGTGAGGGCGCGGGCTCACCCGCCGAGATCAATTTGCGCGCAACGGATCTGGCTAACATGGGCCTTGCCCGCGCCGCCCGGATTCCGGTGCTCGTTGTCGGCGACATCGACCGCGGCGGAGTGCTTGCCCACCTCTTCGGCACGGTGGCTGTGCTCTCGCCCGAAGATCAGGCGTTGATCGCCGGCTTCATCGTCAACAAGTTCCGCGGCGACGTGTCGTTGCTGACCCCCGGCCTCGAGCAGTTGACTGCCCTGACCGGCCGGCCGACTCTCGGTGTCATTCCGTTCGCGCACGACCTGTGGCTGGACGCGGAAGATTCGCTCGGCGTCGTGGGCGACGCCCCCGTCGGGCGTCCCGGACCGCCGGTGGGAAGCGAATGGCTGCGGGTCGCGGCGATCCGCCTGCCACGAATTTCCAACTCGACGGATGTGGAAGCGCTGGCGTGCGAACCCGGGGTTTCGGTTCGCTGGGTCAACGATCCTTCCCGCCTGCAGGATGCCGACCTGATCGTCCTGCCCGGCAGCAAGTCGACGGTGTCGGACCTCGAGTGGATGCGGCGCAACGGAATTGCCGATGCCGTGGCGGCGCAGGCGAAGCTCGGCCGCCCGGTACTCGGCGTCTGCGGCGGCTACCAGATGCTCGGCTCCGTGATCGTCGACGACGTCGAATCCGGTCGCGGCCAGACCCCGGGTCTGGGACTGCTCGACCTCGAGGTGGAGTTCGCGGCAGACAAAGTGCTGGGCCGGGTCACCGGTGACGCGTACGGGGTCCCGGTCGACGGTTACGAGATACACCACGGTCGGGTCCGGCGTAACGGTGATCAGCCGCTGCTCTACGCGAGCACCGGGGCGGCGGAGGGGAGTATCCGCGGAGCTGTCTACGGAACGCACTGGCACGGTCTGCTCGAGAACGATCGATTCCGCCGTCTACTCCTCGACGATGTCGCGGAGCATTCGGGTCGAACCGGCTTCGTCCCCGCCCCCGACACCGACGTGGCCGCCGTGCGGGTCGCGCAGCTCGACCTGTTGGCTGATCTCGTCGAGAAGCACGTGGATGTGGACGCCCTGGACACCTTGCTCGGTGAAGGTGCCCCGGAGGGGCTGGCCACCATCGGCTCCCGCCTCTCTTTCTAGGCAGTCGCCCGCCGCACGATCGGCCATGCTCCGATCTGCCGGACTAGCTTGTGAACCGGACCGGATAAGGGCGCGAGCGCAAGGCGGCGCGGATCGCGTAGGTTTTCTGCCATGGAACTGACACACGTGGCTGTGGGAGACGGAGACTGTACTGTTCGGCTCGACGGGCCGTCGACCAGGCACGCTGTCCTGCTGCTGCCCGGTGCGGGGGACGCCCCGGACGTCTACGACGATGTGTGCGCCCGCCTGCACAATTCGGATCTGCGCACCATCGTGCCCGAGTCCATCGAAGGTCTCGACGACTCCGCTGTGATGGGGCTGCTCGACGAGCTGAAGGTGGGATGGGTCAACCTCGTGGGAAGCCGCGAGGGCGCCGAGCTCGCCTGGACGCTCGCCGCTCGCCAGTTCGGGCGCTTCGCCAGTCTCGTCGTTGCCGATCGGGGTCACCCGGCGGCGCCCGACGACAAAGGTGTGGTCCGCGAAGCGGGATGCCCACCGGTGGAGCTCCCGACCACCGTGATGGTCGGAAGCTCCACGCGGCGAGCCGAGGCCGATGCGAGTGGTCGCTTCGTCTACTCGGATTTCCGCGTCGTGGAACTCGACGGTGTCACCAATGTCCCGGCCTCGGCTGCCGCCGCGCTCGCCACCGAGATCGTTCTCCGCACCAGCCCCTGGTAGCGAGCGCCGGGTCGATTACAGGCCGCTGTCGTCGACGTCGAGCCCGAGCAGGGCGTTCTCGACGACCTCGGGGAGAGCCGGGTGTATCCAGTACTGGCCCCGAGCCAACCGGTGTGCCGTCACATCGAAACTCATGGCCTGGATCAAGGGCTGGATCACCGTGGAGGCCTGTGCGCCGATCACATGCGCGCCCAGCAGTCGCCCGGTGCCACGCTCGGCGATGATCTTGCAGAAACCCTCGTCGTCTTCCATGGCCCACCCGTAGGCGACGTCCCCGTAGGCCTGAATCTTCACGGTGACGTCCCAGCCCGCGTCCCGAGCCTCGCGCTCGGTGAGCCCGACGTGGGCGATCTGCGGGTCGGTGAACACAGCCGCGGGCACGACACGATGGTCGGTACGGCGCAGGCCCGACGTGTCCTGCCACGCGTCCCGCAGCAGGTTGTGCTGGACGACGCGCGCTTCATGGTTGGCGACGTGCTTGAGCTGATAGGGCGAAGAGACGTCGCCGAGCGCGAACACCCCCTCGGCGCTGGTGCGCTGGAACTCGTCGACGACGACGCGCCCCTGGTCGAGGTCGATGCCGCCGGCGGCCGCATCGATCACGTCCCCGTTGGATCGACGGCCGGTGGCCACGAGGAGGGCGTCGCCCGACACGACCCGTCCGTTGTCGAGTTCCACCGCGACCCCGGCACCGTCCGGGCGCACCGACGCCACCGTCCGGCCACGGTGCACATCCCACTTCGAGACCGCCAGATCCGTGAACTGACGGGCCACGTCGTCGTCCAGATGGCGCAAAAGGTGCTCGCCCCGCGAGATCAGCGACACCCGCGTGCCCAGTGCCGAGAACACGTGCGCGAACTCCGCGGCAATGAACCCGGCTCCGATGATCACCAGGCGCTCGGGGAGTTCGGTTAGCCGCATGATGTCGTCGTTGGTGTAATACGGCACCCCCGAACTGCGCACGACGTCCGGGATGATCGGCCGCGATCCCGCAGCGACCACCACCTGATCCGCGGTGATGACCTCACCTGCTCCGGTGTCGATCGTCCGCGGCCCGACGAAGGACGCGTGCCCGCGGAAGAGCGTCGTATTCGGGGTGTCTTCAGCGCGGTAGCGCTCACCGCCCGCGGAGATGGGATCGATCCGGCCGAAGACTCTTTTGACGATGTCGGGCCAGCGCACACCCTCGAGCTGGGCGTCGACGCCGAATTTCGCGGTATCGGTGACCGTGCGGGCCACTTCGGCGGCGTAGACGAACATTTTGGTCGGAATGCACCCGACGTTCAGGCACGTCCCGCCGAACGTGCCCTTCTCGAGGAGTGCGATCTTCTTGTCCGAAAAGCGTTCGTCGGGAAGGGAATTGCCCGACCCGGAGCCGATGATGGCGAGATCGAAGTGGGTCATCGCGGCGTCTCCGCGGAATTGTGGCCGTGCAGCCAGTCGAGCCAGAGGTCCACCTCGGCGAACGCCTGGGCGCGAGGTTCGTCCGAAGACAGGAAGACGTCGTGCCGGGCGCCCGGAATGGGCACTATCGTCGTGCGGTCGCCGAGACACCCGGCCCACCGGGCGATCTGCCGGACATCGAGGACTGCATCGGCTGTGTCGACCTGAGGGTCGTATCTCGGAGCGAAGTACGACGCCTTGGAACGCAGAATCAGCGCAGGAACACCGATATCGAGACCCCGGTGCAGTTGCGCATGCCCGCGGCGCACCGCCCGGAGCCAGCCGAAGGTGACGGGAAAGCCGCCCAGCGGTTTCCAGTCCAGGTTGTAGTTCCAAATTCCGTTGCCGTCGACGTGGAGACTCACCCCGTAGGTGTCGAGGGTGGTCTTCGGAACGATCGACTTCCGCTTGACACGGCCCAGTGCGTCGACGGCCACCGTTCCCACATTCCGCAGGTACGACGGCCCCTGCAGGTCGAACCACGGGCTGTTCAGGATGACGCCGCTGACGCCGAGGGCCGCGGTGCCGCCGGCCTTCTTCTGCCGTCGGTGAAGCCACAGCGGGAGTACGAGTCCTCCGGTGGAGTGTGCGACCAGCAGGACCTGGCCCTCGCCGGTCTGCTCGCGCACGACGCGGAGCGCTTCGTCGAGTTCGGCGTCGTACAGCGTGAGGTCCGACACGAAGTGCGCCGTCTGACCGGGTTTGAGGGAACGACCACACTTGCGCAAATCCAGGGCGAAGAAGGCGTATCCCTGGTCGGCGAAGTGCTCGGCCAGGTGTTTCTGGAAAAAGTAGTCGGTGAACCCGTGCACGTAGAGCACGGCCCGGCCGGTCCGTTTCGTCTCCTGTGCGGGCTGGTAGCGGATCAACGTTGCCTCGACCTCACCTTCGCCGTCGGGATCGGTACCGAGGGGGATGGTCAACTGCTGATATCCGTCGCCGAGGACGTCGGGAGCCCATGTAGTCACAGATCACAATCTAATGGGCGATCCCGGGCCGCGGGGAGGGGCACAATTGGGGCAGGTAACTTCTGCTCATACGCGCGGGTAACCTATGCGGCGAACACGGCAGGCGGATGCGCGCACGGCTAATGGACAAGGAAGTCGATTCTCCAGTGTCAGATCAGAACGCGGTAGAGACGAAGACGGATGTAGTGCTGGTGGGCGCGGGCATCATGAGCGCGACGTTGGGGGCGATCCTGCGGCAGGTGCAGCCCGACTGGTCGATCACCACCTTCGAACGGCTCGACGCCGTCGCGGCCGAGAGCAGCGACCCGTGGAACAACGCCGGCACCGGTCACTCCGCGTTGTGTGAACTCAACTACACACCCGAGAACCCCGACGGCACCGTCGAGATCGCGAAGGCCGTCAACGTCAACGAGCAGTTCCAGGTGTCGCGCCAGTTCTGGGCGCACGCCGTGGAGAACGGCGTCCTGACCAAGCCGAAGGAATTCATCAACCCGATTCCCCACGTCAGCTTCGTGCACGGCGAGGCCAACGTGAAGTATCTGCGCGCCCGTTACGACGCGCTCGCCGGACACCCTCTCTTCGCGGGCATGGAATACGTGGAGGATCCGGTCGAGTTCGCCCGCCGCCTGCCGTTGATGGCGAAGGGCCGCGACTACAGCGATCCGATCGCGCTGAACTGGACCGAGAACGGCACCGACGTCGACTTCGGTGCCCTCACCAAGCAGCTTCTCGGCTACGTCGGTGCATCCGGCGGCATCGTGCATTTCGGTCACGAGGTCACCGATCTCACCAAGCAGTCCGACGGCAGCTGGGTCGTCAAGGTCACCAACCGCCGCAACGGTGCCAAAAAGGTGGTGCGCAGCAAGTTCGTCTTCGTCGGCGCCGGCGGCGGTGCCCTGCATCTCCTGCAGAAGTCGGGTATCTCCGAGGCCAAGGGCTTCGGCGGATTTCCGGTCAGCGGAGCCTTCCTGCGCTGCACCAATCCGGAACTCATCGACCAGCACCGCGCCAAGGTATACGGCAAGGCAGCCGTGGGCGCTCCGCCCATGTCGGTGCCGCACCTCGATACCCGGGTGATCGGTAGCAAGCCCGGACTGCTGTTCGGCCCTTACGCCGGCTGGTCACCCAAATTCCTCAAGGAAGGTCGCATTACCGACCTCCCCGGTTCGGTCAAGCCCGACAACCTTCTGTCGATGCTCGGCGTCGGTGTCAGTGAACTCGGCCTGGTCAAATACCTGATCAGCGAGCTCACGAAGTCGGAGGCCGGACGCATCGACACGCTGCGCGAGTTCGTACCCAAGGCCGTGGGCAAGGATTGGGAACTGATCACGGCCGGCCAGCGTGTCCAGGTGATCCGGCGGGCCAAGGGCAAGGGCGGTGTCCTCGAGTTCGGCACCGCCGTGGTCAATGCCGCGGACGGCAGCATCGCCGGTCTGCTCGGTGCGTCTCCCGGCGCGTCCACGGCTGTGCCGGCCATGCTCGACGTGCTCGAGCGCTGCTTCCCGGACCGGTACGAGTCCTGGAAACCGAAGCTGCAGGAAATGGTGCCGTCGCTCGGGGTGAAGCTCACTGACGAACCGGGGCTGTTCGCGCAGGTCTGGGAGCACACGTCCAAGGTTCTTCAGCTCGATACCATCGCGGTGGAAGAGGCCTCGGTCGCCGCGGTCTGACGACGACGGGCGGGCTCGGCTGCGGGCGCGCGCCGAGCGGGCCTGTGCCATAGTTGCTTGTCATGACGGCAACTGCAGCACTGAAGCGTGCGTGGGCACTCGATCTCGACAACAAGACGCTCTATGAGTTGCTGAAGCTTCGAGTCGAGGTGTTCGTCGTGGAGCAGGCCTGCCCGTACCCGGAGCTGGACGGGCAGGATCTGCTGGCGGAGACGCGCCATTTCTGGTTGGAGCAGGACGGTCAGGTGGTCTGCACGCTCCGGCTGCTCGAGGAGCACGGCGACGGCACCACCTCGTTCCGGATCGGGCGACTGTGCACGTCGCGGCCCGCGCGTGGGCAGGGCCATACCACTCGTCTCCTGCGGGCGGCGCTCGCAGAGGTGGGGTCCGCACCCTGCCGGATCAACGCCCAGACCTACCTGGTGGATATGTATGCGAAGCACGGATTCACGCCGGATGGCGAGGAGTTCGTCGAGGACGGTATCCCGCACGTGCCCATGAAGCGTGGTGGCGGGGCGCCCCGCGGTGCGGGGGATACGGCGTCGGTATCGGATGCGCAGGGTGCCCCGTCGACGGCGGGCCGGTGAGCGCCGACTAGGGTCGGCGAAGGAATGTCCGCGGGGAAGTCCTGTTCCAATCAGGCGCGGTCCCGCCACTGTGACGGATCTCTGATTCGCTGCTGCCACGGGCGCGGCGAATCGGAAGTCCCAGCCAGATCGCCGCGGCATTCGTACCAGCCAACAGCTCTCGGCGAGGAAACCGGGGCGTGAAGGGATGCATCGTGCGCACGAACCGTGACGTGGACCAGTCTCCACGGGACTCCTCGACGGGTTTCCCGTTCAGTGCGGTGGTCGGTCAGGACCAGCTGCGTCTGGCGCTCGTCCTGTGCGCCGTCCACCCGGGCATCGGCGGCGTCCTGGTGCGGGGCGAGAAGGGCACGGCCAAGTCGACGGTCGTCCGGGCGCTCACCACGTTGTTGCCGGCGGTCCGTGACGAGAACGGCCCGCGGCCCGCGCGGCT
Organism: Rhodococcus oxybenzonivorans; assembly: GCF_003130705.1. Lineage (NCBI taxonomy): Bacteria > Bacillati > Actinomycetota > Actinomycetes > Mycobacteriales > Nocardiaceae > Rhodococcus > Rhodococcus oxybenzonivorans. The sequence goes on along the minus strand of NZ_CP021354.1, from coordinate 3,809,882 downwards.
GGTCGAGTTGCCGGTGGGAGCCACCGAAGACCGTGTGGTCGGTTCACTCGACCTCGAGAAAGTCTTGCGCGACGGTGAACGCGCCTTTCGTCCGGGCCTGCTGTCCGCCGCCCATCAGGGCGTTCTCTATGTCGATGAAGTGAATCTGCTGCACGATCATCTGGTCGACGTTCTTCTCGACGCCGCAGCGATGGGCCGGGTGCATATCGAGCGGGACGGCATCTCCCACTCGCATCCGGCGCGGTTCGTTCTGGTGGGCACCATGAATCCGGAAGAAGGTGAACTGCGGCCGCAGCTTCTGGACCGTTTCGGCCTCGCTGTCGATGTCGCTGCGTCGCGTGACGTCGATGTGCGGATGGAGGTGGTGCGGCGGCGCCTCGACTTCGAACGCGACCCGCAGACGTTCGCCGCTCGCTATGCCGAGCAGGATCACGCTCTGGCCGCCGCCATCCTGGAAGCCCGGAATCGACTCGATTCGGTGGAGCTCGACGACACCGAGCTGCGCCGGATCGCGTTCCTGTGCGCCTCGTTCGACGTCGACGGTATGCGCGCCGATCTCGTCCTCGCTCGCACGGCCACCGCGCACGCCGCCTGGCGCGGTGCGGACGCCGTGACGGCAGAGGACGTGCGGGTTGCTGCGGAGTTGACGTTGCCGCACCGGCGCAGGCGGGACCCGTTCGACGAGCCGGGCCTCGACCAGGATCAACTCGACGATGCGTTGCGTCAGGCCGACGAGGACACCAGGGCGGCCGAAGAACCGCCCGCCGAAGCACCGTCGAGCGAGGATTCGTCCGAGCCGACCGCGGGCGAGGCCGCGGAGGATCCCGACGGACCCGACGACCCGCGCGGACCCGGGGGCGGAGCGCCGCCGCCGGAGCGGCCTGCCGGGCCTGCGGGCTCGCAGTTCACCACCAAGCTGCTCGAGATTCCCGGTGTCGGCGAAGGCGCTCCCGGCCGGCGCTCGCGTTCCCGCTCGTCGCGCGGTCGAGCGGTACGGGCAGCGAACGAGCAAGGGCACGGCCTGCACCTCGTGGGCACGCTGTTCGCGGCAGCGGAACGGCAGGCCGCTCGCGGACGCACGGCCGGCCGGATGATTCTGGACTCCGCCGACCTGCGAGGCGCTGTCCGAGAAGGCCGCGAGGGAAACCTCGTGGTGTTCGTCGTGGACGCGTCCGGCTCGATGGCGGCACGGGATCGACTGTCCGCGGTCACCGGGGCCGTCGTCTCACTCCTGCGCGATGCCTATCAGCGCCGGGACAAGGTGGCCGTCATCACCGTGCGTGGACGAGACGCCGAACTGGTTCTGCCACCGACATCGTCGGTGGACATCGCGGTCCGTCGGCTGCGCGGGATGCGCACCGGCGGTAAATCGCCTCTGGCGGAAGGCTTTCTGCGGGCTCGGCAGGTGGTATTGCGTGAGCGGCTCCGTGACCCGCAACGCCGGGCGCTCGTGGTCACACTCACTGACGGACGGGCCACGGGCGGCAAGGACGCTCTGCACCGCGCCAGAGTGGCGGCAGGGTTGCTCGCCGACAGTGCAGTCGCCTCGGTGGTGGTGGATTGCGAGACCGGAATGGTCCGGCTCGGTCTGGCGGCAGAACTGGCTCGGCACCTGCGTGGTGGGTACGTCCGACTCGGTGAACTCTCCGCGCAGCACGTCGCAGGTGTCGTTCGCGCTGCGGCATAACGACATTCGACGTAACGGAACCGGCATACAAGAAGCCGGGTGTTATCGAACGGTAGGAGAGTAGGACATGCCCAAGGGTGTTCCCGAGAACGTCCCGAACGACGGCCTCACCACGCGGCAGCGAAGGAACGCACCGATACTCGCGGTCCACACCGGCCCGGGTAAGGGAAAATCCACCGCGGCTTTCGGGATGGCGTTGCGTGCGTGGAACCAGGGCTTCGACGTCGGGGTGTTCCAGTTCGTGAAGAGTGCCAAGTGGAAGGTGGGGGAGGAGGCGGCGTTCCGTGCCCTGGGGCAACTCCACGAGGACACCGGGGTCGGCGGCGCCGTCCAATGGCACAAGATGGGTGAGGGCTGGTCGTGGGCGCGGAAGCACGGCTCCGAGGAAGACCATGCCGCGGCCGCTGCCGAGGGATGGCGTGAAATCGCCCGGCGGCTCGCTGCGGAGGAACACCGCTTCTATGTGCTCGACGAGTTCACCTATCCCCTCAAGTGGGGGTGGGTGGACGTCGACGAGGTTGTCGCGGTGCTGCGTGACCGGCCGGGTGCTCAGCACGTCGTCATCACAGGCAGGGATGCCCCGCAGGCGTTGATCGACGCGGCCGACCTCGTGACGGAAATGACGAAGATCGCCCATCCGATGGACGCCGGCCGCAAGGGCCAGCGAGGCATCGAGTGGTGACTGCGCACTCTGCGGTTCCCGCCGTAGTCATTGCGGCCCCCGCCTCGGGGAGCGGAAAGACGACAGTCGCCACGGGCTTGATGGGTGCGCTGGGTCAGTCGGGAAATGCGGTGGCGCCGTTCAAGGTCGGCCCCGACTACATCGATCCCGGCTACCATGCCTTGGCCGCGGGTCGGCCCGGACGCAATCTCGACCCGGTGATGGTGGGAGCCAACCGAATCGGCCCGCTCTACCGTCATGGGAGCACCGAGTGTGACATCGCCGTGGTCGAGGGTGTCATGGGATTGTTCGACGGCAAGATCGACGCCGCGTCTGCGGAGCCGTCGGCCGAGGGGTCGACAGCACAGGTCGCGGCACTGCTCGGCGCTCCCGTCGTGCTGGTGGTCGATGCCCGCGGGCACAGCCAGTCTCTGGCCGCTGTGCTTCACGGATTTTCGACGTATGACGCGTCGGTGCGCATCGGCGGTGTGATCCTCAACCGGGTCGGAAGCGCCCGGCACGAGGAGGTGCTGCGGCAGGCGAGCGAGCGCGTCGGGCTCCCTGTGCTGGGCGCGGTTCCCCGGATGGCGGAACTGGAAGTGCCGAGCCGGCATCTGGGCCTCATTCCCGCAGCCGAACACGGCGCCGCTGCCATGCAGGCCGTCGAGGCAATGACTCGGCTGGCCGCCCGGCATCTCGATCTGGCGGCGATCCGGGCGCTAGCGAGCTCTGCGATCGACGGACCCGCGTGGGATCCCACCGTCGAGGTGGGTGACGTGCCCGCCGGTGCTCGCCCGACGGTGGCAATCGCCGGCGGCCGAGCCTTCACTTTCGGGTACGCCGAACATCGAGAACTGCTCGCGGCGGCCGGAGCGCGCGTCGTGACCTTCGACCCGCTGCACGACGAACTGCCCGCGGACACGTCCGGAGTCGTCCTTCCGGGTGGCTTCCCGGAAGAGCATGCCGCCGCGCTTGCCGGGAACGGGCGCCTCCTCGCACAGATACGCGCACTGGCCGACGGCGGCGCACCGATCCACGCCGAATGCGCCGGACTGCTGTATCTCGCGCGCAGCCTCGACGGTTCAGCGATGGCATCGGTCATCGATGTCGACGCCTCGTTCGGCTCGCGCCTGACTCTGGGCTACCGCGATGCCGTGGCATTGACCGATTCGCCGCTCTTCGCTGCGGGCGAGCGGGTGGTGGGGCACGAATTCCATCGAACGTCGCTCACCCGGGCAGAGGCGCCCGGCTATGCGCCGGCGTGGGGATGGCGGCCGTGGGACGGTGCACCCGCGCGCGAAGGTTTCGCCGGAGGGGGCATTCACGCGTCGTACCTTCACACGCATCCGGCGGGACACCCCACCTCTGTCGCGCGGTTCGTGAGCGCGGCCCGCGACTTCGCCGACCATGGTTGAGGTCTGCGTGGGCATCGGGTTCCGCACGAGTGCGTCGAGCGCCGACATCGTCTCGGCGGTGCGCGCGGCGTTGGAGTCCGCGAACGTCGAGGCGCCCGTGACATTGATCTGCCTGGGCACTCTCGACCGCAAGGCGAACGAGCCTGCCGTCGTGGGTGCGGCCGCGGTACTCGGGGTTCCGGTCCTCGGATTCGACACCGGAGATCTCGCTGGCGTCGTCGTCCCACACCCGTCCGGCGTGGTGCATGCACACACCGGGTCGCCGAGTATCGCGGAGGCGGCGGCGGTACTGAGCGCCGGCTGCGGGCCACTGATCATTCCCAAACGGTCCGCGAATGGCGTCGTCGTCGCGGCAGCCCGTAAAGTTTCGTAGGTTCGAGACAAGACTTACCGGAAAATCTGGAGAAACGGGGATAGCGCGTGACTGCCGCCACCGGAGACGAGACCAACTACCTGGTCGGCCTCAATTTAACCGATCGCCGTGTGGTCGTGATCGGTGGCGGAAGCGTCGCACAGCGTCGACTGGGCCTGCTCATCGCATCGGGAGCACGCGTGCATCTGATCAGCCGCGCCGTCACTCCCGCGGTCGAGGGGATGGCGACGTCCGGGCAGATCACCCTGGAATTGCGCGACTACCGGGACGGTGACCTCGACGGCGCCTGGTACGCCATCGCCTGCACGGACGAACCCGACACCAATGCGACGATCGTCGCCGAGGCCGAACGGAACAGGGTGTTCTGTGTCCGGGCAGACAACGCCCGGTACGGCACGGCCGTCACCCCGGCCAGCGCGGGCTACGACGGCTTGAGCATCGGTGTGCTGGCGGGCGGCGATCACCGCCGCTCCGCGGCTGTGAGAAACGCCCTGGTGGAGGGCCTGCAGTCCGGAGTCGTTCCCGACACCGACGAGGCGCCCGCTGCCGGTGTGGCGCTGGTAGGCGGAGGTCCCGGTGATCCCGACCTCATCACCGTCCGTGGCCGCCGACTGCTGTCGCGCGCCGACGTCGTGGTGGCCGATCGCCTGGCGCCGCCGGAGCTTTTGGCCGAACTCGGTCCCGATGTCGACGTGATCGATGCTGCGAAGATTCCGTACGGCCGCGCGATGGCGCAGGAAGCCATCAACGCTGCCCTGATCGACAACGCCAAGGCGGGCAAGTTCGTGGTTCGTCTGAAGGGCGGCGACCCCTACGTGTTCGGACGGGGGTACGAAGAGCTCGAGGCGTGCGCGGCAGCAGGCGTCCCCGTCACGGTCGTCCCCGGTATCACCAGCGCGATCTCGGTCCCGTCGGCCGCCGGAATTCCGGTGACCCACCGAGGAGTCACCCACGAGTTCGTGGTCGTGAGCGGTCATGTGGCTCCCGACCACCCCGATTCTCTCGTCGACTGGTCGGCGCTGGCGCGGCTGAAGGGCACCATCGTGTTGCTGATGGCCGTCGAACGCATCGACGCGTTCGCCACGGTCCTGATGGCGGGCGGCCGGCCCGTGGACACCCCGGTCACCGTCATCCAGGAGGGCACACTGCGTACTCAGCGCACGCTCCGCGCGGATCTGCAGAGTGTCGCGGCCCGGGTGAAGGAAGAGCAGATTCGGCCGCCCGCCATCGTGGTCATCGGACCGGTGGCAGGGTTTAGCGTGGACGCTGGGTAACGTGAACGCTCGTGTCTGATTCCCGAGTGCCGAAATCTGCTTCAGTGAACTCTGCGGCAGATGCCCCAGCGGTCCCGGCCGCGGCGACCCGTGTGCTGGGTCTCGCCATCATCGTCCTCAGTGGATTGCAGATGATGGTGGTCCTCGACGGGACCGTCGCCAACCTGGCCCTGGCTCCCCTGCAGGCAGACCTCGGTCTCACCGACAGCGGCCGTAACTGGGTGCTGACCTCCTATGCCTTGGCGTTCGGTGGGCTCATGCTCCTCGGGGGCCGGCTGGGGGACGCCTTCGGCCGCAAGAAGATGTTCATCGGCGGCGTCGCGCTCTTCACCGTCGCCTCCTTGTTGTGCGGCCTCGCGGTCAACGAATTCATGCTGATCGGTGCCCGCTTCCTGCAGGGTGTGGGTGCTGCGGTGGCCTCGCCCACCGCGCTGGCCCTGGTGGCCACGACGTTCGCCGCCGGTCCCGCGCGCAACCAGGCCATCGCGATCTTCGCTGCAATGACGGGGATCGGATCGATCGCGGGACTGATCATCGGCGGTGCACTCACCGAAGTGTCGTGGCGGCTGATCTTCCTCATCAACGTGCCGATCGGTGTGGTCATCGTGCTGTTCGCCTTCACGTCGTTGAAGGAGACGGCCGGTGAGCGCCTGGCGCTCGACGTACCGGGCGCCGTTCTGGCGACGGTCGCGGCAACCGGTGTGGTGTTCGCTCTCACCGAGGGGCCGGAACTGGGGTGGACCAGTCCCTTCGTGATCGGTGCGCTCATCGCGGGTCTGCTGCTGTTCGTCGCGTTCCTATACGTCGAGCGCACCGCCGACAACCCGTTGCTTCCCTTCTCGCTGTTCACCGACAAGAACAGGGTGGCCACCTTCGTCGCCATCTTCTTCGCAGGCGCCGTGATGTTCACGGTCGCCGCCTTCGTGGCGCTGTTCGTCCAGGACATCCTCGGTTACAGCCCACTCGAAGCGGGCCTGGCCTTCATCCCGTTCGCGTTCGGTCTGGGAGCCGCGGCCTTCGTGGCGTCGAAACTCGCCGTCCGCATCCAGCCGCGCTGGCTGGTGATCGCTGGGGCGGCCATCATGGTGGTGGGCCTGCTCTACGGTTCCACCCTGGACGCGTCGGCGACGTATCCGGCCAACCTGTTCGTGCCGGTCGTGGGAATCGGTTTCGGCGTCGGACTTGCCGTTGTTCCGCTTCCTCTGTGCGCCATCGCGGGAGTACCGGAAACCGAGATCGGACCGGTGGCCGCCATCGCTCAGGTCGCGCAGACGCTCGGCGGCCCGCTCGCCCTCGCTCTCATCGGGGCGATGGCGACGTCCCGCACGCTGTCCCTCGGTGGGGTGTCGGGCAAGATCGGCGACATGACGCCGGCGCAGATCACTGCGCTCGGTGAGGGCTACACCTTCGCCCTGGTAGGCAGCGCCGTCTGTGCCCTGATCGCCGGGCTGGCGGCACTGTTCATCCGGTTCACTCCGCAACAGGTTGCGCAGGCGCAAGCGGCCGAGAAGGCAGCGCAGCAGTCCTGACTTTCCCTCCCTGGGGCGTGCGGGCGAAAAGATCCGTAATCGTTGTGCCTGGGTTCTGTAACTGTCTAGGGTCATTTATATGGATGACCGGGTAACAGACACTGCAGCGGTCGGCGTCGTTCCGGAGGACAGCGTGCGGCACGTTCGCACGGTGATCATCGGCAGTGGTTTCGCGGGACTCGGTGCGGCTATACGACTGAGCAAGGACGGGCGGGAGGATTTCCTCGTCCTCGAGCGGGACAGTGACGTCGGGGGCACGTGGCGCGACAACACCTATCCCGGCGCCGCCTGTGACGTGCCCTCGCACCTGTACTCCTACTCGTTCGCACTCAACCCCGAATGGTCACGTTCGTTTTCGGCACAACCGGAGATCCAGCACTACATTCGCAGGGTTGCGCGTCAGTACAACGTCCTCGGAAAGCACGTCTTCGATTGCGACGTGACCGAGGCCCGCTGGAATCGCGGCGTCTCGCGGTGGGAGCTCACCACCAGCCGCGGCCACTTCTCGGCGGACACCGTGATCTGCGCGTTCGGGGCGCTGGCCGAGCCCTCTCTGCCGAGCATTCCCGGGATCGAAGTATTCGACGGCGAGATCTTCCACTCGGCGCAATGGAATCACGATGCCGACCTCACCGGCACACGCGTTGCAGTGATCGGCACGGGAGCATCGGCAATTCAAATCGTTCCTGCCATCGTCGACCAGGTGCAACACCTGGACGTGTATCAGCGCACCGCCCCCTGGTTGCTGCCGCGATTCGACCGGGCCTATACCCGGATCGAGCGGTGGGCCTTCCACCACGTGCCCGGCGTCCAGCGACTGCTCCGCGCCGCAATCTACGGAGGCCGGGAAGTGCAGGTGGTCGGTCTTGCCAAGGCGCCCGTCTTCATGAAACCGCTGGAGTGGCTGGCGCGCATGAAGATCCGGACAGAGATCAAGGACCCGGCCCTGCGTGAGAAGGTCACTCCGAACTTCCGGATCGGCTGCAAGAGAATGCTGATTTCCAACGACTACTACGCGGCCCTCGACCGGGACGACGTCGAACTCGTCACCGACCCGATCGCGGAGATACGAGAGCATGCGGTGGTGACGAGGGACGGCACCGTGCGTTCGGTGGATGCCATCGTCATCGCGACCGGATTCCAGGTGACGGATTCACCGATGTTCGAGGTCATCTTCGGGCGGGACGGACGCAGTCTGGCGCAGGTTTTCGGTGAGGCCGGTATGCAGGCCTACAAGGGCGCGACTGTCGCCAACTTCCCCAACATGTTTTTTCTCGTCGGACCCAACACGGGGCTCGGCCACACGTCGATGGTGTACATGATCGAATCACAGATCAACTACGTCGCTGATGCTATTGCGGCGTTGGAGCAGAACGGAATTCGCACGGTCGAGGTCCGCAAGGAGGTTCAGGACGATTACAACCGGGACCTTCAGGAGAAGCTGTCGAACAGCGTCTGGATGACGGGCGGATGCGCCAGCTGGTACCTCGATCGGCACGGCAACAACACCACACTGTGGCCCGACTTCACCTTCAAATTCCGCCGCCAGACACAGCGTTTCGACATCGCAGCCTACGAGGTGTCCGCCGACGCGGGCACGCCGGTGGGGTAGCGGCGGCCACGGCCCACTGTCCTGATGCCGTCCTGATGCCGGACTGCCTCAGTGGCGAACGGGCCGGTACCGGCGAACAGGTCTGCCCGCGCCCCCGTACTCGAGGCGTACTTCGAGTAAACCCTCGGCCAGGTAATGCTCGAGGTACCTGCGCACGCTCACCCGGGACAGTCCCGCGAGCTCGGCGCATTCCATGGACGACAACTCGCCCCGCTCCTGCACGATGTCGAGGACCAACTTGCCGGTTTCGACGCTGAGCCCCTTGGGGAGGCGGCCCGGGTCGGCGTTCTTGCCTGCGCTGCCGAACAGGGAGTCGATCAACGACTGATCCGCGCCGGATTGCGATTCGAGTGCCCGTGCCCGTCGCCGAAAGTTCTCGAGCTTCTCCTGCAGGTGGGCGTACTCGAACGGTTTCACCAGGTAGTCGGAGGCGCCGCCGTGCAGCGCCCGGCTGACGGTGTCGATCTCGCGCGCAGCCGTGATCATGATCACGCCGACCGGATTTCCCTCCGCCCGGAGGGACTGGAGGACATCGAGTCCGGACATGTCCGGCAAGTACACGTCGAGAAGCACGAGATCCGGCCGACGGGAGCGCACGGCATCGAGGGCGTCGGCCGCGGTCCGCGCGACTGCGACGGTGGTGAACCCCGGCGTCTTGTCGACGAACCGGCGGTGTATCTCCGCGACCATGAAGTCGTCGTCGACGACCAGCACCTCATACATCGTTCCGCCGAACGGTCATGGTCGGAGAGTCTAACTACGGGGAACGTGGACGGTGAACAAAGCGCCTCCGGTGCCGGGCGCGTCCGACACCGATGCGAATCCGCCGTGCTGCGCGCTGACCAGTCGCACCAGGGCCAGCCCGATCCCGCGACCGCCTGGCACCCCTGTCTTGGACGTGACTCCCCGGGAGAAGATTTCCTCGCGCATCGACTCGGGTACCCCGGGGCCCGAGTCGGCGACCTCGATCAAAATGCCGTCGCCGTCCGTGATTCGAATCGATATCGTCGCGTGCGGTCCGCCTTCGGACACGTCGACGGCATTGTCGATGAGATTTCCGACGACGGTGATGACGTCGGTCGCGAGTTCGGGGTCGAGTGCGTGCAGGCGTGAATCGGGCTCCAGTGTCAGAGACACTCCGGTCTCCGCCGCCAACGAGGTCTTCGCGATCAGGAGGGCGGCCACGGCGGGATCGGAAATCCTTTGCGTCACAGCGTCGCTGATTTCTGCGCGGCGTCGAGTGAGCGTTCCGACGAATTCGGTGACGGCGTCGTAGTCACCGAGCTGCGTGAGTCCCGAGATGGTGTGCAACTGGTTGGCGAATTCGTGCGTCTGCGCGCGCAGCGTGTCGGTGACGCTCTTGTGGGACGACAGCTGGCTCTGCATCGACGCGAGCTCGGTGCTGTCGCGCATGGTGGTGACGGTGCCGATCTTGTGGCCCTGGCTGGTAGCGGCCCGCCGGCTGAGCGCCAGCATGCGCGAGGACGTCGAGAGCACCACGTCACGGCCGTCCTCGCCGGTGAGGAGATACCGGCGGACGCCCGGGTCGAGTGGGACGTCGTCGACATGCCTGCCGACGACGTCACCGCTGAGGTCGAGTAGTTCCTGGGCGCTGTCGTTGAGGAGCGTGATGATGCCGTCGGTGTTCACCGCCACTACGCCCTCACGGATGCTGTGAAGCAGGGCCTCCCGGTGGTCGGCGAGACTGGCGATCTCGGCGATCTCCAGCCCCCGGGTGTGTGTCTTGATTCTGCGTGAGAGGAGCCACGAACCGAGAAGTCCCAGCCCGGCGCCGATACCGAGGTAGAGGAGCAGGCGCGCACCGGCACTGCTGAGCAGGGCCCAGGTCGACGGGTAGTCGTCGCTGACCGACACTGCTGCCAGGACATCACCGGTGGCCGTGAGGATAGGAACGTGGCCGACGATGGCGCGCCGGTCGTCGACCACGACATCACCCGACCAGGCGCGGCCGGTCAGCACGTCGCTGCCGCCGAGTTCCGCGGGCAGCCCGATCCGGGTGGGGTCGGAGGACACTGCCGTCACCCCTTCGGGTGTGACGATCTCCGCCAGTGTCGCGCCCGACAGATTGACTGCCCGATCCACTTCAGGGGCGAGGACCCGCTCGACCGACGGGTCCGAGAGGCGGTCACGCACCACCGGGGTCGAGGCGACGTTCTCGGCCACGGCGATCATGCGCTGGCCCTGCAATTCGCGAAACTCCACCGTCGATTGGTGAACCGAGACGGCAGCGACCGCGAGAAGGACGACGCCGACGACCACCAGCTGGAGCAGCAGGACCTGCCCGGCAAGACTTCGCACTCTGGGGTGACGTGGTGACCACAATGAACTTAAGTTCCATTTCGTTCGCATAGGTGACGTGCGTCACCAATGGGGACAGTATTGCCGAAGATCACATCGATGGCGAAATGGGGAACGATGGCGAGAACAGGTGGCGGAAGCAGCGTACGCGCGGTGCTCCTGCTGGCGCTCGTAGGCCTTCTCGTGGCCGGGTGCGGAGTTACCCGTGGCGAGGACGAGGGCTTGCACAGGGTGCGGATGATGGTTCCGAACAGCCCCGGCGGCGGCTACGACCTCACCGCGCGGACTGCGGTGAAGATCATGGAAGATCAGGACATTACCGGCCGAGTCGAGGTCTTCAACGTCATCGGTGCAGGCGGAACGGTCGCCATGGCTCGACTGATGAACGAGTCGGGCAACGACGATCTCATGATGATGATGGGTCTCGGAGTCGTCGGTGCCGGTTACACCAACGGGTCGTCCGCCCGCGTGTCCGACGCGACCGCATTGGCGAAGGTGGTGGAAGAGCAGGAAGGCATTCTGGTTCCTGCGGATTCGCCGCTGCGCACCATCGACGACTTCGTCGCGGCGTGGCGGGCCGACCCGGCCTCGGTCACGATCGGCGGCGGATCGTCACCGGGCGGGCCGGACCACCTGTTCCCGATGGAGACCGCCCGCGCGGTAGGGGTGGATCCCAATGCGGTGAACTACGTCTCCTACGACGGTGGAGGTGACCTGTTGACGGCGCTGCTCGGACAGAAGATCACCGCAGGCACCTCGGGGCTGGGGGAGTACGTCGACCAGATCGAAGCCGGTCAGGTGCGCGTGCTCGCGGTGTCGGGTAGCGAACGAATCGAGGGCGTCGATGCGCCGACGCTGTCGGAGGCGGGAATCGATCTCACCTTCACCAACTGGCGTGGAGTCCTTGCGCCCCCTGGCCTTTCGGACAGTGCCCGGGCCGACATGGTGGAAGCGTTGGAGAAGTTGCACGACACACCCGAATGGAAGGAGGCCCTGGTGAAGAACGGTTGGAGTGACGCCTTCATGACGGGACCGGATTTCGAGCAGTTCCTACGCGACCAGGACGAGCGGGTCTCGTCCACCCTGTCCGAACTGGGGTTGGCATGACCACGCCCGTGCCACCGCCCGCCGGCGCCCCCGACGTGGCCCCGGCGCCACGCAAACGGGACCTGGCGCAGTTCATCGTCTGTGCGGTCATGCTCACGGTGGGCGTGTTTCTCATCGTCGACGCACTGACCCTCAGCGCCGGGTTCGCGAAGGTGGACCCGGTCGGGCCGCGGCTGTTTCCGCTGGCGGTGGGCATCGGGCTGCTCGTCCTCACCGCGATCCTCGCTGTCGCGATCCTGCGCGGCTCCACGGGGGAGGCCGACGGGGGCGAGGACGTCGACCTCGATTCGTCGAGTGACTGGCGAACGGTAGGGCTGCTCGTCGGTCTGTTCGCCGCCACCATCGCGCTGATCGACTTCCTCGGATGGGCGATCACCGGAACGTTCCTCTTCGCCGGGGCGGCAACGATTCTCGGCAGCCGTCACTGGGTACGCAACATCGCCATCGGCGCGGTGCTTGGCTTCGGTAGCTTCTACGCGTTCTACGTCGGGCTCGGAATCCCGCTGCCCGCAGGCATTCTGGACGGAATTCTCTGACATGGACAATCTGAACTGGCTGCTGCAGGGGTTCGAGCAGGCAGCCACCCCGATGAACCTCCTCTACGCATGCCTGGGCGTCCTGCTCGGTACCGCCGTCGGCGTCCTTCCCGGCATCGGCCCCGCCATGACCGTGGCGCTCCTGCTCCCCGTCACCTACAACGTCAGTCCGAGCGCCGCCTTCATCATGTTCGCCGGCATCTACTACGGCGGAATGTACGGCGGCTCGACCACATCCATTCTGCTGAACACCCCGGGGGAGTCGTCCTCGGTGATCACGGCCATCGAAGGCAACAAGATGGCCAGAGCAGGACGAGCGGCGCAGGCTCTGGCGACCGCGGCGATCGGTTCCTTCGTCGCCGGATCGATCGGCACGATGCTGCTCGTACTCTTCGCCCCCGCGGTCTCGAGTTTCGCTGTAACCTTGGGCGCCCCTTCTTATCTCGCTATCATGCTGCTGGCCCTCGTTGCCGTCACCGCGGTGCTGGGAAGCTCGAAGCTTCGTGGATGCATCTCCCTCCTGCTCGGGCTCGCGATCGGGCTGGTCGGGATCGATTTCCTCACCGGGCAACCGCGCGCCACATTCGGGATTCCGCAGCTGTCCGACGGCATCGATATCGTCGTCGTGGCAGTCGCAGTCTTTGCGCTGGGTGAAGCCCTCTGGGTGGCGGCGCACCTGCGCCGCCGGCCGGCCGAGGTCATTCCGGTCGGCCGGCCGTGGATGGGGAAGAAGGACTGGAAGCGGTCGTGGAAGCCATGGCTGCGAGGGACCGCGTACGGATTCCCGTTCGGGGCACTCCCCGCCGGTGGCGCCGAACTCCCCACCTTCCTGTCCTACATCACCGAGAAGAAGCTCTCGAAGCACAAGGACGAATTCGGCAATGGCGCCATCGAAGGGGTCGCGGGCCCCGAGGCGGCCAACAACGCCTCCGCGGCGGGCACGCTCGTGCCCATGCTGTCGCTCGGTCTGCCCACCAACGCGACCGCGGCTGTCATGCTCACCGCCTTCGTCTCGTACGGGATCCAGCCGGGACCGACCCTGTTCGAGAAGGAACCGCTCCTCATCTGGACGTTGATCGCCAGCCTGTTCATCGGCAACTTCCTCCTGCTCGTCCTGAACCTGCCTCTCGCGCCGCTGTGGGCCAAGCTGCTCCGCACCCCGCGCCCCTACCTGTATGCGGGCATCTTGTTCTTCGCTGCACTCGGCGCCTTCGCCGTGAACCTCCAGTGGCTGGACCTGGCGCTGCTCCTGGTCTTCGGCCTGATGGGTCTGATGATGCGCAGATTCGGATTGCCCGTGCTGCCACTGATCATCGGTGTCATCCTCGGTCCGCGCATCGAACGGCAACTGCGGCAGAGTCTGCAACTCGGTGGCGGCGACTGGGGGAGTCTGTTCACCGAGCCGGTGGCAATCATCGTCTACGTAATCATCGCGCTTCTGCTTCTCGCCCCGCTCGTCGCGAAGTTCGTCCGTTCGCGGCTTCCCGTCCCCACACTCGACTTCCCGGAGGGACCGTCCGCCGACGACTCCCCCGACACCAGAGAGAAGGCGCACGCATGATCGTCGTCGGTTACACCCCGGACCGGTACGGAGAGGCAGCCCTCGACCACGGCCTCGCAGAAGCACGGCTGCGCCAGACGTCGCTGGTGGTGATCAACTCCTCGAAGGGCGACGCTCTTGCGGATCAGTCGTTCGCCGACCACACGCAGCTGCAGAAACTGGAAGAGAAGCTCGCCGACAGCGGTGTCGAACACGAGGTCCGGCAAATCGTCGGCGACGAGGTAGTCGACGTCATCATCGAGGCGACGACAGCACCGACCGCCGAGCTGCTCGTCATCGGTATCCGCGACCGCACCCCCGTCGGGAAGCTGCTGATGGGGAGCACTGCGCAACGCCTGCTGCTGTCCTGCCGCAAGCCCGTCCTGGCCGTCAAACCGGAGTAGACCCCCTGTGAGTACTTGTTAACCGCCCGCGGTTGACAAGTACTCACAGGGGTTAGTCGGTGAGGATGATCAACTCCCGCTTCGAGGCGACCTCGACGCGGAGTCCGGCCTTCGCCGCCACGCGGGCGACGCCGCGCACGTCCTGGGGTTCGGCGCGGGAAAGGGTGAGTGCGCGGGCGAGCAGCCCCTTGTGGTGTTTGTTGAAATGGCTCACGACGGTGCGGGTGCCGTCCGGCTTCTCGGTGAGCACGGTGGCGATCACCGCATCCGGAATCGGGCCGAGCTGCTGATACGTCCCGGATCGCAGATCGACGACGAGGCCATCCGCTTCCGCGGTGATTGCCCGGCTCAACTCCGGCTTCCACAACGACCGGAGGGTCCCCAGACCGGGCAGCTTCGACCCGCCGGACAACCGGTAGGCGGGGATCAGGTCACCCGCGCGCACCGCGCCGAACAGTGCCGATCCCATCGCGAGGCGCGAGAGCGCCTTCGACTTCTGTGCCTTGGTGAACGACTTCGCGTCGAGCGCGTCGAACAGGACACCGGTATATCGTTCCAACGCCGGCCGGGTCGGCGACACCCACAGCTTGGCGTTCCGCTCGATCTCGTCGGCCTGCGTCGGGCCGAGGCCCAGTGCCTCCTGCGACGCCTCCGCATCGGCGGCGAGAGCCACCAGCGCCGACACCAGCACCTCTCGAGTGTCGGTGAGCTGCGGCATGGACAGCTCGGCCAGGTCGAGGGGGGCGTCGGCGCCACCATCGGACTTGGTTTCTGAGGGAGGAAGCAACACCAGCACGGTGGAGACCCTACCGATCGCCCCTTTCATCGATGCCGAAGCCGTGCCGACGCAGTGGTGCGGCTACCAGCGGACTATTCTGATGACCCGTGATTACCCGCCTCTCCCACCTGTTCCTCCGCACCTTGCGTGACGACCCCGCCGACGCCGAGGTCCCGAGCCACAAGCTGCTGGTCCGTGCCGGCTACGTACGGCGTATCGCTCCCGGTGTGTACTCGTGGCTGCCGTTGGGTTTGCGCGTGCTGCGTGAGGTCGAGCGGGTGGTGCGGGAAGAGATGAACGCGATCGGCGGCCAGGAGATTTCCCTGCCTGCGCTTCTGCCGCGCGAACCCTACGAGGCCTCCAACCGCTGGACCGAGTACGGCGACGGGCTCTTCCGCCTCAAGGACCGCAAGGGCGGCGACTATCTGCTGGGCCCCACTCACGAGGAGTTGTTCGCCCTCACCGTCAAGGGTGAGTACAACTCCTACAAAGATTTCCCGGTCACCCTCTACCAGGTGCAGACCAAATATCGCGACGAGGAGCGCCCCCGCGCCGGGATTCTCCGTGGTCGCGAATTCATCATGAAGGACTCGTACTCTTTCGACCTCACCGATGACGGTCTCATCGCCTCATATCAGGCCCACCGGGACGCCTACGAGAAGATCTTCACCCGTCTCGGTGTGAAGTATGTGATCGTGTCGGCCACTTCGGGCGCTATGGGCGGAAGTGCGTCCGAAGAATTCCTGGCGGAGAGCGAGATCGGCGAGGACACCTACGTCCGCTGCCTCGAGTCGGGCTACGCCGCCAACGTCGAAGCGGTCGAGACACTGGCGCCCGAGCCCATTCCCTTCGACGGGCTTCCTCCCGCGCAGGTGCACGACACGCCGGACACACCGACCATCGCGACGCTCGTCGACTGGGCCAACGGGGCCGACCTCGGCCGGACCGTGACGGCCGCCGACACGTTGAAGAACATCCTGGTCAAGACCCGGCAGCCCGGCGGCAAGTGGCAGTTGCTCGGAATCGGCATCCCCGGTGACCGGGAGATCGACGACAAGCGCCTCGGTGCGTCCTTGGAGCCGGCGGAGTTCGAGATGCTCACGGAGACCGATTTCGAGGCCAACCCGTTCCTCGTGAAGGGGTACATGGGACCGAAGGCTCTGCAGGAGAACGGTGTTCGCTACCTCGTGGACCCCCGGGTGGTGGACGGCACGAGCTGGATCACCGGCGCCGACGAGCAGGGTAAGCACGTGGTGGGTCTCGTCGCCGGCCGCGACTTCACCCCAGATGGCACCATCGAGGCGGCGGAGGTTCGAGACGGGGACCCGTCGCCGGACGGCGCCGGTGCCCTGGTGGCTGCCCGTGGCATCGAGATCGGCCACGTTTTCCAGCTCGGTCGCAAGTACACGGATGTGTTCTCCGTCGACGTTCTGGGCGAGAACGGCAAGCCGGTCCGGCCCACGATGGGCTCCTACGGTGTAGGCGTGTCCCGCCTCGTCGCCGTGATCGCGGAACAGCACCACGACGACAAGGGTTTGCGCTGGCCGGCGGAGGTGTCTCCCGCCGACGTGCACGTAGTGATCGCCAACAAGGACGACACCGCGCGTGAGGGCGCGGAGGGGCTCGCGGCACAACTCGACAAGGCCGGACTCGAGGTCATTCTCGACGACCGTAAGGCTTCGCCCGGCGTGAAGTTCAAGGACTCCGAGCTGCTCGGCGTGCCACTGGTCGTGGTGGTCGGGCGCGGCTGGGGTGAGGGAAAGGTGGAGGTCCGCGATCGCTTCACCGGCGAGAGCCGTGAGGTTGCCGCCGAGTCCGCGCTGAGCGAGATCGTGCAGACCGTCAGGGGCTGATCAAATCGCCGCGCGCCTTTCGTCTCGACTGTTAGCTTGGCCTGACACGTCCGGACGAAAGGCCCGCTGTGACGAACTCCCTGCTGTTCGAGCCGACTTCCTACGACCCCGAGCATTTCGACCCCGAGACGCGACGGCAACTGCGGTCGCTGATCGACTGGTTCGAAGCGCGGGGCAAGAAGAGGCTGCTCGAGGACGATCTCGGGGCGGTATGGCCGGCCGAATTCCTCGAGTTCGTGAAACGGGAGAAGCTGTTCGCGACCTTTCTGACTCCTGCCGAACTCGCGGACGGCAACCCGGACAAGCGCTGGGACGCCGCGCGCAACGCCGCGCTGAGCGAAATCTTCGGGTTCTACGGGCTGGCGTACTGGTACGCGTGGCAGGTGACAGTACTGGGGCTCGGTCCGATCTGGATGAGTGCGAACCGGGCGGCGAAGGAACGCGCCGCCCGACTCCTCGACGAGGGCGGGGTGCTGGGTTTCGGTCTGTCGGAGAAGGCACACGGCGCCGACGTCTACTCGACGGACATGCTTCTCACACCCTCTCCGGACCGGGACCTCGCCTTTACCGCGACCGGCGACAAGTACTACATCGGCAACGGCAACGTCGCCGGCATGGTGTCGGTGTTCGGGCGCCGCACCGACGTCGAGGGCAGCGACGGGTACGTCTTCTTCGTCGCCGACAGCAGGCATCCCGCCTACCACCTCGCGGGCAACGTGGTGCACGGGCAGATGTACGTCAGCACCTTCCGGCTCGAGGAGTATCCGGTGCGCGAGGAAGACATCCTGCACACCGGCGTGGCTGCGTTCGAGGCGGCGCTGAACACCGTCAATGTCGGGAAGTTCAATCTGTGCACCGGGTCGATCGGAATCTCCGAGCACGCGTTCTACGAGTCGATCACCCATGCCCACAACAGGGTCCTGTACGGCAACCCGGTCACCGACTTTCCGCATGTGCGCGGGAACTTCGTCGACGCCTACAGCCGGTTGATCGCGATGAAGCTGTTCAGTGCCCGCGCAGTCGACTATTTCCGCAGCGCGAGTCTCGACGATCGCCGGTACCTGCTGTTCAACCCGATGACGAAGGCCAAGGTCACCTCCGAAGGGGAGAAGGTGATCGCGCTACTGCACGACGTGATCGCGGCGAAAGGGTACGAGAAGAACACCTACTTCCGGGAGGCGGCTCAGCTGATCGGCACACTGCCGAAGCTCGAGGGCACCGTGCACGTCAACGTCGGACTCATTCTGAAGTTCATGCCGAGCTACCTGCTCAACCCCGCGGAGTACCCGGAGATCGGCACCCGGCTCGACGCCGTCGACGACACCTTCTTCTGGGCTCAGGGCCCGACCCGCGGCGCGGGCAAGATCCGGTTCCACGATTGGACGAAGGCATACGAGGCGCACTCGGACATTCCCAACGTTGCCCGGTTCTACGAGCAGGCAACGGCGTTGCGGGAACTGCTCACCACCGCTCCGCCCGATGCGGCGCAGCAGAAGGATCTCGATTTCCTCCTCGACCTCGGTCACCTGTTCTCGCTCGTCGTCTACGGGCAGCTGATCCTCGAGCAGGCGGACATCCTTCACCTGGATCGCGAACTGATCGACCAGATCTTCCATTTCCAGATTCGGGACTTCTCCGGCTACGCCGTTGCGCTGCACGGAAAGTCGTCCGCGACCGAAGGGCAGCAGAAGTGGGCGCTCGGTGCGATCCGGCGTCCGGTCGTGGACGCGGAGCGATTCTCGCGAGTGTGGACGCAGGTGGAGAGTTACGACGGCGCCTACGAGATGAGCCCGTAGGGGTTGGTCCGGCCTTCGACGGTCGGTGGTGGCGACGTCGGTCGTGCGGCAGGGGTGCGGGAATGGCCATCCCAGGGTGGCTGGCCTCGGTGGTGTAGGCAGTGCATTCTGGTGTGGCAGAGACACTCGCCGATATTCACGTGGAATGCCGCAGACGCGGGTTGCGCTCGGCGGGTGCCGTTTTCGCGGTGGACCGGCACCAGCGGGTGCCGATTTTCCGCACAGATTCATGCTGGCACTCTCGGGTGACGAGTGCTAAATTTTCAAGTGCGCAGTGATGGTGGATGTCCGCCGCGGTGGCGGGCACCGTTGGAGACGTGGGAGGTGTGTTGCTGTGCTTCGCTTCGACCCCTTCAGTGATCTCGAATCCATGACGAAGAGCATGCTCGGCTCTCCGGTCGGTTCCGCCCGGGTGCCGCGATTCATGCCGATGGATCTGTACAAGGTCGACGACCACTATGTTCTGCACGCCGACCTGCCCGGTGTCGATCCGGGATCGGTCGACGTCAGTGTCGACAACGGGACGCTCACGCTGACGGCTCATCGGAGCGCTCAATCCGAGGAGAACGTGCAGTGGATCGCCTCGGAACGGTTCACCGGTACATTCCGGAGGCAGCTTTCGCTCGGCGAAGGTATCGACTCCGAAAAGATTTCGGCGTCGTACGAGAACGGGGTGCTGAGTGTGACCATCCCGGTCGCCGAACGGGCGAAGCCGCGCCGGATCGAAGTATCCAGCCTCGGTGCCGGTGAGCATCGGACGATCGAAGCCGGTCCCGCGGGTGGTGACTCGAGCTGATCGAGCGGCGTGGACGATTGTCCCGGAAGCCCCCTCTCCGAGGGGGCTTCGCCACGTCGTCATCCCCACCAAGGGTGTAAATGACGACACCTTCAGGGGGCGAGCGCCACCTCTGAGGGTGCTGGAGGGTTCGGTTGCCGGACGGCAAGGTGGACATCAGTCGAGGAGCGGTAACACTCCACCCGTCCCGAGCGAAGATACCGAGGAGGCCCTCATGTCGAACACCCCGGTTTCATCCGAGCACGATGGTCGCCGGCTCACGGTCCGGACCGAAGACGGGATTCCTCTTGCGGTGCGAGAGTTCGGGTCACCCGATGCGCCGACCACGGTGGTGTTCGTCCACGGGCATTGCCTCCGCACCGAATCCTGGTGGGCGCTGCGCAAGCAGTTGGTCCGCTTCTGGCGCAACGAGGTGCGCATGGTCTTCTACGATCATCGCGGGCACGGCGAGTCCGGAGAAGCCCCTGCGTCGACGTATACCATCGACCAACTCGGTCGCGATCTCGGTTCGGTGCTGAACGCGGTGGCGCCCCGGGGTCCGATCGTTCTCGTCGGACACTCGATGGGCGGAATGACCGCGTTGTCGTATGCGCGGCAGAATCCGCACACGATCGGTTCGCGGATCGTCGGGATGGCCCTGATATCGACCGCCGCATACGATCTCGCCGAGGCGGGCCTCGCCCGCCATCTGCGCAGTCCGGCAGTGTCGTTGCTTCGCAGCGCTGTCCGGCGGGCGCCGCGGGTCGTGCACGGATCGAAAAAGCTCGGCCGGACAGTCGGCACTGCACTGGCGAAAGCGGCGGAGGCACGTAACCGGCCCGTCGACCCGCGGCTCGCCGCTCTGGTGGCCGCCATGGTCAACACGACCTCCGTGGTGACGATGTCCAGCTTCCTCGAATCGCTGCTCGGCTTCGACGAGCGTGCCTCCCTCGCGGCTCTCGCGCATATCCCGTCGTTGGTCCTCTGCGGCTCGGTGGACATGCTCACACCGTTCCAGCACTCTGCTGCCATGGCGTCGCTGCTGCCCGCATCGCAATTGGTCAGTGTCGACGGGGCGGGACACTCCGTCATTCTCGAACGTGCGGCCGATGTGGCAGCCGCGATCATCGGGCTGGTCGAGCGGATTGCGCACACCGCGCCCGCCGCCTCCGGCCGTGAACTGATGGCGGTCGGCTGATCAGAGATCGCGTTCGTTGATGATGCCGCTGCGCATCGCCCGCTCCGCCAGGCGAACGCGCTTCTGATTCTGCGGCAGATCCCCGACCCCGAACTTTGCGAACAACGTCCTCAAGTGCGTCTTGATCGCATCGACGCTCAAGAAGAGCTCCTCGGCAATCTGTTGATTCGACGCCGGATTCGCGAAGGCGGCACCGTGCTTGTAGGGCCGGCACAACGCCGTGAGCACGCCGCGCTGCGTCTCCGTGAGAGACCGGACATCGGGCATGTCGGTGCCCATTTGGGTTGCCTCGTCGGGTCCGCCGCCGAACTCTTGATAGCGGATGCGGGTGGCACCGATGCGGATGCTGTCGCCCTGCCGTAGTCGCCGCCGTCCGGCGAGGCGTTCGCCGTTGACGAAGGTGCCGTTACGGGACAGTCCGTCGTCGAGAATGGTCCAGTGCGAGCCCACGCATTCGACCACGGCGTGGAGTCGTGACACCTCATCGTCTTCGGTGAGGGGGAGGTCGGAACCCGGCGATCGTCCGATGGTGACGCGCGGCGATTCGAGGGAGAGGTCCACGGTGTGGTGGTGACCTTCCCGATCGGAATAGCTCAGACGAGATTCAGTGTCTCGGTCCACGGCGACAACCCTTCGGCACGTTCCTATCCTGCCCCGCCGCGGGTGTGCTGAGCAAGATCAAGTGCGGCGGGGTGCTTGCGGTGTCGCCGCATCGACAGCAGCGGGTCAGAAGACGGGCCCGCCGCCGAACGCCGCCCGGTGGGACGGCGGGGTGCGGCCGTTCGTGTCGGTGATTCCGTACTCGCGCGCGAGTTCCGCGGTCACGAAGGTGTGACCGCTGCGGTCGGGAAGGGACGGATCGTCGACGAGCCCGCAGATCACCTGACCGACGAACTGCGGTGACTCGGCGTCCGCGACAGGAAATCCCGCGATGCTGTCGACACCGCTGGCGAGGATCATCTCCGTCCGGACGATCCCCGGCCACAGGGACACCGTCCGCACGTCGTGCGGCGCCAGCTCGACGGCCATGTCACTGGCCATCTTGTCCAGCCCCGCCTTCGACATGCCGTAGAGGACGGAATGAAGGTGGCTCCGGGTGCCGAACGACGAGATGTTGGCGATCAGGCCGCGGCGCCGGGGAACCATCAGCCGGGCAGCCTCCACGGACGCAACGTAGTGGGCCCGCAATCCGACGCCGATGAGGGAGTCCCAGTCGTCGAGCGGACGCTCCCAGAAGGGAGTGCTGAATCCCCCGAACCCTCGCGGACTCGCCCACACGTTGTTGACCAGCAGGTCGAGCCGGCCACCCTGCTCGTCGGCGATGCGCCGGAACAGGGTCCGCACGTCGGCGTCGTTCCGGTGATCGCACGCAACGGCGACTCCGGTGCCGCCGGAGTCGGAGACCGTCTCGGCAGCGGCAACCAGTGGGCTGCCTTCCGGTGCGGGGCCCCGGCCGGTCAGGTACACCGTCCATCCCGCCGCGCCCAGAGCCGTGGCTACACCCTTGCCGACGCCGCGGCTCGCACCGGTGACCAAGGCAACGCGGGCGGTCACTGCACCACCACCGTGTCCGAAGTGAGCGGACGGGTTATCGACCATCTCACGCTGTAGTGGCACCGCGACATTCGCCATTCACCGTTCTCGACCCGATAGTCGTCGTCGTACTCGCCGGAGGACACCGTCTCCGTACCGTGGAGCAGATCGATCTGACGGAAGGCCAGCGTCCACGCGCCGGACGCCTCGGTCTCGCCGTGCAACTCGATGTGGGGATGAAAGCCGTGATGCATGTCGAGGATGACCGGCCGACCGTCCACTTCCCGTAGTGCAATGTCCGTGAACACCTGGGTGATGCGGTCAGCGTCGTCGAACCGGCCGAGGACGCCGAAGTCGATCGACGCGCCCGACGAGACGAAGCAGGCCCGGAACGCGTCCGGGTCCTTTCCGTCACAGGCGCGCCAGTACCGGTACTTCAGCGCCTTGATGGCCTCGACCCTCTCGAGATCGTCCAGACGCCGTTCCATCGAGCGATCGTCCACGCCGTCGTCCTCTCGTTCCACCAGTGGCCTGGCTGAGACGCTAGGCCGAGAACGAGCCGCGTGGGTGTGCGCATCCCGGTGGCCGGGAACCGGATCGTCGGGGCCTGTACGCGGTTACGGTTGGCCGGGGAAGACCGCTGTCGTGGGGTCTGTTCCGAGCGCGAGACGCCAGCCCGCTTCCCGGATCGCCGACTCCGTCAGCCCGGCGACACCCAGCGACCGCGTGTCCTCCGTCTCGCCGTGCTCGACGACAGCGCGCCAGGCGATGGCGGTATCGGCCTCTACTCGTGCGGCGAGCTGGGCCGCCGAGACAGGGTCGGTGACCGGGAACGGCAGGGTGTAACCCGCCTCGGCGGCCGGGGCCGTCAACTCTGCGGCCGTCAACGTGTCGACCAGGGCGTCGCGGCGTGCACGGTGGCCAGCGGCGCCGGCAGCCACCTGATCCGCACGAACCGGATTGGAGAATGCAGCAACCACCCCGTAGGCGAATACTGCGGCATGCTCGGCGGCGAGTGCGTCGGCGAGACTCCGCCCCTCGGACTCGGTAGGAGCGGTCACGACAGCACCACCGCCAGGTAGGTGGCGCACGCGGCGCTGATGGACGCCGACAGCCCGGCGCGGTAGCCACTCAGAGTCCGCGCCGAATCAGCTGCACTGCGCTGGGACTCGGCGAGTTCGGCGCGTAGCTGATCTAATGTCGGCGGGGGAACCGGCGCGGTCGGTGCTGCGGACGCGGACGGCGAGGTGGTTGGCGTCGTTCCGTCCGGATAAGTTCCTGCGGCTCGGGCTATTTCGGCATCCAACGCGTCTGCGTGCGCGGTGCGTTGGACGCGGACGAGGTCGAGCGCGGCGCTGCGGTCGGGGAGCAGTGCGATCGCGGCCGCAGCGCCTGCGGCATCACGCCGGGCCAGCTGCGACTGGGCGACGAGGGAATCGACCTCTGCCCGGTCGTTCGTGTCCTCGGTGCACCCCGCCAGTAGGGCGACACCGGTGGCGCCGACGGCGGAGACTGCTGCGAGCCGGAGAGCGGCGCGCCGGGACACGGCCGGGCCGAACGTCGGCGGTCGGGAGGCGGTGGGCGTGAGCACCGGTCCATGGTGCCAGGTCTGGTGGCGAAGCCGGGAATCGGCGAGCGGTGCTGGTCACGGAAGCCTCCGATCGGCGTTACTCTTAGATGCCCGAACCCGTCGGAACGGGTAGCGGTGCCGCGTGCGCCCAGCACGTAAAACGGCAGCCCCAGACTTCCGACGAACGACCCGCCCGACGAACGACAACTGAAACGAGGAGCTTTCCCGATGCCGGTTCCATCCAAGGAGAGGGTGACGGAGCTCATCTCCGACCTGGTGCACAGCCAGGGTTACGACTTGGAGGACGTTGCCGTCAACCTTGCGGGCAAGCACAGCGCGGTCCGGATCATGGTGGACAGCGACGCCGGGCTCGAGCTCGATGCCGTGGCGCGCCTGAGTCACACGATCTCGGAGGTCTTCGACTCGGTTCCCGACTTCGGGGAGACTCCGTACACGCTCGAGGTCACCTCTCCCGGTATCGACCGGCCGCTCACACACGAGCGGCACTGGCGCCGGGCCCGCGGCCGGAAGGTGCGCATCGACCTTCCGAACGAGACCGTCGTGGGCCGGATCGGTCGGTGGGACGACGACGCAGTCGAGGTGGTGATCGGGTCGCGGTCCGGGCCGGAGGTTCGCCGAGTACCCGTGTCGGACATCGAGAAAGCCATTGTGCAGGTGGAGTTTTCGAAGCCCGATCCGCGAGAGTTGGAGCTCGCAGGTGGAATACCCGAGGGTCGGGTGTCGCCGTCCGACTCCGATATATCGGAAGAGGAAGAAGTAGTAGAGGAGTTGGACAAGTGAATATCGACATTGCGGCGTTGCGCGCCATCGAGGCTGACAAAGGTATTTCGATCGAAACCGTCATCTCGACGATCCAGACGGCGCTGCTGACGGCCTATCGGCACACCGAGGGCCACAAGAATCATGCGCGGATCGACGTCGATACGAAAAGCGGCATCGTGCGCGTGATGGCGCACGACGTCGACGCGGACGGCAACATGGTCGGCGAGGAGTGGGACGACACCCCGGAGGGCTTCGGCCGCATCGCGGCGACCACCGCGCGTCAGGTCATCCTCCAGCGCCTGCGCGACGCCGAGCACGAGCGGAGCTTCGGTGAGTACTCCACCCACGAGGGTGAGATCGTCGGCGGTGTCATCCAGCGCGACACGCGGGCGAATTCCCGAGGCATGGTCGTCGTGCGGATCGGCAGCGAGGCCAACGGTGCCGAGGGGCTGATACCGCCCGCCGAGCAGGTTCCCGGCGAGACCTACGAGCACGGCGAGCGTCTCAAGTGCTACGTCGTGGGGGTGTCGCGGGGGCAGCGCGGACCACAGATCACCCTGTCCCGGACACATCCGAATCTCGTCCGGAAGTTGTTCGCGCTCGAGGTTCCGGAGATCGCGGACGGGTCGGTGGAGATCATCGCCGTGGCGCGGGAAGCGGGCCACCGGTCGAAGATCGCCGTCGCGTCGCGCGTCTCGGGACTCAACGCGAAGGGTGCGTGCATCGGCCCGATGGGCCAGCGCGTGCGGAACGTGATGAGTGAACTCGCCGGCGAGAAGATCGACATCATCGACTTTGACGAGGATCCCGCCCGGTTCGTCGGCAACGCGTTGTCGCCGTCGAAGGTGGTGTCCGTCACAGTGGTGGATCCGGATGCGCGCGCGGCGCGAGTCGTCGTCCCCGACTTCCAGCTGTCCCTCGCGATCGGCAAGGAAGGGCAGAATGCCCGTCTGGCTGCGCGCCTGACCGGTTGGCGGATCGACATCCGCAGCGATGCGGCGCCCACCCCGGAGTCGGCCGACGGACCCGCCGCGACCACTCGTTGAGCGTGGAATGCGGAGATCGGGGCGAGTCGGCGGTAGAGTGGTCAATGGTTCAGCATGAGCTCTCGGATTTCACGCGCGCCAGTGCCGGTTCGCCGGTACGGACATGCATTGGATGTCGAGAGCGCGCGCTGGCTCTCGATCTGCTCAGGGTCGTGGTAAGTGAGAGTGGGCCGCAAGGCCATATACTCGTTCCCGACCCACGACGTAGGCTTCCCGGGCGAGGTGCGTGGCTGCACCTCGATCAGGCTTGCCTGAGTCTCGCGGAGCGACGCCGAGCCTTCGGCAGAGCGCTGCGAGTCACCGGAAGTGTGGATACGTCAGAGATCGAACATTGGGTACGAGCAGAACGCACACGCAGAGCAGTACCTCTCGAACAGAACAGGCACAAGCACTCATGAGCACACCGTGAAGCACCAGCGATGATCGTCCATCGGAGATAACCCGAGGTCGTGCGGGCCCCTCTCAGGGGAGCCTCCTGCTCGACCTCATCAGTGAGGAGAGCAGTGGCAGGCAAGGCCCGCGTGCACGAGTTGGCTAAAGAACTCGGTGTCACAAGTAAAGAACTACTCGCAACGCTCAAGGAGCAGGGCGAGTTCGTGAAGTCGGCGTCCTCCACAGTGGAGGCGCCCGTTGCCCGACGTCTGCGGGAGTCGTTCCCGAAGTCTTCGTCGCCCGATTCAGCGGCACGCCCGGCGGCAAAGCCCGGCGCACCTGCGCCGAGCGCACCGTCGACGACGTCGGCCAAGCCGGGCGGACCCCGTCCCGGCCCCAAGCCGGCAGCTCCGGCTCCGGCAGCACCCGCACCGGCGGCCCCGGCTGCATCAGCTCCCGCAGCCACGCCCGCGGCGCAGGCTCCGGCCGCGCCCGCAGCAGCGGCTCCGGCAGCTCCCAGCAGCAGTGCACCTACAAGCAGTGCACCTACAAGCAGTGCACCGATCAGCAATGCGCCGAAGCCGGGTCGCCCGGCTCCGGCCGCGCCGGCACCCGCTGCGCCGTCGGCTCCGGCCGCCAGTGCGTCCGCAGCTCCGTCCACCGGCGCAAAGCCGGGTGGGCCGCGCCCGGGCCCCAAGCCTCCGCGTGTCGGTAACAACCCGTACTCGTCGGCTCCGGCCGAGCGCCCGGCGCCGCGTCCGGCTCCCGGCGCACCGCGTCCCGGTGCTCCTCGACCCGCTCCGGGCCAGGGCGGTCCTCGTCCGGCTCCGGGTCAGGGTGGACCTCGTCCGGCTCCGGGTCAGGGTGGACCTCGTCCGGCTCCGGGTCAGGGTGGACCTCGTCCGGCTCCGGGTCAGGGCGGACCTCGTCCGGCTCCCGGTCAGGGCGGTCCTCGACCGAGTCCCGGTTCGATGCCTCCGCGTCCGAACCCCGGCGCGATGCCGGCACGCTCGGCTCGTCCCGCACCCGGTGGTGGCCGTCCCGGCCGTCCCGGCGGCGCTCCCGGTGGGCGTCCCGGCGGTGCAGGCGGCGGCGGTGGCTACCGCGGTGGCGGTGCCCCCGGTGCCGGTGCCGGTGCTCCCGGTGGCGGCGCACCCGCAGGTGGTTTCCGCGGCCGTCCCGGTGGCGGTGGACGCCCCGGTCAGCGCGGTGCAGCAGCGGGCGCGTTCGGTCGCCCCGGTGGCGCCCCGCGTCGTGGTCGCAAGTCCAAGCGTCAGAAGCGCCAGGAATACGACTCCATGCAGGCGCCCGCCGTCGGTGGCGTGCGGTTGCCGCGTGGCAACGGCGAGACCATCCGCCTCGCCCGTGGTGCTTCGCTTTCGGACTTCGCGGAGAAGATCGACGCGAACCCGGCCGCCCTCGTGCAGGCACTGTTCAACCTCGGTGAGATGGTGACGGCTACCCAGTCCGTCAACGACGAGACCCTCGAGCTGCTCGGCGGCGAGATGAACTACGTCGTCCAGGTCGTCAGCCCGGAGGACGAGGACCGTGAGCTGCTCGACAGCTTCGACCTCACCTACGGTGAAGACGAAGGCGGCGAAGAGGACCTCATGTCCCGTCCGCCCGTGGTCACCGTCATGGGCCACGTCGACCACGGTAAGACCCGCCTGCTCGACACTATCCGTAAGGCCAATGTCCGTGAGGGCGAGGCCGGCGGTATCACGCAGCACATCGGTGCCTACCAGGTGCTCACCGAGCTCGACGGCAACGAGCGTCTCGTGACGTTCATCGACACCCCCGGTCACGAGGCCTTCACGGCCATGCGTGCTCGCGGTGCCAAGGCCACCGACCTCGCGATCCTGGTCGTCGCCGCCGACGACGGCGTCATGCCGCAGACGGTGGAAGCGATCAACCACGCCCAGGCGGCCGACGTGCCGATCGTGGTCGCGGTGAACAAGATCGACAAGGAAGGCGCGAACCCGGACAAGATCCGGCAGCAGCTCACCGAGTACGGGCTGGTGGCCGAGGAATACGGCGGAGACACCATGTTCGTCGACATCTCGGCGAAGCAGGGCACCAACATCGATGCACTGCTCGACGCCGTGCTGTTGACGGCGGACGCTGCCCTCGACCTGCGGGCCAACCCGGATATGGACGCACAGGGTGTCGCCATCGAGGCGCACCTCGACCGTGGACGCGGACCCGTCGCGACCGTGCTCATCCAGCGTGGAACGTTGCGGGTCGGTGACTCGATCGTCGCCGGCGACGCCTACGGCCGTGTGCGCCGGATGGTCGACGAGCACGGCGAGGACGTACTCGAGGCAATGCCCTCGCGTCCCGTGCAGGTGGTCGGTTTCACATCGGTCCCCGGTGCAGGCGACAACCTGCTCGTGGTCGACGAGGACCGCATCGCCCGTCAGATCGCCGACCGGCGCAATGCGCGTAAGCGCAACGCTCTGGCCGCGAAGAGCCGCAAGCGGATCAGCCTCGAGGACCTCGATTCGGCCCTCAAGGAGACGTCGCAGCTCAACCTCATCCTCAAGGGTGACAACTCCGGAACCGTGGAGGCCCTCGAGGAGGCGCTGCACGGCATCCAGATCGACGACGAGGTGCAGTTGCGCGTCATCGACCGTGGTGTCGGTGGCGTCACCGAGACGAACGTCAACCTGGCCGCTGCGTCGAACGCGATCATCATCGGGTTCAACGTCCGCGCCGAGGGCAAGGCGACCGAGTTGGCGAACCGCGAGGGCGTCGACATCCGGTACTACTCGGTGATCTACCAGGCAATCGACGAGGTCGAGAAGGCCCTCAAGGGCATGCTCAAGCCGATCTACGAAGAGGTCGAGCTGGGCAAGGCGGAGATCCGCGCGATGTTCCGCTCGTCCAAGGTCGGCAACATTGCCGGTTGCCTCGTCACCTCGGGTAGCATCCGTCGCAATGCAAAGGCCCGGCTGCTGCGTGACAACACGGTTGTCGCCGAGACCGTCACCATCTCTTCGCTGAAGCGGGAGAAGGACGACGTCGTCGAGGTACGCGAGGGTTACGAGTGCGGTTTGACGGTCACCTACACCGACATCAAGGTCGGTGACGTCATCGAGGCCTACGAGCTTCGGGAAAAGCCGCGTGACTGATCTCCCTTTTCGAGTGGGGTGACGTAGCAGCGTTATCCGACGTGCGCTTCTCCGGCCGACTGGTTCGGCCGGAGAAGCGCACGTCTCCCCGAAGGAGGAAAGTTGTACGTCGGTGCGCTCGAGCTCGACATCTTGCTCGGTGACGTGCGATCTCTGAAAGAGAAGCGTGCAATGGTCAAACCGGTTCTCGCGGAGCTGCGTCGCTACGGTGTGTCCGCCGCGGAAACCGGCGAACAAGATCGGTACCGCCGGTCGATGCTGGGCGTCACCATGGCGAGCTCGGCCGTCGATCACGTACACGAAGTGCTCGACACCTGCGAGCGGCATGTTGCAGATCTGCCGGAGCTGCAACTACTCGCCGTGCGGCGGAGAATTTTCGGGCCCGAGGACTGACTCGGTATGCCCTGCCCGGCGGGTCGTCACGACGCCCCGGCGTGCAGAATGAGAAAGACAGAGCAAAAGTAGGACCACAACTTATCGAGCGGCCAGGGAGAGGAGTCTGATTGTCATGGTGGATCCCGCCCGGGCACGCAAGCTCGCCAAGCGCATCGGCACCATTGTTGCGACGGCAATCGATCACGAAATCAAGGACCCCCGCCTGGCGTTCGTGACCATCACCGACACCAAGGTGACGGCCGACCTCCACGACGCGACCGTGTACTACACCGTGATGGGCGCCGACCTCGAGTCGGAACCTGATCTCGCTGCTGCGGCCGCAGGCCTGGAGAAGGCCAAGGGTGTTCTGCGCTCCAAGGTCGGTGCCGGCACCGGCGTGAGATTCACGCCGACGCTCACGTTCGTCGCGGACACCGTGCCGGACACCGCCCGTCATATGGAAGAACTCCTCGCCCGCGCTCGTGCCGCGGACGACGAGGTCGCCCGTGTCGCTGCCGCGGCGTCCCCGGCCGGAGACCCGGACCCGTACAAGGAGCCGCGAACCGAGGACTCGGACGACGTGGATGTCGACGAGCCGTCCGGTTCCCGCCAGGCGGACTGACGCCGACGACATGACCCACACTCAGGAGACGTCCCTGTCTGATCTCGACCGCCAAGAGGTGTATCTGCCGCAGGCGGTCGCCGTCCTCGAGAACGCGACGTCGGTGACGGTTCTGTGTCACGTTCAGCCCGATGCCGACACCATCGGCAGCGGCCTTGCGCTCGGGTTGGTACTCGAGCGCAAAGGTATCCCGGTGCAGGTGGCGTTCGCTGCTCCGGACGAACTGCCCGAGTCGATGCGCGAACTGCCCGGCACCCACCTGCTGGTGCCGGCGGATCAGGTGCATCGAAACGTCGATCTGCTGGTCACCGTCGACTGCGGCAGCGCAGGGCGGCTCGGCACGCTCGCGGGCCGCCTCCATGATGCGGCGGAGACGCTCGTCATCGACCACCATCGGTCCAACACCCGGTTCGGACGGATGAACCTCGTGGACGAGTCGGCGGAATCGACCACTGCAGTCCTGGCTCAGATGTTCGACCTGTGGGGCGTGGAGATCGACGCCGACCTCGCGCACTGCCTCTACGCCGGCCTCGTGACCGACACCGGTTCGTTCCGCTGGGTCCAGCCCGGCACCCACACCCTCGCCGAGCGGCTACTCGCGACCGGTATAGACGGTGCCCGGATCGCCAGGCGACTGCTCGACACCCATCCCTTCGGCTGGCTGCCGATGCTGTCCACAGTGCTGGGATCAGCCACATTCGTTCCCGGCGCCGCAGGCGGCCGTGGTCTGGTCTATGCCGTCATCCGACAGGCCGATGTGCGGGGTCTGCGCTCCGAAGAAATCGAAAGCGTCATCGATATCGTCCGCACCACCTCGGAGGCCGAGGTCGCCGCGGTCCTGAAAGAGGCCGCAGACGGCACCTGGTCGGTCTCACTGCGCTCCAAGTCCGACGTGGACGTCTCGCTCGTCGCCGGATACCTCGGCGGCGGCGGCCACCGGTTCGCGGCCGGGTACACCGCAGTCACCTCCGTCGACGAGATCGTGGCGTCACTCGTCGATTCGCTCGGCTGAGGTTCGGGTCAGTTGGCGGAAGTCTCGGAGAGCACGGGCGATGTAACGGCTGGGACGAAGGTTTCGGGCGATGTAGCTGCCCGCACGGTGTTCGGTCTTGCGCTCCCGGCACTGGGGGTGCTTGCCGCGGAACCGATCTATCTGCTGTTCGACATCGCTGTCGTCGGACGGCTCGGTGCGCTGGCACTCGCGGGTCTTGCGGTCGGCGGACTGATCCTGGCGCAGGTCAGCACCCAGCTGACGTTTCTGTCTTACGGGACCACGGCCCGCGCTTCGCGGATGCACGGTGCCGGCGACGAGCGTGGTGCCGTCCGCGAGGGGGTGCAGGCGACGTGGCTGGCGCTCATCATCGGCGTGACGGTGGTCGCGCTCGTTCAACTGCTGGCCGGTCCCGTGACTTCGGCGATCGCCGGTGGCTCCGACATCGCGCACGCGGCGGCGAGTTGGTTGCGCATCGCCGTGTTCGGCGCCCCGTTGATCCTGATCGCGATGGCCGGCAATGGCTGGATGCGCGGCATGCAGAACACCGTGCGGCCCTTACGGTTCGTGATCGCGGGCCTCGTCGTGTCGGCGATCGCGTGTCCGCTGCTCGTACACGGACTGTGGGGTATCCCGCGCCTCGGACTCGAGGGTTCGGCCGTGGCGAATGTGATCGGCCAGGCGGTGTCGGCCAGTCTCTTCGTCGGTGCGCTGGTATTCGAACGAGTGCCGCTGCGTCCGCAGTGGGGCGTGATGCGGGCTCAGATGATCCTCGGCCGGGACCTGATCCTCCGGAGTCTGGCGTTCCAGGCGTGTTTCCTCTCGGCAGCCGCAGTCGCATCACGGTTCGGGGCCGCAGCTGTCGCCGCACATCAGGTGGTCCTGCAGTTGTGGAATCTGGTCGCACTCACCCTGGATTCCCTCGCGATCGCCGCACAGGCCTTGGTGGGTGCCGCATTGGGCGCGGGGCACGCCCGCGGGGCCACCCGCCTGTCGTGGCGTATCACGCGGTGGTCCACGCTCTTCGCGTCGGCGTTGGCGCTCATGTTCGCGCTCGGTCACAGTGTCGTACCCCGCCTGTTCACCTCCGATACTGCGGTGCTGGACGACATGGCGGTGGTGTGGTGGTTCTTCGTTGCCATCATTCCCGTGGCCGGAGTGGTCTTCGCTCTCGACGGCGTGCTTCTCGGGGCGGGAGATGTCGTGTTTCTCCGGAATGCCACCCTGGCCTGTGCGTTGGTCGGCTTTCTGCCCTTGATCTGGCTGTCGATGCTCCGCGACTGGGGTCTGGTGGGAATCTGGACGGGGTTGACCGTGTTCATAGTGCTTCGGATGCTCGCGGTTGTCTGGCGCGTCGGCACCGGCCGCTGGGCGGTGACCGGTGCCGACCTTCAGGTCCGGCGCCCCGAGTCCTGACGCCGAGTGAAACGCGAACCGGTGCAACGAGCGATCGACAAGGAAACACGATCGGGAAGGGGAGTGGACGTGGCAGCCAAGTTGATGGCCGTGAGCGACACCCATGTCGGACACCGGGGAAATCGCCCGATCACCGAGGAGATCTACCCGGATTCCCCGGAGGACTGGCTGATCGTCGCGGGTGACGTCTCCGAGAAGACTGACGACATTCGCTGGGCCCTGAAGCTGCTTCGGAGCAGATTCGCCAAGGTCATCTGGGTGCCCGGCAATCACGAGCTGTGGACGACGGCCAAGGATCCGGTCCAGATGCACGGTGTCGCGCGCTACGACTACCTGGTCACGATGTGCCGCGAGATCGACGTCATCACTCCCGAGGATCCGTTCCCGGTGTGGGAGGCAGAGGACGGCCCGGTCACGCTGGTTCCGATGTTCCTTCTCTACGACTACACGTTTCTGCCCGCCGGAGCGGCCAACAAGGAGGAGGGCCTCGCGATCGCGCGGGAGAAGAACGTGGTGGCGACAGACGAGTTCCTGTTGTCGAGCGAGCCGTACGGCACCCGGGATGCGTGGTGCCGTCACCGCGTGGAGACGACGAAGGAGCGCCTCGATGCGCTGCCCGCCGGCACCCGGACAGTGCTGATCAACCACTTTCCCCTCGTGCGTGAGCCGACCCAGGTGCTGTGGTACCCGGAATTCTCGTTGTGGTGCGGCACCGAGATGACGGCGGACTGGCATACCCGGTACAACGCTGTCTGTGCGGTGTACGGGCACTTGCACATTCCGCGTACCACCTACTACGACGGCGTGCGGTTCGAAGAGGTCTCTCTCGGCTATCCGAGGGAGTGGCAGCGGCGTGGCCTTCCGGAGAAACTGCTCCGCCAGATCATGCCGGTGCCGGAGTATCCGCCGGGGACGCTCAACAAGTGGGGCGGTCATTTCAAGGTGACTCCCGAGCAGGAGGCGGAAGTGGAGAAGATGCGGGCGAGGGGGACTTTGTGATCGAGAGGATCCTGCCCTCTGGTGTGGCGTCTGCCGAACTCTTCGAAGACCCGCCGGGTTTGCGTCCGCATCCGCAGGAGGAGGCGCTGATCGGGCGGGCGGTGGAGAAACGTCGCCGCGAATTCACGAGCGCCCGGCATTGCGCGCGACTGGCCATGGCGAAGCTGGGTGTGGACCCTGCCCCGATTCTCCGGGGAGAGAAAGGCGCGCCGGTGTGGCCTCGCGGCGTCGTCGGAAGTCTGACGCACTGTGACGGCTACCGCGGCGCTGTGCTCGGGTACGCGATGCAGGTGCGGTCCGTCGGAATCGACGCCGAGCCGCACGAGGCTCTGCCCGAGGGTGTGCTCGACGCGGTGAGCCTCGAAGTGGAACGGAAGTGGCTGTCGGGGACGGACGACTCGGTGCACTGGGACCGGCTGCTGTTCTGTGCCAAGGAGGCGACGTACAAGGCATGGTTCCCGCTCACCGGGAGATGGCTGGGTTTCGAGGACGCACACATCACCTTCGAGGCCGCGGACGGCGGCACGGGCACCTTTCATTCAAATCTGCTCATCTCGGGGGAGACCCTCGACGGGCCGCCGCTGGCGTCGTTCGACGGACGCTGGATGGTGTCGGACGGCCTCATCATCACGACAATTGCGGTGCAGTGAGAGTGCCGATTGCCGGGCTGGCAGAATCGGAACACGTGCCTGCGCGTGAAAAGCCTTCGTCCGGTCTCGTCGGTGCCGGTCTGCTCATCGTCGACAAAGACGCCGGGATCACCAGCCACGATGTCGTTGCGCGGTGCCGCAAGCTCCTCGGTACCCGGAAGGTCGGGCATGCGGGCACTTTGGATCCCATGGCGACGGGCGTCCTCGTCCTCGGCGTGGAGCGGGCCACGAAGATGCTCGGGCTTCTGGCGTTGACCACGAAGGCGTACACCGCGACTATTCGGTTGGGGCAGTCGACCGCCACCGACGACGCCGAGGGCGAGACTCTGGCGTCGGCCGATGCTTCTGCTGTGCGAGACGAGGAGATCGCCGCGCACGTGGCGCTCCTCACGGGCGAGATTTCGCAAGTTCCTGCGAGCGTCAGTGCCATCAAGGTCGACGGGCAACGCGCCCATGCCCGGATTCGTGCGGGCGAGGAAGTGGAACTGGCGGCGCGCTCGGTGACGGTGTCCCGCTTCGACGTGGTCGCGCGACGCGACGAGGGCACGTTCGTCGATCTGGATGTCGAGGTGGAATGTTCGTCCGGCACCTACATTCGTTCTCTCGCCCGCGATCTCGGCGCCGCGCTCGGGGTGGGCGGTCATCTGACAAGGTTGCGGCGAACGCGAGTCGGGCCCTTCACACTGGACCATGCCCGCACCCTCGAACAGTTGGCCGAGGAGCCGGCGGTCAGCCTCGACATCGACGCGGCAGCGCAGACCGCGTTCCCGCATCGACTCGTCGATGCTGCGGAGGCCGAGTCGATCAGTCAGGGCCGGTGGCTCGAGCCGATCGGAATCAAGGGTGTGTACGCCGCCATCGACCCGGGCGGCTCCACCATCGCACTGCTGCAGGAGCGCGGCAAGCGTGCCAGTTCGGTGATGGTCGTTCGTCCGGCGACGCTGAGATAGCTCACACCAGCCAGATGGCCTGGGCCGCCGGGTTGCCCAGTTCGACGGAGTCCGGACCGGCGTCGAGCCGCACCGACACCGTCCCCGCGTAGTCGCGTCGCTCGAGCACTGTCACTTCGACATCCAGTGCTACTCCAACCGAATCGAAATAGCGCAGCATGGCCGGGTCCGAGTCGGAGATCCGCGCGATCCGGCCGCTTTCGCCGTTCGCGAAGTGACTCAGCTGGCGGGCCGGGGGTGTCGGAACCGAACCGTCGACCGAGGGGATGGGGTCACCGTGGGGATCCCGCTCCGGGTGTCCCAGCTTGGCGTCCATCCGGTTGATCATGAGGTCGGACACGGCGTGCTCGAGTATTTCCGCTTCGTCGTGGACTTCGTCCCAGCCGTACCCCAGTTCGCGCACCAGATACGTTTCGATGAGCCGGTGGCGGCGGACCATTCCGATGGCGGCCACCCTGCCCGCCTCGGTGAGTGCGATGGAACCGTAGCGGGCGTGATCGACCAGCCCCTGATCGGACAGCTTCCTGATGGCCTCCGACACGGTGGACGCCGACACGCCGATCTTCTCGGACAACAACTTGGTGGACACCCGCTCCTGCGACCACTCCCCGGTCGTCCAGATGACCTTGAGGTAGTCCTGCGCCACAGCCGACAAGGAGCCGGTCTCCGATGCCGTGTCCTCGGTCGCGATCTGGTCATTTTTGTTTCCGGCCACGCCCCGAGCTTAGGCAAGTCTTACCGGACAGACACATCGACACACCTCGAAGGGGGACTCGCGGGGGAAGAACGGCGAGGTGACGGCACGTCCGCCTACACGATCCCGGAGGACCGGCCGGTCCGGAGATGAACATCGGCGCGCCGCACCGTAGGCTGCCAGTCGTGCTGAGATGGCGTGGTCTCGACGAGGTTCCTGCCGACTGGGGTCGTTGTGTACTCACGATCGGCGTATTCGATGGCGTGCACCGAGGTCACGCCCAACTGATCAGCCGGGCGGTATCGGCTGCACGCAAGCGTGGAATACCCAGCGTGCTCATGACTTTCGACCCACATCCCATGGAAGTGGTTCGCCCGGGCAGTCATCCCGCCCAGTTGACGACGCTGGCCCGCCGCGCCGAACTCGCGGAAGACCTCGGGATCGACGTGTTCTGCGTCATGCCGTTCACCGCCGAATTCATGAAGCTGACGCCGGAGCGGTATGCCCACGAAATTCTCGTGGAGCGTCTGCACGTGGCCGAGGTCGTCGTCGGTGAGAACTTCACCTTCGGCAAGAAGGCCGCCGGCAACGTCGACCTGCTGCGTCAGATCGGCGACCGGTTCGGGTTCGCGGTCGACGGCGTCACGCTGCTCGCCGAGCACGCCGTCACCTTCTCCTCCACCTACATCCGTTCGTGCGTGGATGCCGGTGACATGGCCGCCGCGACGGAGGCCCTGGGCAGGCCCCACCGGGTAGAGGGGGTAGTCGTCCACGGGGACGGTCGCGGGCGTCAGCTCGGTTATCCGACGGCCAATGTCGCGCCTCCGATGTACGCAGCCATCCCCGCGGACGGGGTCTACGCGGCCTGGTTCACCGTGCTCGGGCACGGCGTCGATCTGGGTACGGTCACCTCGGGGGAGCGCTACATGGCGGCCGTGTCGATCGGCACCAACCCCACGTTCTCGGGCCGCACCCGCACGGTGGAGGCCTTCGTTCTCGATCGTGAGGCCGACCTCTACGGCCAGCACGTCGCCGTCGACCTGGTCGAGCGGTTGCGCGGGATGGAAAAATTCGACTCCGTCGACGATTTGATCGTCGCGATGGGGCGCGACGCGGAGCGGTCGCGCGAAATCCTGTCCGCCTCGGGCGGCGCAACGTAATCGAGCCGCATTTCAGCTGGTAAAGTAGTCCGCTGGCGTGCGCTGCGGTTCGCGGTGGCCGCGTCGAATATCGATCCTTTCACGCGAACGTCATTACCAGGAGTGAAAACAGTGGCATTGACCACCGAACAGAAAAAGCAGGTTCTGGGCGAGTACGGCCTGCACGAGACCGACACCGGTTCGCCGGAGGCGCAGGTGGCCATGCTCACCAAGCGCATCGTCGATCTCACCGAACACCTCAAGACGCACAAGCACGACCACCACTCCCGCCGCGGCCTGTTGCTGCTGGTCGGACGCCGTCGTCGTCTGCTCAAGTATGTCCAGAAGGTCGACATCGAGCGTTACCGCTCGCTGATCGAGCGTCTCGGCCTGCGTCGCTGAGTTTCGTGGCACGGCGATCATTCGATCGCCAATCACTCCGGTAGCCGGCGTGGCCTTGCTTAGACTGGGCTTCGCTGGCTATCGGCGTTCGCTGCCGTAGGGCAGCACTACCGTATGCACCCGAGAATGTGGTGTCGGTCTTCGGTAGTGGTCGTCCGGACACGGTCCGGGGGACTTCGATCGACGGCCGCCTCCGCACAGCGACATCCCGAGATCTCGAGAGGGGGATGTCCCTCAGGTGCGCAGTTCTCGCCAGGAGGGTGAGAACGCCCGCGCGGGTACGGCGAAGACGAGAGGGAAGTGAAAAGAAGAGATGACAGAGAACTCCGCAGTAGAGATCGATGAGGGCGTGTTCGAATCCACCGCCGTGATCGACAACGGGTCCTTCGGCACCCGCACCA
This sequence comes from Rhodococcus oxybenzonivorans, assembly GCF_003130705.1. Classification (NCBI taxonomy): domain Bacteria; kingdom Bacillati; phylum Actinomycetota; class Actinomycetes; order Mycobacteriales; family Nocardiaceae; genus Rhodococcus; species Rhodococcus oxybenzonivorans. The sequence goes on along the minus strand of NZ_CP021354.1, from coordinate 3,771,951 downwards.
TTCGATTCGAGACCGGCCGCCTCGCTCAGCAGGCCGCCGGCGCCGTCGTCGCCTATCTCGACGACGAGACCATGTTGCTGTCGGCCACCAGCGCCAGCAAGCACCCCAAAGAGCACTTCGACTTCTTCCCCCTGACGGTGGACGTCGAGGAGCGGATGTACGCGGCCGGTCGCATTCCCGGCTCGTTCTTCCGCCGTGAGGGCCGGCCCTCCACGGACGCCATCCTCACCTGCCGCCTGATCGACCGTCCGCTGCGCCCGTCGTTCGTCGACGGCCTGCGTAACGAGATCCAGGTCGTCGTCACGGTGATGAGCCTCAACCCGCAGGACCTCTACGACGTGGTCGCCATCAACGCGGCGTCGGCGTCCACCCAGATCGCCGGCCTGCCGTTCTCCGGTCCTGTCGGTGGTGTGCGTGTCGCGCTCATCACCTCGGCTGAGAACAAGGCCGGCCAGTGGGTGGCATTCCCGACGGTCGAGCAGCTCGAGAACGCAGTCTTCGACATGGTCGTTGCCGGCCGCATCGTCTCCGGTTCCGGTGACGACGCCGATGTCGCGATCATGATGGTCGAGGCGGAGGCCACCGACAACGTGATCTCCCTGATCGCGGACGGCGCTCAGGCACCGACCGAGGCGATCGTGGCCGAGGGCCTCGAGGCGGCCAAGCCGTTCATCGCGCGGCTGTGCACCGCTCAGCAGCAGCTCGCGGCGAAGGCGTCGAAGCCCACCGGCGAGTTCCCCGTCTTCCCGGCCTACCAGGACGACGTGTTCGCCGCGGTCGAAGAGGCCGCCGCCGAAAAGCTGAGTGCCGCACTCACCATTGCCGGCAAGCAGGAGCGCGACGACAAGACCGACGAGGTCAAGGTCGAGGTGCTCGAGCAGGTCGCACCCAAGTTCGAGGGACGCGAGAAGGAACTCGGCGCAGCGTTCCGTTCGCTGACCAAGAAGCTGGTACGTCAGCGCATCCTGCGCGACCAGTTCCGCATCGACGGTCGTGGCATCACGGACATCCGTTCGCTCTCCGCCGAGGTCGCCCTCGTGCCGCGGGCACACGGTTCCGCGCTGTTCGAGCGTGGCGAAACCCAGATCCTGGGCGTCACCACCCTCGACATGGTGAAGATGGCGCAGCAGGTCGACAGCCTCGGTCCCGAGACCACCAAGCGGTACATGCACCACTACAACTTCCCGCCGTACTCCACCGGAGAGACCGGTCGTGTCGGTTCGCCGAAGCGCCGCGAGATCGGACACGGTGCGCTGGCCGAGCGGGCACTCATGCCTGTACTGCCGAGCGTCGAGGAGTTCCCCTACGCCATCCGCCAGGTGTCGGAGGCTCTCAGCTCCAACGGTTCCACCTCGATGGGTTCGGTGTGTGCGTCGACGCTCGCGCTGCTCAACGCCGGTGTGCCGCTGAAGGCTCCGGTTGCCGGTATCGCCATGGGTCTGGTGTCCGACCAGGTCGACGGGGAGACCCGCTACGTGGCCCTCACCGACATCCTCGGTGCCGAAGACGCTTTCGGTGACATGGACTTCAAGGTCGCGGGCACCAAGGACTTCGTGACGGCCCTCCAGCTCGACACGAAGCTCGACGGCATCCCGTCGAAGGTCCTCGCCGGCGCGTTGTCGCAGGCCAAGGATGCGCGTGCGACGATCCTCGACGTCATGGCCGAGGCCATCGACACTCCGGACGAAATGAGCCCGTTCGCTCCGCGCGTGACGGCCATCAAGGTGCCCGTCGACAAGATCGGCGAGGTCATCGGCCCCAAGGGCAAGATGATCAACTCGATCACCGAGCAGACCGGCGCCAACATCTCCATCGAAGATGACGGCACCGTGTTCGTCGGTGCGACGGACGGCCCGTCCGCGCAGGCCGCGATCGACATGATCAACGCCATCGCCAACCCGCAGCTGCCGAAGGTCGGCGAGCGCTTCCTGGGCACGGTCGTCAAGACCACCGCCTTCGGTGCGTTCGTGTCGCTCCTCCCCGGCCGCGACGGGCTGGTGCACATCTCGAAGCTGGGCTCCGGCAAGCGCATTGCCAAGGTCGAGGACGTCGTGAGCGTCGGCTCCAAGTTGAGGGTCGAGATCGCCGACATCGACAACCGCGGCAAGATCTCGCTGATCCCGGTCGAGGAGGACGGCGCTGCGCCGGCCACCGAGCAGGACGAAGAGCAGGCAGCCGAGAAGTAGGTCTCTCTCGGCTCCTGCCGAGCGGCCCCGCACGTTACTCGTGCGGGGCCGCTCGCGTATTCGGGACCACTGTCAGGTGGCGGGTGCCGCGCCGGCGACGCGGGCGAGTCGCCGAACGAGAAGGGCGATGATCGGCCCGTAGGTGGCGGCCAGCACCGGCTCCACCGGCCCGGGCGCCGACAGCGTCATCGTGATTCGCGAGCCGGAACCGAGGGGTTCGACGGAGTGCTCGAGGTCCATGGGACCCACCCGCCAGGTCCAGGACCGTCCGGGCGTCTTGGCGGAGATGACCACCGGAACCGGAATCAACCACAGCACCCGTGCTGCCCCGCAGCGCCCGCGCCGCACCTCCGGAGATCCCAGAGCCCAGGCACCGCGAATGTGCGGAGCCCACTCTGGCCACCGTGACGGCCGTGACAGCAGGGACCATATCGCGTCGGCCGGCGCGCGAGAATCGGCGGAATAGGAACGGGGCACCCCCGTCATATACCCGATTCGCGACGTCTTCAGCCGGCTCGGACGGGATCCGACGTGAACACCGGATGAAATGCGGCCAGTCGAGTTGCATGTAACTGTGGGTCCCTCCCACTCTGGTCATCAACGGCGTGGGAGGGAGCCGGTCATGTTGTTTCGCCTGCCCGGGGTTTATCGGCCTCAGCGGGACACCTGGTTGCTCGCCGAGGTACTTGCCGGACGAGAGCTCGGGCCGGGAACGCGTGTGCTCGATTTATGCTGCGGCACCGGCGCATTGAGTGTGGCCGCCTGTGAAGGTGGCGCGGGATGGGTCACCGCCGTCGACGTGTCTCGCCGCGCCGTGATCAGCACTTGGCTCAATTCCAAGCTGAATCGCCGGACCGTGCGGGTGGTCCGGGGCGATCTCGTCGACCCGGTGCGGACGCTGCGCTTCGATGTGGTGGTGGCGAATCCGCCGTACTCGCCGGCGTCGGACGACTCTGTTCGCGGTCGCGGTCGCGGGCGCGTTCTCGGGCTGGCCTGGGATGCGGGAATCGACGGGCGCGCCGTCCTCGACCGCCTCTGCGTCGCGGTCCCGGATCTCCTTGCTCCGGGCGGCACTCTTCTCCTCGTCCAGTCTGTTCTGAACGGTGTGGAGAAGTCGCGAACCATGCTCGAGGAGCGGGGGCTGCGGGTCGAGGTCGTGGCCTCGGAACAAGTTCCGTTCGGCCCAGCACTCGCCGGCCGCGCGCGGATGCTGGAAGAGCGGGGAATGATTCTCCCTGGGCAGCGAACCGAGCGGATCGTCGTACTGGCCGCCACGGATGTGGGGTCGAGAGCCGGTTTACGCCCAGGTAGCTTCGACGAGTGATCCCGCCGGAGGCGGAAACGGGTCGGTCGGTGTCTCCGTGTAAAGTTTGCCGTTCGACGTCGCCCAGTTTTCGAGGACCGCTGAACCACTACATGGCCAAGATCGATCGCCGCCGCGTCGCGGCCCCCACTGCAGCGTCGACCCTGCGTGAACCGGATCCCGGTGTCGAGCGCACTGTGCTTCCCGGCGGTCTCCGGGTTGTCACCGAATACGTCCCCGGCGTGCGATCAGCATCCGTCGGTGTGTGGGTCGGTGTGGGATCCCGTGATGAGCAACCCACGGTAGCGGGAGCCGCGCACTTCCTCGAGCATTTGCTTTTCAAGGCCACTCCGTCACGCAGTGCCCTCGACATCGCCCAGGTGATGGACGGTGTGGGAGGCGAACTCAATGCCTTCACCTCGAAGGAACACACCTGCTTCTACGCGCACGTGCTGGATGAGGATCTGCCCCTGGCAGTCGACCTGGTAAGCGATGTGGTGCTTCGAGGCCGCTGCCGTTCCTCGGATGTCGACGTGGAGCGCCAGGTGGTCCTCGAGGAAATCGCGATGCGTGACGACGATCCCGAAGACTTGCTCGGCGATGCCTTCCTGACGGCCCTGTACGGCGACCACCCCGTCGGCCGTCCCGTGATCGGCAGTGTCGAGTCGATCGAATCGATGACTCGCACCCAGCTGCATTCGTTCCACGTTCGCCGGTACACGCCGCCGCGGATGGTGGTGGCGGCGGCCGGGAACGTCGACCACGAGCACACGGTGGAGATGGTGCGCCGGGCGTTCGCCGGTCATCTCGAGGAAGCGGCCGAGCCCGCGCCTCGCCGCGCCGGTGCGTTGCGGCTGCGCACAACGCCGACGCTGAGCCTCACCAACCGCGACAGCGAACAGGTCCATCTCTCCCTCGGCGTTCGGGCGTTCGGCAGGCACGAGTCGCATCGGTGGGCACTGTCGGTGCTCAATGCCGCCGTCGGGGGCGGGCTCAGTTCCCGTCTCTTCCAAGAGGTGCGCGAAATCCGTGGGCTCGCGTATTCCGTGTACTCCGGCGTCGATACGTTCGCCGACACCGGTGCGTTCTCGGTCTATGCGGGCTGCCAGCCCGAGAACCTCGGCGAGGTCGCCACGGTCATCCGAGAGGTGCTGTCCACCGTCGCCGCCGACGGGATCACAGACGCCGAAACTGCCCGCGCGAAGGGGTCTCTGCGCGGGGGTCTGGTCCTCGGCCTGGAGGATTCGGGATCGCGGATGCACCGCATCGGCAAGAGCGAACTGAACTACGGCAACCATCGCAGCATCGCCGAAACCTTGGCGAAGATCGATGCGGTTACCACCGACGAGGTTCGCGACGTGGCGAGGGTGCTGTTGCAGCGCCCCTTCGGCGCCGCCGTCGTAGGGCCGTATCGGCGCAAACGTGACCTGCCCGCGTCGGTGCGCGGCATCGTCCGGTAACGAGCTACCCCCGACCACAGGAGGCGTGCGAGATGAAGATTCGTGGAGCAGTGCTCGAAGAGATCGGCCGAACACGACCCTTCGCGGAGTCCGCGCCCATCTCTATCGCCGAACTCGAACTGGACGAGCCGGGTCCGGGTGAAATTCTGGTCCGGATCGAGGCTGCGGGACTGTGCCATTCGGACTTGTCCGTCGTCGACGGCAATCGGGTCCGGCCGGTTCCGATGTTGCTCGGTCATGAGGCAGCCGGGCGTGTCGAGCAACTCGGCGCGGGCGTGGACGACCTCAGCGTCGGACGACGGGTCGTGATGACGTTCCTACCGCGCTGTGGCCAGTGCGAGGGCTGCGCGACCGACGGCCAGATGCCGTGCGTGCCGGGTACGAAAGCCAACAACGACGGAACCCTGCTCGACGGCGGCTCGCGTCTGCATCGGGGCGACGAGTCGGTGCACCACCACCTCGGAGTGTCCGGTTTCGCCACGCATGCGGTGGTCAACCGCCGTTCTGTCGTTCCTGTCGGTGACGACGTGCCCGCCGATGTGGCCGCGGTACTCGGATGCGCTGTTCTCACCGGAGGCGGCGCCGTTCTCAATGCCGGCAATCCGCGCCCCGGTCAGGCCGTCATGGTGGTCGGCCTCGGTGGGGTCGGAATGGCAGCGATTCTCACCGCGGTCTCGCGGGGTGCGGGCGAGGTCATCGGGGTCGACTCGGTGCCGGAAAAGCTCCAGGCCGCACTCGAACTGGGTGCGTCGGCGGTATACACGCCTGCCGAACTGGTCCAGGCCGGCATACGGGCGCCCATCGTGATCGAGGCCGCCGGCAATGCGCGAGCCTTCGAATCGGCCGTGTCCGCCACCGCCCCCGGCGGAAAAACCATCACCGTCGGTCTGCCGTCCCCACAGGCGCGCTCGTCGATTTCGCCGTTGGCCCTGGTGGCCGAGGCCCGCACAATCATCGGCAGCTACCTCGGATCGGCTGTTCCCGCTCGGGACATCCCCGTCTACGAGGATCTGTGGCGTTCGGGAAAGCTGCCCGTGGAGAAGCTGATTTCGTCCCGCATCTCACTCGACCAGATCAACCACGGCATGGACCAACTCGCCGAGGGCCGCGCGATCCGCCAGATCATCGTCTTCGATTGATCGCACCCGGCTACGGGTGTGGAAGCTACGGGTGAGGAGAGGAAGATCTCCCGGTCGGCCCCTGCACTTCGTCCGTCGCCCGGTGGTTGCGTAGGCTTTCGGGCGAATCGATGTGACTGGACGGAGCGTGGAGAAGTGAGCGCAGCAGCACCCATCAGGGTCGGAGTTCTCGGAGCCAAGGGCAAGGTCGGCCGAGCGATCTGCGAGGCGGTGGAGCAGGCGTCGGACCTCGAGCTCGTGGCGGAGGTCGATCACGGCGACCGGTTGGAGTCGTTCACCGAGTCCGGAACCCAGGTTGTCGTCGACTTCACGCACCCCGATGTGGTGATGGACAACCTGAACTTCCTCGTTGCCAATGGCATTCACGCAGTGGTGGGGACCACGGGCTTCGATGACACCCGCCTCGACACGGTGCGGTCGTGGCTGGCCGATCAGCCGTCGGTGGGGGTCCTCATCGCTCCCAACTTTGCAATCGGAGCCGTTCTGTCGATGCGGTTCGCCGAGGCCGCCGCGCGCTTCTTCGACTCCGTCGAGGTCATCGAACTGCATCACCCCAACAAGGCGGACGCACCGTCCGGCACCGCCTACCGGACCGCGGCGCTCATCTCCGAGGCGCGCCGCAAGGCGGGCCTCGGCCCCAGTCCGGACGCCACCACCACCGAACTCGACGGTGCCCGCGGCGCCGACGTGGACGGTGTCCGGGTGCACTCCGTCCGGCTCGCCGGGCTCGTCGCGCATCAGGAGGTCATCCTGGGAACACAGGGGGAGACGCTGACCATCCGGCACGACTCGATCGACCGCAATTCCTTCGCTCCCGGCGTACTCCTCGGGGTGCGGCAGATCGCGTCCCGCCCCGGCCTCACCGTGGGTATCGACCCGCTTCTCGACCTGTGAAGAGTAACGAGTCGACCAAGACGGTCGTCACGATCGCATTGCTCGTCGCCGCGCTCGTGTTCTACTTCGTGTTGCTCGGTCAGCGCGGGATCGCCCTGATCCAGGACGGCGGGGCCGCCGCGGTCGGGCTCGGCATCGGCGTTCTCATCCTTCCGTTCCTCGGTGCGTGGATCGTCTACGCGACACTCCGGGCCGGCCTGCAACATCAGCAACTCGCCCGTCGCATCGGCGACGAGGGTCTCGAACTGGACGTCACGAATCTGCCGAAGCGTCCGTCCGGACGAATAGACCGCGACGCTGCCGACGCCCTCTTCGAGCAGGTCAAGGCGGAATGGGAGGCGGACCCCGACAACTGGCGGAGCTCGTACCGGCTCGCCCGCGCCTACGACTACGCCGGCGACCGCGGCCGCGCCCGGGAGACGATGAAGCGAGCCGTGGAACTCGAACGTCTCGAACGTGAGAGCGGGGCGGGACAGTAGTGCCGGAACCGGTCGTACGCTGACGACTGTGCCATCACTCCTCGTCGTCCACCACACCCCGTCGCCGGTCACGCGCGAGTGCCTCGAAGCGGTGCTGAAGGGTGCCCGGGACCCCGACATCGAGGGCGTCGAGGTGCGGTCGATACCCGCGCTCGGCGCCACCGTGCCCGACGTCCTCGCCGCCGACGGCTTCCTGTTCGGGACGTCCGCCAACTTCGGTTACATGTCGGGAGCGCTCAAGCACTTCTTCGACACCGTGTACTACCCCTGTCTCGACGCGGTCGCGGGCCGCCCCTACGGTCTGTGGGTACACGGCAACAACGACACCGCCGGCGCGGTCACGTCGGTACAGAAGATCGTGACCGGCCTCGCACTCACGCAGGCCGCCGAAGCGCTCGAACTCACCGGTGCGGTCGACGCGGCCGCACGTGAGCGCTGTTACGAACTCGGTGCGACGGTGGCAGTGGTTCTCGCCGAGGGCATCTGACGCCCGCTGGGCCGTTTCAATCCGCGATCCTGCCTCATACTGTCGGTACCTGGTGACAGGATGCGGTCATGCGTGAGATGACCGCCGCCGCGGCCAGGAAGTCGGCACTGTGGGCGCAGGGATTTGCCGATGCCAGGCCGACGGGTATCCCTACCCGACGGCATATCCGCTCGGTTCTCGACCGGATCCGGTTGTTCCAGATCGATTCGGTGTCGGTGGCGGCTCGGGCCCACTACGTTCCGCTGTTCAGCAGAATCGGCGTGTACGACCGGGGAATGCTCGACTCGGCGGCGTGGTCGCACCGTGCCCGCACGCCGCGCATGCTCGCGGAGTATTGGGCGCACGAGGCGGCATTCATCCCGGTCGAGGACTGGCCGTTGTTCCGGTGGCGTATGCACCGCTACCGGCATGGCAGGTGGGCAGGCGAGGCCCGGATACTCGACCGCAATCCCACCCTCGCCGCCGATGTGCTCGACGTGATCCGGGCGGCGGGACCCAGCAGCGCCCGCGACGTGGAGAAGCACCTCGAGGTCGACCGGCCCGATCGCAAAGGGCCGTGGTGGGATCGCAGCGACACCAAGGTCGTATGCGAGCAGTTGTTCGCCGCCGGGGCCCTCGCGGTCGACAAACGAGTCGCGTTCACCCGTCACTACGATCTCACCGACCGAGTGCTGCCCGAAAGCATTCTCGCGCAGGAGTATTTGGAGGAGGAGTCGATTCGGCGACTCGTCGGCCGGTCCGCACGGGCACTGGGAGTAGCGACGGAGTCGGACCTGCGCGACTACTACCGGCTGTCGCCGGCGCAGATCAAGCCCGCAGTCGAGGACCTCGTCGAGGACGGTGTGCTCCACACCGTCACCGTGCGAGGCTGGGACGTTCCGGCGTACATGCATCGCGACGTCCGGACGCCGCGGCGGGTAGAGGGCGCTGCGTTGTTGTGTCCGTTCGATCCGCTTGTATTTTTCCGACCGCGGACGGAGCGGATGTTCGACTTCCGGTATCGCCTCGAGATCTACACTCCCGCGCACAAGCGGGTGCACGGATACTACGTCTTTCCGTTCCTACTCGACGGCGAGTTGGTAGCCCGAGTCGATGTGAAAGCCGACCGGGCGAGGGGAGCGCTCGAGGTGCGGTCGGCCTTCGTCGAAGCGGGAGCGCGTCCCGAGCGAGTGGTGGAGCCACTGCTGTCCGAGCTGTACCGGATGGCGGAGTGGCTCGAGTTGGGCGAAGTCACGGTAGACAAACGTGGAGATCTCGCCCCACTTCTCGCGGCCGCGGCGAAGCGACCACGAGAAGTGTGATCCCTACAGGCTTTCGACGAACTTGGTGAGACCCTTGCTAGCCGTCTCGAGTGCAGTTTTCTGCGCCTTCTTCACGAGGAAGCCGGGCAACGGGATCTTGGGATCGACCGTCAGCTCGAAAGTCACCTTGGTACCGGAGCCTGATTCGGTCAGAACATACGAACCGTCCTGCGCATTTTGCTGACCGCTCTCGACGAGGTGCCACGACACGGTGTCGTCACCCTCGAAGGTGTAGTCGACCACCTGCTCGTCGCTGATGCCGAGAATGGAGACGTTCATCCGAACACGGTGGGGGCGGCCGTCGTCGTGGGTGCTTTCGATGGTCACCGACTTGTGAGCAGACGACCACTCGGGCAGCCGATCCACCGCGGCGATCGCGGCCATCACCGTGGCCGGATCGGCCTTGATGTCGAACTCTTTGACGCCGGAAACGGCCATATTTTTCGCTCCTTCGAGCCCGTGGCGACTCTCACCGTGTGGCTGTTGCGACGTAATTAGAACACCGTCGGTGCCGGGACAGTGGAGGGAGTGCGGCGCCGCTTCAGAAATTGTTGCCGAGGTTCCGGCGCATATGGTCTTTGAGGGCGCCCTGCACTGCCTGGGACACCCACGAGTTCAGCGACACTCCGTTCTGTGACGCAGCCTCCTCTGCCTTCGACTTGATCTGATCCATCAGCCGCAGAGTGACGCGGCTGATGTCACCTGTGGCGTCATCGAAGGCGGCGCTGATGTCTTCGGCGGTGGTGGTGTTCTTGTCCTCGGCTCCTGCGGCGGTTGCGGTGGTGCGGGCAATGTCGACCCCGACCTCGGTACCTTCCAGTCGCACCTTCACGGTTTGGCTCTCGAGGGAAGTAGACACCTCACCAGCGAATTCGGTGAGTGCGGACAGCAGGAGGAGCCGGGTCGCCGGTTCGACGGCTGCCGCGAGCGCCGCCGCGGTGTCCCGGGTCCGGTCGTCGCCGAGGGCTGCGGCTGCCGTGAGGTCGTCGCGCAGCCGGGCGACGTAACTGTCGAGGTTCATGACGTCAGCATGACGTCATCTGTGACGTCGGTCAAGGGTGACGGTGGAGGGGTGGCAGCGACTGCCGCACGGGCGCCCCACCCGCACGGAGCCCGAATCACGGCGCAACTAGGGTTTATGCATCAGGAATGGATCCGTTTTCGGGTCCGGTAGGAGGATCAGGCAGTGCCGCAGACGGTGTCGCTCAGGGTGCAGCTCGTCGCGAAGACGGAGTTCTTTCCACCGGAGGACATCCCGTGGGAGACGGACGCCGACGGCGGGGAGGCGCTGGCCGAGTTCGCGGGGCGCGCCTGCTATCAGAGCTGGTCGAAGCCGAATCCCCGCACGGCGACCAACGCCGGGTATCTCCGCCACCTCCTGGAAGTCGGGCACGAATCCGTCCTGGAACACGGCAGCGTCACCTTTTACATCACCGGAATCTCCCGCTCGTGCACTCACGAGCTGATTCGGCACCGGCATTTCTCCTACTCGCAGTTGTCGCAGCGGTTCGTGCGGGAGAACGACTCCAACGTGGTCGTGCCGCCCGCGATCGCCGGTGATCCCGAACTCGAGGCGCTCTTCGCCACAGCGACGGACGCGAGCCGGGCGGCATACGGCGAGCTGCTCGAAGCACTCGAAGCCAAGCTTGCGGAGACCTCGAGCCTTCCCGTGCGGAACAAGGAGGCCCGCCAGGCCGCCCGCGCCGTACTGCCCAACGCGACCGAGACCCGGGTAGTGGTCACCGGCAACTACCGCGCGTGGCGTCACTTCGTGTCCATGCGGGCTACCGAGCACGCCGACGTCGAGATTCGGCGACTTGCTGTCGAATGCCTCAGGCAGTTGCAGAAGGCGGCACCTAATGTGTTCGGCGACTTCGAGATCGTCGACTGGGGAGACGGATCGGAAGTGGCGACGAGCACGTTTTCCGCCGACCTGTGAGTGGTGTGCGAAAGTACCTGGGCCACCGGGTAGCCTTCTGACCATGACCTACGGTGATTCCGCTTCTCACGTCGAGCGTCCGTTCGGCACCGTTTCCACTGCGATGGTGACGCCGTTCACCTCCGACGGAAAGCTGGACGTCGACGCGGGTGTCCGCCTCGCGGCGTACCTCGTCGACAATGGATGCGACGCTCTCGTGCTCGCCGGTACCACCGGTGAGTCGCCGACGACCACGGAGAACGAGAAGCTCGAGCTGCTCCGCGCCGTCATCGACGCCGTCGGCGACCGGGCGAAGATCATCGCAGGCGCAGGAAGTAACGACACTGCCCACAGTGTCGAGCTTGCGCGCGACGCCGCCCGCGCCGGGGCGCAGGGACTCCTCGTCGTCACCCCGTACTACTCGCGTCCGCCGCAGGCGGGTCTGTACGCCCACTTCACTGCCGTCGCAGATGCCACCGACCTTCCGGTGATGCTCTACGACATTCCGCCGCGCTCCGTCGTCCCCATCGAGACCGAGACGATCCGCCGCCTCGCCGAGCATCCGCGCATCGTGGCGGTCAAGGACGCGAAGGGCGACTTGAACGCCGGCGCCGAATTGATCGGAACCACCGACCTCCTCTTCTACTCGGGCGATGATCCGCTGAACCTGCCGTGGTTGGCGGTCGGCGCCACCGGTTTCGTCAGCGTGATCGGGCACCTCGTGCCGTCCCGGCTGCGTGAACTCCACACGGCATTCGCGGCCGGCGATATCGCCCGGGCGCGTGCCATCAACCTCAGCCTGATCCCGGTCATCCGATCCGTTGCGCGGTTGGGCGGCGTCAGTGCGTCAAAGGCAGGATTGCGATTGATAGGTCTCGACGTGGGCGAACCCAGGCTCCCTCAAGTGGCACCCACCCACGATCAGCTCGATCTCCTGGCCGCCGACCTTCACGCTGCGGGGGTACTCGCATGACCCGTCCCCCCCGTCGTCGCAGCGCAAGTCGCCAGGCTGGACCGCCGTCTCCCAGCCCGGCCGAGCAGCCCACAGCACCTCCCGTGTCCGAGCCGTCGGCGCCGGCGATGGAGCAACCGAAATCCGAACCCCCGCTCGCGGAGACCCCCACTGCGCCGAAGCAGGCGAAGTCCGCGCCGGTGAAGGCCGCATCCACCAAGACGGGCGCCACCGGCAAGTCGCCCTCGCGCCCTCGTCGCAGTGGCAACGGCAACAAGCGTCCGGACAACCGGGCGGCAACTCCCGATCCGACCGCGCGGCTCGGTGCACCGCCCAAGGCGCCCTTCAAGGGACTGCGCGTGGTCGCCCTCGGGGGCATCGGTGAAATCGGCCGGAACATGACGGTCTTCGAGCACCAGGGCAAACTGCTCATCGTCGACTGCGGCGTGCTGTTTCCCGAGGATCAGCAGCCTGGTGTCGATCTGATCCTGCCGGACTTCCGGCACATCGAGGATCGCATGGCCGATGTCGAGGCCGTCGTCCTCACCCACGGTCACGAGGATCACATCGGCGCGATCCCGTTCCTGCTCCGCCTGCGGCCGGATCTGCCGGTCATCGGCTCCCGGTTCACGCTCGCGCTCGTCGCAGCCAAATGCCGGGAACATCGTCAGCGACCCAACCTCGTCGAGGTGACGGAAGGCCAGCGCACGGCACACGGCCCGTTCGAGTGTGAGTACTTCGCGGTCAACCACTCCATCCCGGACGCGATCGCGGTCGCCATCAGGACGGACGCCGGAGTCGTGCTGCACACCGGTGACATCAAACTCGACCAGCTTCCGCTCGACGGCAGGCTCACCGACCTCGCCGGCTTCTCGCGTCTCGGCGACGAAGGCGTGGACCTGTTCCTGGTCGACTCGACCAACGCCGAGGTGCCGGGATTCGTCACACCGGAACGTGAGATCGGCGGCGTGCTCGACAACGTCATCGGTAAGGCGAAGCAACGTGTGATCGTGGCGTCGTTCGCCAGCCACGTCCACCGCATCCAGCAGGTCGTCGACGTGGCGCACCGCTACAACCGCCGGGTTGCGTTCGTGGGCCGGTCCATGGTCCGCAACATGCAGATCGCACAGGATCTCGGCTACCTGAGCGTGCCCGACGGTCTGGTGGTCGACATCGACACCGCGGCGAACCTGCCCGACGATCGCCTCGTTCTCATCTCCACCGGCTCGCAGGGTGAACCGCTGTCGGCGTTGTCGCGGATGGCGCGGGGTGAACACCGGCAGATCAATGTCCGGGCCAACGACCTGGTGGTCCTCGCCTCGTCATTGATTCCGGGTAACGAGAACTCTGTCTTCGCGGTGGTGAACGGTCTCGCCAAGCGCGGCGCCACCGTGGTCACGCAGCAGAGCGCCAAGGTGCACGTCTCCGGTCACGCGTCGGCGGGTGAACTGCTCTACCTGTACAACGCGGTCCGGCCCACCAACGCCATGCCGGTGCACGGCGAATGGCGGCACCTGCGCGCCAACGCCGCGCTGGCCAAGGCCACCGGCGTTCCGGAAGAACGCATCGTGCTCGCCGAGGACGGCGTAGTGGTCGACATGGTGGACGGTCTCGCCGAAATCGTCGGGCAGGTGCCGGTCGGACACGTCTACGTCGACGGACTGTCCGTCGGTGATGTCGGCGACTCCACGCTGTCGGATCGATTGGTTCTCGGGGAGGGCGGGTTCATTGCGATCAACGTGGTGATCGACGACCACACCGGCCGCGCCGTCAGCACCCCGGAGGTGTCCGGGCGCGGATTCTCCGACGACCCGACCGCCCTCAAGGATGCCGCCCAGCTGGTCGAGGCCGAACTCGCGCGCCTGGCCACGGAGGGCATCAACGACGCGCATCGGATTGCTCAGGCGATACGACGGGTAGTGGGTAAGTGGGTTGCGGACAAGTACCGTCGCCGGCCGATGATCGTGCCCACCGTGATCGCGGTGCCGTCGTTCGACGGCAAATAGTACCGCGGCAGGTAGATTCGTTCGGGTGACCTTCGCCCGAGATGAACGCCTTGCCCTGGTCGACTCGATGGCCGAGTTCGGCCCGGATGCGCCCACCCTCTGCGGGGACTGGACCAACCGGGATCTCGCGGCCCACCTCGTCGTCCGTGAACGGCGGCTCGACGCGGCCCCGGGAATCCTCGTCAGCCGTCTCGCCGGTTACACCGAGCGGGTCCAGAACGAGACGGCGACGCGCTCGTGGAGCCGGTTGCTCGACGAGGTCCGGACCGGTCCTCCGCGGTGGTCGCCGATGTACTGGGTCGACGCTCAGGTGAACCTGGGCGAGATGTTCGTCCACCACGAGGACGTGCGCCGTGCCCACGAAGGGTGGGAGCCGCGGATTCTCCCGACAGCGCGCCAGGACGCCCTGTGGGGTCTGGCACGCAAGGTGGGAAAGCTCGGCTATCGCCGCGCGCCTGTCACGGTGGTGCTCGAACGTCCATCGGGTGAGCAGGCGACGGTGCGCAACGCCGGGCCCCGACAGGTCGTTCTCCGAGGTGAACCGGCCGAATTGGCCCTGCATGCGTTCGGGAGAGACGCCGTGCGGATCGAAGCCGCGGGCGACGCCGAGGATGTCGCCGCGATCATGTCACTGGACCGTGGCTTCTGAGGCGCTCGGCACAGGTCGACGGCTGTTACGGGTGTTGCGGATGGTCCGGAAGGTGCCGCAGCGACTAATCTGAGAACCATGGCAGGTAAGGCGAGCGCCCGCGGTTCGAGCACGACGACGTCCACGGCAAGGACGGGCGTGCGGGGTGCCTCGTCTGCGTCCAAGCCGAAGTCGCGGACGACCCGCACTGTCAGCACTCCGCGTAAGGCCACCTCGCCGCGTGGTGGTGCCGCCCGCGGCGGTGGGAGAAAGCCGGCGGCGAAGAAGGCGTCCGGCGCGAGCCCGTTGAAGTCGGTGGGCCGCGGCATCGGCGCCGGATGGTCGCTGGTGGCCAAGGGTGTCGGGGCAACCACCCGCACCGTCGGCAAGGCTGCCGAGATCGAACAAGGACATCGGCGCGACGGAATTGCGCTCGGCCTGATCGCGATGAGTGTCGTCATCGCCGGAGGCATCTGGTTCTCCGCGGGCGGTCCTGTGGGGGAGTGGATCGAAACCGGTGTCCGGGCGGTATTCGGCGGCGCCTCGGCGGTGTTGCCCGTGATCGGCGTCGGCATTGCCGTTGTACTGATGCGAACGGAGCCGAAGCCGGAGATCCGGCCGCGACTGGTGCTCGGGTCGCTGTTGGTGGGGTTGCCCGCACTGGGTCTCTGGCACATCGCGAGTGGCGCCCCCACCGACGCCGACGGCCGGGCGCAGGGTGCGGGTTTCGTCGGCTATGCGGCGGGCGGCCCGTTGACGGACGGGCTGACCGTGTGGTTGTCCGCTCCTTTGCTGCTCATGGCGGCGCTCTTCGGCGTCCTGTTGGTCACCGGGACCACGGTGCGCGAAGTCCCCGGCAAGCTGCAGGCGTACTTCGGCACTTCCTTCGGCCGCGACCACTACGCCGACTACGACAGCGAGTACTACGAGGACGGCGAATACGACCCCACGCTGTTCGACGCCGACGGCTACCCGGTGGACGACTACGCGTCCGGACCGAAGGGCGCACCGGCCGACAACTATCCCACCGACGAATACACCGTGAGCGACACGGCGAAGACGGAAGTGCTTGGACTCTGGGAGGCCGAGACCGCGGCGGAGCCGGTGCCGCCGCCACCTGTTCCGACGCCGAAACCCGCTCGCCCCAAGACCAAGCCGGTGGTGACGCCGAAGCCGGAACCCGAACCGGAGCCGCCGCTGCCGGAGGTCGACAAGTTCGTGACCGATCGGGTTGTGGAGGGTGACTACACGCTGCCTCCGACGTCGCTGCTGATCGACGGTGACCCACCGAAGAAGCGCAGTTCGGCCAACGACGCGATGATCGAGGCGATCACCGAGGTCCTCGATCAGTTCAAGATCGACGCCGCGGTCACCGGGTTCACCCGGGGCCCCACCGTCACCCGGTACGAGGTGGAACTCGGTCCCGGCGTCAAGGTCGAGAAGATCACCGCTCTGGCCCGCAATATCGCGTATGCCGTCGCCACCGACAACGTGCGCCTGTTGGCGCCGATCCCCGGAAAGTCCGCCGTCGGTATCGAGGTGCCCAACTCAGACCGTGAGATGGTGCGCCTGGCAGACGTCCTCACCGCGCCCTCGACGCGGAAGGACCATCATCCGCTGGTGATCGGTCTCGGTAAGGACATCGAGGGCCACTTCGTCAGCGCGAACCTGGCCAAGATGCCGCATCTGCTCGTGGCAGGGTCGACCGGCTCCGGTAAGTCCAGCTTCGTCAACTCGATGCTGGTGTCGCTGCTCTCGCGCGCGACGCCCGACGAGGTTCGGATGATCCTCATCGACCCCAAGATGGTCGAACTGACGCCGTACGAGGGCATTCCGCACCTCATCACGCCCATCATCACCCAGCCCAAGAAGGCCGCTGCCGCGCTGGCCTGGCTGGTGGAAGAGATGGAACAGCGTTACCAGGACATGCAGGCCAATCGGGTGCGCCACATCGACGACTTCAACTCCAAGGTGAAGTCCGGGGAAATCACTGCCCCACTCGGAAGTGAACGGGTCTACCGTCCGTATCCGTACATTCTCGCCATCGTCGACGAGCTGGCGGACCTCATGATGACCGCACCGCGCGATGTCGAGGAAGCGATCGTGCGCATCACCCAGAAGGCGCGTGCAGCCGGCATCCACCTCGTGCTGGCCACGCAGCGGCCGTCGGTGGACGTCGTAACCGGGTTGATCAAGACCAATGTGCCCTCGCGGCTCGCCTTCGCGACGTCCTCGCTCACCGACTCCCGAGTCATCCTGGATCAGCCCGGTGCCGAGAAGTTGATCGGTATGGGCGACGGGTTGTTCCTCCCGATGGGTGCGGGCAAGCCGACCCGTCTTCAGGGCGCCTTCATCACCGACGAAGAGATCTCGGCGGTGGTCGATTTCAGTAAGAACCAGGCGGAGCCGGAGTACACCGAGGGTGTCACGGCGGCGAAGGTCGGGGAGAAGAAGGATGTCGACCCCGATATCGGCGACGATATGGACGTGCTGCTGCAGGCCGTCGAACTCGTCGTGTCCAGCCAGTTCGGTTCCACGTCGATGCTGCAGCGCAAACTGCGTGTCGGGTTCGCGAAGGCCGGCCGCTTGATGGACCTGATGGAGACTCGGGGTGTCGTCGGACCCAGCGAAGGCTCCAAGGCACGTGAGGTTCTGATCAAGCCCGATGAATTGGACGGCCTGTTGTGGTCGATCCGCGGTGGAGATCCGAACGAGGCCCCGTCCGACGAGTAGTGCGGACGCAGTGTCCGAAATGTGCGATTCCGGCGCGATGTGGTTGAATGGTCAGCGACTTGGAGGGGAGTATCCCCACCTCTGTGGCAGCATCGTCAGCACGATCGGCACCATTGCCGATCCGGGGCTGCCAGTCGGTCGGACCTCGGTCCGACTCGGCGGGAGAGACCTCCGGTACCCAACGAGGTCTACCGGAGGTCTGTCTACATGCATGTCTCGCCGCTGGTCTGGGTCATCACCTGTGTGGTGATTCTCGGACTGTTCGTCTTCGACTTCTTCGCCCACGTGCGCACCCCGCACGCCCCGAGCTTCCGGGAGTCGGCCTTCTGGTCGACGGTGTACATCGCCATCGCGATCCTGTTCGGATTGATCGTGATGTGGCTCTGGGGCAGCCAGTACGGCGGGGAATACTTCGCGGGTTACGTCACCGAGAAAGCGCTGTCGGTCGACAACCTCTTCGTCTTCGTGATCATCATGGCGACGTTCTCCGTGCCGCGGGAGTTCCAGCAGAAGGTACTTCTGATCGGTATCGTCATGGCGTTGGTGATGCGCGGCATCTTCATTGCCGTCGGCGCGGCGGCCATCAACACTTACAGCTGGGTGTTCTACCTGTTCGGCGCGTTCCTCATCTACACCGCGTACACGCTGGTCCGGGACCACGGGCACGAGAAAGAGGTCGAGGAGGAACGCGACAGCAAGATCGTCACCCTGGTGAAGAAGGTTCTTCCCACCACGGATTCCTACGACGGCGACAAGCTCGTCACCAGGATCAACGGCAAGCGCGTGGTCACACCGCTGCTTCTGGCACTCGTCGCCATCGGCTTCACCGACGTGCTGTTCGCCCTCGACTCGATTCCGGCGATCTACGGCCTCACTCAGGAGCCGTACCTGGTCTTCACCGCCAACGCGTTCGCGCTCATGGGACTGCGCCAGCTGTACTTCCTGATCGGTGGGCTGCTCGACCGGCTCGTGTACCTGTCCTATGGACTGTCGATCATTCTGGCGTTCATCGGTGTCAAGCTCGTGTTGCACGCGCTCCACGAGAACACGCTGGGCTTCGTCAACGGCGGGGAACACGTCGCGGTCCCCGAGATCTCGACGGGCATGTCCCTCGCCGTCATAGTCGGGGTGCTGGCCGTCACGACCGTGGCCAGCCTCCTCAAGACGCGGAACATGAGCTCCGTCACGTAGCGTTCACTCGCGGAACGCCGGTGGGGCCGGTACTCGGCGGGTCAGAGACTGAACTCGCCGAGTACCGGGATCCACTCCACGATCCGGGACGCCGTCACCAGGTTGTGGACGGCAAACGGGTCGTGGGTGAACAGCAACTCCACGGTCTCGGCGTCGGCGGCGTCGACGATGATGAAGGCACCACTGCCGTCGGCGAACGGACCCGAAGACAGTACGGTCTTGCGCTCGACGAGGTCACCGAGCCAGGCCCGGTGGGCGGCACGGTGTTCGTCGCGGCCGGCCGCGGTCTCGTCCGAATAGGTGTACTCCACTACGAACAGTGACATGTTTTCGCTCTCTGTAGATATGGAAAATTCACTCACGGCTGGGCCGATTTCGTCCCGGATGCCGGGATTCGTCAGAGTGTGAGGAGCATCCGGGTGTTCCCGAGGGTGTTGGGCTTGACATAGCTGAGGTCGAGGAACTCGGCGACACCGGTGTCGTACGAACGGCACATTTCGGCGTACACCTCCGCGGTGACGGGTGTGCCGTCGATCTCCACGAACCCGTGTTTGGCGAAGAAGTCGACCTCGAAGGTGAGCACGAAGAGTCGTTCGAGCTCGAGTTCGCGCGCGACCTCGATCAGTTTTGCGACCACCTGGTGGCCCGCGCCCCGGCCCTTCGCCTGCGGATCGACTGCGATGGTGCGCACCTCGCCCAGGTCGGCCCACAGGACGTGCATTGCGCCGCAACCGATTACAGCGTCGTCCCGCTCGGCGACCCAGAACTCCTGGATGGATTCGTACAGAGTGACGAGGTTCTTTTCGAGCAGAATCTTGCCGGCGTAGATGTCGATCAGACGCTTGATCTCGGGCACGTCGGAGGTTCGTGCTCGCCGCACGATCAGCTGATTGTCGGCGGTGTTCGGCGTCCGAGATGTCATGGCGTGAACATTAGCCAACAGCCCTACCGATATTCTTAGGCACGTGCCGGTACCGCGTCTGACTTCTCCCCGATCCCCAGGACATCCAGGGGCGCAGTTCGACGCCGTGGTGTGCCGATGAGTACGCAGCGTGAGGATCGGCCTGCGGCAGATGACCCGACGGCTGCGAACCCCGCTGTCGAGCCGGCGAGTGAGACGCAGGTGCCACTACTCAACATCGCCAACATTCTGACGATCCTGCGGATCTTGCTGGTGCCGGTCTTCCTGGTCGTACTGCTGATCGGCGACGGTCACGAGCTGGTGTGGCGGCTGGTGGCGACAGGCGTGTTCGCGGTGGCGGCCATCACGGACCGGATCGACGGTCAGCTGGCCCGCAAATACGGATTGGTCACCGATTTCGGCAAGCTCGCCGATCCGATCGCAGACAAGGCGCTGATCGGTGCCGCACTGGTCGGTCTCTCCGTGCTGGGCGATCTGCCCTGGTGGGTGACGGTCGTCATCGCGGTACGTGAACTGGGCATCACCCTGCTGCGGTTCGCCGTGTTGCGCCACGCCGTCATTCCGGCAGGCAGGGGAGGAAAGCTCAAGACACTCGTGCAGACGATCGCGATCGGTTTCTACCTCTTGCCCCTTCCCGACGCCTTCGATGTCGCCGGCTGGGTACTCATGGGCGCTGCCGTGGCGCTGACGGTGATCACCGGGCTCGACTATGTCGTCCAGGCCGTTCGTCTACGTGCCGGGGTCCACCGAGTCGAGATGAGGGCGGGTACCGGCGCATGACCGACCCGTTGACCCCGGGCACCCGCGTGGGCGAACTGGTGGATCTGCTGACCCGGCGCGGTGAGACGGTCGCGACTGCGGAATCACTGACGGCGGGACTTCTCGCGGCGACCATCGCGGGCGTCCCGGGCGCCAGCAAGATCCTCCGCGGCGGCCTCGTCGTCTATGCGACAAATCTGAAGGAGACCCTTGCAGGCGTGGATCCCGTCTCGCTGGCCGTGGACGGACCCGTTTCGGCGTCCACCGCTGCTGGACTTGCCGAGGCTGCACGTGTGCGCTGCACCGCCGATTGGGGGATCGGCCTGACCGGTGTCGCGGGCCCGGACACGCAGGACGGGCACCCCGTAGGCACGGTATTCCTGGGGATCTCCGGTGCCGGTGGGCACTCGGTGCTCGAACTGCGATTGGCGGGCGACAGATGGGGAATCCGTAAATCTGCGGTTTCTGCGGCCGTGTCGGAACTCCTCGATCGCGTGCAGGAAACATCCGCAGGCTAAGGTCGGGAACCAATCGGTCCTGTTCGCGCGTTGAGTAGGCGAGACAGGTGACGGATGAAGGAGGAGCGAGATGGCGCTGCTATTGCGTGAGGCAATCGGTGACAGTCTTCGGCGCACGCGCGTTTCGCAGAGCCGGACCCTGCGTGAGGTGTCGAACAGTGCGCGAGTGAGCCTCGGGTACCTGTCCGAGGTCGAGCGGGGGCGTAAAGAGGCCTCGAGCGAGCTTCTGGCGGCGATCTGCGATGCGTTGGAGGTTCCACTCTCCGATGTCCTCGTCGACGTCAGCGAGTCGCTGTCCGACCGATCGTCGGCCGGGCGTACCGCTGACGGAGCTTCGGCCGAGGTGTCCGCACGGGCCGGTTCGACGACCATCGCCCGCGACACGAGGGTCGTGATTCCCGCGCCGACGGCGCAGGCACTCGCTGCTGCGTAGCACCGCGCCCGCCGAACCGATAGATTTCACGTAACGCCGATCTCGTCTTCGGTGGTCAGACAGGCAGTCGGGGCGCAGCCCTTGTTCCGGTGCGTGACGGTCGCGCATCGGGTCGCGCATCGCGCGGCGCAACAGATGGAGGCAGGATCAAACCCATGGCTAATCCTTTCGTCAAGGGATGGAAGTACCTGATGGCGCTCTTCAATTCCAAGATCGATGAGAAGGCTGACCCCAAGGTTCAGATTCAGCAGGCGATCGAGGATGCGCAGCGTCAGCACCAGGCCCTTTCACAGCAGGCCGCGTCTGTCATCGGCAACCAGCGCCAGCTCGAGATGAAGCTGAGCCGTCAGCTCGACGAGGTCGAGAAGCTGAACGCCAATGCCCGGCAGGCCGTCAACCTGGCTGATCAGGCGCAAGCTGCCGGTGACACCGAGAAGGCGATCCAGTACACCAACGCCGCCGAGGCCTTCGCTGCTCAGCTGGTGACAGCAGAGCAGGGCGTCGAAGACCTCAAAGCTTTGCACGATCAGTCTCTCCAGGCCGCCGCGCAGGCAAAGAAGGCCGTGGAGCAGAACGCGATGGCACTGCAGTCCAAGGTTGCGGAACGCACCAAGCTGCTCAGTCAGCTCGAGCAGGCGAAGATGCAGGAGCGGGTCAGCGAGTCGCTGCGTTCGATGGACAGCACGCTGTCCGCGCCCGGCAATACACCCAGCCTCGACGCCGTGCGCGACAAGATCGAACGCCGCTACGCCGACGCACTGGGCTCCGCCGAACTCGCCCAGAACTCGGTCTCCGGTCGCATGATGGAAGTGCAGCAGGCCAGCATCCAGATGGCAGGCCACAGCCGCCTCGAGCAGATCCGCGCGTCGATGAAGGGTGATGCGCTCCCTTCCGGTGGGACCGCCGCCCCGGCTACCCCAGCCGCCAACCAGCAGCCTCCCGCCGCGGGCCAGACCGGCACTGCGGGTCAGTAGCCGAACACTGATCCCCATGAGTACCACCCGAGGTGGCCGACCCGGACGTGTCGTCCGGTCGGCCACTGTCGTATCCGGCCTCGTTGGAGTGCAGGGCGCCTTGCGGGACGCCGGTGAGTCGGTCGTCGAGGCTGCTCAGCGCTGGCGTGATCCGCGCGAACGCCTGTTACGGAAGAAGCGACGCGCTCGCCGGTGGGCGCAGCGCTACGGCATCATGTCCGGATCCTCGGCGACCGGTGCTGCGGGCCTCGCCCTCGCCGCTGCTCCCGAATGGTCGATGGTGATGGCCGGCGGCGGCGCGGTCGTGTTCGCGGTGCCGGCCGTGATGGCGCTGAACCGTTACCGGAAGCTCGGCGCAGTCGTGCCGCCGCCGGGCCGCCCTGACCGACGGCCCCTTCCGTCGCCCTCCTCGGCCGCCCGGGAGCCGATGGAGCGGCTCGTGCACAGCGAGCGCGCACTCCACGGAATTCTGGGGGTACTCAGTCGCTCGGCGGCGATCAGTCCGGATGACATCGAGGAGACCCACCGCACAGCGCGGTCCGCGGCGGCCGCTCTGCACGCGGTCGCCGTCGATATCGCGGAGATGGAGAGCGCCGCCGCCGGAAGCCGGGCAGCAGCGCCGTCGCTCCACCGGGCCATCGCGTCCGCCGCCGCCCAACTCGACGACGGCGTCGATCAATTCGAGGAATTGGTAGCTGCTGCCGCCGAAGTCACGGTTCCCGGCGCGTCCGGGGCGGTGGGCGGCTTGGCTACCGAACGTGCGGAGCTGGTGTCGGCTACCGAAAAGCTGGCCGGCCTCGCCGCGGCGCTCGGCGAGATCGACGACATCGTGCGCCGATACCGCTGAGCTCTGTCATGTCTTTCCCATGGCGTCATGACCGGCGCCGCCCGGGCTCGGGGGAGTGGGGGACAACCCTGAACTTTCCCTGATCTTTGCGATGACCTGGTGCTTTACGGGCAGCTACGTGCCAGGCTGGTGTGCGTACCCGACGAGTGGGGTCCATCGGATGTCGCGCAGGAATCGATCGGGGAGATGTGAGTGGAGGAAGTCATGTTCTGGAAAATCGTTCTCGCGATCGTGCTGATCTGGATCGCGCTGGCCGTCGTCGGTGCATTGATCGAGGGCCTGTTCTGGGTACTTGTCGTCGGTGCCGTCGTGTTCGGGGCATACCTCCTGTACAAGGCGATGTCCGGATCCGGCGAGAAGTCTGACATCACACGCCTCTGAGGTGCAGTCTCGAACCATGCAACCGGTACCTGAGGACTGGCATCGCGGGCTCGTCGTCGTCGCCCACCCCGATGACATCGAATACGGGGCGGCAGCGGCGATCGCCCGATGGACCGCGCAGGGCAAGGACATCCGATATGTGCTCGCGACCAGTGGCGAAGCCGGAATCGCGGGACTGCACCCTCGCGAATCGGGTCCCATCCGCGAGGAGGAGGAACGTCGCTCGGCGGCCGTCGTGGGGGTGTCCCAAGTGGAGTTTCTCGGCTACCCCGACGGGCGGCTCGTCGAGAGTCTGGATCTGCGCCGCGACCTCGCTGCGGCCATTCGGCGTCATCGCCCCGACATGGTGGTGACCGCACACTTCGGCGGTACCTGGGGACCCGGGCAGCCCAACAGTGCCGACCATCGAGCCCTCGGACGCAGTGTCCTCGATGCCGCAGCGGATGCCGCGAACGAGTGGATCTTCCCCGAACTGGGGGAGAGGGGACTGCCGCCGTGGCGCGGCGTGCGCTGGGTCGCGGTCAACACCATGCAACCCACTCATGCGGTCGACGTCACGGACACCGTCGATCGAGCCGTGTTGTCACTCACCGAGCATGCACGCTATCTCGAAGCGCTGTCCGACATCCCCGTGGGAAAACAGGCGCGCGCCCAGGTCGAGGCGGTCACCGCCCCACACCCCGGATTCGAAGCCGACCGCGCCGTCGGCTTCGACCTCTACTACTTCGAGTGACTCCATCTTCCTGAAGCGCTGTGGCGGGGCTGGCGGCGGCGATGCAAAACTCGGACCGTGACGGAAGCGTCTGGATTCCCGAACTTGCAGTCCCCGCCATCTACTGATGGCCGACGCCCACAGTCCCGAGTGCTGTTCGCTACTGCAGTGTGGAGGTGTGAACATCGCCGATACGTTACAGTGTTACACACGATGTCTATCCGTAATCCTCTGTCGCGTGACGACAGCACGCCGAGCGTCGACGACGCCATTCTCGACGCAGCACGTTCCTGCATCCTCGACTTCGGGTTGCGCAGAACCACCCTGGCCGAGGTCGCACGCCGGGCGGGGGTCAGCCGACCGACGGTCTACCGCCGTTGGGCGGACACCCGGGCGGTGGTCGCCGACCTCATGACGCGCGAGATCGCCGACCTCACCCCGGCATTCACACTCGCCGAGCCGGTTTTCGACCAACTCGTCGACGCTGTCGTCGACGTCTCCGCGGCGGTGCGACACCATCCACTTTTCGTCAAGATTCTGCGCTCGGATCAGGACCTCTTCACGACGTATGTCCTCGAGCGCCTGGGAACCAGCCAGAAAGCGATCATCGACCGGGTGGCACTCGCCGTGGTTGCCGGCCAGCGACAGAACTCCGTGCGCGCCGGCGACAGTCGCCACATCGCCACCATGGTGCTGCTCATCGCACAGTCCGCGGTCCAGTCAGCGGCAATGGTCGCCGAGGAACTACCCGACGATGCGCTTACCGAAGAGCTGCGCCGGGCGATCGGTGCCTATCTTGAACCACGGAACCACGAGAGCGCTGGAGGACTTCGGTGACCGACGGAATTGCGTCTCACTCCTCGGCGCTCCATGCCGACCGCAGGACGCGCGAACTGCACCAGCTGGCAGACGACGGGCGCATCGACGTACTCGTGATCGGTGGCGGCGTGACCGGCGCCGGTGTGGCCCTCGATGCCGCGACGCGGGGGTTGAATGTCGTGCTCGTCGAGAAACGCGACCTCGCGTTCGGAACCAGCAGGTGGAGTTCCAAGCTCGTACACGGGGGATTGCGCTACCTGGCGTCGGGCAACGTCGGTATCGCACGTGAAAGTGCGATCGAACGGGGGATTCTGATGACCCGGACGGCCCCGCACCTCGTCCGGGCACTGCCGCAGCTGGTTCCCGTCCTCGACTCCACCACCGTGTTCGGCAAGACCCTGGTTCGCGCGGGTTTCCTCGCGGGCGACATCTTGCGCGCCGGGGCACACACGTCGCCGACCGTCCTGCCGAGGTCGCGGACGGTGCGTCCCGACCGTGTGGCCGAGCTCGCCCCAGCAGTGCGCAGGCAGGGGTTGCGAGGCGGTCTCATCGCGTTCGACGGCCAGCTCGTCGACGACGCCCGACTCGTGATCGGTCTCGCCCGTACGGCGGCGATGCACGGCGCGAAAATTCTCACACGGACGGGCGCGTACAAGGTGACCGGCACGTCGGCCACACTGCGTGACGAGTTGACCGGGTCGGAAATGGTAATCGAGGCGCGCACGGTGATCAACGCGGCGGGGGTCTGGTCGGGGGAGATCGACCCCGACATCAGTCTCAGGCCGAGTCGTGGCACGCACCTCGTGTTGTCCGCAGGCCGCCTCGGCAATCCCACCGCCGCGCTGACCGTGCCGATCCCGGGGGCGTCCAATCGTTTCGTCTTCGCGTTGCCGGCCCAATTGGGAAGGGTGTACCTGGGTTTGACGGACGAGGCAGCACCGGGGCCTGTGCCCGACATCCCGGCCGCGTCCGAGGAGGAGATCGACTTCCTGCTGGCCACGGTCAACACTGCTTTGGAGAACCCGCTGGGACGCTCCGATGTTCTGGGTACCTTCGCAGGTCTGCGCCCCCTCCTCCACACCGGCGACGGCTCGACGGCCGACCTGTCTCGCAACCACGCGGTCCTGCATTCCAGCACGGGACTCGTCAGCGTGGTCGGTGGCAAACTGACCACCTACCGCAAGATGGCGGAAGACGCGGTCGACGCCGTCGTCGAGCTCGCAGGACTGCCGGCGGGTCCCTGCCGCACTCGCGCACTGCCGCTCGTCGGTACGGCCTCCCCGGACGCCCTGCGGAACGTGGTCGCGCCGCCGTCGCTGATCGCCCGCTACGGGACCGAAGCCGCGCTCGTCGCCGCCGACCCGGCCATGCTGGCGCCGATTGCGGACGGGTTGGACGTCAGCCGTGCCGAACTCGACTTCGGGGTCTCGCACGAGGGCGCGCTCGACGTGGATGATCTCCTCGACCGGCGTACCCGGATCGGGCTCGTCGCCGCCGACCGGGCGCGGGCGCTGGGCGCTGCCGAATCGGCGTTCGAGACTCGGTGACGACGGCCGTGTGACACCCTGTGCTCGTGCGAGTCGCTGTGGTCGCCGGGCCGGATCCCGGACATGCCTTTCCTGCCCTTGCCTTGTGCCTGGCATTCATCGAGGCGGGCGACGAACCGGTCCTGTTCACCGGCACCCGCTGGATCGAGCCGGCACGGGCAGCCGGAGTGCCCACCGAATTGCTGAAGGGCCTGGCACCACGGCCCATCGACGACGATCTCGACGCAGGTGCGCGCATCCACGGACGGGCCGCGCACATCTCCACCGAACTCCTGCCCGACCTGCGCGCGATGAACCCTGACCTGGTGGTCTCCGACATCCTCACCGCGGGCGGTGGAATGGCCGCCGAGCGGTTGGGAATCCCCTGGATCGAACTGTCACCGCATCCGCTCTACGCACCGTCGAAGGGATTGCCGCCGATAGGTAGTGGTCTCGCTCCCGGTACCGGTGTCCGCGGCCGGATTCGCGACACGCTCATGCGGGCCGCGACGGCACGATCGATCCGGCAGGGTGAGCGGCAGCGTGCGCAGGCGCGCGTCAGTGTCGGGCTGCCGAGCAAGGACCCGGGGCCCGTGCGCCGACTTGTCGCCACCCTCCCTGCGCTCGAGGTTCCGCGACCCGATTGGCCTGCGGAAACGTATGTGGTCGGCCCGCTGTTGTGGGAACCGACCGACGAGGTGCTACCGGTCCCCGAGGGCAGTGATCCGCTGGTCATGGTTGCGCCGTCCACCGCCTTCACCGGCGCCGAAGGCATGCTCGAGACCACCCTCAGCGGACTCGAGGGAGCCGGAGTACGGGTGATCGCCTCGATTCTGGAGGGAGCGCCGACGACGGTCCCGGCCTGGGCGCGCGCCGGGCTCGGACGGCAGGATGTCATGCTGCAGCAGGCCGACGTCGTCGTCTGCGGGGGTGGCCACGGGATGCTCGCAAAGGCGCTGCTTACAGGAGTCCCGGTGGTGGTGGTGCCCGGAGGCGGCGATCAATGGGAACTGGCCAACCGTGCCGTCCGGCAGGGGAGCGCCGTCATGGTTCGACCACCGAGCCCGGATGCTCTTCGTGCCGCGGTGGAACAGGTGCTGTCCCACGCGGCATTCGCCGAGGCGGCACAGCGGGCCGCGAAAACCATCGCCGAAGTCGATGATCCCGTCGTAGTGTGCCGTGGAGCGCTGCGATGACAACCCGCGCCGCGCGCGTCCGCTAGCGTGGAAACGTGCGACTGACCGAATTCCACCAACTGGTCCGCGACGAGTTCGGACAGATGCGCGGCGACGCACTGCTCGTCGACCACGTCCTCCTCGGCCTCGGTGGCAAAACCGCCGCCGAAGCCATCGAGGAAGGCCGCGAACCACGGGAAGTGTGGCGAGAACTCTGCGCCGAATTCGACGTCCCCCCGCAGCGTAGATGAGCGGCACCGCCGCGGCGTAGATGAGCTGCACCGCTGCCTGATCAGGCGGCCGGCAATCTGGGCGGCGTGTCGGACCCCCGATCGCGACAATCGAACACACGTTCCCCTATGCTGGAGATGTTCGGTGGTCACGGTTCTTGTCGGTACCTGGATCTAACCTGACCGCAGAGCACAGACGAACTCGAGAATGGGGACCGACGATGGCACCACAAGCACACGATCGCGACAAGGCGCTCGACCTGGCGCTTGCGCAGATCGACAAGAACTTCGGCAAGGGCTCGGTGATGCGCCTGGGCGAAGGTGTGCGTCAGCCCATCGCTGTCATCCCGACCGGTTCCATCGCGTTGGACGTGGCCCTCGGCATCGGCGGCCTGCCCCGTGGCCGAGTCATCGAGATCTACGGCCCGGAGTCGTCGGGTAAGACGACGGTCGCTCTGCATGCGGTCGCCAATGCCCAGGCTGCCGGCGGCATCGCCGCGTTCATCGACGCCGAGCACGCTCTCGATCCCGACTATGCCCAGAAGCTCGGTGTCGACACCGATGCCCTGCTGGTGTCGCAGCCCGACACCGGTGAGCAGGCACTCGAAATCGCCGACATGCTGATCCGTTCCGGCGCCCTCGACATTCTCGTGATCGACTCGGTGGCGGCGCTCGTCCCCCGTGCCGAGATCGAAGGCGAAATGGGCGACAGCCACGTGGGTTTGCAGGCCCGTCTGATGAGCCAGGCGCTGCGCAAGATGACTGGTGCGCTCAGCAATTCGGGCACCACCGCCATCTTCATCAACCAGCTGCGTGAGAAGATCGGCGTCATGTTCGGTTCCCCCGAAACGACCACGGGCGGTAAAGCGCTGAAGTTCTACTCCTCGGTGCGCCTGGATGTTCGGCGTATCGAGACCCTCAAGGACGGCACGGACGCGGTCGGTAACCGCACGCGCGTCAAGGTCGTCAAGAACAAGGTGGCCCCGCCGTTCAAGCAGGCAGAGTTCGACATCCTCTACGGGCTCGGAATCAGCAAGGAAGGCTCGCTGATCGACATGGGCGTCGAGCACGGGTTCATCCGCAAGTCCGGATCCTGGTACACGTACGAAGGCGACCAGTTGGGGCAGGGTAAAGAAAATGCCCGAAAGTTCTTGCTGGAGAACACCGACATCCGGGACGAGATCGAGAAGAAGATCAAGGAAAAGCTTGGGATCGGGGCCGACGTGACCGCTGTGACGGACGACGCTGCCCCGGTCGACTTCTAGGGAAGCGACCGTGCGTCCGACGGGCGAAGGTGGGACGGAGACGCAGGCCAAGGAATTGTGCCTGCGTCTCCTCACGGATCGTGCCCGAAGCAGAGCGGAACTGTCCGAGCGGCTCGCGAAGAAGGGCTACTCGGCCGATATCTCCGAACGTGTACTCGATCGCCTCAGCGAAGTCGGATTGGTCAATGACGCCGACTTCGCCCAGCAGTGGGTCCAGTCGCGGCACACCTACTCCGGCAAAGGCAAGCGGGCGCTTGCCATGGAATTGCGCCGCAAAGGCATCGGCCAGGAGCACGCCAGCGAGGCGCTCGCACAGATCGACAGCGAAGACGAACGCGAACGGGCCACAGAACTGGTCGCGAAGAAGCTGCGGACGCTTTCGGTCGACGACCGCGACCGGGCAGTTCGACGCCTCGTGTCGATGCTTGCCCGCCGGGGCTTTTCACAGGGAATGGCATTCGAGGTGGTCAAAGAACAGCTCGATCACCTCGGCGACGACACCGACGGAATGTTCGACGACGGGTGAGCCCCGCAGCATTCCGGGAGTAGCGGCAGGGTGGGACGGCGTTCCGCCCTGCCGCTCCACATCACAGTCTCTTGTCGGTAATGTCCAGTCCCGGAACCGAGACCGCAGGGACGACCCCGATGTCCGCAGGGGGGATCGCTCCACCCTTGCGGCCGGAACGCAGTCGCTTCTCCACTCGGGTCGCCACCACGGTCAGTGTCGAGTTGAGCGCAATCATGATGATGGCCACGACGATCAACGCGGGCAGGTAGTTGCCGTAGAAGGCGCCGAGTTGCTGCCCCGAGCGCACCACCTCCACGTACCCGATGAGGTAACCGAGGGCGGAGTCCTTCAAAGCCACCACCATCTGCGAGATGATGGCCGGCAGCATCGCGGTGACGGCCTGCGGAAGAAGGATCGTCCGCATGATTTGGCCTTTGCGCATACCCAGGGCCATCGCCGCCTCACTTTGCCCCTTGGGGAGTGATTTGATCCCTGCGCGCACGATTTCGGCGATCACCGAACCGTTGTAGAGAGTGAGACCCACGATGACGGCGGCGAGGGCCAGATACTTCGACTTGAAGACCTCGTATTCGGCGAAGAGCTGGTACGAGAAGATCATCAGAATCAGCACCGGGATGGAACGGAAAAGTTCCACGATCCCGCCGGCAATCCACCGAATCGGCCGATGATCCGACAGTCGGCCGATACCGAGAATCGCGCCGAGAATCAACGCGAACACGATCGACACGGCTGCAGCCACGAGCGTTCCGCGGATGCCGGGAATCAGATACGTGGTCCACGACGTCGACTCGACGAAGGGATTCCACTTCGCGGACGTCAGCTGTCCCTTGTCGTCGAGCGCTGCGAAGACGAGGTAACCGATGCCGAGGAGGACGACGGCCACCGCCACGGAGATCAAGCGGTAGGTGTTCCGCGCGCGGGGTCCGGGGGCGTCGTAGAGGACAGTGGCGGAATTGCTCATCGTGCAACCTCGAATCGCTTGCTCAGGTAGCCGAACAAAAGGCCCATTGGCAGTGTGAGAACCACGAATCCGAGGGCGAAGATGCCACCGACGACGAAGATTGCGGCCTCGTTCTCGATCATCTCCTTCATGAGAAGTGACGCCTCGGCGACGCCGATCACCGAGGCGATCGTGGTGTTCTTGGTCAAGGCGATGAGGACGCTACCCAGGGGCGCGGTCACGGCGCGGAAAGCCTGGGGCAGCACGATCAGGCGCAGATTCTGGGAGAACGTGAGGCCGAGTGATCGTCCGGCCTCGGCCTGCCCGACGTGCACGGTGTTGATACCGGACCGGAGTGACTCACAGACGAAGGCTGCGGTGTAGATGCTCAAACCCAGAACGGCGAGACGAAAGTTGTTCTCGGTGAAGAAAGTCGGTGACTGTTCGGGGGCGAGAGTGACGCCCATCGTCTGAAAGAGCCCGAACGAACAGAAGATGATGATGAGCGTCAGGGGAGTGTTCCGGAAGATTGTCACGTACGCGGCGCCGACGCCGCGTGCGACGGGAATCGGCGACACCCGCATCGCGGCGAGGATGGTGCCGAGTATCAGCGCGCCGATGGCCGAGAAGGCGGTGAGTTGCACCGTCGTCCAGAAGGCGTCGATCAGCTGATCGCTGTACTTGCTCAGTAGGTCCACTTACCGTCTCCCGAGATCCCGGTGGTTGGAGTCGAACCGTGTCGGACGGCCCGCCGAAGCGAGGCCGTCCGACACGGAGAGAAAATACTCAGTAACGATCGACGGTCGGCGGTGCAGGCAGCGGGTAGCCGGAAGCTCCGACGGTGTCGTTGAATGCGGTCTGCCACGAACCGTCCGCGATCATCGCGTCGATGGCGTCGTTGATCTTGCCGCGGGTTTCGTCGTCGCCCTTGGCGAGGCCGATCCCGTACCGCTCCTCGGTGAAGGGTTCACCGACCACCTTCAGCTCACCCGGGTACTGGGCGGCGTAACCGGCCAGGATGATGTCGTCGGTGGTCACGGCGTCGACCGCGCCGTTACGCAGGGCCTCGACACAGGCGGAGTAGGTGTCGAACTCCTGCAGCTGCACATCCTGGGCGTACTGGTCCTTGACCTTCTGCGCGGGAGTGGAACCGGTGACCGAGCACAGCTTCTTTCCACCACGCAGCGAATCGGGGCCCGTGATGTCGGTGTTCTCCGACTTCACCAGAAGTGACTGTCCGGCAATGAAGTATGGTCCCGCAAAGTCGACCTTTTCCTTGCGGGCGTCCGTGATCGAGTAGGTGGCGACGATGTAGTCGACCTCACCGTTCTGGATAAGGGTCTCGCGCTGTGCGGACGGCGACTCCTTGAACTCGATGTTCTCGGGTGCGACGCCCAGCTTGCCGGCCACGTATTCGGCCACCTCGACGTCGAAGCCGCTGAAGCTTCCGTCGGGGTTACGCTGTCCGAGACCGGGCTGGTCGAACTTGATGCCCACGGTCAACTTGCCCTCGGATGCACTCTGGGAAGCGCTCTTCTCCTCACCTCCGCCGCAGCCGGACGCGACGACGGCGACCGCCATGACGCCGATTCCCCAACGAATCGCGCGATTGATCCTCATCGAGTTCCTCTCCATAGAAATAACGGGTTGAGACAGGGCAGTCCACCGAAGCCCGCGAGCGGATGACCGCCCGCGGCCCTCGACTGGATCAGTGGCTGAGAATCTTGCCGAGAAAGTCCTTCGCGCGCTCCGATTCGGGAGCGGTGAAGAAGGTGCTGGGATCGGAGTCTTCGACGATCTGGCCGTCGGCCATGAACAGGACGCGATCACCGGCCTTGCGGGCGAACCCCATCTCGTGGGTGACCACGAGCATCGTCATGCCTTCCTTTGCGAGCGAGGTCATGACGTCGAGGACCTCGTTGACCATTTCGGGGTCGAGTGCGGAGGTGGGCTCGTCGAACAGCATCACCTTCGGATTCATGGCGAGGGCACGCGCTATCGCTACGCGCTGCTGCTGTCCACCCGACAGCTGAGCGGGGTACTTGTCCGCCTGATTCGCAATACCGACCCGTTCGAGCAGTTGGCGAGCGGTGGCCTTCGCATCCGCGGTGCTCTTCTTCCGGACCTTCATCGGAGCGAGCATCACGTTCTCGAGAATTGTCTTGTGGGCGAACAGGTTGAAGGATTGGAACACCATGCCCACGTCGGCGCGGAGCGCTGCCAGAGCCTTGCCCTCGGCGGGCAGGACCTTGCCGTCCACTGCGATGACCCCGGAGTCGATCGGCTCCAGGCGGTTGATGGTGCGGCAGAGCGTCGACTTCCCGGAACCTGAGGGTCCGAGGACGATCACGACCTGCCCGCGCGGAACTTCGAGGTCGATGTCCTGAAGAACATGGAGGGCGCCGAAGTGCTTGTTCACCGATTGCATCGAGATCATGGACGTGGCCGCACCCGTCGGGGGTGTCGGCGTCGCGTCGTCGGCTTGCGTCATAGTCGAAGACCCTATGTGGTGGAAGCGGCAGTCTCGACATTTACTCCGAGAATCCTCGGGATGTCACGGAAACTTTACTGCCGGGTGCCGACGGGGTGTCGTGGTGCACAGCGGCCCCGACGAGGCGATTTGTCGAGGCCCGTACCCTGGGAACGTGGACACGATCGACCAGAACTCTCAGCGCAGCTACGAGGTGCGCACCTACGGCTGCCAGATGAACGTGCACGACTCCGAGCGCCTGTCGGGTCTGCTCGAGGACGCCGGGTACACCAAGGCGGCCACCGGGCAGACGCCCGACCTCGTGGTGTTCAACACGTGCGCGGTGCGCGAGAACGCCGACAACAAGCTGTACGGCAATCTGAGTCATCTCGCGCCTGCGAAGGAGAAGAACCCCGACATGCAGATCGCGGTCGGTGGTTGCCTGGCCCAGAAGGACCGCGATGTCGTCGTGAAGAAGGCGCCGTGGGTGGACGTCGTGTTCGGAACCCACAACATCGGGTCGCTGCCTGCGCTGCTGGACCGGGCGCGTCACAACCAGCGAGCCGAGGTCGAGATCCTCGACGCCCTCGAGGCGTTCCCGTCCACGCTGCCCGCGAAGCGAGAGTCGGCGTATGCCGGGTGGGTGTCCATCTCGGTGGGCTGCAACAACACCTGCACGTTCTGCATCGTGCCCGCCCTTCGTGGCAAGGAAGTCGACCGCAGGCTCGGCGACATTCTCGCCGAGGTTCAGGCTCTCGTGAACGAGGGCGTCCTCGAAGTGACCCTCCTCGGCCAGAACGTCAACGCCTATGGCGTGTCCTTCGCCGACCCGGAGCAGCCGCGCGATCGGGGGGCGTTCGCCTCACTGCTGCGCGCATGTGGCGAGATCGACGGACTCGAGCGAATCCGGTTCACGTCGCCGCACCCGGCCGAATTCACCGACGACGTCATCGAGGCCATGGCGGAAACTCCGGCGGTCTGCCCGCAACTGCACATGCCGCTGCAGTCCGGCTCCGACCGCGTGCTGAAGGCGATGCGGCGTTCGTACCGGACGACGCGGTTTCTGGGCATCATCGAGAAGGTCCGCACTGCGATGCCGCACGCGGCGATCACCACCGACATCATCGTCGGTTTCCCCGGTGAGACCGAGGAAGACTTTCAAGGCACACTCGACGTCGTCCGGCAGGCCCGGTTCACCAGTGCCTTCACCTTCCAGTACTCCAAGCGTCCGGGCACGCCCGCCGCCGACATGGAGGGTCAGCTCCCCAAAGCTGTTGTTCAGGAACGGTACGAGCGTCTCATTGCGCTTCAGGAGGAGATCACGCTCGAGGAGAATCGGAAGCTGGTCGGTGCCGAGGTGGAACTCCTCGTCGCTGCCGGTGAGGGTCGCAAGAACGCGGAAACGTTACGGATGAGCGGACGCGCCCGCGACGGCAGGCTCGTCCATTTCCGTCCCGAGGGCAACATCGACGGCAACATCCGGCCCGGCGATGTCGTCACCCTGGTGGTGAGCGCGGCGGCCCCGCACCACCTGGTCGCCGACACCCCGGTCCTCACCCACCGTCGCACCCGCGCCGGTGACTCCTTCGAGAAGGGCGTCACGCCCAAGACTCCGCCTATCGGTGTCGGGCTCGGACTCCCGCAGATCGGTGCACCGGCACCACTACCCGCTCAGATGGGATGCAGCGCATGACCTCCTCGCACGACGACGATCGCACCAGCGGGGACAACGGTCCGAGCGGCGGGAGCGATCCGATCGAGAGCTATCTGAAAGATTTCGACGCGGCCGAGAAGAAGGTCGCCGGTGAGATCGACCCGGGAGTGCGGGCGCTGGTCGTCGCGATCGCTGTCGTGATTCTGCTGGGGTCCCTGACCTTGCCGCATTCCGGTGTCGCGAACGGCTGGGAGGTGTTGGTCTACGGGGACGATGCCCGCGCAGAAGTCATCACTTTGCCGTCGCGACTGTTCGTCTGGTTCGAAGTGGTGTTCGGCGTCGTCGCGTCGATGCTGGCGCTGATCACGCGCCGTTGGGCACTGGCCTGGGTTGCGCTCGCGGGAACGGCCGTGTCGATCGTCTTCGGGATGCTCGCCATCTGGACCCGTCAGACTCCGGCGCCGGGTGTCGAGGCGGCGGGTCCGGGTATCGGCCTGATCATCGGCTGGCTGACCGTGATCGTACTGACCTTCCACTGGCTGAAAGTCGTGTGGAGCAGGACGGCGTTGCAGCTGGCCGCAGAAGAGGAACGCCGCGCCGCTGCCGCCGAAGCGGAGCGACGCGGCGACTGGAACGTCTGACGACGCCGTTCTCGGGACTTACTGTCCGCTGACGGCGCCCTCCGCGGCCTCGGCCCATTCACGCCACTGCTGCGCCTGAGCGAGTGCGCTTTCGGCGTCCTTGGTCTTACCGGCCGCGGTCGCCTTGGCGGCCTGTTCCTCGAACTGGCTGACGCGTTCGCGGAACTGCGCTGCCCGGGCGAGAGCCTCCGGATCGGTGCGTCGCCACTGTTCGTCGGCGGCGTCGCGCACGCGCTTCTCGATGGCCCGCAACTTGCCCTCGAGGTCGTGCATCCGCTCGCGGGGCACCTTGCCGATGGCATCCCACTTCTCCTGCAAGTCGCGTAGTGCGGCTCGGGCAGCGTCGATGTCCTTGGTGGGATCGATGTGTCCGGCGGACTTCAGCAGCTCCTCCTTCGCGACCGCATTCTCCTCGAACTCGGCGTCGCGTTCGGAGGATGCGGCGTTGCGCGCGGCGAAGAACATGTCCTGAGCGCCCTTGAACCGCTTCCACAGTGCGTCATCGGCTTCGCGAGGAGCGCGGCCGGCGGCCTTCCATTCGGCGAGGAGATCACGGAACGCCCCGGCGGTGGGTCCCCAATCGGTGGAGTCGGCAAGGGCTTCGGCGCGGGCGACGAGCTCTTCCTTCTTCGTCTTCGCCGCCGCACGTTCGCGATCGAGTTCGGCGAAGTGCGCGCCGCGGCGTCGGTTGAATGCCTCGCGCGCCTTGGAGTAACGCTTCCACAGCGCATCGTCGACCTTCCGGTCGATTCCGCGAATGGTTTTCCACTCTTCCAGGATTTCGCGGAGGCGATCACCCGCGGCCTTCCACTGCGTGGATTCCGCGCCGATCCGCTCGGCCTCGGAGGCCAGCTCCTCCTTGCGTTCGGTATGTGCCTGCCGCGACTTTTCCTTCTCGTGCTTCGCGTGCGCGGCGGCTTCGTCCGAGCCGGCGATGACGGCATCGAGTCGGGCAGCGAGCGATTCGATGTCACCGATCACCGCTGCGGTCGGCAACGACTCGGCGAGGGCGATCGCCGCGGCCTTGGTCTTCTTCGCGTCTCCGGCTCCGGAGTTGAGCCGGGCCTCGAGGAGGGCTACCTCGGTGGCGAGGTCGTCGAACCGCCGACCGAAATGGGCCAGCCCCTCGGCAGCGTCACCGGCCTGCCACGAACCGATCTGCCGTTCACCGTCGGCGGTCTTGACCCACGCGGTGCCGTCGTCGTCCACCCGGCCGAACTTGCTGGGGTCGCTCCCGGGTGGGGCTGCGACGGCGGGGGCGGAGAGTGCATGCTTCGGCGTGGGGCCCGGTTTGGGTGCACCCGGTTTCGCGGCGCCGCCCGGTTTAGGGACACTCGGCTTCGGCGTGTCGTGCTGCTCGGCGGCAGGCTCCACGGCGGGCTGTGCGTCGCTACTGTCGGTCATCGCTTCCTCATCTCTGCCGCGCGTCACGGCTGCCTGAACGCATTACCGGCTCCATACCGACCCGGCAGGGCTGGTTCCATTGAACCCGGTACGGGGTCTGGGGACTATTGAATCAGGTCAGACGGGCACCGTTGGTACCGAACGAGTGCAGGCGCCGAATCGGATGTCGGGTCCGTTCGGGCGGTCGACTAGCGTGACGCGTGTGTTCACCGCCGCAATTCTCGTGCCCTCACCACCGCTTCTGGTCCCTGAACTGGCGGGCGCGGCGGCAGCAGAGACGGCATCGTTGAGGGACGCGGTGGCGGTGGCCGCCAAGGCGTTGTCGGCGCTCTCCTCCGAGTGGGTTGCGGTAGGTGCGGGCGCCACCACCGTCGATGTACCTTCCGAGGCGCAGGGCACGTACCTGGGCTACGGGGTCGACGTCCGGGTCACGCTGCGGCCCGGACACGCCGAGAATCCGGACCCGGAGCTACCTCTTGCGGCACTGACAGCCGGATGGATACGCGGAACCTGGGCGCCGGACGCGGTGGTCGACGCCCGCATATTGGCCGCCGACCTGCCGGTCGAGCGGTGCGCCGAGTACGGCGCGGCACTGCGGGAGTTCCTCGACCGAGACGACGAGCCCCGCGGCCTCATGATTGTCGCGGACGGGGCCAACACCCTGACCGCGAAGGCGCCCGGTGCGTTCGACCCGCGAGCGGAGGGAGTACAGGCCCGAGTCGATGCGGCGCTCGAGTCGGGCGACCGCGACGCTCTTCTCGCCCTCGAACCGGGGCTGTGCAACCAACTGGGGCTCGGTGGACGGGTTCCGTGGCAGGTGCTCGCCGGCGTGTTCGACGCGCCCCCTTCCTCGTGCCGGACGCTCTACAGCGCGGCGCCGTATGGAGTGGCGTATCACGTGGGGGAGTGGCGTCCATGACGTCGCCGGTTCCAGTAGCGGTCGTCGGGCCCACGGCCACCGGGAAATCGGAGCTTGCCCTCGACCTTGCCGAACGGTGGGGCGGGGAGATCGTCAACATCGACGCGATGCAGCTCTATCGCGGCATGGACATCGGGACCGCGAAACTGGCACCCCACGAGCGACGCGGCATCGTGCACCACCAACTCGACGTGCTCGACGTGACCGAGACCGCCACGGTGGCGAACTACCAACGGGCTGCGGTCCGTGACGTGGAGGCGATCGCGGCGCGCGGCGCCGTCCCCATCATCGTCGGCGGATCGATGATGTATGTGCAGTCCCTGCTCGACGAGTGGAGCTTCCCGGCCACCGACCCTTCGGTGCGCGCCCGGTGGGAAGCCGTCCTCGCCGAGCACGGTGTCGCCGCAGTACATGCGGAGCTGAGCAGGGTGGATCCTGATGCCGCCGCATCCATCCTTCCGACCGACGGCAGACGTCTGGTGCGGGCCCTCGAGGTCGTCGAAATTACCGGTCGGCCGTTCGCGGCGTCTGCGCCCCGCATCGGTGAACCACGCTGGGGCACAAGAATTGTCGGTGTCGACCGGGACACCGCGGAACTCGATCAACGCATCGGACTCCGGACCGAGCTGATGTTCGATCGCGGTCTCGTGGAGGAGGTGCGCGGTCTGATCGACGTGGGCCTGCGGGAAGGGGTGACCGCGCCGCGCGCCATCGGCTACGCACAGGTACTCGCGTGGATCGACGGGAAGTACGACTTGGACGAGGCCCGGGAGCGCACGTTCATCGGGACTCGTCGCTATGTGCGCCGTCAGCGGTCGTGGTTCCGCCGGGACACGCGTATCCGCTGGGTCGACGGCAGCGATCCACACCTCGCCGACACGACCGTCCGAATGCTGCAACAACCGCCGACACCGGGAGAACGATGAGCCGCACGCCGTCCGGACGGAACCGCCCGCCCTCGAATCTCCTGGTCACCGCCCGCAATGCCCGCTTCCAGCAGTGGCAGTCCTACCTCACCAACCGCAGCAAACGCTCGAAAGCGGGCCGCTTCCTGATTCAGGGTGTGCGCCCCCTCACGCTGGCGCTCGACTACGAGTGGCCGATCGAATCGCTGCTGTACCGCATCGACGGCCCACCCCTGTCGGAGTGGGCCCGCGACGTACGCGGCGCCCGGTCGATCGAACAGATCGGTGTCAGTGCCGAACTGATGGGGGAGTTGGGCGAGAAGGCCGACACCGCCCCGGAACTGATCGCCGTGGCGAAGATCCGCGCACCGCGACTGAAAGATCTGGAGCTGCAGGCGAGTCCGCTGATCGTGGTCTTCGACCGGCCGAGCTCGCCGGGCAACCTCGGCACCCTTGTCCGGTCCGCCAACGCATTCGGTGCCGACGCGGTAATCGTGGTGGGCCACGGCGCCGACCCGTTCGACCCGCAGAGCGTGCGCGCCTCCACCGGTTCGCTCTTCGCGATGCCGGTCGTCACCGTGTCCTCCGTCGACGACGTCCTCGCCTTCCGGGACACACGTCGAGCGGCCGGCACCGATCTGCACATCGTGGGAACGGACGAGACAGGTTCCGTCACGATCGACGCCCACGACTTCACCGGAGGCACGGTTCTGGTGATCGGCAACGAGACTCGTGGCATGAGCGCCGCGTGGCGAGCGGCCTGCGACACCGTGGTCAACATTCCCATCGGCGGCGCCGCCAGTTCGCTCGGTGCACCTTCGGCCGGTGCCGTTGCCCTCTATGAGATCGCCCGGCAGCGACGATGAGCGGCCGCGGACAAGCGCGGTCCGGGTGGGCGCGCACCTCGGTTGGATAAGGTGGGACCCATGGACTTCAGCAAGGGGCACGGAACCGAGAACGACTTCGTCGTCCTTCCCGATCTCGACGTGCGCCTCGACCTGACGGTGCCGCGGGTGAAGGCACTGTGCGATCGCCGGCGCGGACTCGGCGCCGACGGCGTCCTGCGGGTCGCCAAGGCGGGCGCGCTCGCCGAGGCCGGTGTCCTCGCCGACCTGCCCGACGGAACGTCCGCCGACGACTGGTTCATGGACTACCGCAACGCGGACGGTTCTCTCGCCGAGATGTGTGGCAACGGCGTCCGGGTTTTCGCCCACTACCTTCTGTCCACCGGACTCGAGACACGCGACGAGTTCGTGGTCGGGAGTCGTGCCGGGGGTAAGCCTGTTGTCGTCCACTCGGCCGCGGGTCCGCTCGGTGAGGTGACCGTCGACATGGGAAAGGTTCGCGACCTCGGATCGAGCGCTGCCACCCTCGACGGCAAAGTGTTCAACGGAATCGGCATCGACGTCGGAAATCCGCATCTGGCGTGCGTCGACCCCCACCTCACCGCCGCATCACTCTCCGCGCTCGACCTGACCGCCGCGCCCGGCTTCGACCCCGGCTTCTTCCCGCACGGCGTCAACGTCGAGATCCTCACCCGCATCGATTCCGGTGCAGTCGACATGCGGGTCCACGAGCGCGGGGTCGGGGAAACACGCTCTTGCGGGACCGGAACGGTCGCAGCGGCAACAGCTGCTCTGCGTCACGAGGGCGCCGACTCGGGGGAGGTCATCGTCCGCATTCCCGGTGGTCAGGTCATTGTTTCGCTGTCCGACGGCCGGGCGACCCTGCGCGGGCCGTCCGTCCTGGTGGCGTCGGGCACTGTCGACGATTCGTGGTGGAACGCGCTCACCTGATCGCCCTGCG
Source organism: Rhodococcus oxybenzonivorans (assembly GCF_003130705.1). Taxonomy (NCBI): domain Bacteria; kingdom Bacillati; phylum Actinomycetota; class Actinomycetes; order Mycobacteriales; family Nocardiaceae; genus Rhodococcus; species Rhodococcus oxybenzonivorans. The sequence continues at coordinate 3,731,445 of NZ_CP021354.1, read as the reverse complement.
CGAAATGGACGTGCGCACCCTCGACATTCCGTGGGATCATGAGGGTGTATGACGAAATCACATCGCACAGAAGAATCGCCGATCTCGGACTCCGGTGAGTTCGCCCACGACGATGGGCGGCCCTCGGTCGGCGAGATGCAACTCGAGGATCGCAGCGCGCTGCGCCGAGTTGCCGGCCTGTCCACCGAACTCACCGACGTCACCGAGGTCGAGTACCGACAACTCCGACTCGAACGCGTGGTCCTGGTCGGTGTCTGGACTCAGGGCACCGCAGCGCAGGCCGAGTCGAGCATGGCCGAACTGGCCGCTCTCGCGGAGACCGCGGGATCCGAGGTCCTCGAAGGCCTCGTGCAGCGGCGGGACAAGCCTGATGCCGCCACCTACATCGGCTCGGGTAAAGCGCAGGAGCTGCGCGAGGTCGTCTTGTCCACCGGGGCGGACACCGTCATCTGCGACGGTGAGCTCACTCCTGCGCAGCTCACCGCACTGGAGAAGGTCGTCAAGGTCAAGGTCATCGACAGGACGGCCCTGATCCTCGACATCTTCGCCCAGCACGCCACGTCCCGAGAGGGCAAGGCCCAGGTGGCGCTGGCCCAGATGGAATACATGTTGCCGCGACTGCGCGGCTGGGGTGAGTCCATGTCCCGGCAGGCCGGTGGTCGCGCCGGCAGCAACGGTGGTGTGGGTCTGCGCGGACCGGGTGAGACCAAGATCGAGACCGACCGGCGTCGCATCCGTGAGCGGATGGCGAAGCTGCGGCGCGAGATCAAGGGTATGAAGGCCGCCCGCGACACCAAGCGCACCCGGCGCCTGCGCAGTGAGGTGCCGTCGATCGCCATCGTCGGTTACACCAACGCCGGAAAGTCGAGTTTGCTCAACGCGCTCACCGGCTCCGGGGTGCTCGTGCAGAACGCCCTGTTCGCCACCCTCGACCCGACCACCCGTCGGGCTGCGCTCGACGACGGCCGCGAGTACATCCTCACCGACACCGTCGGTTTCGTGCGGCACCTGCCCACACAGTTGATCGAGGCCTTCCGGTCCACACTCGAGGAGGTGACGGATGCGGATCTTCTGCTGCACGTGGTGGACGGGTCCGACCCGTTGCCGCTCGATCAGATCCGCGCAGTCCATGCCGTGATCACCGAGGTGATCCGGGAGAACGACGCGCCGGCGCCGCCCGAACTCATCGTGGTGAACAAGATCGACGCAGCCGATCCGGTCACGTTGACCCAGCTGCGCGGACTGTTACCCGGTTCGGCGTTCGTCTCCGCCCGCACGGGTGAGGGAATCGCCGAACTGCGGACACAGCTCGACGAGGTGCTGCTCAGACCCGAGATCGAGGTCAATGTGCGTCTCCCGTATTCGCGGGGCGATCTCATGGCCCGGATCCACTCCGACGGACAGATCCTCGAATCCTCGCACGAGGAGGACGGCACGTTGATCCACGCGCGTGTGCCGCAGGCCTTGGCGTCGGCGCTGCTCCAGTACGCCGGCAGTGCCTGAACGCTCCCGGTGGTTCACTGCGGGAGCGGTCGCAGTCGTGGCCGTCTGTGCACCCCTGGTGGCTACCGGGTCGGGTTCCGCGCAGCCGATCCTGGGTGATCAGATCACCGTGGAAGCGTCCGACTTCGAACCGTTCTGCACCCCGCACACAGTCGATCCGGGGTCGATCCCCGACGAAGCGTCGCTCGACGAGTTGTCCGGACTGGTGTCGGTGGGGGGCCGGTCCTACGCGGTCGGTGACAGCGGCTCCGATCATGCTGTCGCGGACCTGGACGACTCCTGCGGCGTCACCGGCTGGCTGTCGGTGCCCGTCGATCCCTACGACGTCGAGGATCTGGCAACCGGCCCGGACGGGCGTCTGTGGCTGGCCGACATCGGCGACAACGGTCGCAAGCGGGAGACGGTCGCGCTGATCGGAATGGACCGCGCGACCGGGGCGGGGCAATTGCACCGGCTCACGTATCCGGATGGCGCCCACGACGCCGAGACGGTGCTGGTCCAGCGTGACGGCACACCGCTGATCGTGACTAAGGAGGTCTTCGGGCCCGGCATCGTGTACCGGCCTGCGGGAGGACTCTCTGTCGACGCCTTGGCCAGTCCCGGGCCGACCCCGCTCGAGAGGGTGGGGTCACTCGACGTCGCGGAACCGAACGGCGCCGGCAATGCGACCACGGGCGCAGGCACCACGGCCCCGGCGGTGTATTCCACCATGTTCACCGGAGGTGCGGTATCCGCGGACGGAACCGTTGCGGCGGTGCGCAGTTACTCCGACGTGTTCCTGTTCGCCGCCCCGGATGGTGATGTCGCGGCGGCTTTGGCCGCGGGTCCCACCGTCCGGGTACACCTGCCTGCGCAGCCGCAAGGTGAAGCGGTGGCGTTCACCGAGGACGGGGATCTTCTCGTTGCCTCCGAGGCGCGGGACGGTCCCATACCCCCGGTTCAGGTACTCCGCGGGGCGGTGGCGATGGCGCAGGATCACGCCTCTTCCGAAGCGGTGTCCGATGAGGAGAAGAGTTCCTCCGCCGGGCTGTCGATCGGAGTGGGGGCAGTCGCGTTGTGCGGGCTCATCGCGGTCGCGGCCTACGCGTGTCTTCGTCGCACCCGCTGAATAGGTGCGGCGTGAGGGCCGGTCGCCCAGAAATAGCCTCGATCGCAACAATGTTCTGAAGGGCGTGTCGATTCTGCTGCGTCCCGTTCGTCGTCATGGTGTACGGCAACCGTGCCGGAACGACAAGAGGAGTCGAACATGAAGTACATGATGCTGATCAACGCCGCTTCGGCGGATGCGGCCTCCCAGTGCACCGTCGAGGACTGGATGGTCTACGACAAGCAGATCACCGAGGCAGGCATCGTGGTCGCGAGCGAGTCGCTGGCCGATCTGACCACCGCTACGACGGTGCGCGTCGGGCCCGCCGGCGACCGGTCGATCACCACGGACGGACCCTTCGCCGAGACCCGCGAGGTTCTGGGCGGCTTCTATGTCATCGACGTGCCGGACCTCGACGTCGCGCTCGATTGGGCGGCCCGCTGTCCCGGCGCACGCGGGGGCGGTTCCGTTGTGGTGCGGCCGATCGCGGACTTCGGGGTCTGACCGTGGGGGACGAGGGGACGCCTGGGATCGAACGGACAGTCGAGTCTGTGTTCCGCGAGGAACGCGGTCGGTTGCTGGCGTCCCTCGTCCGTCGCTTCGGCGATCTCGACCTGGCCGAAGAGGTCTCTTCCGAAGCGATCGAGGCCGCGCTCGTTCATTGGCCGGTGCAGGGTGTGCCTGCCAAGCCGGGGGCGTGGCTTCTGACCACGGCGCGGCGACGGGCGGTCGACCGGTTGCGGCGGGACAAGTCCTATGCCGCCCGACTCGCCGTCCTCCAGGTCGAGGCGGATCGGGCCGATCCCGTCGCACCCGCGGATGTCGGAGGCGACCTGCCGGACGAGCGGCTGCAGCTCTTTTTCACCTGCGCTCATCCGGCTCTTCCGGCGGAGGATCGGGGTGCCCTGACGCTGCGTTGCCTCGCCGGCCTGACGACGCCGGAGGTCGCGCGGGCATATCTCATTCCGACCGCGACGATGGCCCAGCGGATCGTGCGGGCGAAGAAGAAGATTCGTGTCGCTCGGATTCCGTTCCGTGTTCCCGGCGCCGACGAGCTCCCGGAACGCCTACCGGGAGTGCTTCAGGTCATCTATTCCATCTTCACCGAGGGTTACGCTGCGAGTTCGGGCCCCGACCTGCAACGGCTCGATCTTGCCGAGGAAGCGATCCGGCTGGGGCGGATCCTTCGTAGGCTATTGCCCGCCGAACGAGAGGTCGCCGGGCTCCTCGGACTGATGCTGTTGATTCATGCTCGGCGCGCGGCCCGAACCGGCTCGGATGGAGAAATCGTGCTGCTCGAGGACCAGGACCGCGGATGCTGGGATCGCGCGTCGATCGAGGAGGGCAGCGCGCTGGTGCTGACCGCGCTGACCGGTGGCCCGCCCGGGCCTTACGGAGTGCAGGCGGCGATCGCTGCACTCCACGACGAGGCGGCGGATGTGGCGACCACCGATTGGCCGCAGGTAGTGGCCCTGTACGACGTCCTGTTCGCGATCACACCGTCGCCGGTGGTGGCCCTCAACCGGGCGGCCGCGGTGGCGATGCGCGACGGAGCCGAAGCAGGATTGGCGTTGGTGGAGGAGCTGGACGACGAGCCTCGGCTGCGCGGCTACTACCCCTACCCGGCCACCCGGGGTGAGCTGCTGCGCCGCCTCGGCAAGTTTTCCGAGGCCGCGGCGGCGTACCGGGAGGCGCTCGTCCTCGTCGGTACCGAACCCGAACGCCTGCATCTGCAGCGGAGATTGACCGCTGTCGAAGCCGGCGGCGCGGGGTAGCGACGCGAACGGTGCCCTGCCCGGCCGGGTGTGGCGGCGCGCGCAGGGCTCCGGAGGCGGAACGAGGCGGCTTCGCGTGTCCTATGCGTCGAGGTCTGCCGCCACCAGCTGAGCCACTTTCTCGACGGCATCCGCGTCGTCGCTGGTCACCGTCACATCGGTGCCCTTGGTGGCGCCGAGCGTCATGATGAGGAGTGCGGAGCCCGCATCGACCGGTTCGCCGTCGGCGACCGAGAGGGTTACGGGGACTCCGGCAGCGGCCACCGCTTCGGCGATGACGGCGGCGGGGCGGGCGTGCAGTCCGATGGACGAACCGACGGCGACTGTGGTGCTGGGCATGGATCTCTCCTTGGTCTGTTGGGGTTGTCTCGCGGTGGTGTTTCCTATGCTGCGACTGTTGCAACGTCGGGGTCGAGTTCGGCGTCGGACGCGCCGGGTTTGATGAATTCTTTGGCTCCGACGACACAGAGAGCGGCGACGACCACGCCGGCGGCCAGGGAGACCAGGAACCACAGCAGGTTGCCGATGGCGAAGAACACGAAGATGCCACCGTGGGGTGCGCTCAGGCTCACATCGAACGCCATGATCAGGCCACCCGTGACAGCGCCCCCGGCCATCATCGACGGGATCACGCGCAGGGGATCGGCGGCGGCGAACGGGATAGCGCCCTCGGAGATGAACGCCGAACCCAGGAGCCAGGCGGCCTTACCGTTCTCCCGTTCCGCCTCACTGAACAAGCTCGGTCGCAGAACGGTGGAGGCGAGGGCCATGGCCAGCGGCGGAACCATTCCGGCCGCCATGACGGCCGCCATGATGCGGAGCGAGGCGGGATCGTTGACGTTGAGTCCTGCCACCGCGAAGGCATAGGCGGCCTTGTTCACCGGACCACCGAGGTCGAAGCACATCATCAGCCCGAGGATGATGCCGAGGAAGATGACCGAACTACCGGACAGCCCGTTGAGCCAATTGGTCAGGCCGGACGTGATGGCGGCGAGGGGACGGCCGAGCACCAGGAACATCAGCGCACCCACGATGAGGGTCGCGAAGAGCGGAATGATGACCACCGGCATGAGGCCGCGCAACCACTGAGGAACGGCGATCCGGCTGATCCACAGGGCGACGACACCCGCGATGAGCCCACCGACCAGGCCGCCGATGAAGCCGGCTCCGACGAATACCGCTACCGCGCCGGCGGTGAAACCGGGAGCGATGCCGGGTCGGTCGGCTATCGCGAAGGCGATGTAACCGGCCAAGGCCGGAACGAGGAAGCTGAATGCCAGCGAACCGAGCTGGAAGAGCACTGCACCCAGATAGGTGGTGAGACCGCCCTCGGGCAGGCTGCCGAGGGAGTTGTTCAGGACGATGTCCTCGGCGGGTCCGGAGATTTCGTACCCGCCGAGCAGGAAACCGAGGGCGATCAGCAGGCCGCCCGCGGCGACGAAGGGGATCATGTAGCTGACACCGGTCAGCAGGACCTGACGTAGATGGGTGCCCCAGCCGATCGAGCCGGCGGGTTCCGCGGGCTCGGCGGATGCGCTGCCCCCCACCGTCGCGGCCGACGGGTTCATTCCTGCGCGCAGAGCCTCGGTGATCATGACATCGGGCTCGTTGATTGCGCGCTTGACGCCGGAGGCGACCACGGGCTTGCCCGCGAACCGCTCCTTGCCTTTCACGCCGACATCCGTGGCGAAAATGACAGCGGAGGCGCCGGCGATCAGTCCGGGGGCCAGTGGAGTGCTGCCACTCGAACCCTGGGTTTCCACGTGCACCTTCACCCCCGCACGCTCACCGGCGGCGACGAGGGAGTCGGCGGCCATGTAGGTATGCGCGATTCCGGTGGGGCACGCCGTGACCGCGACGATGTGGCGGGACGCCTCCTCGGCGGCCGGTTCGGGTGCGGCGGCGGCCCGTTCGGGTGTGGCGGCAGCTGGAGTCGACGCCGCGGTCGGTGTCGGCGCGGGTGTCGAGGCCGCGGCAGTGGCCGGTGCCGGAGACAGCACGTCCTGGACGAGGGTGACCACGTCGGCCGGGGTGGACGCCGCCCGCAGTGCACCGACGAAGTCGGGACGCACCAGCGCCCGGGCGAGTGAGGACAGCAACTTCATGTGCTCGGCGCCGGCGCCCTCCGGGGCGGCGATGAGGAACACCAGGTCGGCGGGGCCGTCGGGGGCGCCGAAATCGACCTTGGGTGCGAGCCGGGCGAAGCCGAGGGAGGCAGCCGACACGGCCTCCGCGCGGCAGTGGGGAATGGCGATTCCACCGGGAAGGCCTGTCGCTGATTGCGATTCGCGCGCCAGCGCGGCGTCGCGAAGAGCGTCCGCATCGGTGGCTCGGCCGGCGTCGGCCAACCGGGTGGAGAGCGCGGATATCACGTCCTCCTTGGATGCTCCGAGGTCGGAATCCAGGGAGATCAGATCTTCGCTGATGATCTGCGGCCCCGAATCGCGGTCGGGGGTGGAGTGAGACATGGGGTGTCCTTCGGGTCAGGCCGGATCGGGGGGGGGAGGTGAGGGCGGTCACAGTGACGGCGTCCCTGTGCACGTGTTCGGGACTCGGCAGGGTGGTACCGGGGAGGGCCGCCGCCGCGCTGCCGTAGGCGACGGCGGATCGTAGGCACTCCGGAGGGGCTGCACCGGCGACGTGCGCCGCCAGGTAGCCGGCCAGCGAGGAATCGCCGGCCCCGACGGTGCTTCGCGCGACGATGGGTGGCGGCGTCGCCCACCAGGATCCGTCGTTCGTCACGAGAACGGCACCGGCCGCTCCCAGGGTGACGAGTACCGTCTCGACGCCACGATCGAGGAGCAGCCTTCCTGCGTGGGCGGCCGCAGTCGGATCGCCCTGCAGCGCGGCCTCTTCGAGTAGACGACCGTCGTAGCCGGTGAGCTGGGCGAGTTCCTCGCTGTTCGGTTTGACGAGGTCCGGTGCGGCGGAGGGAAAGCGTTCCGCCAAGGCCAGTAAGGGCGCGTCGGAGGTGTCGACCGCCACTTTGCAGGACGCCGAGCGCAGCGACTCGACAAGCGTGCCGTACCAGTCGGTCGGAACACCGGGCGGCAGGGAACCAGCCAGCACGACCCAGTCGGCACGCGCACCGAACTCGGAAAGCGCGGTGTGCAGATCGGCGAGGGACTGAGCCGTCATCGGGACACCGGGTTCGTTGATCTTCGTCGTCGTGCCGTCGGGTTCGGTGATCGTGATGTTGGTGCGGGCCGAGCCGGACATGGCCACGGTGACGTGCTCGATTTTGTTGTCCCTGAGGGTGGACGGCAACGGATCGCCGGCGTTGGCGGGGAGGATCGCCACAGTGGCGACGCCGGCGGAGGTCAGGGCGCGCGCCACGTTGACACCCTTGCCACCCGGATCGTTATGGGTGGCGACAGCGCGAAGGACGGAGCCGCGTTCGAGCCGTCCCCCGAGGGTCACGGTGCGGTCGATACTCGGATTTGCGGTCAGCGTGACGATCATGCGATCACCACCTCGATTCCCTGGTCGTGGAAATGGGCTCGGTCTGCGGGGCTGATGTCGGCATCGGTGACGAGAATGTCGACGCTGTGGATGGGTGCGAAACTCACCAGGTGCTCGCGCCCCACCTTGGACGAGTCGGCCACCACCACGACGTGGTTGGCGCATCGGACCATGGCCCGCTTCACCGCCGCCTCGTCGGTGTCCGGTGTGGATAGACCGTGGCCGACGCTCAGGGCGTTGGTGCCGATGAATGCGACGTCCACCCGAAGAACGTCGAGAATGCGTAATGCCTCTTCGCCGACTGCAGCCTGGGTGATACCCCGCACCCGGCCGCCGAGCAGATGAAGGGTGACCGAGTTCAGTCCGGCAAGCCGGGCGGCAATGGGCACGGAGTTCGTGATCACTGTGAGGTCGGCGTCGGACGGCAGTTCCGGGATGATCCGGCCGGTGGTCGTTCCCGCATCGAACAGCACACTTCCCCCGGGGGGAGGCAGGAACGAGGCCGCGCGCTTGGCGATCCGGTCCTTCTGCTCGGCGCGGGTGTGATCCCGCTCCGTCATGCCGGGTTCGGTGACCGTGAGAGATCCTGCGGGCACCGCGCCACCATGCACGCGTCGGACGTGTCCCAGCCGCTCGAGCAGGGCGAGATCCCGCCGGACCGTCTCGGTGGTGACGCCGAAGGTGTCGGAGAGATCCGCGACCGACATGCGGCCGCGTTGCGAGATCAGTGTGGTGACTGCCTGCTGACGTTCTTCCGGGTACACCGTCTCCCCGTTCTTTGTCTCGAAGAAGTTCGGTGAGGAAGTCCGATCGGGACAAAGTCCGATATGGTCCGCATCACACGAAATGTTGTGTCATGTTGTTTTACGCCCGACTGTGTTGACATGTCAAGAGTTGAGAGTAATCTCCGTCACAGAGTTGATGCGTGTGCGAACCACGCGATGACTGAACCGACCGGCCAGGAGGACCCGATGACCGAGAACCGTGAAATCGTGCGAGGTACCCCGGTGGTGCCGGGCATCGCCTATGCGCCGGTCATCTGGCCCGCCGCTCGACCGGAGGTCACCAGCGGACTGCCGAGGGTCGACGAATCCGGGCGCGACGAGGAGAAGATTCGCTTCGAGGAAGCTGCAGCGGTGGTCGCGCAGCGCCTGCGCGATCGGGCAGCCACCGTGTCGGGAGCCGCTGCGGAAGTCCTTCAGGCCAACGCGGCCATGGCGGCAGACAGGGGGTGGCTGGGCGCAGCTCAGAAGCTGATCGCCGGCGGGGCGCCCGCCGAAGAAGCAGCCTCCGAAGCAACCGAGCAGTTTGCGGCGCTGTTCACCAAGATGGGTGGGCTGATGGCCGAACGCGTGACCGATCTGCGCGACATCCGCGATCGGGTCGTGTCGGAACTCCGGGGTCTACCAGAACCCGGCATTCCCGTTCCCGACGCGCCGTCGATCCTGTGCGCCCGGGATCTGGCTCCAGCGGACACCGCAGGTCTCGACCCCGCGTCGATCGTCGGACTCGTCACCCTGCTCGGGGGGCCGACCAGCCACACCGCGATCATCGCGCGGCAGCTCGGCATTCCGTGCGTGGTGGCAGTACACGATCTCGAGTCGGTTCCGGCCGGCACTCCCGTGCTGCTCGACGGTGCGGTAGGCGAAGTGGTGGTGGAGCCGGATCCGGCCGAAGCGCGGGCCGCGGTCGAGCACGGCCGAGCGGAGCGGGCGAGGATTTCGACGTGGTCGGGTCCGGGGCAGACCAGCGACGGCCGACCCGTATCGATCCTCGCCAACGTGCAGGATGGCGCGGGCGCCAGATCCGCACGGGAGACCGCCGCCGAAGGCGTCGGCCTCTTCCGCACCGAACTGTGCTTCCTCGACCGTGATTCAGAACCCGGTGTCGACGAGCAGGCGGACATCTACGCGGAGGTGCTCGAGGCGTTTTCCGGTCGGAAGGTAGTGATCCGCACCTTGGATGCCGGTTCGGACAAGCCGCTGCGCTTCGCCACTACGGCAGACGAGGCCAACCCGGCGCTCGGCGTCCGGGGAATCCGCATCGCAGTTCAGAACCCGGGCATTCTCGGTAGGCAACTCGACGCCATCGCGGCTGCGGCGAAACAGACTCAGTCACAGCCGTGGGTGATGGCGCCGATGATCGCCACCACCGCGGAGGCCGAGAACTTCGCTGCCGAGGTCCGGGCGCGGGGTCTGACCCCCGGCGTGATGATCGAGGTACCAGCCGCTGCGCTGCTCGCGGACCGCCTGCTCCGGCACGTCGACTTCCTGTCCATCGGTACGAATGACCTTGCGCAGTACACGATGGCTGCCGACCGCATGTCCTCCGAACTCGCGGCGCTCACCGATCCGTGGCAGCCTGCGGTCCTCGACCTCGTCGCGCGCACCGCTGCGGCGGGACTCGCGGCCGGGAAGCCCGTGGGAGTCTGCGGCGAGGCAGCAGCCGATCCTCTTCTCGCATGCGTGCTGGTGGGGCTCGGGGTGACGTCGCTGTCCTGCGCAGGTGCTGCGGTGTCCGGCGTTGGCGCCAAGATCGGCACGGTGTCCCAGGAACAGTGCCGTCGCGCCGCCGAGGAGGTCCTGGCCACCAGCGATCCCATGGAGGCGCGGAACGTCGCGGCCCGGGTCTTGGGCTGACGACGCTTGCCGTGTCGTTTCGGTCCCCGCGGCGCGAAATTCGCAGATCATCCCTACTATTGGCCAACTGTGACGAGAAGAGAAACCGACGCCTCCGACGGCCCTGTCGGAGGGGGTTCCGACCAGGCCGCCCCCGCGAAGGCCTTCGGGTGGACCCTGCACGGTGACGGTAGGCGGGTTGCCGACGGTGAGGTCGTTGCACCTGCCGAGCGTCTGACCTGGCCCCGAACAGTCGGGATCGGGATGCAACACGTCATCGCGATGTTCGGTGCCACCCTCTTGGTGCCGACGATTACCGGCTTCCCGGTCACCACCACGCTGCTGTTCTCCGGGATCGGAACGGCGCTCTTCCTGCTCCTGACCCGCGGCCGCATTCCCAGCTACCTCGGTTCCTCCTTCGCGTTCATCGCCCCGTTGACGGCATCCCAGGGATCCGGTCCCGCCGCCCAGCTCGGCGGGGTGGCGGCGGCGGGTGCGCTTCTCCTGCTGGTCGGCGTGGCCGTGAAACTGGCGGGCTCCCGGGTGATCGACGCGGTCATGCCGCCCGTCGTCACGGGCGCTGTCGTGGCGCTGATCGGGCTCAATCTTGCTCCCACAGCGGTCGATTCGTTCGAGTCGCAACCCCTCATAGCGGGCGTGACCCTGCTCGCCATCCTTGTCGTCACCGTTCTCGGACCCGGATTGCTCGGCCGCCTCGGGATCCTGGTCGGCGTTGTCCTCGGCTGGATCTTCGCGGCGATCACCGGGGGCCTCGCCGACGAACGCGTGACCACTCTGCGCGACGCCGCCTGGTTCGGAATGCCCGAGTTACGGGGGCCCACGTTCGAATGGTCGGTGATCGCGCTGACACTGCCTGTCGTCATCGTCCTCGTCGCCGAGAACGTCGGCCACGTGAAAGCGGTGTCTGCGATGACCGGCCGATCGCTCGACGACGTTGCCGGCGATGCACTCGTCGCGGACGGACTCGCCACCACCCTGGCGGGATTCGGCGGTGGCTCCGGCACCACCACCTACGCCGAGAACATCGGGGTCATGGCCGCGACACGGGTCTATTCGACCGCGGCGTACTGGGTTGCTGCCGCCACGGCCGTGGTCCTGGCATTTTCCCCCAAGTTCGGTGCCCTGGTCTTCACCGTCCCGAGCGGTGTCATCGGCGGCGCGACTCTGGTGCTGTACGGGCTCATCGGCGTCCTCGGTGTCCGCATCTGGATGGAGGCGAAGGTCGATTTCACCGACCCGGTGAACTTGACCGTCGTTGCGGCGACGCTTGTTGCCGGCATCGGGGACCTCACGCTGACGATGGGCTCTGTGGAGCTCGGCGGAATCGCCTGGGGTTCGATCGGCATCCTCGTCGCCTATCCCGTCATGCGGTCGCTCGCGAGGTTCCGCAGGTCCTGACCGAACCGGATGGGTCACGAATCGCGATCACCTGGGTCATTCTCCGCTGCGTCCGCCACCTCTACCGTCGAACGAGACGTACCCGGACAAGTTTGATATGAGGAGTCGGCGTGGAGCGCACCCTGTTCGAACCGGAGCACGAACTGTTCCGGGAGTCGTACCGAAAGTTTCTCGCCCAGCACGCCGAACCCAACCACGCCAAGTGGGAAGAACAGAACATTGTCGACCGCAGCGTGTGGGTCGAGGCCGGTAAGCAGGGCTTCCTCGGTATGGCGGTGCCGGAGGAGTTCGGCGGCGGCGGTGTCCGCGACTTCAGGTACAACGCGATCATCACCGAAGAGACCACGCGCGGGGGATACAGCGGCATCGGCTTCACACTGCACAACGACGTGGTGGCCCCCTACCTGCTCGAGCTCACCAACGAGGAGCAGAAGCAGCGCTGGTTGCCCGGGTTCGCCTCCGGTGAGCTGATCACGGCGATCGCCATGACCGAACCCGGTACCGGCAGTGATCTGCAGGGAATCAAGACCCGTGCGGTTCGTGACGGCGACGACTGGGTTCTCAACGGCTCCAAGACCTTCATCACCAACGGCATCAACGCAGATCTCGTGATCGTCGTCGCGTGTACCGATCCCGACAAGGGCGCGCAGGGATTCAGCCTCCTCGTCGTCGAACGGGGCATGGAGGGTTTCGAACGCGGCCGCAACCTGGACAAAATCGGCATGAAGGCCCAGGACACCGCGGAATTGAGCTTCACCGACGTGCGTATTCCCGCGGCGAATCTGCTCGGTGAGGAGGGAATGGGCTTCCTCTACCTCATGAAGAATCTCCCGCAGGAGCGTCTGTCGATTGCCGTGGTGGCCGCGGCGGCCATGGAGTCGGCGCTGGAGATGACGATCCAGTACTGCCGCGACCGGAAGGCCTTCGGCAAGTCCATCGGCAGTTTCCAGAACACGCGCTTCGTACTCGCCGAGCTCGCTACGGAGACAACAGCTGTACGCGTCCTCGTCGACAAGTTCATCGAACTGCTCAACGACGAGAAGCTCTCCGTCCAGGAAGCCGCCATGGCCAAGTGGTGGACCACCGAAGCCCAGGTCCGGCTCATCGACCGGTGCCTGCAGCTGCACGGTGGGTACGGGTACATGAAGGAGTACCCGATTGCCAAGGCCTACATGGATTCCCGTGTGCAGACGATCTACGGCGGAACCACGGAGATCATGAAAGAGATCATCGGTCGGGGGCTCAACCTCTGACCCGGTCAGCGACATCTCGAGGACACGGAAGAGCCCGCGGCGTGTGTGCCGCGGGCTCTTCCGTGTGAGGATTGCTCGCTAGATCTTGCGCATCACGGTGACGACCTTGCCCAGGATCACGGCCTCGTTGCCGGGGATCGGCTCGAACAACGCGTTGTGGGGCATCAGCCACACCTCGTTTTTCGTGCGCTTGAAGGTTTTCACCGTGGCCTCGCCGTCGATCATCGCGGCGACGATGTCACCGTTCTCCGCCACGTTCTGCTGACGCACCACCACCCAGTCGCCGTCGCAGATCGCCGCCTCGATCATCGACTCACCGACCACCTTCAACAGGAACAACGACCCTTGGCCCACGAGCTCGCGGGGAAGCGGGAAGACGTCCTCGACAGCCTCCTCCGCGAGGATCGGGCCACCTGCGGCGATTCGACCGAGAACCGGCACGAAGGTCGGCTCCGGTAGCGGTGCGCCCTCGACGCCGGTAGGAACCGCGGCCAAGGGGGCGGTGGTGGCGCGGGCAGCATTGCCCGCATTGGCAGCGTTCGCGGCGGCGCCTGCGGCGACCTCGTCCACACCGCGCACGTCGACGGCGCGTGGACGATTGGGGTCGCGGCGGAGAAAGCCCTTGCGTTCGAGCGTTCGGAGCTGGTGGGCGACCGACGACGTCGAGGTGAGGCCCACCGCGTCGCCGATCTCCCGGATGCTCGGCGGGTAACCCCGTTCGTTCACGGACGTCCGAATCACCTCGAGGACGCGGCGCTGCCGATCGGTCAACCCGGCGGCGGTGCCGCCGCTCACCTGTGGAGCCGAACCGTCGGTCGAGCTGTCGTCCTTCATGGCGAGGGGCCTCCGTTTGTCGTGTCGATCTTCTGCCGTGCTGATGTGGATCGGGTGGTGTGGATCGGGTGGTGTGGATCGGGTGGATCCACTCGAAAATGGGTCGTATGTGACTGTTGTTTCGTTGCCTCGAATCTATCTCGGTTCCGCCGCAGTATCAAACACCTGTTCGACCGTGTCGTGCACGTGTTCGACCGCGAAGGGAAGACTTTGTCGGACCCGCGTGGTAGAAATCGAACATGTGTTCTTTCGAACGCGTGATCGAACACCCGGCAGACTCCCACGCCTGGCGGGACGGAATCGGATTCGAGCAGCGGAGGTCCCGATGAGCAACGCAGTTCTCCATCGGCAGTCAGTTCTCCATCGGCAATCAGTACTGAACGGCCGAAATGTGGATGACCAGGCCGTCCTGGTTCGGCAGGCACTCGGCCCGCGCGCGGTTCGGGCAGGCGCCGGGTCACGTGTCGTCCGCTCGCGTGGGGGGCGGTCGTACCGGACACGGCCTCGTCGGCGTTTCGTCGAGGGTGACCTTCGCCGTCCCGCGGCCGGAACGGTCGCCTACGGCACCCGGTCACGCATGTCTCGCGCCGAGCACGCGCATCAGGGAAGCGACGTGGGTTGGCGGATGGTCCTCGCAAGCATCGCGATCACGGCCGCAGTTCTGTTGGGGCTCGTGGGAGTGGCGCAGCTTGCCGCCGTCGACGACATGGGGTCGTCGGGCGCGACCGAGGTCGTTCACGTCCGGGAGGGCGACACTCTCGCTGCTGTGGCCGCGACTGTCTTACCGGACCGTCCTGTGGCGCGGGTCGTCGAACAGATCATGGAACTCAATGCCATGTCGGACTCCGTCGTGCATCCGGGGCAGACGTTGATCGTTCCTGCGTCCGGCACCCGGTGATCGGGATGGCTCTGCATGTCTCCGCCGATCGACAGACGAGTAGTCTCGAATGCTGTCAGTCCCACCACTTCGTGTGGTCGCGTCGAAGTCGTGCATCCGCTGCGTGAATCCGTATTCGTCGGTTCGCCATCGGGTGAGGCGAAAAGCCGTGGCCACGACGGCTACGACGAAGGAATCGCCATGCACTGCCCGTTCTGCCGGCACCCCGATTCACGTGTGGTCGATTCCCGGGAAGCCGACGAAGGTCAGGCCATCCGCAGGCGACGCTCGTGCCCCGAGTGCGGCCGCCGGTTCACCACCGTGGAAACTGCGGTCCTCTCGGTCGTCAAGCGCAGCGGTGTCACCGAACCGTTCAGTCGGGAGAAGGTGGTGCGCGGCGTTCGGCGCGCCTGCCAGGGCCGTCAGGTCGACAACGACGCACTGAATCTTCTTGCCCAGCAAGTCGAAGATGCCGTTCGGGCGTCGGGTTCCGCGGAGATTCCCAGCAACGAGGTCGGGCTCGCCATCCTGGGTCCCCTGCGAGATCTCGACGAGGTCGCCTATCTGCGTTTCGCGTCCGTGTACCGCTCGTTCAGTTCGGCGGAAGACTTCGCGCGCGAAATCAAAGAACTACGCGCTCATCGCGAGTCCCGCGAAAGCGAATGACACCCGATTCGGCCATCAGCGCACCTTCTGCAGCGCGCTGAGGACCCGCTTTTCGGACACCGGTATCGGTGTCCCGATCGTCTGGGCGAACAAGCTGACTCGAAGTTCCTCGATCATCCAGTGGATCGCATCGACGTCGGGCGAATGGTGCCGCTCCTCCGGCAGCGTTGCCAGCATGCGTTCGTATGCTGCATATACGCGGTCGAGGACGTCCATTCCCTTCCGATCGCGGGGTGCACTGCCGGGGAGCGATTCGAGGCGTGCGGTGGCGGCGGAGAGATACCGAGGTAGCTCACGGAGCCGCGCGGATCCGGTCTCGGCAACGAAACCAGGAAAGAGCAGCGACGCGCGCTGTTCCCGCACGTCGTCGGCGGCCTCGCCGGTGGCCCGTTCGAGAACCACGGCGAGTCGGTGATCTGATTCCAGAATCGGCAGGACGAGGCGTAGCAGAATTGCGACCTCGCGGGCCATCGCCGCTCGCGCCTCGGCGACGAGCGCGTCGAAGTCACGGGGAGTGCGGATCGGCGCCCCGTGGGCGGCGATCAACTGGTCAGCCGCGGCATTGCGGCAGTCGTCGATCAACGCGTCGAGGCTGCCATCCGGATTCTGGCCGAGGGTCAGTCGCTGGGTATTGCTCAGCCCGGAGACGACCGTCTTGGCCTGGGTCGGTACGGCGGCCAGGAGGAGCCTGCGGGTTCCGGCGCGCATAGCCGCCCGTTGCTCGGACGGTGTGCTCAGGACACGGACGGCGACACCGTCGCCCTCGGGAACGAGGGCGGGATAGCCGGTGACTTTTTGCCCGCCCAGTTCTCGGGTCACCGTCGGCTCGAGGGAACCGAGCGTGTCCGGCGTCCAGGTGAGCGCAGGGGGCCGCTCGGAAGTGGAGGCCGCCTTCGCGACTTCCTTCTGCACGCGGGGAGCGAGGGACGTGCGGAGCGCCACCAGATCCTTGTCGCGGCCCAGAACGGTGCCCTTCTCGTCCACGGCCGCGAACGTCATGCGTAAGTGGTCGGGGAGTGCCGCGACATCGAAGTCCTTCGGATCGATGCGGCATGCGCCGAGTCGCGACAACTCCCGAGCCATCGCTGTGACGAGCGGTTCCGAACGCGGTTTCACCGCCGCGAGGGCCGCTGCCGCGAAGTCGGGGGCCGGAACCACCTGCCGGCGCAGGGCTTTGGGGAGAGTCTTGATCAGGGCCGTCACCAACTCGACGCGCATGCCGGGGACGAGCCAATCGAAGCCCACCGGCCGGAGACCGGCGAGCAGGGCGATCGGGATACGAGCGGTGACGCCGTCGTCCTCGTTCCCGGGCTCGAACTGGTAGGTGAGCGGGAACTGCATGTCGCCCTGACGCCAGGCGTCGGGGTAGTCGCCGCCCAGCACGGCGGCCGAATCGGCGTTGACGACCGTCGACTGGGTGAAGGTGAGGAGGTCCGGCGTGGCGCGGCGGGCCACTTTCCACCAGGAGTCGAAGTGGCGGGCTGACACTGCCTCGGCGCCCACACGCTGATCGTAGAATTCGTACAACGTGTCGTCGTCGACGAGGATGTCGCGGCGACGCGCGCGATGCTCGAGTTCCTCGACATCTTCGAGCAGTGCGCGGTTGGCGTGGAAAAATGTGTGCTGCGTTTGCCATTCGCCCTGGACGAGTGCATGGCGGATGAACAGTTCGCGGGACGTTTCGGGGTCGATGGCAGCGTAGTTCACCGCGCGCCGGGCGACGAGGGGAATTCCGTACAACGTCACGCGTTCGTACGCCATGGCGGATCCGCGCTTGGATGACCAGTGCGGTTCGGAGTAGGTGCGTTTCACGAGGTGCGGCGCGAGCTTCTCGGCCCACTCGGGTTCGATCCGCGCGGACATGCGGGCCCACAACCGAGAGGTCTCGACGAGTTCTGCGGCCATCACCCACCGCGGGGGCTTCTTGAACAGGCTGGAACCGGGGAAGACGGCGAATCGGCTTCCGCGCGCACCGAGGAAGTCGCGCTTGTCGCCCTCGCGAAGTCCGATGTGCGACAACAGTCCTGCCAGCAGTGATTGGTGAATCGCCGCCTCCCCGGCGGTGGTGGTGCTGCTCACCTCCCAGCCCAGTCCGCGGGTGATCTGGCGGAGTTGGCCGTGGAGGTCCTGCCATTCGCGGATGCGAAGCCAGTGAAGAAACTCGTTGCGGCACATCTTCCGGAACTGGTTGGAGGACAGTTCGTTCCGTTGTTCACCGAGATATTTCCACAGCTCGAGAAAGGCCAGGAAGTCCGAGTTCTCCACGGCGAAACGGGCATGCTTCTCGTCGGCAGCCTGCTGGAATTCGGCGGGACGTTCGCGCACGTCCTGGATCGACAGGGCGGAGACGATCACGAGGACTTCGGCGAGGCAGCCGTTCCGGTGCGCCTCGACGAGCATGCGGGCCATGCGAGGGTCCACCGGAATCTGGGCGAGTTCGCGTCCGACCGGGGTCAGGACGGGCTGCTCCTTCTGGGTGGACTGCTCGATCGCGCCCAGCTCTTCGAGCAGGCCGATGCCGTCCCGGATCGCGCGGGGATCGGGCGGTTGGACGAACGGAAACGCGGCGATGTCACCGAGGCCGAGGGCGGTCATCTGCAAAATGACGGATGCGAGGTTGGTGCGAAGAATCTCCGGCTCGGTGAACGGGGGCCTGGACTCGAAGTCTTCTTCCGAGTACAGCCGAATGCAGATGCCGTCGGCGACGCGTCCGCAGCGGCCGGAGCGCTGGCGGGCGGAGGCCTGGGAGATCGGCTCGATCGGAAGACGCTGCACTTTCGTGCGCACCGAATAGCGCGAGATGCGGGCAGTTCCCGGATCCACGACGTAGCGGATGCCGGGCACGGTCAGGGACGTCTCGGCGACGTTCGTCGACAAGACGACCCTACGTCCCGTGTGGGGAGTGAACACCTTGTGCTGTTCCGCCGCGGAGAGTCGTGCATACAACGGAACGATGTCGGTACCCCGCAGTCGTCTGTCCCGCAGCGCGTCCGCGGTGTCGCGGATCTCCCGCTCGCCGGACAGGAAGACGAGGATGTCGCCGTCCCCTTCCGCCGACAGTTCTTCGACGGCTTCACACACCGCGTCGACGGGATCACGATCGAAGGTCTGATCGCCCACTTCGACGGTGAGAGGGCGGTAACGCATCTCGACGGGGAAGGTCCGCCCCGACACCTCCACGATCGGTGCGGGCACGCCGTCGACGGCGAAGTGCTCGGCGAACCGCTGAGGGTCGATCGTGGCCGAGGTGATGACGACCTTGAGGTCGGGTCGCCGGGGGAGTAGCTGGCGTAGGTACCCCAGGATGAAGTCGATGTTCAGGCTGCGCTCGTGAGCCTCGTCGATGATGAGGGTGTCGTACCGGCGGAGCATCTTGTCGCGCTGAATCTCGGCGAGGAGGATGCCGTCGGTCATCAGTTTGACGAGTGTGCCGTCCGACACCTGGTCGGTGAACCGCACCGTGTAGCCGACGGTCTCGCCGAGTTCGCTGTGTACCTCTTCGGCGATCCGTTCGGCTACCGTCCGTGCTGCCAGCCGGCGGGGCTGCGTATGCCCGATGAGCCCGCGTACCCCGCGGCCGAGTTCGAGGCAGATCTTCGGAATCTGCGTGGTCTTGCCCGACCCGGTCTCACCCGCGACGATTACCACCTGGTGCTCCGAGATGGCATGTGCGATGTCGTCACGACGCTGGCTGACCGGGAGCGCGTCGGGGTAGTCGATACGGGGAACGCTCGCCCGTCGGCGCTCGAGCCGGGCACGGGCGGTCGCGATCTCGTCCGAGACGCCGGCGAGCGCCTGGGGCGTGCGCGCTCGGTCCAGTCGCCTGCGGAGCCGGTGCTCGTCGCGCAAAGTGAGTTCGCCGAGGGAGTTCTTCAGATCTCGCCGGCTCGGTGCTGTGATGGACATGCTGAGCTACAGCCTAGCCAACGCGGTCGACGAGCCGACGGCTCGGGCGTAGCGGCGGGGCAGGTCGTCGCCACGCGCTATTCTCCAGGACGACCAACGTCAGACGCGTACCCCGATATCGGCAACGGCTGGGAGACTATGTTCGACGAGTTCGCAGGTGAGAACTTCGACCTGCTCAGCCGCGACCGCGGCAGCGTCGTCGCGGCCGACGATGGCGTTCCGCTGGCCGTCCGCGAGGTCGGTCCCGAATATGCGCCGCTCACCGTGGTCTTCGTGCACGGTTTCTGCAACCGGATGACCGGCTGGCACCTCCAGCGCGTACACCTCGAAGAGGTATGGGGACCGACGATCCGCATGGTGTTCTTCGATCTGCGTGGGCACGGCAATTCGGGTGTGCCGCGACGTGAGACCTGCACGATTCCGCACCTCGCCCGGGACATCGACGCCGTGATCCGGGCACTCGTCCCCGAGGGGCCGATCGTGCTGGTCGGGCACTCCATGGGCGGAATGGCGGTGCTCTCCTATGTCGGCCGGTATCCCGATCTGATCGGTTCCCGGGTGGTGGGGGTCGGACTGATCGCGACCGCGGCGGGTGCACTGGGGGACGTCGGCCTCGCACGCACCCTCAACACGCCGGTGGTCGCCGGATTCAGCACGGCAGCACGTGCCCTGCCTCGCGTAGTCCAGGGCGGCCGGGGCGCGAGCAAGCGCGTGCTGGCGCCGATTCTCCGGTCGGCGTCCTTCGGTGATCGTCGTGTCAGCCCGGCCATCGTCTGGCACTCCGAACAGATGATCAACGACACACCCCTGAAGACGCTCGTCGATTTTCTGCCCTCGTTCAAGAACCACGACGAAACCGCCGCGGTGCCGCTCCTCGAACCGGTTCCGACTCTGGTGCTGTGCGGCGACAGGGACCTCCTGACGCCGTTCCGGTATTCGAAGGCGATCGCCGAGCAATTGCCGGAGGCGGAACTCGTCAGGGTGCCCGGCGCAGGACACATGGTGCACTTGGAACGGGCGTCACTGGTCTCGGAGGCGCTCGATCGCCTCGTCACGAGATCGGTGGAATCGCTACCCGCACCCAGTGCCTGGCGGGACGCCGTCCTGCTGGTCACCGAGCATCCGTGGGTCGACACCGCCCGTCGCCGGGTGGCGGCATGGGAGCGCGTGTTCCGGCAGCGGGTGTCGCGGTCTCCTCGCTGACCGAAGGGCGTCGCTATCCGCCCGCATCGTCGCCCTCCGGGTGCGGGGGAAGAACACAGAACTCGTTTCCCTCCGGATCGGCAAGCACCACCCACGGCACCCTCGAGTCGTTGCTCAGCAGCCGGGCCCCGAGCGCGAGGAGTCGTTGCACCTCGGCGTCCTGCGTGCGCGACGACGGCGCGATGTCGAGGTGCAGTCGATTCTTGGCCGCTTTCTCTTCCGCGACGGGTTGGAAGAGCAGCGCCGGAAATCCCGGCCGATTCGCCTCGACGTAGGTGCGGCCGTACGCGTCGTTCCACTGGCGGGTCGACGGATAGTCCAGAGCCTCACACCAGAATAGGGCCAGTGATTGCGCGTCGTGGCAGTCGACGGCCACGGCGATGATGCGACTGTTCATCCCGGTCGACTACCCGTCGATGAGTCGGCGCACACTGCCGCTGGTCGAAGCTATCGGGCGTCCGCGGACACGGTGGCAATCGGCAAAGTGGCGACAACATCCGCCACTCGGGACACAATGGACTCACCTGACAGCGGCCTCGAGGGGGCGGAACATGGCATACGAGAATCCACCAGCCGACCAGGATGCCCTGCCGCCAGGAGTTCTTCGACGCGCAATCGCGGCTTCGGCAATGGGCAACGCCACCGAATGGTTCGACTACGGCGTGTATGCGTTCACGGTGTCGTATATTTCGGCGTCCTTCTTTCCCGGCGACACCGGCTCTGCCACGTTGTATGCCCTGCTGGTGTTCGCCGTCTCCTTCGTCGTGCGACCCCTCGGCGGGCTCGTCTGGGGCCCGCTCGGTGACCGTCTCGGCCGCCGACAGGTTCTGGCGCTCACCATCTTGCTGATGGCGGGAGCGACGTTCTGTGTGGGACTCGTTCCCGGATACGACGTCATCGGATTCTGGGCACCCTTGTTGCTGGTGCTTCTCCGCATGATCCAGGGTTTCTCCACCGGAGGTGAGTACGGCGGCGCGGCAACCTTCATGGCCGAATATTCGCCCGACCGGAAGCGAGGATTCTGCGGTAGTTTCCTCGAATTCGGCACGCTCGGCGGATACGCGCTGGGCGCCATTGTGGTTCTGACGGTGGAGCTGGCGTCCACCGAACCGTTCATGGAGACCTGGGGATGGCGTATTCCCTTCCTGATCGCGGGCCCGATGGGCCTGATCGGCCTGTACCTGCGCACGAAACTCGAGGAAACACCCGTCTTCCGCGAACTCGACGAGGAAGGGGCGGTCGAGGAGGGGGCCGCGACGGAGTTCAAGGACCTGGTGACGGAGTACTGGCGGCCGATGTTGCTGCTCGCCGGTCTCGTCGTCGCTCTGAACGTCACCAACTACACCTTGCTCAGCTATATGCCGACGTATCTGGAAACCCAGATCGGTTTGTCGTCCACCGCCTCGTTGACTCTGTTCATCGTCGGGCAACTCGTGATGATGGCGGTGATCCCGTTCGCGGGTGGGTTGTCGGACCGATTTGGACGAAAACCGTTGTGGTACGTCTCGCTCGTCGGTCTCATCGTGCTGGCGGTGCCGATGTATCTGCTGATGCGCCAGGGATTCGCCTGGGCAATCTTCGCTTTCGCCGTCCTGGGGTTGCTGTACGTGCTGCAGCTGTCGACGATCTCCGCAACGTTCCCGGCGATGTTTCCCACGCACGTGCGCTTCGCCGGATTCGCCATCGCCTACAACGTGTCCACCTCGCTGTTCGGGGGAACGGCGCCTGCCGTCAACGAACTGCTGATCGAGTGGACGGACAACACGCTGATGCCCGCGTTCTACATGATGATCGCGTGCGGGATCGGTCTCGTGGCGCTCTATTTCGTGGCCGAGACGGCAGGAGCCTCCATCCGAGGCCGGGGGCTGCCGGGAATCGACACGGAACCGCATCCCACCGCATACGCCGAGAAGTAGGCGGGCGAGATCCCCGCCCGGCGACATGGCATAGTCGCCTCGGAGCGGGGTTCACGAAGGGATGATCATGGCGTCGGCACTGTGGCACGGCTTCGCGGATATGGGCGCGGTGGAGGAGAACGGCGCGTTCGTCGTCTCCCGCGGCGACGGCGCGTACATCTGGGACGATCAGGGAAACCGCTACCTCGACGCCACCGCGGGTCTGTGGTTCACCAACGTCGGCCACGGGCGCTCGGAGATCGCGGATGCTGTGGCGGACCAACTTCGGACCGTCGCCCACTTCTCGAATTTCGGCGATTTCGTCCCCGCAACCACGGCAGCCCTCGCCGACCGGCTGGCCGCGCTGGCTCCCGTGCCGGGCAGCAAGATCTTCTTCACCTCCGGTGGATCCGACTCCGTGGACACGGCAGCCAAACTGGCGCGCCGCTACTGGCACGAAATGGGCAGGCCCGACAAAACGATCGTGGTTGGCAGGCAGAAGGCCTACCACGGCATGCATGTCGCGGGTACCGCGTTGGCAGGCATCCCCGTCAACCGGGAGGGCTACGGCGAGATGATGGCCGACGCCGCGACCGTGGCATGGGACGACGCCAAGAGTCTCCTCGAGCTCGTCGAGAAGGTCGGCGCCGACCGGATCGCGGCATTCTTCTGCGAGCCGATCATCGGCGCGGGGGGCGTGTACCTGCCGCCGGACGGTTACCTCACCGAGGTCCGGGACATCTGCCGTGAACACGACATCCTGTTCGTCGTCGACGAGGTGGTCACGGGCTTCGGGCGAATCGGCGGCGACTGGTTCGCGTCCACACGGTTCGGTCTCGAACCCGACATGATGACCACGGCGAAGGGCTTGACCTCCGGCTACGTCCCCATGGGTGCGGTCTTCATCGCACCCCGGGTGGCGGAGCCCTTCTTCGCCGGCGGCGTCTGGTGGCGTCACGGATACACCTACGGTGGTCACGCCGGCGCGGCGGCCGCTGCACTTGCCAACCTCGACATCATCGAGCGGGAGAACCTTCTCGCGGAGTCGAAGCGCCTCGAGGCCTCGTTGCATCGGCACCTCGCACCGCTCGCCGACCACCCACAGGTCGCGGAGATTCGCAGCGGCCTCGGTGCTGTTGCCGCCGTGCAACTCGCCGACCCCGCGGAGGCCTTGCCCTTCGTGAAGACCCTTCGCGAGCACGGAATTTCGAGTCGTGCCGCCGGTCAAGGTGCGATGCAGATTTCACCCGCGTTCGTCATGACGGACGAGCAGGTGGGCGCGCTCGCCGACGGATTCGGACGCGCACTCGGCTAGTGCGATCCGGGTAGCCGGCTGCGGAGTCGGTGCAGGGCGGCGGCCGAGCGAGCCCGCCAGGTCGGTTGTGTCAACGGAATCTCCTGCTTCCCGTCGCGTGCTGCGTAGGCGCGGGTGTAGCGCTCGTGGAGCCGGGCGCGGACCTCGTCCGGCGTGTATGCCTTGCGTTGCCGGTCTGCGCGGGCCGCAACGACACCGGTCGCTGCCACGCCCACCACACCGGCGAGCCCGACGAGCTTCCACCACTGTCTGCCTCGGGGTCTCATCGCCTTAGGCTAGAGCCCATGCACGCGCCCTCGCACACCGACGCTCGATCGGCCGGTTCCCGTATCGACCTCGACACCGCGGTGAACGTCACCCGCACGGGAGATATCTGGATCTTCCGCGGAGAATCGCCGGCGGACCGGGCCATTCAGACGCTGACCAACAGCCCCGTCAACCACGTGGGCATGTCGGTGGTGCTCGAAGATCTGCCGCCGCTGATGTGGCACGCGGAACTCGGGCATTCGTTGCAGGACATGTGGACCGGGCATTTTCAACGCGGCGTGCAGTTGCACGATCTACGCGCTGCCGTCCAGGTGTGGGGTGCCCGTTACGGACAGCGCGGGTGGTTGCGGCAGCTCGCGGAGCCCGCGACGAAGGAACAGGAAGACGCGCTGATGCGGACCATTGCGCGACTCGACGGAACTCCGTTTCCCTCAACCGCGAAACTCGCTTCTCGCTGGTTCGGTGGACGGCTCCCTCTCGGCCGGCGTTCGGGGAGGCGTTCGGGGAGCCTCGAAAGTGCCTACTGTGCCGAGGTGGTCGCCACAACCTACGAAGAGATGGGCCTTCTCGCCGGGGATCACCGCACGAGTTGGTACGACCCCGGAAAGTTCTGGAGTGGCGACCGGCTTCCCCTTGTCCCCGGTGTCACGCTGGGCCGCGAGATCGAGGTCGTCCTCAGCGACGCCGATCTCGCAGCGGGGCGAGGCCGTCGCCCGTCAGAGGGTTCGTGACTTTTCGGCATGTACACGCCCGCCGACCTCGACCCAGCCGGCCGGGTCGTACGTGGTGCGCAGTTCGGAGCCGCGGCCCTGCGTGATCAGCAGGGCGTGCCGAAGGTGAGCGGTGATGCGGACGGCGGCCGCTCCAGTCGCCTCGTCCTCCACGATGCCCATGTCGGGCGCAAACATTCGTGATCGAATCGAGTGCTCCACCTTGTCGGTCCAGGCCCACAGGTAGTGGTGGCCCTTGCCGAACTTCTTCGGATCTGCAGTCTCGATGGCCCTCACGCTGTTCATCGGGTACAGCGAGAATTCGGGCGCCCACTCCGGCTTTGCCCGCACCCAGGTGATGGCACCCGAGTGCCGGGTGGTCACAGGTCCGGCTGGTACGTCCAGCGTCTTCACTGCGGTACCGCGTTCACGCAGCCACCAGGACAGCCCGACGGTGGGGTGTCCTGCAAAGGGAAGCTCGGTTCCGGGTGTGAAAATTACCGCGCGGGCGGAGTCGTCGCCCGGGGCGGGGAGATCGACGAAGATCGTCTCGCTGTATCCGAGGGCAGCGGCGACTTTCTGCCGGTCGCCGGGTGGGACGGTCGACGCATCGACGATGCCGAGCGGATTGCCGTGGCGTCCGTTCTCGTCCGTGAATACCCGGACGACGTCTACGTGAAGGGGCATTGACGCACTCTATCGCTCCGAGGAGCGACGAAGGGCCCCGCACGCGCAGTACGCGAGCGGGGCCCTTCGGGAGTTATCTCTGCGAGGTGTCAGACGCTCGCGGTGGCGAGGGTCTCGTTGGCCTCGACGGCCTGAGCGACACCCGCGACGATCGAACCGGCGCGGATCGCTTCGAAAATCACCTCACGGTCGACGCCTTCCTGCCGGAGGGTGTTCTCGTGGGCTTCGAGGCAGTGGTTGCAGCCGTTGATCGCGGAGACCGCGAGCGACCACAGCTCGAAATCGGCCTTGTCGACACCCGGGTTGCCGATGATGTTCATCCGCAGGCCCGCACGGAGATCGTCGTACTTACCGTCAAGGTAGCCCTTGGTGCGGTAGAAGACGTTGTTCATGCCCATGATCGACGCGGCACCCAGAGCTGCGTTGTAGGCCTCGGCCGACAGCGAGTCGGCCGCCTCTTCGGCGATCTCCTTCAAGGTGGTCGCCGACTTGGTGGCGGCTGCGGTGGCGAGGAGGGTGCCCCACAGCTGCTGCTCGTTCAGCACGGTACTGCGCGCGATGGAACTCAGATTGAGCTTGAGGTCCTTGGCGTATTCGGGGAGTGAGTTCTTCAGATTCTCGACAGTCATGACTCAGACGCTCGCAGTCAGCAGTTCGCCGGCGTCGATCGTCGGATCGCCCTTCTTCCAGTTGCAGGCGCACAGCTCGTCGGACTGCAGGGCGTCGAGGACACGAAGGACCTCGTCGACGTTGCGGCCCACGGAACCGGCGGTGACGGAGACGAACTGAACCTCGTTGTTTGGGTCGACGATGAAGGTGGCGCGGTCGGCGACACCGTCGGCGTTGAGAACGCCGGTGGCCTCGACCAGTTCACGCTTGAGGTCCGAAAGGATCGGGAAGGGAAGGGTCTTCAGGTCCTCGTGCTGTGCACGCCACTGGAAGTGGACGAACTCGTTGTCGACGGACGCACCGAGCACCTGCGCGTCGCGGTCGGCGAACTCGTCGTTCAGCTTGCCGAATGCGGCGATCTCGGTGGGGCACACGAACGTGAAGTCCTTGGGCCAGAAGAAGACGATCCGCCACTTGCCGGCGTGGTCGTCGCTGGTGATCGTGGTGAAGTAGTCGTCGGGCTGCTGGGCGTCGACCTTGGAGAGGTCACCGCCGATGACGGCTTTCAGGTTGTACGCGGGGAACTGATCGCCGATGGTGAGCAGAGCCATATTCGTCCTCCTACTTGTCTTGTGAACACGTCGAACGCAGTGCAACCACACCCGAAGGCGCAGTTGAGGGTTTCGGTACCGGAAGCGGGTGGCACGAAGGTCGTGCACCCGCGTTTTCTGGTGTGATTCCATTCTGCACGAAACCGGCTGAAAGGTAAAGCCGATAGATGTCTCTACACTGATAGGCATGGCTGATCAGAGTTATCAACCCACACTGTCGCAGCTGCGTGCGTTCGTCGCGGTGGCCGAACACCGCCATTTCGGCACTGCGGCTACACGTTTGAGTGTGAGCCAACCCACACTCTCCCAGTCCCTCGCCGCCCTCGAAAGCGGCCTCGGCGTACAGCTGATCGAACGCAGTACCCGCCGGGTTCTCGTGACCACAGCCGGTGAGAGACTGCTCGGCCAGGCGAAGGTCATCCTCGAAGCCACCGATGGTTTCGTCGCGACGGCGGCGGGCGTGGGGGAGCGGCTCACCGGACCGCTACGGATCGGACTGATCCCCACTGTGGCCCCGTACGTGTTGCCCGCATTGCTGCCGGCCCTCCGGCAGGACATGCCCGCTCTGGAACCACAGGTGATCGAGGATCAGACTGCGCGCCTTCTCGAATCACTGCGCACCGGCTCGCTCGACGTCGCGGTGATGGCACTGCCCAGCGGCGCGGCCGGGCTCACCGAAATACCGTTGTACACAGAAGACTTCGTGATGGTCGTGCCCGAAGGGCATGAGCTGGCCGGACATACGGGTATCTCGCCCTCGGTGCTGGGTGCGTTGCCGCTCCTGCTCCTCGACGAAGGTCACTGTTTGCGGGACCAGACCCTCGACCTCTGCAGATCGGCGGATGTCCAGCCTATGGCGGGCGACACCCGCGCGACGTCGCTGTCGACGGTGGTCCAGTGCGTTGCTGGCGGGCTCGGGGTGACGCTGGTCCCCGAGTGTGCCGTGCGGGTAGAGATCGGGCGCGGCCCCTTGGCCACCGCACGCTTTGCCGCCCCCGCTCCGGGCCGGACGATCGGACTCGTCTTCCGCTCGTCGAGTGCGCGCGCCGAAGACTACGGGCAGCTGGCGGCCCTGCTCACGAACTCGGCCCCGGTCACTACTTCACACTGAGCCGCCGACGGCGGCTCACTGCTCGGGACTGAGACCCCGGCGCGAACTCACGACCGGCGGCGAGGTTTCCCGCGGCTGCCACCGCGCTTCCCCGAACCTCCACGGGCATTCTTGTTCCCGGCTGCCCGCTGCTGCCGCGTAGCGCCGGGTTCCGGACGTTTCTTCTTCACCGGCTCGGCCGGTGGACGCCCTCGCGAACTGTTGACCGTGCGCCCGCGCACGATTCCGATGAACTCCTCGACCAGTTCCGTTTTCCGATCCTCGTGCCACGACAGGGCGATCCGCGACTCGGGGCCGTCGGTCACCGGCCGGAACGTCAGATCCTTACGGTGATGCAGCCGGGCCAGCGACTGCGGTACGACGACGAGGCCCACTCCGGCCGCCACCAGTTCGATCGCATCCGCCGTCGTGGCCGGACGCTCCTTCGCCGGTACTCCGGGCAATTTTGCCCATTCGAGAATGTCGTCGAGGGGATGCAGCACGACGTCGTCCGCAAGGTCCTCCACGGCGATCTCGTCCACCGCTGCCACCACATGCTCTCGGGGGATGACGACGACGGGGGTCTCGGCATAGAGGGGGATGGCGCTGAGGCCTTCCCCGTCGATCGGCACCCGGACGAGCCCGGCGTCCACCTCGCCGTCTCGCAGAGCTGCCGGCGCGTCGGCCGCGGACAGCGCAATCAGGGTGAGGGGTACGTCGGGCATCCGCTCGTTCCAGATCCGGATCCACTTGGTGGGTGTCACCCCCGGGACGTACGCAAGGCGGAACGAAGGGGGCACTACCGCGTCTGTCACTCCGTCAGGCTACCGGCCGTGGTCGGAACCACTGCGCATCCTCGTTACTCTTGGCACCATGACGTCGCACAAGAGCACCCAGACGATGAAGCCGGCAACCGCGGCGAAGAAGCTGGGTGTGTACCTCGAAGCCACACCTGCCGAGTTCCAGGAGGGTGTCGTGTCCCGCGACGAGCTCACCGCGCTGCAGTCCGATCCGCCCGAGTGGTTGCTCGAACTGCGGCGCAACGGCCCGCACCCGCGTTCCGTGGTCGCGGCGAAGCTGGGGGTCTCCATCGCGGGCCTCGCGCGTGGCGGGGTCACCGAGGCCCTCACCACCGAGGAGATCGACAGCCTCATGGCGGATCGGCCGGAGTGGTTGCAGCAGGAGCGCGCCACCCAGGCCGAGGTTCGGCAGGAGGCCGTGCGTATCAAGGAGAAGAAGGCGGCACGACGCGATCAGCCCCGGAAACGACGTTCGTGAACCGCTAGCCCTCGACGATGCTGAGTTCGTCGAACACCACTTCTCCGGCGGCATCGGACTCGGGGAGATCGACGACGGCGGTCAAGGCCCAGCCGTGATCGCCCTGCGGGTCCTCGAGGACCTGACGCACGCGCCAGAACTCGGGGGCCACCTCCACCTGGAAGAGCTGGGGTCCACGCGCGGAGGGTCCGGTGCCCACGGTGGAGTACTCGTCGAAGTAGGGGAGGAGCTGTTCTTCCCACTCGTACGCGTCGATGCCGTCGCCGAGCGCCTCGAGCTCGGACCACCGTCGCCGTGACGCCAGCTCGATGCGCCGGAACATCGCATTGCGCACCATCACCCGGAAGGCACGTTCGTTGGCGGAAATGGGTCGTGGGACGTCGGCACCGAACGCGACCTGCTGAACGTCACCTTCCGCGCCCGGATCGGTAAGTGATTCCCACTCGTCGAGCAGGCTGGAATCCACCTGGCGGATGAGTTCACCCAGCCACTCGATGAGATCGTCGAGTTCTTCCGTCCGAGCTTCCGTCGGAACCGTCTGCCGCAAGGCGCGATAGGCGTCGGCGAGGTAGCGCAGGACCAGTCCCTCGGACCGTGCCAGTCCGTAGTGGCTGACGAGCTCGGCGAAGGTCATTGCCCGCTCGACCATGTCGCGGACCACCGACTTGGGTGACAGCGCAAACTCCGAAATCCACGGGTGCCCACCGCGATACATCTCGAACGCCGGGAACAGTACATCGGACAACGGCTTCGGCCACGTGACCTCCTCGAGGAGTTCCATGCGCTCGTCGTACTCGATTCCGTCCGCCTTCATCTGCGCCACAGCCTCGCCGCGGGCGGCATGCTGCTGCGCCATGAGTACCTGCCGCGGGTCGTCGAGGGTCGACTCGATGACCGAGACAACGTCGAGCGCATAGGATTCCGACTCCGCGTCGAGTAGTTCCAGCGTCGCGAGCGCGAATGTCGACAACGGTTGGTTGAGAGCGAAGTCCCGTTGCAGTTCCATCGTGAGGCGGGCCATCCGCCCATCGGCATCAGGTTCGTCCAGCCGCTGCACGATGCCGGCGTCGATCAACCCGCGATACAGCGACAGTGCCTTCAAGATGTGCTTACGCTGCGCGGGCCGCGACTCGTGGTTGTCCTCGAGGAGATGCCGCATCGAGGCGAAACAATTGCCGGGTCGCGCGATGACATTGAGCAGCATGGAATTCGATACCGAGAACCGTGAGATCAACGGCTCGGGTGAGGCTGCGACGAGGCGGTCGAACGTGGCCTCGCTCCACGAAACGAATCCGTCCGGCGCCTTCTTACGCTGGACCTTCCTACGTTTCTTCGGGTCGTCGCCGGCTTTGGCCAGTGCCCGCAGGTTCTCGACCTCGTGCTCGGGGGCCTGGACCACGACGGTGCCGAGGGTGTCGTACCCGGCTCGGCCGGCACGTCCCGCGATCTGATGGAATTCGCGCGCACGCAGGTGACGCGTGCGGCTGCCGTCGAACTTGGTCAGGCCGGTGAGGAGCACGGTGCGGATGGGCACGTTGATGCCCACCCCCAGTGTGTCGGTGCCACAGATCACTTTGAGCAGTCCGTCCTGGGCCAGCTTCTCGATCAGCCTGCGGTACTTGGGCAGCATCCCCGCATGGTGCACACCGATACCGTGCCGCACGAGGCGGGAGAGGGTCTTGCCGAAGCCGGTGGTGAAACGGAAGCCGCCGAGTGCCTCGGCGATGGCATCCTTTTCGGCGCGGGAACAGAAGTTCACACTGGTCAGCGCTTGGGCACGTTCGAGCGCCGCGGCCTGGGTGAAGTGCACGACGTATACGGGAGCCTGATTGGTGGTCACCAGTTCTTCGATGGTCTCGCTCACCGGGGTGGTCGCATACGAGAACATCAGCGGGACGGGTCGCTCGGTACCGGCGACGACGGTGGTAGGCCTGCCCGTGCGCCTCGTGAGGTCGGTGGAGAAGAAGTCGACCTCACCCAAGGTGGCCGACATCAAGAGGAACTGGGCGTGGGGGAGTTCGATGAGGGGCACCTGCCACGCCCAGCCGCGATCCGGCTCGGAATAGAAGTGGAACTCGTCCATCACGACTTGCCCGATGTCGGAGTCGGGTCCCTCACGTAGCGCAAGATTCGCGACGATTTCTGCAGTCGCGCAGATGATGGGCGCCCGGGAGTTGACGGCGGCGTCACCGGTCATCATTCCGACATTCTCCGCGCCGAACACCTCACAGAGCGCGAAGAACTTCTCGCTCACCAGGGCCTTGATGGGCGCGGTGTAGAAGGTGCGCTTCCCGGTGGCCATGGCAAAAAAGTGCGCACCGACCGCGACCATCGACTTGCCGGATCCGGTGGGCGTCGCCAGGATCACATTGGCGCCGGAGACGAGCTCCATGATCGACTCTTCTTGGGCGGGATAGAGCCGCAGACCTCGATCTTCGGTCCACGAGGTGAAGGCGTCGAAAACGGAATCAGGATCCGCGTCTTCGGGGAGAAGGTCGGGAAGAAGCACTGCTACAGGCTAGCCGTACAGCAGTACGCCGCTCTCGCGCCTATGTCGCGCTGCGTTCGTCGGAACCCATGGCGTCGAGAACAGCCATTCGGGTGGACGCACTGCCGGTGATCGTTCCCTCGCCGACACCGGAAATCAACATCTGCCGCCATCTGGCTTCGTCGAATGCCAGCGGACGAGTGCCGGCGAGGAACTTCTCGATGGTGCGCAGAAAGCGCATCGGGTCGTCCCGGAACGGGAAGTGACCGGCACCGCGAAAGATCTCGAGGTGTGAACCCGGCATGGCGGCATGAGCGAGGTGGGCGTGAGCGACCGGGATGACCGCATCCTGGTCGCCCCAGATGAGTTGCACCGGGAGGTTCTCGGTCAGGTAACACCGGTCGAGCATGGTGACCACCTGACCGCGCCAGTCGACGACTGCGCGCAGCGTGCGTAGGTACGCCTCGTACGCCGTGGGGTCGTAGAGCTCGGCGAGCACGCGGACGAGATCCGGGGTGTCGTGCAGGATGGCGCCGGGGCGGAGCCTGGTTCCGTTGAGCTGGCCGATCGCATTGCCGAGCAGCCGGACCGTCGGCATTGCCCCGGGAATGCGCAGCAGTTTGAGGGCCTCGTTCAGGATCGGGACCGACGCGAGGCGGAGTAGGGGATGGACGTCCTTGGTGACGCCGCCGGCAGAGACCAGGACCAAACGGTCGACCATCTGCGGGAACTGGTAGGCGAACTGCATGGCGACTCCGCCACCGAGTGAGTGCCCGATGACGGTGACGTTGTCGATGCCGAGGGTCGAGAGTAAATCGCGCATGCCGTTGGCGTAGGCCGCCACGGAGTAGTCGGCGCGGGGCTTGTCGGAGCGTCCGTGACCGAGAAGGTCCGGTGCGATGACTGTGTAGTTGCGGGCCAGATGCGGGATGATCTCGGTCCAGGTGGACGAGTTGTCCCCGATTCCATGGATCAGTAGGAGGGCGGGGCCCTCACCGGCCATGCGGAACGCGCGACGGTATCCGTGGATGGTGCGAAACATCATGCGGGTTTCGGCGTCGGGAACAGGCCTGAGCTTACGAATGCGAGTGTCGCTCATGTCGCCTCCTGAACTAGGTGAACTTCCCGAATGTTGACCTCTCAATCATCCGCTTCGGTTCGACGCTATTGCACGGGCGTCCGGTGAACAACTGATCAGGGCGGTCGCACAGCCACCGGGTGGCGGCCGCACAGCCGCCTTTCCGTCAGGCTCCGCTCGCTGTTCCGGACTCGCCATCGGACCGCTCTCCATGGCCGTCCTGCTGCGCTTGCTCGGCAAGGAAGCGCTCGAATTCGGCCCCCAATTCGTCCCCGCTCGGAAGGTCTTCCTCGCTGGCCAGGAGGCTCGACTGCTGCTCCTGGGCCGTTACGTAGGCATCGTACTGACGCTCGAGGGCATGAACCACGGTTTGGACCTCTTCGTTACCCGCGATGTGCTCGTCGACCTGTTCCTTCACCCGTG
Organism: Rhodococcus oxybenzonivorans; assembly: GCF_003130705.1. Classification (NCBI taxonomy): domain Bacteria; kingdom Bacillati; phylum Actinomycetota; class Actinomycetes; order Mycobacteriales; family Nocardiaceae; genus Rhodococcus; species Rhodococcus oxybenzonivorans. The sequence goes on along the minus strand of NZ_CP021354.1, from coordinate 3,698,391 downwards.
CGGCTGCCTCGCCGAGCGCGTTGAGGGGCAGCTGGAGATCTGTGACCTCACTAACATTCTCGAGGAGGGTTTCAGCCGCCCCCGGGTAGTCGGTCTGCGCAAGGTAGTGCGGAACGTGAACGGAAAACCCGATCGATTCGTGACCGTGCTGCGCCATCCGTAACTCGATCAACGACGACGCGCTGCCGGGTACCTGAAGTTCGCCGGCCCAGCGCTGGTGGTCCTTGATCAATTCCTTGTTGGTCGAATGAGCAGTCACTCCCAGCGGCCGAGTATGCGGAATCGCCATCGGGATCGCATTGATACCCACTGTGCGCCGGACACCGAGTTGTTCCGCCAGCAGGCGCACCGCCGTGGTGAAGCGTTCCCACCGCAGGTCGGGCTCCATTCCGGCCAGCAGAAGGAAGGGGGTCCCTGTCGTGTCCTTCAGGGCATACAGATTCAGTTCCGGCTGGTCGTAGTCCGAGAAGTGGTCGGACTTGAAGGTCATGGTCGGGCGACGTGAGCGATAGTCGACCAGTTCGTCCACCGCGAAGGAGGCAACCAATTCGCTCTCGAGGCTCTCCCTGAGGTGCGTTGTGGCGAGTTTGACGGCGTGGCCCGCGTCGGAGAAACCTTCGAGCCCGTGGATCAGCACCGGTCCCTGCCCGTCCGCGGAGGACAGCTGCGGTGCGGGAAACTCCAGCTCGTACATCTTCGACTGTTCGTCCATCACAGACCTCATCTCCTTCGTGCGTGACCTCCAGTGTCCCCTATCGTCTCCGGCATCGATACGTCGGACATTCTTCGCGGAGGTCTGCTTCGGGGGAACGCCTCGAAGGCAACGGATAATTCCCGTGTACCCCGTTTCCGTGTTCGCCCACAGCGAGCTCCCATGCCCAGCGTGGTGTGGGCAGGTCGCCGCGAACGGCATCCGCGCTCCTGGGCGGATGGGCGGTACTCAGTGCTCGACGTGCCCCAGCGAAGCGATTTCGGTGGACAACTCGTGAAGTCGGCGCTGTGCTCGTGCGAGCCGACCCTCGAGTTCGAGGATGTCGACGTTCAGTTGATCCCGCTCGGCCAATCGCCGGGCGAGCTCGTATTGAACCGATTTGGTCTTCATCTTTTCACGATACGCCCAGGACAATGGCAGCTCCTCTCGGAAAAAGGCGTGGACGCGGGTACCGAGGTGCCGAATCCGCGGGCCCATCGCCCGCGCGAAGTTGAACGCTCTGCCTCCCCGAGGGCACTGCGGACTTCTGGCAGAGTGGCGGAAAGGGCTCGGTTGACGAGCCGCCAGCAGCGGTACGGGAGGTCGACGGTGAGTTCGCGGCGTACGACGAGTCGAAGCGCGGTCCTCCTTCCTGTCGCTGTGCTTGCCGCGGTAGCCGGGGCGCTCGCGTCGTGCGCGACCGAGGTCCCGGGTGTGGCTCAGCCCTCCAGCAGCATCGCGGCCGGGGTGCCCTCCGGCAGGGGTTTGTCGGCACTGTTGTTGGAGCCGTCCGACTTCCCGTCCAAATATCAGGCGATCGTGCTGCCGCCGCACGCCGTGTCGATGGCCGCACCGGATCTCACGGGTGTTCCCCAGGACGCCGTCGTCGATCCGTCGGAGTGTGCTCCGCCGACCCAGGACTACGGACCGACCGGAACGGTGATGGCCGTGGGCACCGACAACGCGAGCCGGTCGACGATCACGGTCGAGCTCGCCAAGACAGACACACCGCTCGACGAACTCGAGCAGCAGACGGCGAATTGCGGTGAGATGACCGTAGCGGCCAGCGGTGCCGAATCGACGGTCGCCACCGACATCATGCCTGCCCCGCCGATTCGAGCGGACGACACGCTGGCCCTGCGCCGCACGGTTCGATCCGGCAGTGACGGCGACAAGGTCACGCAGTCGATGCTGACGTTGATCGCGCAGGTAGGGGATGTCCGTGTGTCGGCAACGTTCATGTCCTTCGGACACGCCACGGCGGACACCTCGGCGCTCGACGACGTGTTCACGAGAGCGGTGCAGAAGGTTCGAGCAGGCTGAGCGCGGCAGATAGCACACGGCTCCGACACCCTGCGCGGGTCCACAGCGCATTCGTCCGGCTCGGCTGCCCGTTTGTCCACAACCTGCCGCTCATCCACAGCCCGACCCATTGTCGCTGGTCGGTGAATTCGGGGGCTCCGGTGCGCGTTCAGAGTCAAGTGCATGACGACGTCCGCGTTTCCACACAGGTCCGGTTCCGACCCCACCGGCCGACACTTCTTGCCGCCCGAGCAGCTCCGCCTGTGCGATCCCGGCGACCTCCTCGCCGCGATCCCCGCGCTCCTCGGCTTCCGTCCGGAACGGTCCATCGTAGCCGTGTGTTTGACGGATGATTCGACGGTCGGGGCCGTGATGAGGCACGACCTCGTGCTCGGTGGCGGTGATATACCGACTGCACCCATGTGCGCGGCCGTGGACCAATTCGCTGTGGTATGCGAGCGTGAACAGGCCACGGGCGTGCTGGTCGTCCTCGTCGACGACCGATTCGCGGATCCTACGGACACGTCACGGGCCGAAGTGGCAAGTATCGTGTCGGAATTCGAGGACCTCCTGGATCGGACGTCCACCGAACTGCTCGATGTCTTCGTGACCGCCGACATCGGCGCCGGCAACCGGTGGTTCGGACTGCTGGGTGGGGGACGATACGGTGTGCAATCGGATCCGGCGGCCTCTCATGTCGCCGTGGCGCAGGTCGTCAGTGGCCGGGCAATCCGGTCGTCCCGTGAAGATCTGGAAGCGACCGTAGAGGCAGGTCCGGTCGGCGAGCGGGTCCGCATCGCCGAACTCCTCGACGATGTTCGCGAATCTGCCGCGCCGAGAGGCCAATTCGCGGGACGCACCGACACCCGGGGTGATCGCCGCGAACTTGAATTCGTGCTGGCCCACATCGCACGGTTGCATTCGGGACAGGGAGTGGCCGCGCACGAATATGTCGAGCTGGCCCTGGCACTGGACAATCTGGTTGTTCGCGACAGTCTTCTCGCACTCGCCGTCAGCGCATATGCCGACGATGCCGAACAACTGTGGATTCTGCTGGCACGTCATCTTCCCGATCCCGAACGGGCCACCGCAGCAGCCCTTCTCGGGTACAGCGCGTACGTACGTGGCGACGGACCGCTGGCCGGCGTTGCCTTCTGCGCGGCACTGGAAGCCGATCCCGATCATGCATTGGCCGCGCTCCTGGACAACGCCTTGCAATCGGGACTTCGGCCGGCGGCGGTTCGTGAACTGGCCGGTCTCGGCTACGACTCAGCGCGGAAGATCGGCGTCACCCTGCCGCCGCCGATCGACACCTGAGAACAGCATCATCGCCGCGCCGCGTGGGACCTGTCGCCGAGTTGTTGCAGATAGGCCCACGCGTCGGCGACGATCTCATCGAGATCGGTGTGTTCCGGCCGCCACCCGAGTTCCGCGATGGCGCGGTCACTGGACGCGACGAGAATCGCTGGGTCGCCGGCTCGGCGCGGCGCGTCCTCCACCGGGATGGGCAGCCCGGTGACCCGGGCACATGCCGAGATCACCTCGCGGACACTGAATCCCGCACCGCTTCCGAGGTTGTAGATTCTGTGACGGCCTTCGATGGACGACTCGAGCGCGAGCAGATGCGCCTCGGCCAGATCGAGAACGTGAATGTAGTCGCGCACCGCCGTCCCGTCCGGCGTGGGCCAGTCGGTTCCGAACATCGAAATCTTCTCGCGTTGGCCGAGCGCGACCTGAAGCACCAGAGGGATCAAATGCGTTTCCACGACCCGGTTTTCGCCGACCGACTTGTACGCGCCCGCCACGTTGAAATAGCGCAGGCTCGTCGCCGCGAACGAATGTGCCACTGCGTAGGACGTGATGGCATGGTCGATGGCGAGTTTGGTGGCTCCGTACGGATTCGTGGGACGGGTCGGATCCGCCTCGGTGATCGGCGAATGCTCCGGCTCACCGTACGTTGCGGCCGTCGAGGAGAAGACGAGCCGCCGCGTTCCCGAATGTCGCATGGCTTCGAGGAGTTCGAGAGTGGTGACGACGTTGCCGCGCCAATACTTCTCCGGGTACTCCACGGACTCGCCGACGAGCGACTGCGCCGCGAAGTGCAGCACACCGTCGAACCTGGGAGTTCCGCCGGTCCCGAGGACATCCACGGCGACGTCGGCGACATCACCTTCGATGAACTCGGCACCGAGCGGCACCGCGTCGGCATTGCCCGTGGACAGGTCGTCGATGATGACGACCTCGTGTCCCCGCTCGAGCAACACGGTGCTGCACACACTGCCGACATAACCGGCGCCGCCGGTGACGAGAAGTTTCATCGACTATCCCTGGACCTTCACCTGGACGGCGTGCGCCATCTCTTCGGAAAGGTCGAACCCGCTGTGACCGGGCACGGTGATCGTGACCGATCCCGGTTTGGTCTCGACCGTCACGCGGGCGTCCGGAACCACGCCTGCCTCACGCAGTTGACCGATGACATCGGGATCCGACTGAACGTGCTCGGCGAGGCGCCGCACGACCACAGCTGTCGGCTTACCGGGAGGAACGTCCGTGAGACGGATGAGTGTCTCCGGCGCGTCCACCGGGCGTTCGAGGCCGAGCAGGGCAAGTCCGGGAATCGGATTTCCGTACGGCGACGTGGTGGGGTTGTTGAGCACCTCCACGAGCCGCCGTTCGACCTCTTCGCTCATGACGTGCTCCCAGCGGCACGCCTCGGCATGGACCTCTTCCCACTTCAGGCCGATGATGTCGACCAGAAGGCGCTCCGCCAGTCGGTGCTTACGCATGACCGACACCGCAAGCTCGCGCCCCTTCTCCGTCAGTTCCAGATGGCGGTCACCGGCGACCAGGAGAAGGCCGTCGCGTTCCATCCGGGCGACGGTCTGGCTCACCGTCGGGCCGCTCTGCTCCAGTCGTTCGGCAATCCGTGCTCGAAGTGGGACGACGCCCTCTTCTTCCAAGTCGTAGATCGTCCGGAGGTACATCTCCGTGGTGTCGACCAGATCCTTCACACTCACACCCCTTCGTCCTTGCCGATTCTACCGGTCATCCGCCCTCACCGGCGCGCTCCCTCCCGGAGCGCGCCCGGCCGGGCCTGTTCGGGCAGTCCCCGGGCCCCGGGAGGGGTCTGCTCGCGCGGGCCCCGGCCCCCGGGAGGGGTCTGCTCGCACGGTCTGCGGAGGACCAGTAGCGTGAGTTCATGACCGCGTCGTTCAGTTCCGGAGAGGATTCGGCTGCAGGGGTATCGAACCGTGTAGTCGTGTGGAGTCCGGACTATCTCAGCTACCGGTGGAGTGCGGACCACCCGATGAATCCCACTCGGCTCGAGCTCACCATGTCGCTCGCGCGTGCGCTGGGAACGCTCGAGGGTGTGGAGTTGGTTCGCCCCGACGCGGCCGCAGACGCAGATCTGCTGCGCATCCACACCCCCGGATACGTCGAGGCGGTCAAGCAGGCCGGGCACTCGCAGGCGTCGGGCGTGCTCGGCGCGGACGCGCCGTACGGGCTCGGTACCGAGGACAATCCGGTGTTTCCGCAGATGCACGAGGCGAGTGCCATCCTCGCCGGCGGCTCTCTCGCGGCGGCCAAGGAAATCGCATCGGGGCGCACCCGCAGGGCCGTGAGTATCGGCGGGGGAATGCACCACGCGATGCCCGGCTGGGCGTCCGGCTTCTGCGTGTACAACGATGTCGCCATCGCCATTTCCTGGTTGCTGGACAACGGGTTCGACCGCATCGCCTACATCGACGTGGACGCGCACCACGGGGACGGTGTCCAGCACGCTTTTGCCGGCGATCCACGTGTACTGACCATTTCGTTGCATCAGCATCCTGCGACGTTGTGGCCCAACACCGGGTGGTCGAGCGAAGTCGGCGAGGGGGCGGGGGAGGGTACCTCGATCAACCTTCCGGTTCTTCCGGGCACAGTGGACGCACTGTGGCTCAGAGGGTTTCACGCCATCGTTCCCGGGGCGCTCGCGGCGTTCCGTCCGCAGATCGTGATCAGCCAATGTGGCGTCGACAGCCACCGTGAGGATCCGCTCGCCGACCTGTCACTGACGGTCGATGGTCAGCGTGCAGCGTTCCTCGCGATGCGTGACCTTGCGGATCGGTACTCGGAGGGTCGCTGGCTGGCTGTGGGCGGCGGCGGCTACGGGCTCGTGCGGGTGGTTCCGCGGTCGTGGACACACCTCATCGCCGCGGCCCTGGACCGCGAGATCGACACGGGCACCGCAGTACCCGAGGTGTGGCGCGAGCAAGCGTCCGCGCTCGCACCCAGTGTCGACCTACCCGAGACGATGGGTGACGGTGGCGAGGTCGCCTACCTGCCCTGGGATGGGCCGGGGGGCACACCCGAAACAGGAAACGCTTCGGTCGACCGCGCACTGACCCGCATCGACTCCGCAGTCATCGCCACCCGCCGGGCCTGCTTCCCGCTACTCGGCCTCGACCCGGAGGATCCTCGTGACTGAATCGACGGACGGCGCTCCCGATTCGGCGCACGACTACCCGCATCACTGGGTGGTCGATGTGCTGGCAGCGGACGGCGGCGCGGTGGCGCTGCGGCCGATCGTGCCGGAGGACGCCGAGAAGCTCGTCGCGTTTCACGCGAAGTTGTCCGAACGTACCCGCTACCTACGCTATTTCGGCCCGTACCCCACCATGTCCCAACGCGACATCGTGCACTTCACCACGATCGACCACAAGAATCGGGTGGCTTTCGTGGTGGTCCTCGGCGACGAGATCATCGCCGTCGGGCGGTACGAACGGCTCGTCGGTGAGGGGGACGGCAAGTCGGCGGAAGTGGCATTCGTCGTCGCCGACGCGCACCAGGGACGGGGACTCGGGCCGATCCTCCTCGAGCATCTCGCCGGGGCAGCAGCAGAAAACGGGCTCACCATGTTCGTCGCCGAGGTCCTCGCGGAGAACCGCAACATGGTCACGGTGTTCCGCGAAGCGGGTTATCAGGTCAGTCGCAGCTACGAGGGCGGAGTGCTCAAACTCGAGTTCGCGATCGACCCCACCGAAGCCATGGTCTCGGTGCGTAATTCCCGGGAGCGGGCGGCCGAGGCGCGCAGTATGCGAAACGTGCTCAGTCCGCGGTCGGTTGCAGTGATCGGTGCCTCCACCGACAGTGCCAAGGTCGGGCACGCCGTGCTCACCAACCTGCTGCGGGCCGGGTTCACCGGCCCCGTGTACCCGGTCAATGCCGAGCATCGTTCCGTCCAGGGTGTGCGGGCCTACCCGACCGTCCGCGACATTCCCGACGAGGTGGATCTCGGCGTGGTCGCCGTCCCCGCCGAGTCGATCAGCGCAGTTCTGGACGACTGCCTCGACAAAGGCGTCAAAGCGCTCGTCGTGGTCTCGTCCGGATTCAGCGAAACCGGACTCGACGGAAAGCAGTCCGAGAGGCGTCTCGTGCACGCGGCGCGGGCGCACGGGATGCGACTCATCGGGCCCAACGCACTCGGAGTGGCCAACAACGACGCCGCGGTGTCCCTCAACGCCACGCTGGCGCCCGTGCTCCCGAGCCCTGGCAACGTCGGATTCTTCTGCCAGTCCGGTGCGCTCGGAATCGCCATCCTCGACGAGGCCGCCCGAAGTCGAATCGGCTTGTCTGCGTTCGTCTCGGCCGGTAACCGGGCTGACGTCTCGGGTAACGATCTCCTGCAGTATTGGGATTCCGATCCTGCTACCGAGGTGGTCCTGCTCTACCTCGAAAGTTTCGGCAACCCACGGAAGTTTTCGCGAATCGCTCGCCGCGTTGCCCGCAACAAGCCGATCGTCGCGGTGAAAAGTGGCCGGCACGCGGTTCCCCCGGCGCTGGCTGCCACGGGCGTCGAAATGGACGATTCGATCGTGCGGGCACTGTTCGAGCAGGCCGGTGTCGTGCAGGTGGGGTCGATTTCCCAGTTGTTCGACTGCGCTCTCCTGTTCGGATATCAACCGTTGCCTGCGGGGCCGCGGCTCGCGGTGGTCGGCAACTCCACCGCCTTGGGGGTGCTGGCCGCTGACGCGGCGCGCAGCGAAGGCCTGCACGTCGGCGACCCGGTCGACCTCGGACCGCAGGCCGGACCGGACGAATTCGCCAGCGCCGTGCGCACGGCGCTGTCCTCGGCCGACGTCGACGCGGTCATCGCGGTCTTCGTTCCGCCCGTTGCCATACCGGTCGAGCCGTTCGCCCAGGCGCTGAAGGAAGCCGTCCGCGATGCCGACAAGCCGGTTCTGACCACGTTCCTCGCAGCGGAGGGCGTCCCGGACGTCCTCGCGGTGCGGGGCGAGGACGGGCATCCCACGCGCGGCTCGGTGCCGTCCTATCCGGGACCGGAACGGGCCGCGCTGGCGCTTGCGCGCGCCTGGCGGTATGCCGCGTGGAAGAGCAAACCCGCATCCAAGGTCGTGCGACCCGCCGGGATCGACCCCGAGAAGGCGAAAGAGATGGTGGACACCTGGCTGTCCACGTCGTCGGGGCGGTGGCTGTCCGATTACGAGGCGGCGCAACTACTCGCGTGTTACGGAGTCGAGGTTGTGGAGTTCCGCTCGGCCACGACCGAGGAAGAAGCTGTTGCCGCGGCCGACGAACTCGGCTACCCGGTGGCGGTGAAAGCAACCGGTGAGCAGTGGCGCCACCGCCCCGACCTCGGGGGTGTGCGGCTCGACCTCGTCGGCCCCGACTCCGTTCGGCTGGCGTACCGCGACCTGGCCGCGGCGTCCGGTGAACCCCTCCTTCACGTGCAGCGAATGGCGACGAAGGGAATCGGCTGCGTGGTCGGCGTGCAGGACGACCCGTCGTTCGGCGCACTCATCTCGTTCGGGCTCGCCGGCGTGATTTCCGACCTCCTCGGGGACCGCGCGTACCGGGTGCTGCCGCTCACCGAAGACGCGGCTACCGAACTGATCGATGCGCCGAAGGCTGCACCGCTGCTGTCGGGGTACCGGAGTGCGGTGCCGGTGAACAAGTCGGCGCTCGTCGATCTGGTCCAGCGGATCTCCGCACTCGCCGACGACCTCCCCGAGGTACGGGAACTGGCCTGCGAACCCGTACTCGCGTCCGCCGAGGGCGCTCAGGTCACCGACTCACGGGTGCGCATCGGTCCGGAACCGAGTTTCGCCGACCTGGGGCCACGCAGGCTCCGTTAGATGCGACGCTGCCGGTGCCGGTCTCGAAAACCGGCACCGGCAGCGGGTAGACACAAATCAGTCGGTGGAGTGCGAAGATCAGCTGGCGTAGGAACGCAGCCGCTCCGCGCGATCACCCTGACGAAGCTTGCCCATCACTTCACGCTCGATCTGGCGGACCCGCTCGCGTGAGAGCCCGAAGAGCTTGCCGATCTGATCGAGGGTGCGCGGCTGACCGTCGTCGAGTCCGTACCGCAGGCGGATCACCTGCTGCTCGCGTTCGTCGAGAGTGGCCAGAACGCTGCGAACGTCGCTGTGCAGAAGACCGGCGATGACCGCGTTCTCCGCCGACGTGGCTTCCGAATCCTCGATGAAGTCGCCCAGAGGAGCCTCTTCGTCGTTGCCGACCGGCATATCCAGGCTCACCGGGTCGCGGCTGTGGTCGAGGAGATCCGCGATCTTGTGGGCCGGAATGCCCGACTCCTCCGCCAGTTCGTCGTCGGTGGCCTCACGGCCGAGTTGCTGGTGCAGCTCACGCTTGATGCGGGCGAGTTTGTTCACCTGCTCGACGAGGTGCACTGGCAGCCGGATGGTGCGGCTCTGATCGGCCATGCCCCGGGTGATGGCCTGACGAATCCACCACGTGGCATACGTCGAGAACTTGAAACCCTTGGAATAGTCGAACTTCTCCATCGCCCGGATCAAGCCCAGGTTGCCTTCCTGGATGAGGTCGAGCAAGGGCATGCCGCGGCCCGTGTAGCGCTTGGCCAGCGACACGACGAGGCGAAGATTCGCCTCGAGCAGGTGCGCCCTGGCCGACTGTCCGTCGCGGACGATCGTCGCAAGGTCTCGCTTCTTCGCGGGGGACAGTCGCTTGCCGGTCTCGAGAACATGCGCGGCGTACAGCCCAGCCTCGATTCGCTTGGACAGCTCCACCTCGTCTGCGGCCGTCAGCAGAGCGGTGCGGCCGATCCCGTTCAAGTAGACGCGGACCAGGTCGGCAGCCGGGCTCTGGGCGTCCAGATCGGCGGCGCTGGGGCGAATGCGAGTAGTGGTGCTGGGGCTTGTCATGACTTGCCTCCTCATCGGTGGTGTCTCATAGGGAACAACGCTCCGACTGGCACGGAAAGTTCCCGGACACTTTTCGGCAGGAGGGCTCTGACCTGCGACTTCGTACGTTCGGTCCTGAGAAGTTGCTGAGAACACGTATAAGGGGAACCGCACGTAACCCCAGCGGCTACACCGGCAGCACCAAACCGTGCCGCACGAGAGAGTGCACGAGCGGTATCGCCGACTCGGCGAGGACGGTGGCAACCATGTCGTGCGCGGCAGCCAGGAGATCGATCAGTTCTCCCAGAACGAGACCGTCGCTCCGCATTCCCGCGACGAGGGAGGCGACCAGGTCGTCGATCTCGTGCTGCCATGCGGGACCGTTCCCGCGATGCAGTCGTGCGACCACCTGAGTCCACCCCTCCTCACCGGGGAGGAAGACCCGCTCGAGCGCTGTGCTCTCCTGCACGTGGAAGCGGGCCGTGAGCACGTCGTTCTCGCGCAACCACGCCACCCGGTCGAAGTAGGCGAGCGCCTCCGCCCCCAGCGGATCGTCGAAACCGTGCGTGAGATCCTCGGCCAGGAGGTCACTGGGCGCGTCGGTCCGGCGCAGGTAGACGAACCCGAATCCGACTCCCTCGACATCGGCGCTCTCGAGGTGATCGAGCCACTGCTCGGCCGTCGCGGCGGCAGAGGGATCCTTGGTGTCCAGTCCACCGTCGCGCATCCAGGTACCCACGTAGAGGGCTGGGTCGGCCACGTCCCGCTGGACCACCCACGCGTCGATGCCGTGTGCGGGCAACCATGACGCCACCCGGCTCCGCCAGTCCTCTCCCGCGACGTGGACCCAGGACGCGAGGAGCGCGGCGGTGCCGCCGGGAGACAGGTAGTCGGGAGACCGGGAGATCATCAGTCGGCTCGCACCGTCGAGGTCGAGGCCGGAGTCGCGATACGTGTGGCCCACTGTCGCTCGGCTGACGACGAACGGCGGATTCGCGACGACCTGGTCGAAAGTGCGGCCCTCCACCGGCTCGAACCACGACCCGGTCAGCAGTTCGACCTCCTCTTCGTTGAGGGCCATCGTGACGGCTGCCAGATCCACCGCCCTGACGTTCAGGTCGGTCGCGGTGACCGACTGCGCATAGGACGTTCCGTGCAGGGCCTGGATGCCACACCCCGTTCCCACGTCGAGGAGAGACCCGACGGGCGCACCCGGGGTGGCCTGCAACAAGGACAGAGAGGCGTGGCCCACCCCGATGACGTGATCGACCGCAGTCTCGCGGGGGCGCATCGACCCGTCGAGGTCCGAAAGCACCCACCGATTTCCGGAGCCGGTATCGATGGGCCGGAGGTCCAGTGCCGCGCGGACGACACCGGCATCGCTCGCGAGGAGACCCGCGTCGACCGCCGCCTCGACGCTCAGCGGGTGGAGTGCGGCCGCGACCTCGGCGATCGGGCAGTCGTCGCCGAGAAGGAACAACCGGATCAGTGTTCCGAGTTCACCGCAGCTCGCGCTGGCCCGCCGGACCGGGACGGGCTCGTTGCGGCCCAGTGCGGCATGGATGTCCGGGCCCAGCGTGTCGAGCAGGGTGTCGGTGTCATACCGGTTGCGAAGGAGAGCTTCTCGCAGGGGAGCGCAGATCGACAGCAGCGTGTTGCGGTTCACCGGTGCATTGTTGCAGGTCGCGCTCCGGTGTCAGCCTTCGATCGTTCGGTGCGGCGGCGCAGGCAGAGCGGTGGTGTCTCGATGGTCGTACCGACTCGGTTCGTCCTTGGTGCGCGGAGGCCGGTCGTTCGCGATGAGGACTGCGATCCACGGCAACGGGATGGACAGACCGATGATCGCCATGGAGATCCAGGCATTGCCCCAGATGCCGTAGGCCGCCGCCGAGAAAATAAGTGCGGGGAAGCGGAAGGACATGATGATCAGGTACTTGCGGACACGCGCGCGGTGCTGATCCTCGATGGATCGCGCCGCTTCGGTGATGAGAACCGGGTTGTTCGGTGAGCCGGCTTCGCCTGATGCGCCGAACCCTGCACTTCGGGCCATGCCTCCACTGTTCCACTGTCGGGGAGCAAATGCACACGGCGGGTCGTGGGGGTGGGATCCTCGGGCCGTTGCGGCATTATTGAGGGGTGAGCACTCAAACAAAGGAACGGCCCGACGTCACCACTGACGAGTCGACCGATGACGACACCCCGAAGTTCTTCCACTACGTGAAGAAGAACAAGATCGCCGAGAGCGCTGTGATGGGCACGCACGTCGTCGCGCTGTGCGGTGAGGTCTTCCCGGTCACCAAGTCCGCGAAGCCGGGATCACCCGTCTGCCCCGATTGCAAGAAGATCTACGAGGGGTTGCGCAAGGGCGACTGAGGCGTCGACGGTTCACACAGACCGGGGGACGCGGGGGTTTCGTCCCGTAGGACCCCCTCTTCCGGCCTGGCGTCTTTCGGGCTGCCGTCCTTCGGGCTGCCGTCTCGGGGACGGTCCGGTGTGGCGTCCCCGTCGGAGGCCTCATGTCTTCCGCCTTGCCGATTGCGGTCGCCGATGATGTTGATCGGTCCCGTGGCGATGCGGCGGGTGAGGTTGGTCACCGGACCCGTCGAGGGGCTATCGGCTTGGGCGGCGATCCAGTCCCGCATCTGATCGATGCGAGTCGCGCGGGCCGGCCAGAACTCCTGAATCGTTGCGTTGAACTCGGCGCCCAGAACCACGGCGAAACCGAGGAAGAACGTGAAGAGTAAGAACGCGATCGGGGCGGCGAGCGCCCCGTACGTGTATCCGGTACCGGTCGCCCAGCTCAGGTACCGCCGCAGGCCCGTGCTGGCGGCCAGGAAGAAGACTCCCGCCACGAGTGCGCCGCCGAGCAGGCGGTGCCAGGGCAGCGACTTCGGCAGCGCCACCTTGTACAGGGTGGTCAGGCCGATGATCATGAGCAATCCGACACCCGGGTAGTAGAACGTGTCCACGATCTCCGTTCCGATGGTGCGCCACGCCTCGGGCAGGACCTGGCCGACAAGGGTAGGTCCCAGGGCAACCAGCGGCAGGGTGAACACCGCGAGGACGAGAAAAGCGACGTAGAGCAACAACGCGAACACCCGCTGCCAGACGGGGTGGCGTGCCTCCTGCTGCCCGTGTGCCTCCACGATCGAGTCCACGAACGTCGAGATCGCGGACGATCCGGCCCACAGCGACAGCAGGAAACTCAGGGAGACGATCTCCGGGCGACCTTGACGCAGCACGTCACCGACGGTGGGGCGGATGATCTCCTCGACCACGCTGTCGCTGAATACGGTTCCACTGAAGGTGATGATCTTGGACTGGATGATGTCGACAGTGTCCGGCCCGAACCATCCCCCCACGTAACCGAGCATCCCGAGCAGTCCCAGCAGGAGCGGGGGCAGCGAGAGCGTCTGCCAGAACGCAGCGGTCGCCGCCTTGGCGAAGATCGAGTCGTCCCACGCCTGGCTCGCTGTGTGCGTGATCACGCGCAGCGTCCGGCGTAGCGGATGCCACCGCGCTCGGTGTCGGGCGGCGCCTCTGTCCGACGCCTTCGCGCGCGTTTCGCTCATGATTCCTCCAGCATCCCTGACGACACGCCCGGTTGCCCACCGCTGCCTTCCTCGTGTCGCAAAGAATCTGCCGCTGCCGGGCGCCGCGAATGCCGTTCGAGTCGGACTCGGGCGCTAGGCTCCTTGACGGACAGCGCCCGCGGGGCTGGACCGGAACACGTCGGACGGATACACGAGGAGTGCAGCAAACAGTGCCATGTCAGCGGAGGGCCGCCAGTGAGTGCTGAGACCGTAGGTCCCGGGGCGGCGCAGATAGTGGGCACCGAGGCATATCTCGCTCAGACCGAACCAGCTCGACCGGCGGCGGGGTCACTGCGTGCTTGGCAGCGCCGTGCCCTGGCCAAATACCTGTCCACCGGTCCGCGCGATTTCCTCGCTGTCGCAACACCGGGTGCCGGTAAGACGACGTTCGCGCTACGCGTGGCGTCGGAACTGCTGCGGGACCGCACGGTCGACCAGGTGACGGTGGTCGCACCCACCGAACACCTCAAACACCAGTGGGCCGAGTCGGCAACCCGTAACGGGATCGCCCTGGACTCGTACTTCTCCAACTCGACCGGGCAGACCTCGAGTGATTACCAGGGTGTGGTGGTCACCTACGCGCAGGTGGCTTCCCACCCGTTCAAGCACCGGGTGCGCACCGAGAGCCGACGCACGCTGGTGATCCTCGACGAGATCCACCACGGCGGTGACGCGAAGAGCTGGGGAGATGCGATCCGTGAGGCATTCGGTGATGCCACGCGCCGGCTTGCGCTGACCGGAACGCCCTTTCGAAGCGACGACAGCGCGATTCCCTTCGTCACGTACGAACCCGACCGTGAGGGGCTTCTCCGGTCGAAAGCCGATCACTCGTACGGATATTCCGATGCGCTCGCCGACGGAGTCGTCCGGCCGGTGGTGTTCCTCGCATATTCCGGTGAGGCCCGGTGGCGGAACAATGCGGGCGAGGAATTCTCGGCTCGACTGGGCGAGCCCCTCAGCGCGGAACAGACTGCGCGCGCCTGGCGAACCGCGCTCGACCCTGCGGGCGACTGGATTCCGGCTGTGCTGCACGCCGCCGACACCCGGCTCGGACAGCTACGTGCGGGTGGCATGCCGGACGCGGGCGGACTCGTCATCGCCACCGATCAGACGGTTGCCCGCGCATATGCCCAGACGTTGACGGCCGTGACCGGCGAAGAACCGGTCGTCGTGCTCTCGGACGACCCGACGGCCTCCAAGCGGATCGCGGAATTCGGCGCAAGTACCCAGAAATGGATGGTCGCCGTCCGGATGGTGTCCGAGGGTGTCGACGTTCCCCGCTTGGCCGTCGGTGTCTACGCCACCAGTGCGTCCACCCCGCTGTATTTCGCGCAGGCGATCGGACGCTTCGTGCGGTCGCGGCGCAAGGGTGAGACCGCCAGCGTCTTCCTTCCGTCGGTGCCGGTTCTCCTCGACCTTGCCAGCCAGCTCGAGGCGCAGCGAGATCACGTACTGGGTAAGCCGCATCGGGAGAAGGAAGGGTTCGACGACGACCTCCTCGCCGATGCGAACAAGCAGAAGGACGAGCTCGGGGAGGACGAGAAGGCGTTCACTTCGATCGGCGCCGACGCGGAACTCGATCAGGTGATCTACGACGGTTCGTCCTTCGGGACGGCGACCTTCTCCGGTTCGGACGAGGAGGCGGATTACCTGGGATTGCCGGGGCTGCTCGACGCCGAGCAGATGCGTGCGCTACTTCGTCAACGCCAGCAGGAGCAGATCAGCAAGCCGGAGGCCGCGCCCGTCGTTGCGCCACCGGTCCCGCAGGTCGCCGAGAGGGTGGCAGCAGCTGGGCAGCTCGCCCAGCTCCGGCGCGAGTTGAACAGTCTCGTCGCGATGCACCACCACAGGACAGGAAAGCCGCACGGCACCATCCACGGGGAACTGCGCCGCGTCTGTGGTGGACCGCCGACTGCCATTGCGACCGTCGAGCAGCTGACCGATCGGATCGCCACCCTGCGCCAGTGGTAACTCGTGCAAATGTGGGCGACACAGAAGAGACCGGCGAGTGCAGGCACTCGCCGGTCTCTCGGTCTGAAGAGGTGAGCCTGGGACGGGTCACCCGGGCTGACGTATCAGATTGCAGCTTCGGCTTCGGACACGATCGTGGCGTTCATCTCGCGAAGACGGTCTGCGTGCTCGTTGGCGTGGTGACCGCAGAAGAGCAACTCTCCTCCGGTCGGAAGTACCGCGCGAACGCGGGCTCCCGCACCGCACCGGTCGCACCGGTCGGCTGCGGTCAACGGGGGGCTGGTCAGTGTTCCGGGCATGACTCCTCCGTACTGGCTTTCGACTGGTGCCGAGTGCCTGGGGCCTTGGTCCGCCGCGTCGGGGTGGCGCGGTGGATCTACTCTGTCAGACGTTTGCGGTTTACGCGTTGTTCCCGTAGGCGTTTCTCAGTGTTGCATCACACACGAAACAGCTCTGAAACCTGCGCAACACCCCGTGACGAGGGCGAATATGAACAGACTTCGCGGTATGAGTTCGCTGACAGCTGATTCGCCCTCCCGCGTCGAAACGCTATTCTCGCCGAGTGAATTCGGAACAGGCGCTCGTGCACATCTGTAGCCGCGACGAGTGGAATGAGGCGCTCGGAAGCGGCCGGCGCGTACCGGAGTCGTTCGGCGCCGACGGATTCATTCACCTGTCGACGCCGGCGCAGGTGCACCTGCCGGCCAACCGGCTCTTCGCGGGGCGCTCAGATCTGGTCATTCTGTGGCTCGATCCGACCGCTCTCGGCTCGCCGGTGCTCTGGGAGCCCGGTGTGCCGACCGACCCGTCCTCGATGCTCTTTCCCCACCTCTACGGGCCACTGCCGTTGGCTGCGGTCACCTCGATCGAGGACTACCGTCCCGGCGCCGACGGCCGGTTTCCCGCTCTGGTGTGACGGAACCGAAAGACCGCGCGGGTCGCCGAACACCCTCTCGCGCGCCCGACACCGCCGTGTCGCCCCGCGGGACTACCGTGGAGGCATGAACGTAGAAGTGACGCCTCTACCCGGAATCGGCGTACGCAAAGACTTCGTACTCGCCTCCGGACGTCGTATCGGTGTCGTCAGCCATCGTGACGGTCGCACAGACCTGATCGTGTCGAAACAGGACGACCCCGACGCGTGCGCCGCGTCCCTGCCGTTGAGTACCGAGGAGGCGGCGGTCCTCAGCAATCTGCTGGGTGCGCCGCAACTGGTGGCCCAATTGGAAGAGGAGCATCGCGACCTCCCGGGAATCCGCACCAAGCAGCTCTACATCAAGGAAGATTCCCGGTTCGACGGTCGTCCGCTCGGGGATACGGCGATGCGTACCCGTACCGGGGTCTCGATCGTCGCGGTGATGCGGGCGGGCGAGGTGTACCCGTCGCCGAAGCCGGATTTCATGCTCACGTCAGGCGATCTTCTGGTTACCGTCGGAACCACAGAGGGACTGGACGCAGCGGCCAAGCTCCTGGCCAACGGCTGACAGTCCCGTGAACACCACCACGCTCGCGCTCATCGAACTGGGCGCGGTGTTCTTCGCGCTCGGGCTTCTCGGCCGCCTCGCGGCACGATTCGGCATGTCGCCGATCCCGTTCTACCTGCTGGGCGGGCTGTGCTTCGGCAGTGGCGGCTTCGTCCAGCTCGGAGACATCAGTGAGTTCAGCCATATCGCCAGTGAGATCGGTGTCGTACTGCTCCTGCTGCTTCTCGGCCTCGAGTACACGGCCTCGGAGCTCGTCACCGGTTTACGCAGATCGTGGATGGCCGGTGTCGTCGATCTGGTTCTGAACGCCGCGCCGGGCGCGGCCGTCGCGCTATTCCTCGGCTGGGGGACCACCGGGGCGGTGGTGCTGGGCGGCGTCACCTACATCTCGTCCTCCGGCATCATCGCGAAGGTCCTCACCGATCTCGGCCGCCTCGGCAACCGGGAAACTCCGGTCGTGCTGTCCATCCTGGTGTTCGAGGACCTCGCGATGGCCGTCTACCTTCCGATCCTCACCGCGTTGCTCGCCGGGGTCAGTATCGCCGGTGGCCTCGAGGCAGTCGGCATCTCGCTGATAGTGATCTCGGTCGTCCTGGTGATCGCCCTGCGGTACGGACGCTACGTCTCCGCTGTGCTGGACAGCCCGGACAGTGAGACGTTGTTGTTGAAGTTGCTCGGCGCAGCCCTTCTGATCGCCGGGATCAGTTCGGCGATGCAGGTGTCGGCTGCGGTGGGGGCCTTCCTGCTGGGGATCGCGATTTCCGGTTCGACCGCGCACAACGCGAGCCGTGTCCTCGAACCCCTCCGCGATCTCTTCGCCGCCATGTTCTTCGTCGTGTTCGGTCTCAATACGGATCCGACGGCAATTCCCCCGGTCCTCGGCTGGGCCGTCCTGCTGGCGGTCACCACAGCGCTCACCAAGATGATTACCGGTGCGTGGGCGGCCAAACAACAGGGTGTCGGCCGCCTGGGCCGCGCCAGGGCCGGGGTGGCGCTGATTGCGCGGGGGGAATTCTCGATCGTCATCGCCGGACTCGCCGTGGCGGCCGGTGCAGTCGAAAGTCAACTCGTCGCCCTCGCCACGGCCTACGTTCTCCTGATGGCTGTCATCGGACCCATCGCGGCGCGGGTCGTCGAACCGGTCGCCGAGGCGTGGCTGCGAGTGCGCGCGAGCGCCTGAGGGCCCCGACACCGGTCACTACGACACGACGATGCCCCGGACTGGGAAGTCCGGGGCATCGTCGTGTGATCTGTGCGTCTAGTCCAGGTAGTCGCGCAGCACCTGGGACCGGGACGGGTGGCGCAGCTTCGACATGGTCTTGGATTCGATCTGACGGATGCGCTCGCGCGTGACGCCGTACACCTGTCCGATCTCGTCGAGCGTGCGCGGCTGCCCGTCGGTGAGTCCGAAGCGGAGCCGGACGACACCTGCTTCGCGCTCGGAGAGCGTCTCGAGTACCGACTGCAGCTGGTCCTGCAACAACGTGAACGACACGGCGTCGACGGCCACGACAGCTTCGGAGTCCTCGATGAAGTCACCGAGCTGGCTGTCGCCCTCGTCGCCGATGGTCTGGTCGAGGGAGATGGGCTCACGGGCGTACTGCTGGATTTCCAGCACCTTCTCCGGCGTGATGTCCATTTCCTTCGCGAGCTCTTCGGGAGTGGGTTCGCGACCCAGGTCCTGGAGCAGTTCACGCTGGATGCGGCCGAGCTTGTTGATGACCTCGACCATGTGCACCGGGATACGGATGGTGCGTGCCTGGTCCGCCATGGCGCGGGTGATGGCCTGACGGATCCACCACGTTGCGTAGGTCGAGAACTTGTAGCCCTTGGTGTAGTCGAACTTCTCGACTGCACGGATGAGGCCCAGGTTGCCTTCCTGGATGAGGTCGAGGAAAGCCATGCCGCGGCCGGTGTAGCGCTTGGCCAACGACACCACGAGGCGAAGATTCGCCTCGAGCAGGTGGTTTTTGGCGCGGTTGCCGTCACGGCAGATCCAGCTCATGTCGCGACGCTGGGCGGCGGGGAGCTTCTCGCCCGCGTCGGCGAGCTCCTGCATGATCTGGGTGGCGTACAAGCCCGCCTCGATCCGCTTGGCGAGTTCCACCTCCTCCTCGGCGTTCAGGAGGGCGACCTTGCCGATCTGCTTGAGGTAGGCGCGGACCGAGTCGGCCGAGGCCGTCAGTTCGGCGTCCTTGCGGGCCTGCCGGAGCGCCTCCGACTCTTCCTCGTCCCACACGAAGTCGCCGGATGCCTTGTCCTTGTCGGACGGCTCTTCGGCTTCGTCCTCCTCGCCGACTGCAACGACCTCGACGACATCGGACTCGACCTCCGCGAGGTCGCCCTCGGTGATGTCGATGTCCTCGATGTCCGCGACATCCTCGTCGGGGCCGTCCTCACCGTCGCCGGTCTTGCCGGACGTGGCCTTCTTGCCGCCCGCCTTCTTTGCTGCTGCCTTCTTCGCAGGAGCCTTCTTTGCCGCTGCTTTCTTGGCGGGAGCCTTCTTGGCCGGAGCCTTCTTCGCGGGAGCTTCCTCGACTGCCGAAGCAGTTCCGTCGGCGGCCTGTGCGACTGGTGCTTCCGGTCCTGACTCTGAAGTCGAATCAGCAGTCTGACGTGTATCGGTGGCTGCCACGTACGCCCTTTCGTGACGGTGTCGTGCGGCGTCACGCCAGAGTGGTCATCCGGCGGAGAGGTCTACTGGTTTTGCCGGCGCGCAGCCGGGCTCTTCCATTGTAACGACCTATCCGAAACAGTTACGGAGCGATGCCCGTTTCGACCGCCAGAGCAGCGCCGACGATGCCCGCCGAGTTCAGGAGGGCAGCAGGTACGACGGTGGTCCGGTTGGTGAGATGCGGAATCCACTTCTCGTGTTTGCGGCTGATTCCGCCCCCGGCGATGAACAGATCCGGCCACAGGAGGTCCTCGAAGCGGGTGAGCACCCGGGACACCTCCACCGCCCACTCCTTGTAGGAGAGATCCTTGTCCTCTTTGACCGAGGACGCCGCACGATGCTCGGCTTCCTTTCCGTCCACTTCCATGTGCCCGAACTCGGTGTTGGGAAGCAGGACGCCGTTGTGGAGGATCGCCGATCCGATACCCGTACCGAAGGTGAGGAGGATGATGACGCCCTTGGCGTCCCTGCCGGCGCCGAGGGCGTCCTCGGCGATCCCGGCGGCGTCGGCGTCGTTGAGGACGGTGACGTTCCGTCCGCCGAGCGCCTCGCTGAACAGTGCACGGGCGTCCGTACCGATCCACTTCTTGTCGATGTTCGCCGCGGACCGGGCGACTCCGCCGGTGACGACGCTCGGCAAGGTGATCCCCACCGGCCCGTCCCACGACGCTTGACGAACGATTTCGGCGACGGTGTCGGCGACAGCCTCCGGCGTGGACGGTTGTGGAGTGAGAATCTTGATGCGATCCCCGACCAGCTTGCCGGTCTCGAGGTCCACCACACCGCCCTTGACGCCACTGCCTCCGACGTCGACGCCGAACCCGGTCCTGGTCATCGCGTGTACTCCTCCGTGTCGACTGTGGCGTGCTCGGAAACGCTCCTGCTGATCGTCACACTAATGGGTTGTGCCGAGTTGGGTGGATGACACGGAGGCCCCACCGTGCCTCCAGCGGTGGTGGGAGGCAGGGGAAGTGTGATCCGATGGGTCTGTGCACGCACCCCAGAGTCGAGACACTGTCCGAGGCCACACCGCCCCCGATCCCCAGCATCTCCGCGAGGTTGCCGTGGCGGTGGCGCAGGAGGCCGCGGCTCATGTCCGCGCCCGGCGGCCCGAGGTTTTCGGGATCGTCGGGAGCCGACTGGGTTCCGGCGACTCGGTAGCGTCGAAGAGTAGTCCGACCGATCCTGTGACGGTGGTCGACACCGAAGCTGAACTCGTCATCCGGGAGCGCCTCGCGCAGTGGCGTCCGGACGATGCGATCCTCGGGGAAGAAGGTGGGGGAGAGGGGGATTCGCTCGACGGCGTGCGGTGGGTGGTGGATCCGATCGATGGCACGGTGAACTTCTTGTACGGCGTACCGGCCTACGCCGTGTCGGTGGCGGCGCAGATCGACGGGGTCTCGGTCGCCGGGGCGGTCGTCGACGTGGCGGCGCAGTCGACCTACTCCGCCGCGTCGGGCCGCGGTGCCACGATGACTGATGTGGACGGTCGGGTGAGCGAACTACGCTGCAACCCTGTCCGCGAGCTGTCGATGACTCTGCTCGCCACAGGATTCGGATACGGCGCAGGCAGGCGCGCCGTACAGGGCGCACTGATCGGCGACATTCTGCCGCGCGTGCGGGACATCCGACGCATCGGCTCAGCGGCGCTCGATCTGTGCATGGTCGCTGCGGGCCGGGTGGATGCCCACTTCGAACACGGGTTGAGCCCCTGGGACTGGGCCGCCGGATCGCTGATCGCCGCGGAGGCGGGCGCCCGCGTACGCGTCCCGTCACCGCACACCTCCAGCGCCGACGGGGAGATCACCGTCGCTGCCGCCCCCGGCATCGCCGACGCCCTCGACGCATTGTTCGCGGAGGTCGGATGCGACCGGCCGATCCCGGAGTAACGGCCGCGGGATCAGCAGCGGGCGGTGCGAGCGGCCTTCAGCAGGTCGATGTCGAGTGGGGCGGGCTGCGTTCCCGGAGGAGGATCCTTCAGGGACCGCAACACCTCCTCGGCGTCGGTGTTCGGTGAGATCTTCCGGAAGTAGGTGCCGAGCGCAAGATCGACGGTGTCGTCGGTGCGTGCATCCTGGATCAGTTCCGCGCACGGCGCCACCAGCCAGACGGCGCTCGCGGCGGCGAGACCCTGAGGACCGAACCGCAGCTGCCCCTGACACTGCATGTTCTGGTCGAGGTAGATCGGGTCGTTGCCGGCTTGCACGTCGGGTGCGCTCGCGAAGCCGTAGTCGCTCAGCTGGGCGGCGACCTGGGCTGCCTGGCCGTGCTCACCGTTCGCGTTGAACACCCGCACCTTGGTGGCGGACAGGGCGGCCGGCTCGACGTCCCGGAGCGTCGACGGGTCCACCTTCTCGCCGAGAGTCTGTTGCGGCGGGGCCGCCGGATCCGCCGGTTGCGACGCCGGCGCAGGAGCGTTGCAATCCACGGTGGTGGCGAGGTTTTCGTCCTCGCCCAGAATGCCCGCCCACACCACTGCGCCGAGTAGGGCGAGAACCGCGAACACCACAAGAATGGGCAAACTTCGCCGTCGCCGGAACGGACGACCGTTCTCGTCGCGCGAACTGCCTTCGGTGATCAGTGAAACCACAGTGTGCCTCGACCTCTCCTACGAACAGCGCTGGGGACGTCCACCCCGTACAGCGCATCGATACAGGGCCCGGCCACACGTTGTGGCGCAGGTTCGGCACCTACCTTAGATCCCACCAGTGTCATATCTCCGTACCCGTCCCGGTTGTCAAATGTCACAGCTTGCTGTGGGGTTGGTGACGATTAGCAGACAATTTGCGCGATCCGTTGATTCGGTTACGACTTTTGTACTCCCTTCGGCTACTGTCTGGCGGCCCCAGTCGTTAAATGCACGTACGACGAGGGCGGACAGAAGAGACGAAGTGAGGCGCACATCATGTCCCCGGGAACTGGATCCGGGCACGTGGGCGGCCGCTGCAACGTTGTGCAGGCCGCGGGTGTGATCTGCGCCGAGGCGGTTTTCGTGTGGACGATCGACCGACTTCCGTTCGACGGGCCCCGCGAGGCCGGGATACATGAAAGAAGATGAGGGGAAGACGACATGGCAACTGACTACGACGCACCGCGGCGAACGGAGTCCGACGAGGTTTCGGAGGATTCGCTGGAGGAGCTCAAGGCGCGACGCAACGAGGCTCAGTCGGCTGTTGTCGACGTAGACGAATCCGATACCGCGGAATCGTTCGAACTTCCGGGCGCCGACCTGTCCGGCGAGGAACTCTCGGTGCGGGTCATCCCCAAGCAGGCCGACGAGTTCACTTGTTCGAGCTGCTTCCTCGTGCACCACCGCAGCCGCCTCGCCACCGATGCAGGCGGAGTGCTCGTGTGCAGGGACTGCGCAGCCTGACGTACGAGCGCATGCGACGGACGGTGGAATACCACCGTCCGTTTTATGTGCCCGCGGACTGATCCGTCCGTTGTGTCTGCGGAGCGGACCGTGCCGGTACCGCCGGTACGGGACCCGGTTCAGTGTTCCTCGGGGCGCGCACGATCGAGAGCGGCCAGCAATTCGGCCGGCCGTCGGGTGCTGATCAACCAGTACGGAGTCGGATCCTCGGGATCGTCCAGGACGATCAGCACCATCGTCTTCACCCACACCCGATGCTGCACGAAGGCGGCCGGGTCGAGCTGCCGTCCTAGTGCTGCGCTCTTCGCGGTGGCGGGAACCTCGGCAACCCGCGCGATGACATCGACCGGCAGGTGAGCCTGTCCGACCCGGAGGTGGACGCCGTCCGCCTCGTCGACGAGTTCGACTCTCGTTCTGCTGAGCCACACCAATCCCCAGATCGGGAGGGGAAGTAGCAGGACGTAGGGCAACCAGGCACGAACGCCGGGCGCACCCATGTGTACCTCTGCAGCCAGCAGTCCGGCGACGAAGAGGCCCGCGATCCACCACCAGACGGGTACCCAGAGGCGTTCCGAGTACAGCGTCGGCGAGGTGTGGTCGGTGGGCGCGGCTTCGGGCCTGGACGTTTCTGACACGCCACCAGGATAGTCGCTGCCTACGAGTAGGCTCGGTGCACGTGAGCGACCTATCTCCCGGCCTTCCTCTCGGAGGAACTGCAGCCCTTCCCCCTGTTGCCCTCCAGCGGTTGGATCCAGCCATTCCGGTACCGCGACGCGCGCACGACGGCGACGCCGGTGTCGACCTGTGCAGCACGTCCGATCTCACCCTCGAACCGGGTCAGCGCGCCCTCGTCGGTACCGGAATCGCGATCGCCCTGCCCTTGGGCACCGTCGGGCTGATTCACCCCCGGTCCGGTCTGGCCGCGAAGTCGGGACTGTCGGTGGTCAACACGCCCGGCACCATCGACGCCGGGTACCGCGGCGAGATCAAGGTCTGCCTGATCAACCACGATCGTGAGACACCGATCGAGATCCGCCGCGGCGACCGCATCGCACAGCTGCTGGTTCAGCGTGTGGAATTGGTGTCCTTCGTCGAGGTGGAGTCGCTCGACGACACCACCCGCGGCACCGACGGACACGGGTCGAGCGGAGGCCATGCCAGCCTTGTCGGCAACGCCAGAGAAGGAGCGTGATCATGTTCGGACGCCGCAAGAAGAACGAATCCGAGGAGGACCGTCCCGGTTTCTTCGACGATGCCGACGCGGCAACCACCGCTGACGACTACGACGATGCCGAGGACGATTACGACGCGATCAGCGACGTGGACGGCGGTCCCTACGACGCCGACGACCTCGAATCGGATGCCGACCTCACGGTGGGCGAGGTGGGGACCCGGCTCGATCTCGGGTCGGTGCTCGTCCCGATGCCTCAGGGCGCTCAGTTGCAGGTCGAGATGGCGCCCGACGGTTCTCCGCAGGCTGTTCATCTGGTCACCCAGCTCGGACGGATCACGGTCGCGGCGTACGCCGCACCCAAGTCACCCGGCCAGTGGCGGGAAGTGGCCGGCGACCTCGCCGAGTCCCTGAGGGGTGACAACGCCACCGTCAGCATCGAGAACGGGCCGTGGGGACGTGAGGTCTTCGCCGTGACGCCCAACGCAGACCTTCGCTTCATCGGAGTGGACGGTTACCGGTGGATGGTGCGGTGCGTCGTCGCCGGTCCCAGTGGCGGAAACACCGCCGACTCCGACCTCGTCGCCACAGCCCGGGCCATTCTGCGGGACACCGTGGTCAAGCGGGGAACCGAACCGCACCCGGTCCGGACCCCGCTCCCGGTCGTCCTGCCGCAGGCTCTCGCCCAGCAGCTCGCGGCGGCCCACCAGCAGCAGCTGGCTCAGCAGCAAGCCGCCGCCCAGCCTGCTCCGCAGCAATCCGGCGCGCAGCCCGAAACGGCTTCCGCGCAACCCCAGGACGGGCAGCCGGCACCGGCTCCGCCCCAACAACGGCGCGGCGAATCAGGCTCCGCGATGCAGCAGCTGGGCCGCTGACGCACTCAGGGCCGGCGCAGTACCGAGTCCAGCCCGCGCAGGCTCGCGTATCCGAGTACCGCCGGGTCCACGCCGATGTCGTCGAGTGACACGGTCACCAGGCCCGCGTGCGGTAGCAGAGCGGCCCACGTTCGGGCCACCTCGATCGGGTGAACGGCGTCGTCGGTGGCCGCGGCGATGCCTACCGGCACGTCGATCCGTTCGAGGTCGTCCTCGGCGGGACCGTGATACCGCGACGCCTCGTCCAGGGCAGCCGGAAGATGCGGCCACTGCGACCGCCACGACTTCGCCAGTTCGCGGCCGAGCCAGGGCGGACTGGATGCGACCATCTCGGCGGTCACCTGTTCGAGGCCGTCCGCGCGCAGCCGGGCCGCCGTGAAGCGTGCGCTCGCAGCCGCTGGCGCATCCTCGGCCGTTCCGGTCCAGGCCGGGAGAGCCGCCAGCACACCGGCCGTGTGTTCGTGGTGGGTCGCAGCCCACTGCAGCGCAACCGCGGCGCCGAGGGAGACTCCACCGACCAGAATCGGTTCACCGGCCGCGGCGGCAGTGTTCAGTGCGTCCACGTAGCTTCCGACGACCCTTCGGGGGTCCGGGTCGACGGCCAGCGTGCGAACCCCGCGCCGGGCAAGTGGCTCCGTAAAGGCCCGTGCAACGAAGTCCGCGTCGGATCCCGTTCCTGGCAGGACCACGGCCGTGCGTGGCCGGTATGTCGAAGGCATGAGGTGATCTTGCCTGGTCCGTCGTGATGCCACTGTGGTCGTGTGGTTGCCGCGAAGCATTGGGTCTACAGTGGCGATTACACAGCCCTACGAGCGGCGCGAAGATCTCGCGCCGCACATGCTCCAGGAGCGCGCAATGGCACCCGCCACGGCAGGATATTTTCGTCGGCTCACTCGCAGGCTCACCGAAGACCTCGATCAGCTGGACGCCGAGGAAATGGCCGAGACGTCTCAGGCGTCCGGCGCGCAGCGGGCCTGCGACTGCAGCCGCGGCGAGGAAGTAACCATGCTGGGCCGGCTCCGCAGCGTCGAGGCGTGTCCCAAGTCCGGCAATGCCAGCATCGAAGCGGAGTTCTTCGACGGCACCGAACAGGTCAAGCTGGTCTGGATCGGAAGACGCAGGATTCCGGGGATCGAACCCGGTAAAACCCTGTTGGTCCGGGGTCGTGTCGGTGATCGCGACGGCCAGAAGGTGATCTTCAACCCGTATTACGAGTTGCGGGGCGAATCGTAGGTCCCGGTTCGTGTGGCACTCTCGTCGAGTGACCGAAACGAAGCAGCAGTCCGTTCTCGAGCAGCTCGGTGGGTTCAGCGGACTGATCTATTCCACCCTGCCCATTCTCGTCTTCGTGCCGGTCAACGGAGTATGGGGTCTCGGTCCGGCGATCTGGGCCGCCCTGGGGGTTGCCGCGTCGATCCTTGTGTGGCGCATCATTCGCCGCAGTCCCGTCCAACCGGCCATCTCCGGCTTCTTCGGGGTCGGAATTTCTGCCTTCATCGCCTATCGCACCGGTGATGCGAAGGGCTACTTCCTCTTCGGGATCTACACCAGCCTCGCGTACGCGGCGGTGTTTCTCGGCTCGATCCTCGTGCGCTGGCCGATCGTCGGCATCATCTGGGGGTTCCTGAACGGCCACGGGAATCTGTGGCGTCGCCACCGGGGCGCCGTGCGGGCCTATGACGTGGCGACCGGGGCGTGGGCGCTGGTCTTCGGTGCCCGGTACCTCGTGCAGTCCCAGCTGTACGATTCCGACCAGACCGGCTGGCTCGCCGTCGCCCGCATAGCGATGGGGTGGCCGCTCGCCGGATTGTCTCTCCTGGTGACCATCTGGGCCGTGCGGCGCGCCGATCGGATCGTCGAGCCGCGGCCCCTGGAGGCGACCGATCATCCGGAGGCGGCGGAGCCCACCGATCATCCGGAGGGCGCGGTCATGCCGACCGACGACACGGAGGCGGGTGGACCCCGCGAGGATCCACGGTCGTCGTAGGCGGTCGCCCCGACGCCTCATCCGCGAGCCTTACGAGAGGCCGACAGCGGTCCGCAGAGCGTCTTCGACGTCGACTCCGGCGACGAAGAGAAGTTCGTCGCCGCCCTCGAGCGGGTCGTCCGGCTGAGGCACGATCACTCGACCACCGCGAAGAATGGTGACCAGCGCTGCGTCACGCGGCAACTGGAGCTTGCGCACGGCTTTGCCTGCAAGTGGGGTGTTGTCGGGCAGCGTGACCTCGACCAAGTTGGCCTGCCCTTGACGGAGGGTCATGAGGCGAACCAGGTCGCCGACCGACACCGCCTCCTCGACGAGTGACGCCAGCATCCGTGGCGTCGACACCGCCACGTCGACGCCCCACGATTCGTCGAACAGCCATTCGTTGCGGGGGTCGTTGACCCGGGCGACGACGCGGCGAACCCCGAACTCGGTTTTGGCGAGCAGACTGAGGACGAGATTCGCCTTGTCGTCGCCGGTGGCAGCGATCACCACTTCGTACGTTTCCAGGGTGGCGGCCTCGAGGCTGCTCAGTTCACAGGCGTCGGCGTGAACCCAGGTGGCCTCGGGTACGGACTCCTGCTCGATGTGTTCGAGCTTGCGCTCGATCAGCATGACATCGTGTTCGCTGCGCACCAGTTCCCGCGCGATGGAGCGTCCTACGGCACCCGCGCCTGCGATTGCGACTCTCATCGGCTGCTTCCGTTCGGGTGTTCGATCGTGAAATTTCTCACTGACACTCAGTTCTCCGAGGGTGGGGGATTGCCCGCGAGAGCGACGGCTTCGGCGACGGTTCCGGACACTGCCGCGATATACACCTGATCGTCAGCCTGGAAGATCGTCTTGCGGTCGGGGAGGATGCCCGTTCCGAAACGGATGATGAATGCCACCCGTGACGAGGTGGCGGCCTCGAGTTCGGCGATCGGCCTGCCAATCCAGTCCTCGTGGAGCGACAACTCGGTGACGGCAACGGTTCCCGAGGGGTCACGCCATTTGGCCGTCTGGCTGTCACGAGTCAGGGTGTGCAGGAAACGATCCGTCGACCACGGGACGGTGGCCACGGTGGGGATTCCGAGCCGCTCGTAGACGGCGGCGCGCTTCGCGTCGTAGATGCGGGCGACTACGCGCTCGACTCCGAACGTCTCCCGCGCCACACGTGCCGAGATGATGTTGGAGTTGTCGCCGGAAGACACGGCCGCGAAGGCCTCGGCCCGTTCGATACCGGACTTCACCAGTACGTCGCGGTCGAATCCCATCCCGACGACCGTGCGTCCGGGAAAGTCGGGATCGAGTCGCAGAAATGCGGCGGGATCGCGGTCGATGACCGCGACGTCATGTCCGATGCGGGTCAGCGATCCGGCGAGGGACGAGCCGACTCGGCCGCATCCCATGATGACCACATACACCTGTTACTCCGTTCATGGACTTGTGGTGTCACGTCCCGAGCACGTGCAT
This sequence comes from Rhodococcus oxybenzonivorans, assembly GCF_003130705.1. Taxonomy (NCBI): domain Bacteria; kingdom Bacillati; phylum Actinomycetota; class Actinomycetes; order Mycobacteriales; family Nocardiaceae; genus Rhodococcus; species Rhodococcus oxybenzonivorans. The sequence continues at coordinate 3,669,650 of NZ_CP021354.1, read as the reverse complement.
ACCGAATCGAACCGTACAGTGCCCAGGCGAAAGAGCAACCGAGACACAGATCGCAATCCGGACACTTCGGTGGGCGACGGTCCAGTTTCTTCGCGGACGGCTTACGCTTTGCCAGTGTCAAAGCTCTCGACCGCCACCAAGCGGCTACTGCTCGGCAGACCCTTCCGGAGCGACAAGCTCGGGCACACGCTGCTTCCCAAAAGGATCGCACTACCGGTCTTCGCGTCCGACGCGATGTCCTCGGTCGCGTACGCGCCTGAGGAAATCTTCCTGGTGCTGTCGGTGGCAGGCATCTCCGCGTACGCGTACACGCCGTGGATCGGACTTGCCGTGGCCGCCGTGATGGCGGTGGTGGTGGCGAGCTATCGGCAGAACGTGCACGCCTATCCGTCGGGCGGCGGCGACTACGAGGTCGCCACGGTCAATCTGGGTCCCACTGCCGGTCTCACCGTGGGCAGCGCGCTGCTGGTCGACTACGTGCTGACCGTTGCGGTATCCATCTCGTCGGCAGCGTCCAACATCGGCTCGGCTGTGCCGTTCGTGGCTCAGCACAAGGTTCTCTTCGCCGTGGCGGCCATCGTCCTGCTCACTGCGATCAACCTTCGTGGCATCCGCGAATCGGGTATCACGTTCGCGATTCCGACGTACGCGTTCGTCTTCGGCATGGTGCTGATGCTGTCCTGGGGGCTGTTCCGGATCTACGTTCTCGGCGAAGACCTACAGGCGGAATCTGCGGGGTTCGAACTCGCGGCAGAGGACTCCCACCTGTACGGCATCGCCTTCGCCTTCCTCATCGCGCGCGCGTTCTCGTCGGGGTGCGCGGCGCTCACCGGTGTGGAGGCCATCAGCAACGGTGTTCCCGCGTTCCGTAAACCGAAGTCCCGGAACGCGGCCACGACGCTGCTCTTGCTGGGCACGATCGCGATCGTCCTCCTGATGGGCATCATCATCCTGGCGCAGAAGATCGGAATCGTCTACGCACACAATCCCGCTGCACAGTTGATCGGCGCGCCGAGCGGCTATGAGCAGAAGACGCTGATCGCTCAGGTGGCCGAGACGGTCTTCGGCGGATTTCCCATCGGCTTCTACTTCATTGCCATCGTCACGGCGCTCATCCTCGTGCTGGCGGCCAACACGGCGTTCAACGGGTTCCCGGTCCTGGGCTCCATCCTGGCGCAGGACAGGTATCTGCCGCGTCAGCTCCACACCCGTGGTGACCGGCTCGCCTTCAGCAACGGCATCCTGTTCCTCTCTGGTGCGGCCATTGCGTTCGTCGTCCTCTTCGACGCCGAGGTCACCAAGCTGATCCAGCTCTACATCGTCGGGGTGTTCGTCTCGTTCGTCCTGAGCCAGACCGGGATGATCCGGCACTGGACCCGGCATCTCGCGTCGGAGACCGATGCGCGGCAACGCCGCCGGATGCAGCGTTCGCGGGTGATCAACTCGATCGGTCTCACCATGACCGGCGCGGTCCTGATCATCGTGTTGATCACCAAGTTCGCGGCCGGGGCTTGGATCGCCATCGTTGCCATGGTGGCCATCTTCGTGGTGATGAAGATGATCCGGAAGCATTACGACAGTGTCACTGCTGAGCTCGAGGAGCAGGAGTGGGACGGTGTGCTGCCGAGCCGGACCCACTCGATCGTCCTGGTGTCCAAGCTCCACATGCCGACCATGCGAGCACTCGCGTACGCCCGCGCCACTCGCCCCGACACCCTCGAGGCGATCACCGTCAACGTCGACGAACCGGATACGCGCGCGCTGGTGCGGCAGTGGGAGAAGAGCGACATCGCGGTGCCCCTGAAGGTCATCGAATCGCCCTACCGTGAGATCACCAAACCGGTCCTCGACTACGTGCGGCGGGTCCGCAAGGACGCTCCGCGTGACGTCGTCACCGTGTTCATTCCCGAGTATGTCGTCGGGCACTGGTGGGAGCAGATCCTGCACAACCAGAGCGCGCTGAGACTGAAAAGCAGGCTGTTGTTCCAACCAGGTGTGATGGTGACCAGCGTTCCCTGGCAGCTGAACTCGTCGGAGAAGGCGAAGACGCTCGGCGTCGAGTACACCGCCGGCGCCACCCGGCGTGGGTACGACCCCGAAGAGAAGTGACGAATGGCAGTGTTGGACGGATGGCAGTGTTGGACGGATGGCAGCGTTGAGTGAGAACTGGACCGGCCGGCACCTCGAGCTGACCCTCGGCAATCCTGGCCACGGTGGATTCGTCGTCGCACGGCACGAGGGGCGGGTGGTGTTCGTGCGTCATGGCCTGCCGGGGGAGCGGGTCATCGCGATCGTCACCGAAGATCGCGGCGGATCGTTCTGCCGCGCGGAGGCCGTCGACATTCTCGCGGGTTCGCCGGAGCGAATTGCGCCGATCTGCCCGATATCGGGACCGGGAGGCGCCGGGTGCTGTGACATGTCTCATGCCCGCCTCGCCTTCCAGCGACAGATGAAGTCGCAGATCGTGTCCGAGCAGCTGCTGCGGCTCGCGCGGGTGGACCGGAACGTGGACGTCGAGGAACTGCCCGGCACCGGTGACGGAACCGGCTGGCGCACCCGGGTGCGGTTGGCTGTCGATGGCAACGGGCTGCCGGGATATCACCGGTACCGGAGTTCGGGCATCGTCACCGACCTCGAGTGCCCGCAGATCGAGACTGCCGCGTATGACGGCATCGCCGAGCACGAGTGGACGCCGGGCAGCGAGGTGCAGATCGTTCTCGACGGTGCCGGAGAGCGCCACGTTGTCGAGATCGCGCCCCCGAAGGTGTCGAAGACGGGACGAACGAGTCCCGGTCGACGGGGTGCCGCAGCGCGACGCGCGGCTGTCGCGGCGCCGCGAGTCGAGCGGCTGTTCGAGGGGTCTGGGCGGCCGCGGGAACGGGTACATCACCGAGAATGGACGCTAGCTGCCACCGGTTTCTGGCAGGCGCATCGCGGAGCGGCGCAGACGTATTCGACCGTGGTAGCGGAGTGGGCCGGTGTGACCGCGAGTGATACGGCATGGGACCTCTACGGAGGGGTGGGTGTGTTCGCGGCAGCACTGGCAGGCGCCGGGCTCGTGGAGTCGGTGGAGTCCTCGAAGCAGGCTGTCGCCGATGGAAGGGCAGCGCTGGCGGATGTACCGCAGGTCCGTTTCCATCCGGAGCGGGTCGAACGTGCGCTGTCCGAACTGGCGAGGCCGCCCCGGGTGGTGGTGCTCGACCCGCCGCGCACCGGCGCGGGGCGAGACGTGATCGCGGCGGTGTCCTCCGCAGACGCCGAACGCATCGTGCACGTCGGATGTGATCCGGCGTCCTTTGCCCGGGACGTCGGTCTCTACCTCGGTGAGGGCTACCGGCTCGATACCGTCCGGGCCTTCGATGCATTCCCGTTGACTCACCACGTGGAGTGCATCGCCCTGCTCACGCGCTGACCGGACTGCATCGGCGTGCCGCACCCCGACCTCCGTATAGTTTTCCCTGCAACAGCGGGACTAGGACGGGGATCGGATGTCGGTACAGCCAGATACAGCGCGGGCGCTCGCCGATGCAGTACTCGCACTGGGGCGCTCCCTGCGTGCAGTGGTCTTCACGAGCGGTGAGACGGTGATCGCGCCCGCTCTGACGAGCGTGTTGTTCGTGCTGTCCACCCGTGGTGAGTGTCGGCAGAACGAACTCGCCGCCGACCTGTGCGTCAGTCAGTCGTCCCTGAGCCGGCAGATCGCCGAACTCGTCGATGCGGGATACGTCCTGCGCACGGCTGACCCACACGACAAACGCGCTTCGCGTATTCAGGTGTCACACAAGGGATTCGACGTCCTCCGCGAGACAACCGAACGTCGCGCGGAACGGCTGCGGGCCATGTTGGACGGCTGGTCGCAGGAGCAGGCATCGGCCGCGGTGACGTCGCTGCTGCAACTCAACGAGACGTTTACGGCGTCTGTGCAACAGCGAAACGGTCGCGTGCAGAGTGCTGCGCCGCCTCAGCGCCCGGTCCGGACCGAGAAGGACTAGACACCCGCTTCCGGCCGGTGCTTGGCACTAGGACTTCCGGTTGTAGAGGCGCATCGTCAGGGGTCCGAAGATGACAATGAAACCGGCGCACCAGCCGAAGACCACGACGAGGTCAGCCGACTGCACCGATCCGGCCATCAGTCCGCGAATGGCCGTCACCAGTTTGCTGATCGGATTGACCCCAACGAACGCCTGGAGCCATCCGGGCATCGTGGCGGGATCGACGAAGATGTTGCTGGCAAATGTCAGCGGAAACAAGATGAACATCGACACCCCCATCACCGCCTGCTCGGTTCGCATGAGCATCGCGAACATCGTCCAGATCCAGGACAGGCTGAAGGAGAACAGCAACAGCAGTCCGATCGACGCCGCGACTCCGACGATCCCGCCATCCGGCCGGAAACCCAGGACCAGACCGAGGATCAGGACGATGATCGAGGCGATCGTGTAGCGCACCACGTCACCGAGCAGGGCGCCGACGAGGGGCGACGGACGCCAGATCGGAAGCGAACGGAAGCGGTCGAAGACACCCTTCTCGATGTCCTTGTTCAGCGTCAGGCCGGTGTACATGGTGATCATGACGACGGTTTGAACGAGGATGCCGGGCAGCAGGAACTGGACGTAGGCGTCGGTCGATCCGGCGAGTGCCCCGCCGAACAGGTACGTGAACATCAACGTGAACATGATCGGGAACATGGTGACGTCGAAGAGTTGCTCGGGAACGTGCTTGATCTTCAGCAATGCACGCCACCCGAACGACAGGGAGGTCGACCACGCAGTGGGACGCGAAGGGCGCGGTCCGGGCATCTTCAGGACGTCGGCGACCGCCTTCGTGGTGTCGGTGGTCCGGTCGGCGGTGGAGGTCATGACGCAGGCTCCTCGGTGGGTCGGCCGGTCAGGGATAGGAATACTTCGTCGAGGCTCGGCTGCCCCAACGCAAATGTGCTGACGGCGATTCCGGCGTCGTGGAGGGCGGGGAGTGCCTGCGCGACCCTTCGCGGATCGTCGATGCGGGCAGTCAGCGCGACGGGGTCGTTCTCCTCGGTAACCGGGACACCGAGTACGTCACGGAGCAACCTCGCTGCGGCCGGCCGGGTGTCCGCATCGGTCACGCGCACATGCAGAGACCCGGATCCGACGGACGCCTTGAGTTCGCCGGTGGTGCCCTCCGCGATCACCTTGCCGTGATCGATCACGGCCACCCGGTCGGCCAACTGGTCTGCCTCGTCGAGGTACTGCGTGGTCAGCAGCACTGTCGTCCCCCCGGCCACGAGGGCGCGCACGATGTCCCAGACTTGGTTGCGGCTGCGGGGATCGAGTCCGGTGGTGGGTTCGTCGAGGAAGATCATCTCGGGTGTGACGATGATGCTCGCCGCGATGTCGAGCTTGCGACGCATCCCGCCCGAGTAGTTCTTCACCTGTCGATTTCCGGCCTCCTCGAGGCCGAACGCCGCGAGCAGCCGCTCGCATCGCGATCGCGCTGCCGCGCGCGAATAACCGAAGAGGCGGCCGAGTAGCAGGAGGTTTTCAGTACCCGTCAGATCCTCGTCGAGCGAAGCAAATTGGCCCGTCAGCGATACCTTGCCGCGAACGGCGTCCGGTTCGGTGGCGACGTCGTGTCCGAGTACCGTGGCCGATCCGCCGTCGAGGGGCAGCAGCGTGGCGAGCATGCGGATCGCGGTGGTCTTGCCGGCACCGTTGGGACCCAGGACGCCGTAGACGCCCCCGAGGGGTACGCAGAGGTCGAGTCCGTCGACGGCGCGGGTGGAACCGAAAGTCTTGACGAGTCCCGTCGTCTCGATGGCCAGCTTCGTGGCTGTCAGCATTGCACCCTGCCTTCGCGTTCGAATGGCGTCGAATCCCGAGACCCCGAGCCTGTCCGATTTTCCCGATTCCGGCAAGCGGATTTCGGTATGCCGCTCAGCTGCCGTTCCCTTGCCTCAGCAGCGACCGCAGCATGAGGTCGAGCTGTTCGTAGGCGCCCGACGCCAGTCGCTCGAGCAGCGCGACTTTCAGTGCGGGTTCCTTCGACGCCATGTCGGCATACCGCTCGGGAGTCAGCACCGCGACGGTCACCGCGGTGTCGGCCCGGACGTCGTTGAGGAAGCGGGAATCGAGCATCATCGGCATCTCACCGAAACTCATCCCGGCTGACAAGGTGATGATGCGGTACGTCGACCCCGCCTGATCGGTGATCGTGGTGCTCACCTTGCCCGAGAGAATGAGGAAGAGCCCTGAGGCGGAATCCCCCCGGTGAACGATGTGCTCGCCGCGGTCGAAAGTTCGGATCTCGAGGTCGCGGGTGAGCCGATCGAGCTGTTCGGGATCGAGTGCGGACAGGACCGGATGCTCGGTGACAGCGAGGGAGGCCGGCTGGCGGGCCGACCGGCAGTGCCGATCCAGGAGAACGTCCTCACACCACTGCACGGCGGCGTCGAGGTCGGCGAATACCCGTCCGGTGTCTCCCGTGAGGTCCGAGCGGGAGTTGCCGAGCAATCCGCCGGGGTCGACGAACGCCACGGCGCACCCGCGCTGGGCGAGCGTGCCGCGCAGGGTGTCGATCATCCGGCAGGCCACCCCGCTCACATCGTCGACTCGCCGGACGTCGACCACCACTACCTCGAGGTCCTCGTCGACGCCGCCGATCTCACGGACGGCGGTCTCCGCGCCGGCGAACAACAGATCGCCGTGCAGTTCGTAGATGCGGCTGCGTTTGCCGACATCGTCGAGGGTGGCCCGCTCGACCGGGGTGCGCCGCATGCGCGACGGGGCATCCGACGCGGAGTAGCGGGCGCGGATCGCGGCGCGCGCCGCCCGAGTGACGTGGAGGAAATGCAACTCGAGTTCGGCCGACAGTGCCCTGCATGCCTCGACTCCGCGGACGCTGTTTCCGTGGGCATCGAGCCTCGGCGAGTAGATGGCGATGCCGATCTGGCCCGGCAGAACCGCCACGATCCCGCCTCCGACGCCGCTCTTGGCGGGCAGGCCCACCTCGTAGAGCCACTTACCGGCGCCGTCGTACATGCCGCAAGTGGACATCACACTCAGCACCCGCTCGACCAGGACGGGGGCGAGCACCGTGTCGTGCGTGACGGGATTGACCCCGTTGTTGGCCATCGTCGCCGCCATCAGGCTCAGGTCTCGGCAGGTCACGTCGATCGAGCACTGCCGGAAGTAGAGGTCTACCGCCTCGTCGGGGTCGCCCGTGATGATGTCGAACGAGCGCAGCATGTGCCCGATGGCGCGGTTCCGGTGGCCCGTGTGCGACTCGGACGCGTACACCGCCTCGTTGAAGGTGAGCTCTCGCCCTGCATACCGCGAGTAGGCCTCGCGGATTCGTTCGAATCGCGAGTCCACGTCGGGCCCGGCCACCAACGACGCAGCAGTGATCGCACCGGCGTTGATCATCGGATTGCGCGGCCGCTCGGTCATCGGGTCGAGACTGATCTCGTTGAAGGGTTCCCCCGACGGTTCGACGTCGATCTTCTCCGCGACGGCCTCCGCGCCTCGGTCGGCGAGCGCGAGGGCATAGGTGAACGGTTTCGAAATCGACTGGATGGTGAACGGCAGGCGCGTGTCGCCCACCTCGTATACGTATCCGTCGACCGTGGCTATGCAGATACCGAACGAATCGGGGGCCACGGCCGCCAGCTCCGGAATGTAGTCGGCCAGCTCGCCGCCGCGGTTGCTGCAGGTCTCGGAGAAGATCTTCCCGATCAACGCGTCGACGACGGTGCTCATGAGACGACCCTAGAGCCTGACGACGGCGAAGTCGGGGGTTCCGAGGGGTGCCCGTGTGGCCGCAGTCGTGTGAACCCGGTCACGGCCGGTCGCGCGGCTGTCGAGGATGCGGGGGTGTTCGGAGGACGCCTGTGTGCACATGGTGTGTCGCCCGGTCCCGCGGCTCCGTAGACTGGGTGCACTGTGACGTGACACGAAGCCACGACGCAGAGGCACGTAATGCGGCGTGCATCACGGAGGGAGCGATCTCGTTGGGTGTTCTTGCCCGTATCCAGACGCCTGACGATCTGCGTCAGCTGAACCCCGCGGAGATGAAGCAACTCGCCGCGGAGATCCGTGAGTTCCTGGTCCAGAAGGTGTCGGCGACCGGCGGCCACCTCGGACCGAATCTCGGTGTCGTCGAGCTGACGCTCGCCCTGCACCGCACGTTCGTCTCGCCCGCCGATCCGATCATCTTCGACACCGGTCACCAGGCCTACGTCCACAAGATCCTCACCGGTCGCAAGGGAGACTTCGAGTCGCTCCGCAAGCAGGGCGGACTGTCCGGGTACCCCTGCCGCGCCGAGAGCGAACACGACTGGGTCGAGTCCTCGCACGCCTCCGCATCCCTGTCCTATGCGGACGGTCTCGCGAAGGCATTCGAATTGACCGGCCAGGCTCGCCACGTGGTCGCCGTCGTCGGTGACGGCGCACTGACCGGCGGTATGTGCTGGGAAGCGCTCAACAACATCGCGGCAGGCAAGAGCCGATCGGTGATCATCGTCGTCAACGACAACGGCAGGTCGTACGCGCCGACGATCGGGGGTCTCGCCGATCATCTCGCCACCCTCCGGCTGCAGCCCGCCTATGAGCGGGTGCTCGACAACGGTCGCAGAATCGTCAAGAAACTGCCGTGGGTGGGCCGTACCGCCTACTCCGTCCTGCACGGGATGAAAGCAGGTCTCAAGGACGCGGTCGCCCCGCAGGTCATGTTCACGGATCTGGGAATCAAGTACCTCGGTCCCGTCGACGGTCACGACGAAGCTGCCCTCGAGTCTGCGCTGCGCCGTGCCAAGGCGTTCGGGGGACCGGTCATCGTGCACGCCGTCACCCGCAAAGGCATGGGGTACGCACCAGCAGAGAATCACGTCGCCGACCAGATGCATTCGACCGGTGTGATCGACCCCCTGACCGGGAAGTCGACGGCGACGGCATCCGCCGACTGGACCTCCGTGTTCTCGGCCGAGCTCATCGAGCAGGCCGGTCGCCGCGAGGACATCGTTGCGATCACTGCCGCGATGGCGGGTCCGACCGGACTGGCAGCGTTCGGTGACGCCTATCCCGACCGGATGTTCGATGTCGGCATCGCCGAGCAGCACGCCGTCACCTCGGCGGCGGGGCTGGCACTCGGAGGACTGCACCCGGTTGTCGCGGTGTATTCGACCTTCCTCAATCGTGCATTCGACCAGCTGTTGATGGATGTCGCCCTGCTGAAGTTGCCGGTCACCCTGGTGCTGGACCGCGCGGGGATCACCGGAAACGACGGTGCCAGCCACAACGGCATGTGGGACATGTCGCTGCTGGGCATCGTGCCCGGCATGAGGGTCGCGGCTCCGCGCGACGCCGCGACTCTGCGCGAAGAACTGGACGAGGCGCTGGCTGTCGACGACGGACCCACGGCGGTGCGCTTCCCCAAGGGCACCGTGGGTGACGACGTGCCCGCGCTGAGCCGAATCGATGGTGTCGTCGACGTCCTGCGGGACTCCTCCGGCCGAAAGGACGTCCTGCTCGTGTCGGTCGGGGCGTTCGCCGGACTCATTCTGGCTGCGGCCGATCGTCTCGAGCAGCAAGGTATTTCTGCGACGGTCGTCGACCCGCGTTGGGTCCTCCCGGTGCCGGAATCTCTGGTCAAGCTCGCCGAGGACTACAGCATGGTGGTCACGGTCGAGGACAGTGGCCTGCATGGAGGCGTCGGTTCCACCGTGTCGGCGGCCCTGCGCTCTGCGGGCGTCGATATCCCGTGCCGGGATCTGGGCGTTCCGCAACGGTTCCTCGACCACGCCTCCCGCACCCAGGTTCACGCCGAACTGGGGTTGACTGCGCAGGATGTCGCCCGCCAGATCACCGGCTGGGTGGCGAGTCTGGGGAACCACCCCCCGTCGGCGGCCAACGGGGTGGTTGCGCGCGAGAGCGCCGAACACATCGAGAACAGCGGCCGGCAGAGCTGACACACCCGTGAAAAACCCGATCCGGCCGAATCGGAACGATTCGGCCGGATCTGTATGTAGACCACGTCAGGTCGTCATCTCCTCGAGTTCCATCCCCTTCGTCTCCCGGACCCTCGACCGGACGAAGAAGAACGACAGCAGCGCGAAGAACGCGAACAGGCCGTACAGGAACCACAGGCCCACCGAACGGGTCAGCGGCGGGAACGACAGCGTGACGGTGAAGTTGGCGATCCAGTTCGCCGCCGTGCTGATGCCGAGTGCGTAGGCGCGCATGTTGTTGGGGAACATCTCGCCCAGCATCACCCACATGACCGGGCCCCAGGTGGAGGCGAAGAAGATCACGAACAGGTTGGCGCCGATCAGGGCGACTGCCCCCCACGGGCTGGGGAGCACGACGTCGTCACCGCTGCCCTTCGCCTGGGAGAAGGCGATTGCGGCCGTCAGCAGGCTCACGAACATGCCGAGCGAGCCGACCATGAGCAGGATGCGCCTGCCGATCCGGTCGACGAACAGGATGGCGACGAATGTCATACCGACGTTGATGACCGCGGTGATCACCGACGTAACGAACGACTCGTTCTCGGTGAAGCCCACCGACTTCCAGAGCGTGGTTGAGTAGTAGAAGATCGCGTTGATACCCACGAACTGCTGGAAGATGGCCATGAAGATACCGACCCAGACGATGGGCTGCAGCCCGAACTTGGGGCCGCGAATGTCGTCGAACGACGCCGTCGATTCGTGGCGAAGGGTCACCCGGATCTCGGATACGCGCCCCTGCGGGTCGACTTCGCCGGTGATGTTCGCGAGGATGTCGGCCGCTTCCTGGTCGAGGTGCTTGCCGACCAGGTAGCGCGGAGACTCGGGAATCATCAGCGCGATAATGCCGTACACGACCGCGGGGACCACGCCGACGATGAACATCCAGCGCCACGCGTCGAGGTTCAGCCACAACTCGTTCGATGCGCCGCCTGCGGCATTCTGCAGCACCGCGTCCGACAGCAGCGCGGCGAAGATGCCGAGAGTGATCGCCAGCTGCTGCAGCGACGCCAACGCGCCGCGGTAGCGTGCCGGTGCGATCTCCGCGATGTAGGTCGGCGCAATGACAGACGCGATACCGATTCCGAGGCCGCCGAGAATGCGCCAGAGCATCAGGTCGGGAACGCTGAAGGCGAGTCCGGCGCCGATCGACGAGACGACGAACAACACCGAACCCAGCAGCATCACCTTCTTGCGGCCCCACCGGTCTGCGAGGCGGCCCGCAAACCACGCGCCCACAGCGCATCCGAGCAACGCGATGGCCACCGCGAAGCCGGTGAAGAACGCACTCAGTTCGAAGTGCCCCTGGATGGAATCGACGGCGCCGTTAATCACCGAGCTGTCGAATCCGAACAGGAAACCCCCGACCGCTGCCGCGACCGTGACCCCGATGACCTTGGCGGTGTGTCTTTCGGACATCTGTGTCATCGCATACCTGCTTTCGGCGAGCGTGGCTGTGGGCCGGCTACGAAATTTCGTGTGGAATCACGCTACGCTCGCGATGCCTGATCAGGCGGGACTTCACGCACCGGCCTTGTTCGCCGCCTCGCTCAATTGCGGCGTCAGCCTCTCGAGCGCCCAGGGAGTGGCAAGCACGCTGGTCTGGCTGAGTCCTGCGATCACCTTCGTATCCGACAATGTCACCGCGCTTCCCCGGCCGAGGGCGCCGAGATTCGCGTAGGCAGGGTTGGCCGCGACGGTGCTGTCGTCGGCGACGAACGCGACCACGACATCGGCGTCGATATCGGCGATGTTCTCCACCGAGATGTCGGCGAAGAACTTGTCCGGATTCGACTCGGCGAGCTTCGACACACCGGGTGCGACTGTGAATCCGAGCTCGGTGAGCACCTGCACGCGGGGGTCGGAGGGCATGTAGACGTTCACCGTGGCAGCGTCGGTATCGAAGTTCACCACCGACACCGTCTTTCCGGCGAACTCCTGGTGTTTTGCGGCGGTCTGCGCGAGCCGGTCGTCGAGGCCGGTGACGAGAGCCTCTGCCTCGGCGGTCTTACCGAGCGCCTGACCGATCAGGGTGGTCTGGTCCTGCCAGCTGGTCTGCCACGCCTTGTCCGGGTAGGCGACGGTGGGGGCGAGCGCGGAAAGTTTTTCGTAGGTGCCCTGGTCGAATCCCTCGTAGGGTGCGAGGACGACATCGGGTGCCAGCGAGGCCACTTGCTCGACGGGAATGGTGGTGGCGGTGTCGAGGAGTGTGGTCCGGCTGGGGTCGTAGCGGTCCTGGAGCCAGGGCATCACTCCGTTCGCCTCGGCGCCGTAGGAGTACTTTGGCATGCCGACGGGGGTCTCGCCGAGCGCGTAGACGACGTCCTGGGCGTTCCAGCCCAGGGTGACGATGCGCTCCGGGGCGGCGTCGATCGTGGTGGATCCGAAGGTGTTCTCGATCGTGACCGGGAAGCCGGCTCCGCCGCCTTCCGCGCTCGTGCCGCCGTCGCCGGACGAGCAGGCGGCGACGAGCAGCGCGGTGCCGGCCACGGCGAGTGTTACAGCGATCGGGCGTGGGGGTGTGTACACGGCAACGACTCCTTCGACGAGCGAGTAAAAGGTAAGCCTAACCTAGATATCGGGCCGGGACCGGGTTCTGCGCTCGACTTCGGATCACCGTGATTCGAACTCTGCTTCCGGTTCAGCGGTGGCGTAATGGGGCGCCGTAGTCGCGTTTATCCAGGTGAGCGGGGCACTCCACGGGACCCAACCGGCAGATTCGCGGAGGCCGCGCCGGGTGGTCCGTAGGCGCGACTTCCGGTGGTCGAACAGCAGTTAGCGTCTCTTGTCGTTCAGCACACTGCACAATCGACGGAGGAAACGCATGGCGCTCGCCGCGGACGATGCAGAGGCGGTGGTGGCTCCGACTGCCCTGCACGGCCAGCCCTCTGCCCGCAGATCTCGCGCCGACGAGGCTCGCCGATTCGCCGACCTCTTGCGGCAGCAGATCCACGCGGACTCTTTCGCCGACCGCGGACTGCCTCCGGAATCGGAGTTGGCGCACGAATTCGGGGTGTCTCGGAACGCGGTGCGGGACGGGCTCGCGCTCCTCAAGCAGGAGGGTCTGATCGACCGTGCGCCCCGGGTGGGCACTCACGTGGCGCGGCGCAAGTACGACCACGGGCTCGACGCCCTGCTGGGACTGAGGGAGACCTTGAAGGAACACGGTGAGGTGCGCAACGACGTGCGCGTGGCCAGGGAGATCACGCCACCACCGGCCGTGGTGCGTCGATTGCAGCTGGCAGCAGGGGAATCCGCGGTCTACATCGAACGTGTCCGCTATCTCGGTGACCTCCCGCTCAGTCTCGACCTCACCTATCTGGTGCCCGACATCGGGCGGAACATCCTCGGCCGCGACCTCGAGCACAACGACGTCTTCACGCTGATCGAGGAGGTCTGTGGGCAACCACTCGGTTCAGCGGATGTGGCGATCGAATCGGTGAATGCGGATGCGCACTCGGCGGCGAACCTACAGACCCCGGACGGGGCCGCGCTCCTGTTGCTCGAGCGTCTCACCCGACTCGTCGACGGACGTCCCGTCGACCTCGAGTACATCCGCATGCGCGGTGATCGAATCACCATGCGCAGCAACCTCATCCGACGTCCCGAAATTTCGAACTGGGAGCTCACATGACACTTGTCAACGCACGCGCCGACGTACCGGTCACCATCGACGAGTCACTGTGCATCGAGGGGTGCACGCTGTGCGTCGAAATCTGTCCTCTCGACTCGCTGGCCATCAACCCGGACAACGGCAAGGCCTTCATGCACGTCGACGAATGCTGGTACTGCGGCCCGTGCGCAGCCCGCTGTCCCACCGGCGCCGTCACCGTGAACATGCCGTACCTCCTCCGCTGAGCGAAAGACTTCGAAAACATGTTGCGTCCCTACTCCTCTCTCGTGCTGACCGCTGCGGTCGCACTGCTCGCGACCGGCTGCTCGCTGGAAGACACCACCGCCGGGAGCGACGATGCAGTGCCCGTAGTGATCGGTTACCAATCGAAGACGATCAACACGGTCACCGCCGGAACACTGTTGCGAGCCAGGGGCTACCTCGAACAGCGTCTGCAAGAACTGACCGAGGAGACGGGGACGAAGTACTCCGTCGAATGGCAGGATTACGACACCGGCGCGCCGATCACCGCGCAGATGGTGGCCGAGAAGATCGACATCGGCTCGATGGGTGATTATCCCATGCTGATCAACGGCTCACGCACACAGGCGAATCCGCGATCGAAAACCGAGATCGTGTCGGTCACCGGGTACAACCCGGAGGGTGCCCTGAACATGGTGGTCGTCCCTCCTAGCTCTCCCGCCACCACGCTCGCCGATCTCGCGGGCCGGAAAGTGTCTGCCAGCGTCGGTTCTGCCGGGCACGGCACCCTCGTCCGTGCACTCGACCGCGCCGGAATCGAGCCGGGCACCGGCGTCGAGGTTCTCAACCAGCAACCGCCGGTCGGATCCTCCGCCCTCGAATCGGGTCAGGTCGAGGCATTGTCACAGTTCGTGGCCTGGCCCGGGCTTCTCGTGTTCCAGGACAAGGCGAAATTGCTCTACGACGGCGCAGAGCTGAACACACCCACCCTGCACGGGGTCGTCGTGCGGGAGGCCTACGCGGACGAGCACCCCGAAGTCGTCGATGCGTTCCTCCGTGCACAACTCGACGCCACGCACTTCATCCGGACCGAGCCACTCGAGGCCGCACGTATCGTCGCCGAAGACAGCGGACTGCCGCAGGAGGTGGTCTACCTGTACAACGGGCCCGGTGGTACGACGTTCGACACCACGCTCCGACCCGAACTGGTCGAAGCGTTGAAGGCAGACGTCCCGTATCTGAAATCGATCGGTGACTTCGCGGATCTCGATGTCGAGGGGTTCGTCGACGATGCGCCTCTGCGCGCGGCATTCGATGCCGAGGGGCAGAACTACGATGCCACGGTCACGACGCCTGGCAGCCCCACAGCGGTGACCGGCACCGATCCTGTGTGCGGCACGCCTGCGACCGATCCGGCTCTGGCCGGGGAAGTCTGGTTCGCAGATGCGACGCAGACCCAGCCTGCGGCGAGCCCGACGTGCCTGCTCCGGGCGGTCAAACAGGCACGCGCCGAGGGCCGTGACGTCCGCAGCGCGTACATTCCCGATGCCGAATTGGGCACCCGCTGGTTCGCGGACAAGGCGGTGTGGGTGCGCGACGGTGACACCTTCCTGCCTTTCACCACCGACGCCGCCGCCGGCCGCTACCTGCGCGTCCACCCGGCGGGAACGGTTGTCACGTACGACCGCGCTGTGGAGGAGGTTCGGCAGTGACCACCCTGCAGTCGTCGATCATGTCGATCGAATCCGAGGCTTCGGTACTGCAGCCCGATCCGGCACCGCTGCCCGCGTCGGCATCGTCGTGGCGATCCCGCCTTCTGCGCATCACGTCCGTCGTCGCCGCCATCGCAGCGTGGCAGCTGCTGACGGCCAACGACGTGCGGTTGTGGTTGCGATTCGACACCCTTCCCACCGTCACCGATGTCGTGTCCGCGTTCGGCACCCAGCTGCGCAACGACCTCTTCTACCTCGACCTGGGCCAGTCCCTGATCCGCATTCTCAGCGGGTTCGGACTCGCCACCGTGATCGGTGTGGCCGCCGGGATCGCGCTCGGCAGATCGACGCTGTTCGCCGACGTCCTCGGACCGTTGACCGAACTGGCCCGGCCGATTCCGGCGATCGCCGTGGTCCCCGTTGCGATCCTGTTGTTTCCGAGCGACGAGGCCGGGATCGTCTTCATCACCTTCGTGGCCGCATTCTTTCCGATCATGGTCAGCACCCGGCACGCGGTCCGGGCGTTGCCCACGCTGTGGGAAGACTCGGTGCGCACCCTCGGCGGCGGGCGCTGGGATGTGCTGGCCCGGGTGGTGCTTCCGGGGATCCTGCCCGGAGTGTTCGGTGGCTTGTCGGTCGGGATCGGTGTCGCGTGGATCTGCGTCATCTCCGCGGAAATGATCTCCGGCCGGCTCGGCGTCGGCTACCGCACCTGGCAGGCCTACACGATCGTCGACTATCCCGGTGTATTCGTCGGCATGATCACCATCGGCATCCTGGGCTTCGCCACATCGGCAGCGGTGGAGCTGCTCGGCAGGCGTGTCACCCGCTGGCTGCCCCGAGGGGAGCGCGCATGACCGCCACCACGCTCGCGACCGGAATGTCACTCATACTCGACGACGTCACACTGTCGTACACCGGAGCCCCGGTCATCCGCTCGCTGTCGCTGACCGTGGTGCCGGGTGAGATCCTCGTACTCACGGGGCCGTCCGGTTGCGGTAAATCGACAGTGCTCCGGGCTCTGGCCGGGTTGCTGGCACCCACCGCCGGCCGGGTGGTCGCGGACGGTGAGTCGGTGGTGTCGACGTCCCGGGACAGGGCTGTGGTGTTTCAGGACAACGCTCTGCTGCCGTGGCGCAGCGTGCGCTCGAACATCGAACTTGCTCTGGCGCTTCGCGGTGAGCCGCGGAAGGGTCGCCGGGCCACTGCCGACCGCTGGATCGACGAAGTCGGTCTCACCGGGTTCGGAGACTTTCTCCCGAAGAACCTCTCCGGCGGCATGCGACAACGTGTGCAGTTGGCGCGTGGTCTCGCCGGCGCACCCCGCGCCGTGATGATGGACGAGCCGTTCGGCGCTCTCGACACGCAGACCCGCGGCGTGATGCAGCGGCTTCTCGTCGACACCTGGAGCACCCACCCCACGACGGTGGTCTTCGTGACCCACGACGTGGACGAGGCGGTCCTGCTCGGAGACCGGGTGGCGGTCCTGGGCGGCGCGGGCAGACCACTGCGGGCGCTCGTGGACATTCCCCACCCGCGCAAGCGGGAGTTCCTCGGCGACACCGAAACCCGAGCCGCACGCGACGAGGTACTGGCGGCGCTGGAACAGACCGATGACGCCCCGACGACGAACGATCCGGAGAACCGATGAACATCCCCGACCTCGACGAGACCGTGCGTCTCGACTGCGATGTACTGGTCATCGGCGGTGGCACAGCAGGCACGATGGCTGCCCTGACTGCAGCCGAGAACGGGGCGAACGTCCTGCTGCTGGAAAAGGCACACGTGCGGCACTCCGGGGCCCTCGCCATGGGCATGGACGGCGTCAACAACGCGGTCATTCCCGGCAAGGCCGAACCCGAGGACTACGTCGCGGAGATCACCCGGGCAAACGACGGAATCGTCAATCAGCGCACGGTCTATCAAACCGCAACCCGCGGCTTCGCCATGGTGCAGCGCCTCGAGAAGTACGGAGTGAAGTTCGAGAAAGACGAGTACGGAGAGTACGCGGTGCGGCGCGTGCATCGCTCCGGTTCCTATGTGCTGCCGATGCCCGAGGGCAAGGACGTGAAAAAGGCTCTGTACCGGGTGCTGCGGCAGCGGAAGATGCGGGAGAAGATCCGCATCGAGAACCGGTTGATGCCCGTTCGCGTCCTCACGGAGAACGGCCGGGCCGTCGGGGCCGCTGCGCTGAACACCCGCACGGGGGAGTTCGTGGCAGTCGGCGCGAAAGCGGTGATCCTGGCGACCGGTCCCTGCGGCCGACTGGGACTACCGGCCTCCGGATACCTGTACGGCACCTACGAGAATCCGACGAACGCCGGCGACGGCTACTCGATGGCCTACCATGCCGGCGCAGAACTCAGCGGCATCGAGTGCTTCCAAATCAATCCGCTCATCAAGGATTACAACGGGCCTGCCTGCGCCTACGTCGCCAACCCGTTCGGCGGTTACCAGGTCAACGCGCACGGTGAACGGTTCGTCGATTCCGACTACTGGTCGGGGCAGATGATGAGCGAGGTCAAGAGCGAAATCGAGTCGGCCCGTGGGCCCATTTATCTCAAGGTGAGTCACCTTCCGGAGGAAACGCTCGACACCCTGGAATCGATCCTCCACACCACCGAGCGTCCCACCCGCGGCACCTTCCACGCGGGCCGCGGTCACGACTACCGCAGTCACGACATCGAGATGCACATCTCCGAAATCGGACTCTGCAGCGGGCATTCCGCGTCCGGAGTGTGGGTGGACGAGCACGGCGCCACCACCGTTCCCGGGTTGTACGCCGCGGGCGACCTCGCCTGCGTTCCGCACAATTACATGATCGGCGCGTTCGTCTACGGCGACCTCGCCGGGGCACACGCGACCGGCACGCTGCCCGGTATCCCCGCGCCCACCCTGCTGCCCGAAGACCAGTTGAAGGAGGCGCACGAGCTGATCTACCGGCCGTTGCGCAACCCGGGCGGCCCCCCGCAGCCGCAGGTGGAATATAAGCTGCGCCGATTCGTCAACGACTACGTCGCGCCGCCGAAGACGGCCACCAAGCTGTCCATTGCCGTGGAAACCTTCGAACGGATGGAGCGCGAGATCGCCGAGATGGGCGCCACCACCCCGCACGAGTTGATGCGTTGCGCGGAGGTCACGTTCATTCGCGACTGCGCCGAGATGGCCTCCCGCAGTTCCCTCACCAGAACCGAGAGCCGCTGGGGGCTCTACCACGAGCGCGCCGACCTACCGGAGTCGGGCGACGAGGAATGGGGGTATCACCTGAACCTGCGTCGCGGGGAGAACGGGGAGATGGAGTTCTTCAAGAGGCCGGTCGCACCCTACTTCGTTTCGGTTCCGGGCCTCGATTCCCTTCCGCCGCAGGACCAGACGGTGGTCGCGGTGACTCAGCCGCCGCTGGTCGGAGGACGCGCGCCGGTCGAGGAGCGTTCGCGTATCGCCGCGCCGGTCCGGCAGGAACCGTCGTCGCCCGCCCTCGTCGCGCTGCTCGGCCTCGATGCACCCAGCATCGGCGAGCTGGAGCCGTACCTCCGAAATAACGACCCCCAGGTCCGGGTGACCGCACTGTCGGTGCTGACCGAGGGAACTCCCGACGGCTTCACCGGAGCACTCTTGGCGGCTCTCGCCGACGAAGCCGTCACCGTTCGCCGCGCCGCCGCCGAAGGACTGCGCGAACTGGTCGAGGTGCTCACCTCTGCCGCTGGGCTCGAGGCGCATCTGGGGTCGGGTGACGCCGTGGTTCGGGCCGCGGTGATCGACGTGCTGCGCGCACTGCACGCGGGGTCGGCAGAGCAGTTCCTGACGGCGTTGTCCGACTCCGATCACCACGTTCGGATCGAAGCGGTGCGAGGCCTGGTGTCGCTGGACAAGTGGGAGTCGGTGGCGTCGGGGGCACACGACGAGAACCGGGAAGTGCGGATCACGGTGGCGCACGGGCTCGCCACCATCGGTCTCGGTGGACTCGACGCAGTGCGAGAGTTGACCGATGACCGCGACCCGCTGGTGCGTGCAGCGGCACTGACGGCATTCGCCGGATTGGGGTGCCGCGACGACGATGTCGCCCTCGTCGTCACGGCACTGCGCGAATCCGCCTGGCAGATACGGCAGGGGGCAGCACGCGGACTGGCCGGAGCGGACCCGGGCATTGCCGTGCCCGCTCTCGCGGAAATATTGGAGGATCCGCACCTCGATGTGCGGAAGGCAGCCGTGCTCTCACTCGGACGGTGGGCCGGCGATCGGACTGCGGCTCAGGCTTTGACCGAGGCCCTGGACGACACCGATGCCGACGTACGGGCCTACGCCCGGCAGGCGTTGAGCGCGGCGAACAGCGTCCCAGTCGCCTGACACAGGTGGGGGCGAAGGACGCCGTGGCGTCCTTCGCTCCCACCAGGAAGTCAGACGCTTGCGACGCCCGGCGCCAGGAACCGCTTCCCGTTGACTGCCTCGGAGGTGCCCGTGCGGTCCAGGTACGGCGTGATGCCACCGTTCCAGAAACCGAACCCGCCGCCCAGGATCAGGCAGAGATCGATGTCCTCGGCCGCGGCGACGACACCCTCGTCGAGCATGATCTGGATCTCTTCGGCGAACGCGCGACGAGTGCGCTCCAGAACCTCTTCGGACGTGGACGCCTTGTCGCCCTGCTTCCACAATTCGGCGACCTCGGGGTCGACGACCTGTTTTCCGTCGGCGCCGTAGCTCCACACCGCGGGCTTCTTGGCCTCGACCAATGCCTCGAGCCCGGGGGAGTTGTGGAACCGCTCGGGGTACGCCTCGGCGAGCGTCTCACCGGTGTGCAGCGCGACCGCCGGTCCGACGAGTGCGAGCAGCGTGAAGGGCGTCATCGGCATGCCCAGTTCGGCGATGGCGTTGTCGGCCACCTCGAACGGGGTGCCCTCGTCCACCGCGTTCATCACCTCACCGAGGGTGCGGATCAGAAGCCTGTTGAAAACGAAGCCGGGCAGGTCGGCGGAACCGACGGCCGACTTCTTCAGCGCCTTCGCGGTCGCGAATGCCGTTGCCAGAGTGGCGTCGTCGGTCTTCTCACCCTTGATCACCTCGAGCAGCGGGAGGACCGCAACAGGATTGAAGAAGTGGAAGCCGACGACCCGCTCGGGGTGCTTCAGGTCCGCGGCCATCTTGGTGATCGACAGCGAAGACGTGTTGGTCGCCAGGATCGTCTCGGGAGCGATGTACTCCTCGAGTTCCGCGAAGATCTTCTTCTTCAGATCGAGATTTTCGAACACGGCCTCGATCACGAAGTCGGTCTTCGCGAAGGCGGACTTGTCCAGCGATCCCGATACCAGGCCCTTGAGGCGGTTCGCGGCGTCGGGAGACAGCCGCCCCTTGCCCTGGAGCTTGTCGATCTCACCGTGGACGTAGCCGACACCCTTGTCGATGCGCTCCTGGTCGATGTCGGTGAGGATCACCGGAACCTTCAGTTGCCGCACGAACAGCATGGCGAGCTGGCTGGCCATCAGGCCGGCGCCGACGATGCCGACGCCGGTGACCTTGCGTGCGAGGGACTTGTCCGGCGCGCCCGCGGGACGCTTCGCCCGCTTGTTCACCAGGTCGAATGCATACAGCCCGGCGCGGAGCTCGTCCGCCAGCAGAAGGTCGGCGAGAGCTTCGTCTTCGGCGGCGAAACCCTTGTCGAGCGACGCCGGATCGGTGAGGTCGGTGTTGCGAGCCAATTCCAGCAGCTCGACGGCCTTGACCGGTCCGGGAGCGTTGTTCTTCGTCTTGCCTTCGACGATGGCCTTCGCGCGCGAGATTGCCTCGTCCCAGCCCTGACCCCGATCGATCTCGGGACGGGACGGAGTGATCTCACCCGCGAGAACCTGTGCCGCCCAAGCGAAGGACTGCTCGAGGAAGTCGGCCGAACCGAACACGGCATCGACGACACCGAGCTCGAGAGCCTTCTTCGGGTTGAGAATCTTGTTCTGGTTCAGCGCATTCTCGAGGACGACGGTCACCGCGTTCGAGGGCCCGATCAGATTGGGCAGCAGCTGTGTTCCGCCCCAGCCGGGGACCAGACCGAGGAAGGTCTCGGGCAGACCCAGCGCG
The DNA here is from genome assembly GCF_003130705.1 of Rhodococcus oxybenzonivorans. Lineage (NCBI taxonomy): Bacteria > Bacillati > Actinomycetota > Actinomycetes > Mycobacteriales > Nocardiaceae > Rhodococcus > Rhodococcus oxybenzonivorans. Next base: position 3,648,301 of record NZ_CP021354.1, on the reverse strand, counting down.
CCGGCGCTCTCGGATGCCGTGCGGTAGTGGCTGTGCAGCGCGACCTCGAGACCGCCGCCGAGCGCGACCCCGTTGACGAAGGCGAAGGTCGGCACGGAGGACTCACGCAGGCGACGGAACACCCTGTGACCCAACCGGCCGAGCTCGAGCGCCTGCTCGCGGTCGGTAATGCTCGGGACGCCCTTGAGGTCGGCGCCGGCAGCGAAGATGAACGGCTTGCCGGTGATCGCGACCGCAACCGGGTTCGCCGCGAAGGCCTCTTCCAGGGCTGCGTCGAGGGCAGCGAGGCCGCTCGGGCCGAACGACGACGGCTTGGTGTGGTCGAAACCGTTGTCGAGCGTGATCAGGGCGACCGGACCCTCGATGCCCGGGACTGCCACGATCTTGGTGTACGCGTTCGTCACGACCTCGTCGGCGAATGCTGTGGTGATAGAAGTCATTTACTTCGCTCCGTCGAAAATCGGGTTCTCCCAGATCACCGTTCCACCCATGCCCAGACCGATGCACATCGTGGTCAGGCCGTAGCGGACGTCGGGACGCTGGGCGAACTGGCGGGAAAGCTGAGTCATCAGGCGCACGCCGGAGGACGCGAGCGGGTGACCGCAGGCGATGGCGCCACCCCACTGGTTGACCCGCGGATCGTCGTCGGCGATGCCGTAGTGCTCGAGGAAGGCGAGCACCTGTACGGCGAATGCCTCGTTGATCTCGAACAGGCCGATGTCCTCGATCTTCAGACCGGTACGGGCGAGCAGCTTCTCGGTGGCAGGGACTGGACCGATGCCCATCACGGCGGGGTCGACACCCTGGAACGCGAATCCGACCATGCGCATGCCGATCGGCAGTCCGAGCTCGTGTGCCGTGTCCTCACCCGCGAGGATCGCCGCGGTGGCGCCGTCGTTGAGACCGGCCGCGTTGCCTGCGGTGATGCGGCCCGCCGGACGGAACGGAGTCTTCAGCTTGGCGAGGTCTTCGATCGTGGTGCCGGGGCGCGGCGGCTCGTCCTCGGTGGCGAGTCCCCACCCCGCGGCGGAGCGGGTGGCCACCGGAACGAGGGTGTCGGCGATGAAACCGGCCTTCTTGGCGGCGTCGTACTTGTTTTGGCTGGCGACGGCGTACGCGTCGGTGCGGTCCTTGGTGATGCTGGGGAACCGGTCGTGCAGGTTCTCGGCGGTGTTGCCCATCACCAGAGCACTGGGGTCGACGAGGCGGTCGGCGAGGAATCGCGGGTTCGGGTCGGCGCCCTCACCCATCGGGTGGTGACCCATGTGCTCGACGCCTCCGGCGATCACCACGTCGTACTGGCCGAAACCGATGCCGGACGCGGTGGTGGTGACCGACGTCATGGCGCCGGCGCACATTCGGTCGATCGCGAAACCGGGCACCGTTTCGGGCAGGCCGGCGAGGATGCCGGCGGTGCGGCCGATGGTCAGACCCTGATCACCGGTCTGCGTGGTCGCGGCGATGGCGACCTCGTCGATCCGGGCGGGATCGAGCTGCGGATTGCGGCGGAGTAGTTCACGAATGGTTTTGACGACGAGGTCGTCTGCCCGGGTCTCGGCGTACATGCCCTTGGGGCCGGCCTTGCCGAACGGGGTCCGGATCCCGTCGACGAACACGACGTTGCGTTGCGATGTGGTGGATGGAGCCACGCGAATTCCTCCTGATGGAGCAGTCTGGTGCCGGATCACGGCCAAGCGTCCGGCCTCGGGCACAGACTACCCCTATCGTTACTCGCGGGTAACTTAATGGGTGCTTCATCAGGATTTTGCCCGTAGAACCGGGCGATCGTGCCGGTCAGGCGCTGGGCGGCTCGTCGCCGGGGGGCGCCGACATTGCCGCGCCGAGCACCGGCACCGTCAACTCCCGCTGCCACGGACGCGCGCCACCCGCTGCGAGGATGCGGTCGACGGATGCCCCGACGTCCCCGTCCACGGGCGGCGTCCAGTCCCAGCACAGTCGGCGCACGAGATCCGGGGTCAGCAAATTCTCCACCGGAACCGACACCTCCTCACCGAGAGTTGCCAGCGCAGCACGAGCCGCCGTCAACCGGTCGGCAGCGGCCGGATCGTGCCGCGCCCACCGGCTCGGCGGAGGTGGTCCCGTGAAGGGCTGAGTCTTGGGTGGCAGCTCGGTGTCCGGCAACGCCCGTGCCTCCTCCAGCGCCGCCAACCAGATTCGCGTGTGCCGCCGCTGACGCGGGCCGCCGAACACCGGAAGGGCGCGCAGAGTGTCGATGCTCCGCGGACTCTTCACCGACGCCTCGATGATCGCGGAGTCGGGCAGCACCCGGCTGGGGGAGACGTCACGAGTGCGGGCAAGGTCCTCCCTAGCCTGCCAGAGGGAGCGCGCCGCGGCGAGCTGGCGTTGCGTCTTCAACGACGTGATGTGTGAGGTTCGACGCCAGCGGTCGGGCTTGGGCTTCGGCGGACCGGCCAGCCGGATGTGCTCGAACTCCTGCGCCGCCCACTCGGTCTTACCCTGCTTCTCGAGTTCCGCGGCCATGACCTCGCGCAACTCGATGAGAACCTCGACGTCGAGTGCGGCATAATTCAGCCACGAGTTGGGAAGAGGTCGCTTCGACCAATCCGCGGCACCGTGCCCCTTTCTCAGCTCGAGGCCCAAGGTCCGCTCCACGATGGCGGCAAGTCCCACCCGCTCGAAGCCCGCGAGACGACCGGCGAGTTCGGTGTCGAACAAGGCCGCCGGTGCCAGCCCCAGCTCGGCCAGCCCCGGCAGATCCTGATCAGCGGAATGCAGAATCCACTCCAGCGGATTGATCGCCTCCGCGAGCGGTGCGAGGTCGGCCGCCGTCGGAATCGGATCGAGCAGCACCGTCCCCGCGCCTTCCCGGCGCAGCTGCACCAGATACGCCCGAGCCGAATACCGGAAACCGGAAGCACGTTCGGCGTCCACAGCCAAAGGCCCGGTGCCCTCACTCAACGCGGCAGCCGCCTTCGCTACACCCTCCGCTGTGGTCACGACCTGCGGTACCCCATCACGCGGGGCGAGAAGCGGCACTACCTGCAGGGCGGTCTGCTCGTCGGCAACAGTGGACGAGGTCTCGTCGGTGACAGTGGACGAGGTCTCGTCGGTGACAGTGGACGAGGTCTCGTCGGTGACAGGGGACGAGGTCTCGTCGGTGACTTCGGACATGAGACCTGACTCTACGTCGCCGCCCGATTCCTGCAGCGATTCGGCGGTGTCAGGCACGGGTGACCGCGGCCTTGGCGAGTTCGTCCAGAGCGTCGGGGAACGCGTCGGCAAGGTCCCAGAGCTGTGGAGCGAGCTCCGGGCAGCTCATCAAGCCGATGTCGAGCTGCCCGTTCAAGGACATCACCGTCACATTGAGGCCGGCCCCGTGGAAAATCGGTCCCATCGGATACATCGCCTTGATCAGGGCGCCCAGGAAGTAGAGCGGATCTGTTGGCCCCGGCACGTTCGAGATCACCAGGTTGTGCACGACGGGATGACGTTCGGCCAGTCCGAGTGTGGAGTACAGGCGCATGGCGGCTCCGAATACCGACTGCCCGATGAACTGGGACCAGTCCTGCAGGAGGGTCGCGCCCAACGTCTCGTTGTGCTCTTTCGACGTCGAGTTGTGTTCGGCGATGGCGAGCAGTCGTTCCGCAGGATCCTCGATATCGCTGCCCAGTTCGGTGAACATCCCGCTCACCTGATTGGTGCCGGGCCGGTCCGACTTGCCGCGCACCGACACCGGAACGATGGCGACGAGCGACTTGTCGGGTAGTTCCCGACGCGTATCGAGGTAGGTCCGCAATGCCCCCGAGCAGAGGGCGAGGACCACGTCGTTCACCTTGACCCCGAAGGCGTTCTTCACCTGTTTGACGAGGTCGAAATCGAGCTGGGTGAAGGCAATGGTGCGGTGGCTGGTCAGCGTGCCGTTGAGCGAAGTTCGGGGCGCGGTGAACGGCGCGGGCATTGCGTCTCCACGCCGTGCACGGTCGATCCAGCGGGGGAGCAGGCCGACGCTCCGGGGAATGATCTGCAACAGCTTCACCGGCCGTGACGCGACGGACAGCAATCCACCGACGGCGATCTCGAGTGAGCTGGCGCCGCCGGCGCCCTGGGCGGAGTCTGCGGGATCGGGCCTCGGCGAATCGGGTTCGAGGCTGCACAGCTGGGCGATCATGCTCGCGCCGGTAACTCCGTCGACTCCTGCGTGATGCATCTTGGACATGACCGCGACGGACCCGTCGTCCAAGCCCTCGATGACCCACATCTCCCACAGTGGCCGTGCGCGATCGAGCGGTTGCCCCGCGATGTTTCCGCACAGTTCGGCGAGCTCCTCCCGTCCGCCGGGGGCTGGAACGGCCACCCGATGGCAGTGCCGGTCGATGTCGAAATCGGCGTCGTCGACCCAGACGGGGTGGTCCAGATTGAAGCGGGAATCCTGCAGCTTCCGCCGGAACGAAGGGATGGCTTCGGTCCGGATGCCGAGTTCCTCTTTCAGCCGGCCGTAGGAGTAGCCGCCGGGGACCGTCGACGTATCGAGCACGATGAGCCCGCAGACGTGAAGGAGCTGCGTCGAGGTTTCGAGGTACAGGAAGGAGGCATCGAGCCCGCTGAGTCGCTGCATCTTCAAATAGTAGAACACGTTCTAGTAATCAGTCCATGGAAAGGAAAGAATGCGAGATGGGCGGCCCCCGAGGCGTGAAGGACGTGCGCAGTGATGTGTTCAGCTCGGTACTCGCTGGCGCCTGGCGACGATCGATAGAACATGTTCTACGATGTCGGGATGACTCGAGGCTTCGTTCTCCGGCACGGCGTGGGGGCCGCGCTCGCCGCCAACGCGCTGCGTCCCCTGCCCGGCGCACCGACGTCGGTGTTCGCCTTCTTCTCCGGATGGCTGACAACCGAATTGGCGCCGCACCTCCTCGCGGCGACTGCTGCGGACACGGCCGTCCATGTCGCGCGACACGGAATCCGTTCGCGCACCGACCGCATCGGGGTCGCACTCGCACTCGCCTCGATGAGCGGACTGGCCGCCGCGATCGCCACCGGCCGTGGAGCAGGTGAGGAAGCCGAAAGCGCGCTGGTCGAGGCGCTCGGCGAAAACTACACCGATCGCGACGAGGCCATCGAACGTTCGGGACGGCCGGTATGGCGTCAGCTGCTCAATCCGTTCCGGATGGCCAACGAAGACGTCACCCGCATCCGCAACCTCGCGTACGGCCCGGGCGGTCGTCGTGCGCAACTCGACATCTACCACCACAAGGACCGCCCGGCGAGCAGCCCCATCCTGCTGCAGATCCACGGCGGCGGGTGGGTCATCGGCAACAAGGACCAGCAGGGTCTGCCGTTGATGTTCGAGATGGCGTCGCGCGGATGGGTGTGCGTGGCGGTGAACTATCCGCTCTCGCCGCGGGCCAAGTGGCCCGAACACCTCGTAGCGATCAAGCAGGCGCTGGCCTGGATGAGGAAGAATATCGAGAACTACGGCGGCAACCCCGACTTCATCGCTGTCACGGGTGGGTCCGCGGGCGGTCACCTGGCTTCCATGGTGGGTCTTACCGCCAACGACCCACGGTTTCAGCCCGGTTTCGAGGACGCCGACACTTCCGTACACGCGTGCGTCCCGTATTACGGCGTCTACGACATCGCCGGTGACTCCGGGATCAGGGCCGTCCTGCAGCGTGTCCATTCCGGACTGATGCCGTTGATCCTCGGCAGGCACGCCACCTTCCCCGACGACTACCGGGCCGCGTCACCGTTGGCACAGGTGCGGGCCGACGCGCCGCCGTTCTTCGTCATCCACGGCGCGAGCGACTCCCTCGTGCCGGTCGCGGAGGCACGGTTCTTCGTCGACGAGTTACGCAAGGTGTCCCGCAATCCTGTCGCCTACGCCGAACTGCGGGGAGCCCAGCACGCCTTCGACATCTTTCCGTCGATTCGCAGCATCTCGGTGACCCAGGCGGTCGGGCGGTTCCTGGAATGGTCGCGAAGTGCCACCACCGACGTTCCGGCGGCTGAGGAACCGGCGTAGCGGCTAGTCGCCGTTCTGGGTCTTGAGCTGCGCGACACCGGCCGGTGGCAGGCCCGCGGCGTAGGCCAGCACCTCGCAGAACGCCTCGACGTGGGCCGCGAGTTCTACGGACGTCGCGGTCCACGACGCGCGGAGTTCCAATTGGTGTGCGTGTGGTGGTCCGGCGATGTCGCCGTAGCGGACGGACGTGGTGGCGGTGACCGTGCCACCGAGCGCAGTGAGTGGTTCCGACCGCGACTCGAGGGCATCGACGAGCCAGCTCCACGCGACCTCGGGAAGCAGCGGGTCCGCCGCGACAGCGGCATCGAGGTCGGCCTGAATGTAGGCGACCAGCCGCATCGTGCCGTTCCAGGCTTCGTCGCCCTCCGGGTCGTAGAGGAGGATCAGCCGGCCGAACGCGTCGCCCTCGCTCTGTTCGGCAACGACACCGGTGTCCTCGTGCACGACTTCCGCACCGACGGCGTAGCTGAACGGCGCCAGTCGCTGAGGGGGCCGGATGGGGCCCAGCTCGATGTCCGCACGAACCTGCGCGGAGTTCATCGCATCGACGGCGGCGCGGAACTCGGCGGGTTCGGCGCGCGATCCCGAAGTCGTCACAGCTCGGGACGTTAGACCCGGACGTTCGCATCTCGTCGGAGGCGCGCCGAGCAGGGCCGATCGGCGACGGCGCGAGGACATGGCAGCATGAGAGCTGCCGAAATACGAGCCGGCAGAGAGCGTGAGGACCGATGAGCGGGTTGGAAAGCACGAATGCAGGCATGGCCGAGCGGGCCACGTTCACCTCGAGGAGGGTGCTTCCCGACGCACCGTTCCTCGCGGCCGCGAACGGTCGCACGCCGAGTCACCGTCCTGTCTGGTTCATGCGGCAGGCGGGGCGCTCACTGCCCGAGTACCGCAAGATCAGGGCGGGCATCGGAATGCTCGAGTCGTGCTTCGACCCTGCCCTGGTCAGTGAGATCACCATGCAGCCGGTGCGCCGCCACGGTGTCGATGCCGCGATTCTCTTCTCCGACATCGTCGTGCCGCTCAAAGCGGCCGGTATCGACCTGGACATCGTGGCGGGAACGGGGCCCGTGGTGGCCAACCCGGTTCGATCGATCGGGGACGTGGCAGCGCTGCCACGGCTCGTCCCCGAGGAGGTGGGCGCGGTGGCCGAGGCAGTCCGGCTGCTCACGGTCGAACTCGGCTCGACCCCGTTGATCGGCTTCGCGGGTGCCCCCTTCACCCTCGCGTCGTATCTGGTCGAGGGCGGCCCCAGCCGCAACCACGAGCGCACCAAGGCGCTCATGCACTCCGACCCGAAGACGTGGCACGCACTACTGAGCACCCTGGCCGACACCACGATCACGTTCCTGCAGGCCCAGTTGCGCGCCGGGGTGGACGCAGTCCAGCTGTTCGACTCGTGGGCGGGCGCACTGTCACTGGCGGAGTACCGCGAGTTCGTCCTGCCCCACTCGGAACGAGTGTTCGCCGAGATTCAGAGCGCCGGTGTTCCGCGAATCCACTTCGGCGTCGGTACCGGCGAACTGCTCGGTGCGATGGGGGAAGCGGGTGCCGACGTGGTAGGCGTCGACTGGCGGATTCCCCTGGACGTCGCGGCCCATCGCGTCGGCCCGGGTAAGGCGCTGCAGGGCAACCTCGATCCTTCGGTGCTGTTCGCCGGACCGGCGGCCGTCGAGAAGCAGGTCCGCCGGATCGTGGCGGAGGCCGATGCCGCGATGGCATCCGGGACGACCGGTCACATCTTCAACCTCGGTCACGGCGTTCTGCCCGACACCGACCCGGGAGTCCTCACCGCCGTCGTCGAGTTGGTGCACTCGCTGTGACGGTGTCGTCGCCGAATGTGCTCGTGGTCGGCGGCGGCATCTCCGGGCTGGTCGCGGCGTACCGCCTGCGTCAGCAATTGGGCGACGGAGCGCGCATCACCCTCGCGGAGGGTGCTGGGCGACTCGGCGGCAAGCTGCGCACGGACCTACTGGCGGGGGAGCCCCTCGATCTGGGGGCGGAGGCCTTCATCGCACGACGCCCTGAGGTGCCTGCGCTACTGACCGAATTGGGTCTGACCGAGCAACTTGTGCATCCGGCGGGCCTGCGTCCGCTCATCTGGTCCCAGAATTCGCTGCACCCGTTGCCGCAGAACACGCTGATGGGCATCCCCGCCCGGCCCGAGGACCTCGCCGGACTGGTCGACCACGGGACACTCGCCCGGATCGAGGAGGAGTCGGAGCTGCCCCTGCGCTGGGTTCCCGGCTCCGACGTCGCGGTGGGTTCGCTGGTGGGCGAGCGGTTCGGGGAGCAGGTCGTGCGGCGCTCGGTCGATCCGCTGCTCGGCGGCGTGTATTCGGGTCTTGCGGACACGATCGGAGTGCGGGCCGCCCTGCCCACACTTGCCGCCGCCCTCGATCGCGGAGCGGCAAGCCTGTCTGCCGCCGTGGCGGAGGCGCTTCCTCCGCCCTCCGCCGGGCCGGTCTTCGGGGCCTTGCGCGACGGCTACGGAGTTCTCCTCGACGCGCTCGCCGCCGCCGCACGCGCGCACGTCGTCCACGAACAGATACGGACCATCACCCGCGAGTCCGACGGCTGGTCGGCCGATCCGGTCGGGCTCGTGGACGGCATCGTCCTCGCCGTACCCGCACCGCAACTGGCGGACCTGCTCGCCGAGATCGCGCCTGGTGCGGCTGCGGCCGCCGGGCGGATTCCCCTCGCCTCCTCTGCTGTTGTGGCGTTGGCTCTTCCCGCCGCGGCGGACCTACCGCAGAACTCGGGAGTCCTCGTCGCAACAGACGCGTCGCTCGCCGCCAAGGCCTTCACGCTGTCGAGCCGGAAATGGCCCCATCTCGCCGGTCGGGACGTGGCAGTGGTCCGCGCGTCGTTCGGCAGGTTCGGTGACGCCGGCATCGTCGATGCGCCCGACGCGGATCTCGTCGCGGCGGCGCGACGCGACCTCGGTACGGTCACCGGAGTGACGGACGAACCGGTGGCGGCACGGGTCCAGCGGTGGTACGGCGGGTTGCCGCAGTACGGCCCCGGGCATCTCGACCGGGTGGCCGAGATCGAGCGCGACATCGCAGGTCTGGAGGGTGTCGAGGTGTCCGGCGCGTTGCTCCACGGGGTGGGGGTTCCCGCCTGTGTCGCCTCTGCGACGACGGCGGCTACACGCCTCGCCGAGCGAGTGGCACGATAGACCCATGGCACGCCTCGACTTCGACGCATTGAACTCTGAAATCCGCTACCTGATGTTCTCCGTGTTCCAGGTGGAACCCGGTGTTCTCGGGGACGACCGGGAAGCTGTGATCAAGGAGGCTCGGATCTTCTTCGAGGCTCAGGCGGAGAAGGGGGTCGTCGTCCGCGGACTCTATGACGTGGCCGGTCTTCGCGCCGATGCGGACTTCATGATCTGGACCCATTCGCCGAGCATCGAGGCGCTGCAGGCCACGTACTCCGACTTCCGGCGCACCACCGCGCTCGGGCGGGCGAGCGCACCCGTGTGGAGCAATGTGGCCTGTCACCGCCCTGCCGAGTTCAACAAGAGTCACATCCCCGCATTCCTCGCGGGGGAGGACCCGGGCAACTACATCTGCGTGTACCCGTTCGTGCGGTCCTACGAGTGGTACCTCCTGCCGGACGAGGAACGCCGCAAGATGCTCGCCGACCACGGCATGGCCGCCCGCGCCTACAAGGACGTCCGCGCCAACACCGTGCCCTCGTTCGCGTTGGGGGACTATGAGTGGATCCTCGCGTTCGAGGCGCCCGAGCTGTACCGCATCGTCGATCTCATGCGCGATCTCCGGGCCACCGAGGCACGCCTTCACGTCCGGGAGGAAGTACCGTTCTTCACCGGTCCCCGGGTGGATGTGGAGAAGCTCGTCACGGCTCTTCCGTGATTCACCGCACCGTCCATGAGTGACGTCGACGAGGCGGACCGCGGGGTCCGCTACCAGCACATGTCCCATTGGGGGATGTTCGAGGCCCAGGTGTCGGACGGCGAGGTCGTCGCGGTTCACCCGTATTCGGGTGACTCGGACCCTTCGCCGGCGCTGGGTAACATCGCCGGTTCGATCCGCAACAAGGCGCGCATTACCGGCCCTGCCGTGCGGCGCGGCTGGCTCGAGAACGGACCCGGTCCCAGCAGTGCCCGAGGCTCGGACGAGTTCGTGTCCGTCGACTGGGAAGAGCTGACGGAGCGCCTTTCCGGTGAACTGCGCCGAGTGATCGACACGTACGGCAACAGCGCGATCTTCGGCGGCTCCTACGGTTGGGCCAGCGCCGGGCGGTTCCACCATGCGCAGAGCCAGGTGCACCGGTTCCTCAACTCGCTCGGTGGCTATACACGGTCCGTCCACAGTTATTCACTGGGTGCGACGGGCGTGATCATGCCCCGCGTCGTCGGTACGCACTGGAAGTTGTTCGCGCGGTCGACGTCCTGGAAAGTCATCGCCGAGCACACCGAACTTCTGGTGTGCTTCGGCGGTGTCCCGCTGAAGAACACCGGAGTGAACCACGGCGGCACGAGCGACCACCCGACACGAGGCGCGCTGGACGCGCTCCGACGTCGCGGTGGCTGCATCGTGTCCTTCAGTCCGCTGCGTGACGACCTCCATGGTGCCGCGGAACGGCACGCACCCGTCCCCGGCACCGATGTCGCCATCATGCTCGCCCTCGCCTACGTTCTGGCGACGGAAGGCCTGCACGACACGGCGTTCCTGGCAAGCCATTGCGTCGGTTACGACCGTTTCGAGGAGTACCTGCTCGGACGTTCCGACGGAGTGCCCAAATCGCCGGCGTGGGCGGAGCAGATTTCGGGAATCGCCGCGGACGAACTGGTGGTACTGGCGCGACGGATGGCGGCGAGCCGGACCATGGTGACCGTCACGTGGTCGTTGCAGCGCGTGCGGCACGGGGAGCAGGCGCCGTGGATGGGCGTCACTCTTGCCGCGATGCTCGGACAGGTCGGTCTGCCCGGCGGGGGCTTCGGCCATGGCTATGGTTCGATGAACGAGCCGGGCCTCGCACCCGTGCCGTACCCCCTGCCCACCCTGCCGCAGGGACTCAACCCGGTCCCGGATTTCATCCCGGTGGCGGCGGTCTCGGACATGCTCCTGAATCCGGGAGCACCCTTCGACTACGACGGTCAGCGGCTGAGCTATCCGGATATCCGGATGCTGTACTGGGCTGGGGGCAACCCGTTCCACCACCATCAGGATCTTGGCCGGCTCAGGCGGGCGCTGGCACGCCCCGAGACGATCGTGGTCCATGAGCCGTACTGGACCCCGATGGCACGGCACGCCGACATCGTGGTGCCGTCCACCACGTCGCTCGAGCGGGACGACATCAGCTGCACCCGCAACGACCCGCTGCTCGTCGCCATGCACGCCGCAGTGCGCCCGTACGCCGATGCCCGGGACGATTACGACACCTTCAGCGCACTCGCCCGCAGGCTGGGTGTCGGCGAGAAGTTCACCGAAGGACGCTCGTCGCAGCAATGGCTCGAGCACCTCTACGAACAATGGCGCGGATTCGTCCGGGCGGACGGCGGCCCGGCGCCGATCTTCGACGACTTCTGGACAGACGGGCAGGTGCGGATGCGCACCGAAGACGACCTCGTGCTGTTCGGCGATTTCCGTGCCGACCCGGCCACGTACCCGCTCGCGACACCCAGCGGTCGCATCGAGATCTTCTCGGCAGACATCGACAGCTTCGGTTACGCGGACTGCGCCGGCCATCCACGCTGGTACGAGCCGGAGGAATGGCTCGGTGGCGATCGAGCACAGCAGTATCCGCTGCACCTGATCGCCAATCAGCCGCGGAGTCGGCTGCACAGCCAACTCGATCACGGCGCGACCAGCCGGGAATCGAAGATCAAGGGCCGCGAACCGCTCCGGATCCACCCCGATGATGCCGCGGCTCGCGGCGTCGTCGCCGGTGACGTCGTCCGGGTCTACAACGATCGCGGCTCCTGCCTCGCCGGTGTCGTGGTGGACGACGGTGTCCGGCGAGGCGTGGTGCAGTTGTCGACGGGTGCCTGGTACGACCCGCTCGACCCCACCGACCCGGAGTCGCTGTGCGTGCACGGCAACCCGAACGTGTTGACCGCGGACGTGGGCAGTTCTTCACTGTCCCGCGGCTGCACGGGCCAGCACGTGCTGGTGCAGATCGAACGCTATCTGGACGAGCTGCCGCCGATTCGCGCCTTCGACCCGCCGACGATCACTTCTCGGTCGGCTCGAGGACCAGTGAAATGGAGTTGATGCAGTAACGCTGGTCGGTCGGGGTGGGGTAGCCCTCGCCTTCGAAGACGTGACCGAGATGGCTGTGGCACGTCTTGCAGATGACCTCGACGCGGCGCATACCCAGCGATGTGTCCTCGCGGAGAATGACGGCATCGGAATCGGCGGGGTCGAAGAACGACGGCCACCCGCAATGGGATTCGAATTTCTCGGTACTGCGGAACAACTCCGCGCCGCATGCGCGGCAGTGGTAGACACCCTCGGTTGTCGTGTCGGTGTATTCACCCACGTAGGGACGTTCGGTTCCGGCCTGCCGCAGTACCGCGTATTCCTCGGGCGTCAGCTTCTCCCGCCATTCACTGTCGGAGAGGACGACCTTCGGTGCGGACTGGGTGGGATCCTTCTGCTGCGAACTCATGGCTCCACGCTAATACGTTTCGAGTTCGCGGGTCCGTCAGCGCCCGGCGAGACTGCTACGACTTGGCGACAGCCGACTCCGCTTCCGGTTCCGGTGCGAGCTCGGGTTCCGTCGACGGGGTCTTCGGGCGAGGTTCGAGGAGGAACGCCGGATCGATGCCCTGATCCAGCCGACCCTCACGCTTCGCGGTGACGTAGCGGACTGCGAGCACCCCGAAAATGACGATCAACAGCAGACTCCACCCGAGGGTGGTCTTCATGTATTCGGCGGTGCGGCCCGCCTCGACGAACCGTCCCGACAACCAACTGTCGTAACTGAGGAACCCGTACACCGCCAGCCACGCCGGCCAATTTCGCATCACCGAGTTCTTCAGTACCACCGACATGACGAGCGGGAACAGCATCATCGAGTAGTACATCTGGCCCAGCGAACCGAGCAGCCAGGACGCGGTCAGCAGGACACCGGACGTGGTCACCACGAAGAACAGTTCGTCGTGCCGGTAGTAGCGGTACAGCAGCCAGAGGGACCCCGCCACCAGTGCGGCGAAAATTCCACGGAGCGTGAAGATCATCCACGTCGGGAGACCGTAGTACCTGCCGTTGCCCACGATCGCGCTGTTGAAGTAGTCGCGCGACTCCATCAGGTACGGAACGGTGTGGTGAACGAAGTCCATCGGATCCGCCGACAGCGGCCACGCTACGGCGGTGAGGACGAGGGGGATGCCGAGGGCGGTGACGAACACTTTCCACTGCCCGCGGACGAGAGGAAGTAAGAGAAGTGGCGCCAGGATCGGTTTCACCGCGAACGTCAGGCCGATGGCGACGCCGGACCACATGTCCCGTCGCTTCATGAGCAGCACCAGGAACGCGATCTCCCCGAGCAGCACCAGACCGTTGATGTTGGTGAAGACCAGCGTGTTCGTGACAGTTTCCGACGAAAACGTCGCGAAGAGAAGGATCGGGGCGGCGATCGAGTTCAGGCCGAGGCCGAACAACCGCAACAGCAGGTACAACGCGATGACGATGGCGATCGTGTTGGCCAGGATGAAGAGCCACCGCGACTTCTCGGGATCGATGATCGCGATCGGTGCCATCAGCAGCGTTCCGGACGGCGGATACAGGTAGTGCGGGTCCACCCAGTCGAAGTTGGCGGTGTAGACGGGGCGGCGGTTGAGGAACGCCAGGGCAGCGTTGTAGACCGGCCGGAAGTCGTCGGTGATGTAGCCGTTGACCGCCTTGACAACCACTCGATGCAGCACGGTCATGACGGCGATCGGCCACAACGCGAAGTTGATGACCTCGTGAGGAGTCCGCCCGGTGCGCGGTTCGAGATGTCGAAGGAACACCACGGCACGGTACACCGGCTAGCCGTGACATGCGGTCACGCACCCCCTGCGGGTGTCGGGCCCGGTTACCGGCTAGGCGGGGCAGGCGCTGCCGTCGGGAGGCAGTGTTCCGTCGGCCAGATACGAGACGATGGCCTTCTGCGCGCAGTCCGAGTGGGTGGCCGGGTGACCCCGGCCGTGCCACGTCAGGGTGGCGGTGGTGGCGCCCGCGCTGCCCACTGCTCCGGTGACGGTGCCGACGCCGGCGTTACCGACGACGGGGTCGGCCGCGCCGCTGAGTACGAGCACGGGCATCGAGAGGTCACCGGGGAGCGCGGGCGGTGCGGTCGCAGGCCACGACGTGCACAGCAGGAGGCCCACGGCCGCATCGGGGCCGAACAACGGAAACTGCTCACCCCACACGCGCTGGAGTTCGCGCACGCGATCCGGGGCAGGCCACTGCTGCCCGTCCGTGCACCGGGTGATGAACTGGCCGTCGGACTCGTAGGCCGCCTCCGCCTGCGCTGCGAGGGCCAGCAGCGGCGCGGTGTTGCCGGCGGTGGCGGCCGACACGGCGTCGGACAACATGCGTACCCGGCCCTGCTGGTCACCTCCGGCCGTACCCAGCACCCCCGAGATCGCCGTGAGCAGCGCATTCGACGACACCCCGGGGATCCGACCGGCCGCGGCCGCGGCAACGGCTGCGGTGACCGCAGCCCGCGGGTCGGGGCCGAGGGAACAGTTCAGTGCGGTGCACTGCCGGGCGAAGGCGTCGAACGCCGCTTCCTGTCCGGCCACCTGCTGCTCGGTGACGGTTGCGGCGTCCACGGTGGTCACCGCGGGGGAGTCGAGGACGAGCCGGCCGACCCGTCCCGGGTATTCGGCGGCGTAGCTCAATGCAACGGCGCTCCCGTTTCCGGTGGCCAGTATCCCGAGGGAGTCGACCTCCCACGTGCGACGCAGCGTTTCGATGTCATCTGCGGCGTGGGTGCTGTCGAAGGCGAGTTCTTGCGGTTGCAGATAATCGGTACAGGCGATGGTGGCATCTCGCCCGAGAGCGGCCACCTTGTCGACCTGGTCGCCGGCACCCGGATCGAATTGTCCCAGGTCGGCCAGCCTGCGCCGAAGGTCGGAGGTCGGCGGCGAAAGGCATTCGATTTTCTGTGACGACGCGATTCCGCGGCGATCGACGGCGACAACCGGACGCGTCGAGAGCAGAGTCGACAACCCTCCCGTGCTGAGCGCGGCGAGCGTCGACGTCGACGACCGGTCCGACCCGGACGTCAGGACGAGGGGGGCAGCGTTTGCCGGGGTGTCCGCGAGTCGCGCCCGCATCGCGCCCATTGTGAACGATCCGGGAAGGACTCCGCTCTCGTCGACGGCCGATTCGTACGACGCGCACTCGAAGATCAGACCCGAAGGCGCCACCACTCCGGGGCCCAGCGTCTCGAGGGTGCCCGGGGTGCAGTCTGTCCACGTGAGGTCCGTCTTCGGAACCTGCAACTGGGGCGGGGGAGCGTCGGCGTTCTGGGATTCTGTCGGGGTGGGTTCGCTGCCGCCGCCCTCGCGTTCGACGGCGACGTGCGGCCGGTTCGACGGTCCGGCTCCGCACGCACTGCACACCACGAGAACCAGTGCGAGCAACCCCAATCTGCGCATGCCGGACAGCCTGCCAGGTTCCTTCACGGGCGGGGAAGCCGCACCCAGCGTGTCAGAACCGTGCCGTCTGTGTCGGCGAGGACGTGCGCAGGTGTCATCGAGACCGTGGCGACGTGGGGAGAAGTGGCGATGCGCCCGGCGGTTCCCCCCACCAGGACGGGTGCCGTGGTGAGGCAGAGTTCGTCGACGAGGTCGTCGGCCACGAGCTGTCCGAACAGGCTCGGCCCGCCCTCACAGAGAATTCTGCGCAGTCCCAGCCCCTCCACTGCGGCGATCACCTCAGGACCTGTGATCTCCGAACCGCCGGTGCGAATGACGTGAGCACCGGCCTCGACGAGGGCGGCCACCCGGACCGGATCGGCGGCGGCGCAGGTGATCACGATGGGCGCGACCTCGGTGTCGGTGAACAGTCGGGCGTCGGCGTCGAGGTGTGCCCGTGCCGAGACGACCGCAATCGGCGGGACGGCGGACAATCCCGATGCGATACGGCGTTGCCTGCCGTCCGCGTCAATTCGCACGCCACCGTAGTTTTCGGCGCGGACGGTTCCTGCTCCCACCAGGACGACGTCGGCCGCCTCCCGAAGGGTGTCGAACACCTTCTTGTCGGCGGGCGTTCCCAGCGTTCCGCTCACACCGCCGACAGAGACGGCTCCGTCGATGCTGCACACGAAATTCGCCCGCACCCACGGTCGCGGCATCTCCACCGGGTACGCATACAGCTCACGCAATGCGTCCCCGGTCACTTCACCGGTATCCGTCCCCGACTGCCCGGAGTCCGATGTGAGGTAGGTCGCAATATGTACACGCTGCATGTTAGTGATCACAACACGTGGATACCCTGCTTGTATGCATGCACGTCTTGTCGATCGCAGCCCCGTGGTGCCGGCTGATCAGTTGGTCGCTCAAATGGTGCCCCCGGCCATGTTCGACGAGGTGAGCTTCGCGTCGTACATCCCGGACCCCGCCGAGCCCAGCCAGGCCGTGGCTGTGCAGAAGGCCGAGGAGTTCTCGAAGAAGGTCGGCAAGATCCGCAGCGGCGGCCGACGTGGCCTCTTCGGGAAGAAGACGCCGTCCACCGGTGCCGGTCTCTACCTCGACGGTGGGTTCGGCGTCGGCAAGACCCACCTGCTCGCGTCGATCTACCACAGCGTCCCGTCGCCGAAGGCATTCGGCACCTTCGTCGAGCTGACCCACGTGGTCGGCGCGCTGGGGTTCAACAAGGCGGTCGAGCAGCTGTCCGACCACAGTGTCCTCTGCATCGACGAGTTCGAACTCGACGATCCGGGTGACACCATGCTCGTGTCCCGGTTGCTGTCCGAGCTGTCCGCGCGTGGTGTGTCCATCGTCGCGACGTCGAACACCCTTCCCGGCCAGCTCGGTGAGGGCCGCTTCGCAGCGCAGGACTTCCTGCGGGAGATCAAGAAGCTGGGCTCGATCTTCGAGACCATCCGGGTGGATGGCCCCGACTACCGGCACCGCGACCTGCCGCCGGCGCCCGACCCGATCTCCTCGGAGGAACTCCTCGAGCGTGCCGACGCCATCCCCGGTGCCACACTCGACGACTTCGATGCGCTGTGTGCGCACCTGAGCACCCTGCACCCGTCGCGATACAACAAGCTGGTCGAGGGCATCCCGGCCGTGTTCCTGGACGGTGTCCATCCGGCCGACGACCAGTCGGTGGCTCTGCGGCTCGTCGTTCTCGCGGACCGCCTGTACGACGCCAGCATCCCGGTGACGGTGGCGGGCGCGAAGCTCGACTCCATCTTCACGCCCGAGATGCTTGCCGGTGGGTACCGCAAGAAGTATCTCCGCGCCACCTCACGGCTCCTCGCGTTGTCGCGCTTCGAGGTAGCCGCGAACTGAGCCGGCAGGCTCAGAGGGCCCGCTGCATCACGAAATCGTGGTGTAGCTGCGACCCCACCAGGAAGGTCTTCGTCCCGACAGTCTCGAAGCCGTGCTTCTCGTAGAAACGCTGAGCGCGCAGGTTCTCCTGATTGACTCCGAGCCACAGTCCCGCACAATCCCCGGCGACGGCGCGCTCGACGATGGCGTTCATCAGCGCGGACGCGACTCCGGTGCCGTGATTGCCCGGCAGCACATACAGCTTGCTGATCTCGGTGACGGGACGCAGTGACACGCTCCGGGCCACCTCGGGATCTGCAGGTTCTCCGTCGATCAACATTGCATAGCCGACGATGGCGCCTTCGTGGGTCACCTTGAGCACGGTTCGGCGCGGGTCGGTGAGGTACTCGGAAAATCGTTCCGCCGACAGCACATCATCGATGAAGGTGGCGATGTCGTCCTGGGTGGCGCCAGGTGGGCAGGCGAGCGGAAACGTCGCCGCCGCTACGTCGGCGATCGCCTCGGAGTCCCAGATCCCCGCGGAATTTATTTCGACCGTCACCGTTCAGTCACCGCGTCTTTCCTGTTCGTCACCATTATGTGCGTACTGTCCCGCAACCGCGTGCTCACCGCAATCTGCCACGCCCTGCGCGGCGTGTGAAACCGACCGTATGCGATGCTTCGTCGTCGACTGCGCAGAGTCCGGCGCAAGGCGAGAACGACAGCCCGAATCGGTGACCGTCCGGGGACTTTGTTCGACGGAGGTGACCCGGAACAAGACTGAGCCCCAGCCTTGGATGGGGGGTCATGGCTGGGGCTCATTGCCATCGGGGGGGTGGATGGCACGTTCGACGATACATGAGGATTTCCTCACGTTCCAGGCCCGTGGATAACAATTTCGTCACCGGGAAGATGCGCGGCCGAATTCCTCGATGAGGTGGCAGGTTGTCCTTCGGGACGATCCTCGCCTAGAGTGTCTTCCCATGCAGCGCATTCTCGTAGTTCTCCGCCGTAGCGGGGTCTGATACGGACCGACCCCTCGCTGCGGGTCGTTGAGCTACGCGTTGGTCCTCCCTTCACTTTCAGGAAGACCACGAGAATGAGCACCTCCACTTCGTTTGCCGCAACTTGTCGCACGTCGAGCAGCGCCGCCGATCCCTTCGCGACGCGTCACGGAAAGCCGCTCCCCCGCGAATTCGCGGACGAGGCAGCCGGGATGAGCTGGACCGCGTTCGAGAGCCTGTATGCGCCGATGTCCGGCCCGTTCCGTCTCGGTCGATGGTCCGAGAAGAAAGCCGCCCCAGGCCTGTGGGTCTTCGAGGCGACCTTGGGTATCGGAGAATCGATCTGCACGATGAGCGCACTCGCGCCGGGCCCGGTGTCCGCGATGACGTCGATGCTCTACGACGCCGGATGTTCGATCGAGATCCTCGCCTTCCACCAGCATCGAATCGGGCACCGCACGGCAACGTTCCTGAGGTGCGAGGCGGGGGGAGTGCGACTGTGGACGATGGGAATCGGTGAATCCGACACCGAGTCGGCGCTGCGCGCGATGATTTCCGGTGCGAATAGGGTGCACTCGGCGTGACAGACAGCGGTTCGGCCCCGGTCGTATGACCGGGGCCGAGCCGCTGGGAACGTCTTTTCGGATGAACCGAAGAGATGGTGCGCGATACTGGGATTGAACCAGTGACCTCTTCCGTGTCAGGGAAGCGCTCTCCCGCTGAGCTAATCGCGCGAGATCGAGAAGAAATGGAGCGGACGACGGGATTCGAACCCGCGACCCCAACCTTGGCAAGGTTGTGCGCTACCAGCTGCGCCACGTCCGCATGCGTGAAAACCTCCGAGTCCGGGGGAGTTCACTGTCGTGCAAGTACTACAGTCCTACGATCTATCTCGGTGCGCGATACTGGGATTGAACCAGTGACCTCTTCCGTGTCAGGGAAGCGCTCTCCCGCTGAGCTAATCGCGCGAGGTGGAGACGGGAATCGAACCCGTGTGCACGGCTTTGCAGGCCGTTGCCTCACCACTCGGCCACTCCACCGTGAAGGTTGAGTCCAACCTCTCGAGCGGACGACGGGATTCGAACCCGCGACCCCAACCTTGGCAAGGTTGTGCGCTACCAGCTGCGCCACGTCCGCATGCACCGTGTAACTCGCGGAGAATGTTCTCCGTGGTGCGGTTGAGAACATTAGCCGACCATGCCTGTTAGTTACAAATCTGCAGGTCATGACTGCTGCCGGGCTTCGGGGCGCATGCGGAAAGCGGTGGTCTGTGCGGGTGACCGCGAATCACCACGACGTGATTTTCGTTCGGCCGGTCCGTCGTGTTAATGTTCCAACTCGTTCGAGCGCGAGCATGTGGCGTGCCTCGGTCCCGTGGCTCAGTGGAAGAGCGTCCCGTTCACACCGGGGAGGTCGCTGGTTCGATCCCAGCCGGGACCACCGAGAACACGAAGAGGGCGTTTCCGGGAATTCGGAGACGCCCTCTTCTGCATGTGCCCTCACGTGCCGATATTCGGTTGTCCGGGTACCCGGAAACGGCGAACAATGACAGGGCAGGCCGAACCGCACCCGCGGTGGCCGCTGTCGAAGGATCGAAGTCGAATGTTTCCCGTCACCCTCGAAGGCACTGCCGCGCCGACCTTGATGTGGGCGGAGGAACGGTCCATAGAGCCGGCCGCACTTGCCCAGCTCCGCACCATGGCAGACCTGCCGTGGGTCCACGGTGTCCGCGTCATGCCCGACGTCCATGTCGGTAAGGGCGCGACGGTCGGCTCCGTCATCGCGATGCGTCAGGCTGTCGCACCTGCCGCCGTGGGGGTCGACATCGGCTGCGGCATGACAGCGGTCAGGACCGATGTCACCGCCGACGACCTGCCGGACAGTCTGCGGTCGCTGCGCGCGCGCATCGAGCGTGCGGTTCCGGTGGGATTCGCCATGCACGAGAACTCTCTCGACACCGGTGCCCTCTCGGTGTCCGGCGCCGGCGTCCACAAGGGATGGACGCGATTCTGGCAGGAGTTCCGCGATCTGCACCCGGGCGTCCAGTCTCGTGAATCGAAGGCGATGAAGCAGATCGGAACGCTCGGCGGCGGGAATCACTTCATCGAGGTGTGTCTGTCCGACGCAGAGGAGGTGTGGCTCATGCTCCACTCCGGATCCCGCAACATCGGGAAGGAACTGGCCGAGCGACACATCGCCGTGGCGCGGACGTTGCAGCACAACCAGAGGCTGGTCGATCGTGATCTGGCGGTCTTTTTGGCAGGTACACCCGAGATGGACGCCTACCGCCACGACCTGTCGTGGGCCCAGGAATACGCGGCCCGCAACCGCGCCGTCATGCTCGCCCTGATCATGCAGGCATTCCGGGACGCTCTGCCGACTCGGCCCGTCCGTTTCGACGATCCGATCTCGTGTCACCACAACTATGTGTCCGAGGAGGTCGTCGACGGGGAGACGATGCTCGTGACCCGCAAGGGTGCTATTCGCGCAGGAAAGGGAGATCTCGGTCTCATTCCCGGTTCCATGGGCACCGGTTCGTACGTGGTGCGCGGACTGGGGTCGGAACTGTCCTTCAACTCCGCCTCGCACGGCGCCGGTCGGACCATGAGCCGTACGAAGGCGAAGAAGCGTTTCACGGTCGACGACTTGAGGCGTCAAACGTCCGGCGTCGAGTCGCGTAAGGACGCCGGGGTGATCGACGAGATCCCGGCCGCGTACAAGGACATCGAGCAGGTGATCGATGCTCAGGCCGATCTGGTCGAGGTCGTCGCACACCTGCGGCAGGTCGTGTGTGTGAAGGGCTAGACCGGACCTGACGGCGCGACCGTGCCCCGGGCACTGGGTAGGGTGGACGATGGCAGTTTCACTCGCGCCTCCGTGCCTGCTTCGTCACGGATTGCCGTTCACACTGGGTCGACACACGAGGGGCAGGTAGATCGTGAGCACCGGGGAAGTCCGGCCGGACGAGGCCGACCGTGCCGACAAGGCCGACACGGAGGGGCCGGAACCTGTCGACACGGAGGATTCCGACCTGTCGCCGTTCCAGGAGGCGGAGAGCCGCTGGAAGCGGTGGCGCGCTCGGATCGCCGCCAAGCCGAGTCTGAACCTCGGTTACCGCATCGCCGTCGGCGTGATCGGCGCCTTGGTGCTGGCCGCCGGCGTGCTGGCAATTCCGTATCCCGGTCCCGGATGGCTGATCGTTTTCGCCGGACTCGGCATCCTGGCGTCCGAGTTCGAGTGGGCCCATCGACTGCTCCGCTTCGCGCGGACGAAGTACGACGCCTTCATGGACTGGTTCTCCCGGCAGTCGCTGCTCGTCAAGGGTGCCGGCGCGGTGCTGACGGGTCTGATCGTGCTGGCCACCCTGTGGTTACTGGGAACGTTCGGTCTGGTCGGGACGTGGGTCGGCCTCGACTACCCGTGGCTGGAGAGTCCCCTCTAGCGGACGCATGATTGGGTAGCACAGCTGGGCCGATAGCATGGGCTGGCACATTCTTCATGTCTGCACCGCATACCTCACCTAGGAGAACATCGCTGTGACCACGCCCGCATCCGTCGCCCCCGCCGCCCTTGTCCGGGTGCCTGCAGGGACTACGGCCGGAACCGCGGTTCGGGAAGCCGGCTACCCGAGCAAGGGTCCGGACGTCGTCGTCGTGGTCCGTGACGCCGAGGGTCAGCTGAAGGACCTGTCGTGGGTGCCGGATGTAGACACCGCCGTCGAGCCGGTGGCCGCGAATACCGAGGACGGGCGCAGCGTCATCCGCCACTCCGCGGCGCACGTCCTCGCGCAAGCCGTGCAGCAGGAGTTCCCCGAGGCCAAGCTCGGCATCGGTCCGCCCATCAAGGACGGCTTCTACTACGACTTCTCGGTCGATCGTCCCTTCACTCCGGAGGATCTGGCGAACCTCGAGAAGCGGATGAAGAAGATCATCAAGGGCTCTCAGCGGTTTTCTCGTCGTGTCGTCGACTCTCTCGACGAGGCTCGCGCGGAGTTGGCGAAGGAACCGTTCAAACTCGAACTGATCGACGACAAGTCGGGCATCGACGACCCGGAGGTCATGGAAGTCGGCGGCAACGAGCTGACGATCTACGACAATGTGGATCCGCGCACGGGGGAGAAGATCTGGGGCGATCTCTGCCGTGGCCCGCACATCCCCACCACCAAGCACATTCCTGCGTTCAAGCTCACCCGCAGTTCCGCCGCCTACTGGCGAGGTAATCAGGACAACGCCGATCTCCAGCGGATCTACGGCACCGCCTGGGAGTCGGCGGAGGCCCAGGAACAGCACCTCGAGCTTCTCGCCGAAGCAGAACGGCGCGATCACCGGAAGTTGGGCGCCGAACTCGATCTCTTCAGTTTCCCCGACGAGCTCGGCTCGGGCCTGCCCGTGTTCCACCCCAAGGGCGGCATCATCCGCACCGAGATGGAGGATTACTCGCGCAAGCGGCACGTCGACGAGGGCTACGAATTCGTCAACACCCCGCACATCACGAAGGGGCACCTCTACGAGGTGTCGGGTCACCTCGACTGGTACCGGGACGGCATGTTCCCGGCCATGCACATCGACGAGGAATTGAACGAGGACGGCACCGTGCGCAAGCCGGGGCAGGACTACTACCTCAAGCCGATGAACTGCCCGATGCACAATCTGATCTTCCGGTCCCGCGGACGGTCGTACCGGGAATTGCCGTTGCGGCTCTTCGAGTTCGGATCCGTGTACCGGTACGAGAAGTCGGGTGTCGTACACGGGTTGACCCGCGTGCGCGGCATGACACAGGACGACGCGCACATCTACTGCACCCGCGAGCAGATGCGCGATGAATTGGCCACCACCCTGCAGTTCGTTCTCGGGCTCCTCGAGGACTACGGGCTCGACGACTTCTACCTGGAACTGTCCACCAAGAACCCGGACAAGTTCGTCGGTGACGACGCGGTGTGGGAGGAGGCCACGCAGACGCTGGCCGAGGTCGCCGAGGCGTCGGGGCTGAACCTCGTGCCCGACCCCGGGGGTGCCGCCTTCTACGGTCCGAAGATTTCGGTGCAGGTGCAGGACGCCCTGGGCCGAACCTGGCAGATGTCGACCATCCAACTCGACTTCAACCTGCCCGAGCGCTTCGACCTCGAGTACACGGCGAACGACGGCACGAAGAAGCGGCCGGTGATGATTCACCGCGCGTTGTTCGGGTCCATCGAGCGATTCTTCGGTGTGCTGACCGAGCACTACGCAGGTGCGTTCCCGGCCTGGCTTGCACCCGTTCAGGTGGTGGGCATCCCGGTCGCCGAGGCGTTCGCCGATCATCTTTTCGACGTGGTGAAGCAGTTGAAGGCGGCGGGGATCCGCGCGGAGGTCGACGCGAGCGACGACCGGATGCAGAAGAAGATCTTCAACAACACCGCGCTGAAGGTGCCGTTCATGCTCCTCGCGGGTGCCCGCGACGTCGAGGCGGGTGCCGTGAGCTTCCGCTTCCGCGACGGCACTCAGGTGAACGGTGTGGCGGTCGACGAGGCCGTTCGGATCGTCACCGAATGGGTCGCGCGCCGTGAGAACGCGTCCCCGACCGCGGAGCTGCTCCAACCCGGTGGGAGAGGGTGACACACATGGCAGGAGGGGATGATGTGACCGCCGACGGGATGCGAGACAGTCCCGGTAGTCTCGTCGACCGTGGTCCAGGTCAGCCGGACCATCTTCAACGGATCTGGTCGCCGCACCGCATGTCATACATCGCCGAGGCACCGAAGTCTCCGGACACTCCGAACGAACCGTTCACCGACATCCCGAAGATGAATGACGAGGACGGGCTGATCGTCGCGCGCGGCGAGCACGTCTACGCGGTGCTCAACCTGTATCCGTACAACCCTGGTCACCTGATGGTCGTGCCCTACCGCAAGGTCGCCGCGCTCGAGGACCTCACGGAGGAAGAAAGCGCCGAGCTGATGTCCTTCACTCAGCAGGCGCTGCGCGTCATCAAGCGGGTGTCACGGCCGGACGGTTTCAATGTGGGTCTGAACCTGGGGGCCGCCGCCGGCGGCTCCCTCGCTGAACATCTCCATCAGCATGTGGTCCCCCGGTGGGGTGGGGACGCCAACTTCATCACGGTCCTCGCCGGCGTCAAGGTCATGCCACAGTTGTTGCGCGAGACCCGCGGTCTGCTGGCGAAGGCTTGGAATGAATGACTCGATAGATGAATGACGCGGGGGTCGCACACTCCTCCGTGCAGGGTCGGTGGCAGGACGTGATGAACGGGGTGGGCAGGTGCTGAGCTTTTTCGGACGGGCACCGGTGTCCAAGGTGACCGCGCCGTTGGGGAGGGCTCTGGTCAAGACCGGGCTGACCCCCGATTCGGTCACAGTGATAGGGACCGTCGCGACCGTGGCTGGGGCGGTCGTGCTGTTTCCCAGCGGACATCTGTTCTGGGGTGCGGTTGTCATCACCGTGTTCGTCCTGTTCGACATGCTGGACGGCGCGATGGCCCGGGCCCGTGGTGGGGGAACTCGATTCGGCGCCGTCCTCGACGCCACCTGTGACCGAGTGGCGGACGGTGCGATTTTCGCCGGTCTCGCCTGGTGGGCCGTGTACCACGAGGCGAGCAAGCCGCTCGTGATCGCGACTCTGGTGTGCCTGGTCACCTCGCAGGTGATCTCCTACGCCAAGGCCCGCGCCGAGGCGAGCGGGTTGTCCGCGGACGGCGGACTCATCGAACGGCCCGATCGATTGGTCATCGTCCTCATCGGGGCCGGTGTCACCGGGCTCGGCGTGCCGTGGGCGATCCACATCGCCATGTGGCTCCTCGCTGCGGGCAGCGTGCTCACGGTGTTCCAGCGGGTTCTGGCGGTGCGGGGGTCGGCCGGCGCACGGGACGTCCTCCCGCTGCCGGCACCCGGCACGACGCCCGAAGACGGACAGGCGACGGCGCAGTGAGCCTCGGTGAACGGGTCGCCGACCTCGGCTACGCGGCCGGCTGGCGGCTGGTCCGTGCCCTGCCCGAGCGAGTCGCTGTCACCCTGTTCGACACGGGTGCCGACTTCGCCGCACGCAAAGGCGGCGGTCCCGAGCAGCTGCGCCGCAACCTTGCTCGCGTGCTGCGAGTGACTCCGGCGGAGGTTCCGGAGTCGCTGGTACGTGCGTCGCTGCGGTCCTATGCGCGGTACTGGCGGGAGGCGTTCCGGCTGCCGGCCATGGATTTGGAGAAGACCGGGGCGGCTCTCGACGCCCTCATCGAAGGACAGGAGCATCTGGACGCCGCGAAAGCCGCTGGCCGCGGAGCGGTACTCGCACTGCCGCACAGCGGTAACTGGGACATGGCCGGGGTGTGGTGCGTGCAGCACTGGGGCGTGCTGTCCACCGTGGCCGAGCGGTTGAAGCCGGAGTCGCTGTATCAACGTTTCGTCGACTACCGCGAAGGGCTGGGATTCGAAATCTTCCCGCTCAGCGGGGGAGAGCATCCCCCGTTCGTCGAACTGTCGGCGCGCCTGCGCGCCAACGGAATCGTGTGCCTCCTCGGTGAACGCGATCTCGCGAAGAAGGGCGTTCCCGTCACATTCTTCGGGGAACCGACGCGGATGCCCGCAGGTCCGGCGAAGCTGGCGATCGACACCGGTGCTCCGCTCCTGCCCGTGCACTGCTGGTTCACAGGGGACGGGTGGGGTTTCCGGATCGATCCCCCGATCGATACGTCAGTCGGGGTGGCGGCGGCCACCCAGGCGCTGGCGGAACGGTTCGAGGCGAACATCGCACAACACCCGGAGGACTGGCACATGCTGCAGCCGCTCTGGCTGTCCGACCTGTCGCAGGCGAGACTCACGCGTATGGAGAGCCCGTGAAGATCGGCATGGTCTGTCCGTACTCGTTCGATGTTCCGGGCGGGGTGCAAGCCCACGTCGTGGATCTCGCCGAGGTGTTGATCGAACGCGGGCACAAGGTCAGCGTCCTGGCCCCCGCTTCGGACGACACCGAATTGCCCGACTTCGTCGTGTCGGCCGGCCGGGCGCTGGCCATTCCGTACAACGGATCGGTAGCCCGGTTGAGTTTCGGACCTGCCGCGAGCGCGCGGGTGCGGCGCTGGATTTCCGACAACGACTTCGATGTCCTGCACATCCACGAACCCAATGCGCCGAGCCTGTCGATGCTCGCCATGCGGGTGGCCGAGGGACCGATCGTGGCGACCTTTCACACGTCGACGACGAAATCATTGGTGCTCAGCACCTTTCAGGGAGTCCTCCAGCCCTACCTGGAGAGGATCAGCGGACGGATCGCGGTGTCGGAACTGGCGCGCCGATGGCAGGTGGAATCGCTCGGGTCGGACGCCGTCGAGATCCCCAACGGTGTCGACGTGGGGGCCTTCGCGAACGCCGAACCGTTGCCGGGCTACCCCCGCCCGGGCCGGACGATCGTGTTCCTCGGGCGATACGACGAGCCGCGCAAGGGCATGTCTGTCCTGTTGCGCGCGCTTCCCGCGCTGGTCGACAAGTACCCGGAGCTGCAGGTGCTGGTGGTCGGCCGGGGAGACGAGGACCGCCTACGTCGTGAGGCGGGCCCGCTGTTCGGGCACCTGTGCCTCCTCGGCCAGGTCGGCGACGCCGAGAAGGCGTCGGCTCTGCGCAGTGCCGACGTGTACTGCGCCCCGAATCTGGGCGGGGAGAGTTTCGGGATCGTGCTGGTGGAAGCGATGGCGGCCGGTGCCGCGGTGGTGGCAAGTGAACTCGACGCGTTCCGCCGCGTCCTCCGCGACGGGCAGGCGGGTGTGCTCGTGCCGGTGGGTGATTCCGCGGCGCTCGCCGAGGGTATCGATTCCGTGCTCGGCGACCCGGCGCGCAGTGCCGCACTGACCGAGGTCGGGAGGACGGTCGTCACCGAATACGACTGGCCGGTGGTGGCCGAACAGATTCTGCGGGTGTACGAGACGGTAACCGTCGGGCGTGACGGCGTCCACGAGGTCGGATCGTGACCTTCTCCGCGCTGACCATCTTCGTTCTGGCACTCGTGGCAGTGGTCGTTCTGGCGATCGGGTTGTGGGCCTACGGAACGGCCAACCGCCTCGACCGTTTGCACGTGCGTTCCGATCTGTCCTGGCAGGCCCTCGACTCCGCGCTGGCCCGTCGGGCGGTGGTCGTGCGGGCTGCGGCTGCGGCGATGGACGCACCCGAGGCAAGGAGGCTCACTGCCCTGGCCGCCCGCGCCGAGCGGTCGGAGCGCACCGACCGCGAAAGCGCGGAGAACGCGTTGTCCAGCGCGCTCTCGCTGCTCGATCCCGAAGATCTCAGACCTCAGCTCGTCGCGGAACTCGCGGACGCGGAGGCGAGGGTCCTGATCGCGCGCCGTTTCCACAACGACGCCGTGCGGGACACCCTGGCATTACGTGCCCGCAGACCCGTTCGGTGGTTGCACCTGGGCGGCACCGCACCGCTACCGACCTATTTCGAGATCACGGAACGGGCGTCGGCTGCGGCGGTAGCCGACGGTTTGTCGCTCGACTCCGTCCGCACGTCCGCGCGGGTGGTGCTGCTCGACGAGCGGGGCCGTGTGCTGTTGCTGAGGGGCCATGATCCGGAGATTCCCGACACCTACTACTGGTTCACGATCGGTGGCGCGGTCGAAAAAGGGGAGAACCTGCGTGCTGCGGCGGTCCGGGAAATCGCCGAGGAGACCGGGTACACCGCTTCCGCGGAGTCGCTGCGCGGCCCGATGTGGCGCCGGGTGGCGATCTTCTCTTGGGGCGGTGAGCTGATTCGTTCCGAGGAACTGTTCTTCGCCCTGCAGACGGAGGGTTTCGAACCTCACCACGGCGGGTTCACCGAACTCGAGGAGCGCACCATCACCGGCCACCGGTGGTGTACTGCCGACTGCGTCCGGGAACTGACGGCTGCCGGTGAAGCCGTCTATCCCCGCGATCTTGCCGATCTGCTCGAGGAGGCCGCAGCCGTCGCAGCCGCCGCCGACAACCCCGAAGTGCGCGCCATCACGTAAGTCGCGGAGCGGACTCGACGAGGCCAGCAATCCGAGACTGGCTACAGAGCATCGCGGGCCGTCGTCCTAGAATCGAACAAAGCAGCGTGAACGTCGTCGCTCACGCATGCCGCCATCGAAGTTCCACCCCGCCACTACCCAGGAGTTCGCTGTGAGCACCCCCGACACCACCCCCACCACCGGCACTGCGCGCGTCAAGCGGGGCATGGCCGAGATGCTCAAGGGTGGGGTCATCATGGACGTCGTCACCCCCGATCAGGCGAAGATCGCCGAGGACGCCGGCGCGGTCGCGGTGATGGCGCTCGAGCGGGTGCCCGCGGACATCCGCGCGCAGGGTGGGGTGTCGCGGATGAGTGATCCGGACATGATCGACGGCATCATCTCCGCGGTCTCGATCCCGGTGATGGCCAAGGCCCGGATCGGGCACTTCGTCGAGGCGCAGATCCTGCAGTCCCTGGGGGTCGATTATGTCGACGAGTCCGAGGTCCTGACCCCGGCCGACTATGCGAATCACATCGACAAGTGGAAGTTCACCGTCCCGTTCGTGTGTGGTGCGACCAATCTGGGTGAGGCGTTGCGGCGGATTACCGAGGGTGCGGCGATGATTCGGTCGAAGGGTGAGGCCGGTACCGGGGACGTGTCGAATGCCACCACGCATATGCGGACCATCGGTGGGGAGATTCGCCGGTTGACGTCGCTGAGCGAGGACGAGCTGTATGTGGCGGCGAAGGAGCTGCAGGCACCGTATGACCTGGTGGTCGAGGTGGCGAAGGCCGGGAAGTTGCCGGTCACCATGTTCACCGCCGGTGGCATCGCGACCCCGGCGGATGCGGCGATGATGATGCAGCTCGGCGCGGAGGGTGTGTTCGTCGGGTCGGGGATCTTCAAGTCGGGTAATCCGGCGGAGCGGGCGGCGGCGATCGTGAAGGCCACCACCTTCTTCGACGACCCGGACGTGCTTGCGAAGGTCTCTCGTGGGCTGGGTGAGGCGATGGTCGGGATCAACGTCGACGACATCCCGGTTCCGCACCGCCTCGCCGAACGCGGCTGGTGATTTGCAGGCTCGACCGGTGACTGATCCGGGCCGACGACTTTTCTGGGTCGTCGGCTTGGATCACTCGAGCAGGAGCATCACGCCGTTGGCGCCGGCGACGGCGATCGCTGCGTAGAACGGCATTCTGTTCGGCGCCCGGACGGTCAACGCGGCAAGAATGAGAACGGCGCCCAGCAATACCCGGTGCCCCACCGAGGCTGAGTTACCGGTTCCGAGGAATACGGTGGCCGAGGCAGCCACCAGGATCAGTGCCGCGATGATCCGAATGGTGCGGGCGCCCAGGCGATGTGGCAGTCCCCGCACGCCGGTGGCTGCGTCCGCGGCGAGGTCGGGCATGACATTGAGTAGGTGCGCCGCGATCCCGAACAGTGCGCCGGCCACCACCATCCACAGAGGCGGAATCTGCGCCGGGTCGGACGCCAGTGACACGACGACAGGTAACCCTCCGAACGCCAGTGCGTACGGGAGCCAGGACCACACCGTCGATTTGAGTCCCGCGTTGTATGCCAGGGCAGCACCGACGAGCGCCAGGTGAAGAAGCCCCGCCGCCAGGCCGCAGAGCAAGGACGCGACCACGCATGTCGCGGACGCCATGCCGACGGCCCGGCGGACAGCGGTCCGGGATATGCGTCCGGTGGCGAGAGGTTTGTCCGTACGGCCGGCCACCTGGTCGCGGGTGCGATCGAGCAGGTCGTTGGTCCATCCGACGACGAGCTGACCACTGAGAACTGCGATTCCGAGGACCATCACGGTGCCCGGATTCGCATCCATACCGACCGCAATCACCAGAGTGAGCACGGTGACCGCGGCGGCCGGGCCGGGGTGCGCGGTGCGCACGAGCGACACGGCAGTGGAGAGGGGCATGGCCCAACGCTGCCACGACGGTGCGTGCGACGGCAGGATTGCCGAATCCGGCATCGTCTAGCGTGACGTCTGCGCGGGTCCGGGTGTTCTCGGCGCACGATGCCCATCTCTTCGCTGCGCTGGCCGGTGAGCGGCGGTAGTACCTTCCTGCGTTGGCCTCTGCTCGGGATGTGAGAGTGTCAGCGGAACAACATCGGGAAGGGACACTGGATGGCGACGATCGAAGAAATTCTCGAGGTGGAACGTCTCGAAAAGAACATCTTCCGCGGCATCGCCACCGAGACCACGCTTCCCCGTACCTTCGGCGGGCAGGTGGCCGGGCAGGCGCTGGTGGCGGCGGTGCGTACGGTTGACCCCCAGTTCGCGGTGCACTCGCTGCACGGCTACTTCCTGCGGCCGGGCAACACGACCATGCCGATCGTGTATCTCGTCGACAGGATTCGAGACGGGCGATCGTTCGTGACCAGGCGGGTGAGTGCGGTTCAGGACGGTCAAGCGATCTTCACGATGTCCGCGTCCTTCCAGGTCTCCGAGAGCGGCATCGAGCACCACGACGCCATGCCCGTGGTGCCGCCGCCGGACAACCTGCCTCTTGCTCGCGATTCGGACGACCCGGAGATCGCCTGGCTTGCCCGCGAATGGTCCGACTGGGACATCAGGATGGTCGGTGACGGTGAGGTCGACCGCCGACGCGGAGCGGCGGCACAGCAGCAGGTGTGGTTCCGTTCGCGGAAGACGTTGCCCGACGACCCGGTTTTCCACGTGTGTGCGCTGACGTACATGAGCGACATGACGCTGATCGGTTCGGCCATGACACCCCACAAGGACGTGCACATCAACGGTGCTTCTCTCGATCACGCGCTGTGGTTCCTGCGGCCCTTCCGCGCGGACGAGTGGTTGCTGTACGACCAGACGTCACCGTCCGCAGGTTTCGGCCGTGCAGTGGCACAGGGTCGAATTTTCGATCGGGCCGGGAACCTGGTGGCCGCGGTGGTCCAGGAAGGGTTGACCCGGTTCCTGCGCGCAGAGTGAATCACTGCCCCGTCATCGAAGCGTCTGCACGGCCGGCTTCGGTGGATGGTCGTATCGCACCAGCAGGTCCGGTTGTTCCAAGACGCCGGCTGCATGCCGGATGAGCGCGGGCACGGTCCAGAGCGCATCTGCAGGAGTGTGCCTACGCAACGCATCATCGCTCAGGTGAAGTGCCACGGTGACGTCGAAGTCGAGTCCGCGCCCGAGGAGCATCGGACCGGTGACGAGGAGTACCTGCCGCGCCGCGGTGGGAACACGCGCACACCGCGCCGAGCGATCGGCCGTTTCGTCCCACAGGCGCGGCAACCAGACGCCGTCGGTGCGTGCCGACCGCAGGACCTCCCGGTCGAGCGCCTCGTAGTCGAACCACAGCGTGCGGTAACTCAGCTCGTCGTCGCGTCCGTGCTCGAAGCGCAGGGAAGCCGGTCGAACATAGTCGTGGAGCGAGACCACGTCACAGGGGCGTCCACGCTCGCGCAGGGCTACGCAGACTGCGTTCGCCAGCAGCTCCGGGCGAGCGCCGTCGGGTGCGTCGATCGCGACGAGAACCGTGCCGTTGACGTCCAGGCAGCGTGTCGTGACGAGTGTGACGAGTCCTTCCGGGCTCGTCGGTGTGAACATCGTCATGACACCCATCGTGCCTCGAGCGCGAACAGGGCAGATAACCTTGACGGGCACCGTAGGAGGGCACATGGCGAGCATTGAAGACATCCTCGAACTGGAAGCGCTGGAGAAGGACATCTTTCGCGGCGCGGTGCATCCTTCGGTGCTGAAGCGAACCTTCGGTGGTCAGGTGGCCGGTCAGTCGCTGGTGTCGGCGGTCCGCACCGTCGACGAGCGGTTTCGGGTTCACTCGCTCCACGGGTACTTTCTGCGGCCGGGTAACCCCACCGAGCCGACCGTGTATCTCGTCGACCGCATTCGTGACGGCCGGTCCTTCTGCACTCGCCGCGTCACCGGTATCCAGGACGGCAAGGCGATCTTCACCATGTCCGCCTCCTTCCACGCAGAGGACGCCGGAATCGAACATCAGGACACGATGCCGTCCGTGCCGGATCCGGAGGAACTCGTCGACGCGCAGACTGTCGAGGAGTTCGCGAACACCGAGTTGTATCAGGAGTGGAAGGAATGGGACGTCCGCATCGTTCCGTCCGATGCCGTCAAGCCGATTCCCGGTATCGCGGCACAGCAGCGTGTCTGGATGCGATACCGCAACAAGCTTCCGGACGATCAGGTGCTCCACATCTGCACACTCGCCTATCTCAGTGACATGACATTGCTCGGAGCATCGAAGGTGCCGCACCCCGGCGTGGTGACCCAAACAGCGTCACTTGACCACGCCATGTGGTTCATGCGCCCGTTCCGCGCCGACGAGTGGCTGCTCTACGACCAGACTTCACCTTCTGCTGGTTTCGGTCGGGCTCTCACCCAGGGCCGCATGTTCGATCAGAACGGCGCGATGGTGGCCGCGGTGGTGCAGGAGGGGTTGACCCGCATCCAGCGCGACCAGGACAAGCGCGATATCGAGACAGGAAATATGGCATGACCCGTCCCCTCGTCGGTGTTCTCGCTCTCCAGGGCGATGTGCGTGAACACCTTGCCGCACTGCCGGACGCAGGCGCCGACGCCGTGGGTATTCGTCGTCCGGAAGAGCTCGACAAGGTCGACGGTCTCGTCATTCCGGGCGGCGAGTCGACCACCATGAGCAAGTTGCTGGAGATCTTCGAGCTGCTCGAGCCTCTGAAGACGCGACTACGGGACGGCCTGCCCGCTTACGGTTCCTGCGCTGGAATGATCCTCCTCGCGAGCGAGATCCTCGACACCCGCCCGGATGCGCAGCATCTCGGCGCGATCGATATGACGGTTCGCCGCAACGCCTTCGGGCGGCAGGTCGATTCGTTCGAGTCCGACCTCGACTTCGAGGGCATCATCGGCGATCCGGTACGCGCCGTCTTCATCCGCGCCCCCTGGGTCGAGCGGGTCGGGGACGCCGTCGAGGTGCTCGCTCGTGTCCCCGAGTCGGGCGGCGCCGCTGCCGGACGCATCGTCGCCGTCCGGCAGGGCCGCGTGGTGGCAACCTCCTTCCATCCCGAGGTGACCGGCGATCGGCGGGTACACGAGTTGTTCGTGGACCTCGTCCGTGAGGCTTAACTCGCTGCCCGCACTTCCAGCAGCGAATTGAGCAGGGCGGCACCCTGCTCCGCCGCAGGGACCGTCACTGCGAACTGTCTGCGGTCCCGGCAGGTGAGCAGAATTCCCTCGCCGCCCCGCACCACGACTGCGGTGCCTCGGGGGCTGAAACGGTAACCCCATCCACCCCACTCGGCGGGCCGGATGGTGGCCACCTGGGCCGATTCGATGCTGTCGAGGGGAATTCGCCGCCACCGCACATTCCACGACGACAGCGTCAGACCCGCACGATCGACGTGCACACCGACAGAGGCGAATACGCCGCTCGCCACGGCCAGTATCAGGAAGAGCGGGGCGAGCCACCAGACGCCCATCAGCAGGGAACCGATTGCGGTGGCCGTCATGAGGAGGGTGAGCGCAGCGGCCCAGGGGCCGCGGGAGTATGCGGTCCACGAGGCCCGTTCGCTGGGCGCCAGAGGTGGGGACAGGGTCGGGGTGGGCCCGCTGAGCCGCGCCCGGGTGGCCTTGGATGTAATCGCGAATACCGCCGCGCCCCAAGCCAGCCCGAGTAGCGGTATGACGATCCATGCGCCCATCGTGGCGGCGGCAGGGGATCCGGCGCGCACGGTGAGGGCGACGCCGAGGATCCAGGCCGAGGACACCGTCCAGGTGGTGAGTGCGGTGATCGGGAGCCACAGCGCGGCGTCACTTCTGTCGCGGGCCACCACCAGGCCGGCGACCACTGCGGCCACGCAACACACGGCCAGCGCGATCCAGAAGTACGTCGTGGTGTTCCCGAATCGGTCCGGCTGCGTCCCGGACCAGTGCTGCGGGATCACGGGAGGCACTTCAGCGCCCCAGCCGATCCGCGCGACGACGAGGGCGAGTAGCGGGAGCACGGTGGCGGCAGCACCGGCGCCGAGGCGTATGCGAGTGGTGGTCATTTCTTCGAAATCTCCTTGATCATGTCGATCATCTGGTCTGTGTCCAGGCCGAGGCGTCGCGCTTCGGCCACGAATGCTCGGGCGGCTTCCGTGAGCCCGGCGTGGGCGGAATTCGTGTCTGCGCGGATCACTGCTCCCCGTCCGCGCCGCAGGTCGATCAGTCCTTCGTCGCGCAGCACGGCGTACGCCCGCAGGACCGTGTGCAAATTGACGTCGATGGACTCGGCCAGCGCACGGGCCGAGGGCAGGCGATCGCCGGCCGCTATCTCTCCCCTCATGAACGCTCCGCGCACACTGGCGGCGATCTGCTCGCCCAGTGGAGTGCTCGACCCGTGGTCGACTCGCATCAACATGTTTGCATTCTATGCAAACAATGGCGATAAAAGCGAGTCGGTGTACCGGAACGCGCAGCAACAACAGGGGGGCGGGTAACATCGTCAGAGCTGAAACCGCGCATTCGGCGTGTCACAGGCAGCAGGAAAGGGGCTTGAATCGCATGAGCGGCCACTCCAAATGGGCCACCACCAAGCACAAGAAGGCCGTGATCGATGCCAAGCGTGGCAAAGCCTTCGCGAAGCTGATCAAGAACATCGAGGTGGCGGCCCGTACCGGCGGTGGCGATCCTGCGGGAAACCCCACCTTGTACGACGCCATCCAGAAGGCCAAGAAGACCTCGGTGCCCAACGACAACATCGAGCGCGCACGCAAGCGCGGTGCCGGTGAAGAAGCGGGCGGTGCCGACTGGCAGACCATCATGTACGAGGGCTACGGACCCAATGGCGTCGCCGTCCTCATCGAGTGCCTCACCGACAACCGCAACCGCGCCGCGGGTGAGGTGCGTACCGCGATG
The DNA here is from genome assembly GCF_003130705.1 of Rhodococcus oxybenzonivorans. Taxonomy (NCBI): domain Bacteria; kingdom Bacillati; phylum Actinomycetota; class Actinomycetes; order Mycobacteriales; family Nocardiaceae; genus Rhodococcus; species Rhodococcus oxybenzonivorans. The sequence continues at coordinate 3,612,984 of NZ_CP021354.1, read as the reverse complement.
ACCCGTAACGGCGGCAACATGGCAGACCCGGGATCGGTGTCCTACCTGTTCACCCGAAAGGGCGTCGTCACCCTGGAGAAGGGTGATCAGTCCGAAGACGACGTGTTGATGGCCGTCCTCGACGCGGGCGCCGAAGAGGTCACCGATCTCGGTGACACGTTCGAAATCGTCAGTGAGCCCACCGACCTCGTCGCCGTGCGCACCGCGCTGCAGGAGGCAGGAATCGACTACGACTCCGCGGAGGCCGACTTCCGCGCGTCCGTCGAGGTTCCGGTCGACGCAGACGGGGCACGCAAAGTCTTCAAGCTCGTCGACGCTCTCGAGGAGTCCGACGACGTGCAGAACGTCTACACCAATGTCGACCTGTCCGACGAGGTCCTCGCCGAGCTGGAGGACTGACCGCCGACAACCGGTGAGGGGCGGGGGAGCGGTGCTCGCCCGCCCCGACTCGTCCTGCGTGTTGGTGCGCCTCACCGTCCGACCCCCCGGCTAAGCTATCGAACAGCTGTTCGGCGTGGGAGAGGTGGCAGGGCGTGCGTGTGCTGGGTGTGGATCCCGGTCTGACCCGGTGCGGATTCGGAGTGGTCGACGGCGCAGGAGGACGGACGGTCATCCCGGTGGCTGTCGACGTGGTGCGTACCCCCGCGGATCTCGAGTTGTCTGCCCGGCTGCTGCGGATCTCCGAGGCGGCCGAGTCGTGGATCGACCTCCACCGACCCGAGGTCGTCGCCATCGAGCGGGTGTTTTCCCAGCACAACGTGCGCACTGCCATGGGCACGGCGCAGGCCGGTGGTGTGGTCGCGCTGGCGGCCGCCCGCCGCGGGATCCCGGTCTGCTTCCACACTCCGAGCGAGGTCAAGGCCGCGGTCACGGGCAGCGGATCGGCAGACAAAGCTCAGGTGACGGCCATGGTGACGCGCATCCTGCGACTCGCGGCCGCACCGAAGCCTGCCGACGCCGCGGATGCCCTGGCACTCGCCATCTGTCACTGTTGGCGAGCGCCGATGATCGAACGCATGGCCCGGGCCGAGGCGGCCGCGGCCGAACAGAAACGTCGATACCAGGCCCGGTTGGCCGAGGTGAAGAAGGCAGGTACACGATGATCGCGTCCGTCCGCGGCGAGGTACTCGAGATCGCGCTCGATCATGCGGTGATCGAGTCCGCAGGGGTGGGATACCGCGTCAACGCGACCCCCGCCACCCTCGGTGGGCTGCACCGCGGAAGTGAAGCCCGCCTGATCACCGCCATGATCGTGCGTGAAGACTCGATGACGCTGTACGGCTTCCCCGATTCTGAGTCGAAGGAACTGTTCGGCCTCTTGCAGACGGTGTCGGGGGTGGGACCGAGGCTCGCCATGGCCACGCTGGCTGTCCTCGAACCGGACGCATTGCGCACAGCCCTTGCCGAGGGCAACGTGACCGCGCTGACCCGGGTACCGGGGATCGGCAAACGGGGAGCGGAACGAATGGTGGTGGAACTGCGCGACAAGGTGGACGCGGTTGCGTCGTCGGGGGCAGTGGTGATCGCCGCCGGGAGCGGTTCGATTCGCGATCAGGTCGTCGAAGCCCTCGTCGGCCTCGGATTCCCGGCCAAGCAGGCCGAGCAGGCCACCGACTCCGTCTTGGTGGAAGCACCTGAATCGACGACGTCCGCAGCGTTACGCTCGGCCCTGTCCCTGCTCGGTAAGACACGATGAATCTCGAATCCCACGCGGACTTCGAGGACGAGTCACCGGTATCGCCCGACCTCGTTGCCGGCGACGGCGACATAGAAGCCAGTCTGCGCCCCAAGAACCTGCACGACTTCATAGGTCAGCCCCGTGTGCGGGAACAACTCCAACTCGTCCTGACCGGCGCGAAGATGCGCGGCGGCACCCCCGACCACATCCTGCTGTCCGGACCACCCGGCCTGGGAAAGACCAGTATGGCGATGATCATCGCCGCCGAACTCGGGTCGTCGTTGCGGCTGACCTCCGGACCGGCGCTCGAGCGGGCCGGTGATCTCGCCGCCATGCTCAGCAACCTCGTCGAAGGGGACGTGCTGTTCATCGACGAGATCCATCGCATCGCCCGTCCGGCGGAGGAGATGCTGTACCTCGCAATGGAGGACTTCCGGGTCGACGTCGTCGTGGGTAAGGGGCCGGGCGCTACGTCGATTCCCCTGGAAGTGGCTCCCTTCACGTTGGTCGGTGCCACCACGCGCTCGGGGGCGCTGACGGGGCCGCTGCGCGACCGGTTCGGGTTCACGGCGCACATGGATTTCTACGAACCCGCTGAACTGGAGCAAATCCTCATGCGGTCCGCAGGGATTCTCGGTGTGCAGCTCGGTGCGGAGGCCGGGGCGGAGATCGCCGGCCGGTCCCGCGGCACACCGCGCATCGCCAACAGATTGCTGCGCCGGGTGCGTGATTATGCCGAGGTTCGTGCCGACGGCGTCATCACCCGCGACATCGCCCACGCGGCACTCGCCGTCTACGACGTCGACCAACTGGGCCTCGACCGTCTCGACCGTTCCGTTCTCAGTGCCCTCGTCCGAAGCTTCGGTGGCGGCCCTGTCGGCGTGTCCACCCTCGCTGTCGCGGTGGGTGAGGAGCCGGCGACGGTCGAAGAGGTCTGCGAGCCATTCCTGGTCCGGGCGGGCATGATCGCCCGCACACCCCGCGGTCGAGTGGCAACGGCCGCCGCCTGGACCCAACTCGGGCTGACGCCGCCACCGGACGCCGTCGCCGGTGGAATCGAGGTGCGGGTCAACGAACCGCAGGCCTCGTTGTTCGATCCGGAAGACCCCTGATCGGCCGGGCGGAACGCGCCGCCGCATGCCGACCGAACCGATGTACGGGACGGTAATGGCACACTGGTGTCCTGCATCGGTCCAACCGGGACCGGTGCGCTACGGATCGTGCGACATACCTCGAGGTTGACTTACCGATGGACTTTCTCTTCCCGCTGCTCATTCTGGCGCTGCTCGTCCCCATGTTCCTGGGGATCCGCCGGCAGAAGAAGGAGATGGCCAAGACCACAGCTCTCCAGGAATCCCTCTCGGTCGGCGACCGCATCCTGACCACTGCGGGGCTGCACGGGACGATCGTCGCGATGAACGACGACACGGTCGACCTCGAGATCGCCCCCGGCGTGATCACGACCTGGTCGCGGCTCGTCATCCGTGAGCAGATCGTCGACTCTCCGATCGAGCCCGGGGAGCCCGCGTCTGACGCTGCGCCCGATGACCATGAGAACGGCGGAGACACCGCGCCGCGGTTGACCAAGGATTGATCGACGCATCCGCTGCGTAGCCGTCGCGTCCGAGGCGCGGCGGGCGTTGCACCGGGCCGAGCCCTGCAAGGGCGGCGGGGTGCCCACCGAACGTTCCACTCGAACTGCATGTACTGAGGAGACATAGAGATCGTGGCACCTTCCACAGGATCGGTGCATCCCGTCCGCTACCTCACCGTTTTTGCGGCGCTCGTAGCGGTTCTGTATGCCCTGGTGTTCTTCACTGGCGACAAGTCCGCGACACCCAAGCTGGGCATCGACCTGCAAGGCGGGACCCGAGTCACCCTCACGGCGCGCACACCCGATGGCAGTAAGCCGACGCCGGACAGCCTGCGTCAGGCGCAGGAGATCATCGAGACCCGTGTGAACGGGCTGGGAGTCTCCGGCTCCGAGGTAGTCATCGACGGTGACAACCTGGTGATCACCGTTCCTGGCGACGACAGTGCTCAGGCGCGTTCGCTCGGTCAGACCGCCCGCCTCTACGTGCGTCCTGTGCAGACGTCGCAGGCGGCGGCTGCCCCCGGCGCGCAGGCTCCCGCCGGCGAAACCCCGGCCGAGCCCACCGGGACACTGGATCCTGGGCCGGCACCGGCACCACAGAACCGTCCGTTCCCGGCCCAGGATCCGTCCGCACCCGCCGAACCGACCCCGTCCGACGAGGCCGCCCCGGCCGACGGCTCCGGGTCCGAGACCGCCGAGGCCGCCGACGAGATCGCAGCGGCACGCGCGAGCAGACAGAGTACGGACCCCGCAGTACAGCAGGCGGCGATGGCGACGCTCGATTGCTCGGTTCCCGACCCGCTGCGGGGAAACGACGATCCGGCGCTGCCCTTGGTGGCGTGCTCCACCGACGGTCAAGCGGTGTACTTGCTCGCGCCGTCGATTATCGACGGGCAGGAGATCGCCGACGCCACGTCCGGCTACAACTCCCAGCAGTCGCGGCACGAGGTGAGCCTGACGTTCAAGACGGAGGGCAGTAACACCTGGGCCGCGTTCACGTCGCAGAACATCGGCAAACAGGCAGCTTTCACCCTCGACTCCAAGGTGGTCAGTGCGCCGGTGGTCCAGGGCGCCACACCCGCCGGCAGCTCCACCTCGATCACCGGTTCGTTCACGGCGGCCAGTGCCAAGGAACTGGCGAACACGTTGAAATACGGCTCGCTGCCCCTCTCGTTCGCAGCATCCGAGGCGGAGACGGTGTCGGCGACGCTCGGTCTCGCCTCGCTCGAGGCGGGTCTGATCGCCGGCCTCGTGGGTCTGATCCTCGTGCTGCTCTACTGCCTGCTGTACTACCGCATGCTCGGGGTGCTCACAGCGTTGTCACTGGTGCTGTCGGGTGTGATGGTGTACGCGATCATGGTTCTGCTCGGCCGGTACATCAACTTCACCCTCGACCTGGCCGGTATCGCCGGTCTGATCATCGGTATCGGTATGACTGCAGACTCGTTCGTGGTGTTCTTCGAAAGAATCAAGGACGAGATGAGGGAAGGCCGGAGTTTCCGGTCGGCGGTTCCCCGCGGTTGGGCTCGGGCGCGCCGCACGATTCTCTCGGGAAATGCGGTGAGCTTCATCGCCGCCGCGGTCCTCTACGTGCTCGCGGTCGGTCAGGTGCGCGGGTTCGCGTTCACGCTCGGCCTGACCACCATTCTCGACGTCGTCGTCGTCTTCCTGGTGACGTGGCCGCTGGTCCACCTGGCCTCGAAGTCGCCGTTCTGGTCCAGGCCGGGCGTCAACGGGCTGGGAGCCGTGCAGCAGATCGCCAAGGAACGTAAGGCTGCCGCAGCGTCGGCGAAGGAGTCACGAGTATGAGCGAATCGACCACCTCCCAGGCCGTATCCCGGGCGGACGCCGAATCCTCGCTGTCCGATTCGGGTGTCGACCAGGCGTCCATGCCGAAGCACAGCCTGCTCTCCCGGCTCTACACCGGAACCGGCGCATTCGAGATTATCGGGCGGCGACGCTTCTACTACATCCTGACGGGTGTGATCGTGCTCGTCTCCCTGCTGAGCATTCTCGTCCGAGGGTTCACCCTCGGTATCGACTTCGAGGGAGGCTCGCGTATCCAGTTCCCCGTGGGCGACGGCGTCGACACCGCGCAGGTGGAACAGGTCTACAGCGACGCACTCGGAATGGATGCCGTCACCGTGCAAACGGTGGGGTCGGGATCGAGTGCAACCGTGCAGATCCGGTCCGAGGCGCTCGATGCGGCTCAGGTGGCCACACTCCAGGATGCGTTGTACGAGCAGTTCCAGCCCAAGGACAGCAACGGCGCGGTGAGTAAGAACACCATCAGCGTCGCGGACGTCAGCGAGACGTGGGGAGGTCAAATCACCAAGAAGGCGTTGATCGCGCTGCTGGTGTTCCTCGTGCTCGTCAGCGTGTACATCGCCGTCCGATTCGAACGGGACATGGCGATCGCCGCGATAATCGCCCTGTTCTTCGACATCACCGTGACGGCCGGTGTGTATTCGCTGGTCGGTTTCGAGGTCACGCCCGCGACGGTCATCGGCCTGCTCACCATCCTCGGCTTCTCGCTCTACGACTCCGTGGTGGTGTTCGACAAGGTGGACGAGAACACCCGTGGCATTTTGCACCTGACCCGCCGCACGTACGCGGAGCAAGCGAACCTGGCGGTCAACCAGACACTGATGCGGTCGATCAATACGACGCTGATCGGCATCCTGCCGGTTCTCGCGCTGATGGTGATCGCGGTGTGGATGCTTGGTGTGGGCACCCTCAAGGATCTAGCGTTGGTTCAGCTCGTCGGCATCGTCGTCGGCGCGTATTCGTCGATCTTCTTCGCGACGCCGTTGCTGGTGTCACTCAAGGAGCGGTGGGGTCCCGTGGCAGCACACACACGTAAGGTGCTCGCTCGCCGAGCAGCGCTCGCGGAGGGCGGGTCGGTGAAGGCGGCCGCCGCCGCAACGTCCGCGACCGGAGTGAGCGCCGGGGCAACGGCGGGGGCCGCGCCGCGGCGTGCCGCCGGCGGTGCGCCCCGGCCCGGAACGCGTCCCACCGGGAAGCGCCACAAGAAGAGGCACTGACATGCGCGCATCGGCCCGAGTTCGAACCCGACACCACCGCGCTGCGGCGGTGTCGGGCGCCGGTCTGCTCGCCACCGTCGTGCTCGCGGGCACGCTCGTCGGATGCTCCGACGAGGGGGAGCAGATCCCGTCCATCGGGTACGCGATCGACAGCACCGTCACCACCTACAACGCCGGGACCGTGGCCGGCTCGGTGTCGGGGGCACGGCAGGCGTTCGCCCGCGTGCTTCCCGGATTCAGCTATACCGGGCCGGAGGGTGGGCCAGTGGCCGACACCGACATCGGCACGGCCAACGCCGTGCCGGGGGACGCGCTGACGGTGCAGTACAAGCTGAACCCCAATTCGGTGTATTCCGACGGAGTTCCGATGTCCTGCGATGATCTCGTGCTCACCTGGGCAGCGAACAGCGGGCGGTTCACCCGACCCGGCGAGGCAACGGTTCCGCTGTTCGATGCGGCCAGTACCGCCGGCTACTCGGACATCGACCGTGTCGACTGCCAGACCGGGGCAAAGGAAGCCACGGTGACCTTCAAGGCGGGGCGAAACTTCACGGATTGGCGGTCGCTGTTCGGGGCGACGTCGATGATGCCCGCCCATGTGGTCGCCCGCGCCGCCGGTGTTCCCGACCTTGTTGCCGCCGTTCAGAATTCGGACAACGAGGCGCTCGCCCGGATCGCAGACTTCTGGAACGACGGATGGACGATGACGCCCGGCGAACTCGATCTCGCCCTCTTCCCCGCGTCCGGTCCTTACAAGGTCGAATCGTTTTCCGCGGACGAAGGTCTGGTGCTGGTGGAGAACGACCGCTGGTGGGGCAATCGTCCCGCCACCTCCCGAATCGTCGTGTGGCCCAAAGCGAGCGATCTGGCGGTGCGCATCGCAGACGAGTCCGTCGAGGTGGTCGACGTGGCCACGGGATCGGTCCCGGACATCGAACTCGGCGGCTTCGACGTGACAGACGTGCCCTCGCGCAGCGTCGAGCAGTTCGTGCTGGCCACGTCGGGGCTGTTCGAGACCCCGGCCGGGCGCCGCGCCTTCGCCTCCTGCCTGCCCCGCGAGGAGTTGGCCGCGCAATTCGGAACGGCCGCGGAGGACGGTGCCGCCGCGGCCTCCGTCGACACCCGGTTCACGGCACCCGACAGCCTCGTGTATGAGTCGGTTGCGGCAACCGCCGGTGGCCGGTACGAGACGCCGGATACGACCGCAGCCACTGCGGCGCTGGCCGAGACCGACAACACCGCGGCCACCGTGCGGATCGGATACCTGGGACCCGATCCGCGCCGTGCCGCGATCGTGGCTGCCGTGGCCGCGGCGTGCGCCCCGGCCGGAATTACCGTGCAGGACGCCGGGTCTGAAGAGTTCACTCCGTCGATGCTGCGAGACGGACAGGTGGACGCGCTGCTCGCGGGAACGGCGTCCGCTCCGGGCGCGGCCGGGACTGCGGCGCCGACTACCGCGATGTACGCACTTCGCGGCGGTAGCAGAAACAACTTCGGGGACTATGCCAACGGCCGGGTGGATCAGATCGTCGATCAGCTCGCGGTCGACAGCTCCACCGCAACACAGCTGTCCTTGTCCACCGAGGCCGAGAACATCCTGTGGTCGGAGGTGCCCACCGTGCCGTTGTTCAATCAGCCTCGCACCGTCGGGTTCGCGACGGGTCTGGAGGCCGGAGCGGTCAATCCGACGCGTTCCGGCGCCGGATGGAATATGGACAGGTGGGTTCTGCGGCGGTGACCGACACTTCTTCCGCACATGACGTCGTCACCCGGCTCACCCGGTGGGCGGACGACTTTCCCGAGCCTGGGGTGCGGTTCGCGGACCTCACGCCCGTCTTCTCCGATGCCACCGGATTCCGCGTCGTGGTCGATGCGCTGGCCGCATGCGCGCCGGATGCGGAGGTGATCGCCGCCGTCGACGCGCGAGGATTTCTTCTCGGTGGCGGGGTCGCACGGGAGCTCGGCTCCGGCGTGGTGGCGGTGCGTAAGGCAGGCAAGCTTCCGCCGCCGGTGCTCGCACAGTCGTACACCCTCGAATACGGTACGGCGACGCTCGAAATCCCTGCCGACTCCCTCGGATTGGACGGCCGCTCGGTGCTTGTCGTCGACGATGTCCTGGCCACCGGTGGGACGATCGAGGCCACCGCTCGCCTCCTCGAATCGGCAGGTGCCGTAGTGATCGGTGTGGCGGTGGTTCTCGAGATCGCGGCGCTCGGTGGCAGGACGCGGCTCGGAAAGTACCCGCTCACGTCCCTCGTCACGGTCTGAGTACTAAAGTTGTGCCTGGTGGTGCCGAAAGGCCCAGCTAACCAGTGGTAGGAGGTGACGGCATGACTTCGAATCTCGATCGGTCGCAGAACGCGAAATCCCCTTCGTCTGCACAGTCCGATGCCGAGTCACCTGTAGCGGATCCCGCTTCCGGCAACAGCCGCGGAGCGCAGGGATTCGCCGTTCCGGCGTCTGCATCGCGCCGGGTACGAGCGCGACTCGCCAGGCGTATCACGGGGCAACGGAACGCGACCATCCGGCCGGTTCTCGAGCCCCTCGTCAGTCTGCATCGCGAGCTCTATCCCAAGGCCGATCTGGCCCTCCTCCAGCGCGCGTACGACGTCGCCGAGGAAAAGCACGCCAGTCAGAAGCGCAAATCCGGTGATCCGTACATCACCCATCCACTCGCCGTCGCGAGCATCCTCGCCGAGCTCGGCATGGATACGACAACTCTGGTCGCGGCGTTGCTGCACGACACCGTCGAGGACACCGGGTATTCGCTCGCTCAGCTGACCGAGGAGTTCGGCGACGAAGTGGCGCACCTCGTCGACGGCGTCACCAAACTCGACAAGGTCGTTCTGGGTAACGCGGCCGAGGGCGAAACCATCCGCAAGATGATCATCGCGATGGCGCGCGACCCCCGCGTACTGGTGATCAAGGTGGCGGACCGCCTGCACAACATGCGGACCATGCGGTTCCTGCCGCCCGAGAAGCAGGCCCGCAAGGCACGTGAGACTCTCGAGGTGATTGCCCCGCTGGCGCACCGGCTGGGAATGGCGACCGTCAAGTGGGAGCTCGAGGACCTGTCGTTCGCGATTTTGCATCCCAAGAAGTACGACGAGATTGTGCGGCTGGTCGCCGACCGGGCGCCGTCGCGGGATACGTACCTCGCCAAGGTTCGCGCGGAGATCAACGCCACCCTGACGGCGTCGCGCATCAACGCGGTGGTCGAAGGCCGACCCAAGCACTACTGGTCGATCTATCAGAAGATGATCGTCAAGGGGCGCGACTTCGACGACATCCACGACCTGGTCGGTGTGCGGATCCTCTGCGACGAGGTCCGCGACTGCTATGCGGCAGTCGGTGTGGTGCATTCGTTGTGGCAGCCTATGGCAGGCCGGTTCAAGGACTACATCGCGCAACCCCGCTACGGCGTCTACCAGTCGCTGCACACCACCGTGGTCGGACCCGAGGGCAAGCCACTCGAGGTGCAGATCCGCACCCACGACATGCACCGGACCGCCGAATTCGGGATCGCAGCGCACTGGCGGTACAAGGAGACCAAGGGCAAGCATTCCGGCGACGTCGCCGAGGTCGACGACATGGCGTGGATGCGGCAGCTCCTCGACTGGCAGCGTGAGGCCGCCGATCCGGGCGAGTTCCTCGAGTCTCTCCGCTACGACCTTGCGGTCAAGGAGATCTTCGTGTTCACCCCGAAGGGGGACGTGGTCACGTTGCCCGCAGGGTCGACGCCCGTCGACTTCGCCTACGCCGTCCATACCGAGGTCGGGCATCGCTGTATCGGCGCCCGGGTCAACGGGCGGCTGGTCGCGCTCGAGCGCACCCTCGACAACGGAGAAGTGGTGGAGGTCTTCACCTCCAAGGCGGTCAATGCGGGCCCCAGCCGCGACTGGCAGTCGTTCGTTGTGTCCCCTCGGGCGAAGACGAAGATTCGGCAGTGGTTCGCCAAGGAGCGCCGGGAGGAGGCGCTCGAGAACGGTAAGGACGCGATCGCGAAGGAAGTGCGACGCGTCGGTCTCCCGCTGCAGCGACTGATGAACGCCGAATCGATGGCAGCTATCGCACACGAACTCCACTACACGGACGTGTCGATGCTGTACACCGCGGTCGGGGAGAGCCACGTGTCTGCGCAGCATGTGGTGCAGCGACTGGTGGCCCACCTCGGTGGTGTCGGAGACGTGGAGGAGGAGCTGGCCGAGCGGGCCACGCCGTCCACCATGCCGATGCGCCCGCGCAGTACCGGCGACGCCGGTGTCCTGGTTCCGGGAGCGGAAGGAACCGTCGCGAAGCTCGCCAAATGCTGTACCCCGGTTCCGGGCGACGAGATCATGGGCTTCGTCACCCGGGGCGGCGCGGTCAGCGTGCACCGGACCGACTGCACCAACGCCGGGTCTCTCCAGGAGCAGTCCGAGCGCATCATCGAGGTCCAGTGGGCGCCGTCACCGTCCTCGGTATTCCTCGTTGCCATCCAGATCGAGGCCCTCGATCGGCACCGGCTGCTCTCCGACGTCACCAAGGCACTCGCAGACGAGAAGGTGAACATCCTGTCGGCGTCGGTGACGACGTCGGGTGACCGGGTGGCCATCAGCAAATTCACCTTCGAGATGGGCGACCCGAAGCATCTCGGCCACGTGCTGAACGTCGTCCGGAACGTGGAGGGCGTCTACGACGTCTACCGGGTGACCTCCGCCGCCTGACAGCTCCGCCCTGTCCAACATGCACGAACGGGACGTTCGGTTCGGTCTAACCGAACGAACGTCCCGTTCGTGCGTGACTGGGTACGGGACCGGGCGCCGGGAAGGTCGGGCGGTCAGCCGACCTTTGCCGTCTCGATCTGAACCGGGGTGTTCGGCTTGCCGCCGCCCGCGGACATGGAGCCGTCGTCGCCGTCGGCCGCCACCTTCTCGACCGTTGCGAGGCCCTCCTCGGAGATCGAACCGAACACGGTGTAATTGGGCGGGAGCACCGAGTCGGCGTAGACGAGGAAGAACTGGCTGCCGTTGCTACCCGGCTGTCCGCTGTTCGCCATCGCGACAGTGCCGCGGGGGTAGACCACCGGCTCGGCCAGCGCCGGATCGTTCGCCGCGAACGCCGTTTCGGGATATTCGGTGTCGAACCCGTAGCCGGGACCACCCGTGCCGACGCCGCTCGGATCACCACATTGCAGGACCTGCAAGCCTTGTTCCGTCGTCAAGCGATGGCATGGAGTGTCGTCGAAGTATCCCTGCTCGGCGAGGCTCACGAAGCTGTTCACCGTGCACGGTGCCTCGGCCCGATCGAGGGTCAGTCCGATGGGGCCGGCGCTGGTGGTGAGGTTCACCGCGACGGTGCCTGCGGTGGACACACCGGTGGCGGACGGGGCGGTGACGTCCTTGGCGGGTGGTCGACCCGCCGGGTACGAACAATCGACGGTTGGCGCGACGGGGACCGGGACCGGCGGCAACGTGCCGAATCGGGAGAGGTCGAGCGACTGCGCCGCGGCGCTCGTGGGGGATGCCTTCGAGGAGGTGCCGGTTGCCGAACCGCCCGAGTCGGACGAGTCCGAACAACCGGCGAGGAGGACCGCGAGGCCCACGCCTGCGACGAGAATCGAGGTGCGTTTCATCGGTCCATCCTCACATGTGGCGGCCTCAGTCCATCCGGACGGACTTGATGTCGATCGGCAGGTTCGGCTTGCCGCCGCCCGCCTGCATCGAGGCATCGTCACCGGCGGCCGCGACCTTCTCGATGGTGGCGAGGCCGGTCTCGTCGATGGTTCCGAAAGCGGTGTACTGCGGAGGCAGCTGGGAATCGGCGTAGACGAGGAAGAACTGGCTGCCGTTGCTGCCGGGCCGGCCGCTGTTGGCCATCGCGATGGTTCCGCGCGGGTACGTGACGGGAACCTGCAGCGACGGATCGTCGGCGGGGTACTGGTCGGTGGGGAATTCGTTCGTGAAGCCGTAACCGGGTCCACCGGTACCGGAACCGGTCGGGTCACCACACTGCAGCACCTTGAGGCCTTCGGAAGTGACGAGCCGGTGGCACGGCGTGTTGTCGAAGTAGTTCTGGCTCGCGAGGCTGAGGAAGTTGTTGACCGTGCAGGGGGAGTCGGCGTTGTCCAGCGTCAGTCCGATATTGCCCTGGGTGGTCTCCACGCTGACGCTGACCTCGCTGACCGTGGTGTCGATGTCCTCGGTGCGCGGCGGGTTCACCTGCCTGGCCGGCGGCTGACCGTCCGGGGTGTAGGTGCACGACACCTTCTCGGGGAGCGGCTCGGCGCGTCCTGCGGGCATGACACCGGGCGACTGGGGCGAGGCGGACACCGAGTCGGCGGAGGCTTCGGTCGTGTCGTCGTCACCGTTGGTGAGGGCGAAGACCACTGCGCCGGCCGCCACGACGAGCACTACACCCAGCACCGAACCGGCAATGGTCAGCTGCTTGCGCTTGCGTGCTCTGTTCGCGCGGCGCTCGAGTTGACGCTCGAGCTTTCGTTTCGCTGCTTCCCGGCGCTGCTCGTTGCTCGGCACTGCGGTGGTCCTCCCGTATCGGTCTTCTCTGGCAGTCGGTCGATATAGCAGTTGGTCGGTGTGATCTACCCCCGGCACACGACCTTCAGAGTCTGCCATCCGAACCTGAGAACGAGCTGGCGGGGCGGCAGCTTAGGCTGTAGCGACTGCAATGATCACTCGAACAGGAGCGTCGCGCGTGCTCGTCACAGGATTTCCGGCCGGGATGTTCCAGACCAACTGCTACATCCTCGCCCAGGACGATGCCCGCGAGTGCGTCGTCGTCGACCCCGGTCAGGATGCTGCCGGCCCGCTGATCGACTTTCTCGCCCAGTCGAATCTCACACCGACGGCGGTGCTGCTCACACACGGTCACCTCGACCATGTCTGGAACGCTCATGAGGTGTGCGACAAGTTCGGCATCCCCGCGTACATCCATCCCGAGGACCGGTACATGTTGTCCGACCCCGGACGGGGCATCGGGCCGACGATGAAACCGTTCATCGAGGGGATGGATTTCGTGGAGCCGAGCGAGGTGATCGAACTGTCGGACGGCGATCGAATCGAGCAGGCGGGCATCTCGTTCGTCGTCGATCACACTCCGGGGCACACACAGGGTTCCGTGGTCTTCCGGACCCGGGTCGAGCAGGAGACCGGTGGGGTCGTGCTCGCACTCACCGGGGACACCCTCTTCCAGGGATCGATCGGGCGCAGTGACCTGCCCGGTGGCAACCACGAACAGTTGTTGCAGTCGATCGCCGACAAGCTTCTGGTCCTCGCCGACGACACGGCGGTGCTGCCCGGGCACGGCGGATCGAGTTCCATCGGGGCCGAGCGCGCATCCAACCCGTTCCTCGTTGGACTCCCGGGATCGAAGTAAGGAAAAGTAGCGACAGTGAGTAAAGCCAGCACCTTCTCCGCCCCCAAGGGCGTTCCCGACTACGTCCCGCCGCAGTCCGCCGAATTCGTCGCGGTCCGCGACGGGCTCACCCGCGCTGCGCGACTGGCCGGCTACGGGCACATCGAGCTTCCCATCTTCGAGGACACCGGACTGTTCGCGCGAGGTGTCGGTGAATCGACGGACGTCGTCAGCAAGGAGATGTACACCTTCGCGGACCGGGGTGATCGATCGGTGACCCTGCGCCCCGAGGGGACCGCGGGCGTGATGCGCGCTGTGATCGAGCACGGTCTCGACCGGGGCCAGTTGCCGGTCAAGTTGAGCTATGCCGGTCCGTTCTTCCGCTACGAGCGTCCCCAGGCGGGACGTTACCGACAGCTGCAGCAGGTCGGGGTCGAGGCCATCGGTGTCGACGACCCGGCCCTGGACGCCGAGGTCATCGCAGTTGCCGACGCCGGGTTCCGGGGTCTCGGGCTCGAGGGCTTCCGGCTGGAAATCACGTCACTCGGTGACGACACCTGCCGGCCCCAGTACCGGGAACGTCTGCAGGAGTTCCTCTTCCGCCTTCCTCTCGACGAGGAGACGCGTCGCCGCGCCGAGATCAACCCCCTGCGAGTTCTCGATGACAAGCGCAAGGAGGTGCGGGAGATGACCGCGGATGCGCCGCTCATGCTCGACCACCTCTCGGATACCGCGAAGGCGCATTTCGACGAGGTCCTTGCCCACCTCGACGCATTGGGCGTGCCGTATGTCATCAACCCGCGGATGGTTCGCGGCCTCGACTACTACACGAAGACCACGTTCGAGTTCGTGCACGACGGTCTCGGCGCGCAGTCGGGCATCGGCGGCGGCGGACGCTACGACGGCTTGATGGCGCAACTCGGCGGTCAGCCGTTGTCCGGCATCGGTTTCGGGCTCGGCGTCGACCGCACCGTCCTGGCGCTTGCTGCGGAGGGCAAGACGGCAGGGTCGACCGCCCGTTGCGAGGTATTCGGGGTTCCGCTGGGCGACGAGGCGAAGGCGAAACTGGTGGTGATCGCCCAGCAGTTGCGCGCGCAGGGCATTCGGGTCGATCTCGCCTACGGCAACCGTGGCGTGAAGGGCGCGATGAAGGCCGCGGACCGTTCCGGTGCCGCACTCGCACTCGTGCTGGGTGACCGCGATATCGCCGAGGGCACCATCGGGATCAAGACTTTGGCCACCGGTGACCAGGAATCGATCTCGGCGACCGATGTCGTCGCGCACGTCGGAGCGATCCTTGGCGCCTGAGCACGATCCGCCGGTGTCACTCGACCTCGTCCCCATCGAGCTGATTGCGCCGCGCCTCAGGCGGGTCGCGATGATCGCCGTACTGATCGGCGTGGTCGTCGGTGCCGTGCTGAGCTTCTTCACTCCGTTGTGGCTGGCCGTGGTGGTGGGCGGTGTGATCGCCGTCCCTACCGCCCTGTCGGCCCTCGTCACCCTGCGCCGCAAGGTCCTGCTGGAACACGGTGTCATTTTTTCGACCGGAGGGCTGCGAACCCGTCACGTCGATGTCACGAAGGCGGTGGCGGCCGAGGTGGTGGTGCGCTCGGCTCGGGTCAGCGAAGTGAGTGTCCGCATCACCGATTCCGACGGCGTTCTCGCGGTGCCGTTGGCGTTGTACACCACTGACGGCGGCCGTGAACTGGACGTGCTGGGGCTGCGGAAGCTGGCCGACGCACTGACCACGAGCGAACTGGTGCCGGCCGCAGCGATCGCCTCGGTGCTCATCGAGCAGTTACGTGCCGAGGCGCGCGACGCCGCGCTGACCGAGCGCCCGTTGTTCCGGGCGGTGGAGTTGGTCCGTGCAGCCGGACGAGTTCCGATGACCACACTCACCGATCACGAAGTAGCAGCGCTCGTCGAGTAGACAGACCGAGGTGGGGCGGCAGTGCCTCCGCCCCACCTGCGGCTGTCAGTTCCTGGCGTCGATCTGGCCGTCGTCGAGTTCTTCGCCGCCGATGACGGCCGGAGCCACCATTGGGAGGTCGCCGACGAAGGCGTTGCTGTCGCCCGCGTTCACGAGGTAGCCGGGTGTGGTGCGGCCGCTGAGCTGTTCGTCGCCACCGCGACCCGCCCCCGCCATTCCTGCGCCGCCACCCATCGCGCCCATCGGCCCGCCGGCTGTTCCCACTCCGGTCGTTGTCGACGTGCCGAGTGCTCCTGGCGTGCCCGTGGCAGCCGGAGTCGCCACACCGGCAGCGCTTGGCGGAACGGAACCGGCCACCGGTGCGCGCGGCACGGAAGCGACGCTCCCAGAAGGTGTTCCGGTGCCGGCGCCGTACATGCCGATTCCGGTACCACCTGCGATGCCCACCGAGCCGGGGACACCGTGCGCTGCACCGGCCGGCGCGGGCGAGCCGGACCTGGCCGCGACGGAGTCGGCGGACACGTCACTGGGCGACACACTCGCGGCCTGCGTCGTGGCCGAAACGAGTTGATCGAGGCTGTCGGTAACTGTGGAGACCAACGGGGTACCGACGCTCTCGAGCACGGTGCCCGCGACGGCAAACGGCGACGTCGCCGCTGCGGCGGACGGTCCGGGCGGCGGCGGCGGCACGGGCACCGGTGCCGCGAGGCCGTTCATGGTGAGGGTCTGCTCGTTCAGCTCGGTTCGTGTCTGCGTGACCACTCCGATCGCGGCCTTGATGTGTTCGGCGGCCGACGCGAGAAGCATCGCCTGCCCGGGCGGCGTCATCACCATCGGGGCTGCAGCGACCGCAGTGGAGGCGAATGATTCGGAGATGGTCATCAGATTGGCGTTGCCACGGGCCACCGACGCAGCGGCGGTCTGGGTGGTCCCGGAAATCTGCGTGCCACGCTCGCTCAGCTCTGCGCCGCTTACCTGAGCCTGCTGTCCTTGGACCTGCGCGGCCTGCGCCGCCTGGCTCTGCCAGATCTGATCGAGCGCCTTCAGTCCCGACATGCTGAGCGAAATGGCCTGGTCGATCAGTCCGGAGGACATGTCGAGCACCGATGTCGGATCGACGGAGCCGAACGTCCCGGTACCGAACGTGCCCGCGAGGTCGGTGAGTGGCTTGAACAACTCGTCGATTCCCGGCAGTCCGGGCAGGCCTTGTCCCTGGAGGAGGGCCTCCACCGGATTGGGCGGCAACGGCGGAAGAGCAGGCAACGGCGGAAGAGCAGGCAACGGTGGGAGTTCGGGCAGCGCCGGCACGCCGATCGGGGTGTCGAGTAGCGGGCCGAGCGGCGAACTCTGCAGCGCCTCGAGCGGCGTGCTCGGCAGAGGCGTGTTCACCGCCTCACCGAACGCGGAACCCTGCAGCAGATCCAGAATCGACGGGTGCGCGATGTCGCCGGCGGGCTCGGGAGACGTCATGCGAGGTCTCCGATGGCCCCGCCGATGTCTCCGAGGGCGCCGCCGTTGGCGTCGTCGACGAAATCGTAGGAGTCTGCGGTGGCCCCGGACGCGACAGCGGTGTGAGCGTAGTGGGATGCGAGCTCGGCGACCGACTTGGCGTGGTTGCCCTGCGCCACCGCGAAGGACGCGAGAAAGTCGGCTCCGATCGGGCCGAACACCGGCGCCAGCGCGGCGAGGTCGGCACCGAGGTCGATCGCTGCAGCACTACTGATCTGCTCCGCGGCCTGCGCCGCCGTCGCACCGTAACGCCGAATGCCGTCTGTGACGACGAAGACATCGCTCAAGATAACCCCCCAGGTAGTAAGCGTTCGCCAGACTTTATCTCACAGATCCGACGTCGGCGGCCGAAGGTCGCGGGAGGTGCCACCTGCCGTGTGGTCGAGGAGAACCCGCGACTGCGCACGGATCCCGTCGAGGGGCTGTGCCCATCCGAGTGCGCGCAAGCAGGCGTCGGCGAGGAGGGCGGCGGCATCGGTGTTCTCCGGTGCCGGTACCGCTCCGCTTTCGACGTCCGCCCGGGTAGCGATAGCGCTCTCGACGATGCGAAAAGGGAGATCGGTGAGGCCGGGTGCTGATTCGGTGTCGCCGGCCGTGATCTCGGTGAGCGCCTGTTCGGCGCAGTGCTGATAGTGCGAGCGCAGAAGAGTGCGTTGCGCCCGGAACGGGGCGAAGCGTTCGGTGCGTAGCTCGGGCAGGAGGTAGAGGGCGCCGAGATTCCAGCGCGTGCCGGTGAGCTGAGTGACGTCATAGGTGGCGAGTGCGTGCAGGCGCACGACGGCAGGCGCATCGACCTTCTCGAGGACTCGGGCGGCGGCGAGCGCGGGCGACACTGTTTCCTCGAGAAGCGCCACCAGGATCTCCTCCTTGTTGGCGAAGTGGTGATAGAGCGATGCCTGTCTGATGCCCACCATGTCGGCGATCTCGCGCGTGGAGGTGGCAGCAAAGCCCTTGGTGGTGAACAGCTCTCCGGCGGCGTCGAGTATCTCCTCGGGCGTCGTCCGACCCGGCCTGCGTTGACTGGTCAGTCGCGGTCGTCCCGGCCCGGTGCTCACCTACACATGATGTCAGGTCGGTTCTCCACGCCACCGTGGACACCCGCCGTGAGCCTTTCGTCATACCTCCGAAACGTTCGCAACGATCCTGTTACGGCGGGGGCCGATCTGTATACGTCCGCGTCACCCATCCGGTCGGGCGCGAGAGAAAACTATCGATCGACAGATATTGCTCTCGCCGAAGGAGAAGGCCCTTGAGTACACCTACGAGGACTGCGCAAGCGCCGTCCGCACCGGTACTTGCACCTCCTGTTCCGACCGGGGCCGAGAGAATTGACGACTCCGGCGACCTCGGTACATTCGGCTACGAGCAGCAACTGCACCGGAAACTGGGGAAGTTCGCTTCGTTCGCGGCCGGCTTCTCCTTCGTGTCGATCCTCACGACGATCTTTCAATTGTTCGGTCTCGGTTTCGGATTCGCCGGACCGGCGTTCTTCTGGACGTGGCCGGTAGTATTCGCCGGTCAGTTCATGGTGGCGCTCAACTTCGCCGAATTGGCTGCCCGGTATCCCATTTCCGGTGCCATCTACCAGTGGTCGCGCCGGATGGGCGGGGAGGTGGTGGGCTGGTTCGCCGGATGGTTCATGATCCTGGCGCAGATGGTCACAGCCTCGGCCGCGGCGATCGCACTGCAGGTGGTGCTTCCGAACGTGTGGAGCGGATTCCAGATCATCGGCGAAGACAGCACGTTGACGTCCGCCAGCGGTGCCGCCAACGCGGTCCTGCTCGGATCGGTCCTGCTGGTACTCACCACTTTCATCAACTGCATCGGTGTGAACTGGATGTCGCGCATCAACAACATCGGTGTCACGTGCGAGATCGTCGGAGTCGTCGCTGTGGTCGGCATGTTCTTCACGCACGCGCAGCGGGGACCGCAGGTCGTATTCGACACGGGTGCGGCGGGCACCGACCCCGGATACGGCTGGGCCTGGATCGTGTCCGGTCTCATGGCCGCCTACGTGATGGTCGGGTTCGGTTCGGCGGGCGAGCTCGCGGAGGAGACGCGGAACCCGCGGCGGGTGGCCCCGCGCACGATCCGGCTGGCGCTGTCTGTTTCGGCGATCGGTGGTGGCCTGATGATCATCGGCGCGCTCATGGCGGCTCCGAGCTTGATCGACGGACGCCTCGCCGCGGAGGGTCTGCCGTACGTGTTGTCGTCGATTCTCAGTTCGCCCTGGGGCACATTGCTTCTGGCCGATGTCGCGGTCGCCGTGTTTGTCTGCACACTCGCCATTCAGACGGCGGCGTCGCGGTTGGTTTTTTCGATGGCCCGCGACGGTCGGTTGCCCGCCTCGCAGATGCTCTCGAAGGTGAACGCTCGCACAGGAACTCCCATCGCACCGTCCGTCCTCATCGGTGTCGTCTGCATTGGGATCCTCGCGGTGAACGTCGGAAACTCCGCGATCTTCGCCACCTTGTCGAGTGTCTGCATCATCCTGATCTACCTCGCGTATCTGATGGTCACGGTGCCCCTCCTGGTTCGCCGCCTGAAGGGCTGGCCGCACGGTGGTCCGCAGGTGGACGCGGACGGCCGGAGTCTTTTCTCGCTGGGACGACTCGGCCTACCCGTGAACATTCTGGCTGTCGGCTACGGCGCCCTCATGGTGGTGAACCTCTCGTGGCCGAGAGCCGAGGTCTTCGACCCGAGCGGTGCCTACCCGCTTCTGCGGTGGGCCGCACCCGTCACGGTCGCCGCTGTGATCGGACTCGGAATTCTGTGCTTCCCGCGCGGCCGCAGCACCCCCAACCCCGTCACGATCGGAGCCTGACATGACCTCAGTGGATACCTCGACCACCACTGCCGCGAAAGAACACGCGCGCGCCCAGGCGGGCGCGATCACCGGATCGATGCCCGTGGTCCCGGCATCGGCGTGGCCGGCGCCCCCGGCCGATGTCGACCCGGCGGCCCTGACGTGGGCCGAGACGGTTCCAGGCGGCCGATACACCAGCAAGGTTCTCGAACGCGGAACACGTGTGCGGTTGCGAGATGTGGAGGGGTTGGCCTGCGCACACCTTCTGCTGTTCCGCGCAGACGCGCCGTGGGAGCGGTTGAACGTCGCCGACACGGTCAAAGTGCCGTGGCAGGCATATATCGGTGAAGGACATCCGCTGCTGTCGGATCAAGGCAGGTTGCTCGCCACGGTCGTCGCGGACACATCCGGACACCACGACGCGCTGTGCGGCACTACGTCGCTCGCGTCCAACGCTGCGAAGTACGGTGACGGTTCGTT
This sequence comes from Rhodococcus oxybenzonivorans, assembly GCF_003130705.1. Lineage (NCBI taxonomy): Bacteria > Bacillati > Actinomycetota > Actinomycetes > Mycobacteriales > Nocardiaceae > Rhodococcus > Rhodococcus oxybenzonivorans. The sequence goes on along the minus strand of NZ_CP021354.1, from coordinate 3,592,590 downwards.
GCATTCACCGTCACCGGCAGGCCGCGAACTCTTCACGGTGGCCGCTGCGAAACACGGGCTCGACCGACGTGATCTGCCACCGTCACTGTCGTTGTTCCACGGAGTACGAGTCGGCGCGGACGGCTCCCTGAACAGCATCGGTTCGGCGGGACCGGGCGCAGTGGTCGAACTGGTTCTGCATCTCCCACTCGTCGTCCTGATCGCGAATACCGCTCACCCGCTGGACCCGTCACCGACCTTCGACACGACCGCGCTCGAGGTACTCGCGTGGTCGGGCAGACGCATCGAAGAACCCGCAGCAGCCGAACCGGAATACCGGCGGGCATTCCTCAACACAGAAGACATCTGGGCTGCCGCGCAGTCGCAGGGGCAGGAGCAGGCATGACCACCAGCATCGACACCGCCGCCCTGGTACCGGGAACGGTCGTCCTGGACGAAGAAGTCGGGGCCCGCGGGCCGTGGTCCGCCGTCGTCGAGGCCGGTGACGTCCTCACCATCGTCGACCTGTACGGCAATCAGGCCGTGGACACCCTCGTGTACGCCGCAGACGACCACCGGCAGCGGTACTCGGCGGCCGCGACCGTGTCTGCACAGCGCAACCTCTTCCTCACCACCGGAAGTGTCCTGAGATCCGACGACCACGACGCCTTGATGACCCTGGTGGCGGACGAAGTCGGCTCCCACGACACCGTCGGCGGAGCCTGCTCGCAAGAATCGAACACGCTGCGCTACGGCCACCACACCAAACACCAGCACGCGTGCGTGGAGAACTTTCTCGCCGAGGGTTCCAAGTGGGGGATAGCCAAGCGCGACCTCGTGTCGAACATCAACTTTTTCATGAACGTTCCCGTCGAGGCGGACGGGACACTGGGAATCGTCGACGGCCTGTCGGCCCCCGGCAAGCGGCTCGCACTGCGCGCGGAACGAGATGTTCTGGTTCTGGTGTCCAATTGCCCGCAGATCAACAACCCGTGCAACGGTTTCGATCCGACACCGGTGCGCATGATCGTGACACGCCCGACGGGGGTCCGACGATGACCGGCAAAATCACCGTGCTGCGGCCGGGCATGCTCACCACGGTGCAGGACTTTCCGGGCCGGACCGGCTACTGGCACATCGGGGTTCCGCCGTCGGGCCCCATGGACGATCTGTCCTTCCGGCTCGGCAACAGTGCGCTCGGAAACGACGAGGGCGCCGCCGGACTCGAGTGCGCCATGGCAGGTCCCGCCCTGCAGTTCGACAAGGACACGGTGGTGTGTGTGACGGGTGCACCGGCACCGGTCACCGTCGACGGTGTCCTGGCGGCGCAATGGCGCCCGATACACGTACCGGCTGGGGGAGTGCTCGACGTCGGTACCGTGTCCGGTCCCGGACTGCGCATCTACGTGCTGGTGCAGGGCGGTCTCGAGGTCGAGGACTACCTCGGGAGCGCCTCGACGTTCACCCTCGGCAAATTCGGCGGTCACCAGGGCCGGATTCTGCGAAAGGGTGACATCCTCGCAATCGGTGACGTGAACGGGTCCGTGAAGGGCATTCCCGCCGAACATGTTCCGGCGATGTGCCGACGTTGGGAGATCGCGGTCACCGAAGGGCCACACGGCGCTCCCGAATTCTTCACCCGGTCCGACATCGACATGTTGTACCGAACCGATTACGAGGTGCATTTCAATTCGGACCGCACCGGGGTGCGGCTGAACGGTCCGAAACCCGACTGGGCCCGGACCGATGGCGGCGAGGCGGGACTGCACCCGTCCAACATTCACGACAACGCGTATTCCGTCGGCGCACTCGACTTCACCGGGGACACCCCGATCCTGTTGGGACCCGACGGACCGAGCCTCGGGGGTTTCGTCTGCCCGGTCACCGTGGTCGCGGCGGAACGATGGAAGCTGGGCCAACTGGCCCCGGGCAACACGGTGCGATTCGTACCCATCAAAGCAAGTAGGGCGGCGTCGACCCGCGCGCTCGGTCCTGCCCGTCGCGCTGCGCACTCCTCGGTGTTCTCCACTACCGGTGACGGCGACGACGGCGTGATCGCCCGCCGCGACGGTGACACCGCCGTCACCTACCGTCGATCCGGCGACGACAATGTCCTGGTCGAATACGGTGACATGACCCTGGATCTTGCTCTTCGGGCCCGGGCCCACGCGCTGCATCAGCGGCTCGAGATCGAGAAGCCGGCCGGCCTTCTGGACCTCACCCCGGGGATCCGTTCGCTGCAAGTCCGGGTCGATCCGGATGTGTTGCCCATTCCCAGGCTCATGGGATTGCTCGGTGAAGCGGAGGACGCATTGCCCGCGGCGAACGAGCTCGTCGTTCCGAGTCGGTCCGTTCGGATGCCGCTGTCCTGGGACGACCCCTCGACCCGGGAAGCAATCCAGCGGTACATGCACGGAGTTCGCGCCGACGCCCCCTGGTGCCCGTGGAACATCGAATTCATCCGCCGCATGAACGGTCTCGGCAGTGTCGACGACGTATTCGACACCGTGTTCGGCGCCGAATACATGGTGCTCGGTCTCGGCGATGTCTACCTCGGCGCGCCCGTGGCGACTCCCCTCGACCCGCGTCATCGGCTCGTGACAACGAAGTACAACCCGGCACGCACCTGGACCCCCGAGAACGCGGTCGGGATCGGCGGGGCGTACCTGTGCATCTACGGAATGGAAGGACCCGGAGGATACCAGTTCGTCGGCCGCACGACCCAAGTGTGGAACCACCGCCACCCCGAGAAGTCCGGTCCGTTCGAGGACGGAACTCCATGGTTGCTTCGCTTCTTCGACCGGATCTCCTGGTACCCCGTGGAACCGGAGGAACTGATGGATCTGCGGTCTGACGTCGCGGCAGGGCGCGGGGGTGGCATCGACATCACCGACGGCACATTTTCGCTCGCCGATCATGAGCGGTTTCTCAGCGCGCACACCGATTCGATCAGGGAATTCCGCGCCGGGCAGACCGTCGCCTTCGCCGCCGAACGGCAGAGATGGTCCGCGGCGGGGGAATTCACGACAGTGGGGTGAGGAGGGCCCTACGCGTTAGAGCCCACCGAAATCGGACAGGACTCCCAGTGCGGCGTCGGTTGCCTGTACCAGCGCCGCCATCTCCGCCTCAGCGACCGTCGCCGAGTTGGGTGACTGCAATGCGAAGCCATTGGCGAGAGTGACAGTGTTGTAACCGCTGTCCGCAGCGCGTAGGAGAAGATCCGAGGGAACATCGGATCCGGCCAGGCGATCGAGACCCTCGCCGACGAAGTAGAACCGCCACAGAGGCCCGAGATCGGCACCGTAGATTTCTTGGGTACGGGAGACGATGGTGTCGCCGTCGCGAGCAATGGAATCGACGATCTCGTAGTAGTCGGGAATGTCATCAGCGGCGGTGCCGGAAGACGCAACTGCCCGTGCCAGATCAATCGTGATGTGCGCGTTGTACCCCACCATCGCGACACGGGCGGGACTCAGCGAGCACTGCTTCGACAGCGAGAAGTACCGCTCCCACTGTGGCTCGACGGCCGTGCCCGTGAACTCGGCATGCAGGTTGCGGAGATACCGGCGCAGCAGATCCGAACTGATCGCAGGTGCCCATCGGCGATCCGCGAACGCAGTGGGGTCGCGCTGCAGAGGCATCACCGCAGAGTGTTCCACCGCGTCGAGTCCGAGGGAGAACAGTCCGCGCCGATCGTGATGGCGCACAAGAACGGCGGTGATCTCCGCGTGACGGGTTACCTCGTCCTCGAGGCGTTCCAGTGACGGGGTGTCCGGGAGAGTCGACAGGTCGGAGAGTTCGATGATCCGCGCGAGCTCCGGCTTCGTCAGTGCCTCACCACATGCTGTGCTCACGGAACTTGGCGGCTGCGCCGAAACATGCGCGGGAAGGGCTCCCGCGCTGATGATCACTGCGCAGAGTGAAACGACCGAGCGTACGGCGATCGACGATCTCACAGAGTGCATCGCCGGAGCATAGCGAGTCGCGGCCGGTGTTGTGCGGTGAGTGAACGGTATCTCGGCGCGATCAGGCCACCGCCTTGAACGGGTCGTGTTCGGCAATCAACTTCTCGAGCCGCGCCTCGTCCACGCGAACGCGTACCGTCGACGCCTCCTGATGATCACGCACCACCTTGGCGAGCGTGAACGTACTCGTCACCAGGAACAGCAACGTCATGCAGAGAAAGCCACGCTGCCACGGATCGATGGGCAGGTAGGCGATTCCGATGAGCGATCCCGCGAAACTGATGGCAAAGGCGATACCCGCCTGAACGAAGAAGGCGGTCGTCGTTCTGGGTGTCGGTGTCGGAGTCATGCAACCCAGTTTGGCGGTTGACTCTGCGCGAGACATGAGTAGCACTACCCGACTTCCGTAGGGTAGATCCGCGTGGTCGCGCCGGATTCCGGCCGGGCAGAGGTTCACCTCCCGCGTCGAACGGAAACCGGCGCCGAGCACGCGATTCTAGGTGTGGCTGAGTCTGCGGTTGACCTCACGAGTGAGCCACGCGGGGGAGAAGCGGGATCCGAGCGACAGCGCTTTCGATTGCAGGCCGACCGGGAAATGCACCTTGTGGTACGGCCGCTTCGAGGGACGAGTCGCCTTGAAGATGCTCGCTGACACGTCGTCGGCGCTCAGTTTGATACCGAGCGAGTTGGTGGTGCCCGTGGATACGCCTGCAGTCATGGCGGTGTTGACGAACAACGGCCACATCGCCTTCACCGAGATGTCGTACTCGGCCCATTCGAGGTCGAGTGCCTCGGTGATGCCGCGCACGGCGAACTTGGTGGCACCGTAGGTGGCGAGTTCCGGTTGACCGTAGATCGCCGAGGCGGAACACAGATTGATCACCTGTGCGCCCGGCGTTGCCTTCAGGTAGGGGAAGGCGGCGTGCGTTCCGTAGACGACACCGTTGACGTTGATGTCGATTTGCCGCTTGTGTAACTCCAGCGGCATTTCCTCGAAACGGCCCGCGACCAGAATGCCGGCATTGTTGACGAGGATATCGAGGCGACCACCCGCTTCGGCGTCGAACTCTTTCAGGCGCTTCTCCCACTGCTCGGGGTCGGTGACGTCCAGAACTCCAGTGACGACGCGCCCACCGGCGGACGTGATCGCCTCCTGCAACGAGGCGAGGCCCGTCGCGTCGATGTCGTAGGCACCGACGAGGTATCCGGCGCGGGAGAATTCGAGGGCAGTGGAACGTCCGATCCCGGCTGCAGCGCCGGTGATGAAGACTGTTGGAGTGGGCATCTCGACAGGATAGACGTTACCGCGATTATCGGTAAGACCTCGTCGACGTGGCGTGAAACGGAGCATGCCGAGCGCAATCGAGTTCGATGGGTAGCCTTCTCCCATGTCGGAGCTTCCACCTTTCAGTCCCACGGTCGCGCTGCTGACGGTGGGCCGAGTGTGGGATGCCGCGTTCGCCGAGGGGTTGAAGCCGCTCGGGTTGACCACCCGCAGGTACGGGTTGTTGGGGCACATTCGCGGAACGCCGGGTATCTCGTTCAGCGAGCTCGCTCGGCGGTCCCGCATCACTGTGCAGAGCGCTCACACGGCGGTCGCGGCGTTCGTCGAGTCCGGGCTGGTCGACGACGGGACTGCGCACGCCGGGGCTGCATCCACTCTGCGGGTCACGGCGGAGGGTGAATCACTGCTGGCTCGGGCGGCCGAGGTGGTTGCCCGACTCGACGCGGAGTTCGCCGCGCAGCATCCCGAGCTGACCGAGGCCCTGCGGGTGCACATGTTGCGGGTGATGTCGGCCACCGACTGACCCAATCGCCAACCTTCAGTTAGGCTGAAGGTTATGGAATCGCTGTTGCTTTCCGTCCATGTCGTGGCGGGTATCCTCTTCGTGGGTCCGGTCGCGGTGACCACCAGCCTATTCCCCCGATACGCGCCGGTGACCGCCCCGGCAAGTGGGGCGACGCAGGTCGAGCGGAGCATCGACGCCGCCCGTGTGCTGCACCGGATCACCCGTGTCTACGGGGCCCTGGCGCTCGCGGTCCCGCTCGTCGGACTGGTCCTCGCTTCCGTGCAAGGCCGCACGAGCGAGGTCTGGGTGGTGGTTGCGATGGTGCTCACCGCCCTTGCCGGTGGACTGCTCGCCCTGCAGATCGCCCCAATGCAGCAGCATGCGCTCACCGCAACCGGCGACGGAGGCCGCCTTCGGCGCCTCGGCATGGTGACCGGCCTGTTCAACCTGCTGTGGGTGGTTGTCGTCGTGCTCATGATCGTGCGGCCCGGGCCGGGTTACACATGACCGGGGTGTTGCGCGCCCTGGCTGCGCTCTCGGCGCTCGAGACCGTGAGTGTCCTCGCGTTGCTGATCAACCTCGGCACCGTGCACGACGCCACGTTGGCTCGCGTCCTCGGTCCGATCCACGGTGCGCTCTACTGGCCGTCGCTGTCACGGCACTTCTCGGTCGCGGTCTGACGACCCGGACCCGCGTCGGTGCGTTCGTGCCCGTGCTCAGCGGCCCCCTCACGATGGTCAACCTGCGACAAGAGGCTCACAGCGCATGAGTTTTCGACATTACCTGTACCGGCCGCCGACGGTCAGCGCCGCGGAGGCGATTCGCCTCGTCGAAGATGGCGCGCTCGTTGTCGACGTCCGGTGCCAGTTCGAGTGGAATCGGGTCCACATCCCCGGCGCCGTGCATGCGCCACTGGAGGAATTCCTCGATCGGTGCCTGGAGTTCCCTGATGACCGCCTGCTCATCACTTTCTGCACTGGCGGAATCCGCTCGGCCGGTGCTGCGAACTTGTTGGTCGAGAACGGGTTCGACGCGGTCAACATGAGCGGCGGCCTCGTCCACTGGCGCACTGCGGGCGGGCCACTGATCGCCCGGTGAAGGGGTGATGTGGCGGCGCAGCCAAGCGCAGCCCCCGCCAACGATGTATATCAGCGGGCGGGGGCGCTACACGGACAATCTGCACGTAGTAACGAGCAGCGCAACAATGATTTTCGAGAGCCGACGCCCGGAAGTCCAGGGAGTGTGATCTACGCCATTGCACTATTTTCGGCGCACCTCGGAAACCGACCGGTAAGTGTGATGTCGACGATTCGTGAGAACCCGCGGGAAAACGACTGGCCTCGAGGTTCTACCCCGGTGTGTGACGTATAACACAGCTCAATTCTTCGGAGAAGCCTGGCGTTCGGGGATGTTGGGTTGCCAACCTATACCGGGACCCAAACCTCCAGACCTGATTTCGGGTATGGGTGTAGGTAGTTCGGCCGATGTGCAGGTGTCGAAGACGGTCCAAGGTAGCTGGTAGGCCGTACGCCACCGTCGATGTGGCAGTCGAGAATATTTGCACGTGAGAGAAGAGATGTCATGGCACGAATCACCGAGAACCTGGGCTCGAATCTGCTGAATACATTGCGGGTCGGTGTGGTTGGCACCGTTCTGTACGCCGCACTCATCATGGGCGCAATTGTGGTGGCGGTGTGGAAGTTCCCGATGCCCGGCGTGTAGCCCGCGGCGCTTCATGGTCTCCCGCCGATGCCTGGCGTTGCGAAGTGAGACGCGGGGCGGCGGCCATGCAGCGATGGAGCTGACGGGGGCGGCGTGGTTGTGCCTGTGGGTGCCGCCTGGCCTGTGATCAATGCGCGGTACCTGTGACGGCGCCTGTGGGTATGAGAGGAACGGCAGTGTTCGGGACGGGCATGGGCGCGATGGTGGGTCTGCTGGTGGCTGCACTGTTGATGGTGCCCGTCGCGTTCGGTGTGGCGGCGCGAGCGGACGCGAAGGTTCGCCGCCTCTCGACGTCCCGAGCGTCCGATCCGAATTTGAGCGGCTCGGACGTAGATGTGGACGTGGACGAGCGGTGCGAGCGGTGGCGGCAGCTGGCGACGCGGGCGTGGTTGATCTGCGGCGGCGCTTCGCTGGTTGCGGTGGCGGTCGTGGGTGTGCTGGTCTGTGTCGGGTGACGGCGGCGACATTGCCGGGAGTGCCCGCGCTCGGGTACCGCCACACGAGACAGCATCCGCGCAGGCCACCAAATGATTCGAGAGATTTGTCATGAAACTCCGATCTAATCTGCCAGCACGGATGGATAGCCCAGGACGGACCTCGAGCTCAGCAGAATTTGGGTACGCGTCGACTTGGACAGCGCGTCAACGAAGACGAGGAAGTCCGGGCCGACGGACATGGGATCTCTGGATCTGTCGACATCAAGATTCCGGATGTGTGGTCGTAAAGACCGGAGGTGACCGGTGTGGTTGGTCCGGCGTCGAGGCGTTGTGAAACGCCCTTGGTCACGATGACATGGGCGTGGTGTCTCGGCCACCACCACCGGTCCGGTTGTTCGGCGGAAAGGTGGTCGAGGGATCGAGCGAGGTCCTCGTCGCCGAACCGGCCCGCCGCCGCGGCCACGGCCAATGCCTGATCGACCCGTCCCGCGCCCGAGGATGTGGGCGAATTCGAATGCCCCGGTCATCTTGTGGCGGATCCGGACGACGCCGCCCGCGGCGGCGTCGGTCAGCCAGCGGTGTGCGCCCTCGTCGAGGGCGACCAGATGCGGGTCTCCGGGCAGCACGTGCTGCCGATTGAATTCTGTCGCCTATCGTGCGGCCGGGGCGGCCCTGACCGCGCCGTGCGGGCGGGCGTTGACCTTCTCGCACCACCGCTCACAGGCGTCGAGGATTTCGACGAAACTCGGGTATTCCTCGAGCAGGTTCGCCTCGGTCGGCACGAAACCCTCCGTCGCGATCTTGACCGTGTGCTCGGCGCCGCCCTTCGATCCCGGGTCGAAAGGTCCACAGGTGTCATTACGTAGCGGTAATGTCTTCCTGCGGAGACGATCTCGGGGTGGCGGAAGGGGAGGCCTGCGATCCGATCTATCGTGACGGTTCGGGATTGTCGGTCAGCAGATGCGTCGGTGCCCCACTGATGCGGGCGCAGTGTGCTGTCCAGGCGAGAACTTAGTCAACTCGGTACGCGCTCCCACCAGGGGCGTACTCACAACGGATGTTGAGAGATGCGAGTGTGACCCGCCGTGCGGCCCTTGTTCTCGGAGTTCTCGTGGGTGGGACTGGGGCCGCGGGCCTGAGAGCGGGCGCGGCTCGTGCGCGGCCGGTGTCCGCCGCCCGTTATCGCGGCTACTCGCCTGAGGATTGGGCGAGGCCGTATGCGAAGTTCATGGCGGATCGGACGTTGCCCGCTACACCTTCGGTTGCCGCGGCCTACGCCGGCCCGCCGACTCCCGCGCATGAAATCCCGGAAGTCTCGACACTGCAGACCGAACTCGCCGCGACCGGTTCTTCACCGATCGAGACCGGCTATGGCAGGGCAAGTTCGGGCAAGGTGTGGGTGGCCGTGCACACCGAGATGCCGGGCGTCACGGCGGCGATGTGGGACTGGTGGTTCGGCTGGCACTCGGCGGAATCCGCCCGCTACAAGCTGTGGCATCCGGACGCGCACTTATACGCCGGCCTCGCAGTGGACAACACCGCCGAGCCGATCCCTGACCGAGCCAAGTACATCGGGAACGCTTCCTACGTCGACGAGTACATCGGCCCGAAACTACAGCAGTTGACGATCGCGTTCCAGAACCCACTCGCCCACGGCTTCGAGGTGCCCGATGACCACACGACGATCCTGGCTAGAGTCGGCAGTGCTGTCGCCCCCTTGGGCGTCGGATGGCTTGCACACCAGGTCCGTCCGATTGCCGGAGGATGTGAAATGTGAAGCCGTTTCTATCTCGACATGTGGGGCCTACGACTTCCCGACATCCCACGATCGGGTCATCCGAATGAGCCGGACGAAGGGGAGTGATGTCATTTACAGCGACATCCGGAAAAGGGGAAGCGATTTGACCAGTTTGCGGCCCGCGGGATAGCGATCCTCGCGTTCTGGGCAGTGGCATCGATGGATTCCGTCGTCTGTCACGGGCCTGTAGCGACGTCGCCAAACAGGCGACCTAGGGTTGGCGATTTTGAGCGGGGCGCTTCGCCGCTGAGGCGCATCACAGCATCGATGAGCAGTGACTGTCACGTGCTCGTAATGCATATGCACTCGGGAGGAACCTGCTCGGATCTGCGTTCGTCACACGCCGCGCTCGAACTTCTTGCCGAAGCTCGGCTGGATCACCGATCAGGTGCACAGCGTTGGTCGATCCACATCGAGGGCGACCTACCCTCACCCGTGGCTGCCGTGTCCCACCACCCATGCCGCGATCTGCGCGCGGGAAGTGAATCCGAGCTTGGCGAGCACGTGCTCGACGTGGCCCTGAGCCGTTCGCTGGGCGATGACGAGTTCGGCGGCGATGGCCTTGTTGGTCATTCCCCGAGCCACCAGTCGGGCGACCTCCCATTCCCGCTTGGTCAGGGAGGTAGGTTCTCTGGTCGACGAATTTTTGTCGGGCGCCGTGTTGTCAAGTGCGTAGGCGACTGCTTCGGCGAAGGTCATTGTTCGTCCCGCACTGCGTGCTGCGTCGAACGCTTTTCGGCCGAGGGTCTCACGGGCGGATCGCTCGCAGTCTTCGTGGTACCTGTAAAGGCGGGGGAGCAGCATTGTGGTGCTCTGGACGGAGCGTCCGAATGCTTCCGCAGCACCGAGTAACACCGCGGCGCGGTGAGCCTGCCCGTCGACACCCGCAATCCACGCGAGCGATTCCAAACAGGTGGCGCCAGTCAGCGGGTCGTCGACGAGGCGGGTCAGATGAAGGCTCTCCTCGAACAGCTCCCGCGCCTGCTCCACGCGGCCCTGCCGCCATACGACGAGGCCCAAAGCCCAGAGTGAATGTGAACGGTAGGCTGATTCCCCATGCTCACTGGTGATCGCCAGAGCTTGCTCGTAGCGCTCGACTGCCTTGGTCATGTCGTCGAGCGAGGCGTAGGCCAACCCGAGTCCATTGAGAATTTCCAGTCGTCGCGACAGGTCACTGCTGGATGCGAATATCTCCAAAGCCTCGTTCAGGAGTGCGGATGCCCGGGGAATATTGCCGCTGAACAGTCCGAGGAGTCCGTCGGCGTGGGCGGCGAGTGCACGCGAGATCGGGTCGTTCATCTCCTGAGCCAGGGCGTAGCTCTCCTCGACCAAGGCCTTCGACGCAGGAAGATCGCCTTGAATTTCGGTGAACACGCTGGCGGCATACAGGGCCTTCATTCGATCCGTACTCGGCGTTCTCGCCGAGGTGGAAAGGATGCGGTCGAGCCACCGCCTGCCCTCGCTGAACAGAGCTCGCGAGAGCCAGAACCGATACAGGGCGACAGCGATCTGCAGTCCTGCACGAGGCTGTGCATCGCCGGATTCGGATATGCAGAATTCCATTGCCTCACGCAGGTTCGGTTGTTCTCGCGCAAGCCGGGTGATCCAGTCGAGTTGCCGAGGGCTGATCCAGTGGGCCTCGGCTTCTACCACCAACTGGTGATACCAATCCCGGTGCCGTCGGAGTAGTTCACCCTCGCCCCCTGCCTGGCGCAGGTTCTCGCGGCCGTAGTCGCGCAGGGTCTCGAGCATCCGAAACCGAACAACAGCGCCCGGCTGCTCTCGGATGAGGATCGATTTGTCCACCAGGGAGGCCACTGTGTCGAGTAGTTCGCTATGAGGGATGTCGGTGCCGCAGATTGCTTCTGCCGCGTCGAGCTCGAAGGTGCCGGCGAACACGGACAGCCGGCTCCACAACTGCTGTTCGAGTGGTGTGCACAGATCATGGCTCCAGTCGATGCACAGCCGCAATGTCTGCTGCCGACTCGGTGCGGCCCGGTCACCGAGGGTCAGCAAGGCATAGCGGTCGGTCAACCGCTGCAGGATCTGCTCGACGGACATCGCCCGCAGGCGCGCCGCCGCCAGTTCGATGGGCAGGGGTAACCCATCGAGGTGGGCGCAGATCCGGGCTACCGCCCCCGTGTTGTCGTCGGTCAGCCTGAAATCCGGCACCGAGGAGGTCGCTCGTTGGGTGAACAACGTCACCGCGTCGTATCCGGGAAGACCCTGCAATGAGGACGGACGGTCCGGATCCGGCGCTGCTAGGGGAGGAACCCGCAGCGCCGCCTCACCGCCGATACCGAGGGGTTCACGGCTCGTGGTGAGAATCTTCAGCTCGGGGCACGCCCTGAGCAGCGTCTTGGCCAGCGCGGCTACTGCATCGATCACTTGCTCGCAGTTGTCGATCACGAGGAGCAGACGCCTCAGGTCGAGGAAGTCCACCAGCACCTCCCGCACCGGCCGCGCCGACCTGTCTCGCACACCCAGGGCCGCGGCAACGACGTCGGCGAGCAACGACGTGTCTCGCAGTTCTCCCAGTTCGACCAGCCACACGCCGTCGGGGAACTGCCGGTGCACCGTCTGTGCCAAGCGCAACGCGAGCCGCGTCTTGCCCACCCCACCGATACCGGTCAGGGTGACCAGACGAGAAGCCGACAGCAGCCGTTTCGACTCGGCCAGCTCGTGGCGACGTCCGACGAAACTGGTCAGTTCGTGAGGAAGGTTGCCGACGGGGCCGCGAGTGGCCGATGGAGCTGTCAGGCTGGAATCCGCAGACCGTCCCCCCACGCGGGACTGACTGGAATACAGCGACATCTCGTCGACAGGAAAGCCGCCTTCGGCGGTCGGTATCATTCACACACCTCTCGATGACCTGCCTCTCAGGATATCTCCGGCCGCCGGATCGGAGGCGCACTCGACGAAACCGCTGACATGGGGTCGAAGAGTTCGGCGAGGGTAGCGTGTCGCTACCTGTGGCGACGAGATCCTGCAAGGGGTGGCGGCGCAGTGAATGACACCGGGACAACCCACCGGCGAAGATAATCGCGCAGGGCATCTCCCAATCGAGGTGGGTCGCCCGGGTCGAGGATGAACGATTGCAACGTCCGCAGCATGTGCTCGACGAGCTCGTTCTTATCTCGCTCACCCCACCCGCTCCAGTCGACCTCGAACTCGTCGACAATGGATCGTCCGAGTTCGACAGCCGACGCCGAGGTGACCTTCGGGATGACCTTCCCGCGAAAATCATCGCTGAAGAGAACCCTGAAACGCCGATTGGCGTGGAGGCGTTCAACAGTGGTGGCCAATGCCTGGATCACCGCTTCGGTCAGGTCGGTGATTCCCTCGACCGAACAGGCGAGCCCACGCAGGAAGTCGTCCGCAGCATGCGCAGCGGTGGCCTCGAGTAATTCGTCGGTGCTCGAGTAGTAGCGGTAGACAGTCGGGCGGGTGACGGCCAACCGTTTGGCGACTTGCAGGATGGTGACCTCGTCGGCACCCTCGTCGAGGATCTCGCCGGCTGCGCGCAGGATTCGGGCGACGGCCTCGTCGTCGGACGACGGCGCGGCTCCGCCCCACCCATGGGTTCGCACTGTTATCCCCAGACCGATTCGTGTGCCATTGAGTTGCATGGTAGTCGGCCACATGTCGCAATTGACTATACACAAGCCGGTATGTGTGTATGGTCAAGGTCGATTGGTGACATCGCCTCAGACCATTCACCGAATAGCGAGGACAGCCCGATGACTTCGACCGTTGGAACCGACACTCCTACGCCGTTGAACCATGAGTTGACTCGGCGCGGTCTCGACCTCGCCTTGGCCAATACCACCGATATGGCGCCTTCGACACTGCGCGTTCCCCTCAACTACTACCGAGACGACAAGCTCGCCGAGGTCGAAGAGTCCGAGATCCTCCGCCGCACTCCGCTCGCGGTGATCGCGAGCGCCCAGATACCGCAGCCGCACGATTACGTGGTGCGCTCGGTGATTGGTGACTCTCTACTGATCACCCGTGACCGGGACGGTGTGGCGCACGTCTTTCTCAACTATTGCCGCCATCGTGGTGCCATGCCCGCCTGTGGATCGGGCAATGCACGCCGCTTCACCTGCCCCTACCATGCGTGGGTCTACGACTCGAATGGGCGACTCAGGGGAGTTCCCGGTAAAGAGGGTTTCGACGACATCGATCGAGACCGGTACGGACTCGTCGAATTGCCCTCCGAGGAACGACACGGGTTCGTCTGGGCAGTCTTGACCGCGGGCGCTGAGATCGACCTCGACGCTCATCTGGGCAGCATGGGACCTGAACTAGCCCAATGGAATTACCAGACCTTCGGCTATCACGACGAGAAAATCCTCACCTCAGAAGTCAGCTGGAAGGGAGCCCTCGAGGCATTCGCCGAGGGCTACCACTTCCCTTTCGTGCACGGCCAGAGCGTCATCGGGATGAACACGTTGGCGAACACACACGTCTATGACGAGTTCGGCGCTCACCACCGAGTCGGATTTCCCTTCAATTGGATCACCGACCTGGAAGGTGCCGAGCCAGCAGAGAATTGGGATCCAGCGCAGCAAATGGGTGTGATCTATTGGGTGTATCCCAACCTTGTTCTCGCCAACAGCCCAGTGGGCGTCGAAGTGATCGACATCCTTCCGGAGAACTCCGCGACACGATGTACTGTGCGGCACAGTTGGATGGCTCGATACCCCGCCACCACCGACGAACAACGAGAACTGTATGCCGACATCTTCTCCCAAGTTCACGCCGCGGTGCGCGATGAGGACTTCGCCATGCTGCCCCAGTGCGGCCAAGGCGTTCGCCACGGCCAGCATGACCATATGGTGATCGGCCGGAACGAGATCGGGGTGCAGCACATGATCCGGGTAATGGCAGACAAGCTTGGCGTCTCCCTTGGCTGATTTGGAAACATCCGCCACCGACGTTTCAACGCGGCACCGGTGATGGGACGCTGCTGGGAGTAATTGTCCGAACGCGTCATCTCAGCGAGGGAGCGCCGCGCCTGGGTGTCACACACCCCGGCGGAACGGTTGCCGCGGCAGCGAGTGTGCCATGACACCATGGCGGTATGTCCCAGACGGAAATCGGCATGTTCCTGCGCTCACGCCGCGCTCGGGTGCAACCGTCGGATATCGCGCTGCCACCCGCAACCGGTGCTCGCAGAACCGCCGGACTTCGGCGAAGAGGTCGCCGCGATTGCGGGGGTCAGCGTCGACTACTGCACTCGCCTCGAGCAAGGGCGCGCGCGCAACCCGAGCGAGGTCGTCGTCGACGCACTCGCCGGGACACTGCTCCTAGGCGACGAGGAACGCGAGCACCTCTTCCGCCTCGCTGCCCACGCCGGAAGCCCTAGACGAGCGCGGACCGCCCCTACCCCCCCGCCAGGTCCGACTCGCCGTATGCCAGTTGCTCGACACCATCGGCCCGTCTCGCGCCTACGTGCTCTCGAGGATCAACGATCTACTTGCGTCGAACGCGGCCGGCATCGCCCTCCTCGCGGGTATCGACCAATGGTCGCCGGAACGCCGCAACACCATCCGCTACATCTTCCTCCGCCCCGCAGCCAGAACGCTTTTCGCGGAATGGAACTCGATAGCGTGTGGCGCGGTCGCGCATCTGCGGGCGATGGCGGGGATCGCACCGAACGACCGAGAGTTGGCGGAGCTTATCGACGAATTGGAGACCAGGAGCGAGGAATTTCCCTGAATCTGGCGGCTGCACGATGTCCGCAGCCTCTCCACTGGGAACAAACTGTTCGACCACCCGAAAGTGGGACGGATGGAACTGAACTACGATCGACATCTCCGGCACGCAGCAACGGCTTGTCGTATACCAGGCCGTACCCGGCACACCCGACTGCGACGCGATGCAACTACTGAACATGCTCGATAGTCCTGCGGTGAAGCCGGCATCTTTCCCAGGAACGGGCTCGGTCGACGCTGACGCCATCCCCCCGCACGATCTGAATGATTATGCCTGAAACCGTTTTCGTCCACCGAACCCATGAGTTGGGACTGCCTCGACACCCCCGGTCAACGCAGTCACATTGGATCTAGGTGACGACGCTTGGGTCTATGGCAATGTGGCACGGAGGCCTCGAGCGCGTCGGCAACATGCTCTGGTTTCCGATGGACGGATGGATGTCGCGCCTGTTCGCAATCACGACGATCAACGCTCGACTCTAGACAAGCGGACGCGATCTAGCCGAAACCCCCTCCTGCGGTGGTCAACTCGCGGATACGCCCCCAAGCGCTTCGTGCAGGGGGGAGGGATCCCCGTCTGACCGCCCGTCGTCTTTTTGGCTCGCTCACCACACAGACTTGCCGAGGAAGCGACGAGGCGCCGACGGGGTCGCTCCCCGGCGGCGCCTTCCCTGCCGTCTTGACAAACTTCGCTACATCTCAGGTGTGGCTGAGTCTGCGGTTGACCTCACGAGTGAGCCACGCGGGGGAGAAGCGGGATCCGAGCGACAGCGCTTTCGATTGCAGGCCGACCGGGAAATGCACCTTGTGGTACGGCCGCTTCGAGGGACGAGTCGCCTTGAAGATGCTCGCTGACACGTCGTCGGCGCTCAGTTTGATACCGAGCGAGTTGGTGGTGCCCGTGGATACGCCTGCAGTCATGGCGGTGTTGACGAACAACGGCCACATCGCCTTCACCGAGATGTCGTACTCGGCCCATTCGAGGTCGAGTGCCTCGGTGATGCCGCGCACGGCGAACTTGGTGGCACCGTAGGTGGCGAGTTCCGGTTGACCGTAGATCGCCGAGGCGGAACACAGATTGATCACCTGTGCGCCCGGCGTTGCCTTCAGGTAGGGGAAGGCGGCGTGCGTTCCGTAGACGACACCGTTGACGTTGATGTCGATTTGCCGCTTGTGTAACTCCAGCGGCATTTCCTCGAACCGGCCCGCGACCAGAATGCCGGCATTGTTGACGAGGATATCGAGGCGACCACCCGCTTCGGCGTCGAACTCTTTGAGGCGCTTCTCCCACTGCTCGGGGTCGGTGACGTCCAGAACTCCTGTGACGACGCGCCCACCGGCGGACGTGATCGCCTCCTTCAACGAGGCGAGGCCCGTCGCGTCGATGTCGTAGGCACCGACGAGGTATCCGGCGCAGGAGAATTCGAGGGCGGTGGAACGTCCGATCCCGGCTGCAGCGCCGGTGATGAAGACTGTTGGAGTGGGCATCTCGACAGGATAGACGTTACCGCGATTATCGGTAAGACCTCGTCGACGTGGCGTGAAACGGGCCCAGGCGGATCCGGGTGAATCGAACGAGACCTCTGCGCGTCAACGCCTTCCTCGTTGCCGGCCGCCTTCATCGTGCCTGCGTCGCAGGTGGGTTCGCTAGTTGATCTTGTGAAGCAGCTGTAGCCGACTAGATCGGCGTGTGACGTGGGTTGTCGAGGTCGGCCCCGGCCAGGCGGCGTGAAACCTCACCGTCGCCTAAGTCGAAGTGAGAGATGAGTTCGGCTTTCTTGGCATCGGGTTCGAGCACCGCGGGTTTGTGGACTGATGACGTTATCGATCGATGCCCGCCTCGTGGAAGTGACGGCCCACCCGCCATGGAAATTTCTTGACATATCGACCAGCAGTGTTTAGTTTTACCTCGCCTCGGCGGCGCATAGAGCGCTCCGCCGCCTGGGGCACGTCCGGTTTACATAGTCCACGCGCACTGTGATTGTGCCGACCTGACGCGTTCTTTTCGAGTAGATCGCCGTCTGTCATTTGGGGGTAAGCCGTGTCCGAGTTCAATCGTCGATCCTTTCTTGTTGGCGCTGCCACCGCGGGCGTCGCGCTGACGACGCCGCGGATCGCCGGAGCCGCCTCCGGCATAGCAGCCCGGGTAAATAGGGTGCCGGTCATCCGCGAGGATCACCGCGTGATCGTGATCGGGTCTGGATTCGGCGGGGGAGTCACCGCCTTGCGGCTGGCCGAGGCAGGTGTCCCGGTCCTCGTTCTCGAGCGTGGACTTCGTTGGCCCACCGGTCCGAATGCAGACACGTTTCCCGATCCCCTTGCGCCCGATAAGCGAATGCTCTGGCATCAGTCCGCTCCGGAGTTGTTCGGCAAGCCAGCGGTGTTCGACCCGTATGCCGGCTTGCTCGAGGCGGTTCCCGGCGAGAACATGACGACGTTGTGCGCGGCGGGGGTGGGCGGAGGTTCTCTGATTTATCAGGGGATGACCCTGCAGCCGTCGGAGGCCGTATTCAATTCGCATTTCCCTGAGGACCTGGACTGGACGATGATGAACCGGGTGCACTACCCGCGGGTCGCGCGAATGCTGCAACTTGCCGTGGCCCCTGACGAACTTATCGCCAGCCCGAATTATCTGGCCCCGAGAGTGTTTGCGCAGAACGTGGAGCGTGCGGGACTCCCGCTGATGAAAATTCCGATGCCGGTCGATTGGAACTACGCGCTGGACGAGCTTCGCGGCGTAATGAATCCGTCGTATACCAACAGTGCCGGCACCTTCGGGGTCAACAACGGCGGCAAACATTCGGTGGATGTGACGTACATCGCCGCCGCGGAATCGACCGGCCTGGTAACGGTGGAGGTCCTTCACCAGGTGACCGACGTCGAGCGGGCCAAGGACGGTCGTTGGACGGTGTATGTGGACCGGACCGACACGTCCGGCAAGGTACTCGAGAACAAAGTCTTGACCACGAATGCGCTCGTGATGGCCGCGGGCAGCATGGGCACCACTAGGCTTTTGATGCGTGCCGCGGCGGCGGGCAGAATTTCGGACATGCCGGTCGGGCTCGGCGGTGGGTGGGGCACCAATGCCGACCGCATCTACGTCTGGACCAACCTGGAAAGAGAATTCGGTCCCGTGCAGGGCGGACCCGTTGTGTATGGCAGCTTGAATTGGGACGATCCGGCGTCCGCCCACACCGTCATCCAGGCGTCGATTCCCACACTCGGTGTCGACGCTCGTAGCACCATGCTGGTCGGATATGGGGTCAGCGAGGGACGCGGCCACTTCGCGTACGACTCGGCCACGGACGACGCGGTCCTACACTGGCCGAGGGATGGCGATTCAGTAATCCAGGATCGTCACATCGGGCCGACCGTACACAAGATCGCCGGTCCGGCAGGTGTTCTCACCGATACCAATGCGCTGTTTCCGTCTACATGGCATCCGCTCGGTGGTGCGGCCATGGGTTCGGTCTGCGACCTCGAGGGCCGCGTCCACGGCCAGCGGGGGCTGTATGTGCTCGACGGTGCGCTGATGCCAGGGAACACTGCGGCGTGCAACCCGTCGATGACGATCGCTGCCGTGGCCGAGCGCGCGCTCGATCACATCGTCGCCCGAGACGTCGGTACGGTGATCTGAAAATCCCGAGGCCGGCAAGTATGGGTCTCGGGATATCGGTACATCGCCGGGTAGGCCCGTCCCCTTCGCTCAGCCCATTCTCCGCCGGGCGTCTACAACGTCATGACCCGCAACAGCTAGCCGCGCAGATGGAGTATTGGGCGCCGCTGCAATTTCTAGTTGTCGGCCAGGTCAAATGCGGGCAGTTGTCAGTGGTCGTCGATGCCGAATAGGCGTGTTACCCATTCGTCGATCGCCTCCCAAAGGGTTTTGTCGACGCGTTCGAGACCTCCGTGCCACATTTCCCAGACTCGACCGCTGTCATCGCGCGTATCCAGAGCGACTGCGTTGTCGGAAGCGTCGCGGCAGACGCCGACGAGTTGGTCGATGTCGGGTAGTTCGGATTCCGGGATCTCCACGAAACGGACCTCGTTGCTCACCGGGTCCCGTGATTGCCCGACGTACTCGAAATCGGCTGCCTCCCCAAAGTTCGAAATCCGCGGCATGTCTTGAGCTGGCATCAAGCCAATCGGGTCCTCGTTGAAGAATCCGTTCTGCACGGTCGTATAGAACGTCCTGAGCCCGTGATCGATCCCGGCGGTGAACAACGGTATTTCGTTGTGCTGCAGTGGTGCCAGTCCGTATGCGACTTGAAAGTACGAGGGGTTGGCCTCCCCGAAGATGTAGGCCAGAACCACGGCGGTGCGGCCACCCTCGGAGAGGGTCGCGCGGCACAGTCTGAGGCTGGGTGCGGCGTCCCGCATGATCCGTGTGGTGCGCGGGAGTTGCCCGGGAATCGCGTTCTCCCATGCCCGGAGCGCGACCTCGACGGGATTGCTCGACGTTTGTGCGTCGATCCACCATCGGGGGATGGTGGAGGCCTCGTCGCCGCTCAACTGGTCGGCGTCAATTGCTTCGAGATCGTGGAACGGATGCCGCGTCGCCAGAAGCTGTACAACTTCTTGGTCCGTGGTCACAAGCCACACCCTTTCTGATCCTTCGTCGTGCGACGGGTTCGCCCCCGGAGTATGCGCGTGACGTGGCCTCTCCCGCCCATGACTTTAGCAACTGTTCCTTGCCTGAACGCCGGGGCTGCATTCGCGGTGACTGGTCACAGCTGGAAGGTAGCTGGGGTTGTTTGTCTGTTACCGATCGCGGAGCCGTGCGGGGGTCGTGGGGCATCGATCCGGCGTGCCCGCCCCCTGTTTCACGTTTCACGAGGGAGATAGTTGTGTCGGTTGCTGTCAGAATGCTGCGCCGGTTGAGTATCGGGTCGATGGTGGCCGTGGGGGCGGTGGTCCTTGCCGCGGGTGCAGGCTCGGCGGCGCCGAATCCGGTTCCCGACGCGTTCGAAACCACCACTACCGGCGACGGCTGGGTACTGAACATCCGCAAGACCGGCGAGATCGTCAATCAGGTTCCGAACCTGGCTGCCTCCCAGTTCAGCAGGGAAGGCTTCGTCTCGTACCGCACGGAGGCCGACATCACCGGTGACGGTGATGCGCCGGTGAACGGGGCATCGCTCGAGATCGGGTATCAAGTGGGCTGCGGCATCGACGTGTCCTCGGGACTTGCGGTGGGCCTGGGCCTCTCGGTGGGGTCCTCGATCGGGATCTCGGCCACCGGGCCGAAAGCCGACCTCGGTGCCCAGGTCCAGCCGAACGTTTCGACGACACTCAAGCCCGGCACGATCACGGATGTGCCGTTCAAGACGAAGGAACTGGCGAACGGCAAGGCCGGGGTGTCGGTGAAGAACGTGCACCTCAAGATCGATGGGTGCATGGGACCGGTCGCGATCCGCTCCTACGTCACCTTCTCCACCACCAGTGACTCTTTCGACGACACCGTCGCGGCCTACGGCCCCGTCATGTGGTTGTAGAGGAGGGGGGACCGCGGGGGAGAGGCGAGATCGTGAGACGTGCACTACGGGCGTTGGTGTGTGCGGTACTGGTGGCGGCTCCGGT
Source organism: Rhodococcus oxybenzonivorans (assembly GCF_003130705.1). NCBI lineage: Bacteria > Bacillati > Actinomycetota > Actinomycetes > Mycobacteriales > Nocardiaceae > Rhodococcus > Rhodococcus oxybenzonivorans. The sequence continues at coordinate 3,571,599 of NZ_CP021354.1, read as the reverse complement.
GGTGGCGCTCGCGCAACCGGCGTATGGGGCCCCGGAGACACCGGCGCAGCGATGCGAACGGGAAACACAGATGTACAACGATGCGTGGGAGTCGTCATGGCTGGCCGCGCATCCCGGGGATCCGGGACCGGTTCCGCCGCCGCCAGCCCCGTATACCTGTTATGACCCGGGTCCGGAGCCAGACGATGAGCCGTTCGATCCGGCTGATCCGGTCGATCCCGGTGCCGACCCAGGCGAGGGGTTGGTCACCGAGACCAATCCCGATGCGAACTCGCCGCTGACGGTGCAGCCGAACCGCGGTAGTCCACCTACGGCAGCAAATCGACCGCGCAGCTGCGCTGCTGATCTGCACTCCAGAATATGCTGGGGCGCTGCCCGGGTCGTTCAAGAATCTGCTCGACTGGACTGTCGGTGGTATCGAGATCGGTGACAAGCCCACAGCGTGGATCAACGTTTCCGCCAACGCGACGAACGCGGCCAACGCCCACGCATTACTGCGACTGGTGTTGAACTACACCGGTGCCGCGATCGCTGAGGAAGCATGCGTCCACCTGCCGGTAACACCCACGATGATCGATGAAAATGGCATCATCACTGACCTCGCGGTTCGTGAGGGAATCGCCGGCGCTCTAGCGGCCTTGAGTCAACGGGTGCTTGTGACGGGCTGACCTGGGAATCCCCCCAACGGGACAGCCGACCTTAGGCGGTTCATGCAAGCGTCGATCGCCAGGAAGGTTCCTTCGATGCCCGCCCGGATCGGTTGCGGCAAACGATTTCTTCGCCACTACGCACCGGATCCGACCGCAACATCCGCGACCGGACTTGACGTCAGGCGACGAGAGTCGATCGCTGATCGGGGGCTGTGAGGCATGGCCCGGGATAAGCCAAAAAAGGGGGGTGTTGGTCTTCTGTTGGCTGGGGAGGTTCACACTGGGCAGCGGAAGGGGTGGGGCAGATGAGGGCTTGGATCAGGTGGGTCGCGGCGCACGGCGTCGTGCGCTATGGGGCGAAGAAGGCGGCGCAGCGTGGTGATCTGCAGGCAATGCTGGTCGCCGACCCTGCTACGCGGGCGGATCCGCGGCAGGTGTTCGAGCAGATCCGGGCGGCCGGGCCGTTGGTGAAGACGCGGATGGCGAACATCTCCGTCACGCACCGCGTCGTGCATGATCTGCTCCGCTCGGACGATTTTCGGGTGATCGAGTTCGGTGCCGGTCTCCCGAGGCCGCTGCGGTGGATCGAGAACAAGACCCGCTCGAAAGCGCTGCACCCGCTGAAGCCGCCGTCGCTACTATCGGTCGAGCCGCCCGAGCACACCCGCTACCGCAAGCTCGTGGCGTCGGTATTCACTCCGCGCGCGGTCGCCAGGATGCGGGTAATGGTGCAGGAGAAGGCGGACCGCCTCCTCGACGAGCTGACGGCAGCCGGTCGTGAGGTCGACATCGTCGACAAGTACTGCGCACAGCTTCCTGTCGCGGTAATCAGCACGATCCTGGGCGTCCCCGACGGGGACCGGCAGCGGGTGCTCGAGTTCGGGGAGATGGCCGCCCCTAGTCTCGACATCGGGTTGTCGTGGGAACAGTTCACGCGTGTCGAGGATGGGCTCGAGCGATTCGATACCTGGCTCGCCGGTCACCTCGCCGAGCTTCGCCGCAATCCTGGTGATGATCTGATGAGCGAGCTGATCCGGGCCACCGAGGACGGCGTCGGGCTCAACGACGAAGAGCTCCGTGCGACAGCGGGGTTGGTCCTGGCCGCCGGTTTCGAGACGACGGTCAACCTGCTGGGCAGCGGGATCCGGCTACTCCTGGACAACCCTGACCAGCTCGAGATCCTGCAGGCGGATCCGTCGCTGTGGCCGACGGCGGTAGAAGAGATGCTTCGCCTGGAATCACCGGTGCAGCTGACGGCGCGTCGGGCTAAACACGATGTGACGGTCGAGGGTGTGTCTCTGGCGGAGGGCGAGTTGGTAATTCTGGTTCTCGCAGGCGCCAACCGTGACCCGGAGCTGTTCGAGGATCCGTACCGCTTCGATGTCACCCGTGAGAACGCGGGCAAGCACCTGTCGTTCTCCGGTGGACGGCACTACTGCCTCGGTGCATCACTCGCGAAGGCGGAGACGGAAGTGGGACTGAAGACGCTGTTCGACCGGTTCCCCCACTTGCGGTCGACAGGTGAGGGAATCCGGCGTGACACCCGGGTTCTGCGCGGGTGGGCGTCGTTGCCGGTGGATCTCGGGCAGCCTGCCTCCACAGGGGCTTCCCGGTAGAGGTGTATCCGTCGATGTCTATGGTTGTTGGGCGTTCTCGGCAGAAGCGCGATGACGCCGGCGGCGACTACTGGTAACCGTCCCCCCGGTCGACTACATCATCCATGCGCCTCACGATGGTGTGTACGGGGTATTTATTATGTCGCTCTGTCGACACCGAAACTTGTTGGTCGGATCGCTGGCTGCTTGTATGCCACGGTCCCGCACATATTCCCAGCGATTCGCTATAGAGAGGTAATTCTTTTGCCCACCAATGATGATGTTTCGGTGCCTGCGGTGCAGTACACGTGGACGGCCCAACCCGGTGACGTGAGCCGGTTCTCCCGTCTGGCCCTGTTGCGAGTTTTTCGGCGTCCGAAAGTGATTGTCTACTTCGCGTTCGTGGCGGTGGCACTGGTGGTGGCCGTGTGGAGTGGTGAAGAGGAACTGGCCGCCCTATTTGGGGTCATTGTGGTGGGGTTTCCACTTGCGTTATTCGTGGTGATCGTGCGCGTGAATCGGACGACTGTGCGCCCGGGCGCCCAGTGGGCCACCGGCTTCAACTCCTTCGGGATGCTCCTGGAAGATCCTTTGGCCCAGATAGTCATTGGGCACGGCTCGATTGCCAGGATCGAGGTCGCACACGGATTGGTGTATCTCTACATCCATGGCGGCATGGGTCGCGCGGCGCGCATCCCGGAGTCGTTGTGCCCGCCCGAGGCCCGCGCCTATCTGCTGTCGATGGTTGATGCTCGTCCGCGCAGTACTAGCCCTGGCGGGAGTTCCACGTGAGTATGGAGACGCGGAAGTGTGGACTGTTGGCGCGTGGTGAATGCTTCCGCAGTCGGGATTGACCCTGAGCTGGAACGGAGGACGGTATGACGAAATGCGCTCTTGCGCAGTCGATGACGATCGTGACGGCGACAACAATGCTGATGTGTTCGAATCTTGTAGTTGGTGTGCCGTTGCCCGGAGGCTTCGGATTTCGATCTGAAGGTGAACGGGGGGCTGGGAAAATGCAGGGGAATGCAATTCTTGCTCCTCCGGGCCGTGCGGAGCGCGGAACGCCGGCCGTATTCGAGGCTCGTGAACAGCGATTCCGAGTAGGGGTTGTTGTTCGATACCCGTGGCCGTGAGTGCAAGCGAGTGACCTCGAGGTCGGCGAGCAGTGTCGAGACGGTTCTACAGTCGTCGACCTTCCCCGATCGCCGTGTACTACGTTCGAAATGCCGTGCACAGCGAGAACTTCAGCCATCATCTCAGCGGGAAGCAGCCCGGGTTCGGATCGGCCGACGCGCGCCGACGCTGCAGCAGGAGAAGACATCGACCATGAGGTACGCATCGAAGTAAATACCTTTGGCCTTGCCTGGCCTCGCCTTGGCCCGCAAGCTTGGTGGGGCGGCTCCCTGCACGAAGTGCTTGGGGAAGTCTCACGAATACACCTGACGAGGAGCGGTCGCCGCCCGCTTCTGACAAGCACCGTCGTCGAATCACCCTTTCGACAAGCGGTGTTTGGGCCAGGCGCACACGCTTACAGGCCGTGGAGTGCGATTATGCGCCTGAGTCAGAAGGCTCCGGTGATTGCTCTTGACACTCCTCGGTGACGAGGTCGATCACGATCGACCGTGGCGTCTATGAGTAGACGTCTCGGAGCGTCGGTCGTCAGGGCGTCAGCCCTCGCAGCAGTTGCCGCTAGGTTCTCCGCAATCAGCAGCAGCCAACGGTGCCGAACAGCTCTCGGCCCGCACGGCGCTGCGTCGACGACAACACCAGCATGACTGAACTCGCTGCTACCAATATGATTCCCACGGCCGAGGGGTCGGACTCGCCGAATCCGAGCAGTGATCGGACGGCGCCGACAGTGACATAAAGGCGAGGCCGAGGAATGAGATTGCGCTGACATCCAGCACGGTTTTCTCCCGTGACTGTGGGTCCGGACTCGCGAACTGCCAGACGACCGTTGCCGCGGAGGCCGCACCAGCGCAGGCACGCCAGGTGATGGACAGATTCTCCCGTGAGACTCCGATCTGCCGCGCCAGCTCGGACGGAATCCCGGTCCGAACCTCGGGGTCAGCAGATTCAAGTCCGCGTCGAGTCGGAAAGCGACTTACCCGAAGCGGGCCAGGGCCTCGCGATGAACCAGCAGCTCCATTCCAAACGGTACACAATACTCTGTATTCAGAAACCAGTGAATCGATCGGCGCGGCATGTATCGGCTTCCGGCGACGGCGGCCTCGACGACGCAGTCTGTCGGAAAGCCGAATCGAGTGGTCAGCCGATTGTGTCGTCTTCGGCAACGCCGGCAGTGGGCAGGTCTATTCGCATGGGTGTGCTGCCTTCTTCGCAGAGGACGGTGATAAACGCCGGAAAGACTAATCGCCAGGAACCGGCAACGAGCGTGAGAGCGCTCGCACCGAAGTCAGCCCATTGATTCGGCAGCAAGGTCACCGGCTCGTCCTGTAGCCAGTGTGGCGTCGGGATGCGGCGGTTCTGCTCCTCCGCGGGGTCTATGACGAATCGGACGTCCGTGACCGTGCCGCTCCCGACATTCCGAAGCCGGAACCGGTCGACCGCTCCCCGGATGCGTTGGACGTGGAAGTCGACGTTCTGCGGACGTGGGCATACCTGCTGCACGGCAGTCCGCCCAATTTCGGCAACTTGCTCCAATGCCGCGTCCCGCTCGGCTTCGGCGTCGAGCCTTGCCTGATCGGCAAGGTATGCCCTCCGCCACGCTGCGGCAACGGCGGCGCCGGACAGCGCCCCGGTCGCCACGCTCAACCACGATGCGGCTCTCATGTGCGGAAACATACCTGAACCCGCCAGCCCCCTTCCGGCAGCCTGACGTCCACCTGATGCCGGAACTCACTGCCCGTCTCTTGGACGAGTGACCGCATTGAACGACGTAGTGACGTCCTCGGTGGAACCGTGCCGGTGACCGGTGCCCGATGCTGGCAGGATCATGCATGAGATCGGGACTTCGCTGTGAGGTCCCGGCTCCAAGTTGCTGCAGGGAGACGAAGCATGGCACAGGGCGTTGTGAAGTGGTTCAACGGTGAAAAGGGTTTCGGATTCATCACGCCGGACGATGGCGGAGCTGATCTTTTCGTCCACTTCTCCGAGATTCAGGGCAGCGGCTACAAGTCGCTCGACGAGAACCAGCGTGTGGAGTTCGAGGTCGGCCAGGGACAGAAGGGTCCGCAAGCCCAGAGCGTGCGGGGAGTCTGACAAACCTCCGCGGGGCCGCATCCACACGGATGTGGCCCCGTCCTGGGACGTGTATCTCCCAGGTCTTCACAAGATTCTCCAGTAGTGAACTCGGTGTTGACCCATCGCGCCGCCGCGGAAGGACTGACGAGGGTGGCTGGTCGGTGACCGCCCCTGGGCCCGTCCGCGATGCCGAGTGCGTCCTCGGCCGTGTTCGATCGCCGAAGGTCCTTGCCGATGTCGAGCGGGCGCGGGCGGCCGTGCATGACGTCGCCGTACTTCGGTCCGGCAGGCAGACGGTTGCGGTTCTCAAGTCCCTTGCAGTCGAATCGCTTCCGTGTCGCGTCCGTCGGAGTCATCGACAGTTCCCCCGGGTGCTCCTGTCCACGGTTCGGCGGACGTTTCCGACCGCGTGGGCTCGCAACAGTTGATGTGACATATGATACTCCCTGATTCTTTCTGCTACTCTCGTTCATGCGAATTGGTGAGGCCGCGGCGTATCTGAACATGTCAGTCGTGGGCGTCCGTAAGGCCGCGCCGGAAGGCCGGTTGCCCTCCCGGCGTAGAGGTTCCGGCCAGCGCGTGTTTGATCGCACTGACCTGGATGCCTACCTCGGCCGTCCTCCTGCCCCGCACAAGGCTCCGGCCGACCGGGTGGAAGTGTGGTACTGCCGAGTGTCCGGCTCGACGGGGCAGGAGTCCTCGCTCGCCAATGAGGAGTCGATGTTGCGCGAGAGCGCTTCCGGGGCCGTGTACCGGGTGTAGAAGGATCGCGGTTCTGGTTTGAGGGAAACGCGGGCCGGTTTGGACCGGATGCTCGACGACGCCGCCAAAGGCCACTTCACGGTGGTGCGGGTGGTGTGGCGGGATCGGTTGGCCCGGTTCGGAGTCGCCTGGATCGAAAGGTATTTGTCGGTGGTCGGGGTTACGGTCGAGGTCCTGCGGGAGCATGGCGACAAGTCGCTGGTGGAGGAGTTGATGGATGACTTCATGGCGTTGCTCGCGTCGTTTTCGGGCCGGTTCTACCGGCTGCGGTCGAAACAGAATCAACGCCGACTTCTCGACGATGCGGCAGCGAGGTTGGAGGAGGGGTAGCCGATGACTGTTGCCGGATTCACTGTGCCGCGTCAGTTTTCGTTCACCACCCGCCAGGTTGTCGGCACGCTTCGTACCTTGGCGTACCGGGACCACGCAATCAGTGCCCTGTCGGCCAGGTTCGACCCCGTCACCGGGCGCGCGCCCGCCGCACCGACGGCGCGGCCACCGAACGCCTACGCATCACCGATGTGCAGGGACCGCCGCAGACCTGTGTGATGGCCAGGCTTTCCGCTGCCGATCGTCAACTCGCACACATCACCGTCGCAGACGGTGTCATGGTGTTGACGGTCAAACTGCCCACCACCGCCGCCCCGACAGGTCGGGCGCACTGGCGCAGGGTCCGGTTGACCGCCACCATCCCACCACACCTGCACACCAGAGCAATCACGGATTGGCATCTGCCCACTCTCGTCCTCGACCGCCGTGGCCTGCTGCTGCGCTGCGCGGCGACCGAGCAGATAGCCGCTGCCGATCTGAGTGCGGGAGCAACCGCGGTGGGAGTGGATTGGTCGCCGGCCACCCTCGGAGCGGCCGCCATCGTCACCGAACGCCCGGACGGGTTGGTCTCGGACTACCGGGGCTTCACCTACGACGACCGGGGTCTGGGGATCAGGCTGGCCCGCCTGCAAGCGGAAGGCCAACACCTGCACCGCAAAGCCGCACGTTTGACGCGGCTCGCCGCGACCGCACCATCCGAGGTGCGCGCCGAACTGGAAGAGAAGATCGCGGTCCTCGACGCCCACCGCACCGCGATCGGTGTCAAACGGGGCAAGATCAACCGCGAACTAGCCTTCCACTTCGGCCGGGAAGTGACCACTACGCCGCCGCGGCCGGCGCGAAGGTGATCGCGATCGAAGACCTCACCACCCTCGAAACACGGGGACACGGCCGGGTGAACAACAACCGGGCCGCGCAGTCCGCCCGCCGCAAAGCCGTCGACGCTCTCGCACACACAGCCAAAGGAGTCGGCGTGACGGTGGTGTCCGTCCCAGCACGCGGCACGTCGGCGCTGTGCCCAAGTTGTAACGACACCCTCTCCCGGCCGGGCGGCTATCACCGGGCATGGTGCGCACGGTGCAAGGTCGGCGGCAATCGTGATCACGTGGCAGGGGTGAACCTCGCTAAACGTGCACTACTGGGGCGCAGCAGAGTTGTTCGCAAGCGCGGGAAGAACCCGGAGATTCGGGTTACCGAGCATGCGCCGGTCCGGCAGTGCCGCCACAAGACCAGCCCCACCCCGAGCCGCCCGCGGCATCGCCGGGTCCGCCGCAGTGTTCCCACCGCGACACCCCAGGCGGGGGTGAAACAGATAAAGATTGTTCCTGCACCTCGAGCGTCGGTGTGGGACACGGTCAAACCCGCAGCAGCATCGCATGTTGTTACGGGTAGCCGTGAAGTACCTACATCTCCGACATCGGCCACGTCAGTGGCAGATAGTATGAGATTTAAGTAGACGCTATGCGGTGCATTGATCAGCTGGGCGGAGCGATCGGAGCGAGAGGGCAGCCCGGTCGGAGTAACGGCGCGTGTGCAGAGGGCAGCCCTGTTTCTTTCGCACCGACGGGGGAGTGGCGCACCTGTCATGCGGTCCCAGGCAGTGATTCCGGTCGCTTGATTTTAAAGATTATGCATAATAGATTCACGCGACAGGTTGGCCACTGAGAGAGGACTTGACGCGTGGCGAAGAAACGCGAAATATCCGTTGGGCGGAAATCCCCGCAAAGGGTGAAGAAGGTCGGCGCGGCAGTCATCATCGGAACGTCGCTGGAGTGGTTCGACTTCTACCTCTACGCGTCGATGGCGGCGCTCGTCTTCGGGAAGGTATTCTTCCCGTCGGCGAATTCGTCGGCCAGCACCCTCGCGGCGTTTTCCACGTTCGCGGTCGGATTCCTGGCCCGGCCCTTCGGTGGCATCCTCTTCGGAATCCTCGGTGACCGCATCGGGCGCAAGGCGGTGCTGTCGATCAGCCTACTGATCATGGGAATCGCCTCCGGGCTCATCGGACTCGTGCCCTCGTATGCCGCCATCGGCGTAGCGGCACCGGCGCTACTGATCTTTCTACGGATCCTGCAGGGATTCGGTGCGAGTGCCGAGCTGGGCAGTGCAATCACGGTCGCCTACGAGCATGCCGACGAGAAGACCAGGGGCCGGTACGGCGCCTACCCGGTGATGGGCGCACAGATCGGCTTGCTCGCGGCGTCGCTCGCAGTCGCCGCGGTCACCAGCCTCGACGACGAGGCCCTCTACACGTGGGGATGGCGGGTGCCGTTCATCGCGAGCTTTGCGATCGTGATCGTGGGCTACTGGATTCGCCGCTCGATGCCCGAGTCGGAGGAGTTCGAGAAGGTGGCGACCGAGGCACGGCAGCGTAAGGGCTTCCAGGTTCTGCGGGACCTGGTGCGCGGTAACTGGCAGGGACTCGTCGTGGTCGCGGCCGTGTACGGCGGGTACTCCGCCCTCTCCTACACCTTCAAGACGTTCTCGCTGTCCTACCTCACGGAGTTTCAGGGTGTGCCGAAGAATATCGGTGCGCTCGGGGTGACGTTCGCGAGCATCGCGGCAATCATCGCGTGTCCGCTGATCGGGCGCCTGTCCGACCGTGTGGACACCCGCAAGGTCATGATCGGCGGCGCGATGGGGGTCGCGCTGATGGCCTTCCCTGCCTTCTGGCTGTTCGACACCGGCCGATCCCCGCTCATCTGGGGTGTCATGGTGGTCACGACCGGTGTCTTGGCGCCGATGATCATGGTGGCGGCAAGCCCGTACATGGCGCGACAATTCCCCACCGAGGTCCGCGCCTCGGGCATCGGCACCGGCCGTGAGGTCAGCGGCGCCGCAGCAGGGGGCTTGGCCCCGATCCTTGCGCTGACGATGGTGACCATGTCGTCCAGCCACGCGACGTGGGGCGTATCGCTGCTGATAATCGGGTGTGCGGTACTGGTGATCGGTGGCGGGCTGTTCGACCAATCCCGTCGGGTGACACGTGACGCGACCGCATCGTCCGAGGCCCGGGAGGCCGCGGCGCTGGAACCGCAGCGCCGCTAGCCCACCGCGGGTCGTGGAAGTGACGTGGATCACCAGAATGCCTAGCATGGTGTAGGTCAGCGACCTTCATGGGAGTGCAGTATGCGCAACTCGTCTATCCGGCAGAATGCCGTGGCGCTGCACGATGCGATCGCTGGCATCACCCACGACGTGAGCGTGCTGCTGGACCGCGACCTCAGCGGCCCGCAGCCGGTCGGCGCACAGTCCCACAGTCAGGCGCTGGGCCGGCTGTGGGACCTGGTGACCACGGAGATGACGCGTGCGATCGGCCGTGACGACCCGTCGTCCGACGTTCTGACATCCTTGATGGCGATTCTCGGTCGCATACGCGAGGCGGAGGCTGCGCTGGCGCAGCTGGGGCAGGCCGACCACGCGGAGATTCTTGCCAAGGTTCAGTCGGCGTTGGCACGGGTCGGCGACGCGCAGACCGTCGACGCGCTGCTGGCCCGCGCTCCCGAGGCGGTGTGCAGCCTCGGCTTCGATCGTGCGCTGCTGTCGACGGTGGACGGGTCGTGGCAGTTGCACACGATGCACGTTGTCCGGGATCCGCGCTGGGCGGAGGAGATCGTGGCAGTGGGCAGGGAGGCTCCGCCGGTGCTCGACCGCATGCTGGTCGAGAACGACACCGTGGTCGGTGCTCGGGCGACGCTCGTCCACGAGGTGCAGGACAACCCACGCGTCAACCGCCCGCTGGCCGAGATCACCAGATCCTCGTCGTACGGCATTGCGCCGCTGATGGTCGACGGTGACGTCGTCGGACTGGTGCACGGCGACTGCTATCACCAGAGGCGCAATCTGACCAGCGTCGATCAAGCGCTGTTGTCGACGTTCGCCGAAGGGATGAGTCAGAACCTGGCGAGAGTTAGTGTGCTGGAGGGTCTTTCGGCTATGCGTACCCAGCTGGACGGCCTCGGGCGCTGGACCAAGGCGTCCGGCCCCGGGGTAGCGAAGTCCGTCGCGCTCGGTCGCGACGACGACTCCGTCCTCACCCGCCGCGAGGTGCAGATCGTGCGACTCATGGCGGATGGTGACTCCAACGGCAAGATCGCCCGCAGGCTGGTCATCTCCGAGGGAACCGTCAAGACGCACATCACCCGTATCCTGCGCAAACTCGGTGCATCCAACAGGGCCGAGGCCGTGTCGATCTGGCTGCGCAATTCCGACGTCACGCGCACTACGACCTGAGGCTGTCGCCGACGAAGGTCGTACGAATCTACGACCGCGGGCAGATGTTCCCGCATCCTCCGTGCGGAAGAGTGACCTGCAACACAAACGTGGCGCAGATGCACTGCGCATGTCACTGCAGCACACACCACGGAGGCCAAAATATGACGCAGAGTGACAGGGTGGCCGACTGGATCGTCGGCATCGATGTCGGCGGCACTTTTACCGACATCATCGGGCTCAACCGCAGAACGGGAGAAACCCGCGACGGCAAGGTGCTCTCCACGCTCCAACAGGAAGAAGGCGTCCTGCAGAGTATCGCGGCGATAGACGTCGAGATCCCGGACGTCGCCGAAATTGTGCATGGCCATACGGTGGGCATCAACGCCCTGCTCAGCCGCACCGGCGAGCGCACCGGTCTGATCGCGACGCGCGGTCACCGGGATCTGCTCGATATCGGTCGCATGCACCGCGAGTTCGGTGACCGCTTCTACGATCCCACTTGGCTTCGGCCGCACCAGGAACGCCCCATCGTTGAGCGTGAATCGCGCGTCGGCGTTCCCGAGCGGCTGCGGTACGACGGAACCGTGTTGTTGCCGTTGGACGAGAACGCCGTTCGCGACGCAGCACGCTCCCTCGCGAGTCAGGGCGCGAAGTCGGTGGCGGTGTGCCTGATGAACTCCTACATCAACCCCGACCATGAGCGGCGGGCGGCGGAGATCGTCGCAGAAGAGTTGCCGGACGCCTACATTCAGACCTCCGCACTCTACCCCGTAACCAAGGAGCACGAGCGCACCACGACCGTCGCCCTCGACGCCTACGTGGGCCCGGCCGTCGTCGGCTACCTCGACCGATTGATGAGCCAGCTATCCGAGCGCAATTATGCTGGGACGCTCTGGATCATGATGATGAACGGCGGTGTCGCGACATTCGCCGACGCCGGCCGCGCCCCGGTGTTCCAGCTGGTCTCCGGTCCGGTTGGTGGGGTGAGCGGCAGCGTCAAGCTCGCCAACGAGAGCAGTTCGCCGAACCTGCTCACCATCGACGTCGGTGGCACGAGCACGGACGTGGCGGCAATCGTGCACGGCAAGACGCCGCTCACCGATCTGTGGACGTTGGAAACCGGTCTGACGCTGACCATGCCGCTGGTCGACGTGGAGAGCGTCGGCTCGGGTGCCGGTAGCCTGATCCGGCCCAGCACGCTCGGCAATGTGGCGGTCGGTCCGGCTTCGGCCGGATCGAATCCCGGACCGGTGTGTTACCGGCGTGGTGGCGTCGAGCCCACGCTCACCGATGCGTGCGCGGCGCTCGGTGTCCTCCAGCCGGACCTGTTCGCCAACGGTTCCATTCGGCTCGACGTCGACGCGTCATTCGATGCACTCCGAATGACCGGGGAGCAGTTCGGCATGTCGGCCCTCGAGCTCGCCTCGGCCGCCTACGAGGTCGCGTGTGAGGACATCGCCGCGAAGGTCCGCACGATCTCGGTCTACCGCGGGCTCGACGTACGGGAATTCGCCCTGCAACCGTCAGGGTCGGCCGGTCCGATGCTCGCCGACCGCGTCGGGCAGATCCTGGGCCTGGACAAGGTGATCGTGCCTCGCAACCCCGGCCAATTCTCGGCCATGGGGCTGCTCCGCAGCGACCTGATGGTCACCCGTGCACAGTCGATCATGAGCCCGCTCGCACCTGCGAGCGCCGAGGCGATCGAGGCCGCATTCGTCGCACTGCAGGACCGCATCCGCGGCGAACTCGACAGCCAGGGCGCCGACGTCGATCGAATCCGCTTCGAGCGCGCGATTTTTGCGATGTATCGTGGCCAGACGTGGGACAACCGCATGCCCATCCATTCCGGCGCTCTCACTGCAGACAGTGTGACCGAACTGGTGCCGCAGTTCCACGACTTCTATCGGGAGTCATACGGTTTCGCGGCAACCGAGATTCCCGTCGTGATCTCGACGGTGGAGGTGACGGCGATCATCCCGCGCGAGCAGTACAAGACCGACCTCACCCCCGAGGACGGCGAGGCGTTGCTCCGCACGACGAAGCTCACCTTGCCGGGCACGACTGAGCAGGTCGAGGTGTCCATCTACGTTCGGGAGCGCCTCCAGCCCTTCGAGCGGGTGCAGGGCCCCGCCCTCATCGCCGAGAAGTTCGCGACAACCCTCGTCCTTCCAGGCCGGACGGCCTATGTGGACGGCGACCTGAATCTCATCATCGAGCCCCAGAGCTGAGGAGCAGACCATGACGATCACCACCCCTGACACCGGCCCCTCGGTCGACGTCGAACTCGACATCCTCCGCTACGGCCTCACCGAGGTCGCCCGGGAGATGCTCGACTCGCTGATGCGCAGCGCCTTCTCCCCGGTCTGTCGCGACATCCTGGACTGCACCAGCGCCATTCACATGCGCACCGGCGACGGCTGGGAAACCGTCGCGCTGTGGGAGGGCTGCATGCAGCACGCCTTCACGGCTCCGCACATCGCAAACTTCGTGATGGACGAGTGGGACATCGACAGCATGCAGCCCGGTGACGTCATCTTCGTCAACGACCCGTGGCGCGGCACCATCCACCAGTCCGACGTCAACCTGCTCCGGCCCGTCTTCGTCGATGGCCGTGTGGAGTTCCTGTTGCACTCGACGTCCCACCTCGTCGATCTCGGTGGTGCGATCCCGGGCGGCTTCTCCAACGGCACCCAGACGCACTTCGAGGAGCAGCTGAAGCTGCCGCCGACGTTGCTGTACGCAAACGACGTCCCGGTTCGTCCGCTGTTCAACTTCATCCTGGAGAACAACCGGGTGCCGCAGCTCGTGCTCGGCGACCTGCGGGCTCTGCACGGCTGCCTGGTGGTCGGCGAGCGCCAGCTGCAGGATCTGATCGCCCGCGGCGGCCTGGAGAAGGTGCGTGCGGCCGGCCGCTACGCTATCGAGGCCACCGAGGCCAGCATGCGGCGCGGCATCGCGAGTATCCCGGACGGTGACTACACCGCCGAGGACTTCCTCGACGAGGACGGTGTCACCGACGAGCCGATCCCGGTCAACGTGACGGTGAAGGTCCGCGGCGATTCCATGGAGATCGACTTCTCCGGTTCGGGTCGGCAGCCCCTCGGCAACTGTGGCACCGCCTGGTGCGAGGCCTCACGCTGCATCGAGGCGGTCAAGCTGATGGTCGACCCGTCGACACCGGTCAACAGTGGCACGCTGCGGCCGATCGAGACTCTGCTGCCGTCCGGCAGCGTGGTGCAGGTTCTGCCGCCGTCGAGTTGCTCCAACCACGCCGACATCGGCGCGCGGGGGATCAACGTCGTCACCCAGGCCCTGAGCCAGGCGATGGACGAGGCATTCGCTTGTGACACAGGCACTGCCGTCGTCGTCAGCCTCGGCGGTATCGACACCCGCCCGGGCCACGAAGGCACGCCGTGGGGTGCATTCGCGCTCGCCGGTGGCGGCTGGGGCGGCACGTGGAAGGACGACGGTGTCTCCTTCTGCGTGATTCCGATCGGCAACTGCCGGACGTCGGTGCAGGAACACGTCGAGATCGAGAGCCCCCTGGTCATCGTCCAGCACGAGATGGTGATCGACACCGCCGGAGCCGGAGAATTCCGCGGCGGTCTCGGCTCGGTCTACTCGATCTTCGCCGAGTCCGACACGATGGTCACCATCACCGCAGACCGGGTCCGCTGCGGCGCTCCCGGCTCGAACGGAGGTGGCGCCGGCTCGCCGGCCTACGGCTGGTACATCGAGAACTTCGACCTTGCCGAACACGGTGACCCACTCGACCTGCGGGGCGCCGAGCCGCTGTTCGGCATGTTCGACGAGCAGGGCAGGCCGGACCCGAACAACGGTGAGTTCGGGCGCGGTGCGCGCTACCAGACCGGCAAGTTCTCCGGACTCGTCCTGAAAGCCGGCGACGCGCTGCGCTTCGTCATCGGCGGTGGCGGCGGCTGGGGCGACCCCCTCGCCCGTATCCCCGAAAAGGTGCTGCAGGACGTCCGTAGCGGACTTGTCAGCCCCGAGTTCGCGGCCGACGCCCACGGGGTCGTGATCGCGAACGGTGACGTCGACGAGGCCGCCACAGCGGCACGGCGAGCGCAGCTGACCGCCGACCGCGACCAGGGGCGCTGGAGCGTGCCGGTGGCCACCCCCCGCAACTGGAATCTCTGAGAAAGGCATCCCCATGGCAGTCGACCGACTCCTGTTCCCCGCCCCGAGACCGACCGGGTCTACGTCGAACGCACCACCGTCGACGGCGAATGTCCGTCGTGCGGCGCAACGAGTCTCGCTCGCTATCCCGTCGCCAACCACCTCGGACCCCGCATGGTCGTGAAGTGCCAAGAGTGCTTTCACCACGTGTCGGTGACGCGTCCCGAGCCCGAGGACAACTGGCCCGCTTGGCGTTCGCCGGCCCACGACTGGCCGGCATCGCGCGTCGGATAGGCACCAACGCATCTACTCGGAAGAAGGACTGAAATGCCAGGATTGCTCGACGGGAAAGTAGTACTCGTCACCGGCGCGGCGGGAGGCATCGGGCGCGCGACGTCCCTGCTGGCCGCGAAGGAAGGCGCACGGGTCGCGGCGACCGATGTGTCCGAGGAAGGCGTCGCGGCGACGGCAGACCTCGTGCGTGCGGCGGGCGGCGTGGCGATCGCGCTTCCCGCCGACCTCACGGTCGGAGCGTCGGTGGATGCGATGGTCGCCGCGGCCGTCGACCACTACGGCAGCCTGGACGGCGCGTTCAACAACGCGGGCGTGAGCGGCGGGCAGATCGGTCAGGGCGGTCGATCCGTTGCGGATTGGGACGAGGAGGCATTCGACCGGGCCATCGCGGTGAACCTCAAGGGCGTGTGGCTGTGTATGCGCGCCGAGTTGAAGCAAATGGTGGCCCAGGGCGGGGGCGTCATCGTGAATACCGCATCGCTCGCAGGTCTCACCGGGTTCAAGACCACTGCCGGGTACGCGGCGGCCAAGCACGGCGTCGTCGGCCTGACCAAAACTGCGGCAATCGAATACGCGCCGACCATCCGGATCAACGCGGTGTGCCCGGGCTACACCGACACCGATTTGATGAAGGACGCCAAGCGCCGCAGCGGATCCACCATCATGTCCCGAATTCCCTTCGGCGCACTCGCGCAACCCGACGATATCGCCGAGATGGCGTGCTGGCTCCTCTCCGATCGCGCCGGCTACGCGACCGGTGGCTCGTTCGTCGTCGACGGCGGATACATGGCGGGGTGACACCGCAACTGACAGTTTACGAACATAATATATTGAGTATGGTGGTCCAGGCCCGGTCGCGAGCTGGGAAGGGCACCGTGCACGAGCGAGAGGCAGAGGTTCACAGTCATGACCGCACCGAATGTCGTGGCCGAGTGCCACATCGACGGGCGCCGGATCGCGGGCGAAGGAGAGGCGATCCGGTCGATCAACCCGACGACCGGTCGGGAACTGTCCGTCACACCGGCGGCGAGCCCGGCGCAGGTCGCCGCAGCGGTGTCCGCTGCCCGCCGGGCGTTCGACGACGGCGAGTGGAGCCGTCTCGGACCCGGTGAGCGCAGTGCCCTGCTGCACCGGCTGGCGGATCTGCTCGAGCGGGACCGGGAAGACATCGTCGACCTCGCCGCCACCGAAATCGGCACACCGGTCAGCAGCGCCGCTGCCTTGCATGTCGATCTGCCCGTCCGGTTCTTCCGGTGGTTCGCCGACGCGGCGGCGCGGGGGCCGCGGGACGGCTACGAGCAGCCCCTTCCGCTGCATCGCGACCCGGTTGTGTCGAGCAGCATGCTGGTGCGGGACCCGGCCGGTGTGGTGGCCGCGGTCGTCGCCTACAACGTCCCGGTCATGATGTGCGCGTACAAGCTCGGTCCTGCCTTGGCGTCGGGCTGCTCAACCGTCCTGGTGACCTCGCCACGGGCGGTGTTGCTGACGGCCGCGATCATGCGACTGATCGAGGAGGCGGGATTCCCGCCGGGTGCGGTGAATCTGGTCTTCGGTCCGCCGAGTGTGACCGCGCAGGTGGTGAGTGCGCCCGAGGTCGACCTGGTGACGTTCACCGGTTCGGCCGCGGTCGGCAGCAAGATTCTCACCTTGGCTGCTCCGACGCTGAAGAAGGTCGTCCTCGAGCTCGGCGGCAAATCACCCAACATCGTGCTGCCCGGCACCGACATCGAGAAGGCGGTACCCGCCTCCGCGCTGCGTTTCACCCGAAACAGCGGCCAAGCCTGTGGGGCGACGACACGAACCCTGGTGCCTCAGGCTGATTTCGACGAGTACGTCGAGAGGTCGGGCAAGTTCCTCGGTGGCCTCACGGTCGGCGACCCCCATCACCCTGACACCGTCCTGGGACCGCTGATCACCGGTGAACATCGTGGAAATGTGGAGGGCTTTCTGGCGCGCGCCCGGGAGGAGGGCGCCGAGGTTCCCGTCGGTGGGGGCCGGCCGCCCGGCCTCGATGACGGCTTCTTCCTCGAACCGACTCTGGTGACCCGTATCTCGAACGACGCGGAGATCGCGCAGGAGGAACTCTTCGCGCCCGTCGGGGTGGTGATGCCCTATACCGACCTGGACGAAGCCGTCCGCATGGCCAACGGTGTCAAGTACGCCCTCAACGCCAACGTGTGGGGCCCCACCCCCGACGCACTCGCGTTCGCTCGTCGTCTTCGGTCGGGCACCGTCACCATCAATGGCGGGGGCGGAATGCGCGGGGACGCCCCGTGGGGCGGACCTGGACACAGCGGCATCGGTCGCGAAGGTGGCGAAGAGGGATTCCGTGAGTTCTTCGAGGTCAAGCACATTCAGTGGCCTGTGTAACCGAACCAACGTCACGATCACCATCACAGCAACAAGAGGAAGAATCTGATGCCAACAATTGTCGAAGATCTCGCGGATTTCGCCGCCGGCGCCGAAGCACGGTCACTCCCGGGTGACGTGGTTGCCGAGTCCAAGCGGATTCTGCTGGACACCCTCGGCTGCGCGGTGGCGTCGCTCGGCGACGCGGGCGCGCGCAGGGGCATCGAGTACGGCCAGTTTCTCGGCGGGTCTGGTGGCCCGGCGTCGATTATCGGAACCGGTGTGAAGACGTCGGTACCCGGTGCGGCGTTCGCCAACGCCGAATTGGTCAACGCACTCGACCAGGACGCGGTCCTGCCGCCCGGTCACGTGACCCCCTACGTGGTGCCCGGCGCGTTGGCGACGGCAGAAGCTCTGCACTCCTCGGGCGAACGCCTGCTCACCGCGATCGCAGTGGCGCACGAAATGTCGTACCGCATCGGCAAGGCCACTGATTATCTACGCGACATCAAAGATGGTGTGGTCACCATCCCGAAGGTCATCGGCTACAGCAGCACGCTGTTCGGTGCGGCGGCCGCGATCGGCGTGGTCAAGGGGTTCGGCAACGACATGCTTGCCGATGCGCTCGGGATCATGGGCTCGACGATGCCGACCAACACCCAGCGGGCATGGATGATGCACGCGCCGTCGACGACGATCAAGTACCAGCTCGCCGGGGGTATGGCCCTGTCGGCGGTCACGGCCGCACAGCTGGCCGAGTTCGGCCACACCGGTGACCGCCAGATGCTCGACGACCGCGAGTACGGCTTCCCCCGATTCATCGGGACTTCACGCTGGGAGCCGGCGCCGATCACCGCGGGTTTGGGGACGGAGTGGACCTTCACCCCGTTCCAGTCGTTCAAGCCGTATCCGCACTGCCGGGTGATGCACGCGCTGTTCGATGCCCTCACCGAGATCATCGAGGTCAACGACATCAAGCCCGACGAGATCGAGGCCATCAACGCCTGGGGTGAGAGCTTCGTGATGCAGCCGGTGTGGGTCAACGAGACCATCCGCAATCCGCGTGATGCGCAGTTCAGCATGACTCACGGCCTTGCCCTCGCCGCACACCGGATTCCCCCCGGCAAGGACTGGCAGACCCCGGAAGCGGTCCTCGACCCGTCCGTCCTCGAGCTCACCAAGAAGACGACATTCCAGGAACACCCCGACTACACCGCGGCACTGGCGAGCAACCCGGCTGCACGCCGATCGCGCATCGAGGTCCACGCACGCGGCACCCGGTTCTCCGGCGAACGCGGCTACCCCAAGGGCAGTCCTTCCCCCGACCCGCTCACGTACATGACCGACGACGAACTGATCGCCAAGTTCCGCCACAACATCGATGGAGTCGTGAGCGACGCGGACGCGGACGCCGTCATCGAGGCCGTCTACGACCTCGAGAACGTCGACGACATCTCGACGATCCTGAACCGATTGCAGCCCAACTCCGCTGAATGATCGGATCGAAACACTGCGCTGCTCTTGCCGGAGAGTTCGACGGCAAGAGCAGCGCAGTGCTGTGTAGGCACTCGCTACAGTCCCCCCTGCCAGCGCTACAGTCCCCCCTGCCAGCCGCTCCATTTCTCTTGCAGCGCCGAGTCCCCCGCGGAGTCAATGCTTCCCATACGCCGTCTTGTTCGACGAAATGGTCGGTGTAGTAACAGCATCCGGTGCGGCGTTCTTCGTTCTATCTCATCGAACGGTTCAGTGTCTCGGAGGGTAATTCGCCGAACTTCTCGCGGTACTGTCGGGCGAACCTACCGAGGTGGAAAAAGCCCCACCGTGCGGCAGAAGCGCTGACCGATTCCGACCGACCCGCCGCCAAATCGCTGCGGACTCGATCGAGCCGCACCGAACGAACGTACTCACTGGGCGCCATTCCGACGGCCTGCTGAAATCCGAGCTGCAAAGCCCGCGCGGTCACGCCTGCCTTGGCGGCAAGGTCGGCGGTCGTCATTGCCTCGTCGGGGTGTGCGTCGATGAAGTCGATCAGGTTGCGCACCGTTGGCGACCCAGCACGCGGTGACGGCCCGACGAGGGCTTCTGTCAGCTGGTTCGGAACGGTGAGCAGCAGTTGGGTCATAAGCGAGGACTCGAAATCGTGACGTGCGAGAGGCATCGTGGCTATGCCGTCCTCACGTGCGAGTTCTCGGTAGAGGAATTTCACGGCGGCAAGCAGCGACCGACCTGTTCCAGCGGCCGTATCGAAGGTCAAGTCGAAGCGAACTTCCTGCTTCTCCGGTCGGCCGAGCAACGTACCCGCATGGGTCTCCAGAGTGTCGATGGGCAACTTCAGGTGATATTGCGTTGCGTCTGCGCTCCAGTTGATCATCACGGGTGAATCGGGTACGAAGACCACGCCGTCTTGCCTCGCATCCAAGTTCCTCCGAACGCCCCGCTGCTCGACGACACTGCTGCCCTCTATCAAGAAGTTGACGTGATAGCAGGACTGCATCGGGGGACCGTTGAGAATGGCAGCCGCCCCGTAGGACATGCGACCGAGCGTCAGGCGTCCCGACGAAATCGTGTCGAGACGAAAGTCGACTGGCTGCCGATCGTCCAAAGCCAACTCGTGGTTCGCGAAGGTCGTGGCTACGTGTCTGTGGGCGACGTCGGGATCACCGGTTCGAAACTTCCGGAGGCTCGACGCCGCTGCTACCTGTAGCAAGACCCTTCCCTTCCTCTGGTGACCCGTATCACATTTAGTGAATATATTATGCCTTACCGGCTGAATGTGCCACCTTCGCTTCCCGGATACCGCGCCTTCGCTTTGCGGATTGTGACCCGCATCTCTCCTGCTTAGCGTTGTGAATCAGCGTTCTGGGACTAGACCGTCGCTTCCCACAGGAGGACTCAATCAATGTCAGAACCCACGCACGAAGCCTCGAGGCTCGAAGTCGAGAGGCTTCCGAGAGAAGGAGCGTGCCCCCGATGCGGGAAGGAGAAGCTGCGCGCGTATCCCGTCGTCGCCGAGACCGGCTGGCTCCACGTCGTCAAGTGTCAGAACTGTCTCCATTCCGTCGAGCGTGAGCGGTGGTCGCGTCTTGGACACATCCAGCTGCTCGCCGATCTCGTTTAACCGCCAACCATCGAGGAGTACGACAATATGATTGCAGTCGATGTGGGGGGCACCTTCACAGATGTCGTCGCATGGCGCGACGGCAAGATTCTGACCACCAAGGTGTCTACCGACTACACCGAGGTCGCAGGACCGGTGCTCGAGGGCGCACAGCTGCTCGGAGTCGAAGGCTCGGATGTCTTCAACCACGCCAGCACCCACGGCCTCAACGCGGTCATCACTCGAAAGCTACCCAAAATCGGTTTCCTGACCACCGAGGGACATCGCGACATTCTAGACATGGGACGGGTCTGGCGACCCACAGAAGCAATACTCGATCCGCATTGGCGCCGCAGCTTCGGTGACGCATCGAGGCCGATCGTTGATCGCTACCTTCGCCGAGGCATCCGCGAAAGGCTCACTTCGGATGGAAGCGTGCTTTTCGAACTGGACGAGGAGCAGGCCCGTGCGGAGCTAGAAGTGCTGCGCAGGTGCGATGTGACCGGGGTGGCGATCTGCCTCATCAACGCGTACGTCAACCCCGTCCACGAAATCCGGCTACGCGAGCTGGTCACCGAGGTGCTGGGCGACGTCCCGTGCTCCATTTCCAGTGAGGTGTCACCCCTCGCCAAAGAGTACGCACGCGCATCGACGACCGTGATCGACACCTTGATGAAAATCATTTACACCAAGTACTCGGCGAGATTGGGAGAGGGGTTGACCGAGCTCGGCTTCACCGGCCAACTCAATTTCGCGGATTGCGCGGCAACCCTCGTTCCTGCCTCGCGCGCAATGGACCTGCCGTTCAGGATCGTGTTCTCGGGACCGGCCGCAGGCACAATCGCATGCGCTCACTTCGGCGACCTTATCGGTGAAACCGACCTACTGTGTGCCGATGTCGGCGGGACCTCGTGCGACATCAGCGTAGTAACGGGCGGAGCTCCGTTCGTTAACACCAGTTTCGAACTGGAACACGATCTGGTCGTCAACGCACTCGCCAACGACATCTCCAGCATCGGCGCCGGTGGCGGAAGCATCGTCGCGATCGGCCAGTCCGGGGAAATTCTGGTTGGTCCCGACAGTGCACGGGCACAGCCCGGCCCGGCCTGCTACGGGCGCGGCGGTACCGTACCCACGACCACAGACACGTGTCTGATGATCGGAATCATCGACCCGGAAGGTTTCGCCGGCGGCGAACTCGATCTCGACATCGCGGCCTCCGAGCGCGCGTTCGAGGGGCTCGACACCGACTTCAGCCTCGCGCAGCGAGTCCGCTACGCGTACGAGATGGCGGTCAACAACATGGCCGAGGGCGTATTCAATGTCGCCATCAAGAACGGCGTCGACCCGCGTGACTACAGCCTCGTTGCTTTCGGCGCAGCCGGACCGATGTTGTTACCCGCCGTTCTCGACACCGTGCATTGCAAGCAGGTGATCGTGCCGCCGAATCCCGGTCTGTTCTCGGCTATCGGTCTGCTGGCCGCTGACCAGGTGTTCACGGTCAATCGAAGCGCTTACCTGCTGCTGTCGCCGGACAAGGCACCGTCGATCGACGCAGTGTTCACCGAGATGGAAACTCAGCTTCGCGAACAGGTAGGCGATACCACCGCGGTGACATTCCTCCGCAGCATGGACGCGCATCTCGTCGGTCAGAGTTGGGATACACCGTTTGTGCCGGTACCCGACGGGGTGATCGACGCAGACGCCGTAGCAACGATGGTGACCTCGTTCCACGACACGTACGAGAGTCGTTCAGGCAACCGTTTCGAAGCCATGCCGGTCGAAGGCGTGACATTTCGGATACGCGCCGTGGTCGAGACGTCGAAAATCGAGTTCCCCCGTGTCCCCGTTCGCGGAGCCGACGAGCCCCTACTGCCAGTGCGCACAACCACACTGCGTTTCCTCGGCGACATCGATGGGGGCGGCGACGGCGCGCAGGAGGCCCACGTATACGAGCGGTCGACGCTGCGCGCGGGTGATGTGCTTCCCGGCCCGACGATCATCGATGAGGGACTGTCCACCACCCATGTGGGCGCCGGCCAGCAGGCGACCGTCGGCGAGTACGGCGAACTGATCATTCGGAGGAAATAACTATGTCCACTCTGACCGTCCCGTCCGTGTCGCCGGAATCGACTCGGCGACTTCGAGACCTCAGCGACAGCGAATTCAAGGACACTTACGGGTGCGACCGCTTCAGCGCATCCGTGATCTTGAACCGGCTGCGATACGCCGTAGAGCACATGTCCACCGGGTTCATGCGAGAGGCTTTCTCGCCGATCATCCGCGATTGGTACGACTTCGCGTGCACGATCAGTGGGCCGGCAGACCGGGACTACCCGATGGCCGTTGTGAGCAACAGCCTCGTCGTCTTCCTGGGAACCATGGGTGACGCGGTTCGCAACGCCGTCGAGGAGTACGGCCCCGAAAATCTGCGCCCTGGCGATGTTCTGATCTGCAACGACCCCTACCGCGGAGGCAGACACGTCAACGATGTCGCGTTCACGCGCCCGGTCTTCGTGGACGGAAAGATCGTGTCCTACGTCAACCTGTGCGCCCACCAGTTGGACATGGGTGGCACGGTCCCGGGCGGATTCTCGGCCACCAAGTCGAACGTCTACGAGAATGGCCTCGTCATCCCACCGATGTTGTTGTGGTCGGAAGACAAGCCGGTCCGATCCACCTTCAGTCTGATCTTCGACAACACCCGATGGGGCGGAATGCTGCTCCCCGACTTCAAGAGCATCTATCAGCAATTGAAGCTTGGGGAGCGGTTGATCCTGGAAAACATCGACCGCTACGGACTCGACTCCTACCTCGGGACACTCGACTATTCGTGCGACACGTCGGCCGAACGAATGCGCGACGCTATCGGACGCGTTCCCGACGGCGACTACGCCGGGTCTGCGCTGATCGATGCGGATGGATTGGACGACACCCTCGACTACACGGTCCGCGTGCTGGTGCGCAAACGAGGAGATGATATCGAGGTCGATCTGTCGGGGACCTCGGCTCAAGCGCGGACATGCATAAACTGCGGTGTACTCGATGCAAAGACTGCAGTGGGTGTAGCCTTGACCATCCTGCTGGATCCGAAAGTTCCGTTCACATCCGGAACCTGGCGCAACATCGACATCGCCGCTCCCGCTGGGACTATCGTCTCCTCGCTACCCCCGGACGGCGGCATCATGATGTTCTGGGAGGCATCGGGCGCGATCGCGTCGGCTATCTTCGATGCGCTCAATCCTGTTCTCGGAGTGCAGGGTGTGGGCGGAGACTACGGTTCTACCAATACCCACAATGCCTCTGGCGTGCGGCCGGACGGCACACCATGGACGAGCGCGACCCAATGCGGAGGGGAGCACGGCCCGTGGGGTGCATCGAAGGCCGGTGACGGCGACAGCTACACCGTGCTCCTGACCCTCAACAACCTCGACCCGGCTACCGAAACGATCGAACACGACTCACCGGTCGTCGTTCTGCGAAAAGAGCACGCGATCGACACGGGTGGCGCGGGTACGTTCCGAGGCGGAGCGGCGAATTTGAAAGACACTTTATGGCTGACGGCCGGCCAGCATTATTTGTCACCCTTCCGGACGAAGAAGCCGAGCGGCGTCGGCGCCAACGGAGGCAATGCAGGACCGAACGGGGCGATGTGGCTATTTCCACCGACGACCGATGCTCCGGTGAAAGGCCTCGTCGATACTGCCGACAGCGCGTACGAACACAGCGAACCGGTCGCGGGTGTTCTCAATCCGTCGACGCATGCGCTCGACCCCGAAAACGGCGAGTACAACTATTTCGCACGTCGGCAGGTGTGGGCGACCGCACCGAACACCATCCTGCGCTGTTTGACGAACGGAGGTGGGGGTTGGGGTGATCCCTTCGCTCGAGACCCCGAACGAGTTCTGGCCGACGTACGCAACGAGTACGTCAGCATCGAGGCTGCTGCAGCACAATACGGCGTCGTCGTCGTCGGTGACCCACGCAACGACCCGGAAGGTCTGCGGATCGACGCCGCCGGTACCGATGCGCTACGTGGAAAGGCACAGTGATGAAGAGCATACTGTTCCCAGGTGATGGCACTACGGTGCTGCGGGACATGCCGGAGCCGACCCCCGGCCCTGGTGAGGTGGTCGTCAAGATCCGAGCCTCAGGGATGTGTGGATCGGATCTGCACTTTTATCACGGCAGTTTCGATTTCGACCACTCTGTCATCCAGGGACACGAACCGTGCGGAGAGATCTACGCAATCGGTGAAGGCGTCGCGCCCACCGCCGCAACCGTCGGCGACCGCGTCATGATCCACCACTACTTCGGTTGCAGTATGTGCAGGCGCTGTCGCGCAGGCTGGCCACAGATGTGTGAGACAGGTCAAGGCAAGACGATGGCCGTCCACGTCAACGGGGGACATGCACCGTTCGCAGTCGTACCGGTTACTTCGATACTGCCGCTGCCCAGCGGAATGTCCTTCAAAGCCGGCGCGGCGATCGGGTGCGGTACCGGGACTGCCTGGGGTGCGATCAAGCGACTCGGCGGAGTCAGTGACACCGTCACCGTTGTTATCGGCCAGGGTCCAGTCGGACTTTCCGCCACGATGTTTGCGGCTTCCATGGGTGCGATGGTAGTCGGCGTGGACATCGATGCGCGGCGGTTGGAGCGCGCGAAGCACTTCGGTGCGGACGTCGTCGTCAACTCTCGCGAGGAATCGTTGCTCGACGTTGTCAGTGACTACACCGGTGGGCGTTTGGCCGATGTCGTGATGGAGACGTCCGGGCGGGCGACCGAAGACGCGTTCAGCGTGCTGGGGACATTCGGCCGGGCATGCTTCACAGGATTGCCTGGTGAAGTGGAATTCATGACGCAAGCCGTATACAAGAAGCAGTGGACGGTCATGACCTCGTGGACCATGTCGTCCATCGAACAAGCGCGCTGCGCCGACTACGTGGTCTCCCACCATCTGCCGGTCGACGACCTCTATTCGCACCGTTGGACGATCGATCAGGCAGCCGAGGCCTACGAGTGGTTCGACAAGCAAGACGCGGGCAAGGGTGTCTTCGAGTTCGACTGAGACGTACCCGTCCGTACTCAGGCGACATCACAAGCGATCGCGGCAGAACAAGAAGGAGTCAATATGACTACACAAGAGATGCTTTCACCTCAGCGGCCCGATTTCATCGCGGGTAGAAAAAAGAATCTGATCGGCGGAAGGTGGGTCGACTCTGCATCCGGAAGAACAATAGATGTCGTCAATCCCGCTACCGGCGGGAAGATGTGCGAAATCGCAGCGAGTGACAGCACCGACATCGATCTCGCAGTATCGGCGGCGCGGTCGGCGTTCGAAGGTGAGTGGAGTCGGTGGACTCCGCACCAACGTCGCAAGTTGATGTTGAAGATTCACGATCTCGTTCTGGAGAACTTCGAGGAACTTGCTCTGATCGAAACACTCGACATGGGTGCGCCGCTGTCGCGAACGAAGGGTCTCGCAGAGTGGACCTCGCAAGTTCTGCACTTCTTCGCTTCACAGTGTGGCGCCGGAACCGTAGCGACTCCAGAGAACTCGCTGCCAGGTGATTTCCTCACCCTTCGAAGCCTCGCCCCTGTAGGTGTGGTCGGTGGCATCATCCCCTGGAACGGGCCGTTGATCGGTCTGTGGTGGATCTTCGGTCCGGCGCTTGCCACCGGTTGTACTGCGGTCCTCAAGCCCGCCGAAGACGCATCACTGTCGGTGCTACGCGTGGCGGAGTTGATGTCGGAAGCCGGTCTACCCGACGGCGTGATCAACGTCGTGACCGGATACGGTCGAGACGCGGGACAGGCATTGGCGGAACACAAGGACATCGACCGAATCGCGTTCACGGGGTCCATCGGCACAGCGAAGTCGATCGTCCGAGCCTCTGCGGGCAACCTCAAGCGTCTCCAGTTGGAACTGGGGGGCAAATCACCGGACATCATATTCGCCGATGCAGATCTGGACAAGGCCGTTCCTGGTGCGTCCATGGGCGTGTACACCAACAGCGGTCAGGTATGCGTCGCCGGCACACGCATACTCGTTCAGCGCTCGATACACGACGAATTCGTAGAGCGAATGACAGAATTCACGAAAACGATCAAGGTCGGAGATGGACTCGACCCGAACACTCAACTCGGCCCACTCATCTCACAACGGCAACTCGACCGCGTCATGAACTACATCGACATCGGCGGCGGCGAAGGTGCGCGGTTGGCCAGCGGCGGTAGCCGACTCGGTGGAGCCCTTGCGAACGGCTTCTTCGTGGAGCCAACCGTGTTCGCGGGTGCGTCCAACGAGATGACGATCGCGCAAGAAGAAATCTTCGGTCCCGTCGCATCCGTGATCCCATTCGATGAACCCGAAGACGCGCTGCGCATCGCCAACGACACACCCTTCGGACTGGCGGGTGGGGTGTGGACGCAAAACTTGGCTACTGCACACAAGGTCTCACGCGGAATCAATGCGGGCACGGTCTGGGTCAATTGCTACGGCGTACTCGATCCGGCCATCGGATTCGGCGGCACAAAAATGAGCGGTTACGGCTGGAAGGGCGCCAAAGAGCATGTCGAAAGTTACCTCTACCCGAAGGCGGTCTACATCAACCTCGGTTGATGGGGTAGGGATGTAGTCCGATCCGGCTTCGGATTTCGCCGAGAAGTCAGACCCGCCGACGCACCCGCCGCGGCGGGTCTGATTTCATCGAACCGCCGGCGCAAACTCCGCCGGAGGAGTGGAACCTGAATGCCGAATCGCAGGGCCCGGCGTCGTCACCCGTCCCCCTTTCGGATGATGCGCAATACGAACAGCGGCAGATGCACGCAACGCAGCAATGAGCTTCACTGTCAACAGCCCGATGATGATTTCCCAGCTACGACCCCAGGTTCTGTTCACCGGAATGAGGTAACCATTCACATGATGATCGAGCACCATCAGCATTTTATCGGTGGGAAGCTAGTCGAATCACACTCCGCTGGTCGCATCGAAGTGATTGACCCGGCCACGGAGCAGGTCATCGGGACGATCGCCGACGGTGACGCCCGTGACATCGCAGCAGCCGTCGGAGCAGCCGAAGCGGCCGCACCCGCTTGGGCGGCAAAGAGCGCGGCCGAACGCGCGACCGTGTTGCGGGCGATCGCGGATGCCTTCGAAGCGCGGATGGATGAGATTTCGGCACTGGTCACCAGGCAGAACGGAACGCCGATCTCGATCGCCCGGGCCATGCAGTCCCAGGTGCCCGTGGTTTACCGCTACTTCGCCGATCTCGCCGACGTATTCGAACCAGAGGAACTGGTGGAAACCGCCAGTGGTGATGCGATCGTACGGCGAGAGCCGGTCGGCGTAGTCGGCGCGATCATCCCGTGGAATGGTCCGCAGCCATTGACCGCCTGGAAGCTGGGTCCGGCCTTGGCAGCGGGCTGCACGGTGGTGATCAAGCCGGCGCAGGAGACATCGCTCGATGCGTTTTTGTTCGCCGAGATCCTCACCGAGGCGGACGTACCCGACGGCGTGGTCAATATCGTCACCGGAGGACGAGAAACGGGCGCGGCCTTGGTTGCCGATCAAGGCGTTCGAAAGATCGCATTCACTGGTTCTACCCGCGCGGGTCGGGCAATCGCCGCAGAATGCGCAGCTCAACTCAAGCGCGTGACTTTGGAACTGGGCGGCAAGTCCGCCGGAATTCTTCTCGATGATGTCGACCTCGATGAATTCCGGCCGCTCGTATTGTCGGCGTGCTCGCCAAACACCGGCCAGACCTGCCGCGCACTGACCAGAGTGCTGGTGCCTTCGTCCCGTCACGATGAGATCGTCGAAATGCTCGAGGAGACGCTGCGCTCGATCCCACAAGGCGATCCGAGCGATCCGGTGAACTTGTTCGGGCCGTTGGTCAACGCTCTCCAGCGTGAGCGGGTCGAGTCCTACATAGCTCTCGGCCGCGCGGAGGGCGCCACTGTGGTTCTGGGTGGTGGACGGCCCGAAGGGCTCGAGCGGGGCTATTACGTGGAGCCGACCATCTTCACCGACGTCACCAACGACATGCGCATCGCGCGTGAGGAGATTTTCGGCCCGGTACTGGTAGTGATGTCGTACGAGACGGTCGACGAAGCTGTGGCGATCGCCAACGATTCCGAGTATGGCCTGGGCGGTGGGGTGTTCTCCTCAGATCGTGAGAAGGCCACCGAGGTGGCGCGCCGGATCGTGAGCGGAAGCGTAGGAATCAATACCTCGACACTGCCGATCGAAACCCCGTTCGGTGGGGTGAAGAATAGCGGGATGGGGCGCGAGCTCGGCCCGCAGGCGCTCGACGCCTATCTCGAGTACAAGACTTTGTTCCGCGCCAAGTGATGATGCGGCGGGGGAGCGATCGATCAAGGTCGCCCCCACCGCCGTTGGGAAGCTTTGGCACAGTGCGCACGCGTCAGCGGCGCAGCCAATACGCCACCGCTTCGGCGCGGTTGCCGGCATCCAGCTTCCGCAGGATGTGCGTGATGTGGGTCTTGACGGTGCCCTCGGAGATCGTCAGGCGGCGGGCGATCATGCGATTGTTGTCACCGGCAGCCATTCGCTCGAGTACTTCGACTTCGCGGCCGGACAGGCCGTAGGAGGAACTCTGCACACTCGGAGAGACTGCGCCTCCGGTGAGGTCGGACAGTGTGGTGGTCAGCGCCGACACTCGTTCCAGCACGGTAGCCCGAGCCAGCGCATAGCCGAGACCCTCGCCGAATAAGGTGAGGATTGATTGATCGGTGTTGTCGACTGGACGACGTGCATAGTGGGCGTCGGCATGGACCAAACCCATGACCCGCCCGCCCACGTTGATCGGCGCGACGCCGTAGGACGTGCACCCGGATATCGCCACGAGTGTGCGATCCACCCTGGGGTTGTCCTGTACGTCGTAGACGAGACCGGGTTCGCCTCGGTCAACGACGTCCGACTCCACCAAAGTGCCGTCCAAGGTCGGCGGATGTTCTCGTCCGGCGGCCACCATTTCCTCGGCGAGGCGAGGGTCCTTCTCGATTACCATCGTGTGCAGATTCCAGCGTCCGCGTTCGACAGTGGAGATCAGGGCGCGATCGAAACCGATGGTGATTACTTCCTCAGCGGCGCTTGTGAGTAATTCGTCGACTGTCTTGGCGGACTGTAATCGTACGAGGGAGCGGTGGATCGACCGCATCACTTCGACGCTCGACGCCACACGCGACTCGTTGATGCGGCTTTCGAGATCGCGGACGGTACCGAGCAGTGAAGTCAAGCATCTGATTCTGTCAGGAGCAGTCGTGGGCGGAAGCTGGGTGAGCTCGCCGAGCGCGACCGTCCACACGCGATCGAGAATTCGTTTCGCCGATCCTGTGGACATCACCCCGTGTTCGATGAAGGGGCGGTCGAGGACCGCTTCGGCATGCGTGCCCACCGACCGGACCTCTGCGTGCAGGTCGGTGGACAGTACGCCGTCGTGCGCGGGGCGGATATCACTCGGTCGCATGACCACAGCCTCCACGTCGTCTCAGGGAGTGGTTCACATCACAGATAATATACTATACGCGATCTACGGCATCGTCCGTAGGTCGTACTGAAGATCGAACCCACGGCAGATGTTGCCAGATGTGTCTGGCTTCACACTGGTTGCTACCACTTGGCCCTCCACCCGCCACGGCTCGCACCCGCCAATACCCCAAGGGTGCGCCATCACCGGATTTGGAGACGTACACAACCGATGAACAGCTGATTACCAAGCTCCGGCACAACGTCGACGGGTGGTATCCGACGCGGCCGCCGAACGGATCGGCGAGACCGTCTTCGATCTGGAGAACGTCGTGGACGTCGCAGTCCTGCTTGACCTTACGAAAACCCCGTCGCTGAGCCACGCCCCACCCACAGATCAGGAGATGACATGACCGCAGCCCTCACCGAGCGACCCCGGGTCTCGCTCCGGGCCAGGATAGGGTCGTTCGACCAGGCATACCTAGTGCTGGCGATCACCGTGGCACTGGTACTTGTCGGCGGTGCCACCACCGCCAACTTCCTCACCACGGGCAACTTGAGCACCATCCTCAATCTGTCCGCTGCGTTCGGCATCATGGCGGTCGGGCAGGCGATCGTAGTGATCGGAAAGGGCCTCGACCTGTCGATCGCTGGAATCGGCCTCGGCTGCGCCCAGGCCACCCTCGCACTGATGAATCAGGGGTGGGGACAGTGGGAGGCCGTCGGGGCGATGATTTTGCTCGCGGCGTTCATAGGATTGGTCAACGGTGTAATCATCGCATTTGTCGAGGTTCCGGCGTTATTCGTCACGCTGGCCACCGGAATGCTGGCGATAGGGGGGATCGGAATACTGATCCTTGACCAGAACGTGTACACAGTTCCGCCGGACTCGGTGCTGGCCGGACTGAGCGTTACCGCGTTCTGGTCCATTCCGCGGCCTGTGCTGATCGCGGCGATCATCTTCCTCGCGGCATGGCTGTTCCTCACCTTCACGACACCGGGCCGGCTCATCCGGGCGATGGGTGACAACTTCGCCACTGCCCGGTCCTCCGGCGCCCCGGTGCGTCCTCTGCAGGTGCTCACGTACGTGGTGTCTGCGCTGCTGGCTGCGTTGGCCGGATTCGTCGCCGTCGCAATCCAGGGCAGTATCCAGACCACATCCAGCTCGTTCGACCCCATCCTGTTCACCGCGTTGACGGTGGTGGTGATTGGCGGTGTCTCGTTGTCGGGTGGTCGCGGAACTGTCCTCGGAGTGCTGGCCGGTGCGCTATTCGTCGGCATATTGAACAGCCTGCTGGTCATGCACGGACTGTCCACCGCGGTCCAGGACCTCATCCGGGGAGCGGTTCTGCTCGGGGCCATCGGCTTCGACGCCTGGCTGCATCCACGCAACGACGAGACCGACAAGTCTGGTGAGCTCTGACGCCGCGCCGGCGTCGCTCCCCGAACATCATCCCAACGTAGGAGAACCACATGTCATCACACAGAAAGTGGACAGCTGTCAGTGCGGTGCTGCTCACAGCCGGCATGATCGCCGGCTGCACAGTGAACACCGGTGCCGGGGCCGGAACCGGCGGTGAGCGAGGTGACGGGCAGGGCTTCAGCGCCAACGTCGAGTTGCTTCCGGCGCGGCAGAAAGTGCAGGACATCATGCAGGGCAAACGGGTCGCATTCGTTCCGATGCTCTACAAGGGGTATCAGCTCACCGAAAACTGGGGCACGTCGCTCACACGCTCGCTCGAGGCCTCCGGAGCCCAGGTCACCATCCACGATCCGAACTTCGACCCCGATCGCATGCTGGCGATCCTGAACGACATCATCGCGCGGAAACAGGCCGATGTAATGGTGCTGCAGAGTTCGGCGCAGGGACTGTTGGACAACGTCATTGAACGTGCAGCGCAGGCGGGCATTTACACCGTGGTCTTGAACATGATGTCCACCCGGCTCAGCGACGCGTTCGTCGGCGTCGACGTATACGGCGCAGCCCAGGCGATCACCAAGCGGGCCGTGGCGGATTGTAATGCCCGCGGCACCACCAAGAAGCTGTCGATCATCGACGGCATGGGCAACGATCCGGCGTCCCTGCTGTGGAACGCCGGGATCAAGGATGTCGCCGAGCACGAGGGCTACGAGGTACAGATCAGCCATTCGCAGTTCGACAATTCCAAGGCGCAGGCAGCGGCCGAGGCGGCGATGCAGCAGAACGGCAACGATCTGTGCGGCTTCCTGGTCACCTTCGACCTGAACGCGGTGTCAGTCGGGCAGACAGTGAAGGCCGCCGAGAGCCGCAGGCAGATTCAACCCACCGCGATCGGGGTTTACACCCTGGATGCGAACTCGGCGACCTGCGAGGAACTCAGACGCGGCACGGTTACCGCCACAGCGGCGTACGACGTTCAGGGCATCGGGGCTGCAGGCGCGGTGGCGGTGCAGAACCTCCTGATCAACGGTGCGCCCGCGGGGAGCCGCCACGACGTGGGCTACGTCTCGTACCACGTGGTGGACGGCAAGACCGCCGACGAGACGACCATCGCCTGCTACCGGTCCAACTAGGAGTCGACGAATGACGACGACCACGCTTCGCCGCGGACCCAACCCGCTTCGCCGGGGAATCGACGCCTACCGGATGACCGGGGGCCGGGTCTCCGATCGGATCGCCCGGTACCGCACCGTATCCGATCTGTTCGAGAAACGCTGGATGGAGGGCGCAGTGCCGTTGGTGCTGGCACTGTCGCTGTGTTTCGTAGTGATCGCCACGACGGATGTGGGCACCGCGAACGCACCGCTCGCCATCGACGACGTCGCCGAATGGGGATTGCTCGCCATCGGTCTGACGGTGGTGCTGGTCGCCGGCGGCATCGATCTTTCCATCGGGTCCATAGTCGGTCTGTGCTCGATGTTCGCATTGATCTCCGACCGGGTCTGGTACTGGCCGCCGGGATGGGTAATCCCTGCGACCGTGGTTCTCGGTGCGTTGCTCGGTTCGGTCAATGGGTATCTCATCGCCTTCCTGCGTATGCGGCCGTTCATCACCACCCTGGTAACGCTCATTGCATTCGGTGGTGCAGCAGTGGCCCTGCAGAACGCGCATACCACCCAGATCGGGATCGCACGCCCGGCGCTGGTATGGGACGCCATCCCCTACGGCAAGATCGTTGGCATCCCGACAGCGTGGTTCACGTTCCTGTGCGTGCTCGTGGTCGCGCACGTGATGCTCACTCGTTCGCGCTGGGGATGGTGGGTCACCGCCACCGGATCCGACCGCCGGTCCGCCCGCCGCAACGGCATCCCCGTGCGCGCCGTGACGTTCTGGGCCTATGTGCTTTCCGGGTCGATGGCGGGCAGCGCGGCCATCCTGACCACGGCCCGGCTCAGTCGCACCGATGCGGCGATCGGACGCGGTTGGGAGCTCATCGTGCTGACCGCCGTTGTACTAGGCGGTGTCAGCCTCAAGGGCGGTCGCGGGTCGGTCCTGCGTGCCACCGTCGGCGTCATCGTCGTGGCCGTCATCCGGCAGGCAACCATCGCCGAAGGACTCGACTTCAACTACTACACGGTGATCCTCGCCGCAGCGCTGCTCGCCTTCACCATCCTCGACCTGCAGTGGGGAAAGTACCGCCGACGTGCGGTGGAGAAGCTCAAGATCGATCCCGCGCGCGTGCGGCTCGGTCCGCTGACCGATGTTACGGCGCCAGGCACCGTCTGGACCCCGAACAACGCGTTGACCGACGCACCGCCTGTGGGACTTGGCAAGATCCGGGGCGCCGAGGCGTGTGCCGTCGACCCCGAGGGCAACATCTACGCGGGTGACCAGCGCGGCTGGGTATGGCGCTTCCGGGGACCCGACGATACCGAGGGCGAGATCTTCTCGCGCACTGGAGGATTCCCTTGCGGGCACGCATGGGACCGGGAGGGGCGGATGCTGGTGGCGGTCGGCGGCATGGGCGTTTATCGCATCGACGCCGACGGGGAGCCGCAGATGGTGGCGAACCGAGTCGCACGGAGCCCGCTGTCGTTGGTTGACGACTCCGGTCTGCGCGCTGTCGACGACCTGGACGTGGCACCCGACGGATCGATCTACGCCTCGGACTTTTCTATCCGTAACAATTCCACCGACTTCCTCCTGGAACTGGTGGAGTTCCGCCCGAACGGCCGGCTGATCAAAATCGCTCCGAACGGGAAGGCGGAGGTCGTCGCCACGAACTTTGTGTTCCCGAACGGTGTGTGCACCGCGCACGACGGCCAATCGATCCTCGTCTCCAGCACGGGGTTGTGCCGGGTCGATCGGCTGTGGATCTCCGGACCGAAGGAGGGCGTGCTCGAGCCGGTGCTGGAGAATCTGCCGGGCTATCCGGACAACATCCACCGCTCGTCGGACGGAAACTACTGGATGCCGCTGGTCGCGTTGCGGACTCCGATGTCGGATCTACTCAACCGCTATCCGCAGGTGCGGCGGCGGATGACGCGCGAGGTCTCGCTGGACAACTGGATGGTGCCGCAGCTCAACGTCTCCTGCATCATCAAGTTCTCCGACAAAGGAGAAATCATTGCCGTCAAGTGGGACAAGAGCCTGAAGAACTATCCGATGGTGACAGCCGCGACCGAGCGGGATGGCTACCTCTACTTCGCCGGCGTCTCGAACAATCGGTTGGGCCGACTCGCGCTCGACCCCGACGAGATCGGCACTATCGACACCAATCTGGTGCCCGGCACCTTCGGCACCCGGACCGCCGCGGAGGTGGGCTCATGAGTTCGGTCCTGGACACCATCAAAGAATGGATCAATCCGGACAAGGTGCGGCATCGCTCTGTGCCCCGGATGGAGACCGGCCTCCGCCCGAACCTGCGCCTGGACGAGGCCGAGGAGCTGCTTGCCGCCGGTGTGCACACTCCGGACGACATCACGGTTATCGCGGACGGCACCGTCGTACTTTCCAGCGGATGTGAACTACTGCGTTTGGAGCGAGACGGTATCCGCATGATCGCACGGTGTGCCGCGCGCATCGCCGCCGTCACGACGGTCGGGAACGCGGTGGTCGCGGCCGTCGAAGGCACCGGTCTGGTCGCGGTCGACGCGCGCGGAGCGGTGACCTCGCTGTGTGCCGACCTAGCGGTCGCGCGCGGTGTCACCGCGATGACCGCCGTACCCGGAGGAGACCTGCTGGTCACAGTCGGATCCACTACCGCCGATGTGCGCGGCGATTGGGCGCGCGCCTTGCTCGCCGGCGACGCGTCGGGACGGATCGTGCGGGTACGAGACGGTGCCGCCTCAGTGGTCGCCGAGGGGTTGGCCTGGCCATCAGGGATCGCCCCCAGCGGCGATGGTCAGGTGATCGTGGCAATGAGCCTGACTCACCGCCTGGAGATCCGGTCGCTGAGCGATCCGAGCGAGCCAGTCCAATCCGTAGCGACCAACCTACCGGTGTACCCCGGACGAATCGTCGCCGTGCCGGATGGCCACTGGGTGGTGGCGCCGTACCCGCGGAACCGGATCACCGAGATGCTCCTCGATGAGCGGCCACTGCTGTCGGAGATGGTCGAAACGATCGATCGGGAGGAGTGGTTCGTCCCGCAGTTGCGCGGCGGGAATCTGTTTACCGAAGCGATGCAGATGGGGCAGCTGCGGGTGCTCGGCCAGGTCAAGAGCTGGGCGCCCGCCAGGTCCTGTGGCGTGGTGTTCCGGCTCGACGACACCGGGCGCATCGCGGAGAGCGCACATGCCCGGGTGGACAGTCCCCGGCACGGAGTCACCGGCGTGGCCGTCGCTGACGGCCGGATCGTGACCGCATTGCACGGTCACGGCTCAGTTCTGCGACTGCACACCGACGAGATTGCACAGGAGGTGCACTCATGACCGAGCACAGCACTGGCCTCGACATCACCCCAGTCATCCGATTGACCGGTGTCAGCAAGCGCTATGGCGGAACCTTCGCAGTTCAGGGTGTCGACTTCGACGTGCGCCCTGGTGAGATCCACGCGCTGCTGGGAGAGAACGGCGCCGGCAAGTCCACGATGGTGAAGATCATCTCGGGAGCCATCACCCAAGATGCGGGCACTCTCGAAGTCGAGGGTGCAGAGCGGCGCTTCGCCGCGCCGCGGGACTCCACCGAGGCCGGGGTGGCGATGGTCTACCAGGAGGGTTCGCTCGTCGAATCCATGACAGTGGCGCAAAATCTGTTCCTCGGGGACGAGCGGGCATTCAACGACTTCGGGACTCTGAATGTGGTCGCCCGCGAACTGCTCGAATCGCACAACTTCCACATCCGGCCGGATGCCGAGGCCGGTGCGCTGGGCATCGGGCAAAAACAGATGGTGGAGATCGCGCGGGCCGTGCACCGCAATGCCAAAGTGGTGATCCTGGACGAGCCCACCGCATCGGTGACCCCGGAGGAGCGCTTGCAGTTGTTCATGTCGATGCAGAGTCTTCGTCGGCGCGGCATCGGAGTCGTTTTCATCACCCACATGTTGGATGAGGCATTCGAGCAGGCGGACCGGATTACCGTCCTGCGGGACGGGGTGGTCCAGGGCACCTTGAATCGCTCAGAGTTCGGTCACGACCGGGTGGTGAAGATGATGGTCGGCCGCACCGTCGAGATGGGCCGAAAGTCGTCGAGCCGGAGGCCGGACATCTTTCCTTCCCTCCAGGTCGAGGATCTCACCCTGCTGCCGGCAGTTCGCAACATGTCCTTCTCCGCCTACGGCGGCGAGATCCTCGGCTTGTACGGGCTGGTGGGGGCAGGGCGTTCGGAGGTCGCACAGATCATCAGCGGTGTGGTCAAGCGTCGGCACATGCGTGGCGGCACGGTGTGGCTGGGTGGGGAGCGGGTCCGTTTCCGCACCCCACGACATGCTCGGAAAGCTGGGATCGTGTACATCACCGAGGATCGGAAGGCATCGGGCTTCTTCGGTCACCTGACCATCTCGGAAAACATCTTCCTCGGGCATTTGTGCAGCGCGCTGCGTCTGCCGCTGCTGTTCCGTCCCAGGATGGGCCGGGCGATCGCGAAGAAATTTGTTGAGCAGTTCGAAGTCCGGACCCTGGC
Source organism: Rhodococcus oxybenzonivorans (assembly GCF_003130705.1). Lineage (NCBI taxonomy): Bacteria > Bacillati > Actinomycetota > Actinomycetes > Mycobacteriales > Nocardiaceae > Rhodococcus > Rhodococcus oxybenzonivorans. The sequence goes on along the minus strand of NZ_CP021354.1, from coordinate 3,534,431 downwards.
TCCGAGCAAGGCTGTGGTGGAGGAGCTCTCCGGCGGGAACCAGCAGAAAGTCGTGTTGGCCAAGGGGCTGACGCGCAAGCCGCGGGTGGCGATCATCGACGAGCCCACCCGCGGTGTGGACCTGGGTACCATCCCCGAGATTCACGCCATGATCCGCGCCCTCGCTGACGAAGGTGTTGCCGTGATTGTGATCTCGTCATACATCCCAGAGATCCAGGCCCTCTCGGATCGTGTGCTAGTCGCCCGCGGGGGCAGCATTGCGGCGGAATTCTCCCCGGACGAGGCCGACGAGGAGAGCCTGATGTTCGCCGCCGCGCATTAGCGGTAGTCCGGCAATCACATTCGGTTACAAAAACCAAACGATTACAGAAATCAAAGGAGTGCCAGATGCGTGGAGTGATCTTCAAGGGCGAGCGGGTGCTCGAGATCCAGGACTTCCCGGATCCCCACCCCGGCCCCGACGAGGTGGTGCTCGAGATGAAGGCGTCCGGGATGTGCGGCAGCGACCTGCATTTCTACCGGGCGCCCGCTGGGCAGGCGCTTGCCGCGTTCGGCATGGTTGGTGACGACGCCGGATTCATCGGGGGACACGAACCGTGCGGGGTGGTCGTCGAGGTCGGTGCCGCCATCGATCCGAGCGTGATCCGTATCGGTGACCGGATGATGGTGCACCACTACGACGGGTGCGGGTTCTGTGACAATTGCCGCACCGGCTGGCCTCAACTGTGCGATCGCGGCAACGTGATCTACGGCGCGACCGCCCACGGCGGGCACGCGGACTACATCAAGGTGCCCGCTCGCACCCTGGTCCGGCTGCCCGATGAGCTGAGTTTCGCGGCTGGCGCGGCGATTTCGTGCGGCACCGGTACCGCCTTCGGGGCGCTGGTGAGGTTGAACGTGAACGCGAAGGATTCGCTGGCGGTATTCGGGCAGGGGCCGGTCGGCCAGGCGGCTGTGCAACTCGCCACCGCCATGGGCGCCGAGGTGATCGCGGTGGACGTTGCGGCCGAGCGGGTGGCCCGGGCACGGGAGTTTGGTGCGGTGCACACCATCAACTCGGCCGAGACCGACCCGGTCGTGGCGATCAAGGAACTCACACGCGGCAAGGGTGTGGTCAAGGCGTTGGACTGCTCGGGGGCGCCCGCCGCGCGCGCGGCGGCCGTCAAGTCCACCGCGAAGTGGGGCAGCGTTGCGTTCGTCGGCGAAGGTAGCACGGTTACCCTGGAGGTCAGCCCTGACATGATTCGGAAGCAGCTGACCATCATGGGCTCGTACACCTTCTCCACGGTGGGCCAGGCCGACTGTGCGAAATTCATTGCGCGACATGAAGTCGAGGTCGACAAAGTATTCACCGACCACTGGCGGCTGGACGACGCGGTGGACGCGTACCGAAACTTCGACCTGCAAACCGGCGGAAAGGCGGTAATCGAATTCTGATCGTCGGTGTCGACTGTGCCGCACCCCAACTATATTGATGTATGCCGAAGGCGGTAGATGTCGTGCCGTCGTCGCTGTTGGCCCCACGACATTGGGTAGGCCTGCGGCCGATCACCCGCCGACCTTCGTACCGCGGGCGGACCTCGACGAGAACACGGACGTCTCCGATGCATTCCACGGCGGTCTCACGATCGGCGCCCCGGTCGACGCGGATCCCGTTCTCTGGCCGCTCGCTTCGGTCGAGCACGTGTCCACCGCGCTTCGTGCGGAAGCGGACCCGATCTACTCGACGAACACCGAGGATGGCCGTGAGGTGGCAGGCGACTGACCGGGACATAAGCGAGAGCCCTACATAAGCGAGAGTTACGAATATTAAATACTGTACATTGCGCTTCGATCGTCACATATGGCGTTAACTATGACGCGGCTCATCCGGCTCAATCCATTCGAAGGAAGCCATGAACAAATCTCGGTCACAGCAGAGCGGCCTCATGGTGCTCGCGATCTGCTTCATTACGATCCTCGCCGACGGGTTCGACCTAATTATCTTCGGCGCCACCCTGCCGTCGCTGATGCAACAGTGGGGCCTGAGTAAGGCGGCGCTGGCCAATGTTCACAGCATGACGCTCGCGGGCCTGATGGTGGGCTTCCTTGTCGCTGGTCCATTGGCTGACCGGTACGGCCGCCGCATCGTGCTGATCGCTGGCGGCTCATGGTTCTCGGTGTTGTGCACGCTGTGCGCCCTCGCCCCGAACTTCACCACCTTCGGAGTCGCCCGCGTACTCGCAGGACTCGGGTTGGGCGCAGTAGTTCCGTCGGCGGTAGCGCTGGCGAACGAGTTCGCGCCGCCGGGTCGGCGGCAGCTGTTCAACGGCATCACGCTGACCGGCTACGCGGTAGGCGGGATTCTCACCACGGTGGTCGCGCTGGCGATTATCCCCGGCGCCGAGGCGATCAAGGCCTCGAACCCTCCGGACGAGAGCTGGCGGGTCATGTACGGACTCGCGGCGACGTTCCTGCTGGTGATCCCGTTCATGTGGCGGCGGCTACCCGAGTCGCCTAGCTTCCTGATCGCGCGCGGTCGCGACATCGAGGCGGCCGCAATCGCGCACCGGTTCGGAATGGATTTCGATCGGATCGTGGCCGAGCAACGCGCCCATGAGGAGACGGACGCAGGCGGTAGCTATCGGCTCCTGCTCTCGCGCAAATACCTGGTGGCGACGGTGATCTTCACGCTGATCATGTTCTGCACCCAGGTGCTGAGCTATGGCCCCAACACCTGGCTGCCCAGCATGACCAAGGAGATGGGTTTCGGCGGTATGCAGGGCATCCTGGCGCTGATGATGCTGCAGATCGGCGCGGCGGTGGGCACGATCATCGGCGCGATCCTGATCGACCGCGGCGGCGCGACGCAGACCATCGTGCCGTATTTCCTACTGGGTGCGGCGGCGCTGGGCGCGCTGGCCTACGGTACCGAGTTGGGTGTGGTCGGCATCTTCATTGCTGCGTTCTTCGCCGGGGTGGGCACCATCGGTACCAGCACACTGATGTATGGAGTGATTGCCGCGCATTACCCCGCATCTAGCCGCAGCTCCGCGATCGGATTCACACTGGGCATCGGTCGTCTCGGGGCGATCCTGGGCCCTCAGCTCGGGGCGATATTCGCGACCCCGCGAGGCGGCCTAATAGCGTTCATGGTGCCCTCGATCGCTGGTGCCGCATTGGTGGGAGTGCTCGCGCTGGTGCAGCGGGACCGGACGATCGACACCCCGCCGACTGAGGCGACGGACGCCGCGCCGCGCACCTCTGCAACAGCCTGAGTTGACCGCGGAACCGGGCTGAGTACAGGATTACTCCACTGCCGAAGCTTTGGAGGCCGGCCGCGGCGAGACGTCCACTGCCGCTGCGGTCCACGATGCCATGTGCGGATCGACGGAGATCATCTCCCGACTTATGGAATCCTCGAGCACTCGCGTCATCACCAACACCTCGACTCGACCCATCGGCTCCACTGCCGAAAGAGGACGGCGCTCGATGAACCGACTGGGGGATTCCGGTCGAATACCGTATTGCCGGTTGCCATAGGCACTCCGGTGGCCGCTACCTCCAGCAGCGGTACCGGCGAAGGCAGGACGGCGATGATCGCCTACCCGCCACGGCATGTTTGGAAGCCAGCTGTGGCGGAGGTAGGTACGACAAATGTTCATTGGCGGGTGGTGGGTCCAGCCCGGAGCGCCCCGCTGACGCTTCGAGGTCTGCACCCGCGGCACCGTCCTCCTGCGAACGCGGCTACGCCAACGGCAGTCCTTCCCCCGACTCGGTCGCGTACATGACCGACGACGAACTGATCGTCACGCTGCCCACAACGTCGACGGAATAGTAGACGACGCAGCCCGGAGGTCGTCATCGAAGCCGTGTACGACCTCGAGCACATCGACGACATCGCGACGATCCTGAACCGATTGCGGTCCAACCCCGCAGACTGAACCGATCGAACCACTCCGCCACCCTTGCCGGAGACTGCACCGGCAAGGGTGGCGGAGTGGCGCAGTTTCTGTGTCGGCACGCGTTACAGCGTTACCCCGGCTTCCTCTGCCAGCGGCTCCATTTTCTGGCAGCGCCGAGTTCGCGCGGAGTCAATCCGCCCCACACTCCGTGTTGTTCGCCGAAATGGATGGCGTACTGGCGGCATTCATTGATCACCGGGCACCGTCGACAAATATCCTTCGCCGTGCGCAGGCGCTGCGGTTGGGGCTTCGCGGTGTCGTCCTCGAGGTAGAAGACGGTGATGTCCATGCCGCGGCAACGTGCGCGCAGTCGCCATTCTTCAGGGCTGACATCCGGGGCAGCGCGCGATGCAGGCAACTGGGCACGCTCCGATCGTTAAACGTGAGATGTCTTTGCCAGTGTCGGACTCGAAAACATAATATATTACCCGTCGGAATGGGTCAACCGTCCCGAGCGATCACGGCTTGGAAAGCAGTCGTTTGTGCCCAGCACTGCTGGCGGTTGCCAGAAGTGCTGGGCACACTGCGTAAGTTACGCAGTGGTTAGCCTGCGGGTCAGCGGGAGACGCGGAGGCGCTCGCGATCGCGCGCCGGGTCGGCGAGAATCAGCGCGAGAACCGCGACGACGGCACCCACGATGCCCAGGCATTGGAATGCCGCCTGGTACCCGTCGATCTTCGTAGCCGAGGCGTCGACGACGATACCCATCGACCACGGCCCGATGATCCCTCCGATTGCCTGGATCGCGAAGAAGGCTGCGATGACACCGGCGGTTTGGCGCGGCGGGCACGTCGCGATCACGGCAGCATTGAGCAGCGGGAATATCGCGACAACCAGCCCGTACGCGACCGACACGGCGCACACCGCGAGGAGTGGAGACCCCAGGGCCGGCAGGCTCACCAGCAGCACGCCGGCGACGATGACGCCGACGCACGGCACGACCACGCGGACCAGGCGGATCGACAGGCCACGGCTGATCCCGCGATCGCTCAGCCAGGATCCGCCGACGAGCGTCGCGAGCCCGACGAAGCTCGGCGCGGCGAACAACGTGCCCGACTCGAGGCGGGAGTATCCCAATCCCTGCTCGAAGTACGAAGGCAACCAGGTGAGCACAACGGTCATGAGCGCGTAGGCGCTCATTGCGACAAGGACGGCGGACACGAAGGTCTTAGAGGTGAGCAGGCGCTTCCAGGCGACCGGAGGCTCGCTGTCGGTGGTCGTCTCCATGGATGTGTGCTTGCCACCCACGGTGTACGGGCCGGGACGCCAGGTCAGCAGCCACGGGATGCACCACAGCGTCGTCGCGAACGCCAGCACGATGATGGCTGCCCGCCACCCGTACTCGGCCACCACGAGCGCGAGGATCGGGACGACGGCCATCTTGGCGAGCATGCTTCCGCTGATGATGAGTGCGCTCGGTAGTCCCCGCTTCGCGGGCGCATGCCATGAGTAGGCGGCGGTGTGCAGCAACGCGGACGTCGGGCCCTCCGTGAGGCCGAGAAGCATCCGGCTCGCGAGTAGCACGGCGAACGTCGACCACACGACGAGCGGCAGCATGACGGCGCCCCACAGCACGGCGATGATCGCGATGGACCACCGGAGGGCGAGGACCTTGTTGATCGGTCCCGCGAAGAAGCCGCCGAAGCTGAACGCGAGGAAGAACATGCTGCCGGTGAAGCCGATCTGTGACGCGCTGAGCCCGAGGTCCTCGCTGAGCGGTTGGGCGATGAGGCCGAACACCGCCTTGTCGGATGCGTTCATCAGGTAGAGCACCACGAGCATTCCCGTGATGCCCCACGCCGTCAGCTTGCGCGGTTCGGTTGCCGGTTCGGACCGAGGGACTTTCGTGGGCACGGGGTCAGCCACGAGGTGTTCTTCAGTGTTGTTCACGTAAGGGTGTCCTTCAATCTTGTTGTCGAGATCACGCCATCAACCTTCTGTGTTGTACATCATATACGATTCATCCAGTTAACAGGTTGCGAATACATCAGGCACAAAACATCGGCAGTTGCGTGCATAATATATTTCTTCTATTGTCAGGATACGCACTGCAGCGACCGGCGGTCCTACTCGTCGGTCGCTCGAGAGAGAGGACGTCACATGCCGGGTCTGTACTTCGAGGAATTCGCACCGGGAATGGTCATCGATCACGAGGTGCGCCGCACCGTGACCGAAACCGACAACGTCATGTTCAGCACGATGACCTTGAACATGGCGCCATTACACCTGGATGCGGAGTACAGCAAGAACTCCATCCACGGGCAGCGTCTGGTGAACAGCCTGTTCCTCCTCGGTCTCGTTGCCGGTATCTCGATGCACGACACCACGTACGGGACCACCCTCGGCAACCTCGGCTTCGACTCGATCAAGTTCCCGAAGCCGGTGTTCCACGGTGACACCATCCACGTGCGCACCGAGATCGTGTCGGCCCGGGAATCGAAGAGCCGCAATGACTCCGGCATCGTCACCTTCCGCCACTACGGCATCAACCAGCGCGACGAGATCGTGTGCGACGCCACCCGCGTCGGCCTGATGCTCAAGAAGTCGGCCGACGAGCAGGCCTGATCGCACACCCCGACCGGACGACCGACAATCCCAGACGAGGAGAAGACGGAAATGGGCATCAGTAGCCGGCCCGAGGAGATGGCCTGGGTTCCCGGCCCCGCGGTGCGCGAGCGCGCGAGGCTGCTCGCGGCGATGAAGAGCTGGGGCTTCGGCGACGATGCCGCCGCCGTCGCCGAGCTGGGCCGTCGCGCCGTCGCCGATCCCGAGTGGTTCTGGCGCGAGGCGCTCGCCGACCTCGACCTCGAGTTCTCGGTGCCGTTCGACCGGGTTCTCGACGAGTCCGAGGGCAAGGAATTCCCGAGATGGTTCCCGGGTGGCCGGATCAACGTGGCTGAACTGGCGGCCCTCCGGCACGCCCGCGGTGACCTCGCCGGCAAGACCGCGGTTGTCTACGAGGGCGACGGGGGAGCGCGGCGCACGCTGACCTTCGCAGAACTCGCGGCGGAGGTGAGCCGGTTCGCGGCGCACCTCGCGGGCCTGGGAGTGCGCCGCGGTGATCGGGTGGTGTTGTTCATGCCGGTCGTGCCCGAGGCCGCCGTGGCCTTCCTCGCGATCGCGATGATCGGCGCGGTCGCGGTGCCCACGTTCAGTGGATATGCGCCAGACGCCCTGGCCACGCGACTACAGGATTCGGACGCCGTCCTTCTGGTGACCGCCGACGGCACGACGCGCCGCGACAAGGTCGTGGAGATGAAGGCGACCGCAGACGCCGCACTCGCGCAGGCACCGACGGTGCGCTCCGTCGTGGTGGTCCGGCACCTGGGAACCGACGTGCCGATGCAGGAAGGTCGCGACGTCTATTACGACGAACTGGCTGCCGATCCGGAGCCGGTGCCGACCGCCGAGACCGAGTCGAACGACCCGCTGGCCATCGTCTACACGTCCGGCACCACGGGCAGGCCGAAGGGAATTGTGCACTCGCACGGCGGTTTCGCGGCCAAGACTGCGGTCGACTTCGCCTATGGCTTCGACGTACACGCCGACGACGTGGTCTCCTGGATCACCGACCTCGGTTGGCTCGTGGGCCCGATGCTCATGACCGGTCCGCTGCAGCTCGGCGCGACCATCGTGATGATCGAGGGCCTGCCGACCCATCCCACACCGAATCGGATGTGGGAGATCGTGAACCGTAACGGCGTCACCGTGCAGGGCATCGCACCGACGGCGGCACGCGCACTCAAGGCGGCGGGTGACGGCAGCGCTCCGGCGATGCCGACCCTGAAGACGTTCGTCTCCACCGGGGAGGCTTGGGACGAGCCGACCTGGTGGTGGCTGTTCGACGAGGTGGGCGGGCGAGAGCGCGCGATCGTCAATTACAGCGGCGGCACCGAGGTCGGCGGCGGTATCCTCGTCGGCTACCCGTTCCTTCCCGCCGCACCCGCGGCGTTCACCGGGCCACTGCCCGGCGTCGATGCGGCCGTGCTCGACGACGACGGCAAGCCCGTCGTCGGCCAGATCGGCGAACTCGCGGTGCTCAACACGTTCCCCGGGATGACGCATGCCTTCTGGCAGGACCGGAACCGCTACCTGGACACCTATTGGAGTCGCTGGGACGGCGTCTGGGTGCACGGGGACCTCGCGAGCGTCGATGATGCCGGCATGTGGCGGATCCACGGCCGCTCGGACGACACGATCAAGCTCTCCGGGCGCCGCGTGGGGCCCGCCGAGATCGAGGCGGCCCTGCTGCGGGACAACCGGATCACGGAGGTTGCGGTGATCGGCGTGCCGGACGAGATGCGCGGTCAGCGTGCGGTGGCGTTCGCGGTGCTGCGCGCCGACGGCGTCGACAACGAAGATCTGCAGGCGACGGCGCTGGCGAATGCGGGCAAATCGTTTGCGCCCGAAGTGTATGCGGTGCCGACGCTGCCGAAGACGAAGAACGGAAAGATCATGCGCCGCGCCATCCGGTCGCGGTTCATCGGTGCCCAGATCGGCGACATGTCGTCGCTCGACCCGGCGACGCCGCTCGAGGACATTCCCGTGTACGCCGGCGAAGACTAGGAGTATTGAGATGGCAGATTTCGACACCGAAAGCAATATCGACATCGTCCGCAAGGCGACTCGCGAGCTGGCACGGAAGTTCGACAACAACTACTGGCTCGACAAGGACAACAAGCACGAATACCCGTGGGACTTCATCAAGGCGTTCGCGGACGGGGGCTGGCTCGGCGCGATGATCCCGGAGGAGTACGGCGGGATCGGTCTTGGCCTCCAGGAGGCCGCGGTGATGATGGGCGAGATCGCGTCCTCCGGTGGCGGCATGAGCGGTGGCTCGGCGATCCACTTCTACGTCTTCCCGCCGGCGCCGATCGTCCGGTACGGCTCGGAGGAGATGAAGAAGAAGTATCTCCCCAAGCTGGCCTCGGGTGAGATGCTCACCGCGTTCGGCATCACCGAGCCGACCGCAGGCGTGGACACCTCGCGCATCAAGACCAAGGCGACCAAGGTCGACGGCGGCTGGGTCATCAACGGCCAGAAGGTGTTCATCACCAACGCCCAGAACGCACACCGCATCCTGCTGCTGGCCCGCACGTCGCCGCGGCGCGACGACAAGCCGCTGCACGGGATGACGATCTTCTTCGCCGAACTCGACCGCAAGCACGTCACGATCCGCGAGATCGACAAGCTCGGCCGCGCGGCCATCGACACCAACGAACTGTTCATTGACAACCTGTTTGTGGCCGACGAGGACGTGGTCGGCGAGGTCGACAAGGGCTTCTACTACATCATCGACGGACTCAACCCTGAACGCATCGTCGTCGCGATGGAGGGCATCGGCCTCGGTCGCGCGGCCCTCGAGATCGGCACCGAGTACGCGAAGAACCGGGTGGTGTTCGATCGCCCGATCGGCCAGAACCAGGCCGTCGCCCATCCGCTCGCGGATTCGTGGATCCGTCTCGAGGCGGCCGAGCGGATGGCGATGCACGCCGCGAAACTCTTCGACGACAAGCAGGAGTGCGGGCACGAGGCCGCGGCGGCGAAGTACCTCGGTGCCGAGGCCGGCTTCGAAGCGTGCGACCGGGTGTTCTCGACGCTGGGCGGCTACGCGTACGCAAAGGAGTACCACATCGAGCGGCTGTGGAGGGAGGTGCGACTCCTGCGCAACGCGCCGTTCTCGCAGGAGATGGTGCGCAACTACGTCTCGCAGCAGGTGCTCGGCCTGCCGCGGTCGTACTGAGCCCCACCGACGAAGGAGTGTGACGATGACCGGTCCGCTGGCTGGAGTCCGGGCACTGGTGCTCGCGGGAATGGGCCCGGTGCCGTACGTCTCGATGCTGCTCGCCGACATGGGAGCCGACGTGGTGCGGGTGGTGCGGCCACCGAACCGGTCGGCTCGCGCCCTCAGCCAGACGGACGGTCTGACCGAGGACGTCGACGTGGTCAACCGGGGCGTCGACGCGGTGGCCGTCGACCTGAAGGATCCGGCCGGACGCGAGCGTGTGCTGCGCCTAGCCGAGGCCGCAGACATTTTCATCGAGGGATACCGCCCCGGCGTGACCGAACGGCTCGGGCTCGGACCGGACGAGGTGATGACACGCAACGAGCGCCTCGTCTACGTGCGGCTGACCGGATACGGACAGACGGGGCCGCGATCACGGGTTGCCGGCCACGACATCAACTACGTGGCGCAGTCCGGCGTATTGCACGCCATGGCGAGGTCCGACAGTGCGCCGCGCCCGCCGATCAACCTGCTCGGTGATTACGCGGCCGGCGGCGCCATGGGGGCGTACGGCATCGCGTGTGCCCTGGTCTCCGCCGCGCGCACGGGGCGGGGGCAGGTGATCGACGCGGCGATGGTCGACGGTGTCGCGGCCCTGACCGCCAAGTTGCAGGGCCTGCGCGCCGCGGGCCTCTACTCGGATGATCCGGGGACGAACTTCCTCGACTCCGGAGCACCGTTCTACGACACCTACCGATGCACCGACGGCGGATACATCGCCGTCGGTGCACTCGAACCCGACTTCTATCGGGAGTTCGTCTCGCGCCTCGGCCCCGACACCGCCGACTGGCCCGACCAGAACGATCGCGCGTCGTGGCCGCACCTGCGCAAGCTCATCGGCGACGCGATCGAGCGCCGCACCCGTGACGAATGGGAGAAGGTGTTCGCCGGTACCGATGCCTGTGTCACCCCGGTGCTCACGTTCGACGAAGCCGCGGTGGATCCCCACAACACCCAGCGCGGCGTGTACCGGACCGTCGGCGGGGTCCTGCATCCGATGCCTGCGCCGCGTTTCAGCGGCACACCCGCTCGCGAACCCGAGATCCCGCGGGTGGGCACGGTCGCGACCGAGGAAGTCGCGTCGCGGTGGGGCGTCGGCGCCTGATCGAACCGCCGGCGTACCGATCGACCCGCAAATTTCCCAGGAAGGACGATACAAGTGACCAGCTACGAGGACTTCACGTCCGTGAAGGTAGACCGCCCGGAAGAAGGCATTCTCCGCATCATGCTGGACGGGCCGAACCTCAACGCGGTGGGCCCGGACGCGCACCGCGAGCTGGCCGACATCTGGCCGGGGATCGGGCTCGACCAGTCGGTGCGCGCCGTGATCATTCGCGGAGCCGGCGAGCGAGCCTTCTCGGCGGGGGGCAGCTTCGATCTCGTCGAGGCCATGATCGGCGACTACTCGTCGCGGACGCGGGTGATGCGTGAGGCACGCGACCTGGTGCGCAACATCATCGAGGTCCCGCAGCCGATCATCTCCGCAATCAACGGACCGGCCGCCGGTGCCGGCCTCGTGGCCGCGCTGTTAGCCGACATCTCCGTCGCGGGACGCCGCACCAAGATCGTCGACGGCCACGTCCGGCTGGGTGTCGCCGCCGGGGACCACGCGGCCATCTGCTGGCCGCTGCTGACGAGCATGGCGAAGGCCAAGTACCACCTGCTCACCAACGAGGTGCTCACCGGTGAGGAGGCGGAGCGGATCGGCATGGTGTCGCTGTGCGTCGACGACGACCAGGTGCAGGACCGGGCGATGGAGATCGCGCGGAAGCTTGCCGCCGGCTCCCGGGCCGGTATCCAGGGCACCAAGATGTCCCTCAACGGCTGGTACCGGCAGGCCATGCCGATCTTCGACGCGTCGCTGGGACTGGAGTTCTACGGCTTCGGCGGTCCCGACGTGGTCGAGGGCGTGTCCTCGCACCGCGAGAAGCGGGAGCCGAAATTCTCGTGAGCGGAACCGAACAGGAAGCACAGGGGCCGCTTGCCGGCATCACCGTGGTCGGACTGGAGCAGGCCATCTCGGCGCCGCTCTGCACGCGCCACCTCGCGGACCTCGGGGCCCGCGTGATCAAGGTGGAGGCCCCGGGCTTCGGCGACTCCACACGCGCCTACGACTCCGTGGTCGGCGGGATGTCGGCACACTTCACGTGGTTGAACCACGGTAAGGAGTCGGCGGCGCTGGACCTCAAGTCCGCGCCCGACATGAGCATCTTCCGGAACATCCTCGCCACCGCCGACGTCGTGGTCAGCAACCTCGCGCCCGGCGCGCTCGACCGGCTGGGGATCGGCACCCGGGACCTCTCGCGCAACTTCCCGCGCTTGATCGTCGTGGACATCTCCGGCTATGGGAAGGGCGGTCCCCTCGACCACAAGCGGGCGTACGACCTGCTTATCCAGTCGGAGGGTGGCTCCTGCAGCATCACCGGTGCACCGGGACATCCGGCCAAGCCGGGCATCCCGGTGGCCGACGTCGGCACGGCGCTGTACGCGTACTCAGCGGTGCTGGCCGCCCTCTATGACCGGGAGCGGACCGGGCGCGGAGCGGTCATCCCGATCGCCATGCTGGACACCGTCGCCGAGATGATGGGGTTCGCCCTCAATCAGGTCATCCATGCCGGCACCGAGCCGGTGCCGGTGGGTATGGGCTCACCAATGATCGCGCCTTACGGTGCGTACCCCACTTCTGACGGCCAAACCGCGGTGCTCGGGACCACCAACGACCGCGAGTGGCGGCGCCTCGCCGAGATGATCGGCCGACCAGAACTCGCCGACGAACCCCGATACGCGCACAACGACAATCGCGTCGAGGCGCGTGACGAATTGGACGCGGTCGTGGGGGCGTGGTGCGCCGAGCACACGCTGGCGGAGATCCAGAAGACCGCGGACGCCGCGGGGATCGGCAACGCCCGCCTCAACAGCGTGCGCGACCTGGCCGAGCACCCGCAGCTGGTCGAACGGGGACGGTGGCGCGAGGTGGGTACCCCGACCGGTCCGGTGCCGGCGCTGCTGCCGCCCGCGGTGGCCGACGGCTGGCCGGTGCGCAGCGGCGCCGTGCCGGCTCTCGGTGCGCACACCGACGCCATCCGGGCCGAATTCGCATAGAAAGAGCGATCACACCATGGCTGTTCCCCATTCGGCACGGCACTGGAGCGCGGTCGAGTCGCTCGCGCCCGGCGACGCTGCGGATCTGCAGAACCGTCGGCTGCGCGAGCAACTCGAGTATCTGGCCGCCCACAGCGACTTCTACAAGGCGAAGTTCGCCGAGCATTCTGTCGACGTCACGCGTGTGCGGACGGTGGAGGACCTCGCGGGCCTGCCGTTCACAGAAAAGCAGGAACTGCGGGACAGCCTGGCGGCCACGCCGCCGCTGGGCAGCCACGTCGCGGCCGATGCCGCCGACATTGTGCAGATCCAGGCATCCTCGGGTACTACCGGTAGCCCGTCCTACGTCGGTTTGACGCGGCGTGACGTCGACGTCTGGTGCGAGCTCGGAGCGCGGGCGCTGTACGCCAACGGTTTTCGCCCCGGCGACCGGTTGCTGCACGGGTTCGGTATGAGCAAGGGCTTCGTCGGCGGGATCCCCGTCGTGCAGATGGCGCAGTACATGGGCATCGTCGACATTCCGATCGGCGCGGAGGCGGGCGCGGAACGACTCTTGCGTGTGCAGGCAGACCAGCGGCCCGACGCTCTGATAGGCACGCCGAACTTCCTGGCATATCTGGCCGAGGAGGCGCCGGCGATTCTCGGCATGCAGGCCAGGGATTTGGGTGTGCGCGCGATCAGCGTGGGCGGCGAGCCCGGCGGCGGCCTGCCGGCCGTTCGCGGCAAGCTCGAGTCGTTGTGGGGCGCCACGTCGCGGGAGATGTTGGGTGGCACTGACATCGCCTGCATCTACTGGGGCGAGTGCCACGCGGGCGACGGAATGCACTTCCTCTCCCCGGATCTGATGGTGGCCGAGCTGATCGACCCGGAGACGGACGAGATCGTCGCGCCCGTGGCCGGCGCGCAGGGGGAGTTGGTGTACACGGCGCTGTGCCGGCAGGCGTCGCCGCTGTTGCGGTTCCGCACCCGCGATCACGTGGTGGTCACCGGCACCGACTGCGCGTGTGGCCGCACCGGGTACAAGGTGCGGTGCGTCGGCCGGACCGACGACATGCTGATTGTGCGCGGCATCAACCTCTTTCCTTCCGCGGTCAAGCAATTGGTGTCGGAGCTGGCGCCGGCCACCACTGGCGAGATGCGTATCCGCGTCGACTTCGAGGGGCATTCGACCCAGAAGCCGCTCATGCTGGTCGTGGAGTATTCCGACGGACTCGGTGCCGAGCAGCAGGACAACCTGCGCTCGTCGATCGAGCAGCGGGTCCGGTCGGCGCTGGGCGTCAAGGCGGTGGTCGAACTCGTGCCCGACCGCACCCTCGCGCGACCGGACCACGTCAAGGTGAATCTCATCGAACGGGTTTCCTGACGAAGGTGACTCTGCTTCAGAGTCTTTCGCGCAGTGTCCAGATATCTGGACACTCGATCGGCTCACGCGCGGGCAGCATGGGTGATGCAGATCACCTGCAGTGAATCCGACGGAAAGGCCCGATCACAGATGAGCAGCACCCAAGACCAGGCGACCATCGAACTTTCGGAGAACTGGGTCAAAGCCCTGGCGAACATCGACCTGTTCCTCGAAATCTGCGTCGAGGACTGCCCCGTATGGCACAGCGCCGACGACAAGTGGGTCTCGGTGTCCGAGGCTGTCGCCGCGGTCTACGAACGCGCCGGAGACGGTCCGATTCCGGACTTCCGCCCCGAGGGCATCACATTCACCGAGAAGGGTTTCTTCAACGAGGCGTCCGTCGAACTGGAGATGGGCGGCCAGCCGGTCAAGTTGCACCTCGTCCAGATCGTCGAAGCGCGTGACGGTAAGGCAGTTCGCGTGCGGGAGTACATCGGCCCGGAGATGGGCATTCAGCCCTGATATCGCCGTCCCCCAGGGCTGCGCCGTCAGTGATATGTGACCGTGCCCCGGTCGGGGCCGGGGCACGGTCACACTCGACCGGTGACAGTCGCGACTGCTATCCGGCCAGGTTCTTGGTGAAGAACTCGGTGAGCTTGTCCGCTGCCTGAGAGACGTACTGGTCGACGTCGTACAGGTCGACGTGGGTGGCGCCTTCGATCTCGAACAGCTCGGCGGTCTCGCCGCCGGCCGCAACCGCGCCCTCACTGAATCCCTTGGTCTCGGCCTCGGTTCCCGCGATCATCAGCAGCGGCCTGGGCGCAATCTTCGCGACCCCGGCGTAGGCGTCGAACTGGTCGAGCTGGTCGACGCTGCGCAGCGCGAACTTCCCGATCGACCGCGGGTGCTGTGCGCGCGGAGTCTTGTAGTAGTCGAAGAACTCCGCGACGGCCTTCGGCGTCGACGCGTCCACCGAGTCCGGCAGCACCGGAACCATGGGGATCTCCTCGCCCTTCGCCTCCGCAGTCCGCGCCGCGCCTGCCTGATCGACCAGCTTCGCGAAGGCCTCCGGATCCGGCACCCGGAAGAAGCAGGTGGCGTCCGCGCCGCTGACGGTGGCGACGGCCTTCATGCGGTGGTCGGTCTGCGCGGCGAACGGCACGTATCCGCCCGAGGCGCAAATGCCGAGGACGCCGATCCGCTCCGGATCCACGTCGTCGCGGGCGCTCAGGTAGGTCACCGCGTTACGGAAGTCCTCCGCGCGCTGGAACGGATCCTCCAGTCCGCGCGGCTCGCCCTCGCTCTCACCCTGGTACGCGGCGTCGAATGCCAGGGTGATGAATCCCTGATCGGCGAGGCGCTGTGCGTACAGTGCCGCGGTCTGCTCCTTGACCCCGGTCATGGGATGTCCGACGACGATCGCGGGCAGCCGCCCGTCGACCTCGGTCGGGGTGTAGAGGTGGCCGGCGAGCTGAAAGCCGCTGCTGGTGAACCGAACATCGGATTTGGTGGTCATGGTGCCTCCGTGGTGTTTCGAGAATTCCGATCCGCATTTCCGGATCGCTCGACACCTAGTCTCGGAGTTCCCGGGAAACTGGGGAAGGGAGGCATTTATCCTGGGAACAATCCTTCCCAGGATAAATCCGCGCCCCGGACCTACCCTGGTTTCATGCCCAGTCCGGTACACCAGGCACCACATCTACGTGAGCTCGGCGCGTTCCTCAAAACCCGCCGCAGCGAGCTGTCGCCGTCCGACGTCGGCCTACCCGACCTCGACCAGCGCCGCCGGGTGAGCGGGCTGCGGCGCGAGGAGGTGGCGCAGCTCGCCGCGATCAGCACCGACTACTACACCCGGATCGAGCAGGGGCGGCTCGCCCCGTCCGAGCAGGTGCTCGCCGCCTTGGTGCGAGCGCTGCAACTCGACTCGGATCAATCCGAGTACCTCGACAGCCTGGCCGATCACGCCACCCACCGGTCCACGCCCCGTCCGGCGGCGCAGTCGCGCACCGGCGGCAGCCGGGTACGCCCGCAGGTGCGACGGCTACTGGACCAGCTCACCGACACCCCCGCCATCGTCCTGGGGCCACGGACCGACATTCTGGCGTGGAACCCATTGGCCACCAAGGTGTATGCCGATTTCGATGCGATGGCTCCGCACGAACTGAACTATGTGCGGCTCATCTTCACCGACGCTCGGATGCGGGAGCTGTTTGCCGATTGGACGGCGGTCGCGCGGTCGTGTGTGGCGATCCTGCGCCGCGAGGCTGCCATCAATCCCGCCGATCCGGCCCTGTCCGCGCTCGTCGGTGAACTCACGATCGCCGATCGTCAGTTCGGACAATGGTGGGCGGCGAGAAACGTGGCGCGCCAGGACTTCGGCGTCAAGGTGCTCAATCACCCGGTCGTCGGTGAACTGACCCTTGACTGGGAAATCTTCCGCTACTCGGGCGCGCCCGAGCAGCAGTTGGTGCTCAACTCCGCCGAGGACGGTTCGCCGACCCAGGAGCGACTGGCACAGCTGGGCCGGATGTAGGACAGGAGCGGTCAGGCGATCTTGAGAACCCGGAGCCGGTTGTAGAGAGTCGACCGGCTCACCCCGAGTGACTGAGCGGCCTTGAGCTTGTTGCCGCCTGCCGCTTCGATCGCCGCGACGATCACTTCCCGTTCGGCATGTCGAATGGGTGACAGGGGTGTGCCGACTTCCCGGTACGGTGCGGGAAGGTCGGTCGGAATGATGTCTCCGGCCGAGCGGGTCCGGGCCAGGGCGTGAATCACCCGCCGGAGTTCCGCGAGGTTGCCCGGCCATGGATGTGCTGCCAGGACCTGCAGTGTCGCCGAGGTGAGGCGCAGGTCGGACGTCACGGCTTCCTTCGCCAGCATCCGCCGCGCCAGCCCGGGGATCTCGTGGCGGCGCCGACGGAGCGGAGCGAGTTCACGTCGTGCGGCGCAGAGCCCAACCAGGGAGGGGTGGATCCCCGCGTCGTTATTCGCACTCGTCGAGGTCAGGACGACGTGTCGCCGCGTGCCCCGGATGAGGCGGGCAACCAGTGTGGCCATCGAGTCGGTGAGGAAGTGGACGTTCTCGATGATCACGACGGCACCATCCTGCTCGAGCTGCCGGTCGAGTCCGACGGCCCAGGCCTGCTCACCCCTGTGCACCACGTCAGCGGCGTCGACGATCGCCCCGCCCGGTCCGGCCACCCGCACTGCTTCGGTCGTCCGGCCGGTGCCGGTTTCTCCGACGACGAGAAGCGGCCATTCCTCGATCGGTGTTCGTGGTTGCGGCTTCGGGCTCGTTCTCGTCGTGGCGAAATCGACCAGGACGCCGTTCCCGCCATCGACCGGAGTGCAGGTGAACTCCACTTCTCGGCCGGACTCGAGCGTCAGTCGATTGGTGACGGCAGTTGTGCGAGCGGTGCCGGCGCTGGCTCGGACGGCCGCATGGTCAGCGGGATCGAGGAGGTCGAGGGCCGCCGGGGTCGCGAGCACCATCCCCTCGCCGAGCACCATCACCGGCCGTTCCTTCCGCCGTGCCGCAGAATGAAAGGCCGCCAGCAGATTTCGTTGCGCGATAGGGGTGCTCAGCGCCAGCCGGTCTTGGATCTCCCCGACCAACCGCTGGGCGATCGGCGCGAAGTACCGGTGATCCTCGCCTGCGCCGCCTCCGACGTCGAGAACGCCTTCGAGTCTTCGCGTGATCGGATGAATGATCGGCTGCCCGAAGCAGCTGAACTCGTGGAACGCGGACATGAAGTGTTCGGGGCCGTGGACGAGTAATGGTTGCCGGGCTTCCAGGACCGGTGCCCACCGCGTTGGTTCCCACTTGGTCCTCGGCCAGCCGGATTCCAGGCTCGATGCCCATCCAGTCGACCGCGTCGCGGACGGCTGGACTGGCGTGCCGGATATCTAGGATCCGGGCATCGTGGTCTGCGAGGACGAAGACCAACGGCGCACCTTGGAACTCGCGGCAGACGCGATCCAGAACTGGAGCCGCGGCGCGTCGGAGACACCCGTCCGGGGCGATGTCGATCCTGTCGAGCTTCGGCGTCGTATCGCAGTCGAGACCCGACAACTGCGAACGCATCCACGACGACGTGATTTCCGGCCGAGCGTCCACCGTGGAATGCGCTGAACTACTGAGCACTCCGACACCACCTTCTGGCCAGGTGCGATCGGAAAGGACTCGCACCACATATGAGTGAAAATAATATAATATATGTAACCCTGCGGGCAAGGGTCGCGCACGGACACCGGCCCCGACCGCGTGCAGCGGTCGGGACCGGTGTCGTCAGGCCGTCACAGATCGTCGGGCGACTGGGCCGGTGGACGGTAGCGATCGGCTTCCGGGCCCTCGGTTTGCGGTGCGAAGTTCACGCCGGGCAGCAAGAGATGACCGGCGTCGACAGGTAGGGCGACTCCGGTGATGTGCTCGGCGTAGTCGGACAGCAGCCAGCATGCGGCATTGCTGGTGGCGTTCGGCGGGAGCGCGGGCCGGCCGGCCAGCGGCGCATAACCGTACGTGGCGGCTATCGCCACATCGCGGTTGGCCGTCTCGCCGGGTGCGACGAACAGTTGGTGGCCCATCGGATTGTCCCAAATCTTCGCGTCCACCGCGCCGGGGCAGACCGCGTTGCACCGCACGTTGTACTCCGCGATCTCCAGCGCAGTGTTCTTCATCAGGCCGAGAACGCCGTGCTTGGCCGTGATGTAGTGGGTGTATCCGGCCGTTGCCTCCAGCCCACCTACCGACGCAATACATACGATGGCACCGCCACGCTGCTCGACGAGATGTGGGGCGGTGGCCTTGATCGTCCGGAAGGTACCGCCGAGCACCACATCGGTGACCGTCGTCCACATCTGTTCGGTGATCTCCCAGGACTTGGGCCCCAGATCCCACAGTCCGGCATTGGCGATGACCGCGTCGAGCCGGCCGAATGCGTCGAGCCCGAGAGCGACCGCCGCGTCGAGCGATGCCTGATCACGAACGTCGGCGACGGCAGTGACAGCCCGTCGGCCTTCCTTCTCGACGAGAGCCTGTGTCTTGTCGAGGTCTTCCTTACTCGCCAGCGCGTATCGAATCCCGTCGACGGGTGAGCAGATGTCGGTGACGATGACATCGGCTCCTTCCTTTGCTGCGGTCACCGCGTGCGCTCGACCCTGCCCTCGAGCGGCGCCCGTGATGAAGACGACCTTGCCGTCCAGTAGTCCCATGTCGATGTCCTTTCCAGAATTCATTCAGTAGGGCGGGATGGGTGGGTGGTTCACGCAGGACCGAGAGAAGCGAACACTCCGGTGGCGCCGTCGGAGAACGTCACACCCGTATCCACCGGTAGTTCGGCGGTGGCCTCGAGTCCTCCATTCGGCTTCACCCGGTAGGTGAACACCTTTGCGGTGCCGGTCGTCGTCAGCGTGTCGATGACATAGAGCCGCTGAGCATCCGGACTCAGCACGACGCGGCCGGGGAGGTGTCCCGGTGCGCTGGGTGCCTCGGCGCCGGGCACCGGAACCAGGGCTCCGTCGTCTCGAATCTCGAATCCGTTCACGCTCTGACCGCCGGTCTGGGGAAGGTAGAGATACCTGCCGTCCGGTGTGATGGCCATACCGTGAGGAATCGCCTTCGTCGGGAAGCGTCCGATCGGGTTCAGTGCACCGTCGGGCGCGATGCGGTAGCCGGAGACGTCATCGGTTCCCTCGTTGGTGATGTACAGGAACTTGCCGTTGGGCGTGACCGACGGCAGCGCCGGACGATCACCGGTCGGCACCTGCGACCCGGTCGGCGTCAACCTGCCGTCGAATCCGATCGCGTAGGAGTCCATCGTCGCTCCGATGAAGCTCGGCGCGAACAGGAATCGGCCGTCCGGCGACACCACCGGAATGGACAGGCCGCTCGTCGCACCGGGGATCGTCACCGAATCGACGTGTGTCAGAGCGCCGGACGGTGCGATGGCATACGTCTGCACGTCGTTGGTCACCGAGCCGACGGTGGCGAAGAGCCACTTCCCGTCCGGGCTGACGACCGCACCCACGATCGGCCGGCCGGGGGCGAGGTGGGCGCCCTCGAGGCGCTCGAGTGTGCCGTCGTCGCCGACGCGGAATCCCTGAAGCGTTCCCGAAACGGTATGCGCGACATAGGCGAATCGGCCATTCGGCGTGACCGTGATCGACAGCGTGCCGGTATCGGTGGGCACGGGTTGCCCCACGGGAATCAGCCGACCGCCGGATTCGCGCAACACCCCGATGTTCGACGAGCCTGTGCCTCCGACCAGAAGGTAGCTCGGGCCCGCCGCATCATCAGCCAGAGCTGCGCCTGCATAGGGAGAGATGACGGTACCGACGGATACGCCTGCGGCAACGCCGATCGCCATGATGGTCCTACGTACTCGCGCTCGCAGCACCCTCCGGGTCGACCACTTTCGTTCGGGCGCCGATGGATTCCGAGTCGTCAATGCAACCTCCGTGGTTCCTCGATTCGGCGGGTTCGCCACGCTGAACGTAGGCCGGGAAGCCGGGGTGAAAGTGTCCAATAATCTGCACAGTCCGCTGCATACATGCCACCCGGCGCGTGATCGCCGGTGTCGATGCCGACGGCAAGTCGATGATCGTCGTGGACGAGACCACTGGCACTCGGGTTGCACTGCCTGCCTTCTCCGTGAACGACGTGTGGAGGGTCGATGCGCTCCCGGCCGTCTTCACCGACGACGATACCCTCGAATCCGAGGTCGAACTCGCGCCGCCGGCCAGTGGGCTCGTCGTCCGCCTGGCGACATTTCCACCACGACAACGAAAGCAACCGCACAGCCAAGCCAGTGACGATGGTCGCCGTGATGGTCGCGGGTACGGAGTGACATCCGGCCCATCGTCGACTGCGGCGATGGGCCGGGGTCTGCGGCCTCAGCGCGGCGGGAGCGCCCGTTCGAGGAAACTTTCGAGGTGCAGGGCGAACGCCTCGTTGTCGTCGCCGGTGATCATGTGCCCCGCGTCCACCTCGACGGCCTCGGAGTTCGGCACCAGGGCGAGCATCTCGTCGACCGCCGCCCGCGAGACGATCTCCGATCGCGTCCCGTGAACTATCAGGGTGGGAACCGTGATTCGAGTGGCCAGGTCGGCAAGTTGCCGTTCGTCGGAATTGCCGCGATTGTCCGCGTAGCCGACGAACGCCGGATCCCAGTGCCAGTACCAGCGACCGTCTTCCCTGAGACGCAGATTCTTTCGTAACCCGTCGCTGCGGCGACGGCGGGAGGGCGTACCGCGAAAGGCGTCGATGGCCGCGGACGCATCGTCGAGCGAGGCGAACCCGTTGGGCGCCGCGCCCAGGAAGTCGCGGACTCTCCGCTGGCCGGTGCGGTCGATCCGATGCGTGATGTCGACCAGCACCAACCCGGCGAGGGAACGTGCGCGTTCGCCCGCGACGACGATACCCGTTCTGCCACCCAGCGAGGCGCCCACGACGACGACACGGCCGCCGAGTTCGGCGAGTACCGCCTCGAGGTCGGCCGCGAAAAGCTCGGCCGAGTACTCGGCGGCCCACTCGCTGTCGCCGTGCCCGCGCGAATCGAGAGTGAGTGCGCACCAGCCGTGCTCGGCCAACCGCGCCGCCGTGCGATCCCATGAGTGCCTGGTCTGGCCGCCGCCGTGGAGGAGAAGGACCGTTCCCCCTGTCGAATCGGTCAGCCGATCGTCGGTCTCCCACCGATCACCGACAAGGCGGACCCCACCGGATCCAGTGAACTCGACGGGGATCGGCCGGGCTGTGGTCTGGGCGCGCATCAGCTCTCTTTCTCGTCGTCGGCCGCGCCCGGTTGGCGCTGGCGGCTGGAGGAATCAGACCTTCAGCAGGGCTGCGAAGTCGGAGGCGGGCTGGTCGGGATCGCCGCTCTGGATGGCGCGGAGCAGGGTGTCGCCGCGTTCGGTGCCGAGTGACCCAGAGATGACGTCGCGGAACTTCGCGTCGAGGTCGTCTTGGGACATCGGGTTCTCGGCGGTGCCGGTGGGGTTGTCGATGAACAGGTTTTCGGTGGTGCCGTCGGTGTAGGTGACGGTGATGTCGCCGACCCACCGGCCGGGGTAGGCGGTGTCGAGTTCGGGTGTGACCTCGATCTTGACCTTCTGCGCCAGGGCGGCGACATCGCTGCCGACGCCGATGTCGAGTCGCCCGTCCAGGTAGGCGTGGTGGGTGGAGAAGCCGTTGCCCTTGCCGAGTGTGGAGAGGGCGAATTGGAAAGGCAGGCTGTATTGCAGATGCTCGAGAATCTTGGGCGCGTAGGCGTTGGCGTTCTTGTTGCCGATGATCACGTCGCCGCCGGTCTGGATGCCGAGGAGTACCGAGTCGATGTCGGCGACGCGGGCAGCGAGGTGGCGGGCGCCGTCGATGTAGGCGTGATTGATGCCGCAGCAGCAGTACGGTTTGATCCAGATTCGGGTGATCTCGAAGGTCTTGTCGAGGCCGAACGTGGTGGCGGCGTCGTCGGCGACGGGGCGGCCGACGAAGGTGCGGTAGAAGCCCTTGCCGCCGGTGAGGAAGGTCGTCGGACCGGTGATGCCTGCGGCGGCCATCTCGGCTGCGCGGATGCCGTTGCGGGTGCCGATGCCGGAGTGGACGCGTTTGATCGAGCCGCCGGAGGAGGTGTACTCGGTGGTGCCGGAGGCGTGGCTGAGCGCGATGGCCAGGGCGTGGACGGTGGTCTCGGCGTCGAAGCCGCGCATCTTGGCGACGACGGCCGCCGCGCCGAAGTTCGACAGCAGCCCGTGGGGGTGGAAGCCGCGTTCGAGGAGTTCGGGTGCGGCAAGGTTGCCGACACGGGTGTACACCTCATAGCCGGCGACGATGCCGGTGATGACCTCGCGCATGGTGGCGCCGAGTTCTTCGCCGACGGCGAGTGCGGCGGAGATGACGCAGCTGCCAGGGTGTGACGAGCTTGCCCGGTGGGCGTCGTCGTATTCGAAGCCGTGGCCGTAGGTGGCGTTGACGAAGGCGGCGTCGGCGGCGCTCATCTGGTCGCCGCTGGCGGCGACATGGGCCTTGCCGGGGGCGTGACCAGCGCGCGTCAACTCCAGCACCGCCCGACTCCAGGGCAGTGAGGCGCTGGCGACCTGAAGGGCGAGCTGGTCCTGCATGAGGCGGCGTGCGCCGGCGAGTGCGTCGGCGGGGATGGTGTCGAAGGTCAGGTCGGTGACGAGCCGGGCGACGGCTTCTTCGACGGGTGGGAGGGTGCCCATGTGTGCGTCCTTTGCAGAGTTGGGGTCAGGAAAGCGAACCGAGCAGCCCGGCCGAGATGCCGTATGACTTGAGTTCGACGTAGGCGTCGAAGCCCTCGAGGCCGGCCTCGCGGCCGATGCCGCTGTTCTTGAAACCACCGATCGGGGCGGTGAAGCCCACCGGGCTGCCGTTGACCTCGACTGTGCCGGTGCGGATGTAGCGGGCCACCGACAGTGCGTGCTCGGGATCGGCGGCGAACACCGAGCCGTTGAGGCCGTACTCCGAGTTGTTGGCGATCTCGATGGCCTCGGCCTCGGTGTCGAACGTGTGCACGGTGAGAACCGGGCCGAAGATCTCCTCCTGCGCGATCTTCGCGAAGGGATCGACATCGGCGAAGATCGTGGGCTCGACGTACCAGCCGCGGTCGAGGCCTTCGGGGCGGCCGCCGCCCACCAGCAGGGAGGCGCCGGACGTCTTCGCATCGGCGATATAGCCCTCGACCCGGCTGCGGTGACGGTCGCTGACCATCGGTCCAATCTCGGTGGCCGGGTCGAACGGGTCGCCGACCGGCATCGAGCCGATCAGGTCCAGCAGACGGTCGTGGAGCTCATCGCGCCGCGAGCGTGCCACCACGATGCGGGTCTTGTTGCTGCACACCTGGCCGCTGTTGCGCAGTGACACGGCGCGGATCGCGGCGACGGCGGCGTCGAGGTCGGCGTCGTCGAGCAGGATGGCGGCGGACTTGCCGCCCAGCTCGAGGGTCACGCGGCGCAGGTCCTGGCCGCAGAGCGAGGCGATGCGACGGCCCGCAGCCGTGGACCCGGTGAATGACACCTTGTCGATGCCGGGGTGGCGCACCAGGTACTCGCTGACCTCGCGCTGGGCAGGGACGATGTTCACGACACCCTCGGGCAGACCGATCTTGTCGAGCATGTCACCGAGTAGATACGCGTCGAGGGGTGTCTCGGGGGAGGGCTTGACGACCATGGTGCAGCCGGCGAGCAGCGCCGGGGCGAGCTTGATCATGGTAATGAGCAGGGGAGCGTTCCACGGTACGACGGCGGCGACGACGCCGACCGGCTCGCGGGTCACCAGCGCGTTGCCGGATGCGGACGTGCGGGTGTCGCTCCACGGGTAGGTGGGCGCGATGTCCAGGAAGGCGTCGAGAAGCATGCGGGGGCCGATGGACTGCATCTTCGTGGACAGGGTGATCGGGCACCCCATCTCCGCGCTGACGAGCGCGGCCGCCTCGCCCTCACGCGCTGCGAGTTCCGCGCTGAGCTTCCGCAGAACCCCGATGCGCTCGTCCAGCGACATCCGAGGCCAGGGGCCCTTGTCGAACGCCTTGCGGGCTGCGGTGACGGCAGCATCGATGTCGGCCTCGACGCACTCCGGGATCCGCGCGACGAGCTGTTCGGTGGCGGGGGAAATCACCTCGAAGGTGCGTTCGGATGCCGGCTGCACCCACAGTCCGCCGATGAACAGTTTGTCGTACTGCCCCTGCCACAGTTCAGTCTGCGCACTCATTGTGCCGCTCCTTCGCATTCGCTTCGTCATAGACGTGCCCGCATCTTGGGTGGGAGTCGTCTGTCCAGCCTGGACGACGGTCTTCGGCTCGATACGTGGGCTGCACCATGTAAAGTATATTATGTTCCGACAATCGATGAAACGCCAGTGCCGTCTCTCGTGGCGTAGGTCCGCAATAGCCCGTTATGGTCCGGTTAAGGCTTGACCTCCGTAGTGACTATATATAATATTTGAACTGACACGAAGGTGAGGCAACATGCAGCACAAGCCACTCGAGGGTATTCGGATACTCGAGATCGGGGGGTATATTGCGCTCCCGTTCGGGACGTCGATGCTGTGCGCGCTCGGCGCCGAGGTGGTCAAGGTCGAGCGCCCGGTAGTGGGCGAGGACTTCCGGCGGCACCAGAATGACGGCAGCCCATACTTCCGGCAGTACAACACCGGGAAACGCAGTCTGTCGGTCGACCTGAAGTCGGCAGAGGGCGTCGCCTTGGTCAAGGCGCTCATACCGCACTTCGACGTGGTACTCGAGAATTTGCGCCCGGGCAAGGTGGCGGCGATGGGACTGGGTCCCGAGGACTGCCGCGCGCTCCGTCCCGACATCGTCTACGGCTCCGTCACCGGGTTCGGTGCCGGTGGCCCGCTGGCCAACCGCCCCGCCTACGACACTATCGGCCACGCATTCGGCGGTCTGTACTCGCTGTTCAGCGACGGCGACCACCCTCAACTGGCCGGTGGCTTGAGCGCAGACCTCGTCACGGGCCTGAGCACCGCCACCGGCGTCCTCGCGGCCCTGGTCGGGCGGCTGAAGACCGGCAAGCCGCAGCGGATGGAGACGTCGATCATGGAGGCGGTCAGCGCGCTCACCGTCGACGGCATCACCCAATCCTTCGAACTCGGCAAGAACCCGGCCCGCACAAGCAGGCACCCCCAGGCACAGAACTTCTGCGTCCCCACATCGACCGGCGAGTACCTCGCTGTTCACCTGTCGTCGTCGCAGAAGTTCTGGCACGCGCTGTGCCGCGCCATGGACCGGATGGACCTGACCGAGGACCCGCGGTTCGCCGAGTACCGCCCGCGGGAATCGAACTACTTCGAGCTTGTGCCGATCGTCGAGGCGGAGTTCGCCAAGCAGGCGAAGGACTACTGGGAGAAGGTCCTCACCGAGGCCGACGTGCCGTTCGCGCCCGTCCTGTCGATGACCGGCTACTTGGAGCACGAGCAGGTCGAGCACCTGAAGCTGGTCGAGTGGCAGCCAGACGGTTTGCCACTGATCCGCCCGCCATGGACCTTCGACGGTGAGCGGCCGGACCGCGGGGCCCGCGCCCCCAGGGTCGGCTCCGACACCCGAGCCGTGGCGAGCGAGGTGCTTCCCGCCGAGAAGATCGACGCACTAATCGAGTCCGGCGTCTTGTTCGCCGACGAGTCCTGATTCGCTGAATTCGCATATCCCTGAGGAGTGTTCATGAAACCGTACCGTTCCATGCTGTTTGTGCCCGGACACAAGCCGAGCTGGGCCGACAAGGGTCTCGCCTCTGGTGCCGACGCCCTGATCCTGGACCTGGAGGACTCGGTGCCCGCCGCAGACAAGGACGAGGCGCGTCTGGTTGTCGCCGACACCATCGGCCGTCTGCATGCCGACGGTGTTCGCGCCGACCTGTGGGTGCGGCCCAACGCGTCCGTGTCCGGAATACAGGGCAAGGACCTCGAGGCTGTGATCCGGCCGGGTCTGGCCGGCCTGTTCCTGCCCAAGGTTTTCGACGCCGAGGAACTGGTGCGTATCGATGCGGTGGTGTCACACATCGAAGCACGGGAAGGCCTCGAAGCCGGCAGCGTGGGGCTGATCGTGAGCTACGAGACGGCGGTCTCGATGGCGCACTGCGAGGAGATGGCCGCCGCCACCCCGCGCATCAGCAGCCTGCTGGGCGCCACGGGACCCAGCGCGGACGTAGGCCGCGAGCTGGGGTTCGAATTCACCCCGGCCGGCCTGGAGACGCTGTACCTCCGGAGCCGAATCGTTCTCGCAGCCCGCGCGGCCGGCCTGCACCACCCCGTTGCCGGCGTGTGGCAGGACATCAAGGACCTCGACGGTGCCCGGCAGTTCTGCCTGGACAACAAGCAGCTCGGATATCGCGGCATGGTGTGCATTCACCCCTCACACATCGCCATTGCCAACGAGGTGTTCACGCCGTCCGCCGATCAGGTGGACTTCTACCGCCGCATGATCGAGGCGTTCAAGGTGGCCGAGGCGGCAGGCAGTGCGGCCGTCGACTTCGAAGGGCAGCACATCGATATCGCACACGTGAAGACCGCCGAGGGCATCATCGAGCAGGCGGAAGCCATCGCGGCATACGCCTGACGGGGCCCGGCGGCAGCCGACTGGTGAAGCCCCGCATCCTTTCGGATGCGGGGCTTCGACGCACGTCCCTCCGAATCACGAATCAGTCAGGGGAGCAGAGGTTTCGATATGGGCTCATGGTTCGTGTCTTTGTTCAAGTGAATGGCCAGCACGAGCAGGATGACGACCAGCATGATGACGACGACATAAGCCGGTAGCACATACGCTGCGATCGCCGCCATACCGAGAAGAGCGGCACCCACTGCGCGCGCGACCCACCCGGTTCCGGTGGTGATGCGGAAGTAGATTGCGTGTGAGAGTAGGTAGATCGCCGGACCCGCGAGCATCAGCACACCGCCCACACCGGCTTGGGCGTCACCAATGTGGGCGAGCACCAACTCGCTACCTGCCGCGAACATGACGAGGCCGGTGACGACGCCGTAGATGACGTTGATCCCGATGTGCACGGATCGAATCGGATTCTCGGTGACGGCGATGTGGTTTTCCACCAACCGTTCGGCACGACCGAAGTATGCCGCCCACAGGCAGACGAGGGCGACGAAGCAACCCGCGGCAAGTACGAGTGTGAGTGCATCGGAGTGATGAGCTGCGATCACACGTCCCAGAGTCAGTACGGTCTCGCCGAGCAGGATGATGAGGAACAGTCGCATGCGCTCGAGCATGTGCTCGGCGTCGAATGGAAGTTGCTGCGTTCGCGTCGTGCCGCTCGGCACGGGGTGTGCAAACCAGGTGCCGGTGAGATCGATGAGCGCGGCCACCGCCCAGCACCAGAGACGCCATTTCGGGTCGAGTGCGGCACCGGCCACCCAGAACGGCGCCGAGACGGCGAACCAGATCAGCACATGCACGAAGTGAGTGCGCAAGCGGGACGTCGGGGCGGTGGCAGCCGCGTAGGCGGCGGGGCCGACCAGGGCCAGCAGCATGGGCATCACGAAGAGCCACGGACTGTCGTCGAATGCGTGTCCGATGCCGGCGTTCATGAACAAGCCGAGGCCCATCACCGTGATCGTGACGGCCCTCGTGGCGGTGTGCTCGATGTCGAGCAGGGTGACCTCGAAGGTGGTAAATGCCCAGACGCCGCACACCGCGACAAGCGCCACCAGAGTCTCGGCTGCGCCACGCCACGTCAGATGCTCGACGAGATGGTGCGTGAGCTGACCGATCGCCAGTACGAAGACCAGATCGAAAAAGAGCTCGAGCGGGGAGACGTCACGGTGTGTCCTGCGCGCTTCGCCGACCATGATGATCTCCTCCTCGGCGCCAAATCGTATCGGGTGGAGTCGAGCCGGACGGTTGTTTCGGCGGCCCCGGAGTTGCACGCGGTGGGGTTCTTCCATCCCGGCCGGTTCGCTCAGCGAGATCGAGCGCGATTCGGATCAGCCTACGTTCGCCTCGTCGTCGGCATCCCACAGCCCGCGCTGCTCCAGTTCGTCGATCAGGTGATCTGCGCCGTCCAGGATGTGCGATTCCATGAGAGTTTTCGCTCTCTTGGCCGCGTGCTTGCGCAGGGCCTCGAGGAGGACGGGGTGCTCCTCCTGCGTGGTGGTGATGTGGCCTTCGATGGTGGCGTAGAAGCGGTTGGGAAGGTTCGTGACGACGGAGCCCAGGAGGCGCGCAAGGCGCGGAGAGTCCGCGGTCAGGTTGATCTTGCGGTGGAACGCGTGGCCGAGGGAGGCGATACGTTCCGTGTCGCCCTGGGCAATCGCCTCCTGGTGCTGCTGAAGGATGCCTTCGAGCTCGACGATCTGCTGGGGTGTGATGTTCTTCGCGGCCCGGGCGGCCAGTTCGCCGGCCAGCTGCGCCTGTGCCCAGAAGAGGTCGCGCACGTCTTGCTTCGTGAACGGGGCTACGACGAAGCCGCGCCGGGGAACCATCTCGACGAATCCTTCGCTCCGGAGCGCAAGGAGTCCCTCTCGCACGGGCGTCGTGCTGACTCCCACGGCTTCGGCGATCCGCTCGATGCGGAGGAAATCGCCTGCACGCACCTCGCCGGAAATGATCATCTCGCGTACGTATGTGGCAACTTCCTCTGGAAGTTGCTGTCGCCTTGATCTGTCATTCAGGGCCATCGTCGGTCGCACCTTCCCGGATCCAGAGACTCGACATAATGTACCATTCGCGCCCGCCCGGTGACCGCGGCGCCCGGCAAGGCTGACCTGCCAGCCGCTGTCGCAGACTTCGCGCCTTTGGCGACACCTTTCCCCGAGCCGATGTTCGAACCGCGGCCAGGTCCTTGGATCCGTAGACATAATCCACAGAGCATCATATATTGTCTCCACTGTGATCCAGATCGCATGCGCCGCGGGGGTCGGTCGTTCCTATCGGTCATGCGCGCGGACACGTCGACGAGTCGAGTGAGAGGGACCTGATGACCAGTACGAAGGATGGGACGGCGAAGGCGGGTTTGCGCCCGTATCAGCTTGCGACCGTGTTCTTCTGTATGTTCCTGAACATGCTGGACGGCTATGACGTCCTCGTGATGGGTTTTGCGATGCCGCACCTACCGGAAGGGTTTGCTACCAATCCGCAGAAGGGCTATCTGATCAGCGCCGCGCTCGCCGGTATGGCGGTGGGTGCGATCGGCCTCGCCCGCTTCGCGGATGTCATCGGCCGACGCCGCGTCCTGTTGGCCGGCCTGGCCGCGAACACCTTGGGACTGGCGGCGTCGGCGCTCTCTACCGGTTTCGCGACGCTCCTCGTGACCCGGTTCGTCACGGGTATCGCGATCGGGACCATCAGCGTCGTCATCATTGTTTTGTGCCAGGAAGCCGTCCCGCCCAACCGTCGAAGTGTGGCGCTCGGACTTGTGATGATCGGGTACCCGATCGGCACAATGCTCGCCGGCTTCGCCGGCGCGGGACTCCTCTCGGTGGCGGGTGGAGCATGGCAGGGCATGTTCTGGATCGGGTCGGCGTTGGGAGTCCTGTCGTTCGTGGTGACCGCCGCGTTCCTCCGCGAATCGGAGGACTTTCTTGCGCGGAAGGGTGCGAAGGAGCCGTCCGATCCGGTGGTCGCCACACCGGGGGGTGCGGCCCGTCTTCTCGGCAGGGAGCTGCGATCTCGCACCGTGCTCTTGGCGTTCGGGTATTCGATGCTCACGGCTGGCTACTACTTCGTGAGCGCCTGGACACCGCAGCTCATCAAGGACGCCAGTGGTGACGCGGGCAGCGGCGCTCTCGCCGGCATCATGATCAGCTTCGGTGCGGTCGTCGGGGGATGCTTGTTCGGCGCGTTCGGATTGCGGTTTCCCGGGGCGCGGATCGCGCTCGTCACGTCAGTCGTGTCCGCCGTGGCAATCGCGGGTTTCGCGCTTACGCTCCAGGGCCCGTTCGCACTGGCAATGGCCGGGTTGCTCGGCGGCGGCACCTACGCGGCGCTGTCCGGGTACACCTCGACTTCGACGGCGGTCTACCCCGTGCTCGCACGCGCCAAGGGATACGGCGCGATGATGGGCGTCGCGCGCGGCGGAGCCATTCTGTCGCCGATCGTCGCCGGTTATGCGCTCAGCGTGATGACGCCCCGCACGATGTACCTCGCGGTCATTGTGCCTCTCGTGCTGGCGGCGGTGGTGGCGGCGGCCCTCATGCGCGTCACCCGTGCGGTCGAGACTGGGGCGTCGAACGTGGAACCCCGAACGCTGGTCGCTCCGGAGTAAGCGAAGGGCCGCCCGGGATCTTCCCGGGCGGCCCATCGCTCTCGAGTGCTCGTCCGCTCAGTCGAACAGGATGACGCCGCGGATATTCTTGCCGTCCATCAGGTCCCGATATCCCTGGTTGATGTCGTCGAGTCGGTAGGTGCGGGTGATCATGTCGTCGAGGTTGAGCTGGCCGGCCTTGTACATGTTCAGCAGCCGGTTGACGTCCCAGGTGCCGTTGGTCGAGCCGAAGACGCATCCCTGCAGCCGCTTCTGGGACAGCGTCAGGTCGGCGATCGGGATCGGCAGACCAACTCGGGAGTGCTCGCCGACCGCGGTGACGACGACGGTGCCGGCCTTCCGGACCGCGGCCAGTGCCTGGGCTACGTGTTCGGGCTCCAGCACGCCGACGGTGATGACGAGGGCATCCGCGCCCTGCCCGTCGGTGGACTGTTTGGCGAAGTTCAGCCGCCTCCTCGATGGTCGCTACGGCGTGGGTCGCGCCGAACGTCTTTGCGCTGTCCCGTTTGAAGGCGACGGGGTCGACGGCGATGACGTGCGAGGTGCCGGCGTGCCGGGCGCCCTGCAGTGCGGCGGAGCCGAGTCCGCCGATGCCCATGACGATGACGGTGTGCCCGGGTTCGACGTTGCCGAGGTTCACGGCCGATCCCCAGCCGGTGCTCACCCCGCATCCGACGAGGCAGGCCTTGTCGAGGGGGATGTCCTTGTCGATCTTGACCACCGAGTTGATGGAGACCGTGGTGGTTTCGAGGAAGGTCGAGATGCCGCACATCTGACCGACCGGCGTCCCGTCGGTGGTGTGCACCCGGAACGTGCCGTCGGTCCAGCGCGGTCCGGCGAGGATGCCGGCGGCGAGATTGCAAAGACTCTGCAGGTTGCTCGAACACCAGCGGCAGTGGCCGCACGACGGAATCGCGGAGAAGACGACGTGGTCGCCGACCTCGATGCCCTTGTAGTTGGGGGCGGCCTTCGTGACGATGCCTGCGCCTTCGTGGCCGAGGGTGAACGGATACATGCCGACCGGAATGTCCCCGGTGACGTGGTGGTCGTCGGAGTGGCACATGCCGCTCGCGACGAGCTTGACCTGGACTTCGTCCTCGCGGGGATCCTCCACCTCGAGGTCGATCACCTCGAGTTCGCCGGGGACATGACGGATGACGGCACCGCGAGTTTTCATACTTCTCCTTGGGGTTGGTGAATGGAATGTTCTGGGGTCAGTCGGAGAGACGGGTGACCACGGACTTCGTCTCGAGGTACTCGGTGAGCGCCTCGGCACCGTTCTCACGGCCCCAGCCGGACTGCTTGTAACCGCCGACAGGCATCTGCACACCGCCCGCGCGGTGGACGTTGATGCCGATCCGGCTCGCCCGCAGCCGATGAGCGATCGAGTGGGCGCGGGCGACGTCCCGCGTCCAGACGCTGCCGGCGAGGCCGTACTCGGTGTCGTTGGCGGCGGCGACCGCCGCGTCGATGTCGGTGAACTTCATGACGCCGAGCACCGGGCCGAAGATCTCCTCGCGGATCATCGCCATCGAGGGGTCGGCGTCGACCACCACGGTCGGCTCGTAGAAGTAGCCTCTGTCGCCGATTCGCCTGCCGCCGCGCACAACCCGGGCGCCGGCCGCGATCCCGCTCTCGACGTATCCGTTCACCCGGTCGAGGTGGCGCTGCGAGATGAGGGGGCCCAGATCGGCGTCCGGGTCGGCGCCGTAACCGACCTTCAGGTTTCGGCTGAATTCGGCGACCCCGTCGGCCACCTCGTCGGCGATGTCGCGGTGGACGAACAGCCGGGAGCCGGACGTGCAGATCTGGCCGGAGTTCCAGAAGATCCCGATCCCGACGCCGGGGATCACGGTATCGAGATCCGCATCCGGCAGCACGATCATCGCCGAATTGCCGCCGAGTTCGAGCGAGACCTTCTTGAGGTTGCCCGCGGCGGCCTGCACGATCTGCCTGCCGACCTGGGTCGACCCGGTGAAGCTCACCTTGTCGACGCCGGGGTGCGCGGCGAGGGGAGCGCCGACCCGGGGCCCGAATCCGGTGACGACGTTGACGACGCCGGGCGGCAGGCTCGCGTCGAGGACCAGTCGGCCCACAGCTAACGCGGTGAGTGACGCCTCCTCCGACGGTTTGAGCACGCACGAGCACCCCGCGGCGAGCGCGGGGGCCAGTTTCTGTGCGATCGCGACGATGGGCGCGTTCCACGGCACGATCAGCGCCGCCACCCCGACCGCTTCCTTGCGGGTGTATCCCTGAAAACGCATATCGGCGGGGCCGATTTCGACGCTCTTGCCCTCGACCTTGTCGGCCCACCCGGCGAAGTACCGGAACTGATCGATCGCCTCGCCGACCATCAGGCGTGCCTGCGAGACGGGCATGCCCGCGTCCAGGCTCTCCAGTGCGGCGAGTTCGTCGGTCCGGTTCTCCAGGGTCTCGGCGATGCGCCACAGAATCACCGACCGTTGCAGGCCCGACAACCGTAGCCACCGGGCGTCATCGAAGGAGCGGCGGGCGGCGGCCACCGCGGAGTCGACGTCAGCCTCGGAACCCTCGGCAACCCGGGCCACCTGCTCTCCGGTACCGGGATCGATCGCCGGGAACGACGCACCCTCGACCGAGGGCACCCAGGAACCGTCGATCAGCAGACGTTCCGGCTCGATGAGTTCTTTCAATGCCTGAACACCGGTAGTCGATGTCATCTGCTACCTCCGAGTGGTTGTGTGACCGATCGCGCCACCGACTTGAGTGCATAGTGCAGAATATATAAAACGTGGGCGACGCTTTGTTTATCAGGCGTGGCCGGGCTCGCTCGGCGTCGCGCGAGACACGACTGACGGCCGTGGCAGCCTCGTCGAACTGCGTAACCTTCGCGAACTGCACGGCCGCTAGACTCGACCGGTGGATATCCGGGACGCCGAGTACCTCGTCGCCGTGGCCGATCACGGCAGTATCACCGAGGCCGCGCGGGCGCTGTTCATCGCGCAGCCGTCGCTGTCGCAGGCGATCCGCACTCTCGAACGAGATCTGGGCGTTGAGTTGTTCGACCGTGGAGGACGGAAGCTGCGGATCACTCCGGCGGGCACGTCGTTCGCTGATGCGGCGCGGCAGGTCCTTGCCGATGTCGAGCGGGCGCGGGCGGCTGTGCAGGACGTTGCCGACGTGCAGTCCGGCACGCTGACTATGGCTGTTCTCAATTCTCTTGCTGCCGATCCACTCCCGCGTCTCGTCGGTCGGTTTCATCGACTGTTCCCACGGGTGCTCCTGTCCACGGTGTCAGCGGACGTGCCCGACGGCGTGGGCCGCGCGGTCCGGTCGGGTGAGTGTGACCTCGGGCTGACCGAACTGCTGGTCGGCGACCAGGGGCTCGGGTTCCGGGTGGTGGGGGAGCAGGAGATCGTGCTCGCGCTGCACGCGGATCTGGCGATCGAACTACCCGATCCGGTGCCGGTCGACCTGCTCGCCGATATTCCGATGATCGTGGAGATCGGGTCGCGTCCACGACTGCCGGTGCACAACGTTGCAGTCGAGTGTGCGCATCGTCAGTCGATGTGGGAGTTGGTTGTCCAGGGTGCGGGGGCGACGCTGCTGCCGCGGCGCGTCGCCGAGCACGAACTGCCGGGGGTGGTGGTTCGCTCGCTCGCACCGCGGGAGGTGCGCACCATCGGTCTCGTCCATCGACCCGATCCCCTTCCTCCCGCTGCGGCGGCGTTCATCGCCGCGCTCGACGAGGTTCAGGGCGCGAGCGTGTCGAGGAATGCGCGTCCTGCCGGAGACAGTCGTGCTTCGTCGTAGATCACCCCGTAGGGGGCGGTGATCGGTGGGTCGAGGGGGCAGATTCGGGCGCCGCCGACTGCGGCCCGTTCCGCATTGGTACGTTCCATGAACGACATTCCTATTCCCTGGACGACGAAAGCGCCGACGGCTTCTCGCTGCTCGACGACGGCCGACATGACCGTCCGGCTCCCTGCCGCCTGCAACGCCTTCTCGATCACCGTGCGCGCCGACGATTCCTTGGGCAGTCCCACCACCGGGATCTTTGGGAGATCGTCGAGGGGGAACGGTTCCCGCCAGTCTATTTCGGCGTTCGGGGGGACCACCAGCCAGTATTCGTGGAATCCAAGTGCCCGTGTTGTCAACCCTGCTGCGCCAAAAGGGAGATGACTGAAGGCTATTTCGCAATGCCCGTCCCGGATCAGTGACCCGATGACGTCGACCGGTCGCAGGTCTGCGAGCCGGACGACCACACCGGGATACTGTGTGCGGAATGATCCGATCAGCTTGGTGACAGGGCCTTCGGCAACGTGTGCCGAGGCGCAGATGTCGAGTCGCCCGCGCGGCAGTCCCGAGACGTCGACGAACGAGCTCTCGGCGGCCACCAGGTCTCGCACAATCTGCCGGGCCGGACCGACGAACGCCTTTCCCGCCGCGCTGAGCACGAGACCGCGGCCCACGCGGTGGAACAATTCGGCACCGAGGTCACGTTCGAGGTTGCGCAGTCCCTTCGACAACGACGGCTTGGTGACGCCCAGGGCCTCGGCCGCGAGCGCAAAGCCGTCGTTGTCGACGGTGGCGAGGAAGTATTCGACGTGTCGCGACTCCACCCGTGCAGAGTACTGCCTCAGGGGCGACTGATCGGCTGGTTGTCAGATGTGGCGTCCGCCGGTGACTTCGAGGACGGTGCCCGTCATGTAGCTGGACAGATCGGAGGCCAGGAACAAGGCGACGTTGGCGATCTCTTCTGGTTCGGCGCCGCGTCCCATCGGAACCTCCTTCAGCTTCGCCTCGAGGATGTCGGCGCGCAGGGCGCGGATCATGTCGGTGTTCACCACGCCGGGCTGGATCGCGTTGACCCGGACTCCGAGGTGGGCGAGTTCTTTCGCGGCCGCCTTGGTCAGACCCACCATGCCGGCCTTCGCGGCGCTGTAGTTGGTCTGCCCGACCAGGCCGACCTTGCCCGAAATCGACGAGATGTTGACGATCGACCCCTTGCCGGCCTCCCGCATCGCGATCGACGCGATCTGGGTGCCCAGCCACGCACCCTGCAAGTGCACGTCGATGACCGCGCGGAAATCGGCCAGCGACATCTTGCGCAGCGTCGCGTCGCGGGTGATGCCTGCATTGTTGACCCAGACGTCCATTCCGCCGAACGCGTCGAGCGCCTTCTTCCCGAGGTTCTGCATTTGATCCGGATCGGTCACGTCGCATGCGACGGCGACAGCCTGGAAGCCGTCGGCCTCCAGCTTTCCGGCGGCGGCCTTGACGTTGTCGGCGTGCATGTCGCCGAGAACGACAGAGGCGCCCTCGCTCGCAAACTTGCGGGCCATCTCGAAACCGATGCCCTGAGCCGCGCCGGTGACGACGGCGACCCGCCCCTCGAGGAGTGTCATGTGTTTCCCTAAGTTCGTAGGTGTACGGGGTGGGTGCCCTCACCGATGAGAAAGAACGGTGCCTCTCGTATGAGGCGACCCAACTCGGAGTAGCCGCACCACCGTGGATCCGGAAGCTGTCCGGGAATATCTCGTCTCTCTAGATGAAAAGTTTCGTTCGCGAATCGTCTGAGACGAGTATTTCGCCCGGAGCTTGCTACTTATTCAAGCGCTCTTATCCGCTGCGGTCAAAGACCCTCGAGGAAACCGAGAGTTAACCACTTCCTATGTGTCGGAAGGCCCTCTGTGCAGCACGTTTCCGCGCACGGCCCGTACTTGACACCAGGGCCGGGCTTGCTGGATATTCACCGTCATGGCTGAACGCGAAGTGAGTGATGAAGACTTCAAGGACATTCTCGCGCAGACGAGAACATTCATTCAGAAGGAAGTAATTCCGAGGGAAAGTGAAATCGCGGAAAAGGATGTGATCCCGGACGACGTTCGCCGTAAGGCGGCGGAGATGGGTCTGTTCGGGTACGCCATTCCGCAGCAGTGGGGCGGCCTCGGGCTCGACCTCACGCAGGACGTGGAACTGGCGATGGAGTTCGGGTACACGAGCCTGGCATTGCGGTCGATGTTCGGTACCAATAATGGGATCGCCGGTCAGGTGCTGGTGAACTTCGGTACCGACGAGCAGAAGTCGGAATGGCTCGAGCGGATCGCGTCGGGTGAGGTTGTCGCGTCGTTCGCGCTGACCGAAGCGGAGGCAGGATCGAACCCGGCGGGCCTGACCACCCGCGCGACCCTGAAAGACGGCACGTGGACGATCAACGGCACCAAGCGGTTCATCACCAACGCACCGTTGGCCGATCTGTTCGTCGTGTTTGCCCGCACCCGTCCCGCCGACGAGACCGGCACCGGGATCGCGGTGTTCCTCGTTCCGGCCGACACCGCCGGTGTCGTGGTCGGTCCGAAAGACAAGAAGATGGGCCAGGAGGGTGCCTGGACCGCAGAGGTTGCGTTCGACGACGTCACCGTCCCCGAATCTGCCCTGATCGGCGGCAGTGAAGAGGCCGGCTACCGGGCCGCTATGACCTCCCTTGCCCGGGGTCGGGTGCACATCGCGGCCCTCGCCGTCGGCAGTGCACAGCGCGCGCTCGATGAGTCCGTGTCGTTCGCGGCGGTCACGAAGCAGGGTGGCACTCCGATCGGCGACTTCCAGCTGGTGCAGGCCATGCTCGCTGACCAGCAGGTGGGTGTGTCCGCGGGCCGCGCGCTGGTGCGGGAGGCGGCACAGAAGTACGTCAGCGGTGAGGACCGTCGCATCGCCCCGTCCGTGGCGAAGTTGTACTGCACGGAAATGGCCGGCAAGGTCGCCGACCTCGCGGTGCAGGTCCATGGTGGTAGCGGATACATGAGAGGTGTTGCGGTCGAACGCATCTATCGCGACATCCGCTTGCTTCGCCTCTACGAGGGCACCAGCGAGATCCAGCGTCTGATCATTGGCGGCGGCCTCGTCCGCGAAGCCAAGAAAGCACTCTGAACCCGTACACAAGTGATCTGTGGGGCCCTGGTTCCCTGAGACAAGGAAAAGTCACATGCGAAGAGCAGCACTGGTCGCCCCGGTCCGCACCGCGGTCGGCCGTTTCGGCGGCGCACTGCGCGGCGTCCCGGCAGAGACGTTGGCCGCCACCGTGATCAAGGAGACCGTGGCGCGGTCCGGGATCGACCCGATCCTCATCGAAGACGTCGTGATGGGACAGTCGTACGCCAACTCCGAGGCCCCGTGCATCGGCCGGTGGGCCGCCCTCGAGGCAGGACTGCCGATCAGCGTCGCCGGATTGCAGACCGACCGCCGGTGCGGCACGGGCCTGCAAGCCCTCGTGACGGCGTCGATGATGGTGCAGACCGGCGCAGCCGACGTGGTGCTCGCCGGTGGCGTCGAGTCGATGAGCAACATCGAGCACTACACCACCGGTGCCCGCTGGGGGACCCGCGCCGGATCGCTGAACCTGTACGACCGCCTCGACCGCGGGCGGGAACGCTCCCAGCCGGAATGGCGGTTCGGGAAGATCAGCGGCATGATCGAGACCGCTGAGAACGTCGCGACACGGTGTGGGATCGGCCGTGAGGAGTCGGACGCGTTCGCCGCCGAAAGCCACGCCAAGGCCCACGCCGCTTGGGAGACAGGCAAGTTCGACGACGAGGTGATCGAGGTCAAGATCACCGACCGGAAGGGCAATGTCTCCGTCGTCTCCAGGGACGAGGGTATCCGCCCGGAAACCACGCCGGAGACGCTGGCGCGCCTGCGCAGTGCGCTCCCGGACGGTGTCGTCACCGCGGGCAACGCGAGCCAGCAGAACGATGCGGCGTCGTCGATGCTCGTTGTGGCCGAGGATCAACTCGACGAACTCGGGCTCGAGCCGATGGGTTTCCTCACCGGGTGGTCCGCCGCCGGGTGCGAACCGGCGCTGATGGGCCTCGGTCCGGTCGCGGCCACGTCGAAGCTGTTCCGCAGGACCGGTGCGAGCTTCGACGACTTCACGCTGATCGAGCTGAACGAAGCTTTCGCGTGCCAGGTGCTCGGCGTTCTGAAGGAATGGGGATTCGAGGACCGCGACCGCCTCAACGTCAACGGGTCCGGGATCTCGCTCGGACACCCGATCGGCGCGACCGGTGCCCGAATGACGACCACCGCGCTGCATGAACTGCGGCGACGCGGCGGCGGCAAGGCGCTCGTCACGATGTGCATCGGAGGCGGGCAGGGAATGGCCGCCATCATCGAAGGCGCCTAGCCCCGACTGACACGCGCGTCCGCCGGCTCCGACGTCGGGGTCGGCGGACGCGACATCACGTGATTGACGAGGAGTGCGGCGAAGACGACCGCGCACCCGATGGCACCCACGGCAAGGGCGAGCTTGATCCCGCCTTCGGTGGGAAGTAGGTTCGGTGCCAGGTTCGCGGCGAGCACCGCACCCGCGAGGGCGCTGCCGAATGAGCCGCCGACGGTGCGCAGCACCTGGTTGAAGCTCACGGCGCTGCCGAGTTCGGTGTCGGCCACGCTCCGGGCGATCAGGGCCGGCATCGCCGCGTACGTCATGCCCATCCCCAGTCCGAACCCGAACATACCGATCAGGATTTCCCACAACGCGTCGTGGGCCACCCAGAGAAGTGCGCTCGAGGCTGTCACCAGCCCGGCGCCGACGAGCAGCAGAGTCCTCATCCGTATTCGGTGCGAGAGGGCGCGCACGAGCCGGTTCGCGCCGAAGCTCGCGACCGACAAGGGGAGCATCACGAATCCGGCCCAGAACAGGGGTAGCGCGATGCCGTATCCGGTGGAGGTGGGCGCCTGGGCGATGAGGCTGCCGATCGAGAGTCCGATGTACATTGCGGCGCCGAGGCCGATTGCGGTGCTGTTCGCGACCAGAACGTCACTGTTGCGCAGGACTCGCAGGTTGATCAGCGGGTACGGGGTTCGCAGTTCGACGAGGGACCACGCCGTCAGCAGTGTGGCCGCACCGGCGAAGAATCCGATGGTCCACGGCGAGTCCCAGCCCCACCGGGAGCCTTCGCTGACGGCGACGAGGAGGGACGCGAGTCCGGTGCCGACCAGCAGGGCGCCCGGGACGTCGAGTCTGTTGCGTGGTGCCCGCTCGTCGGGGCCCGCGGGAACGACACGCCAGACTACGAGGATGGTGGTGATCAGGAACAGCGCCGCGAACCAGAA
Source organism: Rhodococcus oxybenzonivorans (assembly GCF_003130705.1). Lineage (NCBI taxonomy): Bacteria > Bacillati > Actinomycetota > Actinomycetes > Mycobacteriales > Nocardiaceae > Rhodococcus > Rhodococcus oxybenzonivorans. Next base: position 3,494,428 of record NZ_CP021354.1, on the reverse strand, counting down.
GGCGAAACGGAACCCGAAAAGGTCGGCAAGGATGCCGGTCAGAGGGTATCCGAGTCCCAGGCCTGTCGTGACCGTTACCGACAGGCTGGAGATGCCGAGCCGGGCCTTGTTCTCGGGAAGATAGCGGCGGGCCAGAGCGATCGTCACCGGAACGATCCCGTAGGTGAGTCCCTGCAACGCGCGCCCGATCAGGAAGACGGTGAAGTTGGGAGCCGTGGCCGCGACGATCGAACCGACGAGGATCGTGGTCAGGGAGAACAGGAGCAGGCGCTTTTTGTGGGGTCCGTCGCTCAGCCGTCCCATGATGGGTGTTGCGACCGCCCCGACGAGGAGGTTGACGGTGAGCATCCATTGGCCGGTGCTCACCTCGACGTGCATGTCGTGGGAGATGGTGGGCACCAGGAGCATGCCGAGTGAACTGACGACCGCGGTCGTCAGGGCGGCATACGCCAGGGCCGGCAGTAACCGGGGACCCGTTGTGGACTCAGTCGACTGGGGCATCGTCCGCCAACTTGCGCAGAATCGGAACGATGGAGTCGAGAGTCTTCTTCTCCTCGACGGTCAGCCGTTCCGCGATGGCGTGTTCGAGCCACTCCAAACCTTTAGACCGCTCCTGCGCCAGCCTCTCGCGACCGGCATCGGTGAGCTCGATCCAGATTCGGCGTCGATCCTGCTCGTCTGGGGTACGCACGATGAGGCCGAGATTCTCGAGTTCGCGCACTGTCGTTGCGATTGCTTGGGGGCTGATCTTCTCGGCCGTGGCGAGTGTCGAGGCGGACGTTCGTCCGTGCTTCGACAGATAGCCGAGCACACCTATTTTACCGACGGAGATCGTCCTGCCGGTTGCGAGCTGCCGCCAGATTGGGCGCAGCGCTTCCCGCAGGACTTGCGCGGTGGCCTCTTCGGTGATCATGAGCAAAGCGTACAACTACATTGATCAATATAGTTGACTAAATGGGGAGGCTCACACGTGCGCGGCCGGGATCGCCCGCACCGATCACACTGTCACCCATCCCGAGGCCCGAAAGGGCCGGAGCAAACGTGGTTGATCTGCTGAGCGGACGATGAACGGTTGTTGAGCATGCACCGGTGCTCTAAGTAGCGGCAGTGATGATTCTGCAATCTGCATGAAAATCAACGCGCGCAGTGCCACCAAGGCACGCAACGAGTCAATCCTGCTGGAACGCTTGACCTGCAGCTGATCCCTTGGCCTCCAGCTGAACCGCCGTCGCAACGGGCATGGCGTCCGTTGTGACGGCGGTTTCGTTGTTCAGCCGCAGCCCGTGGTTCGACGTGCCCAGGGCAGGCCGGGTCAGCGTGTGATCAGTCCCCACAGATCATCTCGGGCGCTGAGCGCGGCCTGCGCGACTTGGTCGTCCCAGTGTTGGACGGAGCCGAACTCTGCCCGCCATGTGAGGGCGGGGCGGGTGAAGTGGTGCAGTTGGTGCTCGCGGGTGGTGCCGATCGCGCCGTGCACCTGGTGGGCGTTGCGGACGACGACCGAGGCGCCGTGACCGGTGCAGGAGCGTGCGGTCGCGACGAGGAAGGGAACGTTCGCACCGGCCCAGTCGGTGGCGACCGCGGCGGTGAGCGCGGCTTCGGTGGACGTGCGGGCGAGCGCGGCCTCGGCGGCCATGTCCGCGATGAGGTGTTGCACGGCCTGGAATCGGGACAGTGACCGCCCGAACTGGGTTCGGACGCTGGCGTGTTGCACGGTCAGCTCGAGGGTCTTGTCCAAGGCGGCACAGACCTGGATCGCCCGCACCAGCGCCGATTTCAGGCGCAGCCGTTCGATCAGTCCGTCGGGGGCCTCCGTCGCCGCGAGGGTGTTGACGTCCACGGCGATGTCGTCCCGGGGTTCGCCCAGGGGGTTCGCGCCCGGCGTGACGTCGAGGTCTCCGACGGGAACGTCCGCGACCAACCATTTTCCGCCGGACTCGAACACGGTCACGACCTTGTCGGACGTGCTGGCCCAGGGCACGCGTGTCGCTGTCCCGTGTTCGTCGAGGACGGTCACGGTGCGTGCGGCATCGTCTACGGGAAGGCCGGCGTCGTCGAGCACGGCGCAGGCCAGCAGGTCGTGCTCGGCCAGAGGGACGCGGACGGCGTGCCGGACAGCGGCGGAGAGCAGTTCGGCGGCGGTGTGCCAGTCGGCGCCGCTGCCACCGCTCTCCTCCGGGCCGGTCAGTCGTATGAGCCCGAGATCGTCGAGACGGCGCCAGAATTCCCGGTCGAGGGTGGTGTCCGTCGATGTCGGGTGGTGCTCGGCGTAGTCGCCGAACACGTCGTTCATCAAGGTGACCAGGTCCTGGTCGACCTGGCCGGTCGTGATGGTCATCGCAACCCCAATTCTCGGGCGATCACGCCGCGAAGTATCTCGTTGGTTCCGCCCCGGATGGTGAACCCGGGCCGATGGTCGACGGCGGTCTGGACCAGGTCGCGAAACCCCGGGTCCGTGGTGTCGTCACAGTGCAGGTCCGCGAGGTCCGCAATGTCGCCTTCGGTGGTGGTGCCCAGTACCTTCACGACGGCGGCCGCTACGTCGGCGGGAAGATGGCGCTGCAGCTGTCCGGCGACGGCGGCCGACATCTGCCGGGCACCGGTGATGCGCGCGACCAGCCGGCCCAGGGCGGGGTCGGCAGGCAGTTCCCCCCGCCCCATCCGGTCGGCGAGTCCGGCGAGCACCGGGAAGGTGGACAGTGTCCGCTCGGGACCGCTGCGCTCGAATCCGAGCTCGGAGGTCACCTGTTTCCAGCCGTTGCCGATCTCCCCGAAGACACGGTCGTCGGGAACGAAGACCTCGTCGAGGGAGACCTCGTTGAAGTGGTGCTCACCGTTCATCCAGTGGATCGGGCTGATGGTCAGACCGGGACTGTCCAGATCGACGATGAACTGGCTGAGACCGGCGTGCCGGTGCTCCGGGTCCACCGGGGAGGTTCGGGCGAGCAGCATGAGCGCGTGGGAGCGGTGTGCACCCGAGGTCCACACTTTGGTCCCGGTGATCCGCCAGCCGTCCTCGACGCGAACGGCGCGTGTACGCGCACTTGCCAGGTCCGAGCCCGAGTCGGGCTCGCTCATGCCGATCGCGAAGAACCGCTCGCCGCGCACGATGCCCGGCAGGAAAGCGTGGCGTTGCCCTTCGGTGCCGTACTTGAGCAGGGACGGGGCGATCTGGCGGTCACCGACCCAGTGGGCGGCCACCGGTGCGCCGGCTGCGAGCAATTCCTCGGTCACCACGTAGCGGTGGAGGAAGGACTTCCCGTGCCCGCCGTACTCTTCGGGGACGGTCAGCCCGAGCCACCCGCGTATGGCGAGGGCGGCGGTGAATTCCTCGTCCCAGGCCGAGATCCAGCAGTCGACGTGCGGGGTGAAGGCGCCGGCGGCCCGTTGGTCGTCGAGGAATTCCCGGACCTCCTCGCGCAGGGCGCGCAATTCCGGGGCCTCCGGGGAGCAGGGTGGTACGAGTCGGGGCAGCGTGCTCATTTCGTTCTCCACTTCGCCAGCCGGGCATCGTGTTCGGGGTGGCCATGGGCCAGCGGTTGCATGGCGGCGGCCATGCCGAGGACGGTGTCGAGCGTGCTGGTGCGCGACTCCTGCATAAGACGTTTGGCCATGCGGAGGGCGTGTCCCGGGTTCTTGCCGATCCGGTCGGCCAGGATGGTCGCCGTGCGCATCAGGTCGTCGTGGGGCACGACCTCGCTCACCATGCCCCACTGGTGGGCGGTCGCGGCGTCGACGCGGTCACCGGTGAAGGTCATCTCGGCGGCGCGTTCGTAGCCCACCGCCCGGGGGAGGAACCAGGAACCGCCGTCGCCGGGGATCAGGCCGAGCTGGACGAAGCTCTCGGCGAAGAACGCCCGATCGGAGGCGATCCTGATGTCGCACATCATCGCGAGGTCGCACCCGGCGCCGATGGCACCGCCGTTGACGGCGCCGATGAGCGGTACCTCCAGCCGTCCCACGGCGCGGGGCACCCGCTGGATGCCCTCGACGTAGGCGCGGCGCTGGCTCACCGCGTCCAGGGCGAACAGGCCGCGGCGGTCTGCCATCTCCTTGACGTTGCCCCCGGCGGAGAAGGTTTTTCCCGCTCCGGTCAGGATGACGGCGGTGATCGAGTCGTCGGCGTTGGCGGCGTCGACCGCCGCGTCGAGCGCGTCGAGGAAGTCGGGCTCGGTGATCGCGTTGCCCAGGTGGGGCAGGTCGATTGTCCAGACCTGCGTCGACTGATGACGCTCGACCTGTAGTGCGGTGTGCATGGCAACCTTTCCGTCTGTCATGTCGGTCGCGGTCATGACGGCAGCTGGAGCGACTTGAGCTGGAGGTACTCCTCGAATCCGGCGCGACCCATTTCGCGGCCGTAGCCGGAGCGTTTGTAGCCGCCGAACGGTGCCAGCGGGTTGTGCGAGCCGCCGTTGATGTCGAGGCTGCCGGTCTGCACCCGCCGGGCGAAGGCGATCGCGCGGTCGGTGTCGCCGGACCACACCGCTCCGGACAGGCCGTAGTCTGTGCCGTTCGCGATCTCGAGCGCCTCCGCCTCGGTCTCGTACGGGATCACCGCGAGCACCGGGCCGAAGACCTCCTCCTGCCCGAGCTCGGAGTTCGGGTCGACGTCGGCGAAGACGGTGGGGCGGACGTAGCAGCCGATCTCGGCGAGCTCCTGCGAACCGCCGTGGAGCAGGCGGGCGCCGTCCTTCTCGGCGCGATCGATGAATCCGCGGATGCTCTCGAGCTGTTTGCGCGAGACGACCGGGCCGACGCGGGTCGCCTCTTCGAACGGGTCACCGACCGTGTAGCGCGCGGCCGCACCCTGGATCAGCTCCAGCGCCTCGTCGTACCGGGCCCGGGGTATCAGCATCCGCGTCCACGCGGTGCAGGTCTGGCCACCGTTGAGGAAGGCCGTGCCGACACCCACCTTCACCGCGGCGGCCAGGTCGGCGTCGTCGAGGATCACGTTCGCGGACTTGCCGCCCAGCTCGAGGGTCAGCTTCTTGACGGTGCCGGCGGCGACCTCCGCGACCCGGGAACCGACCGCCGTGGAGCCGGTGAAGGAGACCAGGTCGATGCCGGGGTGTGCGGCGATGGCTTCACCGATCACCCCACCGGGACCGGACACGACGTTGAGGACACCGGCGGGAAGTCCCTCGTCGTGGATCGCGTCGACCAGCTCAAAGACCGACAGCGGGGCCTCGTTGCCGGGTTTGAGGACGACGGTGCAGCCGGCCGCGATGGCGGGGAGAACCTTCACGACGACCTGGTAGATCGGGTAATTCCAGGGGGTGATCGCTCCGACGACACCGTACGGCTCCCGCACGAGCAGCGAGTTCCCGACCCTTTCCTCGAAGTCGTAGCCCTCGAGTGTGGTCAGGATCCCTTGGGCCGCACGGATACCCAGCTGGACGTGCAGAGCCCGGGCGATCTTCAGCGGCGCACCCAGTTCGCGGGCGACCGTCTCGGCAAGGGAGTCGGCGTTCTTCTCCATCGCGCGGATGATTGCGTCGAGCCGGGCGCGGCGCTCGTCGACGCTGACGAGTGGGTCGAACCCGCGCCGGGCGGCGTCCACGGCGGCGTCGAGGTCGTTCTGGTCGCCGTTGGGGACGTGGCCGATCACCTGCTCGGTGGCAGGGTTGATCACCTCGATCGTGCCGGTGCCGTGAGGGCTCACCCACTGCCCGTCGATGTAGAGGGTGTCTCGGTTGTGATAGCTCATCTCTGGCTCGCTTCTCGTGTCGGGATCAGGGAACGATGCTGGCGCGGATGTCGCGCTTGGACTCGGCCGCGTCGAACGCGTGGTTGATGTCCTCGAGCGCGTACGTCGCTGCCGCCAGCCGCTCGAGCGGCAGCTGGTGCTGGTAGCGGTCGAGGAAGTCCAGCGCCCGGGACAGGACGATCGGGTCGTACAGCGAGACGCCGACCATCGTCTTGTTGGAGAAGACGAACCGCGCGGGCTCGAACTCGATCTTCTGGCCGATGTTGATGTTGCCGATCTCGACGTAACGGCCGAAGAGCCCCACCATCTTCAGGCCTTCGTCGATGGCGGCGGGGTGGCCGACGACCTCGACCACGACGTCCGCGAGCCGACCATCGGTGAGGTTGCGGACGTGCTTGGCGCGGGCGGCCGGCTCGGTGATCTCGTTCATGTCGATGACGTGGTCGGCGCCGAAAGCCTTGGCCAAATCCAGCCGCTCGGGGACACCGTCGACCGCGATGACCTTGCCTGCTCCGCGGGCCTTGGCCACGGCAACGGCGTACAGGCCGAGCGCTCCGGCGCCCTGGACGACGACGGTCTCACCGAAGCCTTGCTCGACCCGTTCGAGCCCGTGCATCACCTGGGAGAGTGCGCAGTTGGCGCCGGCGGCGAGGTCGTCGGACAGGGTGTCGGGCACGGTGTAGATCACCGCTCGTGCCGGCAGGAGGTAGTAGTCGCCGTAGCCGCCGACGAAGTACGGCGGCTGATCGGCGCGGCCGAGCATCGGCATCTGCATGTTCTCGCACACCGACCGGCGGCCCGCCATGCAGTTGCGGCACATGTGGCAGGGGTGGAAGGTGGGGAACGCAACCCGGCTGCCCACGGTGAGGGACTTTCCGTTGGCGTCGTGGGTGACGCCCTCGCCGAGCGCGGCGACCGAGCCCACCATCTCGTGACCCAGGACGGTGGGAAGCTGCCCGCCCAGGCCCTTGGTGGAGAACGTTCCGTGCCAGGCGTGCAGGTCTGAGCCGCAGATATTGGCGCGGCTCACCTTGATCAGGACCTCGCCGGGGCCGACCTCGTCGAGCTGGACGTGCTCGATGGTGAATGGCTCGCGGGGAGCGTCGAAGCGGGCGATACGGCCTTCGAACATGATGGTTTCCTTATTTTCGGGGAGAGATGGTGGGGACAGTGCGCGGTCAGATGCCGCGGCGACCGACGTCAGCGGTGTGGACGTGGCCCTCGGAGATGCCCTGGAAGAAGTCCTCGAGGCTGGTGGTGTTGCAGACCAGATAGAGCGTGGCGTTGTCCGGCCCACCGAACGCGCAGGCGACGGCCCAGGTGCCGTCGGCGGGGATCGTGTCGGTGATCTCGCCGCCCTCCTCGACCCGGTAGAAGGCCCCGTCGGGGCCGTCGTCGAAGACGTTGGCGAACCACACGCCGCCGTCGGCGTCGACGCACAACCCGTCCGGGCTGAACCCCTCGGGCAGCGGAGCCCACGTCCGGTAGTTCGTCAGCGAGCCGTCGTCGGCGCGGTCGAACGCCGAGATCCGTTGGGCGAAGGTCTCGGCCACCACGAACGTCCGGCCGTCCGGAAGGATCCCCATTCCGTTCGGGCAGGTGACGTCGCCGGGAACCGGACGCACGGTTCCATCGGGAGTGATGTGCGCGAGGTGGGTCGGCCGCGGCTCCTCGCCGCCGCCCACGTCGAAGCCGAAGTTGCCCACATACGCGTCGCCGGAGGCGGTGACGAGCATGTCGTTGGCGGCCCCGACTGCGATCGAGGAGAGGTCGGCGTACTCGGTGACCTGGCCGTCGGGCGCGATGCGAAGCACCAACCTGTCGTGCATCGTGACGACGAGAAAGGACCCGTCGGCCAAAAAGCCCAGACCCGACGGGGAGTCGTCGACCTTGATCTGCTCCTCGACCGTCTCACCGTCGAGGGTGATGACGTGCTGGCGGAAGAAGTCGCTCAACCAGAGCTTGCCATCGTGCCAGCGGGGCGACTCGAGGAAGCCGTGCCCGGTGCTGATCTCCTGTGATTGGTGCTGCTTCATGATGATGCCCCTTCGGTGTGGTGGTAGCGGTGCGGGTCGCCGTACAGCTGGCGGAGGTTCGCCTTCTGGACCTTGCCGTTGGCGTTGCGTGGCAGGGCGTCGACGACGGTGAAGTACTTGGGCACCTTGAATTTGGCGAGGCGCCCCAAGAGGTAATCGCGCAAGGCCTCGACGTCGATCTCGTGGCCCTCCTGGACCACGATCACGGCGGCGCCGACCTCGACGTAGGTGTCGTCCGGAACCCCGATGACCGCGGACTCCACCACCGCGTCGTGGCTGTTGAGTACCTGCTCGATCTCAGCGGGATAGACGTTCTCGCCGCCGCTGCGGATCATGTCCTTGGCGCGGCCGGCGAGGTAGACGAAGCCGTCGGGACTGACCCGGGCCAGGTCGCCGGTGTGGCACCAACCGTCCACGAAGGTGTCCTTGTCGGCGTCGGGGCGACGCCAGTAGCCCACGCTCACGCCGCCGCTGCGGACACAGATTTCGCCGACCTCGTCCGGAGCGGTCAGGGCCCCGTCGGGGCGGACCACCTTGACCTCCGACATCGCCTGAGCGCGCCCGATACTGCTCTCGTGCCAGTGAGCGTCGGCATGATCGAGGGCCACATTGAGCGCACCGCCCTCGGTGAGCCCGTAGGTCTGGTCCATCCGTACGCCCGGCAGCACCTTCTCGAGACGGTCGTAGAGCCACGGCGCCACCAGGTCACCGCCGGTCAGGATCTGCTTCACCGAGTCCGGGACCAGCGAGCGCGGATCCGGATGCGAGAGCAGCTCGGCGACCATGCCGGGATAGAGCAGGATACTGGTGGAACGGTGCTTGCGAGCCGCGGCGAGGAATCCCTCGACGGTGAAGCCGCCGGACGGGCTCATCACCGCCGTGCCGTAGGTGTGCAGGGCCGGCAGCAGGAACGCCTCGAAGCCGCCGACGTGGAACAGCGGGCCCGCCGTGTGCCCGACGAAGGAGCTGTCGAATTTCCACTTCTGGATCTGGATGGCCGAGATCCACAGCATGTTGCCGTGGGTGTAGACCACCCCCTTGGGACGACCGGTGGTCCCGGAGGTGTAGAGCAGCGACACCGGGTCGTCGACCCCGACGACCGGAAGCACCGGTCGCTCTCCGTCGAGGCTGGAAAAGTCCTCCAACGGTGTCGCCCATTCCGGCAGCGGAAAGCCGTCATCGCGGACGATGTACCGCTTCACCGGCACACTGCTCCGGGTAGCCGTGATGACAGGTCCGAACTCGGCATCGAGCACGAGCGTCTCGGTCTCCGAATCCTCCAGCGCGAACTGTACTTCCGGCGCGGTCAGCCTCCAGTTCAGCCGAACAGCGATGGCACCGACCCGGGCGCATGCGAGGAACAGACACACGTAGTCGGTGGAGTTGCGGAGCAGCACGCCCACACGGTCACCCTTGGTGACCCCGGCGCGGCGCAACGCATAGGCGTACCGCAGCTCCTTCTCGCGCAGTTGACCCCAGGTGAGAGCGTCGTCCTCACCGCAGGCCAGTGCTGGTTTGTCGAGCGGCACGGGCGGTGCCTGGCTGGCCACCGCGTCGGTGGCGAAGGTGACGCTCATGCCCATGGTGGTCTCTTTCCTCCTCAGATCCGGGAACCGGCCGATGGACCTCGGGAGCGGACGAGATCGGCCGCTTTCCGAGGGCATCAACTTCAGGCGAGGGCGAACTCCGGGTAGCCGTTCGCCGCGGATTCGTGGACATTGGCCAGATACGCAGGCAGCCCGCCCGGGTACATCAGCAACTGCACCTTCTTGCCGGGGATGTTCGCGCCCATGTACCAGGACTTCGCCTCCGAAAACAGTGCCGGCGCGGCAATCTCGTCGATCTGCTCCTGCCACCGCTGCTCAGCCTCGGGCGTCGCCTCAACCCGGGTGAGGTTGTTCTTCTGCAGGTGATCGATGAACTCGACAACCCATTGGCCCTGCGCCTCGGCCGCGGTCGGACCGTTGCAGAACGCCGAAGGACTCTGTGGGCCGTAGACGAACATCAGGTTCGGGAACCCCGCAGTCGCGGTACCGAGCGCGGTGTGCACACCGTGCTTCCACGTGTCGGCGAACGATTCGCCCTTCGCGTTGTAGATGTCGATGGCCGTGATCCCGCCGCTCACCGCGTCGAAACCGGTGGCGAATACGAGGAGGTCAAGTTCGTGCTCGACGCCGTCGGCCGTGCGCACGCCCTTCGGGGTAATACGCTCGATCGCGTTCGATCGCAGGTCCACGATGCCGACATTGTCCTGGTTGAACAGGTCGTAGTAGTTCTGTTCGAGTGAGGGACGCTTGACACCCCACGGGTGGGGTGGCTCGGTCGGTGCGAGGAGCTCCCACAGTTCCGGCTTGTTGATCCGCGCGCGGGTCTTCTCGCGCCAGAACTCGTAGAAGGTCCTGTTGGTCTCCGAGTTGAAGAACATGTCGTTGTAGGTGCCCAGCCACGGCTTGAAACCGCCCTCCGCCCACAGCCGTTCGTACGTCGCCCGACGCTCCTCGTCCGAATCGTCGAGCGCACTGCGGGGGATGAAGTCGAAGTCGAGGCCCCCGAAATGGTTCAGCCGCGCCGACATCCGCTCGGCGTAGGTGTCCTTGTCCCGCGCGTTCTCCTCGTCACTCATCGGCTTCTGACGCATCGGAAGCGCGAACATGGGCGTGCGCTGGAACAGCGTGACGTGTTCGGCGACTTTGGCCGATTCCTGCATCACCTGTACGCCGGAGGCACCGTTGCCGATGACGCCGATCCGCCGTCCCGCCAACGGGACTTCGCGGTCCTGTGGCCAGCGCGCGGTGTGATAGGCCTCGCCCTCGAAGGTGTCGAGGCCCGGGAAGTCGGGTGTGTAGGGCTTGGAACCAAATCCGGTGCACAGCACCAGGTGGCGGGTCAGCACCGTCCTGGTCTGACCTGTCGACTTGTCGAGCACCTCAACGGACCACCGGCGCTGGTCCTCATCGAACCTCGCGGCCTTGACCTCGGTGCCGAACGAGATGTCCTTCGACAGATCCAGCTTCTGGTCCATGTAGTGGAAGTAGTCGCGGACCTCCGACCACGTCGGGTACAACTCGCTGAAGTTCCAGTCGCGCCACAACTCCTCGGCACCGAACTGGTACATCGGCCCCAGCGAATCGGTGCGGGCACCGGGGTAACAGTTCCAATACCAGACGCCGCCGAGGCCGTCGGCCGACTCGAACACGTGCACCTTGTGCCCCAGCTTGCGGAGCTTGTCGAGCTGATACAGACCGGCATAGCCGGCGCCCACGACCAGGACATCGAGCGGCTCGGTGGAGGTTGAGGTGGTCATACTGATCTGATCTCCTTGCATCGATGTGACCGAACTGACTCCATCGTTGTGGCGCTCGCCACTTTCGCCACGTCTCAATGTGAGACAGTGATCTGTGGAGCGCACTAGCACTGAAGGAAAGAGCAGCCGTGAAGGACGGGGCGACCTCCATTCCCCCGGGTGCGTCGCCTCATCAGGGGTAGAGCCGGAGGGCCCTGGACGTCAGCGTGCGCGTTTGGAACCGCCACCCCGAGTTCAGGCGCGCGTATTCGTACTTGTGCCCACCATCGTTACAACGGGTGCGATGTCCTCGACCATGTAGATCTGTCGTAGCAGAGACCTATTGCGTAGCCACATTCGAGCTGGGTGATCACGTGGCGGTGTACGAAAGGTGCTGAAGGGGATCCATCGCCGGCACGGGGACCCTCCAGAGCTCGGCACCTCCACGCGTCGCGGAAAGTTCCGAACCCGCGGAGACAGGTGCCCGTAGCGGGTAACCATGTCGCAGATAGGCATCGAGGCATCGAGGCCTCGCACCCAGACGGCGCGACACTACCGCTGGGAAGGACTGCCGATCTCTTTGCGGCCCCACATCCGCTGCCAGGACTCCTCGTTGTCGGTCGACCTTCTCGTGCTCATTGGACCCTCGCTGTGCGTCCCACGCGGACCGAGAGGGCAACGATGACCGCCAGCGGCAAGACCAGGGCTAGATACATCACCTTGGTGCTAGCGAACCCGACAGCGTATCCGGCGAGGATCGGCGAAAGGATTGCACCGATCCGACCGATGCCCACCATGACGCCGTATCCCTTGGCACGTGTGCTCACCGGGTAGGCACTGTTCGCCATGCCGGTGTAAGCCACGATGATCCCGTAGACGGCGGCACCGAGCAGTGCCGCCCACAAGAATGCGATTCCACCGCTGCCGAGCGTGAGGGCAAACCCGACGACCGACGCGATGGCGATGATCGCGGCGATCCAGGCGAACTCGGCAGAACTCCGACGAAGCGCCACGAGGCCGTAGATCAAGGCTCCGGCCATCGTCCCGATGCTGATCATGATCCCGGCCGACGCTCCGGCTCCCATGTCACGCGTTGCATCCGTGATGAGTTGCGGCGTCCAGTGTACCGATAAAATAGTACGTTGCGGTGGCAAAAGGGTATGCGAGGCACAACAATAGGGTCGTCGTCCGCACGTCGGGAGCCAGGAGGCGAGGCGCATGAGGGACCGATTCGGCGCCGGGCGCAGGAGATGCGTCGTTGACATGAATCCGTTGCGCGAGCAGGGCGGCCCGCTTGGACCGCATCGGGTCGGCCGACCGACGGAGGAACGGGATGGTCGCGGGAATGCCGACCGCAGTAGCGACCAGAGCTACGACGCTGAGCGTTGCGGCGACCGCGAATAAGGTCCGCCACTGGTCGACGATGGTGGTATCCGCGATCCCGGCGAGCAAGCCGCCCAGCGGATATCCGAACATGACGACTCCGACTCCCAAGCTGCGGAGCGACGTGGGGAGGTGTTCTTGGCTCACGACCACGGCAAGAATCGCGATCACACCGACCGCCAGGCCGACGATGAAGCGCGAAGCCAGGAGCGTGGAGTAGTTCGGCGCGAGATACGAGCCGATCAGGCCCACCGTGTTCACGGCGAGCGCGGCGAGCAGGGTCGGCCGGCGGCCGACGACGTCGGCCAGGCGGGAAAGGAAGAAGGACCCGATCCCGATGCCGACGAGCGCCGCACTGACCAGATAACCCTTATCTGCCGAGGTCGCGAAATCGTCAGGGAGGCGAGGGAGGACGTAGCCGATCACGAAGATGTCGTAGCCTTCGAGGGCGTTCAGCGTTACGCAGAGCGCAACGATGCCCATCTGGTAGAGGGTGATTCGGGTGTGGCGCCTGGTGGCCGTTGTCTCAACGTTCATATTGAACTCTCTGTGTGAGGGGCTGCATGACTGGTTGAGATCAGGGATCCTTCGCGATTCCTTCGACTCGCCTGGAGATCGTCGGCACGGGGCTTGTGTGGCAGCCACCAGCGGCTGCCGGGTATCGAGTCCGCCCGACCGGCCAGGATTGGTTCCTCCCACTCGCCGAAAACTCGGCGAGTCGTTGACGCACCGGGGCTGCTCAACGGGCAGTGATCGTGTCCGCCTCGTCCAAAGGCTCGCTTCACGAAACCACGACGGGCGGACCAACCGCTCTGTGTGCCCGAGCGGACGCGGACGTCAGGATGCTCGCCCCGCAAGTCCGAACGCTGCTGTCGCCGCGGCGTCAAGAGTGTTGGACCTGCGGCCGCTCGAGGACGATTCGCGCGACTCTGTCGGCGACGCGAGACAGGGCTCATGTGTGAGCCTGGTCGATGCAGGGGACGAGATCAGTCGACGAAGATATCCTTGGTCGGTGCCTCCCCGCCGTACCTGCTCATATCGGGGAACCCCGCGTCGCGAAGGACGTCGGCGTCAATGAACGTCCGACCGCTCGTCTCGCGCGCCGCCTTCTGGATGAGGATCATGGTGGCATCCGCCATGATTTCAGGGGAACGAGCACCGTCGACGCCGCCGACCACGTTGGTCACCGCGGCGGTGCCGATCAGGGTCTCGGGCCACAGACAGCACGCCGACACGCCGTCGTCGGCGAACTCGGCGGCCCAGCCGAGCGTCAGCAGCGTCATGCCGTACTTCGAGGTCGTGTACGCCGGATGCGCTCCCAGCCAGTGCGGGGCCAGATTCAGGGGTGGGGACAGTGTGACGATGTGGCCGGAGTTCTGTCGTAAGTGAGGGAGCGCCGCGGTGGTGAGCAGCCACGTCCCGCGGACGTTGACCTCATGCATCAGAGTGAACTTCTTCGTCGACGTGGCCAGGCTGCCGCCGAGGTGGATCGCGCTGGCGTTGTTGACGACCACATCGATTCCGCCGAACTCGGCAACGGCCTTGGCGACCATTCGCTGGGTGTCCTCTTCGGATCGGACATCGCCGAGGACTCCGATGGCGCGGCCGCCGGCCCCCTCGATTGCAGCGACAGCGGTGTGCAGCGTGCCGGGAAGTTGCGGGTGGGGTTGATCGGTCTTGGCGAGCAGCGCAACGTTGCCGCCACGGCGGGCGAACTCGAGAGCCGTGGCCAGGCCGATGCCGCGGCTTCCGCCTGACATCACCATCGTCCGTCCGCTGAAATCTTCGCTCACGTCTGTCCTCCTCTGTCGCCAACCCGGGTCACGACCGATCCTGGTCCCGTGCTGGCGGTCCTCCCCGTCCCAAAATGAGACATCGATCCGGGGGCTCACGAACGACGAGCTCTCCTCGGACCCGCGAAGTCCGTCTCCCTTGGACGCAGAGGCTGACCGCGTGTGGGCCTATTCGGTGCGGCACAGGCGAGAGCGTGAGGACGACTGGATGAACCCGTTCGCTCGCTCCCGGCGGCAGCGCAACTCGGCGATGTGGCCGGCAGCGGTGTTGCCGCGATCCGGCGCGTCGACGGTGCCGCTCGCCATGTGGCCGAGTGTCTGCGCCACGGCGGCCGTCAGATCACCAAGGTTCCATAGAGTGTCTCATTCTGAGACAGTGCGACCCCTCCGAGCCGCGCCTAGCATGGAAGTGGTGAGACAGCCGTCACATTGTGAGGAGGCGCCGATGGACCAGTTGGCCCCGCTACCCGGAAGCGGCGCCGTGCCGCTGCGGCCGTACATCGAGCGATCCTGGATGCGGTCCTCGGCGTGTGGTCTGGCGTCGGACCTGGATCTTGCCCTGATCCGGTACAACCCGGACTTTGATGACGACTCCCGCCTTATCCGAGCCGCCCGGCCCGTGCTCGACCGCCTCGTGGTGAGCTTGGCGGACACGCACCACAGCGTGTTCCTCGCCGACCCGGACGCGCGGGTCCTGCAGCGATGGGTCGGTATGAAGTCGCTGAACCACTCGTTGGACCGGGCCCACATTGCGCCGGGCTTCGAGTTCCCCGAGGAGTTCACCGGCACCAACGGCGTCGGTACTGCGCTCGAGGAGTCCCGCGTCATCGTGGTCCGAGGCGAGGAGCATTACGCGGACTTCCTGAAGGGGTTCGCGTGCGTCGGCGTCCCGATCCGGCACCCCACCTCGGGCCGCGTCGAAGGCATCCTCGACTTCACCTGCCTCGCCAGCGACTACGACCCGCTCATGGCGCCGTTCGTCGTCGAGGCCGCCAAGCACATCGAGACTCGTCTGGCATATCTGTCGTCAGCGGCGGAACAGGCCCTGATGGAGGGGTTCGTCCACGGATCGCGCACTCACCGCGGACCGGTCGTGGCGCTGCGCCCCGACTTCTTCCTGGCCAACACCGCCGCGCTCCAGCTGCTCGGCTCGACCGACCAGGCGCTCCTCTGGGATGCCGCGCGAAGTCTGCTCGCGCGCGGGCGTGAGGATGGAACAGTGAGCCTGCTCGGGGGCGAATACCGGGTGCGGATTACCGTGGTCGACGTCGGGGCGAGCGCCGAGCAGGGCGTGGTCGCACGCCTGGCGCCGGTCAGAGTACCAGCCGCCCGGCAGATGTCGGCCACGCAACCGTCGCCCGGTGAGCGGCCGACCGGACTGGTCGGCCGTAGTCCCCAGTGGCAGCACGTCCTCACACAGATCGAGAAGGTCGCCGAGAGCACCCGGCCCGTCGTCGTCTCCGGCGAGCTCGGCACGGGCAAGACCACGGTGGCACGTCAAATTCACCACCGCGCGCCGGCAACCGGAATGCTGAGCGAGTTCGTCTGCACCGGTCAGGCGGAGACCGACGACGCACTCATGGCAGAGCTCCGGGAAGCACTGGTGCGAGGCGACGACGTTCTCCTGCGACGGATCGACCGGCTGAGCGACGCAGTAGGCTCCCAGCTCACCGACCACCTGCGCGATGACGTTCCTGGTGGCCGCATCATCGCCACCTGTGACGACTCTCCGTCCGGGGCAACGGAGCGCACGCTGGCCGCGTTCGCGCACAACGTCTGGCTGCCCCCGCTGCGCCAACGACACGAGGACATCGCCGACCTGGTGCCGGCGCTGCTCGCCGAACTCGCGCCCGACCGACGTACCGGGTGCGGTCTGCCGGCCGTGCAGGCACTCATGCGATACTCCTGGCCCGGGAACACCTCCGAGCTCCGCGATGTCCTCAAGGCTGCGGTGGACGGTGCCGGGCGCGGTGGCATCGACGTAAAGCACCTGCCGGCGTGGGTCCTCAAGCGATCCCATCGCCGACAGCTCACACCTCTGGAGCAGGGTGAGCGCGACCTCATCATCGACGCCCTGGCCAGCGTGCAGAACAATCGCACCGACGCTGCGAAGATCCTCGGGATCGGTCGAGCGACCCTCTACCGCAAGCTGCGAACGCTCGAGATCTCGAGCGGTGAGGTGCTTGCCCACTGACCCCCTGGAGTACACCTGGGGGTCGCGCCAGGATGCAGACGCTCCGCTGGTTTGCAAAGTATCTCACTTTCGCATTGGGCCATCTGTCACCCGACTGAGCTGCGCAGCAAGACAACGATCAGCGCTCCAAAGAATTCTGCGACGATCCTCCCTGGTAGGCCCCCAAATAGTCCGCTCATTGCTCGGGCCTTCTCCTGGCCACCTTGGGCGCTAACGCCAGCCGGGTCGGCTGCAACTTCGTAAATCGCGTCGAAAGTCCCCTATTGACATCCACTCCGCCCGCGGTTTCGGTCCGTCGGAAGCGTCGACAACCTGTGCCGACGCCGTGCCAAGGGCCGCGCGATGTTCGGCATGCTGTCCGTCCTGGCAGAAGTTCCGGCATTAGTTGATCGTCGCGAACACCCGCGACGGGTTGGCGGCCAGCGCTCGGGCCCGCGGCCGTAAGGGTCGCCGTCCTCGGAATCTCAGCTCGGACCAGACCGAGCTCGCTCAACGATACGACGCAGGCGATCACACCGTCGCGCAGATCATCGGCATGCCGGAAGTGTCGCGCACCATCGATACCTATGGGCATGCAGTAACGTGCCGGCCCCTAGCCAAGCTGTGTGCGCGTGAATATTGCGGTCGCGTCGAACATCATTCTCTTTGTCGTGCCCTCGGGTTTACTCGAGAAAGCGCGCGATTGCGGCTTTCGCTTCTACCGAGCGACAACGTTGCCGGAACAGTTCGGCTTCCTCGTCGATTACCTGTAGTACGTCGAGTCGGTCGCGGTGGAGGAGACGTTTGGTTATACGCACCGATTCGGAGGGCAGTTCCTGGAGAGAGTGTGCAGCTTCGAGTGCTGTCGCAAATGCGGCTCCGTCAGCGACGGCGCGGTTTATCAGGCCGGCCCCTTCGGCGCGGGCCGAGTCGAATTTCTTGCCGAGCATCAACAATTCGGTGGCCAATTTGACACCGGCGATTCGTGGCAGCAAGAGCGTTGTGGCGCCTTCTGGGGTCAGGCCTAGAGTTACAAACGGCAAAGAAAAGATAGTCGAGTTGCCCGCGAAAGCTAAGTCGCAGTGAAGAAGCATGCTGGCGCCGATGCCGACCGCAAAACCCTCGACTGCTGCGACAATCGGTTTTTCTGTCGCGACCAGGGTGCGCAAGAGATCGAACGCTGCGGTGGAATCGGGATGATTCCGGAAGTCGATCAAATCGTTTCCGGCGGTGAAGACTCCACCACTTCCGGTAACTATCATGACGCGGACTTCAGGGTCGCGGTCGGCTTCCACAATACCCTCGGCCAGCGCAACGTAGGTCTCAATATCTAAGGCGTTGCGTTTGATTGGTCTATCGATCGTCAACACGCGGATACCGGGTTCAACAGTGTCAGTAAGAAGGGACATCCGTATCCTTCGAGAGTTTGGCGTGCAAATGTGGTGCGCTGAAAACCTTCATCGCTTTTTCGATTCAATGTGGATTCGCAGCGGGTCCTGGGATGCGTACTCGCGCAGCGTAGCTCATCAGAGATGCGCTTGTCCTGCGGTTTCTCGGCGCCTGAGATTCGCCCCGGCCGCGCGCCGAGACGGTCACCGTGTCTCGTTCTGAGACACGGTGACCCCTCCCAACCGCACCTAGCATGGATGCCGTGAGATTGTCGTCACAATTCGAGGAGGTGCCGGTGGACCAATTGGCCCGCGGCGGCGACGAGGCGTGCGTCCCCGATACAGCTCATATCCACCACCACCAGGAGAGACGCCGTGGGAACTGACGACTCGCCACCAGCTGCACGCTTCGTGGCACAACCCAGAGCCGGGAGAGATCCGGCACCACAACGCCTTCCCAATGAACCCGATGCTGATCAAGAGATTCTCGTTGATTCGGTCCGCGGTGCGAATCCGTTCGTCGGCCTCACTCTCGGGCAGGTGACGAGCGCTGGCGCTCGCTGGGTCGGCGCGCTGATCAAACGTCCGAAAGTAGTGGCCGGTTCGGTTCAGAGCTGGGCGGCCGAGGAAGCACGTGTCCTCGCTGGCAGGTCGGCCGTCACGCCGCATCCGAGAGATCGACGCTTCGAGGACCGGGTATGGGCCGATTCACCGGTCTGGAAACGGGTCGCGCAGACCTACGTGTTGACTCGTGATGCCGTCCTTGGATCGGTCGATCGGCTCGACCTCGATGAAAAGTCGGCCGAGCGGGCCAAGTTCGCGCTCATGCAGGTCATCGAAGCCGCGGCGCCGACGAACAATCTACTGCTGAACCCTGTTGCGCAACGAACAATGATCGAAACTCGCGGTCAGTCCCTCGTTGCCGGCGGGCGCCATTTCTTGCACGACGTCCGTCATAACGGCGGCATGCCATCACAGGTCGACACACGCCCCTTCGAGCTCGGAGTCAACACCGCCGCAACTCCCGGCGCCGTCGTCTACCGCTCACCGATGTTCGAACTCATTCAGTACTCTCCGGGCGCCTCGCACGTACGCAGCGTTCCCACTGTGCTGATCCCGCCGCAAATCAACCGCTACTACTTCCTCGACCTCGCGCCAGGCCGCAGCTTCGTGGAGTACGCGGTGAGCCAAGGGCTTCAGATATTCTGTATCTCGTGGCGCAATCCCACTTCCCGGCAGCGTGATTGGGACTTAGACGACTACGCCGCCGCCTGCATCGAGGCTATGAGGATTGCGGGTAACATCACCGGTTCGCGCTCGGTGAATATTGCCGGGTTCTGCGCTGGTGGGATGACGACCTCGTCGGTGTTATCGCATCTGGCGATGATTGAGCCAGATCTGGTCAACGCCGCCACACTCGGCGTCACTCTCGTCGACACCGACGTGAACAGCACCTTGAATATGTTCGCGAGTGAACGCACCGTCGAAGCTGCTCTCCGTCGTTCCCGCCATCGCGGTGTGCTCAGCGGTGACAGTCTGGCAAAGATGTTTGCCTTCGTGCGCCCGAACGATCTGATCTGGAACTACGTCGTGTCGAACTACCTGCTGGGACAGAATCCGCCTGCCTTCGATGTGCTCGCGTGGAACAGTGATGCCACGAACATGCCCGCCGCACTTCATGCCACCTTCTTGGACATGTGGTTGAACAACGCCTTGGTCGACGCCGGGCGCGCGAGCGTACTCGGCACTCCGATCGATCTCGGAAAAGTCAAGAACGACATGTACGTGGTCGGCGCGCGGACCGACCATCTCGTTCCGTGGGAGTCCGCGTTCGCCGCGACGCGGCATTTCGGCGGAGCGGTCCGCTTCGTGCTGTCCAACAGCGGCCACATCCAGGCCCTGATCAATCCGCCCGGCAGTCCGAAAGCGACATACTACGCGAACGGCGCGCCTGCGCCGGACCCGGAAGTGTGGTTGCAGGGAGCGCAACGGCACGACGGATCGTGGTGGGAGGACTGGGCTGCGTGGAGTCAGGAAAGATCGGGCGATGTGACCGACCCGCCGAAAGCCCTCGGCAATCACGCGTATCCACCACGGATGGATGCCCCAGGACGCTACGTCACAGAATAGGATTCGGCCGATGATGGATGTGCCACTGACAACATGGCTCCTTTTCGAAGGCGCCGCTACGCATCATCGCCATTCGGAGATTGTGAGCCGCCAGCCCGGCGGTGAACTGTTTCGCTACACGTATGGCAACTTCTCGGAGCGCACCAGAAAGTTGATGAATGCGTTCGACACCATGGGCATTGCTCCCGGTGCCGTGGTGGCGACACTCGCCTGGAACAGCTACCGGCACCTCGAAGCCTACTTCGCAGTTCCGTGCACTGGACGAGTACTGCATACCCTCAACGTCCGACTGTCGCCGGACGAGCTCGCGTTCATCCTGCGCGACGCGGGCGACGTCGCCGTCCTCGTGGACCCCGAGTTCCTGCCGCTGATCGAGCAGATCGCACCACGCGTACCGAGCCTGACGCACATCGTGGTCCTGACCGATGATGCCGCCGCTGCCGCCGATTCTACGATCGTGGCCTACGAACAGCTGCTCGCCGAGGCCGAGTCGGACTATGCTGCTCCGGAGCTGGACGAGCGACAGCCAGCAAGCCTGTGCTACACCTCCGGCACGACGGGACAGCCCAAGGGAGTGGTCTCGACACACCGTTCACTGTTCCTGCACGCCCTGGCGGTGACCTCGGCCGCCGGCATATGCGTCGGTCCCGGCGACAGCGTGCTCCCGCAGGTACCGATGTTTCACGCCAGTGCCTGGGGTTTGCCATTCGCAGCCGTTGGTGTCGGCGCCAAACTCGTCTTCTTCGGCGGGCCGCTCGAAGCCGCTCCCTTCGTCGACCTTCTACTCGACGAGCAGGTCACCGTGAGCGCCGGAGTACCCACCGTGTGGGTCTCGGTCGCCGACGAACTCGAACGACGGCCCGGCGCGAATGAACACCTGCGGCACATCATCTCTGGCGGGAGCCAACCACCAGCCGCGTTGATCGAGCACTACTCGAGAAAGTTGGGCATACCGTTGGTGCAGGCGTGGGGAATGACGGAGACCTCGCCGCTCGCGAGTGTCGCGTGGCCACAGCATCGGATGCGGTCATGGACCGAGGAGTCGGTCACACATGCAGCTCGGCGCCAAGCCGGACTTCCACTCCCCGGCGTCCTGGTTCGATTGCGCGACGAGGACGGCAATGCGCTGGCATTCGACGGTGCATCGATGGGCGCCCTGGAGGTACGCGGCCCTTGGGTCACCGACGAATATCTGCATGGGCGAGGTGCCGAGAACTTCACCGAGGATGGGTGGTTCGTGACAGGTGACGTCGCGATCGGGTCACCCGACGGCTACTTCGTCATCTCCGACCGAACCAAGGACCTCATCAAGTCCGGCGGCGAATGGATCTCCTCGGTAGATATGGAGGCGGCAATCATGGCGATGCCCGCCGTGATCGAGGCCGCGGTAGTCGCTGCGCCAGACCCGAAATGGGGGGAACGACCAGTCGCCTACGTGGTACCTCGACCCGGGAAAAGCATTGAACTCGAGATGATACGACAGCACCTCGAAACAACGGGATTTCCTCGGTGGCAGCTACCCGACCGCGTCGAGGTGATCGATGAAATCCCCAAAACAGCGGTCGGTAAGTTCGACAAGAAGGTACTGCGCGCACTAGACGGGTCCTAAGCATGTTTCGACATCGTTCTGGCCGGCCGCTCCGCCGGAAAGCAGTGGGCAGGTGAGCGGCCGAGAGGATCGGCAGCAGGCCGGCTGCACCGGGTACCTTCGGGTGGGCCCGATGAAGGTCCGGGTCAAAATACAAGGAACCGGCCCGCCACTACTGATGATCATGGGCATCGGGGGTCACCTCGATATGTGGGAACCGCTCGCGGGATGGTTTCCCGAGCGGTCAGTGGTGATGTTCGACTTCCCCGGAACCGGGGACTCCTCACTTCCGTGGTTTCCACCGACGATGACGCACTGCGCGCTGTTCGTCCGTCTACTGCTGCAGAATCTGAAGCTGCCCCGAGCAGATGTACTGGGCTACTCGTGGGGTGGTCTACTCGCCCAGCAACTGGCTGCTCAGCATCCCGGCACCGTCCGAAAACTGGTGTTGGCATGCACCGGTCCGGGGGTCACCTGCATCCCGGCGGACCTCGAAGTCGCCGCGAGACTACTCACACCGAAGCGCTACTACTGCGCTGAGTACCTTGCCAGCATCGCTCCCGACACCTACGGCGGCCGCTTCCGGCACGACCCATCACTCGTGGAGGCGGAGGTAGCCCGCCGCCTGCACCATCCGCCGAGCTGGGCAGGATATGCATTCCAACTACTCGCTGCCGGTACCTTTTCCACATTCCCTCTCGCATCGCGCATCTCCCAACCGACCTTGATCGTCGCAGGGGACGACGACCCGATCGTCAAGATCGGAAACCAACACATACTCAAACGCCTGATTCGCAACTCGGACCTGCGAGTCCTGAAGCAGGCAGGCCATCTACTGCTCCTCGACAGTCCGGAGCGATCTGCTCCGATCATCGAAATGTTCCTGCGAGCATCCAACTGATTCCAGTCATGGTCATCGCGTCTCCTTCGTGTCGGTTGTGCGCCGAGGATCACCGTCAGATGCCCGGTCCTCTCGGTGGCACTATCGGTCCCAGAAGTGGCAGGGGTGGTCCGCTCGGTGGCAACGCCGGTCCCGGTAGTGGCAACGCCGGTCGCGGTAGTGGCGTCGCTGGTCCCGGTGGTGGCAGGTGTGGTCCTGTCGGGGGCGAACTCGGAGGGGCCGCGGGTGAATCGGGACGGTGCCGCTGACTGGGCGGCCAGGCGGCAGCGGTGCGGTGGTCTCGGTGGCGCGTTCGAGCGTCGAGGCGGTCTTGCTCACCGACACCATATCCAGATCCATGCTCCCCTCTGTTTCGGTCGACGATCGGTGTCAGCAGTGGGGTCGGCATGTCGATATTCGCGACACGTGGTCAGACTGACCCGAAAATTGGATGGTGAGTGGGCAGGCCGAAGGCGCCCGGCGAAGCCGGGCTATGTTGCTCTGTCCCTTGGGATCACTACCGAAGGCGAAGATGCCGACGTCAGCGAACACGTCATCGAAGGCAGCGACGCTGCCGCCATAGCTGCGCTGGCAGCCCATTGCCTCGGAGAAGGGGTCGAACATGTCCTCCACCGATGTCCATGCTTGCGCATCGATTCGATGGACCAGGTAGTCGAGGTCAGAAAGGCGGTTACAGGCACTATCGAGCTGGAAGCGAGAGTCGTACCGGAACACAGTGCCGTTCAGCAGCAAACTCCAGTCGAAGCGCTGACGTTGCTCATTGAACACGTACCGATCGGTTGGGTCGAAAACCGCTTCACGTGCCATCGTCAGAGCCTATGGGCGAATCACCCCGGAGGGTCCCAATAAGCGATGGCTGACCGGTGCATTCCGCTTGAGGTTCCTTGACCGGAAGCTCCTGACCTCTTGTTGTCCCGTAGGGGTGGTCCGCTGACCGTTTCCGCAGAGGGGCCGGGCGGTAAGCGGGGCACCTCGAACGTCCTGCGTCATGCCGGCCCGCGGCGGTCAGTGGTGATCGGTTGATCCGATTTTCGGGCATACGCGCTGCGCGCAGGGTGGAGCGGAGCGGCGCAGTACCTGCGGGTCGGGGTGTGTGTCACACTCGAGGTATGGAGGGGGCCAACAAGTTTCCGCGTGAGGTGATTGCTTTACTGCGTCCCGTACTGCCGGCGCCGACGAACCGACGACCAGCGATCCATCTACCATCGCAAACCGATCGAATCAGACTGCAGGTGGCTGGGGCACTGCCACACCGGGCAGTGCCCCAGCCGAGTCACCGCGCGGCCGGAGCACTTGCGGCGGCACTGGTGTGATTGCTGATGCTGATGGTGCGGCACTGGTCACCGAGGGCCGCGCCAGCGATGAGTATTGCGCTGACGATGAAGATCAGAGAGAGGCCCCAGGTGGAGTGGGTCGGGGAGAGCCTGACCATGGTCAGAGCAGGACCCGGAAGCCGCGCGCAGGTGGGCTGGACGATGCCGACGGTGAGGATGAGTGCAAGCCAGATGAAGAAGACCGGTCGGTCGGTGTTCAGGAGCCAGAAGAAGGGGGAAGGCCAGACCAGCCACATACCCGGCGCCGATCAGCATGATACGTCGTGTCCCGGCGCTGTCGCAGAGCCGTCCGGCGATGGGGATGGTCACGAGCGCGACGGCACTGGCCAGGCTGATGCCGAACGCGCCGACCTTCGCGGCGACGTCGCGGAACTCGGAGATAGGACAGCAAGAAGGTCTTGAAGATGTAGCTGATGCAATTGAGGCCGATGGTGGACACGGCGACGACGGTCAAACGGGGCCGTGGCGAACCGGTTGGGCGAGCAGATCGATTCCAAGCATCCGTGCGGAGCGGAGAAGTCGCGATCAGTCTCGTACAGGCAGACCGTTCTGCGGACGTGCCCCAGTGTCCGCATCCTTGCCACCAGCCGCGAGTCGCTTGATATCCGCGGTGAGATGGTGGTTCGCGTACCTCCGCTGTCGCTGCCGGAACTCACGCGATCGACGTGGTCTCTGCGTGAGATGTCGCAATATGACGCGGTGATTCTGTTCGCACAGCGTGCGGCCAGCGCAGTGCCGGGTTTCACGCTCACCGAGGACAACATCAGCGTGGTCGCTGACATCTGTCGGCGGCTGGAAGGTCTACCTTTGCCGATCGAACTGGCGGCGGCAAGATTACGGGCGATGTCGGTAGAGCAGATAGTGGAGCGTCTCGGCGACCGACTCCGACTCCTCACACTCGGCGGCAGGGGAACGCCGACACGACAGCAGACGTTGAGGTTGTGCATCGACTGGAGCTACGACCTGTGCTCGTCGCGGGAGCAGTGGTTATGGGCCCGGCTGGCCGTGTTCGCCGGTGGTTTCGAACTCGACGCTGCGGAGGGAATCCTTGCGTCCGACACACCAGGAGAGTTGCTTGACCTACTCACGTCTCTGGTCGACAAGTCCGTCTTGATCCGTGAAGAGGTCGGCTCGGTGGTGCGGTATCGACTACTCGACACGATTCGCGAATACGGACGAGAAAAGTTGCACGAAGTGGGCGGATACACGGACCTTCAACGAAAACATAAAGATTGGTACGAGCGACTCGTGTTACGGGCGAAGGCTGAGTGGATCGGTCCGCAGCAGGTGGAGTGGATCGCCAGACTGGAGCGAGAGCAGCCGAATCTGCGCGACGCAATGGAGTTCTCCCTCAGCAAGGACGGTGAGGCGGAGGCCGGCATTCGAATTGTCACCGCGATGTATCAATTTTGGTTCGTCCGTGGACTGTTCAGCGAAGGCCGCCACTGGCTTGATCGTGCACTCGCGAGTAGGGAGGAGGACCAGCGCCCGTTCGACCGCATCGAAGCTCTGTGTACCAGCAGCGTGCTGGCCGCATTACAGGGCGACGTTACTGCCGGCACCGCATCGAAGGATCAGGCACGCGCTCTGGCTGATCGGATCGAAGACTCGAACCTCGACGCCTTGGTCGAATTCGCGGAGGGCTGCCTCGCAGTCTCGAGCGGAGAGCTTCGGCAGGGAATTACCCGCCTCGAGAAGGCAATCGTCGTCTTCCGTGCCGAGAACGACCTCAACCAGCTGGTCCCGTCGTTGGTGTGGCTGGCGCTCGCTTATGAGATGGTAGGAGACATCCAGCGGGGTAGGACGAATTACGAGGAACTCATCGCGATGACGGAGTCGCGGGGGGAACGTATCTGGCGAGCAATGGCGCTGTGTGACTACGGGTTCACTTTGTGGCAGCACGGCGATCGCGGGCGTGGGACTGCACTCCTCGAGGACGGTCTACGACTGTCACGGATGGTAGGTAGTCAACTGAGCTACGCCTGGGCCCTCGAGCAATTCGCGTGGACCGATGTCGAAGAGAGACCGGAGCGGTCCGCGGTGCTGCTGGGCGCCGCAGACGAATTGTTCAAGGCTATCGGCGGTCGCGCCCCTGATCTGACAAGTATGGCCACGTTGCACGAGAAGTCTTGGCAGAACGCTTGGACATTGCTCGGCGACAAGGCATTCGAGTCCTCGATTCAAAGAGGCGCAGCGCTGAGTGCGGACGAGGCGGTAGCCTATGCCTTGGGTGAACGCCCGCGGACCGAAGCGCCCGCGGCAAGTGGCGCAAACTCCGCCCTGACCCGGCGCGAGCAACAAGTAGCCGAATTGGTCGCCGAAGGACTGAGCAACAGGGCTATCGCTGACCGGCTCGTAATTTCACAACGCACCGTTGAAGGTCACGTAGAGCACGCCCTCGTCAAACTCGGCTTCACCTCGCGCACTCAACTTGCTGCCTGGGTCCACGAACAGAAACCCGATCGCTGACCCACCTCGTCGCCGGACTGCGCCGATCTTCGTGCGAACTGTCAGGACCATGAGTAGGGGCGCTCCGCGCTTGTGAGTGGTTAACGAGTCTCTGCACTCGTTAACCACTCACGGGCGGCGCAGCCGCTGGACTGCAGGTTGTTCAGCAGGGTCGCGGTGATCCGAGCACCGATGTCACGCGAAACTACTGGTCCGCGGGACGGCCTGGCCGGTGCGGTGGAACGCATCCGAGCTGTCGGAGGTCTTGGGTTCGTCGACGAAGATGTCGATGGTCAATGGAGCGTTTCCGCCGTACGTCGTGAAGTCGGTGACACCGGCTTCGGTGAGCACTTCGACGTCGAGGACGGTGCGACCGTTGTCGGTGCCCGCGGGACGGCCGAGTAGTTCGATTGCAGCGTCGGCCATGATTTCGGGGGAGCGTGAGTGTCGCAGGCTTTCGGATCCGCCGAGTAGGTTCCCGACCGCTGCTGTCGTGATCATGGTCTGCGGCCACAGGCAGTTGCTGGAGAAGGGCATATCCGCGTGTTCAGCCGCGATACCCAACGCGGCCAGCGTCATCCCATACTTGGCCAGCATGTAGCCCGGGTGGGCGCCCAGCCAGTATTTCGACATATTGAGCGGCGGTGAGAGCGTCAATACGTGCGGGTTTTCAGATTTCCGTAGGTACGGAAGACACGCCTGGGTCAGCGCGAAAGTGCCGCGCACGTTGACTTGTTGCATCAAATCGAACCGCTTCAGGGGCAGTGCCTCGGTCCTCGAGATGTCCAGCACGCTCGCATTGTTGACGACGATGTCGATGCCGCCGAAGTTGTCACGGGCAGAATCGACGACTCGGGCGATATCGTCGGCGTTGCGGACGTCGCCCACCACCGGGACAGCGTGTCCGCCCAACTCGGCCAGTTCCGCGACGGCGGTGTGAATCGTTCCGGGTAGTCGGGGGTCAGGGGTATCGGTCTTGGCGAGCAGGACGATGTTTCCGCCGCGGCTCGCGATTGCCTGGGCGATAGCAAGTCCGATGCCGCGACTTCCTCCGGACATGACGGCGGTTCTCCCACGGAAGCTCTTGTCGTTCATCGTGATCCCTTCATCGTTGGCGCTGCGGCCGAGCCCCCTTCACGATAGGGAAGTCCTGTGATGGTGACCACGTCCGCGAAGAATCAAGAATGAGGCGTTGTTTGTTCTCATCGGACAAGCTCGTGTCGGACGGGTGAGGGCCGCAACTGCCGGTTGGACAGAAAGGTGCAGGTGTAAGCGCTGATTGTGACTTTCGAGGCGATTCGTCATGCGTGGGAGGTAACTGCTCTATTGTCTTCGCATGGCTTCACACGACGAGCGCACCGCGCTGTTGGTCGCAAGAATCGCAAGCTCGCTCAACCGGCGGTTGGTGTCGCTGACGGCAGACATCACCGACGTGTTGTACACCGAGATACCCGACTTGCGTGCCGATCGGCAGTTGCTCGAACTGCTCGGGGCGAGTGTCGAAGGAAACCTCGACACCATCTTTCACACGCTGCAGCACAACATTGCGCCGGAAAATCTGGAGGCGCCGGCCGCGGCGATGGAGTACGCGAGACGCCTTGCTCAACAGGGGGTTCCGGTCAATGCGCTCGTACGCGCATATCGACTCGGGCAGACCAATCTCCTCAAATTGGTCTTCGACGAGTTGGGTGGGGAAGCGGTTGAGCCGGAACTGGGCGTTCCAGTGCTCGAGCGCATCATCACCGTGATGTCGGTGTACATCGACAGGGTGTCGCAGCAGGTGGTCGCAGTCTACGAGCGTGAACGGGAACGGTGGTTGGCCCACCAGAGTAGCGTGCGTGCCGTCCGAGTTCAGGAAATATTGGCGGGCAACGAACACCCGGATGCAGGGGCCAGCGCTGCCCTCAACTACGTCCTCAATCAGAATCACCTGGCGGCGATCATTTGGGCCCCCGATGCCGGTGCAGGAGACATGCTGGCCAAGATCGAATCGGCTGCACACGACTTCTCCGGGTTCATGGGGGCAGTGACCGATCCACTGTTCGTGGCGGCGGACCGCGTCACCGGATGGGTATGGGTTCCCCTCGGTACCCGCTCGGCTCCCCGGCGAGATTACAGTGAGCTGCGCGAATTCCTTCACGACCGTCATTCGGAACTAGTTGTGGCTGTCGGTGGAATAACCTCCGGCCCCGAAGGATTCAGGCAGTCCCACGCGCGCGCCCAACGCGCACGAGCGCTTGCCATCGCTGCGGGAAAAAACGCCCCCGTCGCAATCGCATACGACGAACCGGGAGTGTCGACCGTCGCGATGCTCACCGAGGACCCCGCGGCTACCCGGACGTGGGTACAGAGCGTCTTGCGCGGCCTGGCGGCGGACAATGAGAACGCGGCCCGCCTGCGCGAGACCGTGCAGGTCTACCTCGCGAACAATCTCAGCAATGTTGCGGCCGCGAAAGTTCTCGACTTGCACTACAACTCAGTGAAGTATCGGGTGAAGCGCGCCGCGGAGGAGCGGGGGGAGGATTTCACTCGGGACCGCCTGTCCGTCGAACTCGCCTTACTCGTGTGCCAATGGTTGGGACCGGCTGTCCTGACACTGGATCAGGCGAAGGGTGGGCACGTGGGTGGGCAGTGATGCCAGGGGCAGCTGGTCCCGCTTCACTTCGAGGGCGTATCGACCTCCGGTTGCGTCCCGGTCGGCGAGTCTGTGCCTGTCCGCGGTGGGTGGCCGGAATTTCTCACGGCCTCGTCGAGGGTGATGTAGCCATCGCAGGACAGTCCGGCTGCCGTGAGAAGCGCTGCGTAGAGACGATTCAGCATGGTGTGTCGGTTCCTCTTCGTGAGTGTCGTTGGTCGTGCGCATCGGCACCGCAGGATCGCTGCGGCCTGCGATTATCCTTGCCGGCGCGACGACGCAGAACTGCGGCGCCGATCCCGTCCGGGCGCGGACGTGTCGTTGCCAGTGCACGCGCCAACCGCATGGCCTCCGGCAATACTTCGTGCGGATGAACGATCCGGTCGATAATTCCGCACCGCAGGGCGGTCTCCGGGTGGAGCGTGTCTCTGAGGGAAACCGACTCGAACCGGAGTCTGCCGCCAAGTGCACCGGAGCGGAAATTGCAGTCCTCGAATCGCCGCACTTCTCGGGGCCCGAGGGTGGCGTGGGAACTGACTATGGCAGCGTTACACGCCAGGACGAGATCGAGGCCTCTGCCCGAGGCCGAACCGTTCACGGCTGCAATCACAGGCTTGTCGATCTCGTGGCGAACGAAGCCGGCAAAGCCCCATTCCGGGTGTCCGGGTGCGTCGATACTGTGCCCGGCGGACAATGCCGCAACATCCGCGCCGGCACAGAAGGCGTCTCCTGCGCCTGTGATGATGCCGACTCGAAGATCGGGAGAACGAGCCAGGGTCTCCATCGCCGCGGCGACCCCGGCTGAGACCGCCGCGTCGACGACGTTACGCAAGTCGGGTCTATTGAGAGTGATGACTGCGACCGACCCGCGTCGCTCCAGGAACGCCGCACCACGGTGATCGCTTCTTCCGAACTGCTCGACCGCCTTGTCCTTCCTGTTCAAGCGCAGTACCTGCGGCTACAACACATCGTCGCCGTGTCTGCGCAGGTAACGCAGTGCGGATTGGGCGGCGTTGTATCCGCTCATTCCATGGGCGCCGGCGCCCGGCGGCGTTGACGCCGAGCACAAGTAGGTTCCCGCTACGCCGGTGCTGTAAGGGTCGAGGGCGATGCGCGGCCGGAGTACCACCTGGGTCTCGGTGTTGGCGCCGCCGATGATGTCGCCGCCGACATAGTTGGCGTTCGACTGGGCAAGTTGTGCGGGCCCACTGCTTACCGTCGCGACGACGCGGTCGCGGAAGCCGGGGGCGAACCGTTCGATCTGCGCGGTGATCGCCGACGTCGCATCGCCCGTGTACCCGTGCGGCACATGTGCGTACGCATACAGCGGGTGCAGATTCCCTTTCGATCGGCCGGCGTCGGCGAGATACTGCTGCCCAACGAGGACGAACGGCCGCTGTGGCATCCTGCCGGATGAGACATCCTTTTCGGCGGCCGCGATTTCCGCGAATGTGCCACCGAGATGCACGGTTCCGGCGCGGCCGCAGTCGGGGTCGCGCCAGGGCACCCCGCCCTCGACGGCGTAGTCGACCTTGAATGCCGCCGGTCCGTGCCGGAACCGGCGATACGCACGCGCGACTCTCTGTGGAATCTGCTCGCCGAAGATGCTCAGTGCGGCGGACGGTGACAGGTCGAGCAGGACGACGTCCGCGGGAGGAATGTCGGCGATACTGTCGACCCGGACACCTGTGGCAATCTTCCCGCCCCAGTCGGTGAGCACGGCCGCCAGAGCGCTGGTGATCGACTGCGATCCCCCTTCGGCCACCGGCCATCCGTAGCGGTGGCCTGCGGCGATGATCATCAGGCCGACTGCGGACGTCGCTGGACGGTCGAGCCGGTAGTACGCGTGCGCGGCCACACCCCCGAACAGTGCCCGGCCCTTCTCGGTGCGCCACCACCGGGCAGTAATGCCGGCCGGCAGCAGCGCCCGGGGCCCGAAGCTCGCCAGCTTCAGCGGATGACGTGGAATGTTCACGATCGGACGCATGAGGTCGGCGGCGAGATCGTCGAACCCGTCGGCAAGGTTTCCGAACATCCGCTGCCAGCGAGGCCCGTCGGCCCCGAGGCCGGCGGCTGTTTCGTCGACGGAGCGGTGCAGAAGGCCTGCTTCCCCGCTGTCGAGCGGATGCGCGCAGTCGACGTCGGCCCACCTCCAGCTCAGGCCGTAGCGTTCGAGGTCGAGCGTCTGCAAGTACGGCGACCCCGCTCCCATGGGGTGGAACGCGGAGCACTCGTCGTGCAGAAGCCCCGGAAGGGTGAGTTCGCTCGAACGGGTCCCGCCGCCGATGGTGTCGGCCGCCTCGAGGACCTGGACCTCGACGCCGTGCCGGGCGAGGTGGACCGCGGCAGCGAGCCCGTTGGGCCCGCTGCCGACCACGACCGCTGTGCTCACTGCCGCACTCCTGTGCCTGCGTCATCGTGATACGGCGAATCAGCTTGCCTGCTGCGCATTCCCGGTTCCGGCACGGTTCCGGGATCGGTGAGTGCCCGGTCGGCGTCGATGTCCAACGTCCACTGGACGTCGAATGGGATGGGACCGTTCGGCAGCCACGGTTGCTCGGCGATGGCGTCTGACACCTTGTAGGTTCCGCGTTCGATGACGCCGAGGGCGGCGTCGATCACCTTGTACTCTTGGATGCCCTTGTGGATGGGCTGCGATTCGATCCACGCGATCAGGAACTCGCCGGGCGCGAAGTTGCAGCGCCGCTGAATGGCCGCGATGAGATGCTCGTTGTGGAGGTGCCCGTCACCGAAGTTGAAGGCCACCAGCGAGTTACAGCTGAACTCGGCCTCGCGCAGCGAGTAAGTGTCGATGTCGTCGCCGAGGTGGCGACTCATCAGCGACAGCAGAGCGCGGCCCTGGCTGTGCATCGACCGCCAGCCCAGCAGTTGGTGCATCACGACGTCGGCGACCTCGGGCGGGTACGTCGCGAGTAGCTGAGTCCGGGTGTTCTGGCTGGGGCGCTTGATGAACTGGTCGAGCTTGTCTTCCGCGCCCGGCGCGAACGCCCAGGTGGCCGAGGCCCAGTTGCCGGCGTACTGCCGCATCGAGGGCAGGAACGAGACGAGGTCGGGGCGCAGATTGCCGAGGATCGGGAAGAACACCAGCGCGGCGATGATCGCGGCGAGCAGTAGCGGTGAGGAGAAGTCGCCCAGCCCGTAACCGGCGGCGTTGGGGAATCCGAGGAACAGGAAGACTGCCGCGTAAGCGAACAGCAGGTTCCATTCGAGGGGCACTGCGAGCGGGAACGTCGACAGGATGAACAGGTGGAATGCGACCATCAGTGCAACAGCGAGCAGGGTAACGGTTCCATTTGTGGTGAACAGCAACACCAGTGGCGTCACCACCTCGACGACGGTGCCCAGGACGTGGGCGACACCGCCGGCGACGATAGACGGCCGCAGGTCGTTCGGGAAGCTGCGGTAATGGGCGCGCTTGATCGTCTTCGACGGCAACCAGGGTGTGTTGGACAGCATCGGGGGCACCACCATCGAGAAGTGGTGGCCCAGCTTCGACATGCCGGCGCCGACCCACACCGACACGATGAGCAGCTTGAGCGCGACGATCATGTCGACGAACGGAAGAACACCGAAGAAGACGACGGCCGGGAAATACTGCTCGCCGCGGGCGGCGATGAAGATGACCTTGTCACGCAACCCGATCACGACGAGCAGCGCGATCAGAGGCAACAAGAGGGTGGGGTTCACCAGGCCGTGATTGCCGGGCAGTGCCGCGTCGATGGACGGTGTGTGGACACCGGCGAGCCCGAGTGCGAGGACGATGTCGACCAAAATCGCGACGTAGACGACAACGTCGAAGATGGTGCGAGAGTCGCCGGCTGTCAGTGGCACCTTCCCAGGCCAGGGTGGTAGGCGGATGGTGCCCGGCCGGAGCCAGAACAGAGCGCCACCCATCATCGGCTTGAAGTGGCCGGCGAGTGGCCCCCAGGAACCGCCCACGCCGATGGTCTCGATCAGCAGCGTCCACAGTATGAGCTTCTGGTACACGATCGGTGCGTTCCACCACGCGCCGATGTCGAGCACGTTGTAGCCGGAGGTGAATGTCGCGATGGACAGTCCGGCGCCGATGTAGAGGACCAGCAGTTTCAGAATGTAGATGGTGTGCACCATCTTCGGGGTGCCGAAGCCGTAGTCGACCCAGTGCGTCGACATGGCGCGAATGCGGTCGAAGAAGGGACGGTCGAGGAATGTTGCGGGGTCTACTTCGGGAAAGTTCCCGGTTGTGAATCCCATCGGAAGTCTCCTGGATAGGGCGGGCGGGGGTAGGGGTCATCGCCTCGGGTGTGGCCCGAGTTGCGACGGGTGCCGTGGTGGCGGTGAGAGCGGGTTGCTCAGCCGCGAGCAGTGGTGGACAGGCGGTGCCGGCTGCGCAGTCCGGGTTTGTCGATTTTGCCGACGGGGTTGCGGGGCAAGGCGTCGACGACATGTATAGCCACGGGCAGTTTGACTTTCGTGAGCCGCTCACGGAGGTGGTCGGTGAGCTGTCCGTCGGTCACGGGGCTGTCGGGATAGGGGACCACGTAGGCGACGGGTACCTCGCCATACACTTCGTGAGGTGCGCCGACCACGGCTGCCTCGAGGACGCCGTCGTGGGTGGCGAGTGCGTTCTCGATCTCCTTGGGGTAGATGTTCTCGCCGCCCCGGATGATCATGTCCTTGATCCGGTCGACGAGGGTGAGGTAGCCGTCCTCGTCGAGTCGACCGACGTCGCCCGTGTGGAGCCAGCCGTCGACAACGGTCCGGTGTGTCTCCTCGGGACGCCTCAGGTAGCCGTGCATCACGTTGGCGCCGCGGATGACGATCTCGCCGACAGTTCCCGGTGGCAGCAGGACGCCGGACTCATCCATGATCGCAAGGGTCTGCCCGGGCAGTGCGGGCCCGACGGTGCCGAGTTTGCGGACGCCGCCGGGTGGGTTGCACGCCGACGCGCAGGTACCCTCGGTGAGCCCGTACCCCTCGACGATCACCAGGCCGAAGCGCTGTTCAGCGCGTTCGAGCAATTCCTTGGAGATCGGGGCGGCTCCGCAGACTCCGAACCGCAACGACGACGTGTCGGTGACAACCTCATCGGGTTGGGAGACGAGCAGTGCGTAGATTGTCGGGACTGCGGAGAAGTATGTCGGCCGCAGCCGGGCCACGTCGTCGAAGAACCGGGCCGGGGAGAACCGGCCGGTGACACTCAGTTGCCCTCCGGCCAGCATCGGAGCGAGGAAGCTGACACAGATCGCGTTGACGTGGAACAGCGGCAGGATGAGCAGGCAGTGGTCCTCGGCGGTGAGCGAAAGATGCTCGGCAAGTGATGAACTCATGAACTGCAGGTTGTCGTGCGTGAGCATGACGCCTTTGGGTCGCCCCGTCGACCCCGACGTGTAGATCAGTAGCGCGACGTCGCTGCCCGCCGGGCGGAAGTCCAGGGCGGGCCCCGAAGGCAGGGAGGTGTGCATCTCGTCGACCGCAATCGACGGACGACCGGCGCTCGGAGCGTCCGGTCCCTCGTTTACGACCAGCGCGGCGTCGGCGTCGGTGATCTGGTACTCCGCTTCGGCGGCGGTGAAGGTGGGGTTGACCGGTGTGGCGGCCGCACCCAGCCGCCACGCCGCCATGAGGACGATGAGCAGCTCCACCCGGTTCGGCAGCATCACCGCGACGACGTCACCCTCGCGGACCCCGCGTTCGCTCAGTTGCGCCGCGAACGCATCCACCCGATCGGCGAACTGCCGGTACGTGAGGTCGCTGTGGTCGTCGCGCAGGCACGGTGCGTCGCCGTGTGTGGGCGCGAGGTCCCAGGTGAAATAGCCGATGTCGGACACTGTTTCGATCCCTTCGTTGCCGTGTGATTCACGACACTATGCGCGGGGACGGTGCTCCGAAATATTCCGCGAGGCTCGAGTTCGCGCCCGGTTTTGTCCGCGGCGGACAAGACCGGATCTGGAGCGAGGCACGGCGCGTAGTGAGTGGTGCATGCGCGGATCATCGACAATGACGCATGAAGGCGCCCGTGACATGCATACCCTGGTGAAGGGACACGCGTCCCGTCAGACCGCCCCGCGGACGAGGACGACCTGCCTGTCAGGAGCCGGATACATGGCCGAACAGATCGATGACTACTTCACCACCACCATCAACGAGATGGTCGGCGCGGTACCGATGGGGGAACGTGATCGCGACGGAGCCGTGGAGGCACAGTCGAGCCTTTCCGTGCAGGACATTCTGGACTTGTTCGATTCGCAATTGGGCAGCCGTCATCTCGATCTCGCGGCGCGCTGGTTACGCTCGAAAGGTAAGGGCTTCTACACGATCGGCTCATCCGGGCACGAGGGAAACGCCGTCGTGGCCCGCGCCCTCCGTCTGACCGATCCGGCGTTGCTGCACTACCGCTCCGGTGCGTTCTTCCTCGAACGCGCCCGGCAAGTGCAGGGCAGCGACCCGCTGCGCGATGTGCTCCTCGGCGTCGTCGCCGCCGCCGAGGAACCGATGTCGGGTGGCCGGCACAAGGTGTTCGGTCGCCACGACCTCAATATCATCCCCCAGACCTCGACGATCGCATCTCATCTGCCGCGTGCGGTCGGCGTTGCCTTTTCCCTCGCGCGCGCCGCCAAGCTACACGTCCCCTCACCCTGGCCCGACGATGCGATCGCAGTGTGCAGTTTCGGAGATGCCTCGGTCAACCACTCGACCGCGATCGGCGCCATCAACACCGCTGTCTACTCGGCGTTTCAAGGCCTTCCCATTCCGCTGCTGTTCGTCTGCGAAGACAACGGCATCGGGATCAGCACCAAGACCCCGGCAGGGTGGATCGGCGCCAACTTCGGGAATCGTCAAGGGCTCGAGTACTTCACCGTCGACGGATCGGATCTGCCGATGGCCTACGCCACCGCGCAGCGTGCCGCCGACTGGGTCCGCAGGAACAGGCGCCCGGCGTTCCTGCATCTGCGCACGGTGAGACTGATGGGCCACGCCGGATCCGACGTCGAAGCCGCCTACCGCACCACCGGCGAGATCACCGCAGACTTCGACCGAGATCCGGTGCTGTGCACTGCACAACTGCTGATCGAGCGCGGGCATCTCAGCCCGAACGAGGTGCTTGCGCTCTATGAGAAGAAGCGCGCAGAAGTCATCGGACTCGCACGGCACGTGAGCGAGCTACCCCAACTCGATAGTCCCGCCGCAGTGATGCGACCACTGAGGGAGGGCCTCGACGAAGCGATGGCGGCCGAACCGCGACGAACCCACCTCGCTCGCCGCGCACACATCTTCGGCGGCCCGCTACCCGAAGAAGAGGGCCCACTGACCCTGGCCTCGTCGATCAACCGTGCCCTGCTCGACGTGCTCATCGAGTACCCGGAGTCGCTGATCTTCGGCGAGGACGTCGCCCGGAAGGGCGGCGTCTACGGGGTCACACGCGGGCTGATGAAGAAAGTCGGGGTTGCCCGCGTCTTCGACACCCTCCTCGACGAACAGGCGATTCTCGGGCTTGCACTCGGCGCGGGAGTCTCCGGGCTGCTGCCGATCCCGGAGATCCAGTACCTCGCGTACCTGCACAACGCCGCCGACCAGATCCGCGGTGAAGGCGCGACCCTGCAATTCTTCTCCGATCGTCAATACCGCAACCCCATGGTGGTGCGTATCGCCGGTTACGGGTACCAGAAGGGATTCGGGGGGCACTTCCACAACGACAATGCCGTCGCAGCGTTACGTGACCTCCCCGGCATAATCATCGCCTCCCCGGCCAGGCCCGACGACGCCGCGGCCATGATGCGCACCTGTGTTGCGGCCGCCCACAGCGCCGGCGCGGTGTGCGTGTACTTGGAACCGATTGCCCTGTACCACACCAGGGATTTGCACGAGGACGGCGACGAGCAGTGGCTCGCCCCCTACCCGGATCCACTGAAGGGCGCCGAGAATTTCGTACAGATCGGGCGGGCGCGCACCTATGGCAAGGGAACGGACCTGACCATCGTCACCTTCGGTAACGGGGTGCACATGAGCCTGCGAGTGGCGCGTCGCCTCGAACGAGCCGATATCTCGACCCGGGTGGTGGACATGCGGTGGCTCGCGCCGCTGCCGGTGCCGGACATCGTCCGCGAGGCGAACGCCACCGGCCGAGTCCTCGTCGTCGACGAAACCCGGGCAGCGGGTGGGGTGGGGGAGGGCGTCGTCATGGCATTGGTCGACCAAGGCTTCACCGGCCGCCTCGCCCGGGTTGCGAGCGAGAACAGCTTCATTCCCCTCGGCGACGCCGCACTCGAGGTCCTGCTGTCCGAAGACACGATCGAGGCCGCGGCGCTCGAAGTGGTGCGGGGGCGCTGACTCCCCGCACCGGACGCGTCGGAGGGGTCATTCTTTCACAGGCCCGTCATCGGTGGTGGTGTGCCGCTGCGGCGTGTGCTGCCCTCGAAAGCGCGTCGACTCAGTCGGATTCCCAGGAGAAACCGTCCGGATCGGTGAAGGTGCCGGCGTCGCTGCGGATGACGATTCGATGGGCGCCGGTGCCGTCGGGGGAGATGCCCGCGTCCTTCGCGAGTGCGCGGCGCCCGTAGAGCGCGAGCTTGACCTTCGGGCCGGTGGCGAACTCGACGTACTTGCGTCCGAAGCTTCTCGTCACTTCCAGGCCGTGGTCGAGGTAGAACTGCTTGCCGGCTTTGACATCTCCGACTCCGAGGAGCAGCACGAGGTCCTCGAAGTGCCGGGTGGCCGGTCCCGTATTCTTCTTCGACGATGTCGCGATTTTCCACAGGGCGCCGTCGGGGCCCTGTACGACGCCGCCGTACCCCCAGAGACTCTTCTTGGCCGGTGTGATCGTGGCGCCGCCGTTGTCGAGGGCGGCCTCGATGTAGGCGTCGACGATGTTCGGCTGGGACACGACGAGTGAGAGAGTGAAACCGGGGAATCCGGTGGTCGGTGCATCCGCGTCCCGGGCAGTGATGTGGGCATCGACGCCGAGTGCGGTGTGGAAGGCCTTCGCGGCGGTGGGCTCGGGAGTGTCGAGGGTGAGATTATTGATGGTGGTCATGTCAGCGCTCCCCCTTGATCTCGTTGATGCGGATGAGGTTTCCTGCGGGATCGCGGACGGCGCAGTCACGGATGCCGTACGGCTGGTCGATCGGTTCCTGGACGATTTCGGTGTCGCTTGCCGCGAGCTGGGCGAAGGTTGCGTCCAGGTCGGGGGTGGCCAATGTGAGGATGGCGTAGGTCCCCTTGGCCATCATCTCGGTGATGGTGCGGCGTTCCTCGTCGGTGATCCCGGGATCGGCCGCCGGTGGGTGCAGAACGAGGGAGGTGCCGGGCTGCTCCGGGTGTCCCACGGTGATCCAGTGCATCCCGTTGTAACCCACGTCTTTGCGGACTTCGAACCCGAGGATGTCGCGGTAGAAGGCCAGTGAGGCCTCGTGGTCGGTGTGTGGAAGGAAGGCCGAGTGAATGGTGATGTTCATGTGAGTGACGTTAATGCGGCCCGCGATGAGACGCTTCTCGATTCCTGACGGGTCTGCGAACGCTCAGATTTCTGACGGAACCGCGCTCCTTGCTTCGCCGGGTGAGTCGAGCGTCGAGGTGGCCTGGCGGTTCGGCCACCACACCGCGTCCCCGGCGAGCGTGAACAGCGCCGGGATGACGAGTGTTCGCACCACGAACGTGTCCAGGAGGATGCCGAGGCCGACGACGATGCCCAGCTGGGTCAGTGTGATCAGGGGCAGCACACCGAGGACGGCGAACACTGCGGCGAGCACTATTCCGGCACTGGTGATGACGCCGCCGGTCGCGGCAACAGCCCGCACGATCGCGGCCCGCGTGCCGCGCCCCGGTGTTTCCTCCCGGGCCCGGGTGACGAGGAAGATGCTGTAGTCGACGCCGAGTGCAACGAGGAACAGGAACGCGAACAGCGGAACGGTGTCGTCGAGCGCAGGGAACCCGAAGATGCGCGTGCTCACCCAGCTGCCGAGCCCGAGCGCCGCGACCGCGCTGAGTACCGTCGTCCCGACGAGGACCAGCGGTGCGACCACGGCCCGCAGGAGCACTACGAGCACGGCCAGGACCACGAGAAGGATCGCCGGAATGACGATCACCTGGTCTCGGAGGGCGGCGTCCCGCTTGTCCAGCGCCTGGGCGTCGCTGCCACCGACGAGCGCATCCGCACCGTCGATGTCGGCCAAGGCTGCCCTGATGGTGTCGATTGTTGCGAAGGCCTCCTCCGTTGCAGGTGGTGTGTCGAGTACGACGGCCCATCGCGTCAGACCGGTGTTCGACCGGCCGGCCTCGCTCGCCGACACGACCCCTTCGGTATCGGCCAGAACCCGCTGTACGGCGTCGGTCGCTTCCGTGCGGGCGACCACGGTGGTGGGGTCGGAGAGCCCGGAAGGAAAATGAGCAGCGAGAGTGTCCAAGCCGTCGACCGATTCCGCTGCGACCCGGAATTGTTCGGTTTGGGACAGCCCGACGTGGGTGCCGATCAACCCCGCCGCACAGACCCCGAGCGCCATAATCGACACAATTGCGGTGCGTCGCGGGTGTCGTGCTACCGCGGAGGCGACCCGGAACCAGGCGCCGTGCGTGGTGTTGTCCGGGTCGCCCACACGGGGCACGAACGGCCAGAACAATCGCTTTCCGCTGAGTGCGAGAGCGGGCGGGAGGACCAGCAGCACGAAGATGAGCGCTACCAGCAGGCCGGCGGCCGCGAGCACACCCAGACTGCGGGTACTGGGAATGGTCGCCAACAGCAGGGTCAGTAGGGCAAGTACCACAGTGACATTGGACGCGACGATCGCCGGTCCGGCCCGGCGCACGGCGTGGCGCAAGGCGACCCGGTGGTCCGGCTCCGCGCGGAGTTCCTCCCGGTAGCGGGAGATGAGGAGCAGCGCGTAGTTCGTTCCGGCACCGAAGACCAGCACGCTCGTGATACCGGACGTCGACCCGTCGAAGGTCAGGCCGGTCAGTTCGGCGACGGCAGTACCGACGGTCGACGCAACCCGATCGGCGAAGCCGACTACGGCGAGTGGCACGAGCCAGAGGATCGGTGAGCGGTAGGTGACGATCAGCAGGACCGCGACGACAAGCGCAGTGACCGCGAGCAACGTGACATTCGCGCCCGAGAACGAGTCGGCGATATCAGCGCCGAATGCCGGACCTCCCGTCACCTGCGCCAGAAGCCCCGGCGGTAGCGAGTCGGTGGCCGCCGCCCGCAGCTCGGCGACGCGATCGTTCAACGCGAAACCTGAGAGTTCCGAATCGGCGGGAACCTGCCCGATCACCGCTCTGCCGTCCGGTGACGGGATGAGTGCCGGTCCTGGGCTGGGTTCGAGGGTGCGGTCGACACCGAGCATCCGGTTCCGAGCCGCGTCGAACGCGGCGAGGTCCGCATCGGTCAACACGCCGCCGTCGGCACGACTGCCGACGAGAATCGCCGGTGTCACCCCCGATTCGGGAAGGTCGGTGAGGAGGCCGTCCACCTCGGCCGATTCCGCAGACGCGGGCAGGGAGATCGGTGACTGTCCCGCGGAGTCGTTGCCACCGACGAGCGCCATGAAAGCGCCGGCCAAGACAAGGACGGTGAGGGCCACTGCCCACGACCGCTGTCCGGTCACGGCGGATGCGAGCCGGTCCCAGACAGCGAGAGAACGGTGTTCTGTCGGCGCATGCCCATCGGTGTTCACTGTTCGAATATTTCAGAAACTGAATAGTTAAGCAACTGAGAGAATGCGAGGGGATAGGCTGTCGGCCGACCGCTGAGAGGGCCTAGAGATGACAGACGACATGCCGGACAGTGCTCGTCCCGACGCGAGAGCGAGACTGGAAGCAGACATTTCGGCAGATGTCCGCGCGATGACCGTGGCGTCGGAACAGATCGGACGCACTTTCGGTGCGCTGCACGATCTCAGCCCCAACGACTTCCAGGCGCTGATGCACGTCATGGTCGCCGACACCAATGGCACGCCGCTGACCGCCGGGGAACTGGGGAGCCTGCTCGGGCTGTCGTCGGCGGCGGTGACCTATCTGGTGGAGCGAATGCTGTCGTCAGGGCATATTCGGCGGGAGGCAGACCCGTCGGACCGCCGGAAAGTCATCCTGCGTTACGACGACCACGGGCTGGAAGTAGCCCGCGAGTTCTTCGCCCCACTAGGACAGCGGACGGCGCGTGCCCTGCGGGACGTCCCCGATGCCGACCTGGCTGCTGCCCACCGCGTGTTCGCAGTGCTGATCGACTCGATGCAGAGCCATTATAAGGATCTCGGTGGAAAGAACATCCGACACCTGACCGCGCGCCGGACCACCTGAGAAGTCCGTGACGTGGATAGTCTCATGCAATGAAGACCCCGCCGCTGCTGCGTTCGCCGCTGCTGCGTTCGCCAGTGTTGCGTGTGTCGGTGTGGTTATCGATGGGGGTGGCTGTGGTCTTCGGTGCCACGGCATGCATCGGAGCTGTCGACCGTGCTGAATTCGACGCAGATATGCGATCCAGGGGCGGGGGTATGACCTCGGACCTCGTGGGCGACGGTTTAGCAGCGCTCGCAGTTCGCTACGGCGTCGCAGAAGTGCAGGTGACAAATCTGGACATCGCGCCGGTCGAGCAGTTGGCTGTCACCGTCCGCGATCCGGCGAACCCCGATCAGCTCGACCAGTACACCTTCGATGGTGAGAATGTGAGTGAGCCCAGTCCAGTGGTGGTCTCTGCACTGGAAGACCTGGATGCACGCGCCTTCACCCTCGACGACGTTCCGGCATTGGGTCGAGTCGAGCATCTGGTAGACGAAGCCCTGTCCCGCAGCGGTCTCGAGGGCGGTCAGGTAGTCGGCATCTCGGTGACCAGGGCTGGCGGAATTTCGCCGACAGCGATGGTCGAGTCGTCGCGGTCGCGGTCGGTGGTCGTGTTCGATGCCGACGGAGCTGTGGTCGGGGTGCATCCGCTATGACCGAGCCGGTGGAACTGGGTGTAGATCCACAACCTCGGAAGCGCCGTGTGGCCAAGCCGCTCCTGTTGTGGGGAATCGGCATTACGGTGAGCGTCGGCTTCCTCACCCTGATCTCTTCGCTGATCTGGCCGGGACAGGCCGTCTACCTTGCGCCTGTGTTCTGCGAACAGCCCGGAAACGACGCGGTCGTCGTGTCGGATACCTATTCCACCGGGGACGGTCGGTCCACCAATTTCACCCTGTACTGCGTGGGAGAACGGGGGCAGACGACCGACAAGGGATGGCTGCAACCCTTCCTCCTGATGTGGGCCGCCTACCTGGTGGTGGTTACGGTAGTCGTCTCGGTGGTACTCATCGCAGCGAAGGGGCGATCGCCGTCAGAGAAATTGTGACGCCGGCCGGTCCGAAAAGGTTGAATTCAGCTTCGAATAAAACTGTCGGACAGGGACTTCTCGTACGACGCCCGCTTTGCCGGTTCGCACCGGTACTGCCCCGTCGCGGTATGTCGGAAGCGGTTGCCGTCAGCGCTGACGGTTTGGCCGCAGTAACGGCATTCGTGACCGCGTACGCCCAATCGGATCGTCTCGGCGGTGGGGTAGGTGTTGACGGTCATGGTTCTCGTTCTTCGCTGTGGTCTGTTCAGTGGGCGATGTGGACTGTTCGGTGGGCAGGAAGTCGATCACGCATATTCGGCGGCGACCCCGGAAGTGCCGAACTG
Source organism: Rhodococcus oxybenzonivorans (assembly GCF_003130705.1). Lineage (NCBI taxonomy): Bacteria > Bacillati > Actinomycetota > Actinomycetes > Mycobacteriales > Nocardiaceae > Rhodococcus > Rhodococcus oxybenzonivorans. The sequence goes on along the minus strand of NZ_CP021354.1, from coordinate 3,451,985 downwards.
GGCGGTCCGGGTCAGGGCTTGCCAGACGACGTCGTAACGCTTGACGGTCATCTCGTCCGCGTCCGCCAAGAGGCTGTCGAGAAGCGATCGCGGATCGTCTTGCCACGCCTGCCGGGCGTGCGCGACCACCCGGTTGGTGAACAGCCCTGATTGGGCGAGTGCGAACGTCCATTCGTCGAGGTCGCCGGAATGGATTCGCTCGACGGTGTCATAGTCGAATCCCTCCGCGACGAAGTCGCGAGCGAACGTCGCGGTGACATAGTCACCGCAGGTAAGCGGTTCTGCCTTCATGGTGCGGGACCTCTCCTGCAATCGACGCGGTTCCGGAAGCCGCCGGGTTACGCGTGTGTGACAAGTCACAGACTGCCACCGGGTGCGGCTACGCCACATCGGCCGGATGGCCCGTGGGTATACCTATTTTTCGTCTCCCGGTACCTTCCCGGGGGCCGCAGGCAGCGGAGTCCGTGCCGTCCCCTCCGCCCCGTCTACCCCTTCGACCTGCGGAAAGCCGGTTCTAGGGCTGTGCAACCACGATGTTCCCGCCGGAATCCGTGCACGTGATGCTGTATCCAGTCGCCGCGGAGTGTGGGTCTCCCTTTGTTCGGCATTTCCATCCGTCGACGTCGTATACCTCGTCCGTCGCGTCGGGGGCGGTGAAATACTTTTTGAGCATGGCGTGAGCAGCGTCGCAGCGGATCGTTCCCTTCACGATGACGACCGTTGCGGGTTCGCCTGTCGGCGGGTAGACGACGCGGCCACACTGATTCGATCCGCCTTCCAACTGGGGAAGAGGAGGTGCGGTCGGCTCGGTAGGCGTGATCTGCGGTGGGCCGGCGTCGGGGGTGCCCGGTATCGGGGTGAATTCGAACTTGTAGCCGCCGGTCGAGATGGTGAATCCCTGATTCGTTGCGTTCTCTCTGCACGAGACGCCCGAGAACTGCACATTGCAGGTGAAGCCGTCGGCAGACAAGGTCGACCCGTAGGGGAGGACGTTGGGGTTTCCGGGGAAGAGTGGCTGGTTCGCGGTCTGGAAGCTCGGTCCCTTCGCGGCTTCGATGGCGACGATGTTTGCTTCGGCGGAGCGCCCGGGGGCCTGGACGGGGATTTGTAGCGGGCCGGGAACTCCTGGAGGCGTCCCCGGCGTGTGAGACGCGCAGGCGACCATCTCGTTCGCCGGGGTGATCGCGCAGAGCCATTTTCCTGACGGGGTGACGAAGCCGTAGGCGCCACTCGGGTCCCCGCCGGCATACTGCTCCCGGTCGACACCGGTCGTGTCGCGCTCCTCGGCTGCCGGCGGTTCGCCCGAGGTGCCGACCGCCCCGCTCGCCACCACCGTCGACGCGCTCGGTGATGACGAGTCCGCGTCTCGACTCCCTGATCCCGCGAGCAACAGCGCGGAGGCGACGGCAATCGTTACCAGTGCCACCGCGCGTCCGGGCGGAATCAACTCCATACGACGCACCCCTCCTCTGATCGCCCTCGGTCTCGTCTCGACCAGTTGAGATGTTCCCACGGATGCACCTGTGCCGAGTGATATCGAGAGAAGGCAGCAGGGGTAACCCGCCGATGACCGTGGGTGCCGAACCGGGTGTTTCCGCGAAACGTCACCTGAAGGGCAATGCGGCATCGAGCGGAGGAGGTCACTTTCGAGTTGGTCGCTCGTCCAGACCTTCGGGGCCAGAGGCGCTTTCGTATCAGGAGTCAGTTCACGCTTTCGGCTTCTCCTCGTCCGGGATCTCGCACAGATTCGGAATCTCTTGAAGGCGAGGTAAACCTGACCCGTGATCGGTTCACGTATGGCAGTACGGCCAGGCGATGGGCCGAGGTGCTTGTCGCCGTTATCTCGGATGAGTAACGGGATGTTCCGGGAGTGCGGATCGGTGTTCCGGGAGCGCGGATGAGAGTTAAATTGACTCTCACAGGCATATGGGAGTTCGACAGCGAGTAAGCCCAGCTCAAGGTCCGCCGCCGCCCGCCCGATTCTGTTCCAACCCGTGCGGGAGGCATAGCGTTTCGGGGTGCGCGATGATCGAAGTGGTGTCAGGGCTCCTCGCGGGGAGAGGCGAGCCCGTAGTGGTCGGGTCCGTACCTCCTGAACGACAAGATGAGGACGCACGTGGCACCGGCGTCTCACTCCGAAGGCTGCTCGGGATTGCGGCGTTGACCCCGGCGCAGGCGTCGTGGCTCATCACCGATGCGCTCGACCAGCTCGAGCTGGCGCGCAGCCGAGGCCGCCTACCGATCCTGTTCCGAGATGATGCCGTCACAGTGTTCGAAGAAGGAAAGCTCACGATCGAGTTCACCGGGCGTGCGGCGTCCTGGCGCGAGATCAGCGATGCGATCGCCGACCTGTCGAGAAGTATCGCGGCGAACTGCCGCGCGTCCGCACTGGTTGACCGGATACACGAATCAACTACAGAAGCAACAGATCTCGACGATGTGATGCAACGAGTTCGTCGGGCAATCGCACCTGACATCGACCCGGCCGACGAAGAGAGGGCGCGGCGACAACTCGGCGCGCTGGTCTTCGCCACGCTGGGGCGCCAACTATCGGACGGCCGTGAGACGGGGGAGGAACGGACCCCTCAGGGGCGCCGGCCGGGGGGTGCCGGGGCATCACTTGCCACCGGCGACTGGTTTCCACCGGTTCGAAGTCCATGGCACCGCAGAAAGAGACGGCTCTCGCGTCGCCGTGGTGCGCTGGGTCTCATCGCGATCGTGGTGCTCGCCGGAGTGCTGTGGACCGCACCGCGGGTGTGGTCGGAATTGCGTCGCGGCTGGGATGCCGTTCTGAATCCGGTGAATCCGTCGGACCAGAATCAGATCGCCCCGGTATCGCCGCCGCCACCCGAACCCACCGGCGATCCGGGTTCACCGGCACCGGGGGGACAGCGTGCGGAACCGATATCGGTGGAGGTCGGGGCCCCCGCCAGTGCGGGGATCATCACCATGGTTACCGCCACACTCGCCAACGGCGAATGCACGTCGGGACGTGCGTGCGACATCAGGGTCGACCTTCATCTCGACTCGGCCCCGAATGAAGGCACCGTGGTTTGGAAGCTGAATGTGTACGACCGATGCTCGGGCGAGGTGCGGACGGGCGACGAGGTGTCGCTCCACGTCCCACCCGGCGCGCAACAGGTATACGGCATCGGCCGGACAGATCTGCCCCCCAGCACCGCCCTCGCTGTCGCTGCGGTCACGATTTTCCCCGCGACAGCCGCCTCGGAGCCGGTGCTGATGCCTGCCGAGAACGCATCCTGCTGAGCATCGGGGAGCGGTGAGACATGCAGGAAGACAAGCGGGAATCGGATCCCTGGATCGTCACGGCAGCGGTCGTCCTCGTGGTGCTCGGACTGCTCAACCTGACGTCGACGGGAATGACCTCGCACGCCGTGCGCCATGCCCTCTTCGCTGCCGCCGGACTCGGATTGATGCGCGTCGTCTCCCGCCTGCGGATGGGTGACCTGCGAGCATTCGGCTGGGCGATATTCACTGTCACCACCGCGATGCTGGCCGCCGTCCCACTTGCCGGGGTCGCGACCAAAGGCGCCCAGCGCTGGCTCGACTTCGGCATATTCACCATTCAACCGTCCGAACTGGCCAAGCTGGCTGTGGTTCTGGTGTCGGCGGGGTTGCTTGCGGCGGGGTTCACACTCGGCCGATTCGTTGCGACGCTGGCGGTCGTGGGAATCCCCGTGGCGCTGGTCGCACTGCAGCCCGACCTGTCGACTGCCGTCGTTCTCGTGGTGACCGCGGGATTCATGCTCGTCCTGGCGCGGGTCCCGTTGTTGCCGTTGTTGCCGTTGTTCATGCTGGGAATCGCCTCGTTGCCACTCGCCGTGCTCTTTCTCCGGCCGTATCAGCTCGAACGCGTCCATGTGTTCCTGTCGAGCAATGCCGACCCGAGCGGGGCGGGGTGGGCCGAAATGCAGGCGAACATCGCGATCGGTAGCGGCGGGTTGTGGGGCCTTTCGCGTGACCCGCTCTTCGAGGTGCGTGCCGAATACCTTCCCGAATCGGAACACGACCTGGCGTTCGCGAGCCTGGTGTATGGATGGGGCTTGATCGCCGGAATCGCTGTCGTGGTGGCGAGTTCGGTCATCGTGTGGCGGGCTGCACTCGCAGCCAGAACCGCACGGACGAGGGAAGCAGCACTCGTCGCAGCGGGCGTTGGTGGACTGTTCGGGATCCACGCACTCGTCTCGATCGGTGCGAGTCTCTCCTTGCTCCCGCACAACGGCATGCCGATTCCGCTGTTCAGCTACGGAGGCACTGCGGCGATCGTCGGCTTCGTGGCCGTCGGACTGGTGCTCGCCGTGCGTAGGGACGGCGTAGCACGACCGCTCTGGGCGCCGGAGCCCCGACGGCGCCGCCGGCCGAGAGGGCTGTCCGTCGGCGCAGTGACCGTCACTGCGCTGCTCGTCGCGATGTCCTTGTTCACGTGGCAGCTGCAGCACGACCGGGGCGCGGACCTACGTGCGATGAGCGACCAGCAGATGATGCGCTGTATCCGCCTGCCGGCCGAGCGCGGTCTCGTCGTCGATCGCAATGGTGTTCCCCTCGCAGTGAACGTCGCGGAGTATGCCGTAGCGGTGGTCGCCCGGATGTTCGACGAGAACGACGCCGGTTCCCGCCGCCGCCTCGCCTCACTGCTCGGTATCTCGCCGGAGGAGGTGACGAGTGTCGTGCGGGAACGTGGCGAGGGCGAACAGGACGTCGTCGTGGGGACCGTCGCCCCCGAAGTCGCTCGGCGCGTCGTGGACGCTCGTCTGCCCGGGGTTCTCGTGGTGCCTTCCGGTCGCCGGCACTATCCGTACGGCGCGGTGCTCGCCTCCGTCCTCGGACACGTCGGGGTGGCCGACGAGCACGACATGGAACGCTGGCCGCACCTTGCCCTCGGATCGCGGGTCGGCAAGGCGGGACTTGAGAAGCAGTACGATGCCCTGCTGCGCGGCAGCGACGGCAAGCAGTGCGTCTACGTGGATCCCTCCGGGCATCCCGTCGCCACCGGGGAGCGAGTAGACCCTGTACGAGGGCATGACCTGCGGTTGCACCTCGACGTCGGCGTGCAGAACCTTGCTACGGATGCGCTCACCGAGGCGATGCGTAAGAGCAGGGGCGACCTCGGCGCCGCCATCGTGATGGATGCGCGCAACGGGGCAGTGCTGGCGATGGCCAGCGTTCCCGGATTCGACAACAACGTCTACGGCCCCCCGGCCGACCTCGTTGCCCTGGCGGCTCAGGCCCAGACCCCGGGCCCGAGCCCGTTGCTGAACAACGTGACCCAGACCGCGGTGCCGCCCGGTTCGACATTCAAGATCGTCGTCGCCGCAGCGAATACGCAGTACCCGGTCCTTGCGCCGGAGTCCGTGATCGAAACCGGTGCCGCCTATACGTACGGCGGCCATACCTTTCGGAACTGGCAACCGATGGGCCCCCATAATCTGCTGCAGGCCATCCAGTGGTCGGACAACGTCTACTTCTACAAGCTCGGCGAACTCCTCGGTCCCGAGAACATCGCCGCAGTGGCCGACCAACTCGGTGTCGGCCGGCGATCGGGGATCGACCTTCCCGGTGAGGCCGAGGGCTTCCTCGGCACTCCGGCCAATGTCGGAAGTATCGGCGCCACTTGGTATCCCGGTTCTACGCTTCTGATGGGAATCGGCCAAGGCACCGTCAATGCCACTCCGATACAGGTGGCGCGCTGGACGTCGGGGATTGCGACGGGTGCGATGGTCACCCCCCAGCTCGCAGCAGGGTACGGGCCGGACGTCGTCCCCATCCCGACAGCGGAACCTGTGCGATTGCCCTTCGCGGACAGACTCGACCCGGTGCGGGCCGGGATGCGGGCATCCGCGGCGGCCGGCACGGCCGGACAGCTTGCGGAACTGCCGGTGCCGGCGGGTGCAAAGACGGGCACGGCCGAGGATCCGTCGGCGCCCGGCGAAGGTCTCAACGCCTGGTTTTCCGCGGTCGCACCCTTCGACGCTCCCCAGATCGTGGTGTCGGTGCTGGTTCGTGGCGGTGGTTTCGGGTCCGCGACCTCCGGGCCCGTCGTCAAGAAAATCCTCGACTACTACTTCCCACGGCCGCCCGGCGTGCTGCCGATTCGGTGATCAATTGCTGTACGCGGCCACGACCTCAGGGTGCTCCAAGCACGCCGTAGCGCCTTCGGCGACGCAGGTGAGCGGCCGCTCGGCCGTCTTCACCGGGAATCCGAAGGCCTGTTCGAGCATCTCCGACACACCACGCAGCATCGACCCACCGCCGATGGCGAGCACACCTTCCGCCATCACGTCGCCGATCGCCTGGGCGGGAAGGTCCTCCAGACATTCGGTAAGCGTCTGAACGATCCCCGACATAGTCGGGCGTAAGGCATCGACTACTTCCTCGGTTTCGAGCGTGACCAGACGTGCACGGCCGGTCACGGCGTCCCGGCCTTCCACGACGAGTGACTGTCCGTCCTCGGTGTCGGGCGCGCCCACCTTCGCTCGTTCGGCCGTGAGTTCACCGACGATGATGTTGTGCTCGGCCCGGAGGTATTGGTAGAGCGCGTGCGTGAGTTCGTCCCCGGCGAGCCGGCAACTGCGATGCGAGAGAATGCCACCGAAACAAATCGCTGTGACTTCCGAAGTGCCACCGCCGATATCCACAACGAGGTGGGCGCGCGGCTCGAGCGGGTTGATACCGCAGCCGAGTGCTCCCGCGACAGGTTCCGGTATCAAACCGACCTTCCGTAGGCCCGCCTCGTGCCCGACCTCCAGCAGAGCACGGCGTTCGAGCGGTGTGGCGCCCGCGGGGACCGCGATGACACCCTTCGGTCGCACGCCGTACGGCCTGTGTGGGGAGGCCCGTTTGATGACGGCGCTGACGAAGGTGCGGGCGGTTTCCAGGTCGACGATCACTCCGTTGTGCATCGGACGCACCTGCGTGATGCCGATGGGAGTGCGGCCGACGAGGCTGCGAGCATCGTGACCGATGGCGAGGGCGCGGTGTGGTTCCTTGGTGCGAACGAGCATGAAGGACGGCTCGTTCAGGACGACCCCCTCTTCCGGTGTGCCGACGACAGTATTGGCAGTTCCGAGATCGATACCCAGTCCACGCACGTCGGCCTCCGAAAGGGATTCGAACGAGATGATCTAGATGCTACTCAGGGCCATCGACTCGCGGGCGGATATCGCGGTGACTCACGGTCGATTCCGGCTTCTGCACTCGAGCGACACTCACACGACGCCGACGGGTCTGTTGGACGAGCGGCCAAGTGCTCGGGAGTCGACGATCGACGCCTGACCGACGTGCCGTCCGGAAAGTGTTGGTAGAGCGGTCGAGACGGTATCAGGCACTGATCCGCTCGTCCCCTCGCTCATCGCCCTCGGCGTGGTGAGGATGTGGCGGCACCACTGCGTCGGTGTCGATGCTGGTCGGCCCTCTTCCGGGACGCCTCCGGCTTGTGCGCGTGGCCGACCGCCCGGAGGAGGTCGTGTTGGAGCCGGAGATAGGTGGCAAGCCACCGGTCGTCGACCGGTTCGTCGCGCAGATATGCCGTGAGGGCCGCGCTGTTGTGGTCGGCGTCCAACCACCTCCGCAGCTCGATGGTGCGATCCTGGACGGATTGCAGCAATTTGTGCTGTGGAACGGGCATTGGGTCTGCTCCTCTGGCTCAGAAGCTATTCCGTAGTGGGAAAAGGCGGTTCGCGGTTGCGGTAACGACCTCCGGCAACCCATCGTGCTTCGTCCGGTAGCCATTGTGCGCGATGCGGTTGCCCGTTGGTGAGCGTTTCCCATTTCCGAAAACGCGGCAAGCGCGAATCGCACGACCCTTGGTAGAAATACGTATCTGTTGAAGTCGGTTGTCCAACTCGCGCCGACGAAAGAAGGGAGGAGGTTATCAGCTCCTTCCAGGGCCGAGCGTCAATCGCGTTGTGTGCGGCGCGTGGGCGCCGCCGACCACACGCCGTGGGGATCCCCATCGTCGTCGTAACGGTCGATCCGGACGATGCTTGCCACGGATTCGGTCGGCCTATGGGTCTCGTTGATCGCCTGGAAGTCTGATTCGAAGGTTCTGTCGCTCGAGCTTCCGTCACGAAGAGTCACCTTGTACTTCGGCATGGTCAGGAATATGCCACCGCCGGCGTAGTGGCGCACCACGAACTGGTGAATTCACGCGACCCCCAGATGACGACCCGAGTCCTCACTGAACACCAGCAGAGCGTGAGAGGAACGCGGCGTCCGGGCCCGAGGAGTAATTGAGGCGAATGCGGGTATCCGATGTCTGGGCTGCCGCGCGACCTCGGACGGCGAACCCGCGACAGCCAGTCCCTCCGGCCGCCTGACCCCTTCGGCCGGAGGGACGCCATCTCGACCCGATTCTCGTCGAGGGAAGCGGCGTACGCCGCTTCAGTGCACTCGGCGGCTTCAGTGCGCTCGGCGCATTCGGGGACTCGGCGTATTCGGAGGTTGCGGCTACAACTGCCGCCTGACGCGCTGGCGAGGAATACCCCAGACAGGGGTTCGGCCGGGAATGCTCTCACATTCTCGGCCGGATCTCTGCTTCACGAGTCTTTCACCGTTGCCGATTACTATCTCGATCCGCAGTTCTCAATATACGCGCGTGTACCCATGCACCGCAATGCCCAATGTGCTCGAAAGGGGCCGGCGCTCGAACAGACCGGCGATCACGAGAGAGGCGGTCGAGCGGGTCGAGCGGACCATGGCAGCGGCTCGGCTACCACTGGTGTGGTGAGTCGAGCTGCTGTCGTTCTTCGGATATGCCCGGCGCTGTCAGCCGATGCCGATGCCGCCGCCGAATGTGACGCTCAACCACTTCAAGAAAGCGTCGAAGGCGACACTGAAGTCGATACCTGCAGAACCCATCTGAAGTCACTCCTCACCTTTGTTGTATTCCACGGGATCAGTTGATCCACGCTTAACTCGAATATCGACCAGACTTTCCGCAACGTTTCACCGAGCGGGAAAGAATTTCTGGTTTCGTATTGAACAAATGCCCAGATGCTCTTGGACAATTGCCCATTTTATTTACTGGACGCTCGATCGAATGCGTCGGCGCATGGTCTATTCGATCGGATAGAAAAGGGATCATTCATCGGCCCGCGGCAACCGATATGCGTACTTGCCCGTGGCCGGCGCCCGAGGATCGCTGGTGCCATCCGGGTGGACCGGTCGCAGTGCTTCGTCTCTGCGGGAAACGCAGTCTTCGCGAGCGGAGTGTGCTGTGCTGGGACCACAGAGCCGGGAGGTGCGGTGTGCGAACTGCGTTCGGCGGACTGGCGCCGATGTGGATGACCGAGGCGATGTTCGTGTTGTTCGAGTCCCCTTCACACCCGATGCACGTGGCCACCCTGACGCTCTTCGAACCACCCAGCGGCACCGTGCCCGGCGCGCACGCCGCCGATATGGTCGGGAGTCTCCGCGCTCACGCCGAGATCTCGGAACTGTTCCGCAAACGCCCGGTCCGCTTGATGCACGGGTATCCGTGGTGGCGTGTCGACGAGGAGGTCGATCTCGACTATCACGTGCGGCACACCGCAGTTCCTGGTGGAGGAACCATGACCGACCTACTCTCGCTGGTGTCCCAGATGCACTCGATGCCGCTCGATCCGCAGCACCCGATGTGGGAGATGCACGTCATCGAAGGACTGACCGACGGGCGCACAGCGGTGTACACGAAGTTCCATCTGTCTTTGCCCGACGGCGCCTCCGGGCTACGGCTACTGCACCGCACGCTCTCGATCGACCCGGGCATCCGGGACTGCCCGGCGCCGTGGAGTCCGTCGGTCGCGGCCCCAGCGCGGCATCTCTCCCTCGACCCGCGAGTGACACTGCGGTCCGGTGTGGAACTGACATGGCAGTGCGCGGCCATTCTCCCCACCTTGATGCGGACGGGCTACCGCGGGCTGACCGAAGAACATCTGACGTTGCCGCTGCAGTCACCGCCGACGATCTTCAACGCACCGACTGGTCGCGCCCGCAAGGTAGCGACCCGGTCCTGGCCACTGAAGCCGCTACGGCGGCTCGCCACTTGCACCGGCGCACCGCTGGAGGTGGTGGTGTTGGCGATGTGCGCGGGCGCCCTCCGCGGGTATCTGCTCGAGCAGTACGCCCTCCCCGAGGCGCCGTTGACCGCAATGCTGCCGGTCCCACTCGACTTCGGTGAGGGCCCTACCATCGGGACCGCGGGCCGTGGAGTCGGGGCAATGGTGGTGTCGCTGGCCACCGACGAAGCCGATCCCCTCGCGCGATTGGCGCGGATTGCCGACTCCGTCGCCCATACCAGCAGGGTTGTCGCCGCCCTCGGTCGCTCACAGTTTCAGTTGGTGAGCGCGCTGACGTTGAGTCCGATCATGCTGGAACCGGTCCGGCGGGTGCTCGAGGAGATCCCGCCGCCTTTCAACGTGACCATCTCCTACACACCGGGTCCGACCCGCCCACGATTCTGGAACGGAGCTCGCCTCGACGCGGTCTACCCGGTACCGGCCCTCGCTCGCGGACAGGCGTTGAGCATCACCCTCACCAGCCGATCCGGGGAGTTACACGTCGGTGTCGTAGGCGATCGCACCGCGGTTCCCCACTTGCACCGGATCATCGGCTACCTCGACACCTCCCTCACCGAACTCGAAACCGCGAGCCACACTGCGCGTCGGTGATCGAGAACTTCGCAAAGGCGTGCGACCGCCGTCGAGGCCACTACAGTCCGACGGCCTGCTCGAGGGCGTCGAGTTCGGTGTCGAGATGATCGAGCATCGGGCGCAGATTCGGGACGGCGGACCGGCATCCGGTCAGTCCGAACACGAGATGGTCGTCGCTACTGGTGACAGTGATGTTCAGTGCCTGTCCGGTCACCGGGATCGACAGAGGGTACAGGGAATCGAGGCGGGCGCCGTTCCAATACAGGGGGCTGGCGGGGCCGGCGACGTTGGAAATGACGAGGTTGAACGGAGGTCGCTGTGGTCCCCGCCGGCCGGCCAGCATCTCGAGGCCGAGGGGGGCCGCTCCGAGGGCGCTCATCGCCAACGCCTGGGCCGGGCTCATCGCGCGCAGGGCCTGCTTCCCTTCGCTCATGCAGGTCCGAATCGTGGCGAGCCTCGCTCCGTGCTCGGGAAGGTGGGTGGCGAGGTTGCACATCAGGACTCCCACCCGATTGCCACCCTGCGATTCGCCGTCATCGGCGCGTAGGGAAACCGGGACCATCGCGATGAGCGGTTCATCCGGCAGGGCGCCCAGGTCGTCGAGGTAGCTGCGCAGGGCTCCGGCGGACATCGCCAGGACGATGTCGTTGACGGTGGCGTCGGCGTGCTTGGCCAGCAACCTGATCCGTTCGAGCGGCCACGATCGGGCGGAGAACTGGCGCGCCCCGCCGATCGGAACGTTGAACACAGTGTGCGGTGCGCGCATCGAGAGCGGCCCGCCCCGGGCGTGCAGGGCCCGGTCCATGGTGCCTGCCAGCGCCGGTGCCAGACCTGCGACTTCTCGGGCGCCGTGCAACGCCAGTCTTGGCAGGCCCAGCACGTCTGCAACTCCGGGCAGGTGTGACGCCGCCGTTCCCGGAGGCGGTGTGACACGACCGCTCGCGGTGGGCATCGGCTGCCAGGGGGCTGGCATTCCTCGTCGGTCGGGATCTTCACTCATACTGCGGCGCAGCAGGTTCATGGCGGAGGCGCCGTCGGCAAGCGCGTGGTGGATTTTCGTGTAGACCGCGTAGCGCCCGTCGGCGAGGCCCTCGATCAGGTGCATCTCCCACAGTGGGCGGTTGCGGTCGAGCAGACCCGCATGCAACCGAGACGACAACGCCAGCAGTTCGGGCATGCCGCCCGGGCGGGGGAGGGCGTGGCGGTGCACGTGATGGTTCAGGTCCAACTCCGTGTCGGTGACCCACCCCCACTGTCCCAGGGTGGTCATCGAACGTCGGGCGCGTTTGCGGAACAGCGGAGCGACGTCGGTGGAGGCCGTGGCCGTGTCGAACATCGCCCGCATGTCTGCGGCGTCGGCGCCGTCCGGGGGTGTGAACACCGCCAGGCCGCCCACATGCATCGGATGCTCCCGCGACTCGCCGAGCAGGAACAGTGAATCGGTCGGCGCCATCGGCAGCAGCATGCGGGGTGTCCTTCCTTCCCGAACGGCGGATCCGCACTGGCACTGCGGTGTCTCCGGGCGGGGTGACTTCGGTTTCCGTTAGCCGGCTTGTTCGGTAACGTTCAGGTGTGGTTTACGTCACAAATCGGCATCCGGATCAGTTCTACAGGAAGGTGCTGTCCGCGCGCTACCCGGCAGACGTCGAGCGGGTCACCGCGAGAGGGCGCTCGTGGAGTCGCCGGAGATCTACCCATCACTTCAGGTCCACCAGGTGCATCACTTGATGACGGCGTCCACCGTCTTCTTCAACGCCGACGGTTGTGCAGGCGAATGGGGTGCCTTTTCCTTCAATTCCAGCAGTCGCGCACCCATTTCCTGAAGTTGCTTACGCCCCAGCTCTTCCCGCACCTTCGGGAACCACTCCTGCTCCTCTTCCTCGATGTGGTGCTCGACATTCTCGATGAGGACGGTGGCCTTCGCGTCGAATCGTTCGCTGTCGGGCTTCATGGCCGCCAGCTCCGTTACGAGAACGTCGGCGACGTGGTGCTCCTCGAACGACTCCAAGATGTCGTCCTCGAGGTCGGGGGCGAGTTTGCGTACCTCCGGGTACATGCACTCGTTCTCGAGGTAGGTGTGCACGGTCAGTGCCTCGATGATCTGGTCGACGATCCGGCCCTTCGCCGCTTCGGCGTCGGGGCCGGCGCTACGGAACTCGCGGAAGAGTTTTCGGATTGCCTTGTGGTCGTTGCGCAGGAGCACAATCGCGTCGGTGGACATGGGTACCTCGCAAGGGTGTGGTCGGCGGTCGACGCTCCCGCGAGTACCCCGAGTGGACCGTCTCTACGCGCGACCGGACGCCGGCTCTGCCCTTGGCTCCGGTTGGACTTGACACCCGTTAGAACACATGTTCGCATGTACTCATGAGGTGGGACGGGCAGGCGCTCGATGCGGACGACGGCGCGTTGCCCGGGCTCGAGCGGGCAGGTCTGGTGCGCAGCGTGCAGACGCCCGAGTTCGAGGGCATCACCTTTCACGAAGTGCTCTGCAAGAGTGCGCTCAACAAGACGCCCGAGGAGTCCCAGCTCCCGTTCCGCTACACGGTCAACGCTTTTCGAGGGTGTTCCCATTCGTGTCGTTACTGCTTTGCCCGGCCCACCCACGAGTACCTCGACCTCGATGCCGGCCGGGATTTCGATAGTCAGATCGTGGTGAAGACGAATGTCGCGGCGGTGCTCCGAAAAGAACTGAGCCGTAAGTCGTGGAAGCAGGAGCACGTAGCGTTGGGCACCAACACCGACCCGTATCAGCGGGCCGAGGGCCGGTACCGACTCATGCCGGGAATCATCCGGGCACTGACCGAGTCGGCGACACCATTCTCGATCCTGACGAAGGGAACGCTTCTGCGGCGCGACCTCCCGCTCCTGACACTGGCTGCACAGCAGGTCGCCGTCAGTATCGGCGTGTCGCTGGCCATCCATGACGCCGACCTTCAGAAGTCGATCGAACCCGGCACTCCGTCGCCTAGGGCGCGCCTCGATCTGATCCGGGCAATCACGGATGCGGGCATGACGTGCAATGTGATGGTCGCCCCGGTCATCCCGTTTTTGACGGACTCGGCACGGCACCTCGACGGTTTACTCGAGGCCATCGCGCAGGCAGGAGCGTCGAAAGTCACCGTGCTGCCGATGCACCTGCGGGGGAGTACCAAGGGCTGGTTCATGAACTGGCTCTCCACCGAACATCCCGCACTGATTCGGCAGTACCGGCAGTTGTACGGTCGATCCGCCTACGTGCCGGCCGAGTACAAGTCGTGGCTGAAGGCACGCGTCGACCCGCTCGTCGAGCGTCACGGTCTGGCCGGTCGCGCGCAAAATCGTGACGCCGGAGCGGCAGGTCGGGTCGAGGCCGAGCGCCGCGAACTCGTACGAGCCGGCAGTACCGGACCGACTCTCACTCTGTTCTGATCGCAATTCCCTCGGGGTCCTCGTCGGGCGGCAGGTGAACCGTGCGTCTCGGTTCATACCATTCGGTCCCGACGGGTTCACCGCCCATGTTCCAACTCCATGAGATCGTCGGCGTGATGCGGGCATACATGCCCGGGCCGACGATGCCCACCCGCTGGATCGGCTGCTCCGCGATACCGTAAACCCGAATGCATCGGGCGATGAACGGTTCGATCGACTCGAGGTCGTCGACCACCAAGGCGACCTTGACGTTGCCCGCTCGGAGGTTGCGGAACTTGCGCGTCTGGGTCACGGCCGGCCCGGAACCGCCGATCCAGAAGTATGTCCCGTCGAACTCGAAGGCAAGCGGAACCACGTCGGGCTGCCCGTCGGGGCAGACAGTGGAGAACCGTGCGACGGGTTGTGAGCGGATGTAGGCGATCTCTTGGTCCGTGAATGACACGGCGTCTCCTTTCGCGTAGCGAGCCCAGGTTGCCCTGCGCGGGAACGCGAGCCGCCAGGCGGCTCAGCGCAGGGCGGGTGGGCTGTTCAGATCGCGGGCGGAGTAGGTGTTGCAGGCATCGACCCGGCCTGTCCGGTACCCGGTGACGAACCATTTCTGTCGTTGCTCGGAGGAGCCGTGCGTCCAACCTTCGGGATTGACCCGGCCGCCCGCGGACTGCTGGATCCGGTCGTCACCCACCGACGAGGCCGCGGACAGCGCGTCCTGGATGTCGGTGTCGGTGAGGGTGTTCAGAAACGGCGGTCCGCCGTCGGGCCCGGGAAGTGTGTCGGCGTAGTGGGCCCACACGCCGGCGTAGCAATCGGCCTGCAGTTCGGTGCGGACCGCGGCCGAGTCAGCTCCGCGCGGATCGGTCTGCGCCCGGCCGATGTCGCCCAGCTGATTCTGAATATGGTGTCCCACCTCGTGCGCCACGACGTATTCCTGAGCGAGGGGTCCGGCACTCGACCCGAAGCGGTCGACGAGGAGCTGGAAGAAGCTGGTGTCGAAGTACGCCGTCGAGTCTGCCGGGCAGTAGAACGGGCCGACCTCGCTGGTGGCGTTTCCGCACCCGGTGTTCACCGCGCCGGAGAACAGCACCACCTCGGGCGGGATGTAGTCGGTTCCGGTTTGTGCACCGAGTTCCTGCCCCCACACGGAGTCGAGACTGCCGACCGTGAACACCACCCGGCAATCCACGTCGCGGTTGGCGTCCGCACCCGTCTCACAACCTTCGAGGCTGGCACCGGGACTCTCGGCGGACGGGTCGGTGGCACCGCTCAGTCCACCGAGCAGGGATCCGGGGTCGCCGCCGAGCAGCAGAGCGAGAACAAGCACGATCAGGCCCCCGGCTCCGCCGCCCATCGCGAACTTGCCGCCGAGGCCACCTCCTCCGCCGCCACCCCCGACCGAGACCCGGCCGGAGTCCATGCGGGCGCCCTCGTTGAAGGTCATGTGTCGTCGCTTTCTCTCCGAGTGTCGCGGTACAGGTAGCTCGAGCATTGCACGTGAAGCGGGTATGAGTTTCCGCTCACGCACAGTGTCTCCGTAGGATCGCAGCCAACGAAGTAGCTTGCCCCACGTTTCGAAAGGAATCCCGTGCTGCGCACACATCTCGCCGGTTCATTGCGAGCCGAGCACGCCCAGCAGACCGTTACCCTCACCGGTTGGGTCGCCAGGCGTCGTGATCACGGCGGGGTGATCTTCATCGACCTGCGTGATGCCTCGGGCGTGTCGCAGGTGGTGTTCCGTGAGGGAGCTGCTGCCGACCAGGCGCATCGACTGCGCGCGGAATACTGCGTGAAGGTCACCGGCATCGTCGAGGTCCGGCCAGAGGGCAACCAGAACTTCGAGATTCCCACCGGGGCCATCGAGGTCAACGTGACCGACCTCGAGGTTCTCAACGAGAGCGCGCCGCTACCGTTCCAGCTCGACGACCAGGCCGGGGAAGAAGCGCGCCTGAAGTACCGCTACCTCGACCTGCGCCGGGAGGGCCCGGGCCATGCCATCCGGCTGCGCTCGAAGGTCAATGCCGCTGCCCGCTCCGTTCTCGCGCACCACGAGTTCGTCGAGGTCGAGACGCCCACGCTGACGCGGTCGACGCCGGAAGGTGCGCGCGACTTCCTCGTCCCCGCCCGACTGCAGCCGGGTAGCTTCTACGCCCTGCCGCAGAGCCCGCAGCTGTTCAAGCAGCTGCTGATGGTCGGTGGCATCGAGCGGTACTACCAGATCGCGCGGTGCTACCGCGACGAGGACTTCCGCGCGGACCGCCAGCCGGAGTTCACCCAGCTCGACATCGAGATGAGCTTCGTCAACCAGGACGACGTGATCCTGCTCGCCGAGGAAGTTCTGACCGCACTGTGGAAGCTCGTCGGCCACGAGATCAAGACCCCGATCGCACGGATGACGTACGCCGAGGCGATGCGGCGGTTCGGTTCCGACAAGCCGGACCTGCGTTTCGGTATCGAACTCGTCGAATGCATGGAGTTCTTCAAGGACACCACCTTCCGGGTGTTCCAGGCGGAGTACGTGGGCGCCGTGGTCATGCCCGGTGGTGCCGCCCAGCCCCGGCGTCAGCTCGACGGATGGCAGGAGTGGGCGAAGCAGCGCGGCGCCAAGGGGCTCGCGTACGTGCTCGTCGGCGAGGACGGCGCCCTCACCGGTCCGGTCGCGAAGAACCTCACCGACACCGAACGCGCCGGGCTCTGCGACCACGTCGGCGCGAAGCCCGGAGACTGCATCTTCTTCGCAGCGGGACCCACCAAGCCGATGCGTGCGCTGCTCGGCGCGGCGCGGGGAGAGATCGCCCGCAAGCAGAACCTGATCGACCCCGACGCCTGGGCCTTCGTGTGGGTCGTGGACGCGCCGCTGTTCGAACCGACCGCCGACGCCACCGCCAGCGGCGACGTCGCCCTCGGCTACAGCGCGTGGACGGCGGTACACCACGCCTTCACCTCGCCGAAGCCCGAATCGATCGACACGTTCGACACCGACCCCGGTTCGGCACTCGCGTACGCATACGACATCGTCTGCAACGGAAACGAGATCGGCGGCGGCAGTATCCGTATTCACCGCAAGGACATTCAGGAACGAGTGTTCAAGGTGATGGGAATCTCGCACGAGGAGGCCGAGGAAAAGTTCGGCTTCCTCCTCGACGCATTCGCGTTCGGTGCACCGCCGCACGGCGGCATCGCGTTCGGCTGGGACCGCATCACGGCCCTGCTCGCCGGAGTCGACTCGATCCGTGAGGTGATCGCATTCCCGAAGTCGGGCGGCGGCGTCGATCCCCTGACGGAGGCTCCCGCCCCGATCACCGCGCAGCAACGCAAGGAGTCGGGTGTGGACGCCAAGCCGGAGCCTAAGGGCGGCGCCGGCGCAGCGCCGGTGGTGAAGGACGCGGTCGCCGGCACGTAGATCGATCGACGGGGACCGACGCGGACAGCAGGGGGGACGTCATGCTGCATCTACGGGTGATCTGCCCCGCCGAGCACACCGACGACGTTCTCGGTGTGCTCGCCGCGGAGCCCGGGGCCACCCACGTGGTGGTCCTGCGCAGTGCGGCGATCGACCCGGCCGGTGACGTGGTCCAAGCAGATGTGGCCCGCGAGGCGGCCAACGAGGTGATCGACGCGCTCGAAGCGCTGGACATCCAGCACATGGGCGCGATCACCTTGGGACCGGTCGAGACGGTCCTGTCCACGGCCGCACGGAAGGCAGAGAAGGCGGCTCCCGGCGATCCGGCCGACAGCGTCGTGTGGGAGGAACTTGTCAGCCGCACCCGTGAGGAGTCGACCCTCAACGGAACGTTCCTCGCCTTCTTGACGATCGCGTGTCTGCTCGCGTCGGTAGGAGTCGTGACCGACTCACCGATCACGATCGTCGGTGCCATGGTGGTGGAACCGGAGTTCGGTCCGTTGGCAGCACTCGCCGTGGCCCTGGCACGGCGCAAACTCGGTCTCGCACGACGCTCCTTGTTCGCGCTGCTCCTCGGCTTCCCCTTCGCCATGGCTGCCACCTTGGTTGCCACGCTGGTGATGGAACGGATCGGGTGGATGGCTCTCGACAGCCTCGACGCCCAGGATCAGGTCGACTACATCTACAAGGTCGGACCCCTGTCGCTGGTGGTCGCCGTCCTCGCGGGGGCAGCCGGGATGCTCGCGCTCGTGTCCGCGAAGTCTGCGGCACTCGTCGGTGTCTTCATCTCGGTCACCACCGTGCCGGCGGCGGGTTTCGCCGTCGTCGCCGTCACGGTCGGCGAATGGCGCATCGCCGCACTGTCCGCACTTCAACTGGGCATCAACATGGTCGGAATCGTGGTGGCCGGGGTGCTGGTCCTCGCGCTGCGGTTGCGAGCCGGTAACGGAGCCGATCGCCTGCTCGCCGAGGCACGGAAAGAACGCGTCCAGCAAGTCCGGAGACTCCGGTGACCGCGGCGCCGCACCGCGGCCCGGAATACGACGAACTGTTCGACGCCGACGGGAAGGTCCGTGCGCCGTGGTCCGAGCTGGGTGACGGCCTCCTCGGCGCGGACAGCGGCTCCGTGCGCCGGCTGCAGTCCCGCATCCGGCTCCTCGTCGACAACCACGGCATCACCTACAACCCCCTCGACGGATCGGACCTCGCCACCGGACCGTCTCGGTGGGAGATCGACCCGATACCGCTTCTCCTCACGGCCGACGAATGGGAGCACCTCGAAGCGGGATTCCTCCAGCGTTCGCGGCTTCTCGATGCCGTGCTCGCCGACCTGTACGGGCCGAGGACGCTCCTGCGGAGTGGTGCCGTGCCCGCCCGCCTCGTGTTCGGTCATCCCGGATATCTTCGGCCTGCGCACGGCATGTCGCTCCCGGGTCGGCACCAGTTGTTCTTCCACGGTCTCGACGTCGGCCGCGGCACGGACGGCAATTTCCACGCTGTTCGCGACCACACCCAGTCTCCGGGCGGGGCCGGCTACGCGATGGCGAACCGCCGAGTGATCGCCCGGGCGGTTCCGGGCATCTACGAGACCGTGGGCCCCCGGCCGTTGTCCTCGTTCGCCCAGTCGATGCGGCTCGCGGCAATCGACGCGGCGCCCGCCGGTTCGGAAGACCCGCTCGTGGTCGTGCTCAGTCCGCAGACCAGGTCGGGTGCCGCGTTCGACCAGGCCTACCTGGCGACTGTCCTCGGGTTCCCGCTCGTGGAGAGCGCCGACCTGGTGGTCCGTGACGGCCGCATCTGGATGCGGTCACTGGGCCGGTTGGAACAGGTCGACGTCATCATCCGGCGGGTCGACGCCGAACTCGCCGACCCCCTCGATCTGCGCCCCGGCTCCCGGGCCGGCGTAGTCGGCCTCGTCGAGGTGCTGCGTCGGGGAGCAGTGACCGTTGTGAACACCCTCGGCAGCGGAGTCCTGGAGAATCCGGCACTCACCCGCCTGCTGCCGGCACTCTCGCGGCGACTGCTCGACGAGGATCTGTTGTTGCCGTCCGTGCCGACGTTCTGGGGAGGTGACCGCTCTGAACTCGCGCACATCCTGGCCAATGTTTCATCGATGGTGCTCCGCGCCGTCCGCGGCGGGCCGCCCGTCGTCCCCTCCGCACTCGACGACGCCCGGCGCACGGAATTTCTCGAACAGGTACGCGCGGATCCCGCCAACTGGGTGGGGCAGATCATCCCCGACTCGTCGTATGCGCCGTCGGCCGGCGCCGGGGGCGGGGGCGAGGTCACTCTCGCGCCCGTCGGCGTCCGGCTGTTCTCCGTGGCTCAACGGGTGGGCTACGTACCCATGTCCGGCGGCCTGGGAACGACCCTGATTCCGGGTGCCGAGCGCGGGGATCGCCGGCATGCGGGAGCCAAGGACGTCTGGGTGCGCTTCGCGCCGCGGCTCGGCCCGGCAGATACCGGTGAGAGCGCCGCCCGTGACGTCGAGTCGCTCCCCACCTACGCAGCAACCTCGTCCGATCTGCTGGCCTCGCCCCGCGCGCTGTCCGAACTCTTCTCGATAGGGCGATGCGCGGAGCGGGCCGAGGGTTCGGCACGGCTGATGATCGCAGTGGGGGAGAAGTACCGCGACTATCGGCTCCGCCCGTGGCTGCCGGGTGCCGGGTGTCTTCCTATTCTCCTCGACGCCGTCCTCACCGTCGCGGAGCAGGGAAATGCACGGGGGGAAGGGGGCGCGCCGACACGGTCGGTGAACGCTTCCGACGGAACTGCGGGCCCCCATCCCACTGCGGATCTCCAGCAAGTTCGAGCGGAACTACGGTCTCTCACCGTCGATCCCGACCGCGACGGATCACTCGCTCGAGCCGTCCGGGACGTGGAGCAGGCCGCGCGGGCGGTACGCGGCCAATTGTCGAACGACATCTGGGCCGTGCTGAGCACGGTGGAACGCGCTCTCGGTGAGGTCTCCGACGAGTCGATCGACGATGGCTCCCGGCTTTTCGAGGCGCAATCCGCAGTGCTCGGCGGCATGCTGGCGCTGTCCGGTGTCTCAGCGGAATCGCTGGTCCGCGACACCGGCTGGCACATCATGGACATCGGCAAGCGGATCGAACGGGCCTCTACTCTCACCACCCTGGTGGCGTCCACCATGGGGCGGAAGCGGGATCCCGCGACCGAACGAGCGTTGATCGAATCACTTCTGCTCGCCACCGAGAGCTCGGTGGTGTACCGCCGGCGGAATCGAAGTATCCGCCCTGCCGCGGTGGCCGAGTTGCTGCTGTTCGACATCGGCAACCCCCGCTCGCTCGTCTTCCAGCTCGAGGCGCTGCGGACCGACCTGGCGGCCCTACCCGACGCCTCCGGATCCTCGCCGGCGGAGCGGCTCGCCGAGGACATGCTCAACACCGTTCGACGGGTCGACCCTGCCCGGCTCGAGCGCATCGACGACACCGGAGTACGAACAGAAGTGGGCGACCTGACCACCGAGATCGTCGGACTTCTCGGCCGGTTGTCCGAGGTCATGTCGAAGGGGCCGTTGTCGTTGCCCGGCGGTATGCAACCGCTGTGGGGCAGCGCGACCTCGTGGACGGTCGGGGGCGGAGTTCCCGCATGATCGACCCGTCGCCCCCGGCTGATTCGACCAGCGAGCGCCCCGTACTCCGGCGATACCGGATCACCCACCGCACTACCTACACCTATTCGGAGCCGGTGTCCTCGTCCTACGGCCGCTGCTACCTGCTGCCGCGTGACACCGAGGATCAGCGCTGTGTCCGATCGGCTGTCGACATCTCGCCCGCGCCCGCCGATCGGTCGGTGGGTGTAGACGTGTACGGCAATCGCGACCTCTACTTCCAGGTCAGCGCAGCGCACGAGGAGCTGATCGTCACCGCCGAGTCCGAAGTAGAGGTGTACGGGCCGGAACCACACCGGCTCGTCAGTGCGCCCGCGAACTCGCGGTGGGAGCTGTCCCGGCCGGTGGGGACGGACGGGGCGCTGGCCCAGGACTTCGTGCTGGACGTGCAGCCGGCCGAGATCAGTGACGGCGTGCGCGACTACGCGGCCGTGAGCTTTCCGCCGGAACGTCCGCTCGTCGACGCCGTCCTCGACCTCACCAGCCGCATCCACCGCGACTTCCAGTACAGATCGGGGTCGACGTCCGTGTCCACCCGGGTCACCGAGGTGCTCGAGAAGAGGTCCGGGGTGTGCCAGGATTTCGCTCGGCTCGCGATCGCCTGCCTGCGCTCACACGGGCTCGCCGCCCAGTACGTGTCGGGATATCTGGAAACGCAGCCGCCGCCCGGCCAGGAAAGACTGATCGGTGTCGACGCCACCCACGCGTGGGCCGCTGTGTGGATGCCCGGCGACCGCTGGCTCGCTTTCGACCCGACCAACGATCAACTCGTCGACGAGCGCTACACAGTCGTGGCGTGGGGCCGGGACTACGCGGATGTGCCGCCGCTGCGCGGAGTCATATACACAGAGGCACGAAACAGCACCATTGCGGTGTCGGTTGACGTGGCACCGCTCCATCCGCTCGCGCCCGATCAGCCGAAATGCTGAAATTCACCGAGGCTTCCGGCGGAGGACTCGATGATCCGTGTCACTAGCAGGTAAGTTGGACCGCGATGACTGCAATACTGGCCGACCCCGTTTCCGAGGTAGTTGCCGCAGCCGAGAAGCTGCTCACGCGTCGTACCGGGGCACCCGTGACACTGGTAGACCCCGTCGACCTCGGCGGTAGTGGTCGTACCATCGTGCTCCGCGTACGCGTGGCCGAGAATCCGTTCTCCCTTCCGCGGACGTTGGTGATCAAGCAACTGCGTGAGGACGTCGGCGTGTCCGGCTCACGGACTATCGATCCCGACGACCTGTCGGGTGACAGCAGCAGCGCGTTCCTCCGTGAAGCCGTGTCGTATCAGTTCGCCACTGCACTGGCGACCGACAGCAGGCCGGGCGCCGAACTGCTCGCCTCCGACCTCGAGGCGCGACTCCTCGTTCTCAGCGACCTCGGTGATGCCTCGCCGATCAGTGCCCTGCTCGAGCATTCCGACGCCGATACGGTCACCAACACCCTGATGGCCATGGCACAGGCGCTGGGCCGTATGCACGCGGCCACGGTGGGACGCGAAGAGGACTTCACCGCCCTTCTTCGCCGCGCCGAGGTGGCGCATTGCGACGACACCGTCGCCGAGCAGGTTCACCGCGCGGTTCCCGAGGTGCCCCGCCTTCTCTCCCGGATCCTGGGTGTCGACGTATCCGCGGACATGACGGCGCAGGTAGCGCGCGCCGCGAAGCTGTTCGACAGTGGCCGATTCAGGGCGTTCAGCCCCTCGGACCTGTGCCCGGACAACATCATGGTCAACGACGAGGGTGTTCGTTTCCTGGACTACGAGTGGGGTGGCTTCCGCGACGCGATGCTCGACATCGCGTATGCACTGGTCTCCTTCCCTGGTTGCCTCTGCACCGTGGAACTGTCCGACGAGCGGACGCAGGCCATGATCGAGGCTTGGCGCGCCGAGGTCGTGGGGATGTGGCCCGCGCTCGCCGACGACAACGTGCTGGCCACCCGCATGGTCGAAGCGCAGCTCATTTGGGTGTGGGTCAGCACGTATCTGTTCCTTCCGGAGAATCACAGCCGCATCGCCGCCGTGCGTGAGCATCACCTGTCGGTTCCGCGGTCCGAAGCCCTGACGCAGCGCTGGGACAGGCTGGCCCGGAGCGCCGACCACGCCGGGAACACGGTGGTTGCCCACCACGCCCGCCTCGTGGCCGACAAGCTTCGAGGTTTGTCTGTCGGGTGACGCCGACCGGCAGACCGGAGTGGGTTTCCACGACGCCTTCCGAGTAGCGTCGAACTTGTGAGCGATCTTTTCGGTTCGGAGTTGGGCGAGGACGAGTCGGCCGGACTGTTCGAGACCGTGCGGCCCGAGGTGGACCCCGCGCCGAAATCCGGTCTCGGACACGTGGCTGTCAACCCTCACGCACCACTCGCGGTGCGGATGCGCCCGCGCACTCTCGGTGAGGTGGTCGGACAGCAGCACCTCCTGGGGCCCGGGGCGCCGCTACGGCGTCTGGTCGAGGGCTCCGGAGCAGCGTCGGTGCTGCTGTACGGCCCTCCCGGTACCGGCAAGACAACCTTGGCCTCACTCATCTCGGGGGCGACGGGCCGCCGATTCGAGGCGTTGTCGGCGCTGTCCGCGGGTGTGAAGGAGGTGCGCGGCGTCATCGAACTCGCGCGGCGGCGCCTCCTCGCGGGGGAACAGACGGTGTTGTTCATCGACGAGGTACACCGGTTCTCGAAAACCCAGCAGGACGCCCTGCTCGCTGCCGTGGAGAACCGGATCGTGCTCCTCGTTGCCGCGACCACCGAAAACCCGTCCTTCTCGGTCGTGTCACCGCTGCTGTCCCGGTCGTTGGTGCTGCAACTGCAGTCGTTGACGCCCGGCGACATCGAGGAACTCCTCGAGCGGGCGCGCACCGACGAGCGTGGGTACGACGGTGAGATCGAAATCGCGGGCGATGCCTTGGATCATCTGGTCCGATTGGCGGCGGGCGATGCGCGTCGGGCACTGACGGCGCTCGAGGCGGCCGCGGGGGCTGCCCTCGACCAGGCGGGCGATGCGGATCGGCCGATTCTGCTCGACCTCGCCACGGTAGAGGCCAGCGTCGACAAGGCGGCGGTCCGCTACGACCGTGACGGTGACCAGCACTACGACGTCATCAGCGCCTTCATCAAATCGATCCGTGGCTCCGACGTCGATGCCGCACTGCATTACCTCGCGCGGATGCTGACCGCGGGTGAAGACCCGCGCTTCATCGCGCGTCGGCTGGTGGTCCACGCGAGTGAAGACATCGGGATGGCCGATCCGACCGCACTGCAGACTGCCACCGCGGCCGCCCAGGCCGTGCAGCTGATCGGCATGCCCGAGGCACGCCTTGCGCTCGCCCAGGCGACCATCCACCTCGCCACCGCACCGAAGTCGGGGGCGGTGATCGCTGCGCTCGGAGCGGCGATGGCCGACGTCGCCGCGGGCAACGCAGGCCTGGTGCCCCCGCATCTGCGCGACGGGCACTACGCGGGTGCGGCGAAGCTCGGCAACGCCGTCGGATATCGCTATCCCCACGACCACCCGGACGGCGTGCTGCCACAGCAATATCCGCCGGACGAACTGGTCGGCGTCGACTACTACCAGCCCACCACGCACGGTGGTGAGCGCGACATTGCGGCCCGGGTCGACAAGTTGCGTGCCATCGTCCGTGGCAAGACGCGTCCGGGTGGCCGGTTAAGCTGATTGTTGCCGAACTGCCGGGCTCCCGTGTGCCCGACAGGACAGCCACCCCGCAGTTGCCCTCGAGACAGACAATAAGGATCACTGACGTGCAGACCCACGAGATTCGCCGGCGCTTCCTCGACCATTTCGTCAAGGCAGGCCACACCGAGGTAGCCAGCGCCTCGCTGATTCTCGACGATCCGAACCTGCTGTTCGTCAACGCGGGAATGGTCCAGTTCGTGCCCTTCTTCCTGGGCCAGCAGACCCCGCCGTACTCGACGGCGACCAGTGTGCAGAAATGTGTGCGCACCCTCGACATCGAAAACGTGGGCATCACGACCCGGCACAACACGTTCTTCCAGATGGCCGGGAACTTCTCCTTCGGTGACTACTTCAAGCGGGAAGCAATCAAGCATGCCTGGGCGTTGCTGACCGGCAGCGTCGACGACGGCGGCTATGGATTCGATCCCGAGCGGATCTGGGTCACCGTCTACCTCGACGACGACGAGGCCCGCGACATCTGGCGCGACGAGGTCGGCGTTCCCGAGGTGCGGATCCAGCGCCGGGGCATGGCCGACAACTACTGGTCCATGGGCATCCCCGGGCCGTGCGGGCCATGCTCGGAGATCTACTACGACCGCGGCCCCGAGTTCGGCAAGGAAGGCGGCCCGGAGGCCGACGAAGACCGCTACATCGAGATCTGGAATCTCGTGTTCATGCAGAACGAGCGCGGACTCGGCATCAGCAAGGACAATTTCGAGATCCTCGGCCCGCTGCCGAAGCAGAACATCGACACCGGCATGGGAGTCGAGCGCGTCGCGTTCCTGCTGCAGGGCGTCGACAACGTGTATGAAACCGACCTCGTCCGCCCGGTGATCGCGAAGGCCGAGGAGTTGTCAGGCCGCAGGTACGGCGTCAATCATGACGACGACGTCCGGTTCCGGGTGATCGCCGATCACGCGCGTACGGCGGCCATGCTTATCGCCGACGGTGTGAATCCGGGCAACGACGGACGCGGGTACGTGCTGCGCCGACTGCTGCGGCGCATCGTGCGTTCGGCAAAGCTGCTCGGCGCCGACAAGCCGAGCATGCGTGACTTCATCACCGTCGTACGCGACACGATGGCCCCCTCGTACCCGGTCCTCGACAGCGACTTCGGCCGCATCGAGACGGTCGCGGTCGGCGAGGAGACGGCGTTCCTCAAGACCCTCACGTCCGGCTCGAAGCTGTTCGAAGGCGCCGCCGAGTCCGTGAAGGCTTCCGGGAAGTCGGTCATCGGCGGCGATCAAGCCTTTGCGCTGCACGACACCTACGGCTTCCCCATCGACCTCACCCTCGAGATGGCGGCCGAGGCCGGATTGTCGGTCGACGAAGAGGGATTCCGCACGCTGATGGCGGAGCAGCGTCAGCGTGCCAAGGACGACGCCCAGGCACGCAAGCACGCGCACGCCGACCTGACCGTCTACAAGGAACTTCTCGACCGCGGTCCCACAGAGTTCACCGGTTTCCACGAACTGGTGTCCGAGGCGCGTGTCCTCGCCCTGATCTCCAACGGGCAGCGCGTTCCCGTCGCCGCCACCGGCCAGGACGTCGAGGTCATTCTCGACCGCAGCCCGCTGTACGCGGAGGCGGGCGGCCAGATTGCAGACCTGGGCGCGCTGACCGGGCCGGGACTGCGTGTGAAGGTCAACGACGTCCAGAAAATCGCGAAAAAGCTGTGGGTCCACAAGGTCACCGTCCAGGAAGGCGAGATCACCGAAGGCGACGTCGTTCTGGCTCAGGTCGATGCCGGGTGGCGTAAGGGTGCCACCCAGGGTCACTCCGGTACGCACATGGTCCACGCCGCCCTCCGACAGGTTCTGGGGCCCAACGCCGTTCAGGCCGGTTCGTTGAACAAGCCCGGATATCTGCGGTTCGACTTCTCGTGGCAGGGTGCGCTCACCGAGTCGCAGAAGCAGGACATCGAGGTTGTGGCGAACGAGGCCGTGGCCGCCGACTACGCGGTCAACACGTTCGTCACCGACCTCGACAAGGCAAAGGCGATGGGCGCCATGGCCTTGTTCGGCGAGAACTACGGCGACGAGGTACGCGTCGTGGAGATCGGTGGACCGTTCTCCATGGAGCTATGTGGCGGAACACACGTGGGAACCTCGGCGCAGATCGGCAACGTGACCCTCCTCGGTGAGCAGTCCGTCGGCTCGGGTGTGCGGCGTGTGGAGGCCTACGTCGGGCTGGACTCGTACCGTTACCTGGCCAAGGAACGGGCGCTGCTCGCCGGACTGTCGTCCTCGCTGAAGGTGCCCTCCGAAGAGGTGCCTGCCCGTGTCGAGGCCTTGGTCGAACGGCTTCGCGTTGCAGAGAAGGAGCTCGAACAGGCTCGGGCACAAGCAGTTCTGGCCTCCGCAGGCACCTACCTCGACAAGGCTCAGCGCGTGGGACCGGTGCTGCTGGTGGCGGACTCGGCTCCCGCCGGTGTCGGTGGCAACGACCTCCGGAGTCTCGTCACCGACATTCGCGGACGGTTCGGCACGCAGCCGGCTGTCGTCGCCCTGTTCGGTGATGCCGACGGCAAGGTTCCATTCGTTGTCGCCGTCAACAAGGCGGCGCAGGAACTCGGGGTCGCGGCCGGTGACCTCGTGAAGGAGTTCGGCCCCCTGATCGGGGGTCGCGGCGGCGGCAAAGCGGACATGGCCCAGGGGTCCGGCTCGGACACCACCGGCATCGCGGCGGCCCTCGATGCGGTCCGAGGGGCCGTGGCGGACAAGGTAGGGAACCAGTAGCGGTGCATCGCGCGGAACAGGGCGGTCCCGATCGACCGGGCGTCGACGACCCTGGGCGCGGTCGACGCATCGGTATCGACGTGGGGAGCGTCCGGATCGGAGTCGCCTCGAGCGACCCCGACGGGGTTCTCGCCACCCCGGTCGAGACGGTTCCCCGGTCGAAGGAACGCGGCCCCGACGCGCCGGATATCCGGCGCATTGCCGACATAGTCGAGGAATACGAGGCCGTGGAGGTTATCGTCGGTCTGCCGCAGACCTTGCGGGGCGAACGAGGCAAGGCGGCCTCGATCGCTACTGTGTTCGCGAAACGATTGCGAAGGGCGGTGGATCCGATCCCGGTGCGGATGGCGGACGAGCGTCTGACCACCGTCACCGCCACGCGGGCGCTTCGCGAGAGCGGTGTCAGTGCGAGAAGCCAGCGTACGGTGATCGACCAGGCCGCGGCGGTGGCGATCTTGCAGGGGTGGTTGGACGAGCGGAGCAGGTCGGTGAATGCAGGGGATTCGGTCGGGGACAGGCAGCAACCGGAGGCGGGCCAGTGAGCAATCATCGGCGGCCGGCAGGGGAACAGCCTGGTTTCGACTATCCTCCCCGTGAACCGCGGCGACACCGCTATCTCGACGAAGACGAACCGGTCGAGTACGAGTCTGGCCCCGAGCGCGCTGATTTTCCGGACCGTGCCGAAGCGGCCGAACTCGGTCACCACCGCACCGGCTACGCCGATTCCGCGCTCGATGATCGTATGTACGGCTACCACCCGCCCGGTCCCGACTACCTCGCGCGCCACGACGGGGCCCACACGGAGCCAGCGCACCACGAGCCCGTGCATCGCTACCGTGAGGACCCTCTCGACGAGCACGCCCATGAGCACACGTACGACCGGTCAGCGTACGACGAAGCTGCGTATGACCAGGCTGCGTATGGCGAGCCTGCGTATGACGAGCGCGACGTTCACGAACGCGAGTACGACGGCCTGCCGGTCGACGACCATGTCTCCGTCGAGGGGCGACGTGACGCACCGTACGAGAGAGCCGACGACGCGTTCGACGAGGCCGAAACACAGGTCATTGCCGCCGTTCCCGTCGAGCGTCCCGCCCCGCCGTCGCGCGTGCACGCGCGACGCGAGCAGAAGTCCCGCGGCCGGGCACGCAGGGGCAAGATCCTCGGAGCGCTGGCGGCCGCAGTCGTTCTGGTCGTCTTGGCGGGAATGGTCTTCGTCGGCGGCAAGCTCTTTTTCGGTGGCCCGGACGCCCCGGCCGACTACCCGGGTCCGGGCGGACCCGAAGTCGTGGTCCAGGTCCATGCGGGGGACACCGCGGAGGAGATCGCGACCACGCTGGCCGAGCGAGACGTGGTGGCCAGCGGATCGGCCTTCTTCAACGCCGCGGTCCAGAACACTGCGATGAATTCGGTGCAGCCCGGTTTCTACAGTCTCTCGACCCAGATCCCTGCCGTGGACGCCGTCCGAGAACTCGTCGATCCGGCGTCGCGTGTGGGCCAGATGATCATTTCGGAGGGCCGTCAGCTCCACGACACCACCGACGTGCAGACGGGTGCAGTGAAGAAGGGGATCTACACCCTCATCTCGGAGGCAAGCTGCCTGGGCGAGGCCGGGCAGGAACGGTGCATCAGCTACGACGAACTCAACAACGCCGGTGCGGGCGACATCGGCGCACTCGGCGTACCGGACTGGGCCAGAGATGCCGTCGCCGGCGTACCCGACCGGGACCGGCAGCTCGAGGGTCTCATCGCCGCCGGCAGCTGGGATTTCGATCCGACGGCCGGTGCTGCCGAGATCCTACGGAAGCTCGTGACCGAGAGCGCGGCGAGCTACGAGGAGACGGGCATCCTCACCGCGGGAAACGTGGTGGGCCTTTCCCCCTACCGGATGCTCATCGCCGCGTCGCTGGTGGAGCGGGAGGCGATGCCCGAAGACTTCGCGAAGGTGGCGCGCGTCATCTTGAACCGGCTGGCGGTCAACCAGGCGCTGCAGTTCGACTCGACGGTCAACTATGCGCTCGACACGACGGAGTTGGCCACCACCGATGCGGATCGGGCGACGGTCACCCCGTGGAATACCTACGCCAGCCCCGGCTTGCCGGCCACCCCGATCTCGTCGCCGAGTATCGCGGCCCTGCAGGCCGTCGAATCCCCGGAGCAGGGGGACTGGATCTATTTCGTGACCGTGGACGCGAAGGGAACGACGCTGTTCACCAAGAGTTATGAGGAGCACTTGTCCAACATCGACCAGGCGCTGAACAACGGGATCCTCGACAGTGGACGGTGACGTGAAGTCGGCACGCAAGGCTGCTGTCCTGGGAAGCCCGATCGCCCACTCCCGGTCTCCGCAGCTGCATCTCGCGGCGTATCGGGCGCTGGGCCTGACCGACTGGACCTACGAGCGCATCGAATGCGACGGGGAACGTCTTCCGGGTCTCGTGTCCGGTCTCGGCCCGGAATGGGTGGGCCTGTCGGTCACGATGCCGGGCAAGATTGCGGCGCTCGACTTCGCCACCGAGCGGACCGAGCGCGCGGTGACGATCGGCTCCGCCAACACGCTGGTTCGCATCGAGGGCGGATGGCGTGCGGACTGCACCGATGTGGACGGCGTCCGGGGTGCTTTGACCGCGGGCGGGATCGGCACTATTGCCGGAGCCGACGCCGTGGTCGTGGGCGCGGGCGGGACGGCGAGGCCGGCGCTGGTGGCACTCGCCGACATGGGTGTGAAGAGCGTCACCGTGGTGGCCCGGAACGAGGGTCGGGCCGCGGGCGCGCTGGCCTGTGCCGAGGCGATCGGTCTCGAGGTTCGACTCCTCGGCTTCGACAGCCGCGAACTTGCCGCGCGGTGCGCCGGAGCGGCCGCCCTCGTCAGCACCGTGCCGTCCGCCGCAATCATCGACTGTGCGGATGTCCTCGGACAGGCGCCGTTCGTGCTCGACGCGATCTACGACCCGTGGCCGACGCCGTTGGCCGCGGCAGTGGAGGCTGCCGGTGGAACGGTGGTCGGCGGGTTGTCGATGCTCCTCCACCAGGCCTTCGGGCAAGTGGAGCAGTTTACCGGCCGGCCTGCGCCGAGAGAGGCCATGGCGGCCGCATTGGGCTAGTTGTCCACAGGCCCCGGTTTCTCCACAGGCCAGGGAATTTCTGCACGTCGTCGACGACGAGGCTTGCCGAGCACCGGTCACGCTGTGTCCATGTGGTGGCTCATCTCGGTCGGCGTGCTCGCCGGCGCAGGCGCAGGATGGTGCGCGCGGCGTACGGCGACGAGGTTCGTCGGCGACGCGGCCGTGCGACGCGGATGGTGTGAAAGTTCGTGCGCCGCGGGCGTGGCGGTCGCGGTGTGGTGCGGATCCTCGGGCCGGGAACCGGAACCCGCGTTGGTACCTGCCGCTGTCCTGCTGGGATGGTGGTGCGTCAGCCTCGCCGCCACGGACTGGTGTGCGCGCAGATTGCCGAACATCCTGACTCTGCCCGGATTCGCGGTGGTCGTCGTCCTTGCGGGGTTTACCGGTCAGGCGCCGGCTGCAGTGATCGGGGGTGTACTGCTCGCGGCGGCGTATCTCCTTCTGTATCTCTGCGCGCCCGGATCGCTGGGGGCGGGCGATGTCAAGCTCGCGCTGGGTGTGGGCGCGCTGGCCGCACTGGGTGGGGGAGGAGCGTGGGTGTGGGCCGCCCTCCTGGCACCGGCGTTCACGGCCGCTGCGGGGTGCGTCGCACTGGTCAGGGCACGGTCGCGGCCTTCGCGCCCGGAGCCCGACGCGGCTTCTCCGACGAGCGTTCCCCACGGGCCGGCCATGTGCGCCGCGACCGTCCTCGCGCTGCTGGCCACGCACCTTCCGTGAGCGCCGCCTTCGGTCCGCGCCGGGTTGGGAGGGCCACCGTCACTGCGGGTCGCGGCGACGTGGAAGGATATTGGTCGTGCTGCGCTGGATAACTGCCGGAGAATCCCATGGTCCCGCCCTCGTTGCGATGCTCGAGGGAATGGTTGCGGGCGTCGAAGTGACGTCCCAGGACATCTCGACTCAACTCGCGCGACGGCGTCTCGGTTACGGGCGCGGCGCACGCATGAAGTTCGAGGCCGACAAGGTCACCATCGTCGGAGGTGTGCGCCACGGTCGGACGCTCGGCGGGCCCATCGCGGTCGAGGTGGGCAACACCGAGTGGCCCAAGTGGGAAACCATCATGTCTGCCGATCCGGTGGATCCCGACCTGCTCGCCGATCAGGCGCGGAACGCACCCCTCACCCGACCGCGACCCGGGCACGCCGATTACTCCGGCATGCTCAAGTACGGTTTCGACGACGCCCGTCCCGTTCTCGAACGGGCGAGCGCGCGTGAAACCGCGGCGCGCGTCGCGGCCGCGACCTTCGCCCGCAACTTCCTCCGCCAGGTATTCGGCGTCGAGGTGCTCTCACACGTCATTTCCATCGGTGCGTCCGATCCGTACGTCGGTGTGGAGCCGACGGCGTTCGACATCGCGGCGATCGATGCCAGCCCGGTGCGCGCATTCGACAAGGCAGCCGAGGAATCGATGATCGCCGAGATCGAAGCGGCCAAGCGCGACGGCGACACCCTCGGCGGGGTCGTCGAGGTGGTCGTGCACGGGCTCCCCGTGGGTCTCGGCTCGTTCATCAGTGGCGCGGATCGCCTCGACGCCCGGCTCGCATCGGCGCTCATGGGCATTCAGGCGATCAAGGGTGTCGAGGTCGGCGACGGTTTCGAGACTGCCCGCCGCCGCGGCAGCCAGGCACACGACGAGATGCGCCCGGGCCCCGATGGCATCCTGCGATCCACCAATCGCGCCGGCGGGCTCGAGGGCGGCATGACCAACGGTGAGGCATTGCGCGTCCGCGCCGCGATGAAGCCGATCTCGACCGTTCCCCGCGCCCTTTCCACCGTCGACATGTCGACGGGTGAAGAAGCCGTCGCGATTCATCAGCGCTCCGACGTGTGCGCCGTGCCCGCCGCAGGTGTCGTGGCGGAGGCCATGGTCGCGCTGGTTGTGGCCCAGGCTGCACTCGAGAAGTTCGGCGGCGACTCCATTGCCGAGACGGCCGCGAACTTCGAGCGTTACGCCTCCGGTGTCGCCGCGCGGCTCGCGCGATGACCGCCGCGTCCGCCGTCGAAACGAGGCGGTGACGGGCCGTGGCACCGAAAGCTGTGCTCGTCGGCCCCCCGGGAGCGGGTAAGTCGACCATCGGCCGACGTCTTGCGCAGGCCCTCGACCTGCCGCTCTTCGACACCGATGCGGCGGTCGAGGAGGAAGCGGGGCGCACCATCGCGGAGATCTTCGTCGAAGACGGCGAGCCCGCATTCCGCGCCCTCGAGGAGGAGATCGTCCGCAAGGCGATCGAGAGTTCGGAGGGTATCGTCTCGCTCGGAGGCGGCTCGATACTGTCCGAGCGCACTCGGGCACTCCTGAAGGGCCACACGGTGATCTATCTGGAGATCAGCGTGGGTGAAGGCCTGAAACGGACAGGAACAAGTACTGCACGTCCCCTGCTCGCCGGTGGCGACCCCCGCGAAAAGTACGCCGAGTTGATGCGCAAACGTCGGCCGTTGTACCGCGAGGTGGCGTCCATTCGGATACGGACGGACGGACGTAGCCCCGCGCGGGTGGTGCAGCAGTTGGTCGCGAAGCTTGCCGGATGAGGTGCGACCCCGGCGGAACAGGTGATCCGAGAACATCGGACGAGACGGAGCGGAGCAGACAGTGACCGAACCGGTACGTGTACAGGTGCAGACGGCACACCCCTACCCGGTGATCATCGGGCGTGGTCTGCTCGGTGAGCTGGTGGACGAGCTCGCCGGAACCAGGACGGTGGCGATCTTCCATCAGCCGCCGCTGGCCGAAACGGCGGAGGCAGTGCGGGCGGCACTCGCCGAGAAGGGCATCGACGCTCACCGGATCGAAATCCCGGACGCCGAGGACGGCAAAGATCTGGCCGTGGCCGGCTTTTGCTGGGAGGTGCTCGGCCGGATCGGACTTACCCGCAGTGACGCCGTGGTCTCCCTGGGCGGCGGCGCGGCCACCGACCTCGCCGGATTCGTCGCAGCCACCTGGATGCGCGGAGTGCGGGTGGTCCATGTGCCGACGACCTTGCTCGCCATGGTCGACGCCGCGGTCGGCGGAAAGACAGGAATCAACACCGAGGCGGGCAAGAACCTTGTCGGTTCGTTCCACGAGCCGTCGGCCGTGCTCATCGACCTCGTGACACTGGAGACCGTGCCCCGCAACGAGATCGTCGCCGGGATGGCGGAGGTCATCAAGACCGGATTCATCGCCGACCCCGTCATCCTCGACCTCATCGAGAGTGACCCCGAGGCGGCGCTCGACCCGACCGGGTCCGTGCTGCCGGAACTGATCAAGCGTTCGGTGGAGGTGAAGGCCAAAGTTGTGGCGGCCGATCTCCGCGAATCCGATCTGCGGGAAATCCTCAACTACGGGCACACGCTGGGTCATGCGATCGAGCGGCGCGAGCGCTACCGCTGGCGTCACGGCGCCGCGGTGTCGGTCGGACTGGTGTTTGCGGCCGAGCTCGGCCGTCTGGCCGGCCGGCTCGACGACGAGACCGCCGATCGGCACCGCCGGATCCTCGAACTGGTCGGGCTCCCCACGACGTACGACGCGGACGCGTTCGGTCAGCTGGTCGAGGGAATGCAGACCGACAAGAAGAACCGCGCCGGCGTGCTGCGGTTCGTGGTTCTCGACGGACTGGCAAAGCCCGGACGTCTGGAGGGCCCTGACCCGTCATTGCTCGTCGCGGCGTACTCGGCCGTCGCCCGCGAGGAGACCGCCGGCGGCGCAGTCCTTCTCTGACCCAGCGACACGGCACTTCTCTGACGCCGAGACACGCCGCGGCGGAGGCAAGCACCCTGCTCACCTCCGCCGCGGCGGCGTCTTCGGATTCGACCGACGAGTGCGGTCTACTCGCCGCGTTTCGGCTCTTCGGGATTGCGCTTGCCGAGGTCGACGGGTTCCTGCCAGGTGGTGTCCTGCCCCTCGCCGGCATCGAGGTCCGAGGTGTCCTGGCGGTAGTTGTGTACCGGTTCGAAAACCGCGGTGTCGGCATCGGGATCGGCGTAACCGGTCTGGTCGTACGTTCCGTCCGGATAGTGCTGCCCATAGCCGTTGTCGTCGGCGACAGCAGCAGCTGCCGTACCTCCCGCTGCTGCGCCTGCCGCCGATCCGGCACCCCGCCGGTCATCTCGGTCGCCGCCACGCCCCTGCGATGCCTTCTTGGCTTCACGCCCGGCAAAGAAACGGCCCAGGAAGACGGCCAGCATGGCCGGAACGAAGATGAGCAGGACGGTGAACGCGGCACCGGAGGTGATTTCGAAGAAGAACGAGTTCTGCGTGACGTTGAGGGAGGGCAACAGATCGGCCAGCCAGCTGCCGACCCCCGCAACGATGCCGCCGAGCAACGCTGCCTTCAGCCACAGCATGGTGAGGTCGGCACCCTGGTCGGGGTCCGGGTTGCGATGCCGGTCCCGGATGCCGTCGATACCCGCCCAGATCAACGCCACCAACACCACGACCAGCAGAGCCACCCACCTCAGGATCGAACCTTGGAGGGGCCACTGTGTGATCGCCGCACCGAGCAACACACGAACCAAAATATGTATCAGGGCCATCCCGAGGCCGCGTACCACCCACGCATTCATGGGCACAGCGTAACGAGAAGGTTTTCCGGCGTGTGGTCTA
This sequence comes from Rhodococcus oxybenzonivorans, assembly GCF_003130705.1. NCBI lineage: Bacteria > Bacillati > Actinomycetota > Actinomycetes > Mycobacteriales > Nocardiaceae > Rhodococcus > Rhodococcus oxybenzonivorans. The sequence continues at coordinate 3,416,776 of NZ_CP021354.1, read as the reverse complement.
ACCCACAGACGCGCTGTCTGCAACCTGTTCTCCCCGCCGACGGTGGTCGATCTCGGCGCCGCCGCGCGGGTCGTGTCCCTCGGCAGCGGGGCGGGTGGCAATGCCGGTACGTTTGCTGTCATGCCTGCTGATCATGGTTCGCGGCGCGCGGCACTGCGCGCGGCGCTCGCCGCCCGCGATCTCGACGCACTTCTCGTGACGGACCTGGTGAACGTGCGGTACCTCACCGGCTTCACCGGGTCCAATGCCGCAGTGCTCGTCGACGCGGCGGACGCCGACGGCGCCGAGGAACGCACGGTGATCTGCACGGACGGGCGCTACCTCACCCAGGTGGCCGAACAGGTACCCGACCTCCGGGCCGAAATCGCCCGCGCCAGCGCCGCCCACCTCGTCGAGTCGGTCGCCCGCCGGACGGCGTCGTCGCTCGCCTTCGAAAGTCATGTCGTCACGGTGGACGAGTTCGCCGCGTGGTCGCTGCTCGCCCCGGATACGCGCCTGGAGCCGGTTCCCGGGCTGGTGGAGGAGCTACGCATGGTGAAGGACGATTACGAAGTGGCGTTGCTCCGGGCCGCGTGCACTGCCGCCGACGCCGCGCTCGCCGTCCTTCTCGAGCGTGGCGGACTCCGGCCGGGACGCACCGAGAAAGAGGTGGGGCGCGAGCTCGAGGCTCTGATGCTCGATCACGGTGCCGACGGCATTTCGTTCGAGACGATCGTCGCGGCGGGTGCCCATTCGGCAATTCCCCACCACCGTCCCACCTCGGCAGTGCTGCAGCGCGGCGACTTCGTCAAACTGGATTTCGGGGCCGAGGTCGGCGGCTACCACTCGGATATGACGCGCACGTACATCCTCGAACAGGCAGCCGACTGGCAGCGCGAGGTGTACGCCCTGGTCGCCCGCTCGCAGGCGGCCGGATGTGCCGCCCTGCGGCCGGGCGCCGAGGTCACCGCCGTCGACGCGGCAGCCCGCAGCGTGATCGAGGAAGCAGGCTACGGAGAGCTGTTCCTGCACGGGCTCGGGCACGGCGTCGGCCTGCAAATCCACGAAGCACCCGGAATCGGCAAGCTGGGCACCGGTACACTTCTGGACGGTGCGGCGGTGACCGTCGAGCCGGGCGTGTATTTCTCCGGGCGCGGAGGCGTGCGGATCGAGGACACGCTCGTGGTCCGGGAGCAGGGTCCGGAGCTACTCACCCTCACCACCAAAGACCTGACTGTCGTGTAGACGGTTTCGACCTTATCGAGGAGACGCGAAGCAAGTGGCTTCCACTAGTGATTTCAAGAACGGCCTGGTCCTGCAGATCGAGGGCCAGCTGTGGACGATTATCGAGTTCCAGCACGTCAAGCCGGGCAAGGGCCCCGCATTCGTGCGAACCAAGCTGAAGAACGTGCTGTCGGGCAAGGTCGTCGACAAGACCTTCAACGCCGGCGTCAAGGTCGAGACTGCCACCGTCGACCGACGCGACATGACGTACCTCTACCACGACGGCAGCGACTACATCTTCATGGACGGTGACACCTACGACCAGATCTCGATCAACGAGGCGACGGTCGGCGACGGTGCACGCTTCATGCTCGAGAACATGGCGGTCCAGGTCGCCGTGCACGAGGACGTTCCGCTTTTCGTCGAGCTGCCCGTCACGGTGGAGCTCGAGGTCAAGCACACCGATCCGGGTCTGCAGGGCGACCGCTCGACCGGTGGCACCAAGCCCGCCACCCTCGAGACCGGTGCCGAAATCCAGGTGCCGCTGTTCATCAACACCGGCGACAAGTTGAAGGTCGACTCCCGCGACGGCAACTACCTCGGGCGTGTGAATTCCTGAGTGTCCGGTACCCATAAGAAGCTCGGCGCACGGCACAAGGCCCGTAAGCGCGCCGTCGACTTCCTCTTCGAAGCGGAAGCGCGCGACCTCGACCCGGTCGATCTCGCGACCGAGCGGGCGGACATGTCCGGCAAGGACGAGTCCGTTGCGCCCGTCGCTCCGTACACCGTCACCGTGGTCACCGGCGTGGCCGAAAACCTCGACCGGATCGATGCGGTGATCTCCTCGCACCTGCAGGACTGGACGCTCGAGCGGCTACCGGCGGTGGACCGGGCGATTCTGCGGATCGCAGTGTGGGAGCTGTTCCATGCCACCGATGTCCCGCCCGTCGTGGCGGTGGACGAAGCGGTCGAGCTGGCCAAACAGCTTTCCACCGACGACTCGCCGGGATTCGTCAACGGCGTCCTCGGCCAGGTCGTACTGGTTGCCCCGCAGGTGCGGTCGGCTGCCGCGGCCACCTCCCGGCGTGCCGAACCAGGAAGCGACGAGCCGGAAGATCCGCGTTCGTAGGTTCATCTGCCTCACTCCGGTCCCGCGGAGCCCCTCAGGCCGAGTGGCGCGCGGGAACCGGAGGCCGGGGCCCCGGCCTGGCGCAACTCGGCGCGCTGCTAAGCTGGCCGCGTCAGGCATCCTTTAACGATCCGTCCAGTGAGGCGGAGAAGGAGGTCGTTGTATGCGCGTGCCCGAAGGGTCCCGCCCTGCCGAGGAACCGGCAGAAGCAACACCGAAGTCGTCACCGGCAGTCGAGCCCGCGCGTGAGTTGTTGTCCGCAGCGGATGTAGGCCGCACCATTGCGCGTATCGCGCATCAGATCATCGAGAAGACCGCGATCGACGCCGCCGACGGTGAAGCGCCTCGCGTCGTCCTCATCGGGATACCCACCCGCGGCACGACCCTCGCGGCGCGCCTTGCCGCAAAAATCGAAGAATTCTCCGGCGTGCGTCCGCCGGTCGGTTCACTCGACATCACCCTCTACCGCGACGACCTGCGCACCAAGCCGCACCGCCCGCTCGAGCGGACCTCCGTCCCTGAGGGCGGTGTCGACAACGCACTGGTGGTGCTGGTCGACGACGTGCTGTTTTCAGGTCGCACCGTCCGATCGGCACTCGATGCCCTGCGTGACCTGGGACGGCCACGCGCAGTTCAGCTCGCGGTCCTCGTCGACCGCGGCCATCGGGAGCTGCCGTTGCGCGCCGACTACGTGGGGAAGAACGTGCCGACCGCCCGAACCGAGGACGTCAAGGTTCTCCTGGGCGAACACGACGGCCGTGACGAGGTCATGATCTCCGGGGGAAAGAGCTAAGTGAAGCACCTGTTGTCGATTGCGGACCTGACCCGAGGATCGGCGGTCGAGCTTCTCGACGAGGCGGAGCGCTTCGAACAGGCCCTCCTCGGGCGCGAGGTCCACAAGCTGCCGACCCTGCGCGGCCGCACCGTCATGACCGTGTTCTTCGAGAACTCGACACGGACCCGGGTGTCCTTCGAGGTCGCGGGCAAGTGGATGAGCGCGGATGTCATCAATGTCAGCGCCTCGAGCTCGTCGGTCTCGAAGGGCGAATCGCTGCGTGATACGGCCATGACGTTGCGTGCCGCGGGCGCCGACGCGCTGATCGTGCGCCATCCGGCTTCGGGCGCCGCTCACCAGATCGCCTCGTGGACGGCCGGCCACGACGGCGGACCGGCGATCATCAACGCGGGGGACGGCACCCATGAGCATCCCACCCAGGCGCTGCTCGATGCACTGACGCTGCGGCAGCGCCTCGGGGACATCGAGGGCAAGCGCATCGCCATCGTGGGTGACATCCTGCACAGCCGGGTGGCCAGGTCCAACGCGCTGCTGCTGTCGATGCTCGGTGCGGAGGTCGTTCTCGTGGCACCGCCCACGCTGCTTCCGGTCGGGGCCTCGTCCTGGCCGGTCACGGTGGCCCACTCGTTCGACGCCGAACTCCCCGGGCTCGATGCGGTCCTGATGCTGCGCGTGCAGGCGGAACGGATGAACGGGGGATTCTTCCCGTCCCAGCGTGAGTACTCGATCAATTACGGACTGTCCGAGAAGCGCCTCGCTCTGCTCCCAGAGCATGCCGTCGTGTTGCATCCGGGCCCGATGCTGCGCGGTATGGAAATCGCCTCCGCAGTCGCCGACTCTCCGAGAGCCGCTGTGCTGCAACAGGTCACCAACGGAGTGCACATGCGTATGGCCGTGCTGTTCCGACTGCTGGTCGGTGCCGAGGAAGTTGCCGGATGAGCAACTCGACAGAAACAGGAGAGACAGTGCTCATCAAGAACGCGTTGCTGTACGGCGAGGGCGAACCCACCGATGTGCTGCTCGACGACGGACTCGTCGCTGCGATCGGCGCGGACGCCGCGAAGTCCGCTGCTGCAGAAACCGAGGTCATCGATGCGGCCGGCCAGATTCTGCTGCCCGGATTCGTCGATTTGCACACACATTTGCGTGAGCCGGGCCGCGAAGACACCGAAACCATCGATTCCGGTTCGGCTGCGGCTGCGCTCGGTGGGTACACGGCAGTGTTCGCCATGGCCAACACCAGCCCCGTCGCCGACTCGGTGGTTGTCACCGACCACGTGTGGCGCCGCGGGCAGGAAGTCGGGCTCGTCGACGTGCATCCGGTCGGGGCCGTCACCGTCGGGCTCGCGGGGAAGCAACTCGCCGAGATGGCGACGATGGCCGCAGGATCCGGCCGGGTCCGGATGTTCTCGGACGACGGTCATTGCGTCTACGACCCACTGCTCATGCGCCGCGCCCTCGAGTACTCGAGCTCGCTCGGTGTGCTCATCGCCCAGCACGCAGAAGAACCCCGGCTGACCGTCGGTGCCGTCGCCCACGAAGGCCCGACCGCGGCCCGGCTGGGCCTGGCCGGCTGGCCTCGTGCAGCCGAGGAATCGATCGTCGCCCGTGATGCGCTGCTCGCCCGGGATGCCGGCGCCCGTGTCCACATCTGCCATGCCTCCACCGCCGGAACGGTCGAGTTGGTGAAATGGGCGCGAGGGCAGGGCATTTCGATCACCGCCGAGGTGACGCCGCACCATTTGCTCCTCGACGACTCCCGTCTCGAAACGTACGACGCCGTCAACAAGGTGAACCCGCCGCTGCGCGAAGCCAGTGATGTCGCGGCGTTGCGCGCCGGTCTCGCCGAGGGGGTCATCGACTGCGTCGCCACCGATCACGCCCCGCACGCCGAGCAGGACAAGTGCTGCGAATTCGCCGCGGCCCGTCCCGGCATGCTGGGGCTGGAGACGGCGCTGTCGATCGTCGCGATGACCATGGTCCGGCCGGGCCTGCTCGACTGGCGTGGGGTGGCCCGCGTGATGAGCGAACGTCCCGCAGAGATCGTCGGACTCGACGACCAGGGGCGGCCCATCGCCGTCGGTGAACCGGCCAACCTGGTGCTGGTCGATCCGGATGCCGAATGGACTGTGCACGGTCCCGCACTCGCCAGCGTGGCGTCCAACACGCCGTACGAGTCGATGACGCTGCCGGCGCGGGTCACCACCACCATCCTCCGGGGCCGGGTCACCGCGCGGAACGGTGACGTCCGCACTCCCGTACGCAGCGGCGGAGGACAGTGATGGAGAGAATCCTCTGGATCGTCGGGCTGGCCGCCTTCTGGGCTCTGGCGATCTACCTCATGTACGTCGGATGGCGTGGCCGGGCCCGTCGGCAGGCCGACCGCATCGGTCAGCTGCCGTCCGTTCCTGCCCACCTGGGTGCGCAGACGATCGCGCCGGCGACCGGACTCTACGTCGGCAGCACGCTTGCACCCAGCTGGCAGGACCGAATTGCGGTCGGGGATCTCGGGTTCCGGGCCACCGGTGAAATCTCGCGGTACCACTCCGGCATCCTGCTCGAAAGGGACGGCGCCTCGGCGATCTGGATTCCGCAGGACGCGATTCGTGCGGTGCGCACGGAGCGGGGCCTCGCCGGCAAGGTCATGAGCAAAGACGGACTCCTGGTGATCCGATGGGCACTGCCGTCCGGCACCGAGATCGACACCGGATTCCGCAGCGACGACAAGTCCGTCTACCCCGTCTGGATCAACTCGGGCGAGTCGGGCGGCACCACAGACAGTGAAGATTCAGCGAATGCGGCGAGCTCTGGCGAGGTCGAGCAGAACGGAGAGAACGCATGAGCGGCTATGACACCGACTCGGCAGTACTGGTCCTCGAGGACGGCCGGATCTTTCGCGGCACCACGTTCGGTGCCGTCGGGCAGACACTGGGCGAGGCCGTCTTCAGCACCGGCATGACCGGCTACCAGGAGACACTGACCGACCCCAGCTATCACCGCCAGATCGTGGTGGCCACGGCGCCCCAGATCGGCAACACCGGCTGGAACGACGAAGACGACGAGTCCGTCGGTCCCACCGGGAGCAGTGCGGAAGCGAAGATCTGGGTAGCCGGTTACGTTGTCCGCGATCCTGCGCGCCGCACCTCGAGCTGGCGCGCGACCGGGTCTCTACAGGACGAACTGGTGAAGCAGGGTGTCGTGGGGATCGCCGGCATCGACACCCGCGCCCTCGTGCGCCACCTGCGCACCCGGGGGTCGATGCGGGCCGGAGTGTTCTCCGGAGATGCGCTCGCCGAAACGGAGGTGTTGCTGGAGCGCGTGAAGAGCCAGCCGTCGATGCTCGGTGCCGATCTCGCGGGCGAGGTCAGCACCACCAGCGGGTATGTCGTCGAGCCGACCGGGGGAGAGGCCCGCTTCACGGTCGCCGCGATCGACTTGGGTATCAAGACCAACACCCCGCGCATGTTCGCCGAGCGGGGTATCCGCGTACACGTTCTGCCGTCCGATTCGACGCTCGAGCAGATCCTCGATCTGAAGGCCGACGGCGTGTTCCTCTCGAACGGTCCGGGCGACCCGGCCACCGCGGACGGCGCCGTACATCTCACGAAGGAAGTAATCGGGCAGGGCCTGCCACTGTTCGGTATCTGCTTCGGCAATCAGATCCTGGGCCGCGCGCTGGGCCTCGGCACCTACAAAATGAAGTTCGGTCACCGCGGAATCAACGTCCCAGTGATCGAACACGAAACCGGACGCATCGCGATCACCGCACAGAATCACGGGTTCGCGCTCGAAGGCGAGGCCGGGCAGGAATTCGACACGCCCTTCGGCAGGGCGGTGATCAGCCACACCTGCGCCAACGACGGCGCCGTCGAAGGAGTCCGTCTGCTCGACGGCTCGGCCTTCTCGGTGCAGTATCACCCTGAGGCCGCCGCCGGCCCGCACGATGCTGCTTACCTGTTCGACCGATTCACCAGCCTGCTCGAGGGAGTCAAGAAGTAATGCCACGCCGTTCAGATCTCTCCCACATCCTGGTGATCGGCTCCGGCCCGATCGTCATCGGCCAGGCCTGCGAGTTCGACTACTCCGGTACGCAGGCGTGCCGGGTGCTGCGCGAAGAGGGCCTGCGGGTCAGCCTCGTCAACTCGAACCCGGCCACCATCATGACGGACCCCGAGTTCGCCGACTCCACCTACGTGGAGCCGATCACGGCGGAGTTCGTCGAGAAGGTCATCGCCCTCGAGGCCGCGAACGGTCACCCCATCGACGCGGTTCTCGCGACCCTCGGTGGTCAGACCGCGCTCAACACCGCAGTGGCCCTGCACGAGCAGGGGATCCTCGAGAAGTACGACGTCGAACTGATCGGCGCCGACTTCGAAGCGATCCAACGCGGCGAGGACCGCCAGAAATTCAAGGACATCGTCGCCAAGGTCGGTGGCGAGTCGGCCCGGTCCCGGGTCTGCTACACGATGGACGAGGTCCGCGACACGGTGGCCGAACTCGGCTTCCCGGTGGTGGTCCGGCCGTCGTTCACCATGGGTGGCCTGGGGTCGGGCATGGCGTACGACGACGAGGACCTCGCCCGCATCGCCGGTGGCGGACTGGCCGCGTCGCCCACCGCCAACGTGCTCATCGAGGAATCGATTCTCGGGTGGAAGGAATACGAACTCGAGCTGATGCGCGACGGCCGCGACAACGTGGTCATCGTCTGCTCCATCGAGAACGTCGATCCCGTCGGCGTGCACACCGGTGACTCGGTGACCGTCGCGCCAGCGATGACTCTCACCGACCGCGAGTACCAGGCGATGCGCGACCTGTCGATCGACATCCTGCGCGAGGTCGGCGTCGACACCGGTGGTTGCAACATTCAGTTCGCGATGGACCCGGCCGACGGCCGCCTCGTCGTCATCGAGATGAATCCGCGGGTGTCGCGGTCGAGTGCGCTGGCGTCCAAGGCGACGGGCTTCCCGATCGCGAAGATCGCGGCGAAGCTCGCCATCGGCTACACCCTCGACGAGATCGTCAACGACATCACCAAGGAAACCCCTGCGTGTTTCGAACCCACGCTCGACTACGTGGTGGTGAAGGCTCCCCGCTTCGCGTTCGAGAAGTTCCCCGGTGCCGACGCGACTCTCACCACCACGATGAAGTCGGTCGGTGAGGCCATGTCGATCGGCCGTAACTTCACCGAGGCGCTCGGGAAGGTCATGCGCTCGCTGGAGACGAAGCAGACCGGATTCTGGACCGGGCCGCAGGTGGCCACCGAGAACCTGGACACGCTGCTCGCCGAGCTCGCCGTGCCGCACGAGGGCAGGCTGTACGGCATCGAGAAGGCCATGAGTCTCGGTGCCACCATCGAGCAGTTGTTCGATGCCACGGGAATCGATCCCTGGTTCCTCGACCAGATGTTGCAGATCCACGAGCTCGGTAGCGAGCTGCGCGAGGTCGACAAGGTGGACGAGCGCGTGCTGCGGCGCGCCAAGCACCACGGGTTCTCCGACCGGCAGGTTGCGGCGCTTCGCCCCGAGCTGGGTGACGAAGATTCCGTTCGGGCGCTGCGCGAGCAGTGGAACATCCACCCCGTCTACAAGACCGTGGATACCTGTGCAGCCGAGTTCGAGGCGAAGACGCCGTACCACTACTCCACCTACGAGCTCGATCCGGAGGCCGAGTCGGAGGTGGCTCCGCAGACGGAGCGTCCGAAGGTCCTCATCCTCGGTTCGGGCCCCAACCGCATCGGTCAGGGCATCGAGTTCGACTATTCCTGTGTCCACGCGGCCCTGACGTTGTCCGAGGCCGGTTACGAGACGGTGATGGTCAACTGCAACCCGGAGACCGTCTCCACCGACTACGACACCGCCGACCGGCTGTACTTCGAGCCGCTCACGTTCGAGGACGTGCTCGAGGTGTACCGGGCGGAGTCGCTGTCCGGCACCGTCGCCGGCGTGATCGTGCAGCTCGGCGGACAGACACCGTTGGGTCTGGCGAAACGGCTGAAAGCCGCAGGTGTGCCCATCGTCGGCACCAGCCCCGAGGCCATCGACCTCGCCGAGGACCGTGGCGAGTTCGGCAAGGTATTGGTAGAGGCGGGATTGCCGGCGCCCAAGTTCGGAACGGCAACCACGTTCGCCGGTGCCCGCGACATCGCCGCCGGCATCGGATACCCGGTGCTCGTGCGACCGTCCTACGTGCTCGGTGGCCGCGGCATGGAAATCGTCTACGACGAGGCCTCCCTCGAAAGCTACATCTCCCGCGCCACCGAGATCTCCGACGACCGGCCCGTACTGGTCGACCGGTTCCTGGAAGACGCCATCGAGATCGACGTCGACGCACTCTGCGACGGGAACGAGGTGTACATCGGGGGAGTGATGGAACACATCGAGGAAGCCGGCATTCACTCCGGCGACTCGGCGTGCGCCTTGCCCCCGATCACCCTCGGGCGCGCCGACCTCGAGAACGTCCGCCGTTCGACGGAGGCGCTCGCGAAGGGTATCGGCGTCAAGGGGCTGCTCAATGTGCAGTACGCCCTCAAGGACGACATCCTGTACGTCCTCGAGGCCAACCCCCGTGCCAGCCGGACCGTACCGTTCGTGTCGAAAGCCACGGCCGTGCAACTGGCCAAGGCCTGCGCACGCGTCATGCTCGGCGAGACCATCGCGGAGTTGCGGAAAACCGGACTCCTCCCGGCCACCGGTGACGGTGGTTTCACCCCCGCGGACGCACCCGTCGCCGTCAAGGAGGCGGTTCTCCCGTTCAACCGGTTCCGGCGCGCCGACGGCACCGGGGTGGACACACTGCTGAGCCCCGAGATGAAGTCGACGGGCGAGGTTATGGGTATCGACGCCGACTTCGGCACCGCGTTCGCCAAGAGTCAGACAGCTGCATACGGTTCACTCCCCATCTCCGGGTCGGTGTTCGTGTCGGTCGCAAACAAGGACAAGCGGTCGCTGATCTTCCCGGTCAAGCGGCTGGCCGACCTGGGTTTCCGGATCCTCGCAACAGAGGGCACCGCGGCGGTCCTGCGCCGCAACGGCATCGTCTGCGAGGACGTGCACAAGCACTCCGGCGAGCCCCTCGAGGAGGGCGCCCGCACCATCGTCGACCAGATCCGTGACGGTGAGGTCGACATGGTGATCAACACCCCGTACGGCAACTCCGGTCCCCGGGTGGACGGGTACGAGATCCGTAGCGCGGCCGTCGGCGTGAACATCCCCTGCGTCACCACCGTGCAGGGCGCGTCCGCTGCAGTCCAGGGCATCGAGGCCGCAATCCGCGGCGACATCGGCGTTCAGTCGCTGCAGGCGTTGCACGCCCGGCTGCGCTCACCGGCCCCGTTCGAGGGGTCCGACACCGGTTCGCTCACCTCGTGACGGACCGGCACCACGACCAGGCGTGGGGTGCTCGGCTGAGGGCCGCGGTCGAGCACCGCGGCCGCCTGTGCGTCGGCATCGACCCGCACCCGGGGTTGCTCGAGGCGTGGAACCTTCCCGTCGATGCGGAGGGGCTCGAGGCCTTTGCCGAGATCTGCGTGGAGGCCTTCGTCGGTGAGGTGGCCGTCGTGAAGCCCCAGGTGGCGTTCTTCGAAGCGTACGGCTCGGCCGGGTACGCGGTGCTCGAACGCACCATCTGTGTGCTCCGGGAGGCCGGGACGCTCGTCGTCGCGGATGCCAAACGCGGTGACATCGGGTCGACGATGGCCGCCTACGCGCAGTCGTGGCTCGGCCCGGACTCGGCGCTGTCTTCCGATGCGGTGACGGTCTCGCCCTATCTGGGGTTCGGTGCGCTCGAACCGGCCCTCTCGCTGGCGGCGGAGCAGGGCCGCGGGCTGTTCGTGCTTGCTCGCACCTCGAATCCCGAAGGCGGGGAGTTGCAGGGTGCTGACGTTGCCGGGGGCGTGTCGGTGGCGCAGTCCGTGGTGAATGCGGCGGCCGAGCGCAATGCGGCAGAATCCGACCTGGTCGGGCTGGTCGTCGGTGCGACACGCGGACACGGTCTGAATTTGTCAGATTTTTCTGGACCAATTTTGGCGCCGGGACTGGGTGCCCAGGGTGCCACAGCACGTGACCTTGCGGACATTTTTCCCGATTCCCGGAAGTTGCTGCTGCCGAACAGTTCTCGCGGTATTCTCCGTGAGGGTCCGTCGGTGACGGCCCTGCGTGCGGCCGCTGTGAAGGTTCGTGACGAGGTCGAGTCCGCACTCTCATAGCCCACCGGAATCCGGCTTTGACCTCGGGGGGTGGGTTCGCAATCGGCGCCGGGCGTGAGTACGGTCGCTATCGCTGCTGGTTATCCAGTGGTTTGGACTATTTGCCAACGACGAGACGGAGGAACCGTGGCCCTTCCCCAGTTGACTGATGAGCAGCGCGCTGCTGCTTTGGAGAAGGCAGCTGCTGCCCGTAAAGCCAGGGCTGAGCTCAAGGAGCGCCTGAAGCGTGGCGGCACCGACCTCAAGCAGGTTCTCAAGGACGCCGAGGACGACGAGATCTTGGGCAAGATGAAGGTGTCGGCGTTGCTCGAGGCACTGCCCAAGGTGGGCAAGGTCAAGGCGCAGGAGATCATGACCGAGCTGGAGATCGCTCCGACCCGTCGCCTCCGTGGCCTCGGCGATCGGCAGCGTAAGGCCCTGCTCGCCAGGTTCGACTTCGAGGCCTGAGCACGACAGTGGTAGCTGACGCTCGAGTGTCAGAAAGAAAGACCGCAGTGCGGAGGGGTCGGCTGGTTGTCCTGGCCGGCCCCTCGGCTGTCGGTAAGTCCAGCGTGGTGCGATTGTTGCGGGAACGGCTGCCGGAGCTCGTCTTCAGCGTGTCCGCGACGACACGGGACCCACGCCCGGGCGAGGTGGACGGCAAGGATTACCGCTTCACCTCTCGCGACGAATTCCAGCGGATGATCGAGTCGGGCGAGCTGCTCGAGTGGGCGGAGATCCACGGTGGTCTCCAGCTGTCGGGGACCCCAGCCGAACCGGTCCGCCGCGCCATCGAGCAGGGAAAACCGGTGCTGGTCGAGGTTGATCTCGCCGGCGCCCGGGCAGTGCGGGCTGCGATGCCGGAGGCGCTTCTGGTCTTCATGGCCCCGCCCAGTTGGGAAGCACTTGTCGAGCGCTTGACCGGCCGGGGCACCGAATCGCCGGAAGTGGTGGAGCGTCGTCTCGCCACCGCGAAGGTCGAGCTCGAGGCTCAGGACGAGTTCGACGAGGTCATCGTCAATGAGGATGTCAGCCGATCGTGCGACGAGTTGGTATCCTTGTTGGTTGGACCCCGGGAACAGTCCGGGTAGACCACTAGTTCTCACATCCACTAGCCAGAACTATTTCAGGAGATACCGAGTGAGCAGCACCCCCGCAGTCGCGTCCGCAACCCCCAGCCACGGCGCCCTGCCTGCCTATGACACACCGCTCGGAATCACGAATCCTCCGATCGACGAGCTGCTCGCACGCACCTCGTCGAAGTACGCGCTGGTCATCTACTCGGCCAAGCGTGCCCGTCAGATCAACGATTACTACAACCAGCTCGGTGACGGCATCCTCGAGTACGTCGGCCCCCTGGTGGAGCCGGGCCTGCAGGAAAAGCCCTTGTCCATCGCGCTGCGTGAGATCCACTCCGATCTGCTCGAGCACACCGAAGGCGAGTGAGCGGAGGAACTGCCGTGCCCGACAAGGCGGCGAGCCCCGGGCTCGCGACGGGTCTCTCCGAATCTGCCCCTTCCGCAGTCGCACGTAAGCGAATCGTCGTCGGTGTCGGCGGCGGTATCGCGGCGTACAAGAGCTGCGCGATCATCCGCGCGTTCACCGAGGGCGGCCACCACGTGCGCGTCATCCCGACGGAGTCCGCCCTCGAGTTCGTGGGCCGGGCGACGTTCGAGGCGCTGTCCGGCAATCCGGTGCACACCGGAGTATTCGCCGACGTTCCGCAGGTGCCGCACGTCCGCCTGGGGCAGGAAGCGGACCTCGTGGTCATCGCGCCTGCCACCGCGGATCTGATGGCCCGTGCCGTCGCCGGGCGGGCCGACGACCTGCTTACCGCGACGTTGCTCACCGCACGATGTCCGGTGGTGTTCGCGCCGGCGATGCACACCGAGATGTGGGAGCATCCCGCTACGGTGTCCAATGTGGCAACCCTGCGCCTGCGTGGGGCCACGGTGATCGAGCCGGCATCCGGTCGCCTGACGGGCAAGGACACCGGCGCCGGCCGACTGCCCGAACCGGATGAGATCGTCGGACTCGCCTCGCTGCTCCTCGAGCGGCCCGACGCGTTGCCGCGTGATCTCGAGGGGCGTCGGATCCTCGTCTCGGCCGGTGGCACCCGGGAACCGCTCGATCCGGTCCGTTTCCTCGGTAATCGCAGCTCCGGCAAGCAGGGCTATGCCATCGCCCGTCTCGCGGTGCAGCGCGGCGCCGACGTCACGCTGGTGTCCGGATACACCGCAGGCCTCGCTGATCCGGCCGCCGTCGACGTCGTTCACGTGCGCACGGCCGAGGACATGCGTGCTGCCGTCGCCAAACACGCACCCGAGTTCGATGCGGTCGTGATGGCGGCCGCGGTCGCCGACTTCCGGCCGTCGACCACGGTGGCCAGCAAGATCAAGAAGGGCGCCGGGGAGCCTGACTCCATCGCGCTGACCAAGAACGAGGACATTCTGGCCGGTCTGGTGCAGTCCCGGGCCGAGGGCGAGATTCCGTCGGACACCGTGATCGTCGGTTTCGCCGCCGAGACCGGTGACGCGGACGGGGACGTCCTGACCTATGCGCGCGCGAAGCTCGCCCGGAAGGGATGCGACCTCCTGGTCGTCAACGCGGTCGGGGAGGGCAAAGCCTTCGAGGTCGACCACAACGACGGATGGCTACTCGGCGCGGACGGTTCGGAGTCCGCCCTCGAGCACGGCTCGAAGGCACTGATGGCGAGCCGGGTGCTCGATGCCGTCGAGCACCTGTTCCGGGCCGGCTGAGGACAAATCCTCGGTTGTTTCGGTGAGCGTAAAGGTGTCACTCACACCGGGGTGCCGCTAGGGTCGTTCGCGATGGTACATAGCTAAGCTGTTTCCAAGCGCTGTCCAGAAGACAACTGTCGAGAGGGAATTCTGTGAGCCAGTCCGGTAGTCGGCTATTCACCAGTGAGTCTGTGACCGAGGGGCACCCGGACAAGATTTGTGATGCGATCAGCGACTCCATCCTCGACGCCCTCCTCACGGACGATCCGCGCGCCCGGGTCGCAGTCGAGACCCTGGTTACCACGGGACAGGTCCACGTCGCCGGAGAGGTGACCACCACCGCCTACGCCGACATCCCCAAGATCGTGCGCGACACTGTGCTCGAGATCGGGTACGACTCGTCGGCGAAGGGTTTCGACGGCAATTCCTGTGGCGTCAACGTGGCGATCGGTGCGCAGTCCCCGGAGATCGCGCAGGGCGTCGACCATTCACACGAAGCCCGGACCGGTGGCCTGACCGACGACGACATCGACCGGCAAGGGGCCGGCGACCAGGGACTGATGTTCGGGTTCGCCACCACGGACACCCCTGAACTGATGCCGCTGCCGATCGCGCTGGCTCACCGGCTCTCCCGTCGCCTTACCGAGGTCCGTAAGTCCGGCGTCCTGCCGTACCTGCGGCCGGACGGTAAGACGCAGGTCACGATCGAGTACGACGGAGACAAGCCCGTCCGCCTCGACACCGTTGTCATCTCCACGCAGCACGCTGCCGACATCGATCTCGACAACCTCCTCACACCGGATCTGCGGGAGAAGGTTCTCGGATCGGTGCTCGCCGACCTCCGGATGCCGGAGCTCGACACGTCGAACATTCGACTTCTCGTCAATCCGACGGGCAAGTTCGTCCTCGGTGGCCCGATGGGTGATGCCGGGCTGACCGGGCGGAAGATCATCGTCGACACCTATGGCGGTATGGCCCGTCATGGTGGTGGCGCGTTCTCCGGCAAGGACCCGTCGAAGGTGGACCGGTCTGCCGCCTACGCCATGCGCTGGGTGGCCAAGAATGCGGTCGCGGCAGGTCTCGCGGATCGCATCGAGGTTCAGGTGGCGTACGCGATCGGAAAGGCTGCGCCGGTCGGGCTGTTCGTCGAGACGTTCGGAACCGAGAAGACCGATCCGGTGCGGATCCAACAGGCGATCACCGAAACCTTCGACCTGCGTCCGGGCGCCATCATCCGCGACCTCGACCTGCTGCGCCCTATCTACGCACAAACTGCCGCGTACGGTCACTTCGGCCGCACCGACATCGATCTTCCCTGGGAGAGCGTCGATCGGGCGGAGAAGCTGCGCGCAGCTGCAGGTCTCTGATCGGTAGCCGCCCTGCTGTGGGCGTCCTCCCGGTGGAGGGCAGGCTGTGACGTCAGCCAAGCTTGCGGCGGAGGTCGATCCGGTGGCGCGGGTGCTGCCGATGCTGCCGCTCCCGCACCTCGACCGTGAGTTCGACTATCTCGTTCCTCGCGAGCTCGAAGAGCAGGCTCAACCGGGTGTGCGGGTGCGCATCCGGTTTGCAGGGCGTCTCGTGGACGGTTTCGTGGTTTCCCGTACGGCGACCAGTGATCACCAGGGACGCTTCGGCTGGCTCGAACGGGTGATCTCTCCGGAGCGAGTACTCACTCCGGAGATCACCCGGCTCGTGGAACTCGTTGCCGCTCGGTACGCGGGTACCCGAGCGGATGTGCTGCGTCTGGCCGTTCCACCGCGGCACGCCCGGGCAGAAGCGGAGGCCGCGCCGGAATCGGCTCCGACACCGGAACACGCCGTCGACCGAGAAGCGTGGGCCCAGTACGTTCACGGTGAGGCGTTCCTGACCGCCCTTGCGGAGCAGCGGAGTCCGCGGGCCGTCTGGCAGGCGCTGCCCGGCGAGGACTGGCCGGCACGGCTGGCCGAACTGTCGGCAATCGCCGCCGGTGCCGACACCGGCACGGTCATCGTGGTGCCCGATCAGCGCGATCTGGATCGGGTGGTTGCGGCCGTGGAGTCCCTGCTGGGCAGTAACCGGGTCGTCGGTCTCGCCGCGGGTCTCGGCCCCGCGCTGCGGTACCGGCGTTGGCTTGCCGCCCTTCGGGGGACCGCCAAAGTGGTCGTGGGCACCCGCAGTTCCGTGTTCGCGCCGACGCCTCGGACAGGTCTGATCGTCATCTGGGACGACGGCGACGACAGTCACTCCGAGCCGCGGGCTCCCTACCCTCACGCTCGCGAGGTGGCGCTCCTGCGGGCGTACGCCGGCGGGAGCGCAATGGTGGTGGCCGGGCATGCCC
Organism: Rhodococcus oxybenzonivorans; assembly: GCF_003130705.1. Taxonomy (NCBI): domain Bacteria; kingdom Bacillati; phylum Actinomycetota; class Actinomycetes; order Mycobacteriales; family Nocardiaceae; genus Rhodococcus; species Rhodococcus oxybenzonivorans. The sequence continues at coordinate 3,400,408 of NZ_CP021354.1, read as the reverse complement.
GCACCGCCGAGGGGCAGGCCCTCGTCGACTCCGGATGGGCACACGACCTGGTCGCGTCCCGCGACGTGGTCCGGGCCCGCGCCCCCAAGATCACCGCCCTCGCTGACAGCGATCACGCGCTCGCCAGAGATCCGGGAGCCCGCGCTGCCCGCCTGCCTGCCATTGCCTTCGCCGCGGCACGCGAGGCGCTCGGTGCAGGCAGGGGAGTGCTGGTCCAGGTGCCCCGCCGGGGGTATGTCCCGAGTCTCGCGTGCGGCAAATGCCGCGCTCCTGCCCGCTGCAGACGGTGCAACGGGCCCTTGGCGCTACCGTCGGCCGCCGGTCCGGACGGGGCGGGCACACCGGCATGCCGATGGTGCGGAGTCGCGGACGCCGCGCACCGCTGTCACGCCTGCGGCGCCCGAGCTCTGCGGGCCGTGGTGGTAGGAGCGGGCCGGACGGCGGAGGAACTCGGGCGAGCGTTTCCCGGTGTACCGGTCCGGATGTCCGGGGGAAACGATGTCATCGACGTCGTCGAGCAGGGGCCGGCGCTGGTGGTCTCCACTGTCGGCGCCGAACCGGTGATGACCGGCGGATACGGCGCCGCACTGCTCCTGGACGGCTGGGCGTTGCTCGGACGTCCGGATCTGCGAGCGGCTGAGGAGACCCTGCGGCGCTGGATGACGGCTTCGGCCCTCGTGAAGCCGTTCGGTGACGGTGGCCAGGTGGTCGTCGTAGCCGATTCGGGTATTCCGACAGTGCAAGCCCTGGTGCGCTGGGATCCGGTCGGTCACGCCCGCGCGCAGTACGAAGAACGGGCAGAAGTCGGGTTTCCGCCGGCGATTCATCTGGCGGCCGTCGACGGCAGCGCAAAGGCTATTTCGGAGCTCCTGGAACTGGCCGACCTCCCCGATAACGCGGAGTTGTTGGGCCCTGTGGAACTGCCGGCGGGGGCCCGCTTGCCTGTCGCCGGTGAGTCGCCGGAGCCGGCCGATGTCGAGCGGATGCTGGTGCGCGTACCCCGTGGTGAGGGAAAACCATTGGCAGAGGCGCTGTCTGCCGCTCAAGCGGTCCGCAGTGCCCGGCGGGAATCGCATCCGGTGCGAGTCCAGATCGACCCCATCCACATCGGCTGATGCCCAATGAACTCATCCCTGATGGTTGCGCGAACGATTTTGACGATATATCGTTGATGCATCATCGATAAGCCTGAGGAGGCTGACATGCAGAACTTTCATATCGGACACCGCGGTTCCCGCAGGGACCGATTCGCACACCAGCGGACGGGCCGCCCGAACGGCCCGCACCGTCACGGGCACCGTCGCGGGCCGTTCGGTCCGGACGGAGATCCCGGATTCGGTCCGGGTATGGCGTTCGGCCGAGGCCGGGGCCGCGGTGGCAGGGGGCGACGCGGTGATGTCCGTTCGGCGATCCTCCTGCTGCTCGCGGAGGAACCGATGCACGGGTACGAGCTCATCCAGCAGATCGTCGACCGCAGTGGTGGGGTGTGGAAGCCCAGCCCCGGATCGATCTACCCCGCACTGTCCCAGCTCGAGGACGAGGGGCTCGTTCTCATCGAGAAGGTCGCGGGACGCAAGACCGCTCGTCTGACCGAGGAAGGGAAGACGTTCGTCGAGGCGAACACCGCTGAGCTCGGCACCCCCTGGGATGACGTCCGCGAGAGTGTCGGCCGGCCGGCGGAAGACCTGCGCGGCCTGATCGGGCAGCTCATGGGCGCGGCAGGGCAGGTCGCCGCTGTGGGGAATGAGGACCAGATCCGACGCGCCGGAGAAATTCTCACCGAAACCCGGCGTGCGTTGTACCGGCTTCTCGCGGAGGACGAACAGGACTCCGGCGACACGAAGAGCGCCGACTCCTAGCGACACACCGAGCGTAGGGTCCCACTCTCGTCGCGACACCACGGGCACACTCTGGGAAAGTTCACAGGGAATAGCCGCGGTGTCGGGGAGAGATCATGAACCTTCGAGGTGTTGTCACGGTCGCTGCTTGTGTTGCTTTGCTGTTTTCCGCAGGGCTGACCACAGCCCAGGCCGAAGACGTTCCGGCGTCGGGACTCGAAGTGCCCGCAGGTGTCGGAGTACCGCAGAGCGCGCGCAGCGCGGCCGCCGCGTACGCGGAAGCGCATCCGGGCAGCGCTCCCGCCGGATCGAACGATTTCTCCTGTACGCCCGCGCCCGAGCATCCCGAGCCCGTCGTTCTCGCGCATGGCACCGACGCCAGCGCCTACACCGACTGGGCCGCGTTGTCTCCCTTGCTCGCGGCGGACGGATACTGCGTGTTCGCCCTCAATTACGGCGGCAAACCCGGCGCCGACACGTACGGCACCGAAGACATCGTCGACAGTGCCGGAGAATTCGGCCGATTCGTCGCTCAGGTCCGCGAGTCGACGGGTGCGGAAAAAGTCGACGTGGTCGGATACTCGCAAGGAGCGAATGTCAGCCGCTACTACGTGAACAAGCTCGGTGGTGCACGCTTCGTCGACCAGTGGGTAGGGCTCGCTTCCCCCAGTTACGGCGGTGTGATGTTCGGGCTAGCCCCGATGTTCCAGGCGCTCCCCGGTGGGCCGGACGTGGTTACCGAGCTCACCTCTGTGGCGGTCGGTCAGCAGATGCAGGGGTCACCGTTCATGACCGAACTGAATGCCGGCGGTGACACGGTTCCCGGTGTCTCCTACACCACCGTCAGTTCGCGCTACGACGAAATGATCCAGCCGTTTTCCAACATGGCGCTGCACGGCGACGGGGCGGTGAACCTCGTCATCCAGGACCTGTGTCCGCAGGACGGGTCGGGGCATTTCCGGGCACCGTACGATCCGTTCGCGTTGGATCTCATCCGAACGGCTCTGGACCCCAACGCCATTCCGATTGCGCGATGCGAGTTCGTTCCGATCGGCGCGGACATTCCCCAGGTAGTCGTCGACAGTAACTTCTGAAATTTCAGACGCGAGTGTGGCCTGTTGCCCGGGGATCACCGGCACTTTTGCGCGTTGAGGCGTGCCGCCTGTCGCGTGAGGTGGTCGCGTTCGGCGAGGCTGGACGCCGATCGGGCAGCGTCGGCGTAGAGCCGTGCAGCGGTCACGGGGTCACCATCCCGCTCGTGGAGGTATGCCCCGACGGCGGCGTACCGGGGCAGGGCGGGGTCGATCTCCGCGAGGGCAGCCAGGCCGGCCCGCGGACCGTCGGCCTCGCCGACCGCGACAGCTCGATTGAGGCGCGCTACCGGGCTGTCGGTGAGGCGCACCAGTTCGTCGTACCACTCGACAATCTGCACCCAGTCGGTCTCCTCGGCGGTACGGGCATCGGCGTGGAGCGCGGCGATGGCGGCCTGAGCCTGAAACTCGCCCAATCGGTCGCGGGCAAGAGCTGCCTGCAGTACGTCGATGCCCTCGGCGATCAGTCGGGTGTCCCACAAACTGCGGTCCTGCTCGGCGAGAGGCACGAGGCTACCGTCGGCGGCGGTCCGTGCCAAGCGTCGGGCGTGGTGGAGCAGCATCAGCGCGAGCAGGCCCGCCACCTCCTCGTGCCTGACCTCGGCTGCCAGTTGGCGGGTGAGCCTGATCGCCTCCGCGGCGAGGTCGACATCGCCGGAGTAACCCTCGTTGAAGACGAGGTAGAGCACACGCAACACCGTGGCGACGTCGCCGGGCTGGTCGAGCCGGACTTTGGAGATGGTCCGCTTGGCCCGGGTGATCCGCTGGGCCATGGTCGCCTCGGGTACGAGGTAGGCCTGCGCGATCTGACGCGTGGTCAGGCCGCCGACCGCGCGCAACGTGAGCGCGACGGCCGACGCCGGTGCCAGGGAAGGATGCGCGCACAGGAAGTACAGCTGGAGTGTGTCGTCGACCGACGGTGCCGGGCCCGGTGCGGGCTCCACCTCGACGAGCGCCTCGCGCCGGCGCCGGGAGGTATCGGTGCGGGTGGCGTCGAGGAACTTGCGCCAGGCGACGGTGATCAGCCAGCCCTGGGGATCTCGCGGCGGATCGGCCCGCCACACGCGCACCGCTTCCACCAGAGCGTCTTGCACGGCGTTCTCGGCCGCCGCGAAGTCGGCTCCGCGGCGGACGAGGATCCCGATCACCGTGGGGGTGAGGGTCCGCAGCACGACCTCGTCCACCTCGGTCACTCCGTGATGGTGGGCGGCTCGGTCAGGAACGGGCGCACCTCGAGCCACTCGTGGATCGGCTTCCCGCCCGCGCCCGGAGCTGCAGACAATTCACCGGCGAGTTCGAGCGCCCGCTCGCGGGTCTCGACGTCGATCACCATCCAGCCCGCGATCAGGTCCTTGGTCTCCGCGAACGGGCCGTCGGTCACCGGCGGACGCCCCTCGCCGTCGTACCGGACGAACGTGCCTTCCGGTGACAATGCCTGACTGTCGACGTATTCGCCGGTGCTTTCGATCCGAGCGGCAAAGTTCTCCATGTACTGCATGTGGGCCGAAACCTCCTCCGGCGTCCACTGATCCATCGGTACGTCGTTGACCGGTGCCGGTGCGCCTCGGTAGTGCTTGAGCAGCAGGTACTTGGCCATCGTCTTCTCTCCTCGGTGTGGTGTACGGCCCATTGTGGCCGTATTTCAACCCTGGGACGGAGCTGTGCTCGCATTTTCGACATCGTGCCGCGACATTTCCTGGAGCCCGCCGGTTTGTCGTGGTTGCGCATCGCAGTGTCATCGTGAGGCGCGCGACTCCCTAGACTGGTCGTCACACCGTCGACCCAAGGGGAGCTTTTTTCGTGAGTATCGTTTCGGCCCGCACCGCGGTCCGTCGTCAGCTGTGTGGGTCGCCGACGTGCGCCTAGTCTTCGCCGGTACACCCGAACCCGCTGTGCCGTCTCTCGAGCGACTCATCCGTTCCGCCCGTCACGAGGTGGTCGCCGTGATCACACGGCCGGACGCGGTGGCCGGGCGAGGACGGAAGGTAGTCCGATCGCCGATCGGTGCCCTTGCGGACGCGCACGGTATCGAGGTGCTCACGCCCGAGCGACCCTCGGATCCGGAGTTCCTCGCACGACTGACCGACCTGGCGCCCGAGTGTGCTCCCGTCGTCGCCTACGGTGCGTTGCTTCCGCAGAAGGTGCTGGACATTCCGGCCCTTGGCTGGGTCAACCTGCACTTCTCGTTGCTGCCCGCCTGGCGGGGTGCGGCGCCGGTGCAGGCGGCAATCGCTTCCGGCGACGACATGACGGGCGCGAGCGCCTTCCGGCTCGAGGCTGGAATGGACACGGGCCCGGTATACGGGGTCGTGACCGAGCGAATCCGCGCCACCGATACCGCGGGTGACCTTCTCGGCCGATTGGCCGACAGCGGGGCGGTTCTCCTCGAATCCGTTCTCGACGGACTGGCGGACGGCACGATCACAGCGGTTCCGCAGCCGGGAGACGGCGTCTCGTATGCACCCAAGGTCGCCGTGGAGGAAGCCCGAATCCGTTGGGACAGAACGGCTGTGGTGATCGATCGGCATGTCCGCTCGGTGACACCCGCACCGGGAGCATGGACGACGATCGGGGACGTTCGCGTCAAGGTCGGCCCGCTCACCCTCACCGACGACAGGCTCGAGCCCGGAGAAATCTCCGTGACCAAGAGCGACTTCCTCGTCGGAACCTCCACGGTGGCAGTCCGGCTGGACCGGATCCAACCTCAAGGAAAAAGACAGATGTCCGCTCTCGACTGGGCGCGGGGCGCACGACTCGACGCGAAGGTACGGGCACAGTGAGCGACTCGAGAAGACCCGCACGCGGCAAGAGGGCAGGAACAGGCGCGAGCAACAATCGGCCGCGCCAGGCGCGTCGGCCCGATGCCGCCCAGGCGGGTCTGGATCAACCTCGGCTCGCTGCACGTGACGTGTTGCGGGCAGTGCGTGAACGGGACGCCTACGCGAACCTGGTCCTCCCCGGACTGCTGCGGGAGCGGCGACTCGACGGCCGGGACGCCGCGCTTGCCACGGAATTGGCCTACGGCGCGGCGCGAGCGCGGGGACTGCTGGACGCGGTCATCGCGGACTGTGCGGGCCGCCCGATCGGGGAGGTCGACGGCCCGCTGCTGGATGTGCTCCAGCTGGGCGCCTACCAGCTTCTCCGTACGCGGGTGGCCCCGCACGCCGCCGTCGCCACCTCTGTCGACCTCGTCCGCGCAGAGGCGGGTCCGGGCAAGGCCGGGTTCGTCAACGCCGTGTTGCGCAGGGTGTCGGAGCGGTCGGAAGCGGAGTGGGTGGAGCGGTTGGCGCCGTCCGACCCGATCGGGCGGCTGGCCTTCCAGCATGCGCACCCGGCCTGGATCGCGCAGGTGTTCGCGGATGCGCTGGGGCCCGATGCCGGCGAACTCGAGGATGTCCTGATCGCCGACGATTCACGCCCGGCCGTTCACCTCGTCGCGCGGCCGGGTGAGATCTCGGCGGAAGAATTGGCTCTGGTCACCGGGGGAGAGGTCGGCCGGTACTCGCCGTATGCGGTGTATCTCGACGGTGGCGACCCGGGCCAGCTCGACGCTGTGCGCGAGGGTCTGGCCGGTGTGCAGGACGAGGGCAGTCAGCTGGTGGCCCGGGCACTCGCTCTGGCCCCACTCGAGGGAGCGGACGGCGGACGGTGGCTCGATCTCTGTGCCGGACCCGGTGGTAAAGCCGCGCTTCTCGGCGCACTCGCAGGTATCGAGGGCGGGCGACTCGATGCGGTGGAGCCGGTGGCGCACCGCGCCGACCTCATTCGTAAGACGACGCGGGAACTCCCGGTCGACGTGCATGTCGCGGACGGGCGCGATCCCGGGCTTGCCGGTGGGTACGACCGAATCCTGGTCGACGCGCCGTGCACCGGTCTCGGTGCCCTGCGGCGCCGCCCCGAGGCACGCTGGCGTCGGCAGCCGTCCGATGTGGCCGGTCTGGCGAAATTGCAGCGGGAACTGCTCGCCTCGGCGCTGGGGTTGGTGCGCCCGGGTGGGGTCGTCGTGTATTCCACGTGTTCTCCGCACCTGTCGGAGACAGTGGCGGTGGTGGCGGATGCGGTACGCCGCTATGGCGCGACAGCGCTCGACACGAGGGCGCTGGTTCCGGGCGTTCCGGGACTCGGTGACGGTACGAGTGTGCAGCTGTGGCCGCACCGCCACGGCACCGACGCGATGTTCCTCGCTGCGCTGCGGAAGCCGATGGAGTGACCGTAATCTGACGCGCGTTCAGATAACTAGAACCTGTTCCCATTCGTGCTAAAACGTGTTCTACTTTTCTCGCGACGAAGGTCGCCGTCACAAGCGAGTGGAGGACTCACGATGAATCGGGTAGCGGGGAAAGTAGTTCTGATCACCGGCGCAGCACGGGGGCAGGGGCGCAGTCATGCCGTCCACCTCGCCGACGAGGGCGCCGACATCATCGCCTTCGACCTCTGCGAGGACATTGCATCGAACGGGTATCCCCTCGCGACGCCGGCCGATCTGGAAGAGACCGGGAAGCTCGTCGAGAAGGCGGGACGTCGCGTGGTCACGGCGAAGGTCGACGTGCGTGATCGCGCGGCGCTGAAACGGGAAGTCGACGCCGCCGTCGCCAGACTCGGGCGGCTCGACGTGGTGGTCGCCAACGCGGGTATCGCCCCACTCGGCAACGATGTGCCGGTCGAAGGGTTCGTGGACGCATTCGACGTCGACTTCGTGGGTGTGGTCAACACCATCCACGTCGCTCTGCCGCATCTCGGCGGTGGGGCGTCGATCATTGCCACCGGTTCGGTGGCCGGCCTCGTCCCCCAGACCGGCCTCAACGGTCAGCAGGCACTCCAGGGGCCGGGCGGAGACGGTTACGGTCTGGCCAAGAAGATGCTGCAGACCTACACGCATTCGCTGGCGCTCACCCTGGGCCCGAAGTCCATTCGCGTCAACGCCATCCATCCCACCAACTGCAACACGGACATGCTCCAGAGCCCGCCGATGTTCCGCACGTTCCGGCCCGACCTCGAGAACCCGACCGCCGAAGACGCGAAGGTGACGTTCCCCTTCATGCAGGCGATGCCGACGCCGTGGGTGGAGCCCGAGGATATTTCCCACGCGGTGGTATTCCTTTCGTCCGACGAGTCGCGGTTCGTCACCGGACAGCAGCTCCGGGTCGACGCGGGAGCGGGTCTCAAGCTGGGGGTCTGAGTCTGCGTACCGGATTTCGCGCCGGCGTCGCACCGCGGCCTACGATCGCCCCGGACTTGGCGATCAGGGACGGTCGACCTGCTTGCGGAGCTGAGCAGAGGCCTTGATCCGCCAGGCATCCTGCAGAAGCTCCGTGAGTTGGTCGAGTCCGACCTCGTCGAGACGGACCAGAATCGCGCCGTACCCGTCGTAGTGGGGGATGGTGTAGAAGGCGTTTCCCTCCTCGAGGAGAGCGGCCTTCTCGTCGAGACCGCACACCACCATGAGCCCGCCGTCGGACTCCGTGCGGTGTCTCGCGATCAGCTTGCCGGCCACCTTCAGCGCCGGGGTCCGGTAGGACGTGCTTTCCTGCACTGCGGGCAGTGACCTCCCGATGTCCACCACGTCCGCCCAGGTCGCCATGCCCCCAAGTATGGCGGAATCGTGACGGCGGGCGACGAAGTTTCTCGGGGTGCCGACCGCGTGGTCCGAGACGTTCCCGCGTGCGACTAAACTCCGGCGCGTGGCAACCCCGATGATCGCACCGTCCATCCTGTCTGCAGATTTTGCTCGTCTCGCGGAGGAGGCGACCGCGGTCGCCGGTGCCGACTGGCTTCACGTCGACGTGATGGACGCGCATTTCGTCCCGAACCTCACGCTCGGTCTTCCGGTGGTGAAGAGCCTGCTCGCGGCGACGGACATTCCGCTCGACTGCCACCTCATGATCGACGACCCGGGTCGCTGGGCACCGCCCTACGCCGAAGCCGGCGCCCACAACGTGACCTTCCACGCCGAAGCCACCGACGACCCGCGGTCGGTGGCCCGCGACATTCGGGCGGCCGGCGCGAAAGCAGGACTCAGTGTGAAGCCGGGAACGCCGATCGAGCCCTACCTGGAAATTCTGAAAGATTTCGACACGCTTCTCGTCATGAGCGTGGAGCCCGGATTCGGCGGACAGTCCTTCATCCCGGAGGTGTTGTCCAAGGCGAAGGCTGTACGGCGCCTGGTCGACTCGGGTGAGCTGACGCTGATCGTGGAGATCGACGGTGGCATCAACGCCGACACCGTCGAGGCCGCCGCCGAGGCGGGAGTCGACTGCTTCGTCGCCGGATCCGCTGTCTACGGCGCCTCCGATCCCGCCGAAGCGGTGCAGGCGCTCCGAGCCAGTGCTGCCAAAGCCTCTCCGCACCTGAGCATCTCGCGGTAACGGCCCAGCCGAGCCGTGAACGTGCCCCACGAGAATTCTGCCGCAGACCTCGACGCCGCGATGCTGATCGCCATCGGCGCCGCGGAGTCCGCCCGTGGTTTCACCAGCCCGAACCCCGCGGTCGGTGCTGTCGTGCTCGACGCCGGCGGGCGTATCGCCGGGGTGGGAATGACCCAGCCCCCGGGCGGTCCCCACGCCGAGGTCGTGGCGTTGCGGGAGGCGGGTGACGCGGCGCGCGGAGGCACGGTCGTGGTCACTCTGGAACCGTGTAACCACCACGGCCGCACGGGGCCCTGCTCCACCGCGCTGATCGAGGCCGGGGTCGTGGCCGTCCACTATGCGGTGGCCGATCCCAACCCAGAGGCGGCCGGTGGCGCCGAAACTCTCGCGGCCGCCGGCGTCGCCGTCGCCTCCGGACTGCGCGCCCAGGAAGTCGAGCGGGGGCCGCTCCGGGCCTGGCTGCACCGGCAACGCACCGGCCGGCCGCACATCACCTGGAAATACGCGGCGACCCTCGATGGCCGTAGTGCCGCAGCGGATGGAACCAGCAAGTGGATCACCGGTCCCGACGCCCGAGCACGGGTCCACGCCGACCGCGCGAAGCTCGATGCGATCGTGGTCGGCACGGGGACCGTGCTCGCCGACGACCCACGGTTGACGGCTCGGCTGCCCGACGGGTCCCTCGCCGCCCACCAACCGCTGCGCGTGGTCGTCGGCCGGACCGAGCTTCCGCCGCGCGCTCGGGTTCTCGACGACTCGGCGCCCACGCTGCTGCTCCGCACCCACGATGTGAACGACGTCGTCGCCGCCCTCGCCGAGTACACCGACGTTCTGCTCGAAGGTGGGCCCCGGTTGGCGGGTGCCTTCCTTGCCGCAGGCCGGGTCGACCGGATCCAGGCCTACCTCGCTCCGCTGGTACTCGGTGCCGGCAGGCCCGCGGTGTCGGAGGCGGGGGTGTCCACGATCGACGGCGCACTGCGGTTCAACCACGAGTCCGTCGAAACAATCGGCCCCGATTTGTTGTTGAGTTTGATTCCGGCACTGCCGGAGCACCCCGCCCTGTCCAGCAAGCCCTGAATATCACTGTCAGCCTGAAAACGAGGAGTAGCCACCGTGTTCACCGGAATCGTCGAAGAATTGGGTGAGGTCGTCGCCAAGGAAGAGCTGGCTGACGCCGCACGGTTCACCGTGCGCGGTCCGGTGGTCACTTCTGATGCGTCGCACGGAGACTCGATTGCCGTGAACGGTGTGTGCCTCACCGTCGTCGAAGTGCTCGCCGACGGGTCGTTCACGGCCGACGTCATGCAGGAGACCTTGAACCGGTCGAGTCTGCAGAAGATCGATGTCGGGAGCCGGGTCAACCTCGAGCGGGCGGCAGCGCTGAACAGCAGGCTCGGCGGTCACCTCGTTCAGGGGCACGTCGACGGTACCGGTCACATCATCAGCCGGAGCCCGTCCGACAACTGGGAAGTGGTGCGGATCGCTCTGCCCGACGCTATCTCGAAGTATGTAGTGGAGAAGGGATCGATCACGGTCGACGGGGTATCGCTGACCGTGTCGGCGCTCGGTGGTGAGCGCGGCGACGAGTATTTCGAAATCTCGCTGATCCCCACCACGCTGAACCTGACCACACTGGGAGCGGCGCCGGTCGGCGCACCCGTCAATCTGGAGGTCGACGTGATCGCCAAGTATGTGGAGCGCCTGCAAGCCGCCGGCCGCTGAGTCGTACTGTTGAGAAGCATCCGACGGATGCGATTGCTGTATTCGAAGATGCGTAAGTCAAGACTTTGGAGACCGAGCACGTGACCAGGTTCGACAGTATCGAGCGCGCCGTTGCGGATATCGCCGCAGGTAAGGCTGTCGTCGTCGTCGACGACGAAGACCGGGAGAACGAGGGAGACCTCATCTTCGCGGCGGAGAAGGCCACCCCCGAGTTGGTTGCCTTCATGGTTCGATACACCTCCGGATACCTGTGTGTGCCCCTCGACGGTGCGGACTGCGATCGGCTGGGTCTGCCCCCGATGTACGCCACCAATCAGGACAAGCACGGCACGGCGTACACAGTGACCGTCGACGCCCGTGAGGGCATCGGAACCGGGATCTCCGCATCCGACCGCGCCGCCACCATGCGGTTGCTCGCCGACCCGTCCAGCGGAGCCCAGGACTTCACCCGTCCCGGCCACGTCGTGCCGCTGCGCGCCAAGGAGGGCGGGGTGCTGCGCCGCCCCGGCCACACCGAGGCCGCCGTCGACCTGGCCCGGATGGCCGACCTCCGGCCGGCGGGCGTGATCTGCGAGATCGTCAGCCAGAAGGACGAGGGCCATATGGCCCAGACCGACGAGTTGAGGGTCTTCGCCGACGACCACAATCTCGCGCTGATCTCCATCGCCGATCTGATCGCCTGGCGTCGCAAGCACGAAAAGCACGTCGAACGGGTCGCGGCCGCACGGATCCCCACCCGTCACGGCGAGTTCACCGCCGTCGGCTACCGGAGCATCTACGACGACGTCGAGCACGTCGCGCTCGTCCGCGGCGACCTGCCGGGTCCTGACGGTGACGGCAGCGACGTCCTGGTGCGAGTGCACTCGGAGTGCCTCACCGGTGACGTGTTCGGGTCACTGCGCTGCGACTGTGGTCCCCAGCTCGACGCCGCGTTGGACATGGTGGCGCAGGAAGGTCGCGGCGTGGTGCTCTACATGCGGGGGCACGAAGGTCGCGGCATCGGACTGATGCACAAGCTGCAGGCCTACCAGTTGCAGGACGCCGGGTCGGACACCGTCGATGCCAATCTCGAGCTGGGTCTGCCGGCAGATGCCCGCGACTATGGGATCGGTGCGCAGATCCTTGTCGATCTCGGCATCTCGTCGATGCGGTTGCTCACGAACAATCCGGCCAAGCGGGTCGGTCTCGACGGTTATGGCCTCCAGATCACCGAGCGTGTCTCGATGCCGCTGCGCGCGAACGCCGAGAACCTGACGTATCTGCGCACCAAGCGCGACCGGATGGGGCACGACCTGATCGGGCTCGACGACTTCGAAGCGGGAGAGCTGCTGTGAGTGGTGAAGGTCTGCCTGACCTGCAACTCGGTGAGGCTCAGGACCTCGAGCTGGCGATCGTGGCGGGAAGCTGGCACGCGGAGATCTCGGAGGCGCTGATTGCCGGTGCCCAGCGGGTCGCCGCGGACGCGAAGGTGAAGAAAGTCACCCTGGTGCGCGTGGCCGGTGCGATCGAACTGCCGGTAGTCGCGCAGCAACTGGCCCGCACTCATGATGCCGTGGTCGCCCTCGGTGTCGTGATCCGCGGCGGTACCCCGCACTTCGAATACGTCTGCGACGCGGTGACCGCCGGCCTGACGAGGGTGTCCCTCGACGAGAGCACTCCCGTCGGCAACGGTGTTCTCACCACCGATACCGAACAGCAGGCGATCGACCGCAGCGGCCTGCCCGGTGCGGTGGAGGACAAGGGCGGGCAGGCGTGCGCTGCGGCGCTCGACACTGCGGTCACCCTGGCGCGCCTGCGCCGGGAACGAACGGAAGATGCGCTCGCATGACCTCCTCGGAAACCGAGTGGCAGTTCGTCTCGCGACCACGCAAGTCGAGCCGGTACGCGATCGGCGTGGCGATTCTCATGGTCGTCCTTCACGTGACGTTCGCCATTCTCCTGCGCGGTGATTCGACGGGCGTCTACTTCCGGCTCGCGGATCAGGTGGCCTTCGTCGGCATCGGGTGTCTGCTCGCCGGGGCGGTGCTTCTGCTCACACGTCCGCGATTGCGCGTCGGCCCCCGCGGCATCGCTGTCCGCAACGTCCTGGGCGAACGGATCGTCGACTGGGACCTGTACGAGGGACTCTCGTTTCCCGACGGCGCGGCATGGGCGCGGATAGAACTCCCCGACGACGAATACGTTCCCGTGATGGCGATCCAGTCGAACGACCGCGACTACGCGGTGGACGCCGTGCACCGCTTCCGCGACCTCGTGTCGGAGTACGCACCGTCCTGACTGGCCGGCCTGTTCCGGCCGTCGCGGATGCGGGGTTGGTCGGTGGCGCCGACTAACGTGGAGGGGTGCCCGATCCTTCGACATATCGCCCCGCGACCGGAACGATTCCGGTGGCGCCGGGCGTATACAAGTTCCGCGATCCGCACGGCCGGGTCATCTACGTGGGGAAGGCGAAGAGTCTTCGTTCGCGGTTGAACTCCTATTTCGCCGACGTCACGACGCTGCATCCGCGTACCCGTCAGATGGTCACCACCGCGGGCAGCGTCGAGTGGACCGTGGTGAGCACCGAGGTGGAGGCACTCCAGCTCGAATACAACTGGATCAAGGAATTCGATCCGCGGTTCAACGTCCGGTACCGCGACGACAAGACGTACCCGGTGCTCGCGGTCACGTTGAACGAGGAGTTTCCGCGGTTGTTCGTCTACCGCGGTCCGCGTCGTAAAGGGGTGCGGTATTTCGGTCCCTACTCCCACGCGTGGGCAATCCGCGAGACCCTGGATCTGCTGCTGCGCGTGTTCCCGGCCCGGACCTGTTCGGCCGGAGTGTTCAAGCGGCACAATCAGATCGGCAGGCCCTGTCTGCTCGGCTATATCGACAAGTGCTCGGCGCCCTGTGTGGGGCGCGTGTCGGCGGCGGAACACCGGCAGATCGTGGAGGACTTCTGCGACTTCCTGTCCGGCCGCACCGACAAGCTGGTCCGCGAGCTCGAGGCACGCATGCAGAAGGCGTCCGAAGAGCTGGACTTCGAGTTGGCGGCGCGGCTGCGTGACGACGTCGGCGCGCTACGGCGGGCACTCGAGAAGCAGGCGGTGGTGCTCGGCGACGGCACCGATGCCGACCTCGTCGCCTTCGCGACCGACGAACTCGAAGCGGCGGTCCAGGTGTTCCACGTGCGCGGTGGCCGGGTCCGCGGGCAGCGCGGCTGGGTGGTCGAAAAAGCCGGAGACGTCATCGACTGGGCAACGGTCGATTCCGAGGCGGGCTCGGACCTACCGCTTCTCGTCGAGCAGTTCCTCACTCAGTTCTACGGCGAGCAGGCGGCGCTGGCGGGCGGCGCCGACGGCGAGAGCGAAAGCAACGGCGTCCCGCGAGAGGTGCTCGTCCCGGTGCTGCCACACGACACCGAGCAGGTGCAGGAGTGGCTGAGCGGGTTGCGTGGATCAGGAGTCCGGGTGCGTGTGCCGCAGCGCGGCGACAAGAAGGCCCTCGCCGAGACGGTGCAGCGCAATGCGCAGGAGGCGCTGGCGCAACACAAGCTGCGACGCGCTGGTGACTTCACCTCCCGGTCGGCTGCACTACAGGGGATCCAGGAGGCTCTCGATCTGGATTCCGCGCCCCTGCGCATCGAGTGTGTCGACATCAGCCACGTGCAGGGCACGGACGTCGTGGCATCACTCGTCGTCTTCGAGGACGGCTTGCCCCGCAAGTCCGACTACCGCCACTACGCGATCAAGGAGGCCGCCGGCGACGGCCGCTCCGACGACGTCGCGAGTATCGCCGAGGTCACCCGCAGGCGTTTCCTGCGGCACAACCGCGACGTCGGTGTGCTGAGGGCGGAGGCAGAGGCGGCGGGTGGAGGCTCCGAAGGCGGCGATCTCGCACCCGAGGCGGCGATCGACCCTCAGACCGGGCGTCCGCGACGCTTTGCGTATCCGCCCAACCTTTTCGTGGTGGATGGGGGTGCGCCGCAGGTGGCGGCCGCATCCGCCGTTCTCGAGGAACTCGGCATCACCGATGTAGCGGTGATAGGGCTCGCCAAGCGACTCGAAGAGGTCTGGGTACCGGGGGAGGAGGATCCGGTGATCCTGCCCCGGACCAGTGAGTCCCTGTACCTCCTGCAGCGGGTGCGGGACGAAGCGCACCGTTTCGCCATCACCTTCCACCGCAGCAAGCGCTCGCGCCGGATGACGGCATCGGCGCTCGACTCCGTACGCGGTCTCGGCGATACCCGCCGCAAGGCGCTGGTCACCCATTTCGGCTCTGTCGCCCGCCTCAAGCAGGCCACTGTCGAGGAGATCACGGCGGTGCCCGGGATCGGCACGACCACGGCGAAGGCCGTCCTCAGCGCCCTCGGGGCCGGGGAACTGTCTGCGGCGGTGGCGGGAGTGGGGGATGATGAACCCGATCGCAATGGAACCGGCAGCACAGAAGAGAACGGCGCAGACATCCGGCACGATACGGCAGCACAGCAGGACCCGGCCGCAGAGCAGGAGCCGCCGGCACACCGCGACACAGTAGGGCTACACGCTTCGCAACGGACAGGTGTCGAGTGAACGATCAGCACGCGCAGAGCGACCGTCCACCCACGGTTCGGCCGATGGACTTCCTTCTCGTCACCGGGCTTTCGGGGGCGGGATTGCAAACCGCCGCGAAGGTTCTCGAAGACCTCGGGTGGTACGTCGCCGACAATCTGCCACCGGAACTGATCTCCCGCATGGTGGATCTGAGTCTGGAATCCGATTCGCGACTCGAACGCCTCGCGGTGGTCATCGACGTGCGCAGCAGGCTGTTCACCGGAGACCTCGGCTGGGTTCTCACCGAGCTGGAGTACAAGCCGGTGCACACCCGGGTGCTGTACCTCGATGCGTCCGACGAGGTGTTGGTGCGCCGCTTCGAGCAGGTGCGGCGAAGTCATCCGCTGTCCGGGGGCGGCGCCCAGGGAACCCTGTCCGAGGGCATCGCCGCCGAGCGCGACCAACTCGCCAAGGTCAAGGCCGCCGCGGATCTGGTGATCGACACCTCGTCCCTCGCCGCGCACCAGCTGAGGCAGAAGATCGAAGACGCCTTCGGGGACGCCGAGCACCGCACGATGCAGGTGACGGTCCAGTCGTTCGGTTTCAAGTACGGTCTTCCGATGGACGCGGACCTGGTCTGCGACGTCCGGTTTCTTCCCAATCCGCACTGGATCCCCGAACTGCGCCCGCACACGGGGCAGAGCCCGGACGTGCGGGACTACGTGTTGTCGCAGGACGGCGCGGACGACTATCTGACCACCTATCACCATCTGCTGGATCTGACGATCGCGGGATATCGTCGGGAGGGGAAGCGTTACATGACCATCGCGGTGGGTTGCACCGGCGGTAAGCATCGCAGTGTCGCGATGTCCGAGGCCTTGGCAGGCCGGCTCGGAAACGACTCCGGGCTCGGCGTGCGTGTCGTCCACCGTGATCTGGGGCGCGAATGACGGCGGAGCACGCCTATCCCGCAGTGGTCGCGCTCGGCGGAGGTCATGGGCTTTTCGCCACGCTGAGTGCGGCGCGCCGACTCAGCCGGAACGTCACCGCCGTCGTCACCGTCGCCGACGACGGAGGTTCGTCGGGTCGCCTGCGCGCGGAACTGGGCGTCATCCCACCCGGAGATCTCCGGATGGCGCTGGCGGCGCTCGCTGCGGACGACCCGGACGTGCAGGACTGGACGGACACCATCCAGCACCGGTTCGGGGGTATCGGCGCTCTGGCCGGGCATTCGGTGGGAAATCTCATGCTGGCGGGCCTGACCGAAGTTCTCGGCGACCCCGTTGCCGCTTTGGACGAACTCGCCCGGCTGCTCCGCATCGACGGCCGGGTGCTGCCGATGTCGCCGATCGCACTCGATATCGAAGCCGATGTGCAAGGCCTCGAGGCCGACCCACGAGTCAGCCGCTGCATCCGCGGGCAGGTCGCGGTCGCGACCACCCCGGGCAAGGTGCGCCGCGTTCGGTTGCTGCCCGCGAACCCACCGGCATGTCCCGACGCGGTGCGAGCGATCGAGGCCGCCGACATGGTGGTCCTCGGTCCGGGATCGTGGTTTTCCAGTGTCATCCCGCACGTCCTGGTACCCGAACTTCTCGAAACGCTGATCGCGACCGTCGCCCGGAAGGTTCTGGTGCTCAACCTCGCGCCGGAGCCGGGTGAGACCGCAGGTTTCTCCACGGAACGGCACTTACACGTCCTGTCCCGGCACGCACCGGGGCTCACCGTCGACTTCGTGGTCGTCGATTCCGCGTCCGTCCCCCCGGGCCGGGAACGCGAGCATCTCGACCGCGCCGCGGAGCAGTTCCGGGCCCGCGTCGTCTACGCCGACGTGTCGGAACACGGCACCCACACGCACCATGCAGGCAAACTTGCGTCCGTTCTCGAACAGCTCTGGAGCGGCCCCGACCCGGGGTCTCGGGGGAGCGTTGTGGCCGAGACACCAGAGGAAAGGGAGAGCGCTTCGTGGCAATGACAGCAGAGGTCAAAGACGAACTCAGTCGTCTCGTCGTCACTCATGTGAGTTGCCGGAAGGCCGAGGTTTCGTCGCTGCTGCGGTTCGCCGGGGGATTGCACATCGTCGGTGGTCGTGTGGTGGTGGAGGCCGAAGTCGACCTCGGCTCCACGGCTCGGCGACTACGCCGGGAAATTTTCGACCTGTTCACCTACAGCGCCGACGTCCATGTCCTCAGCGCCGGGGGACTCCGGAAGTCGTCGCGGTACATCGTGCGTGTTGCGAAGGAGGGTGAGGCCCTCGCCCGTCAAACGGGGCTCCTCGACCTGCGGGGACGTCCGGTGCGCGGTCTGCCGGCCCAGGTCGTCGGCGGCAGTGTCGCCGACGCGGAGGCGGCGTGGCGAGGTGCGTTCCTCGCGCACGGCTCGCTCACCGAACCGGGACGGTCCTCGGCACTCGAAGTCAGCTGCCCCGGTCCGGAGGCCGCGCTCGCGCTCGTCGGCGCCGCTCGCCGGCTCGGGATCTCGGCGAAAGCGCGGGAGGTCCGCGGCACCGACCGTGTCGTCATTCGCGACGGCGAGGCTATCGGGGCTCTGCTCACGCGGATGGGGGCGCAGGACACCCGCCTCGTGTGGGAAGAACGCCGGATGCGCCGTGAGGTTCGGGCCACCGCCAACCGGCTGGCCAACTTCGACGACGCGAACCTGCGGCGCTCCGCCCGTGCGGCAGTGGCAGCCGCAGCCCGCGTCGAGCGGGCCCTCCAGATTTTGGGCGACGAGGTGCCGGACCACCTGGCGGCGGCCGGGCATCTGCGCGTCGAGCACCGGCAGGCGTCGCTGGAAGAGCTCGGCCAGCTCGCCGACCCGCCGATGACGAAGGACGCTGTCGCAGGGCGAATTCGGCGTCTTTTGTCCATGGCGGACCGCAAAGCCAAGGAAACCGGGATCCCCGACACCGAGTCGGCCGTCACCGCAGACCTTCTCGACGACGCGTAGCTGTCCGGCCCGCCCACGGTCCCGTTTGCCGGAGTGCGGGACTGTGGTGTGCGTGGGTGGAGTGCGCGCCGGGCGATCCTGAGCACTAGGGTAAGAATCACATCGACCGATGGACCCTCGCGCCCGGCCATGCACACGTGGATTCGAGTGGTGCGGGAGCAGCAGAGCTGTACACCAGAATCATGCGCAAAGGAGCAGATTGTGACTGTCCGGGTAGGCGTAAACGGTTTCGGCCGTATCGGGCGTAACTTCTTCAGGGCGGTGGATGCGCAGAAGGCGCTCGGAACCACCGACATCGAGATTGTGGCGGTCAACGACCTCACGGACAACGCAACGCTCGCGCATCTCCTGAAGTACGACTCCATCCTGGGTCGTCTTCCGCACGACGTCTCGCTCGAGGGTGAAGACACGATCGTGGTCGGAAGCCAGAAGATCAAGGCTCTCGCGATCAAGGAAGGTCCCGCGGCACTTCCGTGGGGTGACCTCGGCGTCGACGTCGTCGTCGAGTCCACCGGTATCTTCACCGACGCCGCGAAGGCGAAGGGTCACCTCGACGCCGGCGCCAAGAAGGTCATCATCTCCGCCCCGGCCAAGGGCGAGGACATCACCATCGTGATGGGCGTCAACGACGACAAGTACGACGGCAGCCAGAACATCATCTCCAACGCCTCGTGCACCACCAACTGCCTCGGGCCCATCGCCAAGGTGCTCGACGACGAGTTCGGCATCGTCAAGGGGCTCATGACCACGGTTCACGCCTACACCCAGGACCAGAACCTGCAGGACGGCCCGCACAGCGACCTGCGTCGGGCCCGCGCCGCCGCTCTCAACGTGGTTCCCACCGGTACCGGTGCGGCCAAGGCGATCGGCCTCGTGCTTCCGCAGCTCCTCGGCAAGCTGGACGGCTACGCGCTGCGCGTGCCGATCCCCACGGGTTCGGTCACCGACCTCACCGCAAACCTGAAGAAGTCGGCGAGCGTCGAGGACATCAACGCCGCGATGAAGGCTGCGGCCGAGGGACCGCTCAAGGGCATCCTGAAGTACACCGACGCGCCGATCGTGTCCTCCGACATCGTCACCGATCCGCACTCCTCCATCTTCGATTCGGGACTCACCAAGGTCATCGAGGATCAGGCGAAGGTCGTGTCCTGGTACGACAACGAGTGGGGCTACTCCAACCGCCTGGCCGACCTCATCGGTCTCGTCGCCAAGTCTCTCTGAGCAAAGGTCAGATAACAGTGGCAGTTCAGACTCTCCAGGATCTGCTGAACGCTGGGGTGGAGGGTCGCACCGTGCTGGTGCGCTCCGACCTCAACGTTCCGCTCGACGGTGACAAGATCACCGATCCCGGCCGCATCATCGCGTCCGCCCCCACGTTGAAGGCGTTGGCGGAAGCCGGGGCCAAGGTCATCGTCACCGCCCACCTGGGCCGTCCCGACGGCAAGCCCGATCCGAAGTTCTCGCTCGCACCCGTGGCAGTGAAGCTGGCGGAGGTACTCGGCCGCAACGTCCAGCTCGCCGGGGACGTCGTCGGCCAGGACGCTCTGGCCCGCTCGGAGGGTCTCACGGACGGCGACGTGCTCCTGCTCGAGAACATCCGCTTCGACGCGCGCGAGACGAGCAAGGACGAGGCGGAGCGCACCAAGCTCGCCGAGGCGCTCGTCGAGCTCGTCGGAGACGACGGTGCTTTCGTCTCCGACGGCTTCGGTGTCGTCCATCGCGCGCAGGCGTCCGTCTACGACGTGGCCAAGTTGCTTCCGCATTATGCGGGCACACTCGTCGCCGCGGAGGTCGAGGTTCTCGGCAAGCTGACCCAGGACGCCGAACGGCCGTACGCGGTGGTGCTCGGCGGGTCGAAGGTGTCGGACAAGCTCGCGGTGATCGAGGCATTGGCCCCCAAGGTCGACACCCTCGTCATCGGTGGCGGCATGTTCTACACGTTCCTGGCCGCGCAGGGCGTCTCGGTGGGCAACTCGCTGTGCGAGGAGTCGATGATCGAGACGTGCAAGGGGCTACTCGACCGGTACGCCGACGTCATTCACATCCCGCAGGACGTGGTGATCGCGGACTCCTTCTCGGCGGATGCCGAGTCCAAGACCGTGTCGGTACTCGAGATCCCGGACGGCTGGATGGGCCTCGACATCGGACCGCAGTCGGTGCGCCGATTCGCGGCGATCCTCACCAGCGCGAAGACGGTGTTCTGGAACGGCCCGATGGGTGTGTTCGAGTTCGAGAAGTTCTCGGCGGGCACCAAGGGTGTTGCCGAGGCCATCATCGAGGCCACCGGCAAGGGCGCCTTCAGCGTCGTCGGTGGCGGCGACTCCGCGGCCGCGGTGCGTCAGCTGGATCTCCCCGAGGACGGCTTCTCGCATATCTCGACTGGTGGTGGAGCCTCTCTCGAATATCTCGAGGGCAAGGAACTGCCCGGCATCTCGGTTCTGGAGGGCTGATGGCGCGCAAGCCGCTGATCGCCGGCAACTGGAAGATGAATCTGAACCATTTCGAGGCGATCGCGCTGGTTCAGAAGATTGCCTTCTCGCTGCCGGACAAGTATTTCGACAAGGTCGACGTGACGGTGCTCCCACCGTTCACCGACATCCGCAGTGTCCAAACCCTCGTCGAGGGTGACAAGCTCCTGCTCACCTACGGGGCGCAGGACGTGTCGGCGCACGACTCGGGTGCCTTCACCGGCGAGATCAGCGGTTCCATGCTGGCCAAGCTGGGGTGCACGTTCGTCGTCGTCGGACACTCCGAGCGTCGGACCCTGCACGGTGAGGACAACGACACTGTGCTGGCCAAGACCAAGGCAGCACTGAAGAACGGGCTCACCCCGATCGTCTGCATCGGTGAGGGCCTCAACATCCGTGAGGCCGGCGAGCACGTGGCGTACAACGTCGAACAGTTGCGGGGCTCGCTCGCCGGGCTGTCCGCCGAAGACGTCGCCAAGGTCGTCATTGCGTACGAGCCGGTGTGGGCCATCGGCACCGGCCGGGTCGCCAGTGCGTCGGACGCCCAGGAAGTCTGTGCTGCGGTCCGCGCCGCCCTCGGCGAACTGGCCACCCCTGCGGTGGCCTCCACGGTCCGTGTGCTCTACGGCGGAAGCGTCAACGCCAAGAACGTCGGCGAGATCGTCGGGCAGTCCGATGTGGACGGCGCCCTCGTGGGCGGCGCTTCACTCAAGGCCGACGAGTTCGCGACGCTGTCGGCGATCGCTGCCGGCGGGCCCCTGCCCTGAGGCGTCTCCGGCGCTCGTGCGCCTTTCTGGTAGTGGTGGCTACCAGAAAGGCGCACGAGCGCGGAGCGCCTGTAGGGTGTACGAGGTCGTAGTTGTTGCTACTCGATGGGTGGACGTAGACAGACATGGAACTGTTCCTGGATATCTTGCTGGTTGCCACCAGCTTGCTGCTGATTCTGTTGGTGCTCCTGCACCGCGGTAAGGGCGGCGGGTTGTCCAGCCTCTTCGGCGGCGGCGTCCAGTCGAGCCTGTCCGGTTCCACCGTGGTTGAGAAGAACCTCGACCGCCTCACCGTCTTCACCGGCCTGATCTGGTTGATCTCGATCATCGGCATCGGCCTGGAGATCAAGTTCGGCTGATCAGCCGTCACCCTGCGGACCCCGCAGTTTCACCATGCGGACCCCGCAGTTTCACCATGCGGACCCCGCAGTTTCACCATGCGGACCCCGCAGTGGCAGTTGATACTGGGTGCATGACCGAAACCCCCCGTGAAGCCACCGAACCACTCCGCGAAGACATTCGGCTGCTCGGCGGCATCCTCGGTCAGATCGTGCGCGAACAGGCTGGCGACGACATCTTCGATCTCGTGGAGAAGGCCCGGGTCGAATCGTTCCGTGTTCGGCGTTCGGAAATCGACCGCGCCGAACTGGCCGACATGTTCACGCAGGTCGCCACCGGGGACACCATCCCCGTCATCCGCGCCTTCAGCCATTTCGCTCTTCTGGCAAATCTTGCCGAGGACATTCACCGGGAACGCCGCCGGGCTGTGCACGTGGCAGCAGGCGAACCGGCTCCCGACAGCACTCTCGCGGCCACGTTCGCGAAGCTCGATGCCGCCGACCTCGACCGAGAAGTGGTCGCGACAGCCCTACGTGGGGCGCTCGTCTCACCGGTGATCACCGCCCACCCCACCGAAACACGTCGACGGACGGTGTTCGACACCCAGACGCGGATCACTGAATTGATGCGCTTCCGGGAGCGGACCGCGCTTACCGAGTCGGAAATCGCCGACGTCGACGTGCGGCTTCGGCGCCAAATCCTCACCCTGTGGCAGACCGCACTGATCCGGCTGTCCCGCTTGCGTATTCAGGACGAGATCGAAGTCGGGCTGCGCTACTACGACGCCGCGCTCTTCGAGGTCGTGCCCACGATCAATGCCGAACTCCGCAACGCTCTCCAAGCTCGGTGGCCCGACACCGATCTCGGGCGGGAACCGATTCTCCGGCCGGGGTCGTGGATCGGTGGCGACCGGGACGGCAATCCCAACGTCACCGCGGACGTCGTAAGGCAGGCGACGAGCCGCGCCGCCGCAACCGCCGTCGAGCATCATCTGTGCGAACTGGCGACGCTCGAACGGGAACTGTCGATGTCTGCCCGCCTGGTAACGGTCACTCCCGACCTCGACCTTCTGGCAGCGGCCTCGAAGGACGACTCGCCGTTCCGTGCCGACGAGCCGTACCGGCGTGCGGTCCGCGGGATCCGCGGCCGCCTGACCGCCACCGCGCTCCGTATCCTCGGGGAGGTGCCCGCGTACGCCCTCGACCTCGGGCTCGCGCCCTACGACTCACCGCGGGAAATGCTCCACGAGCTCGATGTGGTCGACGAGTCCCTGCGGCGCGGTGGCGACGGCACGATCGCCGACGACGGCCTCGCCCGCCTCCGCGAATCGGTGGACGTGTTCGGGTTCCATCTCTCGGGCCTCGACATGCGGCAGAACTCGGAGGTGCACGAAACGGTCGTCGCCGAGCTGCTCGCCTGGGCCGGGGTGCATCCCGACTACACGTCGTTGTCCGAGGACGAACGGGTCGAGTTGCTCACCGCGGAGCTCTCGACGAGGCGCCCACTGACGGCAGCAAAGGCGGAGTTCAGCGAACTGACCACCAAGGAGCTCGCCATACTCGGGGCCGGGGCCGAGGCGGTGCGGACGCTCGGGTCCGGAGCGGTGCCCAACTACATCATCAGTATGTGTACCTCGGTCAGCGACATGCTCGAGGCGGCGATCCTGCTCAAGGAAGTGGGGTTGTTCGATCCCGGCCCAGGGGAGAACCCGTCGTGTCCGGTGGGGATCGTGCCGCTCTTCGAGACGATCGAGGACCTCCAGCACGGCGCATCCACGCTCGAGGCGACCCTCGCGATTCCGCTCTACCGGGCCCTCGTGGCGTCCCGGGGCGACTCGCAGGAAGTGATGCTCGGATACTCCGACTCCAACAAGGACGGTGGGTATCTCGCTGCGAACTGGGCGCTGTACCGGGCCGAGCTCGATCTGGTGGAGGCGGCCCGGAAAACGGGAATACGATTGCGCCTCTTCCATGGTCGCGGTGGCACCGTCGGGCGTGGCGGTGGACCCAGCTACGAGGCGATCCTCGCGCAACCGCCGGGAGCCGTCGCAGGCTCGCTGCGGATCACCGAGCAGGGCGAGGTGATCGCCGCCAAGTACGCGGAACCCCGCCTCGCGCAACGCAACCTCGAAACCCTTCTCGCGGCAACCCTCGAGGCCACCCTGCTCGACGTGGAGGGACTCGGCGCCGCCGCCGAACCCGCCTATCGCGTCCTCGACGAACTCGCCGCACTCGCGCGCCGTGCGTACAGCGAACTCGTCCATGACACACCAGGATTCGTTCAGTACTTCGAGATGTCGACGCCCGTCGCGGAGATCGGGGCACTCAACATCGGCAGCCGGCCCGCGTCCCGGAAGCAGACGACGTCGATCGCCGACCTGCGCGCGATCCCCTGGGTGCTGTCCTGGAGCCAGTCGCGGGTGATGCTGCCAGGGTGGTACGGCACCGGCTCCGCGTTCGAGCAGTGGACTGCCGGCGACCCCGAGAAGGTCGCCACGCTGTCACGGCTCTATGACACGTGGCCCTTCTTCCGCACGGTCCTGTCGAACCTGGCGATGGTGATGTCCAAATCCGACATGGGTCTGGCGGCACGGTATTCGGAGTTGGTTCCCGACGAGGGGCTGCGGCAACGGGTGTTCGGGAAGATCACCGAGGAGCACGAACGCACCATCCGGATGTACAAGACGATCACCGGAAACGACACGTTGTTCGCCGACAACCCGGGGCTCGAACGGTCGGTGCACAATCGCTTCCCGTACCTCGAACCACTGAACCACCTTCAGGTGGAGTTGCTGCGCCGATACCGCGCCGGCGACGACAGCGACCAGACCCGCCGCGGTATCCAGCTCACGATGAACGGGCTGGCCACCGCGCTCCGGAACAGCGGTTAGCTGTCCTGCACCAACGCCGCCACGCGACTTTCGGTCCGGGGGAACCGATTGTCGGCCCACTGCGTCAAACGGGGAAAGGGGTCGAAACGGGACAGACCGTGACCCTCTCGAGGCGGAATGGGGTTACAGGATGGGGCGCTGCGCGGGGAAACCTCAGCACTGGCGAGCGGGCTACGGACAGAGGGGGACGGGCCGGTCGAGCGCGCACCGCGGCGGCCGGATCAGTACCGCATGCCACGTGACGCGGATCGAGGCGGAGAAGGGCCCTCGTCCCTCGGCGACGTTGCCGGCCGAGGACGACAAGGACCCCCACCTGTGAATGGGTCAGCTCGGCAGTCGCGATGCGGCCGAAGAATCGAGCAGCCAACGTGTGGCGGTCAGTCCCCGCGCGCCGGAGGCCGGTATCTCCACCGGGGGTGCGCCCGCGACGGCGGCGGCCACCGCCTCGGCCTTGGCTTCACCGGAGACGACCAGCCAGACCTCGTCTGCATGTCGCACAGCGGGAAGGGTAAGGGTGATGCGCACGGGCGGCGGCTTGGGGGAGTCCGTCACCGCAACGACGAATCGGTGTTCTTCACGTACCGCGTCGGTATCGGGGAACAGGGAGTTGACGTGACCCTCGCCGCCCATGCCGAGGAGATGGACATCGAACACCGGAACCTGCTTGCCATTGGCGTGCGCGCCCAAGACTTGCGCGTAGGCGACCGCAGCGGCCTCTGGGTCGTCGGTGTAGATACCGTCGGACACGGGCATCGTGTGGACCCGGTCGGGGTCGACATCGACGTGGTCGAGGAGCGCGGCCCGCGCCTGCACGTCGTTGCGTTCCGGATCGCCGGTGGGCAGAAATCGTTCGTCGCCCCAATAGATGTCGAGTTCACGCCAGTCGATGTCACCGGGATTCTTCCGCACCTCCGCGAGCATCCCGATCCCGGTTCCGCCACCGGTGAGAACCACCGACGCCGACCCACGAGATTTCTGGGCGGCGACGACCGTGTCGACGAAACGTCGGGCGGCCGCAGCCACCAGCGTGTCCGTGTCGGGATGGACCTCTACGTGAATGTCACTCATACGTCACCTTCGTCAGGCCGGACAATGCGGCTTCGTAGACCTCGTCGGCATCGAGTCGGCGCAGTTCCTCCGCCAGGCAGTCGCGCGTTTCCCGGCGGCCCAGGGCCACCAGCGCGTCCGGTTTCCCAGTCCGCGACAGTGTTGCTGTCGTTCCCGTTTGAGGGCGACTGATAGTCAGCGATCCGCCGTCGGCAAAGGTCAATTCCACGAACAGCGGGCCGGTCCTGCGACTCACGGGCATGTCGACCCGGCTCGCCAGCCACCCGGCGATCAGATCGACAGCGGGTTCGTCCACCAGACCCGACACCACCGCTGAGGTGATCGCCGAGTGCGGCGGCTGATCGACCGCGGACGCGAGCAGCGCCCGCCAGTACGTGATGCGACTCCACGCGAGATCTGAGTCACCGGACGTGTACGACGTGAGCCGGCCCTTGATTTCCGCCGTCGGATCGTCGCGGCCTGTGGCGTCGGTGATGCGGCGGATCGCAAGCCTGCCCACGGGGTCCTGGGCAGGAACGGCCGGAGCGATCTCGGGCCACCAGACGACCACTGGTGTGTCCGGCAGGAGGAAGGGGACCACCACGCTGCTTTCGTGGTCGGCCAATTCGCCGAAGAGCCGGAGCACGACGACCTCGGATGCGCCGGCGTCGCCACCGACACGGATCTGAGCGTCCAACCGCGGCGCCGCTTCCCGCTCACCGTGGGCCACGACGATCACACGGCAGGGATGTTCCCGGCTCGCCTCGTTGGCGGCATCGATGATGTCCTCGGAGTTGTCGCTGTCGCGCGTGCACACCACGAGGGTGAGCACGCGGCCGAGCGTGACAGCGCCGCCGGTCTTACGTAGCTCGACCAGCTTCTTGTTGACCTGGCCGGTGGTAGTCGAGGGAATGTCGATGATCATCTACGGCCTTCTCCATTCGCGGCCGGTGCGGCGCATCATCTCGTCCGCCGAGTGTGGGCCCCACGTTCCGGCCTCGTAGGGTTCCGGTTTGCCCTCCGCGGCCCAGTGCGCGAGTACCGGATCGAGGATCTCCCACGACAGCTCGACCTCCGCATTGACGGGGAAGAGCGACGGCTCACCGAGCAACATGTCGAGAATGAGACGTTCGTAGGCTTCCGGAGACGACTCGGTGAAGGCCTGCCCGTAGCTGAAGTCCATGTTGACGTCCCGGACTTCCATGCTCGACCCGGGAACCTTGGACCCGAATCTCATGGTCACACCCTCGTCCGGCTGCACCCGGATGACGAGAGCATTCTGGCCGAGTTCCTCCGTCATCGTCTGGTCGAACGGAAGGTGCGGTGCACGCTTGAACACGACGGCGATCTCGGTGACCCGCCTGCCCAGTCGCTTTCCGGTTCGCAGATAGAAGGGCACTCCCGCCCACCGCCGGGTATCGACCTCGAGCGTGATCGCGGCGAAGGTCTCGGTAGTGGAGTCGGTAGCGAAACCCTCCTCCTCCAGCAGACCGACCACAGGAAGCCCGCCCTGCCAGCCGCCGGCGTACTGGCCGCGGGCGGTGGTTTCGTCGAGCGGCTCCGCGAGCCGGGTTGCTGAGAGAACCTTGATCTTCTCCGCCTGCAGTTCGGACGGTTCGAAACTGATCGGCTCCTCCATCGCGGTGAAGGCGAGGAGTTGGAGGAGATGGTTCTGGATGACGTCGCGCGCCGCCCCGATTCCGTCGTAGTAGCCGGCCCGTCCACCGAGACCGATGTCCTCGGCCATCGTGATCTGGACGTGGTCCACATAGTGGGCGTTCCAGATGGGATCGAACAATTGGTTGGCGAATCGCAGTGCCAGGATGTTCTGAACGGTTTCCTTGCCCAGGTAGTGATCGATCCGGAAGACGGTGTCCTCGGGGAAGACCTGGTTCACGACCGCGTTGAGCTCGCGAGCGCTGTCGAGATCGTGGCCGAACGGCTTCTCGATCACTACTCGTTTCCACTGGCCGTCGTCGGACTGGGCGAGCCCGGCTTCCGACAACTGTTTGAGAACCACCGGGAACGCGGCCGGCGGAATCGCGAGGTAGAACCCGTGATTGCCGCCGGACCCACGTTCGCGGTCGAGCGTGTCGAGGGTGGACGCAAGCTCCGAGAACGATGCCGGGTCGTCGAAGGAGCCCTGCACGAACCGCAGGCCCTCCGACAGCCGATCCCACACATCTTCCCGGAACGGGGTGCGCGAATGCTCGCGCACCGCGTCGTGCACGACCTTGCCGAAATCCTGGTCGTCCCAGTCCCTCCGGGCGAACCCGACGAGGGCGAAGCCGGGGGGGAGGAGACCACGATTGGCCAAGTCGTAGACGGCCGGCATCAGCTTGCGCCGCGCGAGGTCGCCGGTGACACCGAAGATCACCAGCGCACACGGCCCGGCAATGCGCGGTAGGCGCTTGTCCCTACCGTCGCGGAGCGGATTGACCCAATCGTCTGACGCTGCGGGCACCCTCACGAATCAGCTCTTCTGCCCTGCTGTACGGAGCTGCTCCGCCGTGGCCTCGAGCAGCTCGTTCCACGACACCTCGAACTTGTCGACACCCTCGTTCTCGAGGACGAGGAAGACGTCGGTCAAGTCGACGCCGACGGCGGCGATCTTGTCGAAGACCTCCTGCGACTGGGCTGCGGTGCCGGACACCGTGTCACCGGTGATGTCACCGTGGTCGGCGACGGCGTCGAGCGTCTTCTCGGGCATGGTGTTCACCGTGTTCGGTGCCACCAGCTCGGTGACGTACAGGGTGTCGGAGTAGTCGGGGTTCTTGACACCCGTCGACGCCCACAGCGGACGCTGGGGCCGGGCGCCGTCGCCGAGAAGCCCCTGGAACCGCGGCTGGACCTCGAACACCTGCTGGTAGGCCGCGTACGCCAGTCGTGCGTTGGCGAGCGCCGCCTTGCCGCGGAGTTCGAGTGCCTCCGGCGTACCGATCGCCTCGAGTCGCTTGTCGATCTCGGTGTCGACGCGGGAGACGAAGAACGACGCGACCGAGTGGATGCGGGACAGGTCGTGTCCTGCTGCCTTGGCCGCCTCGAGCCCGTCGAGGTAGGCGCCCATGACGAGTTCGTATCGCTCGACCGAGAAGATCAATGTGACGTTTACGCTGATGCCTTCGCCGATGACCTTCGCGATGGCGGGGATGCCGGCCTCGGTGGCCGGGATCTTGATGAACACGTTGGGCCGGTCGACGATCTTCCACAGCTCCACCGCCTGCGCGGCGGTCTTGTCGGCGTCGTGTGCCAGCCGCGGATCCACCTCGATGGAGACCCGGCCGTCGACTCCGTGGCTCGCTTCGTACTGCGGGGCGAGGATGTCGCAGGCGGCGCGCACGTCGTCGGTGGTGACCGTGCGGATGGTGGCTTCGACGTCGGCGCCGCGCTCGGCCAGCTCGTTGACCTGCGCGTCGTAGACGTGGCCCTTGCTCAGCGCGGCCTGGAAGATGGACGGGTTGGTGGTGACGCCGACGACACTCTTGGTGGCGACGAGTTCGGCCAGGTTGCCGGACTCGATGCGGTCACGCGAGAGGTCGTCCAGCCACACGGAGACCCCGGCCTCGGACAGCTTCTGAAGATTCGGATTCTGAGTCATGACGTTTTTCTATCCCTTCACTCGGGAGAGCGAGCGCTGTGCGGCCGCGGTGACGGCTTCGTCGGTGAAACCGAACTCGCGGAACAGGGTCTTGTAGTCGGCAGAGGCGCCGAAGTGCTCGATCGAGACGATTTCGCCGTCCGAGCCGACGAAGCGGTACCACGGCATCGCGATGCCGGCCTCGACGGCGACGCGGGCCTTGACGGTCGGAGGCAGCACACCGTCCCGGTAAGCCTCGTCCTGGGCGTCGAACCACTCGACGCACGGCATCGACACCACCCGCGTGGGAATGCCCTCGGCCTCGAGGGTCTCGCGGGCGGCCACGGCGATCTGGAGTTCGGAACCGGTGCCGATCAGGATGACCTCGGGAACACCGGAGGAGGCATCGGCGAGGACGTACCCACCACGGGACACTCCCTCGTAGCTGGTTCCTTCGAGGACGGGCAGATCCTGGCGAGTCAAGGCCAGGCCGTTGGGCGCGCGGGTCGCCTCGTCGGCACCCTTCTCGAGGACGGCCCGCCAGGCGTGGGCGGTTTCGTTGGCATCACCGGGGCGCACCACATTCAGGCCCGGGATGGCGCGCAGCGCGGCGAGGTGCTCGATCGGCTGGTGGGTCGGGCCGTCTTCGCCGAGACCGATGGAGTCGTGAGTCCAGACGTAGGTGACCGGGGTCTTCATGATCGCCGCAAGCCGCACGGCGGGACGCATGTAGTCGCTGAACACCAGGAAGGTGCCGCCGTAGGGGCGGGTGGGCCCGTGCAGGGCGATGCCGTTGAGGATCGACCCCATCGCGTGCTCGCGGACACCGAAGTGCAGGGTCCGGCCGTAGGGGTCGGCGTTCCACATCGACGTGGAGATGGAGGCGGGGCCGAACGAGTCGGAGCCCTTGATGGTGGTGTTGTTGCTTTCGGCGAGGTCGGCGGAACCGCCCCAGAGTTCCGGGAGCACCGGGCCGACAGCGTTCAAGACCGCTGCGGACGCCTTGCGGGTGGCGACACCCTTGGGGTCCGGCTCCCAGGTCGGAAGTACGTCGGCCCAGCCGGCGGGCAGGTCGCGACCGGTGAGGCGGTCGAGGAGTTTCTTGCCCTCGGGGGCGCGCACAGCCCACTCGTCGAAGCCGGCCTGCCACTCCTTGTGCGCCTGGGCGCCGCGCTCGACGACCTTGCGGGTGTGCGCGATGACCTCGTCGGTGACCTCGAACGTCTTATCGGGGTCGAAGCCGAGTGCCGTCTTCACTGCGGCAACCTCGTCGGCGCCGAGCGCCGCACCGTGGGCGGCACCCGTGTTCATCTTGGTGGGCGCCGGGTAGCCGATGATGGTGCGCAACAGGATCAGTGACGGGCGGTCGAGGACGTCGCGAGCCTTCTGGAGCGCTTCCTCGATCGCGACGACGTTCTCGCCGCCCTCGACGATCTGGACGTGCCAGCCGTACGCCTCGTAGCGGGCGGCGGTGTCCTCGGACAAGGCGATCGCGGTGTCGTCCTCGATGGAGATCTTGTTGTCGTCGTAAATCAGGGTGAGGTTGCCCAGCTGCTGAACGCCGGCGATCGACGACGCCTCGGAGGTCACACCTTCTTCGATGTCACCGTCGGAGGCGATGACGTAAATGTGGTGATCGAACGGGCTCTCACCGGGTGCGGGCTCCGGGTCGAACAGGCCACGTTCGCGGCGAGCCGCCATCGCCATGCCGACGGCAGAGGCCAGACCCTGACCGAGTGGACCCGTGGTGATCTCCACGCCGCGGGTGTGACCGTGCTCGGGGTGTCCTGGGGTCTTCGAGCCCCACGTGCGCAGCTGCTTCAGGTCGTCGAGTTCGAGGCCGTAGCCGGCGAGGTAGAGCTGGATGTAGAGCGTCAGGCTCGAATGCCCACAGGAGAGAACGAAACGATCGCGGCCGATCCAGTCGGCGTCGGTGGGGTCGTGGCGCATGACGCGCTGGAAGAGCGTGTAAGCGAGGGGTGCGAGGCTCATGGCCGTGCCGGGGTGGCCGTTACCCACCTTCTGCACCGCGTCCGCGGCGAGTACGCGGATGGTGTCGACGGCCTTGGTGTCCAGTTCGGTCCAGTCTGCTGGGTGAACCGGTTGCGTGAGGACGTGGATGTCGTCTGTGATCGACACGGGCAGAAGTCTCCTGACATGGGTGAACGTGGAGCCTGAGGATGCGTGAGCCTCTTGTGCCACCCCAGCCTAGTGTGCAGTCCTATCCGGGTCGATTCGGTTCGTGCATTGGGGCGGTCTACCATCGGTTGTAGTAGACCCCGGCTGTCCTTGGGCGGCGTGCGGGCAGACACCGGCTATCAGATGTGGAATTACGCGTGGTGCGAGGAGAGAACGTGCGGACAGGGCATCAGCCGAGCGGACACGGCTTCGGTAGCCCCAGCGCCGCCCCCCGCGTGACCAACACTCGCACGGTGATCGGCCGCGCGACGGGCAAGGTTCTGGCCTATATCGCGCTCACCAAACCGCGGGTCATCGAGCTCCTCCTCGTGGCCACCATTCCTGCGATCCTCCTCGCGGATCGCGGCAACGTCGACATCCTGCTCATCCTGAGCACCCTGTTCGGCGGCTGGATGGGCGCGGCGAGCGCGAATGCACTCAATTGCGTCGTCGACGCCGACATCGACAAGGTCATGAAACGCACGGCCCGCCGCCCGCTGGCGCGCGAAGCTGTGCCCACGTCGCACGCCTTCGTGTTCGGCATGACCCTCGGTCTCGCGTCGTTCCTGTGGTTGTGGTGGCGGGCCAATCTCCTCTCCGGGTGCCTGGTCGTTCTCACCATCGCGTTCTACGTGCTGATCTACACGATGGTGCTCAAGCGTCGGACCTGGCAGAACGTCGTGTGGGGCGGCGCGGCCGGCTGCATGCCCGTAATGGTCGGATGGTCGGCCGTCACCGGCTCGCTCGACTGGGAACCACTCGTCCTGTTCCTCGTCATCTTCTTCTGGACGCCGCCGCACACCTGGGCGCTCGCGATGCGCTACAAGGAGGATTACAAGGCGGCGGGCGTGCCCATGCTCCCGGTCATCGCGACCGAGGAGCACGTCACCAAACAAATCCTGCTGTACAGCTGGGCAATGGTCGTCACGTCCCTTGCGCTGGTACCCGCAGCGGGGGTCGTGTACATGGCCGTCACACTCGTCGCCGGCGCCTGGTTCCTTCTGATGGCGCACCAGCTGTATCGCAGCGTGCGAGGCGGAGCGGCCGTGAAGCCGCTCCGGCTCTTCCTGCAGTCCAACAACTACCTGGCCGTCGTCTTCGTCGGTCTGGCTGTCGACTCCGTTCTCGGGCTGCCGACCGTCAGCAGCTTGTTCACCTGATCCGTCCCGGTCAGGGCCGAAGCACGATCGACCCCGTCGTCGCCCGTCCCTCCAGATCGCGGTGTGCATCTGCCGCTCGCTCGAGCGGGTATTCGGCGCCGACCCGCACTGTCAGCGCGCCGTCCGCCACACCCGCGAAGACGTCGCCCGCTCGCCACACCAATTCCTCGCGGTCGCGGATGTGGTGTGCCAGTGTCGGGCGGGTCAGGAACAGCGAGCCTGCCGGATTGAGCCGTTGCGGGTCGAACGGCGGCACCGGACCGCTCGCGGCACCGAACAGTGCGAGCGTGCCCCGGATGCGGACCGAAGCCAGGCTCGCCTCGAATGTCGAGGCGCCGACACCGTCGTAGGCGGCCGCGACGCCCTCCCCGCCAGTCAGCTCCCGCACCCGGGCGGCGATGTCCTCGTCGTATCGCAGTACTTCCTGCGCGCCCGCGCTCCGGGAAAGCTCTTCCTTCGTATCCGATGACACCGTCGTGATGACGCGCGCCCCGAGACGGTTCGCGAGCTGGGTCAGCAGCAGGCCGACACCACCCGCTCCGGCATGTACCAGCACGGTGTCCCCTTCGCGGATGGGGTAGGTGGAGTACGCCAGGTAGTGCGCCGTCATGCCCTGCAACAACGCGGACGCGGCCTGCGATGCGGGCACGACGTCGGGGACGGCGATCGCTGCTGCGGCCGGGACCCGCACTCTTTCGGCGTAACTACCGGGAGCGGTGCACCAGGCCACCCTGTCTCCGGGCTCGAAGTCCGTCACCTCGGTGCCCACCGACTCCACCACACCCGAGCCTTCGTCACCGGGAACGTAGGGGAGCGTGCGCGGGTAGAGGCCGGACCGGAAGTAGGTGTCGATGTAGTTGATGCCGATCGCCTCGGTGCGAACGAGGAGATCCGAGGGCCCGATCCGAGGTTCGGGGACGTCGGCCGGTTCGAGGACGTCGGGACCACCGAGACGTGAAACCTGTATTGCGCGCATGGTTTCTGTTCTACACGTGCGACCCGCCCGGAACCTGACGGGCAGGTGGCGGCTACCGCCCAGTATTCTCAGGGCATGAGTACCGATACCCACGCCGAAGAGGCGTCAGCCGGCGCGGCGCCTTCACTGCCGTCCCACACGGTCGATGCAATCAAGAAGTTCGTCAGCGAGCACGGTGGTTCCGCCAGCGCCGTGATCCAGCCGGTCGGTCTCGCCAGTGTCCGGATCACCCTCGTCGGAGCCGACGGCATCCTCGGCGATCAGTTGGTGAACGATCTGGCAACCGCCAACGCAGTGGTCGCCGCTGTCGACAACGTGACGATCGGCGAATGGGACCGGTCCCTCACCAGCATCGTGACTCCCCGGAAGGGGCACTTCCAGAAGATGGCCGGCTGGGTTGCGCGGCAGACACGATTCCCCAAGGCGCGTAACGAGCGTTAAACCCTGGCAGTCGCGGGCTGCGGAACGTGCTCCCTTGTGCGTCCCGCAGCCCACACCGCTGCCGTGGCTGCGGTGCACAGCCCAGCCCCGGCCACATGGAAGGCGACGAGGGCGGCGGGAACGTCTGTGAAGAACTGCACGACTCCGATCAGCGCCTGCGCCACCACGAGGGCGAGCAGGACCTGCAGTCGGACCTTCACCGTGCGGTCGGCCCCCACGGCATAGAGGCCGAAGCACAGGCCGACCAGCAGGGCCAGGTAGCCGACCAGCAACTGCGAGTGCAGGTGCACGAGGGTGACGATCTCCACTTCGAGGCGGGGAACGACGCGATCCAGGCTCTTGTCACCAGCGTGCGGGCCGGCTCCGGTGACGAGGGTTCCGGCGATCAGCACTCCGGCCAGCGCGACACCGGACAGTGCCGTGAGCCACCTCAGCGGCGCGGGAATCACGGCGATGACGTGGCCGTCGTCGGGTTCGGAGATTTTGGCATACATCACGGTGGCGACCCAGACCATCGCCATGGAGGCGAGGAGATGCACTGCGACTGTCCACCAGAGCAGGCCGGTCAACACGGTCACGCCGCCGATGACGGCTTGCACCACAGTGCCGAGCGGCATGAGCCAGGCGTAGACAAGCACTTCCTTGCGGCGGCGTGCGCGAGTCACGGCCAGGACGATCAGTGCGGCGGCGACCACGACGACGAAGGTGAGCAGCCGGTTGCCGAATTCGACGGCCTGATGGAGCACCGCGACCTCACCGTGCCCAACCGGGACGAAACTTCCCGGAAAACACTGCGGCCACGTGGGGCAACCGAGGCCTGAGGCCGTGACCCGTACTACGGCGCCGGTGACGGCGATTCCGCCCTGCGTGAGGATCACCGCGAAGGCGATGACACGCTGCACGGCGAGCGACGGAAGTGGGAGTCGGTCGACCAGGCTCAGAAACCCGCGAGATAGCACGATGTCGATGGTAGAGGGCGATCAACTACACGCTGTCGTTGGGCTGGGGGTCGAGAACTCGATTCGTCTCGCGTCCGCCTTGGCGGCGGATCTCCGGCGACGGCGAACTACTCCGCGCGTATCCGCAGTATGCCGGTCACGGTGCCCTGCCAGAAATCGCCGGTGTCGGTGACGAGACCGGACATCTGGAGGGTGTCGTTGACGGCTGTGCCCGGCAGTGGACTGGTGTGCGCGAGCGACCCGTCGGCGGGATCGATCACGACGAAGGAGAAGCCGTCCAGCGGTGTGGTGACCGCAGGGCCTTCACGGATCACCGTGTACAGGTGGCCGTCGCCGGTCGAGAGGCGGGGGACCGCAGCGCTGCGGACGTCGTTGTTCCATACCTCGTGACAACCGATGGGATCGATGTCGATCCGGGCCATACCCCCGGTGAAGGGTGCACGCGCGGGTTCGGCCGGCCCGGCACCGGGGGGAACCACCGGATACGGGTAGCCGTAGGTTCCGGCCACGTACACCGAGTTGCCGACACCGACTGGAGAGTTCTCGCTTCCGCCGGGATCGGCCAGCACGGGCAGGGTGCACACCTCGTCGCCGGACTCGATGTGGAACACGCGCAGCTGCGCGCGGGGCTGGGCGTTGTCCACGATCGCGACGAAATCGCTGCCGGTGGACGGCCCGAAGTAGGTGGGAGTGGAACCGGTACCCCAGCTCAGCTGACCCGGATTGCGGGAGCCGCCTCGGTCGTAGTCGCGCCGCCAGTCGAGGTGAAGGTCACCGTCCCGGAAGGACCATTGGTACAGCGCGTGTGTGCTGGCCACGGCGGTTCCGGCGGGTGAGCTGGAAATGCTGTTCTGTACCTCCTCTCCGGCGGGAAGGGCGCGAGCATGGGCGATGCCTGCGCGGTCTACCGCACCGACCACTCCGCCTCCGGTGGCGAACCACACGTTGCCGTTCCAGTCGGGCGTCAGTCCGGTCACGTTGTCGCCCGGGGGGACGCTGCCGGACAGGTCGACCCGGGAATCAACGGTCAGCCGCCAGGCGCCGCCGGCGTCCCTCGAGTGGCCGAGTCGTAGAAGTTGCCGGTTACCGTCGACCACGACCAGGCGATTGTCGTTGTCGAGATACGCGTAGACGCCGCCGAGGAGACTGCCTTTCGCGAGTTCGAATCGAGCGAGCGAGCGACCGAATGGTGCAGCCGGGGCTGCCGGGTCGATGAGGTGAACTGTGGGAACCTGCCCGGCCACTGCGGTGCAGAGTGCGACGACGAGCCGGTCGGACCCCTGGAGCAAGGTCGGGCAGGCCGATACCAGCGGATATGCGGAGAGCGAATGCCGACCGGTGCCGGGGCCTGGAAGCGGGGTGACGTCGGTGGAACCGGCGTCACCGTGCATGGTCGAGGTGCCTGCGGGGCCCAGATACGGATTCGGTGGTGCCGGCGGCCCCCAGTGAGGTGCGGCACCGGCGGGCGGAGCGACACAGGCCAGCAGCGCACCCAGCACCACGAGAACTGTCGCAGCGGACCGGGGCCGACCGGAAATTCGGCGCGCGAACATCCTCATGTGAACCGAAACGTCCTCGCCGCGAGAACCCCGGCGGCGACGCCCCATACCAGGAGAACAACGACGCTGACTACGTCGATCGCTCCCCTGAGCGCGGCGTCCAACGCCAGGGCCAGAGCGCCGGAGGGGATCAGCCTGGCGCCTGTGTGAAGTAACACGGAGAGCTCACCGGTGACGAAGACGACGCTTCCCACGCCGACCATGATGAACCACAGAATGTTCGCCAACGCCAGAACGATCTCGGCCCGCAGCGTTCCGCCCAGGAGTAGTCCCATGGCGGCGAAGGTCACCGTGCCCAGCGCGATGACCGCCGCCCCGAGTGCCAGACCCCACACGCTCGGCCGCCATCCGAGGGCGGCGCCGATCGCACCCAGCAGAACCGACTGCAGTGCCACGACCAGGACGACTGCGGCGCTTTTTCCCGCGATGATTCCCCAGGTCGGAAGGGGAGTGGCGCCCAACCGCTTGAGGGCGCCGTAGCGGCGGTCGAAGCCGACTGCGATTGCCTGGCCTGTGAAGGCCGTGGACATGACGGCCACCATCATCACAGCGGGGACCACCTTGTCGACCCGGGTCGCTCCGAGGTCACCGATAGGAAGTAGACACAGACCGACCAGCAGGGTGATCGGGATGAACATCGTCAGCAGAAGCTGTTCGCCGTTGCGCAGTAGAAGTTTCAGTTCGAGAGCGGTTTGTGCTCGAAGCATGACTGCGGCCGCGCTGGGACGCGGATCGGGGGAAAATGTGCCCGGCGCGAAT
The DNA here is from genome assembly GCF_003130705.1 of Rhodococcus oxybenzonivorans. NCBI lineage: Bacteria > Bacillati > Actinomycetota > Actinomycetes > Mycobacteriales > Nocardiaceae > Rhodococcus > Rhodococcus oxybenzonivorans. Next base: position 3,362,815 of record NZ_CP021354.1, on the reverse strand, counting down.
CGGTTGTCCGTCAGACGGTCGCTGGCGTTCATGGTCATCCCCTCAGTTCCCGGCCGGTCAGTTCGAGGAACACGTCTTCGAGACTGCGCTGGTCGACCCGGATGTCATGGATCAGTGCGCCGAGATCAGCGCACCATGAGGCCACCGCGGCCACCACCGCCGGATCGATCGGGCCCTCCACGAGGTAGGTCCCGGGTGTGGACTCGAAGACACGGAACGTGTCCGGAAGTGTGAGCCGGGCGAGATCGAGGCCGGCCGGCGCGGTAAGTCGGAGCTGACCCTCGGCGCCGCGGCTCGTCACCTCGCTGGGCGTGCCGGCCGCCACGACCGACCCGTGGTCGATGATGACGAGTTGATCCGCGAGTTCTTCGGCTTCGTCCATGACGTGCGTCGTCAACAGCACACCGACTCCATCGCGGCGCAGGGCGTCGATGAGTTCCCACACCATCAGCCTCGCCTGGGCGTCGAGCCCGGCGGTCGGTTCGTCGAGGAACACCAGTTCGGGGCGACCGACCAGGGCGCACGCCAACGACAACCGTTGCTGCTGCCCACCCGACAACCGGCGGTACGGGGTACGACGGGAATCCTCGAGACCCAGGCTGCGCAACAGCCAGTCGGGGTCGAGCGGATCTGCGGAGTAAGCGGCGACGAGGTCGAGCATCTCCCCGGCCCGCGACCCCGGGTAGGCGCCGCCACCTTGCAGCATCACGCCGATCCGTGCGCGAACCTTCCCCGCGTCGGCGATCGGGTCGAGGCCGAGTACCTGCACGCGTCCACTGTCGGGCCGGACGAAGCCCTCACACATCTCGACCGTGGTGGTCTTGCCTGCCCCGTTCGGACCCAGCAGTGCAACGACCTGCGCCTGTTCGACGAGCAGATCGAGGTTGTTCACTGCCCGCACGCCGTCGAAGGTCTTCACCACGCCTTCCAGGCGTACAGCGGGTTGCGCCGATCCGGGCGTTCGCGAGGTCACGGGGAATCAGCGTAAGCCTTGGCCTGGTGTGACCCGGCCGGTGCCCCGGCTTTCGGCGTCCGCGCCTGCGGCGGGCTGTCGGAGTGTGTCGGCGACGGCGCGGACAGGTTCCGGCCCGACACGCCAGGGCAGCCGGTTGCGTGTGATAACGATCAAAGTTCCCGCCGTGAACACGGTCGCGATGGCCGCCTGGACGATGACGAACGGCTGGTACTCGCCGCCGTTGGGCATCAGGATGACGCTGACCACCGAGGAGAACGCAATGGCAGGCACCCGGAAGGCCGGTGCCGTCGCCCACGCCGCGAGCGGGAGGACTGCCCACAGGAGATACCAGGGCTGGACCACCGGGAACAGCAGTACCACCGCCCCGAGCGACACACCGAGTGCGCCGACCGGGTGAATGCGTCCCATGAGGACGGCCACCAGCATGCGGAGTGTGATGAACGCGGCCACTACCGACGCGATCGGCCGGGTGAGACTCAACATCGCGGTCGTGTGGTCGCCGAGGCCGAGGAGGACGCCGGCGAGTCCGGTGCCCAGGCCGAGAAGGGTGGGGATCGACATCCAGCTGCGAACCGCATTCGCCGTCCCGAGCGTGTGGACCCACCCGATCCCGAGCCCGCTGGATGTGCTGATGGCGAGTGTGACGACGAGTGCAACGCCACCGAGCAGGGCTGCGGCGGTGATTACCGCTCGCAGGTTCGCGCCCCAGCGCCGCGCCAACGCCATCCCGACGAAGCCCAGTGCCAGCAGGGACGGGATCTTGATCGTCGACGACAGGGTGATGAGCGCCGCTCCCGACAGCAGCAGCAGTAGTGATCGGCCACGAATCGGTCCGGCGTGTTCGATGGACCGCAGCGCGAGTTCGATGCCGGCGAGCATCAATCCGAGCATCAAGGCCTCGTTGTGGATGCCGGCGACGAGGTGGAACAGCAGGAGTGGGTTGGCCGCGCCCAGCCACAACGCGCTCACCTCGGCGACGCCGCAGCGCCGCGCCAGCCGCGGCAGTGCCCACACGATCATCGCTACGCCGGCCAGTGCGAGCAGCCGGTGCAGAAAGATGCCGGCGACGATGTTGTCATCGGTCAGAGCACTGATTCCCCGGCCCATCCAGAGGAAAAGGGGACCGTACGGTGCGGGGGTGTCGCGCCAGATGGTGGGAACGGTCCGGGTGAGGACGTGGTCGACGCCGAGTGCGCCCGCCGGACCGATGGCATACGGATCGAGCCCCCGTGACGCAATCTCACTCTGCGCGAGGTAGGAGTAGACGTCCTTGCTGAACATCGGGGGCGCCACGGACAGTGGGATCACCCACAAGAGCAGGGTGCGATCGAGTTGCGAGCGGTTCAACCGCCGGACCGGACCCGACTGCAGGTTGCCGATCGCGAATCGCCCCAGCAGCAGCCACGCGAGGACGATCATCACGGTTCCGGTCATGGTCAGTGTCAGTGCGACACTCGGGATTCTCGCCGGAAGGCCGATGAATCGCAGCCCTTGCACAGGGTTCTGCAACACCGGTTGGGCGCCGGCGCCGAGCGCACCCACCGCCATCAACACGGCCCCGGTGGCGCCGAATCTGCGGATTCCGCGCAGCTGCGCGGTCTCCTGCGCGTTGAGTCCGGCGGTTTCCACCTCGTCACCGTGGAGAACGGCCGCGACGGACGGACGCGGCGACCGGCCGTCGATTCCCAGTGCCCGGCGTCCGAATGCGGTGGAGTGTCGGAGAGCGACGCGAGCCGCGCGGATCGGCTGGACGCGGGACGAGTCCGGGTTCTCGGGGATCTGCGGCACACAGGAAGCGTAGCGGTGGTTCGAACACAGTTCGTCCGGCCAGCATTCCCGCCGGGAACGGGTGAATAATCACAGGTGTAAGGCAGGGCACCCTTAGTAGACCTGCGATCGGAATTCCGTCACACTGGTGTTGTGAAAACGGATGCGACCACCCGAGCGAGCAAGGAAAGCGCTGTTCAGGCGCGTTCCTCTGCGTTGCCGGCCGGCACCGCATCTCCCGTCGCCGCCGGCCACGAAGGCCACACCAGGGCGGCCGTGGTGAAGCTCCTGCTCGAGGACGGGCCCATCACCGCGTCGGAGATCGGCACTCGGCTCGGTCTCAGTGCCGCGGGTGTACGTCGCCACCTCGACGCGCTGCTGGAGTCGGGCGAGGCCCGGGAAGCGTCCGCAGGTGCGGCGCGCCATCGTGGTCGCGGACGCCCCGCCAAGTACTTCCAAATCACCGCCAAGGGTCGCGGGCGGCTCGGCCACGCCTATGACGATCTTGCCGGTGCAGCGATGCGTCAACTGCGCGAAGTTGGTGGAGACGCTGCGATCACCGACTTCGCCCGGCGCCGCGTCCAGGCAATCGTCGGTGAGGTCGAGCCCGCCTCCGCTCAGACCCCCGAGGATCTCGAACAGACCGCGGATGCCATTGCGGATGCGTTCACGAGCGCCGGATTCGCGGCGTCCACGCGCCCGGTCGGAAACGGTGTCCAGATCTGCCAGCACCACTGCCCGGTCTCGCATGTCGCCGAGGAGTTCCCCGAATTGTGCGACGCCGAGCAGGAAGCGTTCGCGCAGTTACTGGGCACGCACGTTCAGCGGCTGGCCACGATCGCGAACGGTGACTGCGCCTGCACCACGCACGTTCCACTCGTACCGCCGGCGGGGCCGAAATAGTGCCGCCGATACACCCCATTGCCACCGATCCCCGGCGACCAGCCCTCGCCGGTCACGTAACAAGACTCCGGAAGGAGCTCGCATGACCGTCACATCAGACCAGGTGACATCCGCTGCGTCGGCAAATGCCGAGCCGCTCACGCAGGAAGAGACCATCGCCTCGCTCGGGCATTACGGGTACGGCTGGTCCGATTCGGACGCGGCAGGTGCCAGCGCCAAGCGCGGTCTGTCCGAGGACGTCGTGCGCGACATCTCCGCGAAGAAGAGCGAGCCCGACTGGATGCTGGACATCCGCCTACGCGCGCTGAAGACCTTCGACAAGAAGCCGATGCCGAACTGGGGTTCCAACCTCGAGGGCATCCACTTCGACAACATCAAGTACTTCGTGCGCTCGAGCGAGAAGCAAGCCGAGAGCTGGGAAGATCTGCCCGAGGACATCAAGAACACGTACGACAAGCTGGGCATCCCCGAGGCGGAGAAGCAGCGCCTCGTGGCAGGTGTCGCAGCACAGTACGAGTCCGAGGTGGTGTACCACTCGATCCGTGAAGACCTCGAGTCGCAGGGTGTCATCTTCCTCGACACCGACACCGGATTGAAGCAGCACCCCGAGCTCTTCCGTGAGTACTTCGGCACGGTCATTCCCGCCGGTGACAACAAGTTCTCCGCCCTGAACACGGCCGTCTGGTCGGGTGGATCGTTCATCTATGTGCCGCCGGGCGTGCACGTGGACATCCCGCTTCAGGCGTATTTCCGTATCAACACGGAGAACATGGGCCAGTTCGAGCGAACACTGATCATCGTCGACGAAGGTGCGTCGGTGCACTATGTCGAGGGTTGCACTGCGCCGATCTACAAGTCGGATTCTCTGCACTCCGCCGTGGTCGAGATCATTGTGAAGAAGGGCGGCCACTGCCGCTACACGACCATCCAGAACTGGTCGAACAATGTCTACAACCTGGTGACCAAGCGCACCAAGGTGGAGGCCGGCGGATCCATGGAATGGGTCGACGGCAACATCGGCTCCAAGGTCACGATGAAGTACCCGGCCGTGTGGATGATGGGCGAGCACGCGCGTGGCGAGGTTCTCTCCGTGGCGTTCGCGGGAGAGGGACAGCACCAGGACACCGGTGCGAAGATGCTCCACCTCGCGCCCCACACGTCGTCCACCATCATCAGCAAATCGGTGGCTCGCGGCGGTGGACGTGCGTCCTACCGCGGACTCGTTCAGGTCAACAAGGGAGCGTACGGGTCGAAGTCGACCGTCAAGTGTGACGCTCTGCTGGTCGATCAGATCAGCCGTAGCGACACCTACCCCTACGTCGACATCCGCGAGGACGACGTGACGATGGGCCACGAGGCGACCGTCTCCAAGGTGAGCGACGACCAACTGTTCTACCTCATGAGCCGCGGGCTGACCGAGGACGAGGCCATGGCAACCGTGGTGCGCGGCTTCGTCGAGCCGATCGCCAAGGAGCTCCCGATGGAGTACGCCCTGGAACTGAACCGCCTGATCGAACTGCAGATGGAAGGGGCGGTGGGTTAGTGACCACGCCAGAAACCGGTGTTGAGAAGCTCGGCGTCGAAGGCGCTGTCGCGGGAGAGAATCCGCGGATAGAGCGAACCGCGACCGGCTCGCCGATCGTCAACAAGGGTGAGGTTTTCACCTCCTTCGACGTCAAAGCCTTCGAAGTTCCGGGGGGTCGCGACGAGGTCTGGCGATTCACTCCGCTGCGTCGCCTGCGCGGGTTGCACGACGGAACGGCCGTCGCGAACGGTGCCGTCACAGTTGATGTCGCGGGTCCGGACACGGTGCAGGTCGAGACCGTCGGCCGAGACGATTTCCGGCTCGGCAAGGCAGGCGTGCCCGCCGACCGAGTCGCCGCGCAGGCGTACTCGGGATTCGAGTCGGCCACCGTCGTGACCGTCGGCCGTGAGGTCGAGGTTCCCGAGACGATCAACATCACGGTCACGGGTCCGGGCGAGGGCAAGGTGGCGTTCGGCCACCTGCAGATCCGGCTCGAGGCATTCGCCAAGGCCACTGTCGTGCTCGACCAACGGGGCAGCGGAACCTTCGCCGAGAATGTGGAGTTCGTTCTCGGTGACAGCGCCCGCCTCACCGTTGTCGCCGTGCAGGACTGGGCCGACGACGCCGTCCACGTGGCAGCGCACCACGCGCGCCTCGGGCGCGATGCGGTGCTGCGGCACAACGCGGTCAGCCTCGGTGGCGACTTGGTGCGTCTGTCCGCAACCGTGAAGTACGACGGTCCCGGCGGCGACGCCGAACTGCTCGGCCTGTACTTCGCCGATGCCGGACAGCACTTCGAGCAGCGCCTGCTGGTGGATCATTCACAGCCGCACTGCAAGTCGAATGTGGTGTACAAGGGTGCGCTGCAGGGCGACCCGAACTCGGGCAAGCCCGACGCGCACACCGTGTGGATCGGCGACGTGCTGATCCGGGCAGCTGCCGAGGGTACGGACACGTTCGAGCTGAACCGCAACCTCGTCCTCACCGACGGAGCGCGAGCCGACTCGGTCCCGAACCTCGAGATCGAGACCGGCGAGATCGTCGGCGCCGGGCACGCGAGTGCCACCGGTCGATTCGACGACGAGCAGCTGTTCTACCTCCGCGCCCGGGGTATCCCGGAAGACCAGGCGAGGCGACTCGTCGTGCGTGGGTTCTTCCACGAAATCATCAACAAGATCGCCGTCGCCGAGATCCGCGAGCGTCTCGAAGCCGCCGTCGAGGCCGAACTCGCCGCAGTCGGCGTCTGACGCGGCTCGACCACTACTGCCCATTTCTTCGAAGGATTCCCATGTCTACCCCTGACGCTTCCCCCGAAATCTCCGTCCTGGAAATCAAGGACCTCCACGTCGACGTTGCACATACCGACGAGAACGCGGAACCCATCAACATCCTCAAGGGCGTCAACCTGACGGTGCGCTCCGGCGAGACCCACGCGATCATGGGGCCCAACGGCTCCGGCAAGTCGACGCTGTCCTACGCCATCGCCGGGCACCCCAAGTACCAGGTGACCTCCGGGTCGATCACCCTCAACGGTGAGAACGTCCTCGAGATGACCGTCGACGAGCGGGCCCGTGCCGGCCTGTTCCTCGCCATGCAGTACCCGGTCGAGGTTCCCGGTGTGTCGATGTCCAACTTCCTTCGCACCGCGGCCACCGCCGTGCGCGGCGAGGCGCCGAAGCTGCGCCACTGGGTGAAGGAAGTCAAGGAGGCTCTCACCGAGCTCGACATCGACCCGTCCTTCGGGGAGCGCAGCGTCAACGAAGGGTTCTCGGGTGGCGAGAAGAAGCGCCACGAGATTCTGCAGCTCGGTCTCCTGAAGCCGAAGATCGCGATTCTCGACGAGACCGACTCCGGCCTCGACGTGGACGCTCTGCGTGTCGTCTCCGAGGGAGTCAACCGCTACAAGGAGCGCGACCACGGCGGAATCCTGCTCATCACGCACTACACCCGCATTCTGCGGTACATCAAGCCCGAATACGTGCACGTGTTCGTCGGCGGACGTGTCGTCGAGTCGGGCGGGCCGGAACTGGCCGACGAGCTCGAGGCCAACGGCTACGAGCGCTTCACCCAGGCTGCCGCAACGCAAGGAGCATAAACGCAGATGACCACCTCGGTGAGCGTGTTCGACGTCACCAGGATCCGGGAGGATTTCCCGATCCTGGCTCGAACGGTGCGCGACGGAAAACCGCTGGTGTACCTCGATTCGGGCGCGACATCGCAGCGCCCGACTCAGGTGCTCGACGCCGAGAGGGAGTTTCTGACGACATGTAATGCGGCGGTGCACCGGGGCGCGCACCAACTCGCCGAGGAGGCCACCGATGCCTACGAGAACGCTCGTGCGGCCATCGCGGCGTTCGTCGGTGCGGACAGCGACGAATTGGTGTTCACCAAGAACGCGACGGAGTCGCTGAACCTCGTCACCCACGTGCTCGGTGACGACCGTTTCGATCGGCACCTCGGACCGGGCGACGAGATCGTGATCACCGAACTCGAACACCACGCGAACCTTGTGCCGTGGCAGGAACTTGCCCGGCGCACGGGCGCCACGCTGCGCTGGTACGGAGTCACTGACGACGGCCGGATCGATCTCGACTCCCTCGAGTTGACCGACGCAGTCAAGGTCATCGCGTTCACGCACCAGTCGAATGTCACGGGAGCAGTAGCGCCGGTCGAGGAGCTGGTCCGGCGTGCCCGCGCAGTCGGCGCTCTCGTCGTGCTGGACGCATGCCAATCTGTGCCGCACATGGCTGTCGACTTCCATGCGCTCGGTGTCGACTACGCGGCGTTCTCCGGTCACAAGATGCTCGGGCCTTCCGGGGTGGGCGTTCTTTACGGCAAGCGCGAGCTGCTCAACGCGATGCCGCCGTTCATCACCGGCGGATCGATGATCGAGACCGTCACCATGGAGCGCACGACATACGCGCCACCGCCGCAGCGGTTCGAGGCGGGCGTGCCCATGACGTCGCAGGTAGTCGGTCTCGGCGCAGCGGTGCGCTACCTCGAGGACATCGGGATGGACGCCGTCGCGGCGCACGAGCACACGCTCGTCGAAGCCACGCTCGAGGCTCTCGGAGCCATCGACGGAGTACGGATCATCGGTCCGACCTCGTCAGCGGACCGGGGTGGCGCCGTCTCATTCGTGGTCGACGGGATCCACGCACACGACCTCGGTCAGATTCTCGACGACGAGGGCGTGGCGATCCGCGTCGGACACCATTGCGCGTGGCCACTGCACCGGAGGTTCGGAGTCGCAGCCACCGCCCGGGCGTCGTTCGCCCTGTACAACACACTCGACGAGGTCGCGGCGTTGGCTGCTGCGATCCGTCGAGCGCAGGACTTCTTCGGGGAGGCGCCCGCGTGAGAATGGAACAGATGTACCAGGAGGTGATCCTGGACCATTACAAGCATCCACACGGTCGGGGCCTGCGGGAGCCGTTCGGTGCGGAGGTGCATCACGTAAATCCCACGTGCGGTGACGAAGTGACCTTGCGGGTGCACGTGACCGACGACGGCACGGTCGCCGACGTGTCCTACGACGGACAGGGTTGTTCCATCAGCCAGGCATCCACCTCCGTTCTCACCGATCAGGTCGTGGGTATGCCGGTGGACAGGGCGTTGCAGACGGTCGCGGCGTTCAGCGAGATGGTCGGCAGTCGCGGTACCGTCGAGGGAGACGAGGACGTCCTCGGTGACGGCATCGCCTTCGTCGGCGTCTCGAAGTACCCGGCCCGCGTCAAATGCGCGCTGCTGGGATGGATGGCATTCAAGGACGCCGTTGTTCAGATCGTGGCCGACAAGGATCCGGTCGCGACAGAAGACGGCGAACCAGCTCGAATCGGAGGACAGGCATCATGAGCGAGACGCAGACCCCGGACACGGATGTCGCTGCCGGAACGGAGCAGCCGACTGCCGACCAGACCGAGAAGCCCTCCACCTCAGGAGCGGTTCCCGCCCCTGAGCGGCTCGAGGAACTCGAGGAAGCGATGCGCGACGTCGTCGATCCGGAGCTCGGCATCAATGTCGTCGATCTGGGACTCGTCTACGGCATCAGCGAAGACGAGGACGTGGTCATTCTCGACATGACCCTCACCTCGGCGGCGTGCCCGCTGACCGACGTCATCGAGGATCAGGCGCGTGGCGCACTGGTGCGCAGCGGTTTGTGCAACGACTTGCGGATCAACTGGGTGTGGCTGCCGCCGTGGGGTCCGGACAAGATCACGGAGGACGGGCGCGAGCAACTACGCGCTCTCGGCTTCACCGTCTGACGGTACCGTCATTCACGCGCAGGGCCCGGCGAGATCTTCTCGCCGGGCCCTGCGCGTGAATGCCCGTTCAAGCGCGCTTGCGCTCCGAGGCAGTGGACTTCGACGCGGGTTTCTTCGCCGCGGTCTTCGCAGGGGCTTTTTTGGCAGGCTTCTTCTTCGCGGGAGCCGCCTTCTTGCCAGCGGCGTCGACACTGCGTTGTAGCGCTGCTACCAGGTCGACCACCTCGGCGTCTTCACCGGCCTTCTCGGTTTCCGCGACGGGAATGACTTTCTTGCCACCCGAGCTGATCATTTCGTCCAGCAGCTCCCGTAGCTGAACCTGGTAGTCGTCGGTGAACTCGGTGGGATCGAAATCCTCGGCCATGCTGTCGACCAGCGTTTCGGCCATCGCCAGTTCTTTCGCCTTCGGTTTGTCGACGTTGTCGAGCGACGGAAAGGACGCTTCACGTACTTCGTCGGGCCACAGCAGCGTCTGAATGACCAGGACGCCGTCCCGGGAGCGCATCGCCGCCAGACGAGTGCGTTGACGCAGCGTGAAGTGCACGAGCGCCGTACGGTCGCTATCGGAGAGCGCGGTCGCCAGCAGCACGTACGCCTTCGGTGAGCTGGAATCCGGTTCGAGGTAATAGCTCTTTTCGAACAGAATGGGATCTATCTGATCGGTGGGCACGAATTGCAGAACCGGAATTTCGTGTTTCTCGGCGGCGGGAAGCTTCCCGAAGTCGTCGTCCGTCAGGACTACTCGGACACCGTCGTCGGAATCGTAGGCCTTGTCGATATCGGCGTACTGAACGACATTGCCGCATTCGGTGCACACCCGGTTGTATTTGATCCGCCCGCCGTCCTTGGCATGGACCTGGTGAAACTTGATGTCGTGATCCTCGGTTGCCGAATACACCTTGACCGGCACGTTGACGAGACCGAACGCTATCGAGCCCTTCCATATCGACCGCATGCGTTCCATAATGGTCCCCTTTCAGACTTCGCGCGACACTTCATCGAACTTCCCGGTGAAGCGCCGAGCGCAGCATTGCACCGCGAATATCCGCGGACGAAGCCAGGAACATCCGTCGCATGGCCGACAACGTCGCGGCCGGATGTGCACGGTCGGACAGGTAGGCCGCCTGCACATGCGGGGGAAGATCGAAAAAATGCTCGAAGAATTCCGGTACCGATTCCGCGTCGAGTCGGAGGAGTGCGCGTAACCCGATCGACCGCAGCGACGCCACTGTTCGTGCCCTCCAGGGCCAGAGCCGGCCCGAAGTGCCCTCCACGAGGTCGCGGGTCAGGGCGTCCGCGCAACTGAGCGATGCGGCAACGCTGTAACCGGTGCCCGGATGCATCAGGCCTGCACGGGCGCCGAAACGGACCTGCCCCGATCCCGCCGTCCGGCCGGCGTCGTGGGGCGGTTCGACCGCAAACCGGACGCGTTCTACGTCGGAGCGTGACGGAACGGAAACTCCGCGGTGTCGCAGCCGCCGGTGGAGCCTTGTCGCGAGCTCCGACACCGGCAGAGCCGGACGACCGACGAGACATGTTTCTTCGAGGAGGAACCGATCGGCGGACAGCGGCACGGCGTAGAGAAAGGACGGCGGATCTGACGGCGCGGTGCCGTTGTCGGTGCGCCAGTCCATGAACAGGGCGTGCTCGCCGTCCAGAGCGCCGGCGGCCGTGCCGGTGTCGACTACAACGCCGTACGCGGTCTGCTGGGCCAGGTCGGGGCTGTCCCCGGTGCCGCGCGCGTCCACCACCACGCGCGCTGTCACAGTCGTCCCGTCACCGAGGAACACGGCAGTGGGGGAGAGGTCGACGGCTCTACCTGCGATTAAGGTCGCTGTTCCGTCAGACAGCATTGACTGCAGCATAGGTGTATTCAAGACACAGTAGGTGCGACATATCGACTGCCGGCGTGTAGTCCATGCCGTCGGCAGCTGGGTCCGGGTAGCGATCGCCGCTTCCGGCAACCAGTGGGGGAGCTCGTCCTCCCATGCGCCGTAGGTCGCGGTCCAACTACGCCGGGGGTGGGGGTCGATCGCCACCACGGTGAGCCCACGGAGTGCGGCCCGGTGGGCGAGTGCGCGGCCGGCAGGGCCGAGCCCGACGATCGCGACGTCCCAGTTCGGCGGATGTGATGCAGCTGCCACGATGACCAGCTTTTCACGAACATCGCGGTAGAGGTGCTTCCGAGTCCGACCAGGACGGAACCGCACTATTAACCGAATTCAGGCGGTTGTGCGGTATAGATGCGGGGCAGTGGTGGCACCCTTCCAGCATCACTGCGCCCCACGTACATCACCGGTCCGAAACGCCGCTGCCAGTGCCGAACCTGAATGGGGGAGGCCGAAGGCCTCACGCGCTGCATTGCCGGCCGGTAGGGGAGTCGGCAGTGCAGTAGTCGCGCCGCCGCGATAGCGGACCTCTTGCTGTTTACCGGGCGTCGGCACGACGAGTGCAAGAAGGCATGTCTGCGGAGATAACTCCGCGGAATCCGCCTTACGACTCGGAACGGGACGGAACACCCTAATATCCCGAATCTTTACCACGGCCCGCTATTCCTGAAACATCGTCATCACCCTCAGAACCCCACTTTCCGACTCGACGTTCTACCGCCTGCACCAGCAAACGACAGGCGCCCGAGTCTGTCCGCTCGGCGGAGTCGCTCTGCATTCGAAGTGTGGGGAGTGCGTCGGCCTACGCCGTCCGGTCCTACGGCATGCTGCCGTCCTGGGGGAGATGCAACGGCACCGATCTGATGGGCTACATCGAGCCGGTAGCGAGGAGACCGCCGTCGACGCGGACGGTTTCGCCGGTGATCCAGGTGGCGGCAGGTGAGACGAGAAATGCTACGAGGGTCGCGACGTCTTCGGTGTGCCGAGCCGCTTCATCGGATAGCCGGCGGATACCTGCTCTTCGCCCGCGGCGACGAGTGCGGCGGCGAATTGCGTCTTGACGATTCCCGGCGCCACGGCGTTTACGCGGATATCGGGTCCGAGTTGCCACGCGAGTTCTTCGGTGAGCCGGATGAGCGCAGCCTTGGACGCGCCATACGCAGCGATTACGCCGGTGGATCGCATGCCCGCGACGCTGGCGATATTGACGATGGCGCCGCCGTGCCGGCCCATCCAGGCGCGGTGAGCTTCCTGCACGTAGCCGAGCGCGGCTACCACGTTGATGTCGAAGATCTTGCGGACGGCGTCGAGGTCGGCGTCCATGAGCGAGCCGAACACGGGATTGATGCCGGTGTTGTTGACGAGGATGTCGAGTGAGCCGAATTGTTCGACTGCAAGCGCAACGGCTTCGGTGCGCGCTGCGGCGTCGCCTGCGTTGCCCGGGTAGATAGCGACCCTGCCGGTGGGACCCAGTGTCCGCAGTTCCCGAGCTGCGTCCCTCCAGCGGTTCCGGTTTGCGGGCGGTGATCACGACGTCGGCGCCGCGGCCGAGCAGCTCCGCCGCGATCGCCTTGCCGATTCCCCGGCTCGCGCCCGTCACGAGGGCGGTGAGTCCGGGTAGATCCTTCGAGGAGTTCACTCCTGTGTCCGTTGTCATGGGCGAACGTTAGCGGCATCACTGGTAGGCGTGTTCTAGCTGGATAGAAGCTCGAGGTAAAATCGGGGGTTCGTGCGTTCTGTGCGCGTTTCTCTCATCGAAATTTGAGCTTTTCCTAGGAGTCTTGTTGATCACCGCTACCGACCTGGAAGTTCGAGCCGGAGTGCGGACGTTGCTGTCTGCGCCCGGGCCGGCCTTGCGGGTGCAGCCCGGCGACCGGATCGGTCTGGTCGGCCGTAACGGTGCCGGTAAGACGACGACGCTTCGCATCCTCGCCGGGGAGGGGGAACCCTACGCCGGTTCCGTCGTCCGGACCGGCGACCTCGGTTACCTCCCGCAGGATCCCAAGGAGGGCGATCTCGACGTTCTCGCGAAAGATCGCGTTCTGTCGGCGCGGGGCCTCGATGCGTTGCTGCGTGACATGGAGAAGCAGCAGATTCTGATGGCCGAAGTGGTCGACGACGCCGAACGGGACAAAGCTGTGCGCAAGTACGGGAATCTCGAGGAACGGTTCTCCGCGCTGGGCGGATACGAAGCGGAGAGTGAAGCGGCGCGTATCTGCAACAGTCTCGGTCTCGCCGACCGCATCCTCGGCCAGCAGTTGCACACCTTGTCGGGCGGGCAGCGCCGCCGTGTCGAGTTGGCCCGGATTCTGTTCGCGGCCTCGGACGGCAGCGGCGGACGGTCGGACACGACGCTTCTGCTTGACGAGCCGACCAACCACCTGGACGCCGATTCCATCACGTGGCTGCGCGGGTTCCTGCAGAGCCACGAGGGTGGACTGATCGTGATCAGCCACGATGTCGAACTGCTCAACGACGTCGTCAACCGGGTGTGGTTCCTCGACGCCGTGCGCGGTGAGGCAGATGTCTACAACATGACCTGGAAGAAGTATCTCGACGCGCGGGCCACGGACGAGCAGCGCCGACGCCGCGAGCGGGCCAATGCGGAGAAGAAGGCCGGTGCCCTGCGCGCTCAGGCCGCGAAGCTGGGCGCGAAGGCCACGAAGGCCGTTGCTGCGCAGAACATGGCGAAGCGCGCCGACAAGATGATGTCCGAGCTCGATGCCGAACGGGTTTCCGACAAGGTTGCTCGCATTCGGTTCCCCGAACCCGCTGCCTGCGGGAAGACGCCGTTGATGGCGGAGAACCTGACCAAGGTCTACGGTTCCCTCGAGATTTTCACCGGAGTGGATCTCGCAATCGACCGGGGCTCCCGCGTGGTGGTCCTGGGCCTCAACGGTGCCGGTAAGACCACGTTGCTGCGCATTCTGGGTGGCGTCGAGACGCCGGACGCCGGCGGTCTCGTCCCCGGGCACGGGTTGAAGATCGGGTATTTCGCGCAGGAGCACGACACACTCGACGACAACGCCTCGGTGTGGGAGAACATCCGCCACGCGGCGCCCGACACGGGGGAGCAGGAGCTGCGTTCGCTGCTCGGTGCGTTCATGTTCACCGGTCCGCAGCTCGAGCAGCCCGCCGGCACGTTGTCCGGTGGTGAGAAGACCCGTCTCGCGTTGGCGGGTCTGGTGTCGTCGTCGGCCAACGTGCTGCTGCTCGACGAACCCACCAACAACCTCGATCCGGTATCGCGCGAACAGGTTCTGGATGCCCTCCGCAGCTATACGGGCGCTGTGGTGCTGGTGACACACGACCCGGGTGCGGCGGAGGCGCTCGACCCGGAACGGGTCATCCTGCTACCGGACGGCACCGAAGATCACTGGTCTCAGGAGTATCTGGAACTGATCCAGCTCGCCTGACGTGCGTTGATCCCGTCGCGGCGACGTTCTACCGTGGAAGCCACCACCGTCGCTCGTCGACTGGAGGAATTCATGGCTGACATCGGTGTTTTCGCCAAGAGTGCTCGCATCACGGGGTCGCCCCGCGCCGATTTGCAGGCGGAGTTGAAGGATCGGTACCAGGCCGGTGCGAGTATTCGTTCGCTCGCCCGGGAGATGGGACGTTCCTACGGGTTTGTACGGAACATGCTCGCCGAGTCGCATGTAGAGCTTCGGGGGAGGGGTGGAGCGCACCGCCGCCCGACCTGAAGGTTCCCCGGGGTTCAGTCCCGGCGCCGGACCGATTCCTCGACGAGGTCGAGGACGGCGGAGAGATTGTCGCCTGCCTGTCCCGACGCGATTCGTGCGACCAGTCCGTCGAGAACGAGATCCAGATATCCGATCAAGACGTCGGTAGGCACGTCGTCACGCAGACGTCCGGCGGACTTCTGCCGTGCGAGGCGCGCCATCGTGGCCTCGGTCAGTTCAGCTGAGCGCTGTGACCAGCTTCGGCGGAAATCGGCGTCGTTGCGTAGGCGGCGGGCGATCTCGAGCCGGGTGCCGAGCCAGTCGAACTGGTCGGGTTGCGCGAGCATGTCGCGCATGACCTGAACGAGGCCCTCTTGCGCGACGACGTCGGCCATTCTCGTTGCGTCCTCGTGTGCGAGCGCGAGGAACAATCCGTCCTTGTCCTTGAAGTGGTGGAAGATCGCTCCGCGCGACAGGCCGGTCACTTCTTCGAGTCTGCGGACCGTGGCACCGTCGTATCCGTATTCCGCAAAGCATCGGCGGGCGCCGTCCAGAATCTGACTGCGCCGTGCCGCGAGATGGTCTTCACTGACCTTGGGCACAGGCACCCTTCCTTCGTTTGGGTGCCTGTGAGCACTTTCGGCCGTGAGCGCGGTAACTCACGTCGTGCGCAAAGCGCTCACGACCACTCCGTCGGCAAGACGGTCGACTATCGGTGGTCGTGAGCGCTTTGTGCCTGTCTGGGCCGAAAGTGCTCACAGGCGCGGAGCGCCTAGTGCGCCTCAGCTCTTGATCATGTTGCGGAGCACGTACTGCAGGATGCCGCCGTTGCGGTAGTAGTCGGCCTCACCGGGGGTGTCGATACGAACGACAGCGTCGAAGACGACCTTTTCGCCGTTCTCACGGGTTGCCGTGACCTTGACGGTCTTCGGCGTGACACCCTCGTTGAGCTTCTCGACGCCTTCGATGTCGAAGACCTCGGTGCCGTTCAGCTTCAGCGACGCGGCGGACTCGCCGGCCGGGAACTGCAGCGGAACGACGCCCATGCCGATGAGGTTGGAGCGGTGGATGCGCTCGAACGACTCGGTGATGACGGCCTTGACGCCGAGGAGGCTGGTGCCCTTGGCCGCCCAGTCACGGGACGATCCGGAGCCGTACTCCTTGCCGCCCAGGACGACGAGTGGGATACCCGCGGCCTGGTAGTTCTGCGACGCGTCGTAGATGAAGGCCTGGGGTCCACCGTCCTGGGTGAAGTCGCGGGTGTAGCCACCAGAGACGTCGTCGAGGAGCTGGTTGCGCAGACGGATGTTCGCGAACGTTCCGCGGATCATGACCTCGTGGTTGCCGCGACGCGAGCCGTAGGAGTTGTAGTCCTTACGGTCGATGCCGTTCGCGTCGAGGTACTGCGACGCCGGCGTTCCCGCCTTGATGTTTCCGGCAGGGGAGATGTGGTCCGTGGTGACCGAGTCGCCCAGGAACGCTAGGACGCGGGCGCCCTTGATGTCGCTGACCGGGGTGGGCTCCTTCGGCATTCCGTCGAAGTACGGTGGCTTCCGCACGTAGGTGGAATCCTCAGCCCACTCGAAGGTCTTGCCCTCGGGGGTGGGCAGACCACGCCAGCGCTCGTCACCCTTGAAGACGTCGGCGTAACCCTTGACGTACATCTCCTGGCTGATCGAGGAGTTGATCGTCTCCTGGATCTCCTGGGGGGAGGGCCAGATGTCCTTCAGGAACACGTCGTTGCCGTCGGTGTCCTGACCGAGGGCGTCGTGCTCGAAGTCGAAGTCCATGGTGCCTGCCAGCGCGTAGGCGATGACCAGCGGGGGAGACGCGAGGTAGTTCATCTTCACGTCGGGGGAGATGCGTCCCTCGAAGTTGCGGTTACCGGACAGCACCGCGGTGGCGGTGAGGTCGTTGTCCTGGATCGCCTGCGAGATCTGCTCGTCGAGCGGTCCGGAGTTACCGATGCAGGTGGCGCAGCCGTAACCGACCAGGAAGAAGCCGAGCTTCTCGAGGTACGGCCACAGGCCCGACTTGTTGTAGTAGTCGGTGACGACCTGCGAACCGGGGGCCATGGACGTCTTGACCCATGGCTTGGCGGACAGCCCCTTCTCGACGGCGTTGCGGGCGAGCAGTGCCGCACCGAGCATGACCGACGGGTTGGAGGTGTTGGTGCACGAGGTGATCGAGGCGATCACGACGGCGCCGTGGTCGAGGACGAATTCGCCCTTCTCCTCGGAGACGACCTTGATCGGCTTGCTCGGGCGTCCCTCGGACCCGTTGGCTGCGGATTGCACGTCGACGGCACCGTCGTCGGCAAACGACAGGGCGGCGGGGTCGCTCGCGGGGAACGACTCCTCGACGGCCTCGTCGAGCTGCGAGTGGCCCGTGGGGTAGTTCTCTTCCACGTAGTTGTGGATGTCCTTGCGGAACGCAGTCTTCGACTCCGACAGCAGGATCCGGTCCTGCGGGCGCTTCGGGCCGGCGATGGATGGGACCACGTCACCGAGGTCGAGTTCGATGTACTCGGAGTACTCGGGCTCACGGTCGGCGTCGTGCCACAGGCCCTGTTCCTTGGCGTAGGCCTCGACGAGCGCGAGCTGCTCGTCGGTGCGGCCGGTGAGACGGAGGTAGCTGACGGTCTCGGCGTCGATCGGGAAGATCGCGGCGGTGGAACCGAACTCGGGGCTCATGTTGCCCAGAGTTGCGCGGTTGGCGAGGGGAACCTCGGCCACACCCTTGCCGTAGAACTCGACGAACTTGCCGACGACGCCGTGCTTGCGCAGCATGTCGGTGACAGTGAGGACCACGTCGGTGGCGGTGACGCCCGGCTTGATCTCACCGGTCAGCTTGAAGCCGACGACGCGCGGGATCAGCATCGACACGGGCTGGCCCAGCATGGCAGCCTCGGCCTCGATGCCGCCGACGCCCCAGCCCAGCACGCCCAGGCCGTTGACCATGGTGGTGTGCGAGTCGGTGCCGACGCAGGTGTCGGGGTACGCCTGGCCGTTCCGGACCATGACGGTGCGTGCCAGGTGCTCGATGTTGACCTGGTGGACGATGCCCGTTCCCGGGGGGACGACCTTGAAGTCGTCGAATGCGCCCTGACCCCAGCGCAGGAACTGGTAGCGCTCACCGTTGCGCTGGTATTCGATGTCGACGTTGCGCTCGAAGGCGTCGGCGCGGCCGGCGACGTCGATGATGACCGAGTGGTCGATGACCATCTCGGCGGGCGCGAGGGGGTTCACCTTGTCGGGGTCGCCGCCGAGTGCGGTGACCGCTTCGCGCATGGTGGCGAGGTCCACGATGCAGGGAACGCCGGTGAAGTCCTGCATGATCACGCGGGCAGGCGTGAACTGGATCTCGACGTTCGGCTCAGCCGACGGGTCCCAGCTCGCGATGGCGCGGATGTGGTCGGCGGTGATGTTCGCGCCGTCCTCGGTACGAAGCAGGTTCTCGGCGAGAACCTTCAGTGCATAGGGAAGTTTTTCGGTACCGGGCACGGCCGAGAGGCGGAAGATCTCGTAGGAGTTCTCACCGACCTCGAGGGTGCCTTTGGCGCCGAACGAATCAATACTCGTGCTCACGTCAGCTCCACTCGTCTATGAGGGTCGCCGCCGACGGGGCTGTGTCGACGGCTGGAGGCACTGCGGGAGGCTGATCCGGGCGCGCTGTGGTGCTAGCGATGAACGGACTCGGCTGATACCGCGGTACCTCCGATAGTCTAACAGTACGCTTGTCCTGTGAGAATTCGGGGCGGGAAACTCCCGTCACCTCCCGATCTCAGCAGACACCGCCGAGCCGTGCAGCCGGATGGAACGAAACATCGCCCTGTCCTCACGTAGTGTTCACGCGAGGCTCCACGTTCCTACAGCAAACCCGGATGAGAGATGTCTGCCCCAGTCGCCACCGTGCTTCCCTCCAGTGCCGCATTTCCCGCCCCGACGGCTCTGCCGTTGTCGACGGATCTTCCGGAAGACCTCGATGTGGCGGCCGTGGTCACTGATGTGTCCGATGACGGTGTCTCGGCGCCGGCCGACGAAGTGAGCGACCTCGTCGCTGTCGTCGATCGTGCCGCCGATCACGGCATCGAGCTGAGCATCGTGGTTCTGGACGAGGATCCGGAACGCGTCTCGCAACTACGCGACCTCGCGACCGAGGTCGGTCAGGAAGAAGGCGGCACCGTTCTCGTTCTGAGTCCTAGCTGGGTCGGAACGTACAGCGACTCGATCAGCCGGGTCTTGCTCGAATCAGGCCAGGACCGCACCTATACCAGCGACTCGGTGGTGGCGGCCGATCAGTTCGTGGACGAGATCGTCGCGCCCGGACCCCCGTGGGCGCTGATGACGGCATTGATCGTGGCCGTTGTCGCTGTCGCCGCGGCAGCGACGTTCTATGCGAAGTCACGCCGGCGCGCCTCCCCGGACGCCGCGCCGGGGGACGGAAGTGGCGCCGCCGCGTCGACGTCCGCACCTGTCGAGCATCCGAAACCGTGACGGACGCATAGATTCACCTGTTCCCGGCGGCGCATTCGATCCGCTGCGGCCTCGATCGTCTCTGCCTGCACCGATGGCCGACAGCGGTCCCCGATCGTGTTCTTCTCACATTTCCGCTGGTCAAATTACCCATGTGTTATTTGTGACTAAAGTTTCCATAGAGTCCGCAAGTGTCGTACGGTGCATTTGGCGCTCTTGGGGAAGAAGTGTCGCAGGCGGTGCATTGACGTCATTGGTGACGGCAATTTTTGTGTCGATCGGTGTCGTCCGAGTCACGGAAACGATGTGTCTTGCCGGATCTCCTTCCCCCCAACGAGCACGGCGCGGCGCGCCACTTCGCGTGAAGCGCGGTTGCGTGGTCGGTGCAAACCCGAGGGAGAGAGTTGTGAAGCGACAAGCACGAGGTGGACTGGGGCACCGTGGCTTCTCCCGCAGGCGACATCGAGCTGTACGCCTCCTCATCGGGCTGGGCATCGTCGCGGCGCTGGTGGGAAGCACTCCGGGCTTGGCGGCCGCGGTTCCCCCTCCGCCGCCCAATCCGTCCGATTCCGACCTCGCTCAGGCCGGCGCCCGAGTAGCCGCGGGCGTCGGGCAGGTGAGCGATCTCATCAACCGGGTGGCTTCTGCCGACCAGCAACTCGCCCAGCTCGACAACGAGGTGGCGATCAAACGGGAAGACGTCAATCGCGCTCTGGTGGATCTACAGAACGCGCGCGGTGCCGCCGACCTTGCGGCGCGGGTCGTCGGGGCGTCACAGCAGGCACTGCGCGACGCGGGCGCGCAGATCGAACTCGCCCAGAAGGACTTCGACAAGTACGCCCGGTCGAGCTACACCCAGGGCACCAACGTCTCGTCGATCTCGACCTATCTCGGAGCGAAGGGACCCGGCGACGTACTGGACCGAGCACAGGTGTTGAAGCTTCTGGCAGCGAGCCAGAACGCCGTACTCGAAGGACTGCAGAGGGCGCGGACGGAGCAGGCGAACAGGGACTCCTCGGCCCGCGAGGCGAAGCAGCAGGCGGATGTCGCAGCCGAGCAGGCCGAGGCGAAGAAGTCACTTGCCGAGCAGGCCATCGCCATCGCCCGGGCGGCCTTGCAAGATCAGGCAGCCAAGAAGGCGCAGATCGAAAGCGAACGAGCATCCGCACAGGCCCAGTTGGAAGCGGCTCGCGGCAGCGTCGCAGGACTGCAAGGCCAGCGTGAGGCCTACGCGGCGTGGGACGAGCAGCGGCGGGCCGAGGAAGCTCAGAGGGCAGCTGTCGCCGCGGCGGCCCGTGAGGCGGCCGCACAGGCCGCCGCCCGGGTGGCGGCCAACGAAGCGGCGCGCGAACGCGCAGCGGCCCTCGCCGCCGGTCAGCGGGCGCATACCGCCATCGAGGAGGACTCGACCGAGGAGGGCGAGGACTACTCCGCCGACGACGAGACGTCGACTGGCGAGTACGACGAAGAGACCACGACTGACGAGTCCGACAGCGAGTCCTCGAACAGTGGCTCCGGCCTTACCGGCAGCGCCGCGATCGAGACGGTGATCGACCGGGGGCTTTCCCAGATCGGTGTCGAGTACGCGTGGGGGGGCGGCGACGAGAACGGGCCCACCAAAGGCATTCGCGACGGGGGTGTCGCCGACAGTTACGGCGATTTCAACAAGGTGGGTTTCGACTGCTCGGGTCTGATGATCTATGCATTCGCGGGCATCGGGATTTCATTGCCGCACTACACGGGGTACCAGTACACGGCCGGTGAACAGGTGCCCTCGGAGGAGATGCAGCGCGGCGACATGATCTTCTACGGCCCCAACGCCAGTCAGCACGTCGCCCTGTACCTCGGTGACAACGAAATGCTCGAGGCTCCGCAGTCCGGATCCACCGTCCGGATTTCGCCCGTGCGGTGGGATGGCATGACCCCCTACGCTGTGCGTATGGTCTCGTAAGCCATGGTGTCGACGAAGTAGTTCGCAGTGCGGATCGT
Source organism: Rhodococcus oxybenzonivorans (assembly GCF_003130705.1). Taxonomy (NCBI): domain Bacteria; kingdom Bacillati; phylum Actinomycetota; class Actinomycetes; order Mycobacteriales; family Nocardiaceae; genus Rhodococcus; species Rhodococcus oxybenzonivorans. The sequence continues at coordinate 3,341,343 of NZ_CP021354.1, read as the reverse complement.
GCTTGGTTGCGGCGGGGGTTGCTTGCACCTGGAATAGTTGAGCAAGTACGTGAACGGGCGGAACGATCTAGGTGAAAGCGGTGGATTCTTGGTGACCTCACGTGATGATGCGGTATCGGAGGGCGCAGCCCGGAAGGAGACGCTCGCGAAAGCGTCGCCGGACGGAGTAAAGAATGGTGGCACGGCCAATGGGTCGGGCCCTCAGACCGCTCCCAGCGCGGCGAGTGCATCCGTGCAGAACGCCGCCCCGAAGACTGCGGCAAACGCCGTCGCGCCCAGCCTCGCCGCGGACGTTCAGACGTTGGAACGCGCGATCTACGAGGTCAAGCGGGTGATCGTGGGTCAGGACCGGTTGGTGGAGCGGATCCTCGTCGGTCTGCTCGCCAAGGGGCACGTGCTCCTCGAAGGTGTGCCGGGAGTCGCGAAGACGCTCGCCGTCGAGACGTTCGCGAAGGTGGTCGGCGGTTCCTTCTCGCGCGTCCAGTTCACGCCCGATCTCGTGCCCACCGACCTCATCGGTACGCGCATCTACCGGCAGGGCCGGGAGGAGTTCGACACCGAACTCGGTCCGGTCGTCGCCAATTTCGTACTCGCCGACGAGATCAACCGGGCGCCCGCGAAGGTGCAGTCGGCCCTTCTCGAGGTCATGGCGGAGCGGCACGTCTCGATCGGTGGCAAGCGGTACCACATGCCGGACCCCTTCCTGGTGATGGCCACCCAGAACCCGATCGAGAACGAGGGTGTCTATCCGCTGCCGGAGGCGCAGCGCGACCGGTTCCTCTTCAAGATTCTCGTCGACTACCCCTCGGTGGAGGAGGAGCGCGAAATCGTCTACCGCATGGGTGTCGCGGCGCCGGAGCCGCAACAGGTCCTCGATCCCGAGGAATTGGTCCGTCTGCAGAAGGTGGCCAGTGGTGTGTTCGTGCATCATGCGCTCGTCGACTACGTCGTCCGGGTGATCGCGGCCACCCGTACCCCGGCACAGTTCGGCCTCGCCGATGTCGACGGCTGGATCGCGTATGGAGCGTCGCCGCGTGCCACTCTCGGCATCATCTCGTCGGCGCGCGCACTGGCACTTCTGCGGGGGCGTGACTACGTCGTGCCGCAGGACGTTTTGGAGGTCATTCCGGACGTGCTGCGTCACCGCCTCGTTCTGTCCTACGACGCCCTGGCGGACGAGGTGTCCCCGGACGACGTCATCTCACGGGTTCTGCAGACCGTGGGGCTCCCGCAGATCGCCGCTCAGCCCACTGCGCAGGTCGCTCCGGCCGGGCATCCCGGACCCGGTCCGGTTGCGTCGGTGCCCGGACCGACGGCAATGAGCCAGCCACGGTGAGTGCGCGTACTGCGGGTGCGCAGAGCGCCGGTCCACCGCCGTCCTTTCGTTCCGGCGAGCTGCGTGACCCGAAACTGTCCGCCGCGCTGCGAACCTTGGAGCTCACCGTTCGTCGACGCCTCGACGGGGTGCTGCACGGGGATCATCTCGGTCTGATTCCCGGCCCGGGCTCCGAACCGGGTGATGCCCGCGAATACCAGCCCGGCGACGACGTCCGCCAGATGGACTGGTCGGTCACCGCGCGGACCACGCATCCGCATGTTCGCCAGTCGGTGGCCGACCGGGAACTCGAGACGTGGATGGTGATCGACCTATCCTCGAGCCTCGACTTCGGCACGGCCGGGTGCGAGAAACGGGACCTCGTCGTGGCAGCTGCGGCGGCTGTCACCCACTTGACCAGTGGTGGGGGCAACCGGGTCGGTGCCATCGTGGCCACCGGTGCGCAGACCACCCGCATTCCTGCACGCGGTGGCCGCATTCACGCCCAGGCCATGCTGCGGCAGATCGCGACCACCCCGCACGCCCCGGACGGTGTCCGGGGCGACTTGCAGAGCGCGGTGGAGTCGCTGCGCCGGCCTCAGCGGCGCCGAGGCCTCGCCGTCGTCATCAGCGACTTTCTGGGGCCGATCGACTGGGAACGGTCACTGCGGGCAATCTCGGGCCGCCATGACGTCCTCGGCGTGGAGGTGCTCGATCCGAGAGATCTGGAACTACCCGACATAGGGGATGTAGTGCTGCACGATCCGGAGTCCGGACGGACCCGCGAATTCTCGATCACACCGCAGCTCCGCGCCGATTTCGCGCGGGCTGCGGAAGAACATCGCCTGCAGGTGCAGCAATCGTTGCGACGTTGCGGCGCACCGGTGCTCAGTCTGCGGACGGACCGGGACTGGATCGCGGACGTCGTCCGGTTCGTCTCGGCGCGTAAGCACAGTTTCGGAACCGCGACGACGCAGAGGGCTCGCCGGTGAGCCTTTCTCAATTCACCTCGCCGTGGTGGCTGCTCTTCCTCCTCGTCGTGGCTGCGTTGGTGGCCGGGTATGTGTGGGTGCAGCGGCAACGGCACAAGCACACCCTGCGGTTCACGAACTTTGCCTTGCTCGAGAAGGTGGCTCCGTCCAGACCCGGCCGCATTCGCCACATTCCGGCGTTGCTGATGGTGCTGGCGCTGGTGTTCTTCAGCGTCGCGCTCGCCGGACCCACCGAGGACAAGCGGGTTCCGCGTAACCGGGCCACCGTGATTCTCGTCATCGACGTCTCGCTCTCGATGAAGGCAACAGATGTGGAACCGACCCGGTTGGCCGCGGCCCAGGATGCGGCGAAGTCGTTCGCCGACGGCCTGACCCCGGGCATCAACCTGGGTCTCGTTGCCTTCGCGGGTACGGCGTCGGTGCTCGTCTCGCCGACGACCAATCGGGAAGCGACGAAGGTTGCCATCGACAATCTGCAGTTGAGTGAGCGCACCGCGACGGGGGAGGCGATCTTCACGTCGCTGCAGTCGATCGAGACGTTGGCAGCGGTGCTCGGCGGCAGCGATCAGGCCCCGCCTGCCCGCATAGTGCTGCTGTCGGACGGTAAGCAGACGGTGCCCGAGAATCCGGACGATCCCCGCGGCGGTTTCACTGCGGCACGCCAGGCCAAGGAGAAGGACGTGCCGATTTCGACCATCTCCTTCGGGACGAGCTACGGCAAGGTCGAGATCGAGGACGAGCGGATTCCGGTGCCGGTCGACGACCCATCTTTGCGGGAGATCGCTTCCCTGTCCGGGGGAAGCTTCTTCACCGCGTCCAGCCTCGAGGAGTTGCGTGACGTCTACGACACCCTCGAGGAACAGATCGGATTCGAGACCACCCGTGGCGATGCCAGCCGGCCCTGGCTGGTTCTCGGGGTCCTGTCGGCGACCGCCGGGCTGATCCTTGCACTTGTTCTGCGTCAACGCCTGCCCTGACGTTCCATTCGGACCGGCGTTTTCTTCCAGCGATTTCGAACAGATAGGTTGTTCTCCATGTCTAACCCAGAATCTACTGACTCGTCGGTAAGGACGGTGTCCTCTCCTCGCTCGGTGCTGGTCACCGGCGGTAACCGCGGGATCGGTCTCGCCGTCGCGCAGCGTCTCGCGGCGGACGGCCACAAGGTCGCCGTCACGCACCGCGGTTCGGGTGCGCCCGACGGGCTCTTCGCCGTTCAGTGCGATGTCACCGACGCCGAGTCGATCGATCGCGCCTTCAAGGAAGTGGAGGAGCATCAGGGTCCGGTAGAGGTACTGGTCGCGAACGCGGGGATCACCGACGACACCCTCATCATGCGGATGTCGGAGGAGCAGTTCACGAGTGTCGTGGATGCCAACCTCACCGGTGCGTTCCGGGTTGCCAAGCGGGCTACCCGGTCGATGCTGCGGGCGCGGTGGGGCCGTTTCGTGTTCCTGGGTTCCGTCGTCGGTCTCGCGGGCGGACCCGGCCAGGTGAACTATGCGGCCTCGAAGGCCGGTGTGGTCGGCATCGCGCGGTCCCTCACCCGCGAGTTGGGTTCTCGATCGATCACCGCGAACGTGGTCGCCCCGGGGTTCATCGACACCGACATGACGGCAGCGATGGAGGACAAGTACCGGGACATGGCCGTGCAGGCCATCCCGCTGCAGCGCGTCGGCCAGCCGGAGGACGTGGCCGCGGTGGTCAGCTTCCTGGCATCCGACGATTCGGCCTACGTGTCCGGAGCGGTCATCCCCGTCGACGGCGGCCTGGGCATGGGTCACTGACCCACCCACTTCACTTCCCGGACTTTTCCTACAGGAGGACACCTCATGGGCGGATTGCTCGAAGGTAAGACCATTCTCGTCACCGGCATCATCACCGACGCGTCCATCGCCTTTCACGTGGCGAAGGTGGCGCAGGAGCAGGGCGCGAAGGTGATCATCACCGGGTTCGACCGTCTCCGGTTGATCGACCGCATCGCGCAGCGCCTGCCGCAGCCGGTGCCGCCGGCCGTCGAACTGAACGTGCAGGACCCCGCTCACCTCGAGTCGCTCGCCGACCGGGTTCGCGAACTCGCCCCGGAGGGCATCGACGGTGTGGTGCACTCCATCGCCTTTGCGCCGCGGTCCTGCCTGGGTAGCCCGTTCTTCGATGCACCGTGGTCGGACGTCGGGGTCGCTTTCGAGGTGTCCGCCTACTCGTACGCGTCGGTGGCCAAGGCGCTGCTTCCTGTGCTGAACGACGGCGCGTCGATCGTCGGCATGGATTTCGACCCGGCGCGGGCCGTGCCGTTCTACAACTGGATGGGTGTGGCGAAGGCGACGCTCGAGTCGGTCAACCGCTATGTGGCCAAGGAGGTGGGCGAGCGCGGAATTCGCTCCAACCTGGTCGCCGCAGGACCGATCAAGACGCTCGCCGCCAAGGCGATCGCCGGCACCGCCACCGGACCGGCCGAAGAGATGAACAAGTTGAACACCGCCTGGTCCGAGCGGGCGCCGATCGGCTGGAACGTCGACGATCCGGAGCCGGTCGCGAAGACCGTGTGCACTGTCCTGTCCGACTGGCTGCCCGGCACCACGGCGTCGATCATCTACGTCGACGGCGGCGCCCACGCGATGGCCGGATAGCAGGACCCGCAGTAAGGGTCACCGACGGCAGCGCGCAGGATTGGCACCATGGTCCAGAAACGGGAAACAGAGTTCGATGCCCTTCTCGTGTTGTCGTTCGGCGGTCCCGAAAAGCCTGAGGACGTGCGCCCCTTCCTCGAGAATGTGACCCGGGGAAGGGGAGTGCCGCCGGAGCGGCTCGACGCGGTGGCCGAGCACTACCATCACTTCGGCGGTGTGTCGCCGATCAACGCGCTCAATCGCGACATCATCGCCCGGGTCGAGGCGGCGCTGTCCGAAGCCGGTGTCGATCTGCCCGTCTATTTCGGGAACCGCAACTGGCATCCGATGGTCGAGGACACGGTGGCGCAGATGGCCGCGGACGGTGTCCGGTCGGCATTGGTGTTTCCCACGTCGGCGTGGGGAGGGTATTCGGGTTGCCGTCAGTATCACGAGGACATCGCACGGGCGCGCGCCGCCTTCGGGGACGCGGCACCTCGCTTGGTGAAACTGCGCCAGTACTACGACCATCCCCTCCTGATCGACGCGTTCGCCGACGCGGTGCGGGAGGTGACCACGCAGCTTCCGGCCGAAACCCGCGCCGGCGCCCGTCTGGTCTTCACGGCGCATTCGGTACCTGCCGCCGCGGATGCCAACGCCGGCCCTCCCGACGAGGGCGGCAATCTGTACAGCAGGCAGGTGGCCGAGGCGGCACGGCTGATTGCGCACGCCGCCGGCTTCGGTGACTTCGACCTGGTGTGGCAGTCCCGGTCCGGCCCACCCCAGGTGCCGTGGCTCGAGCCGGATATCTGTGATCACCTCGAGGCTCTGGCAGCCCGGGGAGTGCGTTCGGTCATCAATTGCCCCGTGGGTTTCGTGTCGGACCATCTCGAGGTCGTGTGGGACCTCGACACCGAGGCCCGCGAGAAGGCGGCCGACGTGGGTATCGACTTCGTGCGCGCGGCGACTCCGGGTACGGATCCTCGTTTCGCCGAACTCGTGCTGGAGCTGATGGGCGAGCACCTCGACGGTAGACCGGCCCGGCGTCTCGGTACCGAACCGCTCCTCGGTTCCACTTCCGACGGCAGGTCTTGTGCTGTCGACTGCTGCAAGGCCGTGGTTAGGCCGGCCGGGCGTCCCGCGCACACGCATTGATTGCGGCGGTGCGGGCCGAACGCACGGCGGAACGCAGTGGACGAAGCAGGTCCTCGAGGGAGGCTGCGGCCGATGCGGTGACGGTCCGGGCCGGCGCCATCTGCTCGGCGACGGTGAGGATGGCCGCCACCTGATCCGCGGAGTCCAGGATTCGGAGGGCGCGCGCCGGGATGGTGGCCGGGTACCGGTGCAACGCCGACTCGGCCAACGCATCCGCGATGAGGGCGCGCGGGTCGGCGCCGAAGCCGGAATCGAGCATGTGCAGGGTTTCGAGCGCTGCCGCGGCGTCGCGCACCGTTTCCCGCATGGTGAACTCGGCCTCCCCGAGACCCGTGTGATGAGCGTCGACGGGGAGCTGTTCGAGGCAGGAGACAGTCCAGCGCAGCACGTCGGGTCCTTCCACCTGGGGTACCAGACCCGTTCCGAGACGGCCCTGAGGCCCGATGAGAATGCCTTCGCCGGCACTGACCGCTGCGGCCGCGAAGGTGGTTCCTGCGGGGATGCCGCGCACGTCGCCCGGGCCGGGTAGAACGAGCCGGATCTCGGTGTCCGGCTCGGAGACGGCGCGGCGGATCGTCTGCAACAACGCCGCGGCACCCCGGTCCTGCGGGTCGGGCCAGGGCAGGCCGGTGCGGCCGGCCGTCACATGGTCACCCGCGCAGACCAGATGCATCGGCGCCCACGCATGCAGTGCGTCGATGACGTCGTCGGGTGCACTGTTCCCGGCGAGCCAGGAACTGGCCCACACGGTGAGAGTGGCGCTGGGTGAAGTCACGATAAACGAGCATATGTCGGCGTGGCGGGGTGTGTGTAACGGCACCTCTGGCATAGCGTCAGCGCCCGTGAGCGGAGGCGACAGATACGGCGACATCTTTTCCGGACACCCGCGGACCAGGAAGCCGGTGACGCCCACGGTGCCCGCCGAACGTGATCTGGTGGTCGAGGATGCGGGCACCGGGTTCTGCGGGGCGGTGGTGGGGTTCGAGCGAACCTACGACGGTGACTTCGTCCGGCTCGAGGATGGAGCGCGGCGTACCCGGTTGTTCGCGATGCGGGAAGCCGCGTTCCTGATCGACGGGAAACCGGTCACGTTGGTGCGCCCCGCGGCGAAGCCGGCCGGGCCCGCGCGAACGAGGTCGGCGTCGGGATCGACCAAAGTCGAAGGGCTGCGGGCCCGCACCGCGCTGGCCAGCCGGATCTGGGTGGAGGGTGTCCACGACGCGGCACTCGTCGAGCGGGTGTGGGGCCACGACCTGCGCGTCGAGGGTGTCGTCGTCGAGCATCTCGAGGGCTTGGACAATCTCGCGGAACGGCTGGCAGAGTTCCGGCCCGGGCCCGGCCGGCGCGTCGGCGTTCTGGTCGACCATCTGGTGACCGGGTCGAAGGAGACACAGCTGACGACGGGACTCGGCCCGAATGTGCTGGTGACGGGGCATCCCTTCATCGACGTGTGGGAGGCGGTGCGTCCCAGCGCGGTCGGGATCGAGGCATGGCCGAAGATCCCGCGCGGTGAGGACTGGAAGACCGGGGTCTGCCGGGAGTTGGGCTGGGGCACGCCGCGCGACGGCTGGCGTCGGGTCTATTCGGCGGTCGACAGTTTCCGTGACCTCGAAGCCCCGCTGATCGGGGCGGTCGAACAGCTGGTCGACTTCGTCACCGCCTCACACCCGGGTTCTGGTTAGATGGTGTTGTGGCTGCATTGATTTGGCTGGTGGCGGGTGTCCTGCTCGCTGCAGCGGAAGCATTGACGGGGGACTTCTTCCTCCTCATGCTGGCCGGCGGTGCTCTCGCCACGGCCGGGGTCACCGCAGTCACCGACTTCCCCGTGTGGGTCGATGCGGTGTTGTTCGGCGTTCTGTCTCTCGTGCTGATCCTCGGAGTGCGGCCGGTGTTGTTGCGTAGGTTCGCGACCCCGCCGTCGACGCCGATGGGGATCGAGGCGCTCACCGGTAGACAGGCGCTGGTTCTCGAGGAAGTCGCGGAGCACGCGGGACAGATCAAGCTCGGCGGTGACGTGTGGACTGCGCGTCCGCTCGACAGCACCGAGGTATATCCACCGGGAACGACCGTGACGGTGATGCAAATAGACGGCGCTACCGCCGTCGTGTGGAGGGGACCGTAGATGGCAGCACTCATCGTGTTGGTCGTGCTCGTATTGTTCGTCGCCCTGGTGGTGGCGAAATCGGTGGCTCTGGTGCCGCAGGCCGAGGCCGCAGTGATCGAGCGGCTCGGCCGGTATTCGAGGACGGTGTCGGGACAGTTGACGTTCCTCATCCCGTTCGCGGACCGCGTCCGGGCAAAGGTGGATCTGCGCGAGCGCGTGGTGTCGTTTCCGCCGCAGCCGGTGATCACCCAGGACAACCTGACGCTGTCCATCGACACGGTGGTGTACTTCCAGGTCACCAATCCGCAGGCCGCGGTGTACGAGATCAGCAACTACATCGTCGGTGTCGAACAGCTGACCACCACCACGCTCCGCAACGTCGTCGGTGGCATGACTCTGGAAGAGACGCTGACGTCACGCGACTCGATCAACGGGCAGCTACGGGGTGTGCTCGACGAGGCCACCGGCCGGTGGGGGCTTCGGGTCGCCCGAGTCGAGCTCAAGAGTATCGATCCGCCACCCTCGATTCAGGAGTCGATGGAGAAGCAGATGAAGGCGGACCGCGAGAAGCGGGCCACCATTCTGACGGCCGAGGGACACCGCGAGTCGGCCATCAAGACCGCCGAGGGCGACAAGCAGTCCCGCATCCTCGCTGCGGAGGGCGCCAAGCAGGCGTCGATTCTCACCGCTGAGGGGGAGCGGCAGTCCCGGATCTTGCGCGCCCAGGGTGAACGGGCGGCCAAATACCTTCAGGCGCAGGGTCAGGCGAAGGCCATCGAGAAGGTGTTCGCCGCGATCAAGGCGGGGAAACCGACCCCCGAGCTGCTTGCGTACCAGTATCTGCAGACGCTGCCGCAGATGGCGCAGGGCGACGCGAACAAGGTGTGGTTGGTGCCCAGCGACTTCGGTGACGCGCTCAAGGGATTCGCGAAGACCCTCGGAGCTCAGGGCCAGGACGGCGTGTTCCGGTACGAGCCGTCCGCGGCGGACGAGGATCTACCGAAGCCGGAGGACGACTCCAACGAGGTCGCCGAGTGGTTCGAAACCAAGTCCGACCCGGCCATTGCCCAGGCGGTGCGCGCCGCAGAGGTGGAGGCGCGTCAGCCCGTCGACGGTCCGCTCACGAAGATTGGTGGGGCCGAGGAACATTCGCTCGGGTCGAGTGCGGCGCCGGGACAGCTTCCGCCGCCGGTGCCGCCGCAGGATCGGTGACCTCGGGCGGACCGGACCCCGGGGTGTCGCTCAGCCCGATGCGGGCATGCACCCACCGCAGCGGGCGCGGCGCCCACCAGTTCAGGTCGCCGGCGATCTGCATGAACGCCGGTACCAGGACACCGCGGATCAGTGTGGCATCCACGATGATGGCGAGCGCGGTGCCGATCCCGAACATCTGCATGAACGACAGACCAGTGGAGAACGACAGCAGCGTCACGGTGAGCAGTGCCGCCGCGCTGCTGACGATCCGCCCGACACGGCCGAGTCCCTCGACGGTCGCCTCGGTGGTATTCGCGCCGGCGTCGTGGGCTTCCTTGATGCGGCTGAGTAGGAAGATTTCGTAGTCCACGGACAGCGCGAAGGCGATGCAGCACAACAGCACCACCATGCCGATGTTCAATGGGGCGGGTGTCGCGCCGGTGAGCCAGGCGAGGTGGCCGTCCTGGAACACCCATACCATCGCACCGACGACGGCCGACAGTGTGAATACGTTGAGCACCAACGCCTTCAGCGGCAGGATGACGCTGCCGGTGAACAAGAACAGCAGCACGAAAGTCGCGACCGCCATCAGACCGATGGCCAGGGGTAGCCGGTCCATGATGGCGGTGCGACTGTCGATGAGCGTGGCGGTGGGTCCGCCTACCGCAAGGTCGTCTCCGGTTACCGCGGGCAGCTCTCTGATCGCGCGGACCAAGTCCTGCGCGGCGTCCGACTGTGCGCCGACCGCGGGCTGCACGAGCAGGAAACCGGCCTCTCCCGCCGCGAACCGAGCGCTCGCAGGTCCCGGGCCGAGGACGAGATTCCCCCCCTCGTAGCGGCCGAATACGCCGTCGACCCGGGCGACGTCGGTCATGGTGGAGATCTCCCGGGCGAGTGGCTCGAGCGCCCTTCCGTCCTGTGGGGTTGTCACCGTCACGGCGTCGGCGCCGCCGGCGGAATAGTTCTCTCGGATGTCGACGGTGACCTGGCGGGCCGCCGACCCGCTGGGCAGGGCGCGCTCGTCCGGTGTCGCATACTGCGCGTGGAGGAACGGGATTCCCAGCACCAGCAGGAGTGCGACGACGGGAAGCGCTGTTCGCACCGGTCTACGGGTGACGGCAGCCGCGGTTCGCCGCCAGAACAGCGAGTCGGATGCCGGTGTCTTCTTTCGTCGGAACACCGTCAGCCGGTCTACCCGGGTTCCGAGCACAGCGAGCAGCGCGGGTAACACCACGACGGCGCCCAGCGCCGCAACGGCGACCACCGCCATCGCGGCCAGACCGACCGATCGCAGGAAGTAGGTGGGGAACACCAGCATTCCGGTCATCGCGACCATGACTGTCGCGGCGCTGAAGACGATGGTGCGCCCGGCGGTCGTCACTGTGTCGACGACCGCTTCCTGCGGATCGCTGCCGGCGGCTCGTTCTTCACGAAACCGAGAGACCAGGAGCAATCCGAAGTCGATCGCCAGGCCCAGCCCGAACGCGGTGGCCACGGTGAGCGCGTACACCGAGACGTCGGTGATCTGGGCGAGGCCGAAGAGCACCACCATCGTCACGAGGATCGAGATGACCCCCAGCGTCAACGGCAGGAGCGCGGCCACCACGCTGCCGAACGCCACCACGAGGAGGACGAGTGTTGCCGGAACGGCGATCGATTCGGCCAGGAGGAGATCGTCGGCGACCTGCTGCTCGATGGCGTCGGCGAGGCCCAGCTTGCCGCCGGCCACCACCTCGATCGACGGGTCGTCGGAGGGCAATGCCTCGACGAGCGTGTGGGTGCGCCGCGCCGCCTGCTCCGGGTTGCCCCCGACGTGCAGCAGCAACAGAGCCGAGCGTCCGTCGTTGCTGCGGAGCTCAGGGGAATTCGCCACCCAGTAGGAGGCCACTTCGGTGATGTCCGGTTCCGATGTGATCGACCGTCGCACTTGTTGTGCGGCTGCGGCGACGTCCGGGGTGTTCACGTCGCCGCTGCGCGCCGTGACCTGGAGCACCAGATTCGGACTCGCGGTGCCGAACTCCGCCTCGAGGAATTGCTCCGCTTGCGCGGACTCTGAGCCCGGGTCGTCGAAGCCGCCCACTTTCAGGTGCTCGGACACCCCCGCCCCGAAGATTGCGGACAGTACGAGCAGGGCCACCGCGACTGTCAGGACGCGGCGCGGGAAGGACACGATGAGGGTGGCGAGGCGCCTCAGCACGACGTTACCGCTTCGTCACGGCCGGTCACCAGGGCGTAGCGCCGCAGCAACGGCCGCAGCAGACGGAACAGCTGTTCGGGGGACTGCGTGAGGTAGAAGTGGTCGCCCGCGAGAATCTGTACCTCGCACGGTTGTGTGGTGTGACGGTTCCAGGCGTGCAGGTCGTGTTCGTTGACGAGCGGATCGGCGTCCGCCCCGAAGAGATGCATCGGGCATTCGAGCGGCGGGTCACCGGGGTCGACGTAGTTGCAACAGACGCGCAGATCGTCGCGCACCACCGGAAGCCAGTGCCGCACCCAATCGGGCCAGTCCAGGAACTCGGCCGGCACACCACCCACATCGCGGAGGAACTGGATCAAGATGGTGTCGTCCAGGCTGTCGACCGGCGGGAACGGTGCGGGAAGGTGCGGCGCCCCGTACCCCGACAGCAGCAGGGCCCTGGGCAGGAGACGATGCCGGGATCGACGCCGGCAGGCCAGCCGATAGGCCACGAGCGCGCCCAGGCTGTGTCCGAAGAAGAGATGCGGAACCGTCAGGGCGTCGTCGAGTTCGGACTCCAGGTCGGTGAGGAGTGACTCGAGGTCGACGAATCGAGTTTCTCCGGCGCGGCCCTCCCGGCCGGGCAGCTGCACGGGCCACACCGAGGCGTAGGGATGGAGTGCACGATGCCAGGGGCGGTACATCGACGACCCGCCACCGGCGTGATGGAAGCAGAACAGGCGTAGTGCCGCATCGGCCCCCGGCTGGTCGAGATAGCGGCTGCGCATGGCACTAGTCGCCGTCCCGGAGTGCAGCGAGTTCTTCGGCCAGAGTCTTCACCGTGTAGCGGATCTGGTCCTCGGAGTGGCACGAGGTGACGAAAAATCTCAGCCGCGCCAAATCCTCGGGTACGGCGGGATAGAGAATAGGGTTCACGTTGATTCCGCGCTCCAGCAGCCTGTTCGACAACTTCAGCGTTTTCAGCGAGTCACCGACGATGCAGGGAATGACAGGCGTGTCCCGCGTGTCACCGGTATCGATGCCGGCCTCGGTGGCCAGTGAGAGGAACAGCTGCGCATTGTGTCGCAGAAGGTCGAGTACCTCCGGCTGGGCGCGCATCTGACGAATCGCGGCCAGCGACGCCGCGGCATTCATGGGTGTCATGCCGACGCTGTAGACGAAGCCGGGGGTGGTGTACTTGAGGAACTGGATCAGCTCGGAACTCCCGGCGACGTATCCGCCGCAGCCGGCCAGGGCTTTCGACATGGTGCCGGACCACAACTCGACATCACCGCGGTCGACGCCGAAATGTTCGCCGATACCGCCGCCGGTTGCCCCGAGCACCCCGATGCTGTGCGCCTCGTCGATCATCATCAGCGCCTGATGCTTCTTCTTCACTGCGATCATGGCCGGAAGGTCGGGGATATCGCCGTCCTGGCTGTACACGCCCTCGATGAGGATGAGGACCCGCCGGTACTGCGGCCGGATCGCGGTGAGCAGGGTGTCGAGCGCGTCGTGATCGTTGTGGGGGAACGGGCGGCGGGTGGCGCCGGACAGTGTGCAGCCCTGCAGGATGCTGTCGTGCGCCAGGCTGTCGTGAATGACGAGGTCACCTTCACCGACGAGGTGCCCGATCACGGTCACGTTGGTGGCGTGCCCACTGACCAGGACGATGGCGTCCTCGGTGCCGAGTAGTGCGGCGAGTTCGGTCTCGAGCTCGCGGTGGACCGGCTTGTCGCCGGAGAGCAGCCGGCTGGCCGAGCACGAACTGCCGTAGCGGGCGACGGCGTCCTGTACGGCGGCGACCACGGCGGGATGGCCGGACATACCGAGGTAGTTGTAGCTCGAGAAGTTGAGAACTTCGTTCCCGCCGATGATCGAGGTGTCGCGGGTGACCCCGTCGTTGATCAGGAAGTAGGGGTTGGTGACGCCGAACCCTTCGGTCATGGTTAGGCGCTCGGAAAGTGTCTTGACCTCAGGGAAGTCGGAGATGCGGTACTCGGGCCGGACTATGCGGGGGGCGGTTGCGGGGCCCGCCGACGCCACCGCAGGTTCGGGGGTCGGGGCAGCGGCCGGCGACGTTGCGGGTTGCAGTTGCGTGCTCACGTGGTCGATCAGGTCGCCGAGGGTCGTCGACGACGAGAACCACTCGGGGTCGATGACGAGTTCCGGGAAGGTTCGTCTCAGCCCGCTGAAGAGGTCGGCGACCATGATCGAGTCGAATCCGAGGTCGCCGACGATGGTGTGTGCGGTCCGCAACGACCCGGCCGGGAACCCGCTGACACGCGCCGCCTCGCCGCGGATTCCCTCGGCAATCTCTCCGGAAACGCGTTCGCGGGTGGCGGTGTCGGCGTGGGGTGTCGTCGATGCGGGCGCGGAGATGTCGGCGCCGGTATGGGCGACGGCGGCGAGGACGGCGGCCTGCTCCCGGAACAGTGCAATCAGGTGCTCCATGGTGGAGTCCTCTGCTTTCGGTGCGTCGGTGGACGGCGTGGTGGGCGGTTGAGCGTCGGCCGCCTCGGTCGCTGTGGTCACCCCGACAGTGGTGGAAACCGACGTCCAGAAGCGGGCGGTGGTTGCGAAGGAGTAGCCGGGCAGTCGTCGGCGCACACGCGCGCCCGGTTCGTAGAGCGCATCCCAGTTCGGGTCGACACCGTCCCGGTACAGGGCAGCGACGGTGTCGGTGAGCTCGTGACCGGTGGCCGCCGGGCCGGGGCACGGTAGGAGGTACTTCGCGGCGAGGTCGGGATGAGCACGGGTGAGAATCGGCGCCAGGACCCGTGCGGGTCCCACCTCGATCAGATGCGTCGGTTCGGACGCCACCGCGGCGGCTGCCGCGTCCGCGAACTGCACGGTCGCCTCGATATGGTCGGTCCAATACGTGGCATCCATCGGCTCGTCCACGTCGAGTAGCCGTCCGTGCACGGTGGAGAAGATCGGGATGGTCGGTGGCCGGTAGGTGCAGCCGGCCGCGACCTCGGCGAAGGCGTCCGACACGGGCCTCATCAGCGGCGAGTGGAACGCGTGGGAGACGGCGAGAGGACGGACCGCGAAACCCTTCCCCGCCAGAGACTTTCGGATCACCTCGAGTGCGCCCGCCGACCCGGACAGCACCAGGTCCCGTGGCCCGTTCACCGCTGCCAGCGCGACCGACGGTTCACCGGCGAGGAGATCGGCGACCTCCTCCCGGGCGGCGCGCACGGCCAGCATCGCACCACCCTCGGGCAACTGCTGCATGAGTCGCCCCCGGGCGGCGATGAGGCGGCACGCGTCGTCCAGGTCGAAAACGCCGGCCAGCGCCGCGGCCGCGTATTCGCCGACGCTGTGGCCGACCAGCCACGCGGGCTCGATGCCGATCTCGGTGAGCACTCGCGCCAGCGCGTACTCCACGGCGAAGAGAGCGGGCTGCGCGAACTCGGTTCGACGGATGTCGTCGTCGCCGGCGTCGAGCAGCAGCGCGCGGACCGATCGGCCCAGATGTGGTGCCATCTGCTCGTCCACGTCCACCAATGCCAGTCGGTACGCCGCGGACCGCTCATGCAGCTGACGCGACATTCCCGGGTACTGTGCGCCCTGACCGGTGAAGAGCCAGCCGGTGCTCACCGGCCGTGCGGTTCCGGACGACACGTCGAGCAGGCTCGGGTCGGTCGTGAGGTTGCGCAGGGCGGACACGGCCTCGTCGCGGTCCTGTACGGGCACCGCAAGGCGGTGGCGTCCGGAGGCTTTCACCCGGTTGGAGGTCCAGCACACCCTGGGCAGTTCGGTAGCGGGGCGGGTGGCGAGATGGTCGGCGAGGACGGCGGCGTTGCGTCGCAGGCCCTCGCTGTTGTTCGACGCCAGGGTGAGTACGCCGCCGCCGACGCCCACCGGGACGGCCTCGTCGGCGGGCGCGGCGGCCAGGAGCAGGTGGGCGTTGGTACCGCCGAGCCCGAAGCTGCTGACCGCACCGTAGACGTCGCCGTCGGGCAGGCTCATCGGCTCCTTTGCGAGACGGAGCCCGTTGTCGGCCAGTCGAAGTCGAGGGTTCTCGTCCTCCGCGCAGCGGGTGGGCGGTACCACACGGTGGTGCAGAGCCAGCGCTGCTTTGATCACCCCGGCCACCCCGGCCGCACCCTCCGTATGACCGAGGTTGCCCTTGATCGATCCGATCGCGCACGGCTGCGGGCGTGGAACGCCGTGGAGGTGACCGAGTGCCTTGATCTCGATCATGTCGCCCAGCACGGTTCCGGTGCCGTGCGCCTCGACGAACGCGACGCGGTCCGGCGTCACCCCGCCGCGCCGATAGGTTTCGCCGATGACCTGCTGCTGGGCCCACCGGTTGGGTGCGGTGATTCCGTTGCTGCGGCCGTCGTTGTTGACCGCGCTCGCCTTGATCACCGCGTAGATCGGCAACCCCTCGGCCTGCGCGTCCGCGAGGCGGCGCAGCACGAGCACGGCGGCACCTTCACCCCGGCCGATACCGTTCGCCTTGGCGCTGAACGGTTTGCATCGTCCGTCCGGTGCGGACAGCCCGGCCTGGGTGTAGAAGACGTTCAGGGCGGGGGTGAGGGCAATGTTGACGCCGCCGGCGAGCGCTTGGTCGCACTCGCCGGCTCGCAGCGCCGCGCAGGCCAGGTGGACGGCGACCAGGGACGACGAACACGCGGTGTCGACCGCGATACTCGGGCCCTCGAGGTCCAGTTGATACGAGATTCGATTGGCGGTCATGAAGTAGCCGTTGCCACTTCCGAGTTGCGGCGTGATCCGCGAGAGGTCGCTCATCTGCAGATTCCACTCGTTGGCCATCACGCCGACGAATACGCCGGTGTTCGAACCGGCTTGGCCCCGCGGATCCAAAGTGGCGTCCTCGAGGGCACGCCACGCCGTCTGCAGGAGCAGGCGTTGCTGCGGGTCCATCGCCTGGGCCTCGCGGGGGGCGATTCCGAAGAACTCGTGATCGAAAGCGTCTGCGTCGCTGAGGAATCCGCCGCTACAGTTGTTGATCGCACCCGGTCCACCGGCTTCGTTGTAGAAGTCGTTCGGGTGCCATCGGTCTTCGGGGACGTCGACGATTCCGTCGCCGCCGGCCATCAGCAGCCTCCAGAGCGCGTCGGCGTCCGTTGCCTGCGGGAATCGGCAGTCGAGGCCGACGATGGCGATGTCGATCATGCGGCCCTCTCGTACCGGTCCTCGACTTCGGTGGCGATGAAGACAGCCATCTCGGCGATGGTGGGGTAGTCGAATACCACAGTGGGGTCCAGTTCGAGTTCCCACTGGTCTTCGATCTCGCCGCACAGGCTCACCGCAGACACCGATTCGATTCCCAGCTCGGCGAGCGGGATGTCGGGGTCGACATTGTGCACCGGCTGCTCTGTATAGAATGCCACCCTTCGGGTGAGCCAGTCGATAGCCGGGGTGAGGTCGCGGGTGGGGTTCACGAAAGCAGGCATGGGGATATTTCCTTGTCGGCGAGGGGGGTGGACGTCAGGCGTGTGCAGGTGTGGCGGTTCGGCGGAGGCCCTGGACCGCCGGATCGATTTCTTCGTGCAGCACCGCATCCACCCGGTTCTCGAGGAACGACGCGCGCATCGATCGGCGTTGAACCTTTCCGCTGGTGGTGCGGTGCACCCCGTGCCGGTCGACCAGGACGACGCTCGGCGCCGGCACGTCGAAGGCCCGGGCGACGGAGAGTTTGATCTTTCGGGCGAGGTCCGTGATCGTCACGGTGTCGTTCTCTTGACCCTGATCGAGCAATCCGGTCTTGACCTCGTGGATCACCAGTAGGCGCTCGTGGCGTCCGGTGTCCATGGAGAACACCACTCCGGCCGATCCGGTGAGGGCTGGATGGAGTTCGCGCACCGCCTCCTCGATGTCCTGGGGGTACAGGTTGCGTCCGTTGACGATCAGCAGGTCCTTGAGCCGGCCCGTGACAAAGATTTCACGGCCGACGGAAGCGCCGAGGTCACCTGTGCGCAGGAACGGCCCGTCCCCGCCCAGGGTGGTGGCGTGGAACTTCTCCTCGGTGTCCTCGGGCCGATTCCAATAGCCGGCGGTGACGCTGCCACCGCGGATCCACAGTTCCCCGACCCGGCCCTCAGGCAGCTCGTCGGTGGTGTCCGGATCGACGACGCGAATGTCCACACCGAATGCGCGGCCGCTGCTCACCAGTCGGGTGCCACCGGCCATCGGAGTGAGCTCGTTGCGCTCGAGCGCGGCGGGGTCGACGTCGAGGTACACCGGCGGGCTGCCCACGGCTCCGGCGGTGGCGAGCAACGTCACCTCGGCCATACCGTAAGCCGGGAAGAACGCGTCCGCCCGGAACCCGTAGGGCCGGAGCCGGTCGAGGACGGCCTCGAGGGTACGGGGGCGAATCGGTTCTGCCCCATTGAGAGCGACCCGCACCGAGGAGAGGTCCAGTCCGGTCAACTGGTCGTCGGGAATCCGGCGGGCGAGAAGGTCGTACGCGAAGTTCGGGCCGACGGTGATGTCGGCGCGGTAGCGATCGATCAACTGCAACCAGCGCACCGGGCGCTTGAGGAAGGTCATCGGCGACATGAAGGCAAGGTTGCTGCCGGCGTAGAGGGGGAGCAGCAGCATGCCGATCAGCCCCATGTCGTGGAAGTGTGGAAGCCAGCCCACAACGCTGCCGGCGTCGCCGTCCCTGATGGCCGCAGACATGGCCTCGACCATGGCCGCGGCGTTGTGCAGGAGGTTCCCGTGGGTCACCATCACGCCCTTGGGCTCGCTGGTGGATCCCGAGGTGTACTGGAGCAAGGCGAGGGTGTCGCCGTCCAGTTCGGGCATCTGCCACTCGTCGGGGTCGCCGAGTTCGGCGGCGTCGGTCGACGCGACGGCGACCGTGCCGGTGAGTCCGGAGTTCCCGATCCACGCCGTCAGCAGTTCTTCGATGGCGGACGTGGTGAGCACCAGACCGACGTCGGCGTCCTCGAACATCGTGGCCACCCGCGCCATGCTGCGGGCGTCGTGCGGCACGGGGGCCGGTACGGCGACGACACCGGCGTACAGGCAGCCGAGGAATGCGCGAAGGAAGTCGATGCCGTCGACGTACAGCAGCATCACCGGGCGGTGGGCCTCGGGCCGCGTCGACAACCACGACGCGATCGCCCGCGCATCCTGGTCCAACTGGCGGTAGGTGAGAACCTCTTCGACGAGTTCGCGGCCGACCTCGCGATGGTAGGTGTAGGAGCGTTCCTCACCGTAGGTGGCGGCCTGGGCTCGAACGTGTGACACGAAGTCGGAATGCACTTGATCTTCTCCCTCGAAGTGGACGATTCCTACTCTCGTCCGCATCGCCGGGGGATTCCATCAACCCCAGGGGTGGAATCACCCCCACCTCCGGTTGGTCTCGCGTCACCGCGGGATGGGCAGTGTCACCGGGTATTGAAGTGCCTCGGAAGGTTGATCTTTCTGTGCCGCAGGGATTTTCGGTGAGGCCAAGGGCTAGGTGATGAGCGCCCGCCCGACGCCGCACACGGCGATGGCCCAGAGCACGCTGGTGAACGTGCCGATGATGAACTGCTCGGAGGCGTGTGGTTCGCGCAGTTCGGGGTAGCGGGCCAAGCTTTTGACAGCCAGGACCACGGCGATACCCTCCGGCCACCCGGCGAGGATCGCGGCGGCGACGGCGGCACGCTCGAGCAGTCCGATCACCCGACCGCCTCGCAACGGGCCTGCCTCGGGCCGGGGGTCGTCACCGGAATCGGGCTGGCGCCGGGCGATCCTGAAGGCGGCGAGCACCATCGGCGCCCCGCCGGTGATGGCCGCTGCTGCGCCCAGCACGAGCGTCGCACCCAGTGCGAATCCCTTCACCGGTGTGGTGGCGGAGCCGGCGACCGCGGCCGCGGCGAGGGCGGCGAGCCCGACGAGCGGGGCCGCCCACTGGGACACCCAGCGGGGAACGCGCTGTGTGGCAAGCACCAACGGTGCCAGCGCCGCGACGCCGAGGGCGAGGAGCGCGACCACCGTCATGAATCCGCCTTCTGTAGGAGTCGTTCGGCCAGGCGGCGGCCTGCCGTTTCGACCTGCCACCCCGCGGTGGCGAGGCGTTGCGAGACGGCCTGCTTGCTGATGCCCAGGGTTTTGGCCGCCTCCGTCTGGGTGAGCCCGCGCCGCATCTGTGCGACGGCTTCGCGGCCTTCGTCGGTACGGCGGGTGAGGAGAACTGCGACGAGGGTGAGTGCGGTGTCGGCGTCCGCGGACAAGTCGGTGTCGGAACCCTCCACCGCGACCCGGCCCGGGGCACTTTTCGCCCGCTCGACGGCGACGCGGGCGAGTTCGAACGCCGGTCCTCGGCCGGCACGCGTCTCGTCGGGAAGCGGTTCTTCCACGGCTCCGGCACCGATGCCGATGCTCCAGTGTTCGCGACCGACGAGATCGAGGGCGAGAGCCACCACGGTCCCGGGATCTGCCACGACCGCCTGCATCTCGTCGCCGGCCGTGCGCTGAAACGGGCGGACGAGTCGGTGATCGCCGAGTTCGGCGATCAGGTCGCCGACACGGTCGACGTCGCGGCGACTTCCGCGCTGGTCGACGGTGAGGACGAACATTCGTCAAGGCTAGAACCTGGAAACTTGCCTGTCAAGACTCGTAACTTGACATCGTGCGTTCAAGGATGAGGGGTAGACACACCCTCGGTCAGCAGCAACTCCTCGGCGTCGGATCGATCGAGGGGACGCCGAGAATCGACGATCAACCCGAGAATGCCGACGACGACGCACACACCGGACAGCAGGAGGAGGGCTGGATTCGTCTCACCGCTCAGGGCGTCCCCGAGAACCACGATCCCCACCGTTCCGGGGAGGATGCCCACGACCGTGGCGAGCACGTAGGGGAGCAGGCGGATGGAGGAGACGCCGCTGCAGTAGTTGACCACGGAGAACGGGACGAATGCGATCAGCCGGAGAGAGCCGACGGCGAGCCACCCCCGTCGGGCGATCCGCTCGTCCACCCGCCGGATCGTCGGGCTGGAGATGCGTTGCCACACGACGTCCCGGCCGATGGCGCGCACCAGATACAGAGCAAGCACCGCGCTGACCGTTGCGGCCGCGACGGTGATCGCGATGCCGAGCCAGGCCCCGAACAGCAACCCGGCACTCAAGGTGAACACGGTGCGGGGGAACGGGAATATCGTCACCAGCGCATGCGCGACGAAGAAGACCAGCGGAAAAGCCGGGCCCACCGACTGCGCCCATTCCCGGATCTGCAGAACGGACGGATGGGGTGCCACCACCGCGACGACCACCAGCACGATTGCCAGTGCGGCGACGCCGATGACCCTGCGGTTCCCCAGGCGTCTCTTCACAGGGCACCAGGCTACCCGGCCGCACCGCGAAGGGGCGTGCGAGGAAAACCGTCGAGAGCACGGTCGTAGCGGAGACCGTCTCATCCGGACACCGCCGCCGCGCAGGTGCGACCCCCGCCCGCGGGACGAGAATTCGGGCCAGCGCGGCGGCGGCCATCCTCCTACGATGGAGTAGTTCGCCGCGGAAAATGATCTCCCCTGACGGGCAAGGTCAGCCCGAAGAACCGCGGAGTCACGGCGCCCTGGGCGCCGAACGGTTCCGGCGTCATGCTCATGACCTGAGGTTATCCATCATGTGGTGATCCTCACGATAGGAGAGCGGAGTCTGCGGCTAGCATCACACCAACACAACATATTGATCGATCGCTCATCAGGGCCATGCAGGGAGAGGAAGCGGACACCGTGTCATTAGCTTCAGAAACCGAGGAAGCTGCGCGGGCATATACCGACTGGCAGCGCTCCGTGGCGGGAGTCCTCGCGAAATCGCGGCGAGTCGACGCGGCAGACCTCGGTCCGGAACCCGAGAAGCTCCTCGAGACCACCACCTACGACGGTGTCACCGTCGCGCCGCTCTACAGTCCCCGGGACGAGCGCCCCGAGCAGCCGCTTCCCGGCGCATTCCCTTACGTTCGGGGCGTCGACGCCACTCGGGACGTCAACTCCGGCTGGCTCGTCAGCGCCCGATTCGGTGCCGGCGCCGATCCGGCGGACGTCAACCGGTCCATCCTCGACGCCTTGGAAAACGGGGTCAGCGCGGTCTGGCTCACCGTCGGTGAGAACACGCTGCCCGTCAGGTCGCTGGAGACGGCGCTCGACGGCGTGCTGCTCGACCTCGCCCCGCTCACCCTCGATGCCGGAACCGAGGTGACAGCCGCGGCCCACGCATTGTTCGCACTGCTCGACGCGCGTGCGTCCGCCGGTGACGGCGTCACCGATCGCACCACGGTGCGCGTCCACCTCGGTGCGGCGCCGCTGACGAGTGCCTTCGCCGGTGTGACGGACATCGAGCTCGGTGATGCGGTGGCACTGGCCACCGAGGCGTCCAGCCGACCGGAACAGGTGCGCGCGATCACCGTGGACGGCACCGTCTTCCACAACGCGGGCGCCTCCGACTCGGAGGAGCTCGGTGCGTCCGTCGCCGCCGGGCTCGAGTACCTGCGGGCGCTCACCGCGAGTGGGCTGCCCATCGGAAAAGCGTTCGGCCAGATCGATTTCCGATTCGCGGCGACCGACGACCAATTCCAGACCATCGCGAAGTTCCGCGCCGCCCGGTTGGTGTGGGCCCGGATCGCCCAGGTATGCGGTGCCTCCGACTTCGGCGGCGCGCCGCAGCATGCGGTCACGTCCGCCGCGATGATGTCGCAACGTGATCCATGGGTGAACATGCTCCGCACGACCCTCGCCGCGTTCGGCGCCGGGGTGGGCGGTGCCGACGCGGTGACGGTGTTGCCGTTCGATGCCGCGCTGCCCGCGGGGGCGCTGGGGGTCTCGCAGACCTTCGCCGATCGGATCGCCCGCAACACCCAGTTGTTGCTGCTCGAGGAATCGCACCTCGGCCGCGTGCTCGACCCCGCCGCCGGATCGTGGTACGTCGAGGATCTCACGCAGCGGATCGCGGGGAAGGCGTGGGAATTCTTCCAGCAGATCGAGTCGGCCGGCGGATATCTCGCGGGCCTGGGCGCCGGGCAGATCACCGAACGGATCAACTCGACGCGGGCGCAACGCGAATCGGACATCGCACACCGCAAGACCGCGGTCACCGGGGTCAACGAGTATCCCAATCTGGAGGAGGCGCCACTGCCTCCCGGTGCCGCGGACACCGGACGGGTGGCGCGGTACGCCGCCGCCTTCGAAAGGCTCCGCGACCGCTCCGACACCTATCTGGCGCTCCACGGGGTCCGGCCCACCGCGTTCCTGGCTCCGCTCGGACCGGTCGCCGAGCACAACGTGCGCACCACCTTCAGCACGAACCTGCTGGCATCGGGTGGTATCGCCGCCGTCAATCCCGGACCCCTCGCCGTCGGTGACGGCAGCATCGCGGCCGCAGCGGCACAGTCCGGGGCCGGTATCGCGGTGATCTGCGGTACCGACAAGCGGTACACCGCCGACGCCGCGGCCGCAGTCGAGGAACTGCGCGCTGCCGGTGTGGGCACCGTTCTCCTGGCGGGTCCGGAGAAGGTTGTTGCCGACGTGGACGGGGCTGCCCGCCCCGACGGATTCGTCACAGCACGCATCGATGCAGTCTCGGTCCTGTCCGATCTGCTCGACATCATCGAGAGCGCGGGGAACACCTCGGGCGACACAGGGAGCAAGAAGTGACTACTCGCGAGGTCAAGCACACGATCGGCAGCTTCGCCGACGTGCCGCTGGAGGATCCTCAGTTTCCGCAGCCGGCCGCACCGACCGCGGAACAGACGGACGCATTGATCGCCGCTGCCGCGGCGGCGAACCACTACACCCCGGAACAGGTGGTGTGGTCCACACCCGAGGGAATCGACGTCAAACCGGTCTACACCAAGGCAGACCGCGACGCCGCCGAGTCCGAGGGTTACCCGGTGGGCAGCTTCCCCGGTGCCGCGCCGTTCGTGCGTGGGCCGTACCCCACCATGTACGTCAACCAGCCGTGGACCATCCGTCAGTACGCCGGATTCTCGACGGCCGCCGAGTCCAACGCCTTCTACCGCCGCAACCTTGCGGCGGGGCAGAAGGGTCTGTCGGTGGCGTTCGACCTGGCCACCCACCGCGGCTACGACTCCGACCACCCGCGCGTCGCCGGTGACGTGGGCATGGCCGGTGTGGCCATCGACTCGATCCTCGACATGCGGCAGCTGTTCGACCACATTCCCCTCGACAGCGTCAGTGTGTCGATGACCATGAACGGTGCCGTTCTGCCGATCCTGGCCCTGTATGTGGTGGCGGCGGAGGAGCAGGGTGTCGCTCCGGAACAGCTGGCCGGAACCATTCAGAACGACATTCTGAAAGAGTTCATGGTCCGCAACACCTACATCTATCCGCCGAAGCCGTCGATGCGCATCATCTCGGACATCTTCGCGTACACCAGCACGAAGATGCCGCGGTTCAACTCCATCTCCATTTCCGGGTACCACATCCAGGAGGCCGGTGCCACAGCCGATCTGGAGCTGGCGTACACGCTCGCCGACGGTGTCGAGTACCTCCGCGCCGGCCTCGACGCCGGCATGGAGATCGACAAGTTCGCGCCGCGGTTGTCGTTCTTCTGGGCCATCGGCATGAACTTCTTCATGGAGGTCGCCAAACTGCGGGCCGGCCGTCTCCTGTGGAGTGAACTGGTTGCCCAGTTCGAGCCGAAGTCGGCGAAATCGCTTTCGCTGCGCACACATTCGCAGACCTCGGGTTGGTCGCTCACCGCCCAGGACGTCTACAACAATGTGGCCCGCACCTGCGTCGAGGCCATGGCCGCCACGCAGGGGCACACCCAGTCTCTGCACACCAACGCACTCGACGAGGCGCTGGCGCTGCCGACGGACTTCTCCGCCCGCATCGCCCGCAACACCCAGTTGTTGCTCCAGCAGGAATCGGGGACGGTCCGCCCGATCGACCCGTGGGGCGGCTCCCATTACGTCGAGTGGCTCACTCACGAGCTGGCGAACCGCGCCAGGGCGCACATCGCCGAGGTCGAAGAGGCCGGCGGTATGGCGCAGGCCATCAGCGAGGGCATCCCGAAGCTGCGTATCGAAGAGGCCGCCGCCCGCACCCAGGCGCGCATCGATTCCGGTCGTCAGCCGGTCATCGGTGTCAACAAGTACCGGGCCGAAGAGGATCAGAAGATCGAGGTCCTCAAGGTCGAGAATTCGCGGGTCCGCAAGGAACAGCTCGAGAAGCTCGCACGCCTGCGTGAGGAACGCGACCCCGTCGCGGTGCAGGCGGCACTCGCCGAGCTCACCCGCGCCGCTGCCTCGTCGGAGGGCGGCATGGAGAACAACCTGCTCGCGCTCGCCATCGACGCTGCCCGTGCGCACGCCACCGTCGGCGAGATCTCCGACGCACTCGAGACGGTGTTCGGACGTCACCAGGCCGAGATCCGCACCATCAGCGGGGTGTACCGGGACGAGGCCGGGAAGGTGGACAACATCAGTAACGCAACGGAACTCGTCGAGAAGTTCGCCGAGGAGGAGGGCCGCCGCCCGCGTGTCCTCATCGCGAAGATGGGCCAGGACGGGCACGACCGCGGACAGAAGGTGATCGCCACCGCCTTCGCCGACATCGGCTTCGACGTGGACGTCGGACCGCTGTTCCAGACCCCGGAAGAGGTCGCGAACCAGGCGGCCGACAACGACGTCCACGTGGTCGGTGTGTCGTCGTTGGCTGCAGGTCACCTCACCTTGGTGCCTGCACTGCGGGATGCGCTCGCGGCGGTGGGGCGTCCCGACATCATGATCGTGGTCGGCGGTGTCATTCCGCCCGGCGACTTCGACGAGCTCTACCAGGCGGGCGCCGCCGCGATCTTCCCGCCCGGCACGGTGATCGCCGAGGCGGCCACCGGTCTGCTCGAGAAGCTGGCCGCCCAGCTCGGGCACGACCTGACGGGCACCCCGGAATAACATGGGGCGCCCTCCAGTCGACATCGATGCCCTCGCCCAGGCCGTGCGCGCCAACCAGCGCGCCGGCCTGGCGAAGGCCATCACCCTGGTCGAATCGACACGCACCGACCACCGGGAGGCGGCGCAGCGTCTGCTCCTCGAACTGCTTCCGGAGTCGGGCAACGCGCACCGGGTGGGTATCACCGGTGTGCCCGGCGTCGGCAAGTCGACGTTCATCGACGCACTGGGGATGTACCTGATCGGGAAAGGTCATCGGGTGGCGGTCCTCGCGGTGGATCCGTCGTCGACGCGCACCGGCGGGTCGATCCTCGGCGACAAGACCCGCATGGCGCGGCTGACCGTGGAGAAGGACGCCTACATCCGGCCGTCGCCGACCTCGGGCACCCTCGGCGGTGTCGCGAAGGCGACCCGGGAAACCATCGTGCTCCTCGAGGCAGCCGGTTTCGACGTCATTCTCGTCGAAACGGTCGGGGTCGGGCAGTCCGAGGTGACGGTCGCGAACATGGTCGACTGCTTCTGTTTCCTCACTCTCGCCCGGACCGGTGACCAGTTGCAGGGCATCAAGAAGGGTGTACTCGAGCTCGCCGACCTCGTCGCCGTCAACAAGGCCGACGGCAAGCACGAACGCGAAGCGAAGGGAGCTGCCCGCGAATTGGCGGGCGCACTGCGGCTGATCTACCCCCACGACGCCATCTGGAAGCCGCCCGTCATCACGATGAGCGGACTCGAAGGTATCGGGCTCGAGGAGTTCTGGAACACCGTCCAGCAACACCGTGAGGTGCTCACCAAGGCCGGACGGTTCGAAGAGAACCGTCGTCGCCAGCAGGTCGACTGGACGTGGACCATGGTCCACGATCAGCTGCTGCGTCGACTGGCATCCAACCCGCGGGTCAAGGACATTCGCGGGCAGGTCGAGCAACAGGTGCGTGACGGTTCCCTGACGGCGGCGCTGGCCGCGGCCCAGATCCTCGACACCTTCGATGGTTCCGACGCCTCCGTGGAATGACCGGGCAGGTCACTCAGCGCTCTTCGATCCTGCGATGACGTCTGCTTCGTATTCGTCGTGGCGGCGCAGCCAACTCATGGCGGGGTCGTCGCCGCGGCGGGGTTGTTGTTCCCAGTCCTCCTGCCGGCCGCGGGCGGTGAGGTCGAGCCACTGGTAGGTGCCGAGGAGCGTTTCGGTCGAGCGCGCGTAGCCGGAATAGGTGTGGAAGATTCGATCACCGTGGCGGAGGAAGGCGGTGACACCGTGCTCTTCGCCGGACCAGCCCTTCCAGGCGGGGTTCATCCGCTCCAGCTCGACCTGGTCCTTGTAGTTGTATTCGACCGGTGCGACCGCCGCGTCGAGGGTGACGTGGAAGTCGTAGTTGAAGTCGCTGCCGTGCGAGGAGTACCAGGGGAGTGCCCAACCCATCCGCTGCCGGTAGCGCTCGAGCGCGAGCAGCGGTGCGCGTGACACGGCCGCGAACGAGGTGTCCCGGGCGTACAGGTGGCGCAGATCGCCCACATTGTCCATCGTGAACGAACAGGACGGGCAACCTTCGTCGGCGTCGGGTTCGAACATGAAGTGGTAGATAAGGAGTTGACTGCGGCCGTCGAACAAGTCCTCGAGTTCGACCTTGCCGTGGGGACCGTCGAATACATACTTCTTGGTTATCTCGACCATGGGTAACGCGCGTCGGGCGGCGTTGACCCGGTCGCGGTGTCGGGTCAGCTCCTTCTCCTGTGCGAGTAGCTCGCGCCGCGCGATGAGCCATTGCTCGCGGGTGGTGACCTGTGGATCGGACGCTGTCATCGTTCGTCTCCTCTCGTAGGACACACGTAATGGTCTCAGCCGGCACTCGGTTGCGGCTACCTCCAGAACTTCCACGAGACAGTCGGCCCCGCAGCTAGCATGCTTTTTAGAGGGTGTCCGTTGGGGATGGAGTCCAGCCGAGACCGATTTGTCGTGACGCCCCCGCGCTCTCTCGACACCGCGTCTGGCTACCGATCATCACCTACCGGAGGTACACATGACATCGCCGATGGAGTCCGTCCCGCAACTGTCTACGCTCGCCGGGTCCTGGACTCTGGACCCGTCCCGGACCTCGATCACCTTCCACACGAAGGGTTTGTGGATCTTCGGGGTCACCGGCAGCTTCCACACCGTCGAGGGCACCGCAACGGTCGGTGATGACGGAGGTATCACCGGAAGGCTGGTCGTCGACGCCACCTCGCTGAATACCAAGAACGGTAAACGCGACGAGCACCTGCGTTCCGCTGACTTCTTCGATGTTCAGAAGTACCCCACCATTGTCTTCACCGCGGCAGGAGCGCGACCCGCCGATCCGGGACACGTACATCTCGACGGCGACCTGACCGTTCACGGGCAGACTCGACCGCTCACCGTGCCCGCAGAGGTTGTCGCCACCGACGACACCGCCACGGTCAGCGCCGAACTACTCCTCGACCGCAGCAACTGGGGCATGACCTACACGAAGAAGGGCTCGCGCCTCGCCACCCGTGTCGTGATCAACGCCGTCTTCGTCAAGTCCTGATCCACCGCGCCTTTCTCTCACTCGCGGGGCTACGCCCGTCACGTCGGCGGTCGACGAAACGTGCCGTCGGAACTGGTCGGCGGCGAATCCGGCTCCGGGCGCCTCGGCGCCTTTTCGGCGGATGCACCGATTGTGGACGCGAGTCGCCATAATCCGGCGGCGGCCAGAACGTGCCACAGCGCGTGGCCCTGAACGACACTGCTCGGCCGACAGATCGACGTCCGGTCACCGATGGCGCCGAGCAGAGCGCCGGACGCCAGAAGTACTGCCGCGGCGACCGTCGCGCGTCTCAACTGCGGATGGACGCGCGCGCGTTCCATGCTCAGTCCTACAGCCAGCGCGGCGAGCATTGCCTGCACGATCGTGGATACAGCCGATCCGGC
Organism: Rhodococcus oxybenzonivorans; assembly: GCF_003130705.1. Classification (NCBI taxonomy): domain Bacteria; kingdom Bacillati; phylum Actinomycetota; class Actinomycetes; order Mycobacteriales; family Nocardiaceae; genus Rhodococcus; species Rhodococcus oxybenzonivorans. The sequence continues at coordinate 3,313,000 of NZ_CP021354.1, read as the reverse complement.
AGCCACGGCGGGAACCATCACGAGCGGAACAACGAGCCACCACCCGGGCGACAGCCGACTGCCGAACCGGTCGGACGCGGCCTCGACGGCGACGTAGGCGAGCAGAGTCGCGATCGGCAAGTCGTGTGCGTAGGCCTGCCACGACGGGTTGGGTCCGTGCTGAACAAGTGACCCGGCACCGACGGCGACGACGAGCAGGCCGTAGATCACGGTCGGCGCACCGTTCCGACGGCGCGCGATCACCGCGACGCCGGCAACCACGAAGGCCAGGCTGGTGACAGCGGCCGCCGGCTGACCGATGAGGCCTGTGCCTCTATAGAGCTCACAGGCATTCGCCAGCGTCATGAATCGGAGGTCACCTTCCACGTTGTTCGGTCGACACCTGCTTCTTCGAGGTTTCCAAAGAGACCTTCCGACCGCAATCGCGAGGCACCGACTTTCAGGATTCGTCCAACGAAGCGCGACGATTGTCCGAGGACGGGGGAGCGGTGATACTTGGTGTCATGCTTATTCCCGGCGTGGCGCAACCAACGGAGAAATACCGGCCGCGCCGCATCGGCCGTCGCGCGGCTCTCGCCATTCTCTCGATCGTTGTGATCGGAGCGTTGACGGCGGGCGGGTGTGGACAACAGCGCACGGAGCCTGGTGGGGAATCGCAACAGGACGCGACGACATCCACCCCGAACCTCGTGCCTCAGGAAGTCCTGGTGGGGATGGAAGTCGTTCAGAAGTACTTCGCGGAGATAGATCGACAGGCCACAACAAGTGCGAACGCCAATGCTGCCGGTGTCCCCGAGGCGACGAGAATGGTGATCTACGAAGGGGCTGACGGCAGGCGGGTCACCGTGTCTGTCGATCAGTATTCCAGCCCCGACTCCGCATCGACCGCATTCGAGCAAGCGATCGACAAAAGCGAAGAGGTTCAGGGTTTCGTAGCGCTACCGACGCCATCCGGTGTGGGCGAGAAGGCGTTCGCCGGCGCCGTCACGCAGGGTGAAGAAACGCACATCGGATACGGCGCCCTCGCAGGCGAGTACGTCATCGGTGTGACCTCGGCCGGCTACCCGGCTAATGCCGAGAACATTGGAAAACTCACTGATCTCACTCGTGACGCGGTCGAGAAAGCCGACACGGCATAAGCACCCGACCTGATCACGGCACACCGGGCGCCGGCATCTACCACTCCGATCGGGACTTGGTGTCGTACTCGGCGCCCGGGTGCTCGGTAGATTCGAGGACGACCCGACCGCTTCATCACGTGGACAACATGGTCTGCGGCAATCGCCGACACAGGACGACAAGTGCATTGTGGGTTTGCGTCGTACTCACCACACCGTAACCTCGGACGCCGTCGCGGCCACGGTGCGACGCAATTGTTTTGCAATCGACGGTCGGCCGACCGTTATAGGCGACCGGGAGATGCCTAGGCCTCAGGAGTGGGCCGCAAGCTCTGCCAGGTGATGCAGTGAGTTGGTGAGATGATCGGGACCGAACGGCGGGAACTGAAGGTACTTCCGGATGAACTGCGGCACCGCCGACCAATCGTAGGTGAGCGTGACCTCGGTCTCGGACGGACCGAGCGGCACCAGGTCGTAACGCCAGACCCAGCCGCCGAACTCCAGCTGACCATCTTCCTTTTCCTGCCCGGTCCGCCAGGCAATGGCCCGCGGCGGGTCGAGCACCTGGACCTGGTTGGCCACTCTGTAGTCACCGTTCGGGTGGTGGGGGTGATACATGTCCATCCGAAAGATCTGCCCCACCTCGGTGAGCGGCGCCTGGTCGGCCGCGTCCTGCACCCACCCGGTGCCGTCGATCGCAGCATGGGTCCTCGGGTCGGCCAGCAGCGCGAACACCCTGGTGGCGGGGGCCGCAACGGCCACGGTGGCGCAGACGTCCTCTCGGTCCACGGTGTGCACGCTCCTTGTCACCAGTCTCGAGCCTCCCGCAGGCGCGGAAGGAACCTTCATCAATGCAGACTGCAAGACGAACCGGAATTCATCGGTCGGCTGGACGGAATAACGTCGAAGCTCGGACTTCCCGCGGGACAGAGCGTGATGAGTTTCGCCGAAAGATCCAGTCTGTATCCACATACCCGACCGACCGCACCCGAGGAGAGCATCATGACCGCCACCTACACCTTCGACGTCTTTTCCAGCCTCGACGGCTTCGGCGCCGCCAGCGGCAACTGGACCGGTTACTGGGGCAAGCAAGGCCCCGAACTGCTCGACCACCGCCTCGCCTTGTACGGCACCGAGCAGCGGATGGTGTTCGGCGCCAACACTTACCGCGCGTTCGCGCAGATGTTGGCCTCGAGCACGGAGGAGTCCGAGGTTCGTGATCCCTGGGTCACCCGGATGAGGAGTCTGCCGGCAACGGTGGTATCGACCACCCTGGAAGGACAGCTCGACTGGCCGGACGTGACCCTGGTGAGCGGTGACGCCGTCGACGTCGTCGCCCGGCTGAAGGAGGAGTCCGAGGTGCCGTTGCGCTCACACGGCAGTCTGTCGATGAACCGGGCGCTGATGGCCGCCGGTTTGGTCGACCGCGTCCAGGTGACGATCTTCCCCGTCATTACCGGTCAGACCGGGCTGGACCCGATCTTTCAGGGTGCGGCCGACTTCGACCTCGAGCTGATCGAAAGCCGGACGCTCGACGGAAACATCCAAGAGCTCATCTACCGGCCCACCCTGCACGCTTGAAAGGGTCAGCGGTCCATTCAGGAGTAGTACGGGGGTTCCCTGTCGGGATCATCGACGACGACGTCGACCCGTGGGTCGGCCAGGAGCCGATCGACCGCATCCGAGCCGGCACAGATCGACGCGAAGTGAGGATCGATGTCGCAGACCAGTGTGACCGCTCCGGTGTCGTGGTGTGCCACCGATGCTTCCGCACCATGATCGTCGTCCGAAATGTCCGCCCGAGCCCGGCAGTGCCGGTCAGGTGATCGCTTGGCATGTTGCGGACCAGGGGCACGCCGCGCGCAGCCCCCTCGACGAGAATGCGTTTCTGGCGCTCGTCGGGAGCGAACGGTTGCCGAAGCCGGGCAGATGCCACGGTGACCGTAGTTCGGACGCTACCTGCCGGAGACGTCGGGAAGTGGTCATCCGGGGAATCCTCGTCGCGAGGCGGGAAGACGATGGGACGGATGGGCGGTCAAGTTCGCCACACTGAAATGAATTCGTACCACGGCCCCCCTAGGTGAGTCGCAGTGAAATCATCGAACCCGGCGGGCACACCGTGCGGGCTGTACGCCCAACCACTGCTCACCGTCAGTCCGAGTCCGCCGTCCTCGATGAAGTAGACCACGCCATCGTCGCCCGACATGGCGGTGCGGATATCGAACCGGCCGATCTCGAGGTGGCTGTGGAGCGGCTCCGGATCTGCCAGCAACTCGAGCGCCACCCGCTCGAACTCTGCGCGGGTGTCGTCGAATGACGGCCGTGGTGCCGGCATCACCGTGGCGACAGCGACGAGTAGGACCGCCGGCGCAGCCGCGATCCACCATGACCACCGCCGGTCTTGGCCGATGACATACAAGGTCTTCACTGCCCACACCAGCCCTAGGACGGCGAGGATCAGCAGCGCCGCGGCACCGAACAACATCGGATCGGCCCAACTCGAGGTGCCGTAGCGAGAGGGCCACCAGTCGTAGTAGATACACACCAGAATCAGCAGTGAGGCAGCGGTCACCGCCAGATGGATCGGTCCGGGAGGCTTGTTCGGCTTGACGTCACTCTGCGCGCGAACGGGCGGTCCGGCGGCGCTGATCATTGGTTCACGTTAGCCGCTGTCCGGCGCATAGAAATGCGGTCGGAGCGATCGGGGAGAGAAGTAGTGGCCTTCGCGACGATCAGTGGCCACCCCCTACCATTCTCCGGTGACCGATTACGACGATCTCGACATGTTCGGCGGCCTTGACGCCTCCACCCTGCCACCCCGCCAGCAGCGGATCCTGGCAACGATCCGGGACTGGGTGGCTGCACATGGATGTCCGCCGAGCACCCGGCAGATCGGGGATGCGGTGGGCCTGCGGTCGACGTCGTCGGTGTCCAAGCATCTGAAAAGTCTCGAGGAGAGGGGCTTTCTTCGCCGGGGTTCGGCCATGGCTCGGCAATTGGACGTGCGCCCGTTCCTCACCGAGGCGAAGCACGGTCACTCGTCCGACAACAATGTGACGGTACCGGTGGTCGGCGACATCGCCGCCGGCGCACCGATCCTCGCGGAAGAGCACGCCGATGAGACACTGACGCTCCCTCGCGAGCTCGTCGGCTCCGGCACCGTCTTCGGGTTGCGGGTACGCGGCGAATCGATGATCGACGCCGCGATCTGCGATGGCGATGTCGTCGTGGTGCGCCGCCAGGACGAAGCCCACTCCGGCGAGATCGTTGCCGCGATGATTGATGGCGAGGCCACGGTCAAGGTGCTCCGGCGCCGCGATGGCCACGTCTTCCTCGAGCCCCGCAATCCTGCCTATGCTGCGATTGACGGTGACGACGCAGTCGTCCTGGGCAAGGTGGTGTCGGTGATGCGCCGCATCTGAGGTTCGCACAACCTGAACGATGCAACTCGTCGTGCCGGCTCGTCGCCTCGCACACGAAGGGCGAGGCGACGAGATCGGCCACTGTGGTGACCCGGCAGCCTCAACTCTTGATGAGGTCGTCGATCTGGCCGATCGCCTGCGAAGCACCCTCGACCACGCCCATGTCGAGCACCTGCTGGAGACCTTCGGCAGTTGCGTAGGTGCTCACGTAGGTTGCGATGGTGCTGCCGCCCTCCTCACGGAAGGAGAAATCGTTGGTGGACACTGGCATCGATTCGATCGGGCTGAAATCCGCATCGGCGAATCCGTCGGTGAAGCTGAAGCCGGTCGGCTCATCGATGGAGATGATGTTCCAGTAGCCCGCATGCTTGTCGCCCTCGGGGCCGGTCATGTAGTAGGTGACCCGACCGCCCGGGGTGAACTCATGGTCGACCACTGTTGCCGGGTACGTCGGCGGACCCCAAATCTTCTCGAGCTGGCGAGGATCGGCATAGATTTGCCAGATTCGCTCCCGAGGCGCCGCGAACTCGGCGGTGATGGTCAGGGTCAGTGCATCGATGTCGTGGCTGACATTGGTGACAGGCATCGTTCATTCCTTCCGTTGAGGTTGCGTTGCGATCAGTTCGTCGATGCGTGCGATCCGCCCACGCCAGACTTGTTCCAGCTCGGTGAGCATGGACGACACCGCGCGCACTGCTTCGACATCGCCCCTGGCGAGTTGTTCACGGCCACTGCGTCGTTTCACGAGTAAACCGGACTTCTCTAGGACGGCGACGTGCTTTTGTACCGCAGCGAAGCTCATGTCGTACTTCGCTGCGAGTGCCGAGACGGAATGCTCGCCGGCCAGTACGCGACGCATGATGTCGCGCCTCGTTCGGTCGGATAGCGCGTGGAACAGGGCATCCGCCTGATCCTCGTCTGATTCTGACACACCCAAAAATATACAACCAATCGGTTGTATGTGCAAGGGTGGTCGATTCTCGGATGCGGGTGGGCGGGGGAGCGCCTTCCCTTTTGCCGATCGGGGGGGCTTTCGCCGACGCGAGGCCGTGAAAGATTGAGTCGTCCTGATCGCCGACCTCATCGCGCTACCCGAACGATGTGGCACAGGGCTGGGAGCCAAACTACTCGAGCACCTTCAGGAACAAGCCGGCCTTCGTGGCTGCGCCCAACTGCACCTGGACACCGGGCACACCCGGCATGCGGCTCACAAGTCGTACTTGCGCAACGGCTTCGACATAATCTGTCGCCACATGGCATGGAACCCTCAGCGCTGACTCATGTTTTTACGGCATAGCGGAGGAAGACCATGCCGTTGCCGAACCGGCGTTCGTCGAGCAGTTCCAGCGAATGACGGATGTCGTCCGGGAACATCCGCTTACCGCCCCCGATCAGCGTGGGCGCAAGGTACAGGTGGAACTCGTCTATCAGTCGTGCCTTAAATGCGGAGGCAGCAAGGGTGGCGCCGGACACGTTGAGGTCCTTCGCCGTAGTGGCCTTGAGGTCCCGCACCAAGCCCGGGTCGAAGGTGCGCTCGATCCGCGTGCGTGTCGTGGAAACCGAGTCGAGACTACGCGAAAAGACGACTTTCTCGGCCGCCTGCCAGATCTGGGCGAACTCTGCGCTCATGGGTGACTGGCCGGCCACTGCCGGATCGTTCTCCCAACCGGTCATCATCTCGTACATAGTGCGGCCGTAGAGGTATGTCCCAACCTCCCGCTCGGCGACATTGATGAAGTCGAGTACTTCCTCGTCGGGGACGGCCCAATCGAAGGCGCCGGCCCGGTCGGCGATGTAGCCGTCGAGCGACGCCAGGAACGAATAGATCAGCTTGCCCACGCGAGCAACGATAATGCCCACGACCACGCGTAGTCGTCGTTCAGCCGAAACGCTCTGACCGAGAGAGGAATTAATCCGGAACCACCAGTGGGACAGCCAGGCCGACTTTGCGCGCGGACGGGTCGCCCCGCAAGCGGAATGGTGCTGGGGACGCCACGGGCGTGATCACTCCAGCGCAGGTACTCCGGGTCCGTCCAAGTCACCCAGCGCCGACTTGCGCCCCGACATCGCCAAGAGCAGTGAGAGTGCCGGGCCACAGACTTCTGGGCCATCACCGATCGATACGTCTGCGTCGGTGGCCCGCAATCGGACGGGGGCAATGAGTTGTTTCGCACCGCCCAGGGATACCGGGGTCCGCGCCTGATACTGCAACGACCTGACGACCGCCTCCGACGGATACATGCGGTTGATGCCCAGCGGCCGTCGGATGTCTTCGCCATGGACGACCTCTTCCACCAGTCTGCTGTCGAGCGGTGCCGGCGGCGTCGACGTGTAGTTGGCTACCTGCTGAAGTCGGGCCAGCGTCTGCTGGGGTGTGGCGCCGCGTTCACGTTCGACGCCCTGGGCGTTCTGGCGATCGAAGTCGAAACGCGCTCGGACCATGTTGCGCACGATGCCGAGTCGGGTGGTCTTCGCGTTGTTGATGAGGTGTGCGGCGACGTCGTGCACGGTCCAGTCGCCGCACAGCGAGGGCAGGGCCCATTGGTCGTCGGTGAGGTGGGTGAGGTCATCGATCAGCGCCGCACGCTCGGCATGCACCATCGGCCAGACAGCATTCATGAAGACAGTCTGGCAAAGATCGTCCGTCACCGGCTGGCCTGGGCTATTTTGTACGGCCACGTTCAGCCAGATCACCTCGCTCACCGACGATGACGGCTCCGCAACCAACGGCGTCGTGAGACTCCAGCTCGGTCTGATGCCCCGGCGGGCGGCAGGTGCCGCCCGCCGGCGAGATCGAATGGTCAGAGAAGGTCAGTGCGGGAGACCAATGCTGGCCGTCCACGTGCTGCGTTCGAAGTCGATGACGGTTGTGACGAGAAGGCATGAAGCCCTCAGTGGCGGCGTCTGCTATTTCGATAGCCGTGCACCGTCGGGGGTGGTGGCGAAGACGTGGGCGTGAGAGGCGTCGATGCGGGCGTGCACGACCTGGCCTTTCTCCGGGGGGTTGCGCCAGTCGACTCGGGCCACGATTGATTCGTACCGTCGGCCCACCCGCGTGCGCCCGAAGATGAAGGCTTCCGAGCCGAGTTCTTCTACTACGTCGATCTCGATTTCGTGCCCGGAGTCGGCGAGTTCGATGTGCTCGGGTCGGATCCCGAGGACCACCTCGCGGCCTGCGGCCGCCAGCGTGTTCCTGGGCACCTGAATAAGCTGATCGCCGAAGCTGATTCCCCCATCGGTAACGGGTAGCGTGAACAGGTTCATCGAGGGAGAGCCCATAAATCCGGCGACGAACACGTTCACCGGGCGCCGGTACAACTCGCGGGGGCTCGCGCACTGCTGCAGGATGCCGCCCTTGAGCACGGCGACCCGGTCACCCATTGTCATCGCCTCGACCTGGTCGTGGGTGACGTAGACGGTGGTGGTGCCGAGACGTCGCTGCAACTGTGCGATCTGGGTGCGGGTTTGTACGCGCAGCTTGGCGTCGAGGTTGGACAGCGGCTCGTCCATGAGGAATACCTGTGGCTGGCGAACGATGGCTCGCCCCATGGCAACTCGCTGCCGCTGTCCTCCCGACAGCGCCTTGGGTTTGCGGTCCAGATAGTCGCGGAGGTCGAGCATGTCGGCGGCTTCCCCGACGCGCCTGCGGATTTCGGACTTGTCTGTGCCGGCGAGTTTGAGGGCGAAACCCATGTTCTCCGCGACGCTCATGTGCGGGTAGAGCGCGTAGTTCTGGAATACCATCGCGATGTCGCGGTCCTTGGGTTCGGAATTCGTGACGTCGCGGCCGCCGATCAGGATTCGGCCGCCGTCGACTTCCTCGAGGCCGGCGAGCATCCGCAGCGACGTGGACTTGCCGCAGCCGGACGGGCCGACGAGAACAAGGAACTCGCCGTCCTCGATATGCAGGTCGAGTTGGTCGACCGCGGGGACGTCGGACCCAGGGAAGAGTCTGGTCGCGCGGTCATACGTGATTGTTGCCATGAGTAATGAATCCCTCCACCGGCAGGAACGTGCCGGACGATCCGAGTGAGTGAGGTGGGTTGGTGCGCCTGTAGCGCGTGGGGTAGGGGTGGTGTCAGGTCGCTGGTGTCGGACTTTCTGTGTCGGTGTGCGGCGAGTAGCGCGAGGACGTGATGGTGCCGAATTGCGGCCCGTCGGTGTTGTCGAATCCCCAGGTCATCCAGTTGCTGTTTCGTGTCCGCCGCATCTGCACCGCGTACAGGTCTGCGGTATCGACATTCGTCGCGTCGGTGACTGTCCACGGTCCGAGCAGCGACTGTCCCTCGGCGATCCAAGTCCCCGCATCGTGCCCCGCGTGAAGGCTGGTGTTCTTGGGTGCGCAGGAAAACAACAGGATCGGCTTCGCGTTGACGGTATGCGCCTGCAGGACTTCCATCTCGCCGAACCCGGCTGGAGTCGAGAGTGGGGGTTCGATGCGCCAGTGGCTCAGGTCGGCGCTGGTCGCGTGGCCCACCACGGCGCGGCCCTCGGGATCGCCGACACAGGCCCGGGCGGTGATCAGCATGTGCCACTGACCGGCGTGTTCGAAGACATACGGATCGCGCCACGCTTCGTCCGGCCAGGTGCCGTCGCCGAGGAGTTCGTACCAACGGCCGTCGGCCTCGAGGACGAGGTCGGGGTCCTTGGTCCAGCTCAGCAGGTCGGTGGAGGTCGCCCGGCCGATGCGTTGTTTGAGGCCGTTCTCGGCCCGGCTCACCCCGGTGTAGAACATGTTCCAGAGCCCGTCCGCGCCGCGGACGACGGAGCCGGTCCAGGTGGCAAGGTCATCGAAGGCCGGGGCGTCGGAGGGCGCCAGCGCGTCGGCGGTGAGGGTCCATGCCTCGCCGTCCGGAGACGTCGCGTGACCGATGGTCGCGCGGTAGTGGCGGCGTTCGCGGTCCTGGAGGGCGCGCGAGGCGCGGAGAAAGAACAGGTGGTAATCGGTGCCGTCGTCGGTCATCCAACTGTCCCAGACCCAGTGATCGGGAAGGGCGAGTCGCATCATGTCTCCTTGGGGTGCGCGGGAACCGCGGGGCGGCGACCGGAACGTTCGGGGTGTGGGTCGTCGGAAGAAGCCGCGAGTGACCGAGCGTGATCCGGTGCGGGTCCGGTGCTGCCGCGGACAACGAGTGCGGTCGGTGCGGTGACGGCGGTGGGGGCGTCTCCGTCTGGGGTGGGAGCGAGTGTGTCGAGGACGAGTCGGGCGGCGATCTCGCCCTGTTCGCGGACGGATTGGTGCACGGTGGTGAGGTCGGTGAGTGCGGCGAGCGGATGGTCGTCGATTCCGACCACGGAGACGGCCTCGGGAATCCGCAGGCCCCGGCGGCGCAGCGTTCGGATCGCTCCGAGGGCGAGTTCGTCGCTGTGCGCGAACACGGCGGTCGGGGGATCTTCCGGGGTGGCCTCGAGGATGTCGGCCATCGCCTCTGCGGCGTTGATGCCGCCCCAGTCGACGTCGCGCACGAGCGCGTGGTCCACAGCGATGCCCGCGGCGGTCAGTGCGTCGACATACGCCTCCGATCGACCGGACCGTGCCGGCCACCCAGGCTGATCGGGATCGTGGGCGGCGATCATGGCGATCCGCCGGTGGCCCAACTCCAGGAGGTGGTCGACGGCGAGCCGCCCTGCGTGGTAGTCGTCGATGCAGACGTAGGGGTAGTCGGCGTTCTGGCCGCCGGCGGCGACGATACCGACGCCCATCAGTGCGAGCCGTTCGCGTTCGCGTTGGTCCACTGGAAACGCGACCACTACGACTGCGTCGACCTTCCGCCGAGCGGGCAACCGGGTGAAGAAGTCCTGACGATCCTCGGGGCCGCCGACCTGGTACAGCAACAGGTCGAAGTTTGCTGATGCGAGCACCCTCTCGATTCCATTGACCATCTCGCCGAAAAACCAGCGCTCGATGTGGGGAACGACCAACGCCACCCGCCGGGTCGGGCCACCGGCCAGGCGCACTGCGTCCGGGGAGATGACGTAGTCGAGGCGGCGGGCGGTGGCGAGAACTTTCGCCTTCGTGGCCGCGGAGACGCCATACGAGTCGTTGAGGGCGCGTGAGGCTGTGGTCAGCGAGACCCCGGCTTCGCGGGCGACGTCACTGAGGCTCAAAGGTGCAGGTCGATCGGACACAAGGCTGATGGTAGCGCGAACGACCTTGATTTCGGAAGCGCTTCCGACATATGCTGCGGAAGCGCTTCCGAAATGTGATGCGCGTCTCAATGCGGAGGAGTTATGGACTCACACCACTCGACCCGGCCCGGGTGGGCGCGCAGGTTCGCCGCCCTCGCGGGCGCCGCGATGCTGCCGACTGTGGTGGCGTGCGCGCCGCCGGGCAGCGGCAACACCGTGACCGCACCGACCGACCCGATACCGGTGAATATCGATCTCGGCACCGACCCGATCGAGTTGACCTTGTACGACGGGGCAGGCTTGAAAAAGATCGATGAGGCGATGATCGCGGCGTTCACTTCACGCCATCCGAACGTGACCATCACGGCGCGCTACGACCCAGACGAGGTTCAGGCCGTCAACGCCCCGCGGGTGCTCGCGTCGGAGAATCCGCCGGACATCGCGCGGATCATCGCGCTCCCCGCCGCGGTGGCCAACCACCAGCTCACCGAACTCGATTCGTGGGCCGACGCCTACGGCTGGAACGAGCTACCGGAGGAGCAGATGGCCATGTACCGCGTCGGTGCGAACGGTGTGCGCGGCACCGGCCCGCAGTACACGATGGCCAGCGGGTTCACCCTGACGGGGCTCTACTACAACAAGGACCTCGCGACCCGCATCGGAATGAACTCACCGCCGACCACCGTCGAGCAATTCGAGCAGGCTCTGGCGTCGGCGAAGACTGCCGGACTGATCCCTGTGATGGCCGGCAACAAGAGCGCGCAGGTCACATTCCTGGTGCAGATGATGTTGAACAGCGCCCTCGGCCAGGACACGATCAACGACTGGGTCTTCAACGCTCCCGGCGCCACCCTCGACACCCCCGCCGGGGTCGACGCGGCTGCGGTCGTGGCCGATTGGGCGGCGAAGGGCTACTTCCCCAGCGACACCAACGGCACCGACGCCACCACCGCCGCCGGACGGTTCGCCGCCGGCGAAGCACTGTTCTACGTCTCCGGGAACTGGGATGCCGCGACCCTGCAGACGAAAATGGGCGAGAACGTTGGCTTCACCCTCCCACCCGCGCCTGCCGGGGCACCCGTCCTTGCCATGTCCGACCCGGTGTCGAACTTCGCGATTCCCGCTGGGTCGGACGACAAGAATGCCGCAGCGGCCTTCCTGAACTTCCTGCGCTCCGACGCCGGCCGGCAGGTCGCGGTCGACGCCGGCTTCGCCCCGTCCGGCACCGGCGAGGTCCCGGCCACCGCACCCGGCTCGCTGGGTTCCCAGATCCAGGTGGCCTTCAGCAGGTTGGTCGCCTCCGGCGGGCAGGTGCAGTTCGTCCAGAACGCCACCAACGGCATGTCTGGCACCTGGTTACCGCAGGTCCAGATGCTCGTCGCCGGACGAACCACGCCCGACGAGATGATGGCCGCCGTCCAATCCGCCTACGAGCAGGACCTCCTGAGATGACCTCCACAGCACATACCCCCCAGGCAGCCCCTGCCAGGGCGTTCCCGCACCGGGCAGCAACCCGGGCAAGGCGGAGCTCCCACGCCAAACGGGCACTGACCGGATGGCTGTTCGTCCTGCCCGCCGCGGCGGTGTACACCGTCTTCGTGCTCCGTCCGCTGCTGACCACCATCTGGTACTCCCTCTACAACTGGGATGGGATATCTGTCGGCAGCTGGGTAGGGCTGGGCAACTACCGCCGCGTACTCACCGACCCGCAACTCCTGTCCTCGATCGGGCACGCGTTCTTCCTCATCGCATTCTTCACAGTCCTCCCGGTGATCGGCGGCCTTCTCGTCGCCGCTCTGCTCCAGGAAATCCGCATCCACGGCCTCGGAACCCTCACCCGCACCATGCTTTTCCTGCCGCAGATCATCCCCGGCGCGGCCGCGGCCGTTGCCTGGGTGTGGATGTTCTCGAGCAACGGCACCGTGAACCAACTGCTCTCCGCCGTCGGTCTGGGCGGACTCACCCGCTCCTGGCTCGGCGACTTCGACTGGGCACTGCCCGCCGTCGGGATCATCGGCACCTGGCTGGGACTCGGCTTCTGCACCATCCTGCTCATGGCGGGCATCGGCAAAATCGACATCTCGATCTACGAAGCCGCCCGGATCGACGGCGCCGGCTTCTTCAGCACCTTCCGATACGTGACTGTTCCCGCCCTCCGCGCCGAAATCGGCGTCTGCGTCACCGTCACCATCATCGCCGCTCTCGCCAGCTTCGACATCGTGTTCATGTCCACCCAGGGCGGACCCGGCTACGCGACCACCGTTCCCGGTGTCCTCGTCTACCAACTCGGTTTCACCGAATCCCGGGTCGGCCTCGCCAGTGCACTCGCCGTCGTCCTCACCGGGCTGATTCTGCTGGTGATCCTGCCGATCCAGCGATTCTTCAGAGAGAAATGATCATGAAAACCTCCGTTCGTGAACGCATACCCGGACTCGTCCTGCTGTTCGGCACCATGATCTTCTCGATCCTGCCGTTGCTCAGCATGCTGACGGCGGCACTGCAGCCCCAGGGCACCGTCCCACTCGGGCTGTCGTGGCCGGCGAACCCGCAATGGCACAACTTCCTCGACGCCTGGCGCGTCGCCGAGGTGACCCCCCTTCTGGTCTCGAGCATCATCCTCGTCGCCGGCGTGGTCCCGGTCGCAGCTCTGTTCGCCGCCATGGCCGGTTACGCGCTCGGCCAGCTGAAGATCCCCGGCGGCACCGTCGTCTTTCTGCTCCTGCTGCTCGGGTTGACCCTCCCGAAGGAAGCAACGATCGTTCCCCTCTACTACCAGCTGCGCGAGATGAACCTGCTCAATACCCGACTCGGACTCATCCTGGTGCTGATCGGCACGTTCATGCCGTTCGCCGTCTTCTGGATGCGTGCCCATTTCCTGTCGATGCCGAAAGAGCTCACCGAGGCCGCAGACCTCGACGGGGCGGGCCCCTGGCAGGCCTTCCGGCACATCCAAATTCCGCTCGCCGTCCCGGCGCTGGCCTCACTGTGCCTACTGCTGTTCCTGTGGACCTGGAACACCTTCCTCCAGGCCATCGTCCTCATCGACGACCCCAGCAAACGCACCATGGCAGGCGCACTGCAGAATTTCGTCGGCCAATACTCCACCGACGTCGTCCTCCTCAACGCTGGATCGCTACTGATCATGGCGCCAACTGTCGTGGTGTTCCTGCTGTTTCAGCGCCACTTCGTCAAGGCGATGATCGCCGGCGCCGTGAAGGGCTGACCACCTCCGGATTTCGAACGCCCACTCCCACCAACACCTTCAGGGGAAACCATGCCCACAGCACGTCAGTGGTGGCACGACGCCGTCATCTACCAGGTGTACCTGCGCAGCTTCGCCGACTCCAACGGAGACGGGATCGGAGACATCAAAGGCCTCCAGGACCGCTTGCCGTATCTTGTCGACCTCGGCGTCGACGCCGTATGGATCACCCCCTGGTACCGATCGCCGATGGCGGACGGCGGCTACGACATCGCCGACTTCCGCGACATCGACCCGCTCTTCGGCACCCTCGACGACGCCGACACCCTGGTAGCCGCCGCCCACGCCGCCGGACTCCGCGTCATCATCGACCTTCCCGCCAACCACACTTCCGACATGCACCCCTGGTTCCAGGACGCCCTGCACACCGCTCCCTATTCCCGAGAGCGCGCCCGGTACTTCTTCCGCGACGGGCGCGGCAACGAGGGCGAACTTCCTCCGAACGACTGGATCAGCGCCTTCGGCGGACCGGCATGGACCCGCACCACCAGACCCGACGGACAACCTGGCCAGTGGTACCTGCACCTGTTCGCACCCGAACAACCCGACCTCGACTGGACCAACCCTGAGGTCCGCTCCGAATTCACCGACATCCTGCGGTTCTGGTTCGACCGCGGAGTCGACGGCATGCGCATCGACGCCGTATCGGCGATGGCCAAGGTCCCCGGACTCCCGGACGCGGGCCACCCGCCCGGAGCCCGATTCGAATCCAGCACTTGGGTCGACAACCCACACTGGGACGTCGACGAACTTCACAGCATCTTGCGCGAATTCCGCATCATCGCCGACACCTACGGGCCCGACCGCATGTTTGTCGCCGAAGCGATCGTCCGCAGCCCCGAGCGCCTCGCCCGCTACGTGCGCCCGGACGAACTGCACACCGCCTTCAACTTCGACTTTCCCCGAGCGGGCTGGAACCCGGCAGCGCTGCGCGAGGCCATCGACCGTAGCCGCAACGCGCTCCGCGAGGTCGGCGCGCCCGCCACCTGGGTGCTGTCGAGCCACGACGAGACCCGCCACCTCACCCGATTCGGACGCGCCGACACCAGCACCTTGCCCATGACCCTGATCGCCGGCACCGACTCCGACCTCGTTCTCGGCACCCGACGCGCCCGCGCCGCAGCACTTCTCATGCTCTCCCTGCCCGGCGGCGCCTACCTCTACCAGGGCGAAGAACTCGGCCTCGAGGAAGTAGCTGATCTCCCCGAAGAGCTGCTGCAGGACCCCACCTGGGAACGCTCCGGGCACACCATCCGCGGCCGCGACGGATGCCGGGTCCCGCTGCCGTGGGACGGTGACCTCCCACCCTTCGGATTTTGCAACAGTGGGACCCAACCGTGGCTTCCGCAGCCCGACATCTGGAAATCGAAGACCGTGGCCGCCGAATCCAACGACCCCGACTCGATGCTCACCCTCTACCGCACCGCACTTCACTTCCGACGCACCCTGCCCGCCCTACGCGGCGACTGCTTCGCCTGGCGACCGATGCCCACCGATGTCCTCGCCTTCGACCGTGGGCCGTCGTTTCGGTGCGTCGTGAACCTGTCTCGACAACCGCTTGCAATCGATCCGGACACCACCGTCCTGCTCGCCTCCGCCGACCTGACCGATGTCGGCTATCTGCCACCGGACACCGCCGTCTGGCTGCGCACACACCGATAGGGCGGTGACGCGACCACACCACCGATGAACGGTGTCGGGCAGGGACAGCCCGGGACCGGACCAGGAAGGAACAGCAGTGAACCCACACCTCCGACCACACCCGTCCCCCCACCAGCCCCACGACACGGTGGCCGACAATCGCCATCGTCGATGGCCGATCAGCTCAGCGTCACCACCACCGCTCGATTGGGAGGTTGAAGAGGTCCTCCGCTTCGCCCGAATCTGGGCGCCATACGGTGGAGCCCCCGCCGACGAGACATTCCACCACTTCGGCATGTCGACATCACGCTTCGTCGACAAACTGTGGGAAATCCTTCGTGATCGCCGACGCCGCCCGTACGACGCAGACCAACTCGCCGCCGTCTTTCCGCCGCCCGCCGCCCAGGCAGCAACATTCCAGGAAACATGCGTCGCCCATCCCGGGGCATATGCCAGTGGGGCGGTGCTCGGCGTTCACGCTACCAAGAAGGTCGGGAACAACCGGGAAGAATCCTGCAAGGTGTACGACGCATCAAACAAGCTGCTCGGTACCACGTACCGGACCACTTACGGGTTCTACGGAACGCCGCCGCAGGTAAATCCACCGGCTCAGTCGGCTCGTTGATCAACTGAGCGCGACCGCGACAGCCTTTGGTCGATGTCCTCGACACCCGGGCCGGACACGGGCGCTTTCGGCTGTCGTCGTTCACCACCGCTCAGCTGACGAGCCGAGCTGAGCAATCCGGCCGTACGCCCCTCTCTTCCTTAGTGATTCGCTTTTGCCAAACGCATAGCGGGCATGTTCACCGAATCCAGGTCGCTGAGACTCGGAATCGGAAACGAATCCGTTTCCGGTGCTTCATTACGTCGCTGGACCCACGACCCCATCAGCGGCGTCGCCTGGGTGCATACTCCTGCCATGACAGTCGACTCCTCCTGGTCGCAGTTCCTCTGGGTCGCGGTCATCTTCGTGGGTGTGCCCAGCATGATCGGTGCGGGCATTATCCGGCTGTCGTGCGGGTCCGGGCATTCGCGCGCTAATCTGCTGTGGTTTCGAGAAGGACCCTGAGCTTCTGGAGGTTCGCGGCGAATTCTCGGCGGAGGCTGGCCGCGACCAGCGGGTCACCGAGTTTGAAGAGGCCTTTCTGCTCCATCTGCATGTGACACGTCAATCGGGTCCCCTCGGCAGTTGCCTCGACCAGATACTCCGCCTCGAAACGACTCGGTCCCGAAGCCCCAGTGAAGGTGACCTTCGTGTTCGGTTCATAGTGGACGTACTCGTTCGTCAGCTCGAGCTTCCGCCCCATGAATTTGCGGACAACAACATGCTTGGTATCCACCCCCGGCGGTCCTTCTGTAACTCGGCGGACCTCCAACAGTCCCTCTTGCCATCGGGGAGCGTTGGTCTGGTCCGCTACAAAGGTGAACACTTCGCCGATCGGACGCGCGATAACGATGCTGTCCTCAACCTCGATCATGACGGCCTCCTGTGCGACCTCGCACCGTCGTGACATCAACTGGGCGGGGTGATGATGACCAGTATCTGCACCCTACTCGAGGAACCTCGTGGGCACGACACCTCGACGAGGGGCACGCGCAAAGGGGAGATATCGAGCAGACTGCCTCGTCGGTGCTGGCCCGGACCCATCTCGATGATGGCCGGGATTACCAAGCCCCGGCCATCTACGCGCGGTGCAGTGCGATCTGGGTTACGTGACCATCACGCTCCCGGTGAAGAAGAACGGCGCCGCATTACCGAAGCAGAACACGGTGGCATTGCCTTTCGCGAAACCGCTGAGCGTCCCTTTTCCCACCCCGAACGCACCGGTCTTGAAATTGAAGGCAGAGTCGAACCCGAAACAGGTCCAACTCTCCCCGGCCGGCACTGACACCGTCACTTCACCGGCCGCGCCCACACCGAGGGTCGGTACCGCCGTAGCGGTATCCGCCCCGAATACCATCGCCGGCGCGATCACGGCCGACGCAACAGCCGTCCGCACTGCCATCTTCTTCATCGTGCCCACCTCGTCTCGCACATTCCCGACTCTGGGGCGAGCGAGTAACGACCCCGAGGTTTCCAACTCGGAACGTTCCCACGCGTCCATGACATTCTCGAATTTCCCTGTAAACACGAGATTAAGCACATATTCACTGTCTTCCGAAACCGCGTATTGCGCACCCTCAGCTAGTCGGACGTCCAGTAAATTTGGGTGAGTGTTCAAGAAATTACTTCGAATGTATTCGCCGAAAGGTGAAACGTCCGGGACTGCTGATGGCGATAGGCGCAATAGGTTGGGGATCCACAGAAAAAAAGTTCAACAGAAAGAGGTGACCCGATATGGGTTCTGCAGGAATCGACTTCAGTGTGGCTATCGACGCGTTCCTCAAGTTCCTGAGCATCGCGCTCGGGATCGACATCGGCGTGGGCTGACCAGGGACATCGAGCGTACCCGAGCGTTTCGGCGCCCTGGAGTCCCTGGGCGCCGAAACTCGTGTGGACCAGACATTGCGCGCGTAGCCCGAGGATTGGAATAGCCGCGTACTGAACAAACGCCCAAATCAATGGGGTGCAAGAGCGGAATGGATTTGGGCAACTGACCAATTTATCGAAGCAACCCAAAGTCGTCGACCGTCGGCCTCAGGCCCCGCGTCGACGGTTACGGGTACTCCATTGCTCGAGCGATATCTCACGTAAACGGAACGACCCGCAAAAATGGTGTGCCGACCGATTGGCTGCGAAATCGCCGACTGTGACGGGCGCCCGAATACGAGGAAGGTCGAGTTCGGTATGAACATGTTTTGGGTGATTGCGGTCCTCGAGGCCACGCTGTTCGTGGTCGCTGTGTCTCTTGCTGCCGCGGTCACCGCGGATGCGATCTCTCGACGCAGGCACGGGCCGGACGGGGTCGAGGCTGCGACCTCACGCTCGAAGCCCCCGCTGCTGACCATCGAGGCGGTCGACCGTGTTCGGGACTGGCACCGAGTCGCGGTACGGGCATTTGCGGTCTGCATCACTGGCTCTGTCCTCGTGGTCGCGGCCGTCGGGATGCTGCTGATCGTGGGATGAAACTTCTGGCGCATCACGCCGACAGCCGTCGGAATCCGACGGATTGACGCTATTCGGCACGTCGCACTGCACATCATGACTGGTGTGACTGGTGCCACAACTGATTGACTTCGGCGAGCCGAAGATTTCTACTTACCTCCCACAAACAAGGGCAGCCTTAGCTACACCTGCGAACCGGTTGGAAGGAGTCGCGTGGCCACATCGGAATACCGTTTCTCCGAAGGCGGCGCTACTACACCTGCGACCGGGCCCTTTCGACCGCAGTCTGATCGTCTTTGCCACTGCAACGCCCGAGCTTTGCGAGGTCTGACAGGAATCTCCTGACAGACCTTCCCATCACGGATTGGCGTCCGGGGCAGCGAGCGCCAACAACCGCACCCAGCGATGTGCGGGCGTTGTTGCGTCACTTCTCACCAGAACCGGATCCCGATGTACCCCACCTCTTCCGACCCGGCCGACGAATCCGGGTCACCCACCGTGATCTCACCGGTCACCCCGATCGCCCCCCGACGGCTCCGCACCGACACGGTCTCGTGGGGACCGATGCACGGAGTGCCCCCGCGCGCACGCAAGCGCCTGCTGCCGATTCCGCCGGGCGAGCCGGAGAAACCGCTCGTACTGCACGATTCGTGGGCGATCGTGGGCGCAGCCGCGGTAGTCGCGTCGGCGGTGGTGGCCGCGGCGGTGTGGGTCTCGACGCATATCGAGGTCGACCCCGTCCTGCACACTGCGGCGTTGTTCGTGCACCTCGCATCGCTCGTGCTCGGGTTCGGCGGGGTCCTGATCGCCGACTATCTGGTGCTGGTGTGGATTTCAGGCCGGTCCACACTCGCCGAAGCCATCCGGGGCGCGGAACGACTGCACCTGCCGATCTGGGTCGGTCTCGCCGGTCTCATCGGCAGCGGAGCGTTCCTCGAACCGAACCTGAACTCTGCGCTCACCCAGACAAAAGTGGTCCTGGTGTTGGTGCTGACCGTCAACGGCCTGCAGGCGCTGATTCTGAGTCGCCGCATTGCGCACAGCACCGCCCCGCACCTACCTCTGCAGCTGACCGTGTGGGGCGCGGCAACCGCGACGATTTCGCAGGTCTGCTGGTGGGGCGCCGTCTGGATCGGTTTCTGGAATGCCCAGCACTGATTCCCCAGCTACCACTCAGTTCTTCTACTGCTCAGTCCCATGTGAAGGAAGGCACCACTCGATGACCACGTCCTCCTTCTGCAGAAACGGCCTGCGCCGCACCACCCGGCGCGGCGCCAGCCTCGGCGACCGCCTGCACTCCGGCGCGCTCAGCGGACGTGGCGACGCATTCCGGACACCAAAGTCGTTACCTCGCAGCGATGCTGCTTGCGACCTCTGGCAAACCGGACCGCAGGACGAGCACGACGGTATCTTCGGCCGCCTGCGCCCTGCGGACTGAATGGGCGGGACCATGACACGAGGCCTCGGACTGAGCATCGGGACTGCACGGGCCATCGCAGTGAGCATGAGCGAGGACGGCACGTCGACGGTGTCGCGTCGCTCCACCTTGACGTTCGGTACCCAGTCGACGGTGCGACTGGGTGACGATCCTGGCGGCGAGGGGGTGGTAGCGGATCTCGCGCACCGCCCCGGTGAGGTGCGCGTTGCGGGAGACGGCTACCGCTACACGGGGGAGGATTTGATTGCCGCCGCCGCCTACTGCCTCGTGGCTGAGGCGAATCCGCCGGAGGACGTCCCCATTGTGCTCACCACCGCGGCGGCGCACCCCCGAGGCGCCGGGAACACGCTTCGAACAGCGTTGGACCGTGCCGGGCTGGGCCGAGTGGGACTGGTCGCCGAACCCGTCGCCGCCGTTGCGTGCCTCGAGTTCGAACGCGGCCCACTCGGTGACGGTCTCGCCCTTGTCTGCAACGTCGACGCCGGCAGCCTGGACCTCACCGTCGTGGCGATCGGCACGGCGTGGAGGTCCGACCCTATCGTCGGGCGTCCGCTGCGCTTCGACGAGCGTTGCGCGACATCACCCGTCACCAATGACCGCATTCCGACCCTGGAACTCGTCGCCGACTGTCTATCCATAGCCGAAGTGACCTGCGACGACCTCGACGTCATCGTCGTGTCCGGCGAGTCAGCCGCCGATTCCACAGTGATGCAGTCACTTTCGCAGTTGGGTAGGCCGATCCTCTCCTGCCCGGAGCCTGGCAGCATGGCCGCTCGGGGGGCGGCCGCTCTGGCAGCGGCGTCGTCCATGGACGATGTTCCCGCAGCGACGAGCCCCCGGAACCCGTGGCCCCGGCGGGTAGCGATCGCCTCGGTCGCAGCTGCCGTCGTGCTCGCTATGCCGTTGTTGACCCGGGGATCGGAACCGGATCCGGTCATCACCTCCGCGACCAGTGGTGCACCCGGTCTCGGCGTACGGTTGGTCGAGCAGAGCGCACGACCGCACGTGCCGCCCCGGCGCATGACGCGCGACGCACCAACCCCTCCTGCCGCAGTGGAGGAATCCGTGCTGCCGGAGGATGCATTCGCGGCGGTCGTCCCGATCATCGTCCGCGCACCGGTCGCGGTAGTGCCCGCCGCCCTTCCTGCCTCTGCAGATACCCACCACCCTGACTCCGACAGCACGACCAGCACCACGGCGGCGGCACCGTCGAGATCGCCAGCGCCTGAATCATCGTTCGGCCCGAAGTCGGCGCCGCATCCAGAGCCGCCGGTCACCCCCGATCCGACCACGCAACAGCCCGAACCCGATCCGACCGCAGCACCGGAAACACCGGAACCCACTCCCACCGACGAGAGCGAACCGGATGCCGAGACTTCGGTACCGTCGACCCCCTGACACCCGCTCGGCGTAGGCGAGAGGGCTGATCCGGGCGGATGCGGTCGCTCGATATTGCGGTGAACCCGGATCGCCACTCAGAATTGAAAGTGCCAGGAATCCGCTTTACCTATGGTTCCCTGCGTTTGCCAGGGCGAAGGTCCGCCGCATCGCGGGTGCCGCCACAACGACGTGGGAGGACAATGATGTCCGGTCTCATCCGTAAGAGTCTCGATTCACCCGAGGAAACCCGCCCCTTCGAGGATGACAAGGGCAAACTCGAACTCGTCAACGTCCCTTCCGGCGCTGTGGGTAGGGCCACCTTCCAGCCCGGCTGGCAGTGGTCCAAGCACGTCAAACCGATAGCAAAGACAGACAGCTGTCAAGCGGCTCACATGGGTTATGTCATCTCGGGTCGCATGAAGATCGTCATGGACGACGGCGAGGACATGGAGTTCGGCCCCGGTGATCTCATGGTCTGCCCGCCAGGTCACGACGCGTGGATTCTCGGCGATGAGCCCTGCGTGTTCATCGACTGGACCGGCGTCGCCGATTACGCCAAGCGGTAGGCGGCAGCGCCGCATGTCTGTGATGACGGTCCTCTGGGAAGGCGGGCACACGTAGACGGCGACGTCACCGGTCAAGGGGTTCCGTCAGTGGACGACGCATGCGCCGGGCGTGTGCCGCATCGGGTCGGGGAGCCGGCCGCACCGTTGCCCGCGTCGACCTGCTACCTTGAACGTCGTTCAAGTTCAGCTGGAGGAGTCGTCATGACGGATGTCGGGAGTGCTCGGGTGTCGAGGCTCGGTATTTCAGCGCGCGACATGGCGCAGATCGCGGTGTTCGCCGCGCTGATCGCGGCGCTGGGACTCCCCGGCGCCATCACGGTCGGCTTCAGCGGAGTGCCGATCACACTGCAGACACTCGGTGTCATCCTCGCAGGCGCGGTGCTCGGCGCGCGCAAGGGCACAGCCGCCGTCGCGGTCTTCATCGCACTGACCCTGATCGGTCTGCCCCTGCTGTCCGGTGGGCGCACCGGACTGACCGCACTCGCGGGCCCCAGCGCCGGATACCTCGTCGGCTGGATTCCCGCGACGCTGGTCATCGGCCTGCTCACCGCCCGGATCCTCCCGAAGTATCCGATCGCGCTCGGCCTTCTGGTCAACGCCCTCGGTGGGATCGTCGTCATCTACGTCTTCGGCACCATCGGACTCCTGCTCCGCACCGATCTGGGTGTTGGTGCCGCGATCACCACCAACTTCGCGTTCATCCCCGGTGACCTGCTCAAGGTCGTCGTCGCGACC
The DNA here is from genome assembly GCF_003130705.1 of Rhodococcus oxybenzonivorans. Taxonomy (NCBI): domain Bacteria; kingdom Bacillati; phylum Actinomycetota; class Actinomycetes; order Mycobacteriales; family Nocardiaceae; genus Rhodococcus; species Rhodococcus oxybenzonivorans. The sequence continues at coordinate 3,290,263 of NZ_CP021354.1, read as the reverse complement.
GTGGTCGCCAAGAGCGTGCATCGCGCGTACCCCGGCCTCATCCGTACGTGAGTTTCGAGCTCGGCGGCTCCGGCGATCAGCCAGCTCTCGACTTCGAAGACCGCACCTATACCTACGCCGAACTCGACCGGGCCATCGACCGATGGATCCTCGAGCACGGCCCGGGTACGCCTGCCTATGACGCGTCGACGCTCCCGGTCCCGGATGCGCTGATCTGCGTGTGCGCCGCGGTGCGGCAGGGGACGGCAGTCATCGTCGAGGACCCCACGGCGCGTCCGGACCGCTCGGTGATTCCACCGTCCGCTTTTCTGCTGGTCGCGACGTCCGGCTCCACCGGCAGGCCGCGTCCGCTCGCGCGCACCGCGGCATCCTGGGTCGACAGCTTCCCGGCATTCACCGCGATCACCGGCATCGACGCGACCGACCATGTGCTGATCACCGGCCCGTTGCACGCCACGATGCACCTGTTCGGCGCAGTGCACGCACTCTGGCGAGGTGCGTGCGTCACCGACGACCCGTCCCGGGCGACGGTGGTGCACGCCGTCCCCGCCGTCCTGCGGGACGTGGTCCGGAAGGCGCCGAAACTCCGCACGGCGATCGTCGCCGGCACCGCCCTGGACGACGGCGCCCGCGCGGTGGCGGACGGCATCGACATCGTCGAGTACTACGGCGCCGCGGAACTGTCCCTTGTTGCGGCGCGTCGGGTGCCTGAACCGCTCCGGCTGCTGGACGGCGTCGACGCCGACATTCGCGACGGTCTGCTGTATGTCCGGTCGCCGTATAGCGTGATCGGACTCCCGGAGTGGTTCGGCGTCGGTGACCTGGCCGAACTCGGCGACAACGGTGAGCTGACGGTGCGCGGCCGGGGCGAATCCGCGATCAACGTCGGCGGCACCACGGTGGTCGCCGAGGATGTCGAGCGCATCCTCGAGACGCTCGACGGTGTCGCCGCGGCCGCCGTCGTCGGATCGCCGCATTCGGTGCTCGGCGAGACCGTCACCGCCGTGGTGGAACTCGACGGCACCGCGGAGATCGGGGAGATCCGTTCCCGCGCGCGCCGCACGCTGACGAAGGAAGCGCTGCCCCGCCGTTGGGTGCCGATCGAGTCGATGCCGCGGACCGCCAGCGGCAAGGTCGCCCGAGGTCGAGTGAGAGACTGGCTGGCATGAGCTCTGACCCTGTTCTGGTGGCGCCGCGTCGGACGCCGATCGGCAATGCCGGGCACGGGTTCGCCGATCTGACCACCACTGATCTGGCCGCCCCCGTGCTGCGCGAGGTTCTGACGTCGCTACGGGAGTCGGGCATCGATGCCGAGGTCGACGATGTCGTCCTCGGCAACTGCCTCGGGCCGGGCGGTGATCCTGCGCGGGTCGCGGCGCTGCAGGCGGGGATGGGTGTGGAAGTTCCCGGTGTCACCGTCGACCGGCAGTGCGGTTCCGGCCTCGACGCGGTGATGCAGGCCGCGCTCCGTGTGCGCAGCGGCGCCGACGAGCTGGTCCTGGCGGGAGGCGTCGAATCGGCGAGCACGGCGCCGTGGCGGTTCTGGCCGCCGGTGTCGGGCGCCGATCCGGTGCGCTACACCCGTGCTCCCTTTGCGCCGCAAGGCTTTCCCGACCCCGACATGGGCGTCGCTGCCGACGATCTCGCGCGGATTCGCGGCATCAGCCGTGAACGGCAGGACGCGTACGCGGCGCGGTCGCACACGCTCGCGGCCGCCGCCGACTTCTCGTCGGAAATCGTGCCGATCGGTGACATCGTGCGGGACCAGCGCATTCGCGCAGGCATGACCGAGGCCAGGCTCGCGCGGCTGCGCCCCAGTTTCGGTGCCGACGGGACGGCCACGGCGGGAAACTCCTGCGGCATCTCGGACGGCGCCGCCGTGCTGGCGGTGACGACCGAGTCTCTGGCCGCCGGATTGCCTGCCCTGCGAATCCTCGGATCCGCCGTCGCGGGATCGGACCCGGCGCTGCCCGGACTCGGACCGGTTCCCGCGATCCGCAAACTCCTGAAGAGAACCGGATACGACGTGGCGGATCTGGGCGTCGTCGAGATCACCGAGGCCTTCGCGTCGGTGGTGCTGGCGGTGTCGGACGAGCTCGGCCTGGACGAGTCGGTGATCTGCCCTCAGGGCGGCGCCATCGCCATGGGACATCCGTGGGGCGCGTCGGGTGCGATCTTGTTGGTGCGCTTGGCCAGTCAGATGCTGCGCGAGGGCGGACCCGCGCTCGGGCTCGCGGCCTGCGCCATCGGCGGCGGACAGGGCATCGCGATGCTCGTGGAGCGTGTGTCGTGAGTGAGATCGTCTTCGATTCGGTGACCCACGCCTTCGGGGACCGCCCGGTGCTACGCGGCGTCGACCTGCGATTCTCCGAGCGCCGGGTCGGCATCATCGGTTCCAACGGTTCCGGCAAGTCGACGCTGGCGCGCATGATCAACGGGTTGCTGAAGCCCACCTCCGGCACCGTCACGGTCGACGGTGTCGACGCCGCCAAAAAGGGCGCGCAGGTGCGCCGCAAGGTCGGGTTCGTGTTCACCGACCCCGACACTCAGATCGTCATGCCCACGGTGTCCGAGGATCTGGCGTTCTCGCTGCGCCGCTCCGGTCTGAGCAAACAGGAGATCGCCGGCCGCGTCGAGGAGATCCTGGTGCGGTTCCGGCTCGACCAGCACGCCGACCACCCCGCGCACCTGCTGTCCGGGGGTCAGAAGCAGCTGCTCGCCATCGGCGCCGTCCTCATCCGCAGGCCCGAGGTGGTCATCGCCGACGAGCCGACGACGCTGCTGGATCTGCGGAACGCGCGCGTCGTCTCCGAAGCACTCGATTCGATGGACCAGCAGGTGATCGTCGTGACCCACCAACTGGCGCTGCTGGAGAGTTTCGAACGGGTCATCGTCATCGACGACGGTCTCGTGGCGTTCGACGGCAGCCCGGACGACGCCGTTCCCGCGTACCGGCAGTTGGTCGAATGATCGGCCTGTACCGCCCGGGCGACTCACTCCTGCACAGGATGCCCGCAGGGCTGAAACTGCTGCTGTTGATCGCGTCGATCGTCACGGCCACCGTGTTCGTGCGCACCCCGCTCGAGGTCGGCGTCGTCGTCCTGGTGGTGGGTTTGCTGTTCGCGGTCGCCTCCATTCCGTGGCGGGTCGCCGTGGCGCAGTTGCGTCCGGTGGTGTGGATGTTGGGGATCATCGCCATCTTTCAGGTGCTGATCACGTCGCCCGCGCGGGCGGTCGTCGTGTGCGGGGTGCTGCTGATCTCGGTGGCGCTCGCCGCGTTGGTCACGCTCACCACCCGGGTCACCGACATGCTCGACACGGTGTCGCGTGCACTCGGGCCGTTGCGGAGGTTCGGGGTCGACCCGGACCGGATCGGGCTCCTGCTCGCGTTGGCGATCCGGTGTATCCCGCTGCTGACGGGGATCGTGCAGGACGTGGCGCAGGCACGGAAGGCACGCGGGTTGCAATGGTCGATGACGGCGCTGGCCACACCGGTTCTGGTGCGTGCACTCCGGACTGCGGATGCGATGGGCGACGCCCTCGTCGCACGGGGAGTCGACGATGACTGAACTGCTCGCCGAGCGTGTCGCTCGACGGGCCGCCGAGAACCCGGAGACGACAGCGGTCGTGTCCGCACGCGAGACCGTCGACTACGGCCGGTTCTGGTCGCGGGTCACGCGCACCGCCGCCGGGCTCGACGGCATGAACCGGGTTGCCGTGCTGCCGACGTCGGATGTGGGGTCGCTGGTCGCGGTGACGGCGGCGATGCACGCGGGAGTCAGCGTCGTGCTGCTGCACCGACACCTCCTGCCCGCGCAGCTGACGCGGGTGCTCGAGCTCGCGAAACCCGGTGCCGTGGTGGCCGTGTCGCACCAGCACGCCAGGTTGCGGAGACTGGGATTCGACGGGACCGTCGAGACGGCGGAGAGCCTCGAATCCGACGGCGCCGCGGATCGGGCGCGTCCCGACACCGAACTGCTGGTCGGCATCACGTCCGGCACCACCGGTGAGCCGAAGCTGTTCGTGCGCAACCAGCGATCCTGGGCCACCACCCTCGACCGCTCCGACGCGACCTTCGACATCGGTCGCGGGGATCGTGTGGCGGTGCCCGGAGTTCTCGACCACACCCATTTCCTGTACGGCGCGCTGCACGGCCTCACTCGCGGGGCGACGGTGGATCTGCGCCCGGTCACGCACTCGCTGCGCGACGCGGCGACACATCTGTATTCGGTACCCACCATCGCGTGGGATGTGGTGCGGGCGGGGGTCGGTCCGGTCGGCAGCGTCCGGGAGGTGCTGTCCTCGGCGGCCCGGTGGCCGCGCACCGGGCGTCAGGCATTGCAGGAGGTGCTGCCCAACGCGTCGCTCGTGCACTTCTACGGCGCCTCCGAACTGAGCTTCGTATCCTTCGACCGGGGTCTCGGCGCCGCCGACGAGCATGCGGCAGGCGAGCTGTTCGACGGCGTCGACGCCGAAATTCGCGAGGGCCTCGTTCACGTGCGCAGCGACATGCTGTTCGACGGCTACCTCACCGAGGACGGCGTGGTGAACGGCCCCGCCGACGGGTGGATGACGGTGGGGGACCGCGGCCGCGTGGCAGGCAACAGTCTGCAGTTGTTCGGCCGGGACAGCGACACGGTGATCCGGGCGGGACTCAATGTGGAACCCGCGGCCATCGAGGCGGCGTTGACCGCGCTTCCCGGGATCACGGAGGCTGCGTGCATCGGAGTACCGGACAGCCGGATGGGCGAGGCACCAGCCGCTGCGATCGTGGTCGACGGCGACGGGCCTAGTTCCAGCGAGATCTGGCGGCATCTGCGCGCCACGTTGCCGAGCCCGAGCATGCCGGTTCAGGTTCTCGCGGTCGACAGTTTGCCGCGCACACCGCGCGGCAAACTCGATCGGCGGGCGCTCGCCGCCGTCCTGTCGGCGTCGCGGGACCGGAATCCCGTGTAGCCGGTCAGATTTCGAGGCTCAGCAGGTGATAGCCCAGCGTCTTGCCGTGTCCGTCGAGTGCGGGTGAGCCCGTGACCCCGCCGCCGAGGACGCCGGGCAACTCGAACACCATCGCCATGAGGTTCGGTGCGACGGCCCGGTCCCTGGCCAGCACGGCGAGGATGAGCATGTCGCCCTTGTCGCCGGCACGGACGTCTGCGAGGGTGTCGATCTTCTGAACAGTTGCGGGCCTGGTCATGTCGAAATTCCGTTTGCCGATCGGCCGGTACTCCGGTGGTCGGATCTCGCCGGCTGCACACATGAGAACGGCATGGAGTAGTTCACTCCTTGCCTCTTCCAACATATAACGCACAGGGGGCCTTGCGGCAAGACCCGGGTAGTGCTAGAGAATCTCCGGTCGAAGCCGCAACCTGCGGAAATCGCGTGGTGCGCTCTCGTGTGCGCGAGCGGAGCGGCCGGGTTCGAAACCACTGTGGCGAAATGGGGGAGTGTCATGTTCGACGTCATCATTGCCGGGGGTGGACCGACCGGGTTGATGCTGGCCTGCGAGTTGCGGCTGCACGGCGTGCACGCGCTCGTGCTGGAGAAGGAGGGGGAGCCGACCAGGCATGTTCGGTCGCTCGGCCTGCACGTGCGCAGCATCGAGGTGATGGATCAGCGCGGTCTGCTGGAACGGTTTCTCGCGCACGGCAAGCAGTATCCGCTCGGCGGTTTCTTCGCCGGCATCACCAAGCCGCAGCCCGACCGGCTCGACACCGCACATCCGTATGTCCTGGGCATCCCGCAGCGCGTCACCGAACGCCTGCTGACCGAGCACGCCACGGCACTCGGCACGCCGATCCGCCGCGGCAGCGAACTGGTCGGGCTGAGCCAGGACAATCACGGGGTGACCATCGAGCTGGCCGACGGTACGCAGCTGCGCTCGCGCTACCTCGTCGGCTGCGACGGCGGCCGCAGCACGGTGCGCAAGCTGCTCGGGGTCGGCTTCCCCGGCGAGCCTACGAGGGTCGAGTCGCTGCTGGGCGAAATGGAGGTGACCGCTTCGCCGGAGACACTGGACGCCGTGGTCGCCGAGGTTCGCAAGACCCACAAGAATTTCGGCGCCGGTCCCACCGGGGACGGGGTGTACCGCGTCGTCGTGCCCGCCGAGGGGGTGGCCGAAGACCGGTCGGTCCCACCGACCCTCGAGGAATTCAAGCAACAGCTCCGCGTGTTCGCCGGCACCGACTTCGGTGTGCATTCACCGCGGTGGCTGTCCCGCTTCGGTGACGCCACCCGGCTGGCTGAACGCTATCGGGTCGGCCGGGTGCTGCTGGCCGGCGACGCGGCGCACGTCCACCCGCCGCTGGGAGGGCAGGGCCTCAACCTCGGCGTCCAGGACGCGTTCAATCTGGGTTGGAAACTGGCCGCCGAGGTGGGCGGCTGGGCCCCGCAGGGGCTGCTGGACAGCTACCACACCGAACGGCACCCGCTGGCCGCCGACGTGCTGAACAACACCCGCGTGCAGTCGGAACTGATGTCCACTGAGCCTGGTCCGCGGGCCGTGCGCCGGCTGCTGTCGGAACTGATGGACATCGATGACGTGAACCGGTACCTGACCGAGAAGATCACCGCGATCGGGGTTCGCTACGACTTCGGCGAGGCGCACCCACTGCTCGGGCGGCGGTTGCGGGACATTCAGCTGAAGCGGGGGCGCCTCTACGCGCTCATGCACGGCGGCCGCGGACTCCTGCTCGACCAGACGGGCCGGCTCTCGGTGGCCGGCTGGGCCGACCGGGTCGACCACGTCGTCGATGTCAGCGAAGAACTCGACGTGCCTGCCGTGCTGCTGCGGCCGGACGGCCACGTGGCGTGGGCAGGCGATGATCCGCAGGAGCTGCTCAGTCAGTTGCCCCAGTGGTTCGGGGCTGCCGCCGGCTGAGCGCCGAACTGCTCGCGTGCGTCGACACGCCGGTTCGAGTCGGGTTGTGAGCGCTTCGGCGGGCTGATGTCGCGCAGTCGTGCACAATGGCGACGTCCGGATAGTGGATGCGAGCAGGGGGTGTCGACGATGTGGGAGTTGCCGATCGAAGGTGGGATTCCGTGGTTGGTATGGATCCTCGACCTACTGGTCAACGGTTCGTGACCAACCGAAAAGTCCGGTGGTCGTCAGGTCGTCAGCCGGCGCGGTCGGCGTTTGCCAGTATCGCGTCGTGAACGTAGTGCGCGAACCCGGGTGCCATCTCGTTCCAGTGCGCGGCGGCCGCCGGGTCGGCGAGGTAGAGGGCAGCCACGTCCCGGTGCTGTCGGTGGGTGCAGTCGAAGAACCACCGTGCGATGTGGGCACGGTGGTTTTCGGCGGCCTGCATCGCGACTGCGCCGGTGGCCGGCTCACCCGCGGTTATCGCGTCGACGAATGCCTGGATGTTGGCATCGGCGTCTGCCTTGATCACCACCCAGTCGTCCTTGGTATAGGCGGCGGTTCGCCGCGGTAGTACCTGGTTCTGATTCGACTCGGCCCACCGCTGCTCGGCCTCGCGCAGTCGGTCACCGAAACTGTCGGTGCTGAAGATGGCGAGCTGCTCTTCCGGGGACAATGCCACCCCCATGTGGCGAGCGCGCATTTCCTTTTCGATGGCGTCGAGCAATTCCTCGGTGCGTGCCTGACGCTGCCGCAGGAGGCGGTGCTGTCGGCGGAGGTGATCGTCGACGCGGGCGTCGGGCTCGGCCAGCATGTCGGCGATCTCGTCGAGCCCGAACTCCAGCTCTCGGTAGAAGAGTATGTGCCGCAAACGCTGAACGTCGTCGGGGGAGTACACGCGGTGGTTGGCCGCGCTGCGCCCGTGCGGCTTCAGCAGGCCGATGCTGTCGTAATGATGGAGGGTACGGACGGAAATACCCGACAGCGCCGCCAGTTGCCCAACTGTGTACCCGTCCATCTCGCGATCATGCATCGTCGCGGCGCGGCGGGGGCGAACTCGGCGAGAAGACGGCGTTCATCGTGCGCTTCGCCGGAAGTGTCGCCCCCTCGCTCGGCCGTGCGCGAGGGCAAGTAACCCCGGCACGAAGTGCGCCGTCGCCACTGCCGGGTTCAGGATCGATACCCATGATTGGGCTGCGTAGTTCGGGTGGGGGAGCAGTCGGTCCAGTGCGCTGTAATAGATGCCGCAGCTGCGCTGCGCATGTTCGGCCGGTGAGAAGCCGAGTAGTTCGCGGAAGCGGTCCCGGCCGACCGAGACATTGAGACGAAATACGCCCTGCCGGTTCAAGTTCGAGGAGGTGTCCCACCCCTCGACGTCGTTCGTCACGATGGTGGCGAACGGGAAACGCTGCTCCGTCGGCGGGTCGCCATCAGGATTGTATGAGAAGAAGGTGTCTCCCCAGGAACTCCGCGGAGCGCCGCCCTCTTCACTGGCCGTCATCACCGTGACCCCAGGCAGTTCGAGAGTCACCGCAATGATGTGTTCCTGTGTGAGAGCTGATGCTTCCGGGTCGTTCGTGGTCATGCAGGCCACCGTAAAACCTCACGCTACGTCAGGAGCAACACCTCGGGACCGCGAAGGTCCCGGCTCGGCGCAGTGACGATCGGCGCTCCACCGCGCACCTTCCTCGGCGGGATGACCCACACTTGTAGTTTCGGAAAGCCGAACATTATGATTCGACTGTGAAAACAACGGACTTCGGGTTGGGCAGGCGGCGACGGGCAACCACGGTCGCGGCGATACTGGCAGCTCTCGCCGCGACGCTGATGCTGTCCGGGTGCGCCGAGGGTGCGGCCGGGCCCGCCGACGGCAAACCGGTGGTGTTGACCACCTTCACTGTTCTCGCCGACATCGCGGAGAACGTCGGGGGGGAGCACCTGACGGTGGAGTCGCTCACCAAAGCGGGCACGGAAATTCACGGTTACGAGCCGACACCGGGCGATATCAGGAAGGCGGCCGAGGCCGACCTGATCCTCGATAACGGGATGAATCTGGAGGCCTGGTTCGCCCAATTCGTCGAGGGGCTGGATGTCGAGCATGTGGTCGTCAGCGACGGGGTCGAGCCGATCGGCATCGGCGAAGATGCCTACGCGGGCAAACCGAATCCGCACGCGTGGATGTCACCCCTGAATGTGCAGATCTACGTCGACAACATGGTCACCGCGTTCAGCGGCCTCGATCCCGAACACGCGAGCGAGTATCGCACCAACGGTGATGCCTACAAGGCCCGACTGCAGCAGGTGCAGGACGAATTGGTCGCCGAGTTGAGCGCGTTGCCGGTGAATGAACGGGCGCTGGTCACGTGCGAAGGAGCGTTTTCGTATCTTGCGCGCGATGCGGGGTTGACCGAGAAGTACATCTGGCCGGTCAATGCCGAACAACAGGCCACCCCCCAGCAGATCGCGTCGACGATCGAGTTCGTCAAGCAGAACCGGGTACCCGCGGTGTTCTGTGAGTCGACGGTGTCGGATGCGCCGATGCAACGCGTGGTGGAAGCCACCGACGCCGCTTTCGGCGGAACCCTCTACGTCGATTCGCTGTCGGAGCAGGGCGGACCCGTGCCGACCTACCTTGATTTGATCCGGCACGACGCCGAGACCCTCACGTCCGCTTTGAACGGACAACGGCCATGACTCCCCAGCCGGCCGTCGAGGTGCAGGACGTCACAGTCCACTACGGTGACGTCCTCGCGCTCGACCGGGTCTCCCTCTCCCTGCAGGCAGGACGGGTGTGCGGGCTGGTCGGGATGAACGGCTCCGGCAAATCCACACTGTTCAAATCGATCATGGGAACGGTCAAACCCGATACCGGCACGGTCCGCATCAACGGCCAGGCCCCGGCCACCGCGCGTAAAACCGGTGTCCTGGGTTATGTTCCGCAGAGCGAGGAGGTGGACTGGGCCTTTCCACTGTCCGTGCGAGATGTGGTGATGACCGGCCGCTACGGTCGCATGGGCCTGACCCGGCGGCCCGGGAAGGCTGATCGTTCGGCCGTCGACCACGCCCTCGAACGCGTGGAACTCACCGACTTGGCGGACCGGCAGATCGGGCAATTGTCCGGCGGCCAGAAGAAACGTACTTTCGTGGCCCGGGGAATCGCCCAGGAGGCAACGATCCTGCTGTTGGACGAACCGTTCGCGGGGGTCGACAAACGCTCCGAGGCCACCATCACCACGTTGCTGCGGGAACTCGCCGGTGCAGGTGCGGCCATCCTCGTCTCCACTCATGACCTGCACGCGCTGCCGGCGCTGGCGGACGAGGCGATCCTGCTGATGCGCACGGTGCTCGCGCACGGCGACCCGACGCTCGTTCTGCAACCGGCGAACCTGGCGTCGGCCTTCGGCCTCGACGTGATGACAAGGACCTGACACCCCATGAACGTGATCGACTTCTTTGTCGACCCGCTGCGTTACGACTTCATGGTCCGCGCACTGATCACCACCCTGATCGCGTCGGTGGTGTGCGCGGTGTTGTCGTGCTGGCTGGTGCTGATCGGGTGGTCGCTGATGGGCGATGCCGTCTCGCACGCCGTCCTGCCCGGCGTCGTCCTCGCCTACATCGTCGGCGCCCCCTTCGCCCTCGGCGCAGTGATCTTCGGATTCCTGGCGGTGGCACTGATCGGGGTGGTCCGCGACACCAGTCGTGTCAAGGAAGACGCCGCGATCGGAATCGTGTTCTCCACCTTGTTCGCCCTCGGCCTGGTCCTGGTTTCGGTAACTCCGAGCCAAACCGACCTCAACCACATCATCTTCGGCAACCTGCTGGGCGTCAGCCGCTCCGATCTCATCCAGATCGCGATCCTCGGGGCCGTCGTCTTCGTCGCCCTGATCGTCAAACGCCGCGACTTCACGCTCTACGCCTTCGACCGCACCCACGCCCACGCCATCGGTCTCAATCCCCGGCTGCTGGGGGCCGCGCTCCTGGGACTACTCGCGCTCACCGCTGTGGTGGCCTTGCAGGCGGTGGGTGTGATTCTGGTGGTGGCCATGCTCATCATCCCCGGATCCACGGCCTACCTGCTCACCGACAGCTTTCACCGCATGCTGATCATCGCACCCGCGATCTCGGCGGTCTGCGCGGTCACAGGGCTGTACCTGAGCTATCATCTCGACACTGCCAGCGGCGGCATGGTCGTGCTGTCCCAGGGTGCAGCGTTCGCCCTGGCGTACCTTTTCGCGCCTCGTCAGGGCGTCATCGGTCGCAGAATCACCGCGTCGCGGCGGCGGTCGCTCAGGGAAGATGCATCAGCTGCCCGGCAAGGGTGAACAGTCGGCGGCCGAGCTTCAGGACGGGAATCCCGAGCGGCAGCAGAATCACCGTCACACAGAGCACCCCACCGACGAGCCACACTACGGCGGCGAGGATTCCCAGCACTGTGCCGAGCAGGGCTGTGAGAATCCCCGTCACCACGCCGAGCAGGCCATTGAGTAAGCGCATGATGACCTCCTGCTACCAGTCTGCTCGCCCGCGGGCCCGGCGCGCACCCCTTTGTGGCGGTGCAGATGTCGCGAGCCGGGAAGACGCGGCCGTCGGTGTCAGCCGATCGATTTCGCGTAGCGGCCGACCCGGTCGATGAGGTCGTCGAAGAACGTGGCCGGGTCGGTGCTCACCGCGATGTCCGCGTTGGGTTCCCGATTCCAGTGGCCGACCCAGTCGGCGACCGTGGTGCCCCTGGTCAGGGTTCCATGGAGTTCGACGTCGACGGTGGCCGGACGTGTCCGGGCGAGGTCCGGGTTCAACGCCACCGCCGCAGCGAACGGGTCGTGCATGTGCGCGATGAAGCCCTGGTTGTGGCTGCGATGAAAATCCATGTAGAACCGGATGGCGTCCGACAGGTGACGGATCACCGGGTTGCTGGTCCGTGACCGGATGTGCGGCGCATCCTCCGGTGAAATGACCTCGGCGGGAACACTTCCCGCCGCTTCGGCGAGACGGCGAACATGGTCCGGTGTCATTTCGATGGTCTCGGTGATGTCGAGCCCGCAGAGGATGGGACGCCGGCCCTCCGGGAGCCCGGAGAAAGCGTCGAACACCTCCTTCGCGGCCTCGGGGTCGACGGAGACGTTCCATTCGGTGGTGGGGGTGGTGTTGCCCGGATGGTTGTAGGCGCCGCCCATCACCACCAGCCGGTGCAGCAGCCGGGGAAGTTCGGGTTCCGCGCGGATTGCCAACGCCAGATTGGTCAGCGGTCCGGTGACGAGTCCGGTGACCTCGCCGGGATGCTCGCGGACGAGTTCGACCCACATCGTGGTCGCGTCCCGCCCCGAGACGGACCGGCCGGAGTCGGGGAGGACGGCGTACCCGATGCCCTGCGGCCCGTGCGTGTCCTCGGTGGTCCGCAACGGGCAGTCGAGCGGCACCCGCGCACCGAGGGCCACTTCGATGTCGGGTGCACGGCACAGCCCGAGCCAGTTCAGATTGTTGGCTGCGACCTGCTCGACGGGCACGTTCCCGGCGGTGCTGGCGATCCCGAGGATCTCCGCTTCCGGGCTGGCCAGCAGATACAGAAGGGCCAGCGAATCGTCGATTCCGGTGTCGACATCGACGATCAGGCGCTGCGCGGGGGCGCTCATCCGGCGACGCGGACGGTGGGGCGGTGGCTGACCGGGAAGTTGACCGACCGCGCGATGAAGCAGTGGGCACGGGCCCGGTAATGGCGGTCGTAGATGCTCGGCCCGGTGGTCCCCGATCCCCGGTTGCCCGTCCAGGTGACAGCCAGGGAGTAGTGGTGTGTCTTCACGCGTCCATAGTGCACGGCGAGGACCGTGCGCGTGGACCGTGGTCTGTCTCTGCGGGACCGGTCAGCGGGTTGCTGCCCACGCCGCTGGATCCTCGCCCCACGGGCGGGCCGGGAAGGGGTAGTCGTCGTACTCGGCCAGTGCAGGGCGGCTGGTGACCGAAGTTCCGTGTGACACTACGGCGTTCGGTCCGGGAACTGCGGCTGCCGGCGGGTCGGCGGACCGGCCGGGTGCACTCAGCAACCACGCACCAGTGCGCGCGAGGGAGACGTCGACGGTCCGGCCGCAGCCGTCGGATCGGTGCGCGGTCAGCGCGTCGACGATGCCGGCGGCGAGCAGGTATCCACTGGCGTGATCGAGAGCCTGCGCGGGCAGCGCGCCGGGGGCGTGCCCACCCTCGACGAGCGAGATACCCGATGCGGCCTGGACGATGCTGTCGAAGCCCCGCCTACCCGCCCAGGGGCCGGTGCGGCCCCACGCACTCACCCTGCCCCGCACCACCTGTGCGGGTGCGCGATCGAGCAGGGTGTCGAGGGCGCCCGGACGGTAGCCGGTGACGACCACATTCGCGTCGGAAAGAAGCTCCTCCCACCGCCTGCGGCCCGCCACCGACGTCACATCGAGCAGCGTCGACCGTTTACCCTGCCCGGTGTCGAGATGCTGCACGGCGATTTCGGGGAGAAACGGCGGGTCGATGCGCAGGACCTCGGCGCCCAGGAGCGCGAGCGTGCGGGTGGCGACGGGGCCGGCGATCACCCGGGTCAGATCGAGAACCGTGATCTCGCTCAGCGGTGTCGTCGCGGAGGCCTGCCCGGACCGCCGCGACCCCGGCGAATGACCGGGATGTACGACGGTGGGTACCAGGTCACCCGACGCCGCGGCCGCACCCTGCGGGGTGGCCGCCCACTCTTCCTGCGTACGGACGGCCGACGCCACGGCCTGCGCGGCGAACGCCCGTTCCTCGACCTCGGCCGCGGTGAATTTGCGGAGCCGGCCGGCGAACGCCCCCCGGCCGGCATCCTCGGCGAGATCGATCGCCCCGAGAAGCCGGCGACGGTGGTGCGGATAGTTGGCGTGGGTACGCACCCAGCCGTCGGAGACAGCAAAGAAGCCGGACAGCTCGGCGAACCCGGACACCGGTGCCCCCGCCACTCGCAACAGCCGGTCGCTGGAGAACGCTGCTGCGATCCGCTCGGGGTCGAGCCGCCACGACCGCGGACCCCACCCGCAGGACACCCGGAATCTGTCGACGGCGGTGGCGACGGCCGCGAGCGACCCCGCCGCCAGGTCGAAGACGGGAAGCCGAGCGGCGAGGAAGGCGCCCGGGTCGGGGCACTCGATGCGGTGGGAGGCGGGCTGCACACCGACACTGCGCTCGTACTCGCCCAGCAGACGTCGAAACCCGGTCACCGAACCCCCTCAGCCTCGAATGGTGAACTCTACGACAGCAGTTGACGGCACCGCTCGAGCAGGCCGGCGCGCAGCGGGGCGGCCCGTTGCGCGAGCTGCTGCTGCCGTCGTACGTATTCTGCACGCCCGGAGGGAGCCTCGATGGGCACAGGGGCGTATCCGTACTCGGACAGGTCGTAGGGGCTGGCCTGCATATCGAGTTCGCGTGCGGCGAGTGCATGCTCGAAACAGTCCATCACCAGGTCCGAGTCGACGAGCGACCCAAGTTTGTACGCCCACTTGTACAGATCCATGCCCGCGTGCAGGCAGCCGGGTTGCTCGCGGCGGATCTGGCCGTCCCGGTCGAGTGCGGACTCGTTGCGGGGCGCCGCCTCAGGGGTGAAGAACCGGAACGCGTCGTAGTGGGTGCAGCGCAAATGCATCGATTCGACCACCGCGTCGGTGCCGTCGAACCCGAGGCGCAGCGGCACCCTGTGGTGGCGGATCGCCTCGGCGCCGCCCCGGTACACCATCGCCCATTCGTGCAGGCCGAAGCAGTTCAGGCGTGGAGTGCGGGCTTCAGTGGCCGCCAGAAGCCCGGCCACGAATTCGACGGTGCTTCGGCGATGCTCGAGCACCGCGGGGTCGACGGTGACAACAGGGTCTCCCTCGACGGTTTCCGACCGGTAGCCGGTGTAGCGGAGGTAGTCGTCGGACCCCGGACCGGTGAGCGCCGTCCCGTAACCCGGGTGCCATCGACGCAGCTGGTTGGGGCGCAAGCTGTAGTAGGTGAAGAGGAAGTCGTGCACCGGATGGCTGATTCCGGCCGCCTTGCGTTCCTGATACGGCTCGACGATTCGTGCCACCCGGTCGCGGTGGCGGGTCCGTCGAGCCGTCCAGTCACCGGACGCCAGCACCGCGAGCGGGCGTCCGGTGACCGTGTTGTCCGGTGGCCGCACGGTCAACTCGTCCGCTGCCCCGGGTTCATCCCGTTCACCCGGTGGGTGCCGTCACGCACGGTGCCCACGTACTCCTCGACGAGGTCTTCGAGTGCGACGATCCCGACGATCCGGCCCGACGGGTCCGCGGCCGCACCGAGGTGGGAACTGGCCCGGCGCAGACCCGCGAGTGCCTCGGCGAGCGGTGTGGTGGTCGCCATGCGCGGCAGCGGACGAATATCGGAGCGGGGGATCACGGTGTCCGGGCCGGCGTCCTCGTCGAGGATGTCGTCGAGGACGTCCTTGAGGTGCAAATACCCGAACAGGGAACCGTCGTCCGCGCGGACCGGGTAGCGGGAGTAGCCGGTTTCGATCACCGCTTCCTCGATGGCGCCGAGGCGGGTCCCCCCCGCCGACAGCGGCACCGTGCGGACCTTGTCGAGAGGAATCATCACCTCGCTGACCGTGCGGTCGGTGGTCTCGAGCGCCTGGGTGAGCCGACGGTGCTCCTCCGCGTCGATCAGTCCCTCCGAGCGGGACTCACCGATCATTTCCGACAACTCCACGGCCGAGACGGTGACGTCGAGTTCGTCCTTGGGTTCGACGCGCATCAACCTCAACGTGGCGTTGGCGCACAGGTTGTAGAAGGAAATCAGCGGCCGGGCCAATGTGATGAACATCAGATGCACGGGCACCAGCAGCATCGCGGACCGTTCGGGTCCCGCGAGAGCGATGTTCTTCGGCACCATTTCCCCGAGCAGGATGTGCAGCACCACGACGAGTGCCAGGGCGACGGTGAACGCCACCGGATGCAGCAATCCGTCGGGCAGGCCGACGGCGTGGAGCGGCACTTCGAGCAGGTGCGCGATCGCCGGTTCGGCGACCTTGCCGAGCAGGATGGAGCAGATCGTGATGCCGAGCTGGGCGGCCGCCAGCATCAGCGACAGGTTCTCGCCGGCCAGGATCACCGTCCGGGCACGTTTCTTTCCTTGCGCTTCGAGCGCCTCGAGGCGGTCACGGCGGGCGGAGATGAGGGCGAATTCGGCGCCGACGAAAAACGCGTTGCCGGCGAGCAGCACGAAGGTGAGCAGCATTCCGAAGAGATCACTCATCGTCGGCCTCCTCCTCGTCCGTCTCCACGGGAACCGGTGTGAGCAGCACTCGGTCGATACGCCGTCCGTCCATGTGGGTCACCGTCGCGATCCACCGGCCGTCGGGGTACAGCGCCGTGTCGGGTATGGGCAGTTCCACCTTGTCGCCGTCTACCGGAATTCGGCCCAGATGGGTCAGGACCAGGCCGCCGAGGGTTTC
The DNA here is from genome assembly GCF_003130705.1 of Rhodococcus oxybenzonivorans. NCBI lineage: Bacteria > Bacillati > Actinomycetota > Actinomycetes > Mycobacteriales > Nocardiaceae > Rhodococcus > Rhodococcus oxybenzonivorans. The sequence goes on along the minus strand of NZ_CP021354.1, from coordinate 3,273,971 downwards.
GTACTCGCCCTCCGGTGCTGTGTAGCCGGTGGTCTCGGATACCTCGTCGATGCGCAGCAGACCGGAGCACGACCAGCCGTCACCGATCCGCTGGACGTCGATCTCCGGTTCGTCGTGCTCGTCGCGGACGTCACCGACGATTTCCTCGATCAAGTCCTCCATGGTGACCATGCCCGCGGTGCCGCCGTACTCGTCGACCACCAGCGCCACCTGCATTCCGTCGGAACGAATCCGCTCCATGAGGGCGTCACCGTCGAGGCTCGACGGCACCACCGGGACCTTCTGCGCAAGGGTGTTGAGCCGGGTGGTACGGCGACGACCGGCAGGCACCGCGAACGCATGCTTGATGTGCACGATCCCGACGGAGTCGTCGAGGTCGCCGTCGACGACCGGAAATCGGGAGAACCCGGTGCGGGCGGCGGTGTCGATCAAATCGGCCACCGTGTCGGTGGTGGCCAGCGACTCGATTTTCACCCGCGGTGTCATCAATTCCTCGGCGGTGCGTTCACCGAATCGCAGGGAGCGATTGACCAGCAACGCTGTTCCCTTGTCGATGGCGCCGCGCTGGGCGGAGGTGCGGACCAGGGAACCGAGTTCCTGCGGTGACCGCGCCGACCGCAATTCCTCTGCGGGCTCGATGCCGAGGCGCCGGACCAGCCAGTTGGCCGTTCCGTTGAGCCCGTTGATCGCCCACTTGAAGATCAGGGAAAATGCCGCCTGCATGCCTGCCGTCGCACGTGCCGTGGGCAGGGGATGGGCGATGGCCAGGTTCTTGGGGACCAGTTCCCCGAACACCATGGAGAACGAGGTGGCGAGGACGAGGGCGATCACCAACGACGTTGCCGCGGCGGCAGATTCGCTGAACCCGACCGCGGACAGCACCGGGGTGATGAACCGGGCCAGGACCGGTTCCGACAGATAGCCGGTGACGAGTGTGGTGATCGTGATGCCGAGCTGCGCGCCGGACAACTGGAACGACAGCGTGCGGTGGGCATGCTGGACCTGCCTCGAACGCCGGTCACCGCCCCGGGCGTGCGAATCGACGGTGCTGCGTTCGAGTGCGGTGAGGGAGAATTCCGCTGCGACGAACAGTGCGGTGCCTGCGGTCAAGGCGAGGAAGCCGAGCAGAGCGAGAATGCTGAGTGCGATGTCCATCTGTCATCGCCACCAGGGAAGCGAGGGGAGGCCGCCGGGTTTGTCGCCCGGCTCGCTAGAGGAGCCCTCCGAACCGGCGGAATCAGAATCTGATTCTGCTGAGGCGATGACAGGTGGAGCGCTTGCTGCGTGTGTGGGTGCCGCGGGCACCGGAGTCCTTCCGTTCGGCCTCGGCGTCCGGAGAAGTCCGGCACCGAGAACTGGTGTGGTTCAGCGACCCATGATACCGGTGGATGTCCGGTTCCGTGGAACAGGACATCCACCGGCACCTCACGGCGCTGCGGTCACCAACCGGCCGGAAGGGGGCGGCCCTCGGCGAACCCGGCCGCCGACTGCACCCCGAGCACCGCTTGGGCGTGCAGTTCCTCGAGGGTGCGGGCGCCGGCGTAGGTGCAGGTGCTGCGCACCCCGGAGCAGATGTGGTCGATCAGGTCCTCGACTCCGGGGCGTTCCGGGTCCAACCGCATCCGGGAACTGGAAATACCCTCCTCGAACAGTCCTTTCCGGGCACGGTCGAAGGCGGTGTCGGTGGCGGTGCGCGCGGCGACCGCACGCTTGGACGCCATCCCGAAGCTCTCCTTGTACGCGTTGCCGGCCTGGTCGACATGCAGGTCGCCGGGGGACTCGTAGGTGCCGGCGAACCAGGACCCGATCATGACGTTCGACGCGCCCGCGGCGAGCGCGAGGGCCACGTCACGGGGGTGACGGACGCCTCCGTCCGCCCAGACGTGCGCACCCAGCGCCCGGGCCTGGGCGGCGCATTCCGCGACAGCCGAGAACTGGGGGCGGCCCACCCCGGTCATCATCCGGGTGGTGCACATGGCGCCCGGTCCGACACCGACCTTGACGATGTCCGCGCCCGCGTCGATCAGATCACGGGTTCCGGCCGCGGAGACGACGTTGCCCGCCACGAGCGGCACGCCGAGGTCGGCCTTCTTCAGGGCGCCGAGCGCGTCGATCATTTTCTGCTGGTGACCGTGCGCCGTGTCGACGACGAGGAGGTCGGCACCGGCGTCGACGAGCGCGCGGGCCTTCGCGGCGACGTCTCCGTTGACGCCGACGGCGGCGGCGATGCGCAGCTGCCCGGCCTCGTCGACCGCGGGCTGATAGATGCCGGCGCGGATCGTGCCGGTGCGGGTGAGGACCCCGGCGAGGGTGCCGTCGGGGTTGACGATCACGGCGAGCGAATCGTGCCGGCCCTCGAGCAGTTCGAACACCTCGCGCGGGGTGGCGGTGACCGGGGCCGTGACGAAGTCGGTGAGCGCCACGGATAGCAGTCGGGCGAATCGGTCGACGTCCGAGCAGGCGGCCTCGGTGACCACGCCGACGGGCCGGTTGGTGTCGACGACGACGACCGCGCCGTGGGCCCGTTTGGGAAGCAGCGCGAGGGCGTCGGACACGGCGGCGTCCGGACCGAGCGTGACGGGGGTGTCGGCCACCAGATGCCGGCTTTTCACGAAGGACACGGTTTCCGCAACCGCCGGGATCGGAAGGTCCTGCGGAAGTACGACGAGACCGCCCCGGCGCGCCACCGTTTCGGCCATGCGGCGCCCGGAGACGGCGGTCATGTTGGCCACGACGATCGGAATGGTGGTCCCGGTGCCGTCCGAGGTGGACAGGTCGACGTCGAACCGGGAGGTGACCTCGGTGCGGCTGGGCACCAGGAACACGTCGTCGTACGTCAGGTCATAGGGAGGGCGTTGCCCGTCGAGAAACTGCACGTCTCACGACGATACCGGGGAAGTTGCAGCGGTGCCCGCCGTGCGCTGCGCCTGCGACCGGGACAACCCGATGGTGGCGATCAGCATCACCGCGACCGCGCACCCGACCACGATCAGTCCGGGCCCGTCGACGCGCAGCCGTTCGTCGAGGACGGTCATGCCGAGGAAGACCGCGGCGAGGGGTTCGGCGATGGTCAGCGCCGGCAGGGACGCCGACAGCGGGCCCACCTGGAACGCACGTTGCTGCAGGTACACCCCTACGAGTCCGGCGGCGACCAGTGACCACGTCTGCCAGCTGCTCAGGACCGTCCACAGTCCGCGGGGAACGAGTTCGACCACGTATTTGGTGAACGCGACCGCGACACCGTAGAGGGCGCCGCTGGCGGCGCCGAGGAGGAGGGCCCGCCACCCCGGGCCGATCTTCGTCATCCCGGCGAGCGCGGCGGCGGCCACCACCGACCCGACGATCGCCAGAGGAATCACCCATTCCCGGAAGGGGGCGTCGATGTTTCCCTCGGTGGGATTACCGACGACGAGAAACAGTGCGAGAGCGGCGGCCAGGGCGACTGCCAGAACCCAGGTGGTCCGGTTGAGCCGGTAGCCCGAGAATTTCGCCGACAGGGGGAGCGCGAACAGCAGGGCGGTGACGAGGAGAGGTTGCACGACGAGCACCGACCCGAGCGCCAAGGCAACGGCCTGCATGATGTAGCCGCCGCCGTCACCGGCGACACCGGCCCACCACCGGGGGCTGCGCACCAGCGACGTCATCAGGCCCGCATCCTCGGGGACCACGGACGCGGCGCTCTGCTGCGCGACCGAGGCACACGCGAAGAGCAGGGCCGCGACCAATGCGCACAGCACCGACGCGAGCGGCAGGGACATGCCTCTCAGTGTGCTCCGCGACTGCGGTGTCCGTGCGGAGTTGAGCCATGTCCGGGATTGCGTCCACGCCGACTTCCGGCTCGGGCCGGCACCTCACCGACGCGGCCGCGCCGGGACGGGCGATCGCCGGTATCGGCGGCCCGGCGGCCCTTCTTCGGGGTGTCCTGGGCGGGCGCCCGGGTGTCGGGTGCGGGCACCGGTTTACCGCTGGGGCGGCGGGCGCCGGTGAGCTCGGCCAACAGCCGGTCGCCGGGGCGCACCGGCACCCCCGCTACGTCGATCCCCGCCGTGCGCGTCATCTGCTCGACGGCGGTGCGTTCGTCCTCCGTCACGAGGGTGACCACCACCCCGGCCTCACCGGCCCGCGCGGTCCGCCCGGCACGGTGCAGGTAGGCCTTGGGTTCGGTGGGCGGGTCGACGTGGACCACCAGGGAGATGTCGTCGACGTGGATGCCGCGGGCCGCGACGTCCGTGGCCACCAGCACCGGGGTCGTTCCGTCCGCGAACGATGCGAGAGTGCGGGTACGGCGGTTCTGGGTCTTGCCGCCGTGCAAGGCGCCTGCCGAGATGCCGGCGGCATGCAATTCCTTGGCCACCCGGTCCACCCCGTGCTTGGTGCGCACGAACATCAGAGTGCGCCCCGACCGCGCACCGATATGTGCGACCACCGAATATTTGTCGTTCCGGTCGACGTAGAGAAGGTGATGGACCATCGTCGTCACCGCGGCCGAGGCGGGCGCCGTCGAATGAGTGACCGGGTCGCGCAGGTAGCGCCGGACGAGGCTGTCCACCTCACCGTCGAGGGTGGCGGAGAACAGCAGTCGCTGCCCTCCCGGAGGTGTTTCGTCCAGGATCCGCACGACCTGGGGGAGGAAGCCCATCTCGGCCATGTGGTCGGCCTCGTCGACCGTCACCACGGCAACGTCGTCGAGGGAGACCGAACCCTGACCGAGATGGTCGGCGAGGCGCCCGGGTGTCGCGACCAGAAGATCGACTCCCCGCGACAACACCTCCACCTGGCGCTTGATCGGGATGCCGCCGACCACCGTGGCCACCCGCAGTCCCATCGACAGTGCCGGTTCGTCGAGTGCCCGTTCGATCTGCAATGCCAGTTCCCGGGTGGGAACGAGGACGATCCCGCGGGGGAATCCGCGGCGACTGGCGGCACCCGCGAGGCGCACCAGCATGGGCAACCCGAACGCGAGCGTTTTGCCGGACCCGGTGGGAGCGCGGCCCAGCACATCCTTGCCGGCGAGGGCGTCGGGAATGGTGGCGGCCTGGATGGGGAAGGGCGCGCGGATGCCACTGCGGTCGAGGGCATGGGTCATCACTGCGGGCACACCGAGCCCGAGGAACGTCTCACCCACCGGTGCGGAGGTGTTCTCGTGTTCGGGCATGCCCAGAAGGCTACCGCCTGCGAGAAGGCCCGCCTGACGCCTCGACCGGGACGTCAGCGCACTGCGTCACGGCCGAGGCGGAGGAAGGTCAGGCCTGCACTTCGCTGCGGTCACCGCTCCACAGCGTGTGGAACTTACCTTCGGCGTCGGTCCGCTCGTAGGTGTGGGCACCGAAGAAGTCACGCTGCCCCTGAGTCAGCGCCGCGGGCAACCGCTCCGCGCGCAGGGCGTCGTAGTAGGACAGCGACGAGGCGAACGCCGGGACCGGGATACCGAGCAGGGTCGCGGTGGACACCACCCGACGCCAGCTGTCGATGGCGGTCTCGATGGCGTCCCGGAAATAGGGCGCGAGGATGAGGCTCGGCAGCGTCGGGTTCTCGTCGTACGCGTCCTTGATGCGGTTGAGGAAACGTGCCCGGATGATGCAGCCGCCGCGCCAGATGGTGGCCAGATCGGCGGGGTGCAGGTCCCAGTCGTATTCGGCACTGCCCGCGGCGATCTGGTCGAAGCCCTGCGCGTAGGCCACCACCTTCGACGCGTACAGCGCCTGGCGGATGTCCTCGGTGAACTGAGCGGCGTCGGCGGGCTTGTCCGCGAGCTGACCGGACGCCAGACCGACGGCGGCCTTGCGCTGCTCCCGGGAGCCGGACAAGGCGCGCGCGAACACGGCCTCGGCGATCCCGGTGACGGGCACACCGAGGTCGAGCGCGGACTTGACGGTCCAGCGGCCGGTGCCCTTCTGCTCGGCGGCGTCGACGATCACGTCGACGAGGGCCTTGCCCGTCTTCGCGTCCTTCTGCTTCAACACCTCGGCGGTGATCTCCACCAGGTAGCTTTCGAGATCGCCGGAGTTCCACTCGGTGAACACCTCGGCGATCTTGTCGGCGTCGTACCCGAGTGCGTCACGGAAAAGGTTGTACGCCTCACCGATCAGCTGCATGTCGGCGTACTCGATGCCGTTGTGGACCATCTTCACGAAGTGCCCGGAGCCGTCGGGGCCGATGTGGGTGCAGCACGGGGTTCCGTCGACCTGCGCCGCAATCGATTCGAGCAGCGGTCCGAGAGCCTCGTACGACTCCTTGGGGCCGCCCGGCATGATCGACGGGCCGTTCAGCGCCCCTTCCTCACCACCGGAGATGCCGGCGCCGACGAAATGCAGGCCGCGCTCGCGCAGCGACGCCTCCCGCCGAATGGTGTCCGTGTACAGGGCGTTGCCACCGTCGATGATGATGTCACCCGGCTCCATGGCCGCAGCGAGTTCCTCGATGACCGCGTCGGTGGGGTCGCCGGCCTTGACCATGATCAGCACGCGGCGCGGTTTCTGCAGCGCCGCCACGAACTCCTCGACCGTTTCGGTCCGGACGAAGTCGCCGTCGCCGCCGTGCTCCGCGATGAGCGCATCGGTTTTGGCGATGCTGCGGTTGTGCAAAGCCACGGTGTGCCCGTGCCGGGCGAGGTTGCGGGCAATATTCGAGCCCATGACGGCCAGTCCCGTCACGCCGATCTGGGCGCGGGCGCCCTCGTTGGTGATAGTCATGAATACAGCATTCCCTCTCGCTCGGCGGTAGTGAAATCGGCGTACGAACAAATGAGCCGTCCCAGACAAACATACGAAGGCCGGCCCGCGCATTCGCGCGGGCCGGCCTCGTGTTAACGATGTCGATGTTCAGTTATGTCCTGCACGCACCGCTCAGCTGCGCTGTTCGCGACGAGGTCCGTCGAAACCGTCGTACGAGCGGCGGTCGGTGCGGCTACGGAAACCACCACCGGTTGCGGCGGGACGCCGGTCCGGCGAGGCCGCAGGACGGCGATCGTCCCGACGGAATCCGCCACCACGATTGTCGCGGTCCGCGAAGTCGCGGCGGGGTGCGCTGCGGTCGAAGCTCCGCTCACCGGTGCCGCGATGGCTCTCACCGCGGTCGCCGTAGTCGCGGCGCGGTGCGCCACTGCTGCTGCCGCCGTACTCGCGGCGCGGCGCGCTGTCCCCGAAGTCCCTGCGCGGGGCCCGGTCGCCGAACGTGCGGTTGTCCCGGTCCCCGCGGTAGCCGCTGCTCCGGTTATCGCCACCACGGTTGTCGCCGTCGCGCTGGGGGCGGTCGCCCCGGTAACCACCGGACCGGGTGTCCGACTGGTCACGGCGGGGTCCGCGGTCCTCGAAGCTGCGGCCACCGGACGGGCGGTCACCGCGTCCCTCGGAGGAGCTGCGGTTTCCGCGGTAGCCACCGTCTCGGCCGCCGAACCCACTTTCACGGCGGGGTCCGCGGTCGCCGAACCGGCGGTCGCCACCACGGTCACTGCGGAAGGCGGGATCCTTCACCGGTTGCCCGGTGGGGACCTTCGCGCCGGTGATGGTGGTGAGGACCTCGGATCCGGGCGCGACGGGCACTGCCGTGGCGTCGACCCCGGCCATTCCCGTCAGCTTCCGGAAGGTGCGCTTCTGATTCGGGAGCACGATCGCGACGACCGTGCCCTTCTCACCGGCGCGAGCGGTGCGCCCGGCACGGTGCAGGTAATCCTTGTGATCGGCAGGCGGATCGACGTGGACCACCAGGTCGATACCGTCGACGTGGATGCCGCGCGCCGCGACGTCCGTCGCGACGAGCACAGGGGTGCGGCCGTTCTTGAAACGCTCGAGGACGCGGGTGCGCTGGTTCTGCGCCTTGCCGCCGTGCAGCGACTCCGCGGCGATCCCGACTGCACGCAACCGGTCGGTGATGCCCTCGCAGCCGAGCTTGGTGCGGGCGAACATGATGGTGCGGCCTTCGCGCGCACCGATTTCCGCCAGAACATTGTCTTTCTGGCCGCGGTCCACCAGGAGGACGTAGTGCGCCATCGTGTCGACGCTGGCGCGCCCGTCCTCGGTGGAGTGCTGAACGTGGTCGGGCAGGAACTGCCGGACCAGCGACTGCACCTCGCGGTCGAGGGTGGCCGAGAACAGCAGCCGCTGACCGTCGGCCGGGGTCTCACCGAGGATGGAACGCACCTCGGGCAGGAAGCCCATGTCCGCCATCTGGTCGGCCTCGTCGAGTGCGGTGATCTCGATGGAGTCGAGGACGCAGGTGCCCTGACGCAGGTGGTCACCGAGGCGCCCGGGGGTGGCGACGAGGATGTCGACGCCACGGCGCAGCTGGTCGACCTGCTTGGTGAACGGGGTGCCGCCGACCGCCGGGCGCACGGTCAGACCGAGCGCACCCGCGTACGAGTTGAGGGATTCCACGACCTGGAAGGCGAGTTCGCGGGTGGGAACGAGAACCAGGGCGCGGGGACGCTTGGGCGCCGGCCGGTCTTCGTGGCGGGCGAGACGGGTGAGCATGGGCAGGCCGAAGGCCAGCGTCTTACCCGATCCGGTCTGTGCACGGCCGAGAACGTTCTTGCCTGCGAGCGCATCCGGAACGGCCAGGGCCTGAATGGGCGACGGGGTGGTGATGGAATTCCGGACGAGAGCCTGCACCAGGGATTCGGGAAGGCCGATCTCGGCGAACGTCACCGTCTCGGTGGTGTTCTCCTCGGAAACAGAGCTGACGTCTTCTGCAGACGTCATGGGGACAGCGGTCACTGGGACAGCGGTCATTTGCACAGCGTTGGTCACGCGGGATACCTCTCCGGGCATTAGGGCGCGTCGCGGAGCGGGGCTGTCATGCAGCACGCACAAAGGGACGAGCCAGGGCACATGTCACCTGGTCAATCCATTCGCGGAAGTGCGGGGAATTGGGCTGTGTGCCGTTTCAGTATTGATGGGCCGCAGTGGCGACCGTGAACCAGTGTACGGGACGGGCGCCCGGATACCGAACTGGCGGAGTTGTGACGTGAGTGACTACGCCGCCGAGAACAGGCGGCTCAGTTCGGTGAGCCAGGGAACGGCCACCGCGACCGTCGGAACCACCAGGATGGCCACCGACGCCGTGTAGGCGGCGATGGCGACCGGCACGGCCGATTCGGAGGAGGCGAGTCGCTGCACCCTCAGCAACGTGCTCGGACCGCCTGCAGCCATCGCGCCTTTCGGCGCGGTGGAGCCGGAGCAGGCGACGAGCGCACGAGCGAGAGCTGTCGGCCCGGTGGCACGCACCGCCGAATCATCGGCGAGCATCTCGACGAGTAACTGCACGGAGCCGAGGGCGGACTTGCTACGGACCACGGTGGGAAACGCGGCGTTGACCGCGGTGAACGCTTCGAGGACGAGGTCGTGGCGGGCGCGCAGATGCGAACGTTCGTGGGTGAGGATCGCGGTGATCTCGGCGTCGTCGAGATTGGCGAACGTGCCCTGGCTCAACACGACCCGCTGACGCAGGCCGGGCAGGCAGTACGCGATGGGTTCGGTGACGTCGAGGATTCTCAGGTCGGGCGTACGGGCCAGCGGGGACGTCGAGTCACATCGGTCGAGCAGATCGACGAGCATGCGGTGCCGGGCACGTCGGCGCCGGGTGCGGAACCCCACCTGAACCACCGCGAACATCAGCTTGGCGCCGACCAGCAGGGTGAGGGCGAACACCACCACGTACAGCAGCCAGAGGGGAAGGCCGAGCGCGTCGATCTCTTCCACCGGCGCGGTGGTGGGCCGTCCGTCCGGACCGGGCACGAGGAGCTGGCTGGCTATCGCGAGACCGGAACTGAAGGCGGACAGGACCGCGGCGAGGGCGATCGCCTGCCACAGCACGAGCGCTGCCCGCGGAGCCCGGTGCGGCCACCGGGCACGGCTGAGCAACGCAGGAACCGGTCCTGCGAGAAGGAGGGCGAGTATGCCGAATACCAGCGCGGTGGTGGCGTCCATGTCCCACTCATCATGCATGACGAACGTCAGACGGCGCGAACGGTTCCCGTCTCGTTGCCGTCGCCGGACCGTTCCTTGGCTTCGAGCGCAGCCAGTGCCTCCCGGAGAGCGTCCGCCTCGTCTGCACCGACCTGACCGACGAAATGCACGAGGGCGGCGGCCCGACTGCCGGACTTGTCGGCCTGCTGCAGGGCGTCGACCATGAGGCTGGCGACCAGTTCTTCGCGCTGATGCACGGGCAGGTACCGGTGGGCGCGATCATCGCGCTGCTGGATGACGAGGTGCTTCTTCGCCAGTCGCTGCAGCACGGTCATGACGGTGGTGTAGGCGAGTTCGCGACGCTCTGCCAGAGCTTCGTGCACCTGCCGCACCGTCTGCGGTTCCGAAGTGGACCACAGGTGATCCATCACTGCGCGTTCGAGTTCGCCGAGTCCAGCCATGGTCCGATTCTACGGATACAACGACGCGGATGCGTACTACTGGTAGTAGTAAAACCGCGCGAAGTCGTGTGGTAATGGTCATAGTTCGAACAGGTGGTTTACGGTCGGAGGACGGCCACCGGCCGTCGACTTCGGCGGCTGTGTCGCCGGGCGGGCTTTCGTTCTCGACATCGCGGGAGAGTGGGGACCTGGCGGATGAGTATCGACGGCAATGCAGTCACTGGGGACAGTGCGGCGGCGAAGGTCACCGGGGCGCCGGGTCGGGTAGCGGAATGGGTGCGCTTCGGCGTGGCCGGCGCACCGGTCAGCATCGCCCTCCTGGTTGTGATCTGGCTGGTGGCGTTCGCGACCTCGAGTGTGATCGGCGGACCCTCCCACGCGTTGTCGCAGCACGTGGCCCTCGGCATCCGGGCGTTCGAGCACGGATGGGTCTGGACCCTGCTGTCGGCGGGGCTGTGGGGCGACGACATCCTCGCCTATCTGGCCACCACCGTTCTCGTCTTCCTGGCCGCGGCGCCGTTGGAGCGCCGGATGGGTTCGGCGCGGTTCGCCCTGGCGGCAGTGGTGACACAAGTGGTCGGTGGGCTGCTCGCGTTGGCGGTCGCCGCCGTCGCGAAGGTTGTGGACGCGGACTGGGGTTTCCGGCTCCATGTGGGTATGGCGGTCGGGCCCAGCACCTGGATCATCGGTGCGGCCATGGTGGCGAGTTCCGACATGGGCACCCTGTGGCGACGTCGAATCCGGGTCGGCGTGCTCGCCTTCACCATCACATTGGCTCTGTTCAGCGGATCCCTGCAGGACGTGGTCCGGCTCGCCGCCGCTGTCGTGGGCCTGGTGGCAGGACCCTGGATCGTCGGCCGCTCGGCGCGGGGCGAGCGGATCGCCGGCACCCAGCGAGAGGGCCGGGTGCTGGTCGCCATCGTGGTGGCCGCCAGCGCCGTCGGACCGATGATCGCAGCGCTCTCGGCGGAAGCGGTCGGACCCCTGGCCGTGCTGCGAGATCTGTTCCGGGGAATTCCGTACACCGCTACCGAGGTTCGCGAACTCTGCGAGGTGAACGCCGCCGACCCCGAATGCCGCCGCGGGTTACTCGAACTGCGACTGTCCGGGGTTGGGCCGACACTGCTCAGTCTCATGCCGTCGCTGTTCCTGCTCACCCTCAGCGACGGACTGCGGCGCGGCCGGCGCTTCGCCTGGGTCGGGGCAGTGGTCGCGCAGGTGGTCCTGCTGGTGCTGTCCCTGCTCAACTTCGCGGTCCGGTTCATCGACTCGTTCGAGGAGGAATCACTGTTCTACGGGCTGGCGGACCCCAACCTGTATCGAACGCTGGTGCCGTTCCTGACTCCGTTGGTGATCCTGATCGTCCTCCTCGCCACCCGACGATTCTTCGACGTCACCGCCCCCGCCGGAACCTACCGCCGCCTCGCGGTCGCGCTGGCGGCGGTGACGGCCGGACTCGCCGTCCTCTACGTCCTCGGCGGCCTGTGGGCCCGGAACGGTTTCGATCATCGGCCCTCCGCCACCACCCTGCTCGCCAATTTCCCGGAGCGCCTGATTCCACCCGTCTATCTGCAGTGGCTCGACCCACGCCTGCTACCGGTCAACGTTCCCGCGACCCTGCTGTACGAATGGACCGGGGTGGTGTTCTGGCTGACGGCATGCGCGCTGGTGGCGGCCACCTTCCTGCGCCCGGCGCTCGGTGCGGACTCGGACGCCGCCGCCCGCGCGCGGGCCCTGCTGAAGTCGGGGAGCGGCAGTCCGTTGTCATGGATGACGACGTGGCGGGGAAACAACTACTGGTTCGCCCCCGACGACACCAGCTACGTCGCGTACCGCGTTATCGCCGGGGTCGCGTTGACCACGGGGGATCCGGTCGGCCCCCCGGATCGGCTCCGGGAGACCGTCACCGAGTTCGCCGAATTCGCCTCCACCAACGGGTGGATCCCGTGCTTCTACTCGGTGACCTCCGCCGTGCGCGCCGTCACCGACGACCTCGGCTGGAGTGGTATCCAAGTCGCGGAGGAGACGGTGCTCGACCTCGGCACCATCGCCTTCACGGGCAAACGCTTCCAGGACATCCGCACCGCCCTGAACAAGGCGAAGAAGTCGGGCATCACCGCCGAATGGGTCAGCTTCCCCAGCGCCCCGTTGTCGATCACCGACCAAATCACGGCGATATCCGAAGAATGGGTGGCCGACAAGGGCATGCCCGAGATGGGATTCACCCTCGGCGGCCTCGACGAAGTCGACGACCCCGAGGTGCGCTGCCTGATCGCCGTCGACGGCGACCGCACCGTGCACGGGGTCACCTCGTGGCTGCCGGTGTACCGGGACGGGAAGGTGGTGGGCTGGACCCTCGACTTCATGCGCCGCCGCTCCGAGGGATTCCGGCCGGCAATGGAGTTTCTCATCGCGTCCGCCGCGCTGAAACTCGAAGCGGAAGGGGCAGAGTTCCTCAGCCTGTCCGGCGCGCCACTCGCGAAGGTCGAACAACCCGACCGCGACGCGGACGCCGCGGAACAGGCCGAATCGTCGAGCCTGTCCACCGTCATGGACAGCGTCCTCGATCTCCTCGGGCGCACCCTCGAACCGGTGTACGGTTTCCGATCGCTCCTGGCATTCAAGTCGAAGTTCCAGCCCCGCTACGTGGCCATGCACATGACCTTCGCGGACCCGGCCGCCCTGCCGAGCATCGGAAACGCTGTCGGACGGGCGTACCTGCCCACCGTGTCTCTGGGGCAGGGCGTGCGGTTGGTGCGCACGATGATCGGTGGTCGCCGACCCGGGCGGTGACTTAGGCCCGCTCCGGGCCGCCCACCGCGCCGTACACATGGCGGGTGCCGATCGGCACCACCAGCGGACGGTCGGACACCGGGTCGCCGATCACCGCGGCTTCGAGCCCGAACACCTCGAGGAGAAGTTCGGCAGAAATGATGTCCTTGGGTGCGCCGGCGGCGACGACCTTGCCATCACGCATCACGATCAGCTGGTCGCTGTAGCGGATCGCCAGGTTGAGGTCGTGCAGCACCATCACGACGGTGCGGCCCATCTCCTCGTGCATCCGGTCCACCAAGTCGAGCACCTCGATCGAATGCGCGAGATCCAGGTAGGTGGTGGGCTCGTCGAGCAGCAGAATGTCGGTGCCCTGCGCCAACGCCATGGAGATCCAGGCGCGTTGGCGTTGCCCACCGGACAGCTGGTCGACGGGGCGGTCCGCCAGTTCGGAGACTCCGGTCAGCGCAAGTGCCTCCGCCACCTCGCCTTCGTCGTCGGACGACCACTGCCGAATCCACGACTGGTGCGGATGCCGTCCGCGGGCCACGAGGTCGGCGACGGTGAGCCCCTCCGGCGCGATCGGCGCCTGGGGGAGCATCCCGAGGATGCGGGCCACATCCTTGGTGCGCAGCGAACCGATCGCCTTGCCGTCGAGGACCACCGAACCGGACCGAGGTTTCAGGAGCCGGCCGAGCGCCCGCAGCAAGGTGGACTTTCCGCACCCGTTGGGGCCGATCACGGTGGTGATCACCCCGGTCTTCACCTCGAGATTCAGGTTCTCGACGATGATGCGGTCGCCGTATCCCAGGCTCAGGTCCTCGGCGCTCAGCCGAGAGTCGGTCTGCACGGTCATGCCGAAACCTTCCGATTGTTGCGAACCAACAGGTAGAGCAGGAACGGCCCACCGAGGGCCGAGGTGACGATACCGACCGGCAACTCGACCGGCAGGATCGTCCGCGCGATCACATCGCTGCCGACCACGAGCACCGCACCCGTCAACGCGGACGCGATGAGGGGTGGCCCGGCCGACCGCACCAACCGCAGCGCCACCTGCGGGGCGGCGAGTGCGACGAATCCAACCGGGCCGGCGGCCGCTGTCGCGATTCCGGCGAGGGCCACCGCCATGAGCAGTAACCGTGCCTGCGACCACTGCAGTCGCACACCCAGCGACACGGCATTGTCGTCGCCGAGGCGCAGCGCACCCATCGTGAACGAGGATCCGATCGCATAACCGCCGACGAGGACGACCGCGACCATCACCGGCCACACCTGACTCCACGACGCACCATTCAGTGACCCGTTGAGCCACACCTGGGCGCGGGAGGCGTCGTTGATGTCCGCGGAGATGAGAAGCCATCCGGTGACGGCGATGAGCATGGCGTTGATGCCGATGCCGATGAGGATCAGCCGGTAGCCCTCGACCCCGCCGCGCCACGCCAGCAGATAGATGGTCAGCGCGGTCAAAAGTGCACCGCACAACGCGGCCAGAGGAATTCCCAGGGTGGCGAGGAGCCCGACGAAGCTGCCACCTCCGCCGAGGACGATGAGGGCGACGGCGGCCGCACTCGCGCCCGAGGTGATCCCGAGAATGTCGGGGCTGGCCAGCGCGTTGCGGGCGATCGACTGGGTCAGCGCGCCGGCGAGTCCGAGGGCCATGCCGATGAACACCCCGGTCAACGACCGCGGCAGTCGTAGATCCATGACGATGAAGCTCTGCGCCTTGGTGCCGCCGCCGAAGAGGACCGTGGTGACCTCGGGGATGGACAGCGGGTAGTCGCCGCGGCCGATATTCAGGCACAGCACGAGGAACAGCGCCGCGAGGAGCGCAACGTTCACCGCGATGCCGAGGGGACGCAGGACGAGGGAAAGCGGACCGAGCCGGAAAGGCGGTCGTGCCGGGACGCGTGACTTCGCCGGCGCGACCGGATCGGGGCGGGTCTGGTCGTCGACGGTCACAGGCTTGCCAGCTTTCTGCGCCGCACCAACGCAATGAAGAATGGGGCACCGAAGACGGCCAGGACGATCCCGACCTGAAGTTCACCGGGGCGCACGACAACACGTCCGATGACGTCCGCGGTCACCAGCATCACGCCGCCGAGGAGTCCCGCGTAGGGCACCAGCCAGCGGTAGTCGGGGCCGGTGATCGCGCGTGCCACGTGCGGAACGACGAGGCCGATGAAGGCGATCGGACCGCAGGCGGCCGTCGCTGCCCCGGTCAGCAGGGTGATCGCCACGATGCCGAGGGCGCGGCTCGCGCCGATGTTGGTGCCGAGGGAGCGGGCCACGTCTTCGCCGAGGCTCAGCACGTTGAGGCCAGGGGTGCTGGCGAGGGCGAGCAGCAAACCGATCACGAGGAACGGCAGCACCTGCCAGAGCACATCGAATCCGCGTCCGGCCACGGAACCGACCACCCAGAACCGGTAGGAGTCGAGGCTGGCCTGGTCGACGATGATGATCGCGTTGGTCATCGCCTGCAGGAAGAAGGCGACCGCGGCTCCGGCCAGGGCGAGGCTCAACGGGCTGGCGGCTCCGTTGCCGATCGATGACAGGCCGAACACCACCACGCTCGCAAGGAACGATCCGGCGAAGGCGAACCAGAGGTACTCACTCGGGGCGCTGAATCCGAACAGGTACATCGAGAGGACGACGAGGAACGCGGCGCCCGCGTTGAGGCCGAGAAGGCCCGCGTCCGCGAGGGGATTACGGGTGTGACCCTGGATCAGCGCACCCGCAACCCCTAGTGCCATTCCGACGACGAGGCCGAGGATCGTGCGGGGGCCACGCAACGTACGGACGATGATGTCCGCCTGGGACCCGTCCGCGTCGAACAGCGCGGAAAAGATCTCCGTGAACGAGAGGGGGCGCGCCCCGACCGCGATGCTGGCGAGCAACACGAGCCCGAGCAAGACCACGAGGACGCCCAGTCCGATCAGCCGGCGGCGGCGGATCGCGGCGACGGACCCGTCCTTCTCGCGAGCCACGAATCCCTCGTCGTCCGCTGTACGGTCGCGGACCACCTCGGTACCGGACCGCTGAACCAGGCGCCACAACGATCGCTTCGGGCCGATCGCGCCGAGGCTCGTCGCATCCCGGGTCACGAGACCGACCCACCCCTTGCCCGAGCTCTGCCCGGTGTTGCCCTCCCGAAACCCTTTGTTCCAGACCGCCAGTCCGACGGCGATCGCGACGGTTGCACCACCGAAGACGACCCGGTCTGCCTGACCGCCGCCGTTGCTGTCACTGAGCGCATCGACGATGTACCAGCCGAGAACCAGGGGAATGGCCACCACGACCGCATCCAGGAATCCTGCGAGTGCCCGCAGAGGCAGGGGAGCCGGACCGCGCGGAATGTCGCGCTTCCCGTACTCCTCGTCGGTCGGCAGGTGCGGGAGGTCGCTGCCGAACTGTCTCGTCGTCGTCACTGCGGGAAAAGCTCCTGACGTGTGTGCACCGGAACCGAATCTGCACCGATTCAACTACTTAGGTTACGGAACCCTATCTCTGATGTCCCTGCGGGCGGTATGTCCACTTCCGGCGCGCTGCAGTGGGTGCTCTACATCACAGGAAAGCAACTCTTGTAATTTGGTTAGGCTCACCTACGTTGAGAACGGTTCCACCCGACCGATTGGAGTGCACGGTGACTTCTACCCTGTCTGCCCCCGCGACCGCTCTGGACGCGTCCTGCGCGCGCCTTCGCTCATTGAATCCCGACTATCCGCGGATGTATGCGGTCGCATCGATGGCCGACGAGGGAAAACGGCGGTGGTGGTCGCTTGCAGACGATCTGGACGGTGACCGCGTTCCGCGTATGTGGGCCCGCTCCCTCGAGGACGTTCCGGACCCCGACGTCGCCGCGATGCAGGTCGCCACCTCGCTCATCCACGCCGTGGTCGGGCGAGTCACCGCGCTCGTCGTCCTCGAAGGGCGCGCGTGGGACCCGGGCCTCGAGAATCTGTGGATTCACATGGACAGCGACGGCGGCATCGATTGGGCGGGGCTCGCCGACGACACGATGCGGGTTCTGCCCGACGATCCGTGGGCCGGCACCCGGGGCACGGTGACAGTGCCGTGTGAACGAGCACTCCTGGTTTGGACCGTTCACCGTTGCCTCACATCGCTGCACGCGATTTTCGACGCGATCGCGCGGTGCACGCCGATCGACGCCTCTCGCTTCTGGGGTCTGGTCGGGGAGGCAGTACTCGGCGCCTCGACATACGTGCCGATCCTCGCAGGCGAGGGGGAGTCGGCCGCTCAGCGCCGCGGTCAGGGCATATTGGACGCTTTCGTGTCCGCCGGTGCGCCGGTCCGGTGGAAGACCCGGCTGACGCGGATCCACTGAAGCGGTTGCAAAATTAGGGCAGCCTTGCCTATAGTCAGGGGGCCACGTCGGCACGCACGACATCTCGAACCGAACTGCCGGACCGTACCGGAGTCCTGAGGGCTGCAGAGACTCCCGGTCCACTCATGGCGGGCCTCACACCGAAGGGTGTGGGGCCCGCCGATCTGTTTTCGGCACACCTGCTTCCCGCTCCCGCACCGACGTCGTGTAGGCAGGAGAAACGAATGCGCTGCGACAGCGCCCAGTGATCCAATGGAGTGTGTGATGGTGGGTTCCCCCGAACGGCAGGCCACGAACGGCGACGGTCCGATCGGCACCGACGTGATGCTTCAGCGATTGGGCAAGGGATTCGATGCCGTGATCGGTCTCGAGTACACCGAACTCGGTCCGGATCGCGTGTGCGCCCAGTGGACGGTCACCCCGGACCTGCAGCAGCCCGCCGGAATTCAGCACGGCGGCGTGTACTGCGCGGTCGTCGAATCGGTGGCAAGCACGGCCGGAATGATGTGGTTGGGCGGTCGGGGACACGTGGTCGGGGTCAACAACAACACCGACTTTCTCCGCGCCACACGCGACGGCACGCTGACCGCCGAGGCCAGCCCGATTCACCGCGGTCGCACCCAGCAATTGTGGGAGGTCCGGATCACCGACGAGAACGATCGGCTGGTCTCGAAGGGTCAGGTCCGATTGGCGAACATCACCGACACCGCCTCGCTGGGCAAGTGACCGAGCTCGACGAGTCGGCCCTGGTGCGGGTGGGGTCGCCGACAACTCGCGCATCCGCCAACCGGGCAACGCCATCTAGATCGCCACGAACTGATTCGCTTGCTATCGTCGAGCCATGCCGTTCGAGAAGCGGCACCTGCCCGGACTGAGTCGCCGTGACCTGCTCAGACTAGGGGCGCTGGCGGGGTCTGGCATGGCCGGCGCCGCGCTCTCGGCGGCGTGTGCGTCGAAGAACGGCAATTCGCAGGCCGGCGGCCCAAAATCGCCGGCGCCGCCTGAGGAACTCGGCCAATTCGATCCCTCGTTGCCAAGCGGACCCCCCACTGGACTACCCCGGCGCGCCGCTTGGGCCAGCACCGCGGCCGCAGAATTTTTCCTCGCCCTCGGCGCCGGAGTGGAAGCCGCGTCGAGGGAACGGGGATTGCAATACCTCACCGCCTTCTCTGGCGACGACCCTACGAAGAATCTCCGCCAGCTCGAAACGTTCCTCGCCCGCGGCGTCGGCGCACTGGCATTCCAACCGCTCAACGCGGTGATTCAACGCCCCATCCTCGATGCCGCCTTGCGACAAGGCGTCTGCGTGCAAGGCATCATCACTCAGCCGAGCACGCTCCAGGTCGCCGCCAACCAGTACGACATCGGTTTCACGCAGGGCAAGGCAGCAGCGGATTTCGCGACCGCGCGCCTCCAGGGGAACGCGAAAGTGCACTACTTCAATTTGGACTCCGCCTCACCGCAGCTGCAGTTGAGGCACGCCGGCGTACTGGACGGCCTGCGGAGCGCAGGCAGTGGCTTGAGCGTGGTCAGCGATGTGGATGCACCCGACATCTCGACCGCCAATGGTGCCGCGATCATGAGCACCGTCATCGCGGAGCAGCCCGACATCAGGATCATCCTCGGTGGTGACACCCTGGTGGTGGGCGCCTACAGGGCATTGGACCAGTCCGGCAAGCTCGCCGACGACATGTACTTCTCCGGTGTCGACGGCGACAAGGAGGCGCTGGCACTTGTCAAGAACGACGGACCCTACCGCGCCAGCATTGCGTTCCCGTGGCACCTGATGGGATACGGGCTGGGACAATTTGCCGCCGACTGGATCGAGGGTAAGCAGATCCCGCGGGTTATCGTGGCAAAACCGATCGTGCTCGATTCGCCAGGCAGCGTCGACACTTACATAGCGGACAATGCGAGTCCCGCAGCGGTCTTCGCCGATCGCACACGCTACGAACGTTACCTGCCGCTGCTCGGCAACGTCAGTTACGCCACCCGCGAGATCGTTTGGCATGAGGAGTACGTACCGAGGTAACCGCGGTCATCTCTCGACGGCGTATACCTTCCCGTTGTAATTGCCGAGGTAGACCAGCTTGTCGGAGACGGTCGGCGAAGACCAGACCTGCCCGCCCATAGGAGTTTTCCACCGTACCGTGCCGTCCTGCGCGTCAAGGGCATAGAGGTAGCCGTCCCAGCTGGCGACATAAACCACGCCGTCTGCCACGGCCGGTGACGAATGAACCTGACCGCCGGTAAGGGTCTTCCAGCGGACTTCGCCGGAGCCGGCGTCGAGCGCATACACGTTCTTGTCGTAGCTGCCGACGTAAACCAGGCCCCCCGCTGCCGCCGGCGACGAATAAACCTCGCCGCCGGTAAGGGTCTTCCAGCGGACTTCGCCGGAGCCGGCGTCGAGCGCATACACCGCGAAGTCCTCGTTGCCGAGGTAGACGCGTCCGTCCCCAACGGCCGGCGACGACCAGACCTGGCCCCCCACGGGGCTCGCCCACTGCGCCGTGCCGGTGTGGGCATCCAGCGCGTACACGTACCCCTCGGTTCCGAGGTACACCACACTATCGGCGACCGCTGGGGCCGCGGCGGCGGCACCGTTGGTGCGGGTCTTCCAGCGCATCGCACCGGTGGCCGAGTCGAGCCCGTAGACGTACCAGTCGGTAGCACCGAAGTACACCGTCCCGTCGGACACCACCGGTGAAACCGGGAACGTGTCGCCCGGGTTGCCGGGTGCGGTCTTCCAGCGCTCTTCTCCCGTCTTCGCCTCGAGTGCGTAGACGTTCCCGTCCCAGCTCGCGACATAGACCAGTCCGTCGGCGAAGGCCGGCGACGGCCTGACCCGGTCCCCAGTGGCAGCTGTCCAGCGCTGCACCCCGGTCGCTGCGTCCAACGCGTACACGTTGTTGTCGTAGCCACCTATGTAGACGAGGCCGGCACCCAGGGTCGGCGCCGAGAAGATGATCACGGTGCCAGCCGAAGCAGTCCACAGCACCGCGCCGGGTCGACCGGAAAGCGTTGGAGAAGAGGGCTTCCCGTCCGAGGAGGACGTGATCAACCAGATCGCGGCCCCACCGGCCACGAGTACTGCCCCTCCACCCAAACCGGCCAGGACTTCCCGGCGGCTCGGCCCGGTTCTGCCGACCAACGGTTGATCCGTCGGCGGAGATGCCGGTGTGAGCGGTGGCGGCGCCAGGCTGTCGAAGGACGGATGGCGCACTTCCGGCGACGATCCGGTCTGCAGGCCTATGGGTCCCGAAGCCGGCGCTGTGGAGTGGAATTTGCTGGGCAGGTTCGCAACCTGCGTTTCGGTGTCGTCCGGTCCCGACAACATCGTCGCGGATGCGGATGCGGATGCGGACGCCGAGGTGCGGTCGGACGCGAACTGGCCCGGTTCGGCCGAGAGGCTGGGCTTCAGGGCGAACAGCTCCACACACATTTCGGCGGCACTGGAATAGCGATGGTCTGGTTCGAGGGCAAGGGCCCGCTTCAGAACGTCGTCGAAGACGGTGCCGAGCATCGGTCTCACCTCAGAAGCCGGAACGTAACGACGCTCCAGCTGCGAGGCGAGGATCTGCCACGGGGTATCACCAGGGAAGGGCAGCCGGTCGGTGAGGAGGTGATACAACATACATCCGACGGAGTACACGTCGGAGCGCGCATCGACGAGCCGGCTGTCGCGAGCCTGCTCAGGTGCCAGATAGGCGACGGTGCCGATAATGTTGCCGGTTCCCGTCAGCAGGTTACTGCAACCCCTCAGGTGCGCAATCCCGAAGTCCATCACCTTCACCGCTCCGGAATCAGTGAGCATAACGTTCGCCGGCTTCACATCTCGGTGAACAACTCCGCGTTCGTGAGCGTGCTGCAGCGCACTCAGCACGTCACCCATGACGTGGACGAGGAGAGGCAGCGCAAGCGGGCCATCCGTGCGGTGACGCTGCTGCAAGGTCTTCCCCGAAACAAGTTGCATGACGAGGAAATGCGCTCGCTCGCCGCCGAGCATATCCTCACCCAAGTCGTACACATGGACGATCGCTGGGTGGTCGAAGCTGGCAACAATTCGCGCTTCCCGACGAAATCGCTCCAGGCAATTTCCCGTGGGATCCTCTTCGAGTAGTTCGGTTCGTAGCACCTTGACTGCCACCGGACGGTCCAGAACAGAGTCCCACGCGCGGTACACGCGACCCATTCCACCGATGCCGAGCACCGCGTCCAACCGGTAGCGGTGTGCCAGTACTCTCGCGTCATTCATGCGCGCCTACTAGTCCGCCAGCCCGATACTGGCGCTCTCCGGGTGCTGTGGGATGCCGAAGAAATGACCTTCCAACCCGCGATTCTAATCCGGTACAGCGGAGTGGGTCGACACTTCCGCGCGGGATCACCGGATACCCGGCGCTCGAGGCGATTCCTGCCGAGGTCAGGACGACAACCGAAACTGGCGGCCCGGCCAGACCATCACCGTGGTCGCCTGCGGGTTTCTCCACCGCCGACAACCCGACCTCGCTACGCCGCGGCGGTGGGTGCAGTCGGTCCGCGATGAACCAGACCTCGCGCACGCTGCACTTCTCCAGCGAACCATCAGTGACACGAACGGGCGAAGGGCACCCAGTAGCCCGGTGCCCTGCGCCTGTGTTCGCTGTGGTCGGGAACTAGCCCGCGGCCTTGCGCTGCCCTGTAGCGGTCGACGGTTCGATTGAAGCCTGCTTCTCGCGCTCGTGGCGTTCCAGCTGTTCCATGGCATTGCGGGCGAACACCCACTGTTCGGTGGATGCCATCTGCGCGCGTCCACGACCGAGGAACGTCACCGTCCACGACAGCAGAGTGGACAACCGGCTGCGGAAGCCGACCAGATACATCAGGTGGATCGCCAGCCAAGCCACCCAGCCGATGAAGCCACTGATTTCGAGCTTGCCCACCTTCGCGACGGCGCTGAACCGGGAGATCGTGGCCATGCTGCCCTTGTCGAAATACTTGAACGGCGGGCGATCTTCGGGCTTTTGACCGTGTAAGCCGGCGATGATCTGCTTGGCCGCGTACTTTCCGCCCTGCATGGCGACCTGCGCCAGCCCCGGCAGCTTGTCCAGCGACATCATGTCGCCGATGACGAAGACCTCGGGGTGGCCCGGCACCGACAGGTCGGGGTTCACGAGCAACCGGCCCGCCCGGTCGACCTCGGCTTCGGACTGGTCGGCGATCTGCTTGCCCAGCGGGCTGGCCTGCACACCGGCAGACCACACCTTGCACTGCGACTCGATGCGCCGCTGGGTTCCGTCCTTGTCCTTCACCACGAGTCCGTCGACGTCGACGTCCGTGACCATTGCGCCCAGCTGAATCTCGATGCCGAGCCTCTCGAGCTGCTCGGCTGCCTTGCGGCTCAACTTGCCGCCATACACCGGCAGCACGTCCCCGGCGCCGTCGAGGAGAATCACTCGGGCCTCGCGCGGGTCGATGTTCCGGAAAGCGCCGGACAAAGTGCGACGTGACAATTCGGCGATCTGCCCCGCCAACTCGACACCCGTCGGGCCCGCACCCACCACCACGAACGTGAGCAGCCGGGCGCGTTCTTCCGGATCGTGGGACAGCTCCGCCTGTTCGAAGGCGCCCAGGATGCGACCACGCAACTCGAGCGCGTCATCGATCGTTTTCATTCCGGGCGCGAACTCGGAGAAATGGTCGTTGCCAAAGTAGGACTGGCCTGCCCCCGCCGCCACGATCAGGCTGTCGTACGGAGTGATGGTGGTCCGGTCCAGGAAGCGGGACGTGATGGTCTTCGTTTCCAGGTCGATCGACTCGACATCGCCGAGCAACACCCGAGCGTTCTTCTGCTTACGCAGCACGAGCCGGGTGGCGGGCGCGATGTCGCCGACAGAGAGAATGCCGGTGGCCACCTGGTACAGCAAGGGCTGGAACAGGTGGTGAGTGGTGCGCGCAATCATGGTGATGTCGACGTCGGCCTTCTTGAGGGCCTGCGTGCCGAACAGACCACCGAAGCCGGATCCAATGACCACGACGCGATGGCGGCGTGACTCAACCGACTGGATACTCATTCCGTGCTCCTCGAATCTAGGCGACGTGTGTAACGGTAGTCGTCTTGCCCACGGGCGTCTCAGTAAGGCTTGCTTCGGACGGAATCGATCCAGAGACCGGCCGGTGCCCGCGCACAGCGACAGGCGGGTGGTTCCCTCGCCGAGGGAACCACCCGCCTGTGCGGTTGACGCATCTACCGCGCTCGCTCGATCCGCCGCGTCGACCGCGATTTCTCGTCGGTCGGCACGATGTAGTCCGACTTGATCGAGTAGACGAACAGTGCTATGACGCCCACGACCACCACGAGAATGGTCAGCACGACCACCACGTAACCGAATCCCACACCTATTGCTGCCCAGTCCATGGACGTACCTCCTCAGTCGCTGCTCACGCTACTGCGCAGGGTAGCCGCTGTCGTGGCGTCAGCGGGAAAGAACGATTCGATGGCGAGTTCCGCCACGGTCACGTCGAGTGGGGTGCCGAACATCGTCGTTGTGCTGAGGAAGGTCAGCTCTGCGCCGCGGTGGCGTATACGGAGCGGAACGACGAGGGAACCGGCTGGGTCACCGGCTTCCGATATACCGCCGGGGTACCCGCTCAACTCGTCGAGCAGTTCCCGGAGCCGGTCGTCACCGGTCACCGCGATCTGGTGTGCGAGCCGATGCAGAAGATGCCCACGCCACTGGGCCAGATCCACGATGCGCGGCGCCATCCCGTCCGGATGGAGACTGAGGCGCAGCACGTTGACCGGCGGTTCCAGCAACGACGGCGCACAGCCGTCCGTCAAGATCGCCGCCGCGTCATTGGCGTCGACCATGTTCCAGTGCCGGTCCACGACCACCGCCGGATACGGCGAATGCGCGGTAAGAATTTTCTCGATCGCGTCCGCAATCGACGCCATCGACACATCCGACAGGCGGTGCTCGGGGAACTCCGGCGCGAATCCGCCCGCGAGCAGCAGTTCGTTCCGCTCGCGCAGGGGAATGTCCAGATGCTCGCTCAGCCGCAGCAGCATCGCCCGCGTCGGATTGGATCGCCCGGTCTCCATGAAGCTGACGTGCCGCGCCGAGACCTCTGCCCGATTCGCCAGCTCCAGCTGAC
This sequence comes from Rhodococcus oxybenzonivorans, assembly GCF_003130705.1. Lineage (NCBI taxonomy): Bacteria > Bacillati > Actinomycetota > Actinomycetes > Mycobacteriales > Nocardiaceae > Rhodococcus > Rhodococcus oxybenzonivorans. The sequence goes on along the minus strand of NZ_CP021354.1, from coordinate 3,249,363 downwards.
TCAACCGGCGGCGTTCCCGCCACGTTCGCAAGTGGATGCCGACGTGCGAAGTATGCCGATCGTCCAGGGTCGTCATGCAGGCCAGCCTAGGGTGGCGGGGTGGTCGCGGCCATTACCTCCGACGTCATGAGGGGTGGTCACGTCAGGTCGTCGAATTCGCCATTCACCCAGGCGCAGTGGCGGGCCGCCGAGTACTCGAGCGCCGCCCGACCGTCGGTGTCGATCGAATTGTCGAAATTGCCGACGATGCGGTCGAATTCGAGCTGGGACAGCTGGTCGGCGATCCTCCTGACAACGGCGGCCGAGAGTGGCAGTCGGTTGGGATACGAGCGTAGAAACGACATCGTACGGCGATCCGGATTGGGGAAGACACCGTCCCCCGTGAGAAGAACACCCTTCCCGTCCGCGCCGTCGCGCCAATGCGCCACGGCACTACCCGGGAAGTGCCCACCGATCTGATGCAACGTCAGCCCCGGCGCGACATCGTGGGTGCCGGACCAGAACTCGATCGGGCCGTCGGTGCGCGCCAGCCATGCACGATCTGCGTCGGCCACGAGGATCGGAACATTCCCGAGTGCCTTCGACCACTGGGTTTGGACGCCGAACATGTGCGGATGACTGGCCGCGACCGCGAGTACTGGCCCGTGGGCGGCCACAGCCTCGACCGCGGACGGGTCGATATGGCCGATCGGATCCCACAGCAGCGATCCGGCCGGGGTGCTCAGCACCAGAGACTGCTGGCCGATCGCGACCTTCGGTTCCACAGACAGTCCGCGCAGCCCGGGTTCGAGTTCGCGCTCGACAATGCGGTGACCGGAACGGGTGAGGTCCTCGGCGGTCGTCCACTCCTGACCACCCAGTGGGATGTACTGGCGTTCGTCCGCACAGATTGCGCATTCGCCGGGAAGGGGCGTTGTTGGGTCCTGTTCGACGCCGCACGTGGCGCAGAGATGAAATAACACCTCTCGATCATGCATCCTCATAGCTCACAGAGTTGCTGTAATCCTGCGGTGACCGCCGTCGCGCAGGACTGTGCCGACTCGTGAGCAGCAGCGCTAGGCTCGAAGAGGGGTGACCGAGCGGTGGCCGGCCTCACACCTTCGCGCGCCCAGGAGTGCGGGAATACGTGGGGGACCGGCGGGGTTGAACAGGCCGACGGTGTTCGACCCAATGCCCCGGGTACCACATCAATATTGTCGCTGCGAGCGACCACTTGCCGAGAGGCGCACTGGCGTGCACCGTCACCCGAGAAGCCGCCGACACCCTGGTGTTGGCGGCTTTACTCTGCATGTCGTTCGGGCGACGGGACCGGCCCCTCGAGGCTCGGTCGACACCCTACTTCGAAGAAACCCAGATGCAGACGCCATCCGGGAAGCACACCCACTGGCCGGGGATTTCGACGTTCTGGCTGGGGGAGACGGTGCTGGGCCCGGATCCGGGCGAGGCAGGCTTGGCGGAGGCGATTCCGGCGGCGCCGGTCAGTGAGATCGCGAGCGCAGCGAGGGCGGCAACGGTGGCCCGGGCTGTCGTGGTTCGGCTCATGCTGCTCCTTGATTGTCGGCGACCTGTGTGCCGCTACTAGAAGCTTGCACCATCCCTGACACAGGAAATAGGCACCGCTGGGTGCTGGTCGGCCACCCTCCGGTATCGCATGCCGCCACGAGCCGCCTGACCTGAGTCGATCGCACCGCCGACGACGCCGTCAGCTTAAGCTGACGGCGTGGAAAGCGGCGATCAGCAGGGCGTCAGGGGAGTCGAGGGGCTCTCTGCGCTGTGGGTTCATTACGACAGTGTGCAGAACATGAGCGAAGCAGCCGTGGCGGCGGCCGAACGGGGCGACGAGGAAACTGCTGCCCGGCGGAGGGAACTCGCAGAACGGGCTCAGCTGCGATCGCCGGCGCCCAGTCATCTCGACGCCCTGGCGATCAGCATCCACCTCGAAAATGAACTCCACAACGCACGATTCGACGTCGTCAGGCGCGCATTGGCGGACGGAGCCAGTTGGTCCGAAATCGGACGTGTTCTCGGGATGAGCAAACAATCCGCCCACGCGTGGTACCGGAGGCGTCATCGGAAACCGGCTGTTCCGAACCCCACTGCGACATCGCGATAGAACGAGGTCGACCAGTTCAGGACCAAGGCATCGCGCCACCGTCAGCATGTGTTGACGGTAGCCGGTCGCAGCGAACTCCGGCTTGCGGCATCCGCTGTGCAATTTGCATCTGCAGGCGGTGGCCCCGGAGTTACGCTCTATCGGTTGGCGGCTTTCCTATGCATCTTTTCGCGGAGGCTGATATGAGGACCACGGCGTTCGGCTCAGGCTTCGCAGTTCTCGCGTTGGCAATGTCGATCACGGCATGCACGGCGGACAATTCCGCTGGCGGAGAAGGGGATTGCGTCCGCGCGACCGACAGCGAGCTGGATGCACTTTTCGAAAATTGGAATGAGGCGCTGAGCACCGGCGACGCGAGCAAGGTGGCCGAGTTGTACCGGTCGGACGCGGTGCTGCTGCCGACGCTGTCGGTGCCTATAGCAGACACTCCGGGGGAGATCACGGAGTATTTCGCCAACCTGATCAAAGCCGATCCCAAGATCCGCATGGAGGAAAGCGTCAAATACTCGGATTGCAACCTCGCGTACAACGTGGGTCGCTGGGTCATCAACGCCAATGGCCGAGATGTGGCAGCCAGGGTGACGTGGGTGTATCGGTACGAAGACGGTAAGTGGCTGATCGCCCATCACCATTCGTCGGTGAACCCGCAGTGAGCCGGAAGGGGGTCGACGGGAGCGCGACAACGGACGCCGGGGGTGCTCCGTCCGCGCGCTAGTTGACATAATGTCGATTATCGGCAAATTACCGACCTGGCGGTTTACCACTCACATCGCCCGGAATGGTCTGCAGGTATACCCGTGGACGCCTTTTCCCACGGCCGTGTGTCGGTCGGCCTTCTGCTTGCTTAGCCGGACTTGCAACGCTGCGCTGGAGTGCACGTCGCGAGGGATCGAACCGGCGCCCGTCGGAACGTCCGGATGATTCATGCTGTTGGATAATATGCAGCCACAGCGAGCGTCCCGATATGTGGACGGCTTGCGACGAGTCGGCGCATACGTGCCCGTGCGAGCCTGAGACCCCGCTGCCCCGCGCTCCCGAACTCCAGCCACCTGACCGCATTTCGTCACTGTGACGTAATGACGGCCGCCGGACGGCGTCCACTGTGGTCAACCCATGACCTAGCATTCGCGCTCGCACGCGCGTCGTCGCGTTCTACCGCTGCCGGGATGGTTCAGGTGTGAGAATGACGGCATGGCTGAACGGATGTCGGACGAGGAATGGCGCACTTTCGTCTCGGCGGGAACACGCACGGGCAAGCTGTCGACCGTCCGCGCCGACGGCAGCCCCCACGTGGCCCCCATCTGGTTCGTCCTGGACGGTGACGACCTCGTGTTCACGACCGGCAAGACCACCGTCAAAGGACGCAACCTCCTCCGAGACGGGCGTGCCGCGCTGTGTGTCGACGACGACCGACCACCGTTCGCATACGTTGTGATCACCGGAACAGCCGCGGTGTCCGAGGATCCGGCCGAGCTGCGCCGATGGGCGGCGCGGCTCGGTGGCCGGTACATGGGAGTCGACCGAGCCGAGGAGTTCGGCGAACGCAACGGCGTCGCAGGCGAGCTGCTGGTTCGCCTGCGGATCGCGAAGGTCCTGGCACACCGCGACGTCGCCGACTGAGCGGTGCTCTTCGGGCGAACATGGCCACAGGACGGGGACGATCGACATAGATTCTGCGCATGCTGATATTTGGGACCACAGTCATAGGGGCACGCGACATCCGGCGGGCAACCGCGTTCTGGGCAGGGGCACTCGGGCTGACCGCCGGCGATCCGTTCGGCGGCAACGGCTTCACCAACCTGTATCTGCCCGACGGGCGGCCGCTGCTGTCGATCCAGCAGAGCGACCACGACGCCCAGGTCGAGCCGCGAATGCACCTCGACCTCTATGCCAGGGACAGCGACGACCAGGCGGCCGAGATCGAACGACTCGTCGGGCTCGGCGCACGACGGGTGCCCTGGGACCGCTACCCCGACGACTCCGATTTCGTGGTCCTCGCCGACACCGAGGGCAACCTCTTCTGTGTCGTCGACAACGCCGCTGCACCTGAGCAGGCACGCCTCGACCTGCCCTGACCTGTGTTCCATCACGCGGATACACCAGCGCGGAGGCCTTGCGGGTTCGGCGAGGATGGGTACCATACGACCTTCGGCGCCATTCGAAGGGAAGGTTGCGTTGATGTCTCGCCTCCAACGCACTGAACTGCACGGGGACGAAGCTGCCTATCACCTCTCCGGTGAGGGTGAGACGCTCCTGCTGATACACGGTATGGCCGGCAGCTCCGACACCTGGCGTGCGGTCATCCCCCAACTCTCGCGCCGGTATCAGGTTCTGGCGCCGGACCTGCCGGGCCACGGCAGCTCCGCCAAACCGCGCGGTGACTACTCCCTCGGCGCATTCGCCGCGTGGTTGCGCGATCTCCTCGACGAACTCGGCATCCCACGGGTGACGGTCGTCGGGCAGTCGTTGGGCGGCGGAGTGGCGATGCAATTTTCCTACCAGCATCCGGAACTGTGTAATCGGTTGGTGCTCATCGGTAGCGGTGGGCTGGGACGCGATGTCAATTGGACCCTCCGGTTGCTGGCTGCGCCGGGAGCCGAGTTTCTCCTGCCTCTGATCGCGCCGGGGGTCGTGCGAGAGGCGGGGAACACAGTGCGCTCGTGGCTGGGGGCGGCGGGTCTGCGGTCGGTGCGGGGTGACGAGATGTGGCAGTCCTACGCATCGCTCTCCGATCCGGACACTCGGCATGCATTTCTGCGTACATTGCGCGCCGTCGTCGACTACCGGGGTCAGGCCGTCAGTGCGCTGAGCCGTCTCTATTTGAACGCCGACCGGCCCACCCAGTTGATCTGGGGGGACTCGGACCGAATCATTCCCGTCGCTCACGCCTATGCGGCGCACGATGCAATGCCGGGCAGTCGACTCGCCGTCCTCGACGGTGTCGGCCACTATCCGCATCTGGAGGCGCCTGGTGAGGTTGTCAGCATCATCGACGACTTCGTCTCCGCACACCCTGCACCCACTCGAGAGTCCGGCCGAGGCTTCCCCGGCCGGGCGGCCGGATGGGAGGCTGAAGGGAGCCATTCCGGCGTTTCCTCGTACTCGGCAGGAGATAACCCATGCGACTTCCCACACTCGGACAGCTGCCCGGACGGATAGCGACCGGAGGTTTCATCTTGCATTCGGGACTTCAGAAGTGGCCCGGCGACGAGCAGACGGCCGCGGGTATCCACGGCATGGCCGCGGGCGCCTTTCCCTTTCTGAACGGAGTGCCGCCGGCACGATTTCTGAAGATGCTGTCGGTGGCGGAGATCGGCACCGGCGCCGCACTGTTGGTGCCGCTCGTGCCGACCGCGCTGGCCGGCGCGGCACTCACCGCCTTTTCCGGTGGTTTGGTCGCGATGTATGCGCGGACACCGGGGCTGCGTAACCCGGGAAGTATCTGGCCGAACGAGAACGGGTTAGCGGTCAGCAAGGATGTATGGATGCTCGGGATGGGCCTCGGGTTCCTCCTCGACGAGTGGACGCGCACGCGCCGATCCGGCACATCCACCGGTGTCAGTCTGCGCTGAGTGCCTCCTGAGCCTGGAGATTCTGCACAGGGGTGCGCAGGGATGCGACGACGTCGGTGTAGAGGGTGGTTTTGATCTCGCGCAGGGTGCGGCCGCGGGTGGCGGCCAGCCCGCGGGCATGTTCGATCGCTCTGGGGAGGACGTCGTCCTCGGCGGCGACGTCGTCGACGAGGCCCGCGGCGTGGGCTTCGGCACCGCCGTAGCGGTGACCGGTGACGAGGGCGGTGTGCGCCGCGGGCGCAGGCAGTCGCGCCGCGAGGAGGGCAATGCTTCCGGGCGCGTAGCTGGCGCCGATGCTGATCCCGGGCAGGCAGAAGTAGCCGCGGTCTTCGCGCATGATCCGGTGATCGTGGGCGGTGGCTAGGATGGCGCCGCCACCGAAAGTGTGTCCGGGTAGGGCTGCGACGGTGGGCAGCGGGAACGTCAGTATCCGGGCGAACAGTTCCTGCACGCGGTCGATGTAGGAGTTCAGCTTGTCCGTGTTCTGCACGACCCACGTGGTGTCGAGGCCGGTGGAGTAGAACTTGCCGACGGCGGTGGTGACGAGCGCGCCGGGACCGTCCGTGCTTTCGACCTCGTCCAGCAAGTCCCCGACCTGCTCGAGCCAGTCCGGGTGGAAGGCATTCTCGCTGTCGCGACTTCCCCGCTCACCCAGGTAGAGAACGAACACGTCTTCGGACCGCTCCAAGTAAGGCATGCCGCGAGGCTACCCAACCGCGGCGGCGAGCACCCGCCGAATACACCGGCTGTGCGTGAAGTTTCAACCGCAACCGGCCAGGGTATGTCGTGTTTCTACAGCTGAGGCGGTGAACGATGAAAACTGGAACAGGTGTTGCCGACGGGCGAACTGTTCGGGATTACATCCACGCGGTCGCCCGGTGCGTTCATGCCGATTCGATCGATTGGTGGGACTCCGAGGGCGTCGATGTCGTTCTGGTCCTGCCGTTGCGGTTGCGCTACCTGCCGGGGCGCAATGCGGTTCTGGTGTGGAACCGGCACTTCGGGTGGTCGCTCGGTGCGGAGGGGGTCGGGCGCGGCAGCATCGTCGTCATCGCGGGACTCGGGATCGGACGGACCCCACCGCCCGCGCTGTGTTCCGACCGCGCCCTCGAGTTGATCGACGGATACTTCCGGTCGACGCCGACGCAGATGGACGACTCCGATCCGAATAGCGGTGCCGCAGAGAATCTTTCGTCGATAGAACACGATCGATGTTCGCGAATCGGTACGGAGACTGCCGGGCGCGGGCGCCGCGACCGGGTGGTGAAGCGTCCCTGATCGCCGCGTCCGCCGACACGGAAGACCGGTGTCGTGCCGAAGCACGGCCTCGTCGGCTGTAGGGCTCAACCGACAAGACCTGGCCGAAGTCGTACCCGGGTATGACTGCGGCGTGCTGACCGCATACCCGAGGCGGTAGCAGTCGAATCATCGCCATATCGTGGCCGTTGCCCGGCATGTTCCGGGCCGCACGCAGTGTGTGGTGGTGACGGAATTTCGAATCGGCGGCACCGAAATGGGCATGGCGACAGCCTTTTCGTGATCTGCTTACGCCGTGGTGTGGGGCTCTGCCGTCCGGCCCGGACAAGCAGATCCCATCGATGGACAGGCCGACGTGCCAGCGCGGCTCGTGGTCGCCCGAACGGGGGTGCGGATGTTGGTGATGAGCCCCATGGAGGCGCTGTTCGTGCTGTTCGAGACACCGTCCCATCCGCTGCACGTGGGGGCGCTCGAACTGTTCGATCCGCCGGCCGAGGCCGGCGTAGACCACGCCCGGACGATGTTCGAGGCGTTGACGTCCCAGGAGGAGTCGTCCCAACTGTTCCGTAAGCGGGCTATTCGCCCGCTTCGAGGAGTCGGTTATCCGTGGTGGTCGGTCGATGACCGGTTGGATCTGGGGTATCACGTGCGGCACAGCGCGGTGCCGGGCGCCGGACGGATGGACGATTTGCTGTCTCTGGTGTCCCAGATGCACGGAATACCGCTCGATCCGCAGCATCCGATGTGGGAGATGCATGTCATCGAAGGACTCGCCGACGGGCGGACCGCCGTGTACTCGAAGATTCACCTGTCGCTGATGGACGGTCCGGCGGGTTTGCGGTTGCTCCATCATGCCTTGTCGAGTGAGCCCGACGACACGAACTGCCCGGCGCCGTGGACACCCGGTGTCGCGGCGAAGTCGCAGCGCACCTCACCGTTCCCGGTGGCGGCCGTCCGTGCGGGCTGGCGGGCGGCGACCAGCCTGGTGGGTGTGGTCCCCGCGGCCGCGAAGGCCACCATGGACGGCCTCCGTGAGCAGCATCTGACCCTCCCCCTGCAGTCGCCCCACACCATGCTGAACGTGCCGGTGGGTCGGGCCCGGAAGGTGGCGGCGCGGTCGTGGCCGATTCGGCGACTGCTGGCCGTCGCATCGGCCGCCCGCACCACCATCGACACGGTCGTTCTCGCGATGTGTTCGGGCGCGCTCCGTAGCTATCTGCTCGAGAATTACGCGCTACCGGATGCGCCGTTGACGGCGATGCTGCCGGTGCCACTCGATCTCGGCGGTCCTGCGATCGGACCGCGCGGGCGGGATCACGGTGTGGGTGCGATGGTCGTGGGCTTGGCCACCGATGAACGCAATCCGGCAGCGCGTCTGGCGCGCATCACGGACGCCATGGAACACACGCACAAGGTGTTCGGTGCGCTCAGCCACAACCAGTTCCAGCTGATGAGCGCGCTCGCGATCAGTCCGATACTGCTCGAACCGGTGCGAAGGTTCGTCGACGACACTCCCCCGCCGTTCAACGTCATGATTTCGTACATGCCGGGCCCGTCGAGGCCGAGGTACTGGAACGGCGCCCGCCTGGACGCCGTGTATCCGGTGCCGACGATCCTCGGCGGTCAGGCGCTGAGCATCACGGTCACCAGTCGGGCGGGTCAACTCGATGTCGGCGTCGTCGGCGACCGTCACGCGGTCCCCCACCTGCAGCGCATCATCACGCATCTCGAGACGTCGCTCAGTGACCTCGAGAGCGCGGTCGCGGCATCCGGAACCTGAGGCGTGGTTCGGCGTCTACTCGATCTCCTGCCGCAGTGAGCTGATGCCCTGTTCCCAGCATCGGGTGACGTGGTCACCGACGAGGTCGTCGAATGCGAGGCACGCCGCGGCGCCGAGCAGGATATCGTCGCCGGTTGACGGGCTCGCGGACACCAGACCGCCCGCGAGGTCGCGGCAGACTATCTGCTCGTGCACGGAGTCGGCTTCGACGTGCTCGTCGAAGAACAGCGTGGCGGCCTTGCCGAAGCCGAGCCGGGTCAGTCCGGCGCTGTATTTCTTACTCGGCAATGCCGAGGTGGTTTCGACCGCGCAGAGGTGCCCGACCAGTGCACCCAGTAGGCGGCGGTGAAGGCCGAATAGTGAGAGCGCGTTCAGGGACGCCAGGGTGATCGCGGGAACGGCGTCGATGTAGTGGGCGTAGCGGTCGGAGAGCCCGAGTTCCCGCATGGTGGTGGCGAACAGTGCGGAGTGCATGCGCTCGGGGCGGCCACCGCCGTATTCGTCCGATTGAACTTCGACCAACGCCGCCTTCGGTGCGCCGGCGAGTCGCGGGATGCCGAGCGTGTGCACGTCCGCTTCGCGGAGCTGGTTCAGTGAGCGGTGGACGAGCAGTTCGCGGAAGTGCTGGAGGTCGGCGTCGCGTGCCATGAAGGCGGACAGGCCGGGTCCGGCGGTGGGTGCGGTCATTTTCCACAGTTCCGCCACCACACCTGTCGAATCGGTCGGCGGGTTCGCGACGATCCGGATGGCCGCCTCGAACGGAACCTCCAGAGCTTCCCGCGCCGCGAGCAGATCGGTGTTCCACTCCCAGTCGTCTCCGACGCCCGCAATGCCCTGCAGATGCAGTTCGTAGAGGGCGGTGAGACAGATCTGGGCGTCCTCGTCGTAGAGGATGGCGGGACGCCCGTCGACCGTCGTGTCCGCGGAAGTTTCTGTGAGGGAACGCGCCGCCGTCACCAACGATTCGCTGTCCTCGACGTCTCCGCGCAGAATGGAGAACAAGAGCTCGCTCACGGGGCCGCGTGATGCAGGAAACGGCATCGCGGATCCGGAAGGGGCCACTGTCTCCGACAACGACCGAGAGTGCAAGGTGGTCATATGGACTCCAATTTCACAACGGGAACCGACGGATCCGACGTGACCATCACGGTGTGCCCGGATGGGCCACTTCTCGTCCGCGGTTCGGCGCAATTGTTCGATACCGACGGTAACCCGTTACCGTCGAACCGGGCCACGGTGGCGCTGTGCCGGTGTGGAAGAACCGGCATTGCGCCCTTTTGTGACAGCTCCCACAAGAAGAAGCTCCGCCGTCCGTAGAGGCGGCGGCCAGGTCTACTTCTTGTCTTCGCCCTTACCGACACCTGTTTCGTGTGCAGGTCCGACGCCCTCGTCGCTCGACTCCGCCTGCTCGGTGTCGGCCGCCGGCTTCTCCTCCGACGGCGACGCTACCGCTCCGCGGGCTGTGTCGTCGGGATCCTTGTCCTGGAGCCGGTTCGCGTCGACGTGCTCGTCGTGCTCCGGACGGCCCTCGGCCGTGCTGGTGGTGCGGCCGTCGTAGGGCGGTGTTGCGGGCTGGGCGTCTCCCGGTGGAGTGGAGCCGCCGGCGGGCCCGGCGACGTGTTCCCGACCGGGATCAGGGCCTTCACCCGTCGTGGCCACTTCCTCCTGATCCAAGGTTCCCGCCTCCCGGTCCGACGGACCCGCCCCGGCTTCGTCCGGACCCGAGTCGCGTGAGCCGACGGGACCCCGTTCGGCTTGCGGCTCCTCTTGGAGCTGCTCGCCTGGTTCGGTACCCATGATTCCTCCTCGACAGCGCTGCGAAGCGTGTGTCCTCGACGGACCCACTGTTGTAGCTATGCCCCGGACTGCGCGGGCCAAACCCGTTCGCGCCACGGTGTCATGCTGCTGGGGCGGCCGGACTGCTCCCGATGATCCGCCGTTCGTCACCGGCGCGATCGGCTTGCTCGGCACCTGGCCCAGCTACGAGCTGATGCGGGACGCTGCTGATGGTCGGGTCGAACACGCGCGGTGCGTGCGGTTGCGGGAAGACATGCGCGGATCGTTGTCCGGCACGCTGGCCACCATGGGTGCGGGTGTCCCTACGCTCTCGGCGCCAAGTTCGCGCATCCCGGCCGTCCGGTTGTCGCGCTCGTCGGTGACGGGGCGATGCAGATGAAGGACTCGCCGAACTCCTGACCATCGCCCGCTATCACCGGGAGTGGACCGACGCCCGCCTGATCGTGTGCATCTTCCACAACAACGACCTCAATCGGGTCACCTGGAAGTTACGCGCGATGGGTGGCGCACACCGATTCCCCCGCACGCCACCTATGAGCAGATGAAGTCGACGGCGGGGGCGGTACTCGCGGGCGATGCCAACGCATGGCACCTCGTCGTACAGGGGGCGAAGATAAAGGCCAAGGAGGTGTTCCCACCCCCGTCACCAGCGGTGACGACATTCCGGATGCTGCGACTGCGGTCTCGACACGGAGGAGGCGGGGCGAGGCGGTAGTATTCCGATGTTTGTTCGGTAGAGACACCTGCCATACCGCTGAAGTGGCGGCGGGTGCATGGGTACTCGCTCGCCTGAAATAGGGAGAGTAGTGCCATTGCCCGAGGAACTCGGTGCCGACGTCACTCCGGGTCGGCACCGCCGTGCCGACGACACTCTGGCGCGGCACCGTCGTGCCGACGACACTCTGGCGCGGCACCGTCGTGTCGACGCAATTGCGAGCGCGCTGGACAACCTGCAGCGCCGTCTGACCACCCCCGCGCAGCTGCAGGGTTTCCTGCAGGAATTGTGTGACTGTGTGGTGTCGACGATTGTCGAAGCGGACATGGCCGGTGTGACCCTGATGGACGAGGATGGGCGTGCCGAGACCGCGGCGTGCACCGATCGGCGCGTAGTGGACATCGACTTGAACCAGTACCGCAACGGTGAGGGCCCCTGCCTGGAGGCGGCCACCACGGGGCAGATCGTCAAGGTCCGAGTCGACGAAGTTGTCGAACGGTGGCCGGCGTTCGCGGCCGACGTGCACGACATCGGTGCTGCCAGTTACCTGTCGGCGCCGTTGCGGGTGGGTGAGGCGCACGCCAGTTCCCTGAATTTGTACAGTCTCGGCAGCCATGGATTCGGCGATCTCGATGTGGCGTTGCTGAGGATCTTCACCAGTTTCGCCGAGGTGGTGACCAGGATGACGCGTGAGGCGGCGGCAGCCCACGACGAGGTGGCCGGGTTGAAAAAGGCCATGGTCACGCGCGGTGTCATCGAGCAGGCGAAGGGAATTCTCATGGCGGCGGAGCGGATCTCGGCCGACGAGGCGTTCCGGATGCTGGTGACCAACTCGCAGCGCAGGAACGTCAAGCTGGTCACCGTGGCGCACGAGGTGGTCGAGGCCGTCGCCGCTGATGATGGCGACTCCGACTGACGAATCGCGGACAAAGCTCGGGTCAGCCGATGTATCGGCGTGCCTTCGACCGGGACTGCGGTTCCTCGAGGAGCACCAGTCCGGCTTCCACGGTGTCGGGCACGACGCGCCGGTGACGTAGAACCCACGGGGTCGACCTGAGGGCCTCGAGCACGGCAGCCGCGGTAGCGCGGTCTTTCGGGGCGCTACGCAGAATCACCAGAGAGCGGCGCGCCGCGCTTCGCACCGGACGCCGCAACCAGAGGGTCCACAGAGTGTTGCGGATACCGAGTTGCCGGCGGCGGGTGGCGTCCCGGCTCACCGAGGGCTCGTGATGGATCACCATGTCCTCGTTCCACACCATCCACCAGCCGGCGGCGGCGAGATCGAGGGCAAGGAGTTCTTCCTCGCCGCCCAGCCACATCTTCTCGCAGAAGCCGCCGACCTGACGGAATGCCTCCACCCGGAACATCGTGAGGCCGGCCATCACGCCGAGGACAGCCGGACCCGGCAGCCACGATGGCCCGGGTACCGGTGAGTCCCGGAACTCGGGAGTGATCGGGTCCTCGACAAGGTCGGGTGCCACCAAGCACTTCCCGGTCACGGATCCGATCGTCGGATGCGCGCCGAGGACCGCGGCGCCGACGGTCAGGGCACCTGGTTGCCAGCGGGTGTCGTCGTCGCAGAACGCCACATATGGGCTCGTCACCAGCTCGACGGCCCGGTTCCGGGCGACGGCGCCGAGGTTGTCGTCCAGGGCAAGGAGCCGGACCTGCGGGAATTCGCGCCGCACCATGTCGGTGGTGCCGTCACCGGAGCCATTGTCCGCCACGATGATCAGTGCACGGTCGGGCAGGGTGGTCATGTGGGCGAGGGTTTTGCGCAGTTCGGCGCATCGGTTGTAGGTCAAGACCACCACCGTGACCGGCGACGGCTTCTGCGGTTCGGCCCCGCTCACGGCCGGCCCCTCTCGAGTTCTTCGAGACGGCGTTCGAGGTGAGTGGGCACAACCCGCCGGTGCGCAACCGCGGCGGGGAGCTTGCGGATCGTGTCGAACAACGCCGGCGCCGCGGACGGTGTCCGGACCGCCGCGAACATGAGGGAGATGAGGGCACTCGCGACGGTCGGCACCGGTCGCCGCATCACGACGGTCAGGGTGTCGTTGCGGATCTCGCGGTTGCGTCGGCGGCTCGCGTTTGCGCGAACCGGGGAGGGATGGTGGTAGGCGACGACGTCCTCGACGTAACACAGTTCCCACCCCTGCGCGGCGAGATCGAGTGCGAGTAGCGCCTCCTCCCCCACGAACTCGAGCACGTACGAGAAGCCCCCCACATTCTCGAATGCCGATCGTCGCACCACCGACGCGCAGGCGAGGAAACCTAGCACCGAGGGGCCGGGGGCACCGGGCCGTGTTCCGAGCGGACTGCGGGCCAAGAGGTCGTTGAGCGGATCGTTGCGGGCCTCGGGGCCGACGAGGGTGCGGGCGGCGAGCAGCGCGACGGCGGGATGCTCGTCCAGCACCTTCTCCGCGAGGGGCAGTGCGTCACGGTCCCACCAGGAATCGTCGTCGCAGAACGCGATGTAGGGCGTCGACGCGGCCGACACACCGTAGTTGCGAGCGGCGGCGCCCTCATTGCTGGAGCGTGTGATCGTAGTCAGGGCCGGAATGACGCTGCGCGCCGCGTCGACGACGTTCGCAGTGTCGTCGGTGGACGCGTTGTCGACGACGACGATCGGGGGTACGGGCCGAAGTTTCGACAGCTCGAGGAGGGTGCGCGCGAGGCTCGTCGCCCGGTTGTGCGTCACGATCACGACGGTCGTCTTCGAGGTCACCCCGCAGTGGTACCCGAGGGGCCGCGCACCGCAAACAGCCGGCCGAGGGAGAGGAGTCCGGTGCGCCGCTCACCGTGACCGCAGCACACCGGACTCTTCGACGGCGGCGACGGAGAGGGTCCGGTAGCCGTGGTCGTCGAACAGGACGGTGATCCGGTCGGGTGCGGTGCTCATTACGGTTCCCGGGCCCCATTCGGTATGTTCGTCCGCGGTGTCGACTGGCCAGGGTGCGTCCTGGTCGGTGGCGGCGGCCTCGCCGGTGGGCTCCGGGTGTTCGGTGGACTCGGTTGTGCAGCATCGGTCGCAGTTGCCACAGGGCGGGTCGAAGGCCTCGCCGAAGTATCCGAGCAGGAAGCTGCGGCGGCAGTTGCGGGTGTCGGCGTACTCGCGCAGCATCTCGACACGCGACCGTGCCAGGCGTTCGTCCGCGGCGGCACGGTCGGTTGCCCGCCTCAGGGCCTCGTCGGTGCTGAGGTCGCGGGCCGTGAAGCCTCTTCCTTCTGCGGCGACGGCGTCGACTTGTTCGAGCAGGTTGATCGCTGCCGTCACCTTGCGGCTCCCGGCGTCGAGTGGCGCGCGGAGGTCCTTGATCTTCATGCGGCCACCGCTGCGGAGCAGTTCGAACACCCGGGCGAGAAAATCCTCGTCCGATCGGTGAGTCGCAAAGAACCTGCCGAGTGACAGCTCCTCGGGCCGGTAGAACAGCAGCGCCAACGCGCTCTCCCCGTCGCGGCCCGCCCGTCCGAGCTGCTGATAGTAGTTGTCGAGGGAGTCGGGAACGGAGGCGTGGACGACGAAGCGTACGTCGGGTTTGTCGATACCCATTCCGAAGGCGGAGGTCGCGGCCACGACGTCGAAGCGGCCGTCGAGGAATTGTTCGTGTACGGCCTCCCGCTCGGATCTCTTCATTCCGGCGTGGTATGCGGCGGTCCGCAGCCCGCGGGTGGACAGCTCTTCGGCGTAGAATTCGGCGTCCTTGCGGGTCGCCGTGTACAGCAATCCCGGTTGCGGAAGGTCCGGTACTCGGTCGAGTACGGCGCGTTCCTTGTCCGCTCTGCTGACGTAGCGGTCCACCTCGAGGGTGATGTTGGGGCGGTCGAAGCCCGTCGCGACCACCGCGGGATCATCGAGCGCCAACCGGTCGATGATTTCCTGCCGGACCGGGGGCGGCGCCGTGGCGGTCAGCGCGAGGACGGGTGGGTGACCGAGCCTTCGCACGGTATCGGCGATGCGTAGGTAGTCGGGACGGAAATCGTGGCCCCAGGCGGCGACGCAATGCGCCTCGTCCACCACGATGAGGAAGACTTTCGCTGCCTCGAATCGCGAGATCACGTCGCTGTTCGCCAGTTGTTCAGGGGCGACGAACACGTACTCGGCCTCGTGCTTCTCGACAGCACGCCAGGTGGCCTCGAGGTCGCGTGCGGACCGTGTGGAGTTGATCGCCACCGCCCGGGGTGCGCCCGCCGAGTCGATGCCGGCAATCTGATCCTCCTGCAACGCGATCAGTGGGGAGATGACCAGGGTCGTTCCCGTCAGCAGGACGGCGGGGACCTGGTAGATCGCCGATTTACCCGCCCCGGTGGCCATGACGACGAGCGCGTCGCGGCCGGTCATCAACGCCTGCATTGCCTCGAGCTGTGCGGGGCGCAGGGTGTCCCAGCCGAATGTGTCCCGCGCCGTCGCCTGCAATCTCTCGCATAGGTCGGATGCGCGCTCGGTCATCGTCGTCTGCGCCATGGCGACGTGGTCGCCGGCATCGCGGGAAATCAGCCCTGGTTCCGCTTCTTCGCACGCTGACGTGCGACGACGAACAGTACGACAGCCACCAGTATCACCAGTGCAATGAGCTCCATAGCTCCCGTTTACCCGGGTTCCCGGAACCTATGCACCCCGCCGCCGTCGCGGGCAGCATGCACTTGGGAAGGAGGTGAGGCCGAAATTGACAGGATGGGGTAACGTCAGTGTCCTGCACGGTTGAGCCCCCAGCCGCAAAGGACGGGCTGGGTTCGCATACCGTTCCCGTGCCTGTCTCCCTCGTCGCTACGACCGTGAGGAGTCCGACATGAAATCTGTTCTCAGTGCACATTCGGGACACCACGATTCTGCAGAAAACACCATGCTTTTCAGTTGGGCCGCCGAGCCCGAGCACGGCAAGCTCACCGTCGAGTGCACCCCCGGTGCCGGCGGCGTTCTGGTCGTCCGCATCTCCGGTGACATCGACGTCACCACCGTTCCTCTCTTCGGTATTCACCTGGACGAGGCGATCAACGAACGTCTGCCGTTCGTTCTGGACTTGACCCACGTTCAGTTCTTTTGCGCATCAGCCCTTTCGGTGCTGGAGATCATCTCCGGCCGCGCCCGCAGGCTGGGCCTGCCCTGGGCGGTCACCGGGAACACCGCGGTCCGCCGGCCTCTGACCGCCATGAAGCTGGAGACGGTGGTGCCGTATTCCACCTCCCTCGACGACGCATGCAGGCTTGTCGCAGAGGGGCTCCCTACCCACGGGATTTCGGCGTGAACGATGAAACGCCTCAGGGCACATCCGACTTCGTCGTCGTGGCGAACCGGCTCCCGGTAGATCTCGAGACACTCGACGACGGGACCACCCGGTGGAAGCGGAGCCCGGGGGGACTCGTCACAGCCCTCGAACCGATTCTCGATCGGGAGAGCGGCTCGTGGGTGGGCTGGCCGGGCGTCCCCGACACCAAAGTCGAACCGATAGTGTCGGGGAAACTTCATCTGTATCCGGTCGAGCTCAGTTCGCACGAGGTGACGTTCTACTACGAGGGTTTCTCCAACGCCACCCTCTGGCCGCTCTATCATGACGTGCTGGTCGCGCCGGTGTTCGATCGTGGCTGGTGGCAGACCTATGTGGACGTCAACCGTCATTTCGCCGAAGAGACCGCGCGCACGGCGGCCGAGGGTGCGACCGTGTGGGTGCAGGACTACCAGTTGCAGCTCGTTCCGCGGCTGCTGCGCGAAATGCGTCCCGATCTGACCATCGGCTTCTTCCTACACATCCCGTTCCCGCCCGTCGAATTGTTCATGCAGTTGCCCTGGCGCAAGGAGATCGTGCAAGGACTGCTCGGGGCCGATCTCATCGGATTCCACCTCCCCGGCGGCGCCAACAACTTCCTCTTCCTCGCCGAGCGTCTGCTCGGGCTCGATACCACCGCGGCGGGCGGCGGACTTCGCAGCGGGCTCGGTGAAGTGCGGCTGGACGATCGGGTCGTCCGGGTGGGGGCCTTCCCCATCTCCGTCGACGCCCGGCAACTCATCGGCGAAGCGACGGATCCTGCCGTCGTCGCGCGGGCAGCGGAGATCCGGCGCGAACTGGGAAACCCGCGGAAGGTGCTGCTCGGGGTCGACCGCCTCGACTACACCAAGGGCATCGACCTGCGCCTCGCAGCGCTCGGTGAACTCCTGGACGAGGGTCGTCTCGATCCATCCGACACCGTGATGGTGCAACTGGCGACCCCGAGCCGCGAACGCGTCGAGCACTACATGAAGATGCGCAGCTCCATCGAGGAGCAGGTCAGCCACATCAACGGCGATCACGGTCAGATCGGTAAGCCTGTTGTGCATTACCTCTACCAGCCGGTGGACCGCCGGGAGTTGATTGCGCTCTACCTCGCCGCGGACGTCATGCTGGTGACGCCGATGCGGGACGGGATGAATCTGGTGGCGAAGGAGTACGTGGCATGCCGCACCGATCTGGGTGGTGCGCTGGTGCTCAGCGAGTTCGCCGGAGCCGCCGCCGAACTGCGCGGCGCCTATCTGGTCAACCCCCACGATCTGGACGGTGTGAAGAACACGATCCTCGAAGCCCTCGAACAGGACCCCGAGCAGGGGCGGCGTCGCATGACGAAGTTGCACGAGCAGGTGGTCGAGCACGATGTGCATCGATGGGCCGAGTCGTTCCTGGGCGCGCTGACGCCACCGTGATCCGGCGCGCCGACAGGGCGCCGAACCATGATGCACCGCTCGCCCACGGACGAAGGAGTAATGAGTGATTCGGGTCGCCTCCGTACCGGCGTCTCATGTGTACGTTCGCCATCTGACCGATCCGGAGGGCAATGACACCGTTGTTCGACTCCCGGATCCGGTGCCGGCAGACGGACGGAAGGTACCCGGCGGGTGGTGGCCGCCGTTGATGCTCGACCCGGAATGGATCAGCAGAAATCACCGAAGTTTCGATGTCTTCCACATTCATTTCGGTTTCGACGCCATCGAACCGGCATTGATGAAGGACATCGTGCACGAGCTGTCGTCGCGGCGGAAACCGTTGGTGTACACGGTCCACGATCTGCGTAACCCACATCATCCCGACCCCGAACCGCACCTCGAAGCTCTGGATGTGCTGGTGCCCGTCGCCACCGAACTGGTCACCCTCACTCCGGGTGCGGCCGCGGTGATCGAGTCGAATTGGGCCCGGACCGCGACCGTCCTTCCGCATCCGCACGTCGTGGAGCGGACCCTCATCGAACGCGCTCGGCCTGCTTCGGGAACCTTCGTCGTCGGTGTCCACGTGAAGAGTCTTCGAGCGAACATGGATCCGTTCCCGGTGCTCGACACCCTCACCCGAACCGTGTCGGCGCTGGACGGGGCGCGCCTGCAGATCGACGTCCACGACGAAATTTTCGATCCGGCCAACCATTGGTACGCCCCCGACGCCGGAGCCCGGCTGCTGAGCTACGCCGAGCGGGACTGCGTCGACCTGCGAGTACACCCCTACTTCTCCGACGAAGAGTTGTGGGACTATCTGTCGTCCCTGTCGGTGTCCGTGCTGCCGTACCGGTTCGGTACCCACTCCGGCTGGCTCGAGGCCTGCTACGACCTGGGCACCGCGGTGGCCGCACCGTCCTGCGGGTTCTATGCCCAGCAAAAACGTTGCGGTAGCTACGATTTCGATGAGTACTCCTACGACGGCTCGTCGCTCGAACGTTGCATCGAGGGCCTCTACGAGCAGTCGAGCCTGCGGGCCACGTGGGGTGAACGCGAACAGGAGCGGCGAAACCTGGCACGCGCTCATCACGACCTCTACGAGCGGGCGCTTTCCTGGCGGGTGTTGCCGTGACGGCCGACCCGCTACGGATCGCCCTTATCGCATCGAGTCGCTACCCTATCCGCCAGCCGTTCCCCGGTGGTCTGGAATCGCACGTCTGGTATCTCGCCCGTACCCTGAGCGGCGACGGTCATCACGTCACCTTGTTCGCCGGTCCGGGTTCGGACCGCACGCTGGGCTGCGCTCACCTACAGGTGCAGACCTTGGATGTCAGTCATGCTGCGCGGCAGGATGTTTCGATGCCGTCGATGTGGTTCATGCAGGAGCATCACGCCTACCTGCAGCTGATGCTCGACCTATCCGGCCCACTCGCCGAGTCGTTCGACGTGGTCCACAACCACAGCCTGCACTATCTGCCGGTCGCAATGGCATCCGCCGTTCCGGCACCCGTGTTGTCGACGCTGCACACCCCACCCACTCCGTGGCTGGAATCGGCGCTCGCAGTGCGTTCGGGCGCCGGGGCACATTTCGCCGCCGTGAGCAGACACACCGCGGCGGCGTGGCAGCACGCCGTCGACGACATCGAGGTGGTGCCGAACGGAGTCGATCTGGACAGCTGGCCCGAAGGTCGCGGTGGGCAGCACCTCATCTGGTTCGGCCGGCTGGTGCCGGAGAAGGGCGCCCATGTCGCGGTGGACGCCGCCCGGCGCGCCGGTTTCCCGATCGTACTCGCGGGTCCGATCAGTGATGCCGAGTACTTCGACCGGATGATCCGGCCTCGGCTGGGATCGGAGGTCACCTATCTCGGGCATCTGGCGCAGCCCGAGCTCGCGGCGGCGATCGGCGGAGCCGCCGCGACACTGGTGGCTCCCCTGTGGGACGAACCGTACGGGCTGGTGGTCGCGGAATCGTTGGCGTGCGGAACGCCTGTGGCGGCGTTCGCCCGCGGTGGGATCCCCGAAGTGCTCACCCCCGACTGCGGCAGTCTCGTCGCCGCGGGGGACGTCCCTGCCCTGGCCCGGGCGATCCCGGACGTCGTCGGGCGCTCGCGTGCGGCGGCGCGCGCCCACGCCAGGGAATGTTGCTCCGAGCGCAGGATGGTCGACACGTACGTCGGCCTGTACCGGCGACTGGCGCGGGGCCACACCCCACCCCGGGCGCAGGGGAAGGCCGCACCGTGATCGGTTACTACATTCACCACCACGGTCATGGTCACCGGATGCGCGCATCGAGTATCTCCGCGCAGTTGCAGTCGCCGGTCACCACGCTGTCGTCGGCGCCGCCACCACCCGCGGGACGCTTCGCCGACAGCATCGCGCTGGCCCGTGACGACCGCGGCAGTGACCCCGTCAACCCCACCGCCGACGGCGCGCTGCACTGGGCGCCCACACACGACACCGGGCTGCGGACACGGATGGCGAGGATCGTGTCCTGGATCGACGCGACCCGCCCCGATCTGGTGGTGGTGGACGTATCGGTGGAGGTGGCAGCGCTCGTACGGTTGCTCGGTGTCCCGGTCGTGCTGATCGCCATGCCCGGCGAGCGCACCGACGCACCGCACCATCTCGGTTACCAACTGGCCGACCACATCATCGCCGCATGGCCGCAAAACCTGTACGACCCCCGGTGGTTGCGCGAGTTCGCCCACAAGACGACCTTCGTGGGCGGGATCAGCCGGTTCGAGGGACGCGCCGTCACCGCTCCCAACCGGTCCGGGCAGACCCGCATCCTCGTACTCAGCGGGGCGGGCGGAACGTCCTTGACGATGGACGACATCCGGCGCTGCGCACACGAGCACCGCAACCACCGGTGGCAGGCGCTCGGCATTCCGGGGGCGCCGTGGGCCGAGGACCCGTGGCCGCACCTGTGCGGCTGCGACGTGGTCGTCTCGCATGCCGGGCAGAACGCGGTGGCCGACATCGCAGTGGCGCGTCGTCCGGCGATCATCATCGGTCAGCCACGTCCGTTCGACGAGCAGGTGGAGACGGCACGCGCGCTCGGGAATGCGGGACTCGCCGTGTCGATACCCCGATGGCCGGAGATGTCGCAGTGGCCGCAGCTCGTCGACCGTGCGCTCGCACTGGGCGGCGAGCGATGGGTCCGCTGGCAGACGTCCGGTGCGGCGGCCCGCGCAGCGGCGGT
Source organism: Rhodococcus oxybenzonivorans (assembly GCF_003130705.1). Taxonomy (NCBI): domain Bacteria; kingdom Bacillati; phylum Actinomycetota; class Actinomycetes; order Mycobacteriales; family Nocardiaceae; genus Rhodococcus; species Rhodococcus oxybenzonivorans. The sequence goes on along the minus strand of NZ_CP021354.1, from coordinate 3,228,254 downwards.
CATCGACAGTGTGGCCAAGCGAGCGGGGGGACTGCGATGAAGACGGCGGTCGTGACGATCGCCGCCCGGCGCGAACACCACCTCCGGCAGCATCTGCGTTCCGTCGGGCAGATGACGGAGCGGGTGGGCGATCACGTCGTGGTCGCGATCGGCGACCGCGAAACCACCGAGGTGGTGTCCGAGGTCGGCGGCGCCCGCAGTGTGTGGTGCGAACACGACGACGGACCCCTCCCCCTGGCGGCTGCCCGCAATCTCGGTGCCGATGCTGCCCTGGCGGCCGGCGCCGACCTGATCGTCTTCCTCGACGTCGACTGTCTCGCCGGCCCGGCGCTGCTGCGGCGGTATCGGGTGGCCGCCGACCATCCGCGTAACCACTCCACCCTGCTGTGCGGGCCGGTCACCTACCTCCCGCCGCCCGGGCCGGGTGGCTACGACCTGGACCGCCTCGCCGAGCTGCGGAATCCGCATCCCGCCCGTCCTGCACCCGAGGACGGGACCGTCCTGACCGGGACCGACTTCACCCTCTTCTGGTCTCTGTCGTTCGGCGTGAGCCGCGAGACCTGGCACCGCATCGGCGGATTCTGCACCGAATACCGCGGATACGGAGGTGAGGACACCGACTTCGCGTGTTCCGCGGCCGAGGCCGGGATCGGTCTGCGGTGGGTCGGCGGCGCAGACGCGTTCCACCAGCACCATCCGGTGTCCGATCCGCCCGTCGAGCACCTGGGCGACATCCTCGCCAACGCTCACCTGTTCCACCGCAGGTGGGGATGGTGGCCGATGCGGGGATGGCTCGAGGCGTTCGAGGCCCTCGGCTTGATCGACTACGACGCGGCGCAGTTGCGGTGGGTGCCCCGGTGATCTCACTCGGCGGGAGTGGTCACCGATTCGACGATGCGACGCGCCACCTCGGCCAGCTTGAGATGCTCCTGCTGGGACTGCACGACGAGGATCTCGAAGGCCTGGTCGGCGGACACCCCTTGCAGGGCCATCACGATGCCTTTGGCCTGCTCGATGACGGCGCGGGTTTCCATCGCCTTGGTCAGGCCCGATACCTCGTTCCGGGCCCGTGCCACGCTGTTCGCGCTCCTGAGGAGCCCCTCGATCGCCGTGGTGTACACGAGCAGGACGACGGCGTCGAAGTCGCTGAAACCGTGGTCTTCGCGCCCGTAGAGGTCGAGGGTGCCGGCGACGCTCTCGTCGACCGTGAGGGCTGCCGACAGGACACTGCGCATCCCGGCCTGCGCGAGCTCCTCGGCCAGGGTGGGTGCCTGCACGGCCGCGTCGACGATCCGCAACCGCAGAACCTTCCTCGCCGCCGCGGTGGGGGCACCGTCCGCCGGAGCGGACGGTCGGTGCTGTAACAGGTGCCGGGGGTCGACGGCGCGCACCGCGTCGTCGGTCGAAGCGACGGTCACCACCTCGCCGTCCCGCACGAGGGAGATCCCCGCCAGGTCGGCGTCGGGGATCGCGTCGACCACCTGCTCGCAGACCCGCCGGAGGAGAACGTCCATCTCCACCTCGGATCCGCAGTTCCTGTTGAACTCGTCGAGTGCGACTGCCAGGGAACCTAATTGGGCCGCTACCGTGGCACCGTCGAGGGTAGGAGGCATCGACCCGGGGAACTCACCAGCAGTCTCGACCATTCTCGGATACACCTCAAATTCCGGGTGTAACCGAACGGACACCCACTGAACGAACGCAGCAGCTGTCTCTACCGTCGAGATGACTTTACTCGACCGCGGATGTCCTCCTGCCCACCGATACCCGCAGCCGGGACGCCGCCCACACCGGTCAGCGAACCCGCTGGTCGTCCCCGCCGGCGAGCGAGTTCAACGCCGGTGCACACGGCCGCAGGAGGCTTCCGGCGCTCATCGAGGAACCCGTGGTCTGACTGTCGTGCCGGGCGACGACTTCCTCGAAACGGCGCAAGCGTTGCCGAGCGGTGCGCACGGCGGCGGCCCGGTCGCGATGTTCGGCGTCGACACCGAATGACGTCCGGATCACCTCGGCGAGGGCCTGCACGAACTCGGCCGCCGCCGTACCGATCGGCGGCGACAGGGGGTCGAACGGCGGATGAGGGTCGATGGTCAGTTCTGCCGCGCGCAGAATCTCGGCACATTGGGGCCACGCCTCGGACAAGGCGACCACGGCGCTGCCCCACCATTCCTTGGCGGCGAGCGCCGGGGAGGCGGCCGACCGGAGGTTTCCGCGGGCACTCTCCTCGGTCCAGGCCACCGCCTCGAGCGCCTCGTCGAGTTGCGAGCGGACCTGCGCCGACCGCTCGTTCCACGAAGCTGCCCGGCCGCGGGCCCCGCCCCGCAGCTCCTCCGGCACCTCGGCGAGCAGATTCGCGGCGGTCACCCCCACCCCGGTCACCGCGCGCTGTGACCGCTTCACATACAGCGGCGGCAGGAACAGGGCGTTCACCGCGACCCCGGTAGCCGCGCCGAGGGCGATCTCCACGATGCGGAGGCCGAGCACATCCGGGTCCTCGGCGGCGCCGTACGTCACCATGAGCAGTGCCGTCACGGCCACCCAGATGCCGCTCGAACCCAGTCGGCGCCAGCGTCCGAGGAGGAGGCCCACCAGAACCGCGATCCCGACCCCGACGGTGATCGAGTCGACGAGTGCTCCCACGGCCGCGGCCAGCACCACCCCGAGGGACACGGCGGCGAGCTGTTCGGCCGCCACCCGCAGCGAGCGGGACACCGTCGCCTCGATCATGAACACCGCCGCGTACGGCGCCAGGAACGGCTGAGGCAGCGCGAACACCATGGCTGCCAGCACCCATGCCAGGACGGCGGCCGTGGCCGCTTTGACCGCCTGAATCAGGACGGTGCCGCGATCGGCGTCCGACGTCCACGTGCGAAGGCGGCGGAACACCCTCACGTGTATCGGAGCAGGGCCGCGCCACCGTCCGCGGGCGTCACATCTGCGCGCCGCGTGACTTCCACGGTCGAGCCTATTTCGGACAGCTGGTCGGCGTTGGTGGCCACCCAGGTCGGGGTGTCCCCGACCAGCACGGTGCGGTTCTCGAGATCGCCGATGACGAGCGTCCCGACCTGTCCGGCGCGCAGCGCCGCCGTCACCGCATCGAGTCCCTCGACGGCAAGGCCCGACGCTCGGCCGCTCTCGGCCCGCACCCGGTCGGCGGCGTCGTCGATCACCGCCAGTCGGCGGCGCGTCAGTTCCTGGTCGATGGCATGGTGCACGTCCACCGTGCCCGCGCCGGCGGCGCGCGAACCCGATTCCAGGGCCACCGCGGCCGCTCGGGAGCGTTCGGGCAGGGTGGCCAGCACCTGGGTGCGCGATTGCACCTCCCCGATCACGAATTTCGGCTCCGCGGAGATCAGGGGGTGGAAGCGTTCGGCGTGCACAGTCTTCTCCAATCCACGTGTGCGACAGTTCTCGTGTGCCCGGCATCCGGTCTGCGAGACCGGCCCCGCCGTCACACCAGCTGACGCGGTATCCGTCGGTGCCAGTTCTGCGAATAGACCCGTCGGTCCCCGTGTGCGGCATCGAGTTCGAACGCGTCCAGGTCCGCGGTGATCACGAAGTCCGTGGCCGTCGACGTCAAGACCGTGCGGGTGCGGACCTCGGTCCGCCAGTCGTCCCGCTCGTATCGGCGCACGGTCTGCGTTTCGCCGCGCGCCGAATTCACGTCGTTGCCGCGGAAACTGAACCACTCCCGCGTCGCTCTGCTGACGACGGTCCCGATCTCGTCGATGCGGAACGAGCCCTGGTCGTCGACGATCTCGAGCGTGGAGGTGCCGCTCTCGAGGTCGCGAACGGTGCGCCAGTGGTGCTCCCCCTGGCGAAGCCGGGTCACCGCCAACTTCTCGGCGGCCCTGGGTTCCCCGAGGTCGCGCAACCGGGCGTCGTCCTCGTCGCGGGGCGGGCGGACAGGCAGGATGAGGGTTCCGCCGGTGGATACCGTCAAGGTCACCGGTTCGGGCGGGGGCCACGCCAACGGAAAATACGAGGTGGACAGCGACAGCCGCACGCGATGCCCGGCCGGGACCACCTGGGCTGCGCCGTTGAGCGGCAACCGAATCCGGTACTTCCGTCCCGGCGTGAGGGGGGTGGGATGTTCGCTGCCGTCCCGGTGCGTGAGGTTGAGCACACCGTAGGTGACGCGGGTGGCCTCCCCGTTCGGGGCCACATCTGACAGGCGAGCGGCGAGCATGGCGACGGGGGTATCGGACGACACCTCCAGTTCGACTTCCGGTAGCCCAAGAATCTCCAGCGGCTCGTCGAGCGATTCGGTTTCGAAAACCAGTGCGCCGCCGTCCTCTTCACGCTGATCCGACGGCAGATCGGGGGTGGCCGCGTAGGACGCCCACTTGCCGGCGAACATGCCCACGCTCATCGGCGATTGGAGGAAGAGCGGGCGGGGTTCGTCGCCTTCCTGGGCGGCCGCACCGGTTTCGGTGAGGATGTGCCGGCCGAAGGTGTACCGGCGCTGCTCGACGTGGGGCGACGGCCAGGACGGTTCGGCGACCCACCGGCCCGGCCGCTGCGCGTAGGAAGGGTTTGGTTCGACGCTGTTCTGCATCCATGCCCGCACCATCGGTTCGTCCATCACACCGTTGTCGATTCCCTTGAGCCAGTAATCCCACCAGCGGACGACCTCGGCGAGGAAGTCGATCGCCGGACCGGGCACACCGAGGTGCGGGTATTTGTGGCCCCACGGCCCGATCAGGCCCTTGCGCGGGACGTCGAGGTGCTCCATCAGCCGGAAGATCGCGTTGGTGTATCCGTCCGCCCATCCCCCGACCGCCAGAACCGGGCAGCGCACAGCACTGTAGTCCTCGTTGACGGAGGCACGTTTCCAGTAGTCGTCCCGATGCTGATGCTCGAGCCAATTCTCGATCCACAACCCACTGCCCCGGAGCCGTTCCAACCACATCTCCCGCCAGCTGTCTCCGACGATCGCCGGATCCGGTGGCAAGCTGTTGAAGGCGAACATCACGGTGGCCTCGGACAGATTGTCGGAGAGCAGGCACCCGCCCATGTAGTGCATGTTGTCGACGTAGAGGTCCTCGGTGGCCGAGGCGCTGATGATCGCCTTGAGGGCGGGCGGGCGCTGCGAGGCGACCTGCAGGCTGTTGAAACCGCCCCACGAGATGCCCATCATCCCCACGTTCCCGTCGCACCACGGCTGCCGGGCCAGCCACGCGATCACCTCGCAGGCGTCGTCGTGCTCGGCAGGAAGGTACTCGTCCTGCAGGACACCGTCGGAGTCGCCGCTGCCGCGCATGTCGACACGCACGCAGGCGTAACCGTGACCGGCGATGTAGGGGTGGTTCAAGGCGTCCCGCCCGCGGGTGGAATCACGTTTGCGGTACGGCAGGTATTCGAGTACCGCCGGGACCGGATCGGTATCCGCATCGACCGGCAACCACATCCGGGCGGCGAGGCGGGCTCCGTCCGGCATGGTGATGAAAGTGTTCTCGATGGCGCGGACCTCGCGGGGGAACGCGGTGACCGTCTGCATGAAAAGGACCGTCCTCTCAGTGCTGATGATTCGGGACCGGCTCGAACTCGAACGGCAGTTCCGCCAGCGCGCGGTCGACGTGCTTTTCCAACTGGGCGATGTCCTCGGCACCGATGTACATGGTGCCGAGGACATAGCGGTAGGCGTCCTGGTTCGGCAGATCGGCGAGGCGGTCACCAGGTTGGACATCGATGAGCACTTTCGTTTCGGGCACCGCCTTCTGCACGCGGGCAATGTCCTCACTGCTCGGCACCCTCGTCACGATCCCGTCCTCGTAATGCGGGATGATGCATTTCGCCGCCACGCCGAATGTGCCGTGCCGCCGCTGCATGCGCGGCGGTGTGCCCAGGGCGATGTCGATAGCCACCTCGTGGTTCGACATGCCGTCCACCTTGGTGAACAGGTCACTATGTGACTGCGAGATGCGGGTGTTCACCTCGATCAGCCAGAGCCTGTCCTCCTTCTCGTCCCACATGAATTCGGAGTTGAAGCAGCCGTTGTCGAATCCGACGTGCCGCAGGTACCGCTCGGTGATGTCAATCATCCGTTGCTGCACCTCGGGCGGCACCGTGTTCGCCGGATAGTCCAGCCGGTCGAAACTGTGTCCCGTGGCGTCCTTGTGCATGTCGAAGACCCCGTGCACCGAGAACTCGCTGCGGAATATCGTGCCCTCGGGGGCGGCCTGAATTCCGGTGATCACCTGCTCGGCGAGACACGTCGTGCCTGACACTCCCCGTACGGCCTCCGGAAGGTCCACGCGCCGGAGCGCTTCGTCGAACGCATGCCCCACCAGGCCGATCCTCTCGCGTATCTCTGCGATTGACTCATGGAAGGCGGCCGCATCACCGATCTCGAACCCGAGCTGGGAGGAATGCGACTTCACCGGCTTCACCCAGAACGGGAACTCGAGCCCGATGTAGTCGAGGGCGTGGTCGTCGAACGGGTCGAAGGAGGCGAACCGGGGCACCGTGTCGGGTACGGATTCTTGCTGGGCGAGCCGGCTCCAGTACTTGTGCTCGCAGGCGAGCACACTGCGCAGGGGCGGCGCGGGAATGCCTCGCTCGGCGGCCAGGATGGGCGCCAGGACGCTGGTGGGAAAGTCCCAGTGGGCGATGATCGCGTCGACTGTTCCGGGAAACGCGTCGAGTTTCTCGCGGCACCTGGTGAGGAGATCCTCGAACACGTACTCGTCCGGGGCGACCAGGGTGTGGTAGTCGAGCAAGCCGTGGAATTGGTAATTCTCCGCGTCGCGGACGGTGCTGAGTTCTTCGCGTTGCATGTCGGTAAGGCCGAGAATGAAGATGTTCTTACCCATACGTTGCAGCGTTCCCGCAACCACTTTCCGGGAAACGGGAGATTCGTCCCCCGAGCCTCTGGGTACGCAGGAGACGGGATCGATTGTCCAACCGAGGAAGGCGACTGATGAACACCCACGTGACGGTGAAACTCTTACGCGATCTGCTCGACTCGTCACTGCCCGACGCGACTCTGATTCTCGTCGACGGGACTCCTCGGGTGGTCGGCTCCGCGGACCTCGAGGACGAGGCGCAGCCGTTCGTCATCGTCACGCGGGACGACCTGCGCGATCGGCTTCCGAAAGACAGGGACTACGGCGACAGTGATCTCGAATTCCATGCCGCCGAGCTCGAATCGACGGTGGCGTCGCTCGGCGGGTGAACGGTCGGTACTCAGCCGTCTCCCAGCTGCTCCCGCAGCCCGGCGAGAGTCCGGGCGAGGATCCGGGACACCTGCATCTGGGAGACGCCGACCCGCTGCGCGATTTCGGTCTGTGTCATCGAGCCGAAGAACCGCAACATCAGCACACGGCGCTCGAGGGGAGGTAGCTTCTCGAGGGCCGGCCGCACCGCCGCATGACTTTCCACATTCGCCAACTCGGGGTCCTCCTCGCCGAGTGTCTCGGCGAGCGGAAGGTCATCGGGATCGTCGCCCATGGTCGCATCCATCGACAAGGTTTGATACGCGTTCTTCGCGAGGAGCCCCTCCGACACCTCGCGGACGTCGAGGTCCAGTTCCGCCGCGATTTCGCTGGCGGACGGGGAACGACCCAGATCCTGGGACAGTTCGTCGACCGCTTTGGTGATCAGTGCATGCATCTCCTGCATTCGCCGGGGCACACGCATCGACCATCCGACATCGCGGAAGTAGCGCCGCACCTCCCCCATGATCGTGGGCACGGCGTAGGAGACGAAGTCGTAGCCGCGGTCCGGATCGAAACGGTCGACTGCTTTCACCAATCCGAGGCGCGCGACCTGCAACAGATCCTCGTGCGCCTCGCCGCGGCCACCGAATCGGCGGGCAATGTGCTCGGCCAGCGGCAGACACCGGGTGATGACGTCGTCGCGCAGCACCGATGCCTCGGCGGACGCACTCTCGAGCGCCCCGAGGCGCGCAAGGGTCGGCGCCACGTCCTTGTAGTCATCTCTGCCGGGACGGCGCCGCTCGCTACGTTCCGACACGGACGACACTAGAGTGTGCCCCGGTGTTTGACGAGGTCGACGGTGACGCCTCGCACACCGATCGCGTCGTCACGGGCCCCCTCGGTCACCGACACCGTATCCATCAACGTTTCCAGTACGTGCCAGCCGAAGCTCTCCCGGTTGGGCACACCTGCCCGGGTGAGGAACCCACCGATGGTGACGTGCAAAGCGTTCTCCGCTACCGCGAAGGAGCAGGTCAACTCCGAACTCGGCTGCGCTGCCGCGATCAGTTCCGAGCACACCTCGTCGACCGCGAGTTTGACATCGGCCACGTCGTCGAGGGTGAAGTCACCGAGGACGGCGAGGGTCTCTGCAACCGCACGCACCACGGGCAACTGTTCGAACTCCGCCGCTACACGAAGCACCACGGGTACACCCGATCTCGTTTTCATCTGCGTAACCTCGTCGACCTCGGCCATCTGCACTCCACGTCTTTCGTCGGTATCTTCGACTTCCGGCAGCGTACCCAGCGAGAGCACTACTCAACCGACCGACAGCCGCAGCGAGCACGCGGGCAGCGGAACCGACCGGTAAAAATTCCGGCGACCGGTCAGTGCGTACCCCGGCGGAGGTCGGGTACTTCGCTCTCATGACTCCTCTTACCGCACTCGCCCTCACCTGTTCGCTGAAACCCTCTCCGGCACCCTCGAGTAGTCAACTGATGGCCGAGCAGGTCCTCGCCGAGCTGGGCAAGCACGGGGTGACCGGGGACACAGTGCGACTGGTCGATCTCGACATCCGCCCCGGAGTCGACACCGACATGGGAAACGGCGATCAGTGGCCGGATGTCCGCACACGCATCCTCGAATCCGACATCCTTCTCGTGTCGACACCGACGTGGCTCGGCCAGATGTCGAGCGTGGCCAAACGGGCGCTCGAGCGGCTGGACGCGGAACTGTCCGAGACCGATGAGCAGCAGCGTCCCATCCTGTTCGACAAAGTCGCCATCGCGGCCGTCGTCGGCAACGAGGACGGGGCCCACGCGATTGTCGCCGACCTGTTCCAGGCCCTCAACGACTGTGGTTTCACCATTCCCGCACAGGGCTGCACGTACTGGAATGGTGAGGCGATGACACCCGGTGACTACAACGACCTCGACGAGGTGCCGGAGGCGGTGGCGTCGACCACCGCGACCTTGGCGCGCAATGCGGCGCACCTGGCGCGTGCCTTGAAAGCCGAGCCGTACCTTCCGGGAGACTGAACGGCCGGCGCCGACATCGTGCGCGGCTACCGCACGGCCCGGATGACCACCAATTCTTCGGTGCGCTGCCCGGGCGCGATGAGGCCCCTGGATTCGAACAGGGCCCGCCGCGCGGCGAGGACCGGGCCGAACGGGATCTCGGTGCGGGCCACCACGTCGACGGACAGACCCTGCTCCTCGAGCATCGTCTGGGTCTTCTCCACCCCGCTCAATGCGGATTGAGCGAGCAGCAGTGTTCCGCGCTCGCCGAGAACTTCGGGTGCCCCGACGCAGATCCGGTCGAGAAGTGCCCGCCCATCCTTGCCCGCATCCCAGGCCCGGGCGATCCCGGTGTCGGGCAGCTCGTCGTCGGCCGCCGGCACATACGGCGGGTTGGACACCACGAGGTCGAATCGTTCGCCGCGCACCCCTGCAACGAGGTCGCTACGCTGCACCCGAATGTGGTGGCCGCGCAGCCGCGCGTTGGTCCACGCGGTGACCAGTGCCCGGCGCGAGACGTCGACCGCCGTCACGGAGTGGGCACCGGCCTGCGCCGCGCGCAGCGCCAGTACGCCCGTGCCGGTACACAAGTCGAGAACGCTTCTCCCCGGCGCGAGCCCGTGACGGTCGAGAACGTCGGCGAGAAGCCAGGTATCTTCCTGCGGCGGATACACCCCGGGAATGCGCAGCAACATCGTCGACTCCTCATCATGCACCGACAGCGATCCGCGTCGACCGCCACACTCGACAATACGGAGGTCGCTGTCCATTGTGAGGGACACGCCGCCGAAGGCAGAGGATGTGATGTGACCGCGGGCCGGCGACGTCCGTCACCGGGCGCTCTGCTTGCGCGCGGTGATTGCCCCATGCGGCCTGTGGCCACTCCCCGTGCGTGTATGTGCCTCGAGCACCTCGAAGCCGGCCTCGAGCAGCACCTGGCTGAGTTCGGCAACCGGCCATCGGTGGGCCGTGGTGACGGCATGGTCGAAGGTCTCCACGGTCACTCCTTCGACGAAGCCCACCAACAACCCCCCACCCGGCTGAAGGACGCGCGCGACTCCGCGAGCGGAGTCCGGATCTCGTGCGGATCGTGGTGGATGAGCGAGTACCAGGACAACACACCACCCAGTGATCCTGTTGCGGCGTCCAGCGCCTCGAAGCCGCCGACGTCGAACAAGAGGTGTGGATATTGCGTGCGAGCTCGTTCTACGAACTCGGGCACCAGGTCGATCCCCCTCACCTCCAGTCCGCACTCGGCCAGGAAGTCCGTCCACTGTCCAGGACCACATCCAGCGTCGAGCACGGGACCGGCAAGAGTGGTGGCCCAGGCACTCACCAGAGCCCGATCGGACGGGTGCGTCGAGGCCATGGAGCCGAAGAGATCCACATATTCCCGGGATCGGGCCGAGTAGGACGCTCGGACGGTATCGACTCGTTGCGCGCTCGTGTTTTCCATGCCCACGATCATCGTCGATGGGGTGCACCGTGCCAGCTACCCGCGACACACGAACTCATTGCTGACTTTTCCGACACCACCTTCGTGTTGGAGGCGGCCGGTTGGCCGGTCGAGCTCACTGCCGAGGGCTTTTCCCGGTGGGAAGAACGCCTCACGGCGGTGAGTCAGTTTCCGAACGTCGTCCTGAAGTTGCAGGGAATTGCCCTCATATTCGGAACATCCCTCGGTGCGGTCGGAAAATGGGTACGGACGGCGCTCAGCATCTTCGGTGCCCGGCGATGCATGTTCGCCTCTCATTATCCGATCGACCACCTGCTGTGGGACAGCCGAACGATGGTATCCACCGTTCAGGCGGCCCTCGGCGACGTGTCGTCGACAGAGCAAGCGCTGTTCTTCGGTGACACCGCCCGGTGGGTGTATCACCTGCCGGCCGGCAGTTGATGTCGAGTCCCCGACGCAGGCCTGAGGACGAGCACGAAACAAACTCCGGCAAAACACCTTTCGCCGCCGGATAAGCTTCCGCGTGTCGGCTACAGCGATCACTTTCCGTCCGAGTTGTTCGCCAGAGTGCCGACAAGCGGTCCTGCGAGCCAGTGTTCGACATCGGCGCGGCCGCGGATCCGGACGATGGTGAAGTCGGGTCGTCGCTGCGCAAGTGCGGAGATTCTGAGTTCGCTCTTGTGATGAGTGGTCCAGGCCCAGCGCACGATGTGATCTCGGTCGAGAAGGAACCGGTGCAGGGGTGGCTCGATGTTGCCGTTCCAGAACACCTCGCGGCGTAGTCGTCGCCGAATGGTGCGGGTGATGACCTGGCGCATCACAGTGGCGCGGGGCAAGTCGAGCCAGACGAGCAGATCCGCACGGTCGGCGAGTAGGTCGCGTACATTGCCGTACTGCCATTCCGTGACCCACTGCGGCTGCGAGCTCAATTCCTCCACATCGGTAAGGAATTGATCGCGCGGTATCCAGTTCGATCCGTGATACAGCGCGTCGATCTCGACATGTTCGATACCGAGCAGCGTCGCGATGCGCGCGGCAAGTGTCGTCTTGCCGGCGCCGGATGTTCCTGCGACGAGCACTCGCCGGGGACGACGGGCAAGGCTCTGACGGGCGTCGATCATGGGCACCGGGACACCGTAACGGACAGCACTGGCACGGTATCTCGACGGAGAGGTTGCCGTCACCCACGGCTAACAGAATCCGGTGCCGAACCGACACAACCACATACGGACCCCACCATCAGGACGGTTCCGCTGGACCCGAAGGAGCATCCGATGACCCACAGGATCCTCAGTTTCCTCGCCGGAGCGGCCGCATCGTCCGCTCTCGCCGCCGCGGTGGTCGCGGGGGGCGCAGCACCCGCCCACGCCGAACCGTCGGCGGACTGTCACACCACCACCACACCCACTTCCGGCACGTCTCATTGCACGGCGCACGGGGTGCCCGCCGGGATGACCGCGGTCCACATCGGAACCGTCGAGTGCTTCGGGCTGACGCCACGGGCGATTCCCGGACCCGGCGGTGTTTCACACATTCCGTGGATCCAGGGCTATCGCCGCGAGGGCCTGTGGACACCGACCGGGATACCGTCGACCGGATCGTGCATCGGCGGGGCCGGCGCCCCGTGGTGGGAGGTCGGAGGTGCGACGGGCGCCTTCACGACCTGCGGACTCCAAGAGGGATCGTCACCTATGTCAGTGTGGGCTGCAATCCCATTCGCCCCCAGTGAAGATTCAGGGATGGTGGTGAACCGGCGGCAGATCCTGTTGCACCAACCGCAGATCGGAGGCTGCGATGACGCCGGGAAAGTAGTAGTAGCCCTCCGGAGATTGGATCAGGTCGTCAGCGTCGATGCTTCGGACCTCCCACACGTCCACCGCTCCGCCCGTGTTGTTCATCCGCACGAACCAGTCACGTTCGAAGTCGTCGGCCGCGAGAAAGCAGCCCTCCTGCTCCGGACGACGGCTTCCCGCAATACCGGGGGCAGCACCCATTCGGCTCCAGTCCAGGCCGTGTCGTGAAATGGATGCACGGTTCAGGACCGAGGTGACGTGGTAGCGAATGTGCATGTCCCGACGGTAACAACAACGAACGCGCGTGAGCATCGCATTTACCGCCGTGCGAACCCCGACCACGACACTCGCACGCTGTGCAGATTCCCCCGCGGGCAAGGGTCTCCGGATCCCGCTCAGTACACGTTGATGTCAGTGGCGCTGGGAACATGCGGACGATCGGTGGTCAGCGTGACCTCGACGCGACCGGATCCGGTCTCGAGATGTGCCCACGGTTCCGCCGGGAAATCGATCAGCCCTCCACTGACCTCGGCGGACCACGTTCCTGCTGCCCCGGTATCCACGTTTCGCCAGAGCAGCGTTGCGGATACCGAGCACAGCACACCGGGCGTCGTCGACATACCGACGAACGTCGCGTTCAGCCGAACGTAGACCAGCCCGGGCAGCCTGTCCGTCGCGACGGTGACTCCCCCGATTCGGCCGCCGCAGGCGACTCCGTCCGCGGCGGTCACCGTGTCCGGGATGTACACCCATCGGTCTTGCGTCTGATCCGCCGCAGCAGGGCTGCTGGTGGCGAACATCCCGGCCAGCACCAGTCCACTGATCGCGATCGACCGACGGAACTCGGGAAGAAACATGGTGCTCCAGACACATTCGCGAACAGCGGTCCCGACCGTGATCGGGCGGGTGGGTCGGACGGAAGCCAGGTCTGCGTCTACCGATTACGAATCGGACGGGTCCGGGTCACCTACCGGGCACGACCGAGATGGTTCCCCGACAGACGGCGTTCTGAGGATTGACGAACCACCATCCGGCGCCGGTCTGGACGGTGACGGTGAACGACACCGTTCCGGTTCCCGCCCAGGTACGGTTGATCGGTATTCCAGGCTTCTGCTGCCAGGCCGCCTCATCGCTGACGCTGTGACCGGTCGCACCTGTCGTTGTGTTGTGCCAGTCGACCGACACCCTCGTGCCGTACCAGTTGACTCCGATGCTGGGGATCAGACCACCGGGCGGCGCGGGCAATTCGTTGCCGCCGCTGAGCAGAATCGACGGCTCCAGCGCGGTTCCACCCGGTCGAAGCGACTCCCCGGAGGCGGCGTTGACGGTCCACGTGAACGGCGGTGCCCACATAAGAGGATTCGCGCTCGAACACGTCATCGTTGTCGATGTCGGTGGCGCGGGCTGAGCACTTGCGACTGCGCCTCCACCGGCCACCACTGCAGTTCCCACCCCGACAGCGGTGAGTGCGGCCGCGCCTACGCGGCGTCCCAGCTTGCTACTCATGAGCACTCCATTTCCTTTGTTACCGCGAGAATGAAGACGTCGTCCGCCCCCTTCCACTTTCGGAGACGGAGCAGAGTTTGTTACAGATGGTGCGAAATGGACGAGGTCTGGCGTGGGGTCCCGGCTCGAGTCCGCCGACTACTCCGGTGTGTCCGTGGGGTCCGCCATCGTGGGGGAATACCGGAGCGATGCGTCCAACTGACGGATCAGTTCCCCGACCCGTCCTCCCCCACTCGGGGCCACCGGGTAGCGGCGCAGGACGTCTACCACCATGTGAGGCGCAAGTCTCTGCGTCCGCGCGATGTATTCGGCTCCGACGACGGGATCGTCGCCGGCGGAGAGTTCGAACGCTCGTGCGGCATGAGCGGCGGAGCCGAGGATGTGCTTTACCTGCGTGGCTTTGGCGAGTGGATGGAGGAACGCCGCACCGGCCGCGTGGCCGGCCGCGCGGGCAGCGTCGCTCGCTGCGGGCTGTCCTGCATCGCGGGCTTCCTGAGCAGCTCGGTGTGCTGCCCACGCGCTGTGGCGGAGAGTGGTGGTCCGCTCGGCTCCCTCCGCGAACGCCCCTGCACCGTCGATCGCGGCTCGTGGGCGCTGATCGTGCGGGCGTTCACGCTCGAAAATCGCCAATGCAGGTCGCACGCACACCACTGCAAAGCCGGCGACCTCGCGAAGTTCCGAGCGGCTGAGTTCGATCTCGCTGGAGTCATCCGCCATGGGGTCACCCTTCTACACAGGGCCCTGAGCTTCAACATCACCCAGGCAGTGACCAGCTCGAGGTGCCGGGTCGGTCAGGGCACCTTGGGCGGGTTGTCCGGGAGGAGGAGTGCGCCGATGTCGTTGCCGATCGGCACGGTGTTATTGGCGTTTGCGTTGGCCGTCGGCCCGAGCGTGGCGTAGACGACGATCGTGGTCTTCGACTCCGTGTCGTAGAGGGCGATGCCGTTGTAGCCCCCGAAAGCCGGGTTCATCAGCAGCCAACTGCCCAGGTGAACGGTTCCGAATGCGAAGTACCTGTCCGCAGTCAGCGGGCCCAGCCCGGCCGTCTTGTCCGCCATCATCTCCGTGAACGCCGTGTCGGACAGGAGCTCGCCGTTGCCGAGCGCCCGAACCCACCGCGCGACCTCGGCCACCGTCGAGTTCATGTTGCCGCTGTTGAGGAACGCCGTGGGATTCCAGAACGTGGAGTCCTCAAAGACGCCACGTTCGTTGGTATAGCCGTGCAGAATCGGTTCACTGATCTCGGGTGTCAACATCACGCTGCTCTGAATCATCCCGAGTGGCTGAAAGATGCGTTCCTTCAGCAGATCACCGAGCGGCTTTCCCGTCGCCTGCTCGAGTACCACTCCCAGCAGGCACAGATCGCTGTGCGCGTAGGCAAAACTGGTCCCCGGTTCGAACAGCGGTGGGCGGGAATTGGCGAGGTCGAAGATCTCCTGAGACGTGAAGCCTTTGATCGGATTTGCGTAGAACGTCTTCAGGAATTCAGGATTGGTGACGTAGTCCGAAATGCCCGTCGTGCTGTTGGCGAGCATCCGCGGGGTGATCTTGTCGGCGCGCGGAAAGTCGGGTACCCACTTGGCGATCGGCTCGTCCAGGCTCAGCGTTCCCGCTTCGCCCAGCTGTAACAGAACAGTCGACAGCATTGGTTCCATCGGCTGGCCGACTCGCAATTGCATGTCACGCGTCGCGGGAACGCCGAGCGGCGACTCCCCCACTGCTCCGCTGACAATTTCCTCGTCACCGCGCCACACACCGAAG
Source organism: Rhodococcus oxybenzonivorans (assembly GCF_003130705.1). Lineage (NCBI taxonomy): Bacteria > Bacillati > Actinomycetota > Actinomycetes > Mycobacteriales > Nocardiaceae > Rhodococcus > Rhodococcus oxybenzonivorans. The sequence goes on along the minus strand of NZ_CP021354.1, from coordinate 3,212,560 downwards.
ACGGCACCGCTGAGATCGAGTTCCGCCAGCTTGTTGCGAACTACGTCGACGATTCTGTCGGCGTCGGGATCGTCCGCGTGCAGTGCATCCGCACCGTGCTCTGCTGTCTGCTGTCCGCCGCGATCTTCCGAGCCGCAGGAAACGGCGCCGAAAACAAGAACGGTGCTGAGCGCGGCAACCGCGCTTCGACGCAGCCGGCTGCGAGTCGACGAACTCATGAGGTCGATCCCTTCGTGCGCAGGGTCGAGCGGGACTCGCTGCTTCCTGATTTTAGGCACAAACCTCCCTCGGCCTGAGGGGTTCTGGCCGTAAATCACGGGCCACGGTGTACTCCGCCGCGAACTACGCGATCAAAACCTGCCGAATATGTTGCTGCGGCGAACGCCTCGTCTGCGGCAGACTGTGCCTGGTGATTCTGACGATCTCCACGACAGCACGACCGGCCACCGATCTCGGCTACCTGCTGCACAAGCACCCTGATCGGGTCCAGGAGTTTCCCCAATCCTGCGGTGTCGCCCGCGTGTTCTATCCCGAGGCGACCGTGGATCGCTGCACGGCAGCGCTGTTGCTGGATGTCGACTCGGTACGGCTCGCCCGCATGTCAGGCAGGTCTGCACCCGACTATGCGCTCGGCCAGTACGTCAACGATCGGCCCTACGCTGTCTCCTCGCTGTTGTCGGTGGCGTTGGCGGAGGTATTCCGCACCGCCCGCGCCGGCCGATGCACGATGAAACCCGAGCTCGCTGCCACCCGGATACCGCTCGAGATTTCGTTGCCCGCATTGCCGTGTCGCGGTGGACCGGAGCTGGCCGAGCGACTTTTCGCCCCGCTGGGATGGACGGTCGTCGCCCGCGCCGTGCCGCTGGACGACGCCTTCCCCGAATGGGGCAACTCCCATTACGTGCGGCTCACCATGCGGGGTGACATCCGGCTCGCCGACGCACTCAATCACCTCTACGTGCTGCTTCCCGTGCTCGATGACGCCAAACACTATTGGGTCGCCTCCGACGAGGTCGACAAACTGATCCGGGCCGGCGGATCCTGGCTCGCGGAGCACCCGGACAGGGCGTTGATCACCGACCGCTACCTGCGGCACCAGTCCGCTCTCACGCGCTCGGCCTTCGAGCGGCTCGCCGAACTCGGCGACGATGTCGAGGAGCAGTTGGCACCGCCGGTCGACGAGGAGCCCGAGACCGACCCGGTGCCGGCGGACACGACGCCGTTGAATGTGCTTCGGCGTGAGGCGGTCCTCGGGGGTCCTCGGCGAGTTGGACGTGCGCCGGGTCATCGACCTCGGATGCGGGTCCGGTCAACTCGTTTCCGCGTTGTTGGACGATCCCGGTTTCACCGAGATCGTGGGGGTGGATGTGTCGACGAGAGCGTTGACGATAGCGGGACGCCGGTTGCGGTTGGATCGGATGCCGGAGCGGCGGCGGGAGCGACTGCAGCTGTTCCAGGCGGCGCTCACCTACACCGACCGGAGGTTCGCCGGCTACGACGCGGCCGTGTTGATGGAGGTCGTCGAGCACATCGACCCGCCACGGCTGACCGCACTCGAGCAGGTGGTGTTCGGCACGGCACGGCCCGGGCATGTGATCGTGACGACGCCGAACTCCGAGTACAACGTGCGTTACACCGACCTCCGGGTCTGCGTCACCGCGACCATCGCTTCGAGTGGTCGCGGCCGCAATTCCGTTCCTGGGCGGCCACGGTCTGCGATGTCCACGGCTACAGCGTCGACTTCCGTCCGGTGGGTGATGACGACCCTGACGTCGGTTCACCGACTCAGATGGCGGTCTTCACCGGTGGGCGGCGCCGATGTCTGATATCTCGGTGCCGGCGCTGTCGCTGGTGGTGCTCGTGGGAGTGTCGGGCAGCGGCAAATCCACCTTTGCCGCACACCATTTCGCGCCGACACAGGTCCTGTCGTCCGACTTCTGCCGTGGGCTGGTCGCCGACGACCAGAACGACCAGGCGGCAACGTCCGATGCCTTCGACGTGCTGCTCTACATTGCCGCAACCCGGCTGCGTCGGGGCCTGCTCACCGTCGTCGACGCCACGAACGTGCAGCGTGAAGCGCGCAAGGCGCTGATCGATCTGGCGAAGTCTCACGACGTCCTGGTGGACGCGATCGTGCTCGACGTCCCCGACGACATCGCAATCACACGCAACCAGGCCCGATCGGACCGCGCCTTCGGCCGCACGTGATCCGAAGGCAGCACAAGGATCTTCGGCGATCGCTGCCGAAGATGGCCGCGAAGGCTTCCGCCGGGTGCACGTACTCACCGGTGTCGACGAGATCGCTGCGGCGACAGTGGTATTGGAGAAGGCGTGGACCGACAAGCGTGAGCTGACCGGACCGTTCGACATCATCGGTGATGTACACGGCTGCCGGAGCGAACTTCAGACCCTGCTGCGCAAGCTCGGCTGGACGCTCGATCCCGATGGCGGCGGCGCCGCCCATCCCGAGGGCCGGATCGCGGTGTTCGTCGGCGACCTGGTCGACCGCGGACCCGACACCCCGGAGTGCTGCGCCTGGTGATGGGCATGGTGGCGGCCGGCACCGCCCTGTGCGTGTCGGGTAACCACGAACAGAAGCTTGCCCGGGCGCTGCACGGCCGGAAGGTCGCCACCTCGCACGGGCTGCAGCAGTCGCTCGATCAGCTCGCCGCGGAACCCGACGACTTCCGGAGGGACGCCCACGCCTTCATCGACGGTCTGATCAGCCACTACGAACTCGACGGTGGCAATCTGGTGGTCGCGCACGCCGGGCTGAAGGAGGCCTATCACGGCCGCGCGTCCGCCCGGGTGCGCTCGTTCGCCCTGTACGGAGACACCACCGGCGAGACCGACGAGTACGGACTGCCGGTGCGCTACCCGTGGGCCCAGGACTATCGCGGCCGCGCCGTCGTCGTCTACGGCCACACCCCGGTGCCGGAGGCCGAGTGGAGCAACAACACCCTCTGCCTCGACACCGGCGTCGTCTTCGGCGGCAAGCTGACCGCCCTGCGCTACCCGAGCAGAGAAATAGTTTCCGTACCGGCGGAACGGGTGTGGTTCGAACCGGTGCGCCCCCTCACCACCGGCTCGACCAGGTCGGGTTCCCCGGCACAGCGCGATCCGGCCCAGCTGTCCATCGACGACGTGCGCGGAACGCGGCACATCGACGTCCGGTACACCAAGGGCCGCATCAAGGTGCGCGAGGAGAACACCGCCGCTGCCCTCGAGATCATGAGCCGATTCGCCGTCGACCCGCGCTGGTTGGTGTACCTGCCGCCGACCATGGCTCCACCGGCCACCTCGAACCTCGACGGCTACCTGGAGCATCCGGCGCAGGCCCTCGCCGAGTTCGCATCCGACGGCGTCACCGAGCTCGTGTGCGAGGAGAAGCACATGGGTTCCCGGGCGATCGCCGTGCTGGCCCGCGATGCTGCAACCGCGGCGAAGCGGTTCGGCGTCACCGACGGCAGCTCGGGCATCGTCTACACCCGCACGGGGCGCCCGTTCTTCGACGATGCGGCCACGATGAGTGAACTGGTCGCCCGGCTCCGCACCGCGTGCGGGCCGCTGATGGACGACCTGGAGTCGTCGTGGCTGGTACTCGATTGCGAACTGTTGCCGTGGTCGGCGAAGGCGGGAGAGCTGATCCGCAGCCAGTACGCGTCGGTCGGGGCCGCTGCGGGTGCCGCGCTGCCGGACGCGATCGCCGCACTCGAGCGCGCCGGCGCCCGCGGTCTGGACGTCGGCGAGCTGTTGACCCGCACCCGAACCCGTGCGGCCAACGCCGATCGCTTCCGGAAGGCATATGCCCGATACTGTTGGCCGGTGACCGGACTGGACGGCGTGCGGCTGGCCCCGTTCCAAATCCTCGCCTGCGAGGGCCGGGCGGCTGCGGTCACCGAACCGCACTCCTGGCACCTCGCCAAGTTGGCGATGCTGGACGATCCTCTTGTCGCCACCACCCGACACGTGTTCGTCGATCTCACCTCGGATGCGTCCCAGGACGCCGCCACCGCCTGGTGGTCACGACTGACAGATGCCGGCGGGGAAGGCATGGTGGTCAAGCCGGTCGGCCAGGCACCCGCGGAACTGGCACGCAGGAGGATTCAGCCGGGCATCAAGGTGCGGGGGGCAGGAGTACCTGCGGATCATCTACGGTCCCGACTACACCGACAATCTCGACGTGCTGCGTGACCGGTCTCTGGGCCGCAAACGATCGATGGCCCTGCGCGAGCATGCGCTCGGGCTCGAAGCTTTGACTCGGTTCGCGGACGGCGACCCGCTGTGGCGGGTGCACGAGGCGGTGTTCGCGGTTCTGGCGCTCGAGTCCGAGCCCGTGGACCCCCGGTTGTAGTCGGAGGGTCGCATCGTCCGGTCGGCGTGTCGGTCGGAGCGCAGAACCAGGGAACCGCGTCGCGGGAACACGATGTGCAGATTCCTGCGCCGGCCCCGGCACGGTCGTTCCTCCTCGGGCTTGGCGGCCAGGGCCGACGGTGGCCGGGTGTGGTGCGCCCCGGGGGTGGCGGCGGCGTTGCCCGCCCTCGCCGGGATTGCGCTCGGACACTCTGCGGTCGCAGCGACGGCCACGCTGGGCGCGTTCGCCGTCGTCTACGGCGAGGGCCGGGCGTACCGAGTGCGGTGGCGGGTGTGGGCGCCGCAGTCGGCGCACCGGTCCACGCGGCGGCGGTCGGGAGGAACTCCGCACTGGGGAATTCCGCACTGTGGGCGGCGGTGCTGATCCTCACGATGACCCTCGTCGTCGCCGTTCACGAACGCGGCTACCGCACCCTCGCGCGGCACCTCGGGCCCAGCATGTAGCTGGTCGCCGCCGAAGGGCGAATGATCGCCTACCGTTGCCCGGGAAACAATCGGCGATTGCTCGAAGAAACGGAACACTTATGTCAGCTTCGGAAATCCAGTTGAGTCGAACGATCGATGCGCCCGCAAGTGCGGTCTGGGCGGTCCTCACCGACCTGGACAACGCGGAGTCGGTGCTGAGCGGAGTGGAGAAGCTCGAACGGCTCGACTCGACGAAGTACGAAGTCGGTACGCGGTGGCGGGAAACCCGGGTGTTGTTCGGCAAGTCGTCGACCGAAGAGATGTGGGTGACGGAGATCGACCCGGAGAAGCGCACAGTGGTGAAGGCTGCCTCCCACGGGGCAAACTATACGACCGTGTTCACCCTGTCCCCTGCCGGCGACAGCACGACCCTGACCTTTCACTTCTCCGCCGAAGCGAACGATCTCGGCGCGTTCTCGCGATTCATGATGAAAATCTTCGGCTCCTTCGCCCTGAAGGCCACCACGAAGGCGATCCGGCGCGATCTCGACGACATCGCCGACGCCGCCGAGAAACGGGCCCACTGAACCGCCCCTTGCGCTGCGCGGAGCCTACGGCGTGTGGCCGACGGCCGACAGGACCCATGATCACGCGTGATGCGAATCAACGGTCGCCCCGGCCAGGACCTGACACGATATCGGGGTGACTGATTCAGGCCTTGTCCTCGTCCTCGGTTCGGGATTCGCCGGTTTATGGGCCGCGCTGGGGGCGGCGCGACGACTCGAGGAACTCGATGCGACCGGCACCGTCGATGTCACGGTGATCAGCAAGCTGCCATTTCACGACATCCGGGTCCGCAACTACGAGGCAGACCTGAGCGCGTGCCGCATTCCGCTGAGCGACCTGCTCGACCCGGTTGGCGTCGGGCACATCACCGCCGAGGTGACGGCGATCGATACCACGGCGCGCACCGTCACCGTCGCGGGTAACGGAGGGCAGGGCGCCACGCAGAAATACGACCGCTTGGTCATGGCACTGGGCAGTCGGGTGGCGAAACCCGATATTCCCGGTTTGCGAGAATTCGGCTTCGATGTGGACACCTACGACGGCGCACTGAAGCTGCAGCGTCATCTGGCGGCGCTGTCCGACGGTCGAGCGGACGTGAGCGCGGCGACCGTGGTGGTGGTCGGCGCCGGTCTCACGGGCATCGAAACGGCGTCGGAACTGCCCGGGATGCTCGCGACAATGTGCGCCGGACGCAACCTCGACCCGCGGGTAGTGCTGATCGACCACAATCCCTACGTCGGTTCCGACATGGGGGCGTCGGCGCGACCGGTGATCGAAGCGGCGCTGTCCGAGAACGGGGTCGAAACGATGACCGGCGTCGGCATCGCAGCCGTTGACGAGCACGGCGTGACGCTCTCGTCCGGAGAGGTGCTGGCCGCGGGCACCGTCGTCTGGTGCGCGGGCATGCGGGCGAATCCGCTGACCGCCCAGCTCGCCGGCGACCGCGACCGGCTGGGTCGCCTGGCGGTCGACGACTATCTGCGAGTTCTCGGCTCACCTGGAGTATTCGCCGCCGGTGACGTCGCCGCGGCGCGGGTGGACGACGACCACCTGTCGGTGATGTCGTGCCAGCACGGGCGTCCGATGGGCCGCTACGCGGGCTACAACGTGATCGGTGATCTACTCGGAGAGCCGATGATCCCGCTCCGGATACCTTGGTACGCGACGGTTCTCGACCTGGGACCGGCGGGCGCGGTGTACACCGAGGGATGGGATCGCCAGGTGGTGTCGCGCGGCGCGCAGGCCAAAGCCACCAAAGTCACCATCAACACCCAACGGATCTATCCCCCGTTGAACCGCGACCGCAACGCGCTGCTCGCGGCCGCCGCGCCGGTGCTGCAGGCGCGACCCGACCCCGGCCAATGAAGCAGAGGCGGAGCCGCCCATTGCCTCCGGCGGATTGGAAGAGCAGTGTGAAACACGGGGAATGACCGGCGACGCCGTGTCGGCGCCGCCCTGAGGAGAAAGGTGCCGATCGTGTTCGCACGCTCAACCACAATTCATTCGCACCCGTCGTACATCGACGCCGGGATCAAGCACATTCGGGACACCGTGATGCCCGCACTGGCGGACATCGAGGGCTGTCTCGGTATGTCCCTTCTCGTCGATCGTGATTCGGGCCGATGCATCGCGACCAGCTCGTGGCGGGACGAGGAATCTCTACGCGCCAGCGAGGGACCGGTGCAGAATCTGCGTGACACCGCCGCCGAAATTTTCCACGGCACCACCGAGGTGTCGCGGTGGGACATCGCGGTCATGCATCGCGACCACCATTCGGAGCGCGGGGCCTGCTGCCGCGTCACGTGGATCAAGACCGAGCCCGCCCACATGGACCGCGGCGTCGACATGTGGAAAATGGCAGCACTACCCAAGATGGAGGAACTCGACGGCTTTTGCAGCGCCAGCCTGATGCTCGATCACGCCGCAGGTCGCGGGGTGTCGTCGCTGACATTCGACAGCGCCGAAGCGATGGAACGCAACAGGGAACGCGTCGACAGCATCCGCGACGAAACAGTCCGCGAGGCGAACGCCGAGGTGCTCGACACGTGCGAGTTCGAGCTCGCCATCGCCCACCTGCACGTCCCCGAGATGGCGTGACTTGCCGGATGGTCGAGAAGGCACACCGCTCGGTATGCAGCGGTGTGCCCGTCCATCTCTTCGCACCGCTTTCGCGCACCGCGGGCACTGCCGTCGGTTGAGTACGGGGGCAGAATCGGGAGGGTGGCAATCCATCGGCCCGCACTGCCTCTGCGCCCGGTAAAACCGATGTTGGCGACGCTCGGCCCTCCTCCGTGTGGGGACGACTGGGCGGTGGAGATGAAGTTCGACGGCGTCCGCGCCGTCGCGACGGTCACCGCAGTCTCCGTGAATCTATTCAGCCGCAACTGTGCCGACATCACCGCCGAGTACTCGCAGATCGCCGTCGGACTCTCCGACATAGACGCCGGCCGTGGCGTGGCAATAGACGGCGAGATTGTCGCGGCCGCGACTGGCCTGGCATATTGCGTCTTCGACCTGATGGCGCACCGGGGGGCTCCGATCCTGCGATGGCCCTACCTCGAGCGCCGACAGCTCCTGGCCGACGCCGGTCTCGAAAGCGAGGTCGTGCATGTGGCCCCGTACTGGGTCGACGCTGGGGGCGAGGCAATGCTCGAGGTGGCCGACGAGCAGGGTTTCGACGGGATCGTCGCGAAAAGGGTGACCTCGCCGTATCTCCCTGGACGCCGCTCACCGGACTGGGTGAAGACCGCGCTCCTCAACAGCGCAGAGGTGATCGTCGGCGGGTGGGAGGCGACCGGCCGCGGTGGGCTGCGGTCGCTGATCGTCGGTGCCCACCGAGATGGGGTCGGCTTGGTGTTCGTCGGGGAGGTCGGCTCCGGCTTCAGTGAAGCCGACCGGCGGCGGACGCTTGCGCTGCTCCGACCATTCGAACGCCCCACCAGTCCGTTCGACAACCAGGTCCCCGATGAGCTTGCCCGTCACGCCCGCTGGGTCGAACCGATTCTCGTCGGCACCGTCGAGTACCGCGAGTTCACCCCGAACCGGCGGCTCCACCGCCCATCGTGGAAGGGTTTCCGAGCGGGCATAGACCCCAGTTGGGTGACTATCGAGAAATTGCCGTAGACCCGCGCCCCACGGCGTTCAGAGGGTCTCGAGCTCTGCGTCGCGGGCGACAACGGGTGTGGGTGCGGTGCGCCGATGCGCGAGGTACAGGGCCAGGCCGGTGAAAATCAATCCGCCGACCAGGTTGCCGAGCACGGTGGGGATTTCATTCCAGATCAGGTAGTCGAGGAGGGTGAAGTCGCCGCCGAGCAGCAGGCCCGAGGGAAACAGGAACATGTTGACGACGGAATGTTCGAATGCCATTGCGAAGAACAGCATGACGGGCATCCACATTGCGATGACCTTGCCGGGGATGTCGGTGGCGATCATTGCCCCGGCAACCCCCGTCGACACCATCCAGTTGCACAGGACACCGCGTATGAACAGGGTCAGCATGCCCGAGGCACCGTACTCGGCGTAACCGAGTGTGCGCGATTCGCCGAGATGGCCGATGGCCTCGCCGATCTGGTTGGGCTCGGTTGCGAATCCATAGGTGAAGACGATCGCCATCATCACGGCGACCGTGAACGCGCCGAGGAAGTTGCCGAGGAACACCAGGCCCCAGTTCCGGAGCACCCCGACACCGGTTATCCCGGGCCGCTTGTCGAGCCAGGCCATCGGGGCGAGCACGAAGACACCGGTGAGGAGGTCGTAGCCGAGGAGGTACAGCATGCAGAAACCGACAGGGAAGAGCAGCGCACCGATGAGCGGCTGACCGGTCTGCACGCCGACCGTGACGGCGAAGACCGCACCGAGGGCGAGTATCGCGCCTCCCATATAGGCGCGAATCACGGTGTCGCGTGTGGACATCAACACCTTGGACGCACCAGCATCGATCATCGCCGTGACCAAGTCGGATGGCTTGACGTAGGACAACGTGGCTCTCCTTGTGGGACGGTGCCGAACCGGATGCTTCGGCATTTCGAGCGACAGTAGAAACGACGCGTTAACTATCTGAACCCGCCGATTGTCCGGCCGGTAACGAACCGCTCACGACCATCCCGCCACCTGCGTGATGAACAGGCAGTCCAACGCTAGTCGACGATGTCGACGGCGATCCTCGTCGGCCAGGCCGATACACACCGACGTGGCGACAACAGTGGTCACTGTGCGCGTGTCGTCCTCACGCTCTGGGTGCACCCGTCCCTAAGGGAGAGTGGGTCGCCGGAACACCCCGCCAGGTCGACGAGTGAGACGCCCGGTGACGGATCCGCTATCGATGACCGTCAATCGCTCCCGACGGGGGCTGCCAGCCACCCGGTCCATTCCGTGGGCGATTCCTTCGCCGAGTCGCTCGAGCGGCACGGATACTGACGAAGTGAAGCAGGACGAGGCGATCGCGACGAAGCGGATACAGCGCGGTACGCCGGTGGCCCATAGGGGGCAGGACACCGATCGCGACATTCTCAATCCGGCGTCGCGACCTGCCCTGCTATTTCATGGACATCCTGGGCGAATCACCGACCCGACGCTGCAACACGTCAAGGTGGATTGGGTGGGTCTCGAGGATGAGCCAGCGAGCTTCGCCGTCGGATTCTGCCCGACCACCGTCGACGGTGGATGGGCCGGTCCTACGGTGCCGGGGTTGGCAGAGATTTCGGAGGACGAGTTCAGGGTGCGGAAGCAACGGATCGAGAGCGGCCAGCGCCCTCTGCCGTGAACCGCTCCACACTGTCCGGTCATGGATCCGCTTACGGTACGGGTTGGGAACCCGACGCTCGGAGGATCCGCCCCGGTCATCGTTTCCGCTTGGTCTCATGCCAAAAATTGATTCAGGGACCGTCCGAGCCGCCGAAGACGAGTTCCGGTGTGCCGACGACAGGATCTCCTGGGTGTAGTTGCTGCTGGAGAACCGTGATCGCAGTCGCGTCGAGGGTGCCCTGGGAGGTCCTGAATACCCAGTCGAAAGCCTGCCTGTGTAGACCAGGCGATCCGGGGTACATGCGTTTTCACTTTCCACGGTTCGTTTGAACGTGGTCGTCTGATGAGCCAGCCCGCGTGTTGGCCGAATCCGTTGTTCGGTCCAAGCGGAGCGGAGAAGGCTCCGGATTCTCGGTCTGTCAGGTCGACCAGGGGTGGGGTGAAGGCCATCAGTACCGGCAGTGTATCGGTTCAGCGGTGATGTTCTCGTGAAGCCACTGCATCAACTCGTCCCACTGAGGGTCACCCCGGCCGGCGAGGGCGCGTGATTCGAGGTCGGTGACGACCGGGCCGTTCCAGGTGAACAGTGCCCGGCTCGGCGAGCCGACCGTGACGTCCGTGTGCGCAACCGGTAGTAGTCGTGCACCGACACCGGCGCGGCGTGCGAGTGCGCGTCCACCGAGGCCCGAGTTCGGCGGAATCGACAATCCCTTCAGCCCGTTGGTGCGGGTTCCCATGATTTCGCTCAACCGCAGTATGTCGTCTTGGACCTCGCCGGCGAAGACGACGGGCACAGCGCCGTGTGCGGCGATGGTGCGCAACTCGCCGCGCAGGGCATCGACGTGGCCGCCGGCATCGAACGCGAACCGAGCGCGCGGCTTGCCGTCCTGACCCCCTCCTACCAATTCCCTCTAGGGGTCACTCTCCGCGACACCGGTTCCGGTGCGGGCGACAATCACCAAGTCGTCGCCGGTGACCCGGCACCACACCTTCACCCCTTGGTGCCCGTCCGGGGTCGAATACCGCACGTTGCCCCAGCTGACGGTCTAGTCGAACCCGACGAGGCGCTCCTCGCCGAGTGCGAGCAGATGCGGATCCTCGGGCAGCACGTGCAGCCAGCCGAGTTCGGTGGCCAACCGCTCGGCCGGGGCCACCCCGACCGCGCGGTGCGAGCGGGCGGTGCGAGCGGGCGTTGACCTTCTCGCACCACCGCTCACATGCGTCGAGGAGCTCGGCGCAACTCGGGTATTCCTCGAGCAGGTTCGCCTTCGTCGGGACGAGATCGGCCTTCGCGATCTTGACCGTGTGCTCGGCGCCGCCCTTCCCTTCCGGGTCGAACGGTTCACAGGTGTGCGCGACGCAGCCGTAATGTCTTCCTGCGGAGACGATGTCGAGATGCCGGACGGGGATGCCGGCGATCCGGTCCATCGTGACGGTTCGGGGATTGTCGGTCAGCAGATACGTCGGTGCCCCACCGATGCGGCGCAGTGTGGTGTCCAGGCAGGAGATCAACGTCGGGAGCTGCTGGTCCCACGCCGGCGCCACCACCGTCGAACCTCGACCACGACAACCATGCGCAGAACAGTTGGGTTCGCCGGCCACCCACCCGTGGGCCCTCGCCCCAATCGAACTCCCGGCCACATGCCCGGCTCCGGGATCCTCCCCCACTGCGTGGGAGTGTCCCCAGGTCGATACTTTCGGCGGTGCCCGGCCCGGTAGGTCGCCTCGAGCTCGGCGACCACGCGGCGGGTGGTGCGGTCGGTGCCGTCGAAGCCCATCGCGGTGAGCCGCTCGTGCACCACGTCCGCCCTGGTTCGGCCCTGTGAGGGATCCACCAGCTCCTCGATCTTCCCGAGGTAGGGGTCGATCGAGCGTGCGCGGCGCGCGCGGTCGGCCGGGTTGTGGCCGGTGTCGCGGAGCTCGACATACCGGGCCACCGTCTTTTCGTCACACCCGACCAGCTGCGCCGCTGAATGCGCACACTGGGTCAGGTCGTAGGCTTCCAAGATCTCCATCACTTCCCTGGCACACTTGGGTCTCGGGGTTCCTTCGGTCGGTTGGTTTGCGCGGCAAACCAAGCCAACTCGCGCGAAGGAACCCCGCCCGGTATTGACGCCAGCGTGTCAATCAGCGGTTTCGTGGCCGCCGACCCGGATTTCTCGTGTCCACTGATCCGGAGAAACCGTGTCCGCCCAACCGGAGCGAACTGACTGCCTACAAGGATTCTGACGTGTCCGTTGGCAGACATGCATGGCCACCGACTACGACGCACCGCGATGTCACCGAATCCGACGGTCGACGGACGCTTCCCTCGACCAACTGACAGCCATCAGGAAAGAAGCCCAGTCACCCAGCGTGCCGCTAACTGCTGTCGCACGGCTAGATCACGGTCCGAGCGCGGCGTTATGCGAGGTGAGAATCGCACCCAACAGGTAGTGCCCGTCGGCGGAGTCGAGCGCGATCACGCCTCCGACGGCGCTGACGGCGGGGTGGATGTGTGCGGCAGGAGCATCGGTCAGCATCCAGGCGAGAGTGTTCTCGTCGTGCCGCGGCCGATACTGCACACCATCGACATCGGGGTTCGCGGCGAGGATCGCGGCCACCCACCGGCGGGTGTGCAGATACCCGGAAGGGTCACACTTGGACAACCAGGCACCGGCGTTGATCCGGGACGCCCCCGTCCCGCTCAGATCCACGACCTCCACCGTGCGGGTGGTCCGCAGTTCACTCAGCACCCGGCCGGCGATCTTCGCCCGCGGGATCAGGCGCGGTGACTGGTCGACCGGCAGGTTGCGGCAGAGCGTCTCGGCGACCGCCGCGCCCGGACTGTCACCGAGGTACAGGTACGCGTAGGAGCCGTCGAGACTGTCGAACCGGCCCCCGACCCGGGCACGAGGTCGGGCGGTGGGGTTCAACCCCGCGGCATCGCGGGTGGCGGTGTGGATGCGCCACAGCGAGGTATCGGCGGGAATCGTGGTGATCAGGGCAGCAGGCAACGGGGTGGGTGGATCCGGGTAGCTCACGCGGGTTCAGTCCTGCGTCACGTCGTCGGCCATGTCCCGCAGATCCTGATCGTGCCCGCCTGCGACGGCCAGCGCCGCCGGTGATCGCGGGTCGTCGGCGAAGTCGGTCGGGTTCAGCCACCAGGACGCCACCCCCCACGGGTCCTCCTTCGCACCGAGGGCCCGGTTGATCTCGGCGACGATCGGACGGACCTGCCGGCGTTCGGGATCGAACTGGAAGGCGGGATACAGCTTGTGCCCCGATACCGGCAGCGCGATCACCGTGCCGGCCGCCGACAGGCGGCTGGCGGTGTTCCGGCTGGTTACCGCCTTCCCCAGGACACGACTAACGGCGGTGGAGTCGAGCATCTCGTGCTGGTCGACGATCGAGTTCAGCACCGACGCGACGATCCGCGTGCGGGCCACGGCCGTGGCGGCCGGGTTCGCGACCGCACGCTCCTGCTGACGTGCCAGCGCAGGGCTCATGGACAGCAGCGCCGTCACATCGTCACGGACCGGACGCAGGGCCGGCCGGCGGGAGAACTCCTCGACCAGCAGCTCCACGAGGTCCGGGTCCGACAAGGCATGGATCGAGTCGCGGACCCGATCTCGGTCGACGAGCATGTGCATCACCTCCGCCTGGTGCCGTCAGTGTACCGCGTATCGTCCGTGTCACGATAACGGGTGCGGACGGACTCGACACGGGTGTTCTCTCGTCGATACTTCGCCCGCACCTCAACCGGATGAAAACATGCGCCCCACCCTGCCGTGCCGGCACGGATCGGCATTCGCACTCACCGACGTCGCGGGAACCGCCTCAGCCCCAGGCAACGAAGCGCCCTTCGCTCGACAATCGAGCCAGCACCGCCACCCTTCGGGCCTCGGCGAATTCATAGCCAAGAGCCCGGCGGTCGATGCACGTACGCAGCGGGCGGGGGGTCGTGAAATTACTTAGCAAAAAAAGTTAGCACTCACACCGCACGAGTGCTAAATTCGTATGGGGTCTACGTCACAAGCAGGAGACCCCCGACTGAGTCGCAACCAACGACCACCGAAACGGCTTCGACCACACAGTTCCCGTTGCGCCCGAACAGTTGCTGAAGACGCATCCGTCTCGTTGAACCAATCTGCCCCCGTCGACCCGACTCGCCCACCGTGAGAAGGAGGATCATGACCGCCGCCGTTTCCCGCCGGTGTTCCTCCGTCGACGGCAACAAGAACCGGAAGCAGCATGGTTCGCGGTTGCCGACCGTGTCGATCGCCCTGGGCGCATTGTCCGTTGCGTCGTTCTGGGTGGTCGGACTCGGCTTCCTCTTCGGAGTAGCCGCGGTGGTCTGCGGCGCCATCGCCACCTCGCGGTCCGCAGTGGTCGACGACGAGGCGGCATCGTTGCGGGCCCTACTGGGCGTCGTAGCCGGCGCCGCGGGGATCACCGTCTCCGCGATCGCCCTGCTCCCCATGCTGGCGCACCTATAGATTCCCCACCATGGCCGCCGGGTTATGCGATCGCCGTCCAGATCGGCCCAAATCACCCTCTGGCAGGTTCATTCGAGGCCTCGACCCGCATCATCAGTGACGCGTTGCGACAACGTCTTCGTCCAAAAATCTTTCAATCCCCCACTGAAGACATCGTTGTCGTCGCCGGCAACCATATGACCTGCCCCCGCGACATCGATCAGCGTGGCGGCCGGAATCAGCTCGAGCAGCTCCTTGGCGCCTTCTTCACTGACCACATTGGATTGCTTGCCACGGACGAGCATCGTCGGAACGCTGATTGCCGCGGCGGCGTCCCGGGCGCGTGCGTACCGCGCGCTCGAGTCGGCTTGGCGAGTGGGTTCGTCACCCTGGCGCAGGAACGCCGGATCCCAGTGCCAGTACCAGCGGCCCTCACGCAGGCGAAGGTTCTTGCGCAACCCTTGCGGGTTGGGCTTGCGGACACGGTTCGGGGTATACGCCGCGATCGCCGCTGCAGCGTCGTCGAGGCTTTCGAAACCGTCGAGGCCACTGCGCATGAAGTCCATGATTTCCGCGGTGCCGGCCGTTTCCACCTTCGGCGCGATATCGACCAAGACCAGACCGCGAGCGAGCTCCGGATTTTCCCCTTGCCCGATCAACGACGTCATCCCGCCCATCGAGGCACCTACAAGTACCGGCTTCTCCCCCACTTCGCCGATGACCGAGGTCAGGTCGGCGACCAACGCATCGATGCCGTAGTCCCCGTCCGGTGCCCACTCACTGTCTCCATGCCCACGCGCATCCACAGCAATGGCGGACCACCCGTCCGCCGCGAGGCTGCGACCGGTGTTCCGCCAGGAATGCCGCGTCTGCCCGCCGCCGTGCAACAACAGGACCAAGCCCTTCTTGGCGACGCCAGATCCGCCGGTGCCCTGAGTCGGTGGATCCCACCGGTCGGCAGCAAGGGTGACACCGTCACCGCGGAATTCGGACTGTGTGATCACGGGATCCATAGAATTCCTCACTGTCATTAACAAGTTAACTATTTCACCATGGTGCACCATGGGGTGAACAGTGATTCACCCCGCATTCGTTGCGACAAGAGATTTCGCCGCGCCGCCGGGACCGACGCAGCCGCGGTGGCCGAGCATCGGGTGCCCGGCGTTCCAGCCGCTCGTCCGCGGCGGATAATCACTTCCGCGAGCGGCGCACGACGTGGGGTCACCGGGCGGCCGTTATCGAGTATCGAGCAGTTCCTTGATGTGCGCGACGTGCTCGGAGTTCATCGGCGACACCTCGGGCGTCTCTGCGCCGGGCCGCAATCCCGCGATCATCACGGCCAGGATTTTCCGCCACCCCACACCTCGACCATCGCGTCGTCTCCCCCGGCCTGCGCGCCGCGCGGCTGCGCCTGTGGAAGCTGTGACCAGCCCCTGGAACCGCTGATCGCACGGCCGCGCCCCTGGGGATGGTTGATCGCGCTCTCTGTCTCGGGGCCGGCGACAGCCCGGACCGCGGTGGTCGATCGGCGCGGTTAGTCAGGCGTTGTCTATGTCGTAGTCTTCCTCACGCGCGATGACGACCGTGACTTCCTCGAAGGTGATCGCGCCTCGGATCAGGTCGACGAGCAGATCCTTGTCCCGATCGCTCATTTGCCGGCCCTCGATGGCCATGATCGGTCCATCGCGGCCACAGCCGCGCGGGCCTCGTCCTCGGTCTTACGCGGGGATGTCACAACCACCAGCACAACACATCTCACCGACCGACAGGCGAGGCGACGGCGCGGCTCCCCTCGGGTGCGTCGGTGGCCGGTGGATAGCGTGTGAGCGTGGCCGAGGCGAGACGGGCGATCGAGGATGCGGCCGACGACGAACTTGACACAGCGATCGCAACGCTGCGCAGCCGAGAACGCGAACTGCTCGTCGCCGCCGACAGTGAGGCAGCGTTCGAGCTGATGAGCGCGAAGTGCGTGCTGCTGTCGACGCTGAAGAATCGGCGGCGCTGCCGGACGGAGTCCCCGGCCATCCCCGACCTGGGACACTACCCAGATGTTTCCGAAACAGGTCGTGAACAGGAAGGATGACGTGTCCCTCGCCAGGGAGATCACGAGGCCCGATGCCGCAGGCCAGTCACACCGTACGGAGAACTTCGGCGAGGCGACGTATGACGACGGTCAGGGCCAACACCGCCTATTGAGCGTGCTCAACGCACTGGCCAGCGTCTTCCGGTTGTCCCGGCTGTATTCCCCAGCAACGATCAGGTCGTCTCCGAGCGATCCGTCCGAAACGGCCAGTACCTCGTTGAGGTCGAAACCGCACCGCCTCGACCTCCGTCTCGAGGTTCTTCATGGCCTACTTCCCGATCGAGCTGTTGGCGGTACATCCCGAACAGGATCGGTTAACGCATCACATCTACACGCAGGCTGACCTCGCCTCAGTTGATCCCGTGAGCCTGTCCTGGACAGCAGCTCACCGGATCAACTGGGTTCATCCCAGGCCGCGAGACTCCTATACCGTAGTGGCGTGGAGCTTTTCCGCCGGAGAGCGGCTGTAGAAGTCATCTGCAGCAGATGCCGGCATCTCGATACCATATCGGCTCTGCAGTTCATCGGTCATGGCCATGAGCTTGGCCATGTCGTATTGATTGATGTTGCGGTGCGTCTCGATAAGGTTGTCGTTCTTCAGCACTGGGTTGTAGTTCATAATTTCGTCCCGGAACTCCTGCCCTTCGCCTGTCATCAGCCGCTTGGCGTCCCATACTGCAAGCTGAATCAGGCGGTCCCAAGTCATGTATGTGAGGCCGGGGAAGTGAACGGCTCCGGCCGCGTACAGCCCTTCGGCCTTGCTTGCGATAGTGCCAAGGTGGAATTTGGGTGATCCCTCGTCCCAGTCGAGAAGCTTGGGGTCGAGCCACGGAATGTCGAAGTCGTACCCCGTTGCGCAGATGATGAGGTCGACCTCGGCAGTGGTTCCGTCGACGAACTGAACGGTCTTCCCGCTGATCGACTCGATGTCCTGATGCGCCTGGAGGTGTCCATGTGCAATCTGGTACAGCACTTGGTCATTCATGATGTAGTGCGTGGCGCCAACTTCGTGATCCGGCTTCTGCAGACCGAACGACGTAAGGTCTCCAACACTCTCGAGGGCCAGCTGCATGGCTTCGGCCTCAGTCAACTCGCTGAGTGGAGTGACTGCCTGGGGAACCTTGCCGGTACGGCTCAGTAGCTGCATGATCGGCTGGCCGAAAAGGAGTTTCGGGAAGAAGTGATATCCGCGGCGCACAGAGAGATGTGCCATCTTGCCCGCTATTGCGGCGTCGCATGCGATATCGACGCCACTATTGCCTGCGCCGATGACCAGGACCCGCTTGCCGACAACCTGCTCGATTCGCTTGTACTTGTTGCTGTGCAAGACCTCGCCCTCGAAATTCTCGAGACCGCTGATCGCGGGCAGGTAGGGGGTGCGCTGGAGGCCGCAGGCCCACACGACACCGCGGTACAAGACTTCGGCTCCGTCCGAAGTCTTGACGACCCAACGTTGCCCTTCGTCAGTCTCGACCGGGTAGGCCTCCGTTACGTCCTTTCCGGTGATTACGTACTGGTCGAGATCGTGGTCGCGCGCGAATGCGCGTATGAAGTCGCGGACTTCGTGCCATGGGGGGAAGACCGCGGGGCCTTCCGGCATGGGATAACCGACCATGGCGCTGCTGGCGCGGTCCGAGATGAAGTTGCATGACTCGTAAACCGGGCTGGTTGAGTTGTCGATGTTCCAAATTCCACCGACGGCGTCGTGTCGCTCGAGTATGTCGATGTCTATCCCGCCCCGCTTGAAAGCACGGGCGGCGATCAGACCATTTGGTCCGGCGCCAACGATTGCGAAGCGATTCTCTCGATTCTCCACTGGTTTTCCTCTGCTGCTCTCGCGTTTGATGCCATTGTTCGGGTCGTGGTCGGCGTGGTTCAGCCGAAGTCGTAGTAGTCGGTCAGGCGGGGGGTGGGTGTTCATCGGCCTCCTTGTTACTTGCCGTCGCCCTCGTATCAACCGACCGACTGTTTGAATAACTGTAGCGTCGATCACAGAGAATGGAAAGGCAGTTGCAGAGGTTCGGTGGACACACGAATGAGGCTGCTCCAACTGTGCGGACGTGTGCGGGTCCTAGGTGCTACAAGCGTATGCCCGGATTCCTGACCGGGATGAAGCATGTAGACCGGCCAGTATGGGTTGTGGCTGCGGCGTCAGAGCCCGGCAAACACCGCGATCTGCGCCAGGTCGCGGGCGGGAGTACGACGGTTCGAGGACACGTTCAGGCTTACTGACCAAGGGACACCGAAACTCGTGGCGACCGCACATGGAGGATCAGGTCCCCAAGGACACCTACCTCACATCGACGACGCGATGGTCGTTTACGACAGTCGCTCGATAACCATCGCCATCCCCTGCCCACCACCGACGCACATCGTTTCGAGTCCCAAGGTTCCGTCGCGTGCGGTCAGGTTGTTCAGTAGTGTCGCGGTGATCCGCAAGCCGGTCATCCCGAACGGATGACCCAGCGCGATGGCACCGCCTGCCACGTTGAGTTTGTCTTCGTCGATCTTCAGATCACGTGCGGACGCGATCACCTGGACGGCGAATGCCTCGTTGATCTCGACGAGGTCGATATCGTCGGTGGTCAGTCCTGCTGTTGCCAGGGCACGCCGCGATGCTTCAACCGGTCCGAGTCCCATGATCTCGGGGGACAACCCGGATACACCGGTTGAGACGATCCGCGCGAGCGGCGTCAGTCCGAGTTCTTTCGCCTTCGTATCGGACATGATTACCGCTGCGGCAGCGCCGTCGTTCAGGGGGCAGGCGTTGCCGGCGGTAACGCTTCCGTCTGGTCGGAAGACGGGCTTCAGCCCACCAATTTTATCGTAGGTGGTCCCAGGCCGAGGGCTGTCGTCGGTGTCGACCACGGTGCCGTCGGGCAACGTCACCGGGGTGATTTCGCGGGCGAAATGACCTGTGGCGATGTGTTGCTCGGCGAGGTTCTGGCTTCGCACTGCCCAGCGGTCCTGTTCTTCACGCTTGATACCGGTGAACTGAGCCACGTTCTCCGCGGTTTGCCCCATCGACATGTAGACATCGGGTTGCATGCCCCAGGCGCGAGGATCGCTCCATGTCCGCCCTCCGGCCGCGAGCTCCTCGGTCCGCCGCTCAGCATCGGTGAAGAACGGATTGTGCGTGTCCGGGAAGGAATCAGGGCTTCCCTGGGCTGCGCGGGAGACCTGTTCAACTCCTGCGGAGATGAATACATCCCCCTCGCCCGCCCTGATGGCGTGCAGCGCCATGCGCGTGGTCTGCACGGACGAGGCGCAGTACCGGTTGACCGTGGTTCCCGGTATCGCGTCATACCCCAACCGGACAGCGACGCTGCGAGCAATGTTGAAACCCTGCTCACCTCCGGGCCATCCGCATCCCAGCATGAGATCGTCGACGTCGCGGGGGTCGAGTTCCGGGATCTGCGCCAGCGCCGCACCCACCATCTGAGCGGCAAGGTCGTCGCCGCGGATGTCGACGAGCGACCCCTTTCCGGCGCGGCCGATCGGCGAGCGGGCGATGGCGACGATGACTGCCTCAGGCACTATTTGTTCACCATTTCCGTTGAGTTGAAGGCGGCATTGAAGTCGGCGTTGAATCGCTGGATGGCGCTTTTGATGCCGTCCTCCTTGATCCAGGACTGATACTCGTGCACTTCGGGGGTCACATGCAGCAGAGCATCGGTCTCGGCGCCCATCCGCATGTAGCTGAGCAGACCGGACGTCTCGGCGGCGCGGTTCACCGCTTCCTTCTTGAGCTTGAGGAGCTCGAGCGGGGTGCGGGCAATGGAATGCGCGGTGCGGCGTACGTGCTCGTCAAACTCGTCGGCGGGAACCGATTCTGCGGCCCACCCCCATTCGGCCGCTGTCTTGCCGCTGATCGTGCGTCCGGCGTCGAAGCTCATCAGCTTGGCGCGCTTGGGGCCGACGAGGTGTTCCCACAGCGGCGAGATGTAGCCGCCACCGAGCGGCAACGCCGGTGAGGCCATGATCTTGGTGTCGTCGGCGACGATCGTGATGTCGCAGAGGGATGCGAGCTGGGTTCCTCCCGCAGCGCAGACCCCGTGCACGGCCGCGATGACGGGCTGAGGCTGGCGCCAGATCTGGGTGAATCGTTCGACGTTCGACAGCAGGCGATCGCGGTCCTGGATGGCGGTGCGCTCGGCGGCATAGCCGACCTCGGAGGAATCGGGGGCGATGTCATAACCCGAGCAGAAGGCACGTCCGGCTCCGCGAAGCACGATGACCCGTGTATCGCTCTGCGCGAGCTCTTTCAACGTGGATTCGAGCATCTCGAGGAGCAGGTCGTCCATGGCGTTGAGGCGCTTCGGACGGTTAAGTGTCAGCCAGACGACATGGCCGTCGTGCTCGACGAGAAGAGGTGCGTCGTTCATGTGCAGGATCCTTCGGAAATCGACTATCTGACGAATGCGAGCGGGCGAATAGGGGAACCTGTGCCGCCCTTGATGCGGAGCGCCGAGGCAACGAAGAAGAAGTCGTCGACTTGGTCGGCGGCCAGAGCTTCGAGCGACAGTGACTCCATGATCGGGATGCCGCAGTCGACGAGCATGTGCACGTGGACGTTGAGCGCCGGTGTGGTGAAGCTAGGCTTGTGTTCGAAGTTGACGGTGTCACTGCCCACCGCGCGCACGCCACGTTCGGATAACCAACGGGCACCGGAGAGCGAGACGCCTGGCAGTCCGGTGCCGATCCCTAAGTACTTGTCGCTGTCGGACCAGTACTTCATCCACCCGGTGCGGAAGACGACGATCGATCCGGGTTCCGGCTGTCGGCGGTCAGCGAACCAGCCCTCGAGCTCTTCTGCGCCGAATCCGTCCGCCGGTGTCAGCGCTCGACCGAACAGACGTTCCCCGTCGACAAGGTGGCCCGGTCCGATCAGCGGCGGAAGCTCCTCCACCGATCCGACGGAAACCCCGTCGTAGGATCGTTGCTTGTCGTCGACTTCCCGTCCGCCGAAGATGCATCCGTCCAACGAGATATGTCCTGGCGCGTCCACGTGGGTGCCGACGTGCGCGCCCATCGTGAGCATCTCCATCGCGGACGAGATGCCGCCCGGGTAGGGATGCTCGCCGTGTTTCTTGACCAGCGCGTACGAGAACGGCGGATGCGCGGCGTGATGGGTCATGCCGGTCTCGAGCAGAACGGCGAGGTCGTATGCGCGGGTGCTGCCCTGGGGCCAGTCGACCGTGCCGTCCCAGGTGCTGCCGCCCCAGTTCTGGGCAGGTGGTGTCGCCACTGCGACATCTTCTTTTTGCGTCATCGGACGGCCTCCAGGATCTTCTCGATTGTGTCGGGTATCTCGCCGGCCGCTGCCGGCTCGGCTATGGCGAACGACACCGGGCACGAGCGGTACGCCGCTTCCAGTGCGGATACCACCTCGGCCCGATCTCGTTGTGCGAGCGCGCGTACCGGTCCGCCGAGCCTCGCGGGGAACGCAAAGCCTTCGGTGAGTGCGACATCGATGTCGGAGGCGCGCTGGGCAACGCCGGCTTCGACCAGTCCGGCGGCCGCGCACACCATCGACGCCAGCACGCGGTCGCGGATCTCGTCGCCGGTCACGGGCCGGGCGGTGACACCTGCGTCGGCGCGCGCCTTCTCGGTAATCGCGTCCACACGGGGATCGACGACACCGCGTTTGGCGCCGTCGGGATAGTCGTACCACCCGGCACCGGTCTTCTTGCCCAATCTGCCAGCTTCGCAGAGTCGGTCCGCGATGTCGACGTACCGCTGCCGCGGGTCGCGGGTGTCGGCCAGTCGTTTGCGCCGCGCCCACGCGATATCGAGACCGGACATGTCGGCTACCGCGAAGGGGCCGATCGCGAAACCCAATTCGATCAGCGCCGCGTCGACCTCGGCGGGTGATGCGCCGTCCTCGACGAGGAACTCGGCCTGCATGCGGTAGTCCGCATATACGCGATTGGCGACGAAGCCGTCGCCGATGCCAGCAGGTATCGGGGTCTTACCCAATCGTGTAACGACGGCCGACAACACCGCGAGCGTGCGCTCGTCGGTCGTCGATGTGCGAATGATCTCCACGAGGGGGTTGCGGTCCGGCGGGTTGAAGAAGTGCAAACCGGCAAACCGCCCGGGCACGGTGAGAACCGATGCCATCTCGTTCAGGTCGAGATATGACGTGTTACTGACGATTACAGCGGTGTCGTCCAGGTGTGGTTCGACCTCACGCAACAGCGACTTCTTGACGTCCATGTCCTCGAACACTGCGTCGACGATCAGATCGGCGCGGCCCAGATCCGCGATCGAGTCGGTGGGGGTGATCCCGCTGCGATCCGCCACTCGATCAAGTGCGGCCCGATTGCTGTCGAATACGATCACCTCGTACCCGCGGGCGGCGAAAGCCCCGGCGAGCGCGGCGCCCATGGTGCCGGCGCCCGCGACCCCGATCGCCGAGATCTGGGGTGCCGGAGTGCGGGAGCGTACCGCTTTGGCGGCTCGACGCTTCGCGAAGAACAGGTACCTCAGATTCGCTGCCTCATCCGTGACACGCAACTCGTCGAAAAGGGCACGCTCGCGTCGCAGGGCCTCCCTGCCCTCGAGGGACGCTCCGGTGCAAACAACGTCGACGGCCGCGAGCACGTTCGGACGCGCCCGCTTGCTCACCGCAGCACGAGCGGCCTCGACTGCGGTCTCGTCGGACACGGGCGCCGGTCTGTCGACAAGCCGGTTCTTGGCTCCCAGAGTGGCCGCACGTTCCACGGCCCGAGCGAGCAGTACGTCAGCAGGAACAACCTCGTCGAGAAGTCCCAACGAGAGCGCCTCGTCGGCCTTGACGCGTCGCGCCGACCCCACCAAATCGATCGCAGACGGCACTCCCACAAGCCGCGCTGTGCGCACGGTGCCGCCCGCACCGGGCAGGATGCCGAGCGTGACCTCAGGAAAGCCGACGATCGTCGTCGGATCGCCGATCCTGAGGTCACAGCCCAGCGCGAGTTCCAGCCCACCACCGAGCGCGAGACCGGTGAGCGCGGCGACGACGGGGACGCCGAGGTTTTCGATCCGGGCGATCACGTCGGGAAGTTGCGGGGCCTGCATCGGCCGGTCGAACTCGGAGATATCAGAGCCGGCGTAAAAGTGTGTGCCCGCCGACGCGAGGACCACACCAACCAGTCCACTTTGAGCAGCCACCTTATCGAGCGCCTCGGCCAGAGCAGTACGCATCGCGGTGTCGCCCATGTTCACGGGCGGATTGTCGATCGTGAGCACGGCGACACCGTTGGTTTCTTCGATCTCGACGATCACGACGCGCGCCCATCGATCAATTCGAGACCCGTGCGCTCTGACAGTGACCCGAGATCGCTTCCGTCGAAAATTTCCAGCACGCGTGCCCCGTCCGGGCCCGTCTCGAACAAGGCGATTTCGGTGTAGACGCGTTCGACACAGCCGGGTCCGGTGAGCGGATACGTGCAGTTCTGCACGAGTTTGCACTCCCCTGCTCGGGAGAACAGGTCCATGATGACGAACACGCGGCGCGCGCCGGCGGCGAGGTCCATCGCGCCGCCGACCCCGGGGATGACGGCGGGGTTGTCGGTGCGCCAGTTCGCGAGGTCGCCGCGGGTCGAGACCTGGTAGGCGCCCATCACGCACACGTCGAGGTGTCCGCCGCGCATCATCCCGAAGGAGTCGGCATGGTGGAAGTACGAGGCGCCGACGCTTTCGGTGACGTAGATCTTGCCGGCATTGATGAGATCCAGATCCTCGCTGCCTTCTTCAGCTGCGGGGCCCATGCCGAGCATCCCGTTTTCGGTATGAAGAATGACTTCACGTCCATCGGGAATGAAATCGGCTACCAGAGTCGGGATTCCGATTCCGAGGTTCACGTAGGAACCGTCGGGGATATCCTGCGCGACGCGGCACGCGATGTCCTTGCGAGACAGAACCATGTCAGTGTCCCTTCAGGGAAGAGTCGCAGAGGATGCGGTCGACGAAAATGCCTGGCGTCACGATTACTTCCGGATCGAGGTCGCCTACGGGAACCATCTCGTCCACCTCAGCGACGGTCAGTGCCGCTGCAGTGGCCATGACCGGGCCGAAGTTGCGGCCCGTTTTGCGGTAGACGAGGTTGCCGAACCGGTCGGCCGCTCGGGCCTTCACCAGGGCAACGTCGGCGAAGAGGGGCTTTTCGAAGACGTAGCCCTTGCCGTCGATCTCGCGGACCTCTTTGCCTTCGGCCAGTTCGGTGCCGTATCCGGTGCGGGTGAAGAATCCGCCGATGCCGGCGCCCGCTGCCCGGATACGTTCGGCGAGCGTTCCTTGGGGAACGAGCTCGAGTTCGATCTCGCCCGCGTGGTACAGCTCGTCGAATATGGTCGAGCCGATCGCCTTGGGGAACGAGCACACCACTTTGCGTACTCGCTTCGCGGCGAAGAGCTGGCCGATGGCCTCGCCGCCGGCGCCGGCGTTGTTGTTGATCACCGTCAGATCTGTGACGCCGGCGTCGAGGAGTGCCTCGATCAGTGTCACCGGTTGCCCGGGCGGGCCGAAGCCGCTGATCATGATCGTGGATCCGTCCTCGATACCGGCTATCGCCTCTTCAGGACTTCCGACCTGCTTGTTCATCTCACAACTTTCATTCAGGAGCCGCGACGGAACGTCGGCGTCATCGTTGCTCTGGTGGTCGTCGTTCGGTCCGCGTCAGGCCGCGTCGTCACCGCCGTCGAAAACGCTGAGCGGACTTCATTCAGACAGATTTGCATTGCAGGAACTGGTGTGGCGTCTCGGGCAAGATGTGCCCCATGCGTTCACGCTTGGTCTGCAGATAGTGGACATTGTGGGTGCCCCAGTGCACTGGCGAGTCGATCGGTCGTCGGACTTCGATACCGAATCTCTGGAGGGCTGCCACTTTTTCCGGGTTGTTGGTGATCAGGTCCGCGGACTCGATCCGGAAGTAGCCCAGGATCGCGGCGGCGAAATCGTATTCACGCGCATCGACAGGAAGTCCGAGCTCGATGTTGGCGTCGACGGTGTCAGCGCCCTGTTCCTGCAGTGCGTATGCAGCGAGCTTGTTGGCGATACCGATACCGCGCCCTTCGTGACCGCGCAGGTAGACGAGCACGCCTGCGCCGGAGGCGGCGATCGCCCGAAGACCGTCCTGTAGTTGTGGGCCGCAATCGCACCGCCGTGAGCCGAATGCATCGCCGGTGAGGCATTCACTGTGCACGCGGACCGTTACGGCGCCGGCGGGGGGCGTCTCGAGGCCGAGGGCGAGCGCGACATGCTCGACGCCCGCCACCCGGTCGCGGAATACGTGCGCCGTGAAGGGTCCGTGGTCGGTGTCGATGCGTGCGCTGGACACGGGCAGGACTGCCGCGGCCGGCGATGTTGCGATCGGTGCGGCGTGGCGGAGCCGGTAAGCGACGAGGTCTGCCACGGTGATGAACGGTAGATTCCATTGTGCCGCAAAGTCGGTCAGCGTCGCTCCGGACATCGGGACGCCGTCGTCGTCGACCAGTTCGGTGATCACTGCGGTCGGCTCCAACTCGCCGGCAAGCGACATCAGGTCGACACTTGCTTCGGTGTGCCCGCGGCGCGCCAGGACGCCACCGTCCTGCGCGATGAGTGGGAACATGTGGCCTGGGCGGGAGAGGTCGGACGGCGCGGTATTCGGATCGGCGACGGTACGGACCGTAGTGGCCCGGTCGGCTGCGGAAATGCCTGTTCCGGCGTCGACGGCGTCGACGGTAACCGTGAATGCAGTGCCCATTCGGTCCTTGTTCGCCGCAACCATCAGCGGGAGTTCGAGCTGGCGCGCGCGCTGCGCGGTCATCGGTGTGCAGACGATGCCGCTGCCGTGGCGGAGGAAGAATGCCATCGCGTGGTCGGTCATCGAGGCGGCACCCATGACGAGATCGCCTTCGTTCTCACGGTCATGGTCGTCGGCGACCACGACCATTCCGCCACTCGAGAGTGCCGCTATTGCCGATTCGACCGATCGTTCCGAGTCCATGTCCTCCGCCTTTCTCTGAGGGTCGGCGGTCGCGGATCGAACCTAAACCACCAACCGGTCGTTTGAATTGTAGCCTGCATCACATCGAGTGACAACATCCCGACCGGATCACGCCCTTGTAAGCGTTCGCTCGACGTACCGAGAACACCGCGAGTGCGCCTGCGACGCACACTCCCATCACGAAAAGCGCAGGCGAGAGGGCGTTGCCGGTCCGCTCGACCAACCACACGCACACCACCGGCGCGGTGCCTCCGGCGATCACCACACCGATGTTCCAGCCCAGCGCCGTGCCGGTGTATCGGACCTTCTGGTCGAACAGTTCCGGGATCATCGAATAGCCGGCAACCTGCAGGAACGACGAGTTGACCATGATCACCATGAACGCAATGCCGGCGACGAGAAGGCTGCCCGAGCCCATCACTGCCATCGCCCCTGCGGTGACCGCAAAAAACCCGGTCAGTCCGATACCCGCGAGTCCCGTGAGACCGATGCGGTCGCCGAGTCGCCCCGTCAGCAGCATCAAGCACGCCGAGATCGCCACTACCACCGTGGTGGTCCAGTAGACACCGGTCTTGGGATAGCCGAGTTCAGTGATCAAGTGGATGCTCAGGTACGTGAGACCGAAGTAGGCTGAGCCGTTGACCGCCAGGCTGATGCCGGAGGACTGCAGCAGGGGCCGCTTCCAGTTCTTCAACACGTCGGCCACCGGTGAGGACGTGGGGCGGACCTGGTCGGCGGCGGGCTGATGGACCAGTGATCTGCGCAGTGCAAGGCAGATACCTGCGAGCGGCAGCGCAACAAGGAAGGGGATCCGCCAGCCCCAGGACGTCATTTGCTCGTCGGTCGTCAGGAGCGACACCAACCCGGCGACCGCGGACGCCAGCGCGAATCCGAGGGTGGCACCGAACGGATTCATAGCGCCGTACCGTCCGCGTCGCCCCGCGGGCGCTGCTTCGGATACCAGCGTCGCGGCACCGGCGACCTCTCCTCCGACGGAGAAGCCCTGCAGTAGACGCAGACATACGAGCGCCACTGATGCGACGGGGCCGATCGCGAGTGCGGTCGGCAGCATACCGATCGCCGCGCTCGACAGGCCCATGCAGAGCAGGGTCGTCATCAGTGCGGCGCGTCTGCTGACACGGTCACCGACGTATCCGAACACTATTCCGCCCAGTGGGCGCGCCGCATAGGCGGCCGCGAACACCGACAGCGTGAGGAGTAGGGAGCTGACCGCGTTGTCGGAGGGGAAGAACAACGGGGCGACGATGACGGCCATGTAGCCGTACATGCTGAAGTCGTACCCCTCGATCATCGTGCCGACGCCACCTGCGAAAGCGGCACGGCGGCCGTTCACGGCGCCTGTGGACGCTGTGGGAACTGTCGTCTGATCCATGTCGACATCCTCGGGAAGGGAACTGCGTGCAGTGCCTGGTCAGGAACGGTGGGATCCAGTGAGACCGGAGACGAGATCGCGCAATGTCAGCAAATGGCGTAAATAGAAATGCAGGCCCATTTCCCAGGTGAACCCCATTCCGCCGTGCACCTGGATGGCGCGCTCGGCCACGCCGACGGCCTGCTCGATCGCGTGCACAGAGACCTCGAATGCCCGCGCCGGATCGGCGGCCGCCCACAGGGCGGAGGTGTCGGACTGCTCGGCGCAGATGTGTGCGTCGGCAAGAATGTGTTTAACCGCCTGGAACGAACCGATGGGCTTACCGAACTGTTGGCGCTGACGGGTGTATTCGACGCTGATGGTGACGAGTGTGCGTGCGATCCCGGCGGCTTCCGCCGCCCAGAGCACAGCCAGCTCCCGTGCAGCAGTATCGGTCGATGGTGTGGTCCACGGGATCTCGGCGGCCTCGAGCGTCGGCGCGAAGTTCGCCTCGGAAGACTCTGGGACCGGTACTACGGCGCCGCCGTCGAACGAGTCGAGAACGCCGATGTCGGTGCGCTGCCCGAACGGGACCAGGCCCCACCCGGCAGTCGTCTGCGGGGTCGGTACCGAGAGTGTGACCGGGCCGTCGTACTCGCGGGCCGCGACGCTGTTCCTGCGTGCGACGAGGGTGACCACCAGCGGCAACGGCACACAGTAGCCGCCCCAGACCCGCACGACCTCCACGAGGTCACGGAGAGTCAGTCCGTCCGGACCGGAGTCGTCGGCGATCTCCACCCATCCGGCTCGAACCAGCGAGTCCCACGGAACAGGCGATTCCGATTCGGCGAACGTGGCGATGTTACGGCGGCCGACGCTCTTCTCCAGGATTTCGCGGAGTCCTTCGGCTGCAGCTGCGCCCATATCGGTCGCTTCGGTGATGGATATGGTGGTCATCGCGGCAGCCCCAGAACTCGTTCACTGATGATGTTTCGTTGGATCTCGGAGGTGCCCGAGAAGATCGATGCAGACCGGCTTTCGAGATACTGGTATCGCCAGTGCTCTCGGTGGGCCGCGCTGGAGAACCGGAGGCCGACTGTGGTGATCTCCTGCCAGAGCTCGCTCCACAGCACTTTCAGAATCGATGTGGCACGAACGAACTCGGTCTCGTCGGCCTCGAGGTGCACGGCCTTGGAGATCTGCCATCGCACGAGTTCGGTGCGTCGATCGAGGTCGGCGAGGACATCGGCTCGACGCGGATCGTCACCGCACATCGCGAGAAGCAGGTCCATGTCGGCCCGCATCTCCACGTAGCGACTGGCCGCCTCGACACCGCCGCGCTCGTTCATGAGGGTCGTCATCGCGACGCGCCAGCCGGAGCCTTCCTCGGCGATCAACTCGTCGTCGGAGACGAAGACCCGGTCGAAGTGCACTTCGGCGAAATGCGTGCCGCCGGAGATTTGCTTGATGGTGCCGATGTCGACACCCGGCTGATTCATGTCGAGCAGGAACATCGACAGGTTCTTGTGGCGGGGTGCGTCCTGGCTGGTCCGGGCCAGCATCAGGCATCGATCGGAGTACGCCGCGAAACTGGTCCAGATCTTGCGGCCGGTGATCTCGTAGCCACCGTCTACCTTGTCCGCGCGGCAGCTCACGCCGGCAAGGTCGGACCCCGCGCCGGGCTCGGAGAACCCTTGGCACCAGGTCTCGCGTCCTTGCAGGATCGGCGGCAGGAATCGTTCCCGCTGCTGCTCCGTTCCGTGGGCGATCAGCGTCGGGGCTGTCAGGATCCTGCCGATACGAGCCAGTCCGTCAGGTGCTTGAGCCTGTGCGGCGAGCTCGCTGAATGCCACCTCTTCGGCGAGGCCGAGTCCCTGACCACCGAATTCCTTGGGCAGCGATAGACCCGAGTATCCGGCCTCGTACAACTGGCGATCCCATTGGCGTCGGATGTCGATCGCTTCGTGTTCGTCCAGAGTCCCGCGGTGTTCGCGCCATCTGCGGGGGACGTTTTCCTGAAGCCAGCTGCCTGCTTCGTGCGCGAATTCGGAGCCGGAAGCTGTTGAAATCTCGTGCGTCACGTGTGGAACTCCGTTCGTAGGCCGGGAACACTAATCTCCCAAACGATTGTTTGATAAACTAGGTCCTGATTCGACACTGTGTCAAGAGCCACCTAAGATACCCACCAAACGTATGGTTGCATCACCGCAGCTGAGGGGATTCCAGTGCCAAGAAGTTCGAACTCCGCCACCACGCCTCGTCCAGCAAAGGGCGAGCGTCGAAATCGCGACGCCGAGGTGATGGAAGCCGCGGTCCGGATCTTTTACGAGAAGGGCTTCGCAGGCGCATCCCTTCAAGATGTGGCGAACGAGGTGGGGGTCCTCAAGGGCAGCCTGTACTACTACTTCGATTCCAAAGAGGACCTGCTGCTCCGCATCATGAAGGAGTCGCACATCCAGTCCGAAGCAATCTTCGAGAGAGTGTCGGCCAAGGGCCTCGATCCGATCGAGGAACTCGACGAGCTTCTACGAGAACTCATGCAGTGGTACCTCGACAACGTCGAACGCGTCGCGATCTACTTCAACGAAGGGCGACGCCTGACAGGTGAGCGCCTCGAAGAGGTCGAGGCTGCCGGACGTCGCTTCGAACAGCACTTGTACACATTGCTCGCGCGCGCCAAGAAGAGCGGCGCAATCGGTGACGTCGACCTCCGTCTCTCCATTCGATTCATCCTGGGCGCCCTGAACAGTGTGCCCACCTGGCACAAGCCGAGCGCGCAGCGGCGACTCTCCGATAAGGCCATCACCCGGCAGTTCGCCTCGATGACCATCAAATCCATGAGCCCCTGAGCACTCCCTCCCGAAAGATCGCCATGACCTGCGCCACCATCACCGAGTGCGTCGACGAACATGCCTCCCGCCAGCCGGATCGCATCGCCCTCGTGGCACCGGACGGGTGCACCCGGACCTACGCCGAACTGTCACGCACCGTTCGTTCGCTCGCTCGATCGCTGTCACGTCTGGGCGCAGAGCCCGGTGACCGCATCGCGGCTATCGTCGACGACGGTATCGAGTACGTCGAGCTGTATCTCGCGGCCGCTCGTGTCGGCGCAATCATTGTCCCGATCAACACGCGCCTCACGCCCACCGAGGCTGCCGTCCTCGTCGCAGACTGCACACCCCGCGTCATCGTGTGGAGCGCCGACCATCTGGCCGTGGTGAACGGACTGCCCGCTCCGGATGCAGAAACCGTGGTGATCGGTGATGTCCCGGACGCCGCGCCACCCGGCACGAATGCGTTCGACACGCTCGTCCACCAGGGCGACACGCTACCCGACGTCGCGGTCGCAGTGAACGGCGACGACCCGTTCATCATCGGATACACCAGCGGCACGACCGGCAGGCCGAAAGGCGCTGTCATGACGCACCGAAGCGTCGCGGCCATCGCCGAGTCGAACACCCGCGCCTACCGGCTGCCCGAACGGAGCGTGTGCGCGCTCACGGGTTCGATGTCGTTCGTCGCGACGGTCCCGGCCCACGTACTCACCCACCTTCGCTTGGGTGGGACGGTGGTGATCCTCGGTCGGTGGTCCGTCCCGCAACTCGTCGACGCCGTCGAGCGCCACCGGGTCACGTTCACCTACATACCCTCACCGCTCATCGAGGAGTTCGCCGCCGCGGCAGCGGCGGCACCTGCTCGCATCGCGAGCCTGTGCTCCGTGCTGCACTCCGCCTCGAAGGCCGGACCCGACAAGCTGCGCACGCTCTACGCCGTCCTCGGTGACACCCTGATCGAGGGCCTGGGTATGACCGAGAATTCCGGGGGGCTCGTCACCGCCACACGTCCCGGAGACTTCGAACCGACCAGCCCCGCGGCGGACCCGTTTGCCTCGGTCGGCCGGAGTGTGGAGGGAACGGCGATCAAGGTGGTGGACGAGAACGGGGTCGAGCTGCCACGGGACGGTACCTCTGTCGGCGAGATCGTCGTCCGGTCACCAGCCCTCATGCGCGGATACTGGAACATGCCCGAGGCGACCGCTGCGGCCCTCGTCGGCGGTTGGTACTACACCGGGGACCTCGGCAGCATCGACGCGGCTGGTTTCGTGTACGTGAGCGACCGGCGAACCGATCTCATCGTCAGCGGCGGAATGAATGTCTATCCGTCAGAGGTGGAGACGACCATCGCAAACCACCCGTCGGTGGCCGAGTGCGCGGTCATCGGGGCCCCGCATCCGAGATGGGGACAGTCCGTTGTCGCCGTCGTCGCGCTGCATCCGGATGCTCACCTGACCCTCGACGAATTGCAGGACCACTGTCGGCGAACGCTGGCGTCCTACAAGAAACCCACCCGACTCGAGATCGTCGAGTCGCTCCCGCGGACGACGAGCATGAAGATTCGACGGAACGTGGTTCGCGATCTGGTCTTGGACGCGTAGCAACAGGCTTGCCCGCGGAGATGACGGAAGCCCCCGAGTAGTACTCGGGGGCTTCCTCTGCCTTCGACGGCGTGTGCTCAGTGATTCTTGCAGGCGTTCAAGGACCATCCGGGCTGCGCGATGGACAGCGAGGTGACCTCGCTCGCACCGCGAGCCAGGTCCTGGATGGTTCGGACGATCTCGTTCTCGCTTCGCCTGGGATCGGTCCGGATCGGGCCGGCGGCGAGCATGGCGTCGACCTCTTCGTCGGATGTCATGAATCGCATCAGGAGCTCTTCGTCGCTGATGCCCGGTGTGAACTGTGCACGGATCTCACCGAGGCTGGGCTGTGGACGGACCCAGCCCTGGAACTCTTTGGCGCGAGCGGAATCGAGGATTTTGTCCATCACCGTCGGGTCGACGTCACGGATCAGTGGGCCGTAATGGCCCATCGCGTAGCGGATGACCTCGTCCGGGATCAGCTTGTACCGCTCGCCGGTCACCACGTTGAGAACCGCCTGGATGCCGACGAATTGGCTGAACGGTGTCGCCATGATCGGGGATGCCAGTTCCTGACGCACCCGGGGGATCTCCTCGAGCACCGCAGGGAACCTGTCGGCCATTCCATGCTGCTGCAGCTGGCTGATCAGTGTGCCGGTCATTCCTCCGGGCAGCTGATGGTCGTAGATCCGCGGGTCGTATTCGGCTGGCACCGACGGCTCGAATCCGGCGTCGCGCGCCGCCCATTCGAAGTTGGCGGCGACCGGTGCGAATGTCGACTTGTCGAGGCCGTGGGTGTGTCCCATCGATTCGACGATGGTGGTCATTGCCTCGGTCGACGGCAGCGATGGCCCGTTGGCCATCGGCCGGGACGCCGTGTGCAGGATCGTGAATCCCGCTTTGATGCCCTCGATGTAGTTCAACGGGGCGAGCCCGGTGGTGTTGTGGCAGTGCAGTTCGAGGGGAATCGTGCCGGTGGCGGCGCGGATCGCCGGCAGCAAGGTTGCAGCGCGTTCGGGTTTGAGCACGCCGGCCGCGTCCTCGACGTAGATCGTTTGCACTCCCTTCCAGGAGGCCATCTCCTTGGCCCGCTGAGCGAAGAAGTCGTCGTCGTGCGCGCCGGTCAAGCCATACATCACCGCCGGAACGGCCACACCACCGTTGTCGTGAATCACCTTTGCGAGCCGATACATCGTCGGCATGTCGTAGAGACAGTCGTAGATCCAGAAACTGGTCACGCCGTGTTTGATCAACGTCTGGATCCACAGGTCGATGATCGAGTCGGGGGTATGGTTGAAGCCGATGACGCTGATGGTGCGCATGCCGCAGCGGACTACGTTGTTCTTCAGACCCTGGGTCAGGAAATCTGTTGCTGCCCAAGGATCGTCCTTGAATGTGCGCAGCAGCACCGTGAACATGCCGGGGCCGGTGAGGTCGACGACTCGGTAACCCGCGCGGTCGAGGTGTTCGAGGGCATCGGCTGCCTGGTAGGGGCGCATCTTCAGGCCCCACAGACTCTGCTGGCCGTCACGCAGAGTCTGGTCCACGAACTCGATGGTTGTCATGAGATCTGCTCCTCCCAGGTGGGTAGGAATTCGTTCTCGAGCCACTTGGTGGTGACAGGGCTGTGCTGGAATGCCTTGTCCGCCATGAGGGCCGAGTGCAGAGATACCGTGGTGGGAACGCCCTCGATGCGGAGCTTCTTCAGGGCGCGTGCCATCAAGTCGATCGCGTCTTGGCGGGTGTCCGCATGCACGATCAGCTTCGCGATCATCGAGTCGTAGTACGGGGGGATCGCGGCACCGGGGAAGGCATAGGTGTCAACGCGGATTCCGGCGCCTTGCGGCGCGACCCAGTGGTCGATGCGCCCGGGTCGGGGGAGGAAATTGTTCCGTGCGTCCTCGGCGTTGATTCGGCATTCGATGGCGTGTCCGCCGAGGGTGACGCTGTCCTGGGTGAACGACAGCGGAAGTCCTTGCGCGACGCGCAGCTGCTCGCGAACGATGTCGATGCCAGTCACCATTTCGGTAACCGGATGCTCCACCTGCACGCGGGCGTTGACCTCGAGGAAGACGAAGTCGTCGCGTTCGGTGTCGACGAGGAACTCCACGGTCCCCGCTCCGACGTATCCGAGCCCCTTCGCGAGATCGACGGCGGCGTTCCGTACCCGCTCGAGCAGGTCCTGTGGGAGCCCGACGGCGGGGGCCTCCTCGACGAGTTTCTGGTATCGGCGCTGTGTCGAACAGTCCCGCTCGCCGAGGTGGCAGACGTTGCCGTGGGTATCGGCCATGATCTGAACCTCGACGTGGCGGGCGAACTCTACGTACCGCTCCAGGTAGATGGTGCCGTCACCGAACGCTCGCTCGGCTTCGTTGCTCGACCGCGAGAAGTGCTGCTGCACGTCTTCCCGGCTGCGAATCACCGTCATCCCGCGGCCACCGCCTCCGGCGGATGCTTTGAGCAGCAACGGGTAGTCGTTCAGTTCGTCGGCTGCGGCAAGTGCGTCCTCCACCGTCAGCAGACCGGCTGTGCCCGATCCTGTCGGGATGCCCAGCTCGTCGGCGGTGCGACGTGCGGTGAGTTTGTCGCCCGATCGGCGCATGACCTCTGCCGGCGGACCGATGAAGGTCACACCGTTCTCGGCGCAGGCTTCGACGAGATCGGTTCTTTCCGAGAGGAATCCGTAACCGGGGTGGATGGCGTCGCAGTCTGCGAACAAAGCGGCTGCGACGATGCGGTCGACGGAGAGGTAGCTGTCGGATGCCGAACTCGGGCCGATGACCACGATCCGGTCTGCAAGTTGCGCTGCCAGGGAGTCGCGGTCGCAGTCGGAGACGGCGAGAACACTCTCGATTCCCTCGTCGAAGCATGCTCGAACGATACGTACCGCGATTTCGCCGCGGTTGGCGATCAGTACTCGACGCATGTTCTCACGCGTCCCGGGGCGCGATGGTGAACAGCGCGGTGCCGAACTCCACCTGGGTGGCGTTGTCCTGGTGGATGGCGACGATGGTGCCTGCGACGTCGGCGGTGACGTTGTTCATCAGCTTCATGACCTCGATGATGCAGAGGGTGTCGCCGGCCTCCACCTCGGACCCGATCTCGACGAACGGTGGCTGCCCCGGCTGCGGTGTCTTCCAGAAGACCCCGACGCTGGGTGCGGTCACGACGTGGCCGTCTACGTCCGATACGTTCGGTGTTGGTGCTGCGGGGGGCGCCACAGGTGCTGCGGGTACCACGGGGGCCGCGGCGACCGGCGCGGGAGGGGTCGCCGGCGCGGCGGCCGGTGCCGGGACCGGCGGTGCGGTGGCCCCAGTGGTCGGCGCCGATGCGGGCAGCAGATCGACGCCGTTGCGTCCGAGGGCGATGCGTACATCGCCGACCGTCACGGCCGCCTGATCCCATTCGGAATCTTGCAGCGCGAGGACGATCTCTCTGATCTCCTGATGAGTCAGGCTCATAGTGCTTCTCCTGGTGACTTTCCCGCTCGGGGAATTGTGTTCGAGGTCGTTGTTCGTGGTTCGCCGGTCGCGTCAGTTGAGGGCTGTCGCGAATGCACCGTAGGCGCCCCTGCAAAACACCAGTGGTGATACGTCGGGCGCCGCCTCGATGGAGTGGACCTTGCCGAGCACGATCATGTGATCGCCTGCTTCGTATTCACGCCAGAGGGTGCAGTCGATCCAAGCGACCGCGCCGTCGAGACCCGGGCCGCCCGAGCGCGCCTGCCAGTCCACACCTTCGAAACGGTCGATGCCCTTGCGCGAGAAGTTACGCGTGAGGTCGGCGTGATCTTCTGCGAGGACGTTGATGCAGAAGCTGCCTTCTGTCCGGATCGGGGGCCAGGTGCTCGAGGTGTGCGCGACACTGAAGCCGACGAGTGCGGGGTCCAGCGAGATCGAGGTGAAAGAGTTGCAGGCCATGCCGACCGGCGCACCGTCGACAGTCGATGTCACTACCACCACACCGGTCGGAAGGTGACCGAGCACGCGCCGGAACTCGGCTGCGTCAATGATCGGCTGGTTCATGTCTTGACCCTTCATCAACGTACAGGACGTAACGTATTCAAACGATTGGTTGGTAGATTCACTGTATGTGATCCGGACCTCACCAGTCAACGGGGGTTATGTGATCGCGACCGCGTTGGCTGGGGAACTCACCGCACCCTCCAAGGGCAGCGGCGCAGCGGTGAACAAGAAGTCCCAGCGGCCACTACCCGCACAATGAGCCGCCAGTGCGTCGAAGTCCAGCAGTTCGGCCAGGACGAAGCCGAGCGCCGGAATGAGCCGCCGGTGGAGCGACCCGTCCTCACGATTGCCGGGCGCGCTCTCGACGGCGGGGTTGTCGGTGCACACTGCCGCGAATCCGGAGTCCCACAGGAAACGCGCCATCGGTTCCGCCGCAGACAGGCCGGAGAATCTGTCGCCTGCAGTGGTCATGTCTTCGCCCGCTCCCTTGCGAGTGCGGTACTCCGCCACCCAGCCCGTGCGCACGCACAAGATGTCTCCTCGTTCGAAGGTCACATCCTGCGCCTGCGCAACCGCTTCGAGGTCGGCCACCTGCAGGATCGAGCCGGCGAAAGGGTCCCACTCGGCGCCGGTCCGCTCGAAGTGCCCAGCTACATCGAGCAGGACACCCCGGCCGACAATCCCGTGCTGCGCCCAGCGGTGCACGCTCAGCGCACTGTGCGCTTCGGCGTCGTCGGTGATCCCACCGAAGTAGCCGTGCTCACGGGCACGTACGTGGCCCAACCCGTCCCACTGCGACGCCGACTGCGGATTGAACGAATCGATGTTGTCCTCGTAGGTGTTCCTCCCGGCCTCGAAGACCTCATGCTTGACACTCGGACGTCCGAACAGTGGCGGGTCGAACGTGGTCAGCGGCAGGGACAGGCCGAATGTCTTGCCACTCGACACCGATCGCACACCGCGTGTGACGGACCCTTCGTCTAGCCGGTCGAGGGTCCCGAATTCCTTCGGCAACACCTCCCAACTATGCCGGACTCCGAGATTCCCGAGCTCTGGGAGCTCGTCGTAGGGCAGTTCTTTTCGATCAGCCATTTCCGTTTTCTCTTTCTCGTCTCAGGCCGCAGGAGCGACGTCGGCCCGCCCTGCCAGCGAGCATTTGGCAGAGCGGGCCTCTGTGCAGTGGAACTCGGTCCGGTGAACAATTCAGTGAAAGGCAGCGTTTCGGGTCTGCACTTTCGCCTCGTTGAAGGGGGACTTCCTCGTGCCGTGATCGGCCTCTTCAATCTTCGGCGCCGACGCAGTTCATGAGCGCACCGAGCTCACCCGAGCCCGACCTGCCGGGGCACGACTGTCTCGACGAGACGCCCTCCTGCTTGGCGATCGAGACACCTGTCAGGTGTGGACGTGCCCAGCGAACAACGGCGGAATGAGTGCTAATTCGTCGTTGGTCGACTTCGGCTCGATGAAGTCGCCGAGTTCGCCGATCACTCGTCCGTTGTCACGAAGGTCTTCGGGTGTGTGGTTCGGATCGAACCACCCCTCCCCCACTACGAACGCAACCCGGGCGACTTTCCCCGACGAGGTGCTGAAGATCTCGCCGCTCACCGTGGTCGATTGGTGTGCCAGCCACAGGACGGTGGGTGACACGATCTCCGCCGGCCCCATCGGGATCTTCCCGCTACGAAGTTCTCCCTGCCAGTCCTCGGACTCACGCTCGGCACCACTGAAGAAGGCATCCCTGTTCATTCGGGTGATGGCCATCGGCGCAATCGCGTTCACACGAATTCCGAGTTCTTCACCCTCGAGGGCAAGACTCTTGGTCAGACCGGCGATCGCCAGCTTGGCCGTCCCGTAGTGACTCAGCTGTGGGCACCCGGCGAATCCCGCATTCGAGGTGGTGTTGACGATCACTCCCCGACCCTGCGCCCGGAACACCGGCCATGCCGCTCGGGACATGAAGTAGGTCCCGTCTACGGTGATCGATTGCATGCGGTGCCACTGGTCGTCGCTCAGGTCCCCGAAGAGTCCGTAGGAGATGATGCCGGCGTTGTTGACCAGAACATCTACTCGACCGAACGCCTCTGTCGCGGTAGCGATCACGGCGGCGGCACCGTCGGCGTCGGCGACGCTGTGGGTATCGGCCACCGCGGTCCCGCCGGCGGCGGCGATTTCGTCGACGACGGTCTGAGCGACGCTGATGTCTGCGCCGTCACTCCCGGATTCGACACCGAGATCGTTGACGACCACGTTCGCGCCACGCGCCGCGAACTGCAGGGCGTGTTCACGGCCCAGGCCGCGACCGGCACCGGTGACGACGACGACCTGCCCATCGAACCGCATCTGCGTACGCCCGTTATCCATAGTCGTGGTACTCCGTGACAACCCCTTCGTGGACGGTGAACCGGGTGCACACATCCAGTCGCACCGTCTCCCCGGTCTGCGCCCATCCCGGTACGTCTGCAATCGCAGTGGCCACCCATGTCTGTTCGACCAGAACTGTGTTGTCGTCCACCACGTGCAGAGCGCGGCGGTTCTCGAAGTGCTTGTCGGGGAACGCCCCGGCAAAGGATGCGAGCAGGTCGGCGAAGGCCTGCGCGCTGTCGACCTTGACGCCCCGGTTATGGTGCTCGACCGTCAGGTCAGGAGCGGTCACCTCGAGGATGGCGGCGACGTCTCCGCTGTTGTACGCCTCGATAAACTTCTCGACGACGGGGACCGCCGCCGACGTCCGGGCGGTCGATGGCTGTGTGGTCATCGTGCAACTACCTTTCGTCGGTTCTTCGGTGGGGATGTGCCGTCACGCCATCTTCGGCGCGACCTCTTCGGTGAGCAGCTGGAGGGAGTAGTTCCACGGCTTGACATCGTCGAGGTAGTCATGGCCGTAGACCAATGTCGTGCCCCACCCTCCGGTGGCCTCGCACACGGCGCTCAGCTTCTCGGCGACCGTGTCGGGCGAACCGACGATCCATACCTTCTCGACAATGTCGTCGATAGTCACGTCAGCCATGTCCATGTCGGGGAGCATCGCCTGGAGCAGCCCGAACTGCTTGTAGACCGGGATGAGGTACTCCATCCACGCCTTGCCGATGCCGCCTTCGACGGCCAACTTGCGGGCCTCGGCGTCGGTGTCGGCGACGATGACGTCACGCACAACGCGGAAGTTCTCGCGATTGACCGAAATACCGGCTTCGGTGGCCGCCTGCTCGTAGGTGTTCCAGTGATTCGCAATAGCCGCTTCACCGGCGTACACGGAGAGCGCGTTGTAGCCATTGCGGCCCGCGAACGACAGCGACGGCGAGT
The DNA here is from genome assembly GCF_003130705.1 of Rhodococcus oxybenzonivorans. NCBI lineage: Bacteria > Bacillati > Actinomycetota > Actinomycetes > Mycobacteriales > Nocardiaceae > Rhodococcus > Rhodococcus oxybenzonivorans. The sequence goes on along the minus strand of NZ_CP021354.1, from coordinate 3,172,907 downwards.
TGGGGCTCAGGCCCGCGAGCCCGATCTCGACCTTGCCGCCGTACGGCGCGGTGCTCCGGTACTCGTGATGTTCGTCGTTCTCCGGGTAGCCGGCGCTGTAGAACTCACCGTCGAACTGGAAGGGCTTGCTCTCCCAGACGTTCTTCATGATTTCGAGCGCCTCGGTGGTGCGCTTGTGATTTGTGGACATGTCCTTCAGTCCGCGGAGCTTCGCGTCACTGGGGTAGCCACCGGATCCAATTCCGAGGATGTAGCGACCCTCGGTGACGTGGGTCATCCAGGCAACCTGCGCCGCGAGGGAGGCCGGGTTGTGGTACGGCAGCAGGTGGGCACCGGGGCACAGCTTGATCTTCTGTGTCTGCCGGGCCGACGCCGCAATGATCAGCTCGGGATTGGTGATCGACTCCCACGACATGGTGGCGTGCTCGCCGATCCAGTACTCGGTGAAACCGAGACGGTCGCACTCGATGGCTTGGTCCACCGCAAAGTCGAACACCTGTCGAGGGGTGCGCTCGGGGCGCATGAACGGGGTCTGGAACATCGCAAACTTCACGGGTTTACCTTTCGGCGAATGGTCACGCTCTTGGTGTGATGGTCACCATACCACCAAACGATCGGTTGACAAGAGTCCGGGAAAATTTTTCCCAGATCGGTCGATCGCTATGGGGAATGGTTGAATCAATCTGGCGAGCAACGTGATACGACTTTTCACACCACGTCGCGCCCCTACGGCCCTCGGGAGACCGCAAGTGTCTTCGTGCAGGAGTCAGTTGGTCTCGGTGTACTCCGAGACCACTCCCGGGAGTTCGTGCCGACCGTGGATACCGAGCTTCACGTAGACGCCCTGTAGCCGGTTTTCCACGGTGCGGATCGAGATGGACAGCTGGGTGGCGATGACCTTGTTGGATCGACCAGACGCGGCGAGTAGGGCGGTTTCTTTCTCCGCCGCAGTGAGTTTCGAGCTCCAGTCGGCACCACTCAGCGACAGCGTGACCGGGTTCTCACACTTTCCGGCCAGGACGTTCGCGCGCAGGCGGCACGCGGTGGCGCGTCGTCGATCGCCGCGTTCCTGCCAGATCGGGGCAGCATCCGACGCCGCCTCCGCGGCGAGCAATGTTGCGCCCATCCTTTCAAAGCGCTCGCTCACCTCGCCCAGTTCCTCCGGGTCGGCGGAGTCGAGAGCGTGGATGTGCGCCACACGCGCCACCACGAGTTCGCCCTCGATGGCGCGAGCCAGCGAAGTGCACAACTCGCGGGCACGGCGCGGTGCACCGGTGCGAGCGAGGCTGTGCGCCGCCGCGATCGCACCAACCAGATCGCCGATTCTGCCCCCCTCGGCAACTGCACGCTCGAAGTCGGCGTGCGCTCGCCGAAGGTCTCCGGACAAGGCGTTCACCCAGCCCGACGAATGAATCGGATCGACCCCCATGAACCATGTGGACGGAAATCCGGAACTATCCAGATCCGCTAAGTATTTCCTTCCCTCCAGCGGAGCACCTGCCATGGCCTGCGCCACGGCCAGGTAGTAATTGCAGAAATGGACGAACTGGGGACGTCCCAGTTGCCTGTAGATCGAAATCGCGGTCAAGAGCAGCCGGATAGCGCGGTGCGGGTTACCGCACTCGGTGACCGTCTTCGCACGTTGCCAGCAGAACAGCGCCTGCGCTTCGATGGCCTGGTGATCCACTGCCGCTCGATATTCAGTTCGGCTGATCTCCTCGGCTCGATCGAACCGCCCGGCATGGGTATGCGCTTCCGCCTCGTAGAAGCGGTGCATACACGGGTACCAATCCATCGGCTCGTCCAGCTCGAGCTGAACGCGATGACCGAGGGCAGCGGCGTCGAGTGCCTCGTCGATCCGTCCAGTGCGTGCGAGGCTGTAGGCCCCGGGCATACATGCCCACACCAGGGCGGACCCGGTCGCCTCCGACAGCAAGCCCTCGGTGACCGCCACTGCGCCGGCCGGGCCTTCCTTACCCAGGATCAGCGCCGCACGGCGAGCTGCGATGTCGTTGACGTAGGGGGTTCCGGCCAATGCACGCTCGGCCTCGTACGCAACGCCAAGTCCCTCCTCTACGGTGCCTGCGTAGATCGCACGGTGGTCCAGTCTGGCAACCGCGACGCGGAGTACCTCGTCCGCTGTGCGCGCCGAGTCGGCGAGCGACGAGAGCAGGCGCGCCGACTCCCGAGTATTGCCGCGCAACCCCGCGAGTTGGGCACGAAGAATGCGTGCGTCGAAATTCGTCGGTTCCTCGTTCAACACTGCCGACACCATCCGCTCGGCGAGGCCGAAGTCGTAGTGCCACCGCGTGACGTGCGCCGCCGCCAGCATCGTGTGGGGGTCCCCGCCCCCACCGAGCAGACGCCATTCCGCGGTTCTCATGAGTCGCTGGTCGGTCTGCGGCCCGCCGTGCTCGAGGGTGTCTGCCAGCCGGCGAACCAACTCCCGCGACCGCAGTAGAGGCAGGCTGCCACGGAGCACCTCGCTGTAGAGCGGATGCGCCGTGCGCAGTTGGATGTCGGAGCCGCCCATCTCGGTGACCACCAGACCCTTCTGCTCGAGCTGGTGCGTGCACTCCAGGGTGCTCAGCCGTTCGATCTCGGACAGGGTGAGTGGTTCACCGAATGCGAGGTAGGCCATCAGGGTGTGCTCGTCCGGGGTGAGGACACCGATGCGGCTGGTCACCAGCTCTACCAGCCGGTCCGTTGCCTCGAACTCCCCCTGTAGCCGCCAGATGCCGTTGTCGTCGCGCAAAGTGCCGCGTTCATACAGGCTGATCACCAGCTCACGCAGGAACAGCATGTTGCCTTGCACCTTGCCTGCGAGGTAGGCCATGGTGGCATCGTCGACCGGGCCGCCGAGCGCGCGTCTGATCATCTCGTGGATGTGGCCGGTATCCAGCCCTTCCACATCGAGGCGGTCTACGAGTTCGTTTTTCCAGAGTCCCACCACATGTTCGGGGGAGGTTTCCTTGGTGCGGTAGGTCGCCAGGATTGTCACCCGGTCGGTGTCCGCCAATTGGTACAGCAGAGTCGCGGACATGTCGTCGACCAGGTGGATGTCGTCGACGAGCAACACGAGCCGTGCCGGCTGGTACTGCTCGACCAGGGTGGTGGCGCATCGGCTGAGGAGATCTGCTCGGTCGTTGACCGCGCCGCTCTTGCCCGCCCACGCCGTGGTGGGCAGGATCGGCGCGAACACACCCAAGGGGATGTTCGAACTCGCGGTCGTGGCGCTGATGCGCACGGTCTGTACGCCCTCCCGGGCCAGCTCGTCGAGCACCTCACCCGCAAGACGGCTCTTGCCTACGCCTGCAGGACCCGCGAGCAGCACACTGCGGTTCGATCGGATCCGAGCGCACACGTCTTCGACCTCTGCTGCCCTGCCGATCAGCGGCCACGGGTCGGTGATGGATCGGGGCGCATTCTTCGACGTCGTTGTCATGAAACCCACCCTTCGGGTGGACACAGCCTACTGTCGATCTCGTCTATGATGCCACGGGCGCAGGCAGCGCCGCGAGGACCTCGCGTGCCCACTCCTCTGCAATCTCCTCGGGGTCGTCACCACTGGACGCGTCGTGCCGGGCGGTGTCGCCGACCTGCGTCGCGCCCAGGGTTGTCAGAATGGTGGCTGCGGTTTCGCCCGCCTGGTTGAAGGTGGTGTAGTAGCTGTCGCCGAGACCGAACACGGCGAAGCGAAGGCCCGTGAGGTCCGGTTTCGTTTCGGTCAGTGCTTCGAAGAAGTCCGCTCCGCCACCGGCGAAGTCGCCCTCACCATGGGTCGCGGTCACGAGAACGACGAGGTCTGCGCCTGCCTGTGTCATTGCGTCCGGCGTCGTGTCCGCGAGGTCGTGAACCTCCGAGTCAACGGTTCCCGCGAGTACCTGGGAAATTGCCGTCGCGGTTGCTTCGGCATTTCCCGTCTCGGTCCCGTACAGGATCAGTGCGTTCATCTCTCCTCCTTGTGTCCGACGGCGTCGGTTGTCGGGTTCTCGACGTGTTTCGGGGTTATACGTTGGTCCGTGACGGTTCTGGCGAGGTCGAGCATCGTCGCGATGTCGGACACTTTCGTGCGGCATCGGCCGTGTGCTGGGCGTGTCACTTCTGTCGCGTCGATCCTTCGCCACCCGGCGAAATCGACTGTGTCGGGGTGCAGGTCCGCCGCGAGCGCCTGGAGACCGATCTTCGCCGGCGTGATTGCACCGGTCTCTACGTCCGCGACGATGCGCGCGCACACCGTCTTCGCGTCCAGGCGGTTGGCGGGGATGCCGCCGGTGGGTCCACGGCGGAACCATCCCGAGCAGTAGAGCCCAGAGTCCAGAAGGCCGCTGTCGAGGTCGGCCAGGTTGGATTCGAGGTGGGTCCTGTCGATCTCGTGGCGCAGCCCGTGCCCGAAACCGACGGCGGTGACGACACTGTCGGTCTCGATCACCTTGGACGCCTGCCGGGACTCGGTGTCCACAAGGGACAGTGTGCGGCCGGTTGGGTTGGACTCGATGGATTCCGGCGTCCATCCGAAGTGGAAGCTCACGTGGACTCGTGACGTCGGCGGCACGGCACGTCCGGTGGTGAGATCTAGCAGTGCCTCGATCTTGGCTTTAATTTTCTTGTCCGTGTGGCCGGTGTCGTCGACGGCATCGACGTCGAAGACTGCGTCGTCGATGTCCGCCAGCTCTCGGATCATCACGCTGTCGAATTTGGCGGCCGAGGCGGAGGATCTTCCGACCACATGGATTCGGGAGGGTTGCTGATCGATCCGCTGCGGATCCAGATCGCTGCCGGTGAACGAATCTCGGTGTTTGGCCAGGAGCCGCAGGACATCCACGGCCACGTTGCCGTTGCCGATGATCGTCGTGGTCGCTCCGAAATGTGGTGTGAACGAGTGTTCATCGGGGTGTGAGTTGAACCATCTCATGATCTGCCCGGCCCCGTAGACGCCGTCACCGTCGACGCCGGGGAGGGGGCGATCCGCCCCGAGCCCCGCCGCAACAACCACGATGTCGAATGCATCCTGGAGCTGATCGATCGAAACATGCTTTCCCACTTCGACGTTGCCGATCAGGTGCACGCCGCCGTCGGTGAACAGCCGATCGAATTGCCGAGCGACCGCCTTCGTGCCCTGGTGGTCCGGGGACACGCCGTAACGTAACAGTCCGTATGGAACGGGGAGTCGTTCGAAGACGACGATCTGCGCCGCCGCCCATCGCTTGCGCAGCATCTGCGCGGTGTAGCAGCCGGCCGGGCCGCTGCCCACAATGGCGATGGACGGTTCGAGCTCGCCGATCGCCCGGGATCGGAGTTCGCTCATGCCAGTCGCTTACCTTCGGGAAAGACGATCGGCACGTGCAGCATGCCGGCTACCTGGCCCATCAACCACTCGCATTCCTTGTTCGGGTCGAGCGAGAACTCCGGTATACGCTCGAGGAATTCGCCGATCGCCACGCGTGCCTCGACGCGGATCAGATGTGCACCCAGGCAACGGTGGATTCCGTGGCCCAGTGACAGGTGCCGATTCGGCTCCCGCTCGATCACGATGTTGTCGGGAGAGTCGAACGCCGAGCGATCACGGTTGGCGACCGCGAACCACAGCATGGCCGTCTGGCCCGGCTTCATCGTGACGTCGCCTATGGTTACCTCTTCGGTGACGAGTCGGCCGACCATTGCGGGAGCGTAGAAGCGCAGCAGCTCGTCGACCGCGCCGGGGATCTGTTCGGGGTGGGCGATGAGGCGGCGACGCAGCTCGATGTCCCACGCCAGGCGCCAGAAGACCGAGCTGAGGAAGCGTGCGGTGTTGTCGATGCCACCGAGGAGCAGGATCGTGAAGAAGCCGATCAGGTCGTCTTCGGAGAGGCTTTCACCGTCCACTTTGGACATGATGACGCGGGACATGATGTCGTTGCCCGGGTTCTCGCGGCGCTCGGCGATCAGAGCGCGGGCGTGCGCTACCAGCTCGCCGAAGATCGCGGCGCCTTCCTCCGGGTTTTCCACGTGTGTGATGGCCCAGACCCACCGGCGGTAGGTGTCGCCATCCTCGGGCGGAAGGCCGAGGAGAATGGCCGTCAACCGGGCCGGGATCTCGTCCGCCAGCCAGGTGGCCGCGTCGCCTTCACCGCTTTCGATGCGCTCATCGATCAGGTCGTTGGTGGTTTGACGCAGCTGCTCGGTGAACAGGTCGGTCGCCTCCGGTGAGAACGGCTTCGCCACGAGCTTGCGGTACTTCTTGTGGATGGGGTCGTCCTGCCCGGCCAGCATCAGCTCGAATTCGCCGGTTTCGTAGCGCGGAAACGTGACGCCCTTGTTGGAGAAGGCCTTGGTGTTCTGAATGACCGCCTGGGCTTCCTTGTATCCGGCTACCACCCAATGCCCACCGTAGGCCTCACTCCATCCGATGGGGGTGCTCTCGGCTTCGTCGCGCAGCGCCTCGAAGAAGGCGTGCGGCGTGCCATCGGGACCCAACGGGGTGTGGTAGTGATCGGCGTTCGTGAACAGACTCGTCGTAGCGACTGTCGCAGTCATCAGTGCAATGTCTCCTGCCTTGGGACGGGCCACGATGTCCCCGAGCTGGCGGACGTCGCGGCGCTGGTATCAGCAGGCGTGGCGGGTAGGACACCGGCCACTGCCTTCACTCCACTGTGATGGGCATCACCGCGCAGGTGCAGAGTAGTGACTACCCGACTTTCCCGACCGCCCCTACCCTTGCGGTCTTTGACGCGGTGACCGAAGTTGTGTGGTGTATGCCACACATCGGCCTGTGAGGCTGAGCGTGGCAGCCGACATCGTCATTCCTCGAACCAAGGAGCAAGATCTCTATGACCGGCAGACTCGAAAGCAAAGTCGCTCTTGTCAGCGGCGCAGCTCAGGGCATGGGCGCCGCCCACGCTCGTGCGGTGGTCCGCGAAGGCGGACAGGTCGTCATCGGCGACATCCTGGACGACCTTGGCAAGCTGCTCGCGGATGAACTCGGCGAGAACGCGGTCTTCGTCCACCTCGACGTCACCAGCGAGGACGACTGGGCGAATGCCGTCGCGACCGCGGTCAGCACGTTCGGGAAACTCAATGTGCTGGTAAACAACGCCGGCATCGTCAATTTCGGGTTTCTCGAGAACTACTCGTTGGATCAGTGGAACACCATCTTGAACGTCAACCTCACCGGGTCCTTCATCGGCATCAAGGCTGCCCGTGACGAACTCGTTCGGTCAGCTCCGGCGTCGATCATCAATATCTCGTCCACGGCGGGTCTGACTGGTAGCGCGGGCCAACATGGTTACGCGGCATCCAAGTTCGCGCTGCGTGGTCTGACCAAGTCCGTTGCCGCCGAACTCGGGGGCAAGAACGTGCGTGCCAACTCGGTGCACCCCGGTACGGTCAGGACTCCATTGACGGAGGGCATGGATCTGTCCTCGCTTGCTGCTCCGATTCGGCGGATCGGGGAGGCGGATGAGGTCGCGAACCTGATCGTCTACCTGGCCTCGGACGAGTCGTCGTATTCGACCGGTGCGGAGTTCGTCGTCGACGGCGGTCTCGTGAACTGCGCGGGAGCAGTCGTCGACGAGTAGAGCTCACGGCCCGTCAGAGCCACACCGCGACGTCCGGACTGCTCGACCGTCCGGACGTCGCGCTGTCCGTCGTTGCCGGCCTGCAGGCACGACGAAGCAGCCGCCGGGTTGGCGCCCGGCGGCTGCTCGTAGGTGCAGTCTCAGGTGTGGTCGCGCTCGAGACGGTCGATGATTCTGCGGACGCTCAGCATCTTCCGAAGCGGGAAGTGCAGTCCGACCTCCCAGGTGAATCCGAGACCGCCGTGAACGTGCACCGCGATCTCGGCTACATCGATGCACTGATCTACCGCGAAGAGCGCACCACGGAACGCGTTGGTGTCTTGCTGTGATCCCCAGATCAGTGCGGTGTCCGCTGCCTCCACGTTGACGGTCGCGGTGGCCAGGTTGTGTTTGACCGCCTGGAAGGACCCCACTGGTCGGCCGAACTGTTCGCGTTCGATCACGAAGGTGAGTGAATCGGCGAGTAGGCGTTCCGCTCCGCCGAGGACCTCGGCCGCGAGAACGAGGGCCACCTCACGGGCCGCCTCTGTGGTGAACGTCGTGGCGACGGCGGTGTGGACACCGCGGCCGACCAGGTCCAACCCGTCGACATCACCGGTGGGTACCTCGGTCACTTCCCCCTCGATGTCACCGAGGGCCGAGGCCACGACGATACCGTCGAGCGCACCGAACGGGACAAGGGCACCGTCGCCGAGCGGCAACGCGAAGGTGACCGGGCCATCAACCTCTCGTGCGGCGGCGGACAGCCGTTTGGCCAGCAAGCTCGGCAGCAACGGTTGCGGGATGCTGCCGTAGCCCCAGGCCTTGGCAATGGCAACCAGATCTCGTGTGCTCGCGCAGGTGTCATCCTCGACGATTCCGGCCAGGTCCCATCCCGCTTCCGCGATGGCCGCCCACGAGATGGGCGGTTCGGACTCCTCCACATACGTCGCGATGGGGGCGTGAGAGGTGGCGCGTTTGACGAGGTCCCCGATTCCCTCGGCGCCGATGACTCCGTACTCGTTCGGAAGGGTCGTCATCGCGTATCGCGATTTCGGGTTCTGCTTCTGTTCGACGATGGTCACTTCGGAAGTCCTAACACTCGTTCTGCCAGAATGTTTCGCTGAATCTCGCTGGACCCGCCGTAGATTGTCACGGCGCGGGATTCCAGGTACTGGTAGGACCAGTGCTTCTGCTGGACCACTGGCGCGTGCCCGACACCGAGTCGGGTCACGTCCTGCCACAGCTCGCTCCACATCAGCTTGAGCACGGCGCCGGCCCGTGCCAGCGCTTCGTCGTCGCCGACAGACTCGAGATCGGCGACCTTCATCAACTGCCAGTGGACCAGTTCCGTCCGGATGTCCAAGTCCCTCAGCCGTGAGGCGTACTCCGGGCGATCACCCAATACCTCGAGTAGGGCGTCGACATCGGATCGGATTTCGACGTACCGCGCGGCGGTCTCGATACCCCCGCGCTCGTCACCGAGCACCCGCATCGCGACCTTCCACCCGTCCCCGTCGTCACCGACCCGGTCGGAATCGGGAACGAAGACGTTCTCGAACCTGGTCTCGGCGAAGTGCACGGCCCCGGAGATCTGTCTGATGTCACTGATCGAGACACCGGGCTGTTCCATGTCGACGAGGAACATCGACAGGTTGCGGTATCGGCCGGCATCAGGCTGCGTCTGGGCGAGCACGAAGCATCGGCGTGCATGCTGGGCAAACGAAGTCCAGGTCTTGCTGCCGTTGATGAGGTAGCCGCCGTCGACGCGTCGGGCCTTGGCTTGGATGTTCGCAAGGTCCGACCCTGCCTGGGGCTCGGAGAAGCCCTGGCACCATACCTCTTGCCCGTTCATGATCGACGGGATGTATTGGGCCCTCTGCTGTTCGGTGCCGACAGCGATAAGCATCGGCGTGACCAAGGATTTCCCGACCCGGGTGAATCCGTCCGGCGCCTGCGCTTTGCCTGCCAAGACGTGGAAGACGATTTCCTCGGCTAGTCCGAGCCCCCGACCTCCGTATTCCGTTGGGATGGACAGGCCCGAGTAGCCGCCCTCCCACAGGGTGAAGTCCCATTGCCGGCGGACCTCGTCCATCTCGTGACTCGTCAGTGTCCCCCGGGCCTCTTTCCACCGGGAGGGGACGGCGGTACTGAGAAATTCCTCGGCTTCTGACGCGAAACGATCTATATCGCGGATGGGCTCGAGAGTGCTTGTCGTCATTTTTCCATCCATCTGATCGGTCCGTGCGGCTATCAGTGCCGTGTGGATCAAGTCCTCTGCAGCTGTGGTCATGTCGTCGTCCGGGCAGCCCGCACGCTGAACTTCGGTGTCGAGACGGCGAACGAGGTACTCGCGGCCGGAGCGTCGATGAGATCGATGAGGGACTCGACGATGTTGTTGCTGCTGCGTCGACGGTCGACCCGCAGTGGCCCCTTCGCGAGCATGGCGTCCACTTCTTCATCGGACATCATGAATCGGATCAGCAGTTCCTCGTCGGAGATATCCGGCGCGAAACGGGCGCGGATCTCCTTCAGCGACGGATCGGGGCGCTCCCACGACTGCAACTGCTTGGTTCGTGGGTTCGACATAATCTTGTCCAGTACGTCGGGGTCGATTGGGGAGGGCACCGGGCCGTAGTGACCCAGGACGTAGTGGATGACTTCGTCGGACACCATGGAGTAGGGCTTTCCGGTGACGATGTTGAGCACCGCCTGGACACCGACGAACTGGGAGAATGGCGTGGCCATGATGGGCGAACCGAGCTGCACGCGCACTTGGGGGATGGCCTCTAGAACCTCCGGGAAGCGGTGGCCCATGCCGTGTCGCTCGAGCTGGTTGATCAGCGTGCCGGTCATGCCACCGGGTAGTTGGTGGTCGTACATCCGGGGGTCGTATTCGGCGGGCACACCGGTTGCGCGGCCGGCCTCTCGCGCGACGTGCTCGAAGTGTTCGGCGACAGGTGCGAACGTCGACGTGTCGAGGGTGTGTTCGCGGCCCAGGTGCTCGACTATCGTGGCCATCGCCTCGGTGGACGGCAGCGACGGGCCGTTCGCCATCGGACGCGATGCGGTGTGTATACGCGTGAATCCGCTCTCGATACCGACGATGTAGTTGTGCTGGGCCATGTTGGTGGTGTTGTGACAGTGCAACTCTAGTGGCATGTCACCGGTCGCCTGCCGGATCGCCGGAAGCAGCGTGCGCGCACGTTCGGGTTTGAGGATTCCGGCGGCGTCCTCGACGTAGATCGATTCGACGCCTTCCCAGGAGGCCATCTGCCGCGCACGATCGGCGAAGTACGCGTCGTCGTGCACGTCGGTGAGTCCGTACATGATGGCTGGGACGGGTTGCCCGCCGGCGTTGCGCACGACGTCGACCTGGTGCTTCATCAGGTCCATGTCGTACAGGCAGTCGTAGAGCCAGAAGCTGGTGGAACCGTGCTTGATCAGCGTCTGGATCCACAGGTCCATGATCGCCTGCGGAGTGGGCGCGAAGCCGACGCAGCTCAGGGTGCGTAGGCCCGAGCGGAGCTCGTTGCCTTTCAGTCCCGCCACGAGGAAGTCGAGTGTCGCCCAGGGATCGTCGCCGTATTCACGGAGCAAGACGGTGAACATGCCCGCGCCGGTGAGGTCGATGGTGCGGTACCCGGCATCCTTCAGGTATGGCAGGGCGCCTGCCGCCTCGTACGCACGCAGCCGCATGCCCCAGAGGCTCTGTTGCCCGTCTCGAAGGCTCTGCTCGACGAAATCGATGTTCACGTGAGTTTCCTTGTTCATCTTGGTTGGTGGCGGTAGTGCGCCCCTGTTACGACGCGATCGTGACGAGCGGGGTTCCGTATTCCACGGGGTCACCGTCGTCTGCAGCGATAGCGGTCACAACGCCATCCGTCATCGCCTCGATGGGCATCGTCAACGTGAGGACCTTGACGTTGCCGAGTACGTCCCCAGCTGTCACGTTCTGGCCGATCTCGACGAATGGTGCACCGCCGTTCCGGGAAGCACGCCGAAACACTCCTACGCTCGGGGAAGCGACGACCTGCTTCGAGCCGCCTTCCGGGGGGACAGCACCGCCTGGCGGAACAGCGGGAGCCGGCGCTGAGCGCTCCGGCTCGATTGCCACGGGCGGTGCGGGCTCCGCGGCCGGTGCTGGTTCTGAGGTGGGTAAGGACACGGGCAGCTGGACGCCGCGTCGGGCCACGGCTATGTGGACATCGCCCACCACGACCTCAGCCTGATCGAACCCCGCATCTTGCAGCGCCGCCAGAATGAGCTTGATGTCGGCCGAAGAGATATCCACAGCACTCCTTTTCTAACAACCGGTTGGTGGTGAAACCAGACTAGGCGTGTTGCGCGTCACGTGCAACTACCAATCGCGACCTTGGGACCGCGCTGACGGTCAGGTTGAAGCCGTTACGAGGAGAAATTCGACCGCCCGGGGCATATACGCGTTTTCCGAGTGCCCTCGGGCCTCGCACGGCGGACGCACCGCCCGGGGCGTCGAAGCCGGCACGTACAGTGCCGCAGGGCTCGCCGCCGAACGCCGGCCGAGACCGGGCCCGTTCCGCGATCGCGGCCGAGATTTTGCCTTCTCGACTCGATCCCAGAGCCACGGCACGTGACGCGACCGGGAAACCTGTCGGGCGACCCGCGCTCGCGTCCCGGCCTGATCGCGGACGACGAGCTCCTCAGGCGGATCGCCACGCGGCGTCAGCGTCTACACAATTCCACCGCTGTCAACCGATCGTTTGGTGGTATAATGACCGTCACACGAAGCCTGTGGTAACAGGTGCACCGACTCGGTTTCCAGCCCAATCGCCATGGGAGATCTGGTCGGCGCGCCACCCCCGGGCAGGCCGCCGTCGAACCGGAGTGGACCATCCATGAGTCTCACGAGTGTCCACCCCTCTACACCATCGCTCGAACCTGTCATGGCCGACCACGCCGAACTCTGTTCCGCGCTGGGGTTCCCTACTTCGGGATTCGCGGCACTGTGCGCGACGGTCGACGACAAGCCGGTCGGATTGGTCGCGACGTCCTTCTCGGTCGGTGTCTCGTACTCGCATCACCACCAGGACCGATCATGATCTCGTCTCCGTCCCGCCCGCCACACGTCGCACTCGCTCTACCCGAAGCCGCGGGATTCACTACGACGAGAACGTCCATCTCCGGCTGCACATCCGCCGATCGGACGGACCCCATCGCGGAGGGGGGTGAACCCGTGGGCACACACGCAACGGTGCGCATTCAGGCAGCGGATCTGGGACAGGCTCAACTGACCACAAGACGCATACGGTCGGCTGAGGCCAAAGCGGGTCGCGATCCGTACGGCCTCTTGGTGCTTCTCGACCTCGAGTTCCTGATCGCTCCGGACGCACGCAGGGCACGCACCGAACTCGCCGAGTCGAACCATTTCGACTGCTCCGCGACAGTTCGCTACGTCGGTACACCTCGTGGGCTAGCAGGCCTGATCTCGGATATCCGCGCGGCTTCCGTCGCCGACGGGGTAACACTGATCCCACTCGCAACGAGCGTCACCGCCGCCGAGTTGGTTTCCCAGCAGGTACTCCCCCTTCTCGTCCCGCAGGAATTTACGGACTGACTCGGACGAGACCGCCCAGGCAGTGTCTATCCGACCTCCCGGATCATTCTCGCGGGGTCGACGCCCGCGGAGGGGGCCAACCCGTTGATGCAGGCCAGTTCGCCTCCGCGGAGGGGGCCACATCCGCCAGTAGCTCTGATGTGCACCGGTAGCTCTGATGTGCAGTGGCAATGTGCGGGGGCCGTTGAATCAGTCGGGTGGAATGACCGAGTGGGATACGCTGGATATCACCTTGAGAAGAGCCCGGGGCACGCCGGCGAAACGTCTGCAGGAACCGATGACTGAGAACGACCCGCTCCAGACACAGCGTGATATGTCTGGCGGCGCGGACCTCGATCTCATTACAGAACTACACGCGGCCGGATTCGACGACGCTGCCGAGATCGGCCGCGGCGGCTTCGGCGTCGTGTACCGCTGCAGTCAGGCCGCCCTCGACCGTACGGTGGCAGTGAAGGTCCTCACCGCTGACTTGGACGAAGAGAACACGGAACGTTTCTTCCGCGAACAACAGGCAATGGGACGGCTGACCGGTCATCCCAATATCGTCAATGTGCTGCAGGTCGGAGCGACGGAGACCGGCCGCCCCTATCTTGTGATGCAGTACTACCCGCGAGACTCGCTCGATGCGTGGATCCGACGCCACGGTCCCCTCTCGACCGAGCAGGTACTCCGTCTCGGGGTGAAGATGGCCGGCGCCATCGAGACAGCATTCCGCCTCGGCATTGTTCACCGTGACGTCAAGCCCGCGAATATCCTGCTCACCGATTACGGCGAACCTGCTCTCACCGATTTTGGGATCGCACACATCGCTGGGGGTTTCCAAACTGCCACCGGCACCGTCACCGGTTCCCCTGCTTTCACCGCGCCCGAGGTGCTTGGTGGAGACCCTCCTGGGCCTGCGTCGGATGTCTATGGGCTTGGCGCAACCCTGTTCTGCGCGTTGACCGGTCACGCTGCATTCGAAAGGCGCAGAGGTGAACAGGTGGTCGCTCAGTTTCTGCGGATCACCACACAACCTGTGCCGGATCTTCGTGATAACGGCATCGACGACGATGTGTGCGCGCTCATCGAGGAGGCGATGTCGCGTAGTTCCCAGGACCGTCCGTCGGCCGCCGCACTCGGTGAGAAGATCCAACAGTTGCAACTCAATCACGGCTTCCCCCTCGATGAGATGGCATTACGCACCGGGTCCGATGACGATCAATTACAGGGTCGAATCTCCGTGCCGCTCGGATTACCTTTGGGCGGGCTTCACGACGCGGACCGTCGCCCACATCTCAGTGCGCCGTCTGGCAACCTGCCGGGAAACCTCGCGCTCGAACTCACCAGCTTCGTCGGTCGCCGCACAGAGCTAGCGGAAGCGCAGAATCTTCTGGAAATCGCCCGGCTAGTCACGCTGACCGGGATGGGTGGGGTGGGTAAGACTCGGCTCGCGCTCCGGGTCGCCGCCGACTTACAAGACACATTCCACGACGGTGTGTGGCTTGTCGAGCTTGATGAGATCAACGATGACTCGCTACTCATACAGTTGGTGGCCGGCGCGCTGGGCGTTCGGGAGCAGGCAGCCCGGCCCTTGCGCGAGGTGCTCGCGGACTTCGTTTCCTCACGCAGCCTGTTGTTGGTGCTGGACAACTGTGAGCACGTGGTGTCCGCGGTGGCGCAGCTAGCAGAGTCGCTGCTCCGCAGAAGCCCTAAACTGCGGATACTCGCGACCAGCCGCGAAGCCTTGTCTATCGGTGGGGAGGCGATCTTGCGGGTCGCGCCGCTAGCCGTACCCACCCCAGGACAGCAGCAGCGCGGGCCACTTACCAATGATGCTGTTGCGTTGTTCGCCGAACGTGCAGCCGCCGCACAGCCAGGATTCCAGCTCACCGCCCAAAACGAGTCTGCGGTCGCGCAGATATGCTCGCGGTTGGACGGACTGCCGTTGGCCATCGAATTGGCGGCTGCGCGCATTCGTGTGATGTCGCCGGATCAAATCCTCGAGCGACTGACCGACCGTTTCACGCTGTTGACCCGAGGCAGCCGGGCGGCCCCGAGCCGTCAGCAGACCCTTCGGTGGAGTATCGATTGGAGTTACGGACTGTGCAGCGCGGTCGAGCAGCACGTGTGGGAACGACTGTCGGTATTCGCTGGAGGGTTCGAACTCGACGCGGCCGAGGGAATCTGCGACGGTGATCTGCGGGCCGACGAATTGCTCGACTCGCTGTCCTCCCTTGTGGACAAGTCGATTCTTCTTCGAGAAGAGACCCGCACCGCGGTCCGATTCCGTTTGCTTGACACTGTCCGCGAATACGGACGGGACAAGTTGGACCAGACTGGTGAGTATGCCCAGGTTCGCCGTAAGCACCGGGACTGGTACCAACAGTTGGTGCTTGATGCGGATGCAGGCTGGATCACCGATCGGCAACTCGACTGGATCAACAGGCTCGAGCGCGAACAACCGAACCTCCGTGAGGCTTTGAGCCATACCGCGCAAGAAGCGGTGCCGGAGTCGGAGGACGACACCGCGTTGCGTATGACCACTGCCCTGTTCCCATTCTGGCTCTCCCGCGGTCTGCTGACTGAAGGGCGATATTGGCTCGACCGCGCTGTCGCACAGGATTCGGGGAAGCTGAGCACTGCACGAATTACAGCACTTTGCGCTGACAGTGTGCTCGCTGAGTTGCAGGGCGATTTGGCTACCGGCCGATCCCTGATAGTGCAGGCGCGGGCGGCAATCGGACCGCGTCCGGATCCCGTAGTCCACGCCGAGATTGCGCATGCGGAGGGGATCTCGGCTCTCTTCGGAGGCGACTTCGATGACGCACGTGCGCGTCTGGAAGATGCGCTCGCGGTCTTCGACTCGATCGGGGCACTCCGTCCGCAGGTCGAAGGGCTACTACAGCTCGGCTGGGCGCATGCGTTCCGCGGCGATACCGAGCGGGCACTCATGTCCTATGAAAAGGCTCTCGTGATCACCGAATCACGTGGGGAGTCCGTGTATCGGTCATACGCGCTCTGGGGCACCGGAGTTACCCGGTGGCAACAAGGGGACGAAGATTCCGCGGTTCAGCTCTTGCAACAATGCCTTCGGCTGGCGCGGATGCGAGATGACCCACTGATGGCCGCGCCGTCCATGGAGGCACTGGCATGGATCGCGTGTGAGCGTGACAGTGCGCGGGCCTCGGTAATGATGGGCGCCGCAGAGGCTTTAGGCCGAACCGTTGGCAGTTCCACAGTCCTTTTCCCCAATCTGCTCGTTCACCACGATGCGTGCGAACGACACGCGCTAGCGGCACTCGGCCGACGCACGTTCGAGACTGCACGCGATATCGGCGCCAACCTCGGGTTCGAGGTATCTGTCGCATATGCGCTCGGCGAGTGCACTGTCGACCCCACCGCGAGGACCCCGTTGACCAGGCGGGAGCGCCAAGTCGCGGAACTGATTGTCACCGGTCGGACCGACAGTGAGATCGGCGAACAGCTATCGATCAGCCCCCACACCGTTCACGGACACGTGAAACATATCCTCGCCAAGTTCGGGCTCAGTTCGCGCGCACAGATCGGGGCGGCGATGTCCTCTCCACATGGAGTGCGCGCATCGGATCCTCCAGCCGGCCCAACGTAATCTACCAAACGGATGGTCAATCTGTCGATGCCGCAACCTCGATCCCGAAGTGTTCTTCGAGGCAGAGCACGAAGGTCGGGGCACCCGTATCCTGCGCGAGCGAGTCGCGAAACGCATCTGTCTCGGCCTAAGTTCGAATAGTCACGACCGAAAGGAATCCTGATGAGTGATCACGTCTACCGAGTTGTTGAGGTTGTCGGTTCGTCGAGCGACAGCGCCGATGCGGCTATTCGGAATGCCATCGCGCGTGCCAACGAGACCGTGCGGAACGTTGAGTGGTTTCAGGTCGTAGAAACCCGAGGTCACGTTGAGAACGGTGCCATCGCGCACTACCAGGTAACGGTGAAAGTCGGATTCCGACTGGAGGCGAGCACCGCAGGGTGAAGCCGTGACAGCCCTCGCTCCGGCTGACATAACCACGCCGAGTCCAACCACCGAGCACCGAGCACCGACGACAACCCCCACCGTGGGTGGACCACACCAGCAGTACTTTTCATCTCGGGTGTAGGTCGCGCGGGCTCGGAACCCGCCTGGCCGCGCGAATTGATGGCCCGGATACGGTCGACGCAAGGACTCCATCCGTGGACGCAGGACAGCAGAGACAGCGGCGGGCCGAGACCGCGAATGCGGACAGGTTCACCCGGATCCTGGGCGGCGGACCTATGAACTGGGCATCGGTGATCCAGCCGAGAATGAATCACCCTGGATCGGGTGGAGACTCCAGTTCAGGCCACTTCGGGGGTTGAGGCAACCGGGGGACGCTATTCACGATAGCGGGTCTCAAACCAGGTCGGCGAAAGATAGTCGATCGCCGAGTGCAACCGGGCCGCGTTGAACCAGCGAACCCACTCGTCGGTTTCCCTGCTCCACCTCGGCCCCACCGCTCCACGACGCGTCACGGTCGATCAGCCGGCGAGATGTGACTCGACGCTCAGAGCTTGTACCCGATGGTCCTCAGCAGAGCCTTACGGTCGGCGACATCGGCACTTGTCTCGACGCCGGCGGGTGTGAACCCGTCGATCACTCCGGCGATGCCTCTGCCGAGTTCCGTCTCGGCCACGATGATCTCGACCCGATTGGCCGTAGCGCAGAAGATGCCGCACACCTCGGGCACCTGCTTGAGCGTGTTCAGCACATTGACCGGATAACCCTCCTCCACGAACACGAAGAAGGAGTGGCCCGCACCGACCGCGATCGCGTTGCGCGTGGCCAACTCGACGAGACGGTCGTCGTTGCCCGAACAGCGCACGAGGCGAGGACCCGACGCCTCGCAGAATGCCACCCCGAACCGCAGGTGCGGACTTACCCCAGCCAGTGCTTCGTGCAGATCCTCGACCGTCTTGATGAAATGGGCCTGCCCGACGATCACATTCATGTCGTCGGGCTTGTCGATCGCCACGGTATGCAACTCCACGATCGCTCCTCCATCGCCTGCTGCCGCGCAAGCCGGCATCGATCTCAGTGTGCGCCGCTCCGGCAACGGGGACAACGCCTGTGCCGCGAGGGCACACCGGTGACTCGCCTGCGAGGGGTTTTTCAACCGGGCATGGTCTCGCCGCCGAGCGGTGCGAGAACCTCCCCGCTGTAGTACGACGACAGCAGACCGGAGGCGAAGAACACGTATGAGGGGGCGATCTCGTCCGGTTGCGCGGCTCGCCCGTAGGGGGCCTGTTTGCCGAAGTCCGCCACCTTCTCCTCGTCCATGGTGGCAGGAATCAGCGGTGTCCAGACCGGGCCCGGGTCGACACAGTTGACACGGATTCCCCGCTCGAGCAGTGCCTGCGCCAACGAGTACGTCAGTGCGTTCACCGCACCCTTGGTGGCGGAGTAGTCGATCAGCGACTTGTTGCCACGCAGCCCGTTCACCGAACCGGTGTTGATGATGGCCGAGCCGGGGGCCAGGTGTGGGACAGCAGCCTTTGTCACGTGGAAAAAGCTGTCGATATTGACAGAAAACGTCCGGCGCCATGGGTCGTCGGACAGCTCGAGGAAGTCCTCGACGGGCTCTTGGTACGCCACGTTGTTCACGACGACGTCGAGTCCGCCCAACTCGGACACCGTGCGCTCGACGACGTCACGGCAATGCTGCGGGTCGGCCAGGTCACCGGGGAAGACGCGGCACTTCCGGCCCTCAGCCGCGACCAGTTCAGCGGTGTGGCCGGCGTCGTCGCTCTCCTCGAGATAGGCGATGGCCACGTCGGCGCCCTCTTTCGCGAAGGCGACGGCGACTGCCCGGCCGATGCCCGAGTCGCCCCCGGTGATCAGGGCCTTCTTGCCCGCAAGCAGGTCTCTGCCGCGGTAGGCGCGCATCTCGTCCTGCGGCTGGTCGGCCATCTCGGCCGTGTGGCCGGGGTAGTCGATGGTGCGCGGGGCATGTTCGCTCACTGTTACCTCCGAAGGGTCGAGTTCGGCTGTTTCGTCACCCCGCCGGTTACCCCGCCCGGGTGGCGTGAACCCGAACCGGGACCGCACCCGTCGTCGCGAACCCCTCAGCGGATCCGCACGTTGCGCGCCTGGTCCCCCGTCGCTGTCCGGCACACCTCGAACCTCACGGTTTGCCCGTCGGCGAGGCAGCGATGGCCGTCTCCGGCGATTTCGGAGATGTGCACGAACACATCCTCCGATCCGTCGTCCGGGGCGATGAATCCGAACCCCTGATCCTCGTTGAACCATCGCACGGTACCGGTGTGCAGGCCCCGATCCGTCGAGCGTGCCAGCGTATCTCCGGTGCTCATCGCACCGACCTCCGGTCGGCCATGCCCTGGAGCGCGGCCGCCACCCACAGACTCGATCCCAGCAGGCCCACCAGCAGAGTTACGTTGAGCATTGCGCCTCCTCCGAACACCGGACACAACCGTGTCGCTGTCGATTCCCCCGAAGATAGGGTCTCGAAACGCGGGATGGGCGCCATTTGCGCCCGGAGGTTGCCGAATCGAAATCTTTGGGCCGCCACCACCTTGTCGTCGTCATCAGAAGACATTCGCATGCGCGCCCACACAAGATCTGTTTTGACAGATATAGATTTTGTTGTACGTTCGTATCGTTCGAATCTGAAGGGAACACGGAAGAACCCCGGTTCTTCCGACGAGAGGTTCCAGAAATCGGGAAGGACGACGGGCGTGATGAAGCACAGTAGTTGCGGTGGGCGGGTTCACATATTCGGTTCGCGGCTGCGGCCTGGGGGTACGCGGTGACCACACCCGCCGGATCGACCCGGGCCGGCAGTTGGACGTTGTCGACCGAAGAGTTGAAGAACCGGCTCGAGTGGATGTTCGAGCACACCGCCACCGAGACCGCCGACTCGTCGTCCTGAACGACGGCCACGGCGCAACCGACACCGTTGCCGGTACACGGCAGTAGCGAACGAGAGGATCGAGAATGTCGAAATTCACCGTGCCAGGCCTGTCCGCGGAGCAGGGTTCGCAAGTCGCCGACACCCTGCAGAAACGGCTCAGCGCCTACAACGATCTGCACCTCACGCTCAAGCACATCCATTGGAACGTGGTGGGGCCGAACTTTATCGGCGTCCACGAAATGATCGACCCGCAGGTCGAATTGGTCCGCGGATACGCCGATGCGGTCGCCGAGCGTATTGCCGCCCTGGGCAAGTCACCGGACGGCACACCCGCGGCCATCGGACGGGACCGTACGTGGGACGACTACTCGGTCGGCCGCGACACCGCCCAGGCGCACCTGGCCGCGCTCGATCTCGTCTACACCGGCGTCATCGAGGATAATCGCAAGGCCATCGAAGAATTCGGCGATCTCGACCCCATCACCGAGGACCTGCTGATCGGGCAGACCGCCGAACTCGAGAAGTTCCAGTGGTTCGTTCGCGCTCATCTCGAAAATTCGGGTGGGTCACTCGCCAACGAAGGCGCACACTCGGAGAAGCAGGCCGCGGCGCAGGCTCGTTGATCGTCGGCATTTCCGTCCGACCCGAACACGCGTCACCTATTCGAGCGTCACCTGACCGAGTGATCCTGGCCGTACCGGGATCGCTCTCTTCCGAAAGGACACTTCCGTGCTAGGACTGGGAATTATCGGCTGGATCATCATCGGCGGGCTCGCCGGCTGGATCGGCAGCAAGATCATGAAGACCGATGCTCAGATGGGCATCCTCCTCAACATCGTCGTCGGCATCATCGGCGGACTACTCGGTGGTTTCCTCCTCAAACTGCTCAATGTGGACGTCGAAGGGGGCGGTCTCTGGTTCAGCTTCTTCACCTGCCTCCTCGGGGCAGTGATTCTCCTTTTCCTGGTCAAGCTGGTCACCGGACGCACCGCCGCCCGCCGCTGACCGCAAACGAAATAAAGGGGCCTGCCCATCCGAGAGGATGGGCAGGCCCCTTTTTCGGTGTCACCGAGCGAGCTGCGGTGTCATCGGGCGAGAAGGCGAATCACGGCGCGTTCGACCACCGCTCGCTCCAGATGTATTGACGGCGACCGGCAGCATCGAGTCCGACTGCCTGGATGTGACCGTTGCGGTGCGGGCAGATCCACACCTTGCGCCACGCGGGCGGGATACCGGTGCGTCGATCCGCGCTCGGTCCTCGTCCGATACTCCGGCCGCGCCGTCGGGTGCGCCGTACGAGAAACCCCGGCCCCGACGCCGCCGGCGAATGCCCGGCCCGGACGGGTCACTGTGCCGCAACCGCATGTACTCCCCTTTACAGTCACCTACCCCGACACTCGTGCACCCGGATCTCGAGAGTCCCGTAATACCCGTGGCGGGGGTGCCTCACACCGCCACGTTTCGCGCGCCGCGAGTCGGGGCACCCGTACCGAACAGGAGGTGTGAACAGCACGCCGATCTCCCGCATCGGAGGCTGCCCGGGCAGAAAGCGACCGGATTCGACATGGACGAGACCGAACTTCTCCAGACGCTCACCAAGGTGGTGAGCACGCTGAATGACACGGGTATCAGGTTCGCGGTCGCCGGCGGCTGCGCCGTCTACGCGCGCGGTGGACCGCCGTCCGATCACGATGTCGACATCTTCCTGAAAGAGGAGGACGCGGAGTCCGCACTGCGCGCCCTCGAAGCCGCCGGGATGACCCGGGTGGTTCCGCCCGAGGACTGGCTCGTCAAGGTCTACGACGGTGAAGTGCTGGTCGATCTGGTTTTCCGGCCCAACTACCAGCCCGTCACCGACGAGCTCTTCGAACGCGCGACGTGGATGCGGGTCGGCCCCACCGCGGCACTGGTGATCAGTGCTACGGACCTCATGGTCGACAAACTTCTCGTGCTGGACGCGCACCGGTGCGACTTCGTCCCGCTGCTGCGTATCGCCCGAGATCTGCGTGAGCAGGTCGATTGGCAGGAGGTTGAGCTAAGCGCCGGCAAATCACCCTACGCCCGAGCATTTCTGGCTCTACTCGGCGACCTTCACATCTCCGACGGGACGGGCAGTGGCCATCAGTCGCCGCCGGCAACGGAGGAGAGCGCATGAATCCGGAAGAGCAGCCGCCCCAGTACCTTGTCGCACATCTACGGCGCGCGCTCGCGGAGGACCCGCGCACGTCCGAACTCGGCGTGCGAATCTCGGTGCGCGCGAACCAGGTCTACCTGAGCGGAGAAGTGAGCTGCGCCCACCGCAGGGATGATCTGGAAGTCGTTGTGCGCGAGCACCTTCCTACCATGTCGGTGCGCAACGATGTTCAGGTAGTGGACAATCGTGAACCGGCAGGCCGAGAGGAACTCGACTGATGCGCATTGCAGCTGTCGGTGACGTGCACCTCGCCGAGGACGCGCGCGGTCTGCTTCGTCCCGCACTCGACAAACTCCACGAACACGCCGATGTGCTGTTGCTCGCGGGCGACCTCACCCGCCACGGCACCGTCGAAGAAGCTTCGGTGGTCGCCGACGAATTCCGGGATCTCGGCGTTCCGGTGATCGCGGTTCTCGGAAACCACGATCACCACTGCGACGCCGCCGACGAGATCACCGCACTCCTCGAAAGCCGGGACATCACCGTTCTCGAAGGGACCACTGCCACCGTTGCGGTCGATGGTCAGACGCTCGGGGTAGCGGGAGTAAAGGGGTTCGGTGGCGGGTTCGCGGGCAAATGCGCGAGTGCCTTCGGGGAGCGGCAGATGAAGGACTTCGCCGGTCATACCGTGGAGGTCGCGTCGGAGCTACGCCGTGCCCTGTCGACCCTCGAGACCGACATCCGGGTGGCTCTCACCCATTACTCGCCGATCTCCGACACCTTGCACGGTGAGCCCCCCGAAATCTATCCCTTCCTCGGGTCGTATCTCCTCGGCGAACCGATCGACGAGTTCGGTGTCGACCTCGCCGTGCACGGCCACGCCCACGCGGGACGCGAACGCGGCACCACCCCTGGTGGCGTTCGGGTGCGCAATGTTGCGCAACCCGTGATTCACTCCGCTTACGCGGTGTACGGAATTCACACGGAATGAACGAATTCGGTACGCCGAGAGAGTAGTGATGACGGATGGACAGTGGCCGATTGGAGCGCGATGACGCGGACTGGAATTTCCGCGCCCGCCACGAGACCGAGACGCAACGACTGGACCGGAACTGGAACGGTCTGCTCCAGGAATTACGCGTCGTCCAGACCGGGGTCCAACTGCTCACCGGGTTTCTTCTCACGCTGCCCTTCCAGGAGAGGTTCGGGGAGCTCACGGACGCCGAGGTTCTCATCTACCTCGTCACCGTCGCCCTCTCGGTGACATCGACCATGCTGCTGGTCGCCCCGGTAGGTATTCACCGGATGCTGTTCCGCCTGCACGCTCTGTACGACCTGGTTGCCGTGGCGCACCGGCTGGCGATCTGCGGGATCACCACGCTGGCGATGGCGCTCATCGGTGTGGTGCTGCTCATCTTCAGCTTTGTCGTCTCGCCCGTCGTCGGAGTCGTCGCCGCCGCCGTGGCCGTGGCCCTGTTTCTCGGACTGTGGTTGTTCGCCCGCATACTGCAGGGACGACACCGCAAGTGAGCGCGGCGCCAATTCCCCCCTCCGGCAGATACGGTCGTTTCGGAATGTCGGCCAGCGGGCAATCGGTCGGATGCCACGTCGTCGGGTCACGAATCCCGAACCGAACCGAACGAGCAGACAGGAATGGCATGGCCGACTCTCAATCCTCCGGACCGGATCCGTCGCCGACCCCCGAGAAGGATCCGGACGACTGGATCACCGGAGACGAACCGATGACCGGGCCACAACGGTCCTACCTGCACACTCTCGCCCAAGAGTTGGGTGAGACCGTTCCCGACGACCTGACCAAGGTCACCGCATCGAAACTGATCGACGACATGCAGCAACGGTCGGGGCGAGGCGCCCGCGGCGAGAACTCCTCGGACACGTGAGACCGCCGGCGCGCGCTGGCCTCGGCGTTTCGTGCTGTCGGCAGCCGGGTAGGCGTTCGAGTACGAAAGGAGCAGTGACATGACGGACATCCATCGCAGTGATGCGCATCGGACCGGGTCGCCCGGTTCCACCCCGGCGGGCCGCTCGGACAACGTCGACGATCTGTCGACCGTGCAGCTCGTCGAGCGGCTCACTGAGCAGGTGTCGCAACTCGTCCGCACCGAAGTGAGTTCTGCCCTGACGGAGGTCAAGGAAAAAGGCACGCGTGTCGGTATCGGCGTCGGCGTGTCGGGAGCGGGCCTTCTGCTGCTGTTGTTCGGCTTGGCGACGCTCGTTGCCACCGCAGTGCTCGGACTCTCCACAGCCCTCGAACCGTGGATCGCCGCCCTGATCGTGGCCGCCGTGCTGATCATCGCAGGGTCGATCACCGCGGCCGTCGGCGGTCGTCGCGCGAAGAACGCGTTGCCTCCCGTTCCGGAGCAGACCACCCGCAGCGTCCGGGCGGACGTCGACACGGTCAAGGAGGGCTTCCGATGACCGAGGCGCAGCAGCCGAATGGCGAGGTCACCACGCCGAGCCCCCCGGTCGAGCAGCAGCGGGCGGAACTGGCGGCCACCGTCGATGCTCTGCACAAGAAAATCGATATCGGCTCTCGGGCCAAGGCGCACGCACGCCACGACATCGAGACGCTGAAGCAGCAACCGCAACGCGTGGCAGCGGTCGGCGTCGTCGCTTCCCTTCTCCTCGTGCTGCTGGTGGTACGGCGGCGACGGAACGCCCACTGAGATCTCCACCCTAGGAGCGTATTTCAGATGCAGAAGGACACGAACGACGACCGGGACACACCCAAGGGTGGCCGGCCCGGTCCTGCAGATCAGGGCAAGGACGGTGGCATGGCTACCCGGGAGAACGCGCCCGAGTTGGCCGAGGAATCGGCGGGATCCGATGACCCCGACGAATGAGCCGGGTGCGTCACCGGATCGTCCGTATAGACGAGGTCACATGAGCACAGGAGGTCGGCAGTGACGTATCAGCCGGACACCGGGGCCGGGAAAGGTCCCTCAGAGAACGAGCGTCCCCAGGACGACGCGCGGACCATCCGCGGACACGCCGGGGAAGCGATCACCGACAGTCGCAACTGGCCGGGGTATTTCCTGATCGCCGCCGGAATCGCTGCGCTCGGGGCGACACTGGTCGGAGCAGGTTACGGTTTCGAGGGCTGGGCCGTGATCGGCACCATCATCTGTGTGGTGTGCCTCATCGGCGGCGCCACACTCGTGCTCCTCGAGCGCAAGCGAGTCAAGGCCCTCGACGGAGAATCGCTCACCGACCAGGAAGGTCATTGATCCGGGCTGTATCCCCTATCGGCTGCCCGGAGGATTTCCCCTCCCCCGGTCGGCAAGCATTTTCGGCTCGGGTGTCACATTCGATGGGTGGCCGGTGTCTTCATGCCGACAGCACATAAGTCGGAGGAGGAGTCATGGCCGGAAATACCAGAATCCCCAAGGCCGAGCTGACCGGCGTCTACGGCGCGGTGGTCAAACGGATGTCCCGCAAGATGCTCGGCGACGTGGCCGAGCCGGTCGAGGTGGCGTGGCACAACAAGAAGGTGCTGAACTTCAGCTTCAGCGTCGGTCGTCAGGCACAGAAGTGGAATCGGTGTGACAAGAACCTGAAGTCGTTCGCCCACATGGCGGTCGCTAGTCTTATCGGCTGCAGCTTCTGCCTGGACTACGGATACTTCCAGGCGCACAACGACGGGCTCGACCTGACCAAGGCGCGGGAGGTGCCGCGGTGGCGCGAGTCGGACGTGTTCACCCCGCTCGAGCGGGAAGTTCTGGAGTACGCCGAAGCAATGAGCCAGACCCCGCCGACGGTGACCGAAGACATGTCGGCGCGCCTGCTCGAGCAGCTCGGTGCCCCCGCCCTCGTGGAGCTCACCGCGTTCATCGCGCTGGCGAATTTCATGACCCGCACCAACGTCGCATTCGGCATCGAATCACAGGGGCTCGCGGCTGCATGTGATCTGAAGCCGCTCGCAGTCCGTTCGACGACATGACCGACGACCCGTTCGTCACCCACCGCAGCCTGCTCTTCACCGTCGCGTACGAGATGCTCGGCTCCGCCGCCGAGGCCGAGGACGTCGTCCAGGAGACCTGGCGGCGGTGGGCCGACGTCGAGCAGGTCGAGATTCCGATCCGCGGGCCTACCTGGTGCGGATGGTCACCCGGCAAGCGTTGAACCGGCTCCGATCGGTGTCCCGTCGCCAGCAGCAGGAAGCCGTCGCCAGGTTCCTGGGCGCCGTCTCGACCGGCGACGTGCAGGCACTGATGGAGGTGCTGGCCGCGGACGTGGTGGTGATTGCCGATGGCGGCGGGCTGGTGGCGTCGGCCCGCAAGCCGATCACCGGAGCCGAGAGGGTGGCGGCCTTCCTGGCCCGCGCCGCGGTGGTCCCCGGTCTCACGGCGACCACCGCGTGGTTCAACGGGATGCCCGGCACCCGAATGGACATCGGTGGCTCTCCCACTGCGGTGAGTCTCGTGGTCGAGGACGGCCGGATCACCCGGATCTACGCCATCCGCAAACCGCACAAGCTGGGATGGTTGGACAAGGTGGCGGAATTGCGGCGGTGACCGTCCCGGCTGGAGACGGGGCGCGATCATCGAAAAGAGCCCCGTATCGAGGGTTCTCGACGTTCGAGGATGCCGGCGGTGTGTTCTCTGACCATCTCGTCGAGGTGGTCCCCCTGCGGTGCGAGCCAGAAGTCGCCGCGATCGATGCCGTCGAAGACGCGATCGGCGAAGGTGTCCGTGTCGAGGCCGTGCGTGGTGAGTAGTTCCCGCATCTGCGTGACCATCCGCTCGACTGCGGGGTGCGACACCCGGCCGAAGGGATCCTCGAACACCGAGGTGTCCACCGGTCCGGGCGCGAGGACGCTCGCGGACACCGGGGCTTCGACCATCGCCAGTTCCATCTGCAGGCATTCGGTCAGGGCAACCACAGCGAACTTCGACGCGCTGTACGGCGACATCATCGGTCCGGGTGCGAATCCGCCGACGGAGGCGGTGTTCACCACGCGACTGGTGCCGTCCTGGTCGATCATTCTGGGGACGAACGCTCGGATTCCGTTGACGACGCCTCTCACGTTGACGCCCAGCACGGTGTCCCACTCGGATTCACCGAGTTGCCAGATGAACCCGGCCCGCATGATGCCCGCATTGTTGAACAGTAGATCGACTCGCCCGAAAGTCTCGAAGGCGGCGTCGGCGAGGGCGTCCACGGCCCCCTGATCCGCGACGTCGGTGGGAACGGCGATGGTATCGCCGCCCAGTTCTGCGGCAAGGTCGTGCACGGCCGCGGCGTCGACGTCGGCGAGTACCAGCCGCATACCGCGCCGCCTCGCCGTCCTGGCGAGTCCTGCTCCGATCCCACTGCCCGCACCCGTGACGACCGCCACCGAGTTCCTGCGCATGTCCGAATCTGTCACGGTGAATCCCCTAACCAGAGGTGGGCGGTTCTACTCTCGGCCGAGAATAAGAAGCGGAGCGGGCCCCGGACGCGCGGTGTCCCCCTCAGTGGGAACCGAATACGCAGCACACGCCGAAGGGATCGCCGTCGTTTAGCCGCTACGGCGCCCGGGTAGTCGGACCGTGTGTGCGGGGATTGTCCGTGCGCGTGTCCACCGACCAGGAGGTGCATCTCAGTGGCAGACGACAAGTCAGGTCCGGCCGAGGGTGTCAAGGGTGTCGTCGAAGACGTCAAGGGCAAAGCGAAGGAAGCAGCGGGAGCTGTGACCGGCAACGACGGCATGACTCGCGAAGGGCAGGCGCAGCAGGACAAGGCCGAGGCTCAGCGCGAAGTCGCGGAGAAGGAAGCAGCAGCCGAGAAGGCACGCGGCGAGGCGGCGGCCGAAGAAGCCCGGCAGCGCGCCGAGCAGGGTAAATAGGACGAGCAGTACGACCGTAGGCCCCGGGCCGACGAGCCACGGGGCCGGCAGTCGTGCGTCGGGACGCCCCACGCGGCGCCCATTCCCGGGGTGGTCGGTTTACTTCTCCTTCTTCGGGACACTCTCTACGCATGCCGAAGCGCGAACTCGACATCGTGCTGTGGCACGTACACGGTGCGTGGACCACGGCTTTCGTTCAGGGCCGCCACCGGTACCTCATCCCGACCCTGCCGGAGGGTGGGGACTGGGGACGTGGCCGCTGCGGTCGCCCCTGGCCGGAATCTGCCCGCGAGGTTTCTCCCGAGGAGCTGCGCCGATCGAATGTCGACGTCGTGGTCCTGCAGCGCCCACACGAACTCGAACTCGCGCAGGAATGGCTCGGGCGGCAGCCCGGACGCAACGTTCCCGCACTGTATCTCGAACACAACACCCCCGCCGCCGGGGCCGCCACCACCCCGCATCCACTCGCCGGCCAGTCCGACATACC
This sequence comes from Rhodococcus oxybenzonivorans, assembly GCF_003130705.1. Lineage (NCBI taxonomy): Bacteria > Bacillati > Actinomycetota > Actinomycetes > Mycobacteriales > Nocardiaceae > Rhodococcus > Rhodococcus oxybenzonivorans. The sequence goes on along the minus strand of NZ_CP021354.1, from coordinate 3,144,402 downwards.
GATCGTTCACGTCACCCATTTCAATAACCTGATGTGGGACAACGGTTCTGCGCGCACGCACGTGATCTCCCACGGAATCGTCGACCCGGGACACCTCTACACCGGTGAACTACCGAGGGCCGCGACCATGATCAACGAACCGCAGCGACGGTGGCGGGTGACCGGCAGCGATCTGCTGCCGACCCTCGCGGCGGCGGCGCCGGTAGACGTGTTCGGAATCGGAACGGACACTTGGACTCCGCCCGGATCGGAAGGTCGCGTGCGTGGATGTGGCGATCTGCTCACCGCCGAACTGCACCGTGAGGTCGCGCGGCGGCGCGTGTTCGTGCACACGGCGCGCTGGACTTCGCTCGGGCTGGCGCTCGTCGAGGCGATGCACCTCGGAATGCCTGTGGTGGCGGTGGCATCGACGGAGGTGCCGACTTCGGTTCCGCCGGAGGCCGGAGTCATCGCCGCCGATGTCTCCGTACTCGCACGCGCCGTCGCCGATTTGGTGCACGAACCGGACCGGGCCGAGTTGTACGGGAAGGCGGCGCGCGACTTCGCCCTCCAGAACTTCGGGTTGGGCACCTTCCTCGATCGGTGGGACGAACTCTTGGCCGAGACTTCCGAATAGAACACCCGCACAACATAAACGGCGCGAGCCGGGACGGAGGATGATGAAAATCGCGATGGTGTCCGAACACGCCAGTCCCCTTGCCGCTCTCGGTGGCGTTGACGCCGGCGGGCAGAACGTGCATGTCTCCGAACTGTCGGCCGGCCTGGTCAGGATGGGACACGAAGTGACCGTGTACACCCGTCGCGATTCGACCACGCTGCCCGACGAGGTCCCGACTCCCGCCGGTTATCGGGTAATTCATGTGCCCGCGGGCCCGCCCCGGGTTCTCCCGAAGGACGACCTGCTGCCGTGGATGGACGATTTCGGGGTCTACCTGCTCGGCGTCTGGGCCGCGGACCGACCGGATGTCGCCCACGCCCACTTCTGGATGTCCGGACTCGCCACCCAGTCCGCTGCCCGCCCCCTCGGCGTGCCCACGGTGCAGACATTTCATGCGCTGGGCGTGGTGAAACGTCGCTATCAGGGTGATGCCGACACCAGCCCGCACGACAGGATTCGGCTCGAGCTCGATCTCGCGAAAGCCGCCGACCGCATCGTGGCCACCTGCTCGGACGAGGTGTTCGAACTGGTGCGGATGGGTCTTCGCCGTTCGAGTGTTTCCGTTGTGCCGTGCGGGGTGGACCTCGACTTGTTCACCCCCACCGGCCCGGTGGAACCGACGCGGGCACGTCACCGGCTCGTCACCGTGGGACGACTGGTGCCTAGGAAAGGGTTCGACGTTGCCATCGCCGCCCTCCCCCAGCTGCCCGACGTGGAGCTGGTGATCGCAGGCGGTCCCGCGCACGGTTGCCGCGCCGAGGACCCCGAAGCCGCCCGGCTGCTCCACCTCGCCGACGAGCTCGGGGTGCGGGATCGCGTCCTGATGCCCGGCCAGATCAGCCGGGAACGGATGCCCGCCCTGCTGCGCTCGGCCGACGCCGTGGTGTGCACGCCGTGGTACGAGCCGTTCGGCATCGTTCCCGTCGAGGCCATGGCCTGCGGCGTTCCCGTCGTCGCCGCCGCGGTGGGCGGCATGCTGGACACGGTGGTCGACGGCGGAACGGGTCGGCTGGTGCCCCCACGGGATCCCGATGCGCTGGCAGCGGCGCTACGACGCCTGCTGGCCGACGACTCGGCGCGCGCCGCATTCGGTGCCTCCGGTCACGACCGGGCCCGCTCCCGGTACTCCTGGGATCGGATCGCCTCGGACACGGTGCGGGCCTATCAGCGCATCAACCCGTCCGAGCAGGGCGCCGGTTCCGTCGTCGCGCGATAACCGGAACCCGGGGCCACACGCTCATGACACGATTCGAACGCGCATTGGTCACCGGTGGCGCCGGCTTCGTCGGTTCTCACCTGTGTGAGGAACTGATCCGGTCGGGTACAGCGGTGTGCTGCATGGACAACGGGTCGACCGGCACTCCGGCCAACGTGCAGGCACTGCGCGACTCCCCCCTGTTCGAGTACGTCGACCACGACGTGAGCGAACCGTTTCCCGACGTCGGTTCGGTCGACGTCGTCTTCCACCTCGCGTCGCCGGCGTCGCCGGTCGACTATCAACGCCTACCGGTGCAAACCCTGCTGGCCGGGTCGCACGGTACGAAGAACGGACTCGATCTGACGGTGGCGCAGGGGGCCCGGTTCCTCCTCGCCTCGACGAGTGAGGTGTACGGCGATCCACTGGAACATCCCCAGCGCGAGAGCTATTGGGGAAATGTCAACCCGGTGGGTCCGCGCAGCGTTTACGACGAGGCCAAGCGGTACGCGGAGGCGCTGTGCGCGGCGTACGGCCGTGCGGGGCTCTGCGATATCGCTATCGCGCGAATCTTCAACACCTACGGGCCGAGGATGCGCGACGCCGACGGGCGCATGATCCCCACCTTCCTCGGTCAAGCCTTGCGCGGCGAACCGATCACCGTGGCGGGGACGGGACAACAGACGCGGTCGATCTGTTTCGTCGCCGACACCGTCGCCGGCCTGTGCGCGCTCGCCGAATCCGGGGAGCGGGGTCCGGTCAACATCGGGAATCCGGACGAGATGACGGTCCTGTCAGTGGCGGAACGCATCCTCGACCTCACCGGCAGCAGATCGCCGATCGTGCACATACCTGCTGCTCAGGACGATCCCCAGCAGCGATGTCCGGATATCACCCGCGCGCGGACCGCGCTCGGGTGGGCACCGCGCGTCGGCGCCGACGAGGGGCTGCGCCGCACGGTCCGATGGGTCACGGAGCACTCCGCCGCGGCGTGAACGGGTAAATCACCTATAGGTGTTTATGGTGACTTCCCGAGGGTATTCGCCACCCAAATCGGGCGACACCGTTCCGTGCCACGTTGGACATCCGAATCGAGCACAACGAGAGAGGCGCTATGCGGATCCTGGGCATCAACGCCGTCTTCCACGATTCCGCGGCCGCGCTCGTCGTCGACGGGCAGATCGTGGCCGCCGCTGAGGAGGAACGCTTCTCCCGGCGAAAGCACGGGAAGCGGCCGGTACCCTTCTCCACCTGGGAATTACCCGAGCAGGCAGCAAGGTGGTGTCTCGAGGTCGGTGGGCTGCGTCCGCAGGACCTCGACGCCGTGGGTTACTCGTACGACCCAGAACTCGTCGACCACAGCCTCGACGGCCTCGATTCCGGGTGGGAAGAGCTGCGCACCACGTATGCGCGTCGCGCGCCACGCTTTCTCGCCACCGCATTACCCGGCCTCGACCCCGACAAGGTGCAGTTCGTGCGGCACCATGTCGCGCACGCGGCGTCCGCCGGGCTCGTCGCCCCCTTCGGCGACGGGGCCGTCCTCACCCTCGACGGCCGCGGTGAGAGTACCTCGATGCTCGCCGGTGAGTACCGCGACCGGAAGTTGGATATCCTTGCCATGCAACAGCTTCCGCACTCACTCGGATTGATGTACGAGTTCCTGACGGAGCACCTCGGGTTCGCGCGCTCGAGCGACGAGTACAAAGTGATGGCGCTCGCGTCGTACGGCAAACCCCGCCATCTCGAGTACCTTCGCGAACGGGTCTTCACCACCGACGACGGCGGATTCCGGACCCTGCCGATCGACTGGGACATGCTTGCTCCCCGCCGCGCCCCGAACTGCGAATTCGCCCCCGAACACGCCGATCTCGCGTGCTCCATTCAGACCCGCCTCGAAGAGGTTCTGCTGGAGTTGTGTTCGTGGCTGCACCGGCGCACCAATGCCACCCAACTGGCCCTGGCCGGCGGTATCGCCCTCAATTGTGTTGCCAACACCCGCATCCACACCGACAGTCCGTTCGAACAGGTGTGGATACAGCCCGCCGCAGGAGATTCCGGGACCGCACTCGGCGCCGCGCTCAGCATCGCCGCCGAGGCGAGTGAACCGCCGTCCCGGTGGACGGGCGCCGCCCTCGGCCGCGGATTCTCCGACGAGGAAATCCGGGGAGCCCTCGTCGCGGCGAAGGTCCCGTTCACGGAACCGGACGATGTCGCGGCCGTCGTGGCCGAGGCGCTGGCCGACGACAAGATCGTCGCCTGGTTTCAGGGACGCGCCGAATTCGGTCCCCGGGCCCTCGGGCACCGATCCCTCCTGGCCCACCCCGGCCGCGCCGAGAACCTCGAACGACTCAACGACGTCAAGGGCCGGGAACAGTTCCGGCCGGTGGCGCCGATGGTCGCGGCGGATCGCGCCGCCGACATCTTCAGCCGCGGGCCGATACCGAGCCCCTACATGCTGTTCGTGCACGACGTGCACCCCGCGTGGCGGGACCAGATCCCGGCGGTCACCCACGTGGACGGCACCGCGCGCATCCAGACCGTCGACGAGGGGGCGGAGCCACTGGTCGCGCGCATGCTGACCGAGTTCGCGAAGCTCACGGGCCTGCCGGTCGTCGTGAACACCAGCCTCAACACCGCAGGCCGGCCGATGGTCGACAGCCCTCGCGACGCGCTCGAGTGTTTCGGTTCGGCCCCCGTCGACCTCCTGGCGATCGGGCCCTTCGTGGTGACGCGGCCGTCGGTGACCGGTCGATGACCCCGGTCATGAGCGAGGACGATCGGCGCGGACCCAGCGCAGTCGAAGGCAGCACACCTGGAGACACTGCACCAGGAGAGAGTGCAGTCGCCTACTCGGTCGTGATCCCGACGGTGGGCCGGCCGAGTCTCGACCGTCTCCTCGGGGCGCTCGCCTCCGCCACGGGTGCGCGGCCGCACGAGATCGTGGTGGTCGACGACCGTCCCGGCGACCACGGCCCACTCCAAGTGCCTACCGGCTATCTGCCCGTGCGGCTCCTCACCTCGGGAGGCCGCGGTCCGGCGGCCGCCCGCAACGTCGGCTGGCGGGCGGCGTCGAGCCCCTGGATCGCATTCCTCGATGACGACGTGATGGTGGCGCCCACCTGGTTCGACGACCTCGTCGCCGACCTGAAGGAGGCCGAGACGGCCGCGGCGGACGACCCGGTCGGAGCGTCGCAGGCACGCATCGTGGTGCCGCTCCCGACGTCCCGCCCGCCTGATGACGACGAACGCAGGACCGCGGCCCTGGCCGGTGCCCGATGGATCACCGCAGACATGGCGTATCGCCGGTCCGCGCTCCAGGCCGTCGGTGGCTTCGACGAGCGTTTTCCCCGCGCCTTCCGGGAAGACGCCGACCTGGCGCTGCGCGTGATTCGCGCGGGGTACCGCATCGTCGACGGAGCCCGCGTCACCACGCATCCGCCGGGACGCGGGACCATGTTCACGAGTGTGCGGGCGCAGGCCTGCAATGCGGATAACGCCCTGATGCGCCGCAAGTTCGGCCCGCACTGGCGACACGAGATCGGCGAGGGTCCCGGACGCATGCGGGGACACGTCCTCGCGACCTCGGCCGGCGGCCTGGCCCTGGCGCTGGGCCTGGCCGGCAAGCGGCAGGCGGCAGTGGTCGCCGGTGCACTCTGGGCCGGCAGCACCGTCGACTTCGCGGTGCGCCGGATCCTTCCCGGACCGCGTACTCCCCGCGAGGTATTCCGGATGGCTTTCACCAGCGCCCTGATTCCCCCCGTCGCGTGCGGGTGGCGACTACGCGGGGAGTTTCAGGTGCGCCGGACCGAGCGGGAACGTCCGGCCGCCGTCCTGTTCGATCGAGACGACACGATCATCGTCGACGTGCCCTATCTTTCGGACCCCGACCTCGTGCGGCCCGTTCCCGGTGCGGTCGAACTTCTCGGGCGGTTGCGCGCACACGGGGTCCCGATCGGCGTGATCAGCAACCAGTCGGGCGTCGCGAAGGGCTTGATCTCACCGGAGCGGCTGGTCGCGGTCAATTCGCGGGTCGAGGAGGTTCTCGGCCCGTTCGACACCTGGCAGGTGTGCCCGCACGACGCCGCCGACGGCTGCGAATGCCGCAAACCCCATCCCACGATGGTCCGGCGGGCAGCGGAGGAACTGGGGGTGGATGTACGCCGCTGCGTGCTGATCGGCGACACCGGAGCGGACGTCGACGCCGCCCTGACCGCCGGTGCGCGTGCGGTCCTCGTCCCGACGACGCGGACACTGCCCGAGGAGGTGGCGGCCGCGCACCGCAAGGCAGCGGTGGCACCGACTCTCGTGGCCGCGGTCGCTCTGGCGATGGGAGATCGGCGATGACGGGGAACGCGTTGGTGGCCCGGTTGGACAGCGCCGGCGACGTCCTGCTCGCCGGTCCGGCGGTTCGGGCCGTGGCGCAGTCGAGCGCCCGCGTCACCATGCTGGTCGGCCCCCGCGGCCGTGCGGCGGCGGAACTGCTGCCCGGCGTCGACGACATCATCGAGTGGCAGGCGCCGTGGGTCGACTTCGAGCACTCCCCCGTCACCGCCGAATCGGTGCACCAACTGATCAAACAGGTCGAGACACTCGAACTCGACCGCGCGCTGATCCTCACCTCGTTCCACCAGTCACCGCTCCCCCTCGCCCTCGTACTCCGGATGGCCGCGGTGCCCTGGATCGGGGCGATCAGCGAGGACTACCCCGGGGCACTGCTCGACCTGCGCCATCAAGTCGGCGGCGACCCGCCCGAGGCCGAGCGGGCGCTGTCGCTGGCCACCGCCGCGGGGTACGCGCTGCCGGCCGGTGACCGTGGCCGGCTCGAGGTTCGGCGACCCCTGCCCGACGTATCCACCGTCACCGGGGACACCCCGTACATCGTCGTCCATCCCGGGGCGGCGGTCCCCGCCCGCCGGATGACCGTGGATCGGAGCCGCGACCTGGTCCGCGGGCTGGTGGCGGCGGGTCTTCGCGTACTGGTCACCGGGACACCTGGGGAACGGGATCTCACCCGCGACGTCGCCGGGGACTGGGCCACCGACCTGGGCGGCGCGACCGACATGTTCGAGATGGCCGCGATCCTCGCCGGCGCACGGGTGCTGGTGGCCCCGAACACCGGGCCGGCGCACCTCGCCGCGGCCGTGGGCACGCCGGTGGTGTCCCTCTTCGCACCGGTGGTGCCCCCCGACAGGTGGGCACCCTACGGGGTTCCGCACCGGCTTCTGGGGCGCGCGAACGCACCCTGCGCCGGGACGCGGGCGCGCGAGTGCCCCGTGCCCGGTCATCCCTGTCTCGACACTGTCACCACCGAGGAGGTTCTCGCGGCCATCGAGCAGTTGACCGCGCACCCGGATGTCCGCACCGACGGAGGAGGTACGCCGTGATCGACCACCACAAAGCGGAAGACGACCGGACGTTCACGGTCGAGCATTTCGCGGAACTCAGTGATGCGCTGGCACGTAACCGAATGTGCGCACCGACGATCGCCCGCTGGGGCCGCCGCCTCGCCGAGATCTTCGCGGCCGATGGGCGGCTACTGGCATGCGGGAACGGAGGCAGCGCCGCTGAGGCGCAGCATCTGACGGGTGAACTGGTCGGCCGTTTCCGCGACGAACGCCGGCCGTTGTCGGCCATCGCCCTGCACGCCGAAACCTCGGCCGCCACCGCCATTCTCAACGACTACGGCGTCGAAGAGCTGTTCGCCCGGCAGGTCCGGGCGCACGGACGGCGCGGCGACGTCCTCGTCCTTCTGTCCACCAGCGGAACCAGTCCCAACGTGGTGGCCGCCGCCAAGGCAGCCCACGACATCGGCGTGACCACCTGGGCACTGACTGGTCCGGCACCGAATCCCCTTGCCGCACTGTGCGATGACGCCATCGCGGTGGAAGCGCCCTCGGTGGCGACGGTGCAGGAGATGCATCTTGCGCTGGTGCATGTGCTGTGCGCCGCCCTCGACGCCGAACTGGGAGTCACCTCGTGACGCCGCTCGTGGTGATCGGCGACACCCTGCTCGACGTCGACATCGAAGGTAGCGCGGACAGGTTGTGCCCGGAGGCGCCGGTGCCCGTCGTCGACGTGGAGCGGCGGTGGGAACGGCCCGGCGGCGCCGGCCTCGCCGCACTCCTCGCAGCCAGATCCACCGGGCAGGTCGTGCTCGTCACCGCCCTCGGCACCGATACCGACGCCGACCGGCTCACGAATCTGCTCGGCTCCGGTGTCGAGGTCGTCGCGGTGCCCCTCGTCGGCACCACGGTCTGCAAGACCCGGGTCCGCGCGGGAGGTCAGTCCCTGGTCCGCCTCGATTCCGGCGGCGGGATCGCGACAACCCAGCCGTTGGGAGTGCAGGTGCGGGAGGCCATCACCGGTGCGGGTGCCATCCTCGTGTCGGATTACGGACGCGGAATGGCGAACCACCCCGAGATCCGGGCGCTCGTCGCCGAACGCGCTGCGCACGTTCCGGTGGTGTGGGATCCCCATCCCCGCGGCTCGGCACCGGTGCCGGGTGCCCGGCTGATCACACCCAACGACGCGGAGGCCACCCGAGCCGAACCCGAGGCGCGTGGACCACTCGACCGGGCCGCCGGGCTGACCGTGCGGTGGGACAGCGACGCGGTGGCGGTCACGGTCGGAGCCGCCGGGGCAGCACTCGCCACCCGGTCGTCCGGCACGAGCGGAATGATCGCCGTCCCCGAATCGGCTCGACTCGCCGCGGCGAGCAGGCCCGACACGTGCGGCGCCGGAGATCGCTTCGCCAGTGCGGCGGCCACCGCACTTCTGGACGGGGCTTCGGTCGAGCAGGCGGTGACCGCGGCGGTCGAATCGGCCGCCCGCTTCGTCGGCCTCGGCGGGGCCTCCGCGGTCTCGGTGTGTTCCTCCACGCAGGCGCCTGCCCTCGGCGGCGGCGACGCTCACACCGACCCGTACGAGTTCGCCGTTCGCGTGCGCCGGAACGGTGGACGGCTGGTGGCAACCGGCGGCTGTTTCGACCTGCTGCACCGCGGGCACGTGAGCCTGCTTCAGCAGGCCCGCATGCTCGGTGATGCGCTGATCGTCTGCCTCAATTCGGACGACTCGGTGCGCCGCATGAAGGGCGCCGACCGCCCCCTCGTACGCGCCGAGGACCGCGCGCGGGTGTTGTCCGAACTCGGTTCGGTCGACTCCGTGGTGATCTTCGACGAGTCCTCGCCCGCCGAAATCCTCGAACGCCTGCGCCCGGATGTGTGGGTGAAGGGCGACGACTACGCAGACAAGGAAATTCCGGAAGCGGAGGTGGTGCGGCGGCACGGCGGTGACGTGGTGTTCGTGCGGGTCGTCGACGGCTACTCGACGACCCGGATGCTCGCGACGGCCCGGGCGGCAACTCGAGCCGACCCCCGTGACGGCCGCAACTACCCCGGGCCGCGGTGACGGCCTCAACTCTCGAAAGGAGCCCTGATGACAACAGCCAGCAACGATCAGATCGGTACCGTACTCGTCACCGGTGGTGCGTCCGGTCTGGGCGCGGCGACGGTCCGCGCCGTGCGGGAGCGCGGCGGTAGGCCGCTCGTGATCGACCGGGTGGCGCCGGAGGGTGACGTCGAGTACGTCATCGCCGACCTCGCCGACTCCGGTGCGGCGGAACAGGCCGTGCACGACCTCGTCGAGAGGGCGGGCGGGCGGCTGGACGGCGTGTTCACGGCCGCCGGTATCGACAGTTGCGGCCGGCTCGACACCGTCCCCACCAAGGACTGGGAGCGCGTGGTGCACGTCAATCTCCTGGGCACGGTGGCGGTGGTTCGTGCGGCGCTGCCGCACCTGAAGGAATCCCGCGGAACGGTGGTGACCTGTGCATCCACCTTGGGGATCAAAGCGGTCAGCGATGCCACCGCCTACTGCGCGGCCAAATTCGGTGTCGTGGGATTCACCCGGGCTCTCGCCGCCGAGACCGCGGGCGAGGTAGGCGTCACGCTGCTGATTCCCGGCGGCATGACCACTCCCTTCTTCGACGGCCGCGACGAGCAGTACAAGCCGCCGGCGGATGCCAAGCTGAACGATCCGGCGCACGTCGCGAACACGGTGCTGTTCGCCCTGAGCCAGCCCCCCGGATGTGAGGTTCGAGAGATGGTCGTGTGCTCGTCGACCGAGAGCTCATGGCCCTGACGCCGACCGTCCTCGTCCTGCGCGCGCTCGGCATCGGTGACCTCCTGACCGCGGTGCCCGCTCTGCGCGGGCTCCGCCGGTCCTGTCCGGACCGGCGGCTTGCGCTCGCGGCCCCCGCGGGATTGGCGCCACTGGTGGAGTTGATCGGCGCGGTCGACGAACTCGTTCCGACCGCCGGTCTCGGCGCCCTCGACTTCCGCGGCGGAAAGCTCGACCTGGCGGTCAATCTCCACGGGCGCGGCCCGGAGAGCATCGCGGATCTGCTGCGCCAGAATCCGCCCCGCACCCTGACCTACCGGCACGCCGACTACCCGGACCTCCCTGGGCCGGAATGGGTGGCGGACCAGCACGAGGTGCAGCGGTGGTGTTCCCTCCTCGAATGGTTCGGAATCCCTTGTAATGCAGAGGCTCTCGATCTCACCCCGCCACCGGAGGCGTCCGCCGCACCCGGCGCGGTCGTCATACATCCCGGGGCGGCATCCCCAGCCCGCCGCTGGCCGGTGGACCGTTTCGGAGCGGTGGCCCGCGTCCTCGCCGACCGGGGGCATCGCGTCGTCGTCACGGGCAGTGCAGGTGAGCGGCCCCTCGCGGAAGCGGTCGCCGATTCCGCCGGACTGCCGCCGGGTGCCGTCCTGGCGGGCGAGATGTCGCTGCGCGGGACCGCGGCAGTGGTCGCCGATGCGCGACTGGTCCTGTGCGGCGACACCGGGATCGCGCACCTGGCCACCGCGTTTCGCGCTCCGTCGGTGATCCTGTTCGGTCCGGTCTCACCCGCACACTGGGGACCGCCTCGCCGCCCGCAGCACGCGTGCCTGTGGTCCGGACGGCGCGGTGACCCGCACGGGAGCAGTCTCGACCCCGGGCTCGCGGCGATCACCGTCGAGGACGTGCTGGGCGCCGTGGGCGAGGTATGTGCAGAGAAGCACGCGATGGAAGGAGGGCTGGATGTCTGACCGGCACGTCGGCGTCGTGGGCGCCGGCTACGTGGGATTGACCAGCGGCGCAGGCTTTTACCATCTGGGACACCGAGTCACCCTGGTGGACATCGACGCGCACCGCGTCGATGTCCTGCGCAGTGGTGAGCTGCCCTTCCTCGAGCCGGAACTCGAACGGCTCGTCACGCAGGGTGTGGCATCGGAACGCCTGCACATCACCACCGACCGGACCGGACTCGCGTTGTGTGACACCGTATTCGTGTGCGTGCCCACCCCCATGGGTGAGGACGGCGCCGCCGATCTCTCTTCCGTCGACGCCGTGGTTACCGAACTGGCGGCACTGCTCGCACCCGGCAGTATCGTGGTGACCAAATCGACTGTGCCGGTGGGCACCACCATCCGCATCGGCGAACGCCTCGAACCCCATGGGATCACCGTGGTGAGCAATCCGGAGTTTCTGCGGGAAAGCCATGCGGTGCATGACTTCCTGAACCCCGACCGCATCGTCGTCGGCGCCTCGGACGCGGACGCCGGGCAACGCGTCGTCGACCTCTACGCCGGCGTCGAGGCGCCGGTGCTGCGGATGGATCCGGCCAGCGCCGAACTCGCCAAGTATGCGAGTAACGCGTTCCTCGCACTCAAGTTGTCCTATGCGAACACCCTCGCCGAGCTGTGTGATCACTTCGCCGCCGACATCCGCGACATCGGACGGGCCATGGGCGCCGACCACCGGATCGGGGCCAGCTTCCTGAACCCCGGGCCCGGCTGGGGAGGATCGTGCCTTCCCAAGGACACCCACGCCTTGCTGGCGAGCGCGGAACGCGGGGGCGTGTCGTTTCCCTTGCTGCGTGCGGCGCTCGAGACGAATGCCGCGCAGGCGCACCGGGTGGTCGCCAAGGCGCGGCAGGCCGCCGGGATCGAAGCAGGCGGCTCCCTTGAAGGGGTACGCATCGGGCTGCTGGGCCTGGCGTTCAAAGCCGACACCTGCGACGTCCGCGACTCGCCGGCGCTGACCGTCGCAGCCGCGCTGTCCGCTGAAGGAGCCGTGCTCACCGCCTACGATCCCGGTGTGTCGCCGGACTCCCCGGCGATCCCGGGTGTGCAGGTGGTCGACGACCCCTACTTGGTAGCGAAAGACGCGGCGGTGCTGGTCCTTCTGACCGAATGGAGTGACTTCCGAACCCTCGACTGGGACCTCGTCGGCACACTCGCCCAGCGTAAGGCGATCGTCGACACGCGAAACCTCTTGGACCCCGCGGTGATGAGAGATTCCGGCTTTCAGCTCGTGTCGAACGGACTCGGGGACGGCGAGGCACAGCGATGCGGCTGATCATCACGGGGGCGACCGGTAACGTCGGCACCTCCCTGCTCAACCGGCTCCGAGGCGGGTCCGAGCACCTCGACCAGAACCTCGAGCTGGTGGGGCTCGCACGACGACCTCCCGCGCAGGTCCCGCCGTACGACGGGCTGCAGTGGCACGCGATCGACGTGGCGCACCCCGATGCGATCGACCTGTTGCGGCCCATCTTCGAGGGCGCCGACGCGGTGATCCACCTCGTGTGGGCGTTCCAGCCCACCCACGACCGGAACTATCTCCGACGCGTCGGCGTGGACGGCACCCTGGCGGTGGCGGCCGCAGCCGAGGCCGCCGGTGTCGCGCATCTGATCCATATGTCGTCCGGGGCGGTGTATTCACCGGCCCCCGGACGGACGGTCGACGAGTCCGCACCCCGCGGCGGTGTGCCGGGCTCGGTGTACAGCGTCGACAAGGCCGCCGCCGAGGCGGGACTCGACGACTTCGAAAAGAATTCCTCGGTGGCCGTCACCCGCGTACGACCGGGATTCATCGGCCAGCAGGCAGCAGGCAGCGAACTCGGCCGTTACACCCTGCCGCGGGGCATTCCGGCGGGCGTTCTGAAATATCTTCCGCTGCTCCCGGTGGACCGCTCGCTGGCGATCCCGGCCGTCCACGCCGACGATGTTGCCGACGCCCTGGCTCGAATGGTGTTCGCGCGGGCCACCGGGGCGTTCAATCTGTCGGTCGATCCCCCGCTGGGCACGGACGACTTCGGTGCGGCGCTCCACGCCCGCCCCGTGCACGTGCCGCGCCCTCTGTTGACGCTTCTCGTCGACGTGACGTGGCGAGCCCACCTCCAACCTGTCCACCGCGGGTGGATCGATCTGGCCTATTCGGTTCCCCTGCTCGATTCGGCCAGGGCCCGCCGCGAACTTCAGTGGGCCCCCCGGTATTCGGCGCAGGACACGCTCGACGCGGCGGTACGGGGCGTCATCGGCGGCGATGCCGGAGACAGTCCGGTGCTGCGCCGCCGCTCGCCGTTCGACGGGACCCGGTGACCCTCGCCGATTACGAGTGCGTTCGGTGGGTATTCGGCTGCCATGAGCGAGCAGCAGCGGCTGAAGGTCGTCGTCGTCGGGGCCACCGGCAATGTCGGAACGAGCATCGTCGAGGCGTTGAGCGAGGAGCCGTCGGTCGAGGAGATCGTCGGCGTAGCGCGCAGGCACACCGACTGGACCTGCTTGAAGACACGGTGGATATTCGCCGATTCCCGCGTCGACGACTTCCGGCCGATCGTGCGCGGCGCCGACGCCGTCATCCACCTCGCCTGGTTGTTCCAGCCCACCCACAAGCCGGAGGTCACCTTCGAAAACAACGTCCTCGGTGCCATCCGTGTGTTCGAGGCCGTGGCCGAGGAACGGGTACCTGCCCTCGTGTACGCCTCTTCGGTTGCGGCGTATTCGCCGGGGCCGTCCGACACCGGCGTCGCCGAGGACTGGCCCACCCACGGCTGGCCCGGCGCCGCCTACCCGCGTGAGAAGGCGTATCTGGAGCGGTGGCTGGACGCGTACGAGCTGAGCAACCCGGATATGCGGGTGGTGCGGATGCGTCCCGGCTTCATCTTCAAGCGGGAGTCGGCCACCGCGCAGCGTCGGTTGTTCGTCGGGCCCCTGCTGGCCGGCCGGCTGGTCCGGGGCGGGCTCATCCCGGCCGTTCCCCTCGTCGAGGATCTGCGTGCGCAGATTCTGCACACCACCGATGTGGCTGCGGCATACGTCCAGGCGGTACTCAGGCCGGTGCGCGGTGCCTTCAACCTTGCGGCGGACCCGCCCGTGGACGGCGCCTACCTCGCCGAACTTTTCGGGGCCCGTCAGATTCCCATTCCGCGGCCCGCGGTCCGCGGTGCCCTGTGGGCGGCGTGGCACACGCACGCGGTGCCCGCCTCACCCGGACTCCTCGACACCGTTCTGCAGCTGCCGATCATGGACACGACCCGAGCTCGGACGGAGTTGGGGTGGCAGCCGCGCTACACGCCCCGGGAAACCCTCGAGGAATTTCTGGGCGGATTGCGCGATGGTGCCGGATTGCCCACGCCACCCCTGCACGGGGACACGGTAGGTGGTCGGCTCCGGGAATTCGCGACCGGAATCGGGCAGCGGCCATGACCATGGACATCGCGACGCCGTGCGCGAGTGACGACGCCTGCGCGAGTAACAAGGAAAGGACCGGGTAGTTGCCATGACGAAAGACGCGGGAACGCCAGGCACGAGCAGTGAGTCCGAAAAGCCCTACGACCCGGCGGAAGACCCGGATTCGGACCCCGAAAATCTGCTGTCCGGCACACATCAACCGGATCAGGCCGAGGGCGAGGACGACGACCCGAGCTGACGCGGGTGTCGTTCCTGCTCAGTCGAACACGCCGGCGAGGTCGAGAATCAGCAGAACGGCAATTGCCAGGAACACAGCGGCGATTGCACCGACTGCCACCATTGTCGCGATGCCCGTAGGCGGAAAATGTCTGCCGGTTCGGGGCTCGGAGAACGACGTCCCCGAGGTCTGCGCCGCATCAGGTGGGGTCGAACCGGGGCTGACGCCACCCCCCGGTTCGAGATTGGGGGTCTCGGCCGGGTCCGGATCCGGGGGTTGAGCGGTCATGGCGACGATCCTCCCTGTCCTGATTCGACATTTCGCGAGCACGAGCCGCGCGTATCCTCGCCGAGTACCCGCCCGCGCACCGTCCACACGAGGACAGCGCCCCGCCCGGCGCTCATTGCGGTTCGCGATGTTTGACGAATTCGACGGCCACCTGCCGTTCCGGTGCCGCCGAATCGAGCTCACTCTCGGTGACCGTCACGCCGTCGGTCACCGTCTCCACGACTCGCCACCCGAAGGCCCCGCGGTCCGGCACGTTGCCCGCCGGAATTCTGGCCGCCACCGTGACGGCCAGCGCGGAATCCGAGGTCACGAACGAACACGTCAGATCCACATCGGAGATCACGGCGCCGATCAGCTCGGAGGCGATCTCATCGACCGCGAGTTTGATGTCCGCTACCTCGTCGGCACCGAAATCAGCGAGGACAGCGAGGGTTTCGGCTACCGCCCTGATCACCGGAAGCTGATCGAACTCGGCCGTCACCCGTAATTCGACAGGTGCACCCGGCGCCGCTCGAAGCTTCCCGAATTCGCCGATCTCGGCCATCTGCACTCCACATTTCGGTCGCAGGTGCGTGGATCTTCGCGCAGCGTACCCAGCGATCGGAACCGCCAATCGGTTGAAAGCGTGCCGTGCGTGGACGTAGTGTTGATCGCGCGTGGTTGAGAACACAGCCGCACGCAGTCCGGACGCCGCAGGATGCGTAATGGACGGGGGTTGTGCGCCCTGTACGTGGCGTCGGACCACCGACGCTTGCGCTTGGTGTGTCCGTGCCAGGGAACGAAAGACGCGCACGGACGCCCACAGATTGCATGCGATCGGAGGGTCATGAAATCTTCACGCAGCGTCAGCGCCGTGGCCGCACCGCACTGCGACCGGGGATCGCGCCTCGCGCACGACCACGAAATCGGTGTCGCGGTCGAAGCGGCCGCGACCGGGGGCGTCACGATCGGCCGAATCTCGGGTGACATCGACGTGCTTGCCGCACCGTCGTTCGCGTTGGCGCTGGCCGACCTCGCGCAGGACGACGCCGCGCTCGTCATCGACATGACCGGTGTCGACTTCGTCGGAACGTCAGCGCTGTCGGTGCTCTCGACGTTCGCCGAATCCGCGCGGCAGCGGCACATGACCTGGGCGCTTGCCGGCAACCGGGCGGTGCTGCGTCCCATTCAGGCCACCGGACTCGACACGAAGATCCCCGCCTGCGACTCCGTACGCAAGGCTCTCGACTGGATAGATGCTCGCGGGCACGCGTGACGACCGATCAGCGATGACTGTCTCGCTGACCTTCGTGGGGAACGCAACCGTTCTCCTCGGCTATGGCCCGATCACCGTGCTCACCAACCCCAATTTTCTGCACCAGCACGCTTATCTCGGTTACGGCCTGGTGTCGCGGCGCCTGAAGGACCCGGCCTTGCGGATCGACGAGTTACCGCCCCTCGATGTGATCGTCCTGTCCCACATGCACGGCGACCATTGGGACCGCACCGCCCGCGAGACCGTGACCATCTGATCGCCGTCCCTCGCCCTCGACACCGTGGAGCCTCACCGGTCCCCTGCCGGTCCTCCCGGCTCCTCCGAACGCTGGGCGGTGTCTTCGACGTCGACGGCCGTCTGCTTGTGGCCGCCCGGGCCGATGTGCGCTTCGGCCCGCATCGTCTCGACCATGTGCGGGTAGTGCAGCTCGAACGCGGGACGCTCGGAGCGCACCCGCGGAATCTCGATGAAGTTGTGCCGCGGCGGCGGGCAGGTGGTGGCCCACTCGAGCGAGTTGCCGTAACCCCACGGGTCGTCGACGGTGACGACCTCGCCGTACCGGTAGCTCTTGAAGACATTCCACAGGAACGGCAGCGTGGAGATCCCCAGAACGAAAGCGAAGACCGTGGAAATCATGTTCAGCGTGGTGAACCCGTCCGGCGGTAGGTAGTCGGCGTACCGGCGCGGCATACCTTCGGCCCCGAGCCAGTGCTGCACGAGAAAGGTTCCGTGGAAGCCGATGAACGTGGTCCAGAAGTGCCACTTGCCGAGGCGTTCGTCCATCATCCGCCCGGTCATCTTCGGGAACCAGAAGTAGATACCGGCGTAGGTGGCGAACACGATGGTGCCGAACAGCACGTAATGGAAATGGGCCACCACGAAGTAGCTGTCGGTGACGTGGAAGTCGAGCGGCGGGCTGGCGAGGATGACGCCGGTGAGACCACCGAAGAGGAACGTGATGATGAAGCCGACGGCGAAGAGCATCGGCGACTCGAAGGTCAACTGCCCCTTCCACATGGTGCCGATCCAGTTGAAGAATTTCACCCCGGTGGGCACCGCGATCAGGAAGGTCATGAAGGAGAAGAACGGCAGGAGCACCGCGCCCGTGGCGTACATGTGGTGCGCCCACACCGCGATCGACAGGGCCGCGATGGCCATGGTCGCGAAGACCAGGCCGTTGTAGCCGAAGATCGGCTTGCGGCTGAAGACGGGGAAAATCTCGGTCACGATGCCGAAGAACGGCAGCGCGACGATGTACACCTCGGGGTGCCCGAAGAACCAGAACAGGTGCTGCCACAAGATCGTGCCGCCCGTGGCGGGGTCGAAGACGTGGGCTCCGAGATGCCGGTCTGCGGCCAGCCCCATGAGTGCGGCGGTGAGGATCGGGAAGGCAAGCAGCACAAGGATGCTGGTGATGAAGATATTCCAGGTGAAGATCGGCATGCGGAACATGGTCATCCCGGGGCATCGTAGGCAGATCACCGTGGTGATCATGTTGACGCCGCCGAGGATGGTGCCGAGCCCGGACAGCGCGAGGCCCATGATCCACAGGTCCGCCCCGAGCCCGGGAGAGTGGATGGCGGAGGTCAACGGCGAATACGCGGTCCAGCCGAAGTCCGCGGCGCCACCGGGGGTGATGAACCCCGCGAAGGCGATGAGGCCGCCGAAGAGGAAGGCCCAGTACGAGAAGGCATTCAGCCGGGGAAAGGCCACATCGGGTGCGCCGATCTGCAGCGGCAGGATGTAGTTGGCGAAGCCGAAGACGATCGGGGTCGCGTACAGCAGCAGCATGATCGTGCCGTGCATGGTGAACAGCTGGTTGTACTGCTCGTTCGACAAGAACTGCAGGCCGGGCACCGCGAGCTCGGCGCGAATCAGCATGGCCATCAATCCGCCGGCGAGGAAGAACCCGAAGGCCGTGACCAGATACATCAAACCCAGCGTCTTCGGGTCCGTCGTCGAGATCATGTCGTAGATGAACGACCCCTTGCGGCGATAACGCGGCGGATAGGGCCTGCGGGCTTCGATCGGGCGCACACCAGTTGCCGTCATGTCCAACTCCACGGTCGACACTATTGGACTACAGCGTAAACCCCATCCTCACAGGTCTGCAGGAATTGCGGTCGGTGGCGGCCACCCCTCGCGGCGTGCGAGGAAGACGCGACAAAATCATTCGGAATTCCCTGTTTGAGGTGATGGCGGGGAGGTACACGGCGGGTAGACCGCGAACTACCGGTAACGCACCCGAAGGAGTAGGGCGATGACACGACCGACCTCAACCCGAAGCTCGATGACCGCCACACCCGTACAGATTGCGGCGCTGGTGGTCGGAGCGGTATTCCTCTTGGTGGGCATTCTCGGGTTCATCCCTGGCGTGACCACCGACTACGACACGATGTCCGTCGCCGGGCACGAGTCGCACGCCATGCTGCTGGGCATCTTCGAGGTGTCGATTCTGCACAACGTCGTGCACCTTTTGTTCGGCGTCGCAGGCATTGTCATGGCGCGCGCCGCCAACACGGCGAAGGCCTTCCTTGTCGGCGGCGGCGTGATCTACCTGGTCCTGTGGATTTACGGCCTCCTCATCGACCAGGACAGCGCAGCCAACTTCGTCCCGGTGAACACTGCGGACAACTGGCTGCATTTCGCCCTGGGTGTCGGCATGATCGCACTCGGCCTCCTCCTTCCCCGTCTGAGGTCGACCGGACACACCACTGCGGTCCCCCCGCGGTAACCCCAGCCTGCGGGTTATCCATCGATCACCCGCCGCCACACCGGGCGGCGGGACTTCAACGAGCACACAAGGAGAAGCATCATGGCTACCGGAGAAACCGGATTCGACGACGTCAGCTACGACCTGGTGTCCGTCCAATACCATTCGCTCAAGGCCGGACACGACTACGGGCAATACGTGCGGGACGCCAAGAACGCCGGCCGCGACGACATCGCGTCGTTCTTCGAGCAGGTGATGGCGGAAGATTCCGACCGCGCACGCCGCTGCCACGAGTTCCTCGAGGACATGACCGGATCATCGGACGCCGGCCCTGCAATGAGCTGAACGTTGGTGAGTACATGACCGACGCGCACATGCCGAGTGGGGATACCGAACCGGCGGAGCCGATGATCCGCTCTTCGGATCATCGCAGCTGCCCGGTGGGCGACGAGGATCTTCCGGCGATCGACAGCCTCGAAGCGCTGACCGACATCGTCGAGGACTCGGCCCTGGCGTTCCTATACCAGGCGCACAAGTCCAGCGGCGAGGACAGCACCTTCTTCAAGCTGGTGTCGCGGTGATGTCGGCCGGAACCGGAACGCCGTGACCGACACCCGAACCACCACCGACCACACCGAGATCCGGCGGTGGGTGGACCGACACGACGGAGCTCCAGCCAGAGTCGGCAACGTCGGCTCCCCGGAGACCGTCTTACTTCGGCTCGATTTCGCCGGCGGCGCTTCCGAGGAAGCCCTCGAACGCATCTCGTGGGACGACTGGTTCTCTGCGTTCGACCGGTTCGCACTCGCCTTCCGCTACCGCGATACCGACGCCGGCGAGGACGGCGCATACTTCGAACTCGTCCCACGTTGAGAGTGGGCCTCTCCGCTGCCCTACCGTTTCCGCGGCTGATGCGGGGCAGTCCGGGGGTGACGTGCAGTCGGGAGGTTGTCAGGGGGTGGACGTCTGCTCGGCCAGAAAGGCGAGCCGGCGCAGACATTCGCGGTTGCGGGGATAGACGGCCACGTCCTGCACCGACCGCGGGATCCACTTCAGCGGTGGCGTCGCCACCTTCTCGTCCATCTCGAGGTGGCAGCCGGAGCCTCTCGGCTCGAGCCGGAGGTGCACGACGGCTTTCGTCGCGGGCGTGGCCCGGGCCAGCAGCCGAAGCTCTCGCTCCTCGTCGACTTCCAGGACTTCCGTCGAGTCGTCGATGAGTACCGGCCAGACACCCACCGAATGGTGCAGCTGACTGCCCGCGGCGGGCCAATCCGCGTTGACGGCGCGCATGCGAGACGCACCCACCACCCAGGACGGATACAACCACCCATTGGCGAGGACGGACCAGACGGCGGACACCGAAGCTGTTGTATCCCATTGAGCCTTGATGACGATCACTCCCTCGCGCTGGTGCATCGGTGACAGCCGCATACCCGGGGCCGGCGCCCGCGAAACCACCCGGGCTACCGCTGGCCGCGATCGTACCCGTGTGGTTTGCTCGACCACACGTGTCGGTTTTCGAGGAGGTTCATCGTGGCAGATCCCGGGTCAGGGTCCGGCACCACGGCGGCGTTGTTCGACGTCGACGGCACGCTGGTGGATTCGAATTACCTCCACGTCGATGCGTGGCAACGTGCATTCGCCGAAGTCGGGCATCACATCGACGCATGGCGGATACACCGCGCCATCGGATTGGACTCGCAGTTGCTGCTCGACACCTTGCTGGGCGACGCCGCCGGCAAGGTGGGTGATCGGGCGAAGGAGCTGCACAAGCAGTACTACCTGGATCTGCAGCCGAGTATGCGGCCACTCCCCGGTGCCCGCGAGCTGATCCGCGAGTTGCACCGTCGCGGCGTGCAGGTGGTGTTGGCGACCTCCGCACCCGAGGACGAACTCTCTGTGCTTCGTGCGGTTCTGGACGTGGATTCCTGCATCGCGCACACCACGTCCTCGGGCGATGTCGGACAGGCGAAACCGGATCCCGAGGTGGTGAAGACCGCACTGGAGCGATCGTCCACATCACCCGACACCGCGGTGATGGTCGGGGACGCCGTGTGGGACGCCGAGGCGGCCACCGAGGCCGGGGTTCCCTTCATCGGTCTGCTCAGTGGCGGCATCTCACGCGGTGAACTGCTCGACGCCGGCGCGAAAGAAGTGTACGACGACGCGAGAGCCCTTGCGGACGGACTCGAAACGAGTGCGCTCGCAAGTCTTTTCGGGCGGTGACCTCCGCCGTCGCCGGTAGGTGCCGCGGCGCCGGTCTGCGCCGGCGATCAGTCCCGGTGCGAGGACCAGGCCGCGGCGATATCCGGGTACGAGGCGGCGATCTCGTCGACGCGTTCGTCGGTCGCGGTGTCCACTTCGGCGCGATGGCGCTGCGCCGTCACCAGCGGCCCGTCCGCCTGACCGGTGCCCGAACCGGGCGGGGCGTCCGCCTCCCACTCGTGGATCACCTCGTCGAGGCGCCGTGCCACGAAGGTTCTCTTGTCCTCACTCATCGTCACTCCGTTCCAGGTCGAACCGGCCCCGATCGTTTTCCGGCACCACAGTCCGGTAGTCCGGATGTTTGCGAATCCATTGCTGCACGTAGGTGCATTCGGGAAGGACTCCCAGCCCACGGCTCCGGGCGTCGTCGAGTGTGTCCTCCACCAGACGCCCCGCGTACCCCTTGCCCTCGAATGCGTCACCGACCTCTGTGTGGGTCAGGGTGAGCACACCATCGCCCGCCGAATACTCGATGAACCCGGCAACGTCACCGTCCGCGATCAGTTCATAACGGTTCCGCTGCGGATTGTCCTGCACCTGCGATGCCATCGCATTCCTTCCTCTTCGACAACCCTTCTGTACCCGGCGCCGCGGTCAGTTCCGGGCACCGATGCCCTGGCTGACCGCGAACTGCGCCTGGGTTTCGGTGGCCAAGCCGATCGACACCAACGGGCGGGGGAACAGCAGGTCGGTGAGATAGGCGAGGCCGACCGCCCACCGATTGACCGGCGAGGGCATGGCGAAGAGGTGATACAGCCTGGTCACCACCTTCGCGGGTAGTCCCGACAGCGGGATGCCGAGCGGGTTGGCCACTGCGAAGCCGGGTCCCAGATCGACCACGAGACCCATGTCGCGGTGCGCATAGGGTTTCGCCTCGCCGACCCCGAGGCTGGCCGCGACGTTGCGGGCGAGTGTGCGCCCTTGACGAACCGCATGTTGCGCCGTCGGTGGGGTGATCGACCCCTGGTGGCGCGGATCTGGGACGGCCGCGGCGTCCCCGCCGGCGAAGACCCCGGGGTGTCCCTCGACGGACAGGTCCGCGGCGACCTTCAGCCTGCCTTTCTCGGTGGGCAGGCCGAGCGTGTCGACGAGAGGATTCGCGGTCACTCCGGTCACCCAGGCGACCGTGTGGGTGGGGAGCACCGTGCCGTCGCTCAGGGTCACGCTGTTCTCGGTGAGCTCGGTCAGCGTCGTCTCGAGCCGCACCTCGATGCCGCGCGACCGCAGCACGTCGAGCACCTGGGCACCGAGCTTCTCCCCCACTTCCGGCATCACCTTGTCTGCGGCGTCCAGAAGCACGAACCGGACCGCGGTCGGGTCGAGGCCCTGGCGGGCGGCCGCGCTGTCGGCCAGAGCGCGCAGTTGGGCAATCAACTCCGTCCCGGCGTAGGACGCGCCCACCACGACGAATGTCCGCCGCGCCCGGGATTCCCGGGGGTCGGTGTCGCGGCTGGCCATTTCGAGTTGAGTGAGGAGCTGGTCACGGAAGTACAGCGCCTCCGCGGGCGTTTTCAGTCCCCGACCGTGGTCGAGGAGGCCCGGGATGTCGAACAGTCGCGTCACCGAGCCGGGCGTGAACACCAGCCGGTCCCACGACAGCACCTCCGCACCCGCCTCGCAATCGGTGACGTGCACGGTGCGATTGTCGAGGTCGATGGAATCGACAGCGCCCCGGACGAGTTCGACGCCGGGGAGCGCGTCCGACAATGCGATGGTGACGAACCGGGCGTCCAAAATGCCGCCCGCCACCTCGGGCAGCAACGGGGTATAGAGCATGTAGTCGTTGGGCGAGACCATGATGATGCGGGCGCCGGTGTCGCGCAGTGAGCGCCGAAGTCGCCGCGCACATTCGAATCCGGCGAAGCCGCTTCCCACCACGACGATCCGCGGCGGCCCTCCAGTTGATTCGTTGGCCATATAAGGGGCATTGCCCCACCCGGGGAATTCTGAAACATGAGCCCAGGGGTCCGTGCGGGCCCGGTCCTCCTCGCCGGATTGACCCGAGCCCCCTCGGGGTACGCGTTCACCGCGACACCGACCGACAGGAGACGAAATGAGCACCATCACCGAGGCCGTGGACGTGTCCGTTCCGGTGAACACGGCATACAACCAGTGGACGCAGTTCGAAGAATTCCCTCGATTCATGGAGGGTGTTGACGAAATCCGTCAGATCGATCCGACACACGTCCATTGGGTCGTGTCGATCGCCGGGGTGAAACGCGAGTTCGATGCCACCATCACCGAGCAGCATCCCGACGAACGGGTGGCATGGAAGTCCGATGACGGCCCCAATCACGCCGGGGTGATCACCTTTCACCGTCTGGACGATGACAAGACACGCGTGACGGCGCAGATGGACGTCGACCCCGACGGGTTCGTCGAGAACGTGGCCGACAAGCTGGGTTTGCTCGGCAAGAGAGTGAAAGGCGACATGGCCCGGTTCAAGGAGTTCATCGAGTCCCGTGGCACCGAGACCGATGCGTGGCGCGGTGAGGTCGATCGCCCCGGCCCCTGAGGACCAGATCACCGACTACCGCGACCCGCGACGACACCGCAAAGGACGAGAACATGAGTGCCGTATCGAAAGTGATGTACAAACCACTGGCCCTCGCCGCGAGTGTCGGCGGCGGAATACTGGCGGGAGCGGTGTTCGGCCAGGTGTGGAAGCGCGTGGCTGGTGAACCGGAGGTGCCGGACCCGAAGGATCTCTCCCGCACCGATCGCGAGGTATTCATCGCCGCCGCCGTGCAGGGCACGATTTTCGGTCTGGTCCGAGCTGCGGTCGACCGGGCAGGGGCGCGGGGATACCGCAAGCTCGCGCACGCGGACCCCCGCTAGAGCAACGCACTTGCTACAGAACACACCTAGGCTGACCCGATGCGCACACGATTCGCGGAGAACATCGACAGTCTCGCTGGTGACCTGGCTGCTATGTGCCGACTCACCGTGACGGCGATGCGGGAGGCCAGTGGTGCGTTGCTGCAGGCGGACCTGGGGCTCGCCGAGCACGTCATCGACGTGAGCGGCGAGCTCGACGCAGCCGCGTCCCGCTGGGAACAGCGCGCGTTCTCACTGCTGGCGTTGCAGGCGCCGGTCGCTCACGATCTCCGATTCATGGTGGGCGGTCTCCACATCTCCGCCGACCTGCATCGAATGGGTGGCCTCGCGGTGCACATCGCGAAGATCGTCCGCCGACGGCATCCGGAGCATGTCGTCCCGGACGAGGTGCTCGAGGTGTTCACCCGGATGGGTGCGGTCGCGGTGGCCCAGGCCGAGGAAACCGAGCAGGTCCTGCAGCACCGCGACCCCGAACGCGCCAGGGGATTGTTGACCGCCGACGACACGATGGACGACCTGCATCGCGGACTCTTCGCGATCACGCAGGCCGAGGACTGGCCACACGGTGTCAAGGCTGCGGTCGACATCACTCTCCTCGGCCGGTTCTACGAAAGGTTCTGCGATCACACCGTCGAAATCGGCAGGCGGGTGATCTTCCTCGAGACCGGAGTCCTCCCCGACCAGGGCTAGCGGCAGATGCGGTTCGGAATCTGGGCTCATGGGTACGCCTCAACATATGAATCACCCTTCCGGTCCGCGCGGCGCACGGCACGCGAAGATCGCCCTCGACGTCGACGGCGAACATCGCACCCTCGAGGTCGACACGCGGACGACGCTGCTGGACGCCCTGCGAGAGCATCTGGATGTGACGGCACCCAAGAAGGGATGCGATCACGGCCAGTGCGGTTCGTGCACCGTACTACTGGACGGTCGGCGGGCCACCACCTGCCTGACCTTCGCCGTCGCCCACGACGGTGCCCGCATCACCACGGCGCGCGGCCTGGCCGACGGCGACGAGCTGCACGCGATGCAGCAGGCATTCGTCGAGCAGGATGGGCTGCAGTGCGGCTACTGCACAACCGGTCAGATCTGCTCCGCCGTCGGAATGCTCGACGAGTTCTGGGCGCAGCACCCGAGCAACGTCACCGAGGATCTGACGGCGCCGCCCGAGCTGACCGACGACGAGATCCGTGAACGGATGAGCGGGAACCTGTGCCGCTGCGGCGCGTACACGAATATTCTGGCCGCGATTCGTCAGGCGGCGGAGGCATGATCCCGTTCGACTACGAACGGGCCACCGACGTCGACGGGGCCGTCGCCACCGTCACCGCGGACCCCGACGCGCGCTTCCTGGCCGGCGGCACCAACCTCGTGGATCACATGAAACTCGGTGTGACGCAGCCGGGTCGACTGGTGGATGTCAGTGCACTTCCCCTCGGCGACGTAGACGAACTCCCGGACGGCGGACTTCGAATCGGTGCCACCGTCCGCAACAGCGATCTGGCCGCGCACGAACTCGTCCGTTCGCGGTACCCGATGCTGTCGAGGGCACTGCTGTCCGGTGCGTCGGGTCAGCTCCGTAATTTTGCCACCACCGCGGGCAACCTCCTCCAGCGCACTCGGTGCGTGTACTTCCAGGACGTGACGACACCGTGCAACAAACGGGCACCGGGTACCGGCTGCTCTGCTCTCGGAGGGTATGCCCGCTACTCCGCCATCCTCGGTGCGTCCGAGCACTGCGTGGCCGTGCATCCGTCCGACATGGCCGTCGCTATGACGGCGCTCGACGCAGTGGTGGTCGTGCGGAGTGTCGACGGCGACCGGCGCATTCCCCTGGCCGAGTTCTATCGGCTCCCCGGGGACAGCCCCGACCGGGACACCGAGCTCACGCACGGTGAACTCGTCACCGCGGTGGAGCTTCCACCGCCGTTGGCGGCAAGCCGGTCGGCGTACCGCAAGGTGCGTGACCGGGCGTCGTTCGCGTTCGCGCTCGTGTCGGTGGCCGCGGACCTGACGATCGAGAACGACCGCATCAGTTCTGCGCGGATCGCACTCGGCGGGGTGGCGCACCGACCGTGGCGCGCGGAGCGAGCCGAAGAAATGCTGAACGGTTCCGTACCCACGGAGCAGACCTTCGCGGCGGCGGCCGACGCCGAACTGTCCGCGGTGAGCCCCCTGCCGGGTAACGAGTTCAAGGTGACCCTCACCAGACGCGTCCTGTCCGCGACGCTCCGTTCCCTCGCCGAGGAGGCACGCTGATGGCGTTGCTCGAACCGAGGGTCGTCGGAACGCCCGCCGAGCGCCTCGATGGTCACGACAAGGTGACCGGTGCGGCGCGGTATGCCTTCGAGCACGCAGTGCCGGATCCGACTTATCTGCATCCCGTCCTGTCGAGCATCGCCCGCGGGAAGGTCACCGCCGTGGATGCGGGGGACGCGCAGGCCGTGGACGGGGTGGTCACCATACTGACGGTGTTCGATGCGCCGCGGCTCGCGGACACCTCCGACGGTGAACTCGCGATCCTGCAGGACCCCGAGGTCCACTTCCGGGGCCAGTTCCTCGGCGCGGTGGTCGCGGAGTCGCCCGAAGCTGCCCGTCAGGCTGCCGACCTGATCCGAGTCGAGTACGAGGTGCGTGACCACGACACCGACTTCCGCGCCGACCGGAGCGACTTCTACGCCCCGGAAACAGTGAATGGCGGGTTTCCCACCGACACGCGAAGCGGTGATGTGGAGGCGGCGTTGACCACCGCCCCACGGACGGTCGACCAGGTGTACTCCACGGCCATGGAGCACAACAATCCGATGGAGCCGCACACCACGATCGCCCTGTGGCGGCCGGGTGGACCGGGCCCCGTCCTGACACTGCACGATTCGACGCAGGGCGTTCATTCGGTCCGGAAGACGTTGGCGCCGGTGTTCGGTCTCGAACCGGAGGACATCCGGGTCATCGCACCACACGTCGGCGGCGGCTTCGGATCGAAGGGGTTGCCTCACGCGCACAACGTGCTGGTGACGCTGGCGGCGCAGAAGGTACCGGGCCGGCCGGTCAAGTTCGCGGTCACCCGGCAGCAGATGTTCGCGCTGTCCGCCTACCGAGCCCCGACGCTGCAGCACATCCGGCTCGCCGCGGACACCGACGGTCACCTGACCGCCGTCTCCCACGAGGTGCTCACCCAGTCCGCCAAGATCAAAGAATTCGCCGAGCAGGCGGCGGTGCCGACGCGGATGATGTACTCCTCCCCCGCCCGGTACACCTCACATCGCCTCGTTGCCCTCGACGTGCCCGCACCGTCCTGGATGCGGGCCCCGGGCGAGACACCCGGAATGTTCGCGGCCGAAGTCGCAATGGACGAACTCGCCGAGGTATGCGGCATCGACCCGATCGAACTGCGCATCAGAAATGAGCCGGCCACCGACCCGGAGTCCGGGCACCCGTGGTCGGGCCGGCGCCTCGTCGATTGCCTCCGCGAAGGCGCCGAACGTTTCGGCTGGGCCGACCGGGACACCAAGGCCGGGATTCGCTCCGGCTCGGACTGGTCGGTCGGGTACGGAGTGGCCGCCGCGACCTACCCGGCGAACACGTCACCGGGGTCGGTTGCGCGCATTCGCTACGAGGGGGACAGGTACCGGGTGCAGATCGGGTCCGTCGACATCGGCACCGGAACGTGGACCGCCCTCACCCAGATCGCGGCCGATGCCCTCGGCTGTCCTCTCGACGCGATCGACCTGGAGATCGGCGACAGCGACCTACCGTCCGCCACGGTGGCCGGAGGTTCCACGGGTATCAGTTCCTGGGGCAGTGCCGTCGTCGCCGCGGCCCGGGCGTTCCGCGACACACACGGCACGACGCCGCACCCGGGGGCGGAAGCGAGTGCGGAGACACCGGGTAATCCCGACGCCGAAAAATTCGCACTCCATTCGTTCGGCGCCCATTTCGTGGAGGCACACGTCCATCGCGACACCTGTGAGATTCGGGTGGAGCGGATGCTCGGGGTGTTCGCCATCGGACGGGTCGTCAATGCGCGGACGGTCCGCTCCCAACTCATCGGCGGCATGACGATGGGAGTGTCGATGGCCCTGCACGAGGAAAGCGTCGGGGATCCACGTTTCGGCCACATCGTCAGCCACGACCTCGCGGGCTACCACATCGCCGCGCACGCCGACATCCGCTACCTTGATGCCGTCTGCCTCGCGGACGTCGACGAGCACGCCAATCCGATCGGCTCGAAAGGTGCGGGGGAGATCGGGATCGTCGGTGCGGCCGCTGCCGTGGCGAACGCGGTGCGCAGCGCCACTGGCATCCGGGTCAGGGCGGTACCGATCCACCTCGACGATCTGTTGCACGACTGACCGCGGCGCGACTACTCGATCCGCCGCCACGCGTGCTCGAGGGAGGCCCGCAGACGACTTTTCACCGCGCGAATCCGCTGCAGATCAGAGCTGCGCGGCGCCAGTGCTGTGAGGACGAGTTCCAGGAAACGCTCCCGCTCGACGCCGAAACGTTCCATCAGGTCCGCCGCGGCGGCACCGCCGAACGGGGCCCACTGAATGGCGAAGACTGCCATCCATCGGCCGTCCGAACTCAGCGAATGGGTCCGCTCGAGCCATTCACACCGGCCGAGCCAGAAGCGGATCCATTCGGCGTCGTACTTCTCGCCGGGCTCGACCGCAGGACGTGTCTGCATGGGTCAGCCCTCGCTGGAGGGACGGATCGCGAACACGGGTAGCTGCTCGGCCGCTGCCGCCGGCCGGAACTCGACACGGACGGGTTGCTGGGAGGAAGAGGCAGGGACCTCGCCGTCGATCCAGGTATACACCCAGGGGCCTTCGTCGAGTTCCACGATCGCGATCGTGCAGGGGGCCGAGACACGATCCCGCCCGCGCCGTTCACGTTCGATCGATTTGGACGAGACGATCGAACCGACACCACACGAGGGCACCTGCTCGAAATCGGAACCCTGGCACGTCGAGCACGTGGCCATCAGCGGTGCCAACAGGGTCGTGCAGCTGCGGCAGCGTTGGATCATCAGCGCGCACGCCTTTGCGAGCGCATGCCCGCGGCTGTGTCGTTCCGGGCTCATACCGTCACCCGCCCGGCGAAGGTGAGACTTACCGTCGGCGTCACGGACGCGAAAGGTAACGGCCTGCTGTGCGGTGTCCCCCGACCCACCCTGCCGAACAACCTCCGTTTCCCCCCGCTCCGGAGTCGACACCCGTCGGTCTGGTGAGACCGCCGAAGGATCGGGGGCCGAGCGCGGTGGGAGTCGGGCTTTCGGTGCGTTCGCGGTGTAGGGGACATTGGGGCCTCGGGGGTTGTACCGGCTGAAAAGAGGGACGCGTATGAGCTTGACCCGTGCCGCCGGAAAGTACAGCGGCCGATCGACCCGGGCACATACCTGTTTCGCCCCCGCGACGCCATCCCCGTCCCGGCCGCGCAGTTGTCAGACGTGCCGATCCTGCGCGTGCTCCACGACCCACGCCGCGATCTGGGTGCGGGAGGTGAAGCCGAGTTTTGCCAGAATGTGCTCGACGTGTCCCTGGGCGGTGCGTTGCGAGATGACCAGGGTGGCGGCGATCGCCTTGTTGGTCAGCCCGTCGGCGACGAGTTCGGCCACCTGCCATTCGCGGCGTGTCAGGGCGGTCTGCGATTGATCGGTGTTCGGATTCGTGCGCTGCTTCGTCCCCAGCACAGCCGCTGCGGCCTCCTCGAGGCAGGTGTTCATTCCCTGATGGAAGGCGGCCTCGAACGCGCGGTCACCGATGTCCCGTCGCGCCTGTTCGGCGCAGTCGAGATGATGGATGCGCTGGTTCGGATAGACCGTATTCGGATTGCCGACCGCATGCGCCAGCGCGTGCGCGGCCCCCATCAGTTCGGCAGCATGGTGGCTGTCTCCCCTACCCACTGCGATCCAGCCCAGCACTTCCAGGCATCCGGCAGCACTGATGCGGTCGTCGACCATCCCGGCCAGTTGCAGACCCTGTTTCAGCAGACCCTCCGCGCCCTCGAAGTCGCGGTGCTGCCACGCCGACATACCTGCCGCCCACAGTGACCAACTGCGATACACCGACTCGCCGTGCGCTTCGGTGAGGGCGAGTATCTCGCTCTGACACTGTGCGGACCGATCCGGATCGGTCGAACCGGTCGCCAGCGCGAGTCCGAGAAGCCCCCAGATCAGGTGCAGCAGATTGTCGTCGGTGCGGAACACGGCCAATGCGGCCTCGTAGTTCGCCCGGGCCGCATCGAGATGTCCGCCGAACATCGCGCGACCACCTTCGGCATGAGCAATCAGTGCGTGCGAGATCGGGTCAGCGACCCCCTGGGCGAGTGTATGAGCCTCCTCGATCGCCGCGGACGAAGCCTCGACCTCGCTGTTGAGTTCGGACAACATGACCGCCACGTAGAGGGCGCGGATCCGCTCCTCCGCGGAACCCGCGCCGCGGACAGCCAGCAGTTGGTCGACCCAGCGTCTGCCCTCCCTCAGCAGTCCCCGCGACCGCCAGAACGGGTACAAGGCCGCGGCCATGCGAAGCCCCGCCGCCGCTTCCTTCGGTGACGTCAGGCAGAAATGCAGGGCGGCTCGCAAGTTCGGTTGCTCGGCGTCCAGGCGCTGAATCCACCTGACCTGTCGGGCGCTGACCCACTCGGACCGCGCCTGCACCGCCAATTGCTCGTAGAAATTCCGGTGCCGGCGCAGCAGTGACGCGAACTCCGAGGTCTCCTGCAACTTCTCGCGGCCGTACTCGCGGAGAGTCTCGAGGAGCCGGTAGCGCACCGCACCCCTGGCCTCTTCCCGGATCAGGATCGACTTGTCGATCAGCGAGGCGACCACGTCGACGACCTCGGCGGGGCGCAACGATCCTGAACAGATCTTCTCGACCGCGTCCAATTCGAAGCCCCCGGCGAAGACGGCGAGCCTTCCCCACAGTTCCCGTTCCTGCGGGGTGCACAGTTCGTGGCTCCAGTCGATACACCACAGGAGCGTCTGCTGGCGTGCGGGCGCGCCGCGGCATCCGGTCGTGAGCAACTGATAGCGGTCCGTCAGCCGCTGAAGGATTTGTTCGACCGACATCACCCGGAGTCGCACTGCGGCCAGTTCGATCGCCAATGGCAGACCGTCCAGTTGCTGACAGATCTGCACGACCGCAACACGGTTGTCCTCGGTGAGATGGAATCCGGGGACGGCCGCGGCGGCGCGCTCGGCGAACAGTGCGACCGACTCGTACTGGGCGAGAGCCTTCACTGACGCAGGATGGCCCGAGTGGGGCAGCGTGAGCGGTGGCACCCGAACGGTGGCCTCGCCCGGGATTCCGAGTGGTTCCCGGCTGGTGGCGAGGATCCGCAGTTCCGGGCAGCTTCGCAGCAAGAACTCGGTCAGGCCGGCGACGGCATCCACGAGATGTTCGCAGTTGTCGAGGACCAGCAGCGCGCACCGTGGCTCCAGGAACTCCCGCAATACCACCTCGGGTGCCTCGGATTGCTGCTCACGCAGCTTCAGAGCTGCCACCACGGCACCGACCACCAGGGCGTCTTCCTCGAGTTCGCCCAGTTCGACCAGCCACACACCGTCCTCGAATGCCCGACTCGAATCGAGAGCAACTCGCAGGGCCAGCCTGGTCTTGCCGACTCCTCCGATTCCGGTGAGTGTGACCAGGCGTGAGGTGGCCAGCAGGCCGCGCGCTTCTGCGATCTCTCGACGCCGACCGACGAAACTCGTCAGCTCGTGAGGCAGATTCCCCACCTTGATCTTCGCTGCGGGCTGCATGAAGCCGTCACTCTCATTTCACGCCCCCTGGAACAACGGTACAGCGACGCTCGTCCTGCACCGAGTTTTCGCACAACGGAGGGTCAGCGAGTCCACCGGGTCGGTGCCCAGCGACCCGCGTAGGAGCGGATGCGGTCGCTTCCCCGAGGACCGGGACGGCGAGGGCCGGGGTCGGTCAGGCTGTGCGGGGTAATGGTGACTCGGCGCCCTTCCACCGTGTACTGGGCGCCCGTCACGAACATCGCGGCTGGCGCTGTGAGGTACGACGCGACGGTGGCGGCTTCCCCGTCGTCGCGGCCCGGGGACGGGAACGCGGGATCCGCGGCGGGGACGACGACGGAATTGACGGTGACGGAGTACCGCGACAACTCGGCGGCGAGGAGACCGGTCAGCCCGCCGAGCGACGACGCTGATGCGGTGATGTTCACTATGCGGCCACCTTGCCCGCCGGCGATCATGTACCGGACACCACGTTGTATGCATTCGACGGCTGTGCTGCCCGGGCAGCTGACGAGGACACCGATTCCGCCGAGTTCCCGGGCGAACTCATCGACCGCGGTGGCCGAGTGGGGTAGCTCGGCGAGGTCGATCTTCCGCACCACCGCGCGCACCGACCTGGCCCTCACCTCGCGGGCCGTGACCTCCGCGCGGTCGCGATCCGTGGCGTATGCCAGCCCGAGGTGGAAACCATCGTCCGCGAGTGCCAGTGCGACCGCCCGGCCGATCCCCGAGTCCGATCCCGTCACGACTGCATTGAGTGCGCTGGCATGCATAATTTTGGGTACCCGTGGTTTCCGGGGCTCAAACGCCGCGCTATCCGGACGCCGTTCAGGCAGAACACAATCCGATGACGAGCACGCATGTCACCGCCCGGAGTGGGGCGGTCGGTCAGCAGTTGCTCGGTGCCGGATCGCCCCGGAACCGCGCGTCCAGGTAGTCCAGGGCGGTGGGAAGTCCCAGGACCGCCGTCGAAAGGTGGTCGGGGCTCGGGAAGAGTTCCGACTGCACCCGAACACCGGCCGCGCAGTACCGTGCGATCGTCGTCTCGATCGAGTCGACGGGGATGAGCACGTCGGTCGGGCTGTGCCATTCGAAGATCGGCGCGGTCGGCACACCGGGATACAGCTCGACACTGTTCTCGTCGAGTACTTCCCACGCCTGCGGACTGCTCATGAGGTCCGTGGTCTTGGCCACCTCGGTCGCACTACGACCGGCGCCCGCCGCGAGGATGCCGTTGGTGCACGCATTCGCCATGTCGCTGCGCATGGCAAGACCACGATCGTTGAGCTGCTCACTGATCGGCAGCCGGTCCGGATACTCCCGTTCGAGGCCGAGTGCCGCCGCCATCGCCAGGCCGAACGCGGGATGCGGCTGCATGCCCAGACCGTTGGCCATCTTCCCGATGTTCATCGGTACACCACCCTCGGCGACCCCGACGATATTCAGCTCCGGGGCATACTCCGGCGCGAGAGCCGCAGCCCAGGCCGACGCCATGCCGCCCCCGGAGTAGCCGGCCAGCGCGACAGGGCTCTCCGCGACGTTCAGTTCCGGAACCCGCTGAACGGCGCGAATACCGTCGAGGGTGATGAACCCGCCGAGCTTGGCCGCACCGTAGGCGCTGTTGGGTCCCAGGTGGTCGGGAAGGGCGACCGTCCAGCCCCGCTGCAGTGCGAGATTCAGCGCCGGCGCCTCCTTGATCTGAAGGTCCGGGTCGTTGGTGTACAGGGTGCGTGACGGCGCGCACCGCGGTCCGAGCGCGTTGATGATGTGCTGATAGGACAGCAGCGGACCGCCCACCGGCCGGGTGTGCGGTACCAGCACGGTGCTGACCGAGGAGATCGGGCGGCCCTGCGAATTGGTGGTGCGGTACTTCACCTGCCAGACATCGGTGTCGGGGAATGCGAGTAGCGGAGGCATGGGCCGAGTGGCGATCGGCTGCCCGGCCGCGCTGGACTCGAGGTTCGACGGCTGCACGTAGAAGGGATCTGTCTCGGAGGCAGGATAGATCGGTGCTGCGGCGGCCACACCTCCCGCGCCGGCCACGGCGACGCACGCGGTGAAGACCGCGCGCAGGGCGCGTGCTGACAGGCCCTTGCTGGGTGAGCGCCCCATATCGCCTCCTGGAATCGAGTTCGAGTGTGACCGAGTTCCCCGGTGTTATCGGTATCCGGGCCGGTCCGTTACGTCACTGCAATCGGACCGGCCCACCGGTCACAGCGGGGCCGCGGGCACGCATCGGCTCAGGGCAGATCGAGATACTCCTCGAGCACCGGCCCGATGACCGCAAGGACCTCCGGCTCGATCATCTGGTTGTGCTCGCACTCGAGCTTCACTTCCCGGATTCGTCCGCTCACCCACTGCGCCCACTCCTCGGGTGAGTGCTCCGCAGGTGACGACGCCGCAGTGAAGAACAGCAGGTCCCCGTCGAACTGCTGCGGACGGAACTCGTTCATCAGTCTCGACGAGTTCGTGAACCCGAGGCTGATGCGCTCGAGGTGTTGTGGTGTGATCCCCGTCTTCTGCCCGAACGCCTCGTCGAGCAGTTCGACAGCGCGCTCGTAGGTGAGTTCTCCGTCCTCGCTCTCGGACTCGAGGTCGAGCCCTAGACCGTGCAGCAACTCGGACACGGTGAGGCTGTCCGGGGTGGCGTCGGCGTCACCGATCACGTAACTGTCCATCAGGGCGAGGGTGGCGACGGATTCGCCCTCCCGCTGCAACTCCACCGCGATGGCCTGCGCGATGATGCCGCCGAGGGACCACCCGAGCAAGTGGTACGGCCCGGAACCTTGGATGCTCCGCATTTCGAGCACGTAGTGGTGGGCGAGCTCCTCGATCGAGTCGAAGATCGGTCCCCCGCTGATGCTCGGCAACTGCAGGCCGTAGACGGGACGGTCCTGCGACAGGTGTTGCAGCAACCCGGCGTAACCCCACGAGAGCCCGATACCGGGATGGATGCAGAACAGTGGCGGTTTCTCCCCCGTAGGTCGCAGCGGAATCACCACGCGCAGCGCCTCGTCGACGGCCGATTCGCCGCCGCCGTCCGTGTCGATCCGGCGCGCCAGTCCCGCCGGTGTCGGATCGAGGAACATCGACTGCAGCGGGATCCGCCGGCCGAGGCGTTCCTGGAGAACGGTGATGACACGGGTGGCGACGATCGAGTTGCCGCCGAGGTCGAAGAAGCTGTCCGCCGTCCCGACCCGATCGACTCCGAGCACCTCCGCGAACGCCTCCACGACGACGCGTTCGGTTTCGGTGTCGGGTGCGCGGAATGCGGCCGCGGTGGTCCCGAACTCCGGCGCCGGCAACGCCTTGCGGTCGAGCTTGCCCACCGGGGTCATCGGCACCTGATCGAGCACCACCACGGCCGAGGGAACCATATGGGCAGGCAGTCGCTCGGCCGCGTAGGTGCGCAGTTCCGCAGGATCGAGGTCGTGGCCGTCGACGGCGCGCACGTAGGCCGCGAGCAGGGTGTCTCCGGACGGCCCTGTGTGCCCGATCGTGGCCGCGAAGGCCGCCGCCGGATGGCGGGCGAGAACGGCGTCGATCTCACCGAGTTCGATGCGGAAGCCCCGCACCTTCACCTGGAAGTCGGTGCGGCCGATGTACTCGACGGTGTGATCCCCGCGCCACCGCACCACGTCACCGGTCCGGTACATACGCCGTCCGGGCTCGCCGAACGGGCAGGCCAGGAACCGTTCCGAGGTGAGGGCCGCGCGCTTGTGGTACCCCCGCGCCAATCCGGGCCCGGCGATGTACAGCTCACCGGGGACGCCCGCCGGGACGGGCTGCAGCCGCTCGTCCAGCACCAGGTACTCGAAGCCGATGGCGGGAGCACCGATGTTGACAACCCCACCGGGTCGCATCGGGGCGCTGACACTGGCCTGGATGCTCGTTTCCGTCGGACCGTACCCGTTGTGCATGCGGCGGTGGCGGCCCCAGACCTCGACCAGCTCGGGTGGGCACGCCTCGCCGGCCACGGCCAGCATCCGCAGCGTATCGAGGTCGCGATCCTCCATCGAGGACAGCGCGGTCGGGGTGATGAACGCGTGAGTCACCTGTTCCCTGCGCAGCAGGTCCGCGAGTTCGTCGCCGCCGAAGATGGTCGGCGGGATGATCAGCAGCCGAGCCGAGGCGCCGAATGCCATCATCAGCTCGAACACCGAGGCGTCGAAGCTCGGCGACGCCAGGTGCGACACCGTCGAGTCGAGGGTGACCAGGAAACGCTCGTGCTCTTCCGCGGTGAGGTTGGCGATGCCCCGATGGGTGACGATGACGCCCTTGGGCTTGCCCGTCGAACCCGAGGTGTAGATCAGGTAGGCGGGATGCCCGAGGTGGAGGGGTCGCGTCCGGTCGGCGTCGGTGATCGGCTCGGAGGACACCACCGCCACCTGCTCCGCGAGTTCTTCGTCGTCGAGCACCAGCCACGGGACGGATTCCGGCAGATTGTCCCGGCGCTCGGCAACGGTGATCCCGACCGATGCCCGGCAGTCGGTGAGCATGTATTCGATGCGATCACGGGGATACGTCGGATCGACGGGCACGAACGCCGCGCCGGACTTGGCCACCGACCAGATCGACACCACCTCTTCGATGGAGCGCGGCATGCCCAGTGCGACGAACGTTTCCGGGCCCACACCGTGGGCCCTCAGGACCCGGGCCAGGCGGTTGGACCATTCGTCGAGTTCGCGGTAGCTGACGTGACGGTCCTCGAAGGTGAGGGCTGTCGCCTCGGGGGCGACGGCCGCCGCGGCGGCGAGGATGTCGGGCCACAGCTCGGGCCGGACCTCCGGCTTGCCGCGGGCGGGGGCCAACTCTTCTTGCTCCGCCTCATCGAGGATGGGCAGGGTGCCGATGGACTGCTCCGGATCGGCGGCGGCGGCGGCGAGGACGCGGACGAACCGGTCGGCGATACTGCGGGCGGTTTCCTCATCGAAGAGCGACACCGCGAAGTCGAGGCCACCGCTGATGCCGGCGGGTGCACCGGCCGAATCGAACTGCTCGGCGAGGATGACCTCGAGGTCTTCCTTTACCATCCTCGTCTCGAGATCCACGCCCTCGACCCGCAGGTCCGGCAGCTCGAGCGACGCGCGCTCATTGTTCTGGAACTCGAGAGCCACCTGGAACAGCGGGGAGTAGGACGTGGACCTCCTCGGGTTCAACTCCTCCACCAACCGTTCGAATGGCAGGTCCGAGTGCGCGAACGCGGCGAGATCGCTTTCGCGGATCTGACGGACCAGCTCGGTGAACGTCGTCGCGGGATCGATGCGACTCCGCAGGACAAGCGTGTTGACGAACATGCCGACCATGTCGTCGAGAGCGGTTTCCCCTCGGCCGGCGACCGGTGTCCCGATGACGACGTCATCGGTGCTGCCCAGGCGAGCCAGGAGTACCACGAGGGCAGCATGGACCGCCATGAACATGGTGACGTTGTTCTCCCGGGCGAGCGCTGTCAACCGCCGGTGCAGGTCGGCGTCGATCGCGAACTCCACCCGATCGCCTTCGACACTCTGCTGAATCGGGCGTGGCCGGTCGGTCGGCAACTGGATGACGTCCGGCAGTCCGGCGAGAGTCTGCGACCAGAAGCGGAGCTGACGGTTGATCAGCGACGCCGGATCGTCCTCCGACCCGAGCACGGCGTGCTGCCACAGGGTGTAGTCGGCGTACTGCACCTGCAGCGGCGCCCACTGCGGACCGTCTCCTTCGAGCCGCGCGCCGTACGCGACCATGACGTCCCTCGCCAACGGGGCGAGGGAGAACCCGTCCGCACAGATGTGATGAACCACGATCGTGAGGACGTGATGGTCGGGCTCGGTCCGGAAGAGGGCGGCGCGCACGGGTAGGTCGGTGCTGACGTCGAATCCGCGGGACACCAGATCCCGCATGCGCGCCGGGAGCTCCTCCGCGGTCACCGTGGCGGTCGTGAATTCCGGCCGGACCAGCTCCGCAGGAAGTATCCGCTGGGTCGGTTCGTTGCCGACGGTCGGGAACACCGTGCGCAGCGTCTCGTGCCGCTCGAGCACGTCCGACATGGCCAGCCGCAGCGCTTCCTCGTCGAGCCGTCCGGTGAGACGCACCGCAAGCGGAATGTTGTAGGCGGGCGACGACGGATCGAACTGGTTGAGGAACCACATCCGCTTCTGCGCCAGGGACAG
The DNA here is from genome assembly GCF_003130705.1 of Rhodococcus oxybenzonivorans. Taxonomy (NCBI): domain Bacteria; kingdom Bacillati; phylum Actinomycetota; class Actinomycetes; order Mycobacteriales; family Nocardiaceae; genus Rhodococcus; species Rhodococcus oxybenzonivorans. The sequence continues at coordinate 3,106,535 of NZ_CP021354.1, read as the reverse complement.
CGGAATCAGCTCGGGTCGCTCGACCGGGGCGAGCGGTGGGCGGGCACCCCCGCCGGGAACGGAACCCTCGCCGATTCGCTCGGCGAGCGATCGCACGTCGGGCGCTTCGAACAGTGCCCGAACTCCGATGTCGGTGTCGAGCGCATCACGGAGCCTGGCGGTGACGCGGGTCGCGACGAGGGAGTTGCCACCGAGGTCGAAGAAGTTGTCGTCGACGCCGATCCGCTCGAGTCCGAGGACGTCGGCGAAGATGTCTGCGATCGTCCGCTCGAGATCGGTGGACGGCGCGCGGAACTCCTTGGTGTGGACGTTGAGCTCCGGCGCCGGCAGCGCCGAACGATCCAGTTTGCCCACCGGTGTCAGCGGGATCTCGTCGAGGAACATGATGCTCGACGGCACCATGTGCGCGGGAAGCCGTGTGGACAGGTGCGCCGTCAACGCGGCCGGGTCGACCCCGCCTTCCGTCAGAGGTAGCAGGTAGGTGACCAGAACGGTGTCCCCGGACGGTCCGGGCACGCCGAGCGTGGTCGAGAAACTGACGCCGGGGAAGGTGGCGATCTCGGCGTCGATCTCGCCGAGTTCGATGCGGAAGCCGCGGATCTTGACCTGGAAGTCGCTGCGCCCCACATACTCCACCGAGTGGTCGGCACGCCAGCGGACGATGTCGCCGGTGCGGTACATCCGCTCCCCCGGCTCACCGTACGGGTTCGCGAGGAAGCGATGGCTGCTGAGCGCGGGCCGCTGGTGGTAGCCGCGCGCCAGGCCGGCGCCGGTAATGTACAGCTCGCCGGGCACACCCACCGCGACGGGCTGGAGCCGGGCGTCGAGGACCAGCTCTTCGATACCGCGGATGGGTCCGCCGATCGTGATCGGCTCGCCCACCGCCAACGGGTCGCTGATGTTGGCCATCACGGTGGTCTCCGTGGGGCCGTACCCGTTGAACAGGTTGTGGCCGGGGGCCCACCGCGTCACCAGTTCCGGCGGGCACGCTTCCCCACCGACGGTCACGTGCTGGAACTCGTCGAGATCCGTGGGATCGACCGTGGCCAGAGCAGCCGTGGTCACGAAGGCGTGCGTGACGTGTTCGGCACGGATCAGTTCGGCCAGCTCGGCACCGCCGTAGACGGTCGGTGGGGCGATCACCATGGTTGCGCCGACGCCGAAGGCCTGCAGGTACTCGAAGATCGACCCGTCGAAGCTCGGAGTGGAGAAGTGCAGCGTGCGCGAGGTCTGGGTGGCCCCGAATCGCTGACGCTGATCCTCGGCGAAGTTGTCGAGTCCCTCGTGGGTGACCACGACGCCCTTCGGTTTACCCGTCGAACCCGACGTGTACACGATGTATGCAGCGTTGTCGAGGCTGATCGGCGACTTCCGATCCGAATCTGCCACGGGCAGAGCCGGTTTCGCCTGGCATGCCTTCTCGAACTTCGGGGAGTCGAGCAGCAGCCACGGCACCGTGTCGGGAAGGTCTTTCTCGTATGCCGTCGTGGTGAGTCCGATGGTGGCACCGGAATCGGTGAGCATGTGCTCGATGCGGTCGATCGGGTAGTTGGGGTCGACCGGGACGAAGGCTGCGCCCGTCTTCGCCACCGCCCAGACAGCGAGAACGGACTCGATGGACCGGGGAATTCCCAGCGCCACGAACGCCTCCGGGCCCGCGCCGCGCGAGATCAGCACCCGCGCCAACTGGTTCGAACGCTCGTTCAGTTCGCGGTAGGACACGTTCCGGCCCTCGAAGGTGAGCGCCGTGCGGTTCGGATCGAGCGCGGCAGCGTCCTCGAAAATCTGTGGGAGGGTCCGGACCGAGAAACCGGGGCGTCCCCGCACCGGAGCGAACTCGGCGAGTTCGGACTCGGTGAGCAACTGCATGTGCGCCAGGGGGATCTCGGGCCGATCGGATATCGCGGCGAGTACTCGCTGCAGGCGATCCGCGATCTCGTCGATCGCGCGCTCCTCGAACACCTCCGGCAGGTACTCGAATTTCAGGTTCAGTCGCTCGTCACCGGACGCAACCACGGCAAGCGGATAGTGCGCCGAGTCCTTGCCCCCGATCCCCGTGACGAACATGCCGGCGATATCGGTGTGCTCGGTCAGCCCGTCCTTGTCCACTGGATACGACTCGAACACGGTCAACGTGTCGAAGCCCGCCCCGAGCCCGGCCACCGACTGGATGTCGGTGAGCCCCACGTAATGGTGGTCGAGCAGTGCCGCCTGCTCGCTCTGGACGCGGGTGAGCAGCTCTCCCAAAGGTTCCCGGGGGTTCAGCGCCACCCGGACCGGCAGGGTGTTGATGAACAGACCCACCATCGACTCGATGCCGGGGATCTCCGGCGGCCGGCCCGACACGGTCCCGCCGAACACCACATCGGTGCGTCCGATCAGTCCACCGAGCACGATGCCCCATGCCGTCTGCACGACCGTGTTGAGGGTCAGTCCACGCTCACGGCTCAGCTCACGCAGGCGGGTGGTCTGTTCCTCCGACAGGGTGAAGGCGGTTTCCTCGGCCATCGCCGAATGCGCTTCGGCCCGGTCCATCGGCGCGAGCAGCGTCGGTTCGTCCACTCCGTCGAGAGCGGCGCGCCACGCCGCGAGTGACTCGGTGATGTCGTGGCGTCGCATCCACGACAGGTAGTCGCGGTATGAGTGCACCCGGGGCAGCAGGCTGCCGTCGGCGTCGGTGGCGTACAGGGTGAGCAGGTCACGGATGACCAGCGGCGTCGACCAGCCGTCGAGCAGGATGTGGTGATTGGTCAGGACCAGCCGGTAGTCCTGTTCCGTGAGCCGGATCAGCGCGAGCCGCAGCAGCGGTGCCTGCGACATGTCGAACTTGACCGCCCTGTCTCGCTCCAGGATCCGGTCGTAGTCCCGCTCGGTCTCGGCCGGTTCCAGATCCGAGAGGTCGAACTCGGACCACGGCAGGACGACACCGTTCTGGATGATCTGGGCGGAGGCCCCCGCGCTGTCGTGGACGAACGCGGCCCGCAGGTTGGGATGCCGATCGAGCAGTGCCTGGCCGGCGCGGCGGATCCGGTCGGCATCGACCTGCCCGCGCAGTTCGAGGGTCAGCTGAACGAGATACGGGTCCACGGCGGCGTCGGAGAACTGCGCGTGGAACAGCAGGCCCGACTGCAGAGGCGACAGCGACCAGATGTCCGCGAGTGCCGGGAAGCGGTCCTCGAGCCGGTCGATCGCGGTCTGGTCGAGGCTGACGAGGTCGAGATCGGACGGCGTCACACCGCCCGAATCGGGCCGCGCCACATGGACAGTCAACGCGGTGAGTGCCTGCACCCAGAGTTCGGCGAGTTCGCGTACCTCCGGCTCGGTCAGGACACCGGCCGGGAACGCCCATGTCGCGCGCAACCTGTTTCCGTCGGCGGCGGCGTCGGTGACGGCGTTGATGTCGAGCACCGAGGCGACCGGGATGTCGGAGGCGGGAACGTCGTCGAGCTTGGTGTCGCTCACCGGAACCCACGGGTGTCCGTGGGTATCGGTCGACGTTGCACCGCCCAGCCGTCCGAGGTAGTTGAACGTGACTTGAGGTTGGCGCAGCGCGCGCAGTTCTTCTGCAGTGTCCGGGTTCAGGTACCGCAGCATGCCGTAGCCGATGCCGTGGTCGGGGATGGCGAGCAGTTGCTCTTTGATCGCCTTGATCGCCGAGCCGGCGGCTCGGCCACCGTCGAAGGCCTCGTCGAGGTCGATACCCGACAGGTCCAGGCGCACCGGGAACATCGCGGTGAACCAGCCGACGGTGCGGCCGAGGTCCGCACCCGGCAGCACCTGGTCTTCACGACCGTGGCCTTCGAGATTGACCAGTGACTGGGCCCAGCTTTCACCGTGGGTGCGCCGCGCCGACCGGGCACGCCACCGCGCCAGTGCCAGCGCCAGTCCCGCAAGCAGGCCGTCGTTGACTCCGCCGTGATATGCCTCGGGCACCTTCGTGAGAAGTGCGTCGGTCACGTCGGTGGGCACCTCGACGGTCAGCTTTTCCACGGTGCCCGCCACGTCGACGTCCGAGTCGAGTGGCCGCGACCCGATCAGCGGGTCGTCACCGCTGAGCACCCCGCGCCACAGGTCGAGTTCCCCGGCGCGGTCCACGGCAGCGCCGGCGAGACCGTGGGACCACCGGCGCATCGACGTACCGACCGGCTCGAGGACCGGATCCTGGGCTGCGGAGAGCTGCGCCCACACGGTGGCCAGGTCGGGGACGAGGATCCGCCACGACACCCCGTCGACCACGAGGTGATGAGCGACCACCAGCAACCGTCCGCCGCCGTCACCGGCGTCGAACCACACCAGCTGCAACATGACACCGGCCACCGGGTCCAGTCGTCCCGCGGCCTCGTCGAGTTCGCGGGTGGCGATCTCGGCGAAGGTGGAACCGGTCACCGCGGGCACCTCGACGCGGTGGAGGAACTCCCGGACGTCGACGGACCCGGGCCCGCGCACCTCGATACGCCACCGTGGTGCGGGCCCGGCCAGCTGGGCACGCAGCATGTCGTGGTGATCGACGACCGCCTGGATCGTGCGCTCGAGCATCGTGCGGTCGGTTGCCGGGGGCAGGGCGAGCAGCGCCGTCTGGGTGTAGCGGCGGAAGTCGCCGCCGCGTTCGAGCAGCCACGACGTGATGGGGGTGGTCGGCATGTCGCCTACACCGCCACCGGGCAACTCCTCGAGGACGACCACGTCGGCAGCCCCGGCCCAGGACGCCACCTCGGCGAGGGTGGCCACCGTCTTGGCCTCGAACACGTCCCTCGGGGTGAGCACCACACCCGCAGCCTTGGCCCGGGCCACTAACTGGATCGACATGATGCTGTCACCGCCGAGCGCGAAGAACGAATCCTCCACACCCACCGAGTCCAGTCCGAGAACCTCGGCGAACAACGTGGCCAGCACTGTTTCCATTTCGGTGGTGGGTGCCCGGCTCGCGGACACCCGGGCGCCGAAGTCCGGTTCGGGCAGCGCGCGGCGGTCGAGCTTGCCGTTGCCGGTGAGCGGCAGGGCGTCGAGGACGACGAGAGTCGCGGGAACCATGTAGGACGTGAGCTGGGTGCCGAGGAATTCCAGCGCCGAGGACACCTCCACGGTGGACCCGGACTCGGGCACGACATATCCGATCAGCCGGTTGCCCCCGTGGCCGTCGTCGCGGGTCAGGACGACGGCCTGCGCGATCCCGCGGTAGCGGAGCAACGCCGACTCGATCTCACCGAGTTCGATGCGGAAACCGCGGATCTTGACCTGGAAGTCACTGCGGCCCAGGTATTCGAGTTGACCCCCGGCGTTCCAACGCGCCAGGTCGCCGGTCCGGTACATCCGTGTGCCGGACCCGAGCGGGTCGGCGACGAACCGGGTGGAGCTGAGCGCCGCACGGCCGAGGTAGCCCCGGGTGACCTGCTCGCCGGACACGTACATTTCGCCGATGGTGCCCGGCGGTACGGGATGCAGGCGCCGGTCGAGCACGTGCACACGCAGCCCGGCGATGGCGCGTCCGATCACACTGGCCGAGGCGGACTCGGCGAACTCACGGTCGAGCCGCAGGTAGCTGACGTGCACGGTGGTCTCGGTGATGCCGTACATGTTGACCAGGGTCGGCGCGGAGTCGTCGTGCCGGGCATACCAGCGTCCCAGCTGACCGAGGTCGAGGGCCTCTCCGCCGAAGATCACGTACCGCAACGCCAGTGCCGCTGCGGTCACGTCGATCTCCGAGACGATTCGGTCGGTCTCGGCCAGTTGGTAGAACGCGGTCGGCGTCTGGTTGAGGACCGTCACCTGCTCGTTGCGGAGCAGTTCGTGGAACATTTCCGGTGACCGCGCGGTGTAGTAGTCGACGACCACCAGTCGTCCGCCGTAGAGCAGCGGTCCCCACAACTCCCACACGGAGAAGTCGAAGGCATACGAATGGAACATCGTCCAGACGTCGTTCTCGTCGAATCCGTACAGCGGCTGGGTGTTCGCGAAGAGAGTGAGCACGTTGCGGTGCGAGACGACCACACCCTTCGGGCGGCCCGTCGACCCGGAGGTGTAGATCACGTAGGCCACCGACGACGCATCGAGGGGGGTGACCCGGTCGTCGTCCGTGATCGCCGCCGGGGACAGCCGCCCGAGATCGGCGTCGGTCTCGATGTCGTCGAGGAGGATGACGGGCGTCCCGGATTCCGGAAGCGCCGAGGCATCGCCGACGGTGGTGATCACACAGTTCGGTGCGGCGTCCTCGAAGACGAACGCCAGCCGGTCTGCGGGATAGGTGATGTCGACCGGAAGATATCCACCGCCCGACTTGATCACCGCGAGCAACGCGACGATCAGATCGCAGGTACGTGGAAGTGCCACCGCGACCAGGGTTTCCGGGCCGACTCCACGGGAGATGAGCAGCCTCGCCAACCGGTTCGAGCGGTCGTCCAGCTCACGGTACGTGTACGCCACGTCCTCGGAGGTGACCGCGGTGGCCTGGGGGAACCGGGCGACGGTCTGCGCGAAGCGGTCCGCCAGGGTGTCGTGACCGGCATCGACGCCGACGGTGTTCCACTCGGTCGCCATGGCGGCCCGTTCGGCGGCGTCGGTGAGTTCGATGTCACCGACGGGGGCGTGCGGATCGGCGGTCACCGCACCGAGGACCCGCAGGAACCGGTCCGCGATGGTGCGCACGGTTCCGGCCTCGAACAGGTCGGTGGCGTAGACGAACGCCGCGGTGATCCCGGCTGCGGTCCCCTCCTCATCGAAGCGTTCCTCGACGCTGAGCTGCAGGTCGAATTTGGCCACCTCGAGATCGAAATCGACTGCCGTAGCCGTCAATTCCGGAAGCTCGAGTCGTGGGGTCTCGTTGTTGCGGAATTCGAGCAGTACCTGGAACAGCGGGGAATGCGCGGTGGACCGTTCCGGTGCCAGCACGTCGACCAACCGCTCGAACGGCACGTCCGAATGGTGGAATGCCGCGAGGTCGGTGGCCCGCACCTGATCGATCAGTTCGCCGAAGCCCCCGGCGGGGTCGACGGCGGCCCGAAGGACGAGAGTGTTGACGAACATGCCGACCATCTCGTCGAGTGCCGCCTCACCGCGACCGGCGATCGGTGTCCCCACCGCGATGTCCTCGGTGGACGACAACGCCGACAACAACACGGACAGAGCTGCGTGCACGGCCATGAACATGGTCGAGTTGTGTTTGCGCGCCAGCGCGGACAGCGAGCGGTGCAGCTCGGCCGGAATCGTGAAGTCGACCTGGGCGCCGTGGAACGACTGCTGAACCGGCCGGGCGCGGTCTGTGGGCAGCTGCAGGATCTCGGGCAGGTCCGCGAGCTGCTCTGTCCAGTACCGCAGTTGCTGGGAGATGAGGGACTCGGAATCACTTTCGCTGCCGAGTTGTTCGAGCTGCCACAGCGTGTAGTCGGCGTACTGCACCGACAGGGGGCTCCACTGCGGTGCGCTACCCGCGATGCGGGCCGCGTAGGCCGCCATCACGTCCCTGGCGAGCGGAGTGAGTGAGAAGCCGTCGGCACAGATGTGGTGCACCACGATGACGAGCACGTGCTCGTCCGGCGCGAGAGCGAACAGTGCCGAACGAATCGGCACGTCGGCGGTCACGTCGAACCCTGCGGTCGCGAGCGCGGCAATGTGCTCGTGGAGCTCGCTGTCCGCCACGTCGGCAATCTCGAGATTCGGTGTCCACTGTCCGGGCGAGAGCACCACCTGCGTCGGTTCCCCATCGTGGGAGGGGAACACGGTCCGCAGCGATTCGTGCCGGACGAAGACGTCGGTGACGGCCGCGCGCAGCGACTCCACGTCCAGCCGTCCGGTCAGCCGAACCGCGAGCGGAATGTTGTACGCGGCGGACGAGGTGTCGAACTGGTTGAGGAACCACATGCGCTTCTGTGCGAGCGACACCGGCACATGCTCCGGTCGCTGCCTCGGCTCGAGCGGAACCCTGGCGTGGTCGCCGTCCCCGGCGGGGGCGAACGCGGTCGATTCGATCATGCGGGCGAGGGCGTGGATCGTCGGCGCCTCGAACAGGGTGCGGACTCCGATCTGGGTGTCCAACTCGGCGGTGAGCCGGGCGGCCACGCGGGTGGCGATGAGCGAGTTCCCACCGATGTCGAAGAAGTTGTCGTCGATGCCGACCCGCTCGATCCCGAGGACGGTGGTGATGACGTCGGCGATGGTGTGCTCGAGCACCGTGGACGGCGGGCGGAACTCGTCCGTCGTCGGCAGGAACTGTGGTTCCGGTAGAGCCGCCCGGTCGAGCTTGCCCACCGGGGTCAACGGGATATCGTCGAGGATCATGATGCTCGACGGGACCATGTGGGCGGGCAGCAGTTCCGCCGCCCACTGCTTCAGCTCCGGCGGTTCGAGCGTTGTGTCGGCCTCGGGCAGCACATAGGACACGAGTGCGGTGTCACCCGTCGGCCCCGGGCGCCCGAGAGTGACGGCGAACGCCACGGAGGGATGCCCGGCGAGGGCACTGTCGATGTCACCGAGTTCGATGCGGAAACCACGAACCTTTACCTGGAAGTCGGTGCGGCCGAGGTATTCCGCTGTTCGATCCGGACGCCAGCGCGCGAGGTCACCGGTACGGTACATGCGCTCGCCCGGCTCACCGAACGGATTCGCGATGAACCGTTCGCTGGTGAGCCCCGCCCGCGCATGGTAGCCGCGGGCAAGTCCTTCACCGCTGATGTACAGCTCCCCGGCGACACCGACGGGGACCGGCTGCAGCCAGGCGTCGAGGATGACCTCGGCGGTACCACGGATCGGTCCGCCGATCGTCACGGGCTCGTCGGCTTCCAGGGGATCACTGAGGTTGGCGACGATGGTGGACTCGGTGGGGCCGTAAGCGTTGAGCATCTTTCGGCCCGGGGCCCAGCGCGCTACCAGTTCCGGCGGGACGGCCTCGCCCCCGACCGCCACGGTACGGAAGCCGTCGAGGCCTTCCGGGTCCACCGACGCCAGCGCGGCGGGAGTGATGAATCCGTGGGTGATGCGCTCGGATCGGATCAGTTCGGTCAGTTCGTCACCGCCGTAGACGGATGTCGGCACGATCACCATGGTCGCGCCGACCGCGAAGGTCATCAGGTAGTCGAGGACCGACGCGTCGAAGCTCGGCGACGAGAAGTGCATCGTCCTCGACGTGAAGTCGGTCCCGTACCGGGCGCGCTGTTCTTCGGCGAAGTTGTCGAGGCCACGGTGGCTGACCACCACACCCTTCGGGGTGCCCGTCGATCCCGAGGTGTAGATCATGTACGCCGGGTGCGCGAATCGCAGTGGCACGACACGCTCGTCGTCGGTGACTGGATCGGACGACATTTCGGCTGCGGCAGTGACCGTTTCGGGGTCGTCGAGCGTCAACCACGTGGTCGTGGCGGCCGGCAACCGGCCGCGGTCGGCATTCACGCACACACCGAACCTGCAGCCCGAATCGCCGAGCATGTGTTCGACTCGCTCACGCGGGTAGCCCGGATCGACCGGCACGAACGCTGCACCCGTCTTGGCGATCGCCCACACTGCGACGATCGATTCGAGGGACCGCGAAATACCCAGGGCGACGAAATCTTCCGGTCCGACACCGCGGCGGAGCAGCAGTCGCGCGAAGCGGTTGGACCGTTCGTCGAGTTCCCGGTACGTCAACCGGCGGTGTGAGGCCACGACCGCGGTGGCGTCGCCGGCCGCCGCGGCGGTCTCCGCGAACATCGCGGGCAGTGTCCGCACGGAACGGCCCGGCAGCCCCCGGACCGGAACCAGCGCGGTCTCCTCGGCCTCGGTGAGCAGCCGCAACTGTGCCAACCGCAGATTCGGCCGCTCGGCGAGTGCCATCAGGGCCCGGACCACCCGGTCACCGATGCGCGCGACGGCGTCACCGTCGAACAGGGTGGGAACGTATTCGAGTTTCAGTTGCAGGCGTTCATGCGCGGAGGCGATCACCGCCAGCGGATAGTGCGCGGCATTGGCGCGATCGTGCACGTCGAGAACGTTCATGCCTGCGATGTCGGTGTTCTCGGTGAGGCCCGCCCGGTCCACCGGATACGATTCGAACACCGTCAGGGTGTCGAAAACGGCGCCGTCGCCGCCCACGCCCTGAATGTCGGTGAGCCCCAGATAGTGGTGATCGAGCAGCGCCGCCTGCTCACTCTGGATGCGCTCGAGCAACTCCCCCAGCGTCTCCGACGGGTCGAGCACGACGCGAACCGGCAGCGTGTTGATGAACAAGCCGATCATCGACTCGATTCCGGCGATCTGCGGGGGGCGGCCCGACACGGTGCCACCGAAGACCACATCGGTGCGGCCGGTCAAGCTGCCCAACACAATTCCCCATGCCGTGCGAATCAGGGTACTCAGCGTGATGCCCCGCTCCCGGGCGAGCGCGCTGAGGAGTTCGGTGTCGTCGTCGTCGAGTTCGACGATCAGTTCACTCGATTCGTCGGTACTCTGGGCGGCCGCGTCGGCCCGCGCGAGCAGGGTGGGTCCTTCCAGACCCGCAAGGGCGCGCGCCCACACTCCGAGCGACTCCTCGGTGCTGCAATGCGACATCCAGGCGAGGTAGTCACGGTAGGGGTTCACCCGGGGCAGCGCGGCGGTGTCGCCCGCGGTGGCGTACAGCGTCAGCAGGTCGCGGATAAGCAACGGCATGGACCAGCCGTCGAGGAGGATGTGGTGGTTGGTGACCATCAAATGTTGTTCGTCCCCGCCCACCTGCATGAGCGTGAACCGGATGAGCGGCGGGGTGGACATGTCGAAGCCACGTCGCCGGTCGGCGTCGGCGATGCGGTCCATCTCGGCTGCACGCGCGTCGGCGTCGAGGCCGGACAGGTCGATCTCCGTCCACGGCAGCTCCACCTGCCGGGAAATCGCCTGGATCGGGGTGCCGCCTTCGTCGTAGACGAACGATGCCCGCAGATTCGCGTGCCGGTCGAGCAGGGACTGCCCCGCCAACCGCAGCCGCGCCGAATCCGCACCGCGAAGCTCGATGGTCATCTGCACGGTGTACGAATCGATCGACTCTTCGGCCAGGAGTGCGTGGAACAGCAGACCGGACTGCAACGGCGACAGCGACCAGATGTCGGACAGCGCGGGGAAGCGGGCCTCGACGCGGTCGATCGTGTCCTGGTCGAGGGACACCAGGTCCAGGTCCGACGGGGTGATTCCGCCGGCGTCGGGGCGGGACGCGTAGGTGGTGAGCGCGGTCAGCGCCTGCACCCACAGTTCCGCGAGTGCCCGCACCTCGGTCACGTCGAGCACACCCGCCGCGTAGGCCCACGTCGCGCGCAGCTGCGGACGGTCCTCGACCTCGGTGGTGACGGCGTTGATGTCGATTGCGGAGGTGACGGGTGTGTCGAGGTCCTGGGCGCGGTCCATGTCGACTTCCCCGGTCGGCGCCCACCCGGCGCGGGTCGCGGCCTCGGAGAGGTCGGCGGCGAACCGGCCCAGGTAGTTGAAGCTGATCTGAGGCAGCGAGCGATCCGCGAGCACGGGTGCGGTCTCTTGGTTCAAGTACCGCAGCATGCCGTAGCCCATGCCGTGGTCGGGGATGGCGAGCAGTTGCTCCTTGATCGCCTTGATCGCCGAGCCGGCGGCCCGGCCACCATCGAAGGCCTCGTCGAGGTCGATGCCCGACAGGTCCAGGCGCACCGGGAACATCGCCGTGAACCAGCCGACGGTCCGGCCGAGGTCGGCACCGGGGACCACCTGGTCTTCTCGCCCGTGGCCTTCGAGGCTGACGAGCGTGCCGTCGACGGGCCGCCCATGGGCACCGGTGACGAGCCGGGACCTGCGCCACTGTGTGACGGCCATCGCGAGTGCGGTGAGCAGCCCGTCGTTGACGCTGCCGTGGATCGCGTCCGGGACGGCCGTGAGGATCGCCTCGCTGACCTCGGCCGGCAGCTCGACGGTGATCCTGCCGACAGTGGCGTTCACATCGATGTTCGGATCGAGTGGTCGGCTACCGATCAGCGGGTCCTCGCAGTCGAGGATCCGCTGCCAGAGGTCGAGTTCGACGGCCCGCTCACCCGCCTGGTCCACCAGTCCGTGCGCCCAGCGCCGCATCGACGTGCCGACCGGCTCGAGGACCGGCTCCTGACCCGCCGAGACCTGCGCCCACGCCGTCGCGAGATCGGGCACCAGAATCCGCCAGGACACCCCGTCGACCACCAGGTGGTGTGCGACCACGAGTAACCGGCCGCCGGCGTCACCGGCATCCAACCACACCACCTGCAGCATCGAACCCGACGCCGGGTCGAGACGGTCCAGTGCCGCATCGAGTTCCGCGATGACGGCGCCCGCGAACTCGGAGGTGCCGGGAACGGCGGACACGGCCACCCGACGCAGAATGTTGCGCGCGGCCACCGAGCCGACCGGGCACGCCTCGAGATGCGACTCGTCGGTCCCGACGATCAGCTGCGCCCGCAACATGTCGTGCCGGTCGAGGACAGCCTGGAACGTCTCGATCAACGGTTCTATCGCACGCAGATTCGGGGGCGCGGTCAGCAACATCGACTGCGACATGCGGTTGAACTCGCCACCGCGCTCGAGGAGCCACGCCGTGATGGGGGTGGTCGGCATGGCACCGACGCCGCCACCGGGCAGTTCTTCGAGCACCACCACGTCGGAGTCGCCCACCCAGGACGCCACCGCCGCCAGCCCGGCCACCGTCTTGGCCTCGAACACGTCCCGCGGGGTCAGCACCACACCCGCCGACTTGGCGCGGGCCACCAATTGGATCGACATGATGCTGTCGCCGCCGAGAGCGAAGAACGAATCGTCCACGCCCACCGACTCGAGTCCGAGGACTTCGGCGAACAGGTCGGCCAGCACCGATTCCATCTCCGAGACCGGTGCGCGCCCCGACGACACGCGGGCACCGAAGTCCGGCTCAGGCAGTGCCCGCCGATCCAGCTTGCCCGCCGGGGTCAGCGGCAGCGCGTCGAGAACGATCAACGCGGACGGCACCATGTAGGGCGCAAGGAAGCTGCCGACGAAGGTGAGGACGGCCTCCGGCTCGAGCTCGACGCCGTTGGTCGGCACGACGTAGCCGACGAGCCGGTTCACCCCGGTACTGCCCTTGTGCGCCGACACCACCGAATGGGCTACGCCCGGGTAGCGGGCGAGGGCCGTCTCGATTTCGCCGAGCTCGATGCGGAAGCCGCGGATCTTCACCTGGAAGTCGCTGCGGCCCAGGTACTCCAGTTGTCCGTCGCGGTTCCACCGCGCCAGGTCGCCGGTCCGGTACATCCGGGCGCCGAGGCCGCCGTACGGGTTGGCGACGAACCGCTCGGCCGTCGTGCCGGCCCGGTTCCGGTAGCCCCGCGCGAGCCCCGAACCGGTGACGTACAACTCGCCGGTCACCCCGTTCGGCACCGGGTGCAGCCGCGAATCGAGCACCATTTCGCCCGTACCCAGCGGCGGCCTGCCGATGGTGACGGGTTCGCCGGGCACCATCGGACCGGTCACGCTCGACACCACGGTCGCTTCGGTGGGGCCGTAAGCGTTGAACATCCGCCGGTCTGCGGTGACCCACTGCGCCACCAGCTCCGGCGGGCACACGTCACCCCCGGTGACGACACATTCGAGGTGATCGAGACCCACGGGTTCCACCGACGCCATCGCAGCAGGGGTGATGAACGCGTGGGTGACCCGGCCCTCACGGAGCACATCGGCGAGTTCGGTACCGCCGATGACAGTCGAGGGCGCAATGACCATCGTCGCCCCGGACCCGACGGCGAGCAGCAGCTCGAGGATCGAGGCGTCGAAGCTCGGAGAGGAGAAGTGCAGGGTGCGCGAGGTCGCGGTGATGCCGAATCGGGTGCGTTCGTCCGTCGCGAAGTTCGCCAGGCCACGGTGAGTGACGGCGACGCCCTTCGGCATGCCGGTCGATCCCGACGTGTAGATCAGATACGCAGTGTTCTCCAAGGCAACGGGCAGCGTGCGGTCGGCATCGGTGACGGCAGCCGACGACTGACCGGCCAAGTCTTCACCGAGCTCGGGTGCGTCCACGACCAGGTAGTCGACGCATTCGGGTAGATCCGACCGGAACTCGGTCACCGTCAAGGCCAGCTGCGCAGCGGAATCGGTCAGCATGTGCACGATGCGGTCGGTCGGGTAGTCCGGGTCCACCGGCACGAACGCGGCGCCGGTCTTTGCCACCGCCCACAGGGACAGAACCGATTCGACGGACCGGCCCATCGCCAGCGCCACCACCGATTCGGGGCCCACGCCGCGGCCGATCAGTAGCCGGGCCAGTCGGTTCGATCGCTGATCGAGATCCCGGTACGACACCTCCCGACCCTGGTAGATCAGTGCGGCCGACTCCGGATTTGTCGCTGCAGCCGCCGCGAGCAGTTCGGGGAGTGTGCGCAGCTCGGTGTCGGGTGCGTCCATCACCGGGGTGAGCGCGGCGCGCTCGGAGGCCACCATCAGCTCGATGTCCCCGACGGCGCGTTCCGGATCCGCCGTGGCGGCGTCGAAGATCCGTTGCAGGTAATCGGCGAAACCGGCGATCGTCGACGCGTCGAACAGACTCGCCGCGTACGTGAAGGCGGCCGAGATGCCGGCCGGCTCCCCCGACACCCCGAATTCCTCCGTGAGGGTCAGCTGGAGATCGAAATTGGAGATGTCGGTGGCGAGGTCGAGCCCGGTGACGGTCAGTCCGGGCAGCTCGAGACGTGGCCGCTCGTTGTTGCGGAACTCGAGTACCACCTGGAACAGCGGTGAATGCGACGTGGCGCGTTCAGGCGAGATGGCGTCCACCAGCCGCTCGAACGGGAGGTCCGAGTGATGGAAGGCGCTGAGGTCGGTATCGCGGACCTTGGCCAGGAGTTCGGAGAAGGAGCAACCCGGCTTCACCGGGGTGCGTAGCACGAGGGTGTTGACGAACATGCCCACCATGTCGTCGAGGGCAGCGTCACCGCGTCCGGCGATCGGCGTTCCCACCGCGACGTCATCGGTGTCGCCGAGCCGGGCGAGCAGGACGGCCAGGGCCGCGTGCACTGCCATGAAGACACTCGAATTGTGCTCTCGCGCTGTGGTGATCAACCTGCTGTGCACCTGGGGGTCGATGCTGAACGAGTGGACACCACCGCGGAAGGACTGCTGGGTCGGCCGTGGACGGTCCGTGGGCAGCGCCAGCAACTCCGGGAGTCCGGCTAGGGTTCGGGTCCAGTAGTCGAGCTGGGCGGCCAGCAGACTGTCCGGGTCGTCGGCGCTGCCGAGCACCCGGTGCTGCCAGAGCGCGAAGTCGGCGTACTGCACGGTCAGTGGCGCCCAGTCGGGTGCCTGGCCACCGGTGCGGGCGGCATACGCGGTCATCACGTCCCGGGCAAGGGGTGCCATCGAGAAGCCGTCCGCGCTGATGTGATGCACGACGATGACCAGCACGTGATCCTCGGGTGCGGTGCAGAACAGGGCCGCGCGCACCGGCACCGCGACCGTCACATCGAATCCGGCGCCGGCCAGACGCGCAATGTGTTGCGGCAGGTCGTCTTCCGATGTTCCGATGGGGGTGAGATCCGGCACCACGTCCTCGGTGTCGAGGACGACCTGGACGGGCTCGCCGTCGACCATCGGGAAGCGGGTGCGCAGCGACTCGTGCCGTTCCAGGACGTCGGCGACGGCGTCCTGCATGGCGTCGTCGTCGAGGTCACCGGTCAGTCGCACCGCGAGCGCGATGTTGTAGGCGGGCGAATCGATGTCGAACTGGTTGATGAACCACATGCGCTTCTGCGCCAGCGACACCGGCACCCGCTCCGGCCGATCGCCGGCGACCAGCGGTGGACGCTCGGCGTTGTGGACGGCCTCGGACTCGATCCGCGTGGCCAGGGTGGCGACGCTCGGGGCGTCGAAGATATCCCGGACACCGATGCGGCTGCCCAGTGCCGCATTGACCCGCGCCACCAACCGTGTGGCCACGAGGGAGTTGCCGCCGAGGTCGAAGAAGCTGTCGTACACGCTGATCCGCGGTGCTCCGAGCAGGTCCGCGAAGATTGAGGCGAGGATCTCCTCGATGGGATTGCGCGGAGTCACGAATTCGGTTGACGGGCTCAGGAACTCCGGCTCTGGTAACGCACCGCGATCCAACTTGCCGGTGGCGCCGAGGGGGAACCGGTCGAGCACCATGATGCGGGTCGGCACCATGTACGCAGGCAGCGACTCGCCCGCGGTGTCGCGAATGTCGGCGGTGTCGATCTCCACGCCGGCCACCGGGATCACATAACCGACCAGGCTCTCCCCCGTCGCCTCGCTGCGATGCACCGTCACCACGGCCTGCGCCACCGACGAATGCGCCAGCAGCGCGGCCTCCACCTCGCCCAGCTCGATCCGCTGTCCGCGCAGCTTCACCTGGAAGTCGCGCCGGCCGATGTACTCGACGTTGCCGTCGGCACGCCACCGGACGATGTCGCCGGTGCGGTACATGCGCTGACCGGGCTCGCCGAACGGGTTGGCCACGAAGCGGTCGGAGGTGAGGTCGGGACGCCCGACATATCCGCGGGCCAACTGGACACCGGCCAGGTACAGCTCGCCGTGTACGCCGACCGGCACCGGATGCAGGCGGGCGTCGAGGACGTAGAGCTGGGTGTTCCACACCGGGGCACCGATCGGCACCGACACCCGGTCGGCCTCGGTGCATTCCCAGTAGGTGACGTCGACGGCGGCTTCCGTCGGGCCGTACAGGTTGTGCAGCGCCGCCGATCCGAAGTCCCGGAAGGCGTCGGCCGTGGCAGGCGGGAGTGCCTCACCGCTGCAGAACACCTGGCGCAGCGAACCGCACAGGTCGGGCTCCGCGCCGGCGGTGAACACGGCGAGCATCGACGGCACGAAGTGCATGGTCGTGACCTGATGGTCGGCGATCACGTGTGACAGATACGTGGGGTCGCGGTGACCGTCCGGCGCCGCGAGCACCAGCCGGGCCCCGACCTCGAGCGGCCAGAACAGTTCCCACACCGACACGTCGAACGTGACGGGTGTCTTCTGCAGCACCACGTCCGTGTGGTCCAGGTGATAGGTGTCCTGCATCCAGAGCAACCGATTCGCGATGGCCCGGTGGCTCACCGCAACGCCCTTGGGCCTGCCGGTGGAACCGGAGGTGTAGATCACGTAGGCCGTCGAATCGGGATGGATGGCTCCGCCCCGCTCGGCGTCGGTGATCGGTGTGCTCGACCGGGCCGCCAGGTTGAGGGTGTCGATCTCGATCGCGGAGTTCCCGGCTTCGCTCATCAACCCTTCGGAGCGATCACGGGACGAGGTGAGGACACACGTCGGGGCGGCGTTGTCGAGGACGTAGGCGATACGCGAGGCCGGATGGTCGGGATCGAGGGGAACGTAGGCGGCCCCGGTCTTCTCGACCGCATAGATGGCGATCATCAACTCGAGCGATCGCCGCAACGACACGGCCACCCGGGATTCCGGCCCGACGCCGCGGGCGAGGAGTTCGCGGGCGAGCCGGTTGGCGCGGGCATCGAACTCCGCGTACAACAATTCGTCTTCACCGAACACCACTGCCACCGCGTCCGGCGTGCGCCGCACCTGGGCCTCGAAGAGGCTGACCAGGGTGGCCGAGGACGGTACGACGGTGGTGGTGTCGTTCCACTCCTGCAGGATCCGGCGGTTCTCGTCGGGGCCGCTCAACTCGATGTCGCCGACCTTCGCCTCGGCGTGGGTAGTGACGGTGTCGAGCAGCGTGACGAACCGTTCCGCGAGGGCGTCCATCGTGGACGGCTCGAACAGCTCTGCGGCGTAGGAGAATTGGGCGTCGATCGGGCCGGGGGCGCCGGAACTCTCGATGTGCTCGGTGAGGATCACCTGCAGGTCGAATTTGGCGGCACCGGTCTCGAGCCCCTGGACTTCCACCTCGAGCCCGGAAAGCTCGAGCCGGGTGTCCGCGAAGCCCTGGAGCACCAGCATCACCTGGAACAGCGGCGAATGGGCTTCGGAGCGTGTCGGTTTCAGCTCGTCGACCAGCAGCTCGTACGGCAGGTCGGTGTTACTGAAGGCCGCGAGGTCGGCCGCCCGGGTGCGGGTGAGGATTTCGGGGAAGCTGCTCTCCGGATCGACCTCGGTGCGCAGAACCACGGTGTTGACGAACATGCCGACGACGTCGTCGAGTTGCCGCTCGCCGCGACCCGACACCGGGGAGCCGATGGATACATCGGAGGATCCGCTCGACCGGGAGAGCAGCACCGCGAGAGCGGCGTGCACCACCATGAACAGGCTGGCATCGTGGGCGCCGGCGATGTCGAGCAGGGCGGCGTGCAGACGTGCAGGGATGGTGAAATCCGTTGTGCCGCCGACCATGGATTGCCGTGCCGGGCGCGGCCGGTCGGTGGGCAGGTCCAGCACTTCCGGGGCGCCGTCGAGAGTGCGGGCCCAGAACGACAGCTGCCGGGACAACACGCTGGTGGGATCGTCGGCAGAACCGAGCAGCTCCCGCTGCCACACGGAGAAGTCGGCGTACTGCACCTCGAGCGGCGCCCACTGCGGGACCTCACCGGCGGCGCGGGCGTGGTAGGCCACCATGACGTCCCGCGTCAGCGGCGTCATCGACAGTCCGTCGGCCGCGATGTGGTGGACCACGAAGACCAGCGCATGATCCTCGGTCGCCGTCCGGTACAGTTTCGCGCGGATCGGCGGCTGCACGGTCACATCGAACCCGGTCGCCGCCTCCGCGAGCAGATGGATGTCGAGCTCGCCGGGAGCTACCTCGACCGCGTCGAGGTCCGGACTGACGTCCGCGACCGGCAGCACCACCTGCAACGGCCCGTTCGGGGTATTGGGGAAGACGGTCCGCAGCGACTCGTGCCGTTCGAGGACGTCACGCACCGCGGCGCGCAACGCCTCCACGTCGAGGGTGCCGCGCAACCGGATGGCCACCGGAATGTTGTACGCCGGGGACGCGGTGTCGAGCTGGTTGATGAACCACATCCGCTGCTGCGCCAGCGACACCGGCACCGGGCCGGCAGTGGTGCGCGGCGCCAGCGGCGGGCGTGCCGACGTGCGGGGCCCGAGGGCGTCGATGCGGGCACTGAGCAGCGCCACGCTCGGCGCCTCGAACAGGTCCAGCACCCCGATGTCCGTGCCGAGCGCCGTGTTGACCCGGGAGACCACCCGGGTGGCGACCAGTGAATCACCGCCCAGGTCGAAGAAGCTGTCGTCGACGCCGACACGTTCGACGCCCAGCAGGTCCGCGAAGACCTCCGCGACCCGCATCTCCGTGTGAGTTCCCGGCGCCCGGTACACCGTGGAGGTGGCCTCGAAGTGCGGTTCCGGCAATGCCTTCCGGTCGAGCTTGCCGGCCGGGGTCAGCGGGACCTCGGCGAGCACCATGATGCGTGCGGGCACCATGTGTGCCGGCAGCACGGCCGCCGCGTGTTGGAGGACGTTCTCGACGACGAGTTCGGCGCCGACCTCGGGCAGCACATACGTCACCAGCACCGTGTCCCCGGAGGGGGCGGTGCGCCCGACCGTGGTCGCGAACGCGACGGCGGGATGCGAGCGTACGACGGCGTCGATCTCACCGAGTTCGATGCGGAATCCGCGGATCTTCACCTGGAAGTCGGTGCGGCCCAGGTATTCCAGCTCACCGCGCAGGTTCCACCGCGCCAGGTCACCGGTGCGGTACATCCGCTGCCCCGGGGCCCCGTGCGGGTCGGCGACGAACCGTTCGGCCGTCGGAATCGGCCGGTTGTGGTACCCCCGTGCCACACCGTCACCGGTGATGTACAACTCACCCGGCACCCCCTTGGGGACGGGATGCAGGCGCGCGTCGAGCACCAGCAGGTCGACACCGCGCGACGGCCTGCCGATGGTGACAGGCTCCCCCACGACCAGCGGTCCGGCGACACTGGCCACCACCGTCGCCTCGGTCGGCCCGTACGCGTTGAACATCACCCGGCCCGGTGCCCACTGCTCCACCAGGGCGGGAGGACAACTCTCCCCGCCGGTGACGACACACCGGATCGAGTCGAGACCGTCGGGGTCGACCGACGCCAGCGCCGCCGGGGTGACGAAGGCATGCGTCACCCGCTCCCGCCGGAGCAGGTCCGCGAGTTCGCTGCCGCCGTACACCGTGGACGGGGCCACCACCATGGTCGCTCCGCCCCCGACCGCCAGCAGAAGTTCGAGAATGGAGGCGTCGAAACTCGGCGACGAGAAGTGCAGGGTGCGGGACTCCGGCGTGACACCGAACCGTGCGTGTTGGTCGGCAGCGAAGTTGGCCAGCCCGACATGGGTGACGACGACACCCTTGGGGGTGCCTGTGGAGCCGGAGGTGTAGATGAGGTAGGCCGGGTCGGACAACCGCAGCGGCCGGAGACGGTCCGCGTCGGTGACGGCGCCGGGTGACTGGTCGGCCAGTGCCTGCCCGAACTCGGGGTCGTCCATCACCAGCCACGGTGCCGTCTGCGGCAGGGCGTCGCGATGTGCGGTGACGGTGAGTCCGACGAGGGCGCCGGAATCGGTCAGCATGTGCTCGATGCGGTCGGGCGGATAGTGTGGATCGACCGGCACGAAGGCGGCGCCGGACTTCGCGACCGCCCAGGTGGCCAGCACCGATTCGATCGACCGCGCAATCGCCAGCGCCACGACCGTACCGGGCCTCACACCGCGGCGGATCAACATCCGCGCGAGGCGGTCGGACTGATCGTCGAGTTCCGGATAGGTCAGGGTGCGGCCTTCGAAGACCAGCGCCGCACCGTCCCCTCCCGTCTCCACCGCGTGCCGCAGCAACGCAGGCAGAGTCCGCGGCTCCACGGAGGCGTCGCCGCGAACGGGACTCAACTCCGCGTATTCGGCGGGCTCGAGCAGGGCGACGTCCCCGATCGGCGCCGCCGGATCGGTCGTCACCGCCCGCAAGAGGCGCACGAAACGCCTCGCCAGCGCCTCGGCACTGCTGCGATCCCACACGTCCGTCGCGTAGAGCACCCGGCCGTCGATGCCGCCGCCCGATTCGGATTCGGTAAGTGAGAAGACGAGATCGAGACCCAGCGGCCGGTGTTCGCGCTCGATGGGATCGATGCGCACGTCCCCAGCTGTGTCGTGCGGGTGACCACCGTCGGTGAACTCGAGCATCACCTGGAACAGCGGTGCGTGGGACGGGTCCGGGTCGGTGACGAGCCGGGCAACCAGGTCGTCGAACGGCAACGCCGCATGCGCGAAGGCAGCGCGGTCGGCGTCCCGGATCCGCGCGAGGTGATCGGAGAAGGGCGACGCCCCGTCCACCTGCGAGCGGAGGACGGCCTTGTTGAAGAACGTGCCGCTCTCCGGGTCGACGGAGTCGATCGGATCCCGCCCGACGATCGGCGTCCCGATCACGACGTCGTCGGTGTCCCCGAGTCGTCCCAGAAGTATCGCGAGCGCCGCGTGCACGGCGACGAAGGGTGCGGTGCCGGCGGCTCGTGCCAGTTCGTGCACCCGCCGCTGCACCTCGGCATCGACGGCGAAGTCGACCACCTCGCCGGCACCGTCCCGCTCCGCCGGTCGCGGCCGATCGAGCGGAAGTGCGGTCACCTCGGGCAATGCGGCCAACTCGCGCGACCAGAAATCGAACTGGGACTGCCGTTCCAGAACCCGCGCTGCCAACCGGGCACTCTCGGCGTGGATGGCAGCCGTCCGAGTCTGTGGATCAGCGGTGATGAACTCCTCGATCAACTCGGCGAACCTGCGATGATGCGCCCGCAGTTCCTCGGGCCCGTACCGGTTGGGGTTGCCGCGGAAGTCGAGAAGCGTCTCCCCGTCGCCGCCCTGATAGATGTTGACCAGCAAATCGTCTACCGGACCCGAAGTGACGATGTGATACTCCCCCACCACCGAGCCCAGGGTGAACGTCTGGTGGAACAGCATCACGTTGACCATCGGGCCTGCCAAACCCTCGGCGGTCCCGGACAATCCCGCGTCGCGGCGGATGTCCTCGAGGCTGCACCGCTGATGGCGCAGTGCACCCATCAGTTCCAACTGCACACGCTGCACGAGTTCTGCCACAGTGTCTTCGGGACGAACGGTGATGCGCAGCGGCGCGACGTTGACGAGCATGCCGCCGGACCGCTGGAGGGGGGCCGTGGTGCGGGCCGACACCGGCAGGTTGATCAGGACGTCCCGTCGACCCGTCATCCGCGACAGATAGCAGGCGAACCCGGCGACCATCACGGCCGCCGAAGTCGCACCCACCCGCTGATCCGAGACGTCGAGGAATTCGAGGGCCGCCTCGGACAGCGTGGCGCTCTCGAGCCGGCTCTGCGCCGCGGCCGGTGCGTCGTGGGTTGCCAGGGTGCTGCCGTGCTCGATGCCGACGATTCGCTCGGCCCAGTACTTGCGGTCGTTCTCGAACCTGCTGGAGGAGCGGTACTTCTGATCGAGGCCGTAGAGTTCGCGCAGATCGAGCGCCCGATTCGGTTCGGGCTCGGTGCCCTCGACGAGGGATGTGTAGAGTGCCGCAACACGATTGGCCATGGTCATGCCGCTGTAGCCGTCGAGCGCGACGTGGTGAATCCTCGTGTACCACAAGTAGTGCTGTTCGCCGATCTGCAGCACCGTCATCTCGACGAGCCGATCGCGGGTCAGGCGCAGCGGAGTCGCGCAGTCCTCATCCATCCACGCCTTCGCGGTGGCCATCGGGTCGGCCTCACCGCGGAAGTCGCGGAACCCGATCGACGGGTCGATGGTGGGATCCACCATCTGATACGGCTCCCCGTCGACATCGAGCAACCGCAGGAACGGCGACTGGAATTCGTGGGCGGCGCGAACGGCGGCCTCACTGAGCAGGTCCAGGTCGATGTGGCCCCGCAGTTCGACGTACTGGGCGATGAACTTGGGAACCGCGGGGCTCAGCTGTTGCGCGAACCACATGCTCCTCTGCACCGAGGACAGTGGGAACGCCCCATCGGGCACGTTCCCCTCGGCGGCGCGCTCGTTCGGCTGCGGCGAAGTCAAACTCGTCATCTCGTTCCCCCAGCAGGTATGAAAACTGTGGATGCGCAGACCCAGCGCGTGGGACGAACCGACTGTTGCCGGTCCGCCACGCTGTACTGATCGTGCTTCACGCGTGGGTCCGGTGTGCGTCGATTCGTGATGTTCGTGCCGGAATCGCCAACGATCTGCGACGGCGACCCGGATGGGGCCGGTCGAGCAGGATGCGCAGCACTTCCCGCTGCCCGTGGCCGGGCCTCAGCGGAAGCGTTCGGCCTCACGTGCAAGGTGCAGGAGGTCGGCGCACAACGACTCCAGCTCATGGGCCGCCGCACCTTCGGCGACGGCTGTCGCCACGTCCTCGGCCGCACAACGAACCTGGAAGATCCGGTCGACCATGGCGGAGGCTTCCTCGGCGGTCAGCACCACGGCATCCGCGGGGATACTCGTGCCCTTGACCTGGGTGCGCTGCTCGTACGCTCGCTGCCGGCACGATTGGCGGCAATACCGGCGGCGTCGCCCCATCCCGGACTCCGCGACTTCCCGGCCGCACCACACGCACGAGTCGGGTCTGCGGGATGCGCCGGTCATGGTCCACCACCTTACTGCGCGACCCCTCGATGCCCGCCCGGTAAGATGGCGAGGTTGCATCTGCGCGGCGTGCGGGAACCAATCGGGAAGCCGTGGCGTTGTAGATGAGTGTGAACGCTTGGCTGCTGTCCAGGCGTGCTCGCGCGGAGACGATCGAGGAGAGGACACAACCATGGCAGATCGCGTACTTCGAGGGAGTCGACTCGGAGCGGTGAGCTACGAGACCGACCGTGACCACGACCTCGCACCCCGTCGGATGGCCAAGTACCGGTGCGACAACGGTGAGGTGTTCGACATCCCGTTCGCGGACGACGCCGAGATCCCGGGCACGTGGCTCTGCCGCAACGGCTTGGAGGGCACCCTGGTCGAGGGCACCGCACCCGAGGCCAAGAAGGTCAAGCCGCCGCGTACCCACTGGGACATGCTGCTCGAGCGTCGTTCCAAGGAAGAACTGGAAGAGCTGCTCAAGGAGCGTCTCGACCTGCTCAAGGCCAAGCGACGCGGAGCCTGATGCAGGCTGCCCGACGATACGAACGCCGTCCCGGCTCGACTGGGGCGGCGTTTGCTGTGTCTGCGCCGTCCTCGACGTGGGATCAGTGGCTGATACCAGGGTGGGCATGGGTTGGCTGCTATAGGTCGTTGGCGTGGCGACAGTCGCGACAGGACTCATCCACGTACTCCGATCTGCTGGAACGCAGGCGCGTTACATTCCGGGCACACAAACCGAGAGTCACGCCCCGAACACGCAGTCGAAGAACACCACGTATGACCGACCACCCGACTTCTCAGCTCGAGAGGTAGGTCACATGACCGCTCTCAATCTACTATTCGGTACGGCGGAGTCAAGGGTTTGGTTTCAATTTCAAGCAGGACGGGCCATCCTTCGTCTCCCCGGCGCCGCGCCGACAAGGGATGAGGGTGCACCAGCCCGTTCGCCTGCAACGCGCCGCCGCGTGTGGTATTTCCCGTCGGCGCCTCGTTCAAACCTTTCGGTCTGTTCGGCACATCGATCAGATTCGGGAACGAGCGGTGGATCGGCGCGGTGATCACCCGTAGCTGCCCCGGCGCCGCTGCAATTCGCCCGGTGGGAGGCGTCGGATTCCGAGTCAGCCGCCCACCGCACGCCTTCTCCGGCGTCGGATATCCGCTTCATCGCGTCGTTCACCATGCGTCTCCAAGCGGTGACTCCAGCCCTTCCGTCAGGTGGCGCGTAAACGGCGACCCGAGGAGTACAAACACGGGCAAATCGCGACCACGAACACCGCCGCCGCGACGAAGGCCGGCAACGCCACATCCCCGGCTGGCACGAATTCGACTGGGGCCGCGTTCAGCGCACCCGAAACACCACCGCTGACCGTGCGGCACCTGACCGTGGACGCCATCCACTCAGTCGCTGACAAACTTCGATCGCATTCACGCCTGGCTCGCACCGTCTTGATCAGCTCACCTAAACGATCAGGATCAGGAGCACGGTGGGGCGTAGGATGTCGGGACCTCGCAGCAGTTGCCGGAGCAGGTCCACAGGAACATGCCCGTATCCGGTCTCGAGGATAAGCCTGTCGTTCCACCTCGCCGGTCGGGTGCGCAACCAGTAGGCCGCCGCGGCTCCCGCCGAACTCATAAGCGTCGCGGGCACTGAGATCGCCGCAACTGGGGTGGTCAGGGCGGTCGCGAGCGTGACCGCTGCGAGCGCGGCGTGCCGGTGACTCGTTCAACACATCGGCTAGCGCCGACCGTTGTTCCACAACAGACTCTCTGTGGCAGGCTCCTGGTCCCACATGATCGCCAGGCTCGCTCGCGGAGCCGTTTGTTAGGTCCCCGTAGTTCGTCAGACACTGTCGTTCGTTGCTTCTTGGACCGCCGCGGACTTCTGGTTCAGTGCGCCGAACGGGATGTGTACTGAGGGGGCGAACCCTGAAACTGGCGCCGGAGCGCTTGCCGCCCCCGCAATCATGGGACAAGCGAACCCGCAGCCTGACCGCGGGAGAGCGGTAGGGATCAACAACCGTCGTCAGCGCGATGTCGGTCGGCCGAGGGCCAGGTCGGGCCACAACGACACCGGTTCTGGCCGCAATTCCAGGCGTTTTCGGAGCCTGCGTCCTACGATGCGGACATGCTCACCCGCCGCATCTTCCTCGGAACCCTCGCGTTCAGCGCGGCGGTAGTCACCGGCTGCACCACCGACACCGATCCGGCAAGGAGCGCGAACCTGCCGGACGCGGCCGGGCTGCTCGCCGAGTCGGCGTCCGCCGTCCGCGATATCCGGAGCGCACACTTCACGATGTCCGTCACCGGCTCGATTCCAGGCATCAGCGTGCAGACCGCCGAGGGCGATTTGACCAGGGAGGGCGGTCCGGCCGGTGGCGCGAAGGGCACGGTGAAGCTGACCCTGGCCGGCCAGCTGATCGACGGGGAATTCGTGCTGGTCGACGACTCGCTGTACTTGAAGGGCCCGACCGGCACCTTTCAGCGGTATCCGTCCTCGCTCACCGCCGAGTACTACGACCCGTCTGCCATCCTCGACCCGGACCGGGGCTTCGCGAAGGTGCTGACCAACATCACGGATGCGAAGACCGAGGCGAGGGAAAAGGTTGACGGGACACCCGCATACAAGATCACCGGACGGGCGGACAAGGACGCGGTGGGCAACATCGTTCCCGGGGTCGAGTCCGAGGTGGACATCACGGTCTGGCTTGACGAGGACGGCAGGCACCTGCCGATCAGAGCGCTGGTGACGTTCCCGAAGCCGGACGGCGCAGACGCCCCGACCGTCGACGTGGTTGTGTCCGAGCTGGACAAGCCCGTGACGGTGACACCCCCGGCGTGAGTGTGGAGTTGATCCCGCGGAGCAGGACCGTCGCCATCGGCGCCGCGGCGCTCGCCGTGTTGCTCGGCGCGCTGGACACCTACGTCGTGGTGAGCATGATCCGGCAGATCATGGACGACCTGCTGATCCCGGTGAACCGACTGGAGCGGGTGACCCCGATCGTCACCGGGTACCTACTCGGCTACATCGCCGCGATGCCGCTGCTCGGCCAGGCATCGGACCGGTTCGGCCGCAAGCTGGTGCTGCAGAGCTGCCTCGCCGGGTTCCTGGTCGGCTCGGTGGTCACCGCGCTCGCCAACGACCTGCCCATGCTCGTTTCCGGGCGGGTCGTCCAGGGTGTCGCAAGTGGGGCGTTGCTGCCGGTGACCATGGCGCTTGCCGCTGACCTGTGGGCAACCCACAAGCGGTCGAACGTGCTCGGTGCGGTGGGTGCCGCGCAGGAGCTGGGCAGCGTGCTCGGACCGCTGTATGGGGTGGCGATCGCCGGCCTTACCGTTTGGTCGAGCGCGTTCGGCATCGCCGGCTGGCGCGGCGTGTTCTGGATGAACTTACCGCTCGGCGTGCTCGCCATGATCGCGGTACAGGTTTCGGTGCCGCGCCGCGACCGGGCGCACGAGCCCGTCCGGGTGGACGTGGCCGGGGGGCTGCTGCTCGCGGTCGCCCTCGGGCTTGCCGTCGTCGGCCTGTACAACCCGGACCCGCGCACCGCGGTGCTGCCACCGTGGGGCGGGCCGACGCTGGTCGGGGTCGGTGTCGCTGCAATCGCCTTCGTCGGCTGGGAGCTGCGCGCCAAGACCCGGCTGATCGACCCGGTCGATGTGCAGATGCGCGCATTCCTTGCCGCGCTCGGGGTATCTGGAGCGGCAGGCGTCGCGCTGATGGTGACCCTGGTGGACGTCGACCTGTTCGCCCAGTCGCTACTCGACCGGGACGACCGGGGAGCGGTCATACTGCTGCTGCGGTTCCTGGCCGCGCTCCCGGTTGGCGCGCTGCTCGGCGGGCTGCTGGCGGCACGGCTGGGCGACCGGGTGGTCGCGGCGGCCGGCATGCTGCTGGCCGCGGCGGGTTACTTCCGGATGGCCCGGTGGCCGATGGACGTGCTGTCCGCGCCGTACCAGGTCGGGCCGATTGCGCTGCCCCGGTTGGACACCGACCTGGCCATCGCTGGGCTAGGTCTCGGCCTGGTGATCGCGCCGACCTCCGTTGCGGTGCTCCGCGCCGTACCGCCCATCCAGCACGGGATCGCCTCGGCCGGTATGGTGGTCACGCGGATGACCGGGATGCTCCTCGGGGTTGCCGCGTTATCTGCGTGGGGGCTACACCGCTTCCACAGCCTGACCGCGAACCTGCAAGTGCCCTTCCCCGTCGGCAAACCTCCCGAGCAGGCGGCACGGGAGCTGGCCGAGTACACCGGAGCAGTCGACCGGGCTCTGCTTACTCAGTACACCGAGATATTTTTGATCACGTCGGTGGTGTGCGCGGCGGGAGCGCTGCTCGCCCTGTTCCTCAGCCGCCAACCTCCCAAGGCCTCGGACTCCGCCGAGAACAGCATCGCCGAGCCGGCATGACCCCTCGAACGGCGACCTGGGCGTGGGAGTTCCTCTTGCGGTGAACGGTTGGCGGCAGCGGGTTCAATCCAACCGGGTGACACCGAGGGAGTTACGGCGGGCCGTCGGGGTACTCGTCCGATGTCGGGTATCGCGGAGCGGGCATCGAACTCCGCGTCCTCGGCTACGGTCGTCCTCGGCATGAGCCCGTATCCCTGTCGCCCCCGGTTGGCCGGGGCGGACCTCCCGGTTACCGCCCGCTATGGAAAGTAAAACCGGCACGTGTGTACGTCCTTCGGGTGTCACCTCTGGTGTGTGGCTTCCGCGACTCATCATCGGAGTTCGGAAGAATGGATTGCCGTCGAAGCAATGAGGGATCTGGGCTTCGGCGACCACACCCGTCGTCGGCGTGGCTTACGGCCCCCATGAGCCGCGCCGCGGCTCATCGATTCCGTTGCGGGTCAACTCACTCCAGGCGAGGCACGTCTCTGCGCACAGGGTTCTCGTAGAGCCGATCGAACCGCTCACGGGACGTGACCGAACACCAGGAGCACACCATGACCGCAATCGCCGACTGACCCATCGATGCCCGCCTGAAAAAGGCGTTTACGGCGCGATGACGCACACCTGCTCGACGACCTGTCCGCGTGCGTGGTACTCCAACTGGTTCGGCGCCGCCTGAGCCCGGTTGTGGTGACCGTTCGTACCGGAGAACCCGCTCCCGATGCGGTCACTGCATTATGGAAGGACGGACACCTGCAGCGAATCGAAAATACCCTGTACCTGCGTCACCTGGTCGAGCAGGAACTCGCCGCCGGACGACTCAGCCCAAGCCCTGAAGCGCCGGGGCTCAGTGCTGGTGTCTGGGTGTGGGACTGTCCCCCACAGCCTCACCGGGACTAGCGGATCTCATCGGCGCGCAACTCCACGCCCTTCCCCCGCCGTCGGCGCCGTCCTCGACGTTCTCGCGGTCGCGGAACCGCTCCCGGAACAGATCCTGGCCGACGTCACCGACTTCGGCGCCGTAGAGGATGCACACGCACTCGGATTGATCAGTGTCGACCAGAACGGCCGCCACCCGGTGCGATTGGCGCACCTGCTCTACGGTGAAGGCCGTCGCGCCCGCGCCACACCCCTTCGGCTGCGGGCGGACATCGCCGAGGCCTGGGTGCCGAGCACGATTGCGACATTCCCGACCTCGTGCGCCGTGCAGTCGTGATTCCCGAATCGAGTGTGAGCACCGATTCTGTTCTCTTCACCGAGGCCGCAACAGCGGCACCGTCATTGTTCAACCCCGAACCCGCCGTCCGCCTGTGCAAGGCGGCGATCTCGGACGGCGCCGACTACGACGCCCACCTCATTCTGACCATGCCCAGCCGCGGCGAGTAAGTCGGGCAGGCCCTGACACCGCCACTCGACCATCCGCTCACCGATAGGCAACTCATAGACGTCGCGTAACTTTGGGCGCTAGGCGCACTCTTGATCGTACTGGGAGAGATGCGAAGGACGTGCAAAATTGCGCCCGATGCGGCCTGCGCGAGAGACCTCTTGACAGCCTCCCCCTTTCACAAGTTCCACATCAGAGGCCTGCGACCGGCCACGTTCTTGAAGCCACAGCCGTGGCCACACGCCGCGAGGCGCGCAATAGCCATCAATGACTGAAGACCAAGAGCAATGGAAACAGCGAACCTGACATCACCTGTACCGGTACCGGAACGCCACCCAACCAGAGAACCGGCTTGGCGCGGCGCGACACGCCGACGACCGGTGCCCGCCGGGCACATACGCCCCGGTGGGGACCGGTCATCGACGGTGAGTGGTGGTGAACGCTGGGCGTTGATCACCCCTCCCGTTTCACCCCGGCGGCGGTTATCCGGCGTTGCCGCCGGCGCCACCCGTGCCGCTGCCGCCCCGGTTGCCGACACCACTGCCCGCGGAACCGCCGACACAGTCGCCGCCGTCCCCGCCCCGGGTGCCGCTCCCGGGCGCACCCGGCTGACAATCCGCGGCGCCCGGGGTGTCCGGAACAGCAACCCCGGCCACCGCGGTCCGGCCGAGAATGCCGCCGTCCGACCCGACGGCGGCACCCGCCCCGCAGGCAAGCACCGCCGCCGCGGCACCTGCAACGATCGCCCCGATCGCGGACCTTCTCGACATGACGCGTTACCTACCTAGTACCGACGCCGCCGCCCGCACCACCGGTTCCGTTACCACCGGTGTTGTTGTTGCCGTTACCGGCGTTGCCACCGGTGCCATTGCCACCATTGCCGCCCTGCTGCTTGTTCTCGAAACCGATGTTGATTCCGCCTCCGCCGACGTTGCCGCCCGCACCACCGGTTCCATTGCCGCCGGTGTTGTTGTTGCCGTTACCGGCGTTGCCACCGGTGCCATTGCCACCATTGCCGCCCTGCTGGTTGTTCTCGAAACCGATATTGATCGGTACATCGAACGGAAATGGAGCGGCTGACGCGGCACCCGCCCCGAGGATCAGCATGGGCACCGCGGCGGCGCCGACGAGAAGGGCGCGGACTGCGGTCTTGACGGACTTGGTGGACGTGGTGGTGTTCGACATGGTGTGTTCCTCCGGTGTGTGAGTGGGGGTGGTGCTTTCGATGCCGTCAACAATGCCCGCCGCCGCGGGGTCACCTCATCCCCTTCAGGGTGCACATCACCACACCCCGAGGAGTCGCCGAACCCTCAGTCCCCCAACGCATTGCAGCCTCGATAGGGGGTGACCGCACTCCCACCCTGAAGGGGATGCGGGCGGGATCGGTGTGGACCAGTGTGAACAGGGCAAGCACACCCACTCCCACACCGCACATACCCCAGGAAGACCCATGACCCAGCCCGAACTGACCACACCGCAGACCCCGCAGTACCCGCCGCCCCCGTCCTCGAACGTCGGGTGGGCCGTCGTCACCGTCGTGTTCTTCTGGCCCCTCGCGTTCGCCGCGTTCAGCAACGCACTGAAAGTGTTTCCCCGCTGGTACAACGGCGACCTCGACGGCGCTCGCGCCGCATCGGCCCGGGCCCGGACCCTCGGCATCATCGCCCTCTGCCTCGGCGGCCTCTTCACCGCATGGTGCCTGGCCTCCGCCTTCGTCTGACCGGCATCTCCAGCGCACACCAGACCCCGAAGACCCTTCGAGCCGAACATCCACAGATCCGCGGCGCCCGATAGCGCCTGGCGCCTGGAGCCCCCGTGAGGGGTGGACAAATATCACCCCAGGGGCACTAACACCACGACCCCCGGCGCACCACGATAGAAGGAACCGGTAAGCGCCATACCCACGACCTTGCCCATCCCTGCGGACACATACCGAAAGGATCAATGCCAGTGAAATACCCGGTCCTGACCTACACGAACCACGGACACACACACGAATTACCACTGACCCCGGACCGGTCCCAGATCATCATCGGCCGCTCCGCATACGCCGACGTGTCACTGTCCACCGACCCGGACATTTCCCGCCTCCACGCCACCGTCGAACACATCGGCGGCTACTGGGCCGTCACCGACGAAAGTCTCTCCCGCAACGGCACCTTCGTGAACGGCACCCGGATACGCGGACGCCGGATCCTGCACCCCGGAGACGTCATCCGGATCGGCGACAGCACCCTCACCTACCACGGGGAACCCGCCACCGGATGCGGCGAAACCGCCATCGGCGACACCCTCGACACACCCCCCGAGCTCACCCCTGCCCAGCACGCCGTCCTCACCGAGTTGTGCCGGCCGTTCCACAACGGCACCGATCACCCTGTCCCCGCATCGAACCAGCAGATCGCCGACGCTCTGCAGTTGAGCACCGAAACCGTCAAATCACATTTGCGCGCTCTCTGCAGCAAATTCCAAGTCGACGAATTTGCCCGCAACGAGAAACGCGGCCGACTGGTCGCCCTTGCCCTCACGAACAAAATCGCCACCCCACACACCCTCTGACGCCTCAGTTGTCGATTGCTACCTCACCGCGGGTCGAATCGCCGACGCGACAGCCCCACCGTCAGCGTTCAGATCTCAGCGGCTCACCGCGTTCTCCTGCTCGACGCGTGAGAGCTTCTCGGGATTGCGCACGATGTAGAGCCCGGTGATCATGCCGTCGTCCATCCGCACCGCCACGACGTCGTCGATCTCCCCGTCGAGCCGGACGATCAGAGCTGGGCAGCCATTGATCTGCACCGGCTCGACCGACACCTGGCCGTCGATCCGCGGCAGGCCGGCCGCCAGCAGGCGACCCACTTTGTCGGCTCCCACGATCGGTCGCGGCACCGCCTGCTTGACCCCGCCGCCGTCACCCAAGAGGACGACGTCGGGTGCGAGCAGGTCGAGCAGGCTCTGCAGATCACCCGTTTCGAGTGCCCGCTGGAACGCCGCGAGTGCGTCTCGGGATTCGGCCGGGGACACGACGCCGCGCGGTCGGCGCGCAGCGACATGTCCCCGCGCCCGGTGCGCGATCTGACGGACAGCGTCCGGGCTCTTGCCGACGGCCTCCGCGATCTCGCCGTACTCGAGATCGAACACCTCACGCAGCACGAACACCGCCCGCTCGGTCGGCGCGAGCGTCTCCAGCACCAGCAGCATCGCCATGGACACGCTGTCGGCCAACTCGACGTCCTCGGCTACATCGGGTGCGGTCAGCAGCGGCTCGGGCAACCACTGGCCGACGTACGCCTCCCTGCGCCGACTGAGCGTCCGCAGCCGGACGAGGGCCTGACGGGTGGTGATCCGGACGAGATACGCACGCTGATTGCGGACGGTGTCGAGATCGACGCCTGCCCAGCGCAGCCAGGTTTCCTGGAGGACGTCTTCCGCGTCGGTGGCTGAGCCGAGCATCTCGTAGGCAACAGTGAACAGCAGGTTGCGGTGGGCGACGAACGCTTCGGTAGCGGGATCCGAATGATCATCCTGGCTCCCGCCACGATCTGCGGGCGTGGTCTGCGACGTGCCGGCCATGGATGGCTCCTCTTCTCTGTCGTTCTGTGTCAGACACCAGACACCGGACGCCGCCGTTTTGTGACATCCGAAACATGTGTCACAACAGTCGGGTGCCCGGCATCTCATGTTCGTACAGATCAGCACGCCACCACGAGTGAGGACGAAGTCATGGATGCCCGATTCGACCTGTTCGACAATGAGATTGCCATGAAATTCGCTAAGCGGTTCGCGAACGCGGCCCTGGTGATCGACCAATCGCCGCTGCCGAAGGCCACCCAGCACCTGGTCGAGATCCGGGCCAGCCAGATCAACGGCTGTGGCTTCTGCACCGACATGCACACCAAGGATGCCGCGGCCGCCGGCGAGACCCCGATCCGGCTGAATCTGGTCGCCGCCTGGCGCGAGGCCACCGTGTTCACCGAGGCCGAGCGGGCCGCGCTGGCACTCGCAGAAGAGGGCACCCGGCTCGCCGACGCCCACCACGGCGTGTCCGACGAGACCTGGTCGCAGGTGCGCAAGTACTACGACGACGACCAGATCGCCGCGCTGGTGTCCCTGGTGGCCCTGATCAATGCCGCCAACCGGATCAACGTGATCGTGCGTAATCCGGCCGGGTCCTACGAACCCGGCATGTTCGCCAGTATGACGAGCTGACAGGCCGACCAAATGTCCGGTGAAGGATCGCCGACCGCTCGGCGATCCTTCACCGGACCGGAAAAACGAACTAGCGCGGTTCCTGGTAGGAGACGACCACATCCGAGTACCGTCGTGGCATGGGTGACGAGGCAATCGACCCCGAAGCGGCGTATGAAGCCCTTTCCGTCGGCGCACGCCTCGCCCTGCTGCGAAATCCGGAAGGCATAATGCCGCCACAGTTCATCGGTCAGGTGATGACCGTGTGCGGAAACTCGTGCGTCGCAGCCATCAGTGGCAAAGCTGATTCGGTACCGCAGATCGCGCTTCTGCAGGGACCACTCTCGGACTACCTCTCCCACTGCAGATGCGCCCTCGACACGTGGTGGAACTCGTTGACGCCGCCACTGCGGGCCGGCATCCGGTGTCGCGAGGCGCTACCCGAAACGCTGCCACTGCAACTACCCGACCACTCTCCCTGGGCTGACGTGTCCACACCCTGTTCACCCCTGTTGGTGCGCGACTACCTGGAGTTGCAGGCGACGGGCGGCGAACTGATGTAGTCCTAGGGGGCAGCTCCCCAGCCTGTGGTCGGCCGGCGTCAGCAACTCGTGAGGATGACGAGTTGCCGGGTTGCCCGCGTCATGGCGACGTAGCGGTCGACGGCTCCTTCGATCCCCTCACCGAACGACGCCGGGTCGACCAGAATGACGAGGTCGAACTCGAGCCCCTTCGACAGCTCCGGTGTCAGCGACCGGATACGCGACGTCGACTGGAAATCGGGATCGCCTATGACGCATGCGATCCCGTCGGAGTTCGATTCGAGCCAGGTGTCGAGGATCGAGCCCAGCTCCGACGTGGATCGGTGTACGACGGGGTTGCCGCTGCTGCGGATGGAGGTCGGCACGTTGGCGTCCGGGAGGAAGGTACGGATGACCAGTTCGGCTTCCGTCATGATCTCTTCCGGGGTCCGGTAGTTGATGCTCAGTGCGGCGAGGTCGATCCGATCGAACCCGATCCGCCCGAGCCGTTCGTGCCACGACTCGGTGAACCCGTGCCGGGCCTGCGCCCGGTCCCCGACGATGGTGAAGCTGCGGGACGGGCAGCGCAGCAACAACATCTGCCACTCCGCGTCCGTCAGTTCCTGAGCCTCGTCCACCACGATGTGCGCGAACGGTCCGGCGAGCAAATCCGGGTCGGAGCTCGGCAGAGCGGTCTCGTCGACCAGGGACTGCTGCAGGTCCTGGCCACGCAGCATCGACATCACGAGCATTTCCGAGTCGTCGGCCGCGATCAGGTCGTCGACGACGTCACTCATGCGCGCGCGTTCGGCAGCGACGGCGGCGTTGCACCGACGTCGGCGTCCTGACGCCGCCGGGTCCCCGAGTCGCTGCCGTGCCGCATCCAGCAGTGGCAGGTCGGACACCGTCCAGTTCTGGGCGTCCGCGCGTTGCAGTTTCCGAATTTCGTCGTCGCTGAGCCAGGGTGCGCACTTGCGCAGGTAGGCGGGGACCGACCACAGGTCTGCGACGAGGTCGGCGGCTTCGATCAGGGTCCATGCGTTGTCGAGGGTTGCGCGCAGTTCGTCGTTCTGCTGCAACGACTTCCGGAGTTGGGCGGCCGGAACGTCACCGTCGTACTTGTCGATCAGGATCGTGAGCAGCAGCTCCCAGATCTGGTCCCGCGC
This sequence comes from Rhodococcus oxybenzonivorans, assembly GCF_003130705.1. Classification (NCBI taxonomy): domain Bacteria; kingdom Bacillati; phylum Actinomycetota; class Actinomycetes; order Mycobacteriales; family Nocardiaceae; genus Rhodococcus; species Rhodococcus oxybenzonivorans. Next base: position 3,071,442 of record NZ_CP021354.1, on the reverse strand, counting down.
CTCGTTGTGCGGAGTGCCGGGTTCCGGCGCTGCGAATGCCTCGACCCAGTCGTCGGCGCTCAGCCAGAGGTCGGTCCAGTCGGTCGCGACCGTCATGCCCTCGGTGGGCGGCTCCTCGTAGAACTCGACGGCCGCACCGATCGCCTTCACCAGATCCGCGGACGACTTCAGGCGCGCCACCTCCGGATCCTGCTCGACCCGGGCGGCGGCGCCCTCGGTGACGAGGTCGCGCAGGGTGCACAGTTGAACGCCCTCTTCGCCGAGGCTGGGCAGGACGTCGGCGACGTAGGCCAGGTAGGGCTCGTGTGGTCCGACGAACAACACCCCGTGACGGAGTCGGGGGTCGGAGTAGAGCAGGTACGCGGCGCGGTGCAGCGCGACGACGGTCTTACCTGTACCCGGACCACCGTCGACGACGAGGGCGCCGCTCGCTCCCGCACGGATGATGGCGTCCTGGTCGGCCTGGATGGTGCCGAGCACGTCTCGCATTCGGGCAGTCCGGTTGCTGCCCAAGCTGGCGATGAACGCGGACTGGTCGTCGAGCGCCGCGTTCCCTTCGAACCCGTCAGGCGTAAACACCTCGTCCCAGTAATCGCTGATCCGCCCGCGGGTCCAGCGATACCTGCGACGGCGGGTCAGGCCCAGCGGGTTGGCGTGGGTGGCCCCGAAGAACGGCTCGGCCGCGGGCGAACGCCAGTCGACCAGCAGCTGATTGCCCGCACTGTCCATGAGGCCGAGGCGTCCGACATACACGGGCTCGGGGTTGTCGGCGCTGACGATGTGTCCGAGGCACAGGTCCAAGCCGAAGCGGCGCAAGGCGCGCAGCTGAGCGTTCAGCTCGTGAACCATCATGTCCCGCTCCATCGCCTCCTGGCCCAGACGGCGGGGCGCTTTGCGTTCGGCATCGATGCGGCGGGACAGGTCGGCGATGGACTGTTCGAGGCTTTCTGCGATCGCGGCGAAGTGCCGCTCATCCCCGGCGATCAGCGCCGGGTCGGCCTTGGCCGTCAGGTGGTCGGGAAGAGCGAATGCCGTGGTAGTCAAGGGGTTCACAGTCATCAGCTCCGATCCGTTGGTCGTTCAATCGTGCCGAGCAGCAGCGTCGCGGCGACCGCTGCCCCGTCCGTTCGGATCGTGCCCGCCACGGCGGCCGCCCGTGCTCTGGTTTGAGGAGTCAGGGCCGCCGTGAGTGCTGCCGACAGCGACTCGAAGGTCGGAACCGGACCGTCGTGCGCTGCGCCGATACCCATAGCGGCCACTCGTCCGGCCCAGTACGGTTGGTCCACCACCTGCGGTACCACCACCTGTGGCGCGCCTGCCCGCGTGGCCGTCGTCGTCGTTCCCGCGCCGCCATGGTGCACGACGGCGGCTACCCGGGTGAACAGTGCCTGCTGATTGACCTCGCCGACGGCGAAGCAGTCGGCGAGGTCGTCGATCAGGGCGAGGTCCGCCCAACCCCGCCCGACAAGTGCGCGGCGCCCCTGCGCGCGGATCGCCTCGATGGCCACCCTGGCGGCGTCCTTCGCCACTCCCATGGGCATGCTGCCGAAGCCCACATACACCGGCGGTGTGCCAGCGTCCAGAAATGCCACCAAGTCGGCAGGAAGTGGGCGGTCGTCGGGCGGGATCCACGCGCCGGTCTGGACGACATCGAGGTCTGACGTCCCTCGCCACGGGTCCAGAATCGGGTCCGTCGCGAGCCACGGCCGGTCGCCGAAAACGTAGTCGCGAACGTGGCTTACCGGGGGCAGGCCGATCGACGCCCGGTTGGTGTCGAGCGCCTCACCGAAAAGCGCATCGATGCTCTGAGCGTCCAGCTCCCACAGTGTCCGGTTGTCCGTCACATCCGGCGGGAATGACCGGCCCGGATACGCCAGCGGCGGGCGATGCGGTGACGGCAAGGTGAGCTGCTGAAAGGTCACGGACACGGACGGAATGCCCAGTTTCTCGGCCACCGACAACGCACCGGCCGCCGCAGGCATCACACCGGTCGCGACCAACCCGTCACATCCCTCGGCCGCAGCAGTGACCGCCTCGAACTGAGCGGCGATCAACTCGGCCGCGCGCCGGGGCAGGTCCGCCGAAGACGGTGCCGCGGTCGTCAGCGCACGTGCCGACTGCCCGACGGGCACCATCGATACGCCGACACCAGCCAGGCGCTGCGCGAAGTCCTCGTCCGGCGGCGCGCACACCCGCACCTCCGTGCCGAGGTCCTGCAACTGCACCACGAGTCCCACCAACGGTTCGACATCACCGCGCGACCCATACGTCGACAACAACACACGCATTCATGTCCCCCAATTCCGCCGGTTCCGGCTCAGGCCGGTAAGTTTGCGGCACAACCCGGGCCTTGCCGCAAGACCCCGGGTGCGCTATACATTGAAAGTGGAAGAGAGTTCGTCTCCTTCCTTCTCGTCCGGTTGCGGACGCATTCCCCCCCAGAAATTGCTCGAACGCGACGCGTGCCAACGGGGACGGCCGGTGCAGACCACTCCAACGACCGTCGCAAGTCGGCGCTCAAAGTGTGGGCGCCGCGCTGCTGCGGCTCCGCTGAGATCAACTCCGCAACTTTGGTCAGGCGAGAATGTCTGCCGCATAGGCGACTCGGTTGCCTCGCCCCCGAACCGTCAAGGCGGTATGCATGAACCTCGGGCATGCCCGATCTGTCCGGCAGCTATCGGACAGCAGATATCGCCCGCGGTGATGCGGACTCGCTGCTGGCCGCCAAGGCCGGGTGCCCGGCCGATGACTTGTTCAGCGAGCTCGCCGCCGCCGACGAGCCGACTGGCTCTCGGCGTCCGAAGCGGTGGGCACCGCCTCGTTGATGGTGGTCGCGGGGTACGAAACGACGGTCAGGTTCCTCAGCACCAGCGCCGTCACCCTATTGATGGCTCCGCGGCTGCGACAGTTGCTGGTGCAGCGACCGGAGTTGCTCAGCCCGAACTCGGAATCGGCCCGCGACCAATCAGCCTCCGATTCAACCGACACATCGGCAGAACTTGACGAGGCCCTCGGGTGTGACCCACTCAACCTTTGACTTCAAGTACTTGAAGTTCTTAGCGTTTATGTCGTGAGTGCACGAACCACCCCACGCGACTACACGATCAAGGACGCGGCCGCACTGACCGGACTTCCGGCCAGCACGCTGCGTTACTACGAGTCGGTCGGTGTGATCGCGCCGATCATCCGCGGGGAGAGCAGTAGACACAGGGTCTACGACGAGAACGACTTGGGACAGCTGTTGGCAATCGCGTGCCTGGCGGCAACCGGGATGTCGGTCAGCGACATGAAAGAGTACGTCGCCAACGCACAACTCGGGGCCGGGGCCGCCCCCGCGCAGATCGAATTGCTGACCCAACGCCGGCAGCAACTCGCACTCGAGGCCCGGCAGATGGCACTCCGCCAACGCTACGTCGAACTGAAGATCGACTACTGGCGCACGATCGACGCGGGCGACGAGGCCGGTGCCACGCTCCTCGCGGCCGAGGCGAGCGCACTGGCTGACGAGCTCAAGAACACCAAGAAGCGATAGCCCACACCCCGCACGCCCGGCGCTCGCCCGTACACGCCCGGTGCTTGCCCGTAGACGGATGCGCCACCGGTCACGCGGTCCTGCCCTACTCACTACCGAAGTGACCCCCCGGAGAAGAAGGAAGATTTGCCATGCGTGTCCACGCGTACGCCGCTCCCGCCGCGGGCCAGCCGCTGGTTCCCACGACCATCGAGCGCCGCGACGTCGGCTCCCACGACGTCCTTATCGAGATTCAGTACGCCGGCATCTGTCACTCCGACATCCACACCGTCAACGGCGACTGGGGTTCGCAACCCTTCCCGGTTGTGCCCGGCCACGAAATCGTCGGCATCGTCGCCGAGGTCGGCGCCGACGTCACACGTCACAAGGTCGGTGACCGCGTCGGCGTCGGCTGCCTGGTCAACTCCTGCGGCCAGTGCATCAACTGCCGCAACGGCGACGAGCAATACTGCACCGACGGCGTGGTCCCCACCTACGCCGGCGTAGACCGTGACGGCACCACCACCCAGGGCGGCTACTCCACCCACGTCGTCGTCGATGCCGACTACGTCCTGTCCGTCCCGAAAAGCTTGGACCCGGCTGCGGCGGCTCCCCTAATGTGCGCCGGGATCACCACCTACGCCCCGCTGCGCCGCTGGGGCGCCGGTCCCGGCAAGAAGGTTGCCATCGTCGGCCTCGGCGGGCTCGGGCACATGGCCGTCAAGATCGCCCACGCCCTCGGCGCCGAGGTCACCGTGCTGTCCCAGTCGCTGAAGAAGCAGGAGGACGGACTCCGCCTCGGCGCAGACGCGTACTACGCCACCTCCGACCCCAGAACCTTCGAGCAGCTCGCCGGCCGGTTCGACCTCATCATCAACACGGTCAGCGCCGCAATCGACCTCAACGCCTACCTCGGACTCCTCGCCGTCGACGGTTCCCTGGTCAATGTCGGTGCTCCAGCCGAGCCGCTCAGCCTGAACGTGATGTCGCTGATCGGCGGCCGCCGCAACTTCGCCGGGTCGATGATCGGCGGCATCGCCCTGACCCAGGAGATGCTCGACTTCTGCGCCGACCACGGCATCGGATCCGAAATCGAAGTGATCCCCGCCGACCGGATCAACCAGGCATACGAGCGCGTCCTCGCGTCAGACGTCCGATACCGGTTCGTCATCGACACCGCCACCCTGAACTGACCCAACGTGAACGCCCGCCGGACGAGGCGGGCGTTCACCCACACATCACACATCGAAGGGAGGGAACGTCTGTTTTCGCCCGCAGCTCGGGTATGAAAGCAAGCGACATCTGACGTGATGACGCCGCCCTGGCATCCAACTGGGCGATCGTCAGCTGGCGCGGCGACCGAGCAGATATCCACTGCCGATCTGCACCGGCTGGCTCGGCGGGACTTGGTGTGCCACCTGATCATTGACGCTCAGGACGTCTTGATCACCCTCGCGACTCCCACCGGCTCGGAACCAACCCGCAACGCGGTGACCTACTGGGACCTCGCCCAAACACCGCCAAGCGGCGACGACCCACTCGACTCCTTGATCGTCCGGCTCGCCGCCGCATACCAGGAGCCGCGGCTGCTGCAGTTTCACCTCGACCTCATCGCACACCTCCCGGACGCTGCGCAGCCGCCCATCGAGGGACTTGCCCAGTCCCGCCATATGTCGGAGAAGATCGCCGGCACCACCTTCCCCACGTCGTTCTGCGACAGGGACGCGCTGCTGGTCGGCACCGGACGGCGGGCCCCGACCGACGCGGAGAAGGCCGAACTGGGCGAGCTCACCGCGACACTGCCGCTAGTCCTCAGATAATTGCCTACCAGTGCGGCGGCGCGGGCGGTCCAGGGCACTCGTCAGGCTTGCGGGACGCGACGACGACACTCATGTCGTTTTGCACGTCCCGGACCGCGACCTCACAGGAACGGCACCAGAAGTAGACGTCGTCGCGGAGTCCACCATCGCGATCAGCTGAAGATCGGGCCGAACAGCGTTATCAACGGATACACCGTGTACCAGTAATGGTCGCCGAGCCAGTACCAGATAGGGGAAGGTGACATCGGGAATCGTCTCCTCGTTTGCACGGTAAGTGCTCGCGGCCACTCGACCTACGTCAACGTTCGGCCAGCTAGCCGGACATGTCACCGAGACCCACACATCGGAGTTGCCAGCGTTCTGAAGGATTGACGACCGGTCAACGATTCCCCACCGGACGGATCAGAGCCTCATAGATGCCGCAGACTGTGTTGATGCAGATGTCATTCTTCGATGCCCTCGACAGTCTCGTCTCCTCGGCCGAGGTGCGGATAGATCGACCGAAAGGCACTGCTCACCCGAGGTATCCTGCCGTCACCTACCCACTGGACTATGGCTACCTGATCGGCACCACAGCAGCCGATGGCGCGGGCGTCGATATTTTCCGTGGTACGGACTCGACCACCGGCATCACCGCGGTCGCGCTCACCGTTGACGCGATGAAACGCGACGTAGAAGTGAAAATACTGGTGAGCTGCTCGCTTACCGAGATCGACCGAGTCGCCGAGTTTCTTACCGGCAGTATTCGTCTCGGTGCCACGATCGTCCACCGGTAGCTCGTGCCGACCAGGGTTCTGCAGTGCGCCCCGCGTGGTCCGAATCCGTGTCGATAGATGTGTGAGTGCATCACGGTGCGGGAAGCTCGTCGATCACCGCGTCGCGAGGGTTTGCCGAAGGCCGCCGAGCTTCGTTGAATCGAACAGGCCGGATAGAGGGATGCGCCAGGCCGTGAGCTACACGGGCGGCCAGATCGGTCAAGTGCCCGGTGTCCGTAGCAAGCAGGCTGACGGTCGACATCCCTCTATCCGGCGGAATCGCTTGTCACGGAATCGATATGGTCGGCCGACCGGCTACCGACTGTGCCAATGTTCGGGAGCGGAAATACCGGTCGGCAAACGCGTTTTGCCGCTACCTCGGGCGGCGTTGATTTGAGGTTGGGTGACGTACAACGCGGCCGACAAATCGGCGCCCTCCAACCTGGCATCACGAAGATCCGCTCCGAGCAGATCAACCGCGGTGAGGTCGCTCTCCCTCAGGTCTGCGGCAATCAGACAGGCTCCGCGTAGGTCCGCGCCGCACAATCTGCGGGCGCGCAAATTCTTACCGACAAGGTCCGCCCCAGGGCCGAGGCCCTTGTCCAGGCGTCCATTTTCGGCGAAGTAGGAAGCCCGAACTTCCTCACTGGTGTCGACGAGGACTGCTCTGACATCGGAATGCAGAGCATCCATATCGACCGTGAGTAGTTCGGGCAGGCCGCCACGAGTCAGTGCGGTGATGACTGAGGCGAGGTCGCGAGCTTCATGTGCAGCGTCCGGGTCATAGGTACGCGCCTGCGCCTCGAGCAGATACCACAGCATCTCGTGCAGTTGCTTCATGACCTTGAAGGCGGCAAACATGCGTTGCTGCAAATCCGGACGCTCCCGCCAGCTGATCCCGGAGAACAATCGCTGGGATACGGCCTGGCCGGCGCCGAAGCAGTCGAAAACTGTACAGCCGCGGAACCCCCGTGAGCGGAGTCCCGCGTGGACAGTGCAGGAGAACTCCGAACCGAGGTGCCGGCATGGTGCGCCGGCTGGCTTGTCCTCGGCGAAATCGACCGATCGGGAGAACCCGAACGCAGTGCAGCACAAAGCGAAACAGCTTCCGCAGTCGGCGCGCAGATCCTGACGACGCTGAGGCGCAGGAGCGGCGGTCATCGCAGAATCTCCAGCTCAGCACGGCGGAGGACGAACGGGCACCGCCGACGCGGCATGGACATGGTTGTCGACGAAATGATCAAGTGAGCTCCAAGTGGCGATTCCAGTGCAGGACAGGAGTAGGGAACCCGCCAACGGGTTCCCTCTCGAGGCACACGGAATCACCACCGCACGAAGGCGCGGCACACAATCAACGCTAAGGGTCTGGGTCACAGACGAGTTATGGTAAGCACTACACACAAAGTACAGCTAGGCGGCGGCGACCCACAACTCGTCCACACCGCGCTCACCCAGCCCGATCGCCCGAATCGGAACCCCGAGCTTCCGAGCGGTTTCCGAAAGCGGACCCCTTGCGGTGCCTCATGAGGTCACGTCAGCATCTCCCCACTCTCGGGAGACGAGCGCTGGTCGTAGATCAGTCCTTGGCTTCGCGGACGTCCTTTCCCTGCTCGGCGAACGCCTTGAAGTCCTGCATGTGCTGTAGCGACTGCTTGCGGAAGGAGCCCGGCATCAGCAGCCCCACCAGGCGCATCAGCAAGCCGCTGAACCGGTATTCGCTCTCGCTCACCCAGAGCGTCGTCTCCGGACCCGCTTCGGTCAGCCGGTCGCGCACGGCACTCCACATGCCCTCGCCGACGATCTCGCGGTCGAAGTGAACGACGCTCCCTTTCGGGATCCCGCGCAGGTCTGCCGGTTCCCGACGCGTGATGGTCTCGGTGCCCTCGAACTTGTGCTTCCCCATCTGCATCACGACTCGCGATCTGGTACCGACTTGCCCGTGCACCCCACTCAGCGGCTCGTGCAGCACCAGACCCCGCAGCCACTTCGGCAGGTGTGCCGAGTCGGCGAGCAGCTGTACCACTGTCTCCAGAGGCAGGGCGATCTCGATCGAGACGGTGTACTTCATGGCGGAGCGCTCCTGGTTCCCGAGTAAGGAAGCCGACGCTAGCACCCTCGCTTCATACTGTGAGGTCATGGCACGTCCAACGATGTTCCGGTTCCGGGTGGTCACGGCGGGCGTCGCCCCATCTGCGAAGGGCAAGGGCGTGTTGCGGCCGCCCGCACACGTCGACGTGCGGCTCGCCGAAGCCGTTGTCCACCGCGAAGCGCGGGCCCAGGGGCGGCACAGTTGCTCACCACCGTGTCGTACGTCAGTTCCGTTCCCGCATCGCAAGCGCATGCGGCGGCTCCTGGCGTTCTACGCGGTCACGTACCACACCGCACTCCGACCGACAGGTGGCTCCGCAAGGGATCGCAACCGGTCAGGCCAGTCGCGGCAAGCAAGCGCTCACAGCAGCCCGTTCATCAGGTGCCCCTCAGCGATCTCGAAAACACCAAGCCGGCCCCCACCGCGGTCTGACCGATCAGCAATGCCCCGGGCAGTGCGAGTAGCTCCCATCCAGTCGCCGACGGCAGCCGCAGCGACGCAATACATGCGGCGAACAACGCGACTGTAAACACCTGGCCAGCCGCGATGAGGCGTTGACCGACCGATGTAAGTCGGCGGCGTCCAAACAGGACCAACGATGTCGCAGCAGCCATGATGCAGACGACAAACCCGACAACCCCTGGATAGATGAACAACGGCTCGAAGGCCGGGGAACCGCCGACATCGATATATCCCTTCGTCAACAGCTGGGGAAGCACCCACACTCCGATCAGTAAGGCGCACAACACACTGACGTAGGAGCAGCCGACCAAGAACCTCATCTGCGCAGGCTAGCTGGTTACGGGCTGTCAGTCCCCGACAAGCCCGGTTCCGGGCCTATCGACCACCTGGTCCGCGGTTGCCGGACACGTGACCGAAAAGAATGCGGTGGCGGTGGCGGGCATCCGTCACCGGCTCGACGGGTTGCCGTTACGAATCGAGCTGGCGGCCGCTCGGTTGCGGGCGATGTCTCCCGAGCAGATTCTCGAGCGGCTGACCGAACGCTACACCCTGCTGACCCGCGGCAGCCCCAGGTGCGCCGACACGGCAACAGACGCTGCGGCTATGCATCGACTGGAGCATCGAACTGTGGACCACCCGTGAACAACTGGCGTGGGGGCGAGTGGCGGTCGCGGAAAGCTTCGAACTCGGCGCCGCGGAGCACGTGTGCGGCAAAGGCCTTACCACGGACGAGCTGCTGGACACACTGACATCGGATCGGCACTTGCCCACGTCGGTGCCCGTGGTTCGCCATCGACCGACTCGGCTCGCAATCCGTGTCGGCACAGTATGCGGATACTCAGCTCGCCGACGGCATGAGTCGTCTTCGGGGCCTTGGGCAGCGGACTCTCGGGCACCGCTCTCTAACCAACCATGGTTATTCATCACGCCGCCGACCCGATCGTGCCGATGGCATCGGGGTATTCAGAAGAGCATTCAGCGAGCACGCAACAAGCTCGTCGGGGAACTCGGCGTGTCGTGAAAGGTGCGGAATACGGACAAGATCGTTGAGTGCCGTGCGAACCGCATTCACCAGCGCGAGTGCGTCGGCCTCGGTGACTTCTGAACGCGAGATTCGTAGCCATTTGACCCATTCGGCGAGGTCGTCCTGGCGGACTCGCCGATTACGCTCGGCAGCACTAGCGGGGAGGTTGAGGGCTTCGGTAACCGAAACGGCGAGCAGATCCGTTGCTTCGGTTGCGATACGCACATAACCTCTCACGAGGCCTTCGATGACCTGTTCATCCGAGGCGCTGTGATGCATGGCCCTGGAGCTCTCCAGGGCCATCCATTCCTGCACTCGAATGATCAAGGCGGAGAGGATGTCTGCCTTGCTGTCGAAGTACCTGTAGACGGCAGGGCCTGCGATGCCGAACTCGTCGAGGCTGACTCCACCGAAACCGCGCTCCCGGAACGCGCGCGCAGCTGCTGCGATGATCTGTTCGCGACGTGATGTACCTGGCCGTTCATTTGCGACTGGAGCCTCCGCCGCAGGCGCATCGCGCGACTCGGGTGACGCTGACGCGCATTCAGGGGTATTGATGGCTGCCAACGCAGCAGACACCAGCAGTGGGGAGAGGCGACGCTGTGACAGCGAATGGTCGTAGTGCCCTGGGCTGGTAATGATGCTCACCGCCATCCACGCGCGTACGTCGGCACCGAATCTACTCTTGGAGGGATCGGCTTTTTCAATGGCCCTTCGCACCGCGCCTCCGATGCGACGAGTACCCTCGCGCACTCGCTCGAAGTCATCGGCGGTGAGGTGCCGTGCTTCTCGCTGCCATAGGGGGCCGAGTCGTAGGCTCTCCAGTGATGCCTCGACCATCCACGTCAACAACTGCTCCAAGCTGCAGACGTCGGATTCGGAACTCTCGGCGGATTGGGCTGCCATGAGCAGTCGGTCCTGGTCTTCGAGGACCACCTGCGACAGTAGATCCTGCTTGTTGGCGAAGTGCCGGTAGATCGCCCGTGCGGTGACGTCGGTTGCCTCAGCGATGTCTTCCATCCGCACGGCGTGAAACCCGTATTTCGTGAACAATTCACTGGCGTTGTGGAGTATCTGCGCACGCCGGTCACGAGGTCGCCGGCGCGAGGCAGTGGACGCCTTCACAGTTTGCGATGCGGTCACGACACCCTTTTCCTCCTCGAGGCCCCTATGGGATGCACACGGTGTCCGGACTGGCGGCACAGCCATCAAGACAGCCTTCCGACGATATACCCGCGGCGGACGGTCCACCGCAGTATCCCGCACTGCCGCCGTTCGAGAGCCGATCGGACACAATGCCTCCTTCCCATGCGGGGCGGCGCAGGCGCACTGCGCCCGAGCGTAGGTGAGGTCTCCATTACGGCCGCAGTTCGTACAGTACGCACATTTTACGATAAGAGCCATGGACAAACTTCCTTGATTTGATACTACCTGCTCGATTCAACAGAAGATACGTCCGCATGACATTGTCGGCTTAACACGCAGCTAGGCGCACCTCGCGCTGCCTCGTTCACTCGCGGGGAGTCAGCCCTCCCTGCTTCGCTTTTACGGGCTCAACCAGGTCATCCGCTTGCGATGAACGAAAGTTCAATGATGCATCCTCTGAACTTCCTGGCCCCGATCAGTTCCACATCTTCAGATACGAGCTATTGACATATCTACGGAGAGGGGGCCTACTAATGTGAGTAGAAGCACATCAGGTTGCGAAGCCAACCACTAGGGATCAAGGACATGTCGCCTCATGGAGGCGACCATCCCCACCCGGCCGGTCACAGCTTCTGCTTACGCCCGTTCGAACAAAGGAACTTTGATGAAGGATCTGCAATTTTTGCAATGGAAGACCGATCAGAAGGTAGGCACGGTCTGGCTTACCCGCCCGCCGGTCAACGCGGTCACCCGCGAGATGTACGCAGAGATCAAGTGGTTCTTCACCCACACGGAGGAGTACCTCCCCGAGGCTCGGGCGATCGTCTTGACCGGCGCCGGCAAGCACTTCTGCGGCGGCAACGATCTCACCGAATTCCAGACGATGACGCCGGAAAACGCCGCTGAGCGCATGCTTGCGGTCCGTGAAGCGTTCTGGTCGATCTACGATTGCGCGTTGCCGGTGATCGCAGCTGTCCACGGAGTGGCCGTGGGCACCGGATTGGCCCTGGCAGCGTCGTGTGATCTGGTCGTGGCAGCCAAGGGCGCCACCTTCACGCTTCCCGAGGTCAACGTCGGTGTGATGGGCGGCGCCAAACATGCCTCACGCCTGGTACCACAGCAGTTGGTCCGCTATCTGCACCTCACCGGCGAACCGCTGTCTGCCGAGGAACTCGCGCAGCAGGGCGGCGTCTTGAAAGTCGTCGAGCCCGATCAGCTACTCGACGTAGCCTACGACGTGGCGGCCAAGATGGTCCGGCACTCGCCGGTCACGTTGCGGTTCGCCAAGCGCAGCCTCAATGCGATCGAATACCAGGACCTCAAGGGCGGATACGAGTTCGAGCAGGGTCTTTCCGGCGAGTTGTCCGCTTACTCAGACGCCAAAGAGGCCGTAGCAGCGTTCTTCGAGCATCGCGCACCGGCCTACACGGGAGCATGAGATGAATGCTGTTTCACCTGTGCCGGTCGAGCAGATCACCGAGTTCGCCGAACTGCGGCGCGAGGCTCGGAGGTGGCTTGCCGAAACGGAGATCCCCACCGTGCCGTTGGAGCTGGAGGAACGGTTCAACGTCCTTCGTCGATGGCAGCGCACACTATTCGATGCCGGATGGATGGGGCTGGGATGGTCACGTGAAGCCGGCGGACGTGGCCTCACCGCGCGGCACCAGCAAGTCTTCTCCGAGGAGCTGGCGCGCGCTCATGCACCCGCCCCGATCGGATTGATCGGCCTCGATGTGGTCGGCCCCTCGATCCACCGGTACGGTTCGCCCGAACAGCGCACCCGTCTCCTGCCACCTCTGCTCGCGGGCGAAGACATCTGGTGTCAGGGGTTCTCCGAACCCTCTGCCGGCTCCGACCTCGCATCACTGCGGACCCGCGCTCTTCGCGACGGGGACAAGTACGTCGTCAACGGACAGAAGGTCTGGACCAGTTGGGGCAATCAGGCCAGTTGGTGCGCATTGCTGTGCCGCACCGACCCCGACGCCGAACCCAAGCACGCCGGCATCTCCTACCTCATCGCCGACATGAGTTCCCCCGGAATCACCGTCCGTCCACTCGTCCAGATGACAGGCGATGCCGAATTCTGTGAGGTCTTCTTCGACAACGTCGAAGTCCCGGTCGGCAACCTGGTCGGCAAGGAAAACGACGGCTGGCGAATTGCCCTCGACACCCTGTCTCAGGAACGTGGCAACTATGCAATGCGCCGACAGGTGGAGATCGGCTGGGGTGTCGAGAAGACGATCGACGGACTACGAGGCACCTCCCCGGAATCGGCGACCAATAGTCGGATCAGCACCGCCATCGGAGAGTCACACGTGGCGCTGCGGGTGTTGGACGCTCAGATCCGCCGAACTGTGCAACGCCTGATCGACGAAGAGGGACCACATCCGCTCGACTCGATCGACAAGCTCGTCCTCAACGACGCAGAGCAGGTGGTCGGCCGCGCCCTCGCCGATCTCCTCGGACCGTTCCGCCTCGACGCCGAATCACAACCTCTCGGGCTGAACGCCGCGCAGTTGATTCACGATCACTACTTCTCGCGTGCCGCATCGATCTACGGCGGTACATCACAGATCCAACGCAACATTGTTGCCGAGCGACTGCTCGGCCTACCCAGGAGCTGATGATGAGTCTCACCGCAGCTGACGTGGACCTCGTCACCCCGATCCGCGAATTCTTTGACCGCCGTGTCACATCCGACTACCACCATGCCCTGCTCAGCGGCGGCTGGGACCCGGAGCTGATGGCCGAACTCGACGACCTCGGCTGGTCCGAGCTGACCCGCCCCGAAAACCGCGGTGGTCTAGGAATCGACCTGACCGCGGTCGCCGGTCTAATCGTCTTGGTCGGTGATCGGCTCATACCCGGCCCCCTGGTCGAGCAACTGATCCTGCCGGCGTACCTCGACATTCCCGACGGTTCGCTCGTCGCCTTCGCCGACCCTGCCGTCACCCTCGACTGGGCATCCTCGATCGGTTCCGTGCACATGGAATCGGGGCAGATCCAGGGAACGATCGAACTCGTACGCTTCGGCGCCGAGGCCGACTCGCTGGTACTGGCAGTCGACGGCCCGGACGGACCGGCGCTGCTGCTCCTACCGGGCAGTGACCCGGCGCTGGCACTCACGCCGATCACCAGTTCCGATCCCACATCGCAATACGTGCGCCTGGAGATCGCATCGCGAACTGTCACCGACGCCGAGATCCTCGCCACCGGAACCGAAGCGGCCACACTCCTACGACAGATCCGGGCATGGTTCCGGCTTCTCACCGCGTGCGAAATCAGTGGTATCGCCCGCCGTATGCTCGAGAAAACTGTCGAGTACGTCGCGCAGCGCCAGCAATTCGGCAAGCCCGTCGGATCCTTCCAAGCCGTGAAACACATTGCGGCGTCGATGGCACAGGCGGCCATCTCGATGGAGGCGCTCTGTGAGGCAACGGTTTCCGATATTTCCTCTGCTGAGGTTGATTTCGACATCGAGATGGCAACGTGGACGGCCAAGGCCTATGCCGCCGGCGCCGGACGACAGGTGGTCGAGGACGCCTTGCAGTTGCATGGCGGGATCGGCTTCACCACCGAATACGACCTACACTGGTACTACCGCCGCGTCCTCGCCCTGCGGACCTGGTATGGGGACGAGCACGAACTCCACGCACTCATCGGTTCGCGGCGCCTGACCGACGGAGTCGACCGATGATCACCGCAACTCACACCGATTCCGCGCGCCGCGACCGCTACCTCACCAGCGGCGAGTGGAGCCGCAGCACGATCGATTCTGGTTTGGCCGAGTATGCACACCATCACCCCGATCGGCTGGCTGTGGTCGATGGCGATCGTCAGGTCAGTTATGCCGAACTCGACGCCATGATCCGCCGGTTGGCCGGCGTGCTACTCGAGCGTGGGATCCGGCCGGGCGACTCGGTGGTCTGGCAGTTGCCGAACTGGCTCGAAGCGATCGTCGTACATCACGGTGCGCTGCGGATCGGCGCGGTCTCCACCCCGATCATCCCGATCTATCGACATCGCGAAGTGCAGTTCATTCTGAAGCAATCGCGAGCGCGTATCGCGTTTGTGCCCGGCATGTTCCGCACCTTCGACCACCGCGGGATGTTCGACGAGTTGGCGCCCACGCTCCCCGACCTCGAGCATGTGATCACCGTTCGCGGTTCCGACAACGAGTTCGACCAAATCCTCTCGGGCGCCACTCCACTCGACAATCCCGTCTCGCACGCCAGCACCGATATCGCATTGCTTTTGTACACATCCGGAACCACCTCCGATCCGAAGGGTGCTCTGCACACCCACGAAAGCCTGGATTACGAGAACCGGAGCATCATCGAACTCTTCGATCTGACCGGCGAGGACATCGTGTACATGCCCTCACCGGTCGGTCACATCACCGGCATTCTGTACGGACTGCAGTTGCCGTTCATGCTCGGCAGCCATGTCGTGTTCCAAGATATCTGGGACCCCGGCGCCGGCCTGGAGTTGCTGCAACGCCGACGCTGCACGTTCGTCGTCGGTGCCACACCCTTCTTGCACGGGCTGGTACACCACCCGCATCGCGCCGAGTACGACATCACCCTGCGGGTGTTTGGTTGCGGTGGCGCCGACGTACCTCCCGAACTGATCCGGCAGGCCGAGGAGCAGCTGGGCTGCACCGCGACCCGCATCTACGGATCGACCGAATTCCCGACTCTGTCCGGCGGAAACGCGAGCGATCCGCTGGACAAGCGCGCCACCACCGACGGGCGTCCTATCGGGTCCGCAGAAGCGAGGGCTGTCGATGAACACGACACTCCGGTCCCTCCGGGCGCGGTCGGCGACCTGCAGGTTCGCGGCCCTGACCTGTTCACCGGATACGTCGATTCGACACTCAATGCGGATGCCTTCACCTCGGATGGCTGGTTTCGGACCGGTGATCTGGCGGTGATCGACGAGGACGGGTACATCCAGATCACCGGCCGGCGTAAGGACATCATCGTCCGGGGCGGGGAGAACATTTCCGCCAAGGAGATCGAAGACCTGCTCTTCGAATATCCCGGTATTGCCGATATCGCGGTGATCGGCATGCCCGACCCGATCATGGTCGAACGCATCTGCGCCTATGTGGTACCGAGCGACCAGGCGCATCCACCTGCCCTGGACGAGCTCACGTCATTCCTGCGCGAACATCGGGTGGCTACCCAGAAGCTGCCCGAGCGGCTCGAAGTCGTCGAACAACTACCGCGGACGGCGACAGGCAAGATCCAAAAGTTCGTCCTGCGTGACCGAATCCGAGACGCTCTGGCCTCCGACAACGCTGTCTGATCGCACTCCCCCATCTCCCTCGTACCTCTTCCGAAAGGAAACTCCCGTGAACACCACACTCCTCGAGGAACTCGACGTCCTCGTCATCGGCGGCGGCTTCTCCGGCGTCTACCAGCTCGACCGGCTGCGCACCCTCGGCTACAACGTCAAGATCTACGAGGCCGGCACCGGACTCGGCGGCGTCTGGCATTGGAATTCCTATCCAGGTGCACGCGTCGATACCTGGGCGCCGGTCTACCAGTTCTCGCGTGAAGAGCTCTGGCGCGACTGGAACTGGAGCGAGATGTACCCCGGTCGTGACGAGCTGGTTCGCTACTTCGAATACGTCGACGAGAAGCTCGACCTGAGCAAAGACGTCCGCTACGAGACCCGTGTCCTGGCAGGCCGGTTCGATGAAGAAACCCATAAGTGGACATTGGTCTCCCGCAACGAGCGCACCGGTGAGGAATTCACCACGCAGGCGCGGTTCGTGATCATGTGTCTCGGTGCCGGCTCCAAGCCCCTCTTCCCCAAGCTCCCTGGCCTCGAGAAGTTCGGGGGCGACTACTTCCACACAGCACGCTGGCCACTGGAGGGCTACGACCTTGCGGGCAAGCGGGTCGCCGTCATCGGCACCGGAGCCAGCGGCATCCAGGTAATCCAGGAGGCCTCGAAAGTCGCAGATCATCTGACGGTGTTCCAGCGCACTCCCAACACCGCGCTTCCGATGAATCAGCGAGCGCTCACTGAGGCGGACAATGCCGAGATGAAGAAGACCTACCCGGAGCGATTCGCCAACCGCAAGAACACCTGGGCCGGTTTCGATTATGACTTCCTCAAAGAGAACCTCCAGGATCTGAGCGAGGAACGTCGCAACGAAATACTCGAGGAACTCTGGACCAACGGTGGACTACAGCCCTGGCTGGGTGGCTTCCTGAATGTCCTGTTCGACAAGGACGACAACGACATCCTGTACGCGTTCTGGCGGGACAAGACACGTCAACGTATCACCAGGCCGGAGCTGGTGGAACTGCTTGCACCGACCGAGCCGATCCATCCGTGGGGCGTCAAGCGTGTCTCCCTGGAGCAGAACTACTTCGAGAGCCTGTGCCGTGACGATGTCGAGCTTGTCGATTCCTCTGCCAATCCGATCCGGGAGGTCACCAGTGACGCCATCGTCACCGCGGACGGAACCCGACACGAAGTCGATGTCATCGTGCTGGCCACCGGCTTCGACTCGGTCACCGGAGGTTTGACTGCCATCGATATTCGCGGCACCAGCAATGAGACCTTCGAGGAGGTGTTCCGCGGCGGCAGCCGGACAGCACTGGGCAAGGCGACAGTAGGCTTCCCGAATCTTCTGTACGTCTACGGGCCCCAGAGCCCGAACGCATTCTGCAATGGTCCGACATGCGCCGAACTTGAAGGCGAACATCTGATCCAAATCGTCGAGCACATGCGGAACAACGGCTATACCCGCATCGAGGCCAAGCCGGAAGCCCAACAATACTGGGGTGCGCATATCGCTGATCTCACCTCGGCCACCCTGTTCCCCCTGGCCAAGTCATGGTACATGGGCGCAAACGTACCCGGCAAAACCGTCGAAATGCTCATGTATCCCGGCGGTCTCTCGGTATATCTCGAAATCCTCGAGAAGGCTGCTGCCGGTGGATATCAGGAGCAGTTCGAACTTGTCTGATCTCACCTGACCAGCCACCCCGATCGGAACCCGAGGGTAAACATGCTCATACATGTTGTGACATTCACCTTTAAGCCGTCCATTTAGACCAGTGAAATCGACGATTTCCGAGAGGGATTTCGAATTTTCGTCGACCACCCTCTCCACAAGGAGCTGATCCACCACAATCGTGCCGAATCCTTGGCTCGGGACCCAATTCCTGACAGCCGAGTGAAAATCACCCAGTACCTCAACCCGCACGGACTTAGGAGTTCACGCGATGGCTACCTACCAACCCACAGCATTCTCGACCGGGCATCAGTTTCTCGAGGCACCTCGCTGGCATGACGGAAAACTCTGGGCCAGCGACTTCTTCGGCGAACAGGTGCTCACCTTCGCTGAGGACGGCGCCGCAACGCCGATAATTAAAGTGCCCGGACGACCGTCCGGACTCGGTTTCCTTCCCGACGGGACACCACTTGTCGTCTCGCAGAACGAGCGGTCGGTGTATCGCATCACCGCCGGCGGCGAGCTCGAGCAGTATGCCGACTTCAGCGCACTGGCTGGAGGGATCGGCAACGACCTGTACGTTTCACCGGCGGGCGACGCTTATGCCGGCAATTTCGGATTCGCGCTCGGTGAAGAGGATCCGAAGCCGACAAACCTCGTCCACATCCGTGCCGACGGCAGCGTCTCGCAGGTACCTGGAGATCTGATCTTCCCCAACGGCTGCGCACGTACCCCCGATGGCACCCTGCTGGTCGCGGAAACCTTCCCGCACCGCATCAGCGCGTTCGACATGGCGGAAGATGGCGGTCTGACCAACCACCGAGTATGGGCGCAGCTCGACGAGTCGTTTCACCCCGATGGCATCGCCCTGGATAGTGACGGCGGCCTCTGGTTCGGGAACGCGTTGACCCTCGGTGTCGACAGCGGCTTCTATCGGGTCGTCGAAGGCGGCCAGATCACCGATAAGGTCGAGGTCACCGACACGTGGGCAGTGGCGTGCGCATTCGGCGGAGAGAACCTCGACACCCTCTACCTCTGCTGCAATACAACGACGCTCGAAGAGTTTCACGAAGGACGCTCGACTGCTCATGTGGCCGTCGCGCAGGTCGGGCGCACCGGAGTTCCGGCGTCCATCTGAACGCGAGGAGACAGGCGTCTGCCCACACCGTCACAGATTTCGGTGCGTGACCTGGTCGAGCACGTCGTGGTGGGAAACCGCGTCACCGCGTTCCTGCTTGCGGGCGTCGGTCGCGAGGACCTCGTGTCGAGGTTCCCTGAGCGGCTCCGGGTTCACCCGCAGGGCGGCCCCGTATTCGAACTCGTACCAGAGCCCCGCCGCTGTGGGCAGGAGGTGAAGGCCCGCCCGAGTTCGATATCGCGGTCGTGCCGTCCGGATTCGCGAGAACACCCGTGCGGCCTGCTCGAAGGAGCGACCGCTCACGACCCGCTACATTTGGGGCACCCCAGAGCAGAGGAGAGCCCCATGGGCAAGGTGGTCATGTACAGCTCGGTGTCGGTGGACGGCTTCATCGCGGACGAGGACGACCAGCCCGGACCGCTGTTCGATTGGTTGTCCAGCGGTGACGTCCCGTTGGACGAGAGCGGCGAGATCAAGATGTCGCAGACGTCCTACGACTACACCCGGCCGTACTGGGATCAGATCGGGGCGACAATCGTCGGCCGCCACGTCTTCGACATGACGGACGGCTGGGACGGAAAGCCTCCGGGCGGAATCGACCACGTGATCGTCGTGACGCACCGGCCGAAGCCCGAGGGCTGGGACCCCGAGGCGCCGTTTCACTTCGTCGACGGCATCGACGCAGCCGTGGCCAAGGCGCAGGAGCTCGCGGGTGACCGCATCGTCGAGGTCGCCGCTGGCGACGCCGGTGGCCAGGTGCTTGCCGCAGGTTTGGTCGACGAGGTGCGCATGGACGTCGCACCCGTGGTGTTCGGGTCCGGCAAGCGTTTCTTCGGGTCGGTCCACGCGCAGCACCTCTTGGAGGATCCTGACGTGGTGCTTCAAGGCAATCGGGTGCTTCACCTGCGCTATCGGGTGCGCCGTTGACCGATCCGAGCGGGTACGCGGAGCTCACGAGTCAGAGTTGTTCGCCTTGGGTCTGGTCAACGAACCAGGCCGCGATCTGTGCTCGTGAGGTGAATCCGAGCTTCCTCAGGATGTGTTCTACGTGGCCTTGTGCGGTACGGTCCGAGATGACGAGACTCTTTGCGATCGCCCTGTTGGTCAAACCCTTTGCTACCAGGTCGGCAACCTGCCATTCACGTTTGGTCAGGTTCGTCGCGATACCGGCGGGCCGCGTCGTGTCCCTGGGCTGTTCGTTCAGGGCATACACAATGGCATCGTGAGTTCCGAGCGCGCGCCCTTCCCGATGGGCGGCTTGAAAGGCGCGCTCACCGAGTGTATGGCGAATCCGGCGCTTGTTCTCTTCATGGTGGACGAGGAGGTGGGGGAACATCACCGTCGAGCTGCCTACGGTGTGCCCCAATTCCTCGGCGGCGCCCATCAGCACCGCGGCACGCTGTGCATGGCGCTCGTCACAGAGCCACGCCAGGGATTCCAGACACACGGTGACGGTAATCTGGTCGTCCGCCAGTCGGCCGAGCCGCAAGCTGTCTTCAAGCAAGCGAGCGGCACGATTCGTATCTCCCTGCTGCCAAACCCCAACACCCATGGACCACAACGAATACGAGCGATATATCGACTCGCCCAGATCCTCCGTCATCGCGATAACCCTGTCATGACATGCCATCGCCCGCGGAATGTCCCCACGCAGTCCATATGCCATACCCAGTAGATACTCAACTGCAACCTTCCGATGGTCGTCGTTCAGTGTCGCGTACATGGTGCGGGCTTCTTCCAGAAGCCCGCTCGCGCGCTGGAGGTCGCTGTTGTTGAGCGCGAGTAGCCCTTCCGCTTGTGCGACGAGTGCATGCGTCATCGGGTCGTCGATCTGCTCAGCCAAGGATCGCCCCTCGTCGACCAGCGCAGTCGCAGCGGGGAGGTCGCCCTGAAGTTCGGACAGCACGCTGCTGTAGTAGAGGGCTTTGACTCGTGTCGCGGTTGGCTGCCGGGGATGGCAGGCGAGGGCTCGGTCGAGCCAGTATCGTCCCTCGGTGAGCTTGCCGCGGGTAAGCCAGAAGGGATACAGCGCAGCTGCGATCCGCAGCCCGGCCCCGGGGTCGGTATCGCCTACCTCGGATAGGCACAGCGTCATCGCCTCACGCAGATTCGACTCCTCGCGCCCGAGCCGTGCGATCCATTTCAACTGCTGCGAACTGACCCACTCCGCCTCCGCTGTCAGTGCCAACCTCTCGTACCAATCCCGGTGCCGCGAGCGCAACGCCTCGTAATCACCGGACTTCTCTGCTTTGTGTCGGCCGTAGTCACGTACCGTCTCGAGAAGGCGGAAACGGACCACTCCGCCCGGTGCCTCCCTGATCAGGATCGACTTGTCGACCAACGCCGTGAGCACGTCG
This sequence comes from Rhodococcus oxybenzonivorans, assembly GCF_003130705.1. Classification (NCBI taxonomy): domain Bacteria; kingdom Bacillati; phylum Actinomycetota; class Actinomycetes; order Mycobacteriales; family Nocardiaceae; genus Rhodococcus; species Rhodococcus oxybenzonivorans. The sequence continues at coordinate 3,050,164 of NZ_CP021354.1, read as the reverse complement.
AGCAGATCCTCAGGAGCCTCCTCCCCCACGCAAATGCCCTCCGCCGCGTCCAATTCGAAGCTCCCGGCGAATACCGACACGCGTGCCCACAGCTGCCGTTCCGAGGAACTGCACAGGTCGTAACTCCAGTCCATCGACAACCACAGCGTCTGTTGGCGCCTCGGCGCACCGCGGCGTCCCAGGGTCAGCAGTTTGTACCGGTCATTCAGTCGTTCGGCGATTTGGTCGGCGGACATCGCCCGCAACCGCGCGGCCGCCAACTCAATCGGCAGGGGTAGACCATCAAGTGCCCGGCAGATATGCGCTACCGTGATCCGGTTTTCCTCGGTCAACTCGAACCCGGACACCGCAGCGGCGGCACGTTCTAAAAACAGCGTCACCGCGTCATACTGGGAAAACCCGCGCAGGGACGACTCATCGTCGGCGTCGGGGATCGTCAGCGGCGGTACGCGCAGCACCGCTTCCCCTTCGATATCCAGGGCCTCCCGGCTCGTGGCCAGAATCCGCAGCTCGGGACAGGTCCGAAGCAGTTTCCCGGCGAGCGTGGCGACTGCATCCACCAAACGCTCACAGTTGTCCAGAACAAGCAGAAGGTTGCGTGTGGCGAGGAACTCCGCAATTACGCGTTCAAGCGGTCGTACCGAGCGATGATGTATTCCGACGGCCGCAGCGACCGCATCCACGAGCAGTGACCGCTCGTTCAGTTCGCCTAGCTCGACCAACCTCACACCGCCGCTGAATCCGCGCCGCGCCTCCGTCGCAACGCGTAGTGCAAGGCGCGTTTTGCCGACCCCTCCGATCCCGGTCAAGGTGACCAGACGGGAGGTCGACAACTTCGCCTTGGCGTCGGCCAGCTCGCGACGGCGGCCTACGAAGCTGGTGAGGTCCGACGGAAGATCTCCCGCCGCTCCCCACGTTGACGGCGGGATCGCGTTGTGGAGGAGGCCGGCGGTGGAGCGGCGACGGGCTCTTGGTTGGTCTTGTTCGGAGCGCTTCGCGCCTCGTTCGGCGAGCAGGTTCATCTCTTCGACCGGGAAATCGTGAGCGAGCTGACTCCGGCGTAGTTCGTCACCGAACTGCGCCGCGCTGAGGGGACGCTCCCGAGGATTTTCTGACATCGCGTGTTCGATAGCCGCGCTGACATCATCCGGAATTCCCTGCTCGCGGAGATCTGGTACCGGTTGGGTAGTGATGCGAATGAACTGTGCGACTAATTGCTCGCCGCTGTGACGTTCAAATGCTGCGTGCCCGGTCACGGCGGAGAACAAGGTCGCGCCGAGACTGTAGATGTCTGAGGCCGCGCTGGGCGGCTCCTCTCCCTCGAGGACCTCTGGGGCTGTGAAAGCCGGGGATCCGGTGAGAATGCCCGTCGAGGTCTCGAATCCCCCAGCAAAATGAGCGATGCCGAAGTCGGTCAGGGCCGGCTCGTCGTAATCGGTGATCAGGACATTCCCCGGCTTTACGTCTCGATGGAGGATGCCGAGCCGGTGCGCGGTCTCGAGCGCGCCGGCCAACTTCACTCCGAATCGCAGAGCCTCGTCCAAGTCGAGTCGGCCATGCCGACGGATTCGGGTGTCCAACGAACCGTGTGAGTGGTATTGCATCACGATGTAGGGCCGACCACTGGTTGTGGTTCCAATGTGGAGCACGTTAGCGATGTTCGGGTGACCCGTAAGGCGGCCCATCGCCCGCTGCTCTCGAAAGAACCGTGCCCGGTTGTCTTCGTCCAGATTGGCGGTGAGGACCTTCACCGCGACAGTGCGGTCCAGCGAGGGTTGCCCACAACGGTAGACAAGGCCGAAGCCGCCACGTCCGATTTCGTGGACCTCCGTAAACCCTGCCGTGGTCAACTCCGCAACGACGGCGGACGCCACGTCACGCTGAGTCTCGAGTGGATCACCATTTGCCATGCGCAGCTGGCGATTCACTCGATCCGGCGGTACCCCAAAGACACAGCATTTCTTTGTTCCTCAATGATCTGAATTCAGGGTAACGCCACCTGCCACCGAGTCGGGGCAATTGTGTTGATCCGAATCATCGATACCGACCGTCTGGTCCCGTTGCAGTCGCCTGGGGAGGCCTCACCACGATCCACGAAACGGCCAGAACGGACCTGGCCTAGACCCTGGCCAGCGATGCGAGAGAGGTGACCTTGGCACCAAACAACACATCCGATACTCGGCTGTCGAGCCGCAAACGTTCGCCGCCTCCTCCGGGGAGCGAGACGGGATGAGAAGATTATGCTGTGCAGTTCCGGCAGCTCGAGTACCTCGTCGTTCTCTCGCGTGAGAAGCACTTCACTCGCGCAGCGGATGCATGTGCTGTCTCTCAACCGGCTTTGTCGGAGGCGATCCGCAAACTGGAGATCGAACTCGATCTGCCGCTGATCGTTCGAGGCCGCAAGTTCGAAGGCCTCACAGTGGAGGGCGAGCAGATCGTACGTTGGGCTCAGAGAATTCTCGCCAACCAGGAATCACTCCTACACGAGGCCGCCAGCCTACGGTCGGGCGTCACCGGCACCCTCCGAATAGGGGTCATTCCCACCGCATCCGCGACAGTCGCCGACCTGTCGAGCCCACTGTGTCTGCGGCATCCCCTCATCACGGTTCGTCTCGCCGAAGACCTGTCCTCGAGCGAAATCACAGCTCGGCTCGATCGCTTCGAGCTCGACGGCGGCATCACTTACCTCGACGACGACATCGCCCGGCACTACCACACTTTCCCGCTCTATCGCGAGCGATACGCACTCTTGACCGCCGACGATCCGGCCCTCCCGCGCCGCGCCGACATCTCCTGGAGCGAAGCGTCGACGTTGCCGATGTGCACATTGCCGTCGATCATGCGCGGCAGGCGCATCCTCGACGATTATTTCGCCGACGACGGAGCAGTCCACACCGCACAAGTCGAAACCGATTCCATCGCTTCCCTCTATGCCCACGTCAAGACCGGGCAGTGGGCTGCAGTGGTGCCTCAGGTGTGGTTCAAAGTATTCGGTGAACCACCCGGCCTCCGGTCCACTCCACTCATCGAAGGTCGCACAGCTCCAGTGGTCGGGTTGATCACCCGCGCAGAAGGCCCGTCATCCCTCCTCGTTCAGGCTCTCGAAGCGACGGCTTCGGTCCTCGACCAGACATCATCGGCGACGCCTATCGACCAGTAGGACGGGTATCTTGGACACAACCCATATCCGTGGTGCATCCTCGACCGACTGTCTGTAAACCTGGGGAAGGCTGCACTGCTGATGGCTCGTCGAGACGACTACGAATACGACGAGAACAGCATCGTCGTGACGAAGAACAAGCAGTACGCCGCAGGCGTACCGGCGGTGCTCGTATCACTTCAACGCGGCATGTCACAGATGGGTGCTACGCGCACCGCTGCCACTCTCGCCAAACTCAATCAGCGCAAAGGCTTCGACTGTCCCGGCTGCGCCTGGCCGGAAACACCCGGCCACCGCAAGCACGCCGAATTCTGCGAGAACGGCGCCAAGGCCGTCGCCGAAGAAGCCACCAAGCGGACCGTCGGCCCAGCCTTCTTCGCCGCACACTCCATTGACGATCTCCTCGGCCGCACCGAGTACTGGCTCGGACAGCAGGGACGTCTCACGCACCCCATGGTCCTACGCCCAGGCGCCACACACTACGAACCAATCGAATGGGATGATGCGAACCGCATCATCGCAGACGAACTGAACGCGCTGGGTAGCCCACATGAGGCGATCTTCTACACCTCTGGCCGAACGTCCAATGAAGCGGCGTTCCTCTACCAGTTACTAATTCGCTCCTTCGGCACCAACAACATGCCCGACTGTTCGAACATGTGTCACGAATCGTCCGGCAGCGCACTGACCGCCTCGATCGGCATCGGCAAAGGATCCGTATCCGTTCCGGATATCGAGAACGCCGACCTCATTCTCATCGCCGGCCAGAACCCGGGCACCAACCATCCACGCATGCTCTCCACACTCGAAAAAGCCAGATCCAACGGCGCCCGGGTTATCGCCATCAACCCGCTTCCCGAAGCCGGACTGCTGCGGTTCAAAGACCCACAGAAGGTTCATGGTGTCATCGGCGATGGAGCCGCGATCTCCGACGATTTCCTGCAGATCCGCATCGGCGGCGACATGGCCCTCTTCCAGGGGCTGGCCAAACTGCTCGTCGCCGCCGAGGACGCCGCACCAGGCACCGTCCTCGACCGACGCTTCATCGACCGCCACACCGCGGGGTTCGACGCTTGGCTCGATCACATCCGCAGAGTCGATCTCGGCACGGTCGTCGACGCCACCGGCCTGACAATCGAACAACTCCACGACACAGCGCAGGCCCTGATCGAGTCGAACGCCACCATCATCTGCTGGGCGATGGGACTGACCCAGCAAACACACGGTGTTGCCACGATCGAAGAAGCCGTGAACCTGCTGCTGATGCGCGGCATGATCGGTAAACCCGGAGCCGGGGTATGCCCCGTCCGCGGGCACTCCAACGTCCAAGGCGACCGCACCATGGGCATCTGGGAGAAGATGCCAGAATCGTTCCTCGCCGCCCTCGACACCGAATTCGGCATCACCTCACCACGAGAACACGGGCTCGACGCCGTCGACTCCATCCGCGCCATGCGCGAACGGCGAGCCTCGGTGTTCATGGCAATGGGCGGCAACTTCGTGTCCGCCACACCCGACACCGACGTCACAGAGGCCGCCCTCCGGAACTGTTCGCTGACCGTCCAGGTGTCCACGAAACTCAACCGCAGCCATCTCGTTCACGGCCGCACCGCACTCATTCTGCCGTCGCTCGGCCGTACCGACAAAGACGTCCAGGCGACTGGCAAGCAGTTCGTGACCGTCGAGGATTCGATGTCGATGGTCCACCGTTCCCGCGGAAGTCTTACCCCGTCGAGCATTCACATGCGCTCCGAAGTTGCCATCGTCTGCGGCATCGCCGAGATGCTGTTCGGCCCCGGCCATCCCGTGCCGTGGACATCGTTCACCGCCGATTACGACCTCATCCGGGATGCGATCTCGCGCGTCGTGCCCGGCTTCGACGGCTTCAATACCAAGGTCCGACAGAAAGAGGGGTTCGGACTCCCCCACCCGCCGCGAGACTCACGCACGTTCCAGACGGAGACCGGTAAAGCGAACTTTGCCGTCAACGACCTCGTGTGGCTACCTGTCCCGCCTGGCCGACTCATGTTGCAGACCATGCGAAGTCACGACCAGTACAACACCACCATCTACGGTCTCGACGACCGCTACCGCGGCGTCAAAGGCGGCCGGCGAGTTCTGTTCGTCAACACCCGCGACATCGAAAAACTCGGATACCGAGACGGCGACCACGTCGACTTGATTTCCGAATGGAAGAACCGGAGCGGGAACATCGAAGAACGACGAGCCGACAACTTCCGACTCGTCGCCTACCCCACGCCTGTCGGCAACGCCGCCGCCTACTACCCCGAAACCAATCCCCTCATTCCCCTCGACCACGTCGCAGACAAATCCAACACGCCCGTCAGCAAAGCCATCCTGATTCGGCTCGAGCACCGACCCTGATGGGACGCATCACTACCCGTCGCTCCATCGTGCGCGTGCGTGGACCGAACTCCACCACTCGGCCCGACACACTCGTCGTCGAGGAACCACTCGAAATCCGTGTCGGAGGCTCCCCGCTCGCGGTCACCATGCGCACCCCAGGCCACGATGTCGAACTCGCGCACGGCTTCCTCCTCACCGAAGGAGTCATCAGCAGCGTTGACGACGTCGCTTCGGCCCGCTACTGCGACGGAGTGGACGACAACGGCCTCAACACCTACAACGTCCTCGACATCACCCTCACCGTGGGCATCCCCCCACCCCAATCCGGTGTCGAACGCAACTTCTACACAACCTCCTCATGTGGAGTATGTGGGAAAGCATCGCTCGACGCCGTTCGCCTCGCGACGGTCCATTCCCCAGCCGAGGACACCACCACGGTGCATGTCGATGTTCTGGCGACACTGCCCGACCGGCTACGCCAGTCGCAGAAAGTATTCCACAGCACCGGTGGCTTACATGCAGCCGCACTTTTCGATCAGTACGGGCAGTTACTCGTCCTCCGCGAAGACATCGGCCGACACAATGCCGTAGACAAAGTCGTCGGCTGGGCAATCGCTCAACACCGCATCCCCTGCCGGGGCAGCATCCTCATGGTCAGCGGTCGCGCCTCGTTCGAACTCGCCCAAAAAGCCGCAATGGCAGGCATACCCATACTTGCCGCAGTCTCCGCGCCGTCGTCACTCGCTGTCGACCTCGCAGACGAAACAGGACTGACACTCGTGGGGTTTCTTCGCGGCCAGAACATGAACCTCTACACCCACACGCATCGCGTAATGCAGGGCTGACCACATGGAATGCGCGGGCCCCGACAGTCCTGTGTTATCGGGTCAGCGGGCTGTAGAAGACCAAGCCGTTGCCGTTATTGTCGTAGACCACTGCACGGCGTTCGTGTCCGTGGTCATACGGGCCTCCCACAATGCCACCGCCGTTGGCTTCCACGGCCTTCGCCGCACTGTCGACGTCGGCGGTCCTTATGCCGACGACAACTTGCCCGGGCATGGGATGGTCCACCGCAGTCGCCAACGCGACGGTGATAGTCCCTCCATCTAGGGCCGCGAAGTGGTCCCCGTCGCGGAACTTCAACGGCATTCCCAGGGTCTCGCAGTAAAACCGGACCGATTCGTCCAAGTTGTCGGTCGACAGGACGATCATTCGCACATTATGCTCGCTCAATTGAGCCTCCCTGAGATTCGGGTTGCGGGACCGGCCAGGCACTTCCGCACCGAAGGGCGCGGATCCTGTCATTGCGCGACACCCTGGCCGGCGTCACTGTTCCGTTCCACGTGTCGCATTGAGGATCGCGCGGTCTGAAGTATTCGACTGTGCAACAGCAAATTTGAAGATTCGACGCCGAGACTGGTGCGACCGACACAGGCGGAAGTCGCCTTCGCTCGATCGTCGACGATCAAACGCCAATCCCCGTTCAATCAGGATATCCGATTGAACGGGGTCTACTTACAAGCCAGTACCGGCTGCCATCGCAACGTCAAGTAGGCGCCTGATCGATCCGGCAGGTCCGACCTCACTCGGCCCGAGGAGAGGTCAATGCCTGGACCGCCGCAGTTGACATCGTCTTGACGATCGACTCCTGGTCAAGCCCTTTGTTGAGGGTGGGTACGGTATTCAACATCGAGAACACCGCCTGCGTAAGCAGGCGTACCTCCGGATCCGACAACTCTGGCCGCAGCAGCGACACTGTCGAAATCCACTCCTCGGCGTACATATTCATCGCTCGTCGAATGCGCCGGCGATCCGTTTCGGGAAACGCGTGCTCGTTCTTGAGGAAAATCAGCGTTGTCGGAGCCGCAGACAGGACCGACCTGATGTGGAATTCGACCATGGCGTCCAGCGCAGCACGCGGATCGGGTTCCGACTCCACCGTCGCCCGGGCGGACTGATGGAGAAACTCCAACGGATTCTCCACCACTGCGATGAGGAGGGCCTGCTTGTTCTGGAAGTGACGATAGAGCCCGGGAGCGGAGATTCCTGCCTTCGCGCAGATCATCTCGACCGTAACCGAGTCGTAGGGTTTGTGCAGGAACAGATCGGCGGCGACTTCCAGCAGCAGCTCCCGGCGTGACCGGCGAACCGTTGGCGCGGCTGATGGCATCTGGTCAGCCTTCATGGTTCACAACAGCAACGGGGCAGCCCGAGAAATCTGAAATCAGCACATGCCGAGTGGCACACCGCCTGCAAGCGTCGCTCGCATCCACCTTGATCAGCTCCATGCGACTAATAGTAACACGCATTAACACAATCGGACAGCAATCGGACACCTGTCGGTGTTAGCTGCGGGCCCACACTCCCCGCGCGACCGCACACTTGTGCGCCTGGCCAGGCATGTTGCGAGCCGTGGCGAGTGAAAGCGCCCAAATGTCCGCCGAGTGTTGACAAGCTCACACTCTCGTTCTACGTTAATGCTCATTCACGTTAATGCGCATTCACACACGAAAGGTTGTGGCCATGCGATTCATCTTCATGAGCGAGGGCGAAACGCCCCCGGGGCATACCCACGAGCACCGTTACCGGGAGCTCGTCGACGAGGTCCTCCTCGCCGAAGAGGTGGGTTTTGATGCGTTCGGCACCTCTGAGCAGCATGTGGCGATTGGCACGGCGACGACGTCCGCGCCAGAGGTCCTCTATCCGTACCTGATGGCGCTGACCTCACGCATTCGGTTCGTGCACCTGGTGACCCTGTTGCCCACACGCATCAACCACGCGCTTCGGGTCGCCGAGAGGCTGGCCACCGAGGACATTCTGTCCAACGGCCGTGTGGAACTCGGTGTCGGCCGAGGCAACACCACCCTTGCACTGCGGGCCTTTGAGGTTTCACCGACGGAAAACAAGGCCCAGCAGATCGAGGGGCTCGAAGTCATTCGCCGCGCGCTGCACAACGACGTCTTCTCCTTTGTGGGCGAGCACTACAAGATCCCACCACGAAGCCTCGTACCCAGAGGAATTCAGACTCCCTATCCTCCGATCCACATGGCGACCGGGAGTCCCGAGTCTGTTCGAACTGCGGCGGAGCTCGGCGTCGGCGCGATCGTCGGAGGCTTCTACCTAGGCTTCGAATTCCTCGAGAATATGCTGCGTATCTACGATGACGCTCGCGACGGCGCGACGCACACCTACCCAGTTCAGGCACAGAAGCTCGTTGCAGTCGGCGGCGGTATGCATTGCGCAGAAACACGCGACGAAGCCGTCAAATGGGCGAGAAGCCTCACTGAATCGGTCGCGCTCTCGACCGACGCGTACCAACGCCTCTCGAAACTCTCCGATGACTACCAGTACATGGGAGCCGTCAAGCATCTGGACTTCAACGATGAGCGCTACATGTTCGAGGACTCCTCTGGCTTCATCGTGGGCGATCCCGACGACTGTGTCGCCCAGGTACAGCGGTTCGCCGACTTGGGTGCCGACTCGCTCGTTATGCGCATCGACGGGCTCCCCCACAGGGAATTGATGAAGTCGATCGAACTTTTCGGCAAGTACGTAATCCCCAAGTTCAAGAACCCCCGCGCTGTGGTGCGCACCCCTGCCGCGGTTCTGGACGACATTCGCGCCGCCCGGCCGGCCCACTACGCCGAGGTCGAAGCGTTCGAAAGTGCACAGAAAGAAACAACCGGAAACAGTGTCGAGGTAGGAGAAGCACGATGAGCACATTGGCCACGGATGACATTTTCAGCCGATACCCGAAGGAGATCTTGATCGAGCGCAAGCCGAACGGGGTACTCCTCATCACCATCAATCGTCCCGAGCGACTCAACTCCCTGACGCTGCCGATGTTCAAGCATCTGTCCGAAATCTGGGAGGACGTCGACCGAGACCCCCACACGCGTGTGGCTGTCATCACCGGCGCCGGCCGCGGTTTCTGCACGGGCATGGACGTACGCGAACCAGACCCTACTCTGGATGACGCGATCGAACTCATGGAGGATGAGCGGCGGCGGATTACGACCCTCCTGAACATGGACAAGCCTCTCATCTCCGCGATCAACGGACCAGCGGTGGGCTGGGGTTTGTCGATGGCATTGCTCGCGGATATCAGCGTAGCTGCTGAAGACGCCTTGCTTCTGGACGGCCATACCCGCATCGGGGTGGTTGCCGGCGACCATTCTTCCCTGATCTGGCCGCTGCTGGTCGGCATGGCCAAAACTAAGTACTACCAGCTGACGTCAGCAAGCCTGACCGGTGCGGAGGCCGAGCGGATCGGCTTGGTGAGCCTCACTGAACCGAAAGGCGCCGTGCTCGAACGCGCCTTGGCGATCGCCGATGACCTTGCCCAGGGCTCGCAGCAGGCAATCCGCTGGACGAAGCGTTCACTGAACTCTGGTTGGCTGACCAACGCCCTTCCGCAGCAGGAATTGTCGGCTGCGTTGGAAACCCTCAACTTCGCCGGCGCAGACTACGCCGAGGCCCGACAAGCCTTCCGCGAAGGGCGACCGGCCCAATTTCCCTCCGTCCGCCGCGATGACCACCTCGTCGTTGGTTCCCCGGCGACGCAAGAAGTTGCCGGGTGAAGCATGAGAGGGCCTGAGACCACACAAACCGCCGGGTTCACGGCCGCGGACTTTACGGGTGTCCTTGTCGTCACCTTGGACCGGCCGCCGGCAAACGCACTGAACCGATCAGCCATTCGCAATCTTGCGGCGCTGTTTGCCGACCTCACCGAGATGCGTGAAGCACCCCCGGTCGTCCTCACAGGCCAGGGAGAACGATTCTTCTGCGCCGGAGGCGATATAAAGGAACTCGAACAAGCACCCCAACAAGAGTTGGACGCCCGGATGCGGGAGTTTCACACGCTACTTGTAGCAATGGACAGATACCCGCGACCGGTGATCAGCGCGATCAATGGTCACTGTGTGGGCGGTGGCATGGAGATTGCTCTGTTCGCCGATACTGTGCTGGCCGTCCACGGTGCGCGTTTTGGATTCCCAGAGATCAATAACGGCCTCCTACCGGCCGATAAGGGTATTCAGCGTGCCGCCCGACTACTCGGAGCACGTACCGCGAAGCGACTGCTGTTGTCGGGGGAACTATTCGATGCTGAAACCGCATTGGAAATCGGTCTCGTCGATGTCCTCGCGGACCCCGCAGAGCTTGTCGCTGCGGCTGTCGTATCGGCGCGCGAGGCCGGGGCCAAGGCACCGGTGCTCTACAGCGCATTGAAACGCAGTGTCAACGATTCCGACGACTCTCGCGACGAGGTCTCCCTGCATCGCACACTTGGGTCTGCCGCCGAGTACTTCGATGACCCCGTCGCCCGTGGACTACGAGATAGCTGGAACGGCAGTCGCACTCGAGGAGGTCAGGGATGAGGGTGGAGTCATGTTAGCCGTCCTCGTTGCGGGCCTGGTCAGCGGTGCGGTTCTGCTGCTCGCGACCGTGGGCTTCGAATTGGTGCGCCGGGTGGAGGGCTTCCTGAATATCGCGCTGCCCCAGCTGATCGTACTCAGTGGGTTCAGCGCGTACGGGTTCAACGTGCTGCTCGGGTTTCACTGGATAGTCTCGTGTCTCGCGGCGATCGCGGTCACGACGGTGGCGGGCGTCGTATCAGCTCGGCTGATCTTCTGGCCGATGCGCGGGCGTCCGCACTATATCCCCATGATCGCATCTGTCGGTCTCGCGTTCTTCATTCACGCGATGATCGAGGTCTTCACGGGATACGGAGTAAAGACACTCGACGTCCCTCTTCAAGAGACCTTCCGTATCGGTGGGATTGCCGTGGCTGGAATCGATCAGGTCGCTGTAATCGTCATTGCCGCTCTGGTGGTCATGGCACTGCACTTTTGGCTGTCGAAGTCCTACAGCGGACGGGCGTTGCGCGCGATGGCCAACAATCAGGCACTGGCTCAGATTCGCGGTGTCAACACCACTTATCTGCAATACATCACCTGGGCGGTAGCGAGTGCGCTGACTGCGCTGGCGGGAACGCTCATCGCCTTGACCGCACGCATTTACCCTGAGCTTGGCTGGGATCAGGTGTTGATCATCTCCGCCGCCGCAATCATCGGCGGGCTCGGCAGTATCTATGGCGTGATGCTCGCGGCAGTCCTCGTCGGTCTTACGTCAAGTCTCGCGACCCTTGTCATTCCGTCCGAATACACCCAGATGGTTGTGTTCGCGGTAATCGCCTTGGTCGTGTTCATCCGGCCTGAGGGCCTTTTCAGCGGGCCGAAGGAGCGTGTCGCATGAGCACTCTGCTGATTCTTGGCGGACTGATCACTCTAATGGGGATCTACGCCGTCGCAGCCCTGGCACTGAACCTTCAGTTCGGCGTTGGCGGGATGGTGAATTTCGGTGTGGCGGCATTCTTCGGTGTCGGCGCCTATGCCTACGCACTCACCGTTCTGCCGGCACCGTCCGGGTCATACACATACCTTCTCGGGCTCGGTTTGCCGTGGTGGGCGGGCGCAATCATTGGTGGTCTTGTGTCAGCTCTGCTCGCGTTCGTTGTCGGAAGCGGCCTGCTGAAGGTCGGTGGGGAGTACCTCGCCGTTGTCTCGCTTGCGCTTGCCGAGGTGATCCGCCAGTTGTTCATCAACCAGCCGGCGATCGCCAATGGGGCGCGCGGGCTGCTGAATGCGCCGGTGCCCAGCCTCGATATCGTCCCGGGTCGAGCGCAGGTGTTGTTCGTCGCTGCGATCGTTGTGGTTGTTCTAGGAATCAGCTTCTTGCTCTTCCGGCGGGTGACTCGGTCGGCGTTCGGCCGAAGTCTGCTCGCGATCAACCAGAACGAAGCAGTGGCACGTTCGCTCGGGGTGAACGTATACGCGGTAAAGCTCAAAGCTTTCGTCTTTGCGGCGTTCTTCATGGGTCTGGCCGGGGTGATGTATGTGTGGTATCTGTCGATCCTTACTCCGACTTTCTTCAACGTGAATATCACCTTCACGGTCTTCATTGCTCTGATTATCGGCGGGACAGGCAGCAATGTCGGCGCGATTCTTGGTGCGGTTGTTCTGTTGGGCCTGCGGGAGGGCCTCACATACATTCAAGTGGACTTTATTACACCGGAGCTGCTGGCCAGCCTTCAGGACGCACTGCAAGGTTTGGTCCTCATTGTGATTCTCCTGTTCTGGCCGGGTGGCCTCTTCCGGCCGCGACTGTCCGTCTACCCGCCACCACGCTCCCCCTCCGTGACACCTGCTGTGTTGGCGACTTCTGTGGCAGGTGGTCGCTGATGACTGCACCGAATCCCTTGCTCGAAGTGAAGGGCGTTGTGAAGAGCTTCGGTCAGCTCCGGGCGCTCGACGGTGTCGATATGACCGTTAGCAGGGGCAAGGTTACAGGACTCATTGGGCCAAACGGCTCCGGCAAAACCACGCTGTTCAATGCAGTCTCCGGTTTCCTGAAGCCTGATGCAGGGACGGTCGTGTTCGACGGGCGTGTCGTGACAGGGGCTCCGACGCATCAACTTGCGCGGATGGGTCTGAAGCGCACGTTCCAGAACACTGCTGACTTCACTGACATGTCAGTCGTGCAGAATTTGCTCACCTCTGTGCGCACTGTGCCAGGCGAGCGCCTCTCACGCCTCTTCACGTCTCCGCGCGCGATCTCGGCGAGTGAGCGCAGCTTGGTCGACCGTGCATGGATTCTGCTTGATCGCCTGGGTTTGGTCGAATTGGCGAACGTCCGGGCGGGAGATCTGTCGATCGGCCAAGGCCGCCTACTGCAGATCGCCCGGCTGCTCATGGAACCGCCGTCGCTGTTGATGCTCGACGAGCCGTCCTCGGGCCTCAACCCCGACGATCAAGACCGCTTATCTGCGACAGTGCGTCAGCTGCGCGATGTAGAGGGTGTCACGGTGCTCGTCATCGAGCACAACATGTCCTTCATGAACGCAATCTCCGATGCGCTGTACGTCATGCACGACGGCCATGTCATTGCAAGCGGCCCACCGGCGGACGTCATCCGCGACCCCCTAGTTGTCGAAACCTATCTGGGAGTACGCCGTGCCACTGCTTAATGTCGAAAACCTCACCAGCGGCTACGGTCGAAACAACATCATCCGGGGCATTTCTCTTGCCGCAGAAGAAGGATCGATTACAGCCATCATTGGCCCTAATGGAGCCGGCAAGACAACCCTCGTGCAGACCATCGCCGGGGTGGTCGATGCACGCGGCGGGAGCGTCAGACTTGGTGGCGAGCCCCTCGATGGGATGTCCGCCCGCGAGCGCGCACGCCGTGGCCTCGGATATACACCTCAGCTGCGCAACGTTTTCGGTGCACTATCCGTCGAGGACAATCTGGAAGTTGTCACCCGCGCGATGCGATTGCCTCATGATCGCGTGGACGAGGTGTTCGAACTGTTTCCGATCCTCGCAGAGCGCCGAAAGCAGCGATCCGGAACGCTCTCCGGCGGACAACGCCAGCAGCTCGCAATCGCCTCCTCGCTGCTCATGCGACCACGGCTGTTGATTCTCGACGAACCCACTACCGGTCTTGCGCCCCAGATTGTCGATTCGCTCATCGAGCAGATCTGCGTCATCGAGCGCAGCGGGACCGGCGTCTTATGGATTATCGAGGAGCATCCCAGCCAGATCCTGCCACTGTGCGAACGCGTATTTCTCATGGAATCGGGCCAAATTCATCACGAGGCAAACGGGCCGCAGCTGCTAGCTGATCCGGGCTTCGCCGAGATGTTCCTGGGTGCTCGAATCCCACAGGCGTGAGCAGCACGCATGCCTACCGCAATCGCAGAAGAGAAGCAGGCTTCACTCTCCTCGCTTCTACCAGAGAAAGTCCGACCCCCCCAAAGCAGTAGTTCACAGGAGATTGAGCGATGAAAGTACTCAGAACAACAGCAGGCAAGGTATCGGTCGCATGCGTCGTCATGGCGACGGGGGCAGTGCTCACAGGTTGCGGCAACGGTGGAGGGGCGTCGGGCGGAACCACGGTGATCGGTGTGGCCGCGCCGCTATCAGGCGAAGCGGCGGTCTTCGGCGGGCCTGTCGATTCGATCACCCGAGCAGTAGTGAACCATGTCAACAAGCGCGGCGGCATCAATGGGACGACCCTCGAGGTTGTGAGCGAGGACGAGAAGTTCAACGCCGAGGATGGAGTCCGCGCCGTCACCAAGCTCATCAATAAAGACGACGCGCAATTCATCGTGGGTCCGACGTCATCGACGTTCATGGCGACGCTCAGCCAGGCAGAACGCAGCGAGGTTGCGATCGCGTCTCCGTACTCCGGCATCGTCGAGTACGACGACCAGGCCAATCCCTACACCTTCCGCACTATTGGTCCGGACACTTTCGATGGCCTGGCGGTCGCTAAAAACATCTGGGACAACGGCATCAAGACCCTGTCCATACTCTACGAAAACTCCGACTCAGCGCGAAGCACGTCGAGCTGGTTGGAGGATTATTACACGAAGCTCGGTGGCAAGGTGGTGGCGAAGGTCGCTTTCAACGGCGGACAGAGTTCCTATCTGCCGGAGGTGCGCAGCGCCTTTGAGCCTCAACCCGATATGGTGTTCCTCGCCGGCTCCGTGGAGCCTGCTGTACCGATCGTGCGCGAGTGGGCGCGGTCGGGGTTACCTGGCAAATGGGCATTTATCGCAGAGTTGACCTTCCCCGTGCTGCTCGACGAGGTTGGGGCGCAATACCTCGAAGGCGCGTACGGTCAGTCCGCGGTCGCGGCAGACTCGCCGTCCGTCGCGGGGATGCGCGATGTGCTGGTCGAGGAGTATGGCGTCGAGCAAGGTGCGGCCATCGCTCAGCAGCCCACGGCGGCCATGGCATACGATGCGATCGTTTCGGGACTCTTGGCGATGGCGGCCGGCGGCGAGGCCACCGGCACGGCGATTGCCGAGAACCTTCACAACGTGACTGAGTCCGGCGGCACTCCGGTGTTCTCCCTGGATGAAGGCCTGGATCTCCTGGCGAGAGATGAAACGATCGACTATCACGGTGCCAGCGGTCCCGTCAATTTCAACTCGACGAACACTGCGGTGCCCGACTACGGGATTTATCAGGTAGTCGACGGGAAGTGGCAGGTAGTCAAGCGTTACACGGGCACCGAAATCAACGACTTAGCTGAGGAATTGCAGTGACCATGGAGATGGAGAACACTGTTTCAATGAGTTCGCGTGAGGGCGGCAGGGATGGAATACCGGTACTGCGCAGCGTCTCGGGATTCGAGGCCGTGGATCGCACCTTCGCGCAGATGTTGTGCGACCGCGCCGAGCGCGAACCGGACACGGTCGCATTCTGCAGCTGGGTTGACGGCGCTGCACGCCCGACCAGCTGGAGCGAGTATCTAGACGAAGTGCGGGCGACCGCACTGGGCCTCCATGATCTCGGGGTGGCGCCGGGCGACCGGGTGGCCATCATGTCTTCCACCCGCCGAGAGTGGGTTGTGGCGGCACTCGGGATCCTGAGTGCGGGTGGCGTTCCCGTCGGGGTATACCCCACAAGCTCGACCCCTGAGGTAGAGCACGCGCTCGAGAGCAGCGGCGCGACCGCGATCTTCGCCGAGGGCAGGTCCGATATCGCGAAAGTAGCTGCGGTCGCTCCCAAGTTGCCGCACTTACGTGCAACTGTCAGTTTCGATGCCGAACCGGCAGACTTTCCGGAAACCGTCAAAGCAGTACGGTGGGAGTCTTTACGCGCCGTCGGGAGCGCCCGGGCTGTGGCTGAGCCGGAACTGTTCTCGCTTCTTGTCGAAGCGGGCGACATCGACCAGCTGGCGGCCCTGTTTTACACCTCAGGATCCACTGGAGCGCCGAAGGGCGTGAGGCACACGCACCGCACACTCCAGTACTCGGTACTTGGTTTCGCAATGTCCTACCCCGAGATCGGCAGGTCCCGGCACGACCTCGTGGGATTCCTCGGACTTTCACATGTTGCGCCGGCTCTGATCGGAGTCTTCGCGCCGATAATGACCAGGCTCGTCGTCACCTACTGCACCATGGATCAACGGGTCGAAGCGCTCTGTGGGGTGCGGCCAACTGCTGTCCTGTGGCCGCCGAGGATGCACGAGAAGCTCGCCAGCGAAGTACTGCAGGCGCTTGCCGAGTCCGGCAGAGCTCTCCGCTTCGGATACTCGATTGCGATGAAGGTCGCGCGCAGGGTCAGCGATTTACGCTGGCGTGGGCAACAGGTGCCAAGGTACCTCGAAGTCCTCTACGGCGTGTGCCTGAAATACGTGTTCCTGCCACTGCGGGCGAAAGTCGGCATGGATCGCATCAAGGTGAGCTGGACAGCCTCCGGGAGCATGGCCCCCGACGTAACCGCGCTCTGGCATATGTGGGGTCTCGATCTTCGCGAGCTTTTCGGTACAACGGAAACGTGCGGCTCCGTGATCGCCCAGTGGGATCGCGCCTTTCCAGCGCCGGGAACCATCGGAAAGGCCATGCCCGATCCCCGGTGGGTTGTCCGTGTATCCCACGAAGGCGAGTTGCAGGTGCGCAGCCCATGTCTCTTCGACGGCTACTGGAACAATCCGGAGGCGACGGCCTCGGCGCTGGAGGAGGGGTGGTACCGCACAGGCGATCTTGTCGAGCAGAGCTCCGATGGCGAGGTGAAGATCATCGGGCGAATGAAGGATGTCCTCAAAACCAGTGGCGGCAAGAGCGTCAGCCCGCAGCCGATAGAGGTACGGCTCAAAGCGAGTCCGCTTATCGACGAGGCGATCGTTGTGGGCGAAGGCCGCAAGTACCTCACCGTACTGCTCAGCGTCAGCGACGAGGTGCAGGCAATGACTCGGGATGCCCGCGATGCTGCTCTGACCCGATGGATCGACGAGGTCAACTCCGAACTCGCCCGCCCGTTGCAATTGAAGAAGTTCCGGGTTCTGCCGCGGGCGTTGTCAGCGGCAGCGGGAGAGCTGACGGCCAAAGCCACCATCCGACGCTCTAACATCCTCGCCTCCTTCACCCATCTCGTCGACGAGATGTACGACGCAGGCGAGCAGGACGAGATTGCCCGCCAGGCCCGATTTGCCAGGCCGGATCGCAAGTAGGTGCCACCATGAACGAACTTCGGATCGAGTACATGACGAGTGCCGAGATCGGTGACGCAATCGCAGGTGGGGCCCGCACCGCGATTCTGCCCCTCGGTGCAGTCGAACAGCACGGCCGGCATCTACCGCTGTCGATGGACGCTGACCACGCCGACGCGCTTGCAGTGCGGGTCGCGCGCGACCTCGGAGGTGCGCTCGTCCTGCCGACCGTTCGTGTCGGGTACTCGCCGCATCACCTCGGATTCCCCGGCACACTGTCCCTCCGCGCATCGACTCTCGAGGCGATCTGTGAAGATTACAGCGCGCACCTGGCTGCGTCCGGTTTCGAGCGGATTGTCGTGTTCTCGGGCCACATCGGCAACTACCCGGTCATGCGCGACTTCGAGTTACGTCTGGCGGACAAATTGGCACCACTGTCGGTCATCGTCTTCACCGACAGTGAAGCGATTCTGGACGCCTGGCGCTGGGCCGCCGAGGACGTGGCCTCCCTGGGCGGCAACGTCGGTGGGCATGCTGACGTCGCAGAAACCTCCGTGATGCTCGCACTTCATCCCGACAAGGTTCGCGTCGAACGCTTTGCCCGCGGATACTCGGGCTTGGTTGACAAGGGACTCCTCGATCGTGCCTTCCGGGAGGGCATCCATTCGATATCCCCCAACGGAATCCTGGGAGACCCTGCAGGCGCGTCTGCATCCATCGGGACGGTATGCCTCGACGCCGTCACCTCACTCATTGTCCAGCATGCGCGTGCCAGGGGTGCGTGACATGCACGAAATACGAGCAACCCCAACGCGATCATCCGACGCCGATAAATCCAATTCATCTCTCAGCCAAGGCGGTACGCCATGATGATTTTCGATCCAGTAAAGACGGGTGACTCGGAACGGGATACCACCAGGCTCCGCCGACTGTATGGGCAGTATCCGACTGGCGTCGCGGCAGTATGCGCGCTCCAGGAGGGACGACCGATGGGAATCGTAGCTACCTCGTTCACACCAGTGTCCATGGACCCGGCGTTGGTATCGATCTGCGTGCAGCACACTTCGACGACGTGGCCGACTCTGTCCAAGGACGGCCGTCTAGGTATTTCGGTCCTGGCATCGACGCACGAAGCGGCGAGTCGCCAGATCGCGGCCAAGAACGTCGACCGGTTCGCCGGGATCTCCTGGTTCGCAGGCGAATCCACTGCAGTATTCCTAGCCGACGCCGCAGCATGGCTCGATTGCAGGATTTCGACGTCGATCCCCGCAGGGGACCACGATGTTGTAATTCTGGAGGTCAACAGCACCGCGGTAAATGAGACAGCGCAACCCCTTGTCTTTCATGACAGCCGTTTCCGCACCCTCGTGATCGGTGAGGGATAGCGATGACCGACGTCTGCGATGTGAAAAAGAGAATCGAATCCGCGACAAACGCGTTGGCCACCGGAAGGCCGGCACTGATCGTCAGTGGAGCTGACGATCAGGAGGTCGCCGATGTGCTGATTCCTGCCGCCCTAGCCGGCCCACGGTGGACCGCCTGGGCAGTTCGATACACCTCCGGGCTGTTGTGTGCGGCGATGCGTTCGACCCGGGCAGACGAGCTGGAACTGCCCGCAATGGTGAGGGGCAACGGCTCCAGCACGACAACTCCGGCCTTCGGTGTAGGGGTCGACGCCGTTGCCGGCGTCGGAACCGGTATCAGTGCGACAGACCGGTCGCGGACCGCTCGCGTGCTCGCCAGCCCGCAGACCCGCCCAGTGGATCTGACGCGGCCGGGACACGTCCTGCCGTTGAGAACGGCTTCACGTGGAGTGCTCGAGCGCCGAAACAGCGCGGAAGCGGCGGTCGACCTGTGCGAAATCGCCGGACTTTCGCCGGTAGCGCTGACGGCCACGTTGCTGGGTGATGATGGAACCCTGCTGCAGGGCACGGAACTCGCGGCCTTCGCCCAGGTTCACAGCGTTCCAGCGGTGCAGGTCCAGGATGTGGTGCACTACCGCCTACACCACGGCGACGGCCACGTTGGGCGGGTTCGCCAGACGGCTACACGGATTGTGGACCTTCCTGACAGGTGCATGCGCGTAGTCGACTTCGACGACGAACTGACCGGTGCCCACCACACAGCCTTCATCGGTTCGACGACGCCTGCGGCAGCTCCGACGGTGTACATCGTCTTCGAATGTTCGCACCGCGATCCACTCGCACCCGACTGCGGGTGCCGACAGGAGTTCGAGACCCGTCGTACCCGAATCGCCGCAGAAGGGGGGATCATCGTCTACTTGCGGTCGAACCCGCGGCCCGCCAACCAGTACACGGTTCAGGGACACGAACTCGCACAGGGATCCATCAGTTCCATCCTCACCCACCTCGGATTCACCACGGTCATCGTGTCCGGATGGCCGGGTGATCAGCACCCGACATCGGCCCGCGCGCTCGACCTGACGCCGACTGTCCGCAATCCGGCCTACAAGATCGCCGCCTCGCTCTGACTGCCTCCAACCGGGGCAGGGGACCAAAACCGTGGGCGCGAACTTGACGCCGCTGAAACTCCACTTCCCCTCGAGGTACCGACGTAGTCGGTACCGCCAACTCGCAACCCGACCCGCCCAGCGCTTCGGATGAAGCGCTGCCTCAACTGGAGGATCCGTGACCGGTCTCGACGTTCCTTTGACACCCATTCGCTTCCTCGAACGTGCAGTCGAGGTCATGCCCGACAAAATCGCAATCATCGACGGCGAGCGTCGATGGACCTACCGTGAATTCGGTGCCTCGGTACAGTCCCTCGCGAAAGCGCTCCGCGCTTCCGGTATTACGGATGGCGAACGCGTCGCATATCTGGCCACCAACTCCGCCGAGCTGCTCATCGCCCATTACGCCGTCCCGCTCGCGCGCGGGGTACTCGTTGCGATCAACACACGCTTGTCAGCGGCCGAGATCGAATACATCTGCGGGCATTCTGGTGTGCACCTGCTCTTCGGCGAGATCGAGCTACTGAAGCCGCTGCTCCACGCCGGACTCGATTTCTCCACCGTCGACGAGTGGATCGAACTACCAACGGTGGAAGGTCTTTTCACCGCATCTAACGAACTTCACAGCTATGACTCGCTGCTGACACGCGGCCAGGGCGATGATCTACGCTGGGAGATTGACGACGAAAACCGTACGCTGGCAATCAACTACACATCCGGCACCACGGGCCGCCCTAAAGGAGTCATGTACTCCCATCGCGGCGCCTACCTCAACTCGCTCGGCGAAATCTTACATGCAGGCTTTGACAAGACCACCAAGTATCTGTGGACTCTGCCGATGTTCCATTGCAACGGATGGTGCACGACCTGGGCGGTCACTGCCGCGCTCGGTACACACGTCTGCTACCGGGCGGTGCGCGCCGACAGCATGTGGTCGCTGATCGACGAGCACCAGATTACCCACCTCAACGGAGCACCGACAGTTCTGACCCTCCTGGCTAACGCTGAGCAGGCCCATCCCCTCACGACACCGTTAACCATCAGCAGTGGAGGTGCACCGCCCAGCCCCACCATCATCGCCGGGATCCGCGCTCTTGGCGCATCGATAGTGCACATCTACGGCCTCACTGAAACCTACGGACCCTACTCGGTCTGTGAACCCAAGCCCGAGTGGGACGAGGTGGATGTCGAGGACCACGCGAAACTCATGGCGCGCCAGGGTGTCGGCATGATCACTGCCCAGCGGCTGCGGGTTGTGCGTCCCAGGCTTTCACCGGCGGGCGAGTTGACCGACGTGGCCGCAGACGGCACAGAGATGGGCGAGATCGTCATGCGCGGCAATACCGTGATGAAAGGCTATTACGACGACGAGGACGGGACGCGGAAGGCAACCGAGGGTGGCTGGTTCCACTCAGGTGACCTGGGCGTCATGCATCCCGACGGATACGTGCAACTTCTCGACCGTGCGAAGGACGTGGTGATCTCCGGGGGAGAAAATATTTCGACGATCGAAGTAGAGCAGGCAATTCTGTCGCATCCGGCGATACTCGAAGCCGCCGTCGTGGGGGTACCTGATGACAAGTGGGGCGAACGGCCAAAAGCGTTCGTGATGACTGGCAATGGAGCGCACATCGACGAGGCCGAGGTCATCGCACACGTGAAGTCGCGGATCGCGTCATACAAGGCACCCAGATCGGTCGAGTTCGTCGACGACCTTCCCAGAACGTCAACAGGAAAGATCCGCAAGAACGAACTGCGTGATGCGGAGTGGAGTTCACGGCACAACATGATCAACGGCTGAGAACTGTCGAGCTGTTGCACTGGCGGTGGCGCCCGCCGCCGCGCCGGGGCATGTCCGGTGCCGAAAGGCTATTCCTCGGGCCGACCACCGTTTGCACCGTGACTGCTTCGCAGAATGCCTGCACCAGAGCACTTCCGGCGTCTATCGGAGAGCGCAGTAATCACGTCGCCGCGGCGCGGAGATCGCCGAAAAATGGTGGTCGTGCTTGGGCATTGTGCTAACCCCCCAGCGAGGTTGTAGGCGCACTGGTGCGCAAAATGCTGAAGTCTTGCGATGGGTGTTGCACAAAATACATGCCGATGCTCAACTATAGGCGAGTTCTGCACACGGGACTTCCTCTTCAGCAGGCGGATTCACCGACCGCGGCGTCGGGCTCTCACCAGAGCCGCCCGCTGACATCACCGACCGACCGCTCACGACCTGTGTCTGGCCGCAGTTCAGTCGGTCCCACGAACTCATAGGCAAGGACGCAATCATATGCAGGGCACGAACACAGTCGACACCGGCATCAACACCGCTCCCTCCCCGACCCCCCGAGGCGCTCGTGGAGATCGAGCGACGCGTGTTGTGGCTGTCGACCGCGATGATCCACCACGCGAACCGGATTCGCCCCAACCCCACGGGGCTGAAGGTCGGTGGTCACCAGGCGTCGTGTGCGTCGATCGTGACCATTATGACCTCGCTCTGGTTCGAGCAGCTCCGTCCCGGTGACCGGGTGTCGGTCAAGCCGCATGCCTCTCCGGTGCTACACGGCATCAACTACCTGCTAGGCGAGCTGGACGAGAAGTATCTGACGACGTTGCGGGAGTTCGGTGGGTTGCAGTCGTACCCGAGCAGGTCGAAAGATCCTGATCCGGTGGACTACTCGACCGGGTCGGTCGGGATCGGGGCGACGGCGCCGATTTGGGGTGCCATCGCCCGCCGCTTCGTCGACACCCATCTCGGCGGTGCCGGGACGGGCCGGCAGTATTCGCTAGTCGGGGACGCGGAGTTAGATGAGGGCGCGGTGTGGGAGGCGATCCTCGATCACTCCGTCGCCGAACTCGGGGAGATTGTGTGGATCGTCGACCTGAACCGGCAGTCCCTGGACCGGGTGGTCCCGAACATCGCCGCCGGCCGACTCGAGGCGATGTTTGCTGCCGCCGGCTGGCAGGTGCTCACCGTGAAATTCGGGACCCTGCTCGAATCACTGTTCAGCCGACCGGGTGGGTCGGCGCTGCGCACCCGAATCCTGGACATGCCCAATCCCGAGTACCAGCGGCTGCTGCGCTGCACGGCCGAGCAGGTGCGGGACCGGCTGCCCGGCCGCGGTCCAGATGCGATGGAGATCGCCGCCCTGATCGCCGGTCTTGACGACGACACTGTCCTGCGCGCCATTCGCAATCTCGGTGGTCACGACCTGGACGCCCTGCGCGCCGCGTACGCGCAGATCGACGACACCCGTCCGACGGTGATCATCGCCTACACGATCAAGGGCCGCGGCCTGCCGACGCAGGGGCATCCGCAGAACCACTCCTCGCTGCTGACCGTCGAACAGTACGAACAACTCGCCACCGAACTGGGCATGGACTCGAAGAACCCATGGGCCCGGTTCGACACCGACAGCACCGCAGGCCGCGTCTGCGCCGCCTCCGCCGAATGGCTCGCCCGCGATCCCGTCGAACTGGCAACCCCGCCCGCGGTACCGGCCGACATCGGCCGCACGCCGTCCGGCACATCGACGACGCAGGCCGCACTCGGCCGGGCGTTGCTCGACCTGAGCCGCCAAGCCCCGGACGCCGCGAAGAGGGTCGTCACCGTCAGCCCCGATGTCAGCTCCACCACCAACCTGGCCGGCTGGCTGAACAAGGTGGGGGTGTGGTCGCCGAACGAGCGGCGCAACTGGTTCGACGACGACGCCGAGACGATCATGCACTGGCGGGAAAAGCCCACCGGGCAGCACATGGAACTCGGCATCGCCGAGACGAACCTGGTCGGGCTGATGGGCGAGCTCGGCGCGACGTGGAGCCGGTGGGGGCAGCCGCTGTTCCCGATCGGGGTGATGTACGACCCGTTCGTCGAACGCGCCCTCGAACCCTGGTCGTACGGCATCTACGCGGGCGGGCAGTCGATCCTGGTCGGCACCCCGTCCGGGGTGACCCTGGCCGCGGAGGGTGGGGCGCATCAGTCGATCAAGACCCCGTCGATCGGCCTCGAACAACCCGGGTGTGTGAGTTACGAACCAGCGTTCGCGATCGACCTGGAGTGGACCTTGCTCGACAGCATCTCTCGCCTGGGCCGCCCCGACGGCTCCTCGTCGTACCTGCGCCTGTCGACCCGCCCCGTCGATCAGACCCTCGCCGCCGTCCCCACCGATCCCGCTGCGCGAGAACGTCGCCGCCGTCAGGTCGTCGCCGGCGCCTACACCCTCCGCCACACCGACAACCCGGCGGTCACCCTGGTCGGCATGGGCGCCATGATCACCGAAACCCTCACCGCCGCCGACCGGCTGGCCGAGCAGGGGATTGCCGCCGACGCCGTGTGCGTGACCAGTCCCGGGTTGTTGTTCGAGGCGGTGCAGGCCCGCCGTGGACTCGCCGACGGCCCGTCGTGGATCCTCGACCAGGTGTTCCCCGCCGACCGGGCGGCACCGATGGTAACCGTCCTCGACGGCCACCCGCACACCCTCGCATTCCTGACCGGGATCAACAACGTCCCCGGCGCGGCGCTCGGCGTCAGCAAGTTCGGGCAGGTCGGCTCCCTCGACGACGTCTACCGCTACCACGGCATCGACACCGACAACATCGTCCGCGCCGCCCTCGACCTCACCGACTGACCCAGAGAGACATCACGAATGACCACGACACAGACAGACACCACCGTGGTGTTGCCGTCGCTCGGTGAGAACGTCACCGAAGCCACGATCACCCGCTGGCTCAAGGCCCGCGGGGACCGAGTCGAGGCCGGAGAGCCGCTGCTCGAGGTGGCCACCGACAAAGTCGACACCGAGGTCCCCTCCCCTGCCGCAGGCACCCTCCTCGAAATTGTCGCCCCGGAAGACACTGTCGTCGAGGTCGGGGCGGCAATGGCCATCCTCGGCCCACAGTGCAGCGATCCCCAGGACACGCCGGCGCCCGCTGCCGCTCCAGAGGGGCCTGCACCCACATCCCTATCGAACCCGGCTCCCCCTCCAGCTTCACCGCCTTCCGCAGGTGACCGGGTGGAGAAGCTGCCCCGCATTCGGCGAACCATCGCAAAGCGCATGCTCGAATCCCTGCAGACATCAGCGCAATTGACCACGATCGTCGAAGTCGACGTCACCGGCATCGCACGTCTGCGTCTCCGGGAGAAAGATGCGTTCCTGCGCCGCACCGGGGTGAAGCTGTCTTTTCTGCCGTTCTTCGTCACCGCCGCCGTCAAAGCGCTCGCCGAGCATCCCGTGATCAATTCGTCCCTGAACGCCGACTGCACCGAGGTGACGTACCACGGGGCGGTGCACCTAGGCATGGCCGTCGACAGCGACAAGGGACTGATGGTTCCCGTCATCCGCGACGCAGGAGCATTGCGAATTCCTGAGCTCGCGAATGCAATCGCCGTCGTCGCGGACAGCGTGCGGGACGGGACGATCCGGCCCGACGACCTCTCCGGCGGCACGTTCACCATCACCAACACCGGCAGCCGCGGAGCCCTGTTCGACACCCCGATCATCAACCAGCCGCAATCGGCCATCCTCGGCATCGGAACCGTCGTCGAACGCGTCGTCCCCACGCGCGGCGAGGGCGGCGCACTCCAGATCAGCGTCCGGTCGATGGCGTACCTCTCACTGTCATACGACCACCGCATCGTCGACGGCGCCGACGCTGCCGGCTACCTCGCCGCCGTCCGTCGCGTCCTCGAAGGCGGATTTCTCCCCTCGGACCTGCAGTGAATGCGCCAGCACACGTCCCAGGTTCTATGCCCGGACACCGCACCAGTGACGATCAAAGACTCGTCGAATTCGCCCTACGGTGGGCACCGATAGTTGCCCTCAACGACAATTTCCCCGACTTCGACGAGTACATCTTGCCGGAGTTCGGACTGCATCCAAAGGTTTACTATCGGAGACTCCTCACACTCCTTCTGACGCCCCCGAGCCCACGCCTGGATCCATCGGACCGGCAACACATCATCGCACTCTGCCAGCACAAGTTGGACGCCACACCACCGACAATCTGCAGTTGAGCGGAGCGAGCACCGAGTTCTCCAAACGATCATGTCCAAACAAACGAAATCGAATAGCCGTTCGGAGTATCCCGAACGCAGCACTACCACCGGAAACCACACGTCCATGTCCTCAGATTCCCTCACCGACCAGCTGAGCGCCTACCGCCGCCAGCGCCGCGCTCGAATGTCCGAGAAACTGCGTCGAGCGCGACACCGCCAGTTACCAGACGAAAGCGTTGATCTCATACGTTTCGCACAGGCATGGGCACCCTACGGAAAGGTGCCCACGGAAGAGATTTTCGTCCGATACGGTATGACAGCGGCGCGATACCTCGAGGTTCTTGCCGATGCCCTCTCAATGCCGGACTGCGACCCCCAGACCGCCACCACGCTCCGATCCATCTACTTCTCACATCGCACATCACGGTCTGATGGGACCAAGCGACGCCGAGAGCTAGGGACTGTCCAGTTAACGATGTAACTGTTTGGAATGTAGCTACTTTCGTCCGGTGGACAGACGTCCGTCGAAGGTGATCTCGAAGGCGTTCAGTGCTGCCTTCCATCGGTTGGACCAGCGCTGGCGGGCGGTGCCTGTGGGGTCGAGGCTCATGATGGCCAGGTACACACACTTCAGGGCCGCGGCCTTATTGATCACGTGGAATCAGAACGAGGCTGGAACGATCTGGGCCAAGGAAACCACGGAACTGGGAGGCAGGCTTGGGAACGGTGGTGCTGGAGGAGAAGTGGCCGGTGCGCGGCAGGCACGAGCACGCGGCAGGCTGGTTGCGAGTGTGGGTCGATCTGGGTCGAGCACCGCGGACGATCGACGCGTATGCGCGCGGGCTGGCGGAGTTCCTGCAGGTCTGTGAGGACCATGGCATTCGACCCGGTCGCCGCTAACCGGGCTGATGCCGCGGTGTTCGTTCGCGAGCTGACCGGGGTCCAGAGCGAGAACGCGTGGCCGAGGATGACCGGTGAGTTGTAGTACGGATCGATGGTGTCCCAGATCAGTTCCTGGGGGAAGAATGTCGAGGCACGGTTGTAGTCCACGATCGACACGCTTCGCTCTGTCGGAGTGGAGGTCCTCGCCACCACGAGATACGTGCAGCCGGATCCGTAGGAAGCGGGGCCGTTGCTCAATCCCGGGAGCACTGTGACATCGGTGACGTCGGCCAAGGCCGTCGTGCGGACCACATCGAAGCGGCGCTACATAGGGCCACCACCGACAAGGCGCGCCGGGCAATTCGCGAGAGTCTCATCCCGGGAGGTCGGCGTTCGAGGCGCATCCGTTACATTCCGTCTCTATGTTATTGCACCACAATAGTTTTCGATTGACGACAACACATATTATGTCAACTTGACTGCTCCGTATTTCATCGGATGCATCGACTTACGGTGCTGTCGATACGCCCTGAAGATGGTCGCCCGAGGATGGGCGTCCCGCGAACGCCCTGTAGAGACGGACCCCAAATCCGACCGCACTGGCCTGGCGTATCGTCAGGGAACCCGAAATCCACGGAAAGTCACCTCATAACGGGGCCGGAACCCCTGATTCGTGTAGAGACGAATTGCACCGGTATTGCTGGGACCACGTGCAAGAAGGCACGTTCCCCGCGGGCGGAGATTCGGTCCATAAGGGTCCGAACGGGACGGGCGGCGTGGCCACGGCCGCGCGCCTCAGGTGCAGTGCATACAGCGCTGATCTCGGTCCAGCCCGCGGTGACGGATCCCCCGGTAGGCGCCCAGCTCCGGAGCGGGACCAGAACGGACCCGGACGAGTCCGGGCGACGAATTCGGACATATCCGTCACCATTGCATTTCCATCTCCGGTATGGACGGTGCGGTTGGCACGGTTCATCTCTTCCAGGGCATAGCAATCCAGCGCCGGGTCGGGTGGGAAGATTTATGGGACAGCCCGGTTCACCGGTGCATGGTGCGGGGTGACCTGGCGATGGGTCAGTACCAGCGTGGCTGTCCAGGTGATAGCGAATGCGCCAACGACAGCGTATCCGAGGAATTCGAAGTTCTCGGCGATGGCGCCGATGGGGGCGAGCCGTCCTGGGGGGTGTGAACTGGCCTAGGGCGCGTCTGACAAACATGTGAAGCGTGGTGCACGATGATGTTCGGGTGACTCGGTTTCAGGTGTTGTCGGATGAACAATGGGATGCGATCGCGGAGCTGTTGCCGGCCCGTACGGGTCGGCGTGGTCGTCCGTTCGCCGATGCCCGGTCGATCGCCGAGGACATCATCTACCGGTATCGGTGCGGGATCGCCTGGCGCGACGTTCCGCAGGTGTTCGGCCCCTGACAGACAATCTGGACCTGGCATCGGCGGCTTGCCGGTGACGGCACCTGGGATCGAGTGCTCGAACGGCTTCTGACCGCGGCCGACGCCTCCGGAATGATCGACTGGGCGGTGTCGGTGGACTCGACCATCGCTCGCGCCCATCAGCACGCCACGAACGTCACCCGCCACACAGGGGACTGGATCGAATTACACGAATCCACACCTCGAGCCGCATGACCACGCCATCGGCCGCTCCCGCGGCGGCTTGTCGACCAAGATCCATCAGCTCGTCGACGGTCACGGGTTACCGCTGGTGGTGTTGGTGGCGCCGGGGCAGTCGGGCCATTCACCAGCTTTTTCCTACCTGCTCGCACACCTGCAGGTACCGCGTGCCGGTGGTGGGCGTCCCCGCACCCGCCCGGATCGAGTCCGGGGCGACAAAGGCGTACTCCTCGCGAGCCCACCGCCACCTACTACGCCGCCACGGAATCGGGGCGGTGATCGCGGAACCGGACGATCAGGCCGGACATCGGCGCCGGCGGGGTTCACTCGGCGGCCGCCCACCAGCATTCGACCGTGATGACTACCGGGGTCGCAACGTCGTCGAACGCCGGTTCTGTCATCTAGAACAATGGCGAGGACTGGCCACCCGCTACGACAAACTCACCATCGTCTACCGAGCCGCAGTGGTCCTCAACGCCGTCATCGCCTGGACCCAACATTTGTCGGAGATGCCCTAGTTCGACAGAAACCGATCCACGACCGCCGAGAATTCGCTTGCCCGCTCGACCTGCGTCCAATGGCCGCAGCGACTGAAGACGTGAAGATCAGCATTCGGCAGCGTGTTCATCAGGTTGATCCCCGCCTCGACCGGAATTACGCGATCCTCACGGCCGTGGACGACCAGGGTCGGGGTGGCGATGCGGGCGTAATCACCTGCCTCGATTCCTAGCTCGCTGGCCCCGGTCTTGGGGTTGATCTCCATCTTGCGGTACGTCTCGAATGCCCCGGGGGCGATGCTGGCCTCGTGCCGGAGTTGGACGAGTTCGGGGGTGATGATGGTCGGATCGACGGCGAAATACTTGATGAGCAGTTCCTCCATGCCCTTCAACGAAGGCTCGTATGTGCGCAGTGCGGCTAGGCCCTCGCTGGGGGTCATTCCAGGGCTTGGAGTACCCAGCAGCACCATCCGATTCAGAAGTTCGGGGCGCTTGATGGCCGTGGCCAAAGCGAGAAAACCCCCTAGCGAGTTGCCGACGATCGAAGTGCGTTCGATCTTCATCGCATCGAGGAATCCCCATACGTGATCGATCCACGTTTGCGCAGAATATCGAATGTCGGTGGGGCGCTCCGTGTAGCCGAACCCGACGAGGTCGGGCGCCAGCACGCGGTGACGCTCAGCGAGCACCGGGATGGTGTGCTGCCAGTTCGCCCACGCCGATACGCCGGGTCCTGAGCCGTGCAGAAGCAACACGGGGTCGCCCGATCCTGCCTCATGGAAGTTCGTGGCGATTCCGGCTACCTCGATCGTGGATCCTGGCTGTTCTGTCGTTTCTGTCGATACAGTCATCGGCGGGCCCTTCCTTCGTTTACATTCATCTGTGTCTGTGATCCAGTTAACGTGTTCGGGGACTCGCCGAACATCCGGGAAAACTACGGATGTCCACATCACGTCGACGCCGCAGATTGCACGCGCTGCGAAGATTCGGGCTCGCAGCTCGCTTCGGAATGCCGTTGCATCACTGCGATATTGACAGGATCAGTCGACGGGCGCCACGCCTGGGCCCCCGCGACCAGGAATGCCCTCTCGCGCGACGATCTAGTCCAGAAGGCCCGCGTCTCGGGCTACGCGGGCAAGTTCGGCACGCGTACGGATCATCAGCTTGCGTTGGATGCTGGCCCGATGGCTCTCGACAGTTCGTGGTGAGACAGTAAGTTCCTCGCCGATTTCCGTGTTGGTGAGGCCGGACGCGATAAGTTTCATCACCTCGAGTTCCCGCGAAGACAGTGCGTCAATGTTGGCCTCGGAGAATTTTTCGCGACTCCCTGTGTTGGGCGTCGCTGAAGGGAAGGAAATAAATCCTTCATCCCGCATCACCGCATGCAGGACCGATACAAGCTCCTCGTCGAGGCATTCCTTGGTGATGTAACCTCGCGCACCCCGCGCCTTGGCCTTGTCGATGTACCCCTTGGCGCCGTACATACTGAGCATCACGACACGGGTTTCTGGTGCGACGATGGAAATCTGCCCCAAAAGGTCGAGACCACTGCAATCGGTTAGTCGAATGTCGAGGACGAGTAGGTCCGGCTTGACGTGCTGCAACGTTTCCATAAGACGCGTCCCGGTTGATGGGGACGCCATCAGCTGGAAGTCCGGGGTGGTCTCGAGGATGCGCGCGATACCGGAGCGGATGATGCCGTGGTCGTCGCAGACTATTACGCTGGTCATCGTTCGATTGGCACCTCCACCATGATCGTCACGCCTTGTCCTGGAGGGGATTCGACACTCAGCCGTCCACCAGCAAGGCGCGCCCGTTCGCGCATTCCGATCAACCCGAGGGAACGACGCTGACCGGCGACCTCGAGATCGAATCCGGTGCCGTTGTCTTCGACTACGACACGCAGAGCATCACCGGAGTTCACGATCGTGACGCTGGCCTCGCTGGCGCCGCTGTGTCGGCCGATATTGGTGAGTGCCTCCTGCACGATCCGGAAGATGGCGGTAGCGACTGCAGCCGAGAGGGCTGGCGGCCGTGTCGGAGAGATGAGTTCGATGCGGATCGGGTAGATCTGACGGCAGTCCTCGACATATTGTTCAACGCACCCGATGAGCCCGAGGTCATCGAGCCCCGAAGGCCTCAATGACCACGCGACGGATCGGGCAACCTGTATTCCCTGACGGACGATCTTCCGGACGTCGGCGGCGGTCTGGCGCGCTGTCGGGCTTTCGGAGTTCTGTAGCGTGCTGAGTCTGTCGATCACCGTGGCGAACAGGTGACCGAACTCGTCGTGCAGATCTCGTGCGATTCTCCCCCGCTCGGCTTCCTGAACGGCAACCATCTGTTCGACGGACTGCCGCCGAAGACCTTCCCGCTCGATCACGGCGCCGGCGAGCGCGGCCAGAACCTCCATGGTTGGCCGGTGGTACTCCCCTTCCCCGAGCGGAAAGGCGGCGATGATTGACTTTTCGGCGTGCCCGTCTACGGGGACCCGCACAGAGAGGCGATCGGTCACCCTCATCTCCGGGCCTTCGCCGACCGTCCTCGAATCTCCGAACAATGGCGTCGGCAATGGCTCATGAACCCCGACCAGGTCGCTCGGCGCTGGCCCGTCAGCGATTTCCACCCGCCGCGCGGTCGTCGTAGCGAAGGTGGCGTCTCGCAGCTTGTCAAGAACCTCATCGAGATCATCGGACGCAACAATGGAGCTCACGGCGTCGAGAAGGGCACGGTGACGGGCTGGACCCCTGCCGACGAATAGCTCGCGTGGGTGCGCCGATTCGACAATCGCACCATCCACCCGTATGCCGAGCGATAGGCATTGTTCGGCCAGCGGCGGCAGGCCGCGCAGCGGCCCCCGTCGGGGCTCGAGTCCCACCAATGCCGCAACCAGGGCACATGCGGCAAGTTCGCCTTGCGCTTGTTGGCGGTGTGCGCTGCGACAGGCGGCGCCCAGCAGGATGCGCCCACGCCATTTGTGTCGCTGAGAGAACGACGCCAGTGCCCATTCCCGCAATACCGCGGGCCGCTCACTGCAGAAGACGACCGCCAACCGACGTGCGCGGCGAAGCAGGCGCCGGGCCGTTTTCGCCTGGTCACGGTATTCCGCGGTCCACGGGTCGGGTCCTGCTGCGAGCGAGAGACGGAGAACCTGAAGATATGAGGTGAGGATTGGGACGAGGAAGTGGTTCCGCAAGCCAGAGGCACGTATGATCTCGTCCGCCTGCCGAAACGCGTCGAGGGCTGGTGCGTACTGCTTGGTGTGGAACAGTCGCCACGCCCGCGCCGCGTGCAACATCGCCAGGGTGTGATGATCGCCAGGGTTCGTCAACCGGACTTCGCGGGCAATCGTCTCGACATTGACGTCACCGGGAAGGCACTGAACCCAGATGGCAAGGGCGGTTCCCGCACCGATTCGATCGCCTCTGCGTTTACCCTCCCAATACGTGTCCCGCGCCAGCGTTCCGGCTTCGTGCAGCTTTCCCTGCCGTGCCAGACACAGCGATTTCTGCCACATCGCGGCTACCTGTTCCCAACGATCACCAAGTACGTCGAAGCCGGTGTTCGCGGTGTCGAACGCTGCGATCGCGGCGTCATACCGGTTCGCGGCGTAGAGGGCGAATCCTCGAAAATGGTGCGCGTGGGCGATCCCCCAGTCGTCGCCGGCGGTCTGGCTGAGTCGCAATGAGAAGTCGGCTAGCCGCAACGCGAGTGGCGCGAGGATGGGGGCAATCCCGGCGATCACGGCAGCGCCGCAGTATGCGTGTGCGCGCTCACGAGTGCCGCCGGCGGTATTGGCGAAACGTGCGCAACGCAGAATCGCCAACGCCACCCAGATCGGTGACTTGATGAACCACAGTTGATACACCAGCCGGTCATGGATCAGAGCGGCCAGACGGCAGCGCTCCGTATCGACGGGCGCCCGGCCCAAACGTAGTCGGCGAGACAACCATCCCAATGCGAGGAGACCGACCTCGCCGACGGCCAGAAGACCGGCATGGGCCGAACTTCGCGGCATCCTCAGGTCGAGGCCGTGCATACCCCGCTGCATCCAATCTGTGGCGTCGTCGAATCGGCCTGTTTTGAAGGCAAGTTCACCGAGCAGAGCTGCGATTCGTGCAGCGTCAAGTCCCGAATGCGTACCGGTAAATTCGTGTGCGCGGGCCAGTTCGTGCGCAGCCAGGTCGTAGCTCCCGAGAAGCATGTGGACCGTACCAAGGCCTTCGTACAGGCGAAACCTCGCGATGTCGTCCGCGGATTCGCACAGGGCGAGTCCCGTCTCGGCGATCTTGAAGTTGCGCTCGGCGACATCGAGTGCGTTGCGCCTCAGCCCCGCCTCGCCCGCGCGCAGAGCAAAGGGCACCGCAGACGCGGCGCGACCGGCTTGGTCGAAGTGATAGGCGATGTCGTAGTCGGCTCGAACTTCGAAGTGGCCCTGGAGTGCATGCGCCGCGCGCAAATGCAGCTCCCGGCGGGTGGCGTCTGTCAGGTTTCCCAGTACGGCTTCGCGGAGCCGATCGTGTGCGAATTCGAATTCGTTGCCATCGCCATCGGCGACGCGGCGCACAATTCTGAGCTGGGCTGCTTCCATCATGAGCTGTTCGACGTCCGTCGGGCTGGCCTGTAGGCACACCTGTAAGAGCCGTGAGGAAAACCGGCGCCCCAGCACCGCGCCTTGACGGATTGCCCGCTCTGTTTCCGGCGACAGCAGGCTCAACCGCGGCGAAATGAGCACATCGGTTCGCGCGCCGCTGTTCCCCAGCGCAGCGTGCGAATCGTGGATGTGGGGTTGCAACGCCAGTGCTGCCATCGCGCTCTCGTCCAGAAACCAGCGGTCAGACTTGTGCTTCAGCGCCGACGAATCGACCAGCGCCTGGAAGGCCAGCAGCGTTTCGAGCGGATTGCCCTTGGAGTACTTCGTGACGTAAGGGATGACCTCGTCGGGAATGCCGTCACTGATGGACCGGATCAGTGTCTCTGTGTCTTTGTCCGACAGGCTTTCCAGCCCGACGAATGTGATGTCGGTGACGCCCCAGGCAAACACCTGTGCAACAGCTTCCGTTCGGCAAGAACAGATCAGCGAGACGTTCGAATCGGAGCGCGTTCTATCGCTCGATATCGTCGCGGCCAGCCTCGCGAGCACTTGCCAGCTGAGATCGTCTGCCCATTGGCAGTCGTCGAGCACGATCAACCCAGGGCGTTCTTCATCGAAGACGGACAGAAGTAGTCGGGCGATCGACGTCGGCCCGGCGGGCGCCGTGTTCTTGGTGAACGACCGCTGCGCACCATGCGCGGCGGGCCAATTTTCTTCCAACGCTTCGGCTAATTCCGGTACTTGCTCGAGTGCCGCGGGAAGCAGGTCAGCCATGTCTTCGCGCACTCGCTGCGCTGCGAGAGGGTTGGCCATCAAGTAGGCAACCACGTCGCGCAAGGGGCCGGCGAAGAGTCCGAGTGGACGTGCCGGCGCATGGTCGAACGCACCCGTTCGCATCAGAGTCACCCCGGCCTCCTCGGCGTGAGCGACTACCGCATCCAGCAGGCGGCTCTTTCCAACCCCCGACTCACCGCTCAAGCACATCACCGTTCCCTGCGACCGGGCTGCGCCGTCGATGCTTGCGGTGAGTGCGGCAAGTTCGTCACTCCTGCCTACCAGCGGCGGCTCCATGTACGCGAGCGAGCCGTGGTGGCCGGACGGCGCGCCGGCAGAGGTTGGCCTGGTCTCCCTGCTGCCGGTCGCGACAACCGCTTCGGCGGCCGCGAGCACGTCCTCTGCGGTTTCGAACCGCTGGCCTGCCCGCGGATCGAGCAGCTTCAAAAATATCGGGCGCAGCGGGGCTGGGACGCCAACGATGTCCACTAGTGGGAGGGCTCGGTGAACGCATCGTCCTGCGGTTTCACCCTGCGCAGGGCGCTGGCCGTCCTATTGGTTTCTGCGAGCGCCTCGAGCACAACCCAGCCCGCGGCATAGATGTCGGCAGCAAAGCCCGCCGTCGGGTGTGCCAGTCCATGTCCTTCTGGAAGAAGATATCGGCTTTCGGTCAGATCGGCCGGATGGGTCAGGCCACCGAGTTGACTGCGCGTCACGGTGGCGTCGAGGAGCACGAGTTCGTTGCTGCCCTCGGTGAGCATGATGTTGGCTGGCCGGACTCCGCCGTGGGCGATGCCCATGCGGTGCAGGCGCGCCAGCGCATAGAACAGGTTACACACCAGCTCGAGCTCGGCCTCGCTCGACACACGTGGCTCTTGGGCGTGCCATTCCCGGATATCGAGACCGGCGACGAAGGGCCGGACCAGCTCGACGTAATCAGGGCCCTTGCGGACGATCCGGGTGGGAACGATGTGCGGTAGCCGAGCCCTGCAGGTGGCCTCGAGCTCGCCCTCTAACCATTGCGCACTCCACGGCCGCTCCATCGACAGGTCGAGGCGCCTCACCACGAACCGGTCGTGCGCCTCGTCCGACAGGGCCAGTGTGGTCGTGATGCCAGGACTGTCCCGGAGCACCCTCACGGTGTCGAATCGCATGCTGTACTCCACATCGGTGGCATCGTTGCCATCCAGATCATTGTGTCCTACGACGGGCGTTCACACCACGACTTGGGACGTGTGCCGCAGCCCTAGTGACTCCCCACGAATTTGTGGCCCCACATGCTGATCTTGTCGTAGCGCACTACCGACCATCCCGGTTCAACTTGCCGAGCCCCCCAGCCGTACTCGACAGCAAAACCTGACGGGGTTGCGCCGTAGAACGAAAGCATGTGGTCGTTGGTGTGGCGACCGAGCGTCATGACCACCGACTGGTCCGCGTCGAACTTGTCATAGGCAAAACCGACGTCGTCCATGCGTTCGAGCTCGAGCATGAAGTGGTGAAGCTTCTTGGTCTGCGGAAGACCGACGATCGCCAAGCTGTGGTGGCGGCCATTGCAGTGCAGGAAGTGAAGTTTTGCCTTCACATCTCCGGGAAGCGTCCAGTCGATGATGTCGGACAGATGCAAGCCCAAACCCTCGACGTAGAACTCCATGGCAGCGTCGATGTCCGGCACGGCCATCACGTAATGGCCGAGACCCTGGTCGCCGGTGAGGAACGATCCGACGCCGGTCGGCGAGACGAACGGCTCCTCGAACAGCTCTGTCGCACCATAGTAGATCTCGACTCGCGTGCCCATCGGGTCCGAACACGAGATCAGCCCGAGGACACCCCGATCTGCCGCCAACTCGCTACCCTCCGCGGTCACCTTGATGCCCTGCGATTCGAGACGCTCGCCGATTGCGTGCAGTGCCTCCGCGTTGTCGACTTCGAAGCCGGCGAACGAGATGTCATCCGACGCACCCTTCTCGACCGACAGTCGCCAGCTGCGGCTGTCGGTCCTGAACCGAGCCGAGTTGTCGTCTCCAGCAGCCTCCATCGCACCCAGCTTCTCAGTTGTGAACGACCGCCAGGCCTGCACATCTGATACTTCGAAGCCCATGTAACCGAGTCGTTGAACGCTCATTTTCCAGCCTTTCCGAACGCGGCTTTCGCCGTCGATAGTCACCGATCGCCGTGTGGCGACGGTGGAAACGCGCTACCGGCGGGCGAGTGAGACCTCGCGCGCCAGTAGACGGGGCGCAGTTATGGGGCGACGCGACCGACGACCTCGTTCGGCGCGAAGTGGTCGTCGAGCAACGATCCGCGGTTGGCCTCGGTGAAGCCGCGAACTCCCAAACCGCCGTCGTAATTCAGGATGCTCCCGGTCAGCGGAACGGTTTCTGCCCGCGTGGCGAACAGAACGTACGCTCCTGTGCTTTCCGTCGCGGTGGCCATCTGGCCCGTCGGCAACACCTGTGAAAGCATGTCCGCCAACGGAATCGACGAGATGCTGGTGTCCTGGAGGTTCAGCGCTTTGAGGCCACGAAGGTCGGATCCGCCGAGACCGCCCGGCGCGATGCCGTTCACCCGGATGTGGGGACCGAGCTCGTACGCGAGCTGCTTGACGATTCCGACGACCGCGTGCTTCGACCCCGTGTACAGAGCACCTCCACCGGAAGTATAGAAACCCGCGTTGGAGATAGTGAAAGTCATGCTGCCTTTACTAGCGTACAAGGCGGGAAGGCAAGCCTTCGCGCCCAGCAGGTACCCCTTGACGTTGACGGAGAACATCTCGTCGAACGCCTCGCTGAGCGTGTCGTCCGGTATATCGACCAACGCCGTCGAGTAGTCCCACACGCCCGCGTTGCCGATCAGGGTGTCGAGCTTTCCGAAGGTTTCCACGCACTTGGCGACCGCTTCCCGATGGCTGTCGAGAAAACGCACATCGCCTTCGACGACAGCCACGGCGTCGCCGTGGGCCTCCTTCAGCTCCGCCAATCCAGCCGGGGAGCGATCCAGAACGGCAACGGACGCGCCTTCGGAGACGAAGCGATCGACGATCGCACGCCCCAAGCCAGCAGCTCCGCCGGTCACCAGCGCGACTTCACCTTTGAGTTGCAATGTCCTTCTCCTTCACGTAAGTGCCGCTTCGCGACGAGCTGCTTGATAAATTTTTCGCAACTCCATATCCGAATCCGAGAGAGCGTCCTGATTCACATGGAGGCCAGCGTCGACGAGACGAGCCGCCATGGCGAAGTCGCGCGGCGCATCTACCGAAACCGCGGCCATCACGCTGCCGTTGTCCACCCTGAACAGCACAGCTGCGCCGTCCTCGAGATTTCCTCGCGCGACGAAAGTGCCGGCTCCCTCGATATCCCCGACCATCTGAATGTGACGACCAGCAATCTCGGTCCAGGACAGAGGTACCTGTGCAGCGGGAACGGGGCTGCCGAGCATCGCCGACGCGACGGCGGCGGCCTCCTTCTGGCTGTTGATGTAGGTTTCGAGCGATCGTCGACCGCCTGTTCGAAGGGGCCACGAAGCGGCGTCGCCAGCGGCGAAGACACTCTCGGCACCGGTACCGCCGGAGGCGTTGACGACAATGCCGCGACTGCAGCGCAGTCCGGACTCCTCGGCAAGCATTGTCTCGGGTTCGGCTCCGACACACAGGATTGCGGAGTCTGCGGACAGAACCTCTCCTGCGGTGTCGATAACACCGGTGAGCCGATCGGTGCCCGTGAACTCGGCCACTCCTGCGTTCAATCTGACCGTGACGCCGAGTTCTTCCAAACGCTGTCGGCACCATCGACCGATTCGTCGACCGAGAACACGTTGGAGCAATTCGTCCGACGCTTCCAGGATGGTGACGTCAAGGCCCAGCTTGCGGGCGGTGGTGGCGACCTCGCACCCGATCAGACCTCCTCCGACTACGATGAGGTGTTGACCCGGGTGCCACTGCTGGCGGAGTTCATAGGCGTCGGTCGCGGTCCGTAAGGTGGCAACACCGGCCAGCGTCACGCCGGGGATGGCTGCCGCGCGCGCACGCGCTCCGGTGGCCAGCAACACGCGATCGGCTTTCAGCGAGGAACCATTGTCGAACTCGAGTTCGCAACGTTCGACGTCCAACCGCACTGCCGTCGTGTCCAGCACCATCTCCACCCGCAAGTCGGCGATGGAGTCCGTCGGTAACAGCAGCGGAGGGTGGCTCTTCTCTCCGCACAGGACCGTTTTAGAGAGCGCGGTGCGGTCGTAGGGATGTTCCCTCTCTTTGCCGATCAGGAATAGACGCCCGTCATATCCCTCAGACCGCAGCGCCTGCACCGCAGCCACGCCCGCGACGCCACTGCCGACGACCGCAATAGTCGAGACCATCAGACTGTCGCTTCGCTGTCCAGTTCGACGAACACTTCGTCTCCCTCGACTTTGGTCGCGAAGGTGCGGAGAGGTACGGAGGCGGGCAAAGCCTTCACCTTGCCTGTTCGTACACAGAACTTCGCCCAGTGCAATGTGCACTCGACGACACCGCCCTCGAGCATTCCCTCGGCGAGCGACCACTCGTCGTGCGAACAGGTGTCCTGGACTGCGAAGAACTCTCCGTCGACATTGGAAACCAAGATGGGCTCCGCGCCACCTTCGAAGCGCAGCATTTCACCCGGTGGTAGGTCGTTCGAGTTACAGATCCGTGTGAGAGGCATTGATGGGTCCTAAAAGAAGAAGCTGAGATTGTTGGACAGAATTGTGCTCTGATCCAGCAATATTGTCCGTCGCACGATTTCGAATCCGCTGTCACTGCCCGTTCTCCGCAGCAGGTCTTTGCGTTCGCCTGCGAAGATGTCGACCTGCCGCTCCAGACGGTTTCGGTAGACGACGAAGACGTTCGACGTCTCGTATTCGCCGGACCTCTCGCCATCGACCACCATGACATTCGAGATCACGTGCCGCGTGCGCGAAGCGGGATTCTCGGACCAGCTGACATCCGAGGTGATCTTGCGCAGACGCTGACGCATCTGCAGGGCATCTTCATCGAAATGCGCGTAGTCCCTAGGACCGTTGTACTCCTGAGAAGCTTCACGCATGACGCGCGTAGTCCGAATCGGCATCAGGTAATGGATGTCGTCCGCCAGGAGTGCGAACCATTCTGGGTATCGGCGGTCGTTGAGTAGCTTCGCTTCCCAGTAATAGAATTGCTCTATTTCCTGCTGCAGCGCCACGTCGATGGGCGCTGGTTTAGTAAGAAACGGAATGGTTGGTGACGTTGTATCGATCATGGCGGTCCTATGTGTCTGCCGGAGGTCTCTCGTGCGAGAGACCTCCGGTGGCGGTTACGTGAGCGCTGCTTCGTCCTGCGGGATGCGAGTGGCATTGAGGGCGGCCCAGTCCGGGGACGTCATCATTCGCACCCAGTGCGAGTACAGCCCGCGGGCAGCTTCCTCGCTGTAAACGTTGCTGATCGTCCCCGGGTAGTCAGCGTCCGTCCGAGTCTCGCCCAGCCCCATCTCCGCATTGAACGGGCGGCTACGAGCCATGTGACCACGCAGCACCTGCTGGATCTCGACCCAGTTCTCACCGTCATCCTGCTCGAAGACGCCACCGGCCGAGAAGCTGCGCATCGACTGAATACGGAATTCGTCCTTGATGTCCTCGGGTGCGTCGGCATCGACAATGGTGAACGCCCAGACTTCGATCTCGTTCGGGCCACGGGGATGCCATGACCGCACGGTGTTCAGACCTGGCAGGAAAGAGCAGTTCGGAAAGATGGTCATGTGCTCTGCAGTCACCTGAGAACCACGCACGATGCTTCCGAGCCTCTCGACCGCTTTATCGGCGGCAGGCCCCTGGGTGTTGTACTGCGCAATTTTCGGTCCGGTGATGGCAAGAAGCAGCGCGGGGTCGTTGATGTAGAACCCGGTGCCGTGGCCGCCCCAGGGAGCACGGTATTGGATGCCCGTCGTCGGGGGCGCAACCTGGCTGATGTCGATGTGCTCGGGTAGCCCTGCCAGAATTCCGGAAAGGTGCGCGGTGGTTGCCGCGTGATACATATCGCTGGCGAACTGTTCTGCAGCCAACTTCCAGTTGCACGGAATGACCCACTTCTGAACGCCCGGGATAGCTTCGGTACCCGCTTCGGTCCGGTCCAACATGTGGTCCATGTAGAACTTCGCATCGCCCAAGTAGGTCTCGAGGTCAGGGGCGTCGGCGTCCCAGTTGGCGAAAATGAGGCCCTTGTAGGTTTCCACTCGAGCTTTGAGTGGACCCCACTCTTCCTTCTTGAGATTGGGGAAGGCTTCCTTCTGCATCGGCACGCTCACCAAGTTGCCGGCCATGTCGTATGCCCAGCCGTGGTAGCTGCAGGTCAGCGACTTCGCGTTGCCCCCGTCAGCGCGGCAGATGCGCATTCCGCGATGGCGGCACTGGTTGAGGAAGACGCGAATGCTTCCATCCTTCTGACGAGCGACGATCACCGGGTCTTCACCCATGTAGTTCGTCATGAAGTCGCCAGCGTTCGGAATCTGGGTCTCGTGGCCCATCATCAACCACGAGCGAGCGAATACGCGCTCCAACTCCTGCTCGTAGATGGCCTCGTCGGTGAAGATTTGGGGATCGATCCGGCCGTTCTTCTCGTCGACGAGCGCCGCGATGTCCTCATCGGCCCATCTCGGCTTGTCCTTCGTCAGCGTAGGTCCACAGTTCGGTTCAGTCATAGGGTTGGCCCTTCTCCCGTCGGTAAGCCGCAACGTTGTACGGTCGTCGTTTGCGTGTGCGTCGAACCGATTCCTCTCCGAGGGGAAAGGATCAGATCCGTAAGAGTGCTCACTAACAGAACCAATTGTGTCCCGCGTCTCACCGATCAACATCCGGGAAAACTACTGAACCGGCGTCCTGATTCATCAGCCGTTCTGTGCAGGGAGCTTGACGCAAAGCCTTCGGCTTTCGCTGATAGTCCGAACGGGACTGTGCGCAAGTCGGTTCCACAATCCGGGGCTGGCGGATTTCGTTCTCGTTCATCCACGGGACGGCCGCGCCACGAGTGGGTCGAGGCGCGTGCATGGGTGAATCTCTGCGGGTGCTTCGACGTCGAGAATCGTGAACTTCTGGCCAACTGAACGTGCACTCCAGAACCGTGTTTGCCCCACCTGCCATGCAGACCTTGATAAACCTGCCGAGGAGCTTCTTCGCCCCGCTGTGCACACGCGTTGCGAGTTCGCGCCATCAACCTGGTGCCTGTCGGGCAGTTCGAGAGCGCGGAGGTTGCCGTAGTCACCACGGGCGACGGCGTCGCGCAGAAGGTTGTCCTTCGATGATGCCGGCATCGAGGACACACCGTCCTTGTCCGGTGAGATGCGGACGGTCGATGCTCGACGACTTACCGATCCTATCGTCAGCGAGAGTCTGTCTATCAACAAGCTCGCGCGACAACACGACGTCAATGTGGTCTCGCAGATCGCCGTCACATAGGCGTGCTGCCCGCTATCCGTGCAGGATAAGGTCGAACCGTGTTCGTATTTTCGGTCGGCGGCCTGATCACCACCTCGGGAACCGGATCGCATGGCGCTTCGCAGTATGCAATCGAATCCCCCGCGACGCGCTCAGGATGGAATTGCACCTATGGAAAATCCTGTCTCGGTGAGCGCACCCGGCCCGATCCGCACGAGATCAATCTGGCGTAGCAAACGACTCCGGGAAAAATTCCATCGCTTGACTATCGACCGTTTGACCTTGATCATCGATAAGGGCCACTCGGAGTCGGCGATGCATTGCGCGATCGAGGGGAAGTCGTGCGAGCGGCGTCGACGATGCCAGGTGTTCCGCGCCCCATTGATGAAGCGCCGCGAGGACGATCCTGAGCTCGTCTCCTGCCGGCGTCAGCGAATACGCGTGACGGACTCTCTGACCGGAATGCGATAGGGAAGCTTCTCCATCACCCCGCAGTCGACTAGGTGAGCTATCCGATCAGCGAGCACGGCCGTGCCGATGCCGAGGTTTTGCTCGAACTCGGCGTATGTACGCCTACCCAGGAGTGCTTCGCGCAGCAGCAGAAAGGTCCAGGTGTCACTGAGCACTCCGAGACTCCGGTTGATCGCGCACGTACTGGAGAACGCGCCATCGACAGCTTTGAAACGAGAAGGCATTCAGCGATTATATTTCTGACTTCCCAAGCGAAGTCCGCCATGTAGCTTCTGAAATAACAAGTCAGCAGTGTTGATATCTTGGAGTGTGAACATGCGCTACACCACTTTCGGCCGCCGCACCGGACTGAGGGTGTCTCAGTATGCCTTGGGCACCGGTAACTTCGGGACCGGATGGGGTGCCGGCGCAGAACGTGATGAGGCGAAGCAGATCTTCGACCGCTTCGTTGAGGCGGGTGGAAACTTCATCGACACGGCCGATGCCTATCAGTTCGGTCAATCTGAAGAACTACTCGGTGAGTTCGTTCACGCTGATCGAGATGATCTGGTTCTTGCAACAAAATTCACAGTCGGCGCCAAGCCCGGCGGCACCCTCTCGCGCACTGGAAACAGCCGTAAGAACCTCCGCACCTCAGTAGAGGACAGCTTGCGGCGCCTCGACACCGACTATATCGATGTCCTCTGGGTGCACTACCCCGATGCACTGACCCCTATCGAGGAGATCATGCGAGGGCTGGACGACCTCGTCACTCAGGGAAAGATCTTACATGCGGCGTTCTCGAACTTTCCTGCGTGGCGCGTTGCCCACGCGGTGGCGTTAGCCGATGCAGCAGCGTGGACTCCGGTTGCAGGTATTCAGGTCGAATACAGCTTGGTCGAACGTTCCGCCGATCGAGAGTTGCTTCCTATGGCCCAGGCTCTCGGCTTGGGTGTCACACTGTGGTCACCACTCGGTGGCGGCCTGCTGACGGGTAAGTACCGACACAGCGACGACGGACGGCTTACCGATCTGAAAACTCTGGTGCACACGGAATCCAACGATCAGAAGCGAGCGGTGGTCGACACGGTGGTCGCTATTGCCGATCAGATCGGGCGTACTCCCGCCCAGGTAGCTACGGCATGGGTCAACGAGCGCGCACGGCGATCGGCAACCCCATCCACGCCCATCATCGGACCACGCAATGTCGCTCAGCTGGATGATTACCTCGACGCACTGAGCCTAGCGCTCACACCTGAGCAGTACGACCTTCTGACCGAGGTCAGTGCGGTTGCTCTCGGTATCCCCCACGAGGCGAACGCCTCGTCCAAGAACCGGCTTCAAGGCGGACAGTCCGGGCAAATTGCCGATCCAGTGCCGCCGGTTGCCTGATTGGTGCTTTCGGATGGCCGGCCGTCGGCGTCAATGGAGCAAGTGATCAATGCATCTCTTCGCTTCTCAGCTGAGTATGAGGCCGGGACGTAGGGGAAAATCTCGCTGACCGTGGCCGCCGTAAGCGAAATCCGCACCTTTCCGCCTCGGCGACGACGTGACACTGGCCGTGTCCGTCCTCGTCCGGTCCGACGACGGGAAGCGAGGCGTGCCGCTGGATCAGCTTGGTTGCGGGTCTATGACGCGGAGGAGGCCCAGGCAACGGGAAGGAAGGCACCGATCGCGACCGCAATGGCGTAGAGGGGTAAGTCAGCACCACCACCGCCTACATCGACGAAGCCGCCTCCAAGGGCGCCAATGTGTGGGTCGCTGAGAGCGACCCGCCGGGGGACGGGACGCTGGCGCCCGGTGTTCAACGCCCAGGTCCGCCTCGTCTTCACCTGTGCTCCCTTCGAAGTTGGAAAGAGACTATGCGTAGAGCCAATTTCTTCGTGGCGGCGACAGCGTTGGGTGTCGCATTGTGGTCGAGCGGCGCCCCGAGTGTTCTTTACCCTCTATACGTCGATGCGTGGGGCTTGTCGCCCGCCACCATCACCGCGGTGTTCGCAACCTATCCGCTCGCCCTTATCGCGGCATTACTGGCCTTCGGCAACTTGTCGGATGCGATCGGTCGACGAGTAGTCATGATGTGGGGCATCGCGCTCATCGCCGGTTCCGCGACTTT
Source organism: Rhodococcus oxybenzonivorans (assembly GCF_003130705.1). Classification (NCBI taxonomy): domain Bacteria; kingdom Bacillati; phylum Actinomycetota; class Actinomycetes; order Mycobacteriales; family Nocardiaceae; genus Rhodococcus; species Rhodococcus oxybenzonivorans. The sequence goes on along the minus strand of NZ_CP021354.1, from coordinate 3,005,829 downwards.
ATTCGCGCTGGCGCCGAATGTTGGCTTGTTGTTCGCTTGCCGTGTCCTTCAAGGCGCAGGTTCAGGTCTGGCGATCGGGGCCGCCGGTGCGGCCCTGGTAGAACACAATCCATCGACCCACGCGCGATACGCCAGTGCGTCCGCTGCCGTGGCGACTTCCACGGGTCTGACCGCCGCGTTGGTCGCTGCCGGCGCTCTGGTGCAGTACGCCCCATTTCCGTTGGTCGTCAGTTACGTATTGTTGCTCGTCCTCTCGTTAGGGACCTTAATTGCGCTGGCGATGCTGGGCGACGATCGTCCGGTGTCACCGCCGCGGTGGCGTCCTGCTCATGTACGTCTAGTCCCCGAACTTCGATTGCCGTTTGCAGCCGCCACATTGTCGGTGTCGCTGGCCTACTGTGTTGGCGCGATTTTTCTCTCGATCGGGGCGCTGATGATCAGACAATTCTCGCCGCAGAGCAACGTGTTCACAACCGGTCTGATTCTGGGTTCGTCCTCAGCCGCGATCGGAATTACGGCGTTGATGTCGGCCCGGCTACGGACTCACATCGCCGTGTACACAGGAGCAGTCCTGACACTGATCAGTCTGGCAGTCATGGCTATCGTGTCCGTCGGCGGTTCACTGGCGGTGTTCCTCGTGTGGTGCGTCATTGGCGGCGCCGGTTATTCGTGTGCGTTCACCGGGGGGCTGGGTTTGATCAACGACCGCGCTCCAATCGAACACCGCGGCGCAACCATGTCGTTGCTCTATCTCGTCGTCTACGTCCTGCAGGCCGGTACTGCGCTAGGTGTAGGCGCAGTCGCAGCTTCCTGGGGTTTGACTATCGCCGTCTTCATCGCAGCGGCCGCATTGACGGTCATGACTGGTACCGTCGTCGCGCTTACCTGGCAGACTCAGCGCCGCAGCGAAAGGGTCGCACATTCTCACCACGCGGAACCCACGTGAGAACCATGGCCTCGATCTTCTGAATCTAAAAACGATATAGATCGATGGCGATCTGCGCCCCTGGCGGTCACAGCTCATCGAGGTAGTTCAGCTACTTGGAGTTCACTCCCTGCGGGTGGCATCTTGACTCCAGATGGTCGCGATATCTCGAGGATCTGGCACAGCCGCTTCACCTTCAGCGGTGTCGCAGTGGTCGTCGACGAACTGGAATCGGCTCACCGATTGGTCTCGCCCGCGAAATATTTCGCGGCCCTGCGCAGGATCTCCCGTTCGGTTTCGAGTTCCCGGATCTGGGCCTTGAGCTGCTTGTTTTCTTCCTCCAACGCGGACTCGGACGACACCTCGCACGCCCGGGACACCGGCCGCGCCGCCCCGCTGGCCCGGAGCTCGGCCGTGGACGTGCCGGTGGTCTCTTCCTCCGGGACCTTAACGACCCAGTGTTCAGGATGTCCTCAATCAGGGGGGGAAGGCCCATCGGCCAGCCCCGGCGACTTGGTCCACGCCGATGTCAAGAAACTTGGCAAGCTCCCCGCCGGCGGCGGATGGCGCAAGCTCGGCAGTACGGCGGGCAGGAGAAACTCGCGCGCCGATCGCAGCACCGGTGTACTCGACAAATTCCACCGCCCGGCGCGCAGATAGCACTTCCTGCACACCGTTATCGATGCGCACTCCCCGACTGGCCCACAGCGAGTTGCTCGACGATGAACAAAAGGATACCGCTGCCGCGTTCTGGACCGCGCCAATGCATGGTTCATGAACTTCGGCATCACGGTCCGAAACATATTGACAGACAACGAAGCCTGCTACCGGTCGCATCCTTTCCGGGATGCGCTCGCCGACGCAACATCAGCCACCGCAGAACGCGACCCTACCGGCCCCATACCAACGGCAAAGTCGAGCGCTTCCACCGCACCCTGGCCGACGAATGGGCCCACGGCCGGCCTGAGATAAACCGAAAAGCAAACTCGAACACGGTGTCCACTTCTGATCGCGGCGCGTCTCCACGCGGGGGACGTGCCGTCGTCGTCCACAGCCGCGGTCCATCACGCATCAAGTTGCGAGACAGGCCGCGGGCGGATGTATGACGAAACCACAACCTAGCTGGCGCTCGGCGGTGCCAACATCCGTAGTTTTACCGGATGTTGGATGGGTGCCTGAAAACGTTGACTAACGAGGAAGGTCCGCCTCAGCGGTCGAGCCGCCACGACGCAGGCTCCCCTTGCGGGGCCGGGGTTGGCCAGTACACCGCGGTGGCAAAGGAGAAATCGAATAAATTATGAGCGTCACAATCACGGTTGCGACAACCGGTCCGATCGCGTCCAAGGCAGACAACGCCTGGCTACCCACACAGCCGGACGAGATCGCCGAGCAGGTTCACGAGGCGTATAAGGTCGGTGCGTCGGTAGCCCACGTACACATCAGAGATGCTCAGGACCAGCCGACCGCCGATATCGATATCGCCCGCATCACCATGGAAAAAATCGCGGAACGCTGCCCGATTCTCATCCAGCTGTCCACCGGAGTGGGACTGTCGGTCCCGTTCGAGGAGCGCGAACGGCTGGTCGAGTTGCGACCGCAGATGGCGACACTGAACCCGTGCAGTATGAGTTTCGGTGCCGGCGAATTCCGCAACCCACCGGCTGACGTAGAGCGGTTGGCCCGCCGAATGGAAGAGCTCGGCGTCAAACCGGAGTTGGAGATTTACGACACCGGTCATCTCGAGGCGGCATTGCGGCTTCGGGACGCAGGCGTGTTGTCGGGTGAGCCGCTGCAGTTTTCGATAGTCCTCGGTATACGAGGCGGTATGGCTGCGACAGCAACGAATCTCATCACCCTGGTTGATCGTCTGCCACAGGATTGCGTCTGGCAGGTGATTGCTATCGGCCGCGCCAACTTGGAGTTGACTGCGATGGGACTTGCGTTGGGCGGCAACGCGCGCGCGGGTCTCGAGGACACGCTTTACTTGCGTAAAGGTGAACTGAGCCAGGGGAATCTGCCGCTGGTCCAGCGCGTCGCTGAACTGGCCAAGGCGCTCGATCGTCCGATCGCGAGTGTGGAGGAGACAGCCGACAGGCTTTGACTGCAGTCGACGGCGGGCCGATGAAACCAGAGCCGACAACGACAACCACTCACGGACGGATTTTGTAACTATGTCAGCAACACAAGAGAGCATCGAGACGGAAACACAGCACTCGAGTCGAGCGATCCACGCATCGATGGATGGGGCGGTTGCCGTTGTGACCTTGGGGTTGGCCCCGTACAACCTGATGGATCGGGCCCTGAACGATGAGCTGATGGCAACGTTGGACTGGGCACGGGAGCAACGCGCGCGCGCAGTAGTGCTACGAAGCTCGTTGCGGCACTTCTCGGCCGGCGCGAACCTCGACGACATGCTGGCGGAAATGGATCAGGCCGATTACCTCGACTGGGGATTCGTGCAGACTTTGAAGGCCTTCACCGAATTCCCCGCGCCCATCGTGGCAAGCGTCAACGGCGTGTGCGTCGGTGGTGGCTTCGAACTCGCCTTGGCATGCGACCTGATCGTTGCGGCAGAATCCGCGAAAATCGGTTCGGTGGAAGTCACTGTCGGACTGCAACCACTGATGGGCGCAATCCAGAGATTGACGCACCGAGCGGGTGCCGCTCGCGCCAAAGAAATGGTCTTGTTGGGCCGTCGCTACCCCGCCAGCACCTTGGAACGGTGGAATATCGTCAACTGGACTGTGGAAGACGAGAAGCTGGACGCTGCGACGATGGTGATCGCTCAGGAGCTGGCACATGGACCTACCGTGGCCCATGCGGCATCCAAGAGGCTGGTGTCCGTCGCAGTGGACCAGGGCGTCGCTGCAGCCGATGAGGCGATGATCGAAATCCAGCAGGCGGTGTTGCGTTCCGCTGATTTCCGCACCGGCGTCAAGTCCTACCGTGAGAACGGCATCGGCGTGGCCCAGTTCGAGGGGGCCTGAGGCGATGACGTCGAATCTTCCGCTCGCGGGTATCAAGGTCGTCGACTTCTCACGCGTGCTCGCCGGGCCCCACTGCGGCAAGACGTTGCTCGACCTCGGTGCCGATGTGGTCAAGCTGGAACCCCCGGGCGGCGACCTTTCGCGGCGCGCCTTTCCGAATGACGGCAGCGTGTCGGGTTACTACGCTCAGCAGAACGCCGGAAAGCGCAATCTCAGCGTCGATCTGACCGTTCCTGGTGCCAGGGAAATAGCGCTTCGCCTGTGCGACGAAGCCGACGTCATCGTCGAGAACTTTCGTCCGGGTGCGCTGGCGGCTTTCGGTCTCGACTACGAGTCGGTCTCTGCCCGAAACCCGCGTGTTGTCTACGCCTCGATCAGTGGATACGGCCAACACGGTCCGGAGCGATCCAGGATGGCGTACGCGCCGACGGTGCAAGCCGAAACGGGACTGACCGCCACTACGGCAGCACACTTCGGCCACGACGGGTTGCGTAGCGACTCGTTGTCCCATGCCGACGTGTATTCAGGCCTGCATGCCGCGATCGCCATCCTGGCGTGCCTTACTCAGCGGGAGCGAACCGGCCGGGGCCAGTACGTCGATGTCGCCATGGCAGCAGTGATGATGTCCATCAACGAGCGAGTGCACGTCGAGCTCGCCGACGACGATTTGGGGGAAGAGAGACCAATCCTTGGTGCAGTCGACGGACCTGATCTGATCGGCCCGGGTGGTGAGCGTTTCGTCAGCCCCATGAGCCTGGTCGGAAGCATGTCGTTCCCGTTCTACCTGGCGGCGATGCGACGCGGCGACCTGGCCGATGATCCTCGCTTCCTTACGCCGGAACTCCGGTTGCAGAACATGGATGCACTGAAACAGATCATTCAGGACTGGATTCTCACCTTCAGTGACATGGCGACGCTGGACGCGCAGATGGACGAGGCGAAGGTGGCCACCGGTCAAGTGCGTACTGTGCGCGAATTCGCCGAGAGTGACTGGTCGAGCGCGTGGGGCGCGGTCCGCACTGTGTCGGCGAGTTCCGGGACGAAGTACCGCATTCCCGGTCGACCGTGGCATTTCGCGGACTCGGCCGAACTGATAGAAGATCAGTTCGTGCCACGTCAAGGTGAGAACAACACCGAGATTTTGACCGAACTGGGCTTCAGCCGGGAGGATATTGCCGAGATGGCCCGGACAGGGGCAATAGTGGCATCGGAAGCCGCGGCTACCGCCGAAGGCCCAGGGGAGTCGTAATGCCCGTTGTCGAGATCTTCATGCGTCGAGGCCGTACGCCGGCGGAGATACAAATGATCACGGACACTCTGCATGACGCGTTGGTTGAGGCGTACGAGGTGCCGAGAGGCGACCGCTTCCAGATTGTGCACCAACTGGAGCCGCACGAATTTGTATTCGACGCGCACTTCATGGGACTCAGGAGCGAGAAGTTCTTGCTGGTACGTGTCACCGGCGGCAGGGATCGGTCGGCGTTGACGAAGCGAAAGCTGTACTCGCTCATCGCCGACAATGTCGAGCGACACGGTGCCGTCGCGCGCAACGATGTCTTCGTGATCGTCAACAACGTCCAACCGACAGATTTCTCCGTGTCGAACGGCCATCCGTTCGACCAGGCAAGCTTGGGGTTACCTCCCACAACTCATGCCTAACAAAGGCCGGTACGGCGGTTTTCCCCTGAAATGGGACTACCCACGGGTGGCGGCAGCGAGAACAACCCCACGGCGAACGACTTTCCGGGCTCACTGGCCGGTTGTGGCGCGGTGGAACGACAACGACATGTTCAGCCACCTCAAGGGAGTGAAAAGAACGGTGTTCTTCCACAGAGCGGAGCGCAGCGGAGCTCCGATCAGGGGACACCGCAGGTGGCCAGCGCCGGGCCGGAGGGTCGGTGACACGCATCGGTGGCAGACGTGGCGATGGTGAAAACACGAAACACCCTATGTCCCGCCATTATTCGCACAAAAGGGTGCAGCTCTCCCCACCTGGCGCGAGTGTACCGACGGCGTCTCGGAGGGCAAGAAGCTCCTGATGGCTGGACGGTTGAAGCTAGTGTTGACAATCTAAATTCAGCACCGGTAGCGTGCGTTGCATCACAACAGGCGATTGGTTGTGATCGCATTCACCAAGATGGAAACCACAGGGACCACTTGAAACGTCGCCTACTGCGGCGGCAAAACTTTTTGCGCACGTACGCCGGATGCTGCCGTCCCCGCTGCCCTGCAACAACCTGATCGAACAGTCCGAAAAACATCGATCGCCGTACCAGCAAGGTCGACGACAGGTCCGCATTCCCTACTTCCGCTCACATCCACTGAAACGACCAAGGAGTTATCAGATGAGTCTCTCGTTCTTCTCACAGGAATGGTGCGACGCTGCCAAGGCAGTGGTGAACGCAAATGAAGAGATGCAGCGGGGTTTCCACGATCCCGCGTCATTCACTAACCGGATGGCTCTCAGCACACTCGACCGCGATGACCTGATCACCCATGTGGAATGGAAAGCGGGACAGATTGTTTCCTGGACCCCCGCCGAGTCCTACGACGAGGACCTGTGGTTGATCGTAGGTGCAGCTCTCCCCACCTGGCGCGAGTGTGCCGACGGCGTCTCGGAGGGCAAGAAGCTCCTGATGGCTGGGCGGTTGAAGCTGGTGAAGGGACCTCTCGCCGCCGCGATCTCGAACGCCGACGCCCTCAACAGCTTCCTCCGGTCTTGGGGACAGATCGACACAGACTGGAACGTGTGATCCGTCCGGCATCACTTCAATGCGGGCACCGCTGCCACAACAAGGGGAGTCCAGCACACAAGTAGAGCACCGTCCCTCTACCCTGAAAGGCACCCACCCATGACAACTGCCAAACCCACGGCGTATCCCGTCACCTTTTTCGACGGGCCGGAGGCGAACGGCGTCGCCACCATCGTAGGAACGCTACTCGGTCAGAACTTCGAAAACTTCCCCGACCGAGCGAAATTCGCACGTAAGGTTTCCCGGCCGATCACCATCGTCAGCACCGACACCGAGGAAGCATGCACCATCGTGTTGGGTACCGACAAGGCAGTGGTGTACAACGATGTCGTCGGCCGGCCGAGCGTGACCGTGTATGCAACCGTCGACCAGCTTCTCGAAGTCTCGCAGCTGCCGATGAAGGCGGGCGGCTTGATTCCGGTGGGCTTCTTCACCAATCGCGGCATCAGGGTGCTCAAGGAGATCGCTACTCGCAGGCTCGTCATCAAAGGGCTCCTGACCCACACGGTAACAGCACTGCGCACAATCGCGCTGGTCTCGGCGGCCGACTAATGACCCTGCCTGGACGCAACCGCCACAGGACCGAGCCTGGTGGCGGCGATTCACTCACCGATCAATACGATTGGCCTGTGCCGGACGAACAGGATGCGGTAGTCGAGCAGTCGGCGCAGGCCTCGCGTATGACGAACATAGGGCGTGCGGTGTTGGTGGCGGCCTTGATTCCGCTCGGTGCGTTCTACCTCGCACCCCGTGTCTACAACCTGACCGCGACGCCGTACCGCCTCGATCAGGCGGTGGTCTCGGCAAACAAGTACAACCCGGCGCTCACTGAACTGGTCGAGCACGAGCAGGTCACGCTGTCGGCGTTCACCGCTCTGGACAAGATGGAGGCCGCTCTGGCGAGCGTGCACGCCACCGACACAGCCGTCAGTGCGGAACTGACGACGTTGACCGGCCACATCACCGGTGATCTTCAGGCCACCCTTGAACACGCCGGCGCCAATGTCACCGAACTCGTGACGTCGCTGGAAACGCTTACCGCGCACGTCAACTCGTTGCAGTTGCCGATCGACGGCGCCACCGCTGCGCTGGACGGCAACACCGCCGCCATGGACGCGATCCTTGCCGACGCGCGCTCGACCGCGGACAAAGTTCATAACGCTCGCCTCTCCGCGGAAGAGTCGGCAAACGATTTGTCCGGAAAGTAGGGAACATTCGTGGTTTTCTTCGGACGACGTGGCGGTCCCGCCCGCATGGTCCTGTCGATCGTGGCGGTCGGCGTGCTGGGCCTGCTCGCCTTTGTAATCTTCAATCTCAACAATCGCCTCGACAACCAGCAGCGAGCGAATCTGACCAGCATTGCTGCGTCCGAGGACATCGTCAGTGTCAACGACAAGCTCACCAGTGAACTCCGCCAGATGACAGACCTGACGAACACCGCGCGTGGAGCCCTCGATGCCACATCGGCGCTGGGTCCGCTGCTGACGAAACTGGACGAGGCCATCAGCCCCGCTGCCCAGATGCTCTCGAGCAGCACCTCCGGTGCGCAGATGACCAACGAGCAACTCACCAACATCCAAGGGATTCTCGGAGAGGTTCAGAACACCGTACTGCCGCTGGTGACCTCCGCTCAGGCGTTCGGCGAGCAAGGCAATCAGCTCCTCACGGTAATCCAAGCGTTGGTTGCGGACCTTCGGAGTTCGGTGGCGTCTGTGCAGACGATCAACCAGATGCTCCCGCTACCCGGTTAGGTCGCCGCGCAACGCCTTCGATCTCTCCGTCCCTTCTCTCGACTGGATATAATTCATGAACCAGGGCTCTGACGCTTCGCCAGAGGGACTCCCGGACCGCGGGTCGCCCGGCGCTCAACGATTCGATGGGCCCGTGTCGGCGCTGCCGATGCGGAAGAGGAAACTGCGGCGGCGGGTGGATGTACCCGCCGCGATGGTTCCGGGTTCCTCCGGATTCGCGGTGGCCACCGAGTGGCTCGGCCGTCTCGCCGCCGTGCTGGCCGTAGCGCTGTTTGCGATGGTGATGGCCACCATCCACAAGGGTCTGCAGGTGCAGGACAGCGCTCGCACGACAGTGGACAATTTCCGGCTCACCAATGACTTCTTCGCCCAGCGCACCGACCTGACCGCGCCCGCGACCGCCCGCAAGCAGCTCGATGAACTAGCCGGCATTCTGGCTCAACTCAACCTCACTGCCGCAGCGGATGTCGACCATCTGGCGGCGCTACTTCCGGACGCGCAGGCGCTGGTGGCCGCCGGCCAGGGTGACACTCAGATCGCGCAGCAGCTCCAGACGGTCGCCACCAGTCTGCAGGGTTCGGCCGCGTCCTTGCACGAAGTCTCGTCCAACGCCGATACAACGGTGACGACGGTCGACAGCGAACTGACCCATGCGATCGAGCTGGTCAACCAACTCAACGACGAACTGACGCGCACCACGAACAAGCTCGCGTTGGTTCCCGAGACCGGGGCAATCATTCCCGCCCCCACCGAAGGACAGCGATGATTTCGAAGAAACGATGGATCGCCGTCGTAATGGTTCTCGGGATCGGTCCCGCACTAGCCCTCTGCCTCCTCAACGGATTCGTACCCGGCCCGGACGACGTGAGTGACCCGTTGGGGCGGCCGTCGGCGTTGAGCCAGGAACTGATCACCTCGGCCGGACAACTCGAGGAGCTGGCCTCCATCTTCGTGCCCAAGCACGCGCAACTCGCCGTCGACATCCAGGCCCTGACTCCTCTGGCGAACGATCTGGAGGGCCTGACCAACAAGGCCGGGGAACTACCCGGCCAGACCACCAGCGTGAATTCCTCCACCAAGGACGTCAGCACGATCGCGGCACCGTTGCCCGATTTGCTCGCCACAGTCACCGGCCGAGCGAACGAAGCCAGCCCGACCGTCGCAGGACTAGCCACAGCAGTCGGATCGGTGACCACCCAACTCGAGTCCATCGAACAGAATCTGACCACCATCCAGGGAACCCTCAGCGAACTCGGCCCCCGCGGTTCGGCGATCGCAGAAAGCTTGGCGAACATCGAGGAAGAGGCCAGGCACGTCCAGGAATTCGGCCCCCTGCTCGCTGTTATCGGCCCGCCGGTCAATTCACTGAATCTTCCGCCCTTGGGAGTTCCCGCACCCACCCCGACCCCGTGAAACTCGCCTTCTTCGGAATATCGCTCGCTGAGCGAGCGAAAGGACACCGCTATGTTTCGGCTTTCCTGGGCGATCGCCCTGGGCTTCACCATTGGCATGTTAGTGGGCATCTTGATCGTCACACGAGACTTGAGTGTCTCCAATGACATCTTCAAAGACGGTGTCGCGCAGGCGAGAACCGTCGATCAAACCACCGATAAGGCGTTAGACGGTGCTGCGCAGTTGCCACCAGCGAACGACGCTATCCATCGGGGCATGCCGCAGGTAGTGGGGGTGATCGATTCCCTTACCCGCGCGGATATCACCCTGGGATCACTTGGCGAGCAACTGCAGGCCCTGTCCACCGCACTGCAATCGGCCGATGCTCCGTTGCAAGGCATTGTCGCCGCCGGCCAGTCCGCCACGGAACAGGCGAATGCGGCAGCGACCCCTGCAGCGTCCGTCGCGGAAACCCTCGTCGACGCCGACACCAAAGCGCGCGCCCTCGGCCCATTGCTGGACCAGACCCTCGCGTTGAGCCAGACCATCGACTCGAAGTTGCGGATCTCCCTGCTCCTGCCGGTCATCGGCAATTGATTACAAGCCGATGCGCACCCCATCCTCCTCGACGACCCTCCGTCCCGGGACGAAAAGGAGCCTACGATGACCACAGTCTCGTACAGAAGCACCGAAGGACCACAACCGACATCCGCGGGACGTCACGAACCCGCGGGTACACGGGACGTGACAGCCGACCACGACCAACGGCCCCGTCGGTACCGACGGGGCCGCGATCGCCTGCGCGCGGCGTGGCTTCGCGGCCAGGGACAAACCCAACTCACGACGGAGGCTGAGGACTTCGTCGAGTTCGCGCTGAAGTGGGCACCATTTGGTGGAGCGCCGGCCGAGGACACCTTCGTGCTGTTCGGGATGACACGTGCCCGCTTCTTCGAACGATTGCGGCAGCTGGTAAAGGACGGTCAGATCAGCACCGAACTCTCGCGCTCGCTTGCTGCTGCATATCCGCCTCCGACCTGGGCGCACCGATCCAAAACCGAATCTACACCGAGATCGAGCAGCGGATCCGGAGTATGAGGGCGCACCCGGGTCACGGTCGCTCAGTAAACCAAAAGGGTCGATCATCGGGTTCGACATTCGCAGGCACCCCCCGTACTCAAGGAGTCCGCGTTCGCGATGCACGGTGAACACACGTCCCAGCAGAGGCGGAGCTGGTCGCGGATCCCGGGTTGGCCTTTGCTGTGGAAGATCACGGTGGTGCTGGCAGTTGCGCTCGCCGTCGCGGTCACGTTGGGCGGGCTGCGAGTGCACTCGGCGCTGCGCGATGCGACTGGATTCTCCGCGATGGCTGGCTGCGTACAGCTGCTCCCCCACCTTGTCAGCCTGGACTGATGACGCTCGGCGAAAGTGCTCAGACATGCTTGGTGAAAGTGCCCGCCTGTGAGCGGTGATGACTGTAGCGGTTGGCGGGGTGTGGTGGTGGCTTTGTGAAGGTTTTCGGAGCGGGCGTGATGATCACGAAGGCGGTAGGAGTCCCCGTCCAGATTGAGCACCACGGACCGGTGCAGTAGCCGGTCGAGCATGGCCGCGGCGACGGTGGTGTCACCGAGGACCTGACCCCGCTCACCGACACTGCGGTTTGTCGTCATGATGATCGAGGACTTCAAATACCGTTGCATGACAACCTGAAACAGCGCCGACGCCGCCTCGCCCGGCAACGGGAGATAGCCCAGTTCATCGACGACCAGCAGGGTGGGGCCGGCGAAGAACCGCATCGTCGTCGCCCACCGGCCCTCGATCGCGACCCGATGACAGCGGGCGGCGAGGTCACCCCGCACACGGCGGCCTGAAACTGCACACCCCGTGTGTCAACCAGGGTGGGGGCAGTCCCAAGGAGTGATCCCCTCGGCGCAACGAACATCGGCGGCGACTTGACCGCGGTGTATGTCGCGTCAGCGCTGGGGGTTTGGACTGTCCGATACGGTGAGATCACTCAGTGCCCGGTGATGCGCCGACGGATGATCCGGCTGCCGTCACGCGGCGCCCGATGGACGCCCGGCCGAGCGGTCGGTGGTCAAGCGGGTGTCGGCGGCGGGGAGGTCTCGGCGTTGGAGGCCAGCACCGCACGAAGGAATGTTGTCGGAACTGCAGGCCATCCGGGTTCCCATTGCCGGGCCTCTCGTAGTTCGGCCAGGGTGGCTACGAGCTGGGTCAGTGTCGGTCCCTCATCGCATAGCGGCCGGAGCAGCCCGAGGTGGGAGCACTGCGTGACGAGGGGGACCAGGGCGTCCAGCGCGGCGTGTTCTCCCTGCACTCGACGGGTGGTGACGACGTGCAGCAGGCTCGCGCGGAGTGTGGCCCGTGGGCGGTGCAACGAGGTGGCCCTGGCCAGCAGCTTCTCGGCCCGCCTGTGCGCGAGCGCGGCGTCGCCGGGATCTCCGCTTGTCAGGAGCCGGCGAATGGCGGAGTCTTCATTGAGTTCCGCGGTCACCTCGGTGACACCGTTGATGGGGTGAGAGGTTGGCGTCGTGGCGTCGGACCGGTCACGGACCGCCGTCATCGCCGGCGGATACTGTCCCGGGGCGATCTGCCATCGCGTGCGTTCGTTCTCGATCCGGGCGGCCAGACGCGGCAGTGACAGCGCGGTGGCGATCTGGGTCCCCTCGTCCAGGCGACGTGCGGCCGCGACGATATCGCCGCGAAGGGCCTTGATCCGGGAGCCGGTGCCGTATGTGGCAAGCATGAAATCGATGACGCCGCCCTCGGATCCGAGTTCGGAGCATTCGTCGAGAAGACGTTCGGCGTCGTCGAGGTGACCTTGCTCGTAGAGCGATTCGCCGAGCATCGTCCCGGCGAGCCGGGTGGTGTAGGAACGGTGTCCTCCCGACCGCCTGGCGAGATCATAGGCTTTGCGGTAATAGCTTTCGGCCTCCTGGACGTTCAGCAGTTCGCTCTCGGCCAGCCCGGACAAGCAGTATCCGTAGATCGCACTGAAGGGGCCCAACGTGCGCGCGTGGAAGGGGGCGGCCCACTCCTGCCAGCGCTTGGCGGCCTCGAAGTCGAAGCGATAAATGGCCTCGTAGGAGGCGACGTTCGCCGAGCCCGCCAACGCGAAAGGCCGCATAGTCTTCTCTCGTGCCAGGCAGTCCGAGATCAACTCGGTGAGATCATCAATGCGGTCCCGGAACAGGTCCGCCGCGGCCTGGACGAGCGATGCTTCGGCACGCAGGGCCGCGGTGGCATTGCCCGACTCGGGCAGAGCAGCCAGCCCGATCCGAACGGAGTCGAGGGCGCTGTCGACGATGGTCGGACGATGGTGGAGCAGGATGTGCGCCCACGCCGCGGCGATCTGCAGATGCGGACGGCGCTCGATCTGATCAGGGGGCAGTTTGCCGATCAACCCGAGAACCGTCGCCATCTGGGATCGTTCAATCAAGGCGAATCCGCGAGAATCGACGAGTTCGGCCGCCTGGTCCGGGTCTCCCGCAGCGAGCGACTGGTCGACGGCCTCGCTGAGGAACTCGTGCGTTACGAACCAGCGTGACGCGATGCGATGCAGTTCAGCGGTTCTCGCCGGCTGATCGCGTTGCAGTCGGCGACGGAGGAAGTCCGCGAAGAGGTGGTGGTACCGGAACCACTCGCGGTCCTCGTCGAGGGCGCGCAGGAACAAATCGCGTTCCTCGATCTGCTCGAGCAGACCCTGGCCGTCGGCAACGCCGGCCAGGGTTTCGGCGAGGTCGGCACACAGGCGTTCGGTAACCGACGTGGCCAGCATGAAGTCGAGGATCTCCGGCTCGAGCGCGCTCAGGACGTTCTCGGCGAGATAGCCCGCGATCCCTCGGTGACGTCCGGACAGGTTCGCGATGAACTCCGCCGGATCGTCGCGTCCGCGCAAGGACAGGGTGGCCAGTTGCAGGGCGGCGACCCAGCCCTCGGTGGAGTCCCGCAGGGCAGCAATTGCTGGCCGATCGAGGGCCAGTCCGCCGACGTCGACCAGGAACTGCCGCGATTCCTCCTCGTCGAACCGCAGGGCTGTGGAGTCGATCTCGACCAGTTCGTCCCGGACCCGCAGCCGGCCGAGCGGGAGGCCGGACTGGCTGCGGGTGGTGACCACCACTTGGAGGTGATGGCAACCGTGGTCGAGGAGAAAGCTCATCGCGGCGATGGTGGCGGAATCCTTGACCAGGTGCCAGTCGTCGACGACGACGGTCAGCGGATCGCGGCTGGTGTGGATCTCGTTGATCAGCGCCGTCAGGACGAACCGGTCGGCCTCGTCGCCGTGGTCTTCGAGGATCTGCCCGAGTTCGGCCGCCAGGTCGGGTCGGACGACACGAATCGCCTCGATGAGGTGGGACAGGAACCACACGACGTTGTTGTCGTCGGCGTCGATACTCAGCCAGGCCACCGCGACACCGTCGTCGGCGAGGATGCTGCGCCACTGCGCTGCCAGGGTGCTCTTGCCGAAACCCGCTGGGGCGTGAATCAAGATCAGCCGGCGGCGGCCGGCATCGTGTAAGCGCTCGGCGAGCCGGCCGCGCACCACGAGGGCGCGGGACGGCGTGGGTGGCCGATACTTGGTGGAGGCACTGGGAGGCTGCGGCGGTGGTTCGCCCCCATCAGCGGGCTGACCGTGTTCGGTCAGGGCGTAAGTGACCGTTCCGGTATCGCTCGGCCGAGGGGGATCCGGCGCGTCCGAGTGCAAACCCTGCGGTAACGCCATCTCGTCCGCGGGCAGGCCGTGGCTGCGTTCGACCGCCCGTAGCTGATGCCCGAACTCGGCTGCCGTTGCCGGGCGCCGGCCGGGATCGCGTGCCATCGCGGCTTCGACTGCGGCGCGGACATCAGCGGGGATGCCGTCTGACGGCAAACGCGGAACCGCCTCTGCCGCGATCCGCAAGAATTGGGCGACGATTTGCTCACCGGAGCGGCGTTCGAACGCAGCGTGCCCGGTGAGCAGACAGAACAACGTAGCTCCGAGCCCGTAGACGTCGGAGGCAATGGTTGGGGGATCACCGGCAAGGACCTCCGGTGCCGTGAAGGCCGGCGACCCGGTGATGGTGCCGGTGTCGGTCTCGAATCCGCCTGCGATCCGTGCGATCCCGAAATCCGACAGCTGCGGCTCGCCATAGCTGGTCAGCAGTACGTTGCCGGGTTTGATATCACGGTGAAGGATTCCCGCACGATGTGCGGTTTCGAGGGCTCCGGCGAGCTTCACCCCGATTCGGACAGCGGCACTCCACTCGAGCTGGCCACTGCGACGCAGCACCGCGTCCAGGGATCCGCGCGCGTGGTACTGCATGACGAGGAATTGCCTGCCGCTGGCGGTAGCCCCGATCCGGAGCACGTTGACAATGTTCGGATGACCCGAGAGCTGCCCCATCGCACGCTGCTCGCGCAGAAACCGGGCGTAACCGTCCTCGTCGAAGGTGGAGTTCAGCACCTTCACTGCCACTGTTCGGTCCAAGGACGGTTCTCGGCACCGGAAGACCATACCGAATCCGCCGTGCCCGATCTCGCTGATCTCCTCGAAACCGTCAGCTTCGAGTTCCGCGATCAGGGCGGGGATCAGTCCGTGGCCAGGCCCGGGACCGTCGTTGTCCGTCATGGGTAGCACGCCCTCGGTGGGCGAGGTTTTTCGTGTATCTGGTCCATACTGCGCCGCCACGATCCGTGCACAGCCCGCTCGTCACGCGCCGCCGTGCGGCGACGGACTCCGAGCCGGTCGTGTCTCGACTCCCTTGCCGATGAGCCTACTCGCCGGGAACACCAGGTGGACCGAAGTTCGAACCGCGTGAACGCGGTGCCGCGGTGTCGTCACGGGAGCGAAGCGATCAAGGTCTCCACGTCCACCCGCGGGCCGGTGAAGAACGGCACCTCTTCGCGGACGTGCAGGCGTGCCTCGGTGGCGCGCAGATCACGTATGAGGTCGACGATGCGGTACAGCTCCGGCGCTTCGAACACCAGGATCCACTCGTAGTCGCCGAGCGCGAACGCGGGCACGGTGTTGGCGCGGACGTCCTTGTAGGTGCGGGCCGCCATCCGTGGTCGGCGAGCATCTTGCGCCGCTCGTCGACGGGCAGCAGGTACCACTCGTAGGAGCGGATGAACAGGTAGACGCAGATGTAGTTGCCCGGGTCCTCGCCGGCCAGGAACGCCGGGATGTGGCTCTAGTTGAATTCGGCGGGCCGGTGGCACGCGACGTTGCTCCACACGGGCTTGCTTGCGCGGCCCAGGGCGGTGATGCGGCGGAAGTCGGCGTAGATGGCCTGGAGGGCTTCGATGCTCGCCGAGTGCGTCCAGATCATGAAGTCGGCGTCGGCGCGCAGTCCGGCGACGTCGTGCAGGCCGCGGACCATGACGCCCTTGTCGGCCTGACCTTCGACGAAGAGCAGTGCCTGTTTTGATCACCGCTTCTCGGTCGTCTCCGAGGACACCGGGTTCCACCTGGAACACCGAGAACATGAGGTAGCGGATTTGAGAGTTGAGCGCGTCAAAGTCCGGACGCGACAGGAGGCTCATGGAACTCCGGACTGGGGACGGGCACCGCCGCGGTCGATCGCGATCCAGCGGTACACGAAGGCGGATACGGGCATCGTTCCTCCGGGTGAAGGGGAGATCGATCAGCTCGCCACGGACAGCATGGCGATCATCCGCAGTGCGGTCATCGGACGGGTCAGCAGGCCCTTGACGATCAGCTTGTGGTCACGATGTCGCGTACTACCCCTACTCCACGCCGGGTGAAGAAGCCGACAGGCAGTAGCCCGCCTGCCTTCATTTCCAGTTGGGAGACGTCGAGAATCTGTCCAACGGTCGCCCACACGACGACGGCGGGTCGTTCACGATGTCGTTGCAGACGGTGGCGTGATCGCGGCGAAAGACAATGGTCGCGGCGGCGTTGGTGTCCGTGCTGAACACCGCGTCCGGTCGGTTGAATTTGCGAGTGTCAGACTGCCCATTCGGTCGGTACACGACCCCCGGACCGCAGGAAGTTGTTGAGGGCTCCGGCGTTTTCGATTGCCGCGGTCATCGGGCCCTTGACGAACGTGAGTTCGCCTGCCATCACGCGTTTTCCACCTTCCTCGACACCGTCGGCGGCCCGCTGCCACGCAGCGAGTTCACTGTTGAGGACGATCCACCGATCGTCCTCGTCGAACTTGCCCGGGGTCCAGGAGATGATCTCGCCCTGGTTCCATTCGATGTGCACCGTGAGGTCTTCGCGGCCGATTACCGCTAGTTCCATCTTGTAATTTGCGCCGGAGCGTGTCCGAAATGTTTACCGACTAGCGGGAGCAGCAGGCCCTGTTCGCGCAAAGAAAAGGAACCCCCACCGACGCGGAGGCCCCGCCTCCGCCAAGGCGAGTCGGACGCCTTGACCTGAGCCTTGCAGTGGGTTGTGACATCTTCCACCGCCACACATCCGGCGACCCCTGTTCTGCACAGCTCGCCTAGGAATGAATAACACTATTCGGCAGCATATTTCGGATGAGAATCACCAGAAGGAAAGCCGACGACCTGCTGTCTGGATCCATCCCGCTGTTGAACGCGAGCGGCCGGATCGTGCCCGACCGTCTCGTGTCCGACGTCCTCACCACGTACATGCGCGGATCCGGCATCGGGCCGGCCGGGGTCATGGTCATGCTCGATATCGCCGACGACGCCCGAGTCCCCGACCAGGCAGCACTCGACAATTGTGTATCGGTGAACTCTTTGGTCACTGCCAACCGATTCCTCGGTCAACGACCGGCTGCGCACAACCAGGGACGTCGCCGCGCATGATGTAGACACCCGAACGGAAAGGATCGTCTCACCATGACGATATTCACGCGCTCGCTGGCCTGCGCCGGCGCGGGTAGTGCCTGTGTCATCGCGTTGCTCTCGTCGCCGGTCACTGCCACCGCAGCTCCGCGAGAGGTCAGTCACGGTGTGGATGCGCCGAGCGCCTCCCACGACCCTGACCGCCCTCGGAGACCTGACACACGCACATCATCCGCATCTTCGGTCAAGTCCTGCGGTCATTTCGGGCGACGGACGTCGTCGAGGTGGCCCCTTACAGCGGAAAGCGCCAACACTTCCAGATCAATTTGCTCAATGCCCCGCACAACGTCTTCCCGCTGGAGCTCTATGCATGGACGCCCACCGAGCGCAGATCTTCTCCGAGCGCCGCATTCGGATCGGCTTGCGCTTCGTTGAGGTCGAAGCGCACCGCCTCCACCTCCGCCTCGAAAGCTCCCATCGCTTTCTCGACGCGGCCGAGCTGCTGCTGATACACCTGGGGCGAGGGTGGACTCCACCTCGGACCAACTCGGCACGTGATCACGATGCAGGTACGCGTGGCCAAGCTTCGTGCGAACAACCCCGTCGACGAGCGTGCGTGCCCGGATGAGCTCTTGCAACACCGAAACCCCGACGCCACACTCCTTCCCCGCTTCCGGCAATGTCAGATAGTCGGGATCGTCCTTCGGATCAGCACCGTTCTGCGACATCCCAGCACCGTACCGAGCCCGACCCGCTCGCAGGAACCAACAGCTCCTCGGCGCTACCAGTCGGCCGAGGTCGCCGCGATCTCGCGGGCGTGTGGCGGCCAGCACGGGTCAGTGGCCAGTGTGTGGATGACCTCGGCCATGTGGGGATGGTGGCCGGCGATGTCCAGGCGGACCAGGAGCCGGGTGGTGCGTGACGGGCGGGTGGGCCAGCGCCCGCCGGTGGTTTCCACCAGGGCGGCCAGCACGGTTGCGGCCTCGATGTCGTCGAGTTCGGAGTCACCGCTACCATCGGTATCCCGGCGCGGCTTCTCGTGTCCCGAGTCGACACCGACCTCCCCTCACGGCCTGCAGCGACCGCCGCGAATACCCTCGCCCGGCCGCCGCCATTACCCGCCGCGAACCCACAGAAGTCCCGTCACTACCACTGCCACTGACGCTGCGGGGAGATCCAGCCACTGAACCGGCCGCAGCCGTCTCCTCTGACAAGTACCTGTCTCCGGGCTTCGCACCGGAGGGGCGGAAAGCCTCAGAGACGAATCTGGGCGCCCATGCAGAGAACTCGCCGTCCAACAACGGCACCGGGAGTACCCCGTCGAGACTTGGTCCACAGGATTTGCTCGCTCCACCTCACCAGCGCCCAGCACTGCACCTGGAGAGCAGGAGAACGAGACCACGATCACCACCCCCATCTATTCGAGCATGGTCTCGGATTGGCTGACCGACCCGGCAACAATCAGTTCACACCCCCGCCAGAAGTGGGTCTCGCCCGCCGACCCGGGTGGTCGGCCGCTCGCCATGCCGCCGAGGCGCAAGTCGATATGTTTCCGGATCACCCCTGCCGCAACGTGTTCCAGGAGAACGAATGGTCCCCGGTGGCGTGGCCGGCGCCAGTACTGCGCGGCGTGATCTGGAATCGATCCGCGACAATCTCACGGCCCATCTAAGCGGCGTGCGGGACGGGTAGGCATCGGGTCGATCCTTGTGACGATGACCGGATCGACAGCGACACCTATCGATGAAAGGCAGCACCACTAACGAGTTCCATGAAACACCCCCGCTGGACTGGCTGGTATCGAACTTGGCCCGCGACCTGCCCCGCGTGTCCCATGCAGTCCTCGTCTCGGCAGACGGGCTGCTCATGGCAGCCAGCGAACATCTGACCGAGGATCGGGCGACTCAACTGGCGGCAGTCAGTTCGGGTCTGGCCAGTCTGTCGGCTGCCGTGTCCGAGTTGTTCGAACCGGGTGGGGTGCTGCAGTTGGTCGTCGAAATGCACAGCGGATACCTACTGTTGCCGAGCGTCGGTGACGGATCGCAGCTGGCTGTGCTGGCCTCGGCGGACTGCGACATCCGCCAAGTCGGTTACGAGATGGCGGTGTTGGTCGACTATCCCAGACCTTCGAGGCCTTCGGCCCGGGAACGGCCCTCACCCAGCGGGACTCGAATGCCACGGGCGTCCGCCGCGGTCGCCGTTCTCCACGACACGGCGCACGAATGGCGCACTTGCTATTTTTAATGTTGCCCATCATTATTAAGTCTCCGGCACACCAACACCGCAGGAGGAACACGTGTCTGACACCCATACCACCGCCCCCACACGCTTCGTCGAGATCGACGGCCTGAAGTACGCCTATCGCCGCTGGGGCAAGGAGGGAACTACCCCCGTATTGTTCATCCCGCACTACCGTGCCGGCATGGACCACTGGGACCCGATCATCACCGATAGCTTTGCTCGGGATCGCGAGGTGATCTTGTTCGACGGCCGGGGCATCGCGGGATCCGAAGGTGAGCCCCGCGAAACGATCGAGGAAATGGCCGACGACATCGCCGCATTCATCCGAACGATCGGCGTCGACAAGGTCGACGCGCTCGGATTCTCGATCGGCGGGATGCAGGTGCAGGAGCTCGCCCTCCGGCACTCCGAGCTGGTGCGGAAGCTTCTGCTTCTGGGAACGGGGCCCCGAGGCCTGATCCTTGGAAGCGACCCGAAGGTGCCCAAGGTGGCGGCGAATCCGGTGCCGGAGGCGGCGGACTTCCTCTACCTCTTCTTCGGCCGCTCCGAGGAAGCCAAGAAGGCCGGACTCGACTTCTGGGAGCGGCGCCACCAGCGCACCGTCGACGTCGATCCGCCAAGCTCTATGGAGGTCGCGCAGAAGCAGTGGCCCGCGGTGATCGCCTACCGGGACAGCGCCGACAAGGACAAGCCTTTCGACTACCTCGGAGCGATCAAGCAGTCCACTCTCATCGTCAACGGCATCGACGACATCATGATCGATACTGCCAGCTCGCTCGACATGGCCAAGCACATCCCGGACTCTCAGTTGATCCTCTACCCCGACGCCGGTCACGGCGCCCACTTTCAGTACCCCGAGCGGTTCGTCAAGCACGCCACGCAGTTCCTCGATGAACAGTGACGTGAACGAGCTGCGGCGGATCGAAACCTAACTCCGTGATGAGAGCTCGGCGGCCGCCGGGGAGCCCCGGTGGCCGCCGAGTCGCAGAAAACCCCGGTCCGGGCGATCCCACAGCTGCGCTTGGCGTGGGCAGGACCTCACTAGACTAAACCCACGGCCAGCATGTTGTTGTTCGGATTAGACGGGAGAGGATTGCGGGTGCCGCGAATCTCGAAGGAAGCAAAGCAACTGAATCGACGAAAAATCCTGGACACAGCGAGCGTGATGTTCCGTGAGCAGGGCACAGATCAGGTCGGCATCGACCAGATCATGAATAACGTCGGACTGACGCGAGGCGGCTTCTACAACCACTTCGAATCGAAGGAGTCGCTGATCGGAGAAGCCTGCCGCTCTGCGTTCACGGCGACACTAGACGAGATCAAACAGTTCCTAGCTCAGACACCCGACACCCCAACGACCCTGAGCCCACTCGAACGGGTCGCAGAGCGTTACCTGTCCGAGTACCACCGCGACGTACTGAGCGAAGCATGCCCCGCTCCAGCAATGGGTGCGGACATCAGCCGGCACACAGCAACTGCCCAACAACCCTATGCAGAAGGCGTCCAGTCGTATCTTCAGATCATCGCCGCATTATTAAGCCCCCAACCGGTCGAAAACGCGCGAGGAAACCCTGACGCAGATCCGAATGACCCCGAAGACCCGAGCAGCCCAACCGTGCCAAGCGGTGCATCATCGATCGACGACTTCCGCCAACCCGCCCTCGAAGCATTCGCCTCAATGGTCGGGGCCATGGTACTGGCTCGGGCCGTCCGGACCGCGGATCCAGCGCTTTCCGAGGAACTTCTCGGCGCCGGCCGCCATTCGATCGCAGGTATCGTCTCCTCAACCACTGCCGCAGAACAGATGTGACACAAAGTCCTGTCGACGGCGACGTGAACCTTCCATCGATACCGTGGTGCAGCCCTACTGGCGGCAGCTCCCACTCCGTCGTGCCACCGCGAGATCACAGCCGTGAAATCGCCTCGTGGTGCTGCAACACGATCAGGCTGTACCGCAATCGGAGACCTACCGGCCGTGGAGTACTGCAGCGGCACCATCGGTCGGTCACCTCGGTCAAGGCGCGGGAAGATAATCCTTCCCCAGCTCGAGGAGCGCCGACACGGAGTAGAGGTGGCCGGGATGCAACCCCCGTACTGCTGCTGTGGTTTCACGCACTCACCCGCACCGTGGTGCCAATCGGCAGCACCCGCCGCCCCAACCTGTCGCGGCTACCAGCGATCAAAGTGCGGGAACCCGAACGCCACGCCCCTGGGCCGCCCGCATCACTCGCGAGCCGGCAATCGACCAGCTGGATCCGACGTGACAAGTGGCCTGGGTGGCCCGGGCGAAGCTCCTGCAAGTGCGGGCGTGCAACGGCGAGCCACTCCCCCCGGCTGAGGGAGAACACGATGACTCGAGGAGATCAATGACGTCCACGACAACCCTCAACGACCGGGCCCGAGGCTGGCTCCGCTTCCAATGGGAGAAGACGACCACGCCGGATGACTGGTCGAGCAGCGGTGAACCGCGGCCTTGGTGGGACCGGGACTCTACGCCGATGTGTGCGTTCCCCCGGTTCGAGCTGATCATCGCCGGGGTCTGATCTCCACCGCTACGTTACGGCTCGCTGCAACGTCCTTTGCGTGCTTTGGCATCGCTTCCACTGCTTAAGCCGCTCCTCGCCGACTCCCTTGGGGACAACCGCAGGCAGACATGAGCGAGTACATCGAGGGCCACGCAATCGGCGTCTTGACCCATGCGGAGACGACAGGGCAAGCCCCGTCGAACTGGGCTCAGTTCACTGCGGCTTCAGTGTTCGCGGAGCTCAGGTCGAGGGCGATGTCGACGATGAGGTCTTCCTGTCCGCCGACGAGGCCGCGGCGGCCGACCTCGAGGAGGATGGTGCGCACGTCGATGCCATACCGCTGGGAGGCGACCTCGGCGTGCCGGAGGAAGGACGAGTACACGCCGGCGTAGCCGAGGGTGAGGGTTTCCCGGTCGACGCGCACGGGCCGGTCCTGGAGCGGCCGGACGAGGTCGTCAGCGGCATCCTGCAGGGCGAACAGGTCACTGTTGTGCTTCCAACCCTGCAGGTCCGCGACCGCTATGAACGGTTCGATCGGGCAGTTGCCGGCGCCGGCGCCATGCCCGGCCAGCGAGGCGTCGACCCGGGTGACACCCTCCTCCACGGCAACAACGGAATTGGCGACCGACAGCGACAGGTTCTCGTGGGCGTGGATGCCGATCTCGGTGGCCTCGTCGAGCACCTCCCGGTAGGCGCGGACCCGGTCGCGCACCCCGTCCATGGTCAACCGGCCGCCGGAGTCGGTGACGTAGACACAGTGCGCGCCGTAGGACTCCATGAGCTTGGCCTGGGGCGGCGAGCTCGGGTGCGGTGGTCATGTGGCTCATCATGAGGAAGCCGGACACGTCCATGCCGAGCTCACGGGCTTTGCCGATGTGCTGGGCGGCGACGTCGGCTTCGGTGCAATGAGTGGCCACCCGCACCGACCGCACGCCCAGTTGGTAGGCGTGTTCGAGTTCGGCGATGGTGCCGATACCGGGCAGCAGCAGGGTGGTCAGCCGGGCGTGGGTGAGGTTGGCGGCGGCGGCTTCGATCCATTCCCAGTCGGTGTTGCTGCCGGGACCGTAGTTCAGCGATCCGCCGGCGAGTCCGTCGCCGTGGGCGACCTCGATGCCGTCGACACCGGCGGCGTCGAGCGCGGCCACGATCTTGCCGACGTCGTCGGGGGTGATGCGGTGGCGGACGGCGTGCATGCCGTCGCGGAGGGTGACGTCTTGGATGAACAGCTGTGTGGTCATCGGGTGGCTCCCTGTGCCGCGGTCGGGGCGGCGATCGTGTCGGCGACGGACTCGGCGTAGCGCACTGCGGCCGAGGTCATGATGTCGAGGTTTCCGGCGTAGGCCGGCAGGTAGTGGGCGGCGCCTTCGACTTCGAGGAACACCGTCACCTGGTGGGTGGGTGCCGCCGTGTCCCCGGAGGCGAGCAGGGTGTGCACGGGTTGGCCGTCCGGGACCGGGGTGATCTGGACCTGTTGCTTGAGTCGGTAGCCGGGCACGTAGGTCGCGACGTGGTCGACCATCGTCTGGATCGAGTCGCGCACCGCGTCGTGGGTGGCCGGGTCGGGGGCGGAGATCAGGCACAGGACGGTATCGCGCATGATCAGCGGCGGGTCGGCCGGGTTGAGGATGATGATGGCCTTGCCGCGGGCGGCGCCGCCGACGGCTTCGATGGCGTGGGAGGTGGTTTCGGTGAACTCGTCGATGTTCGCGCGGGTGCCCGGTCCCGCGGACTTCGACGCGATGGAAGCGACGATCTCGGCGTAGGCGACCGGTGTCACGCGGGAGACGGCGGCGACGATCGGGATGGTGGCCTGACCGCCGCAGGTGACCATGTTGACGTTGGTGGCGTCCCGATGTTCGTCGAGGTTGACCGCCGGCACCACGAACGGCCCGAGGGCGGCCGGGGTGAGGTCGATCAGCCGTTTGCCGAGCGGTTCGAGCAGGGCGGTGTTGGCGGCGTGTGCCTTGGCGGAGGTGGCGTCGAAGATCACGTCGATCTCGCCGAAGTTCGGCAACTCCAGCAGGCCCTGGACGCCGTCCGAGGTGGTGGGGACGCCGAGTCGGCGGGCGCGGGCGAGCCCGTCGGAGTCGGGGTCGATGCCGACCATCGCGCCCATCTGCAGCACGTCGGAGTGGCGGATCACCTTGATCATCAGGTCGGTGCCGATGTTGCCGGATCCGATCACTGCGACGGTGACCTTACGGGTGTTCTCGCTCATAGTGCTCACTCCTGGGTGAAGGTTGCGGTGACCGATCCGAGACCGGTGATGTCGGCGCGGACGGTGCCGGCGGTGTCGATGACGGCCATCGGCCCGAGGGCGCCGGACAGGATCACCTGGCCGGACAGCAGTGGTTGGCCGAACTCTCGTGCCGTGCGCGCGAGCCAGGCCAGCGCTCGTAACGGGTCACCGAGACAGGCGGCGCCGGTTCCGGTCGACACCTCGGTGTCGTCGATGAGCATCTGCATCTGCGCGGCGACCGGGTCGAAGGAGTCGAGGGTGCGACGATCGGCGCCGAGGACGAACAGCCCGCTCGACCCGTTGTCGGCGACGGTGTCTCCGAAGGTGATGTCCCACCCGGTGATTCGGCTGTCGACGATCTCGAGGGCGGCCACCGCGTAGTCGACGGCGCCGCGGATCTGGGCGTCGTCCAGTGGCCCGTCCACCAGATCGTG
Source organism: Rhodococcus oxybenzonivorans (assembly GCF_003130705.1). Classification (NCBI taxonomy): domain Bacteria; kingdom Bacillati; phylum Actinomycetota; class Actinomycetes; order Mycobacteriales; family Nocardiaceae; genus Rhodococcus; species Rhodococcus oxybenzonivorans. The sequence goes on along the minus strand of NZ_CP021354.1, from coordinate 2,980,809 downwards.
GTCGAGGACGAACGCGATCTCCGCCTCCACCTTCGGCTGCAGCAGACGTGACAGCGGGATAGGGACGGCCTCCGCGCAGCGCATGTCGTCGAACAGCACCCCGAAGTCCGGTTGGTCGACACCGAGCTGCTGCTGGACCGCCGGCGAGGTCAGGCCGATCTTGCGGCCCACCACACTCGCACCGGCGGCGAGCCGGTCGGCGACGATCCGTTCCTGGACGGCGTACGCGGCTGCGGCGTCGTCGGTACCGATCAGGTCGCGGACCGGCGCGCACGGCGCGGAAGTTGCGGCGGCGATACTCAGCCGCTCGGCGGCCGCGGCGACCGCCTCGGCGGAGGCTCGCGCCGTGGGGGGCAGGCTGGTGCCCTGAGGTGTGCTCATCTGACTTCCCGATGCGATCGTGGGGAATGGACTGTGGTTCCACTGTCGCCGCCGGGAGATGGTCTGCCAAGCATTGCGTTCCACTGAGCCGAACACTGCCGGTATCGTGGGGGTGCGCCGGCGGCAACGGAGGTGATGTTCGCAGTGTCCGATCAGGAGTTCGACCCTACGACGGTGCTGGGCAAGATCATGATGGTGCTGCACGCATTCACCATCGACGACTCGACCCTGTCGCTGGCCGAATTGGCACGCCGGACGTCCATCCCGAAGGGCACGCTGCACCGAGTCCTCTCCGACATGGCGGCAGTGCGAATGCTGGACCGCACCGGAACCGGCTACCGGCTCGGCGGCACCCTGTTCGAGCTGGGCATGCGGGCGTCGGTCGAGCGCAGCCTGCTCGAGGTGGCGATCCCCTTCATGGAAGACCTCTATGTGCGCACCCACGAGACGGTGCACCTGGGGGTCCTCGACGGGACGGACGTCGTGTACCTGTCCAAGATCGGCGGGCATCGGCAAGCCAGCGCACCATCGAGAATCGGAGGCCGGATGCCGGTGCACTGCACCGCGATCGGCAAGGTACTGCTCGCCCACGCCGACAGTGCCCTCCGAGAGCAGGTGCTTTCCGGTCCACTGCCCCGGTACACCCCGCGGACCATCATCCTGCCCGGACCGCTGAGCACCCAGCTCGACCGCATCGCCGCCGAAGGCGTCGGTTACGAATACGAGGAATCCGCCACCGGAATCGTGTGCGTGGCCGCCCCTGTCCGCGAGAGCGAGAACGTGGTCGCCGCGATCAGCGTGACCGGCCCTTCATACCGCTTTCGGCCCGACACCCACGCCGCGTCTGTTCGCGCGGCAGCTGAAGGAATAGGGATCACCCTTGCTCGCCGAAATCGGCTGCTCGCATGAGTAACCAAGTCCGCATCTCACACCGGGCCGGCCAGTGAGCAGAGTGAACGAGGCGGAATTGCCTCGGCAGAGCGGTGCCAGAAGAACGTCCGTTCAATCAGGGATTCGGTGTGCCTTCGTGCTCAGATGTTCCGCCCCATACTCCTTAGCGATCATTGGCCTGTTCGGCGTAGGTTGTTCGCAACAGCAGAGCAGGTGCTGCAGATCCGTTTGCTGCGCGTTCACAGGGTTTCCGCGGTCCGTAGTGCTCGTTGTCGGGTGCGAAGAGGACGTCGGGATCAACGGGGCGGCAGCAGGCATGAAAACGACAGTGCCAGTGCTGTTCTCGTGGAATGTAAGGTCAGGTGGATACAAGGGCGCGGGGCACCGTCGTTTGCCGTTTTCCTCAGAGGGTCATTGGTCGGAGTCTGAACGAGATTCTGGGCGATCTCCGTCGCTATGGGTCACACATCGCGAAAGGCTTCCGAAGGAAGGACGCCGTATCGCTCACGGTAGGCGGCGGCGAATCAGGGCACGTGGTTGAAACCCCACTTGTATGCGATGTCGCGGACGGACAGTCCTTAGGCGGGATCGGCTGTCGCCAGGTCTTCGTTCCGGACACCGCGTTGCGGTGTACCCGCGTGACAACTGATATGTTGTCGTGTCTTGTCAAGTGGCAGGTGGAGGCGGCCCCGGGAACCTCGGTGTCCGGGGCCGCCTCCGTTTCGGTCGACGATCGGTGTCAGCAGTGGGGTCGGCATGTCGATATTCGCGACACGTGGTCAGACTGATATGCGTGGGTTGGATACCGCAGGACGATTGTTCGGCAGGAACGGTGCTGCTGCTCTAGTGTCGAGCGTCGCAACAGTGGGTTCTCGGATTCTGTTGCTGCTCATAGCTGTATCGCAGGTCGTTCCTCACGCTGCCGGTCTCGCCACCGATGCCTCGTCGACCAGATCATGGGGGAACTGAGAGTCAGTCGTCGATCGTGGCGAGGGACCAGGCACCACCCGGCGAGCTCGCACGCGACGGCGACATTTGCAACCACCGGACGCTTTTTGCGGGCGGTGAACTGTTCCCATTTGTGGTGGAGTCGGTGGTTGCCTGCGTGGCCTCGTGCTCGCCGCGGGAGACGCCTTCTCCCGGTGCCAGTCCCCGATCTCGACCGCGAGGGCACGAGACCGACGTGGGGTGTCCACGCTGACTGCGTTCGGCCGTAGACATCCGAGCCTGCGCACCATCGGCGTGTAGGGGCTGTCCGCGGCCATGTCTGCGATCGCGGCATCGAGGCGGTCACGGCGTGCGAGTGTCAAAATCATCGCCTCGTAGTCCGAGTCGAACGCAGCTGAAGTGCCGGTTGGTCGAAATTTTGTCCGCGCAGCCATACGTCGTGAGCAGCGGTCCACGCCGCCCCACCGGAATAGACGAGGCCCTGCCGCAGCAGTAGTTTCGACAACCGATGCCGGCACCGCATCAAATCCCCCGGGCGCCCTCACGGGCACGGACGAGATCGCGGGCCGCTTCTTGTTCCACCGAGGGCACGCTCACTTCGACGATCTCACCCAACCGTAGGAGTCGAGCCAGATGCAGGGCGTCACGGGCATCGGTCTTGATCCGGTCCCCGGCAGGGCGTTGCAGCTTCGACGGGGCCACCACCACGCACTCCACAGCGGCCGCGGTCAGTGCCCGACACAGCCCGAACCCTGTCGGGCCGGCCTCGTACACCCCCTTCACCGGACTCGGGAGCGTTCGTAGCCAGGCAAGGACCTCGCCGTAGTCGGGACTCAGCCGCCTTCTGAACACTTCGCCAGTATCTTCGTCGATCCCGCACGCCACGACCGACAACGCGTGCACATCCGAGCCGACACTCGTATGCTGAACTCTCACCGGGGCCTCCTGACCTGAAAATGTGGCTCTACCAGCAGTGATCTTTCACCTGGCAACCCACGAGGCTTTGCAGAACGAGGCCCTCGGCCCCACAACGCAGGCCCTCATACCGTCTAGCTGAGCTGATGGCCGGACTAGTCGCAGAGCCGCGATGTCTCGACCGTCCAATGCGAGATGGAACCCGCCGCCGTCAAGATGTTCGCGCCCTCGAGCGAGGAAGTCGTCCTTGGTTCGGCGATCGCGCAGTGCGCTGCCTCCGAGGTGAGGGAGTGGCCCGCGCGGTTCCGGCCGGAATTCCACTTCTCACAGCGTAGATTGCCGACTTCGACAATGACGGGTACGTGAGCTGGATCGAGCCTGTGAAGTCCCTCCGATGCCGGGAGTGAGAACCGCGTCGGCGAGACCATGGCGTGGAGGTGGTATCTGTTGCCGCAGGGTTACATTCACCCTGCCTGGTCCCCATGAACGAGTGTGGCCAAAACGCTCCACGCCGCTGCGCCAGCGGCTAAGTTACCGGTGATTAACATCGCCAGTCCTTATCAGTTTTCTACAAGTGGAGCCCTACATGCCTCGTGTTCTACTCTCGCGTCTGTTCGCCGCCGTCGGCCTGGTCGCGGTGTCGTTGCTGATCGCACCCTTGGCACCCGCTCACGCGACCGGGCACGATCCCATCCTCTTCGTGCATGGATGGCAGGGCAGCTCTTCGCAGTGGAACACCATGATCGCGGCATTCAAGGCAGACGGATGGACCGACGCCGAGCTCTACAACTGGTCGTACAACTCCAATCAATCCAATGTCACGACCGCCGCACAGGTGGAGGCGAAGGTCGACGACATTCTCCGCATCACCGGCGCCGCCAAGGTGGACGTCGTCACACACTCGATGGGCGGATTGTCCACCCGGTATTACGCCAAGAACCTCAGTGGCGCCACCAAAATCGACGATTGGATCTCCCTCGCGGGCCCCAACCACGGCACTGACACCTCGAACGGTTGCTTTACCGCTTCCTGCACCGAAATGCGGATCGGCTCGGCGTATCTGACGAGTCTCAATTCCGGAGACGAGACGCCCGGTGCGCCCGCCTACGGAACGTGGTGGTCGCCCTGCGACACGGTGATCAACCCCGACTCAAGCGTTTCCCTTGCCGGTGCGACCAACAGGCAGACAGGATGCCTCACCCACAACGGAATACTCGAGAACTCCACGATCTACGGTCAGGTCCGCGACTTCGTCCGGTAGCACCGCCGGTGTGGACCGGAATCGCGTACCGCAGTTTCGGTACACAACCCCGGACTCCCCACTGCCCACCTTCCCGGGCACCATCAGGTGGGTCCAATCCAGCTGTCGGTAGTGGGTGGCACGCTGGTACGCCGGCGGACCTGGTGGCTCGTCGCCGCGGCCTTCGAAGGCGCTCTCATCGACCGCCGCGCGTACGAGAAACTGCTGCAATGAGTGTCGGCGCGCACGATGAGCCGGACGTGTGTGTGGCAGAACGTTTCTGGGTGGCGCCGCGATCCTTTCTGGGTTCTCAGTCCCGGTAGTCCGGCTCCGATAGAGGAACCCGAACCGCACGTCCCGAGAGCTGACCGTTGACCGAACTCGCTGACCAGCGCAGTCCCAGTAGACCGTCCGGTGATATTCCCATTGCCGAGTCGCGGCGGAGGTGCACGGTGCGCAGAGAATGATCGACCGTCAACGCCCGGTAGTTGTCGTTCGACCACTGGCTTTCGCGGCGCCGCACCCGGTCGTACTTGCGTAGCTGCGTGCCGTCGTCGTCTCCACCAGCCCCTGTCCTTGATGAACCGACCGCCGACCACTCCGCACCTATCTCACGCGCCACGAACCGGGCCGCTCGACCAACCGACGGCAACCGACGCGTTCCCGATTTGCAATCCATGCCAGAAGATCTCAGATCATGGACTCGAGCGAACCGGCGGCTCTGAGCGGACGCGCTAGCCGTTAGGCAGTGACAAGGTGCCGGCAACTCATCCGCGGCGACACGGGCAGCTCGGTGAACACGGGTTCGGGCGATTCCGCCGTCGGCACCTCCAGGTAGAGGTGGCTGCCGTTGGCCACGACCCCCTGCGGTTGCAGGCCGATCAGCTTGGCCACCACGTAGGTGGCGCTCAGGCTGGTGACGTCGCGGATGATGCCGAGCCGCAGCAACGACCGTGTCTCGGCGATCGCCTCCTGCTCACCGGCTCGCAGGACCAGCCGCAGTCCGGGTGACAGTGCCTGCGCGGCCACGGATACGGCGATGTTGTCCAGGTCGTCGGAGCCGACGGCGGCCAGGGCCAGCGCGCGGCGCACGCCCAGTCGCTCGAGGAGTTCACGGTCGCCGCCGTGCCCGACGACGGTCGGAATGTTCATCGACCGCACGAGCCGCAGGTTCCTGGCCTGAGGGTCGCGTTCGACGCCCACCACCGCGACACCGAGCGACTGGAGTTCCCGGCAAAGCCGGAGCCCGACCTGGCCGAGGCCCACGACGATGACGTGGCCTGAGCGGGGCAGGACGCGGCTGCCCACCAGGCCAACCAGCCGGGGGCCGAGCAGGCGCTCGATGATCCCGGCGGTAAACATGGCCGTGAAGACGACGGTGAACAGCATCGCCACCGAGGAAAACACAGCGTAGGCGGGGCTGCCGTGGCTATCGGTTCCCGGGCCCACGGTGGTCACCACGCGCACCGCCTCGTTGAACGCGTCGAGCGGTGCCACGTGCTGACCGAGCATCAACCACAGCCAGTCAGCGAACAGGACCACGAGAAGTCCGGCGAGTCCACCGAGCAGAATGCGCGTGCCGATGTCGTGCGACCGCAACAGTCCGGTCGCGCCGGTCGCCGCGGTGCGCCACCAGCCCCGCCGGGGCAGGTCGACGTGCGCGCCCTCGGGGTGGCCGTCGATCATGCGGACCGTCAGCATGTGCTCGCCCGCATGCCGGGCAGCGACAAGTCCGGATTCCAGACAAGGTCCGGCGAGCGTCGGTGCGGCGAGGTCGGCCGGTGACGTCACCTCGCACTGCGGAAGCAGCTGGGACAACTGGTCCGCGACCGTGCGGTCGAAGATAGTCACCACCAACGGGATCGCCGCCGAGATGTGCGCCGCGGCCAGCGCGTAGCGCAGCGCGACGACATCGTCGCGCACCAGTACGGCAATACCGCAAGGCTCGTCCGCCATCGCCAGGCGAAGTTCGTCGTCGTCGGGGGCAACGAGATGGCGTACGTGAAAGTTCCTCTCGCGGAGGGAGGCACAGACCCGTCGGGCCACGGTGGTTTCGCCGATGACGAGATATGAGTCGTTCACGTGTGGTCCTTCCGGCTCGGGATCACGAGAGCGTACCCGAGAAAAACCACGGATCCCACACGAAAACTTCTACCGGCGAGTAGCCCGGAGCAAGCTCGGCTGTAGGGCAACAGGACCGCAGTACACGAAGTCCGGAACTACGCGCTCACGGAACCTGATGTTCACCGCACGTCACCACTTCTGTTCTCGCCCCGTTTCACCGCCGGCCACACGGCGGTAGGCGAGAATTCGAACCAGGTCAGGGGTAATCCCGTTCAAGCCCTTGGGATTCGCACCGAGCGGTAGTGCATACACAGATACTTTCCGAATTCGCCACTGCCGCGAAGAAATATGGAAGTGGTTCTGCTAGAGCGCGTTCGATGTCGGGTTCTCCTTTCTCGGGGGAGTGGCGGGTTCGGCTCCATTCGAGTAGATCAACCCAGGGCAACAGCCTGGTGGCGGCCCGCGGGTCTGGTGGCTGCTGCCCGCGACCGCCCGATCGTCAGCGAACCACCTCATCACGAGCGGACGACAGGGCAATGCGAATCATCCACACGTACGTGCACACCGGGCGCGGCGCCAACGAATTGCCCGCGTCAGAACTGAGTACGGAACATCTTCTTGACCACGGCCCTAACCTCACCCGAAACGCACGGTTGAGCCGTTGAGCCGTTGAGCCGTTGAGTCAGATCGATTCCACCCGTGTTGGTCGTCGCAACCTCAGACGAGGGTGTAGCCCAGCGCCTCCGCGGCCGTGGCGAGACGGCGTTGCAGACCGGGATGCGCGAGCGGATTCGACGTTGCCGGCCGGACGGGGAAGGCGTCGGCGGCCGGAGGGAACAGCGCTGCACACGGGCCGCCTGAGAACCGACCCCGGTAGAGCAGTCCATCGAGCCCGGGGTGCGCGGCAGCAATGGTGCGGGCCCACCGTTGGGTGAGGCCGTGGGGGGCGGAATCGAGGGCGAAGGTGCCACCGACCCGCGTCGGCCAGCGGCCGGCCCCGAACCCGCCGACGTCGAGGAGCCGCAGGTCTCGGGCCGGATGCAGCCCGGTCAGATACGGCGCCTCCTCCAACCGGTCGATCGTGCGGGTGGCCTGGAACGCTTCAGCGAGTGCGCCGTGCACATCAGTGGCTCCGTACCAGACACCGTGCCGCGGGTGGTGACCGCGCGGGAGCGGGTGCGGGTCGAACCGCAGCACCGGACCATAGGTGCGGAGCTCGTTCCAGGCCAGCGCGTGGCTGCTGGTGGTGCGGTGCACCCGCCAGAGCATCCCGGTGGTAGGGATCCGGGCGTATTCGATATCGCGGATGCCGTGGTGGGAAAGGTCGTCGACGGCCGGAGGGTGCGGGAGCATCCTCGCCACTTACGCTGCCTCCCATTCGATTTGAGCGATCACTTCTAGTGCGGTTTCGACGTCGCCGCCGCTGGCGAGCCAATCGATTACCGAGACCGGGCGCCCGTCCAGAGCCAGGTCGGCCCTGGGGTCGGTCAGGGCCCTCTCGAGCGCGAGGGGATGCAAACCGTCCGGGAGGGCCGTCAGGATACGGTCGAGGTTCGGCACCATCGCCGCACCGGTGAACTGCACCGCAGGTAGCAACAGTTTGTTGCCGACCTTGATCGTCCACACACTGCCCGTCCCGGCCCGCTGCCGGATCCGGGACGTCGACACCCCAAGCAGGCGGGCCACCTCCTCGACCGTCTTGGCGGAGGCGGTCAGCTCACGCATACGTCGTTCCCGCTCGGCGGCCGCAGCGGCCGGGGCAAGTGGGTCCTCGGAGAACCCGGCCGCGTCGTACAAGGCGGCGTCGTGGTCGCTGAGCTGGGCGTTGGGGTGCGCTCCCCGGCGCAGCGCATGCAGCAGCGGCAGCATCGTTTCCCGCGAGACCGGGGTGCCGAGCGCCTCCCCCACCGCGGCCTCGAAGTCGACGTCGCCGGCGAGGTAGCGGTCATCGATCGTGCCCATCAACACCTCCTAACAGTTACTAACAGTCTACCTCACTGTTAACAAACCAGGGACTGATGGCAGGGGCAAATGCCGTCTAGGGCGCTACGCGACTTTCCATAGACCTTGGAGAGCCGTTCGACCGAACAGAACGGCTGTTCGGAAACATTGACAGATTCCGCCGGTCGCTCGAAAGCCGGTGCTCACCGGCCGTGGCGCCCGCGCCCAGATCGGCATGACGGGACTGCCGACAAATCGATACCGGCAGGGTCCGATACAGAAGTTGCAGCCGCTGTGACCGAACTTTTCGGAGACCCCGAGGCCGAGTTCGAGGCCTTAATTAAGTGGTCGAATCCCACCTGACTCGGGACAAGACACAGGTCCGTACGAGCCGCACACTCGTTGCGATACGCCGCCCAGAGAATGGCACGCAAGGCGATCTCCCAAACAGATGTTTATCGACGGACAATGGGTGGAAGCGGCCTCCGGCCGACGGTTGTGGAAGATTGGCGAGGGCATCATCGGCTCGACTTCGACGAAAATGACCTGGGCCCCGGCGACTCGTTCTGCTTCGACTCGAGCCGGCCACACCTGTTCTACAACCCAGGCACGGTACCCGCACGCGGCGTCTGGTTCGTCTTCGACACCGCGACCCACACCGCCGACATCAGATCGTTGCTAGACGCGATGCGAACCGCCAACGGAAGCAGCGAGAGCCGCACCCATCTGCCCACGTTCAGGTAAACCCGCCAGCCTGTCCCCCACACTTCGGCGATCACCTCCGCCTGATCCTGCCTGTGAGTGAGTACCAACTACCCGCGCCGAGGCCGCCGCGAACCAGCGCGTCCACCGGTGGCATCCGGACTAGGGTGCAGATGATTGAACCCTGCCGCGTAGGCCGACTCTCTCCAATCACATTTAACGTGTGCTTTCGGTCAGCCCTCGCCAGTGTGTAACGATCGATTCGGAGATGGTGATATCCACTCGAATGGATTGACGGAGATGCGAGTGGCTGTGGGACAGCCTTCCTCGCCGAAATGGGGGGCGATGTTGAAATCTGTTGGTCGGATTGTGTTTGCGTCTGCCGCGGTCTCTGCGGCCGCTGTGGTCGGTGGTGGATCGGTCTCCGCCGCTCCGGTGCCGGGGCAAGCTGGTGACACATGGGCTATGGCCGAGGACGTCAGTCAATGCGGTGTTGCCCGGATCCCTATGACGGTGGGTCTTTCGAGCGGGTGGCCAGGTGCCGAGGCATACATTCTGCTGTCACCAGAGTTCTATGTGCCCGCGGAGCTACGAGGAGTACCGCACGAACTGACCTCGTGCCTTATCCCGGTGACCGTGCATTGGGAGAACCTTGATACGGGCGCGGCGGGCAGTCGCACGGTCTATCCGATGGACAGCCGCCCGGATCGATATCAAACCTCGGGTAACGCGGCCTATGTCGCGTCGGGCCTCGGCCGCGTCCGGTTCTGGCTGAGTACCGCTACTGCTCACGTGTCCGCGCCTGCAATCGAAGCTGTCATCTCGCTCTGAGATCCGTTCGCAGCACGCCTGTTTGATGTGAGCCGATGATTCAGTCTCAAGAGATGACGGCATGAATCGAGGTCCTCACGACGCTCACAACCGGCCAGGACGTTCTCATTCGGCACCATTCGAGTGATAGGCCCGAACGGGTCCACAATGCCGAGTGATCCCTGAGCGGCACGGTCCTCAACTCGGCGTCGTTGGGTGGGTCAACTTCCGGCCGGCCGGTGGAATTGCATGGCGGCCTCGAAGGCATTGCTCGGCAAGCGGGTAAACCGCTGCCGGAGCCCATCGTACGCATCGAAATCGGCACCCAATACACCTTGCGCGAACTGATGCGAAACAAGAAAATGCTTCGGCTGGTTCGGCGCCACGCTCGGGCTCTACATGTATCAGAACTGGTCGGTCTATGTGCTGGTCGACTCGCTGCAATACTCCGATGGTTTCACCTCCACCTGACCGGCACACAGGAACAACGCCTGATGTGGCGACCCACTTCTTGCCCTCACAGGGCGTTGCGTCCTCGCGTGCGACTCGAAAACTGGGAACAACGCGCCGTTCCCATGAAGTCTCGCTTTCCTCGCGGGAACCAGAACACAGCGAACGGTGACCGGGTTTTCCGCATTCGCAAGCCGGAGATAATCCGGTATCCATCCACCCCGCCCAGCTTCGTGGTCCTCGGAGTCAAGAGATTCGAACACCATATACGCGTGCGGAGTGCGTATTCATCACGTAGTGAGAACGCGGGCGACGAATCCGTCGAGTCGATGGCATAGCTGTGCTATACGCGTCTGTGTGGGGAGGGCATGTTCGGGCTGATTGTCCGGCAAGAATTTCAGGCCCCGGGCATAGAGCGAGCAGCAGAAATCGATGCACAGGTAGGTGCCGATGCTGTTACCTGCCTTTCCCGACGCGCCGGCCTTACGCGCGGTGAAAAGAGCAGTCCCGCCGTGACGATGTACCGCGTGGCAGAGGTTGCACATGGCGCTGCGTGGACGAGCACCCTCGGAGTTCGCCCTCCGGAGTTCGATGCCAGTCACTCCGGACGCGTGTGTGGTGACCAGATACGCCCGTTGAGGGGAGCGTGGATCGACCCATCCGTAAAAGTCCAACTCCTCCCACTCCGTCTCATCGAAGCTCGGAGGAAAGGCCACTGTCTTGATTCGGCTCTGGGAGCTGTTGACGAAGGAGCGAAGGATCTCCTTCTTCGTCAGGCTCTGCATGTCCATCCCCTTTTGTTGCTACGAACGATTCATGAACCGATCGTAGTATAAAATTGCCGGCATGGGTCGTCACAAGGATGCCGCCAGGTACCGAGAGTTGCTCGACGGATGTACTGCATATGCCGAGGAGCACGGTTTGTTCGGCCTGACGCTGCGCCCACTCGCTGAAGATCTCGGAACGTCAACTCGCAATCTCCTTCACCATTTCGGCAGCCGTGAGGTGTTGATCGACGCTGTGGTGGACAGGGTGCGTGCGTCCTACCTGGACATGTCGCGCGAGTTGATTTCCCGAATCCGTTGCCTCGCGGCCGAGTCGGAGCAGCGATCGGGACCCGAAGCAGTTGCGGACGTCATTGCCGAAGGATTGAACCTGGCATGGGCGGAGGCTTCGGCTCCATCCGGGCGACGTCGAATTGCTCTGTTCTTCGAAATCTATTCAGCAGCAGCGCGAGATCCAGGTTTGTGTGAGAGCTTTCTCCGGCCCGCCGTGGACGAGTGGCTTACCCCAATGGCCGATGCGATCGAAAGAGCGGGGGCACCGCCTCGGGCAGCTCGGTCGATCGCTGCGCGGATCGTTGCGGTGCATCGCGGACTTCTCTTGGAATACCTCGCACTGGGCCCCAATGCGGCTACACAGTCCGCGCACGACGACGCGGTCGTTGCAGCGCGTGCAGAGATCCTCGCCGGTACCCCACCTACCGTGCCCGGTTCCGCGGCCGAGGCGAATTGACAATGTCGAAGACCGAGAGAAGCGAGGCAGCGAGAGGCCCCGCAATACTTGTCCGCGAAGTGCATGCCCCCCTGGCAGTCCTCTCGGTGATCGCGGCACTAGGCGGTGCCGTTACCCGCTCCGCGTGTGTGATCGCGATCGTGCCGTTCGTCTCTTCGCTTCTGTAACCGGGTCTGTCGGTGGCACTACGAAAAGCGCCCTTCCCTGTGTGGTTGCCAAGCCGGCCTTCGGTGCGAATGCCGCAGGTGCCCGAACACTGCACATCCGCCAGTCCGGTTCGAGGACCTGTCGGTCTCAATGGAAAGCCGCTGAGCCCTCGTCGAAATTGCGCCGGTTGTTGGCATGCCCCTCGTTTCCGGAACCCACGGGTATGCACTGGTCGGCGAGCAGGACCTGCCCCACGGAGCGGCAGACTTTCGGGCACTCTCACCTAGCGGACGGACGGCTGCCGTTCCTCGCTGTCGTCCGGGTCGTTGCCATCGGGTCCGCTGATGGCATCACGCATCGGACCGGGTGTCGCGAGGCGCGGCCCGATCACCGCGAGCGCCTCCGGCGTCGTCATCGTCCAGTGCGTCGCGTCGACGGGGTGCTCGTGAATGCCGCCGCCGACGTGAGGCTTCCAGCACGTCACCGGATCGACGTGGAATCCGTCGTCCAGTGCAGCAGTGAAGAATACGAGGTCGCCGTCGAACATCCGCGGCTGGTGCCGATCGATCAGCTCCGGCGCCCGCTGCGCGTTTGCGTAGATACGGGCGAGTTGCGGCGCGGTGAGGCTCGCCAGCGGTCCCCCGATCGCCCCGAGGAGCGCTGCGGCTCGCTCTGCGTCGAATATGCCGTCCGCCGCGAGCTCGTCGAATCCGCCCGTCGTGGGCAGTTCGAGACCGAAGCCGCCCAGGAGGTCCGCCACGGTAGCGGGGTTCTCGGTGCTCGCACTGCGCTCGAGCCCGACGTAACTGTCGAGCATCCCGAGGAGTCGGACGATCTCGCCGGCCGCCTGCAGCTGCACGGCCATTTCCTGGGCGATCACCCCACCGAGGGACCATCCGAGCAGGTGATAGGGGCCGTGGGGCTGAATTGAGCGGATCTCGCGCACATACCGCGCGGCGAACTCGGTGATCGACGCGAGCGGCGCCTCGTCCTCGGTGAGTGCCGGGGACTGCAGCCCGTAGATCGGCCGATCCTGGGTCAGGTGCCCACTCAACCCGGCGTAACTCCACGCGAGCCCGATGAAGGGGTGAACGCAGAACAGCGGTTCCGCCGCTCCGCGGGTGCGGATCGGCAGGAGGACGTCGAGGGACGCACCGGTGTCGAGGACACCGTCCGCCGTCGACTTCGCGATCCGCTCCCCCAGCGACTGCGGCGTGGGGTCGGTGAACATCCACTGAAGCGGAAAGTCGCTTGCCAGTTCATCGGCGAGTGCGGAGGCGACACGGGTCGCGATCAGCGAGTTGCCGCCCAGATCGAAGAAGTTGTCCGTGCGGCCCACCCGTTCCAGGCCGAGCACTTCCTCGAAGACGCGGGCAACCATTTTCTCGGCCGCGGTGCGAGGCGCCGCGTATTCGACGGCAGCCGAGGACAGCTCCGGTAGGGGCAGCGCGGCGCGGTCGAGTTTGCCGTTCGGCGACAGCGGGAGGGCGCCGAGTTCGACGATGTGCGCCGGAATCATGTACGACGGGAGCCGCGCGGACAGGTGGGCGCGCACGTCGGGTGAACTCGGTGAGTGCCCTCGCACCAGGTACGCGATCAGTGCCTCGTCCCCACGGGAGTCGCGGTGCACGACCACCACCGCCTGGTTGACGTCCGGATGCGCTTCGAGGGCTGTTTCGATTTCGCCGAGTTCGATGCGCTGGCCGCGCAGCTTCACCTGGAAGTCGCTGCGGCCCAGATACTCCAGCGCTCCACCGCCCCGGCGTCGCACGAGGTCACCGGTCCGGTACATGCGTGCCCCCGGCGTGTAGGGGTTGGCGACGAAGCGGTCCGCCGACAGGTCCGGCCGCCGGAGATAGCCGCGCGCCAGCTGGTCTCCAGCCAGGTACAACTCCCCCACCACACCGTTGGGCACCGGATGCAACCGCGCATCGAGGACGTGGAGCTGGGTGTTCCACACAGGACGCCCGATGGGCACCGCGTGGAGGTCGGCGGCACTTGTGGCCCAGTAGGTTACGTCGACGGCCGCCTCCGTGGGGCCGTACAGATTGTGCAGGTCCGCCCCACTGACCGACCGGAACCGCTGCGCCTGCTCCGGGGTGAGAGCCTCACCCGAACAGAACACCAATCGTAGCGACTCACACTGGGCGGCAGAGGGTTCGGCGAGGAAGACGGAAAGCATCGACGGCACGAAGTGAATGGTCGTCACCTGCCGTTCCCGGACGAGCCTGGACAGATACCGCGGATCGCGGTGCCCGTCGGGTGCGGCGATCACCAGGCCGGCGCCCACCTGCAGCGGCCAGAACAATTCCCACACCGACACGTCGAACGTGACCGGTGTCTTCTGCAGAACGACGTCTTCGGCGGTGAGTCCGTATTCGTGCTGCATCCAGAGCAGCCGGTTCACGATCGCACCGTGAGTGACGGCGACGCCCTTGGGCCGGCCGGTCGATCCTGACGTGAAGATGACGTACGCGGTGTTCGCCGACGACAGCGGCGCCAGCCGTTCCCGGTCGGTGACGACGGCCCGGCTGTATCCGGTGAAATCCTCGGCGGCGATGTCGATGACGGGCACCGCGGTATCCACGGTCTCACCGTCGACGAGCACACACACCGGTGCCGCCGTCTCGAGCACCGAGGCCGTGCGTTCGGCCGGGTGATCGGGGTCGACGGGAAGGTAGGCGCCGCCGGCCTTTCCGACGGCGTAGATCGACACCAGCAATTCGACGGAGCGGCGCATGGCAACTGCGACCACCGATTCGGGGCCCACCCCCTGCTCGATCAGTCGGCGCGCGAGCGCGTTCGCGCGCGCGTCGAACTCGGCGTACGTCAACTCCTCCCCGTCGAAGACCAGGGCGGTCCGGTCCGGGGTGGCGGCGACCTGCGCACCGAAGAGCGACGGCAGGGTTCCCGCCAGGACGTCGTGCGACGTCGCGTTGGTGCCGACGATCTGCTTCCGTTCACCGGCGCCGAGGACGTCGATGTCGCCGACCGGAACACCCGGATCGTCGACGGCGGATGCCAGCACTTGCAGGAAGCGCTCACCGAAGACGTGCACGGTCGATTCGTCGAAGAGATCGCAGGCGTAGGTGAGCCGGGCGGTGATCCCGTCCGCGCGGCCGTCGGCGTCGACGCGTTCCATCAGCGTCAGCTGCAGATCGAACTTGGCCAGGTCGACGTCGAGGTCGACACCGCTCACCGCCAGATCCCCCAGCTCGAGGGTTTCCTGGTCGAGGTTCTGGAAGGTGAGCATCACCTGGAACAGCGGGTGCCGCCCGGTGGACCGCGCGGGATTGATCACTTCGACGAGACGCTCGAAGGGGACATCCGCGTGGGCGAATGCGGCCAGGTCGGTGTCGCGGATGTCTGCGACGAACTCGGCGAAGGTGCGTGCGCCGTCGACCTGCTGTCGCAACACCAGGGTGTTGACGAACATGCCGATCAGGTCGTCGAGTACGCGCTCGCCGCGGCCGGCGACCGGGGTGCCGATCGCGATGTCGCTCGTCCCGGCGAGCCGGCTCAGCAACACCGCGAGGGCCGAATGCACCACCATGAACAGGGTGGCGTTCGCGTCCCGCGCCGTCTGGTGGAGGCCGTGGTGCAGGGCGGCCGGAACGAGGAAGTCGATGCTCCGACCCCGGTACGACGACACAGCCGGACGTGGCCGGTCGGTGGGCAGATTCAGCTGGTCGGGGGCACCCGCCAGGGTGCGGGTCCAGAACGCCAACTGCTGCGCCGCCAGCGAGGTCGGATCCGACTCGTCGCCGAGCAGATCCCGCTGCCACAACGCGTAATCCGCGTACTGCACCGGCAGCGGCGACCACTGCGGTGCGGCACCCGCCGAGCGGGCCGCGTACGCCGTCATCACGTCCCGCACCATCGGTGCCATCGACCAGCCGTCGCCGGAGATGTGGTGCACGACGAGCGCCAGCACATGCTCGGTGTCGGACAACCGGAAGATTCGCACTCGAAACGGGACCTCGGCGGTGACGTCGAACCCGGTCGTGGCCACTGCGGCGATCAGCCCGGCCAGCTCCGTTGCGTCGGCGCTGACCACGGACAGTTCACCCCCGACCTGGTCGACGGGCAGGATCATCTGGTGCGGCCCTTCCGGGGAATCCGGATACACCGTCCGCAGCGACTCGTGGCGGCCGACGACGTCGGTGACCGCGTGTTGCAGCGCGTCCACGTCGAGCGACCCGGACAGGTGCACCGCCACCGGAATGTTGTCGGCGGCCGAGTCCGGGTCGAGCCGGTTGAGGAACCACATCCGGCGCTGCGCCGACGACAGCGGGATGCGTGCGGGGCGTTCGGCCGGTGCGAGGCGCGGACGGTCGGCGTCGGCGTTCTCCGTCGACTCGAGCAGCCTAGCGAGGCCGGCCACCGTCGGGGCCTCGAAGAGTGTGCGGATCTCTACCCGGCGTCCCAGGGTTTCGGACAGCCGCGCCACCACCCGGGTGGCGACCAGCGAGTTGCCGCCGAGTTCGAAGAAGCTCGCGTCGGCGCCGACGCGTTCGACCCCGAGCACGTCCCCGAATGCCGCGGCGACAGCGGCCTCCATATCTGTTTCCGGGGCCCGGTACTCGTCGTGCGCGGTCCCGAATTCCGGTACTGGCAGCGCCTTGCGGTCGAGTTTTCCGTTGGCGGTCAGGGGCAGGGCATCCAGGACGACGAGCGCCGCGGGCACCATGTAGTCCGGCACTCGACGGGCCACGTCCGCCAGCACGTCTGCGACGACGAGGGTCGCGCCATCCTCGGGCACGGCGTATCCGACCAGAGCCGTTCCGGTCGTCGGGTCCTGATGCGCGACGACGACGGCCTGCTGCACGCCGGGGCATCCGCTCAGCGCCGACTCGATCTCGCCGAGTTCGATCCGGAATCCGCGTACCTTCACCTGGAAGTCGGAGCGCTCGAGGTAGTCGAGCACGCCCTCGGTGCCGCGCAGGCGCCAGCGAACCACGTCACCGGTCCGGTACAACCGGGAGCCGGCCGCTCCGAACGGGTTGGCGACGAAACGCTCCGCGGTGAGCTCGGGCCGGGCGACATACCCGCGGGCCAGCTGGTCACCGGCGAGATACAGCTCGCCGGCTACCCCGAGCGGAACCGGCTGCAGACGCCCATCCAGCACGAACGCCTGCGTGTTCCAGGCGGGGGTGCCGATGGGAACGCTGTCGCGATCGTCGACGCTGTGCTGCCAGGAGGTGACCGACACCGCGGCCTCGGTCGGCCCGTACAGGTTGTGCAGCGCAACGGCCGAGCCAAACGCGCTGCGGGCGCGGGCGGCGAGGTCGGGGGGCAGGGCCTCGCCGATGCACAGCACACGTCGCAGGGCAGGCTGCTGCGCCGCACCCGGTGTCGCAAGGAACGCCTCGAGCAAGGATGGAACGAAATGCGCTGCGGTGACCTGTTGTTCGCGCATGAGGTCGGCCAGATACGCCGGATCACGGTGGCCGTCCGGTCGGGCGATCACCAACCGCGCCCCCGAGACGAGCGGCCAGAACAGTTCCCACACCGAGAGGTCGAAGGTGACCGGTGTCTTCTGGACCACGGCGTCGGTGGTGTCGAGCGGGTACTGGTGCTGTTTCCACAGCAGCTGGTTCACGATGGCGGCATGGGGTACCGCAACACCCTTGGGTCGGCCGGTGGAGCCGGAGGTGAAGATGAGGTAGGCGGTGTTCTCCGGTCGCGGCGCCGCGAGGTTCGGCGCGTCGAACGCTATCGGCGTGTCGAGGAAGGACCCGTCGATCTCGATGGTGGGCACGCCGCCGGCGACGAAACCGTCCGAGGACGTCGTGAGAATGCAGACCGGTGCCGCGACGTCGAGAACGTAGGCGAGGCGGTCCGCGGGGTGGGTGAGGTCGATCGGCAGGTAGGCACCACCGGCGCGCAGGATGGCGTACATCCCGACCAGAAGTTCGACGGACCGGTTCATCGCCAGCCCCACCACCGATTCCGGGCCCACCCCACGATCGGCGAGGTGCCGGGCGAGCACGCCGACGCGGCGGTCGAACTCCGCATAGGTCAGGTCGACGCCGTCGAAGGACAGCGCGACCGCGTCGGGTGTGCGCGCCACCTGCGCGGAGAACAGGTCGACCAGTGTGGCGGCCGGCAGTTCAGCGGCGGTGTCGTTGAATCCACCGAGAATTCGCACCTTCTCCGCGCCGTCGAGGAGGTCGATACCACCGACCACGACATCGGCATCTCCGGCGACCGATCCCAGAATCCGCAGGAACCGGTCCGCGAAGGACTGCACCGTCGACTCGTCGAACAAGTCGGTGGCATAGGTGAACTGCGCCTCGATCACGTCCGGGTTCCGATCGTGGTCGTAGGTTTCCGACAACGTCAGATGCAGATCGAAGTTGGAGATGGCACTCGGCACGTCGAGGCCCTCGACGTGCAGTCCGGGGAGTTCGAGGGCGGTCCGGGCGAGGTTCTGGAACGAGAACGCCACCTGGAACAGCGGGTGGTGCGCCCGGGTGCGGGCGGGGTTCAGCACCTCGACAAGCCGTTCGAACGGAATGTCGGAGTGCGCGAACGCGCCGAGGTCTGTTGCTCGCGCGGCAGCGAGATTGTCGGCGAACGAACCACCCAGCTCGACAGAGGTGCGCAGCACCAGCGTGTTGACGAACATCCCGACCAGCTCGTCGAGGAATTGGTCACCGCGCCCGGCGACAGGTGCGCCCACCGCGATGTCGGTGTCGTTGCTCAACCGCGCCAGCAGCACCGTGAGGGCGGTGTGCATGACCATGAACAGCGAGGCGTTCTGACGGCGCGCCACCGCGAGCAGCGCGGTGTGGGTGTCGGCATCGATCGTGAACGTGACGTGCGCGCCGAGATTCGACGCCACCGCGGGCCGGGGCCGGTCGGTCGGCAGCGAGAGCCGGTCCGGTATTCCCGCCAGCGCGGACTTCCAGTACGTAATCTGTTCGTTGGCAAGAGATTCGGGATCAGTCTCGTCACCGAGCAGTTCCCGTTGCCACAGACTGTAGTCGGCGTATTGCACCGGCAACGGCGACCACTGGGGCACGTGCCCCTCGGCCCGTGCGGTGTAGGCCAGCATGACGTCCCGCGCGAGCGGTGCCAGCGACCATCCGTCACCGGAGATGTGATGAGCCACCATGACCAGGACGTGGTCGTCGGCGGCGACGCGGTAGATGCGGGCGCGCAGCGGCACCTCTGCGGTGACGTCGAATCCGGTCGTCACGAAGTCGATTACCCGCTCGAGCACGTCGTCGGGATGCTCGGAAATCGGGGTCAGATCGGGTACCGCGCCCACGTCGTCGACGACAACCTGATGGGGACCGGATTCGGAGTCGGGGTAGACGGTGCGCAGCGATTCGTGCCGGCCCACCAGATCGGCGACAGCGGCGCGCATCGCGGGTAGGTCGAACTCCCCCGTCAACCGCAGCGCGATCGGGAGGTTGTAGGCGGGCGACGCCGTGTCGAACTGGTTGATGAACCACATTCGCTGCTGGGCGAGTGACAGCGGAATGTGCTCAGGGCGGGGCCCGGCGACGAGCGGCGGGCGGCGCACACCCTGGCGGGCGGACTCGGTGAGACGGGCCGCGAGCGCCGCGACCGTCGGCGCTTCGAAGATCTCGCGGACGCCGACGTGCACGTCGAGAGCGGCGTTGATCCGCGACACCACCTGCGTGGCCAGCAGGGAGTTGCCGCCGAGGTCGAAGAATCCGTTGTGGATTCCCACTGCCGACAGCGCCAGGACCTCCGCGAAGACACCCGCGACGATCACTTCGAGCGGGTTGCGGGGCTCCTCGAAGGGGCGGTCCGCAGCGGCGAACACCGGCTCGGGCAGTGCAGCACGGTCCAGTTTGCCGGCGGGGGTGAGCGGCAGGGCGTCGAGGATCGTGATCGACGACGGAATCATGTACCCCGGCAGAGTTTCGCCGATGAACTTCGCCACCTCCACCCGGTCGACGTCCTCGCCGCTGAACGGCAGCACGTACGCGACGAGGGAGGTGTCCCCGTTGGGATGCTGGTGACCGATCGTGGTGGCGTACTCGAGCTGCGGGTGCGCGGTCAGCGCGGCGTCGATCTCGCCGAGTTCGATTCGGAAGCCCCGAATTTTCACCTGGTGGTCGGTACGGCCGACGAAGTCGAGAACCCGATCCTCGCGCCACCGGACGAGGTCGCCGGTGCGGTACATCAGTGCCCCGGGTTCGCCGAACGGGTCGGCCACGAACCGTTCGGCGGTGAGGCCCGGGCGGCCGAGATAGCCGCGGGCCAGGCTCGGCCCGCTGACATACAGCTCCCCGGGCACGCCCACCGGCACCGGACGCAGCCGCCCGTCGAGCACGAGTGCCTGCACGCCGCGACTGGGCCCGCCGATGGTGACCGGTTCGCCGGCCCGGAGCGGCGCGGTGATCGACGACATGATCGTCGCCTCGCTCGGCCCGTATGCGTTGACCATGCGACGCCCGGGAGCCCAGCGGGCCACCAACTCCGGGGGGCACACGTCGCCGGCCACCACCACGACAGCGAGGTCGTCGAGCCCGTGATGGTCGACGGAGGCGAGGGCCGCGGGCGTGGAGAACGCGTGGGTGACGTGTTCCGCGGCGAGAAGCTCCGCGAGTTCGGAGCCGCCGTAGATGGTCGGCGGCGCGACCACCAGGGTGGCGCCGGCGCTCAGCGCCATCAACATCTCGAACACCGAGGCGTCGAAGCTCGGGGACGCGAAGTGCAGGACGCGGGACCCGGACGTCACCGCGAGAAGCTCGCGTTCGTCGGTCACCAGGTTCACCAGGCCACGGTGGGTCACCGCGACTCCCTTGGGGCGCCCGGTGGACCCGGAGGTGTAGATCACGTACGCCACCTGGTCGGGCAGGATCGGCCGCATGCGGTCCCGGTTGGTGAGGGGCAGCCGTGATTCGTGGGTGCAGCGCTCCTCGAGCGCCGTGTCGTCGAGCAACAGCCACCGGATCGAATCCGGCAGGAGGGGGCGTTCCGCGGACACGGTGATGCCGACCATTGCGCCCGAGTCCTGCACCATGTGCCGAATCCGGTCCTCGGGGTAGCGGGGATCGATCGGCACGAAGGCGGCACCGGACTTCGCCACCGCCCAGACGGCCATCACCGATTCGGACGAGCGCGGCAGAGCCAGCGCCACCCGCGTTTCGGGTCCTACGCCCCGATCGACCAGAAGTCGGGCCAGCTGGTTCGACCGTTCGTCCAGATCGCGGTAGGACATGCTTCGGCCGTCGAAGACGACGGCCGGTTCGTCCGGAGCGGCGGCCACCGCGTCCGCGAGGATCTCGGTGAGCATCTGCACCGGGCGGGCGTCGGCGCCCCGAACCGGCGTCAGCGCCTCGTATTCGTCGTTTCCGAGTACGGGGATGTCCCCGACGGCGCGCTGCGGGTCGGCAACGACGGACTCGAAGATCCGCTGCAGCCGCAGTGTGTATTCCGCCGCGGTACCGGCATCGAAGATGTCTGTGGCATACACCAATTCGCCGTCGATGCCGGCGGGCTCCGCAGAGCCGTCGACCCGTTCGACGAGGGTGAAGTGCAGATCGAACTTGGCGATGTCCACGTCGACCGACAGCGGCGAGGCGGTGACGCCGTCGAGCTCGAGCCGGTCCAGGGACGGGGCCTGAACGCCCAGCGCCACCTGGAACAGCGGGTGATGGGAGGTGGAGCGAACGGGGCTCAGCACCTCGACCAGACGCTCGAATGGCAAGTCCGCGTGCGCGAACGCCTCCAGGTCGACGTCCCGTACCTGCCCGAGCAGCGACACGAACGAGGCCCCGGGGTCGAGCTCGGTGCGCAGAACGAGAGTGTTGACGAACATGCCGATGATGTCGTCGAGTTCCCGGCGACCGCGCCCGGCGACAGCGGTGCCGATCGGTATGTCGAAGGTGGTGCTGAGTCGGCTCAGCAGTACCGCGAGGGCGGCGTGCGCCACCATGAACAGACTCGCGCCGTGAGCCCGGGCCAGCTCCGCCAGGGCGCGATGGGTGTCCGGGGACAGCGAGAAACGCACGGCAGCACCGCGATGCGACGGAACCGCGGGCCGGGCCCGGTCGCGGGGCAGGAAAAGCTGGTCGGGCACATTGTCCAGCGCACGGGTCCAGTAACGCACCTGTTCGGCGGCGAGGCTCGCCGGGTCCGAATCATCGCCGAGCATTTGTCGCTGCCACAACGCGTAGTCGGCATACTGCACGGGCAGGGGTGCCCACAGGGGTTCCGATCCGGCGGCGCGGCTCGCGTATGCCGTCATCACATCGTTAATCAGCGGGTCCATCGAGGCGCCGTCGGCGGAGATGTGGTGCACGACGAGCGCGAGGACGTGTTCGGAGGCGCCGAGCGAGTACACCCGCACTCGCACCGGCACCGCGTGGGACACGTCGAAACCGGTGAGCACGAACTCCGAGAGATCGTCGCGCAGGCAGGTCTCGGTCACTGGCACCGGGGTGAGGTCGTGGACGACGTCGCCGGATTCGAGGATCATCTGGTGCGGCCCGGCCGGCGAATCGGGGAACACGGTGCGCAGCGACTCGTGGCGGGCGATCAGGTCGTCGATCGCCGCCCCGAGCGCCGCCGTGTCCAGCGCCCCGCTCAACCGCACTACCGCGGGCAGGTTGTAGGCAGGTGAGGACGTGTCGAACTGGTTGAGGAACCACATCCGCTGCTGCGCCAGGGACAGCGGGATGCGGGCCGGGCGTTCCGTTGCGGTCAACGGCGCGGTGGCACTCGAGGGCACCTGCGCCGCGACCCGGCGGGCCAGCGCCTCCACCGTGGCGGCGTCGAACACGTCGCGGATGGCGATTCGCGTTCCGGTCGCCGCGCCGAGGCGGGTACTGAGCTTCGTGGCGGACAGCGAGTTGCCGCCCAGTGCGAAGAAGTTGTCGTGCACCCCGACGCGCGGCACATCCAGTAGGTCGGCGACGATGTCGGCGACGAGCCGTTCGGTCTCCGTTCGGGGAGCTGTGTAGTCGGCGGTCACCGCGAACACCGGTGCGGGCAGAGCGTTCCGGTCCACCTTGCCGTTGGGGGTGAGCGGCAGTGTGGTCAGCGGAATCAGCAGCGACGGAACCATATACGACGGCAGCGTCCCGGCGGCGTGGTCGCGGACCGCGTCGACGTCCAGGTCGATCCCGGCGCGAGGCACCACGTATCCGACGAGGTGATCGCCGGTGTGCGGGTCGCTGTGTGACACCACGACGGCCTGGAGCACGTCTTCGTGGCGCAGCAGGGTGGACACCACCTCGGCCAGTTCGATGCGGAAACCGCGCACCTTCACCTGGAAGTCGGTGCGTCCGAGGTATTCGAGCCGGCCTTCCCGCTTCCAGCGAACCAGATCGCCGGTGCGATACAGTCGCTCCCCGGCCGCCGAATAGGGGTCGGCGACAAAGCGTTCGGCAGTCAGGTCGGGGCGTCCGAGGTACCCGCGTGCAAGCTGCGCCCCGCCGAGATACAGCTCACCCGGCACACCGATGGGCACTGGACGCAGACGCTCGTCGAGAACGAGTGTGCTGGTGTTCCACACGGGCGAACCGATCGGCACCGTGTCGCCGTTGTCGGACCGGGCGGCGAAAGAGGTGGTGGTCACCGCCGCCTCAGTGGGGCCGTACGTGTTGTCGATCTCCGCCGGGTGCGCGGCCCGGAAATCGTCGACGGCTTCCGGGGACACCGCTTCTCCCCCGACGAGCACGTATCGCAGGGACGGCAGGTCCGCGAGGCCCGGTCCACCGGCCACGGCCGCGAGCATGGCGGGAACGAAATGGATGACGCTGACTTCGTGCTGCCGGATGACCGCCGTGAGGTAATCGGGGTCGCGATGCCCGTCGGGTTCGGCGATGACGAGCCGGGCGCCGGCGGCCAAGGGGGCGAAGCACTCCCACACCGATACGTCGAACGTGATCGGCGTCTTGAGCAGCAGGGTGTCGCCGCCGCCGATCTCGTAGTGGGCGCACAACCAGTCGAGCTGCCCGCTGATCGCCGCATGGCTGACGGCGACCCCCTTCGGGCGGCCGGTGGAACCGGAGGTGAAGAGGACGTAGGCGATGTTGTCGGGGCGGAGCGGCGCAATGCGCTCGTCCAGACGGATCGGCGCCGAGGCGAACTCGTGCGGGTCGAGGTGGTCGACGACGATCGCATCGATGCCGTACCGGCGTGCGGTGTCCCCGTCGTCGGAGAGTGCGCTCGTCGTCAGGAGCAGGCGGGCCCCGGACTGCTCGACGATGTCGTTGTTCCGCTGCGCCGGCTGGTCCGGGTCCAGTGGGGTGTACGCGCCGCCCGCCCTGATCACGGCGTGAATCGCGACGAGTAGGTCCAGAGACCGCGGAACTTCCACCGCGACAACGGTATCCGGCGCGACACCGGCGCCGATGAGCTTGCGGGCGAGCCGGTTCACCCGGGCATCGAAGTCGCGGTAGGTCAGTGCCGAATCACGCCAGTGCACGGCCGGCGCCTCGGGTGTGGTGCGGGCCTGCTCCTCGAGGAGGTCGACGAGCGTGCGGTGCCGGTGTTCCCGGACGGGACCGCGGGACCATTCGGTAAGGGCGGCACGTTGGTCGTCGCCGAGCAGGTCGAGGTCGCCGATCCGGGTGCGGGGACGGTGCGCCATCTCGGCGAGCACGCGGAGGAAGGCAGCACCGATCCGGTGGGCCGTCTCCTCATCGAAGAGGTCTCGCGCGTAGCCGAGCTCGAGGTCCAGACCGGTCGGCGTGCCGTCGTCGTCGTGCCGGGCGGCCAGAACGAAGTTGAGATCGAATTTGGCGACGGGCGAGTCGATGTCGAGTCCGGACACCTCGAGTCCCGGCAGTTCCAGCGTCGGGCGTTCGAGATTCTGCAGCGCGAGCGCCACCTGGAACAACGGGTGGAATGCCGTCGATCGGGTCGGGTTGATCACCTCGACCAGTTGCTCGAAGGGCACGTCGACGTGGGAGAACGCCTCCAAATCGACGCTCCGGACCTGGCCCAGGAGTTCAGCGACCGTGGCGTGCGGCCACACCTCGGTGCGCAACACCAGCGTGTTGACGAACATGCCGACGAGGGCGTCGAGCGCCTGCTCGCCACGTCCGGCCACCGAGGTGCCGATGGCGACGTCCGCGCCCGCACCGACCCGCGCCAGCAGGGCGGCGAGGCCGGTGTGGATCGCCATGAACAGGCTGGCATTGTGGGCCCGGGCCAGATCCAGCAGAGCGCGGTGGCTGTCGCTGTCGAGGGACAACCGTACGGTGCCGCCTCGGTTCGACGGAACGGGCGGCCTGGGCCGATCGGTCGGCAGCGCCAGGTGATCGGGCAGCCCGGCGAGCGTTGTCGTCCAGTACGCGAGCTGTCCGGCCGCCAGCGACTGCGGGTCGGCCGCGTCACCCAGCAGCGTCCGCTGCCACACCGCGTAATCCGCGTACTGCACGGGTAGCGGCGCCCACACCGGGGGCTGGCCCGCGGCCCGGGAGGCGTAGGCCGTCATGACGTCCGTGGCCAGGGGCACGAATGACCAGCCGTCGGCGGAGATGTGGTGCACGACGAACAGAAGGATGTGCTCGGAGCGGCTCTCGCGGAAGAGGTGCACGCGCAGCGGCGGCTCCGCGGTGACGTCGAAGCCGGTCGAGGCGTACCGCAGGACGGCGGTGGTCAGGTCTTCACCCGACAACCGCAGCGGGGTCAGGTCGAGCGGAATCGTGTCGACAGGGACGATGACCTGTTCCGCGCCGTCGTCGGTCGGCGGATACACGGTGCGGAGGGTCTCGTGACGGGCGAGGACGTCGGCGAGCGCCGCCCGCAGGGTGGCCACGTCGATTCGCCCGGACATGCGCAGGGCGAGGGGGATGTTGTACGCCGGGGAGGTGGGGTCGAACCGGTTGAGGAACCACATCCGCTGCTGCGCCGGTGACAACGGAACCTGCACCGGCCGCTCCGTCGCTACCAGCGCGGGGCGGTCGACGACGGCCCCGGACTCTGCGGCCGCTGTGAGCAGACGGACGGTCGGGTTGTCGAACAGGGTCCGGACCGCAATGCGGGTGCCCAGCGCCGAGCCGACACGCGAAACTACCTGGGTGGCGGACAGCGAGTTACCGCCGAGGTCGAAGAAGTTGTCGTCCAGGCTGATCGATGTCTCCCCCACCACGTCTGCGAACACCGCGGCGACGGCCTGCTGCTGGGGGGTCTCGGGCGCAGCGAAATCTCCCCGTCGGGTGAAGACGGGTGCGGGCAACGCGGCCCGGTCCAGTTTCCCGGCCGGGGTCAGCGGCAGCGTCTCGAGAACGACGATCGCCGACGGCACCATGTATCCCGGCAGACTTCGTCCGGCGAACGCAGTCAACACCGAGGGATCCACCACGGCGCCGGACGCCGGAAGCACATACGACACCAGCCGGGTCAGTCCCGCACCATCCTCGTGCCCGACGGTGTGCGCGAACTCCACCGCCTCGTGCCCCGACAGCACCGCGTCGATCTCGCCGAGCTCGATGCGGAACCCGCGAATCTTCACCTGGAAGTCGCTGCGCCCGAGGAATTCCAGGACATCGGGACCGGCCGTGTCGCGCATCCACCGCACCACGTCACCGGTGCGGTACATCCGCCCGCCCGATCCCGACGGATCGGCCACGAACCGCTCGGCCGTCAGCCCGGCGCGGCCCACATATCCGCGGGCGACGCTCGGTCCCGACACGTACAGCTCGCCCCGCACCCCCCGCGGCACCGGACGCAACCGCGCGTCGAGCACCAGTACGTCCACCCCCACGGTCGGCGAGCCGACCGTCACCGGCTCCCCCGCCACCAACGGCGACGTCGCCGACGACATGATCGTGGTCTCGCTGGGCCCGTAGGCGTTGACCATCCGCCGGCCCGGCGCCCACCGCGCCACCAGCTCCGGCGGGCACACGTCCCCCGCCACCACCACCGTCTCGAGGTGGTCGAGGCCGCGATGATCCACCGACGCCAATGCCGCCGGTGTGCAGAACGCATGCGTGATCCGATGCTCGGCCAGGAACTCTGCCAGTTCCGCACCACCGAAGATCGTCGGCGGCGCCACAACCATCGTCGCCCCCGCACCGATGGCCATCATCCATTCGAACACCGAGGCGTCGAAACTGGGGGACGCGAAATGGAGAGTCCGCGACCGCGGGGTCACGGACAGCCGATCACGCTCGTCGGCAACGAGATTTACGAGTCCGCGATGCGTGACCGCCACACCCTTCGGTCGTCCCGTCGACCCCGAGGTGTAGATCACGTACGCCGGATGGTCCACCGACAGCGCTGCCGCCCGGTCCGCATCCGTCACCGGCAGGCACGGATATCCCGCCAGCGCAGCCTGCACCTCGTCATCGTCGAGGACGATCCACTCCACACCGTCGGGCAGCGCCGCACGCACCGCCGTCGTGGTGATTCCCACCGGGGCACCGCAGTCGTCGAGCATGTGCCCGATCCGCTCGGCCGGATACCCCGGGTCCACCGGCACGAACGCCGCCCCGGTTTTCGCTACCGCCCAGACGCTCGACACCGATTCGAGCGAACGCGGCAGCGCCACCGCCACCGCCACCTCCGGGCCGACCTGAAGATCGATCAGGAGCCGCGCCAATTGTGTCGAGGATTCGTCCAGTTCGCGGTATGACAGCGACGCCCACACACCGGCCACCGACGGCCCGGTCACCGCCACACCTTCCGGGTTGCTCCGCACCGCTGCGGTGAGCAACCGCGGCAACGGCACCGGATCGAAACCCGCCCTGCCCGAGGCGGGCGTCAGGGCGGCGTGCTCGTCCGCTTCGAGAACGTCGACGTCGCCGACGACGACGTCCGGATCGGTGACGACTACGGCGAGAATCTGCTGGAATCGCCGCGCGAAGCCAAGCACCGTGTCGGCGTCGAACAGTTCGGTGGCGTAGAGGAATTCCGCGCGGATACCGCAGGGCGTACCGTCCGCGTCGATGTTCTCACCCAGGGTCAGCTGAAGGTCGATCTTGGCGACCCCCGGGTCGATGTCTTCGACCCCGACTCGCAGGCCCGGCAGGTCGAAGGTTCCGGTGGGCATCGGGCTCATCGACAGGGCGACCTGGTAGATCGGGTGATGGGCGGTGGTGCGGACGGGGGCGAGGACGTCGACGAGCCTCTCGAACGGAACGTCCGCCGAACCGAACGCCTCGAGGTCGGCATCCCGCACGCGGCCGAGATACTCACGGAAAGTGTCACCACCGCGTAGGGCAGTCCGCAGGACGAGGGTATTGACGAACATTCCGACGAGGTCGTCGAGGGCCCGCTCGCCCCGGCCGGCGATCGGACTTCCGATGACGACGTCGTCGGTGGCGGACAAGCGTCCCAGCAGCAGGGCCAACGCAGCGTGCATCACCATGAAGGTGGTGGCCCCGTCCCGGCGAGCCAACCGGTCGATGCCGCGGTGGACCGCGGGGTCGATCTCGAAGGCGACCGTCGCCCCGGCGAACGTGGGTTGCGGCGGGCGAGGCCGGTCGAACGGAAGCCGGAGTTCGTCGGGAGCGCCGGCGAGGGTGTTCGCCCAGTACGCGAGTTGGGTCGACATCAGCGAACTGGGGTCGTCGTCGGTGCCGAGAACCGCTCGCTGCCACAGGGTGAAGTCGGCATACTGCACCGCCAAAGACGCCCACTGCGGGACGACACCGGCCGTGCGCGCCGCGTAGGCGGTCACGACATCGCGGCTGAGCGGTCCGAACGACCAGCCGTCGGACGCGATGTGGTGCAGGGACATGGCAAGTACGTGCTCGGTGGGTCCCGTGCGGACGAGGAGGGCACGAACAGGAGTCTCGACCGTCACATCGAATCCCCGCGAGGCGAAGGCGATGATCCGGGCGCCGAGTTCGCCCTCGGTCGCGTCGACGGTCTCTACCGTGACGGCGGCATCGGCTGACGCGAGCACCACCTGTGCGGGTCCGTCCGGGGTGTCCGGGAACACGGTGCGCAGTGATTCGTGCCGAGCGACCACGTCGTCGACCGCCGACGCCAACGCCCGCGCGTCGAGGACCCCGGACAGGCGTACCGCGAAGGGCAGGTTGTAGGCGGGTGAGGTGGTGTCGAACTGGTTGAGGAACCACATCCGCTGCTGCGCAAGCGAAAGCGGAATGTGCTCGGGGCGAGTCACCGCGGTCAGTGCCGGGCGGGGCCCACCGGGCACCGGCTGCGCCAAGCGCAGAGCCAACGCGGCCACGGTGGGGGCGTCGAAGACATCCCGGACCGACAGTCTGTTGCCGGACAGTTCCGTGAGCCGCGCCGCCACCCGTGTAACGGACAACGAGTTGCCGCCGAGGTCGAAGAAGTTGTCGTGCGCCCCGACCCGGTCGGCCTGGAGCACGTCGGCGAAAACGGCGGCCACCTGCCCCTCACCCGGAGTACGCGGCGCGGTGTATTCGGTTCCGGTAGTGGTGAATTCGGGTGCCGGGAGCGCTTTCCGGTCGAGCTTGCCGCTGGTATTGAGCGGGAACTCGTCCAGGACCACGAACGCGGACGGCACCATGTACGACGGCAACGCCGCCGACGCATGAGCACGCACCACCGACACCTCGAGCGCGGACTCCGCCGTCACATACGCCACCAGATGATCACCGGTCACCGCGTCGGCATACACCGTCACCGCCGCCCCGGTCACCGCCGGATGCGCCCGCAACACCGACTCGATCTCCCCCAGCTCGATCCGCTGACCACGGAACTTGACCTGGAAATCGGTGCGCCCGACATACTCGAGCACCCCGTCCCGACGCCGACGCACCAGATCCCCCGTCCGATACATCCGCGCACCCGGCACCCCGAACGGATTGGCCAGGAACCGATCCGACGTCAGATCGGCCCGCCCCACATACCCGCGAGCCAACTGCACACCACCGAGATACAACTCCCCGCCACCCCGCCGGCACCGGATGCAACCGGGAATCGAGCACATACGCCTGCGTATTCCACTCCGGAACACCGATCGGCACCGACACCGTGTCGGCGACCCCACACTCCCAGAACGTCACCGACACCGCAGCCTCGGTCGGACCATACAAATTATGCAACCGGGCCGACGTCACCGCCCGGAACCGGGCCACCGTCTCCGGCGGCAACGCCTCACCGATCGCGAACACATGCCGCAAACTCCGACAGGAACCGGCCGGCACCGCAGCGACGAACACATCGAGCATCGACGGCACGAAATCGGTGACCGTCACCCCCTGCTCATCGATCACCTGCGCCAGATACCCCGGATCCCGATGCCCGTCCGCGGTCGCCAACACCAACCTGGCACCGACCTGCAACGGCCAAAAATACCCCCACACCGACACATCGAACGTCGTTGCCGTCTTCTGCAACACCACATCCCGACCGGTCAACCCGTACTCGGCCTGCATCCACCGCAACTGATTCACGATGCCCGCATGCGGCACCGCCACACCCTTCGGCTTCCCCGTCGACCCCGACGTGAAGATCACATACGCCGGATTCTCCGGCCGCAACGGAACCACCCGCTCCGCATCCGTGACCGCCGCATCGGAGAAACCGGACACATCGACCTCGTCGATCGAGACCACCTCGACCCCCGCAGGCAACCCCACCCGATCCACCGCCGTGCTCAACACACACACCGGCCCAGCGGAGTCGAGCACATACCCGATCCGCTCGACCGGATGATCCGGATCGACCGGCACATACGCACCACCCGCCCCGAGCACCGCATACATCCCCACCACCAAATCCAGAGACCGCCGCATCGCCAACACCACCCGCGACTCCGGCCCCACCCCCAACCCGATCAGATACCGGGCCAACCGATTCGCCCGCGCACCCAACTCGGCATACGTCAACGACACACCCTCGAACACCACCGCCACCGCACCCGCAGACCGCACCACCCGATCCCCGAACAACTCCGGCAACGTCCCCGCCGGAACGTCCTGTGCCGTCGAGTTCCAGGCCTCCAACGCGGAGCGTTCGGCGGTGTCGAGCAGCGGGATGTCACCGACGCGCACCGTCGGGTTCGCGGCGACGGCACCGAGGATCCTGCTGAAGCGTTCGGCGATTGCCGCGGCCGTCGACTCGTCGAACAGGTCGATCGCATACATCAGCTGGGCGGAGATGCCGTCCGGCAGCCCCTGCTCGTCGAACTGTTCGACGAGCGTGAAGTGCAGGTCGAACTTCGCGACATCGAGGGTCGCGTCGAGGCCGCGCAGTGTGAGACCGTCGAGTTCGAGCGTGGTCTGCTCGAGGTTCTGGAAGGTGAGCATCACCTGGAACAGTGGGTGGCGGGCGGTACTGCGGGTGGGACTGAGTATCTCGACCAGCCGCTCGAACGGCACGTCCTTGTGGGAGAACGCTTGCAGGTCCGCGTCCCGCACCCAGCCCAGGAGTTCGCGGAAGGTCGTCCCGGGATCGACCTCCGTGCGGAGGACGATCGTGTTGACGAACATGCCGACCAGGTCGTCGAGTTCACGTTCACCGCGGCCTGCAACCGGGGTGCCGATCGTGACGACCGGCGTCGCACTCGCA
The DNA here is from genome assembly GCF_003130705.1 of Rhodococcus oxybenzonivorans. Taxonomy (NCBI): domain Bacteria; kingdom Bacillati; phylum Actinomycetota; class Actinomycetes; order Mycobacteriales; family Nocardiaceae; genus Rhodococcus; species Rhodococcus oxybenzonivorans. The sequence goes on along the minus strand of NZ_CP021354.1, from coordinate 2,949,356 downwards.
CGACTGAGCAGGACGCTGAGCGCTGAGTGCACCACCATGAACAGCGTTGCCCGCTCGGACTGTGCGAGCGACGCCAGCGCCCGGTGCACGGACGCGTCGAGCGCGACGTCGACGTGGCCCCCGCGGTAGGACTGCTCAGCCGGCCGGGGCCGGTCGGCCGGAAGGTCCAGTTCCTCGGGCACCCCGGCGAGTGCGGTCGCCCAGTAGTTCACCTGCTGTGCCGCGAGCGAGTCCGGGTCGGATTCGTCCCCGAGAAGTTCGCGTTGCCACAACGCGTAGTCGGCATACTGCACCGGCAACGGTAACCAGGTGGGCCGTTTCCCTTGCGTGCGTGCCGCGTACGCGGTCATCGTGTCGCGCACCATGGGCGCCATCGACCAGCCGTCGCCGGAAATATGATGGACCACCAGCGCGAGGACGTGCTCCTCGACGTCGATCCGGAACAGGGCGACGCGGACAGGGAGGTCGGTCGTCACGTCGAAACCGGCACCGAGGAAGTCGGCAAGTTCGGTGTCGAGCCCGGTCTCATCGACGGCGGTGACCGGCAACTCGGGAGTTGCCGAGTCGGCGTCGAGGACGACCTGGTGCGGTCCGGTCTCCGAGTCCGGGAACACGGTACGGAGGGTTTCGTGCCGCTCGATCACATCAGCGACCGCGGCGGTCAGGGCGCCGGTATCGATGACGCCGGACAGGCGTACCGCGAAGGGCAGGTTGTAGGCGGGTGAGGTGGTGTCGAACTGGTTGAGGAACCACATCCGCTGCTGCGCCGGAGACAACGGAATCCGTTCCGGGCGTGGCCGGGGCATCAGCGCCGGACGGACATCATCACCCGTCGTCCCCGACACCGTGGCCGCGAGTTCCGCCACGGTCGGCGCCTCGAAAAGGTCTCGCACCCCCAAAGGCACTCCGAGTTCGGCGCGGATCCGGGATACCAGCTTGGTTGCGATGAGGGAGTTGCCGCCGAGGTCGAAGAAGTTGTCGTGCGCCCCGACCCGGTCGGCCTGGAGCACGTCGGCGAAAACGGCGGCCACCTGCCCCTCACCCGGAGTACGCGGCGCGGTGTATTCGGTTCCGGTAGTGGTGAATTCGGGTGCCGGGAGCGCTTTCCGGTCGAGCTTGCCGCTGGTATTGAGCGGGAACTCGTCCAGGACCACGAACGCGGACGGCACCATGTACGACGGCAACGCCGCCGACGCATGAGCACGCACCACCGACACCTCGAGCGCGGACTCCGCCGTCACATACGCCACCAGATGATCACCGGTCACCGCGTCGGCATACACCGTCACCGCCGCCCCGGTCACCGCCGGATGCGCCCGCAACACCGACTCGATCTCCCCCAGCTCGATCCGCTGACCACGGAACTTGACCTGGAAATCGGTGCGCCCGACATACTCGAGCACCCCGTCCCGACGCCGACGCACCAGATCCCCCGTCCGATACATCCGCGCACCCGGCACCCCGAACGGATTGGCCAGGAACCGATCCGACGTCAGATCGGCCCGCCCCACATACCCGCGAGCCAACTGCACACCACCGAGATACAACTCCCCCGCCACCCCCGCCGGCACCGGATGCAACCGGGAATCGAGCACATACGCCTGCGTATTCCACTCCGGAACACCGATCGGCACCGACACCGTGTCGGCGACCCCACACTCCCAGAACGTCACCGACACCGCAGCCTCGGTCGGACCATACAAATTATGCAACCGGGCCGACGTCACCGCCCGGAACCGGGCCACCGTCTCCGGCGGCAACGCCTCACCGATCGCGAACACATGCCGCAAACTCCGACAGGAACCGGCCGGCACCGCAGCGACGAACACATCGAGCATCGACGGCACGAAATCGGTGACCGTCACCCCTGCTCATCGATCACCTGCGCCAGATACCCCGGATCCCGATGCCCGTCCGCGGTCGCCAACACCAACCTGGCACCGACCTGCAACGGCCAAAAATACCCCCACACCGACACATCGAACGTCGTTGCCGTCTTCTGCAACACCACATCCCGACCGGTCAACCCGTACTCGGCCTGCATCCACCGCAACTGATTCACGATGCCCGCATGCGGCACCGCCACACCCTTCGGCTTCCCCGTCGACCCCGACGTGAAGATCACATACGCCGGATTCTCCGGCCGCAACGGAACCACCCGCTCCGCATCCGTGACCGCCGCATCGGAGAAACCGGACACATCGACCTCGTCGATCGAGACCACCTCGACCCCCGCAGGCAACCCCACCCGATCCACCGCCGTGCTCAACACACACACCGGCCCAGCGGAGTCGAGCACATACCCGATCCGCTCGACCGGATGATCCGGATCGACCGGCACATACGCACCACCCGCCCCGAGCACCGCATACATCCCCACCACCAAATCCAGAGACCGCCGCATCGCCAACACCACCCGCGACTCCGGCCCCACCCCCAACCCGATCAGATACCGGGCCAACCGATTCGCCCGCGCACCCAACTCGGCATACGTCAACGACACACCCTCGAACACCACCGCCACCGCACCCGCAGACCGCACCACCCGATCCCCGAACAACTCCGGCAACGTCCCCGCCGGAACGAATTGATCGGTGGCATTCCAGGTCGTCAACTCCCGGGCGCGCACCGCAGGATCGGTGATCGCCACGTCGCCGACCGCCATGCCGGGTTCGGCGGTGACGACCTCGAGGATGCGCACGAACTGCGCCGCGAAGCCGTGGATTGTGGCTTCGTCGAAAAGATCTGCAGCGTAGTTGAATTGCGCCCCGATAACGCCTGGGCGGCCGTCGTCGCGGGTTTCGGTGAGTACGAGCTGCAGATCGAATGCAGCGACATCGGGCACGATCGGCTCACTCGACACCGACAACCCCGGCAGTTCCAGATGCGCGGGCGCATGATTCTGGAAGAACAGCGCCACCTGGAACAACGGATGGTGTGCGGTGGTGCGGGTGGGATCGAGATGCTCCACCAGCCGCTCGAACGGCACCTCGGCGTGACCGAAGGCCCCGAGGTCGACCTCACGCACGTGGTTCAGCAGGGCGGTGAACGACATCGCCGGGTCGACCTCGGTCCGCAGGACGAGGGTGTTGACGAACATGCCGACCAGCTCATCGAGTTCACGATCTCCGCGGCCTGCGACCGGGGTGCCGATCGCGATGTCGCGGGACGCGCTCAACCGGCTCAGGAACAGCGCCAACGCCGAATGCGCCACCATGAACAGGGTCACGTTCTGTGTGTGGGCGAACGCCACAAGGCGTTCGTGCAGATCGGCGGGAATGTCCCAGGCAAGCGTCGAACCACGCTGCGACGCGGACGGGGGTCTTGGACGGTCGGTGGGCAGGTCGAGGCTGTCCGGCAGCCCGGCCAGCGCGGTGTCCCAGTACGCCAGTTGCTGCGCGGCCCGCGACTGCGGGTCGTTCTCGTCACCGAGCGCTTCGCGCTGCCAGAGGGTGTAGTCGGCGTACTGCACGGTTAGCGGCGACCACGGCACGTCGTGTCCGGCGCTGTGCGCCGCGTAGGCGACCATCACATCGCGGGACAGTGGAGCGAACGACCAGCCGTCGGCGGCAATGTGATGGAGAACCAACGCGAGGACGTGCTCGCCGGCTCCCGTTCGGAAGAGCCGCGCCCGCACGGGGATGTCGGCAGTGACATCGAATCCGGCGAGAACGAACTGACGGATCGCGTCGTCGAGTCGGTCGACGTCCACATCGGTGACGGTCACCTCTACATCGACATCGCCGGGGTCGAGAACGTGCTGCCACGGTCCGGTGTCGGAATCGGGGAAGACGGTGCGCAGCGATTCGTGCCGCTCGACTACGTCGTACACGGCCCGACCGAGTGCAGCGACATCCAGGTCGCCGGAGAACCGCACGGCGAGAGGAAGATTGTGGACGGGGCTGCCGGTGTCGAACTGGTTGAGGAACCACACCCGCTGCTGAGCGGAAGACAACGGCACCCGCTCCGGCCGGGCCCGAGCGGACAGCGGCGGGACATCGGGGTGGACCTGGCGATCGGCACCGTCGAATCGTTGTGCGAGCCCGCGGACGGTCGGCGCGTCGAAGACGTCGCGCAGCGACACCGGAAGATCCGCGGCGCTGCGGAGCCGGGACACCAGGCGGGTGGCGACGAGCGAGTTGCCACCGAGTTCGAAGAAGTTGTCGGTCAACCCCACCCGGCCGAGATCGAGTACGTCGGCGACCGCCTCGGCGACTGCGATCTCGACGGCGGTCCGAGGTGCCACATATTCGGTGCTCACGGTCTCGATGACCGGGGCCGGCAGCGCGGCCCGGTCGAGTTTGCCGTTGGCCGACACAGGAAGACCGTCGAGCGGAACCACGTAGGCCGGAATCATGTACGACGGCAGCACAGCCGATACGTGCTCGCGCACTGCGGCTGGGTTCACCCGCTCCTCACCCACGACATACGCGACGAGGGACTCCTGACCGCGGTCGTCGCGGTGCACCGTCACCACTGCGCGTCGAATGTCCGGGTACGATTCGTAGGCGCTCTCGATCTCCCCCAGTTCGATGCGCTGCCCGCGCAGCTTCACCTGGAAGTCGGTGCGGCCCAGGTATTCCACGGCACCGTCCGGGCGGCGTCGCACCAGATCGCCCGTCCGGTACATCCGGACGCCCACCGCGAACGGATCCGCGATGAACCGGTCTGCCGTCAAATCGGCTCGGCGGAGATAGCCACGGGCCAGCTGTGCGCCCGCGAGGTAGAGCTCACCGGCCACCCCGTCGGGCACCGGATGCAACCGGGCGTCGAGCACGTGCAGTCGGGTGTTCCACACCGGTCTGCCGATGGGCACCGTAATGGTGTCTGCGGAGCTGGTGCGCCAGAAGGTGACGTCGACCGCGGCCTCGGTCGGCCCGTACAGGTTGTGCAGGTCGGCGGCGCTGATGGCCCGGAACTTCGCGGCCTGATCCGGTGTCAGCGCCTCACCCGAACAAATGACCATACGCAACGAATCGCAGTGCGCTGCGGACGGTTCGGCGGTGAAGACCGACAACATCGAGGGCACGAAATGCATGACGGTGACGCGGTGTCGGCGCACCAGCGTGGCGAGGTACTCGGGGTCGCGGTGTCCGTCCGGTGCGGCGATCACCAGTGTCGCGCCGACCTGGAGGGGCCAGAACAATTCCCACACCGACACGTCGAAGGTGACCGGCGTTTTCTGCAGCACCGCGTCGGTGGAAGTCAGGGCGTATTCATCCTGCGCCCACGACAACCGGTTCACGATCGCACCGTGGGTGACCACGACGCCCTTCGGTCGTCCCGTCGACCCCGACGTGAAGATGACATAAGCGGCGTGCTCGGGAGCCGGTGCCACCGGCAGCGCCCCGGATTCGCCGGTCGACAGGTCGAGAATGTCGACGTGCAGTACCGGTGCATCGGTGACCCACTCGACGCCCTCTGCGCTGCGGGTGAGGAGGCATACCGGCTGCGCGGTCTCCAGAACATACGTGGTGCGGTTCACCGGATGGTCCGGGTCGACCGGTAGGTAGGCGGCACCGGCTTTCAGGATCGCGTAGATGGCGACCATGAGGTCGAGCGAGCGCCGCATGCCCACGGCGACCACCGATTCCGGTCCCACGCCTTCCGAAACCAGGTGGTGGGCAAGGCGGTTGCTACGCTCGTCGAACTGTGCGTAGGTGAGCCACTCGTCCTCGAATATCAGTGCCACGGCGTCGGGGGTCGCGGCGGCACCGGCTGCGAACAGCGACACCAACGTGTCGGGGGGCACGGGATGGTCGGTGGCATTGCGCGCGTCGAGGGCGGCCCGTTCCGGTGCATCGAGCAGCTCGATGTCGCCGATAGTGACCGGGTCGTCGTCGAGTACGGCGTCGAGAATTCCGCGGAACCGTGCGCCCATCGCCACGATCGTGCGCTCGTCGAACAGGTCGGTCGCGTACGAGAGGTCCATCGACATGCCCGCGGCCCGGCCCTCGGCGTCGACGTGCTCGACAACGGTGAGCTGGAGGTCGAATTTGGCTATGTGGACGTCGATCTCGGCCGCCTCCACGGTGAGGCCGTCGAGTTCGACACGGGTGGTCGCGGTGTTCTGGAACGAGAGCATCACCTGGAACAGCGGGTGATACGCCGACGAGCGCTCCGGGCTGAGGACCTCCACGAGGCGCTCGAAGGGAACGTCGCCGTGCGAGAACGCGGCGAGGTCGGCGGTGCGGACACGGCCCAGGAGGTCGGCGAACGTGTCGTCCGCTTCCAGGGAGGTCCGCAGCACCAGGGTGTTGACGAACATGCCGACGAGGTGGTCGAGTTCTTCCTCACCGCGGCCGGCGATCGGGGTGCCGATCACGATGTCCGAGCCGGCACCGAGGCGGTGCAACAGCACGGCCAGGACCGCGTGCGTCACCATGAACGGCGTGGTGCCGGTGCGGTGAGCCAGCTGCGTCAATTGCTCGTGCACGAGGGCCGGCACCGTGAAGTCGACTCGGCCGCCGCGATGCGACATCTTGGCCGGGCGTGGACGGTCGGTCGGCAAGTCGAGCACCTGCGGCAGACCGGCGAGAACGCCCTGCCAATGGCTCAGCTGCTGGGCCGCCACACTGTCCGGATCGGCTTCCGAGCCGAGCATGTCGCGCTGCCAGAGCGCGTAGTCGGCGTACTGCACAGGCAACGGCGCCCAGGACGGTGTCTGCCCGTGGGCACGCGCCGCGTAGGCGACCATCACGTCGCCGGCGAGGGGGGTCATCGACCACCCGTCGGCGGCGATGTGGTGAACCACCAGAACCAGCACATGACGGTCGGTGGCCTCGCGGAAGAGCCCCACACGGAGCGGTGGATCGGTGGTCAGGTCGAAGCCGGTGCTCCCGAGCGACGCCACTGCGGCTGTGAGGGAATCGGCGTCCACCGCGACCGGCGCGCCCGGCGGCAGCACCGCGCCGGACGGCAGGATCACCTGGCGTGGTCCGTCAGTACTATCCGGGAAGATCGTGCGCAGCGTTTCGTGACGTTCCGCGACATCGGTGAGTGCCCACCGGAGGGCGTCGTGGTCGAGGTCCCCGGTGAGCCGGAGGGCGATCGGCAGATTGTACGCCGGAGACGCCGGGTCGAACTGGTTGAGGAACCACATCCGTTGCTGCGCAACAGACAACGGCACCCGATCCGGGCGCTCCCGCGGCCGAAGGACCGGTCGCGCGCGCGTGTGCGACGTCGACTCGGCCACGGCGACGGCCAGCTGGGCCACCGACGGCGACTCGAAGAGGTCACGAACACCGATCCGCACCTTCAGCGCGGATCCGACCCGGGACACGACCTGGGTGGCCATCAACGAGTTGCCGCCCAGTTCGAAGAAGCTGGTCTCGACGCTCAGGTCGTCGACGCCGAGGACGTCCCGGAAGATCCCGGCGAGCACCTCCTCGGTGCCGGACCGGGGTCCCATGATCGAGCCGGACCGCTCGGCGAAAACGGGGGCGGGCAGGGCGTTGCGGTCGAGTTTGCCTGCCGGCGTGAGCGGCAGCGAGTCGAGGACCATGATCGCGGACGGCACCATGTACGCGGGCAGGCTCCGCCCGGCGAACTCGGCCAACTCCCGGGTGTCGACCACGGAATGCGGCGCGGGCAACACATACGAGACGAGGCGTGTGGTTCCGGCGCCCTCGTGGCCGATCGTGTGGGCGAACTCCACCAGCGGATGCGCCGACAGGGCCGCGTCGATCTCCCCGAGTTCGATGCGGAACCCGCGAATCTTGACCTGATGGTCGCTGCGGCCGAGGAAGTCGAGCACCGGTGTCCCGTCGGCTGCGGACACCCAGCGGACCACGTCGCCGGTGCGATACATCCGTCCACCCGTTCCGAACGGGCAGGCCACGAACCGTTCCGCCGTCAGCCCGGCCCGGTGGACGTACCCCCGGGCCAGGCTCGTGCCGAGAACGTACAGCTCGCCGCGAACCCCGGCGGGAACGGGCCGCAGCCGATGATCGAGGACCACGAGATCCACACCGACGGTGGGCGCTCCGATGCTCACCGGCTGTCCGGCCGTCAGAGCGGTGGTGGCGGAGGACATGATCGTCGTCTCGCTCGGGCCGTACGCATTGATCATCGTCCGGCCGGGTGCCCAGCGAGCGACCAGCTCGGGTGGGCACACGTCGCCCGCGACGACGATCGTCCGAAGGTCGTGCAGCGCGCGGTGATCGAGCGACGCCAGGGCGGCGGGGGTACAGAAGGCGTGCGTGATGTGCTGCTCGGAGAGGAACTCGGCAAGCTCGTCGCCGCCATAGATCGTGGTCGGCGCGATCACCAGCGTCGCACCCGCGCACACCGCCATCACCAGCTCGAACACCGAGGCGTCGAAGCTCGGGGATGCGAAATGCAGTGTCCGCGAGTCCGGTGTGACCCCGAGCCGGTCGCGTTCGTCCGCGGCGAGGTTCACCAGACCGCGGTGTGTCACCGCCACACCCTTGGGCCGGCCCGTCGACCCGGAGGTGTAGATGACGTACGCAGGGTGGTCCAGCGACAGGGCCGCGGTGCGGTCGGCGTCGACGACGGCACCGGTCGGATACGAGGCGAGTTCGGCCCGGAATTCGTTGTCGTCGAGGATGATCCAGTGTGTGCAGTCCGGCAGGTCGGCGCGCAGGGCCGCGGTCGTGATGCCGATCGGCGCCCCACAGTTTTCGAGCATGTGCAGGATCCGCTCGCGCGGATAGCGGGGATCCACCGGAACGAAGGCTGCCCCGGTTTTCGCCACCGCCCACACACTCGACACCGAGTCGAGCGAGCGGGGCAGCGCGAGGGCGACCGCGACCTCGGGGCCGACCTGCAGGTCGATCAGCAGTCGAGCCAGCTGGTTCGACGTCTCGTCCAGGGCGCGGTAGCTCAGGACGCCGGCGGGTGCTTCCGTTCCCGGTGCGACCAGGGCGTCACCGTCCGGGTTGCTGCGGACGGCCCCGGCGAGCAGATCCGGCAGGGTGACCGGTGCGAACCCGGCACGGCCGGTCGCGGGCACCAGGCTGCGGTGTTCGTGCTCGCCGAGAATGCCGAGGTCGCCGATCCGACCGGGCCGAAGGGCATCAGAGGTGAGGAACTCACCGAAGAATCGGGTGAACCGGATGTGATGCGCGTCGAGCGCCGTCTCCGAGTAGAGGTCCGGATTGGCCTCGAAATCGAGGTTGAGGCTGGTGCCGGCCACCCCGTGGTAGACGTTGACCGCCAGATCGCTGATCGGGCCGGTCGACAGCAATTCCAGTCTGCCGACGATGTCGCCGAGCGTGATCTCGTTATGGAAGAGCATCACGTTGATCAGTGGTCCGTAGAAGCCCTGGTCGTCGGCGGCGGCGTCGCGGCGGACGTCGATGTGCGGATACCGCTGGTGGCGCAGCGCCGCCGTCACCTCGAGCCGGACCGCGGCGACGAGGTCGGCGCTCGTCATGTCGGGGCGGACCTGCAGTCGCAGGGGAACCACGTTCGACACCATGCCGCCGGAGCGGCGGAGCAGCGCGGTGGTTCGGGCCGTGACGGGCAAGCTGAGGGCCACGTCCTCGCGGCCTGTCATGCGTGCGAGGTATGCAGCGAATGCCGCGATCACCTCGAACGCGACGGAGGAGGCATGCCGATCGACGGCTGCGTCGAGGTGATCGACGAGGGTGCCGGGCAGCTGGCTGCCCGTGGTACGACTGCGGGCGCGCGCCGGTGCGGTGTGGTCCACCAAACTGTGCGGCTCGCCGATGCGAGCGACGAGTTCCGACCAGTATCGGCGGTCGGCGTCGTAGCGGGCGGAGGTGCGGTAGTCGTGGTCGACGCCGGCGACCTCCGTCAAATCTGCCGCCTTGGACGGCGCAGCGATCACCCCTCGGACGGTGGCCGTATAAAGCTCCGCCGCTCGGTCGACGAGCGTGACCGAGCCCATTCCGTCGAGGGCCACGTGATGAACCCGGCTGTACCAATAGTGGCGGTCGGGCGCGATTCGAAGCAGCGCGGAAAACACCAACCGGTCCCGGAACACGTCGATCGGGGCGGTGTACTCCTGCCGCATCCACTCCTTGGCGGCGGCCCGCGGGTCGGGTTGATGCAGCAGATCGACGAAGCGGACCGAGGCTTCGAGGGTGGGATCGACCACCTGATACGGGACACCGTCGACCTCGATCAGGCGCAGGAACGCGGACCCGAGTTCGCGGCCGGCGGTGATTATCGACTCGGACAGCAGGGGCGCATCGAGCTCCCCGACCAGTTCGACACACTGTGCGATGTTGACCGGCACCGAGGGTTCGAGCTGCTGGGCGAACCACATTCCCTGCTGCGCGGCAGTAAGCGGGAAGGCATTCTCCGGGAGATCACCTGCCGGAGGCAGGGGCCGAACCGGCACAGCGTCGACCACCCGTCCACCCCCCGTTTCTCATCTCGGCGGGCGGACGAACCACCCCGTCACCACCCGACAGTGACCGGCGACCCTGGGAATTTTCCAAACCTTACTCAGGAGTACGCCTCGGGTTCCCTATCGGGCCTCCGGTTCGAAGCGTTTCACCCATTCCACATTCTGGAACAGCCCGCATTTTGCCTGATGGTGGGCGGGCGGATCGTCGGCGCGGCACCAGAGCGGCCACGACCGCAGCGGCGGCGGCGATGCAGAGTAGGACCTCCGGCAGAGGCCCGAGGCGACTCGCCGGAGTCAGCTGGGTCCGCAGCGGCACCTCCGACACCAGGGCGGCGGGCACGAACAGTGACGTCTGTTCCACGGTGGAGCCGTCCGGCGCGATGATCGCACTGACACCGCTGGTGGCAGCGACCACCACCGCCCGCCCGTGCTCGACGGCCCGCACCTTCGACATGGCGAGTTGCTGATACGTCATCTCGGTATCGCCGAAGGTGGCGTTGTTCGTCGGAACGGCGAGCAGTTCCGCGCCGGCCCGCACCGACCCCTCGAAGGCCCGATCGAACGCCACTTCATAACAGGTGGCGACCCCGACGGTGACACCGTTCGCGTGGACGACGCCGTCCCCACCGCCGGGTACGAAGTTGCCGGCCCGGTCGGCGTAGGAGGAGAAGTGCCGGAAGAAGTCGCGGTAGGGCAGGTACTCGCCGAACGGTTGGATGATGCGTTTGTCGTGTCGTTCGCCCGGTCCCTCGTCGCCGTCCCAGACGATCACCGAATTGGTCGTGGTGCGGTCGGCGTTGACCAGCACCGCACCCACCAGGATCGGCGCGCCGATCGCGTCGGACGCGCGGGAGATGTCCGCGGCCGCGTCCGCGTTACGCAGCGGATCGATATCGGACGCGTTCTCCGGCCAGACGACGACATCCGGTTGCGGCACCGCCCCCGCGGCCACCTCGTCGGCCAGTTGGAGGGTGCGCCGCACGTGATTGTCGAGGACCCGTTTGCGTTGGTCGTTGAAGTCGAGCCCCAGTTTGGGCACGCTCCCCTGGATTGCCGCGACGGTGATCGTCCGGTCCCCCGACCCCATGTCGGCGAGCGCCGGCGCCAACGCCACCGACAGCACCGTGGCAGCGAGGGCCGCGGCCAGACCGCCGGCAAGAGGTCGCTTCCAGTCCGCCGCGCCGTGCGCCCGAGCCCACACCGTCACGGCGGCGGAGGCCAGTCCGGCGCCCGTCAGGGCCACCCCGAAGCTGAGCAGTGGGGCGCCGCCGAGACTCGCCAACGGCAGTAGCCATCCCTCCGACTGCCCGAAAGCGAGCCTGCCCCAAGGGAAACCGCCGAACGGGACGCTGGCACGCAACCATTCGGTGAGTGACCAGCCGGCCGCGATCCACAGGGGCGCCCAGCGCAACCGGGACACGAGGACGGCCACCACCCCGAACAGGCCCACGAACACCGCCTCGACGGCCGCGAGCGCCAGCCACGGCAGGGCGCCGACGAACACACCGATCCACGGCAACAGCGGTACCAGGAAGCCCAGACCCGCCAGATACCCGTAGCCGAAGCCGGCGCGGAGTCGCGGCGCCGGCCCGCCCGCGCCGGTGAGAACCAGGACGAGCAGTGCGATACCGACCGGTGCCAGGAACCACAGCGGCCGGGGAGGAAATCCGGCGAAGATCAGAAACCCGGCGGCCACGGACACGAGGGCACGCGACACCAGCCCGCGAACGCCAGTCGACCGGCCGGGCACGGCCTCGTCAGCGCTCATGGACGATGCTCCCCCGGTGCACCGAACGCAGCAGCACCGGCGTGGGTGCGTCTTCGTCGAGTCGCGGCAGGGCGGGCACCCGGGACCGCGGATCGGTCGACCACCGCTGGACGGAATCCTGGGGGGCGCTGACCACCAGCTCCCCGGCATCCCACACCGCATACGACGCCGGGGCGCCCGGGTTGAGGGTGCCCGCCAGCCCGTCCCGGACCCCGCCGGCCCGCCAGGCCCCACGAGTGGCCGCGGAGAACGCGGCACGCGGCGAGATGCCGCTTCCCGGTGTCCGGTGCTGGACTGCCGCACGGACCATCGCCCACGGTTCGACCGGGGTCACGGGAGCGTCGGAACTCAGCGCCAGCGACACTCCGGCGGACGCGGCCGCGGAGAACGGGTTCAAGGTGATGGCCCGGTCGCGGCCGAGACGCTGTGCGTAGAGACCGTTCGTCCCACCCCACAGGGCGTCGAACGCGGGCTGCACGCTGGCGATCACACCCCAGGTCGCGAGGCGGGCCGCGTCTTCGGTGCTCATCATCTCGGCGTGCTCGAGCCGGTGTCCGGCCGCGGCGACGGCGGGTCCGCCGAGTTCGCCGGCTACCAGCGCGAGGGCATCGACCGCGGCCCGGACTGCGGCGTCGCCGATCACGTGGAAGCCCGCCTGAATGCCGGCGATCGTGCAGGCCCGGAGGTGGGCCGCGATCTCGTCGACGGTGAGGTAGCTCTTCCCGGTGGTGCCGGGCGCATCGGCGTAGGGTTCGCGGAGCCACGCGGTGTGAGACCCGATGGAGCCATCGATGAACAGGTCGCCGCCGAGAGCGTGAGCGCCCGTGTCCTGCAGGAGTTTCCGAGCCTCCTCGACGTCGGAGACTGCCTGCCCCCAGTAACCTCGCACCTCCACTGCGTTGGAGGTGGACAACAATTCGCGGAAGTCGTCCAGTCCGGCGATGTCCGGACCGCCACACTCGTGCACCGCGACGATTCCGCGGGCGGCAATGGCGTCGAGCGCTGCGGCGCGGGCGACTGCCCGCTGCCGTTCCGTCAGCAGGGACCGGGCGACCGTGCGGGCGGCGTGGTGCGCCTCGAAGGTCAGCGGTCCGTCCGGAGAGTAGCCCGCGGTTCCGTTCACATCGGGGACCAGCTGCCGCAGCGCAGTGGAGCACACCGCGGAGTGAACATCGATCCGCGAAAGGTACACCGGGCGGCTCGGCGCGGCCTCGTCCAGCTGCGCCGTGGTGGGGCCGGCGCCCTCCGGCCAGTTCGAGTCGTCCCAGCCGTGCCCCCAGATGACGGCGTCGTCGTGGGTGCGTGCAAAGGACTGCAACCGGTCGAGGCACTCGCGCAGCGAGCCGACACCGACCAGGTCGAGGCCCACGATGTTCAGCCCCAGGGCGGTCACGTGGACGTGGGTGTCGACGAACGCCGGAGTGACGAACGCGCCGTCCAGGTCCACGATCTCGGCGTCCGGGTGCAGTGCGCGGGCTGCGCGGTCGTCGCCGACCCACACGACGGTTCCGTCGGTCACTGCCATCGACGTGGCGTCTGGTGCAAAGGAACTGTAGATTCGGCCGCCGACCAGCAGTTGGGTAGTCACGGGCACCTAGTGTGCCTGCTAGGGCAGAAGGCGTGGATCACGGGTCGGGGTTCGAGGTTGCGGATCGACTACCTCACCGTCGAACACGTCGTGCACCACCTCACCTTCGATCACTTCACCGCTGCCTCGACGTGGGGCCCGCGCGAAGGCCTCGGCGCCGGCCGCGACGACGGCGGCGCGCTTGCCGGCAACCAGCACGACCACGGGCCGAAGCAGCCATCGGGTGGGCGGGATCAGCAGAAGCAGCCCGAGAAGTGAGGTGACGAGCCCGGGCACCACCATCAGCGCCGAACCGACCGCCACGAGGGCGCCGTCCGCTACCGCCGCACCCGGCGACCCCTTGCCGCCTGCGGCTGCGCGCAGCCCCTGGATCACCCGGCGCCACTGCGAGCGCATCAGCATCAGTCCGACGAGCGATCCACCGAGGAAGAGGCAGGCTGTCCAGAGCACGCCGATCGTGCCGCCCACCCAGATGAGTGCGGCGATCTCCACCACCACGTAGAGCAGAAACATTGCGGCGTACATGACGCCCCCTTTCGAACGGCGGATACCGACACTCTGGCCGTCTGTCCGTTCAACGTTCGAGGAGCCCAGATTTCTCCCGGCACAGATCTCGAACCGCTCACAATCTAACCCTAAAGTTGACATTGAGAGTTACGTCGTGATGCAGTTCTCTCGGATGGGGGATCTTCCGATCCCGCGCACAACAAGGAGCCGCTATGTTCCGGTCCACCCTGTTCCGCCGTGCCACGATGGTCTTGGCATCGGCCGCTGTCGCCTGCACGTTGTCGACCTCGCCCGCCTCGGCCCAGCCCCTTCCCGATGCGGCTCGGGGCATCGGGGAGCTGCAGGCGCTGGCCGCCGAGATGTCGCCGGTGGCGAGTAACGCGGTGAACCAACTCCTTGGCGCCAGCGTCTTCGTCCCGAAGGACGTGCTCGAACTCGGGCTCACCACTCCGCAGGATTTCATGTACCCGTCCCCCACCCTGGGATGCGGTGTCGCCGACGAGCCGGCGACCGTCACCCTGGCAAGCGCTCAGGCAGGACCGAATCTCTTTCCCCCGATCACCGCCGGCCAGCTGCGGTTCCAAGCAATTCCCGCCTACGTGGCGATACCGCAGTCCTCCGACCTCAGCGTTGCCTGGATCAACCTCAACACCTTCCAGGGCGGGATCGTGAAACTCGACGACCGGCTGCCCATCATCAACACCCCGCTGCTGTCGAAGATCGTCGACACGGGTGCGGGCACGGTACTCGGCACGATGTTCGGCACCGTGAGCTATCCCGGCGACGTCAACTGCACGGTGGTCCCGACCGTCGGCACGTTCACGTCCTGACCGTCACGGCGGCGGACGAGCCTACGAGCCGGGCCGCACCAGGCCCGTCTCGTAGGCCAGGACCACCGCCTGCACGCGGTCCCGGACATTCAATTTGGTGAGTATCCGGCCGATGTGCGACTTCACCGTCGACTCGGACAGGAACAGACTTTCCGCGATCTCCGTGTTCGACAATCCGGTGGCGACCAGCTGCAGCACTTCCCGTTCCCGCTCGGTCAGCACGTCCAGTACCGCCGGGTCGCGGCGCGGAGCCGGGCCGTCGTCGAGGAAACGGGCCAGCAGTCGCCGCGTCACCTTCGGCGACACCACAGCATCTCCTGCCGCCACACTGCGGATGGCCGACACCAGGTCCTCCGAGGGGGTGTCCTTGAGCAGGAAACCACTGGCCCCCGCCCGCAACGCCCCCATCGCGTGCTCGTCGAGGTCGAACGTCGTCATGACGAGTACGCGGCTGGCGACCCCGGATTCGAGTATCTGCGCCGTCGCACTGACCCCGTCCACCACCGGCATGCGCACATCCATCAGCACCACATCGGGTTCGAGTTTACGGACCGCCGCCACCGCGGCCGCCCCGTCGCCGGCCTCGCCGACCACCACGATGTCGTCCTGCGCGTCGAGCACCATATTGAGGCCCATACGCATCAATTCCTGGTCGTCCACGAGTAGCACGGTGATCGGCACAGCGCCAACCTAGCACCGCCCCGCCCCGCGTTGCGGATCCACAAATGCGGCGCCTGTGGTCTTGGCCGGGAATTCCGACTGCCGCAACAACCCAGCAGGCACCTGAGGCCGCGAGAGTGTCGTCAGGCTCGCACGGCCGAAGGTTCGCTCTCCGGACCAAACCCGCCTCGGCGGAATAGGCTGTAGTGAGCGTCTATCACACGTCCGGACTCGAGCGGGAAGGGTGCTGATGCGCGAGGTGCTGGCGGACCTGATGGCGGTGTGGACCGCCGGCGGGACAGCGGGTGTCGGAACCGTGGTCCGCACATTCCGCTCCGCTCCGCGACCGCCGGGGGCATCGATGGTCGTGGCACCCGATGGCACTGCGTCCGGCTCGGTGTCCGGCGGGTGTGTCGAGGGAGCGGTCTACGAACTTGCATGCGAGGTCACGGCGTCCGGCACGCCGGTGCTGCAGCGGTACGGGATCAGCGACGAGAACGCGTTCGAGGTGGGTCTCACCTGTGGTGGAATCATCGACATTTTCGTCGAACCGGTGTCGCGCAACACTTTCCCCGAGCTCAGTGAGATCGCCCAGGACATCGACAATCACCAACCGGTCGCCGTGGCCACCGTTGTCGCGCATCCCGATGCCCCTCGTGTGGGGCGACGTCTGGTCGTCCGGCCCGAGAACGTGAGCGGTTCACTCGGCTCCGACCGAGCCGATTCCGCGGTGACCGACGACGCGCGGGGTCTCCTCGCGGCGGGCGCCAGCACGGTGCTGACGTATGGCACCGACGGTGAGCGTCGCGGCGAGGGCATGGAAGTGTTCGTCGCCAGCTACGCGCCGAGGCCGCGCATGCTCGTGTTCGGGGCCATCGACTTCGCCGCTGCGGTGGCCCGGCAGGGCGCCTTCATGGGATACCGGGTTACGGTCTGCGACGCCCGTCCGGTGTTTGCGACACACGCGCGGTTCCCGACGGCCGACGAGGTGGTGGTGGACTGGCCTCACCGGTATCTCGCTGCGCAGGCCGAGGCGCAGGCCATCGACGGCCGGACCGTGATCTGCGTGCTCACCCACGACCCCAAGTTCGACGTTCCCCTCCTCGAGACGGCGCTGCGCCTCCCGGACGTCGCGTTCATCGGCGCCATGGGCTCCCGCAGAACGGACCTGGACCGGCGTGAACGCCTACGTGAGGCCGGTCTGACCGACACCGAACTCGACCGGCTGTCGAGCCCCATCGGCCTGGACATCGGCGCCCGGACACCCGAGGAGACTGCGGTGTCCATCGCCGCCGAGATCATCGCCCGCCGGTGGGGTGGCACGGGGCGCCCGCTGGCTGAGTCGAGCGGCCGGATCCACCACGAGGAACCCGTCGATTCCTCCGTCGACTAGGGCGGTTCACCCGGGGTTGACGGACCACCGGTTCCTGCGCAGGCTGAGAGGATCCACATTTGTGAGGTAGGTCACAATGCAAGTACCAGGATCCTTCGAATACGAGCGTGCAACGGGCGTCGAGGACGCCATCGCCCTGCTCGACCGGCTGGGCGACGAAGCCCGCCTCGTCGCAGGCGGCCACAGCCTGCTCCCCATGATGAAACTTCGCCTCGCCAATCCCGAGTACCTCATCGACATCAACGATCTCGAGGGCGAACTCGGCTACATCACGACCGAGCGGTCGAGGCTGCGGATCGGTGCGATGACACGGCACCGCCGGCTGCTCGAATCGGACGAACTCGCGGCGGCGTTCCCCCTCTTCCGCGACGCGGAGAAGGTGATCGCCGACCCGGTGGTCCGCAACCGCGGGAC
Organism: Rhodococcus oxybenzonivorans; assembly: GCF_003130705.1. NCBI lineage: Bacteria > Bacillati > Actinomycetota > Actinomycetes > Mycobacteriales > Nocardiaceae > Rhodococcus > Rhodococcus oxybenzonivorans. The sequence continues at coordinate 2,931,857 of NZ_CP021354.1, read as the reverse complement.
CATCGGCGGATCGCTGTGCCAGGCGGATCCGGCCGAGGACCTCACCACTGTCTGCTCTGTTCTCGACGCCACCTGCGTGGTGCGTGGGCCCGGCGGACGCCGCGAGATCCCCATGTCCGAGTTCCTCGTCGGGCCGTACGAGACGGCGCTCGCACACAACGAGATGCTCATCGAGATCGTGATACCCGTCCACGGCCACAGCTCCAGCGCGTACGCCAAGGTCGAACGGCGGACCGGGGATTGGGCGGTCACCGCGGCCGGAGCGGCCGTCACGGTGGAGGGCGGCGAGATCGCCCGGGCAGCGGTCGGCCTCACGGCGGTCAACCCGGATCCGTCCGGACTCTCGGATGTCGCCGACTACCTGACCGGACGTCCCCCGTCCGAGGAGGCGTTCGCCCAGGCCGGGCGGATGGCCGCGCAGGCCTGCGAACCCGTCGCCGACGCCCGCGGCACCGTCGACTACAAACGCCATCTCGCATCCGAACTCACGATCCGCACACTCCGTACAGCGGTCGACCGGGTGCTCCGCAGTGACGTGGAGCACGAGCCGACCGGAGAAGAGGCATAGCCATGCAGGTGAACATGACCGTCAACGGTGAAGCAGTGAGCGCCGAGGTGGAACCGCGCATGCTGCTGGTCCATTTCCTCCGCGACCAGCTCGGCCTGACCGGAACCCACTGGGGCTGCGACACCAGCAACTGCGGCACGTGCGTCGTCACCGTGGACGGCGATCCGGTGAAGTCGTGCACGATGCTCGCCGCGATGGCGAGCGGACACGACGTTCGCACGGTCGAGGGCCTCGAACACGACGGCGAACTCGATCCCGTCCAGCAGGGCTTCATGCAGTGCCACGGACTGCAGTGCGGGTTCTGCACCCCCGGCATGATGATGACGGCGCGGGCACTGCTCGACCGGGAGGAGAGCCCCGACGAGGCCACCATCCGGGAAGCGATCTCCGGGCAGATCTGCCGCTGCACCGGGTACACGACGATCGTGCGCTCGATCCAGTGGGCGGCGGACCATCGGGCGGGCGAGGCCGCCGAGCCGGAACCGGCCGGCGACTTCGACGCGGAGGTCCAGGAGGACAAGACGCGGGGCGCCGAGGGCGCACCGATGACAGTCGAGGAACACGCGACCACGGGAAGTAAGTCATGACCACCGTCGAATCGCGTCCGCCGTCGGGCGACGCCGAAATCATCGACAACGACAAGAAACCCTGTGGCCACGGCCGCATGCTCCGCAAGGAGGATCCCCGCTTCATCCGGGGGCTCGGGAATTACGTCGACGACATCACATTACCCGGCATGCTGCACCTGGCGATCCTGCGGTCACCGGTCGCGCACGCACGGATCGTGAGCATCGATACCACTGCCGCACAGGAACACCCGAAGGTGACGGCAGTGGTGACGGGCGCCGACCTCGCCGCGAAGAACCTCGCCTGGATGCCGACGCTGTCCAACGACGTGCAGGCCGTGCTGGCCACCGACAAGGTGCGTTTCCAAGGCCAGGAGGTGGCGTTCGTCATCGCCGAGGACCGTTATTCGGCCCGGGACGCGCTGGAACTGATCGACGTCGAATACGACATGCTCGATCCCGTCGTCGACGCGCGCGCCGCACTCTCGCCCGACGCGCCGGTGATCCGCGACGACCTCGAGGGCAAGACGGACAATCACTGCTTCGACTGGGAGACAGGCGATGCCGCCGCGACCGAGGCCGTGTTCGCAAAGGCGGACGTGGTGGTGAAGCAGGAGATCGTCTACCCCAGGGTGCATCCGGCGCCGATGGAGACGTGCGGTGCGATCGCCGACGTCGACAAGGTGTCCGGCAAGCTCACCCTGTACACCACGTCGCAGGCACCGCACGCGCACCGGACGGTCTACGCCCTGGTCTCGGGGATCCCGGAGCACAAGATCCGGGTGGTGTCCCCGGACATCGGCGGGGGATTCGGCAACAAGGTCCCGATCTACCCGGGATACGTGTGTGCCATCGTGGCGTCGCTCGTGACGGGCAAACCGGTGAAGTGGATGGAGGATCGCAGCGAGAACCTGATGAGCACAGGCTTCGCCCGCGACTACATCATGGTCGGCGAGATCGCGGCGACCGCAGAGGGCAAGATGCTCGCGATCCGCACGAAGGTGCTGGCCGACCACGGTGCGTTCAACGGCACTGCGGCCCCGGTGAAGTATCCGGCCGGTTTCTTCGGCGTCTTCACCGGCAGCTACGACATCGAGGCCGCGCACTGCGCGATGACGGCGGTCTACACGAACAAGGCGCCCGGCGGGGTGGCGTACGCCTGCTCGTTCCGCATCACCGAGGCCGTGTATCTGGTCGAGCGGCTCGTCGACTGCCTGGCGTTCGATCTGAAGATGGATCCGGCGGAACTGCGGCTGAAGAATCTGCTGAGACCGGAACAGTTCCCGTACACCAGCAAGACCGGGTGGGTGTACGACTCGGGCGACTACGAGACGACCATGCGCAAGGCCATGGACATGATCGGCTACCAGCAGTTGCGCGAGGAGCAGAAGGAACGCCGCGAACGCGGCGAGCTGATGGGAATCGGCATGTCGTTCTTCACCGAGGCCGTCGGTGCCGGTCCCCGGAAGGACATGGACATCCTCGGTCTGGGCATGGCCGACGGCTGCGAACTGCGCGTCCACCCGACGGGCAAAGCCGTCGTGCGGTTGTCGGTGCAGACCCAGGGGCAGGGTCACGAGACGACGTTCGCGCAGATCGTGGCGGAGGAACTGGGGATCCCACCGGACGACATCGACGTCGTGCACGGCGACACCGACAACACGCCGTTCGGGCTCGGCACGTACGGCAGCCGGTCGACACCGGTGTCGGGGGCGGCCGCGGCGCTGGTGGCCCGCAAGGTCAGGGACAAGGCGAAGATCATCGCCTCGGGCATGCTCGAGGCCTCGGTCGCGGATCTGGAATGGGAGAAGGGCGAATTCCATGTGAAGGGCGATCCCTCGGCGAAGGTGACCATCCAGGACATCGCGATGCGGGCGCACGGCGCCGGCGACCTGCCGGAGGGAATCGAGGGCGGACTCGACGCACAGATCTGCTACAACCCCGAGAATCTGACGTACCCCTACGGCGCGTACTTCTGCGTCGTCGACGTCGATCCCGGCACCGCGGTGGTGAAGGTGCGGCGGTTCCTCGCCGTCGACGACTGCGGCACGCGCATCAACCCGATGATCATCGAGGGGCAGGTTCACGGCGGCATCGTCGACGGCATCGGTATGGCGCTCATGCAGATCATCGAGTTCGACGAGGACGGCAACTGCCTCGGCGGATCACTGATGGACTACCTGATCCCCACCGCGCTCGAGGTCCCGAAGCTCGAGACCGGTTTCACCGTCACCCCGTCACCCCACCACCCGATCGGTGCCAAGGGCATCGGCGAGTCCGCGACGGTCGGATCGCCCGCGGCCGTGGTGAACGCCGTCGTGGATGCGCTCGCACCGTTCGGTGTACGGCACGCCGACATGCCGCTCACCCCGTCCCGGGTGTGGGAGGCCATGCAGGGCCGCGCGACACCCCCGATCTGAATGTCGCCCGTCGGCTGCGAGGAGGCCCGATGGATCTGAAAGAGCGTGCGGCGCAACTGGCGCGCGACCGCAGGCCGTTCGTCCATGCGACCGTGGTGCGGGCGCAGCCGCCCACATCCAGTCATTCCGGCGACGAGGCGATCCTCCTGCAGGACGGGACGATCGAGGGGTTCGTCGGCGGTCAGTGCGCGCAGAATTCGGTGCGCACGGCCGCCTTGGGCGCGCTGGCGACCAACGAGAGCGTGCTGTTGCGGGTCCTTCCCGACGGGGCGGTGCAATTCCCGGAGACTCCGGGCGCGTCCGTCGTGGTGAATCCGTGCCTGTCCGGCGGTGCCATGGAGATCTTCCTGGAGCCGCAACTGCCACCCCCGTTGGTGCGGATCTTCGGCACCACTCCGATCGCGCAGGCGTTGGGGGGCATAGCGGAACTGCTGGGATTCACCGTCGAGCACGACGACGCCGGTTTCGAGCAGTTCTCCGGCACGACGGCGGTGGTGCTCGCCGGTCACGGCGGACCCGAAGCGGAGGTCATCCGTGCGGCGCTCGACGCCGGGGTCGGGTATGTCGGGCTCGTCGCCAGCCGAACACGCGGTGGGGCGATCCTCGACACTCTGGGGCTGACCGAATCCGAACGGGCGCGGGTGCACACCCCCGTCGGTCTCGACATCGGGGCGCGGACGTCGGCGGAGATCGCGGTGTCGATCGCGGCTGAGTTGGTGCAGGAACTGCGCACCGCGGGACTTCGCGCGCCCGAAGATGATTCGATTCCGCGAGCGGCGGTGACGGAGGTGATCGATCCCGTATGCGGGATGCGCGTCGTCGTGGGGCGGGACACCGCCCACCTACGGCGCGGCGGCGACGACTTCTGGTTCTGCGGGCCGGGTTGCCGGGCATCGTTCGCGCAGGAGACGGGAGCGGTATGACGGCGGCATTCGAGGACGTGGCGGACGTGGTCCGGCGCTTCGATGCCGAGGACTACCTCCTGGACTTCGGAACCGCGTCGGCCCTGTATCTCGCGGCGGCCCTGCGCCGCCCGCTCCTGCTCGAAGGCGAACCCGGAGTCGGCAAGACCACCGCGGCGAAGGCTCTCGCGACCGTCCTCGGCGCCCCTTTGATCCGGTTGCAGTGCTACGAGGGCCTCACCGCGAACGAAGCCCTCTACGACTGGAACTACCAGCGGCAGTTGCTCACCATCCGGCTGGCCGAATCGCGGGGCGACGGCCTCACCGAGGACGACCTGTTCACCGAGGAGTTCCTGCTGGAACGTCCGATCCTTCATTGCGTGAGATATCGGGGACCGACCCCGCCCGTACTGTTGATCGACGAAATAGACCGGGCCGACGACGAGTTCGAGGCACTCCTCCTCGAATTCCTGGGCGAGGCGTCGGTCACCGTACCCGAACTCGGAACGTTCACGGCCGAACAGCACCCCGTCGTCGTGCTGACATCAAACCGGAGTCGCGACCTCCACGACGCGCTGCGCAGGCGGTGCCTCTACCACTGGATCGACTATCCGGAGCCGGCCCGGGCGGCCGCCATCGTGCGCCGTACGGTCCCCGCGGCGACGGCACCCCTCATCGAGCACGCCACCCGCTTCGTCGGCCGGGCCCGCGAACTCGATCTCGACAAGCCGCCCGGAATCGCCGAGACGATCGACTGGGTGTCCGCACTCGCGGCGCTGGGAGTGGCCGATCTGGTGCGCGACGACGCGATCCAGAGCCTGAGTGCCCTCGCGAAAACCCCGGACGACCGCACAATAGTTCAGGACGCATTCACCGACTACGCGCACGGCCTGGCCACCGGATGAGAGGCAACTGCCATGAAGATCGCCAACGAGTTCACCGTCAGCGCCCCGATCGAGCAGGCCTGGGAGGTGCTCAGCGACCTCGAGGAGGTTGCTCCCCTGCTCCCCGGAGCTCAGATGACAGGGCGGGAGGGTGACGACTACCTGGGGAAGGTGAAGGTCAAGGTCGGCCCGGTGACCAGCGAGTTCAAAGGCAAGGCCGCCTTCGTCGAGCGTGACCCGAAGGAGCATCGCGCCGTGATCGATGCCCGCGGGAGGGACTCGCGCGGGTCCGGCAACGCGTCCGCGACGATCATCGCCCAGTTGCACGAGGTCGGCGACCGCACCCGCGTCACCGTGGACACCGACATGAAGATCGTCGGCAAACTCGCGCAGTTCGGCAGCGGAATGATCCAGCAGGTGTCGGAGAAACTCATGGGGCAGTTCGCGGAGTCGCTGGAAGCGAAGCTCGCCGGGGGACCCGCCGACCAGCCCACGGCCGAGCCCGAGGCGGCCGGCACCACGAACCTTTCCGTGGCCCGGCCTGCCGCGGAACCGGCGCCGCTAGACCTGCTGGCGCTGTCCGGTGCGGGTGCGTGGAAACGGTACGCCCCGATTCTCGCCGCCCTCCTCGCGGGAATCGTGGTCGTGCTCGTGGTGGGCCGCCGCAGGCGATGAGCGCGTCGGGCGTCCTGCGGGGCGTCGACCTCGCGGCGTTCGCGGTGGCACTCGTCGCCCGATTGCGCTCCCGTGGTGTCGTCGTCTCGGCGAGTGGCCCCGCGGTGTTCGTGCAGGCGCTGCAACTGTCGCCGCCGAGTTCGCGGTCGCGGCTGTACTGGTCGGCGCGTCTGACGCTCGTCAACCGTGTCGACGACCTCGCGCCGTTCGACGCGGTGTTCTCCGCGGTCTTCGAGGACACCGTGCTGTCCGTGGACCCGCATGCGCGGCGATCCGATACGGGACGGGAGCCTGCCCTCGCCGGTGTCCGCCACGGTCGCGACCGGCCCGGTGACGCGCAGGATGTCGAGGGCGTGCCGTGGGTGACACGACCGATGATGACCGGCGGCGACGACAGCGGCGAGAACGACTTTCGCGACGCGCTCACCACCGTGCCGGACACCCTGCCCAGTAGGCTCGTGGCGCGCGCCGACGAGCCCTTCGCCCGATTCGACGCCGGCGACCTCCGGCTCCTCGGATCCTGGCTGGAACAGGCCACCGCCGCGTGGCCGTCCCGCCGCACCCGGCGTCGCGAAGTGCATCGCCGCGGCCGGCGTATCGACCTGCGCGGAACCATGAACCGGTCGAGAGCGACGGGCTGGGAGCCGGTGGTTCTCGTGCGGACTCGTGCCCGGAGCCGTCCGCGGCGCATCGTGATGCTGTGCGACGTGAGCCGGTCGATGCAGCCGTACGCTGCGATCTATCTCCATCTCATGCGCGCGGCGGTGCAACGGCAGACCGCGGGCAGGCCGGAGGTGTTCGCGTTCTCCACGTCGCTGACGCGGCTCACCCCCGTCCTCGCCCACCGCAGCGCCGAGACCGCGGTTCGTAAGGCGAACGACAAGGTGGTCGACAGATTCGGTGGCACCCACATCGCGGGCAGCGTGAGCGAACTGCTGGCGTCCCCGCACGGCAACGCGCTGCGCGGGGCAGTCGTGATCATCGCGTCCGACGGTTGGGACAGCGACGACCCTAAGCGCCTGGCGCATGCCCTCACCAGGGTCCGTCGCCGCGCCCACCGACTGGTGTGGCTCAACCCCCGCGCCAGTGACCCCGACTTCCGACCCCTCGCCGGATCGATGGCGGCCGCGCTGCCGTTCTGCGATGCCTTCCTCCCCGCGCATTCCGTGTCCGCGCTCCGCGACGTGCTGGACGTGATCAGCGGGACGGAATAACGCCTCCACCGAACTCCGACGTCCTCGACATCGCCGTCTTCGGCGACCCATCCCGAGAGGGGCCTCACTGGCAGCGAGCACGCCGAACACGTTCGGGAGTGTCCGATGCCCACCCCGCCCAACCCGCGGTGTTACCTTGAGCCCTGTGCGTGGTGTTCGGCAATTCTCGCGGCGGCGTTCGGCGCTGCTCGTCGTCACCGAAACCCTCGCGCCCGGCGCGTTCAAAGCCTCGACCGCGGCGGTATCTCCGATGCCCGTGCTCAGAACCACCTGCGTGCTACGGGTGTGACAGGTCGCCGGCTGCCCTCCCCGCGAGAACTGACGCCTCGCCACTCTTGTGACGATCACGGTCAGGGCGCCGCAGGGTGTGTCATTCCCGCCCGTACCCTGCCCTTGGCCCGATAATCGTTCTTGCACCGGTTGATTCGCGTTCCGGTGCACCGTCCGAATGAGGTGCCGTATTGCATTCGAAGACTATTGCCAAACTCGCCGGCGCCACCGCCGCCGCAGGGGTGCTGCTGTCCGGAATCCTGTTTCCGGCCGCAGCCAGCGTCGGCTACCTGTCCAACCGGGCAGCCGACAGCGTCGGAAACAGCTCGGCGGAATTGGCCGACGGGGTGGTGCCCGCGGTGACGACGATGACCGACATCGCCGGCAACCCCATCGCCTGGCTCTACGACCAACGCCGCTTCGAAGTGCCCAGCGACCAGATTTCCAACGACATGAAACTGGCGATCCTCTCCATCGAGGACAAACGGTTCGGCCAGCATCAGGGCGTGGATTGGCAGGGCACGATGCGTGCGTTCTTCACCAACGCCTCGAGCGGCCAGATCGAGCAGGGTGCCTCGACCATCAATCAGCAATACGTGAAGAACTACCTGCTGCACGTCGTCGCCCAGACCGACGCCGAACGCCGCGCGGCGATCGAGACCACTCCGGTCCGCAAAATCCGGGAGATTCGGATGGCCCTGACTCTCGATCAGGAACTCTCCAAGGAGGAAATCCTCACCCGATATCTGAACCTGGTGCCGTTCGGCAACGGCTCCTTCGGGGTGCAGGACGCCGCCCGCACCTACTTCGGCATCGACGCCAAGGACCTGAACCTGGCGCAGTCGGCGATGCTCGCAGGCATGGTGCAGTCCAGTTCGGCGCTCAACCCCTACACCAACCCGGACGGGGTCATCGAACGCCGCAATGTCGTGCTGGACACCCTCATCGTGAACGTGCCGGATCGGGCTGACGAGATCCGCGCCCTGAAGGACATCCCGCTCATGGTGCTGCCGAAGCCGAACAATCTGCCCCGCGGGTGCATCGCCGCCGGCGACCGCGGATTCTTCTGCGACTACGCGTTGCAGTACCTGCAGAACGCCGGCCTGACCCGGGAGCAACTCGACAAGGGCGGCTATCTGATCCGTACTACCTTGGATCCTGCCGTGCAGGGATCGGTGAAATCGGCGGTGTCGTCCTACGCCGATGCGAGACTTCCGGATGTTGCGAGCGTGATGAACGTCGTGCAGCCCGGGCAGGACCAGCACCGGGTCCTCGCGATGGCGGGCAGCCGCAACTACGGTCTGGACGCGGCCGCGGCCGAGACTGTGCAGGAGTTGCCCTACTCACTGTCCGGGCACGGTGCCGGATCGGTGTTCAAGGTCTTCACCACCGCCGCCGCGATGGAGAAAGGTATGCGGCTGAACACGATCCTGGATGTGCCCGGCCGATTCGATGCTCGTGGGATGGGCGACGGCGGTGCCCCCGGATGCCCGGCAGCGACCTACTGCGTGCAGAACGCCGCCCCGTATCCGCGGGCACTGTCGGTCACCGACGCCCTCGCCCAGTCCCCGAACACTGCCTTCGTGAAGCTGATCCAAACCACCGGGGTGGATGCGACAGTGGACATGGCGGTACGGCTGGGCATGCGCTCCTACACCGAACCGGGCACCTCCGGGTTCGGGGACAAGAGCCTGGCCGACATGGTCAAGGATCAAAACCTGGGATCCTTCACCCTGGGCCCGATGTGGATCAATCCGCTCGAGCTGTCGAATGTTGCCGCGACATTGGCCTCGCACGGCAAGTGGTGCCCACCGACCCCGATCGATTCCATCGTCGACCGGCAGGGGCGGCCGGTCCCGCTCACCCAACAGGCGTGCGAGCAGGTCATCGACCCCGGCCTGGCCGACACCCTGTCCAACGCGCTCAGCAAGGACGACCTGCCCGGGGGCACCGCGTCGGCGGCAGCTGCCGGCGCCGGCTGGAAGCTCCCGATGTCCGGCAAGACTGGAACCACCGAGTCGCACATGTCGTCGGCGTTCCTCGGGTACACCAACAACCTGGCTGGCAGCGTCTACGTGTTCGGGGACTCACCCACCCCCGGCCAAATCTGCACCAGCCCGTTGCGCTCGTGCGGTGACGGCAACCTGTTCGGTGGCACCGAACCGGCCCGCACCTGGTTCAAGGCGATGATGCCGATCGTGAACAATTTCGGGCCCACCGTTCTGCCTCCGATCGATCAGCGCTTCGCCCGCTGACCCCCGCGAGAACACGCCCACCAGGAAGGCGGTATCTCGGGTGGGCGTGTCGGGGTTGTTACGGTGCGCGCGTGGACAAGCCACGGGAACTCAATCACCCCTTTGACCGCTTGAAGCTTGTCCGTTGCGGGTAGTCAGGTTTGGGCGGTTCGCGCCGGGCAGGGCCTGATTTCGGGTACGCCGGGCGGCTACCTCCGAGTCGCCCGGCCCCTACCCAAGATGGGCGATCCGGGTGGAGGGAGTCGACGATGATGACCCGTGTGCAGGTCGCGGCAGCGGTGTTGGTGGGCTATTGGTTGGGCCGGGGTCACCGGAAGAAACTGGGAATCCTGCTCGCAGCTGCGGGGGCCGGCCGCCTCGCCGGGGAACCCCCGGAGATGGTTGACCGGGCCGCCAAGTTACTCCGGTCCTCGCCCGAATTCGCCGAGCTCAGCGAATCGGTGCGTGGCCAACTTCTCGACGCCGTGAAATTGGCGGCCATGACCGCTACCACCGCCCGAATCGACGCCCTGAACAATCGGCTCCTCTCCGGAGACGATGCGGTACTCGGGACAGCCGAAGAGCTGGTCGAGGACACCGCGGACATGGCCGGAGATGTCACCGGCGACACCGTGAGCACGGTGGGAGATGTCACCGGCGGCGCGCTGGGTTCGCTTGGGCGCAGGAAGCGGCCGAAGGGAGTCGAGCCGGTCGAGCAGGCCGAGGAGCGACCGGCGCGACGGCGGCCCCACAGACGGGGTGCTGAGTAGACCTCGGCAGTGCGAAGGCGAAGACCAAGGGCGCGCTCGACGCCGTAGGAGAGTCGCTCGGTGAGCTGCTCGGCGGATCGGGAACCGAACGCGAACCCGCCTCCCGCCGCAAGCCTTACTGAACTCCGTTGACGACAGTGCCGGCGGCGATGTTGAGTCCGTCTCCCCCGCCGACCGCATCCTGTCCGGCGTCCACATCGGGTGGACCTGCGTGCCGAACCGAGTTGACGTGCGCAAAATGGGTTCACGCTCAAGCATTTCGGATACGTCGAATCCTTTCACCCGCGGACTCGAGCACCCCCTTGGTCTCGGCATCCCGCTCGGCGACGTCATCTGGCAGCGGCCCGCACTGCCGCAACCACCGCCGCGACAACAAGAGCCAGGAGGAGGACTACGAGTAGCACCGGCCCGAGCAGGAGTCCGAGAATGAGAAGAAGAACGATGATGATCTTGGTCTTGCTACTCAGTCGAGACACCAGCGCCTTGGTCGCCGCCCACACCGGACTTTTACCCGTCAGGACGGCGCGAAGTGCTTCGAGTCCCGCTATGACCCCCGCGTTGCCATGTGCGGCGGGGTCGACGAGAGTGTCCCTATATTTCCGGAGTCTCTGCTGAATCTTCTGCGTCAGAGTGTCGCCGCGATCCCGCGCCGTGTCCAGAAGCCCGTGAACCGTGTTCTTCAGCCACTCGATAATCGCGTCGGAGAGCGGGCCGTGTTCCGTCCCTCGTGAAGCCGTGTCGAGCGGTCGAATACGGACCGGCGTGGTGGACCGGGAATGCGCTTGTGCGTGGGCCCCGGTGTTTCGGGGGTGCTTCCGAGCCGTCGGCTTCGCGATGCCGGTCTGTTTCCGCGCACGTTCGGTGGAGGCGGTGCTGTCCGGATGTGACCGACGGGGCGCGCCTGCGGACGGTGCGGTGGTATCGGTTCGTGTCGGGCGTGACGTCGAGACCTTCTTCCGTGGAACGCTGCCACGGGACACGGTCGCGGTCTTGGCAGCCGGTTGCCTGGGGGGAAGCGGGCGCCTTCGTGGCAGCCGCCCCGATGCTGCTTCGGAAGGCGCTGGCCTGGATGGACGGGCCACTGCGCCAGGCTGAACCGCCGACGCCTGGCTGCCGCTGCCGGTGGGAGTGCCGCGAGAGCGAGTGCCTGCGCGGTCAGGCCTGGCCGGTGCGGTCCGGCCGTCGACCCTATCTGGTGCACCCATACACCGCAATTACCCTTCGAGGTGATCCTCGAAACCGGATCGGAAAGGGCGAAACGCCTGGCGGTGGGCGGCACCCGACTCTTTCGTCGCCTGGTTCCTCGACCGTAATGTTCCGCTCCGCATCGCCCCGTGCTCAGTGCAGATCTCGACGTCGAAAACTCCACCAGCCCACTGCCGCGCAGACTACGGAAACGGCAATCGGAACGAGGAAGGGCTCGAGCGCGATCCCCTGCGCAAGCATGTTGCGGCCCCCGTACCAATGCCAGGGCGAAGCGAAGCGCAAGATGTGCAAGCTCTCGCTCGCCGCCGCGACGGCGTTGAGAAGATTGCCCACGACGGCCACGGTCGTGGCCGTGGCGATCGCCACCGACCGGTGGCCCGTCCAGGCGCCGGCAGCAAACGCGATCGCACCATGCATGAGGCCGAAAGCAGTCGCCGCGAACACCGCCGCTACGAGTCCGGGAATCGATACGCCCTCGAGCAGACCGAACGGCGGGGAGAACGCGAGAATGCTTGCAGCGGTGACGATCCCGAGACTGGTCGAGAGCGCGACGACGGCGAAAAATCGTTCGATCAGGACACGTCCGCGGGTCACCGGGTTGGACAGGAGTAGTTCGAGGGTGCCGTCCTCCTCGCTCCCACCGATCGCGTATGCGCCGGCTCCCACGGCGAAGACCAACAGCAGGACGGGCAGGATGAGACCGAACACACGACCCTGCAGGTACCCCGCCGGGGAAGTGATGAGGATCTGGTCGCTCGAGCCGATCAGTGTCTTGAAGGTGTCCGGAAGGTTTTTGACGAGGTTCTCGATGCCGGCCGTGTTCTTGATCGTCGGGTAGAACGCGTTGTTGACCGCCACGTAAGCGGCCACGCCGCCCGACCACCACACCGTTGAACGGCGCCGGTCCTCGAGGAATCGCCCGAAGATCCTCAAGGCTGATCCCGATACAGGTTGAGAAACACGTCCTCGAGGTCGGTTTCGTGCGTGACGATCCGCCGCACCGGCAGCGTCGCGGCGTGCTTCAGGACGTCGGCAACATTGCCTTCGATGACGAGCGCGATCACCGCTCCGGACGAGGCGGCGCTCAGGACACCCGGGAGTTTCTCGAACGGCTCGGCATTAGCCTCGCAGGCAAGGTAGAGGTCGATGTGCTGGCGGGCTTGGCGCTGGAGATCGTCGATTGCGGCGACCGTGACGAGCGTGCCCTTCTTCAAGATCGCGACGCGGTCAGCGAGCGCTTCCACCTCGGGCAGGACGTGTGAGGACAGGAAAACGGTGGTGCCGTCGCGTTTCACGTCACCGATCAGTTGGTGGAATTCGTGTTGCAGCAGTGGGTCGAGACCGGCCGTGGGTTCGTCAAGGATCAACAGTTCCGGCCGATGCATGAAGGCCTGCACGATTGCGGTCTTCCGGCGGTTGCCCGTGGAGAGCTGTCCGATCGGCCGCATTGGATTGAGGTCGAAACGTTCGAGGAGCTCGTGGGCATAGGTCATGTCGATGCCACCGCGTAGCCGGCCGTAAAATGCGATCAGGTCTGCCGTCGTGTATTTGGGATCGAATCGGAGCTCGCCGGGGATGTAGCCGAGCCGACGGCGGATCGCCGGGTCGGCGCCGCTGCCGCCGAGCACGGTATAGGTTCCGGCGGACGGACGGATGAAGTCGAACAGCATGCGGATCGTCGTGCTCTTCCCCGACCCATTGGGGCCGAGATAGCCGAAGACCTCCCCCCGATGGACATCGAGGTCGAGCGCGTCGACGGCGACGAGATCACTGAAGCATTTCGACAATCCGCGCATTTCGATGACGCAGTCGACCGCCCCCTGCTGCCGGACCGACGGTGTCGTGGCCTTCATGGTGGTGTCACCATCACCACACACCGATGAGCGGCGCGACGATTTCCGGCACCGGACGTGATGGGAAATCCGATCACGAGAAGAACCTTACCTACTCGCTTTCGTACTCGTACACCAACGGATATCTCAGCCCATCAGTCAGGCGCATCGGCCGTCCGGCAGGAGTGCAAAGGCAGCCGTGTGGATTCCGTGCAGGCCCCTCGCCCCATGCTGATACCAAAAGCGGACGATGTGTCTAACCTCGAGGAATGCGCGCCACCGCCATCGTTCTCGGCCTCCTGACGTTCGCGGCGCTCACTTCCTGCGGCGGGGATGCGCCAACTTCGGCCCCGGACCCGGCGGGTCGCACCTTCGTCTCCACCTCCGTCGAGGGCGATCCCATTCCCGGCGGTGGGCCGCTCGTGATGGGCTTCAAAGACCCCGGACGCCTCTCCGTCGATGCCGGATGCAATCAAGGCAGCGCCGACATCGACCTGTCCGGCGGGAAGATGGTGGCAGGTCCGCTCGCGATGACCCTCATGGCGTGTCCGGGAGAGGCCGCCGGCGCAGACGCTTGGGTGGCGGCACTACTGGACGCGCAGCCGAGCTGGACCCTCGGCGGCGACACCCTCAGGCTCACCACGCCCACGGTGTCGGTAACTTTGACAGACGAGAAGATCGTCCGGCCGGATCGGCCTCTCGTCGGGACCACATGGACGGTCACCACACTGATCAGCCCGGACGCGGTCACGACGACAGCGGCGTTGGAGCAAACGGCACCGCAGTTGCTGATCGCCGGCGACGGTTCCGCGTCCGGTTTCACCGGCTGCAACCGCATGACCGGGACCGCAGACGTACGGCGGAGTTCGATCGTGTTCGGGCCCTGGGCGACCACCCGAATGGCGTGCCCCCCGGACGTATCGGAGGTCGAACGTGCCGTACTCGCGGCGTTGACGGGCGAGACCAGTTACAGCGTCCATTCGGACTCGCTGCGACTGGTCGACGCCGACGGAAACGGGCTGCAAATGCGGGCGAGCTAGGTGTTGTTCCCAGGCGCCCGGGCCACCCCGGAGATGACCGCGTACGTCAACGAGGACCACCTCCAGCGGATCATCGCCGACGACCCCGCCCGGGTACCACGCTAGATGCGAACCTGCACGTCAGCACGCCGACTAGCGCGGGAGCCTGCGCTGTCCCCGCGTGCGGTGGTCACCTTCGCGATCAATCCCTCCAATCTCGATGCCCTTGACAACGTCACCAGCGGAACTGCTCGCACACCTCGACAAGATCCGCAGCGACGGCTTCACCGTGTCGGTCAGCGAACAGACGGCACCCGCGTCGCCGTCCTCGGCGCTACCGGGCCAGCCGACGCACTCAACGACACCCAGATCGCTCGCCTGATCCCCGAAGTCCGTCGTGCCAACCACTCTCGGCATACGCGTACCCGTCGCCGGCTAGCAGGAGTTCTCTTCCGGCCGATGCCATCGCCCTCGGCCACCCCATCGGCATGTCTGGCGCCCGGATCACACTGCACCTCGCCCTCGAACTGCAGCGCCGCGGCGGCGGCGCCGGGGCCGTCGCGCTCCGCGGAGGCGGCGGGCAGGGCGACGCCCTCATCCTGCGAGTTCCTCGAGCGTAGGGCGCTCCGTTCGGTCGCGAGCGCCAGGTCATCCACCGGACGGACGGCGCCAGTACCCGCGGCACCACGAGATACACGCGGCGGGCCCAACAAGGCCATCAGTGTCATGCTCAGCGTAACGAGCGGAGAAGGCGGCGACGCCCAGACCGCAGACCAACTGTTCGCGACGCCGTCGGGTCGGGATCGGGACGCCCGGCGAGCCGAGTTCATCGTGATGACCGTCGAGCCGAGTTCATCGTGATGACCGTCGAGGCGGCTACGCGCGCCGCCGCACTCGAGCGGCTCAACGCAACGGGATGAATCGCGGCAGCTTCCCGGTGCTCTGATGACGCTGAAGACGCTCGACGACACGGATCTGGATCTCCGGTTTGCTCAGCTCGTGCCGGCGCAGCGCGGCGATCACCGACACGGTCAGCCGGTCCACGTCGGGGGTACCGACGACGAGGATCTCCGCACCGGCGGCGGTCTGCCTGACCTGGTATTCGGAGACGCGAGGATCCGTGCCGAAGACGTGCCGGAAGACACTCGCGGGGATCGTGCACGTCGGGTAGCGGAAATCGTCGTCGCGCCGCCCGCCGATGTCGGCGAGCCGCGCGAATGCGCTGCCGCACGGGCATTTTCCGGGTAGCCACGTGACCTGATCGCCGAGGTCGTAGCGGATGAACGGGAACGTGCGGTTGGCGAGACCGGTGGCCAGCGTGCGGGCGGCGGGCATGTCGGCAGCGACCGGCGTCCCGTCGTCGTCGACACGTTCGAGAACGACCTCGTCCTCGCACAGGTGCAGTCCCTCACCGTGCCCGCACCCCACCGCCTGCACCCCGATCTCGGTCGATCCCCACAGGTTGTGCACGGGAATGTTCCACGCCTGCCGAATCGCCTCGCGATCCTCCTCGAGCAGCGGTTCGGAATTGGTGCTCACCCGCACCGGGCTGATCTGCAGATCGCCCACCGCCGCCGCGCGGGCAAGGCGACCGATCACCGTCGCGTAGCCGACGAGGTGCGTGGGCCGCGCGGCCGCCACGGCGGCGACGACCTCGTCGAACGGTGCGCCCGCCGGGATCACGACCGTGCTCATCTCCGGTGCGGTCGGCACATCGAACAGCGGTGTGCTGGCATGCGGTGGGCCGCCCGCAGCCAGTACGGCCAGACGCGCACCCGACGCCGGCGACGACCCGCGCCGCTCCTCCCGCGCCTGCATCCGCCAGGCCAGGGAGGCGGCGGAGACGAAGAAGCCCCAATCCCATACGTACACGCCGCGCACGCCGCTCGACCCGCCGGAGCTGAAGATCTGCTGGTCGCCTCGAGTGTACGAAAACCATTGCTGCCCAGCCAGTGTTCTCTCGGCTCGCGTGCGGTCGAGGTCGGCGACCGTGACGATGGCGTCCCATTCGTCCTGCGCGTCGCGCTTCGTCATCATCGGCAACCGCGCCAGGTCGGCGACCGTTGCCGACGAAGGATCGAGACCACGCAATCGGCGCGCGTGAAAAGGCGACCGTTCGACGGCGTAACCCAGGAAGGCCCGCAGCCGCTGGTCGCGGTACCGATCGATCTGCTCCCGCGTCCAATCCAGGCGCTCGACGTGGTCCTCTAGCGCCGCCTGCACCCCGTGGAGATGGGCGGCACGCATGCGCTCGTACGCCGTGCGCGCAGCGTCCACCGATTCATCCTCGGAGACCGATCCCACCATCGGCGTTCCTTCCGCCCGGTGCCGTGCCCAGCGCCGGTCACATCGACCATCGCACGCGGGCGGAACTCGGCGCGTAACAATTCGTCGTCGAAATCGGACGTGCGTGTGAAAAACCGGAACGTTCCACGCGGCGATCGGTGGCCAATACCCGAGACGAGTTGGCCGCGGTCCGCGCCCGCGGCGCAAGGGTGGCGGGCCATTGAAGCTCAGCGCGGATCAGATCGAACTCACTCAACACCTCTACGACGCAGGCGAGCACACCGTCGTCCAGGTCGCGGGCACGCTGAAGGTGCCGCGCACCACGGTCTATGGGCATCCGAACAAACGGCGGAAGGACAGCGCACCGGTCGCGCAGCAGAGACGCCGTGGTCGCCGATCCACCTGTCCGCCCATCTCGGAAGTGCCCGACATGCGGATATGAGCCGACCACTCGCGCCGAGGCGGCGCACCAACGTGACCTCCTCGCGGTGACGTCGCTATATATTCGCCCCCTATCTACGCAGTGCCACTTTTGTTTTCGCATCTCCCAATTCCGGCAAGGGAGATACTCGAACGCTAGTGCGGCGCCGTCACATTGCACCCCCGTTGGGGTCGCCCGATATCCCCGCACCAACCACCGGTCTAGCTCCCCGGTGCTCGACGAACTTCGAACGTGTCAAATCGTTCCTGCCCCGGTGACCGAGAACGCCAACCCTGGGCAGGATGCAGTGGTCCGGGAGTAAGGCCGCAGCCCGTTGCTCCTGGCTCTAGGCTCCTCAGAGTGCGAGCAGCCGCTGGAAAAACTCGCGGTACCGCTTAAGCGCGAGACGAAGATCCTCCGTCGAACCCTCTTCGCCCCGAGCCCACTGCTCCTCGAGCCGCGAACGGGACTCCGAGAATCCGGTGGTAATCCGATCGACGACGTCCGACACGAGACCATCAGCCTTCTGAACACACTCTCTGGGATCATCGACGAAGCCCGCCTGAACCTCGTCCCAACGCGAGCGGAGGACCGACAACTCGTCCTCACCAAAAAGTGTCTGATCAGACGCTGATTCAGTCTCCTCAACGGATGGTTGGCGGCCGGGCTCATCAGTCGAGCGCTGGTCCTCAACCGGAGAACGAGAGGCGTCCGTGGACCGCTGGTCCTCAACCGGAGAACTGGAGGGGTCCGTGGACCGATGGGTGCTCGCGGCTGCTGGGCCGGGAGTCTCGGTCGACGATTCGGTTGTTTCTGCCCGCGGCGAGGTTCCTTCACCCGAGGTGCCGGGCGCCGTCGTCGGTGATTCAACCCGTCCGGTCGTGCTGGCGCTCTCGGGTTGCTGATCTGGGGTGGTCATGCGCGCGTCTCCTTAGGCTTGTCTTTGTTCTCATCCGTCTCGAGCAACTGCTCGAATAGCGCTCGATAGTGCACGAACGCCTCACGCTGATCCTCTGTACCGACGTCGCCCTGCTCCTGCGCCAGATAAATGCTGTGCGCCCTTCGGTAGTTCTCGACGACCTTCGGGTGATCCACCGAAATGTCGGCCGCCCGCTGATCGAAGTCGTCGATCGGGTAACCACGCTCGCGCATGACCTGGATCACGAGCCGGTCTGCCGCCCCGACCGCACTGGACGGATTGTCGACGAACTCGATCTGCACCGTCCGCCACGAGTCGGCGTACTTCGCCCGCGCCTCGGGCGGCAACGAGACGATATCGAGCTTCTCCCGCTTTCGTTCGCGCGCGGCGAGCTCGTCCTCCGCGGCATCGAGGTTGCCGACCTCGCCCACAGTCCGCTCGTACTCGGGACCAAACCGTCCCCTCAGCCGTTCCGTCCGCTGACGGCTGCTGACCAAGCGCGCAACGATGACGGCCACCACGGCAATCACGACGATAACCGCGATCAAAATCCATCCCCAAACAGGCATTCCTCAGACCTCCTCGTCCCTCGAACGGGATACCCGCGCGGCTTGTTCGGAAACGCAAGCGTGCTGCACATCCTGCCGAATCGGGCGACCACCCTGACGGGCCTGGGACATACGGTTGCTCCGAAGGGTCCAGCGCTGCCGGCCGTCCTGGTGCGCGAAATAGTCGCTCCGCGCACGGGACGGTCGACACCGCCGAAAACGCTGGCCGACCTTGCGGTGGCCCCGGCGTCGGTGGTTGCAAGTCGGTCGTCGTAAGGCACACGATGGAGGACGATGATCGACGTCATTCCGCCCATCGAGGCACCGACGCGTACCGACTTCTCCCCAGCTCACCGATGACCGCTGTCAGGTCGGCGACCAGCGCATCGATGCCGTAGTCCCCG
The DNA here is from genome assembly GCF_003130705.1 of Rhodococcus oxybenzonivorans. NCBI lineage: Bacteria > Bacillati > Actinomycetota > Actinomycetes > Mycobacteriales > Nocardiaceae > Rhodococcus > Rhodococcus oxybenzonivorans. The sequence continues at coordinate 2,912,719 of NZ_CP021354.1, read as the reverse complement.
TCCGGTGCCCGTTAGCTGTCTCCGCGCCCGTCCGGCACGGATCAGCACTTCCACGAGCGGCCGCACGGCGTGGGGCCGCGGAGCGGCCGCTATCGAGTATCGAGCAGTTCTTTGATGTGCGCGACGTGCTCGGAGTTCATCGGCGGCACTCCGAGCTCCTCTGCGCCGGGCCGCAATCCCGCGATCATCACGGCCAGGATTCTCCGCCACCCCGTGTCGGTGACGCCTCGGGTTGTCGCGACGACACCGCGTAGGGACCACAGGATCAACTCCAGGTCCGCGTCGGTGGCATCCTCGCGGATGCGGCCGTGCCGCTTGGCCTGCGCCAGCAACTCGACCAGGATTCGACGATATTCATTCTTGAGAAGGGTGGTCTCGTCGTCGTTCCACATACGCGACAGGCATCCGCGGTTCGACGCCAGGATGGCACCGCTGCCGTAGAGCAACTGCTCCAGACCCTCGCCCTCCGGCGCGGAACGGGCATCCCGGGCCAGGGCCACGAAGTCTTCGAGCACCTGGCGAACCAGTTCACTGATCAACGCATCCTTGGTGGGGAACCGGCGGTAGAGGGTGCCGACGCCGACGCCGGCGACCCGGGCGATCTCGTCGACACCCACATCCAAGCCGCGTGCACTGAACACGGTCGCCGCCGCATCGAGGAGCCGTTGCCGATTCTCCGCGGCGTCGCGGCGCAGCGCCTTGCCGCTTCCCTGAACGCTCACATCGGACCTCATTCGGATTCGTCGCCCACCAGCGTGCCTCCGGCGATCATCGCGAGCTCCGGGTGTCGCAATTCGGGCGACCGCTCGAGATTTGTGGTCGTGTCCCGCTGCATTGCCGGGATGAACAGGGCCGCGACGGCGCCGAGACCCACCGCGACACCCAGCATGAGGAATCCGTGGGTGTAACCGGATTCCTGCGGCACCCCCGACGAGGACGCCCCGGCAGTGACAACGGTGGCCATGCACGCCGCCCCCAGTGCGCCGCCGATCGTGCGGATGTTCGCGTTCATACCGCTCGCGACACCGGTCTGTTCCGGTGGCACCGCGGCGACGACAACATTCGACATCGCCGAAAACGCCAGACCGAAACCGATCCCGACCAACGACATGGCGAGGTAGATTTCCACTTCGGTCTCGTGCACAAGCGCCACCACGAAATATCCGACCGCACTGACGATCGACCCCGCGATCAGCAGGTTTTTCGAACCCAGTCGCGCCGCCAGGCGACCGGAGGCGAGTCCGAGCGCGAACATGCCCACGCTCACCGGCAGCAGCATCAGACCCGACTCGGTAACCGACGCACCGAAGCCGTAACCTGCCGACGGCGGTGTCTGCAGAAACTGCGGCAGGAAGCCGAACGCGGCGTACATGCCGACCCCCATCAGCAGGGCCAACAAGTTGGCGGCCCACACGCTGCGGATCCGCATCATCTTCATGTCGATCAGCGGGTTCGCCGACCGCGATTCCACCGTCACCCAGAGCGCCACGAGTACCGCGGCGGCCACCAGCAGCCCGATGACGATCGGAGAACACCAGCCCCAGCTCGGCGCCTGACTGACACCGAGCAGCAACGCGACCAGCCACCCGGACAGCAGCAGTGCGGTGAGCCAGTTGATCTTCCCGGCGGTGCGAACACGGGATTCGGGGACCAGGATCTGCGCGGCCAACCCCGCCAGCACGACCATGATCAGCGGAATCCAGAACAGCCAGTGGTAACCCAGCACGGTCACGATGGGACCGGCGAGGACGATGCCGAGACCGGCGCCGACAGCGGTGAGTGCGGCGATCATGCCAACCGCTCCCACCACCTTCTCCTCCGGGAACTCGTCACGGATGATCCCGAAGGCCAACGGCAACACCCCGCCTCCGATTCCCTGGATCACCCGAGCGGCGATCATCACCGGCAGCGACGTGGCCAGGGCCGCGAGCACAGACCCCACCGCCAGCGCAGCGAGGGCAACCACGAACACCCGCTTCTTACCGTGCATGTCACCGAGGCGTCCCATGACCGGGGTGAAGATCGACGCCGACAACAGGTAGGCAGTCAACACCCACGTGATATCGGCCTGTGTCGTGCCCAGCGCCGACTCGAGGGTCGGCAACACCGGCATCACCAGCGACTGCAGCAGGGCAAAGGCACCGACACCAACAGTCAGCACCGCAAACGTCAGCTGATAAGACGCCCGCCGTGAAGCGGTTTCCATAGATTCTCCCTACAGCAAGCGGAGCGCTCACTCCGCATACAGGAGAATTTAGCAGCCCTAATCGATTCTCGCCTGTTTTCCCAGGACGTGAGCTGCCGCCTTGGACTCGCGGTCAGTGGCCTGGCGCTTGTAGCCAGGGCGGCCTCCCACACCGGGCGGTGGCACAACTATCCGCTCGCCCACTCACGACCCGACGACCCGGGCGAGCCCCATAACGGTCAACCCGGACGGGCAACCCGTGCAGGAACTTCAGGCAAAGGTTTGCGTATTTCTCGGAGTCCGGAAGCTAGAGCGAGACACCTGTAGGTCCAGCGGCTCCGTGCGCTGCGGACGCCATATTCGACCGATTGGTTGGCAGCACTTGGTCGCGCTCTATCTCGCCGTAATTATCACCATGTGAGCGATATCGAGCATCTCCTTGATATCGGTGAGCTTGAACTCGAGGTCGGCCGCGCTCGCGTCCCCGCGACCGTTCCTCCGCATCGATCGCCAACCAGCTTTCCTGGTAGACAACCTCGGGGCGGCGCTCGTGGACCGATGTGGCCAGAGCCTCTCCGTCACGAACTTCGGGTGCGGTAGCCGTCCCGCGACCATGCGTCGATCAACGCTGCCACCGTGTCGTGGGCGCATTGCTTGTTTGTTAGTGTCGATCACGCCCGACGGCCCGCGTTTGACCCATCCTGTGGTGTGCAAGCCTGGAATCGTCGACGCAGTGTTCGGGGTGCTTTTCCATAGCGACCGCGGATCACAGTACACCGCAGCGTCTTTCGTCGACGTACACCATCGCCAGAAGATCAATCCGAGTCGAGACGGGTGGGCTCGAGTTACGACATTGCTCTCGCCGCGTCGTTCTTCCCTGGACTCGAGAGGGAATGGTTGCACGGACGCACCTGGACGTCGAAGTCGCAGGCACGGACGGAGCTGTTCGACTCTGGTACCACGACCGGCGTCGCCGTCACTCCGCGCTCGGCGGCCACCAAGACCCTCCACGCTGGCGCGTCCGGTTACTCAGCTGCCGGTGTCGGCGGCTCCTTCGGCTGATCGAGGACGCTGACGGTGACGCCGTAGGGAAGGAAGCGCACCGATCGCCGCGGATCGGTGTTGTGCTTGTGGGCGCGGAGGGCGTCGAGTTCGGTGGCGTACACCTCCTCGACGCGGGCGACGCCGCCGTCGTCGACGCTGTAGATTGCCCACACGCCGTCGCCGGTGTCGCCGGTCGTTTCCGGCCGGGGTTCGGGACGCTTCGTTCTGGCGGCAATGTCGGCGAACAGGCCTGTCCAGGGAATCTGGGCGTCCGCCTCGACGAAGTGAACGATCTTGTCCTTGAAGCCGCGCAGCTCCTCGCTCGCTTCCCGAATCACGCGGTCGAGGTCGTCGGGGTCGAATCCGAACGGTCTCTCGTTGGCCATAGCGGTCTCCTGACGGTTCGCCCCATCCAACGTCCTCGGGTGGGGTACCTCTTCCAGTGTGGGCACTGATCGACATCGGCGCCACTTCCACCACGGCGGCCGTTGCGGTGCGCCCGCCGTGCGGTCCCCTAGCGCTCGACCAGTGCGGCCAGCTGCGCGATCACGGTGCCCCACCCGTCGGCGAAACCCATTTCCTCATGCATGTTCCGGTCGGCATTGTTCTTGTGCATTACATGGGCCACGTATTCGGTGCCCTGCGGATGGTCGGCGAGGGTGATGATCGCGCTCATGAACGGGTTTTCTGCGGGTCGCCATCCACCGACGAGGGAGTTGGTGAAGACGATCCGCTCGAGATGGTCGACCGCGAGGAAGCATCCGTTGATGTGGCGCGCGAATTCACCGCCGTCCTCGCTGATCTGGGTGGTGAACGCCCCGCCCGGGCGAAGGTCCATCTCCAGAACGCGACACTTGGCGGGAGCCGGCACCCACCATTGCTCGAAGCTGGCGGGGTCCGTCCAGGCATTCCAGACAGCCGACCTCGGCGCCTCGATGATGCGCGATATCGTCAGGTCCAGCTCATGTATCAGTGACGGATTCATTCCGATTGTCCTTTTCTCGAGTAGTGACGAACTGCGCGAGGCGGTCGGTGCGGCCCTCCCACAGGGCGCGTTGTTCCGCCAGCCACGCCTGAGCGGTGATCATCGACTCCTCCTCCAGCACGCAGGTGCGAACGCGACCTTGCTTACGGGTCTGAATCCACCCACTGTCCTCGAGGAACCGGATGTGTTTCATGAACGACGGCAATGCCATGTCGAACGGTTTCGCCAATTCGCCGACGCTCGCCGGCCCTTCACCGAGTCGGGTCAACACTGCCCTGCGGGTGGGGTCGGCGAGTGCCTGGAAAATGCCGTCCAATTGCTCCGAATACTGAGCCATAAGGCAAAGTATCACCGACTGAACACTTAGTTCAAGGGCTAACTAATTGGCCGGGTTCAGTCCTCGAGTTGCAGCGGTAACTCCGCGGTCACCCGCCAGCTTCCGTCGGTCTGCCGACCCGCCTCGAGGGTGCCGTGCAGCACGGCCACGCGTTCCCGCATCCCGAGCAACCCGTTGCCCGAGCCGAGTGTGAATTTTTCGGTTGCGTTGCCGTTGTCGGTGATCTCGACGAGCACGTCGACTTCACGGCGGCGAACCCTGACCTTGGCCCGGGGACGCTCCCCCGCGTGGCGCAACACATTGGTCAACGACTCCTGTACCAACCGGTGAATGCCCAGGCTGACGGCGGGGCTGATGTCGTCCAGTTCCCCGGTCAGTTCGAGTTCGACCGGCAAACCAGCGCTGCGCATCATGTCGACCACCCGGGCGAGACCAGCGGTCCCGTGCTGGGGCATGTCGTCGACGGCGGGCTCGGTCCGCAGCAGCGACACCGTGCGCCGCAGTTCCGCAAGCGCCTCCCGCCCGGTGCTCGCAATGTTGGTCAGCGCCTGTTTCGCGACCGCCGGATTTTTCGTCATCGCATACGACGCGCCATCCGCCTGAACGATCATCACACTCACGGCATGTGCCACCACATCGTGCAATTCCCGGGCGATGCGCGTGCGCTCCGCGGCCACCGCGTCCTCGGCACGGCGGTCGCGGTCGTAGTCGGCCACCGCCAGCCGCGCCGCCACTTCCTCGTCGTAGGCCCGGCGGGCACCCAGGAATTCCGCGGTGATCCAGGACAGCGCGTAGATCAGCGCGGAATACAGACCGATCTCGATCACCCGCTGGTCGAGCAACCAGATGGAGAGTGCGGAGTCGACGACCAGCCCGACCGCGTAGACGGCCGCCGTCTGCCGGTCGACATACGCAACAAGGGTGTAGAGGGCGACGGCGAGTGCGAGGAGGGCGGGATGCTCGGCGTCGACGTCACCGAGCGAATAACTGACGAAGGTGACGGTGATGGAGACCAGCAGGATGGCGCCGGCAGCCGCACGCGGATAGCGGCGGCGCCACACGATTGGCACGCACACCAGAAAACCCATGAACAACTGCACCCACGGCGGCCGGTCGTCGGACGCCGCGAACGCGAACACCTCGAGCATGAACAGAATCGCCGCCAGCATGGAGTCCGCAACCGTCGGCTTGCCTCGCAGCCACAGACTGAACCTTCGCATGACCACAGCGTAGGTAGTGCGAGCCCAGCAGGTGAGCACGTGCCACCGTCAGGGCACCCCTCACGTCCTGGATGATTGCCGGACTTCCGTCCCGGGTACTGCCCGAAGAATGGATGTCAACGGCGGCGTGAGTGACCAATCCTTCGATGTGCTGATCATCGGCGGCGGCAACGCCGGACTCAGCGCGGCAGGGCGGCTGATACGCCGCGGCATCACCGACGTCGCAGTGGTGGAGCGCAGCGCGTGCACACCTACCGCCCGCTGCTGTCCTACGTCGGCGGCGGACAGGCATCCCTGCGGAGCGCGGAACGCACCCAACGATCGGTGACGCCGCGCCGGTGCACCTGGCTTCAGGACACTGCCCTGGTCGTCGACGCGGCGGCGAAGACCGTGCGGTGCGCATCCGGACGGACCTACGGGTACACCGACCTGGTGCTGGGGCCCGGCCTTGTGCCGGACACCGACGCCCTGCCGGGTATCGACGCGGCACTGCACACTTCCGCGGTGGCGAGCAACTATGTGGACCGCGCCGAGGAGACGTGGAAGCTGGTGCAGGCGATGCCGGCCGGAGGGCAGCGGTGTTCACGGTGCCGCGCCCGCCGGTCAGCTGCACCGGAACCACTGTCAAACCGCTGTTCCTGGCCGCCGCGCACTGGAAGCACACCCGACGGCTGCCGGGTGTCGACATCACGCTGGTCATCGACCGCCCCCAGCTACTGGGTGTTCCGGACCTCGACGCCCGGCTCCTGAACCATCTCCGCGACCTCGGCGTTCGCGTGCTTGCACGACACCACGGTCACCGAGCTGAAACCGGACGAGCGCGCGATCACCGTGACCGACTCCGACGGGACACCCCAGCACCTGTCGTACGACATGCTCCACCTGGTGCCGCCCTTCCGGGGACCGCGCTGGCTCGAGACGTCGAACCTGACCGGGGACGATCCGCACGGACTCGTCGACATCGATCCGAACACTTTCCGGCATCGCGCGCACCCGAACGTCTGGGCGGCGGGAGACGGAGCCGCCGTCGACACCGACCCGTCCGGTGGTGCTCTGCGACAGCAGATTTCGATTCTGGTGGACAATGTACTCGCTACCAGACAGGGAGGAGCCCTCACCGACACATCGTGTCGCTCAACTCCTTCAGCACTGCATCCCAAGGCCGAACCCAGTAGCTGTGCGGTCGCTGCGCCCGAACGCAGGGAGGTACCGTGCCCACTCCTACTATGGTGAGCCGTGTCCCGACGATCGCTGGTCCGCAGAAGTTTGCCCACTCCGTCCGCGGCGGCGACTCGGCAGTGACCGCCAGCGATTGGGGCCTGCTGCTGATCGCCGCGACCGCCGCTGGTTGGGTTGATGCCGTGGTCGGCGGCGGCGGGTTGATCCTCATCCCGGCGCTGTTCCTCGTCGCCCCGCACCTGACGCCCCAGGTCGCGTTGGGCACGAACAAACTGACCGCGGTGACCGGCACCTTCGCGGCCGTTGTGACCTTCGCACGGCGTGTCCGGATGGCGTGGCGGCTATTGATCCCCGCAGGTCTCCTCGCTGCGGCGACGTCCGCGCTCGGCGCGGCCACGGTGACCCGCATCGACAAGGACGTCTTCATCCCGCTGATCATGGTGGTTCTCGTCGGTGTCGCCGTGTTCGTGACCGCACGGCCGCAACTCGGCATCACCCTGGCGAAAGATCCGCCGACGCAGCGGAAGATGGTCGCCGTGGTACTGCTGGCCGGCGGGTTGCTCGGGTTCTACGACGGGCTGTTCGGCCCCGGCACCGGAACCTTCCTCATCATCACCTTTGCGACGTTCCTCGGCACCGAGTTCGTGCGCAGCGCCGCGATGGCGAAGGTGATCAATCTCGGTTCCAACCTCGGTGCGCTGGCGTTCTTCGCGGCCAGTGGAAACGTGTTGTGGGCGCTGGGCCTCGGCATGGCGGTGTGCAATGTGCTGGGCGCGGTCGTCGGTTCGCGCATGGCGTTGAGCAAGGGTGCCGGATTCGTCCGAATCACACTGCTGGTGGTGGTCATCGGCATGGTGCTGCGGCTGGGTTGGCAACAGTTCGGCTGAGTTTCCGACTACGGTGGTCCCCGTGACGGCTCCACGACAGGTTGATCCGGAATTCCTCGCCCTCCCTCTGCGTGTGCTGGCGGACGCCGCACTCGGCGCCGCGCGCGCGGCCGGCGCCTCCCACGCAGATCTGCGGGTTCACCGACTGACCAGCCAGTCCCTTCGGCTGCGCGACGGCAAGGTTCAGGCGGCGGTCGACACCAACGAGGTGGGCTTCGCGGTCCGCGTGGTGGTGGAGGGCACATGGGGGTTCGCCTCCCACGCCGAGCTCACCGCGGCCACCGCCGCGGCAACGGCCGCACAGGCGGTCGCGGTGGCCAGGGCGTTGCGCGGACTGAACCGGGAACACGTCGAACTCGCCGACGAACCGGTGTACGCCGAGGCGCAGTGGGTGTCGGAGTACGAGGTGGACCCGTTCGAAGTGCCGACCGCAGAGAAGATTTCGCTGCTCGGCGAGTACTCCCACCGCTTGCTCGCGACCGACGGTGTCGACCATGTCACCGCCGAGTGCCTGCAGGTGAAAGAACAGACGTTCTACGCCGATCTCGCCGGCTCCTCCATCGTGCAGCAGCGGGTTCGCCTGCACCCGCAACTCGAGGCCACCACCGTGGACCAGTCGGCAGGGGTGTTCGAGACCATGCGCACGCTCGCGCCCCCGGTCGGCCGCGGCTGGGAATACCTCCGATCCGACAACACGTGGAACTGGACCACCGAACTCGCCGAACTCCCGGAACTACTGGCCGAGAAGGTGAAAGCCCCGACCGTGGTGGCCGGACCCACCGACCTGGTGATCGACCCGAGCAACCTGTGGTTGACGATCCACGAATCCATCGGGCACGCCACCGAATACGACCGGGCGATCGGGTACGAAGCCGCATACGCGGGCACCTCGTTCGCCACACCCGACAAGCTCGGCACCTCGGTACGGGACCCCGATCATGCACGTCACCGCGGACCGGACGGAACCCCACGGCCTGGCCACCGTCGGATACGACGACGAGGGCGTCGAAACGCAGTCCTGGGACCTGGTGGCGGACGGTGTGCTGGTGGGCTATCAACTCGACCGGGCGTTCGCGCCACGACTGGGCCTCGACCGGTCCAACGGGTGCTCCTACGCCGACTCACCCCATCACGTGCCCATTCAGCGCATGGCCAACGTGTCGCTGCAGCCCGACCCGGACACCGATCGCAGCACCACGGACCTCATCTCCGGCGTGGAGAACGGGATCTACATCGTCGGCGACAAGTCCTGGTCGATCGACATGCAACGGTACAACTTCCAGTTCACCGGCCAGCGGTTCTACCGCATCCGCGGGGGCAGGATCGACGGGCAGGTACGCGACGTCGCGTATCAGGCGACGACCACCGACTTCTGGGGGTCGCTGGAGGCCCTCGGGGGACGTTCCACCTGGCAACTGGGCGGCGCGTTCAACTGCGGCAAGGCGCAACCCGGTCAGGTCGCGGCTGTCAGCCACGGCTGCCCGTCCGCGTTGTTCCGCGGCGTCAACGTACTGAACACCCGGACGGAAGGTGCCCGATGATCGCCCCGCAGCAACTCGTCGAGCAAATCCTCGCCCGCGCCACGGTGGACGACACCATCGTCCTCGTCACCGACGCCAGCGAGGCCGCCCTGCGGTGGGCCGGCAACTCGATGACCACCAACGGCCTCTCGACGTCACGCAGCTGGACGGTGGTCTCCATCGTCCGGGACGGTGACGAGGCGAAGGTCGGGATCGTCACCTCCGCCTCCGTGGACGCCGCGGACATCGACGGCGTCGTCCGTTCGGCCGAATCTGCCGCTCGCGCAGCCGGTCCCGCCTCCGACGCGATGCCGCTCCTCGCCGCGACCGACACCGACCCGCAGTGGGAGGAGACGGCCGCCGTCACCGAGATCGGCGCGTTCGAGCAACTCGCCCAGGACCTCGCGATGGGCTTCGACGGCACCGATCAGCTCTACGGCTTCGCCCATCACCAACTGCACACCACCTGGCTCGGGACCTCCACCGGAATCCGGCGCCGATTCGTCCAGCCCACCGGGTCTGTCGAGATCAATGCCAAACGCGGCGACGCCAGCGCGTGGGTGGGCACGAGCACCAAGGACTTCACCGACGTCCCCGGCACGAAGATGCTCGAGGAGTTGTCCACTCGCCTCGGCTGGGCAAGCACCCGGGTGGAGCTACCCGCCGGCCGCTACGAAACCCTTCTTCCGCCGTCGGCCGTGGCAGATCTGATGATCTATCTCATGTGGACCATGGAGGGCAGGGCCGCGGAAGAAGGACACTCCGCACTGTCGGCGCCCGGCGGCACCCGAATCGGCGAACGCCTCTCCGCGCTCCCTCTCACTCTCACCTCCGATCCCGCCGCACTGGGCCTGGAATACGCCCCGTTCGTCGCGACCCGATCCTCCTCCGAATCGGTGTCGGTGTTCGACAACGGCTTGGACGCCGGCCGCGTCGACTGGGTACGGGAGGGCTCGGTCCATGCACTCGCCTATCCGCGTGCGGCGGCCCGGGAGTTCGGCGCCGAGGTCACCGTGCCCGGGGACAACCTGATCCTCGACGCCGGCGGTTCGCTGTCGCTCGATCAGATGGTGGCCGAGACCGAACGCGGGCTGCTGCTGACCACCCTGTGGTACATCCGCGAGGTCGACCCGGCGACCCTGTTACTGACGGGGCTGACCCGCGACGGCGTCTACCTCGTCGAGAACGGGAAGGTGACGGGTGCCGTGAACAACTTCCGATTCAACGAAAGCCCCCTCGATCTGCTCCGAAGGGTCTCCCAGGCCGGGGCCACCGAACGCACGCTGCCGCGGGAATGGAAGGACTGGTTCACCCGAACAGCCATGCCGCCGTTGCGGATTCCCGACTTCCACATGTCCTCGGTGAGTCAGGCATCATAGTTCAGGCGTTTCCCGACGCGACCGTCCATTCACCGCTCTGCAAGCGGGCGTTGGCCTCCGGCCCCATCAGGAGCATTCCGCCGTCCACCACATAGGACGACCCGGTGACATAACTCGCCTCGGGTGACGCGAGGAACGACACGACGGCGGCCACTTCCCGCGCGTCGCCGGGACGACGCCCGGGGACGCCCGGCCTGTCCTTCGCACGGGGCTCCTCGTCCGTCTGTCCCGTCATGGGCGTAGATATTTCGCCGGGCGCCACGGAATTGGCCGTGATTCCGTACTGCGCCAGTTCGAGCGCCAGTACCTTCGTCAACCCGCCCAGCCCCGCTTTCGACGCGCAGTACGGGGCCGCCCCGAACTTGGGTGCGTGCTCGTGGACACTGGTGATGTTGATGATGCGGCCGCCGCGCCCAGCATCGATCATGTGCCGGACGGCGCGCTGCGTGCACAGGAAAGCGCCGTCCAGGTTGACCGACAGCACCTCGCGCCACGTCGCGAAATCCATCTCCATGACCGGCACCGCGGTACCCGTGCCGGAACAGTTCACCAGCACGTCGACGCCGCCGAGTTCGGCGGCGAGTTCGTCGATGACGGCACTGGAGTTCGGCAGGTCGGTCAGGTCGAGGTGGCGGACGTACGCGTCGGCACCGTTGTCGCGGACCTCCCGGGCTGTGTTCTTTGCACCGTCCCGGTCAGTGTGATAGGTGATACCGACGTTCACCCCTGCTGCCGCGAGGGCCACCGCCACTGCGCGACCTATTCCTGAATCGGAGCCGGTGACGACCGCGGTGCGTGGGAAATCCATGTCGTGTCGGTACCCGCGGCGACGCACACCGAAACGGCGCCGCATCTTACTGGACAAATGTCCAGATGACATCTGGTGCCCGTATGCGCTATAAAGGTCCAGGCGTCCCGTTTATGACATTTCTCACTCACCGAGGAAGTGGCGAGGGACGTCACATTTCGGTCTCCAGAGAAAGGGACCACAACTCAGGTGACTTTGCCGCGTATTCGGCGTGCGCCGAGTTATGTCCTTTGCACTCTGCCCAGGAGGTTGTATGCACTCCAGTGCCCTCGATCGCGACACGCTGCCCCCCGAGTCGCGCCGATCGATCGTCGCAGCGAAAGCCGACTTCGGGAATGTTGCCCTTGCGAGCTTCGTGTGCCTTGTCTCCGGTGTGGGCAGCGGCGTCCTTACCGACTCGCTGCTGGTGGGAGCGTCCGTGGGGCTGATTGTCCTTCTGGCGACCGCCCTGTCCGTTGCCGCTGTATGAGCACTCCACTCCGTCTGCGTCCTTCAACGGAACCCACCACCTCGAAGGCCCCGCCCGGCCCCGGCGAAATCCTCGCCGCGGCGAAGCGCATTCTCATCGCCAGCCGCGGGTATGGCGACGCCGAAGCATTCGAGGAACTGCTGGATGTTTCCCGGCATCACCACGTGAGCGTGCAACGCGCCGCACGAATGCTGGTCGTACTGACCGATCGGCGACAGGCGGCGCCGCTGCCCGCCGGATCGACTGCAATGGCGTTCGGCGACTGGGCCACCTCCCTCTCGCCGTCGGGTCGCCCACCTGCTCCGTCGGTGCCGACTGCGTGACGGGACCGCGTCCCTCGCGCTACCTGCTGTCCCGTGCTGACACCCCACGACGCTGCCCGAGTGCGTCGTCCCGTCGCCGAGTACCGAGCGCCCGGCTGGTGGCGGTGCGCACCTCCGCGAGGAGCCGCGGCTGATCGGCGACCGCCTTGTCGTACACCAAGGCCCCGATCAGAACTCCGTCGTGAATGAGAGTGGTCGCCTCCCGGGGATCGTTTCTGCGCGGAAGTACCTGGTGTCGTCCCTGGGCATCCACATATCCGTCGTGGGCGCGGGAGTACCACCACACCACCAGGCTGGGGTCGCGGAGTGCCTCACGCAGTGCGTCGACCACGCCCGCACCGAAGGGGGCGGCGCCGAGATCGATCGACAGGTTGCGCACCGCAGCCCGGGTGACTCGGTATCGCCACAGCCCCACCAACACGGCGAGCGGGATCAGCGCGGTCGACGGATACCGCAGAAGCAGGGTCCACGCCTGTTGTGGACCCTGCACCCAGACCGAGGCGAGCGGGGTCCAGGCGGTGGCGGCGGTACCGAGCAGCGCGGCGAACCACAACGGTGCGACGGCGGCCCGGTATGCCCGCGTACCCGAACGCCACCGCGCGAGGAGAACACCGATCAGCACCAGACCGATCGCCATTCCCCCGACTCCGAAGACGACTTGCATCGCTGCGAAGACCGTCGGGTCGTCCCGTACCAGGAGAAGGTTCAACCCGGGCGGATGGGTGGAATCGACGCGGCGGGTGTCCAGGAATGCCAGCTCACAGACCACGGACACCGCGTAATACGCGTAACACCCGCCTAGGAACCGACGCTCCCACCGGTGGTGCAACCGCCCCCAGGGGAAACTGAACACCAATTGGATCAGCACCGGTATATACATGTTGGTCAAGACCGTGCCGGTGGTGAACAGCACCGGAATCGACGACAGCCGAAGACCTTTCGTCATCCAGAGCAACCCGGCAGCCACCAGCAGGCGTCCCAGAGTGTCGGCCGGCCGGTGCCGGCCCGCGACCAGACCCGCCGCCACGAACACCCCACCGACCGTCAGAAACAACGCCAATTCCGTAGGGCCGAAGGTTGTTCGGCACATCCGCCACTCGACGGACGCCGTCACCGCGACAGCCAGCGCGACCGCCGAGAGGACGGCCACGACCATCATCCGACGGCTCATCGGGTGCCGTCCTTCGGCTGGGCGGCGAGTAATCGGGCGGATCGAGACCTGACACGGCGCACAGGATCGATCGTCGCGCGCAACGGGATCGGTGACCACCACCCCGAAGTGGGTAAATCGCACACCTGGGTGGCCGCTTCCCACCCTGCCGCCGGGCGCGTCGTCGCCGGCTGCCCTGTAAACCTGGACAGGGCTGTTGTAGGTTGCACACGCCGATCCGGCGGAGCACTTCCTGCGATTGTTGAGCGAGCGCGCCGACCGCGTTCCCGGTATCGGCCCCTCGACACACGCAGCGATCCAGCACTACCGCGACCATGGCCGCCCACCCGAGGCGGGCGGAAACACGAACGGTGCGGTGATGAGAGCGCTGCCGGTGGGGTGGTTCGTCCCGGTCGACGACACCGACACCGTCGCCGCCCTGGTCGGTGGTCTCCTCGGAGCACAGTCCGCGGACACGGTGCATGCACTCCCCTGGTACGCCGATGTCCTGCTTCCGGACCCCGCGGACATCACGCAACTCGCCGACGGTCTCGCGTCGGCGCGGGTGGCCGCTACCGGTCGTCCGCAGTGACGGCGAGTCCGATGGTGCCCGTCCTGCCTCGCCGAAGCAGGCTGAGCTTCATCGAGATCCACCCGAGAACCCCGTACTTGCGTGCGATGACGTCGCGCGCGTGATCGGTGCCCGCAGCGTCGAGGACCACCGCCCGCCCCGGCACCTCCGGTCCCTTCGGCTTTCCCCGGGCATCGCACACCGCCACCGTGACCTCCTGATTGCGGCGGATTCGTTTCACCTTGTAGGAATCGGTGACCGTCCACATCAGTAGCCGGTCCCCGTCGGGGGCCGCCCACAGTGGCGTCGCCACCGGGGAGCCGTCCTTGCGAAACGTGGTGAGCAGAACATACTTGGCGGCCGACACCCGATCGAATTCTGTGGTCACCCGGCCATGCTAGCCCGCGGGAACGCCGTCTCAGTCGCCCTCAAGTTCACCCTCGGTGTCGAGGTACACCTGACGGAGCCCATCGAGCGTGTCCTTCTCGGGGTGCTCCCACATGTCCCGCTCCGCGGCCTCGAGCAACCGCTCGGCGATTTCGTGCAGCGCCCACGGGTTCGACTTCTCCATGAACTTGCGGTTCTGCTCGTCCAGAACGTACGACTCGGCCAGCTTCTCGTACATCCAGTCGGCGACGACGTTGGTGGTGGCGTCGTACCCGAACAGATAGTCGACGGTGGCGGCCATCTCGAACGCCCCCTTGTACCCGTGCCGGCGCATCGCCTCGAGCCAGCGCGGGTTGACCACCCGGGCGCGGAAGACGCGGGACGTCTCCTCCGACAAGGTGCGGGTGCGCACCGAGTCGGGTCGGGTGCTGTCACCGATGTACGCCTCCGGTGACGTCCCGGTGAGCGCGCGCACCGTCGCGACCATGCCACCGTGATACTGGAAATAGTCGTCGGCATCGGCGATGTCGTGCTCGCGGGTGTCGGTGTTCTTCGCGGCCACGGTGATTCGCCGGTACGCCGCACGCATGTCGTCGGCGGCGGGGGCGCCGTCGAGTCCGCGTCCGTAGGCGAAACCGCCCCAGGTGGTGTACACCTCGGCGAGATCGGCGTCGCCGCGCCAGCTCTTGGAGTCGATC
This sequence comes from Rhodococcus oxybenzonivorans, assembly GCF_003130705.1. Classification (NCBI taxonomy): domain Bacteria; kingdom Bacillati; phylum Actinomycetota; class Actinomycetes; order Mycobacteriales; family Nocardiaceae; genus Rhodococcus; species Rhodococcus oxybenzonivorans. The sequence goes on along the minus strand of NZ_CP021354.1, from coordinate 2,897,577 downwards.
AGCTGCAGTAGTCCGGCGCCGTAGGTTCCGGGTTTCGACCCGAAGATGCGGGTGGTCGCGCGCCGCTCGTCACCGTGGTCCGCCAGATCCGCCTGCGCGTGCGCGCGCACGAAGTTGCTCTCCGCCGGTTCGTCCAGCGCGGCGACGAGCCGGACCGCGTCATCGAGCAGGGCCAGCACGTGCGGGAACGCGTCACGGAAGAAGCCACTGATCCGCACGGTCACGTCGATGCGCGGGCGGCCCAGCTCCGCGAGGTCGATCACTTCGAGGCTCACCACCCGGCGGCTGGCCTCGTCCCACACCGGCCGCACACCGAGCAGCGCGAACACCTCGGCGATGTCGTCGCCGGACGTACGCATCGCGGAGGTGCCCCACACCGACAGCCCCACCGACCGCGGCCAGTCCCCGTGGTCGGCTCGGTACCGCTCGAGAAGCGAGTCGGCCATCGCCTGCCCGGTTTCCCAGGCAAGCCGCGACGGCACGGCCTTCGGGTCGACGGAGTAGAAGTTGCGGCCCGTCGGAAGCACGTTGATGAGCCCGCGCAGCGGTGAACCGCTCGGCCCGGCGGCGATGAATCCACCGTCCAGGGCGTGCAGAACCTGCGCGATCTCGTTGTCGGTTTCCCGGAGTCGGGGCACCACCTCGGTGGCGGCGAACCGAAGGATCTTCGCGACCGTGGCGTCCTCGGTCAGCGAGTCGGCTGCTTCGGGCCGCCAATCGGCGTCGGCCATGCCCCGCACGAGCGCGTGGGCCTGGGCCTCGACGTCGTCCACGCGGGTGCGCGATTCGTCGCCGTCCTCGCTGAGTCCGAGGGCCTCCCGCAAACCGGGAACATTCTGCTCGCCGCCCCACATCTGCCGGGCACGGAGCATGGCGAGAATCAACTCCGCCTCGGCGTCGCCGCGTGGCGCCTGCCCCAGCACGTGCAGCCCGTCCCGGATCTGGACGTCCTTGATCTCGCACAGCCAGCCGTCGACGTGCAGCAGCATGTCGTCGAACACGTCTTCGTCGGGTCGTTCCTCGAGCCCGAGGTCGTGGTCCATCTTGGCGGCCCGCATCAGCGTCCAGATCTGCTGGCGGATGGCCGGCAGCTTCGACGGGTCGAGGGCGGAGATGTTGGAGTGCTCGTCCAGGAGCTGTTCGAGCCGGGAGATGTCGCCGTAGCTCTCGGCGCGGGCCATCGGCGGAATCAGGTGATCGACCAGGGTGGCGTGCGCACGCCGTTTGGCCTGTGTGCCCTCGCCGGGATCGTTGACCAGGAACGGGTAGATGAGCGGGAGGTCGCCGAGGGCGGCGTCGGTGCCGCACGACGCCGACATGCCGAGGGTCTTGCCGGGCAGCCATTCGAGGTTGCCGTGCTTGCCGAGGTGCACCACCGCGTCGGCGCCGAAACCACCGTCCGCGGTCTGCGCGGCGATCCAGCGGTAGGCGGCGAGGTAGTGGTGGCTCGGCGGCAGGTCCGGGTCGTGGTAGATGGCCACCGGCTTCTCCCCGAAACCGCGGGGCGGCTGCACCATGAGCACCAGGTTGCCGAACTGCATTGCGGCGATGACGATTTCACCGTCGGGGTCCTGGGAGCGGTCGACGTACAATTCGCCCGGTGCCGGGCCCCAGTGTTCCTCGACCCCGTCGCGCAGGTCCGCGGGCAACGCCGAGAACCATTCCCGGTAGCGGGCGGCGGAAATGCGGATCGGATTGCCCTCGAGCTGCTCGGCCGTCAACCAGTCGGGGTCCTGGCCGCCCGCGGCGATCAGGGCGTGGATGAGCGCGTCCCCGTCCTGCGCGGCGAGACCGGGCACCGCGTCCGGGCCGTCGTCCGGGCCGAGGTCGTACCCGGCCGCCCGCATGTCGGTGAGCAGGCGGATCGCGCTCGCGGGGGTGTCGAGACCGACCGCGTTGCCGATCCGCGCGTGCTTGGTGGGATACGCCGACAGCATCAGGGCTATGCGACGTTCGGACGCCGGAATATGGCGCAGGCGGGCGTGCCGGACGGCGATACCGGCCACCCGGGATGCCCGTTCGGCGTCGGGCACATACGTGGACAGCCCGTCCGCGTCGATCTCCTTGAACGAGAACGGCACCGTGATGAGGCGTCCGTCGAACTCGGGCACCGCGACCTGGGTGGCGACGTCGAGCGGGGAGAGTCCGTCGTCGTTGGACTCCCACGACTCCCGGCTGCTCGTCAGGCACAGCCCCTGCAGGATCGGCACGTCCAACGCGGCGAGCGCGGCGACATCCCACGCTTCGTCGTCGCCGCCGGCGGACGCACCGGCGGGCTTGGTGCCGCCTGCGGCGAGCACGGTAACCACCATGGCGTCGGCGCGGCGCAGCGTCTGCAGCAGCTCGGGCTCGGCGGTGCGCAGCGACGCGCAGTAGATCGGCAGCGGGTTGCCCCCGGCAGCATCGATCGCGGCGCACAGCGCCTCGATGTAGCGGGTGTTCCCCGCCAGGTGCTGGGCTCGGTAATAGAGCACGGCGATGGTGGGGCGCTGCGCTTCGGGCTCGACGGCGAACGGGGCCAGACCCCAGCTCGGCAGATGCACGGGCGCCTCGAAACCGTGACCGGTGAGCAGGACCGTGTCGGACAGGAAGTGGTGCAGTTGGGCGAGGTTGTCGGCTCCGCCCTCGGCCAGATAGTTGTGCGCCTCCGCGGCGACGCCGGCGGTCACCGTCGAGCACTCCATCAACTCGGCGTCGGGAGCGTGCTCACCGCCCAGGACCACCACCGGCAGGCCACTGGCCAGCACCGCGTCGAGCCCGTCCTCCCACGCCCGGCGGCCACCGAGAATCCGGACCACGACGAGGTCTACGCCCGCGAGCAGTCCCGGCAGGTCCTCCTCGACCAGCAACCGTGCCGGGTTGGCCCAGCGGTAGTCCGCTTTGCTGGCACGTGCGCTGAGCAGGTCGGTGTCGGAGGTGGAGAGCAGCAGGATCACAGGTGGAGCCTTCCTGGGGTGTCGCGCCCCGTGGCGGTGGTTGCCGAAAACCGGGTCGGTTTCGGAACCGTGGGTCAACAGGACGGCAGGTGAGGGTCTGGCTCGCCCACCGGGTTCGGCGAGCTCACAGTGGCGCGACCGCACCGGAATTGCACCGGCTTCCTCTCCTGCTGCCGCAAGTGCTCGTGATGCTACCGGGCGGCCGACGTAACCTGGGACCATGGTCGCCCCTCGTTCCCGCCCCGACGCCTGCCCGGGGGCGCTGCAGGTCCATCAGGCCGCCGACGGTCCGCTCGCCCGCGTGCGGTTGCCCGGTGGTGTTCTCACGCCCGCGCAGCTGCAGGTGCTCGCGGAGTCGGCCCGCGACCTCGGGAACGGGGAGATCGGACTGACCTCCCGCGGCAACGTGCAGCTTCGCGCCGTCGGCGATCCCCCGGAGTTCGCGAGGAGGCTCGCAGACACCGGCCTGCTGCCCTCGCACACCCACGAACGGGTACGCAACATCCTCGCCTCGCCGTTGACGGGTCGCATCGGTGGCGTCGCCGACCTGCGGGACGTGGTCGACGAACTCGACCGGAGTTTGTGCGCCGACACCGCGCTGGCCGACCTCCCCGGCCGTGTCCTCTTCACCCTCGACGACGGCCGCGGTGACGTGTCCGCGCTCGGCGGCGATTTCGGTATACACGCGGTGAGCGAGACCGAGGTGGCGTTGGTGCTGGCCGGCCGCGACAGCGGGGCCCGGATTTCCGCGACCGAGTCGGTGCACGTGCTGCTCGACGCGGCCCGCACCTTCCTCGGCCTGCGCGACGGGCAGTGGCGGCTGTCCGAGATCGACGACGGCGTCGAACGGACCCTTACCGCCCTAGCCCTTGCGCCCACCGCACAACCGGTGACCGGGTTCGCCGAGCACCGGCCCCCGATCGGGTGGCTGGATCAGCCGGACGGCACCGTCACGCTCGGCGGCGGCCTCGCGTTCGGGGTCCTCGACTCGAGGATGGCGGAGTTCCTCGCCGCGGTGGATAAACCAGTGATCGTCACCCCGTGGAGGTCGGTGCTGCTGTGCGATCTCGACGAGTGGTCCGCCGAGCAGGTGGTCCGTGTCCTCGCACCGATGGGCCTGATCTTCGACGAGAACTCCCCCTGGTTGAACGTCACTGCCTGCACGGGCAGGCCGGGCTGTGACAAGGCGCTCGCCGACGTGCGCACCGACGCCCGCGACGCCGTTCTCGGGGGCGAGCTCCCCGTCGCCGGGAGGCAACACTGGTCGGGTTGCGACCGCTGTTGCGGGCGTCCCAAGGGTGAGGTGACCGATGTCGTTGCGACCGCAACCGGTTACCGGGTGGACCACCGCTGACAGCACTGCCTCTATCGTGAGGCCATGATCGAGTACATCCGAGACGGCGCAGAGATCTACCGCCAGTCCTTCGCCACGATTCGCGCCGAAGCAGATCTCAGCGCCTTCCCCGCGGACGTCTCGCAGGCCGTGGTCCGCATGATCCATGCGAGCGGCCAGGTCGATCTGGTGGACGACGTCGCATTCACCCCTGGTGTCGTCAAAGCCGCGCGGGAGGCTCTCGCAAATGGCGCCCCGATCTTCTGCGATGCGCAGATGGTGGCGGCCGGCGTCACCCGCAAGCGACTGCCCGCGGACAACGAAGTGGTGTGCACGCTCCGCGACCCCCGGGTCCCTGTCCTGGCCACGCAGATCGGGAATACCCGGTCGGCCGCCGCGCTGGAGTTGTGGGGCAGCAAACTCGAGGGCGCCGTCGTCGCGATCGGGAACGCCCCGACCGCCCTCTTCTACCTGCTCCACATGATCGAGTCGGGCGCGCCGCGGCCCGCTGCCGTGATCGGTGGTCCCGTCGGTTTCATCGGCGCGGCCGAATCGAAAGAGGCACTGATCGAGCATCCCAGCGGCCTCGACTACCTGGTGGTGCGCGGCAGGCGGGGTGGCAGTGCCATCACTGCGGCCGCCCTGAACGCGATTGCGAGTGAAGTGGAATGAGCGCCGAGACGAGTGCGCACGGCAAACTGTGGGGAGTCGGAATCGGTCCGGGCGATCCCGAACTGATGACGGTCAAGGCGGCGCGGGTCATCGCCGAGGCCGACGTGGTGGCGTTCCACAGCGCCCGGCACGGCAAAAGTATCTCCCGCGGCGTCGCGGCCCCGTACATGCGTGAGGACCAGATCGAGGAGCACCTCGTCTACCCCGTCACCACCGAGACGATCGATCATCCCGGCGGCTATCAGGGGGCGATGGACGAGTTCTACGAGGACGCGTCGGGGCGGCTCGCCGCGCATCTCGAGGCCGGTCGTTCGGTCGCGCTGCTGGCCGCGGGTGATCCGCTGTTCTACAGCTCGTACATGCACATGCACAAAAGGTTGGCGCAGCGGTTCGACGCCGAGGTGATTCCCGGTGTGACTGCCGTGAGCGCCGCCTCGGCCGCCCTGGCCATGCCGCTGGTCGAGGGTGAGGAAGTGCTCACCGTCCTGCCCGGAACGTTGCCGCAGGCGGAGCTGACCCGACGCCTCCGCGAGACCGACGCCGCAGCGATCCTCAAGCTCGGCCGCACCTATCCGGCGGTCCGCCAGGCGCTGAAAGATTCCGGCCGCATCGACGAGGCCTGGTATGTCGAACGGGCCAGCACCGACCGGGAACGGATCGCCTCCGCAGACGAGGTTTCCGACAGCGACGTGCCCTACTTCTCGATCGCCGTGATCCCGAGCCCGTCCACCAGCCGCGGGGACACCACAGCACCCACCGGCGAACTCGTCGTCGTCGGACTGGGCCCGGGCGATCAGGCCTGGACCACCCCCGAGGTGCAGTACGAGTTGTCCCTCGCCACCGATGTCGTCGGCTACGGTCCGTACATCGACAGGGTGCCCGAGCGGCCCGGTCAACGCCGGCATGCCAGCGACAACCGCGTCGAGGCCGAACGCGCGGCGATGGCGCTCGACCTGGCCAAGAACGGTGCCCGGGTGGCCGTGGTGTCCTCCGGTGACCCGGGGGTGTTCGCCATGGCCGCGGCCGTGCTCGAGGTGGCTGCCGAGGACCAGTGGCGTGACGTTCCCGTCCGCGTGCTCCCCGGCATGACCGCCGCCAACGCGGTGGCGAGCCGTGTCGGTGCTCCCCTCGGCCACGACTACGCCGTCCTGTCCCTGTCGGACCGGCTGAAGCCGTGGGACATCGTCGCGCAACGTATTTCCGCCGTCGCGAGCGCCGACATGGCGTTCGCCGTCTACAACCCGGCGTCGAAATCACGTACCTGGCAGGTGGCCGCGATGCGCGACCTCGTGCTCGAGCACCGCTCCCCCGACACCCCCGTGATCATCGGACGCGATGTGGCCGGCGTGCAGGAATCGGTGCGGGTGGTGCGCCTCGCCGACCTCGACCCCGCCGAGATCGACATGCGGTGCCTGCTGATCGTCGGCTCCTCGATGACCACCGTCGTCGAGAACGAACACGGCACCCGGGTCTTCACTCCCCGCCGCTACCCCGGCTGAGCGGACGCAGCACATCGACACCGGGTCTCACTCGATGCGTCCGGACCGAAGTTCGGTCACCGCGATCTGGGCGGCGCGGCCGATCGCCTGATCCACCATGGGCAGAAGGGGATCCGCCCGCGCCGCCCGGGTGAACACGGCCACGGCCACCGGGATCTCGCCCGGGAAGGTGACCACGGCCGCCTCGTTGCGGATCGCCCCGATGGTGCCGGTCTTCCCCGCCACCGTGACGTCGGCATAGGGAAACCCCGAGCGGATTCGGTGTTGCCACACCTGCGCGGCCATCACCTGCCGGATGAACTCGCCCTGCACCGGCGACACCGCCCGGTCCGTCCAGATCGCGTCGAGCAGCGCCGTCATCTCACGCGGGGTGGTGGCACTCGCGTACGAGGGGTCGTAGGCCGACACCGTCCACGCATCGTCGTTGTCGGCGAGCGCGGCGAACGCTTCCGCAGTGGTGTGCGCGTGGGAGTCGATCACCAGTTTCCGATGCGCGTCCGCCGTCCCGCCCACGATGCGGGTCCGCGTCAGACACAGGTCGGTGAGCACCCTGTCGACGGCGTCGAGACCGACTCCGCCGAGAATCAGATCAGCCGCGGCGTTGTCGGAGACGGTCATCATCGACAGCGCGAGATCCCGCCAGCTCATCACCACGGGATCGCGGAACATCGACACCCCGGTCGGCCCCGGCGTGCAGTCCGCCGGGTTGACACGCACCGTCGACGTCGGCGACAGCGTGCCCGCGTCGAAGGCGCGGCAGAGGGCGACCAGCAGCGGCAGTTTGTACACCGACGCGGTGACAACCAGGTCGTCACCGTCGACGGTGACGGCCGGAACGCCGTCATCGGTCGGGCCGACCCGGCGCGCGTGGAGCCAGCCGACGCACCCGGCGTCGGCGAAGACGTCACGGATCCGTTTCTCGGGTGACGAAGTCATCGCCCGCCCTTCAACAGCACCCGGTCCAGTGCGCCTGCGGAGACGGAGACGTCGCTGCCCGACCGCCAGACGATGCGCACGCGCAAGGCCAGGTCGTGGCGGACCAGGTCGAGCCAGGCCACCCCCGGCATGTCCGTCGGCGAAGTCGTGGTCACCCCGAAACAGCCACCGGCCGCCACGTGGGCGAGCACCTCCCGTGGTCCCGGCGCGACGACGACGTCCGGGTCGAGGCCGCGGGCCCGCCACAGGTCGACGAACAGATCGTGCGCCGGTGGGTTGTCCGAGCGTGGGCCGGTCGACAGCGTCAACCCCCGCAACATTCGGACCTGCGGCTGTCGGGCGGTCGCTGCGGGGTGATCGTCCGGAACCACCACCCAGCGCCGGATCTTCAGCACAGGCCCACTGCCGAGCCCGGTGAGCAGCGCGGGATGTTCGATTACCGCCACGTCGAGACTGCCGCTGCGGACCTCTTCCACCAAGTCGGTCGTTGCCGCTGTCCGCGTCATCACCCTCGTCCGATGGGCTCGGTCCGCGTCGCGGAGGACACGAACGCACCGCACCACGACATCGTCGCCCAGCGCGGGCGTCACACCCCATCGCACCACCGCGTCGCTTCCGACGGCGAGGCGGCGCGCCTCGTCCTCGAACCGGGCGGCATCGTTGACGAGCAGCCGCGCCCGCGGCAACAGGTGCCGTCCCGCCTCCGTCAGCCCGACACCGCGCGCGCTGCGGGAAACGAGTTCGGTGCCGAGTCGCTGTTCGAGCCGCCGAAGTCCCTGCGACAGCGGCGGCTGTGTCATCCCCAACCGGGTTGCGGCGTTTCCGAAGTGACCCTCTTCCGCAACGGCGACAAAGAAACTGAGATGGCGGAGAAGATCCATGCCCACCATTGAACCAGCGGCGAACAACGCGGCGGGTGCGTCCACGAAAAAGGTCCTGTGCGGGCGGGTGCCACGCTGCGGTGATATCGAAGACGACTCGGTGCGGCGGCGTTCACGTCTTTGCGTTCGCGCCCCATCAGGCCGAGATTGTGTGCATGACCCGACCCCGATCTCCTCGCCACGTCTACACCCTCGCGCTCGCACTGCCTCTGCTGCTCGCCGCCTGCACGGACGCCGCGGAATCCGTTCCACCCGCCACGTCGGCACCGGCCGTCGCGTCGGCGGTCTCATCGGCGCAGGCAGCTTTCCTCGACTCACGCATCGCTGAGCTGGAGGCGCGGCACTCGACCCGCATCGGTGTCACGGCAGTCGATCCCACCACCGGGGCCGTGTACCGGCATCGCGGCGCCGAAAGGTTCGCCCTGTGCTCGACGTTCAAGACGTACGCCGCCGCAGAGGTTCTCCGCCGTACGAGTGAAGGCACCTCGTCACTCGACAAGGCGGTTCCCGTCGAAGCCTCTGCTCTGGTGGAGAATTCACCGGTCACCGCGGCGGCAGTGGGCACCTCGATGACGCTGGCGGAGCTCGCCGAAGCGGCCCTCACCCGCAGCGACAACACCGCCGGAAACCTACTGTTGACGGAAATCGGGGGTCCGCAAGCCATCACCTCACTCGCTCGCAGCATCGGTGACGACACCACCCGACTCGACCGCTGGGAGACCGAACTGAACACCGCCCTCCGCGGCGATCCCCGCGACACGTCCACGACCGACGGCCTCGCCGAGGGCTACCGGGCACTGCTCCTCGGCGACGAGCTCGAGCCCACCCACCGACGGCAGTTGCTCGACTGGCTACGCGCGAGCACCACCTCCGACACGCGTATCCGGGCAGGGTTGCCGCCGGGGTGGTCCGCCGCCGACAAGACCGGAACCGGACGATTCGGAACCGCCAACGACGCCGGCGTGGTGTGGGATCGGGAGGGCAACCCCCTCCTGCTCGTCATCCTGACCGACAGTTCGACCAACCAGGAAGCAGCTCAACCGAACAGCGACGCCATTGCCGAGACCACAACGGCGGTCATCGGAGCGCTCGACGCCCCGTGAAGTGCGCGGATCGCCGCAAGATGTCATGGGCACGGGCGAGCTGAGGTCGGTGACCGCCATGGGTGGCGCGACTGCCGTCGGCGCCGAGACGGTCGATGATCGTCTCGGCCCAGACCACCTCGTCCGCACCCGGGGCCAACGCCGAATTGATCACCGGGACCTGCTCTCTCGACAAGGTCAGCTTGCCCGTCATACCCATGTCGAGAGCAAGCAGGGCATCGGACCGCGTCACCTCGGCGTCGAGCACGAGTGTCGGCCCGTCGACGGGCGCACCGATGCCCGCGGCGCGACTGGCGTTGACCAGCCGTGACCGCGCATACGCAAGCGCCATCGGGCTGCGGCCCGCGCCGATGTCGCGGCAGTAGTCGCCGATCCCGAATGCCAGCCGCACCACCGGCGTAGTGCGGGCGATCTCGTCGGCGGCCACCACCGCGGCGGCCGATTCGATCAGGGCAACCACCGGCACACCGGGAAGTGCCACGGCGGTGGCACGAATCTGTTCGGGCGACTCCGTTTTCGACAACATCACCCCCTGCAGGCCCCTCGACCCCCGGATCGACTCGAGGTCACGCTGCCACTGGTCGGTGGTCGCGTCATTGAGACGTACCCAGCCGCGCTGACCGTCGAGCCAGCCGGCAACGCAGGCACGTCCGTCGTCCTTTGCGGCCGAAGGCAGCCCGTCCTCCAGGTCGACGACGAGGCAGTCGGTTCCGGACTGTGCTGCGGCGGTAATTGTTTCGGAATCGACTGCGGGAACCAGGAACCAGCTGCGGGCCATCAGGGCATCGGCCGACGAGGTCCGGACCATGTCGATACTCATGTCGCTCTACGCTCTGCCATGCTCGACAGTCTGCTGAAGACCGGCACCCGGACACACTCGCCGAAGTGGAGTGTGCCCGGCACACAAAGCTGCCGCTTCGTCAGGTGTGCCGACCCGACTCGTCACGGATCAGATGTCGAAAGCCCAGTTGACCGGATTGAACACCACGCGATACCACACGTCCGCCGCGGAATCGAAGGTGCAGGGGATGATGATGTAACCGGTGGTCTGCTCGAGCGCTGCTGCCTTGTTGCAGAAGTACTCGCCACCTTCACCGGACGTCTCGGCGCGGTAGACGGGCCCGACATGCCAGGGGTCGGCCCCGGCCGTGCCTGCCCCGACGGTGGATCCGAGAACGAGAGGTGCGGCCAGGAGGCCGACGAGTGCTGCGGTTCGCCGAACGGACTTCTTCTGCACGAAAGCTCCTTCACATGGCGGGGACACGACAATTCTGTGCCGTTAGGTCGTTCACCGCAGAACTATCGTTACCATCGCTTCACGACAGCGGTCCCGGATTTCCTGCGCACTCCCCCGCCGATCAGGCATCGTGGTGGTCATGCACGATTTCCGGTTCTCCTTCAACATCCTCGATGTCGGTTCCCGCGACGCGCTGATCGATCGCTGTCGCCGCAGCGCGGAACTGGGCTACGACGTCGTGCTCGCCGCCGACCATCTCGGCGCACCGGCACCGTTTCCGCTGCTGGTGGCCATCGCCGACGCCACCCCGCAGCGGGTCGGCACCCTGGTGCTCAATGCGCCGTTCTGGAACGCGGCCCTCCTCGCGCGGGAGATCGCGACCACCGACGTCCTCACCGACGGCCGGCTCGAGATCGGTCTCGGCGCGGGGCACATGAAGTGGGAGTTCGACGCCGCCGACATCGAGTGGAAACCGTTCGGTGGGCGGGTCGAACAGTTGGCGACCACGGTCGACGAACTCCACACGTTCTTCACCACCGATTTCGACGAACTCCCCAAGGAACGGGACGCACCCCGACCACTCCAGCGGTCGGGCTTCGAAGGGTCGGGACCGCCCCTGCTGATCGGCGGCACAGGTGATCGTGTGCTGCGCATCGCTGCGGCACACGCGGACACCGTCGGGGTGGCGGGCACATTCCAGATTCCCGGTAAGCCACCGGGTACGTTCCGGCTCGCCACAGCCGAAGAAACCGACGAACGAATCCGATTCGTGCGCAAACACGCCGGAAATCGGGCGGACGGCATCGAATGGCACCTGCTCGTGCAGATGGTCGTCGAGACAGACGACCGAGAGTCCGCGGCGCAGCGCATCGCCGAACGGATGGCCGGAAGCATGACAGCCGACGCCGTGCTCGATACGCCGTACCTGCTGTTGGGAACCGTAGACGAGATGGCCGAACAACTCGCGCGGCACCGCGAACGGTACGGCTTCTCGTACATCACCGTTCACGACCCCTACATGGAGGCATTCGCGCCCGTCATCGACGCTCTCCGCAAGCGTGGGTGACCCGGACGGTCACCGTCCGGACCACCGCTCACCGCTACGGCGTGGTGATGTATTCCTGAATGGCCTGCTGTGCCCTGGGATTTCCGTTACCGATACCCACGATGGCGCCCGTAATGGCACCGATGGGGGTCCCGATCATGCAACCGGCGAGGCTACCGGGGAACATCGACACACACCCCACCCCGAGACCGATCAGGGCGCCGATCGCCGTCCCCGCCGCTCCGCCGTTGGCCCAGCCGACGCCGAGCTCGTTGAGCATGTTCTCGAGGGCTTTCTGCTTGTCGACCTCGTGCCGGAAGGGAACAACCTGAGCGGGCACGATACCGCTCGGCTCCACCGGATCGGCGTGCGCCGTACCCGCTCCCATGGTCAACGCTCCCGCAACGAGAGCCGACGCTACTGTCTTCTTCACCAAGTTCATCGTGATCCCACCCTGCTGACGAAGGAAAAACCGTCCCGACTCTAACCCGGTGTGATGGGCGCGGGAGGCGAAAATGGGCCCGAAGTATCCGATCCCGAAACGGGCCCGTGGGTCACCCCGCCAACCGTAGGCTGGGGTGTTCGGGCACTTCCGTGCCCCGAGAGGTGGTGGCGATGTCCGTCAAACCGAGTCTGGCTGCGTTGTCCTGCGTAGCCCTGGCAGTGCTTCTTCCCTCCCCTGCGCAGGCCACTCCGTCGTCGGGCGTGACGGCGCAGGTCCTGTTCGAAACCACCGTGCCCGCCATGACCGGTTCCGCGGAGACCGGTGCCACCGACCTCACCCTGCGCCGCATCGAGATCGCACCCGGCGGCACCACGGGGTGGCACTACCACGACGGTCCTGTCTACGCGTTCGTCGAATCAGGGGTGCTCACAAGAACTCTGGACGACTGCACCACAGTGGTGACCGCTGCCGGGCAGGCGATCACCGAGAACTTCGGCAGCGACCACGTGCACATCGGTTCCAATTTCGGGCAGGTTCCACTGGTTCTGCTGGCGTTCTACACCGAACCCGAGGGCAAACCCCTGTCGGAGGACGCGCCCGCCGTCACGTGCTGACGCTGTGCCGGGACCTACCGGTCCGAGCGGATCCAGTCGAGTGCGCCCGCAACGTCGCCGACGATCGCGGCGGCGGAGGGTAACGGTGGGCGGTCGATCATCACCACGGGAAGCCCGAGTTCGCGCGCCGCGTGCAGTTTCGCGGCGGTCTGCTCACCACCGCTGTTCTTGGTGACGAGTACGTCGATGCGGTGCTCCCGCATGAGGTCGATCTCTGCCGGCACGGTGAACGGCCCGCGGGCGAGAAGCAGAATCGAGCGCGCCGGACGGTCGACTTCCGGTGGATCGATCGCGCGCACGAGGAACCACAGTGCACGCAGGTCGGCGAATGCCCCGACACCCTGCCGTCCCACGGTGAGGAAGATGCGCGCTCCGAGCCCGGGAAGAAGTGTGGCGGCCGCGGAGAGGTCCGGGACGCGGCGCCAGTCGTCGCCCGGGACGGGTGACCATTGGGGCCGTCGCAGCACGACCAGGGGAATTCTGCAGCGCCGGGCCGCCTCGGCCGCGTTCTCGGTGATGCGTGCGGCGAACGGGTGGGTGGCATCGACGATCGCGTCGACTGGGTTGCCCCGCAACCAGTCCGCGAGGCCGTCCTCTCCACCGAATCCGCCGATCCGGACGTCGCCGGCCGGGATCCGCGGATCCCGAACCCGGCCGGCGAGGGAGGACACGGTGTCGATCGACGGATCATCCGCCAACGCCGCTGCCAGCGACCTCGCCTCCCCGGTACCTCCGAGGATCAGTATCCGCCGCACGGTCAGTGGGTGGTGCGCTCGCGGGCGGCCGAATACAGGTAGCTGTCCGGAAAGCCCTCGGCAGCAAGGACTTTGCCGACGATCACAACAGCCGTCTTCGTGACGCCGGCAGCTTTCACCTGGTCCGCGATGGTGGCGAGGGTGCCGCGCAACACGATCTCGTCGGGTCGGGACGCGAAGGCGACGACGGCGGCCGGGCAGTCGCGACCGTAGTTCTCGGTCAGTTCCAGGGCGATCTGATCGATCCGGTGCGCCCCGAGATGCACCACGAGGGTGGCGCGACTGCGACCCAGCGACCGCAGATCCTCTCCCTCCGGCATGGCGGTGGACAACGTGGACACCCGGGTCAGCACGATCGACTGGGACACGCCGGGCACCGTCAGTTCCCGCCCGAGCGACGCTGCCGCAGCGGTGAACGCCGGAACTCCGGGCACCATGGTGTACGCGACGCCCGCGGCGTCGAGCCTGCGCGCCTGCTCGGCGACCGCACTGAAGATCGACGGATCCCCCGAATGCAGCCGCGCCACATCCTGACCGGCGGCGTCGGCCTCGATCAGCAGGGCGACGATCTCGTCGAGACTCAGGCGGGCCGTGTCGATCACCCGTGCGCCGTCGGGGCATTCGGCGAGCAACTCTCGGGGAACGAGACTTCCCGCGTAAAGGCACACGGGGCTGGCCGCGATGATGCGCTGCGCCCGCACGGTGACGAGATCGGCCGCTCCCGGACCGGCCCCGATGAAGTAGACCGTCATGCTGAATCACCTTTCGCCTGCTTCGTCACCGACCATTGCGCGACCGGCAATTGTGGACGCCAGGCAGTGAATCCGCCGAGCGGTTGGCCGCGATACACCTGGAACTTGCGAAGCTGCCCGCCGTGCACGGAGAACCACCGCAGCAGCAGCGCCTCCGATTCCGCCGTCACTGCGTTGGCCACCAATCGGCCGCCGTCACGGAGCCGGGACCAGCACCCGTCGAGAACACCGTCCTCGGTGAGGCCGCCACCGACGAAAATGGCGTCCGGCACACGTCCCTCCTGTTCCCGCACGTCACCGAACGCCGCGGGCGCGGCACCGTGGACGGTGAGGGCGGGCACCCCGAGTGCGGTTGCGTTCGCCTCGATCTGGGCGACGCGCGTGGGATCACGCTCGAACGCGACGGCCCGGCACCGGGGATGACTGCGCATCCATTCGATCGCGATCGTGCCCGACCCGCCGCCCACATCCCAGAGGACCTCTCCCGGAGCCGGCGCCAGGGCGCACAGCGTCAGTGCCCGGATCTCGTGCTTGGTCATCTGACCGTCACCCGAGTACGCCGCATCGGCAAGGCCGGGAAGCCTGGTCAGCCGTGGGCTGTCCGCGCTCGCGCGGCACGCCACGGCGATCACGTTCAGCCGGGCCCCGGCGGCGTGGTTCCACATCGACGCCGTCCCGTCGACCCGGGATTCCCCGGGCCCGCCCAGCTCCCCCAGCACAGTGAGGTGCGAGTCGCCGAACCCGTGACCTCGCAGCAGCGCGGCCACCGCGGCCGGGGTGTGTTCGTCGCGGCTGAGCACCAGAATGCGCGCCTGATCGTGCAGGGCGGGCAACAATGTCTCCGGCGGCCGGTTCACCAGGCTCACCACAGGAGTGTCGTGCGCCGGCCAGCCCAACCGGGCGCAGGCCAGCGTCGCCGAAGACGGATGGCTGACGACGCGCACCCGTTCCGGACCCAGCAGCTCGACCAGTGTCACCCCGATGCCGTGGAACATCGGGTCGCCGCTCGCCAGCACGCACACCTTCCGGCCGGCATGAGCGTCCAACAGACCACCGAGCGCCGGCACCAGCGGCGACGGCCATGCAACCCGCAGCGCAGGAGATTCGGGGATCAGCGCGAGTTGCCTGCTCGAGCCCATCAGCACATCGGCTTCCCGGATCTCCCGTTGCCCGCGCGGAGACAGCCCGTCCCAGCCGTCCGCGCCGATACCCACCACGGCGACGACATCACTCATCGCGGCATCCGGCGCCAGAGTGCCTGCGGCAGCAGCCGCAGAACGAAGAACACCGGGCGCAGCCGTCCCGGCACCCACACCCGGGCCGACCCCCGGCGCAGTCCGCGGACCACAGCGTCCGCGACCTGCCCGGGCGTACTCGACATCGGTGCCGCGGACATCCCCTCCGTCATCCGTCCGACGACGAAACCCGGCCGGACCAGCATGAGGGACACCCCGCTGCCGTGGAGGGCGTCCCCGAGTCCGGAGGCGAATCCGTCGAGCCCGGCCTTCGCGGACCCGTACACGTAGTTGGCCCGCCGTACCCGCACTCCGGCGACGGACGAGAACACCACCAGGCGTCCCGACCCCTGGGCGCGGAGCAGGGTGGCCAGATGAGTCAGCACACTGATCTGTGCGACGTAATCGGTGTGCACCACCGCCACGGCGTGTCGTGCGTCCCGCTCGGCGCGCGCCTGATCGCCCAGAATGCCGAACGCGAGGATCGCCACCGCCACCGGGCCGTACGCGGTCACGACGGACCGGAGAAGTCCCTCGTGGCCGCCGAGGTCGTCGGCATCGAATTCCACGCACTCCACGGCCGACGCACCGGCGTCGAGCAACGCTTGCCGTTCGGCGGCGAGGTCGCCGCTTCGGCGCGCCGCCAGGACCATCGTGCGGCCGGGCGCCAGCCGGGTCGCGATCTCGAGACCGATCTCGCTGCGCCCGCCCAGCAGGAGTACCGCCCCGTCGTCCGCATGCTGCCGGCTGTTCCTCTTCGATCCCACGCTCACCGGTCCAGTGTCCTGGATTACCGTCGGGTCATGGACCGCACCCCCCAGGCACCGATTCGCCTCACCGATTCAGCTCTCACCTTCCTCGGTGAATATCACCTCGGTACCCTCACCACACTGCGCAAGAACGGCACCCCCCATGTGGTGGCCGTCGGCTTCACCTGGGATCAGGAGCACGGCATCGCACGGGTGATCACCAACGGTTCGTCCCAGAAGGCGCTCAACGCCGACCGTGGCGGGTACGCCGCGGTGAGCCAGGTCGACGGCCCGCGGTGGATGACCCTCGAGGGGCCGTCCCGGGTGCTCACCGACCCGCAGGCGGTGGCGGATGCGGTCGCACGGTACGCGGCCCGCTACCGGCAGCCGCGCGAGAATCCGACCCGGGTGGTCGTCGAGATCGCGGTCAGCCGCGTGCTCGGTTCCGCTTCGCTGCGCGGCCACTGAACCGCAGTTTCCACGGCACCAGCGCCGACTCCATCTGCACACCCAGGCTCATCTTCGACACACCATCGGTGCGCTCCTCGAAACGGATGGGCACCTCGGCGATGCGCATGCCGCGCTGCACGGTCCGGTAGTTCATCTCGACCTGGAAGGCGTAGCCGTTGCTCTGCACCCCATGAACGTCGATCGCCCGCAGAGTGTCGGCGTGCCAGGCCTTGAACCCGGCGGTGGCATCCTTCACCCGCAGCCGCAGAATCGCGTTGACGTAGAAATTGGCCCACGCCGACAGAGCCTTACGATGCCAGGGCCAGTCGCTGGCAACCGCACCGCCGGCCACGTAACGAGAACCGAGCACCACCGCGGCATCCGTCTGCGTCAGTGCCTCGACCATGCGCGGAATCGCCTCGGCGGGGTGCGACAGGTCGGCGTCCATCTGAATGACGATGTCGGCGCCCTCGTCGAGCGCCCGTGTCATCCCGGCCACGTAGGCGCGCCCGAGCCCGTCTTTGACGGTGCGGTGCAGGACACCCACCGGGATGGGCGCGTCGATCGCGAGCTTCTCGGCGACGTCGCCGGTACCGTCCGGCGAGTTGTCGTCGACCACGAGCACGTGCATGTTCGCGATCTGCAACGCGTCGAGAAATTCGACGAGCTTGGGCAGGTTGTCGCGTTCGTTGTACGTCGGTACGACGACGGTTACCTTCGGGGCGACGCTCTCCATGACACCTTCGGTTGATCTGTGATCCCGACCCGCCGCCGACGGGCGGCGGCGAGTGCGGTCGCGAACAAAGGGTAGATGTTACTACCCGTGGCGGCAGGCCCTGCCGCACGTCCGATCGGCCGAGCCGGATCAGCCGGGAAGAATGGTCAACCCGTGCGGCCGGGTGTTGAGGGATTCACAGCCGTCGGCGGTGACGACGACGATGTCCTCGATGCGAGCCCCCCACTGCCCGGGGAAGTAGATTCCCGGTTCCACACTGAACGCCATCCCCTCCGTCAGCTCGATCGCGTTGCCGGACACGATGTACGGCTCCTCGTGTACGGAAAGACCGATGCCATGACCGGTGCGGTGGACGAAGGCGTCGGCCAGGCCCTCCGCCGCCAGCAGGTCCCGCGCGACCGCATCGACGGCCTCCGCCGCCACCCCGGGACGAACGAGGTCGACGGCCGCCGCCTGCGCCGCCTCGAGGACGGCCACCCGGGCCGCCACCGCCGGATCCGGTTCGCCCATGCAGTAGGTGCGGGTGGAGTCGGAGTTGTACCCCGGGTCCACGGGGCCGCCGATGTCGATGACCACCACGTCGCCCGATTCGATTACCCGGTCCGACACCTCGTGATGAGGATCGGCGCCGTGCGGGCCCGATCCGACGATCACGAAGGCGGCTTCCGTGTGCCCCTCGTCGAGTATGGCGGCGGTGATGTCCGCGGCGACCTCGGCTTCGGTGCGGCCGACCGTCAAGAACTCGCCCATCCGCGCATGCACCCGGTCGATCGCCCGACCTGCCCGGCGAAGGGCATCGATCTCGGCCTCGTCCTTGACCATCCGCAACTCGCGCAGCACCCCGGTTGCGAGAACAGGCAGCGCGCCGAGCTCCTGGGCGAGGGGCAGCAGATGCAATGCCGGCATGGCGTCGGTGACGGCGGTTCGCGCCGGCGCCGGAAGCACTCCGGCGACCAGGGCATACGGGTCGACCCCGTCGACCCAGTCGAGCACCCTCACGCCGAGTTCGGACGCCGCCGACTCGGTGAGCGATGCCAATTCGAGGCGCGGCACGACCACCGAGGCGGTCTCACCGTTCGCCGGAATCACCAGGCAGGTGAGCCTTTCGAACGATTCGGCGCGGGAACCGAGCAGATACCGCAGATCGGGGCCGGGTGTGATGAGCAGGCCGTCGAGTCCGGACTCGCGGGCGAGCGCGCCGGCCCGGGCAATCCGGTCGGCGTAACTGGCTGCGGGGAAGCGGGACGTGGACGCTCCGAGTGAACTCATGCGCTCAGGTTAGTGCCGTTTGGCAGTATGTGAGCCATGAGTAAGCCCCTGCTTCTCCTCGACGGTGCCAGCCTGTGGTTTCGCGCCTACTACGCGCTGCCCGATTCCATCACGTCCCCGGACGGCCGACCGGTCAACGCCGTACGCGGATTCACCGACATGATGGCCGCGCTGATCACCACCCACCGGCCCTCCCGGCTCGCCGTGTGCCTCGACCTCGACTGGCGGCCAGCGTTCCGGGTGGCCGCAGTGCCCACTTACAAGGCGCACCGGGTCGCCGAGGAGAGCGATGGGGCGGAGGAAGAGGTGCCCGACACCCTGTCCCCTCAAGTGCCGATGATCCTCGACGTCCTCGCCGCCGCCGGGATCGCAACGGCCGGTGCCGAAGGTCTCGAGGCGGACGACGTGCTCGGCACGCTCGCCGCCACCGAGACCCGCGACCCGACCATCGTGGTCAGCGGAGACCGCGACCTCCTGCAGGTGGTGGCCGACGAACCGGTGCCGGTCCGCGTCCTGTACGTGGTGCGCGGCCTGGCGAAGGCCGAACTTCTGGGTCCGGCGGAGGTGGCCGCCAAATACGGTGTACCGGCGGACCGGGCCGGCGACGCCTACGCCGAACTCGCCCTGCTGCGCGGCGACTCCTCGGACGGGTTGCCCGGGGTGAAGGGCATCGGCGAGAAGACCGCATCGAGCCTGATCATGCAGTACGGATCGCTCGCGAATCTGCGGGCCGCCGCACTCGATCCGGAATCGGACATGGCGAAGGGGGCGCGCGCGAAATTCGCTGCGGCAGCGGACTATCTCGACGCCGCCCTGCCGGTGGTACGGGTGGTACGCGACGCCGACGTCGTGTTGTCCCGTGAAGACACGTTGCCCGCCGAACCGGTCGATGCGGACCGGCTCGGCGGACTGGCGGAAGAACTCGGAATCGGCAGTTCCGTTGCCCGCCTCACGGCGGCGATGCAGTCGGTGGCCGCCGCGCAGGTCCCGTAGGGGCCGACCGCGGCGGATTACCGGATCTAACTGGGACGGCTGACCTCGTAGGTGCCCTTGTCGTCGGTGAAGGTCAGGGTGACTCGCTTCTTCTCACCATCGACGGTGAGCGTGCACTCGAAGCTGTTGCCCTCCTTCACTTCCTGGTCAGCCGGGCAGGACACGCCGGACACGTTCTCGGCACCGTACGATTCGGTGACGATGCGCTCGACACCCTCCTCGGCGGCCTTCTGGTCGAGGGTGTCGGTGCCGAACACGGTGAACGCGAGGGCCAGTGCCACGCCCACGACCACCAGCAGCGCCACCACACCGCCGATGATCCACGGCACCTTCGACTTGCCGGACGACGCCGGCGGCTGACCCCACTGCTGCTGTCCGGGAGCCTGTCCCCACTGCTGAGGTTGCCCGGGCTGCTGACCCCACTGGGGCTGGCCGGGCTGTTGACCCCACTGCTGCTGACCCGGTTGACCGAGCTGGCCGGGTTGCGGCTGTTGACCCCACTGCGGTTGGCCGGGCTGCTGCGGTTGCTGACCCCACTGCGGTTGCCCCGGCTGGCCCCCGGGTGCCGGTTGTCCCCACGGCTGGGCAGGTGGTTGCTGACCGTACTGGGGCGACCCGTACTGGCCGCCGGTCTGGTCAGGGTTACCCTGACCCGGGCCCCACTGTCCGTTCGGGTCGTTCGGTCCGTAAGGGCCGCTCATCGTCGCCTCCCGCTCACGTGTCACTTGTCGTCATACCGTAGCGCCCCGCACCCGCATTCGGGTCGTCGGACGGCGTGCGAATCGAACCACACAGTCGCCGGGTCACGCTGCATCCACCGCGACGACACCACGACGGATCGCGGACACCGCCCGGCCTGCCGCCCTGCTCACCCCGGGGTCCGGCGACGTCGAGCGGACCTGCTCGAGCAGATCGATCACCTGTCGGCACCAGCGGACGAAGTCACCCGCCGACAGAGCACGCCCCTGATCGCCGGCGGCGATCAACGCGTCGACCAACGAATTCTCGCTCGCCCATTGGAAAATGGCCGAGGCGAACCCCAAGTCGGGTTCACGCGTCGGCGGCAGTTTGAACCGGATCTCCTCGGCCCGCAGATCCCGCCACACCCGCACCGTCTCGTCGAGCGCGTACCGCAACGCCCCGGGGCCACCCTGTTCGATGGTGTCGCCTTCGCGCCGCGATTCGAAGACGACGGACGAGACGACAGCGGCGAGCTCGGCGGGACCCAGCCCCTTCCACACGCCCTGGCGCAGGCACTCGGCGACGAGAAGGTCACTCTCCGAATAGATTCGGCTCAGTCGGGCGCCGTCCTCGGTGGCCTCCGGATGCTCACCCGCAGTGACATACCCACGTTCGGTCAGCAGCGCCAGGATGCGATCGAAGGTGCGGGCCAACGAGTTGGTCGTGGCGGCCACCTTCTGCCGCATGGTCTCGGTCTCGCGGGCCAGCCGGTTGTACCGATCACCGATCCGGCTCAACTGTTCACGGTCGGGCCAGGAGTGGCAGGGATGCTGACGGATCGCCCGCCGCAGCCGCGCGATCTCCGCGTCGTCGGCGGCGCCCGCCTTCTTCTTCTTGCGGCGTCCCGGCACGACAATGCCGGTGCTGCGCAACGCCGAAGCCAGATCGCGGCGAACCCGGGCGGTGTGATGGTCGACTCGGCGAGGCATCCGCATCGAGCCCAGCGACCGCGCGGGCTCGGGGAAGTCGCCGGCCGACACCCGGCCCGCCCACTTCCCTTCCGTCAGGATCAGCGGCTTCGGATCGGTCGGGTCCCTGTCTGGTTCCAGGACGACGGCCAGACCTGAATGCCTGCCCACCGGAATCGCGATCACGTCACCGCGCCGCAACGAGGTGAGGGACTCGACGGCGGCGTCGCGGCGCTCGCTGCGGCCCTGTCGCTCGAGAGCCCGCTCTCTGCTGCTCAGTTCTTCCCGCAGCCGCGCGTATTCGAAGTACTCGCCGTCTTCGCCGCCGAGCCGCTCCCGCAGGGTGGCCATCGCCGCCTCGTTGCGCTCGATACCCCGCGTCAGCCCGACCACGGAACGGTCGGCCTGGAACTGAGCGAACGACCTCTCCAACAGGGCCCGCGATTCCGGAGCACCCATCCGGTCGATCAGGTTGATCGTCATGTTGTAGCCGGGACGGAACGAACTGCGTAGCGGGAAGGTACGGGTGGAGGCCAGACCCGCGACGTCCACCGGCTCCACCCCGGGCTGCCACAACACCACCGCGTGCCCCTCGACGTCGATGCCGCGGCGACCGGCGCGGCCGGTGAGCTGGGTGTACTCCCCCGGCGTCAATTCGGCGTGCGCTTCGCCGTTGTACTTCACGAGCCGTTCCAGGACCACCGTGCGGGCGGGCATGTTGATGCCGAGCGCCAATGTCTCCGTGGCGAAAACCGCGCGGACCAGACCTTTGACGAACAACTCCTCGACGGTCTGACGGAACGCGGGCAGCATACCGGCGTGGTGCGCGGCGAGCCCCCGCTCGAGCGCCTTCCGCCACTCCCAGTAGCCGAGCACTTCGAGATCCGCCTTCGGTAGGTCACCGGTGTGGGCGTCGATGATCGTGCGGATCTCGGCTACCTGCTCGGCACTCGTCAGGTCGAGCCGCGACCGCAGGCATTGCGCCAGGGCGGCGTCGCAGCCGGCCCTGCTGAAGATGAAAGTGATGGCCGGGAGCAGTCCCTCGTCGTCGAGGCGGGCAATGACCTCCGGACGCGGCAGCGGGCGGAAGTCGCTCGGCACCCCACCTCGACCTCCTCGCCGCCCACGTTCACGCGACTCCCAAGGGTCGACCCGCTCGAGTGCCTGCCGCTGTTTGACGTGCCGGACCAGGTCCTGGTCGACCACCAGGTCGCGGTTGCCGTCCGTGGTGCGGGCCCGGGTGTCGAAGAGGTCGAACAGTCGACGGCCGACCATGATGTGCTGCCACAGCGGGATCGGGCGGGTTTCGTCGACGACCACGGTGGTATCGCCCCGGACGGTTTCCATCCAGGCACCGAATTCCTCGGCGTTGCTGACCGTCGCCGACAGGCTGACCAGCCGCACGTCCTCGGACAGGTGTAGGATCACCTCTTCCCACACGGCGCCGCGGAACCGATCCGCCAAAAAGTGCACTTCGTCCATCACCACATGGGACAGACCGCGCAACGCCGGCGAATCGGCGTACAGCATGTTGCGCAGGACCTCGGTGGTCATCACCACCACGGGGGCGTCGGAGTTGATGCTCGAATCGCCGGTCAGCAAACCCACCGAATTCTTGCCGTACCTGCGCACCAACTCGGCGTACTTCTGGTTGCTCAGCGCCTTGATCGGCGTGGTGTAGAAGCATTTGCGCCCCGACGCGAGGGCCAGATGCACGGCGAACTCACCGACCACCGTCTTGCCTGCACCGGTCGGTGCGCACACGAGGACACCGTGCCCGGCCTCGAGCGCGCGGCAAGCATTGATCTGGAAGGGATCGAGGACGAAACCGAGCAGCGCCGAGAACACGTCGAGCTCGGTGCCGCCGGTTGCCTCGCCTGTTGTTACAGCCACCCCGTCAGATTGTCACAGGGTGTCGGAAAAGTCCTGACCCGGCGTGTTGGGGCCGGTCGTGGTGGCGCCGTCACCCTGGATCGCTGAACCGGACCGGCCGGATTTGCGGCCACGCCGGAAGCGGCCGGCGGGCTCGGGAACCGGGGTCGGCGCGGCGTCGAAGGCCTCGTCCAGATCCTTCGGGGCGGCGATCGGCGACGCTTCGTCGTCGTCCAGCGCCCCCCATTCCTGTTCGCTGCGCCGCGCCTTCCTTCGGTCGTTGAGGCGAGCGATCTGCACGGCGATTTCGAACAACACCGTCAGGGCCAGCGCGAGCGCCAGCATCGAGAACGGGTCCTGCCCGGGCGTGGCGATCGCAGCGAAGACGAACAACGCGAAGATCAACCCGCGCCGCCATGCCTTGAGCTTGGCGTACGGCAAGATGCCGACGAAGTTCAGCGCGACGATGAGCAATGGAATCTCGAAACTGACACCGAAGATGATCAGGAGATTGACGATGAACCCGAAGTACTCGGCACCGCCGAGCGCCGTGATCTGAACGTTGTCGCCGATCGTCAACAGGAAGTGCAACGCCTTGGCGACCACCACGTACGCCAGCACCGCGCCGGCGACGAACAGCAGCGCCCCCGACACCACGAAGCCGATGGCGTAGCGGCGTTCCTTCGCATACAGGCCTGGCGTGATGAAGGCCCACAGCTCGTACAGCCAGATCGGGCACGCCAGAACGATGCCCGCGGTGAAAGCCACCTTGAACCGCAACATGAACTGCTCGAACGGTCCGGTGGCGAGCAGCCGGCATGCGCCGTCGCTACTGAGATCCGCCCGGCTCGAGTCGGGCAGTGAACAGTACGGCCCACGCAGCAGCTCACCCAGGCTCTCGATGCCGAGAAGCTGATGGGAATACCAGAAGAAGCCGACCGCGGTAGTGACGAGGATCGCCAGCACGGACAGGAGCAGTCGCGTGCGCAACTCGTAGAGGTGATCGACCAACGACATGGTGCCGTCGGGATTGGTCCTCCGCTTGCTGTGTCGCGGATCGAACGGAATACGCACTATGGGCCCTAGTCTTGATCAGCAGGCGAACCGGTCTCGGTCAGCAAGCAACCGGGGTGACGAGGTCACCCCGGTTGCCAGACGGCTCGGACTACGCCGACTTGTGCTCGGGGTGCTGCGGCTGCACCGGAGCGGGAGGCGTGACGGGCGTGGTGGTGGTATCCGCCACGGGCAGTTCGGCGGGCGCGCTCTGCTGCGCGGTGGGTGATGGAGCGTTGTTGTCGTTCTGCATCTCCTTGACCTCACTCTTGAAGATGCGAAGCGAGCGGCCGAGTCCACGAGCTGCGTCGGGCAGCTTCTTGGAACCGAAAAGGATGACAACGACCAACGCAACGATGGCCCAGTGCCAGGGGCTCATGGCTCCCATGATGAAAACCTCCAAAAGATCAGGTGACCCCGATGCTACCGGACCGGCCCCGGACCAGCCGCGTCGAAACCGGCTAGTCACGCTGCGATTCGACTGTCGGTTTCCTCACCGAACGCTGTGAACGCACATCGGCGAGCAGTCCTCGAACGCTGACTCAGACGTCCACGGCCTCATACGCCGCGAGGGCCTCGACCGCGCGGCGCCGCACCTCCTCGACGAGCTCGACCGGTTCGAGGACGGTGATGCCACCACCGAAGCCGAGGACGAGCCGCGCCATCCACTCGAGCGCCCCGTAGCTCATGCTCGCCTCGACGGCACCGTCCGCGCCCACGGCCAGCACATCCATCGGGTAGTAGTCGAGGACCCACACGCACTCGGCGGTGATGTGCAGCCGGGCATGCGGTAGGGAGGGGTCGCCACTGAACAGTTCCAGATTCGAATCTCGCGCCAGCGCCTGCGCCGGCGGTGTGGAGGGCTCCTCCAGTTCGGTGGCGGCGTCGATGCGGTCGAGCCGGAAGAGACGCACCCCTTCGGCCTGACGGCACCACGCCTGCAGGTAGCTGCGGTTGTCGACCAGCACAATGCGGACCGGATCCACCGTGCGCTCACTCACCCGGTCCCGCGAGGCGGAATAGTAGGTGATGTCGAGTGCGCGGCGATGATGGAGGGCGGCGCGGACCGTTGCGGCGATGGGGTCTTCTTCCACGTCCTCGGCAGTCTCCCGGCCCGTCGACACCGTTGCCGGGGTACGCGCCGCGGCCGTGCCGGCGGCATCCTCGATCTTCGCGATCGCGCTGTGCGCCGCCGAAGGGTCGACCATGCCGGGCATCTCGACCAGCGAACGCAGAGCAATCAGCAGCGCGGTCGCCTCGGTGGACGTCAACCGCAACGGACGGTCGATGCCCGCCGAGAACGTCACCTCGATGCTCTCCTCGGAGAACGAGAGGTCGATCAGGTCGCCGGGGCCGTACCCCGGCAACCCGCAGACCCACAATTGATTGAGGTCGGTCATCAACTGGGTGGTCGTCACCCCGAGTTCGGCGGCGGCCTCCGCTGCGCTCATTCCCGGATTCGCGATGAAGTACGGCACCAGATTGAGTAGCCGTGAAAGTCTCGACGACAATCTGTTACTCACTCCGCGCCCCCTGTCCCGCCGCGTCCCGTAACTTGGCCAGCACGTCGTCGCGCAGTTCCGGTGGGTCGAGGACCAATGCATCCGCCCCGTGTCCGGCGATCAGCCGGGCGATCCAATCCCGCGACCGCACCGGAATCTGCAGAACACTTCCGCTGCGCTGGGCCACTTGCCGTTCCCCCGTCGTGGTGCCCAGTCGGCGCAACTCCTGGGCTCGCCCTTCGGCCACCCACACCGTTGCGGTGCCGGTGACCGCACCCGATCCGGTGACCCGATCCACGATTGTACGAAGATCGATGTCGGCCGGCTTGTGCACCACACCGGCCGGGCCGAACGCCGTCACCTCGTCACCGATCCGCGAGAGCCGGAACGTCCGCACGGCACCACGGTCGACGTCGTGGCCGACGAGATACCAGCGACCGTGCGCCGTGACGACACCCCACGGCTCGACCGTGCGTTCGGTGTACGGCTCGTTGAGCGCACCCCGGTGGGGAAAGTGCACGGCACGACCGGCATCGATCGCGGCCAGCAGCTTGCCCAGCGCCGGTTCCGACCCTCGTGTACGGGCCGGGACGGCGGTAACGGGGGTGGCCGCAGAGTCGGGATCCACCTGCACCCCCGCCGCCCGCAATTTCAGCAACGCACCCTGTGCTGCCGAGGTCAATTCCGGCGACTCCCACAACTGCACCGCCACCGCCACGGCCGCCGACTCTTCCTGGGTGAGGTCGATGTCGGGAAGTTCGTACGCGTTGCGGTTGATGCGGTAGCCCTCGACCGTGGAAAAACGCGACGCCTGCCCGGTCTCGAGGGGCACACCGAGGTCACGGAGTTCGTTCTTGTCGCGCTCGAACATGCGACTGAAGGCCTCGTCGCTGGCGGAGTCGGCGTATCCGGCTACGCTCTCGCGAATCTTCTCGGCCGTGAGGAACTGCCTGGTGGACAGCAGACAGATCACCAGGTTCATCAAGCGCTCGATCTTGGATGTCGGCACGCCGGGAAGCCTAGTGGGTGGGTTGGTTCCGAACTCCCGCAGCGCCGCTACATCGAGGCAATCAACCGCTCCACCCGTTCGTCGACCGACCGGAACGGGTCCTTGCACAGGACCGTCCGCTGCGCCTGATCGTTGAGCTTGAGATGCACCCAGTCGACCGTGAAGTCGCGGCCGGCCTCCTGAGCTGCGGTGATGAACTCACCGCGCAGCTTCGCGCGGGTCGTCTGCGGCGGGGTGTCCACGGCAGCCTCGATCGTCTCGTCCTCGGTGATCCGCTTCACCAGCCCCTTGCGCTGGAGCAGGTCGAACACACCGCGACCACGTTTGATGTCGTGGTACGCCAGGTCGAGCTGTGCAATCTTCGGGTCGGCAAGCTCGAACCCGTCCCGGTCCTGGTAGCGCTGGAACAGCTTGCGCTTGATCACCCAGTCGATCTCCGTGTCCACCTTGGCGAAGTCCTGCGACTCCACCGCATCGAGCATCCGGCCCCAGAGATCCACCACCTGGCTGACCTGTGCGTCGGGTTCGCGGTTCTGCAGGTGTTCCACCGCGCGCGCGTGGTACTCGCGCTGAATGTCCAGCGCACTGGCCTGTCGGCCGCCGGCCAACCGCACCGGGCGACGTCCGGTGACGTCATGACTGACCTCGCGAATGGCGCGGATCGGGTTGTCGAGCGCGAAATCGCGGAACGAGACCCCGGCCTCGATCATCTCCAGGACGAGGGCCGCGGTTCCCACCTTCAGCATGGTGGTCGACTCCGACATGTTGGAATCACCGACGATCACGTGGAGGCGACGGTACTTCTCGGCGTCGGCGTGCGGTTCGTCGCGCGTATTGATGATGGGCCGCGACCGGGTAGTCGCCGAGGACACCCCCTCCCAGATGTGCTCCGCCCGCTGAGACAGGCAGAAGGTGGCCGCCTTGGGAGTTTGCAGGACCTTGCCGGCACCGCAGATCAGCTGCCGCGTCACCAGGAACGGCAACAGAACGTCGGAGATCCGGGAGAACTCCCCGGCCCGCGCCACCAGGAAGTTCTCGTGGCAGCCGTACGAGTTACCGGCGGAGTCGGTGTTGTTCTTGAACAGGTAGATGTCGCCGCCGATGCCTTCTTCGGCGAGCCGCTGCTCCGCGTCGATGAGCAGTTCCTCGAGAACCCGCTCCCCCGCCCGGTCGTGATTGACCAACTGGATCAGGTTGTCGCACTCCGCCGTCGCGTACTCGGGGTGCGAGCCGACGTCCAGATACAGGCGGGCACCGTTCCGGAGGAACACGTTGGAACTACGGCCCCACGACACCACCCGCCGGAACAGGTAGCGCGCAACCTCGTCGGGGCTCAGTCGCCTGTGACCATGGAAGGTGCAGGTCACACCGAACTCAGTCTCAATACCCATGATTCGTCGCTGCACACCTCGACAGTACAACGCGGATCACGCGGCGGAGCGAGAAAACCCTCGGCGACACCGCACGCATACTCTGAGGTCGTGAAGCCACCGTTACACCGGATCCACCGAGCCGACGAGTTCGTGTTCGATCGCAGCGCCAATCTACGTCCGTCCGAGGCCGACCGGGTGATGCGTTTCCTCAGCCGTGCCGCCGACAAGGGGATGCTGTGGTGGGCAGCCGCAGTAGTACTCACCGCCGTCGGCGGGCGGGCGCGGCGCGGCGGTGTCCGCGGTCTGCTGTCCCTCGCCCTGGCCAGCATGCTGGCCAACGGGATCCTGAAACCGCTGTTCCCTCGGCGGCGACCCACCGCCCGGCAGTGGGCCAGCGTGCTGCGGGGGGTGCGCATTCCGCTGTCGTCGTCGTTCCCGTCCGGGCATGCCGCATCCGCGGCGGCCTTCACCACCGGGGTTGCCCTCGAGTCGCCGGTCACCGGGGCCGTGCTGGCACCGCTCGCGGCGGCAGTCGCCTACTCCCGCGTCCACAACGGAGTCCACTGGCCGAGCGACGTGCTCGTCGGGCTCGCGTTCGGTGGTGTCGTGGCCTCGAGCACCCGACGCTGGTGGGCGGTCCGCTCGGAGGACCCGGCCGACCTCGGCACAGCGGCCGACGTACCCGCACTACCCGGTGGCGAAGGACTACTCGTGGTGGTCAATCCCGGATCCGGACCCGGCGACGATGCGCCGACCGACGAGATCGGCGCCGCCTTGCCGAGTGCACTGGTGCGCACCCTCGACATGGACCAGGATTTCGCCGAGCAACTCGACACCTGGATCGGCGGGATCCAACCGCACGCGCTCGGGGTCTGCGGCGGCGACGGCACGGTGGTCGCGGTGGCAGCGGCAGCGGTCCGCCACACGCTGCCGCTGGCGGTCTTCCCCGGGGGCACTCTCAATCACTTCGCCCGCGACGCGGGCGTCACCGACATCGCCGGAACGGCGAAGGCTGTCGAGAAGGGGCGCGCCCGGCACGTCGACAAGGCCGTCGTCGTCACCGACGTCGCAGCGCCGGCACCGTTCCTCAACACCGCCAGCCTGGGCGGATACCCGGACGCCGTGCGACTACGGGAAAAGTGGCAGCCGCGGCTCGGGAAATGGCCTGCCGCCTGCGCCGCAATGATCCGGATCCTGTCCGCCGCCGCACCCCTTGCCGTCACCATCGACGGGCAACCGGTGCTGATCTGGATGCTGTTCGTCGGCAACGGCCGGTACTCGCCGGCCGATCAGGTTCCGATGTCACGCCCGGCGATCACCGGCGGAATGCTCGATGTGCGATATGTGCGGGCAGACCGCCGCGCCTCGCGATCCCGGCTGCTGTTCGCTGCGGCGACCGGCACCCTCGGCACCACACCGGTGTACGTCCGGTCGCTGGTGCCGAGGCTGACCGTGCAGGTCGACGGATCACCGGTCGCTCTGGCGACCGACGGCGAAGTAGTCGCCGACGCCCGCACCTTCGACTTCCGGGCCGAGCCCGAAGCGCTCGCGGTGTACCGCCCTCAGCCCTGAGATTCGGTCGACGTCGTCCCGTTGTCCGGAGTCGGCTCTGCGGCCGATTCCGACGGGGCGGCGGGCGGCTCCGGAAGCAGCCCCTCGAGCGCGCTCCCGACGATCCGCCGGAACGCGCGCCGGGGACGGGTCTGATCGAGCACCGCCACCTCGAGAGCCGACACATCGACGTTGCGGCGTTCACCGTCGCCCGCACCGCCCTGCCGCAATGCGTTGACCGCGACCCCGACCGCGTCCTCGAGGCCCAGATCGGCGCGATAGGACTCACGCATGGCAGTAGCGATCGGTTCCGTCGTGCCACCCATCACCACGAAGTCCTGCTCGTCGACGATGGACCCGTCGTAGGTGATGCGGTACAACTGCGGCGCCTTGGGGCTTCCCACCCGCCCCACCTCGGCGACGCAAATTTCCACCTCGTAGGGCTTGGGCTGCTCGGTGAAGATCGTGCCCAGCGTCTGCGCATAGGCGTTGGCCAGCGACCGACCCGTCACATCACGGCGGTCGTAGGAGTAACCGCGCATGTCGGCGTGCACGATGCCGGCCCGCCGCAAGTTCTCGAACTCGTTGTATTTCCCCACCGCCGCGAACCCGAGGCGGTCATACAGCTCGCTCACCTTGTGCAGGGCGGTCGACGGATTCTCCGCGACGAACAGCACACCGTCGTGGAAGGTGAGCACCACGACGCTGCGCCCCCGGGCGATACCCTTGCGCGCCAGCTCCGAGCGATCCCGCATGATCTGCTCGGCTGATGCGTAGTACGGCATGGTCATCGCGCCGACCCCCCTTCTTCGGTCCGCTCGGCGACGATGCGCCGCGCCAACTCCGACGTCGTGTCCTCGGACACGTGCACCGCCCCGGCCTGCGTGATCGTCACCGCGGTCGGGTAGATACCCCTGGTCACATCCGGCCCGCCGGTGGCCGAGTCGTCGTCAGCGGCGTCGTACAGCGACTCGATGGCCGCGCGCAACGCGGTCTCCTCGTCACTCTCCGGCGTATACAGCTTCTTCAGCGACGACTTCGCGAACAACGAACCCGAACCGACCGCGTGGTATCCGGAGCGTTCCTCGTAGCGACCGCCGACCACGTCGTAGGACACAATGCGGCCCGCCCGCGCGTCGTCGTCCGCGTCGAGGTCGTAGCCGACGAGGAGCGGCACCACGGCGAGGCCCTGCATCGCGGCCCCGAGATTGCCGCGCACCATCGACGCCAGGCGATTCGCCTTGCCGTCGAACGTGAGCTGAACGCCCTCGATCTTCTCGTAGTGCTCGAGCTCGACGGCGAAGAGCCGCACCAACTCGATCGCGATACCGGCGGTGCCTGCTATTCCGGCAGCCGAGTATTCGTCGGTGATGTACACCTTTTCCACGTCGCGACTGGCGATCAGGTTTCCCTGTGTCGCTCGCCGGTCACCGGCGATGAGCACCCCACCCCTGTAGGTGAGCGCCACAATCGTCGTTCCGTGCGGTGCGAGATCCCCGCTGTCCATCCCGTCACCACCCCGTGCGGTCGAGTGCGAGCGAAGACCGATCCGATTCTCCGGCAGCAATTCTGGTGCATGACCACGCAGATACTCGGTGAACGAGGACAGGTTCGAGCCGAAGCTGAGCCTCGTGTCACCGTTGTGTATCCGCAGTGCCGGTCGATCCGCCGTCACTGGCCGCCCTTCTGGACATAGGCCCGGACGAAGTCCTCGGCATTCTCCTCGAGCACGTCGTCGATCTCGTCGAGGAGGTCGTCGGTGTCTTCTGCCAGCTTTTCACGACGTTCCTGACCTGCAGCTCCGTCACCGCCGGGGGTGTCGTCCTCATCGCCGCCACCAGTACGTTTGGTCTGCTCCTGTGCCATCGCCGCCGACCTCCTTGTGTAAAGGGAGCTCTTCTTCCGAGCGTCCTGTTCTGCCAAGCAGTCTGACTGATCATCCGCTCGGACCTTCACCCTACCGAGCGCCGACGCCCCACGTGTGCCGACGCGGCGGTGAGGTTACCGGCGGGGCCCACCGTGGCCGGCCCGAGGGCTCAGTTCGTGAGCTCGTCGACGAGCTCCTTCGCAGTGGTCGCCGACTCCAGCAACGCTCCGACGTGGGCTTTGCTGCCTCGCAGCGGCTCGAGAGTCGGGATCCGGACCAGGGAGTCTCCACCCAGGTCGAAGATCACCGAATCCCAGCTCGCAGCCGCAATGTCGGCACCGAACTTGCGCAGGCACTCGCCGCGGAAGTATGCGCGGGTGTCGATCGGCGGTGCATCGACGGCGTCCAGGACCTGCTGCTCGGTGACGAGCCGTTCCATCGACCCGCGCGACACCAGGAGGTTGTACAGCCCCTTGTCGAGACGCACGTCGGAGTACTGGAGGTCGATCAGGTGCAATTTGGGGGCGGCCCATCCGAGGCCTTCCCGGCTGCGCGCACCCTCCAGGAGACGCAGCTTCGCCGGCCAGTCCAGCAGGTGCGCGCACTCCAGCGGATCACGCTCGAGCAGGTCGAGCACCATGGCCCATTTTTCGAGCAGGTCGGTGACGCGGGGGTCGTCGTTGCCCTCGGCGGAGACGAATTTCGCAACCCGGTCGTGATAGATCCGCTGCAGGGCAAGCCCGGTCAGCTCCCGGCCGTCGGCCAACGCCACAGTGGCCCGCAAGGTGGGGTCGTGACTGATGTGGTGCACGGCGGTGACCGGGCGCGCCAGCTGGAGGTCGGTGAGATCGACGCCGGCCTCGATGAGATCGAGAACCAGGGCGGTGGTGCCCACTTTGAGGTACGTCGACATCTCGGCCAGGTTGGCGTCACCGATGATGACGTGGAGCCGGCGGTACTTGTCCGCATCGGCGTGGGGTTCGTCGCGGGTATTGATGATCCCACGCTTGAGCGTCGTCTCGAGGCCGACCTCCACCTCGATGTAGTCGGCACGCTGCGACAACTGGAAACCGGCCTCGTCGCCGGACTGACCGATGCCCACCCGCCCGGACCCGGTGATCACCTGACGGGACGCGAAGAACGGGGTGAGGCCGTTGATCACCGCGGAGAACGGCGTGGCCCGCGACATCAGGTAATTCTCGTGGGTGCCGTAGGAGGCGCCCTTGCCGTCCACGTTGTTCTTGTACAACTGCAGTCGCGGTGCACCGGGCACACTCGACGCGTGCCGGGCGGCGGCTTCCATCACCCGCTCGCCCGCCTTGTCCCAGATCACCGCGTCGAGCGGATCGGTGACCTCGGGGGCGGAATACTCCGGATGGGCGTGGTCGACGTACAGGCGCGCGCCGTTGGTGAGGATCATGTTGGCGGCACCGACCTCGTCGGCGTCGATGACCGGTGCCGGCCCGCTGAGCCGGCCGAGGTCGAATCCGCGGGCGTCGCGCAGGGGCGACTCCACCTCGTAGTCCCACCGGGTCCGCTTGGCCCGGGGCACCCCGGCCGCTGCCGCATAGGCGAGCACCGCCTGGGTCGAGGTCAGAATCGGATTGGCCGACGGCTCGCTGGGCGAGGAGATTCCGTACTCGACTTCGACACCGATGATCCGCTGCATGCTGCGAGCCTATGCGATCACCGGTTCCGGAGACGGTCAGGCCTGCGCGCACTCCCGGTAGGGTCGGCGGAAGGTGCCCCGGCATCCACCGAAATCGAGCGACCGACTGTGGCACGGCCCTGAATACCCCGACGCGACGGGGACGGCGTCACCGTGCTGCTGGCAGGATCGGACGCATGGATTCCGCGCCGGACACTTCACGACAGGCACACGAAGTGGTGGCGGTGTTCGACGACGCAGGCCACCCGGTCGGGTCCGCCGAACGATCACGGGTTTACGACGAGGGGCTGTGGCATGCCAGCGCCGGAGTGCTCGTGCGGTCGGGCGACGGAAAACGTCTCTACGTGCACCGGCGGTCCGACACCAAGAGGGTGTTCGCCGGTCATCACGACTGCCTGGCGGGCGGTGTGCTCGATCCCGGCGAGACCCCCGAACAGGCCGCCTGCCGGGAATTGGCCGAGGAGCTGGGGATCACCGGTGCCGTGCTCACCCCGATCGCCCGGGTGTCCTGGAACGGCCGGTGGCAGGGGCTGCGCCTGCGCTGCCACCTCTACGCCTACGAAACCCACTGGGACGGCCCGATCGTTCACCAGGAGAGTGAAATCGCGGCCGGCTGGTGGTGGACCCCCGAAGAGCTGCTCACGCACCTCCGCGACCCGGCATGGCCGTTCGCCCCCGACACCCGCGCACTGCTGGGAAACCGTGTCGCCCCGGACGAGAACCGACCCGGAGAACAGACCGGCACGGCGGGAAACGAATGACGTTCCCGCCGTGCCGGTATGGGCAATCCGCTACAGGTACTGGCCGGTGTTGGACTCGGTGTCGATGGCGCGGCTCGCGCTCGCGTTCTTGCCGGTGACCAACGTGCGGATGTAGACGATCCGCTCGCCCTTCTTACCGGAAATGCGTGCCCAGTCGTCCGGGTTCGTGGTGTTCGGCAGGTCCTCGTTCTCCGAGAACTCGTCGACGATCGAATCGAACAGGTGCTGGACCCGCAGGCCGGGGGCCCCGGTGTCGAGCACCGACTTGATCGCGTACTTCTTGGCCCGGTCGACGATGTTCTGGATCATCGCACCCGAGTTGAAGTCCTTGAAGTACAGCACCTCCTTGTCACCGTTGGCATAGGTGACCTCGAGGAAGCGGTTCTCTTCACTCTCGGCGTACATGCGGTCGACGACCCGCTCGATCATCGCCCGGATGCAGGCGGTGCGGTCCCCACCGAACTCGGCCAGGTCGTCGGCGTGGACGGGCAGCGTCTCGGTCAGGTACTTGGAGAAAATGTCCTGTGCCGATTCCGCGTCGGGGCGCTCGATCTTGATCTTCACATCCAGGCGGCCCGGACGCAGGATCGCGGGGTCGATCATGTCCTCGCGGTTGGAGGCGCCGATCACGATGACGTTCTCGAGCCCCTCGACACCGTCGATCTCGCTGAGCAACTGCGGGACGACGGTGGTCTCGACGTCGGAGGAGACACCCGATCCGCGGGTACGGAAGATCGAGTCCATCTCGTCGAAGAACACGATGACGGGAGTACCCTCCGATGCCTTCTCGCGAGCCCGCTGGAAGATGAGCCGGATGTGCCGTTCCGTCTCGCCGACGAACTTGTTGAGCAGCTCGGGACCCTTGATGTTGAGGAAGAACGACTTCGCTTCCTTGCTGTCCTCACCGCGGGCCTCCGCGATCTTCTTGGCCAGCGAGTTCGCGACAGCCTTCGCGATGAGTGTCTTACCGCAACCGGGCGGGCCGTACAGGAGCACACCCTTGGGTGGGCGGAGCGCGTACTCGTGGAAGAGGTCCTTGTGCAGGAACGGCAGCTCCACCGCGTCGCGGATCTGCTCGATCTGCCGTCCGAGCCCGCCGATGTCGTCGTAGTGCACGTCCGGGACCTCTTCGAGGACGAGATCCTCGACTTCAGCCTTCGGTATCCGCTCGAACGCGTATCCGGCCTTGGTGTCGACCAGCAGAGAATCACCGGGCCGCAACTTGCGGGTGGGTGACTCCGCGTCGTACGCGACCGACTCTCGCTCACTGTCGGCGAAGACCGCGGCAAGGGGTTCGGCCAGCCAGACGATGCGTTCCTCGTCGGCGTGACCCACCACGAGGGCACGCTGGCCGTCGTCGAGGATCTCGCGCAGGGTGCTGATCTCGCCCACACGCTCGAAGGTGCCGGCCTCGACGATGGTGAGGGCTTCGTTGAGGCGCACGGTCTGACCGAGTTTGAGCGTCTCGGCCTCGACGTTCGGTGAGCACGTCAACCGCATCTTGCGACCGGAGGTGAACACGTCCACGGTCAGGTCGTCGTGCACTCCGAGGAGGACGCCGTATCCGCTCGGCGGCTGGCCGAGGCGATCGACTTCCTCTCGAAGAGCGATGAGCTGCTGGCGTGCTTCCTTGAGGGTGTCCATCAGCTTGGTGTTACGGATGGACAACGAGTCCACTCGCGATTCCATCTCACGGAGCTGTTCCGGCGACTCCGCGAGCTGCCTCCGCAATGCCGACGCCTCTGCGCGCAACGCCTCGAGCTCTCGTGCGGCCGCAACCGAATCGGGGTTCTCTGTCGAGCTCATGTGCGTCTCCTCCCAATGAAGATCTATCAACGCTACCGGCACCGCCCGAATTCTGCGCCGTGACACGGAATCTGCCGATTGCGAATCGGCCAACGAGAGACCCGAACCTCCAGTTCCATCATGTTAGCCTTGCCTACCTGCTGAGCAGTGTCTCTCTCTTCTGTGTAACGAAAGGGCTCGTCGTGATAATCCGCACATCGCTGATCGGCACTTCCCTCGTCGGCAGGACAGCGGTCGCCGCCGGCGCCGTCGCCCTCGCGCTCGGCCTGGCGTCGTGCTCGTCCGACGACACCGCGGACACCACACCGGCCACCGCCACGACGGCCGCGGCAGCGACCTCGGTCGAGGACTCCGTCGCCGCGCCCAGCTCGGACGAACTGCTCACCACGCTGCAGGTTCTCGTCGACCCCGCACGCCCCGTGGACGAGAAGACCGCCGTGGTGGTCGAGGGTGACGAGCGCCGCTCCAACATCGAGGCCATGACCGCCGCCACCGCCAACTACCCGGTGTCGTTCACTGTCACGGACGTGCAGGTAGACGGTGATATTGCCACCGCGAAGGTGGCGGTGACGAGCCCGCACGGCACCGCCGCTCCCACTCCGTGGACATGGGAGAACGTCGACGGCACCTGGAAGGTGTCGGACGAGAGCACCTGCGCGTTGCTGGGCATGGCCCGCACCGGATGCAGCTAGAACAGACCTGCGAGACCGTTTCCGCGGCGGCGTCCTTTCGGGCGCCGCCGCTTTCGTCGGTCAGCCCTTGCCGGACCTGCGCTGCGGCTTGGGGGTGACGGTGCCCTCGGCGAGGCGCCGGGCACTGACGAGGAACGCGGTGTGGCCCTGCATCCGGTGCTCGGGGCGCACCGCCAGGCCGACCACGTGCCAGCCCCGCACGATCGACTCCCACGACCGGGGCTCGGTCCAGCACTCCTGTTCGCGCATCGCCTCGACGACTTTCGAGAGTTGCGTCACAGTAGCGACGTAGACGATGAGAACGCCGCCCGGAACCAGCGCCTTCGACACGGCGGGCAGGGCGTCCCACGGCGCCAGCATGTCGAGAACGACCCGATCCACCTGTCCGCCGGCCGCCTCGGCGTCGAACTCGGCGACATCGGCGATGGTCAGATCCCAGTTGTCCGGTCGTTCCCCGAAGAAGGTTTCGACGTTGCGCACCGCGTGCTCGGCGTGGTCGTCCCGCACCTCGTAGGAGATGACCCGACCCTGCGGTCCCACCGCGCGGAGAAGAGAGCAGGTCAGTGCCCCGGATCCGGCGCCCGCCTCGAGCACCCGCGCACCGGGGAACACGTCACCCTCGTGCACGATCTGCGCTGCGTCCTTCGGGTAGATCACCTGGGCGCCGCGCGGCATCGACAGGATGTAGTCGACCAGCAGCGGCCGCAACGCCAGGTAGGGGGTGCCGTTGGTGGACTTGACGACACTGCCCTCGTCGGTGCCGATCAGGTCGTCGTGCAGGATGCCGCCGCGGTGGGTGTGGAACTCCTTACCCGCCTCCAGGTTGACCGTGTAATGCCGGCCCTTGGCGTCGGTCAGCTGGACGCGATCGCCCACCCGAAACGGTCCGCTCGGTCGCGTTTCGCGTCCTACCATGTGTCAACGACTCCTCAGCCTGTTCGTTCCGGCCGTCGTACTCGCCGGCGGCCGCGACGAGACTGTCGGACCAGGCGCCTACCCTGCCAGGTGTGAGCATCTCAGAGTCGGCAGCCCCTGTGACAGAGGGTCCCCCATCACAGACGAAGGGTTCCCCAGTACAGCTCGGAGCGGGAACGGCAACCCGCAGACGCCCCGCGCTCTCCCCCTCCCGGGCCGGTGACTTCAAGCAGTGCCCGTTGCTCTACCGGTTCCGGGCCGTCGACCGACTCCCCGAGGCGCCCTCGCGGGCGCAGGTGAAGGGCACTGTGGTGCATGCGGCGCTGGAAACCCTGTTCGGGTTACCCGCCGCCGAGCGTGTGCCCGAGCGCGCCGTCGACCTCGTCCATCCCTCGTGGGAACGGATGCTCGCCGAGACCCCCGAACTGGTCGAATTGGTACCCGCCGAGGAGCGTGAAGGGTTCCTCGACGAGGCCCGCTCCCTGGTCACCGCCTACTACGGTCTGGAAGATCCGACGCGGTTCGAGGCCGAGTCGTGTGAGCTGCGGGTGGAGACCGAACTTGCCGACGGGGTGTTGCTGCGCGGCTTCGTCGACCGCATCGACGTCGCGCCCACCGGCGAGGTGCGGGTGGTCGACTACAAGACGGGTCGCGCCCCGCGGGAAATGAGCGAGTCCAAGGCCCTCTTCCAGATGAAGTTCTACGCCCTGGTGCTGCTCCGGACCCGGGGGATCGTGCCCGCCCAGTTGCGCCTGCTGTACCTGGCCTCCGGCATCGTGCTCACCTACGCGCCCGACGAGGACGAACTGCTGCGATTCGAACGCACGCTATCGGCCATTTGGAAAGCGATTCTGACAGCGGGTGCGACCGGGGACTTCCGCCCCAAGCCCAGCCGACTGTGCGACTGGTGTGATCACAAGGCCCTGTGCCCGTCGTTCGGCGGAACACCGCCGCCCTATCCGGGATGGCCCGAGGGGCCAGCCGAGGAGACACCTGGATTCGAGGAGATCGTCGAATGAGTGCGGAGTCCTACTACGTTCCGGTCGGTTCGGAATCGCTGAGCGCTGCAGCGACCGATCCGGATCGGAAGGTCACCATCGAGCGGTTCGCGAGTACCGACCTGACCGTCAGCGTGTGGGCCGACACCATGCAACACGGCGCGCCCCCGTCCGCCCTCCTCCTTCGCGCGCTCGAGCGCTGCGACGCCCGAAACGACGTGCGGGTCACCCGGGTCGCCGTCGACATCCTCGGCCCCATCCCGATCGCCGAACTCGAGGTCCGCTCCTGGGTACAGCGTCCCGGGCGGCGGGTGGAGTTGGTGGTCGCGGAATTGTGGAGCACCGATACCGCCGGCCGATCGCGCGCGGTGGCCAGGGCTACCGGGTGGCGAATGGAGACCGTTGATACCGCCGCCACGGTGCACACCGCCGACACGAGTCTCCCACCGCCGGAAGCAGGGCGCGATGGTGCCGTGTGGCGTTTCCCGGCATCGGGTTACCTCGACACCCTCGACTACCGGTGGATCACCGAGATCGGCGGCGAAGGTCCCGCCGCGATGTGGGCGAGGCCGAAACCCGCCCTCGTCCGGGGCGAGCAGATGACTCCGCTCGAGCGGTTGTTCTCCGTGGCCGATATCGCCAACGGCGTCGGATCCAAACTCGACCCGACGCAGTGGACGTTCCTGAACACGGACCTCACGGTGCACGTGTTCCGGGTGCCGTCGGGGAGCTGGGTGGGTGTCAGCGCGGAAACGTCGATCGGCCCCGACGGGGTGGGTATGTGCGCGGGCGTGCTCTACGACCACGCCGGTGCGGTCGGGCGCATCACCCAATCCGTACAGGTCCGCGCCCGCCCCTGAGTTCGGGACGAGCGCGGACCGAAGCGGAACGCGGACTCACAGAGCCCGGCAC
Organism: Rhodococcus oxybenzonivorans; assembly: GCF_003130705.1. Classification (NCBI taxonomy): domain Bacteria; kingdom Bacillati; phylum Actinomycetota; class Actinomycetes; order Mycobacteriales; family Nocardiaceae; genus Rhodococcus; species Rhodococcus oxybenzonivorans. Next base: position 2,858,308 of record NZ_CP021354.1, on the reverse strand, counting down.
GACCGGATGTTCGAGGCCAGAATCGCCTTGGCACCGAGTTCGGCGAGCTCGTCCATCACACCGTTGTGCCCCTTGATCGGCACCATCGCCCGCACTGCCACCCAGTTCTCGTCGGCCAGCGGGGACAGTGTCGGGGATTCCAGACCCGGGGTGATCTTCAACGCGTCGTCGAGGATCGTCTTGGGGCAGTCGTAATCGAGCATGAGGTTCTGCTGCGCGAACACGATGCCCCGCACCCGCTCCACCAACTGGTTGCGGGCCGAATTGTCGGCGGGCGAACCCGCGCGTTCGATGAGCACACCCTCGGAGTCGCAGAGGGTGTCCCCGAAGGCCACCAGGTTGTGCTGGCGCAGTGTGCGTCCCGACCCCACCACGTCGGCGATCGCGTCCGCGACACCGAGCTGAATCGAGATCTCGACCGCGCCGTCGAGGCGGATCACCGAGGCCTCGATGCCGCGGGCCGACAGATCGTCGCGCACCAGGTTGGGGTAGGACGTGGCGATCCGCAGCCCCGCGAGGTCCTCCACGGACCAATCCTTCCCGGCAGGGGCGGCGTACCGGAAGGTGGACCGGCCGAAGCCGAGTGAGAGCCGTTCGGAGACAGGGGCGCCCGAATCGCGGGCGAGGTCGCGGCCGGTGATCCCGAGGTCGAGTTCACCCGAACCGACGTAGATCGCGATGTCCTTGGGCCGCAGGAAGAAGAATTCGACCTGGTTCGACGGGTCGAGAACGGTCAGATCGCGGGAGTCGGTGCGGCGCCGGTAACCGGCTTCGCTGAGGATTTCGGCGGCGGACTCGGACAGCGAGCCCTTGTTCGGGACTGCAACGCGCAGCATGAGAGGGGTCCTTTCGGAGAAGACGCGGGGTGAGGGAAGGCTCGATCGACCGATCACAGATGTCGGTAGACGTCCTCGAGTTTCAGCCCCTTACCCACCATCAGCACCTGAACCCAGTAGAGCAGCTGGGAGATTTCCTCGGAGAGCGCGTCGTCGCTCTCGTGCTCGGCGGCAATCCATACCTCACCGGCCTCTTCGAGGATCTTCTTTCCCTGCGAATGGACGCCGGCGTCCAGGGCGGCAACGGTGCCGGAGCCCTCGGGACGGGTGGCGGCGCGTTCAGTCAGCTCGGCGAACAGGGATTCGAAGGTCTTCACGAGGACCCATTGTTTCACGCCACCGCGGTCCCCTCGGAACCGGTCACCACCCGAGAGTGCGGCGACTCTCGAACCGGCGGACCCCACCCGACACCGGGTCGATGAACTCGATGGCCCGCGCGAGCAACTGCAGGGGCGAAGAGAAGTCGCCGGGCACCGAGCGGCGGAAGGTCGGGTAGTAGTTGTCGCCCTCGATCGGCAATCCCAGCGACGACATGTGCAACCGCAGCTGGTGCGTGCGACCCGTCCTGGGCAGCAGGCGGTAACGTCCGCGACCATTCCTCGACTCGAGCAGGTCGATCACGGTTTCACTGTTCGGCTCCCCCGGTTCCTCCGTTGCCGTCATCACCCCGTGTTCCTTCACGATGCGGCTGCGAACGGTGCGCGGAAAGGTCAACGCCGAAGCGGTACCGGCAAGCGCCTCATACTCTTTCGTCACCTGCCGGGAGACGAACAACTCCTGATACGGTCGACGATCCTCACGCCGGACGAGGAACACGAGCACACCCGCCGTCATCCGGTCGAGCCGGTGCGCCGGCGTCAGTTCGGGGAGATCGAGCGCCTTACGCAGTCGCACGACCGCAGTTTCGGTGATGTGGGCGCCACGCGGGATGGTCGCGAGAAAGTGCGGTTTGTCGACCACGACGAGCCGGTGGTCGTGGTGGAGGATGTCGATGTCGAACGGCACCGGGATCTCGGGGGCAGGATCACGGTAGAAATACACGAACCGCGTGGGCGAATACCGCGTTCGGCGATCGACCACCCGCCCGTGTTCGTCGACCACACCACCACTGTCGATCAGCGTGAGCCAGTGCGCACTGTCGTCCGGGTAGGTCCGCAGCAGGAAGTCGGCAACGGTCTTCGTGTCGAGGTCGGCGGGCATCCGGACGCGGTCCGGGCCGAGGCCGTTACGAATGGGCAGAGGGGCGCCGGCCACGTCAGCCGACCCAACTGTCGGCGGTGCAGCCCTCACATACCAAGGCAAGCGCACGCCCCTGATTCTCGGGCAGATTCTCGTAACGGGACGTGGGATCCCCGCATACGGTGCAGGTTCCCAGGACGCTCGCCCGCTCGCTGAAGTTCACGGACATCCGCTTGTCGAAGACATACAGCGACCCTTCCCACAGACCGCTGTCACCGAAGGCTTCGCCGTACCGGACGATGCCGCCGTCGAGTTGATACACCTCCCCGAAACCGCGCGAGCGCATCAGCGACGACAGCACCTCACAGCGCACCCCGCCCGTGCAGTACGTCACCACCGCCTTGTTCTTGAGGTGGTCGTACTTGCCGCTGTCGAGTTCGTGGACAAAGTCCCGGGTCGTCGACACATCGGGGACGACGGCCCCCCGGAATCGGCCGATCTCCGCCTCGAAGGCGTTGCGGCCGTCGAAGAACACGACGTCCTCGCCCCTACCCTCCACCAATTCGTGCACCTCGTGTGGCGCCAGGTGGGTGCCGCCGCCCACCACCCCGGTCGTGTCGACTTTCAGCTCGTCGGGCGCACCGAAGGACACGATCTCGGGCCGTACCCGGACGCTGAGCCGGGGAAAGTCGGCGCCGCGCCCATCGGACCATTTGATGTCGGCGTCGCGGAAGGGAGCGTAACTCCGGGTGCCCTTGACATACCTCTTGACATCCCGAATGTCGCCGCCCACCGTGGCGTTGATGCCGTGCTCGGAGATCAGGATTCGGCCGGTGAGACCGTTGGCCTCGGCGAGGGTGTGCTGCCACAGCCGGATCGCGTCCGGGTCGGCGAGCGGTGTGAACACATAGAACAGCACAATCTTCGGCACAGCCACGGGAAACCAGGATACCTAAAGCTGCAGGCCGCTCAGCTGCGCTTGCGGCTGCGACCACAGTGCGCCGAGTTCTACCCCCGTGAGCCCTTCGAGACTGTCCCGGAACACTCTTCCCGGCCCCTGCGGTACGACGACCTCGCAGGGTATGACGAGCACGACGCATCCGGCGGCCTGCGCCGACGCGGCACCGGTGGGAGAGTCCTCGATGGCGAGGCACTGAGCAGGGTCCAGCCCCAGCAGTTCCGCACCTCGCAGATACGGGCCGGGGTGCGGCTTACCGAACGGCACCTCGTCACCACACACCGAATGGTCGAAGTGCTGACGCCCGAGGGTGTCGAGTGCGCGCTCGGTGAGACGACGCTCGGTGTTGGTCACCAGGGCGGTACTCAGGCCGTGTTCACGCACCGCCTGCAATGCCCGCAGTGCGCCGGGACGCCACGGGATGCCGTCGGCGAACAACTCTTCGACGCGGGTGAACATCCACTCCTTGGCCTCGGCGAGCGAAACCGGGTCCTGCTCGAGGCCGAGAGCGTCGAAGATGACGCCGAGAGCATCGGCACTGGATGCACCGATCGTCTTCAGCCGTGTCTCCTCGGTCATGGGACCGCCGAGGTGCAGCGACAACTCCCGCACCGCGACGTCCCACATCTTCTCCGAGTCGAGCAGCGTTCCGTCCATGTCCCACAGAACACCTGCGAGTTCGTTGCCCGCCTCAGACATTGAAGTACTTCGCCTCGGGATGGTGCAGAACGAACGCATCCGTGGACTGTTCCGGATGCAACTGCAACTCCTCGGACAACTTCACACCGATCCGCTCGGGCTCGAGCAGAGCTACCATCTTGGCCCTGTCTTCCAGGTTGGGGCACGCGCCGTAGCCGAACGAGTAGCGGGCACCGCGATACGCCAGGTCGAAGAATCCGGACACCTCCGACGGGTCCTGTTCCGCCACATTGTGTCCGCCGGGCAGCACCAGTTCCTCCCGCACGCGGCGATGCCAGTACTCGGCCAACGATTCCGTCAACTGCACACCGATGCCGTGCACCTCGAGGTAGTCGCGATACGCGTTTGCGGCGAACAGCTCGTTCGCGAAGTCCGCAATGGGCTGCCCCATGGTGACCAACTGCATCGGGAACACGTCGACCTGCCCGGTTTCCTTCGCTTCGGTCCGCGAGCGGACGAAGTCGGCGACGCAGAGAAAGCGGTCACGGTGCTGACGGGGGAACGTGAACCGGAAACGCTCGTCCGCATCGGGCTTCGGTTCGGTGAGCACCACCACGTCGTCACCCTCGGACACGGCCGGGAAGTACCCGTACACCACCGCGGCGTGCGCGAGGATGCCTTCCGTGCTCAGGCGATCGAGCCAATACCGCAGTCGTGGGCGACCTTCGGTCTCCACCAGCTCCTCATAGGTAGGACCGTCGCCGGACCGCTGTCCGCGCAGGCCCCACTGTCCGAGGAACAGGGCACGCTCGTCGAGGAGTCCCGAATAGTCGGACAGCGAGACGCCCTTGACGATCCGGTTACCCCAGAAGGGCGGATTCGGGACGTCGATGTCGGTGGCCACGTCGGACCGCTCGGGCACCTCGATCGGCGTTTCGGCGGCCTTGCGTTTCTCGGCGATCCTTTTCGATCGTTCGTGGCGGGCTTTGCGCTCCGCCGCCTTCTCGCGGGCCGCGATCGCCTCCGGGCTGTCCGGATCGGGTCCACCGCCGCGCTTGACGGCCATGATCTCGTCCATCCGGTGCAGGCCCTCGAAAGCGTCCCGCGCGTAACTAACCTCACCCTCGTACACCTCGGCGAGGTCGTTCTCCACATAAGACCGGGTAAGGGCCGCTCCCCCGAGCAGCACAGGGAACTTCTCCGCGACGCCCTTGGCGTTGAGCTCCTGCAGATTGTCCTTCATCACCACGGTCGACTTCACGAGCAGACCGGACATGCCGATCACATCGGCCCGCTGCTCGATCGCGGCATCGAGAATGGTGGCGATCGGCTGCTTGATGCCCAGGTTCACGACGTCGTATCCGTTGTTGCTCAGGATGATGTCGACCAGGTTCTTGCCGATGTCGTGGACGTCGCCCTTCACAGTGGCGATGACGATGCGACCCTTGCCGTCCTCGTCGGTGGCCTCCATGTGTGGTTCGAGGTACGCCACCGCCGCCTTCATCACCTCGGCGGACTGGAGGACGAACGGCAGCTGCATCTGGCCGGAGCCGAAGAGTTCGCCGACGGTCTTCATGCCCGAGAGCAGCGTCTCGTTGATGATCTCGAGCGGCGGCTTCTGCGTCATGGCCTCGGTGAGGTCCTCGTCGAGGCCGTTGCGCTCCCCGTCCACGATGCGTCGCTCGAGTCGTTCGAACAGCGGCAGGGCAGCAAGTTCCTGGGCGCGCGATTCACGCGCCGACGCCGCCGAGACACCCTCGAAGAGTTGCATCAGCTTCTGCAGTGGGTCGTAACCCTCGCTGCGACGGTCGTAGACCAGGTCGAGGGCCGTTTCTCGCTGCTCGTCGGGGATGCGGGCCATCGGCAAGATCTTGGACGCGTGGACGATCGCCGTGTCGAGACCGGCCTCGGTGCACTCGTGCAGGAATACCGAGTTGAGCACCTGCCGCGCGGCCGGATTGAGACCGAACGAGATGTTCGACACACCGAGGGTGAAGTGCACCTCAGGGTGCCGCTTCTTCAGCTCCCGGATCGCCTCGATGGTCTCGATGCCGTCCCGGCGCACCTCCTCCTGACCGGTGGAGATCGGGAACGTGAGCGCATCGATGATGATGTCGGACTCGTCGAGACCCCAGTTGGTGGTGATGTCCTCGAGGAGTCGCTCGGCGATCCGGACTTTGTGCTCCGCGGTACGCGCCTGACCCTCCTCGTCGATGGTCAGGGCCACCACGGCGGCGCCATGTTCCTTCACCAGCCGCATGATCTTCTGGAACCGCGAATCAGGCCCGTCGCCGTCCTCGTAGTTCACCGAGTTGACGGCGCACCGACCACCGAGATGCTCGAGGCCCGCCTGCAGCACTGCCGGCTCGGTGGAGTCCAGCATGATCGGCAACGTCGACGCCGTCGCGAACCGGCTCGCCAGAGCGGCCATGTCTGCGGCACCGTCGCGGCCGACGTAGTCCACATTGAGGTCCAGCATGTGGGCGCCGTCGCGGGTCTGATCCTTGGCGATGTCGAGGCACTTCTGGTAGTCCTCGGCGATCATCGCCTCACGGAACGCCTTCGATCCGTTGGAGTTCGTGCGCTCGCCGATCATCAGGATGCTCGCATCCTGCTCGAACGGCACCGCGGTGTAGAGCGAGGACGTCCCCGACTCACGCACCGGGTTACGCTCGGCCTTCTCGACCAGGCGCACCGCCTCGGCCACCTGCCGGATGTGCTCCGGGGTGGTGCCGCAGCAACCACCCACCAGCGCGAGCCCGTACTCGCTGACGAACCCACTGAGCGCCTCCGCCAGTTCCTCCGCGGTGAGCGGGTACTCGGCGCCATTGGCCCCTAGCGTCGGCAGACCGGCGTTGGGCATGACCGACACCGGCAGCGTCGAGTACTTCGACAGGTGCCGAAGGTGCTCGCTCATCTCGGCCGGACCGGTAGCGCAGTTGAGTCCGATCATGTCGATCCCGAGCGGTTCGAGGGCGGTCAGCGCGGCACCGATCTCACTGCCGAGAAGCATCGTTCCGGTGGTCTCCACGGTCACGTGCGTCATGATCGGCAGCCGGGACCCGAGCTTGTCCATCGCCATGCGACTGCCGAGGATCGCGGCCTTCACCTGCAGAAGGTCCTGGCACGTCTCGACGAGGATCGCATCGGCGCCCCCGTCGATCATTCCCATCGCCGCCTCGGCGTACGCGTCCCGCAGGCTCGCGAACGATGCGTGACCGAGTGTCGGCAGCTTGGTGCCCGGGCCCATCGACCCCAGCACGAACCGGCCCATGCCGTCGCGCCCCGGCCCCATCTCGTCGGCGACCTCACGTGCCAGCCGAGTACCTTTCTCGGCCAGTTCGCGGATCCGGTCCTGGATGTCGTAGTCCGCCAGGTTGGGCAGGTTGCAGCCGAACGTGTTGGTTTCGACGGCGTCGGCCCCGGCCTCGAAGTACGCGCGATGGATGTCTTTCAGCACGTCGGGGCGGGTGTGGTTGAGAATTTCGTTGCAGCCCTCGAGGCCCAGGAAGTCGTCCAAGGTGAGATCTGCGGCCTGCAACATGGTGCCCATGGCGCCGTCGCCGATGACAACGCGCTGGTTCAACGCATCGAGCAGGGCAGAGTGAAATGGCGCAGACATGCCGTCCAGACTAATGGGCGCGGGGGCGGATGCTGGCCGTAGGCTGGGTGGGTGAGTTCCAGTGAGTTCCCTGTCACGCCCGCGGGCCGCGACGACGACGCCTTCGACGCCGCGGATGCCGGCGCCGAAGACAACGGCGTTCCCGTGCTGCGTGACCCTGTCATGGTCGCCGCCTTCGAAGGCTGGAACGACGCCGGCGACGCCGCGAGCGGGGCCGTCGAACACCTGGAGTTGACCTGGGACGCCCAGCCGCTGGCCGAGCTGGATTCCGAGGAATACTACGACTACCAGGTCAATCGCCCCACCGTCCGGCAGGTAGACGGCGTCACCCGGGAGATCGTGTGGCCGGCCACCCGCCTGTCCGTGTGCTCTCCACCCGGCAGTGAGCGTGACGTCGTCCTTCTTCGCGGTATCGAACCCAACATGCGCTGGCGCAGCTTCTGCGAGGACCTCCTCGAGCTGATCGACCAACTCGAGATCAGCACCGTCGTCATCCTGGGTGCACTCCTCGCGGATACGCCGCACACCCGGCCGGTCCCTGTCACCGGCAGCGCGTACAGCAGTGAGGCCGCCGAGCGGTTCAAGCTCGAGCAGACGCGGTACGAGGGGCCTACCGGCATCACCGGGGTGCTGCAGGACGCCTGCGTCCGGGCCGGTGTGCCCGCGGTGTCGTTCTGGGCGGCCGTGCCCCATTACGTGTCGCAGCCACCGAACCCGAAGGCCACCATCGCTCTGCTCCAGCGCGTCGAGGATGTTCTCGACATCGAGGTTCCGCTCGGTGAACTGCCGAGCCAAGCCGACGACTGGCAGGAAGCCGTCACGGAGATGACCGCCGACGACGAAGAGATCGGCGACTACGTCCGCTCGCTCGAGGAACGCGGCGACGCCGAGACCGACATTTCCGAGGCGATCTCGAAGATCGACGGTGACGCATTGGCGGCCGAGTTCGAGCGGTACCTCCGCCGGCGTGGGCCCGGCAGCTTCGGGCTGTGACGGAGCGCTCCCCCGAGTCGCTTCGTTCTGCACTGCAACGCCTCGCCCTCTACGGTGGCGGCTTCCTCGGACCCTTCGGCGGCGGCGTCGTCGTCTCGATCCTCCCCGAGATCGGCGACGACCTGGGCGTGGGCGCCGCAGCCGCCGCCAGTTCCCTGACGGCGTACCTGCTGCCCTTCGCGCTCGTGATGCTCGTGTCGGGAACACTGGGGGCGCGCTGGGGTCGCACTCGGACCGTGCGGGCCGCCTACGCCGTCTACCTGGTGTCGTCGCTCGCGTGCTTCCTCGCCCCCACGCTGCCGTTGTTTCTCGGCGCGCGGGTGTTGCAGGGATGCTCCAACTCGTTCACCACGCCCCTGCTGCTGGCTGCGCTCGCTGCCTCCACGCCGAAGAAGCGTCTCGGACGTGCACTCGGGATCTTCGGCGCGTTCCAAGCTGCAGGTCAGTCGAGTGCTCCGCTCGTCGGCGGACTGGCCGCCGAGATCGACTGGCGGCTGTCGTTCCTCGTCATCGCCCTCGTCGCCGCGGCCTTCGGCCTCATCGGAATACCGGACGCTGCGCGCGACGAGCCGGGGGCCGCGCGTCCACGCCTGCGCGACGCGCTGACACTGCCGGTACTGCGAATGGGTGTTGTGGCACTACTCGGCTGGGGCGCCTTGGGGGGACTCAGCTTTCTGGTGGCGTTCCGTGCCGAGGACGTCTTCGGCCTGAGCCCGACCCAGCGGGGCCTCCTGCTCACCGGCTTCGGAGTGGCCGGAATCCTCACGGCGCGCCTCGTCGGCGGAGTGATCGACAGGATCGGCGCACGGACGGCCGTCGTGATCGGTGCCATTGCCGGTGCCGTGCTCATCACCGCCGCGGGCACCGTCTCACTCCTCGCCGTCGTGGCCGTGGCCTGGTTCGCGGCCGGAGCTGCGGGCCAGTTCATCCTGGTCGGCGTCAACGCTGCAGTTCTCGGGTCTTCCGGACCGAATCGGGGTGGGGCGGTATCGGTGGTTCAGGCATTGAGGTTCACGGGCAATGCGCTGGCACCCATTACTCTCACTCCCGTCTATGCGATCTCCCCGGCAGCGGGGTTTCTACTTCCGGCCGTGCTGCTCGCGGTGGCGGCTCCCCTGCTCATGCCGCGCGACAACTCTTCCGTCTGACGCAACTTCCGCGAACCCTGTGAGATGTTCCTGATTCCCATGTAACTTCCGCGCAGCCGTTACGACACGGCGGGGGCGGAGCCTCGTCCTATGGTCAACACACCGAGTTCGAGCAAGCTGCTGGTCGTCGGAAACGGTATGGCCGGCGCGCGCACCGTCGAGGAGATCATCAACCGCGGCGGCCGCGAGCGATTCGAGATCACCATGATCGGCGACGAGCCTTACGGCAACTACAACCGCATCATGCTTTCGCACGTCTTGTCCGGCGAGGCGGCGGTCGACGACGAGGACCTGATCCTCAACCCGATGGGTTGGTACACCGCGAACGGCGTCACCCTCCACGCCGGCGATCGGGCGGTTGCCCTCGACCGCTTCGCGAAGACCGTCACGTGTGAGAGTGGCCGCGTCGTCGACTACGACGTGTTGATCATCGCCACCGGAAGCAACACGTTCTTCCCCAATATGGACGGTCTCCGGGAAACCGACGGACGGCTCGCCCGCGGTGTGTTCGGATTCCGGAACATCGCCGACACCAACGGCATGCTGCAGATGGCGCAGGCCCACGACGACGTGTCCGCCGTCGTCATCGGTGGCGGACTCCTCGGACTCGAGGCTGCCTACGGGCTCCGCACCCAGGGCCTCGAGGTCAACGTGGTGCACTCCCCCGGCCACCTCATGAATCAGCAACTCGACGAGCGCGGCGGCAGCATGCTCCGCTCCGAGATCGAGAAACTCGGTGTTGGGGTCCATACCTCGATGCGGACCACCGCGGTTCTGCGCGACGATGCGGGACGCGTCACGGGTGTCTCGTTCGTCGACGGCAGCACTTTGGACGCCGACATGGTCGTGGTCACCGCCGGTATTCGGCCCAACGTCGAAATGGCGCGGGCTGCCGGGCTGGTGGTCGAGCGGGGCATCGTGGTCGATGACCAGATGCGGTGTGAGGACGAGGGTTCGGTGTATGCCGTCGGCGAGTGCGCACAGCACCGCGGCGAAACATACGGTCTCGTCGCCCCGGTGTGGGAGCAGTCCGTCATTCTCGCTGAGGTCCTCACCGGTACGAACCCCGAAGCCGCATATGTCGGTTCGCGCACAACCACCCAACTGAAGGTGGCGGGCGTCGACGTGGCGGCAATGGGTGTCAAAGGTCCGGAAACCGCCGACGACGAATTCGTCCAGTACTACGAACCCCGCAGCGGCACCTACAAGAGCCTCGTCGTCCGCGACGGAAAGTTGATCGGCGCCACCCTCATGGGCGACATCAGCAAGGCCGGCTACCTCACTCAGGCATTCGACGGGAAGGTCCCGCTACCCGAAGAACGCATCAGTATGCTCTTCGACCTCGGCACACCCAGCGTCGCGGCCAGTGCCGCGGATCTGCCCGACGACCTGCAGGTGTGTAACTGCAACGGAGTCAGCAAGGGCGATCTGGTCGCGTGTGTGCACTCCGGGGCCACAACACTGTCCGCAGTGTGCGCGCAGACGCGGGCAGGTAAGGGCTGCGGGTCCTGCAAGGGACTCGTCGCCGACATCGTGGCGGCCGCAGCGGGTGGTGAACTGGAGGCCGACCCGGCCGCCGACTGGTATGTGCCCTGCATCCCGATGTCCAAGCCCGACTTGATCGCTACGATCCGCGAACGCGACCTGCGGGCCGTGTCGCAGGTGTTCGCAGAACTCGCGACCGACGGCAAGGAGGACGCGGCGGCGAAGATGCCGTTGGCTTCGCTGCTGCGGACCGTCTGGGGTCCGGACTGGGTGGACGAACGCGGCGCCTTGTTCATCAACGACCGGGTGCACGCGAACATTCAGCGTGACGGCACCTTCTCGGTGGTGCCACAGATGAAAGGCGGTGTCACCACCCCGGATCAGCTCCGCAAGATCGCTGATGTAGCCGACAAATACGGCGTGCCACTCGTGAAAGTGACGGGCGGACAGCGTATCGACCTGCTGGGCATCAAGAAGGAAGACCTCCCCAAGGTGTGGGGTGATCTGGACATGCCCTCCGGTTTCGCCTACGGGAAGAGCATGCGCACGGTGAAAACCTGTGTCGGTACCGACTTCTGCCGGTACGGCCTGGGCGATTCGACGAGTCTCGGCATTGCGATCGAAGAACGCTTCCAAGGCCTGGAAACGCCGGCAAAACTGAAACTGGCTGTGGCCGGCTGCCCGCGCAACTGCTCCGAGGCGTTGTGCAAAGACTTCGGCGTCGTCGCCGTGGGCGACGGCCGCTGGGAAATTTATGTCGGTGGCGCAGCGGGCGCCCACGTGCGCAAGGGTGATCTCTTGGCAACCGTCGAATCACCCGAAGCCGTAGTGGAACTGGGCGGACGGTTCATCCAGTACTACCGCGAGAACGCGAAATGGCTCGAGCGCACCTACGACTTCGTGCCGAGAGTCGGACTCGAGCACCTTCAGGCTGTATTGGTCCGAGACGAGGAGGGCATCGTGGCAGGGTTGGATCAGCGCATGCAGACGGCAGTCGACGGCTACCGAGATCCATGGAAGGAACGCAGCGCACCGAAATCACCGGCACAGTTCGCGCCGTCGCTTCCTCTCCTCCCGCTCCCCCAGGTGCCGGTTCGATGACCGCGACCATCGAGGGTGCATCGGAGATTGCACTCGGCCCGGTCCACGAACTCACGCCCGGCGAGGGCCGCACGTACGTCGTGCAGGGCCGGCAGGTCGCCGTATTCCTGCTGTCGGACGGCACCGTTCGCGCCATGGACGCCGTGTGCCCTCACAAGGGCGGCCCCCTCGCCGACGGGCAGATCGACGACGCGGTTGTGATGTGCCCGCTGCATCAGTACGCATTCTCCTTCGACACCGGAGCCTGCACGTCGGAGGGCGTCGAGTCGGTACGTACCTACTCCGCGTCGGTGCGGGACGGGATTCTCACCCTGGGTGTCTAGACAACTGCTCGCGAGAACACCGCCACCAGAAACTGTGACTCGTCGGTGAACGGGCGCAGATCCCACGTCGAAAGTCGCAGATCCACGGCGAGACCAGCAGTCGCGGCGTCGGTCAGGAATTGCGAGAAGTCATACCCGCGATCGGCACCGAATCCCACAACCACCCGGCCTGCGGGGCCGAGATGGCGAGCGAACCCCGCCAACACCGCTTCCCGCGTGGACGGCGCGAGGAACGTCATGACGTTCCCGGCGCAGACGATGACATCGAAGTCCGCTTTCACCCCGCGGCCCGGCAAATCCAACTCGGCGAGATCACCGACCAGCCAGGTCGGGCCGGGATAGTCCTCCTCGGCAGCCGCAATCAGCACCGGATCGACATCGACACCGACCACGACGTGCCCGGCCTCGTGCAGATAGCCACCCAGGCGACCCGGCCCGCACCCGGCATCGAGAACCCGGCCGCCACGGCCGAGCATCGCGTCGACCAGCCGCGCCTCCCCGAAGATGTCTTTTCCCTCGGCCGCCATCGTCCGGAACCGCTCCACGTACCACGTGGAATGCGCTGGGTCGGCGGCTGCGAGTTCCTCCCATTGGCTGGGGGTGCGTTCACTCATCGTCGATCTCTCCTCGCTTCGGCCCGCATTCCGCTCACCGTGCCACCCGAACTCGTCGTGTGAAGCCGAGGCTATCCCAGGTGACCAAATGCCGAATTGCGCGGCCTTCCAGCCCGACACGTACGGCTCGGCCCGGTCGATGCCTCGGCGGTTGCGAGAGTGGTTCGAGTGGGAGGTGAGGTGTTGGGGTGAGCTGGCCAGTCGGTCGGGGGCTGACAGCGTTGCTGGACTGTTCGGTAAATGTAGCGGTTCCGTCCTAGACAGATTTAGCTTCACCCGTGCGCCTTGGTAGCTGGGACGACCAGAAAGGCGCACAGACGCTCCCCCACCAGCGGGTACCGACGCCGGCCGGTAAAGCGCCGCTCCCCCGCGGACGAATTCACCGCGCCAAGCCCCCTTCCCGATGAAGCTCGACGCTCCCCTCGGGAAGCCCGGTCCTCGAGATCCCGCATATATCGGCGACTCCCCCGTGGCTGTCGGATAGTCGTCGGCGTGGTGAGGTTCTTGTGAAACTGACCACTCAGCTGCGTCGGAAACGCGTGCCCATTCGGACTTTGCGGGTGTTCCGTCTGTGACAGATGTTACTGTTGTGGCGTGCCGGGTCAGGAGAACACTGAATTCGCGGGTCGCGAGCAAAAAGTGCCATTTCCCAAGCCGGAGCGCGACATCGACCTCTACCGCCGGTCGATCGCGACGCTCCAGGCAGCGCTCCCCCACGGCTGGACGTTGACGTCCGGTAAGTCCCGCTCGCTCCCCGACGCTCCGGAACGCCTCCTCGTGGGTGCGCCGAACGGCGAGGTAGCCTCCTTCTCGGTCATCCCCGCTCGCGGTGTGCTGGCGGGGGACGCGGCCAGATTCGCAGACAGCCTTTCCGATTCTGATCGCGGATTCGTTTGTGCGCGTTATCTTTCCGAACCGGTTCGGCGTCAACTCGATGCGCGTGGCCTCTCCTACGCCGACGCCACGGGCAATACCTCGCTGTCTGCCGACCGGCCGGCAATCTGGGTACGTGATCGTGGTGCCGATGCCGACCCCTGGCGCGGTCCCGGCCGGCCCGCGGCCCAGTTGACCGGCGACCCGGCCGCCCGCGTGGTGCGGGCGCTCGCCGACCACTCCGGTCAACTCACCGTCCCTCAACTCGTCCGGCTCTCCGGGGCCTCGACTGGAGCCACCTATCGAGTCGTCGAAACGCTCGAAGAACGCGATCTACTGGAGCGACTCCCCCGTGGACCCGTGACGAGGGTGCGGTGGCAGCACATGTTGCGTGCCTGGAGCAGCGACGCCAGTTTCAAGGACTCCCCCACTGTCGGTTACTTCGCCCCCGAAGGCGTCGCCTCCGTCCTCGCCGGTCTCGCAAAGCACGCAGATCAGCTGTATGCAGTTACGGGTTCGGTCGCTGCGGCAGCGTTCGTCGACTACGCACCGGCGCACCAGGTGCAGATCTATGCCGATCACGGCGAGGCGCTCGCCAAGGCCCTCCACTTGCGCCCCGTCGACGAAGGCGCCAACGTCCTCATCGCCACTCCCCGGTCAGCGGCCGTGTTCGAGCGCACGCTGTTCCGCGAGAACGTTCGCCTGGTGGCCCCGACGCAGGCCTTCGCCGACTTGCTTGCCGGAACCGGGCGTCATCCCCAAGAGGCTGAGCATCTCCTCAGCTGGCTCGCCGACCACGAGAGCGAATGGCGAACCCCGCTCGCCCCACACACTCCTTCGTGACTGCGATCGCCCAAATATCGAGGAAAGCGGTCGATACGAGCGACACGCCGCCGCCACGCCGCGCGTGATGGCGGGCACAGGCCCCTCCGAGTAGCAGGATGTACATCTTGTGGCCGCGACGAGCGCGTCGGAACGGCCAGGCGGAATTCACAATCCGTTCGCACACGAATAGGGGTACTTGCATGTCCATGGGAGTCGGGCTCAGGATCGGCAGTGTCGTGTCCACAGCGGTGGTCGCGTCGAACGACCCGGGGTCACCGGATCCTGTCGTGATCGTCAGGGACACCGTCCTGCACATGTGCCCGGACGGCACCGCGATCCTCGGCGGTTCGGCACCACAGACCCTCGGTCGGACGCACACCGTGTCAGGATTTCTTCCTCGGGTCGGTGATCCTGCCGGCGTCGCGCTGGGTGACGGCACCCGATACCGGGCCGAAGACCTGGTCGCGGGCGCCATGCGCTGCCTGCTCCGGGAGTGTGAACCACTGCCCGACCACGGTGGGCGAACCGGCGGCGCTCCCGACATCATGGCGTCGTACCCCACTCGCTGGGACTCGACTGCAGTTGCCGCCCTCCGCGACGCCCTGGACTACGCCGACATGTCGTACCTGTCCTTGGTATCGGACGCCGAAGCCGCGGCCGCCTGGTTCGAATCCGAAATTGCCGAACGTCCCGGACAATTGGTCGGTATTTATCATGTCGACGACACGGGCGCGACGGTTGCGTTGATCCGTTCAGGAGTCGAGGCGGGAAAGGCCTTCCGCTTCGCGTCGGGGGGAACTCCCTCCGCCCAGATCGCCACCGCGCTGGGTGCGTTCGGATGGCTTCCGAGCAACCTCGACGCGGTCGTGGTCACCGGTGACGGGCTCATCGCGCGGGATGCAGCAGCGATTCGAGGCTTCGCGACCTCGGTGAGCGAGAAGTTCGACGTGCGGTGTGTGGTCGGCCCCGGCCCTGAACAGACCGCCGCCCTCGGCGCCGCTATTCGCGCGGCGGGCTTCAATCCGACGACGCACCGGGTCACCCCGATCGGCCTCCCGCCCTCCTACGACGTCACCGAGGTGATCGACGCCGTTGTCGGCGAGCCTCTGCCCGCAGCGGCCGAGACGCCGAGAGAATCCGCGGCGCGCACCACACAACCCGCATCTGCCGCGGCAGTAGGTGCCTCCTCTGCGCGTGCCACGGGTGCAACGGCGGTCGCGACACCGCCGGAACCGCGCGCCGTCGCGCAGGACGCGCCCATTGCCGGCTCCGACACCCGCAGTTCCTGGCTGGTCGCAGCGGTAGTCGGCTTAGCGCTCGTGCTGGTCGCCATCGTCTTCGTCCTGTTCGTCCTGTGACATCCGACCTGCTCTCCGCCTAGAGGCCATACGGACTGGGTGTGTTCGGTCAGGACTTGCGCTGGGTGGCGGCGACGGCTGTTGTCGCCTACCCGCGTGGGATCGCTAGTTCGCGAAATTTGGTGTTTCCGTCCCGGCCCGATTCATCGTCGAAAGATGAAGGCGCAGGTCGGCACGGCGTTCGGCCGCGGGGTACACGACCGCATAACCTGTTCCGGTGAGCGAATCAGGCAACTCCCGTGAGTGGTCCCGCCCCGAGGGGCCACTCCCCGATCTCCTCGTACGCGACGATCGGTTGAAGCTGTTCTCCTTCGCCACCGCCGAGAAACGCGTCGAGTATCTGTGGGTGCTCCGGGCATTCGACCATGCCCGCGCCAATTACGTCGTGCTCCTGCATGCCGCAGAAGTGGCCACCATCCTCGGCCGCATCGCCGCCGACGACGTGTCCGGGCAGCTCTCCCCTGCCGAGGTCACTCCCCTGCTCGAGCAACTCCACGTATGGGAGGTTCTCGAGCGCAGCTACGACGGAACGCGGGCCGCCAGCCTCGCCGAGTACCGAAATCGGCACTTCGTCTACCAGTTCAGCCAGGCCGGTTACCAAGTGTTCCGGGCCGTCGAGGACGTCCTCGCCGCCCGCCTCGACGACGCCTCACTTTCCCGGCTCGCTCTGCCCGAACTGCTGGCGGACATGAAGGAACTCGCTGCCGCCAACAAGGCCGCCGACAACGACGTGATCTTCCGGAAGCTCAGTCGCCTCGACGCCACGCTGTCCGACATGGCCACCCGTGCCGCTCACTTCTATCTCACACTCGGCGATCTGGTGCGCACCACCGAGATCACGCCCGAAACATTCCTGTCCCACAAAGATGCGCTCCTCACCCACATGCGCGAGTTCAGTTCCGACTTGTCCCGCTACGCACCGAAACTGGCCGAAGCGATCAGAGAGGTCGAGGACACCGGGATCGACGACCTCCTCCGGAGGGCCGCGATGAGCGACGAGCGAGTATTTTTGCCGCTCGCCGAGCGGGAAGCCGATTGGCGAGCACGATGGAACGGCCTCACGCACTGGTTTCTGCCACCGGAGTCCGGGCCGAGTGAGTCGGAACGACTCCGCGAAGGGACCATGAGCGCTATCGCCGCCGTGTTGTCGCTCCTCCGCAGGGTCACCGAGACGCGGCGGGGAGGCGTCAGCCGGGAAAGCCAGCTGCGGCACCTCGCCGGTTGGTTCGCTGCCACTCCCTCCGAGGAAGCGGCGCACGCACTGTTCCGCGCCGTGTTCGACCTCGGCCGCCCCCGCCATCTGTCCATGGTGCATCCGGATGCCGACATCATTCCCGACTCGCGGTCGTGGTGGGAGGCACCGCCCGTCGAGATCTCCCGCACGCTCGCCGAGACGGGACGTGCGCCCTCCCCCGGCGCCCCCGCCCGTGTCCAGAGGAACGACGCCGGCATCAGACGGTTACGAGAAGAGCAGCTGGCCGGTCAGCGGGCCCGAGCGTCGGCGGCGAAATCGCTCGCGTCGGGAGGAGTGCACGAACGGGTGCTCGACAACGCCGAAACCGATGTTCTTCTCAGCCTGCTCGACGCTGCGTTGACGGCTCGCGTCCCCGTGAGCGGGAAAGTCGGCGGCGCGTCCGGATCCGGTAACGGGGTGAAACTCACGCTGACTCCCCATTCGGAATCGACGGTGGTACACACGGCCCGCGGCCGGCTCCACCTCGACGGACTGCGGGTGACGGTCCAGTGAGGGCACGGGAGATACCGCCGCTCGCGCTCGACTCCTACCAGCGGGCGGCCCGCATCATTCTGTCCAATCATCTGGTGACACAGACCTACCCGGATCGGATCGCGCTTCCGCTGCTCCGCCGGTGGGCCACCGAGTTACGCGATGACCTGCTCGATCTGTTCGGATATCGACTCGAGGTCACCGAAACCACCGCGCGGTTGTTCACCATTGCCGATCGACTCGACGCCGGGGCCCCGGCCAAGACCGCGACGGATCGAACGTTCGACCGGTACCGCTACGCGTACCTTGCACTGGCACTGGCCGCGCTGGGGCGGGCTGGCAATCAGATCACCCTTTCCGAACTTGCAGACCACGTGGCCGCCTCCGCGGCGCAGGTCGAGGGCATCGAACTCGCCACCGAGCGGGCCGCCGACCGGGACGCCTTCGTCGACGCAGTCGGCTGGCTCGCGACCCGGGGCGCGATAGCGCTGGCCGACGGTGACGCGGGTAGCTGGGCAGCCAATCCCGATGCGGGTGAGGCGCTGTACGACATCGACCGCTCGGTGGTCATCGCCTTGTTCCGGCCGTCCCGCGCTCTCCAGCATCTCCGGTCGGTCCGTGAACTTCTTTCCGGGCGCGGCGGCGACTCCGATCCCGCGGCGTTCGACCGCGCCGTCGACACCAAGGAAGTAGCTCGGCGTGTCCGACGCGCCCTCATCGAGCGTCCCGTCGTCTACGCGGCCGAACTCGACGAGGACGAACAATTGCAGCTCGCCCTCCCTCGAACGGCAGCCGATGTCGAACTTCTCACCGGACTGGTCGCCGAAAGGCGGCGTGAGGGCGTCGCCATGATCGACTCGTCGGGACGTCTGTCCGACATCCGGTTTCCGGGCACCGGCACCGTCGCGCAGGTCGCGTTGTTGTTGGCGGGCGAGCTCGCGGATCACCTGCTCGATCCCGACGGGGCCGAACCAGTCCAGCTGCCGGTGCCCGACCGACAGGCGACAGCTCTGATCGAGCAACTGGACGGTGCCGTTCCCCTGTCCGGAATTTTCGACAGCCTGGCCACAGATGCCCCCGACAACGCGGCGACGCTGCCGGCCGCCGAACCGGTTACGTATCCGTTCGTCGAGGACAGCCGGATTCGACTGACCATGGCGTCGCTGGTCGATCGATTCGGCAAGACGTTCGCTGCCGGGTGGCAGGCAGATCCCGAGGGTTTGGGACGTGCCGCAGTCGCACTGCTCGACCGCCTCAGCCTGGTCGCCGCCGTTCCCGGCGGGATTCTCGTACTACCGGCGCTGGCGCGGTATCGCGGAGTCGTGGTCAACATTCGCGACCGCACCCAGAGATCGATCTGTTCCCCCATTCCTCGAACGACAGCAAGGACACCTTCGCATGACCAGCGCGCGCTTCCGGCCCACCCGTGCCGGAATCATCAACCTCTGGGACTACCGCGACCAGGAGTTCTCCTTCGCCGACGGACGATTGGTGTTGCGGGGACCCAACGGGTCGGGCAAGACCAAGGCGCTCGAAGTCCTGTTCCCGTTCGTTCTCGACGGCCGCATCGAACCGCGGCGCCTCAATCCATTTGCGGGTGAGGAGCGGACGATGAAGTCGAACCTTCTCTACCGTGGCCAGGACAGCGCGTATTCGTATGTGTGGATGGAGTTCTGTCGAGGGCCGAAGGATGATCCCGAGGCCGTGACGGTCGGTATCGGCATGCGCGCGACGAGGTCCAACGACAAGGTCACCCGGTGGTATTTCGTCGCCGACGGTCGCGTCGGCGTCGATTTCTCCCTGCTCGGCGCAGACGATCGCCCCTTGACGAAGAAGCAGTTGGGCGAGCAGATCGGAACCGATTGTCTGACCGATCGGCCGGTGGACTATCGCGCTGCGATCGATGCACGCATGTTCGGCCTCGGCGCCGAGCGATACGACCAGTTGATCAACCTGATCCTCACCCTCCGGCGTCCACAGCTTGCCAAGAACCTCGATCCCAAGGGTTTGTCCCAGGCCTTGACCGACGGTCTGCGACCCCTCGACGAGCAACTGGTCCTCGAGGCTGCACGCTCGTTCAGCGACATGGAAGAAGTCGGACGTGCCCTCGAAGGCCTCGCCGCGGCGGACGGGGCAACCCAGCGGTTCATCGGCGTGTACACCAAGTACCTGCGCCAGCAGGCGCGTTCGGACGTCGACCAGCTGGCCGGGCGACTCGACGCAGTCGAGAACGGGATTACCGCACTACGGGAGACTGCGGCCGAACAGACCCGCAGCCGGGAAGCACGCGAAGCGGCCGAGCAGGGCTTCATCGACGCCGAGCGGGCACTGGATCAGGCGACCGAAAACCTCGACGCCCTCAAGCGCTCCACCGCCTACGAGGGACGCACACAACTCGACGATCTCGCCCAAGCCGTGGCCACTCTCGAGAAGGCCACCGAGCAACAAGTCGACAAGGCGACGAAAGCGCGGGCCACGCTGTCGCAGCGCACCGAGGAAGCCGAACGGGCCGACGCCGCTGTCGCGAAACTGGTCGAGGCGCTCGCGCGCGCCGAGGACGAACTGCACGTCGCTGCCGAGGACGCCGGCATCACGTGGACCCCACTGCCCGCCGGTGCCCGCTCCGACCAGCTGACTGCTGCGCTGCACGGGCACGCCGAGGAGCGGGACGGCGACGTGCGGGCCGTGCGGGCTGCGTTGAGCACGGTCGAGAAAGCCGCCACCGAACGAACCCGCGCCGACGCCGCAGCGCGTCGCAGTCGCGAGCAACTCGAGCAGGCCAGGGCCGCAGTCCTCGAAGCCGAAGCGGCTGTCGAGGTCGCACGCAGCGAAACCGCTGTCGCCCTGCGGTCCTGGTGGGTCGAACATGCGCCGCTCTACACCTCCCTCGGAGTGCCCGCATCGCTGTTCGACGCACTCGACGCCGCGCTGCACCGAGTCGGTGACGACGACGCACCCACCTTGGCCGAAGTGCTCACCGCCCATACCGCCGGCGCCGTCGAGTCGCTCCAATTCCGTCGTCGGCGCGCCGAATCGGACATTGCGACACTGACCGAGCGAATCAGCGACCTGCGAGCCACCCGTGCGCAGGTTGCCGCCGAGCACGACGACGCCCCGGCACCCTTCGCGGCCCGAACAGGGTCGCGGAAGGACTTGCCCGGCGCACCACTGTGGCGTCTGGTCCGCTTCCGCGACAACGTGGAGGCCGCAGCGGCGACCGGCGTCGAGTCCGCGTTACAGGCCGCCAACCTCCTCGACGGGTGGATCTTCGGCGGCGACGGACCGATGCCGGACACCGAGTCCGAGCAATTTCTGCTGCCACTACCGACGGGCGATCGCCCGGACGGTCCCACCCTGGCCGACGTCCTCGAGGTCGAGCCCGACACCGGCGTCCCCGCCGATCGCGTGCAGGCCGTCCTCGAGTCCATCGCCTGGGTGCCCGACAGCGCCTCGGTGTCCGGCACAATGGTCGCCGTCGATGGCGTAGGCGGGTATAGGCAAGGCGTACAACAGGGTTCGCATGCCAAGAGCGACGCGGAGTATATCGGCGCGACGGCACGTGCGCGCAGACGTGCGGCCCGCATCGCCGAACTCGATCGGACCATCGACGAGTCCGAGGCGCTGCTGACCGACGCCCACACCGCAGAGGCGGAGGCCGTCGCGCTGTCCGCGCAGGTCACCACGACCAGCCGGTCACTGCCCCGCACCGCATCGATTCTCCGCGCACTCAAATCGGTGACCGAGAATGCGGGGATGCTGCGCTCACGCACCGAGGCGTCTGCGGCGGCGGATCGTGATCTCGATCAGGCCATCGCCGACCTGTCGGCCAAAGAGAAGCAGCTGCGCACGGCGGCCGTCACCCACCGAACTCCACACGTGGCACGCGAGATCGACTCACTGGCCGCAGCCATCCGGCATTTCGAGAAGCAGGGCGAGCTGGTGTTGCGCTGTCGGCGTGAGCATCTCAAGGAACTCGAGCACACCCGGGAAACGCACGAGCGGCTCGCGGAAGCACGTGGCAACGCGGAGGAGTTCGCCGAGGAGGCGGCCATCGCCGAAGAGAGTCTCGCAACACAGGTCCAACGGCTGGACACCCTTCGCGAGAGCCTCGGCGCCAGCGCCGAACACATCGATGCTCAACTCGAGGAAGCGCATGCCCGGATCGAGGCGTGCAAGCAGCGGCAGCGGGAGGCCCGCAAAGCGGACAAGGATGCGGGAGAGGCGATCGGCAAAGCGGAGGGCGCCTACGCGGCGGCAGTCGCCACCCTGCGCATCGCGCTTACCGAAACCCACAACGATGCGGCGCGCCTGGCCCCGTACGCACGACGCGACCTCCTCGAACTACTCGGCGTCGACACCGAGCACGTGTGGCCGGCGAGTCCTGCGGCCTGGATGAACGCGGATCAGCTCGTCTACCGAATTCAGAACGCGGACAACGCGGACAGCGCGGCACAGGTCTTGCCCGCCGAGGTGCTCGCCCTGTACAGCGCGCTGGACTCGGCCACCGACGCGGTGCGAGTCAGCGAGGCGGCACGCAAATCCACCCGCACCGCGCTCACCACAGCCCTGCAGGACTTCGACGCCGGCCTCGCATCCGCGGGTCAGGACTACCGCGTGCAGTGGGACGCACCGGACGGGCTCACCGTGGTGCAGGTCCAAGACGATCAGGGTTACTCGTCGGTGGGTGCGTTCGCGTCCCGCATCGCCGCTGCCCGCGCCGATCAGGAACTCCTCCTCACCGACTCGGAACGACGCATACTCGAGGACGCCCTCCTCACCGGACTCGCTCAGCAGATCCACGAACGCACCGTCGACGCCCGCGACCTGATCGCGCGAATGGGTTCGGAGATGCGGGAGCGGCGGATGTCGTCCGGTAACACGATCGGCGTGCACTGGGTTCTCGCCGACAACCTCGACGACAACGCCCGCGCCATCTCGAAACTGCTCGATCGCGACGCGTCCGCGCTGAGTCCGGACGATCTCGCCGCCATGCGTGCACATTTCGCGGCCCAGATTCGCACCGCCCGGGCCGCGCACCCCGAACGCTCGTACCCCGAGATCCTCGCCTCCGCACTCGACTACCGCAGGTGGCGGGTGTTCTCCTTCACCCTCGTCGGCGGAGGCGGCAGCGAAGACCGCCTCACCGTCGCCCGCCACAGTGCACTCTCCGGCGGTGAACAGTCGGTGTCGCTCCACCTGCCACTGTTCGCGGCCGCCCACGTGATGCTCGACTCCGCTGATCCACACGCACCGCGACTTCTCGCCCTGGACGAGGCCTTCGCCGGCGTCGACGACAACGGTCGGGGTGAACTCCTCGGTTTGAGCGTCCAATTCGACCTCGACCTGTTCATGACCGGGTACGACCTCTGGATCACCTACGCCGGGGTCCCGGGGTGTGCGCACTACGACCTCGCGCACTCGACGGCGGAACACAGCGTCAGCGCCGCACTGCTGGTATGGGCAGACGGCGAACTGCTCGCCGAACACGACGGCACCGATCTGGCGCGGGCACTCGGATCGCCTCTGCGTCGACGAGTGCCTTCCCCCGTCGAGGGCGGGCTCGAATTCGCCGAGGTGTGAGGTGTGACTACCAGCAGCACTCCCCACCGTGAGTACTTCTTAACCTCGGTTGGTTAAGAAGTACTCACGGGTGGAGTCGGACGCCGAGCAGTGCGTCGACCGCTGCAGCGAACTGGCGCGGGGCATCGGTGTCGGAACCGCCGTGATCGAGCGCGCGGCGGGCCCAGCCGTCGAGTGCGTCGAGCGCCTTGGGTGTGTCGAGGTCATCGGCGAGATGCTGACGCAGCCGCACGATCGTGTCCGTGGCCGACTGCGCCGACTTGAGGTCGGCGGCATCCTTCCACAACTTCAGCCGGGTGTGCGCGTCGGCGAGCACCTGCTCGGTCCACGGACGGTCCTGCCGGTAGTGCCCCGACAGCAGTCCGAGCCGGATGGCCGCGGGGTCGACGCCTTCGCCCCGCAGCTTCGACACGAACACGAGGTTGCCACGGCTCTTCGACATCTTCTCGCCGTCGAGACCGATCATCCCGGTGTGCACGTAGTGGCGTGCGAAGCGACGGTCGCCGGTCACGGATTCGGCATGTGCAGCCGAGTACTCGTGGTGCGGGAAGATCAGGTCACTGCCTCCGCCCTGCACGTCGAAGCCCGAGCCGATGCGATTGAGGGCGATAGCCGAACACTCGATGTGCCAGCCGGGACGACCCTGCCCGAACGGTGCCGGCCACGACGGTTCGCCGGGGCGGGCGGCACGCCACACCAGGGCGTCGAGGGGGTCTTCCTTGCCAGGGCGGTCGGGGTCTCCCCCGCGCTCGGCGAAGAATTTCTCCATTGTCTCGCGGTCGTATCCGGACTCGTACCCGAACTGCTCGGTGGCACCGGTGCGGAAGTACACATCGGGGAACTCGGCGTCGTCGACGATGTACGCGGCACCGGAGGCGAGGAATTTCTCGACGAGTTCTACCACTTCGTTGACGGATTCGACCGCGCCGATGTAGTCGCGGGGCGGGATGACCCGTAGGGCCTCCATGTCCTCGCGGAAGAGCGCCGTCTCCCGCATGCCGAGGACGACCCAGTCTTCGCCGTCACGGGCGGCGCGCTCGAACAGCGGGTCGTCGACATCGGTGACGTTCTGGACGTAATGCACCTCGTGGCCGGCGTCACGCCACAGTCGGTTGACCAGATCGAATGTCAGGTAGGTGGCGGCGTGGCCGAGGTGGGTGGCGTCGTAGGGAGTGATACCGCACACGTACATGGTCGCCGTGCGCCCCGGGGTGACCGGTCGAACCTGCCGGTCAGCGGTATCGAACAACCGCAGAGGGGAACCCTGGCCAGGGACGGACGGGACAGCGGTATCGGACCAAGACTGCATGTTTGCGAGCCTAGTGGACCGGCGTCACCGCCCTCGAGGGAGCCGCCGCCCGTCGCCGGGCAACACGGATTCCTGGGTCGTGCACGCACGTCTCAGAATGCGGGCCACGGGATCGGCCGGTGCCCGTTGGGACGGGGCATCACGGGGGCGTCGAGCAGGTCGACCGCCCTCTCGTACAGGGCCGCGACCTCGGCGGAGGTGATGTGCTCCGCGAGCCGCGCACCGAAGTCGCCCTCGAGCGCGGGGATCAACTCGGCGATGTCGACCACCAGGGCACCCGGCACCTGCGTCCCCGCCCACCCCCACAGCACGGTCCGTAATTTGTTCTCCCTGTGCAGGCAGATGCCGTGGTCGACTCCGTACACGGAACCGTCGAGTCCTTCGAGCGCATGCCCACCCTTGCGGTCAGCGTTGTTGATGAGTACGTCGAGGACAGCCATGCGCTGCAGCCGGGGGTCGTCGGCGTGGATAAGGGCCACCGGCTCGCCATCCATGTCGCTGGCGCGAAGAATCTCGAACCACCCGTCCGGCACTGCGCCGGGCGCGCAGATGTCGACCAGATCGAGTCCGGGCCGATCGTCTCCGTGGCGGTCGGCCGTGTCCACCCATTGCTGAACCATTCCTCGCCCGAATGGACCGTCGCGAAGGAGAGTGCGCGGAATCACACCCCATCCGAGCTGTTCGGATACCAGATATGACGCGTACTCCCTGCCGGCGAGGGTTCCGTCGGGGAAGTCCCACAGCGGACGCTCCCCGCGAATCGGTTTGTACACGCACCGGACCGCAGTCTCACCGATCACCGCATCACAGACCAAGGTCGCGTTACTGGCGTGGGTGATCTGGCCGATGAGGGTCAGTTCGCCGAACTCCAGAGGGTCCGACTCCTCGGCGGGCAACTGTCAGTCCTCCTCGTCCGTTTCCGGGGTGAGACCGAAGCTGTGGCCGCGGCGGTATCCGTTGGTGCGGATACAGATGTGCCCCTCCGGCGCGAGCGGCTCCCCGCACAGCGGGCACGGCGCCCGGCCGGCGGCGATGACCCGTTCGGAACGCAGCGAGAAGTCCCTGGCCTGCAACGGGGTGAGGAAGACCCGTACGGCATCGGGGCCGTCCTCGGAGTCGTCGAGAACGACCGACTCGTCGAACTCGGTCTCGGTGGCGGCCAGCAGCTCCACGACGACGGCTCCGGCGTCCGCGTCCCAGCCCAGGCCCATGGTCCCGACCCGGAATTCGGCGTCGATGGGCGTGACGAGCGGGCTCGCGTCATCGAGTTCGGCGCCCTGCGGCGGTACTTCCGTACCGAACCGGCGGTGTACTTCCTCGAGCAGGAGTCCCATCCGATCCGCGAGTACCTGAACCTGCTGCTTCTCCAACAACACGCTGACGACACGTGTCTCGTGAACCGCCTGGAGATAGAACGTCCTGTCGCCGGGCTCACCCACCGTTCCCGCAATGAACCGGTCAGGAGTGCGGAATACGTGAATTGCGCGTGACATTGCACCTCCTTCAGCTGGAGCCGGGCCCTTCTGCGGCGCTGCCCACTCGTTGATCCGTCTGAGACTCTTCCTAGCAGCGTGCCCCGTTCATTATCCGTCAATCGTTACAGGCGAACCTCCCCGCCGGGGACCGACCCCGAAACTTCGGCGGCGGCACCGTCCCCCGACGCCGGTGGAGTGTTGACCGCCGACAGGTCGTGGCCGGTGTCGTTCATCTTGAGCACGTACGGCCGGGTGGAGGTGTAGCGGACGACGCTGATCGACGCGGGTTCGGCGACGATCCGCTGGAAGCCGTCGAGATGGGAGCCAAGCGCATCCGCGAGCACCGCCTTGATCACGTCACCGTGCGAGCATGCCACCCACACCACGTCCCGGCCGTGCCGTTCCGCGAGCCGGGCATCGTGCTCACGAAGGGCTGCGACCGCCCGGGCCTGCACCTGGGCGAGGCCCTCGCCGCCCGGAAACACCGCGGCGGACGCATGTTGCTGGACGACCTTCCACAGCGGCTCCTCGAGTAGGGCCTTCAGTTCACGGCCGGTCCAGTCGCCGTAGTCGACCTCGACGAGCCGGTGTTCGACCACCGGGGTGAGCCCCCGCGCCCGCGCGAGTGGCTGCACCGTCTGCTCACACCGCAACAACGGTGAGTGCACGATTTCCTCGATCACGACGTCCGCGAGCCGGGCGACAACCGCCTCTGCCTGTTCCCGGCCCTGATCGTCGAGTTCGACTCCCGGCGACCGGCCGGCGAGCGTGCGTGCAGTGTTGGAGGTCGACCGCCCATGGCGCAGCAGGACAACAGTCATTGGCCCAGCCTAGTGTCGCGCACCCGCCGGCCGCCCGATCTCAGGTTGCCGACACGACACCGGTTGCCAGGAGTGACAGCACCACGACGCCGAGGATGATCCGGTAGCCGACGAACCAGTACATCGAGTGGTCGACGACGAAGCGGAGCAGCCATGCGATTGAGGCGTACCCGATGGCGAAGGCGATCAGCGTCGCGACGAGCAACTGGGCGCCGCTCGCGTTGAGGCCCTCCCCTGCGGGCTCGAAGGCGTCGGGGAGGCTGAACAGACCCGACGCGACCACGGCCGGAATGGCGAGCAGGAACGAATAGCGCGCCGCGGCTTCTCGGGTCAGTCCGAGGAACAGGCCCGCGCTGATCGTGCCGCCGGACCGCGAGACGCCGGGGATCAACGCGAGTGCCTGGGCCGAACCCATGATGATGCCGTCCTTGGCGCGAAGGTCCTCGACCGGACGGACCTTGCGTCCGTAGTACTCCGCCGCTGCGATGACGAGCGCGAAGACGATCAACATGGTGGCGATCAGCCAGAGATTACGTGCGCCGGTGCGGATCTGATCCTTGAAGAGGAAGCCGAGAATTCCGACCGGAAGGGTGCCGATGATCACGTACCAGCCCATCCGGTAATCGAGGTCACCTCGATGCTCGGGATGCAGCAATCCGCGAAACCACGCGACGACGATCCGGCCGATGTCTCGGGCGAAGTAGATGAGAACGGCCGCCTCGGTGCCGAGCTGGGTGACGGCGGTGAAGGAGGCGCCTGCGTCGTCACCGAAGAAGACCTCGGACACGATCCGCAGATGGCCGGACGAGGAGATGGGCAGAAACTCCGTCAACCCCTGGACGACTCCGAGGACGATCGCCTGGAGCCACGACATCGCCTCCCCCATCACTCACCCGTCCCGAGGTGGAGCACACCGGCCCGCGAGGCCTCGAATCTGCTGTCAGGACGCCAATTTCCCATGTCGCGTTCGTCATTCACCGGCGCCACGGTACCGGGAGGCCCCGGTCGCAGCAGAATCCGGCGTGGCAGGACGGCTAGTTCCGCGCGACACCACTACTCTGCTCCTGTGGTGGCCCGTCCCGGGTGGCAGTCGCCGTCCGGGGAAACAGCACGAGACGCAGGCGGTTATGGAACAGAGATCGGTCGGAGCAAGTGGTCTGCGGGTGTCACGCCTCGGCCTGGGCACACTCACCTGGGGACGCGACACCGACGGCGACGAAGCCGCCGCGCAGATCGCGGCCTTCGTCGATGCCGGCGGCACGCTCGTCGACACCTCGCCCGCCTACGGTGACGGTGCAGCGCAGCGCATTCTGGCGGAACTGCTCGACGACGTGGTGCCCCGAACCGAACTCGTCCTGAGTTCGAGTGCCGGCATCAACCCGCACGGCCCCTTGCGGGTCGACTGCTCGCGCCGAGGCCTGCTCGCTCAACTCGATGCCACCCTCCGCGAACTCGGAACCGACTACCTCGACATGTGGCAGGTCGCCACCTGGGATCCGTTCACCCCGGTCGACGAGGTGGCCGCGACACTGGATTTCGCGGTCTCGAGTGGCCGCGTCCGGTATGTCGGCGCCCGCGGCTACCTCGGGTGGCAGCTGGCTACCGCTGCGGGAGCCTCTCGCGGTACCACCCTCGTCGCCACGCAGGTGGAGTACTCCCTGCTCGCGCGCGGGGTCGAAGAGGAACTCCTCCCCGCCGCCGCACATCACGGGATCGGGGTGTTCGCGGCGGTGCCCCTTGCGGGCGGCGTCCTGACCGGTAAATACCGGAACGGGATTCCCGTCGACTCGCGCGGGGCCGACGACGCGCACTCCCAGGACGTGCAGAACTACCTCACCGACTCCTCGGTCGGTGTCGTCGATGCCGTTGTCACCGCCGCGGACGGGCTCGGGACCTCACCGCTGGCGGTCGCGCTCGCGTGGGCACGGGACCGTCCCGGTGTCGCGAGCGCGGTGGTTGGCGCCCGGGACATCGCCCAGCTGACCGGTGTCCTCGTCGCCGAGGAACTCGAATTGCCGCCCGCCATCTCCGCGGCCCTCGACGACGTCAGCGCCTGAGGGCCCGCGGGGCGCCCTCCGTGCGAATGCCGCGGAAAAGGAGGGCAGGCTAACCTGGTGCTCAACGGTCGACGTCGTAGATCTGCAGGAGAGCTCATGACCACGCTGAACGAGGCCGACGCGGCCGATCGCCGAGCGGTCGGTTTCGCCGAGCGCATCAAGGACGGCACGGACGCCGCTCACCGCGAGACCGAACAGTCCCGGTTCGTCGCAGCGTTACTCGCCGGAGAGTTGACTTCCGACGGCTACGCCGAACTGCTTGCCCAGACCTATCTCGTCTACCGCGAATTGGAAGAGGCCGGACGCACCCACACGGATGATCCGGTGGCCTCACCGTTTCTGTCCGAGAAGCTGATACGCGTGCCGGCCCTGGAAGCGGATTTGGCGTACCTGCGCGGTTCGTCCTGGCGCGACACCGTATCCCCGCTCGCCGCCACCACCCGGTACCTCGAGCGGCTGCGTGAGGTGACGTACGACTGGCCCGCCGGTTTCGTTGCGCACCACTACATTCGGTACATGGGCGATCTGTCCGGTGGTCAGATCATTCGCCGGATGCTCGAACGAGCTTATGGATACACCGAGAACGGCCTGCGGTTCTACATCTTCGAGGAGATCCCGAAACCGAAACTGTTCAAGGATGCGTATCGCGCGAAACTCGACGCCGCCCCGTTGTCCGCGGCCGATCAGCAACGGGTGATCGACGAGGTGAACCTCGCGTATCGACTCAACGGTGACCTGTTCGCCGATCTCGAAGCCGACATCGACAGCTACCTCGCGCGGTGAGGCCCGTGGTCCGCACGTGCACTCCCCGATCAGTTCTCGCAGTACTGGCAGTGGTACTCGTCGCCGCCGTCGGCGCTTCCGCGTGCACATCCGCAAACGGTGACGGTGGGACGGGCCCGCACGGCGCGCACACCGCGGTGCTGGACGATCTCGATCCGCAACCTGTCGCGTCGACGGCCGCACCGGTGCTGCCCACCACGGTCCGCAGCTTCGACGGCGTGGACGTCACGATCGACGACGTGAGCCGCATCGTGACCGCCGACCGCTACGGCACTCTGACGGAGACGGTCTTCGCTCTCGGGCTCGGCGACAACGTGGTCGGCCGCGACATCGCAGCCGAGTTCCCCGCCGCCGCCGATGTGCCGGTGGTGACGCCGGGCGGCCAGTCACTCAGCGCCGAGGCAATACTCGACCTTGCACCGACGGTCATTCTCACCGACACCAGCATCGGACCGAAAGGCGTTCAGGATCAATTGCGCGCGGCGGGCGTTCCGGTGGTCTACTTCGACCCGACGCGCACCCTCGCCGGCGTGTCCCCGCAGATCATCGCGGTGGCGAACGCGCTCGGTGTGCCCGAGCGCGGAGCCGAACTCGCTGCCCGCACCGACGACGAGATCGCAGCGGCCCGCAGCCGGGCGCCCGACGGTGAGAATCCCTTGAAGATCGCCTTCCTCTATCTGCGCGGCACCGCGATCACCATGATCGGCGGGCGGGGATCCGGGGCCGACTCGTTGATCGAGGCCCTCGGAGCCGTCGACGCAGGCACCGCCTCCGGAATCACCCAGCAGTTCGCGCCCATCACCAGCGAGGCCCTCATCGCCGCAGCCCCCGATGTGATCCTGATGATGACGGGTGGCCTCGAATCGATCGGGGGGATCGGCGGACTCGCGAAGATTCCCGGTGTCGCGCAGACCCCGGCAGGAAAGAACCAGCGTGTCGTCGACATGCAGGACGGGGTGCTTCTCAGCTTCGGACCCAACACCGGTCGTGTGCTGGACGCCTTGGCAGACGCCGTCTATCAGCCGGCCGATCGATGAGCCTCGGCACCGTCACACCAGCTCAGGCTTCTTCTCGAACACGCACCGGCATCGTTCTGGCCGGGTTGCTGATCGCGCTCGCGGTCGCCGCAGTGTTCTCCGCATGCATCGGCCAGGTGCCCACCGGACCGGGCGAGGTGCTCGGCAGCATCGCGCACCGCGTAGGACTCGACCTGGGGCCCCTCCCCGCACATCCCAGCGGTGAGGTCACGCTGTGGGAGGTCCGCTTCCCCCGGGTCGTCCTCGCGATCCTCGTCGGCGCGGCCCTCGGCTGCGCCGGTGCTCTCTTGCAGGGCGTCTTCGCCAACCCTCTGGCCGAGCCGGGCGTCATCGGGGTCTCCGCCGGGGCAGCCGTCGGTGCCAGTGCCGCCATCGTCGTCGGCGGGGCGTTCGCGGCCGGGTGGACCGTGGCCGCGTCCGCGTTCATCGCCGGACTCATCACGACCGTCGCCGTGTACGTCCTCGCCCGCCACGACGGCCGCACCGAGGTGGTCACCCTCGTACTCACCGGCGTCGCGGTCAATGCCTTCGCGGGCGGACTGATCGCCTTCTTCACCTTCATTGCCTCGCCGGCCGCCCGTGACCAGATCGTGTTCTGGCAACTGGGAAGCCTCAACGGCGCCACGTGGAGCGCTGTCGCGGTAGTGGCGCCGATGACCGTCGCCGGTATCGCCGCGACCATGGTGATCGCGGCAAAACTCGACCTACTCTCGCTCGGTGAGAGCGCAGCGCGACATCTGGGACTCGACGTCGAGCGTTTGCGCCTGATCGCCGTCCTCATCGTCGCGCTGCTGGTGTCGTCGAGCGTGGCCTTCACCGGGATCATTCTGTTCGTCGGCCTCGTGGTACCCCACCTCATGCGTATCGCCGTCGGACCGGGGCACCGAGTGCTCATTCCGGCCAGCGCGTTGTGCGGGTCGCTGGTGCTCCTCCTCGCCGACCTGGGCGCCCGGTCCCTGGTGGCCAACGCGGACCTTCCCCTCGGCATGCTGACGGCTCTGGTCGGTGGACCGTTCTTCTTCTGGCTGCTCCGCCGTACCCGAGCCCGCCAGGGCGGTTGGGCATGAGCCCCAGCCGTCTGCGGACGAGAATCCGGGAAGCTCTCGCGCAGAATTTCCTCCGCCGGACCGATCCGGTTCCGCCGGCACCCCGCCCAGGTGCGGTAACGCTGCGCGCGGTCGACATCGACGTCCACCGCGGGGGACGACCCGTGCTGGACAAGGTGTCGGTGGACGTGCGCGTCGGGGAGGTTCTCGTCCTCGTCGGACCCAACGGCGCCGGCAAATCCACCCTCCTCGCGGCGCTGTCGGGCGATCAGAACGTGCAGTCGGGCACCGTCCACCTCGACGACCGGGACGTCGACACGTGGACGCCCCTCGAGATGGCCCAGCGCCGCGCCGTACTCCCCCAGCAGAACACGGTGGGCTTCTCGTTCACCGCACGCCAGGTCATCACGATGGGCCGGTCCCCGTGGGCCAGAACGTCCCGGTCGGACGAGGACGTCACCGCAGTCGCCGAGGCGATGAGAATTTGCGATGTCGAGCCCTTCGCCGATCGACCTTTCACCGCTCTCTCCGGCGGTGAGCGTGCTCGCGTCGCGCTGGCACGAGTGCTCGCTCAGCGCACCGAGACGATTCTGCTCGACGAACCGACCGCAGCGCTCGACCTCGGTCACCAGGAGACAGTGATGCGGCTTGCGCGCGACCGTGCCCGCGCCGGCACAGCTGTGGTGGTGGTGCTGCACGACCTTGCTCTCGCCGCCGCCTATGCAGACCGGATCTTCGTGCTCGAGAACGGCCGCGTCGCCGCCGACGGCCCACCCCGGGAAGTGCTGGCCCCGGAGCTCCTCACCCGCGTCTACGGCCATCCCGTGGAGGTCATCGCGCACCCGGAAACCGGGACACCCCTTGTGCTACCTCGACGTGACCGACGCTGAGGCCGTACGGGTGTCAGAGTCCGTCGATGACGGCGCCGAGGCGGCTCAGTACAGCGCGGACCGTTCTGCCGTCTTCCTGTCCGACGACAACCGAATCGGGGGCGGCGACCGCATCCCGCACCACCGCGACGATGGAGCGTTCGTCGGTCAGATCGATCTCGCGAATCGAGCGACGAGCCGTCGCGATGATGTCGTCCGGTGCCGGCACATCCGTCTCGACGTCCGCCCGGTACACCTCGACGAACAGGGTGCTCTTCCGTACCCGGAAGGCATAGGAGTTCCCCTCTGCCGTGCGACCGAAGCCGTGCGCGTGCGGGCCGACCGAGACGTCTTCGACGGTGAACGTCGGTGTTTCGGGTAGTTCCACGGTGTTCTCCTCGATGACCTCGTCCGGTTGTCGGGAACAACCGCACGTGGGGTCGATAGCCCCTACGGTATCGCCTCGCGACGCGCTGGGCACCGACCGCTTCGCCCGGTGTTTCGCGAATCAGGGATGCTTGGTGGACAGTTGTGCAGGTACGGATAGAAGAGAAACCCGAGGAGCAGCGCATGGGCAGACCTGGAGCGCGCGTCGTCGCGTCGTGCGTCGGAGCGGCATTTTTGCTGGTCACGGGCTGTTCTTCGAGCAACGACGAGGATCAGGCAGTCACTATCGCGCCGGCCAGTGCAGCTCAGTCACCCGCACAGGCCACAACGCCTGCCGGTGTCGTCCATCCGATCGGGCAACCTATCGAGTCGGTCACAATCGACCCCGACACGCGTACCACCGTCGTCCTGGTCGGCGACCGGAGGGAAGTTCTTCTGTTCGCCGGCGGCGACCTCGGCGCCGCACCGCGTTCGATTCGGTTGAACGAGCCCGTGACCCAGGTGTCCCTCGCCCCCGGCGGAACTGCACTGCTCGCCATGAATGGCCAGGTGGGACGGCTGGACCTTCGATCCGCCGAGCTCGACTCCGTCCCTGCGGACGGGGACGTCCGGTCGGTGGCGCAACTGCCCGACGGACGGCTGGCCGTAGGACTCGGCAATGGCGAAATTCACATCGCCGGCAGCGAGGGCGCCGAGTCACAAGTGATCGACGGACTGACCTCGGTAGATGCGCTGGCCGTGGTCGGCGAGTCGCTCACCGCACTCGACCGCGGTCAAACTTCCGTCACGGAAGTCGACATTCCGAAGTCCTCCCTCGGTGCCGCTCTCCGCGCCGGTGAAGGTGCGACTCAACTCACCACCGATCACTTCGGTCGCATTCTGGTGACCGATACGGCCGGGGACGAGTTGCTGGCGTATACGACGGACACTTTGATGCTGCGCCAGCGGTTTCCGGCGGGAGATGCGCCATACGGCGTTGCTTACGACGACGAGGCCAACCGGGCGTGGGTCACGTCGACCGGTACGAACGAGGTGGTCGCTTATGACCTCGCCAGCGGGGTCGGGGTGGAAACCGCACGCTATCCCACGGTCCGCCAGCCCAACTCGATCGCGGTGGACACCGTCAGCGGTGATCTACTCATCGGTTCCGGCACGGGTGACGGGTTGCAGCAGATACCGACGAGGAGCTCATAGATGTCGTCGCATTCACGCCGTCTCCCCTCCGGCTGGGAAATCGAGTCCGAAGACTTCGAGTACGTGCCGCTGCGGTTGCCACCGGACGTCACCCGCGTCAGTGCGTCGATGAGACTCGCCATACAGGCGGAGTTCGGTGGCTGGGAGCTCTCGCGCGTGCGGCTGTACTCCGACGGCAGCCGGCGCGTGCTGCTCAAACGACGAAAGACCACCCACCATGTTCCCGACCCGGCTATCTAGGGAGATCCCGTTGTATCACCTGCTCCTGCGGCTGATGTTCCTCGTTCCCCCGGAGCGCATTCATCATCTGGCCTTCACGGCGATGCGCCTCGCGACAGGCGTCACCCCGCTGCGCCAGCTGGTCGGCAAGGTCCTCGTGGTCAACGATCCGGTGCTGAAGAACACCGTGTTCGGACTGGACTTCCCCGCCCCGCTGGGACTGGCCGCCGGCTTCGACAAAGACGCCACCGGTGTGGACGCGTGGGGTCCCCTCGGATTCGGTTTCGCCGAGGTGGGAACCGTGACGGCGCAGGCTCAGCCTGGCAACCCAGCTCCCCGCTTGTTCCGGCTGCCCGCCGACCGCGCCCTGATCAACCGAATGGGGTTCAACAACCACGGCGCAGGCAATGCCGCGAACCATCTCCGGCAGCGACGCGCGAGTGTTCCGATCGGTGCGAACATCGGCAAGACCAAGATCGTCGACGCGGCTGAAGCGCCCGCCGACTACACAGCAAGTGCGCGGCTTCTCGGGCCCCTTGCCGATTTCTTGGTAGTCAACGTCAGTTCACCCAACACACCGGGACTACGCGACCTGCAAGCTGTCGAGTCGCTGCGGCCGTTGCTTCGCGCAGTTCAGGAGACCGTCAGCGTTCCCGTCCTGGTGAAGATCGCCCCCGACCTGTCGGACGACGACGTCGACGCCGTCGCTGATCTCGCGGTCGAGTTGGGCTTGGCCGGGATCGTCGCCACCAACACCACCATCCGGCGCGACGGCCTGCGGACCCCGAAAGCCGAGGTCACCGCGATCGGGGCGGGCGGGCTGTCGGGCGCACCGGTCGCGGAACGGTCCCTCGAAGTGCTGCGCCGCTTGCACGCGCGCGTCGGCGATCGGCTGGTGCTGATCTCGGTGGGCGGGATCGAGACCACGGAGCAGGCCTGGGAACGCATCCTGGCCGGGGCCTCGCTGGTCCAGGGGTATACGGGTTTCATCTACGGCGGACCGTTCTGGGCGCGCCGTATCCACAAGGGGCTGGCGCGCAAGGTCCGCGACGCCGGCTTCGACAGCATCGCGGACGCGGTGGGCGCGGGAGTAGTCCGCTGACACGGGTGCCTCGACGACCGGTGGCCGGCGACCCTGGAGAGAAGTCGCCGGCCACCGATTTCCGACCTGCTGCTGTCTGACCTACTGCTCGTAGGTGCCGGTGATCCTCGCCCGGGCGATGGCGTGCGAGAACAGGTTGAATCCCAGAAATGCCGGAGTGGAATCCTCGCTCACGCCGTCGAGGGTGTCGACGTCCAGAGCATGGACAGCGACGATGTAGCGGTGCGGGCCGTGACCCTCGGGCGGGGCGGCCCCGATGAAGCGGCGCTGCCCGGCGTCGTTCCGCAGCTGGATCGCGCCATTCGGGAGCCCGGTACCGTCGTCGTCACCGGCACCGTTCACCAAAGACGTGCAGTCCGCCGGGATGTTCGCCACTACCCAGTGCCAGAAACCCGAGGCGGTCGGCGCATCCGGGTCGAACACGGTGACCGCGAAACTCTTCGTCTCGGGCGGAAATCCCGACCACGACAGCTGTGGCGAGTTGTCGAAGCCGCCGGCTCCCATGATTCCACTGACCTGATCCTTCTTCAGCGGCTGCCCGTCGGTGACGTCGGCGGAGGTCAGCTCGAAACTCGGCAGGTCGGGAAGTGCTTCGTACGGGTCGTAGGACATGCGGTTCCTCTCTTGTCGCGAATGGGCGATGGATCAGCTGTGGAGCAGAAAGTGCTCCAGCACACGCGTTCCGAACAGTAGTGCGTCTACCGGTACCCGTTCGTCGACGCCGTGGAACAGGGCACTGAAGTCGAGGTCGGGGGGCAGCTGCAGCGGTGCGAAGCCGAAACATCGGATACCCAGCTTGGCGAATGCCTTGGCGTCCGTGCCGCCGGACAGCATGTACGGCACGGTCCGCGCACCGGGATCGTGCGCGAGGATCGCCTCGTTCATGGCGTCCACCAGGTGACCGTCGAACGTCGTCTCGTAGGAGTCGAGGTTGGTGATCCACTCCCGCTGCACGTCGGGCCCGATCAGCTCGTCGACGGTGGCCTCGAACTCGGCCTGCCGACCGGGCAGGATGCGGCAATCGACCACGGCCTCCGCGGTCTGCGGGATGACGTTGGCCTTGTAGCCGGCGGACAGCATGGTGGGGTTCGCGGTGTCCCGCAGCGTGGCGCCGATGATATTGGCGATACTGCCCAGTTTCGCCAGGGTGCCGTCGAGGTCGGGCGACGTCGCATCGAAATCGAGGCCCGTTTCCTCGCCTGCAGCGGCGAGGAATTCGGCGACCGAATCGGAAATGACCAGCGGAAAGGTGTGCGCACCCAGGCGGGCGACTGCCTGCGCGAGAATGGTGACGGCATTGTCGGTGTGCAGGAACGAGCCGTGCCCGGCCCTGCCCTTGGCCGTCAGACGCATCCAGCCGAGACCCTTTTCCGCGGTCTCGACCAGATACAGCCGTCGCTCGGTGCCGTCCGGGCGCGGAACGGTGAGCGAGAACCCACCGACCTCGCCGACGGCTTCGGTGACACCTTCGAACAGGTCGGGACGATTCTGTACGAGCCACTGGCAGCCATATTTGCCCCCGGCCTCCTCGTCGGCGACGAACGCGAACACGAGATCCCTCGGCGGAACGATTCCCTCGGCCTTGAACTGGCGGGCCACCGCCAGGATCATGCCGACCATATCTTTCATGTCGACGGCGCCGCGGCCCCACACGTAGCCGTCCTCGACGGCGCCGGCGAACGGGTGGACGCGCCAATCGGCGGGCTCGGCGGGCACGACGTCGAGGTGACCGTGCAACATCAGCGCACCACGGGTGGGGTCCGACCCCTTCAGCCTTGCGAAGACGTTCCCGCGTCCCGGCGCCCCCGATTCGACGTATTCCGTCTCGTATCCCACTTCCTGGAGCTGAGCGGCGACCCACTCCGCGCACTCACGCTCACCCTTGGTCGTGGCGAGTTCCCCGGTGTTGGACGTGTCGAAGCGGATCAATGAGCTGACGAGCTCGACGACCTCGGCTTCGGCGCGACCCCGGCCTGGCGTTTCCTGTGTAGTCGGCACTTCACTTTCCTACCACCGCGCCACCGGAAACGCTCAGGTGAAAGGGGCGATTTGGGCCGTGGCGCTTCATCGGATAGTCTTTCCCAGCGCCCAGGAAAAGGGTGCGAGTCCGAGTGGCGGAATGGCAGACGCGCTAGCTTGAGGTGCTAGTGTCCTATTAACGGACGTGGGGGTTCAAGTCCCCCCTCGGACACTCTGAGTTGAGACAGACGAAAAGGCCCCGGTTCATCGAACCGGGGCCTTCTTCGTGAGAGGGCGAAGTTCGATGGGTGAAACAGCGACGGCAATCGATCCGGCAGATCTGGAGATCTGTTTGCGGGTTCTCGATCAGGCCGCAAGTCTGGACGAATCCGACCCTGATTCGGTCACCGTGCAGCGCGCCGTGGGCCATCTCTTCAAGAAGCTGAAGAAGCGGCGCAGACTCGCAGCCCGGGATGCCGTCGCCGAGGCGGACCGCCGGGTGGTCGCCGCCACGGCGACCGGGTCGCCTGATCGGATCGACGACGAGACCGCCGGCATTCCGCTCACGTCGAACGCCGAGGGCGCCACCGCGGGCACGCTGATCCGTCCCCGCCCCTGTTACATCTGCAAACAGCGGTACACGCGGGTCGACGCGTTCTATCACCAACTGTGCCCCGACTGCGCCGGGAAGAGCCGCGCGAAGAGGGACGCACGCACCGACCTCACGGGACGCCGGGCGCTCCTCACCGGTGGTCGCGCCAAGATCGGGATGTACATTGCGCTGCGCTTGCTCCGCGACGGCGCGCACACCACGATCACCACACGGTTCCCCAACGACGCGATCCGACGGTTCAAGGCGATGGAGGACAGCGCCGACTGGATCCACCGTCTGCGGGTGGTGGGTATCGACCTCCGCGATCCCGCGCAGGTGGTCGCTCTCGCCGATTCCGTTGCCGCCCAGGGCCCCCTCGACATTCTCATCAACAACGCCGCCCAGACGGTGCGGCGCTCCCCCGGCGCCTACAGCGCGCTGGCGGACGCGGAATCAGGCGCCCTGCCCGCCGGTGTTCTTCCCGACGTCCTGACCTTCGGAAAGACCAGCGACGCGCACCCGGCGGCTTTGGCCGGCTCCCTGTCCGACGTGTCGGCCATGGCCGGTGCGGCGATGGCACCGGAATCCGTCAGCTCCCTCGCACTCCTGGCCAAGTCCGCCTCCCCCGATCGGATCGCGCAGGGTCTCGCCATCGACGCAGGGGGTCTCCTGCCCGATCTCGCGCACACGAACAGCTGGGTCCAGACCGTCGAGGAGGTCGATCCGATCGAGCTACTCGAAGTGCAATTGTGCAATTCGGTAGCGCCGTTCATCCTGGTATCCCGGCTGCGACCCGCAATGGCGGCGGCCGCCGCCCGGCGCAAGTACGTGGTGAACGTCTCGGCGATGGAAGGTCAATTCAGCCGGGCATACAAAGGACCAGGGCATCCGCACACCAATATGGCGAAGGCAGCGCTGAACATGCTGACGCGGACCAGTTCCAAGGAAATGCTCGACGACGGCATCCTCATGACGGCGGTCGACACCGGCTGGATCACCGACGAGCGACCGCACTACACGAAGATGCGGCTGGCCGACGAGGGTTTCCACGCCCCCCTGGACCTCGTCGACGGCGCGGCGCGGGTGTACGACCCGATCGTGCAGGGTGAGCAGGGCGTCGACCTGCACGGCTGCTTCCTGAAGGATTACGAACCCTCCCCCTGGTGACCGAGCACCCCATCCGGCGCGCCAGAGAGCATCGACACAGCCGAAGGACACTGGTACACGGGGATAATGGGGTTCGAAACGAATCCTGAACTGGAGGCACCACACATGGCGATCGCCGTTGTCCACCGAGACAGCCCCGAGGGCCGGGCGGCGATCGTCCACGCCGCCCGTGAGGCCGTGCATCGACACGAACAGCTCGTGGTTCTCTCCGTCGTCGACGAGGTTGCGGATGCGGACGCCGAATCGGATCGTTCCGCTCTGTGCGCCGAAGTCCAGGCCACGCTCGAGGGCAACGGTGTCGGCGAGGCCTCGTGGGAGTTGCGCACCGAGGCGGGCGACGGCGACCACGTCAGTGCGCTGCACACCTTGGTGGACCGTAGTGGGGCCGACCTCCTCGTAGTAGGTACCCGACGCATGTCACCGATCGGCAAGTTCCTTCTCGAACGCTGGCTGCAACGGCTCCTCCTCGAGGTCGACATCCCGGTTCTCGTCGTCAAGGAAGAACTGCACGGTTCCGCTTGAGCGCTCTTCCGGCGGCCGGGCCGACGCCGCGCCTAGGATGACAGGGCGGGTCCCGGAACCAGGAGTACACCGATGGGGAGTGCAGCTTTCTACAGGGTGGTTGCCGACGCGACGGTCGTCGCGCACCTGGCCTTCATCCTGTATGTCGCCGCCGGAGGCTTCCTCGCCTGGCGGCTGCCGCGCACGATCGGCCTCCACATCGCGGCCGTCGCCTGGGGTTTCACCGGACTCCTCGTAGGTATCGACTGCCCACTGACTCATCTCGAGAGCTGGGCCCGGGTGCAGGTCGGACAGGCTCCACTGCCGTCCTCCGGGTTCATCGACCACTACTTGACCGGAGTTCTGTACCCCGAGTCGGCTGCCGGTGCGATCCAGATATCGGTCGCTCTCGGTGTCGTCCTCTCCTGGGCCGGGTACGGGATTCTCCGTGTCCGGACCCGCAGCACATTCGCGCACACCCCTTCGGGTCACGTCGGTTCGTAGCCCCCGGAGTGGCTGGACGAGCTTGTAGTGTCGAGCCATGACAGACAGCGCACGTGAACTGGATCTGGTCGTCTACGGGGCTTCCGGCTTCGTCGGCAAACTTCTCGCCGACTATCTCGCCCGCACAGCGCCCGAAGATGTGCGAATCGGCCTTGCCGGACGCTCGCAGGCCAAGCTCGAATCGGTGCGATCGTCGCTCGGCCCCCGCGCGGCACAGTGGCCGATCATCGTCGCGAACTCGGACGATCAGGCGTCGCTCGCCGCCTTGGCCTCCGGCACCAGAGTGGTCGCGACGACGGTGGGTCCCTACGCCAAGTACGGGCACGGCCTCGTCGCGGCATGCGCCGAGGCCGGCACCGACTACGTCGACCTCACGGGTGAGGTGCTGTTCGCCCGCGACAGCATCGACGCCAACCACGACAAAGCCCGTGGGACCGGCGCACGAATCGTGCACTCCTGCGGTTTCGACTCCATTCCGTCCGACATCGGAGTGCATGTACTTCACGAAGCCGTGCAGGCCGACGGGGCCGGCGAACTCACCGACACCACCTTGGTCGTCACCTCGCTCCGAGGGGGTGTGAGTGGAGGGACCATCGACTCCCTTCGAACACAGGTCGACGTGTCGAAGAAGGATTCGGCGCTGCGCCGGCTTGCGGCGTCGCCCTATTCGCTCAGCCCGGACCGGTCTCAGGAACCCGATCTCGGGAAACAGTCCGATGTCAGCGTGGTCAACGGTAAGGACATCGCCCCCGAACTCGCGGGCTGGAAAGCGCCGTTCGTGATGGCGTCCTACAACACCCGCGTGGTACGCCGCAGCAACGCCCTCCGGAAATGGGCGTATGGACGCGAATTCAAGTATCGCGAGGTCATGAGCGTCGGCAAGTCTCCGGTCTCGCCTCTCATCGCCGGTGGCGTCGCCGTCGGTCTGGGCGGCTTGGTACTCGGCCTCAGCGTCCCGCCCACCCGCTACCTCCTCGACCGGGTTCTTCCCGCACCCGGCGAAGGTCCGAGCGAGGATGCGCAACGCAAGGGCCACTTCACGATCGACATCTATACGACCACCACGACGGGTGCCCGGTACACCGCTCGGGTGAAGGCCCAAGGCGATCCGGGGTACCGCGCCACCGCGGTCATGCTGGGTGAATCCGCGCTCGGCCTGGTTCTCGGCGGCAATGCGCTCCCCGACGCGGCGGGTGTCCTCACTCCGGCGACGGCGCTCGGTGACGTCCTGGTCACCCGCCTCCGCGACGCGGGTCTGGAAATCTCCGCACGCAAGTTGTAACGGGCTGGGCGGGTCGACGTGACAGGCGTCGAGCCGCCCCGCTAATCTCGAACGACGTGCGCGGGTACTCCGCGCCTCCTCTCACGGCATACGGAGTGTCCATGAACGGCTCGAGCGCGATGGCAGGCCCCGCGGCCGTGCTCGCTCTCATGCCGTTCTGGCCGTCGCGCCGGGGTCATGCTTTCGATCAGGGATGTTGCTGACCGGCCTTCGGGCCGGTCTTTCACTGCCCTGACGTTCGCTTCCCCCGCTCGGAGTCCCGATGTTCAAGCTCTTGATCTTCACGCTGGTCGGCGTGGGTGCCCAACTGGTAGACGGAGCGCTCGGGATGGCTTTCGGTGTGACCGCCACGACCCTGCTCGTCGTCAGTGGGGTCGGGCCGGCGCAGGCGAGCGCTGCCGTCCACTTCGCGGAGGTCGGCACGACCCTCGCTTCGGGGGCGGCGCATTGGCGATTCCGCAACATCGACTGGTCGCTCGTCCTGCGACTCGGCGTGCCCGGCGCGATCGGGTCCTTTTTCGGTGCCGTCGTCCTGTCCCGCTTGTCGACCGCAGCGGCGGCCCCCGTGACAGCCACCATTCTGCTGGCCATCGGAATCTATGTGCTGCTCCGGTTCTCGATCCGGCCGCCGGTAGTCGACGGCGCCCGAACCTCCCCTCATACGGCCGCTTTTCTTTCGCCGCTGGGTTTGTTCGGTGGATTCATCGACGCGAGCGGTGGCGGTGGTTGGGGTCCGATCACGTCGAGCACCCTGCTCTCCCGCGGCAAAACTGCACCGCGGACCGTCATCGGGTCTGTCAGCGCCTCGGAGTTCCTGGTGTCCGGTGCGGCCAGTCTCGGCTTCATCTTCGGCCTCGGTAGCGCCTTCTTCGACAACCTGCTGATCATCGCCGGACTGGCGCTGGGCGGAGTCCTCGCTGCACCCCTGGCAGCGTGGCTGGTGAGCCGAGTCCCGGCGACGCTGCTCGGGACCGGTGTCGGGGGGATCATCGTGATCACCAACGCACAGAAGCTATTTTCGACGTTCGACGTGAGCGGAGTGCTGTCGGCATTCGGCTGTGTCCTGCTCGTCGGGTTGTGGGCGGGACTGCTGGTGGTCGCATGGCGCCGCTCGCGCCTCAGCGCAGCCGAGGCCGCGGGCGACTTGCAGCGTTTCGGCACCGGGCACGAGTTGTCCACACTGCCGGAAACCCCGGTCTTCGAGCCTTCCACCGGCGGGAAGGTCTGAACGCATCCGGCAGGCCGGACGTAGTCGGCCCCACGCCTTTACTCCCAGGTAACATTGGTCGCGATTCATGGCACCCGTCCGGTGCTCCGATAGCGGAAGAGTGAGGCTATTCATGACTGAGCGTGTTCAGGTCGGCGGTCTTCAGGTCGCCAAGGTTCTCTACGACTTCGTCGGGAATGAAGCTCTTCCCGGAACCGGAGTCGATGTCGACGCCTTCTGGGCCGGCGCCGACAAGGTTGTTCACGACCTCGCCCCGAAGAACCGGGACCTCCTCGCGAAGCGTGACGAACTGCAGTCCCGCATCGATGAGTGGCACCGTGACCGCGCCGGCAAGCCCATCGACGCGGCGGAGTACAAGGAATTTCTCGAGGAGATCGGTTACCTGGTTCCCGCTCCGGAACCGTTCGAGGTCTCGACCGCGAACGTCGACAACGAGATCACGTCGACGGCAGGCCCGCAGCTGGTCGTGCCCATTCTGAACGCTCGGTTCGCCCTCAACGCCTCGAACGCGCGGTGGGGATCGCTGTACGACGCCCTCTACGGAACCAACGCCATCCCCGAGGAAGGCGGCGCGGAGAAGGGCAGCGGGTACAACAAGGTCCGTGGCGACAAGGTGATTGCGTGGGCTCGCCAGTTCCTCGACACCGCGGCACCCCTGGCGTCCGGGTCGCACGCCGACTCCACCCGGTACTTCGTCGACGGGGCGGAGCTGAAGGTCGAACTCGACGGCGGCAACATCACGACTCTCGCGCAGCCGGAGAAGTTCGTCGGCTACCTCGGTGAGAAGGACTCCCCCACGAGCGTTCTGCTCCGCAACAACGGATTGCACGCCGAGATCCAGATCGACGCCGAGTCCCCGATCGGCAAGACCGACGCCGCCGGTGTCAAGGACGTCGTCCTGGAGTCCGCGGTCACCACGATCATGGACTTCGAAGACTCGGTTGCCGCGGTCGACGCGGACGACAAGGTGATCGGTTACCGGAACTGGCTCGGCCTCAACCGTGGCGACCTGGTCGAGGAGATCGCCAAGGGCGGAAAGTCCTTCACGCGCAAGCTCAACGCCGACCGCACCTACACCGCACCCGACGGCAGCGAACTCTCGCTGCACGGACGGTCGCTGCTGTTCGTGCG
The DNA here is from genome assembly GCF_003130705.1 of Rhodococcus oxybenzonivorans. Classification (NCBI taxonomy): domain Bacteria; kingdom Bacillati; phylum Actinomycetota; class Actinomycetes; order Mycobacteriales; family Nocardiaceae; genus Rhodococcus; species Rhodococcus oxybenzonivorans. The sequence continues at coordinate 2,814,385 of NZ_CP021354.1, read as the reverse complement.
CAACGTCGGTCACTTGATGACCAACCCGGCAGTGCTCGACTCGGACGGCAACGAAGTGCCCGAGGGCATCCTCGACGCTCTCGTCACCAGCCTCTGCGCGGTCCACGGACTGTCCATCAGCGAGGCCAACGGCCCCCTCGACAACAGCCGGACCGGTTCCATCTACATCGTCAAACCCAAACAGCACGGTCCCGAGGAAGTCGCGTTCACCACCGAACTCTTCAGCCGTGTCGAGGAAGTCCTCGGGCTGCCCGCCAACACCCTCAAGGTGGGGATCATGGATGAAGAGCGCCGCACCACGGTCAACCTGGCCGCCTGCATCAAGGAGGCGTCGGAGCGGGTGGTGTTCATCAACACCGGATTCCTCGACCGCACCGGCGACGAAATTCACACCTCGATGGAGGCCGGACCGATGGTCCGCAAGGCCGAGATGAAGAAGCAGAAGTGGATCGCTGCCTACGAGGACTGGAACGTCGACACCGGTCTGGCCGCCGGACTGCAGGGTAAGGCCCAGATCGGCAAGGGCATGTGGGCCATGACCGAGCTGATGGCCGAGATGCTCGAGCAGAAGATCGGTCACCCACAGGCCGGCGCGAACACCGCATGGGTTCCGTCCCCCACCGGCGCCACCCTGCACGCCACCCATTACCACCAGGTCGACGTCTTCGCTGTTCAGGACGAACTGAAGGGCAAGCCGCGGGTCACCCTCGGCGACATCCTGACCATTCCTCTCGCCCCGAGCACCGACTGGTCCGAGGCAGAGAAGAAGGAGGAACTGGACAACAACTGCCAGTCCATCCTCGGTTACGTCGTCCGCTGGATCACCGCCGGCGTCGGCTGCTCGAAAGTGCCCGATATCCACGACGTCGCCTTGATGGAGGACCGTGCCACGCTGCGGATCTCCAGCCAGCTCCTCGCGAACTGGCTGCGCCACGACATCGTCACCGAGGACGACGTCGTCGCCAGCCTCGAGCGGATGGCACCGGTTGTCGACCGCCAGAACGAGGCCGATGTGACGTACCGCCCGATGGCGCCGAACTTCGATGACAGCATCGCATTCCAGGCGGCGAAGGAACTGATCCTCGAAGGCGGCAAGCAGCCCAGCGGTTACACGGAACCGATCCTGCACCGCCGTCGTCGCGAGTACAAGGCCGCCAACGCCTGAGCACTGCGCACGGTCAGCGGCCCCCGTCATCACCTGGTGACGGGGGCCGCTTTTCCGGCTTCCGCTCCGCGCTTCACTACACTGCGGAAGTCGACTTCGATCGACTCGACCGACAGAAACAGGTAACCACGTGGGAAATCATCGCGGCGGAAAGGGTGCCAGGGGTGTCAGTAAGGGACCCCTGATCGCGCTCGGTCTCGTCGTGGTGATCGTCGTTGGGGTGTTCGGCTGGTTCCAGCTGGCTGACCGAATCAAAGATCAGGGTGCCGCAGCGGCCGGCGCGTGTGTCGAGGGTGACAGTGTGCTCGGTGTCGCAGCCGACCCGGACATCGCGGCAGACATCCGGACTCTCGCGAACCGCTTCACCGCCACCTCCCCCGTCATCCGTGATCACTGCATCTCCGTCACCGTCACGCCGGTCGACTCCAGCGAGGTGCGCGATGCCCTGATCACAGGCCCGGACGGCGCGTGGGACGACAAGCTTCTCGGCCCGCGTCCTGCATTGTGGATTCCGTCCAGTTCACAATGGGTCCGTCAGGTGCCGCCCGCCGTAGTCAACGGCGAGGCTCGTCCCCTTGCCGCGAGCCCCGTGGTGCTCGCCGTCCGAGCCGAGTTCGAGAACGCCCTGACCACCGCTGCCGTCGAGTGGAAAGATCTGCCGTCGCTGCAGACAGGGCGAGGGTCATTGGCGACCCTCGGGCTCTCCGAGTGGGGAAGCCTGGGATTGGCGCTACCCGTCGGATCCGGCTCCGGCAGTACAGAATTGGCGGTCGAAGCCGTCGCCGCCTCCGTTGCCGGCGATTCTGCCGGCCCGATCACCGCCGAGCAGGCCGGATCGATCCAGGTCACCTCCGCGCTCACCGGGCTGGCGCTCGGGTATCAAGCACTGCCCGGCGCGAAGCCGGCGACGACGCGCGAGGCCCTCACCCTCCTCGCCGACGCGGACGACCCGTCCATGGAGGGCATTCACGCGGTGCCGGTCACCGAACAGCAGGTTTACCGGGCGCTGCGCGAGGCCCCCGGCTCCGATGTCACCACTTTCCTGCCGAAGGGCGCGACCCCGGTAGCGGATCATCCGGCGGCCATCTTGTCGGGGCCCGCTGTCGACGAGACGCAGAGCCGGGCCGCTGCCCAGTTCACGGAGTTTCTTCGCGAGCCGGAGCAGGGTCAGGTGCTCGCTGATGCGGGCTTCAGGGTGGAGGGACTTGGCAGGCCGGACAACACAGCCTTGACGTTCCCCGGCTTCCCCACCACGCTGTTGCCCGCGGATTCCGCGGCCACCGAAGCGATGATGGGGGTCATCCGCAATCCCGTCACCGAACGGACGTCGACAATTCTGCTCGACGTGTCGAGTTCGATGGGTGCCGGCGAGGGACCCACCTCACGCTTGACGAATACGACTGCGGCTCTGGCGGCCCAGGTCAGCCGCTCGCCGGACGCCTCGAGCCTGGGGTTGTGGGAATACAGCACCAACCTCGACGGAACCCGCCCCTACACGACGGTGGTTGCCACCGGCCCGCTCTCGGCCGGTGGTTTCATCGAGGGAAGCCGCAGGCAAGCCCTGGGTGCCCGGCTGGCGAAGGCCGTCCCGGCCGCCGGCACGGCCACCTACGCTTCGCTCGAGGCTGCGTACAAGAGCGCGGTCGCCGGATACACCCCGGGACGCACGAACTCGGTGCTGCTCCTGACCGACGGCGCCAACGACGACGGTTCGCTCACCCGCGCCGATCTGTTGGCGTCCCTCGCAGCCGCGGGCGATCCGTCCAAGCCTGTTCGCATCGACATCGTGACCATCGGACAGAACTCTGATCTCAATACCCTTCAGGCCGTCGCCGATCGCACCGGCGGGTCGCTCGAGAAGGTCCCCTCCTCGGACGGACCCGCTTTGGCCACTGCCATCGGCAAGTTGTTGTCTTGACTCTTCCCGCACCGGGAGACGGGCATCGGCGCCCGACCGCACCGGAACATCACCTCGTAAGGACCCCGCTGACGTCGTCGACGGGTGCGACGACACCGTGACAGAAAGCACTGCCATGTATCCGGAGACTCGACCCCCTCACCCGCTCGTACCCGTGTCACAGCGGGCCGCTTCCCCCGCGGACGTCCGATGACGAGGGTCGTTGTCTTCGGCGTCGTCCTGGCCCTGCTCACCTGGTGGCTTCACCGGCGGCTCGTGCGGGCCACGGGCCTGACCCGGCCGTGGTCCGTCGTCGTCGATGTCGTCCTCGTCGTCCTGTGGGTTCTTGCCGTGATCGGCGCCGGCAGCGGTGAGGTATTCGACACCGGATGGGCGCGACCTCCCGGTTTCGTGGGATGGGCGTGGCTCGGAGCACTGCTGTATCTGGTGCTGGGCCTGCTCCTGGTTGCGATCGGTTCGCTGGTCGTTCGCGTTGTCGCGCGGTTGCGCCACAGGGGCGAGAGTGCCGATCAGGTCGACCTGTCCCGGCGCCGCACCCTGCGTCTCGCGACGTCGGTTGTCGCGGTTGGCGCCGTCGTGGCCGCCGGATACGGGGTCGCCGAGGCCGCCCGCCCGAGGGTGGTACGCGTCCGTGTCCCGCTACGGCGCCTTCCTCCCGAGTTCGAGGGTGTGCGCGTCGCCCTCGTGTCCGATCTCCACGTGGGTCCCGCACGAGGAGTGGGCTTCACTCGGGAGGTCGTGGATGTGATCAACGCGCAGAAACCCGACCTGGTGGCGATTGTGGGAGACCTGGTGGACGGAACGGTGTCCAAGGTGGCGCCCGACCTCGAACCCCTCGCGGATCTTCGCGCACCGATGGGGATTTTCGGTGTCAGCGGAAACCACGAGTTCTACGCCGACGACGGCGGCCGCTGGCTGGATGTCTGGGAACGTCTGGGCATCGCCACCCTCCGGAACCAACGTGTGGCTCTCCGCCGCGGCGAAGCAACGATCGACATCGCAGGCATTCACGATTACTCGTCGCCGGCGCCCTACGAGCCCGACCTGTCTGCAGCCCTCGCGGGACGTGATCCGTCGACATTCGTGATGCTGCTCGCCCACGAACCACGGCAGGCGCTGGAGGCCTCGGATCTGGGTGTGGACCTTCAGCTGTCGGGGCATACGCACGGCGGGCAGATGTGGCCGCTCCGCTATCTCGTGCCGCTGCAGCAACCTTCGGTGACGGGTCTGGACCGGATCGGGAACACGGTTCTCTACACCACGCGCGGAGTCGGCGCCTGGGGCCCGCCCGTACGCGTCGCCGCACCGCCGGAGATCACAATCCTCGAACTGGTGCGCGCCGACTGACCCGATCCGGGCCCGCCCCGGGTGAGCAGGGCGGGCCCAGCCGTCAGGCCCCTTCGAATGCCGAGATCGGCGGGCAGGAGCATACGAGATTGCGGTCACCGTGCGCTCCGTCGATGCGACGCACGGCAGGCCACACCTTCGGCCGAGCCTTGCCGCGGGGGAAGACAGCGACCTCTCGCGAGTACGGGTGGTTCCACTCGGCAACGAGGCAGCCCGCCGTGTGCGGGGCTCCGCGCAGCGGATTGTCGTCGACCGGCCACTCGCCTGCCCCTACCCGGTCGATTTCGGCACGGATCGCGATCATCGCCTCACAGAAGGCGTCGATCTCCTCGAGGTTCTCACTCTCGGTGGGCTCGACCATCAGCGTCCCGGCTACCGGGAAGCTCATCGTCGGGGCGTGGAAACCGTAGTCAGCGAGACGCTTTGCCACATCGTCCACAGTGACACCGGTGTCCTTGGTGATCGGACGCAGGTCGAGAATGCATTCGTGGGCCACCATTCCACCCTCGCCCGTGTAGAGGACGGGAAAGTACTCGTCGAGGCGGCGTGCGATGTAGTTGGCCGAGGCGATGGCCGTCAGGCTGGCCCGGCGGAGTCCGACCGCGCCCATCATCCGAATGTAGGCCCACGTGATGGGCAGGATGGAGGCGCTTCCATAGGGTGCCGCAGAAATCGGTCCGGCAGTGCCGAGTTCCGGCGCCAGCGGGTGCCCGGGCAGGAACGGCGTCAGGTGGGAGCGCACGCCGATGGGTCCGACACCGGGGCCACCGCCGCCGTGCGGGATGCAGAACGTCTTGTGCAGGTTCAGGTGACTGACGTCGCCGCCGAACCGACCGGGTCGGGCCAGCCCGACGAGGGCGTTGAGGTTGGCGCCGTCCACGTAGACCTGGCCTCCGGCGTCGTGGACGGCAGCGCAGATGTCGGCGATCTCGTGCTCGTACACGCCGTGGGTGGACGGGTAAGTGATCATGATCGCGGCGAGTCGCTCGGCATGGTCGGCAATTTTCGCTCGCAGGTCGTCGAGATCGACGTCACCGTTGGGTCGGCAGGCCACCACTTCCACGCGCATACCGGCCATGACGGCGGACGCCGCGTTGGTGCCGTGGGCGCTCGAGGGAATCAGGCAGGTGTCGCGGTGGTCGTCGCCGCGGCTCAGGTGATAGTTGCGGATCGCCAGGAGTCCCGCGTACTCGCCCTGGCTGCCGGCATTCGGCTGCAGGCTGACCGCGTCGTAACCGGTCACGGCCACGAGCCAGTTCTCGAGGTCCTCGATGATGCGAAGAATCCCCGGCGCGTCGCCGGTGGGTGCGAACGGGTGCAGTCGGGCGAACGCCGGCCAGGTGATTGCTTCCATTTCGGCGGTCGCGTTGAGCTTCATGGTGCACGAACCCAACGGGATCATGCTGCGGTCGAGTGCGATGTCCTTGTCCGATAACGCTCGCAGATACCGCAGCATCCCGGTTTCGGTGCGATACCGCGTGAAGGCCTCGTGCTGGAGATAGTCGGAGCCGCGGCGCTGAGAGTGGGGCACCGCGGTGCCCGGTTCGACGCCGACCGCACCGGCACCGCCGAATGCCGCGAGAACGCTCTCGAGGTGTGCTGGGGCCGTCGCTTCGTCACAGGCGATGCCGACGTGATCGGCATCGACGAAGCGGAGGTTGATTCCCGACTCCTTGGCTTTGGCCACGACTGCCGACGCCTGCCCCTCGACGCGAACGAGGACGGTGTCGAAGAAGTGCTCGTGCACCACGGTCACCCCAGCCTTGCGGAGGGCGGCGGCGAGCGAGTGCGCAGCATTCGCGACGCGCTCCGCGATCGCCTTCAGGCCTTCCGCACCGTGATAGCTCGCGTACATGGCCGCGAGAACGGCAAGGAGCACCTGGGCGGTGCAGATGTTCGACGTGGCCTTCTCCCGGCGAATGTGCTGTTCACGGGTCTGCAAAGCCAGTCGATACGCCTTGTCACCATCGGCGTCCACGGACACGCCGACGAGGCGGCCGGGTAGCTGGCGGGCATGCTTGGTGTGCACGGCAAGGTACCCGGCGTGCGGGCCGCCGAACCCCATGGGGACACCGAACCGCTGAGTGGTGCCGAAGCAGGCGTCCGCGCCGATGTCGCCGGGCGGCGTGATCAGGGTGAGGGCCAGGAGGTCGGCGCCGAGCGCGACGAGGGCGCCGCGCTCGTGAGCCTCGACGATGACGTCGGTGTAGTCGACGACGCGGCCGGACGCGCCCGGCAGTTGAGCGAGGACACCGAAGAAGTCACCGTCGGGCAGCCCGGCAGACAGATCAGCGACGACGATGTCGATACCGAGAGGCTCGGCCCGGGTCTCGAGCACGGCGAGGGTCTGCGGGTACAGATCGGCATCCACCACGAACCGCGGCGACTTGGACTTGTTCGCGCGCCGCAGGAGTGTCATGGCCTCAGCGGCTGCGGTCGCCTCGTCGAGCATTGACGAATTCGCGACCTCCATACCGGTGAGATCGGCCACCATCGTCTGAAAGTTCAGAAGAGCCTCGAGACGCCCTTGGCTGATCTCCGGCTGGTACGGGGTGTAGGCGGTGTACCACGCAGGATTCTCGATGATGTTCCGGAGCAGAACCGGAGGCGTCAGGGTGTCGTAGTACCCGAGTCCGATCATCGTGGTCGCCACGGTGTTCTGGGCGGCGAGTGCAGAAAGTTCGGCGAGAGCCTCGTGCTCGGACACCGGGGCAGGCAGAGCGTCGAGCCCGTCGGCCACACCATTCGCGACGCCGTCGAGAATGGCGGCCGGGACCGCCTTCGACGCCAGGTCGTCCAGGGATCCGGCACCCACGACGTCGAGGATGTGCGCGAGTTCCGCCGCGTTCGGGCCGACATGGCGGTCGGCGAATGTACGGCTTCCAGCGTCGATCACGACAACTCCCAAGCAGTTCGGAGGACCAGGACCCGCCCCGCGCAGCGGTGCGTCCCTCCCCCTCTGTCGCCTGCTCGCGTTCGAGCGCCTGAGAGATTCGGTACCGGCGTCCAGCAGTGGACGGGCCCTTTCCCCGTGGGCGGGTGGGTGCTCCCACCGCTTTCCAGAGACGTCGGAGCCCGCACGGTCCTGTGTGCCTGAGAGATTGACGGGGAGGTGCTGCTCCTTCGGCGTCCGGGTCCTTCACACACGATTTTCTGTGCATGCAGTACCCGGAACTCTCCCGCACGGCGTCGACGCACCGTCAGTCTATGTCACCGGCGACCAGTTCACGCACGCCCATGTCCCGCATTTGTGCGGCGGAACACAGGCCGGGCGTCACCGGCACCTTGTCTGCCCGACGAGAACTTAGCCCGTCTTACGACTTGCGCGAGTCTTCCGCCGGGACGCCAGTTCGTCTTCGGGACTCTGCTCGAGTGCGCCGCCATCGGCACGCTCCGCCGGGAAGTCTGCGATGGTGCCAGTGAGCTCACGCATGGCACCGCTCACGGCGATACCGAACACGCCCTGGCCACCCTGCAATAAATCGACAACCTCTTCCGCGGACGTGCACTCGTAGACAGTGGTGCCGTCGGAGAAAAGTGTGATCTTGGCCAAGTCGCGCACCCCACGCTTACGCAGATGGTCGACGGCCACACGAATGTTCTGCAAGGATATTCCGGTATCGAGCAGGCGCTTGACGATCTTGAGAACGAGGATGTCTTTGAACGAGTACAGGCGCTGGCTCCCCGAGCCGGCCGCCCCACGGATGGACGGCACCACCAGTGACGTCCGCGCCCAGTAGTCGAGCTGCCGGTAGGTAATTCCGGCGATCTGGCAGGCGATGGGGACGCGGTATCCGACGAGGTCGTCAGGCACGGAATCGTCGGGGAAGAGGCCCGGCTGGATCTCTTCGGAGCTGAACTCTGGCTCGGCAACGTTGTCGCCGGGCGCAAGATTCAGCGGATTCTCCTGCGGCCGATCTCCCACTGACTACTCCCTCTCGCATGTTGCACTGAACCCGACGATCAGTGCGCCTGTGACACGCGTCGCCAGTAGCCGCGGCGCATGCACCACAGCACTCGGGCGGCGTAGTCGCCACCAGTGACACCGAGCACATCCATACCCTGAACCTACTCAGCGTACGCCCGATCGAATCTGCAAGGCAGAAAATCACTGCACCGAACGCTATGACTCCGAGCAGTCAGGGTCAACGCAACGCGCCGGAAGAACCTCAACCGTTACTGGGCAAACAGGAACCCTAGCCGTCGGTGGCCTTGAAGTCGTCCGGCGAGACGGATTCGAGGAACTCTTTGAACTTCTCGACCTCGTCTTCACGCTCGTCCGGCATGACGAGTCCCGCCTCCGACAGAACCGACTCCTCGGCGAAAATGGGGACTCCGATACGCAACGCGATGGCGATCGAGTCGGAGGGCCGGGCGGAGACACGAGTGTTCTGATCGAACACGAGATCGGCGTAGAACGTGCCTTCGCGGAGTTCGACGATGCGCACTTCTTTGAGGGTGCGGCCGAGGGCCTCGATCAGATTCTTGATCAGATCATGTGTGAGAGGCCGCGCAGGCTCGACACCCTGTTGTTCGAGTGCGATTGCGGTGGCCTCGGTCTGCCCGATCCAAATGGGGAGGTAACGGTCGCCGTCAGTTTCGCGCAGCAGCAGAACAGGCTGGCTCTGAGGCTGCTCGACACGAACTCCGATCACGTGCATTTCGCTCATCGCGTCTGCCTCCACCCTGCAATGGTCCATACGCGGCACACCGTGCCTACCAGGATTCTATTCGATTCGTGTCCGCTGTCGACCGTACAACCGTTCGAGCGCAGCGTCGTTGAGAAGTTCCCCGTCAGAGGCGTGCCTGGCAACGACTTACCGGTCCAGGGCACCGCGCACAGCAGACTTCACCAGACACGTATGCAGAGTCAGCGACAACGCCGCCAGTTCCCGCACCATTTCCTCGGCGCGGTCGCGGGCACCCGCGTCACGTCCCTTGGCCACCGGCCCGGCTATCTGGGCCACCAGCCCCGCCTCACGGTCGGCGGCGAGCTTGAATGCCCGCAGGTGCCGCACTTCGAGGCCGAACTCGGACATCGCCCGCGCTGTGCGTGCAAGCGTCACGGCATCCTCGTCGAAGAAGCCGGCCGGGCCGGGCACGACGAGACCTCCTCGGGTGAGTTCCACGAGGAATTTCTCGTCGATGCCTGCCCGGGACATGAGGTCGTCGCGGCTGATCCGGACTTCCCGATCGGTGAGAAACTCCTCGGGTGACACCTCACCCGGAGCGACGGTGAGCGCCCGCGGCCGGCGCGGCGACGAGTCGCCGGCACCGACCGTGGCCACACCTCTGTCGATGGCCTCGAGCTGCTCTTTGATGACCTTCAGCGGCAGATACTGGTCTCGTTGCGCAGTGAGGACGTAGCGCAGACGTTCGCAGTCGGCGATCGAGAAGCGCCGATAACCCGACGGAGTCCGCTGGGGGCTGATGAGACCCTCGGCTTCGAGGAATCGGATCTTCGAGATCGTCACATCAGGGAAATCGGGCCGCAGTCGATCCAGCACCGAGCCGATCGACATTCCCGATTGCGCCTGCTGCTGCCGCACCGCGGTCATTGGCTACCCGCACCAGCTGACGTCTCACCGATCTGCGAACCACCCGCGGTGGTACGCGGACCCGTCAGGAACACCAGTCGGAACTTCCCGATCTGGACCTCGTCACCATTGGCCAGCACCGCGGAGTCGACCGGTTCCCGGTTGACGTACGTGCCGTTGAGGCTTCCCACGTCGACGACCTGGAATTCGTCGTCCTCCTGGCGGAACTCCGCATGACGACGGCTGACCGTCACGTCGTCGAGGAAGATGTCGCTGTCGGGATGGCGCCCCGCAGAGGTCGTCGGCTGGTCGAGCAGGAAGCGTGAACCCGCGTTGGGTCCGCGCTTGACGACGAGCAGAGCGGAACCTGCTGGCAGTCCCTCCACACCCGACACCGGAGCCTCCGGCGCCTGGGTTGCCGAGGAGGTGTCGAGCTCGTTGAGGAAGTCCGCGCGGAAGACCGACGTCGTTTCCGCCGGGGACTCCCCATAAACCGCGTCATTGCCGTTCTCGCTCACCGTTTCTCCTCCTAGTTCGATCATCCAGCAAGATTCGCTGGACTACGCAATGCCACTCGGTTCTACATAATTCGATATTCGTGCACATTATCTTCCGTGCACTGCCACAACCACAGTCAAACTACGGACCTGCGCCCCGACACGGCACATGCGTTCACCTCGACCGTACCCTGCGCGCGCCGGTGCGTGTAGTAAGACAGGCCGCCAGCACATTACGAACCGGTAATACGCCGCCGGAACGACCCGTCGTGACCGAGACGCGGGCCGCCGCGTTCCCGGAGGCGGCGGAACGCCGCTTCCTCGGCCCGCCGAGATCAGCCTGCGGTGATGTCCGCATAGGCTGCCGCATCCAACATCTCCGCGAGGGCGGCGTCGAGCGTCGCCTCGTCGTCGACCCCGAGATCGACGAGCCAGCCCTGCGCGTACGGCGCCGAGTTCACGAGTTCCGGGTTGCCGTCCAGATCAGCATTTGCGGCAACGACTTTCGCCGTGAGGGGCGCGAAGATGTCGGACACACTCTTGGTGGATTCCACTTCGCCGAGCGATTCGCCCGCAGTCACCTCGTCGTCGACAGCGGGCAGCTGAACGAACACCACGTCACCGAGCTGGGACTGCGCGAAATCGGTGATGCCGATCCGTACCGTCGTGGCTCCGGTCCGCTCGACCCACTCGTGTTCGGCTGTGTACCGACGATCGGCGGGAATTTCGAGCTCACTCACAGTGGCGTCCTTTCGATGGCAATCCGCGGGCGGATGCGAAGATCAATTTCCGGGCTGAGCGTATTGGCGAGGTTTCGACTCTCGCAAGGCGGAGATCGTGACCTGCTGTGATTGTTCGATCTCGAGCTGTCCACCGCTGCGCGCGACGGTGTCGACCACCCCGCCGGGGATGTTGAGCGCGGCCGCGAGGGTGGGTGGATCCCCGATCGCGACAACGCTGTACGGCGCGGTCACGCGCTGACCGTCTATCGACAGATCGCCTGCAGACCCCGACACCCAGGAGTCGACGCCGATCCGGATGGGAGCACCCTGCGTGCCTTGCAGTGAGATGGCCTCGGCACCCGCCGCCCGCAACTCCTGCACGAGGTCGAGGAGCACTTCGGAGCCCACCCCTTTCCCTGGGTCGGTGATGCTCATCGTCACCCCGGGCCCCGTGGCCGGTGCGCTCCCCACTTGGATCGACAACGCGGTCAGGCGTGCGCGTGCCTCGTCGAGGGCGGCACCCGAGCTACCACTTCGCTGTAAAGTGTCCAGCGTCTGCTCGAGGGAAGCGATCTCCTGCCGCAGGGCCGCTTCCCGCTGGTTCAGCGTATCGAGCACGACCAAGAGGTCCGCCGGGCTCGCGGAGTCGAGCGTGTCACCGGAGCCGGTGTTCTTCACCTGAGTCACGATCGCGATTCCCAGGCCACCGAGAAGAAGTGCGGCCAGCACGGCGAAGACGACGTGGGACCGGCGCGACGCCGATTCGTCCTGGTGGAGTTCGTGTCTGCCCTCGTGACCGCTCATTGCCCGATCACGCTCCGAAGAGGCGACGGCGGAGAGCCGCCGCGTTGCCGAAGATCCGGATACCGAGCACCACGACGATCGCGGTCGACAACTGGGTGCCCACTCCCAGTTGATCCCCCAGCCACACGATCAGCGCGGCCACCAGAACGTTGAACACGAACGAGACGACGAACACCTTCGAATCGAAGATCTCGTCCAGGTAGGCACGCAGTCCGCCGAACACGGCGTCGAGCGCCGCCACCACGGCGATCGGCAGGTAGGGCTGCACGGCATCGGGCACCTGAGGGCTGAACACCACTCCGAGCACGATGCCCACCACCAGCGCGAGGACGCCGTACAGCGCCGATCCACCCTTGAGCACTGCCTTCATCCGAGCGCCGCCTCCATGTCACTAGCCCTCTCATCGAGTTCCTGGTCACTCCGCCGTCTCATCGAGTTCCTGCCACCTGCGCCGAGCGCACCTCGCGGGCCGGGGCCGCAGGAAGGTCGAGTTCGTCCGCTTCGGCCACCGAGAAGCCGATGCCGTACAGCTGAGCGATACTCGACATTCGCAAGTACGCATCGCTCACCACGAATCCCGTCTGCATCGGCCTCTGCGGTCCGATCGCAGACACCACGTACGGCGAGAACACGGGCTGATTGTCCACGAGCATCGCGCCGCCCGCCTGCCGGATCGTCACGGTAGGGCCGATCCGTACATCACCGACCGCCACGGCCTCGGCTCCGCTGGCCCACAGCGAGTTGACGACTGATTGGAGGTCGCGGTCGAGCACCACAGCCTTTCCCCCCACCGAGCGCTGCGACGAGTCGGACAGGTTGGGCCGAGCCGCGGGATCGGTCAGTGTCACGGTGAGTCCTGGACCGCGGACGGCCTCGACCGCCGCGTCACCCTCGAGGGCGCGCAGCTCCGCGAGGACGGCGGCTCCACGCGCATCACCCGCCAAGGCTGCGGCTCGAGCGTCGTCCGTGCGCACGGACAAGCCGTCGCGGGTGTCCTCGAGACTGCCGACGCGGGCTTCGGCGTCGTGTACCTTGCCGAGCAGTTCTGCCCGGACCTGTTCGGTACCCGGCAGGCGTTCGGTGGCCTGGCGGTACGCCACCGCGAGCACCAGGCCGATCAGCAGCGCACCGAGCGAAATCCATACCCGGTTTCCCCACCGGGTCTGCCGCGCATGGCCGTGTTCGCGATCCTCGGCGGCGCCTTCATAGCCGGGGTCCAGGTGATCGTTCATCAGGGACCGGAGAAGGGACGGCACCGGATTTCGGCGGACGCCGGTGTCGATCCGTTTCATCAGCGGACCTCGTGGTCGTCGCCACCCGGCGCTCGCACGGGAACGGTACGTGCCACGACGAGTGCGTTGGCGATGTACAGCAGACCGGTCCAGAGGTACAACGCTGTGCCCCAGATGAGGAGAGCGGCACCCGCAGGCTGCGCTACCGGGGCGAAATCCCAGTCGACGTGCGCGGCGAGGATCATCGGCAGCGCGAACATGAGCAGGAAGGTTGCACCCTTACCCAGATAGATCACGTCCGGTGGGGGCAATCCGCGGCGCCGGTAGATGAGCAGGGTCAGCGCCAGAACGGCGTCACGCCCGATGAGGATGGCGGCCACCCACCAGGGAATGAACCCACGCACCACGAAAGTCACCAAGGTGGTCACGACGTAGAGGCGGTCGACGAAGGGGTCGAGGAGCGCACCCAGCTTCGAGGACTGATTCAGTACCCGCGCCAGCTTGCCGTCGAGCCAGTCGGTGAATCCACTGATCATGAGGATGGCCAGCGCCCACCCGTCGGCGTGGGTGACGAGCAAGAGATAGACGAACAGCGGCACGCCGATCAAGCGGATGACACTGAGGACGTTGGGCACGGTCACGATGCGGTCCGACCGCACGATGCCCCGGTCCACCGAATCCACCACAGTCTCCCCAGCCCTCGATTGCGCAGTGTCGCGCGCTGCTCCTCGCAACGCTCTCGCCACTCTTCCACAACGGGTCCGGGCTTCAGGCGACCGTGGGCCACCTCAGCCACGTGTCACTCGTCGATGTGCGGACGCGTCCCGATCATCGCGGCGCTGGGACGCGGGCAACACAGTCCGCGGTCAGACTTCCCAGATACAGCCACCCCTCATGCTCCCGGACGCCGGTGATGGGTGAGTAGCTTCCTCTACCACCGCGCAGACTATGCACGATCGTGCCGTTCGAGTCGAGGGCGATCACCCAGCCGGCACGCCGCGGCGCGGGCTGCACCGCTTCGGGCAGATTTGCTGCCAGAATCCGTAACGTCGGATACGGCGCGAGCATGTCGAGCACTCTCATGCGCGGACTGTAGAGCGCGACCCAGAACAGACCGGCAGACGTGTGCGACGTCATGTTGTCGGGAATGCCGGGGAGGTTCTCCGCCCATACCGACACGCTCCCCCGAGACGGGCCCGTGAGGTCGACGCGAGAAATACGATAGGCCCCGGTCTCGGCGACCAGGACGAAGGATTCGTCTGCCGCCAATCCGACGCCGTTGGCGAACTGCAACCCCTCTGCGAGGAGATCGGTCTCCCCCGTCTTCGGGTCCAACCGGAGCAATCGGCCGGTCCCCCGGTGCTCGAGAAGATCGTACCGATGATCATCGATGGTGAAGCGGGCCGACGAGTCGGTGAAATACACGATCCCGTCACGGCCGACGGCAGAGTTGTTGCACGCCAGGATCGGTCGCCCCACAGCGGATTCGGCCAGCACCTCGACGCGCCCACTGTCATCTACCCGCAGGACCCCGCGCGCGGCATCACACACGAGAAATCGGCCGTCGTCCAGCACCTCGATCCCGAGTGGGCGCCCGCCGGTGTCGGCGATCGGCATAGCCTTCCCGTGGATATCGAACCGCCAGATCCGACCGTCGTTGCCCCCGGTGATCACCCGTCCCTCGGCATCGACGGCAACGTCTTCCGGGCCTTCACCGGACGGCAACTGCCATCGCTCGGGATCGTCGAGCACTCGGTTGGGCGCGAGAAGACCTGTGGGAGTGGGCGGTGCGGGAGCATGCCAGACGACAGGGTCGACGCCGGTGCGGTCGAACTTGCGAGCCACGGATTCGAAGATGGTCACAGGGTGTGACCCTAGTCGCAGCGACCCCACTGTGATTCGGCTAACGCCAAGCGAAGACCGGTTGGTCGAACCCGTCGATCCGGGTGTGGCGGCCGTGGAGCGCGACTTCCCGAAATTGGTACACCACCGCGCCGGTCGGCGCGTGTACCAGGTGTCGCCGGAACGGCCATTGAATCACCGGCTTCGACGATTCGGGGATGTCGACGAACCGCGGCTCGGTGTCGATTTCGGGAAGTCCCACCGCGAAAACTTCCGCCACCTCCTCGAGATGGGGAACGAGAGTAGTGATCGATCGATCCGACCACACGACGAAGGGGGTGATGACGTAGCCGGAGCGGGTGACGTAGTCGTCGAGGCGGCCGAGAACCGCGGACGGCTCCACATCGAGACCGAGCTCTTCATGCAATTCACGGCGCGCCGCGTCCGCCCCGGTTTCCCCCGCATCCACGCCGCCCCCGGGCAACGCGAACTGGCCCGGGTGCGCTCGCATCTTGGTCGGGCGCATGGTGAGTGGAATGGCCTGCCCGCCCGATCCGTCGCTCATCACAGCGATCACGACTGCCGCCGATCGACGATCGGTCGGATCGACTATCCGCGGTTCGAAGTGCGCGAGCGCGTCGGCGAGGTGGTTTCTGTCGAGGACGGGCGCATCAACCATCACCCGACACTATCCGCCCCTGCATGGGATTTCCTGCCGTTTGGATCTCTCGGTACGTCCCGCGGTCGGCCGGCACACGGGAGAATCACTTCTCCGCGGCCGCCTTGATTCGCCGAGCGAAGTTCGGCGCGTCCTTGCGTGCAGCGCGGAGCGCGAGAGGAGCGATCAGCTTGCCGATTCCGTGGCCTTCCAGCTCGTTGTAGATGGTGACTTTCGTGCCGGCTCCGGCCGGCTCGAGGTCGTAGCCGCCTTCCTTCGCCGTCACGATGTTCTTGGACCGTTCGGTCCACCGTATCTTTTTCGGTGCCTCGAATTCGGTCAGCTCGAATTCCCGTGTGGTGGTCACTCCGGCATCCTTCACGGTGCTGACGAACACCGTCCCGACTCCGGGTGGTCCGTCAGTGGACTTCGTGATCTTCTGCACACGGGGACTGAAATCCGGGTCGTTGACGCCTGCCGCGAGATAGGCGAACACGTACTCGATGGGGCGGTCGATCACCACGGTGCCTTCGAATCGTCCGGACATGTGCTCCTCCGTTTCGCTGACTTCCCGGAACTGACGCTACTCGCGGGACCGTCGAGCAGTCATGAAGTCGTGACATCTCCTCGGTTCCGTTCCCGGACGACGCTGTGTTTGACTGAAATGAGCTCACAGTGATGCGAAGGGCTGACGGCCATGCGGAAAGCGCAGCAGCACGGTGCACGCCTGTTTCTCGTGGCGGTTCTCGCCGTCCTGGCCTTGTGCGGGGTGAGTGCCGCCGGCGCCGCTGTACCGCCGGCCGTCGTTGCACAAGTCGTCGCTCCGGAGATCGCACCCTCGAGCGGTGAGGTCGTCGGCGTCGCGCAACCGATCATCATCCGGTTCCGATCGCCTGTTGCCGACCGGGCGAGCGCCGAACGCGCTGTCGCGATCTCACCGTCAACGCCTGTGACCGGACACTATTCGTGGATCGATGACAGCGAACTGCGGTGGACCCCCGACGCTTTCTGGCCGGCGCACACCGCGGTCACCGTCGAATTCGCGGGATCGAAGTCCCAGTTCCAGGTCGGCGACGCGCTGGTCGCCGTAGCGAACACTACGACACACCAGTTCACCGTGAGCATCAACGACCGCGTAGTGCACACCATGCCGGCGTCGTTTGGCAAACCCGGCTACGAAACGCCGCTCGGCACGTTCCCCGTCCTCGAGAAGTTCCGCGACATGGTGATGGACTCGTCGACGTACGGCGTCCCGATCGACTCCCCGGAGGGGTACCGGCTCTACGTGGAGTACGCCACCCGCATCACCTGGGGCGGGATCTTCATCCACGGCGCGCCGTGGTCGGTGGCCTCGCAGGGGCGCGAGAACGTCAGTCACGGCTGTATCAATCTCAGCATCGAGAATGCGCGATGGTTCTACGACCACGCCAAGATCGGTGACCCCGTCATCGTCACGAACTGACGCCAGAGCGCTTCCTCGGCATTGCCTTCCCGCCATCGGTGTCCGCAAGTCTCGCGCGAGGGAGCAAGGCCAGAAACGACAATGACCTGGCGGACGTGTTCGTCCACCAGGTCATGTGCGGTCGGGCTGACAGGATTTGAACCTGCGACCACTTGACCCCCAGTCAAGTGCGCTACCAAGCTGCGCCACAGCCCGTCCACACCCTCGTTCAGGTGCTCGATGAGATTACATCAGTGGCAGTCCTCAACGCTAATCGCCTGGTCAGGGCGATTCTCCCGAACTACCGTCCGCGTCGGTCCCGCTTCTCCCGGACACGTACCGAGATCCGGACGGGGCTGCCGTCGAAGTTGAACTCCTCACGCAGGCGCCGCTCGAGGAATCGCCGGTACCCGGCCTCGAGGAAACCGGTAGTGAACAGTACGAAGGTCGGCGGCCGCGTTCCGGCCTGGGTGGCGAACATCACCCGTGGGAGACGTCCACCACGCATCGGCGGCGGGGTGGCAGCCACGACTTCCTTCAGCCAGTTGTTGAGCCGGCCGGTCGGAATGCGCTTGTCCCAGGACTCGAGCGCCGTGTCCAGCGCGGGTACCAACTTCTGTACCGCCCGACCCGTGTGCGCCGAGATATTGACCCGCTGGGCCCACGGCACCCGGACCAGGTCCCGGTCGACTTCCCGATCGAGCTGAAGGCGGCGATCCTCGTCGACGAGATCCCACTTGTTGAAGGCGATCACGAGCGCGCGACCCGCATCGGCCACCATGCTGAGCACGCGCAGGTCCTGCTCCGAGATCGGCTCGGACGCATCGATGAGCAGAATCGCGACCTCGGCGGCCTCGATGGCGCTCTTCGTGCGTAGGGAGGCGTAGAACTCAGCACCGCTGGCGTGACTGACGCGCTTGCGCAAGCCTGCCGTGTCGACGAATCGCCACGGCCGGCCACCGAGCTCGACGATCGAGTCGACCGGGTCGACGGTAGTGCCCGCGACGTTGTGGACGACGGAACGCTCGTCACCCGACAGCTTGTTCAGCAGACTCGACTTGCCGACGTTCGGTTTGCCGACCAGAGCGACACGCCTCGGACCGCCACCCGGGATACCTTCGCGAGGGGTTTCGGGCAGCGCGGCGAGAACCTCGTCCAGGAGGTCGCCGGTACCTCGGCCGTGTGTCGCACTCACCGAGTGCGGTTGCCCGAGGCCCAGCGACCACAGGGCCGCAACCTCGGATTCGGTGCGCCCGTCGTCAACCTTGTTGGCTACCAGCAAGACTGGAGTTTTGGAGCGGCGCAGGACCTTGGCGACGGCCTCATCGGTGGCGGTAGCGCCGACAACGGCGTCGACCACGAGGAGAATCGCATCCGCGGTCTGCATCGCCAGTTCCGCCTGCCGCGCCACGGACTGCTGGAGACCCTTCGCGTCGGGCTCCCAACCACCGGTGTCCTGTACCAGGAATCGGCGACCGCTCCAGTTGGCCTCATAGGAAACGCGGTCGCGGGTCACACCGGGAATGTCCTCGACGACCGCCTCGCGACGACCGATGATGCGGTTGACCAGCGTGGATTTACCCACGTTCGGACGGCCTACCACCGCAACGGTGGGTACGGGAATATGGGCTTCGCCGTCGGTTCCGTCTTCCAGATCGACGACTTCCCAGTCGGACTCTTCGCTCCACGTTCCGTCGCCCGCGAATTCAGTTGTGAATTGTTCGGTCACTGCACTGCTCCAGTTCTCTCGCTTACCACCAGCAGCAACCTGCCGATCACGTCGTCGATTCCGAGTTCGCTGGTGTCGACCAGCACAGAATCTTCTGCCGGCCGCAGCGGCGACACGGCGCGTGTGGAGTCGAGGTGGTCGCGGCGCTCGACGTCGGCGAGGACCGCGGCGTAATCGTCACCCCGCCCCTCCGCGAGATTCTGCGCGTTCCTGCGCTGAGCGCGGGCGGCCGACGAAGCGGTGAGAAAAATCTTTACGTCGGCGTCGGGCAGGACGACCGTCCCGATGTCCCGCCCTTCCACGACGATCCGGTCCGCATCCGCTGTCAGACGACGCTGCGCCTCGACGAGGCGAGCGCGAACGGCAGGGACGGCGGAGACGGCAGAGACAGCTTTGGTGACCGCGTCCCCTCGAATCTCCTGGGCGACGTCCTCACCGTCGAGCAGAACCTGCTCACGGGTGGGGTCGGTGCCGATCGACCAGGGCAGACCGGCGGTGGCGTCGGCAATCGCGTCGGGATCCCCGAGGTCCACTCCCTTGCGGAGGACGTGCAAGGTTGCGATGCGGTACATGGCACCGGTGTCGAGGTAGCGGGCTCCGAGCTCCTGCGCCAGCTGCCGCGACACACTCGACTTGCCGGTTCCGGACGGCCCGTCCATGGCGACGACCAGCGAGGCGGCGCTCACAGACCCACCGCCCCGTACAGGCCGCCGACCTCGCCGCGGCCGAGGACTCGCAGCGTTCCCGGGCGCTGTTCACCCAGGGCCACGGGACCGATGTCCGTCCGGACGAGCCGGATCACCGGATGCCCGACTGCGTCGAACAGTCGGCGCACGATGTGCTTGCGGCCTTCATGGAGCGTGACCCGGACCAAGGACTTGCCCTCGTTGATGTCGAGGAGGGTGAAGGTGTCGACTTTTGCCGGCCCGTCGTCGAGTTCGACGCCCTCTTTGAGCTTCTTCCCGACACCGCGCTCGAGTGCACCGGACACGGTCGCCAGATAGGTCTTCGACACCTCGAACGACGGGTGCATGAGCCGATGGGCCAGATCCCCGTCGTTGGTCAGCAGCAGCAGACCCTCGGTGTCAGCGTCGAGGCGGCCCACGTGGAACAGCCGCTGACCGGCCGCGACCCTTTCGGAGACGATGTCACCCACGCACGGACGACCGAGGTCGTCGGACATGGTCGACTGCCACCCGCGTGGCTTGTTCAGCGCGAGATGGACCAGATCCTTCTGGACGACGACGCGTACACCGTCCACGCGAACGACAGCGTTTTCGGGGTCGATCCGCAACCCCTGCTCGATCACGATGCGACCGTCGACCTCGACCCGGCCCCGGGAGATCAGTTCCTCGGCGGCGCGACGTGACGCGACTCCAGCCTGGGCGAGCACCTTCTGCAACCGCACACCGTCGCCCTGTGGGGGCCCGACAGGCCTTTCGGCGTCTGCATGCTGGTGCCGGGCGGGCTTGGCATTGCTGACCTTGGGCGCCTGAGTTTGCGCGCGCTGGGGTTTGGCCGATTTCGGCTTGCCCCGCTTGTTCGTGGCCACCGGGGCTTCCGGCCTGCCGGTTCGAGTCTTCGCGGCGTCCGGCCTGCCTGAGCGGCCCTTCGCGGCGTCCGGCCGACCTGTTCGGGTCGTTGCGGCCTCCGGCCGACCTGGACGCTGGCCGGTCTCCGACCGGCCCGACCTGTGGCCGGTCTCCGTCTTGTCGGTGCGATGCTTGTTGTTGTTGCGATCCGGTGTGCCATCTCGGCGAGCGGGTTTCTTCACTTTTTTCTACGATCCCTGTCAGTCTTCGGTGTCGAGCCCGGTGTCCAACTTGTCCGTGGACGCCGTAGCTTTATTCATTCTCGCAAATCGTGGGTCAGATTCCAGACTGTCGCTGATGTCGTCTATCAGGTCCACGTCCGGCAGCAACGGGGCCAGGGCGGGCAGATCGGCCAGAGAGGCCAAGCCGAGCCGTTCCAGGAAGAGCTCCGTCGTCGAATACTGCGTGGCGTTGGTATCGGGATCGACCCCGGCTTCGGCGATCAATCCACGAGCGAGAAGCGTGCGCACCACACCATCCACGTTGACGCCGCGCACCGCACTGATCCGTGCGCGGGTCAACGGTTGACGGTATGCCACGACAGCAAGAGTCTCCAAAGCAGCCCTCGTCAGCTTGGAGCGTGCCCCGTCCAGCAACAGGCGCTCCACGTAGGGCGCATAGACGGTGCGGGTATAGAGACGCCAACCGTCACCGGCATATCGGAGGTCCATGCCACTACTGCGAGCGGTGAGCTCGGCGGACATCCGGTTGAGGGTTTCAGTGATGCGTTTCACAGAAGCCCCGGTCACGGAGGACAGCAGATCGACCCCGGCAGGCGAATCGACGATCAACAGCAGCGACTCCAGAATGGCCTCGAGCTCGGCGTCCGACAGTTCGTCGTCACCGCCGAGCGAAGCCGGCTCGTCGTCACTGCCGGAGGCATGGGGCTCGTGGGGCTCGTCGTGCGGGGCCGAGCTCATCCGTAATCCTCCTCGGTCACCGGGAGACGGACGTCGCCCCCGGTCCAGCTCACCAACAATTCACCGAGAGGCTCGGGTTGCTCGAACAGCACCGACTGCTCGCGGTACAGCTCGAGCAACGCGAGAAATCGTGCCACGATCTCGACTGCTACCTCACATTCCGACACCAGTTCACCGAAGCTCGCCCATTGATTCGCGCCACGTCCGCGAAGCAGTTCCAGTATCCGGGCCGCCTGCTCGGGCACCGACACCGCGTGCATGTCGTGCAGGTGGTCGAGTCCCACGGTCGGAGTCGGGCGGGGGGTGAACACGGTTGCGGCGATCTCGGCGAACCGCTGCGGGTCGACCCCGAGCAACACCTCGGGAAGCAGGCTTGTGAACTGGTCTTCCAGCGCGACCGATCGCGGATATCGCCGAAGGGCCGCGGCTTCGAGTTCGCCGAACAGCTGGGCCGCCTGCTTGTACGCGCGATATTGGAGCAGTCGGGCAAACAGCAGGTCACGGGCCTCGAGCAGGGCCAGATCCTCGGCGTCCTCCACCTGTCCGGCCGGCAGAAGTCGCGCCGCCTTGAGGTCGAGGAGTGTTGCGGCGACCACCAGGAACTCGGTGGTCTGGTCGAGGCCCATCTCCGCACCGAGTTCGCGGGTGTAGACGATGAAGTCGTCGGTCACCTGATGGAGCGCGACTTCCGTTACGTCGAGCTCACGCTGGTTGATGAGCGTGAGCAGCAGGTCGAACGGTCCCTCGAAGTTCCGCAGGGTCACCCGGAAGCCGGCCTTGACGGCGGAGGCCTGCTGATCGTTCGACTCGGCCGGCACCGATGCCGCGCCGGGATTCTCGGTGTGCGATGGAGCCACGACGTTCTGGGTGTTCACCACTTACCGGCCGGAACGGTGGATGACCTCACGGGCCAACGCGCGGTACGCCTCGGCACCGGGCGACTTCGGCGCCCAGGTGGTGATCGGCTCACCGGCCACAGAGGTCTCCGGGAATCGTACGGTCCGGTTGATCACCGTGTCATACACCACATCGCCGAACACCTCGACCACCCTGGCCATCACCTCGCGGGCGTGGAGCGTGCGGGCGTCGAACATGGTCACCACGATCCCGGCGAGTTCGAGCTTCGGGTTCAGTCGGTCGTGCACCTTTTCGACGGTGTCGTTGAGCAGCGCCAGTCCACGCAGGCTGAAGTATTCGCATTCCATGGGGATGATCACCGAGTCCGCGCAGGCGAGAGCGTTGACGGTAAGCAGCCCGAGGGACGGCTGGCAATCGATGAGGACGTAGTCGTACCGGTCCAGCACGGGATGCAGCACCCGGCCCAGGGTCTGTTCCCGTCCGACCTCGGTGACGAGCTGGATCTCCGCGGCGGAGAGGTCGATGTTGCTCGGTAACAGGTCGAGATTCTCGACGCGTGTCCGCATCAGCACGTCGTCGATCGACACGCGGGGTTCGACGAGCAGGTTGTGCACGGTGAGGTCGAGGTCGTGGTGCGCGACCCCCAGGCCGGCAGACAGCGCGCCCTGCGGGTCGAGATCGACGAGCAGGACCCGACGGCCGTACTCGGCGAGGGACGCCCCCAGATTGATCGTGGACGTCGTCTTCCCGACCCCACCTTTCTGGTTGCACATCGCGACGATCCTCGCGGGACCGTGGGATGGCAGCGGCGTGGGTTCCGGCACCGCACGGGTCGGTCTCCCCGTGGGGCCGAGCTCACCCGATTCGACGACGGTGTCGTCGAACAGGGCTGCGGGGTCGGTCTGTCGCATGTCGAACATGTCGCCCTCCGATTGCGAGTGCCCTGACTCCGCTGCTGGCGGCTGCGGTGTCACCACGGTCCGATGATCCCCTGTTCTCTCGATGCTCGCTGTCGATCACACATCGTTATACGAACGCTACCGCTTCGTACCGTGAATATTCCCCTCGACACGCGTTCGCCTACCGCGCCCGAGGGTGCGCGTGGGCCCACACTTCACGCAGCGCACCCACCGTGACCAGGGTATATATCTGTGTGGTCGTGACGGAGGCGTGTCCGAGCAACTCTTGGACGACGCGCACATCGGCGCCCCCGTCCAAAAGGTGAGTGGCAAACGAGTGCCGCAGCGTGTGCGGCGAGACCGCTACCGTGATCCCGGCAGCCTCCGCCGCAGTCTGCAACACCTTCCAAGCGCTCTGCCGTGACAGTCGACCACCGCGGACATTGAGGAAGAGCGCGGGCGTGCCCCGCGACATCAGCGCCGGCCGGCCGCGGACCAGGTAGGCGTCGAGGGCTTCGACCGCGGGCCTGCCCACGGGGACGACCCGATGCTTTCCGCCCTTACCGCGGAGCAGGACAGAGCGGTTCTCGGTGTCGATATCGTCTACATCGAGGCCGACCGCTTCGGAGATGCGGGCCCCCGTGGAGTACAGCAACTCGAGAAGAGCGCGGTCTCGCACCGCTCTGGGCCCGTCGGCGGGCCCTCCGCCCCCGACGGCCTCGAGTAGAGACAGCACCTCGCGGACGGGCAACGATTTGGGAAGCCGAGTGGCCGGCGAGGGTGGTCGGACTACCCGAGCCACGTCCACCGCCGCGATCCCCTCCGCGGTGGCAAAACGGTGAAACCCGCGCACCGCGATCAACGCGCGGGCGGCCGAACTCGCGGCCAGCGCCGGCAGGCCGCGCGCGGGGTCACCGCTGCGCAGCGCGACGACGAATTCACTGACATCCTGCTCGCGGACCCGTCCGATGTCCGTGATCCCTCGATCGGCGAGGAATTGTGTGTACCGCGACAGGTCACGCCGATACGAAGAGATGGTGTTGCGGGCAGCACCGCGTTCGACTGCCAGGTGATCGAGGTACGTCTCGACCTGCCGCGCGATCACCGGATCATTCTCCGGCGGCTTCGACCCCGGCACGTGAGCGTTTTCTCTCACTGAAACTCGCCGGACGATCGACCCACGGTGCATCCCGGTCGCGTAGTGGCGTGTCGGGTCGCGACTTGATTGCGGCCAACGACATGATCCCGGAAACCGCGGTGGCGTTGACGATCTCACCGCGCAGGACCATCGCCACCGCCTCGTCGAGCGGGAACCGCTCTATCTCGAGGTCGGCCTCTTCGTGCTCCGGTTCGGGCCGGTGGACGGTGTAGAGGTCCTCCGCGAGAAACACCCGCACCGACTCGTCGGTGAAGCCGGGCGAGACAGCCACGTCCACGAGGACCGCCCACTGTTTCGCCGCGAGTCCTGTTTCCTCGGCCAACTCCCGCTTCGCAGCCTCCAGCGGGTCCTCGTCCGGTTCGTCGAGGAGGCCCGCCGGAATCTCCCACAGCCGGCGGCCCACCGGGTGCCGGTACTGGTGGATGAGGACGAGTCGGTTCTCGTCGTCGAGCACCACGACTGCAACTGCGCCGTGATGCTCGACGACCTCTCGTTCGGCTGTCCGCCCATTCGGCATCGCCACCTCGTCCAGACGCAATGCCAGGATGGCCCCGCTGTAGACGACGCGCGAGTCGAGAATGTCGAATTCGTGCCGATCGGTGTCGGTCATGCGCCGGCTCTACTTATCCGGCACTGTCGATCGACGCCCGGTCGGTGGCGGCCACCTCGTCCGCCACGGCGACCTCGACCGTCCGCTCCTCACCGTGGACGTCGACGGGAAGGCGTTCTTCGAGCTTGTACGTCAACGCCGCTGCGACGAATGCTGCGAACAAGGGGTGCGGACGAGTCGGACGGCTCTTGAGCTCCGGGTGGGCCTGCGTCGCGACGAAGAACGGATGCTGCTTCGCCGGGTACTCGACGAACTCGACGAGGTGCCCGTCCGGCGAGGTCCCACTGAAGAGAAGACCGCTCTTGGCGATGCGGTCGCGGTAGGCATTGTTGACCTCGTAGCGGTGCCGATGACGTTCGGAAACCTGCTCGCTGCCGTACGCCCGCGCAACGACCGAACCCTTGGCCAGCACGGCCGGATAGGCGCCGAGGCGCATCGTTCCACCGAGGTCGGCTTCGCCGGCCACGACGTCTTCCTGATCGGCCATCGTGGAGATGACCGGGTGCGTAGTCTCGGGCTCGAACTCCGCAGAGTTGGCATCCTCGAGCCCCACGCTGCGGGCGGCCTCGATCACGACGCACTGCAAGCCGAGGCACAGGCCGAGCAGTGGGATCTTGCGGTGGCGCGCATACCGGATGGCGCCGAGCTTGCCCTCGATGCCACGGATCCCGAAGCCGCCGGGAATCAGCACCCCGTCCACATCCCCCAGCGCTGCCTGCGCTCCGGCTTCGGTCTCACAGGCGTCCGAGGGAACCCAGGAGATCTCCACCTTGGATCGATGAGCGAACCCTCCCGCTCGCAGTGCCTCGGTGACCGACAGGTACGCGTCGGGAAGGTCGACATACTTGCCGACGAGCGCGATCCGCACCGTCTCGCGCGGCTGGTGGACGCGCTCGAGAAGATTTCCCCAGACCGTCCAGTCCACGTCCCGGAACGGTAGCCCCAGCTGACGCACGACGTATGCGTCGAGGCCCTCGCTGTGAAGAACCTTCGGGATGTCGTAGATCGACGGCGCGTCGGGTGTCGAGATACATCCGTCGACGTCGACGTCACACATCAGCGCGATCTTGTTCTTCAGCGCCGGCGGGACCTCGCGGTCGCAGCGCAGGATCAGCGCGTCGGGCTGGATACCGATGTTCCGCAGCGCGGCAACCGAGTGCTGGGTGGGCTTCGTCTTCAGCTCACCCGACGGCGCCAGGTACGGAACCAGAGAGACGTGGAGGAAGAAGACATTGTCGCGGCCGACGTCGTGTCGCACCTGACGGGCCGCCTCGAGGAACGGCTGCGACTCGATGTCGCCGACGGTGCCGCCGATCTCGGTGATCACCACATCGGGACGCTGACCCTGCAGGTCCGGCCCACTCATGGCGAGGATGCGGCTCTTGATTTCGTCCGTGATGTGCGGAATGACCTGGACGGTGTCCCCGAGATACTCCCCCCGCCGTTCCTTGGCGATGACCGTCGAATACACCTGGCCCGTGGTCACATTCGCCTGACCGGAAAGGTCGCGATCGAGGAAGCGCTCGTAGTGGCCGACATCGAGGTCGGTTTCGGCGCCGTCTTCCGTCACGAAGACTTCACCGTGCTGGAAGGGATTCATCGTTCCCGGATCGACGTTGAGGTACGGATCCAGTTTCTGCATGGTCACGCGCATCCCTCGCGCGGTCAGCAATTGTCCCAGACTCGAGGCTGTGAGGCCCTTGCCGAGCGAGGAGGCGACGCCGCCGCTGACGAAGATGTGCTTGGTGGCGGTACGCGAAGAAGTGCGTGACTGTGGCAAAGGGGCTCCCGTGACGACTGTGCAGGGCTTGGTCTGTTCGAGCAATGCTGGGGCCTGCCGACCCACGGGACTTCACGGTAACACCTCGGCAGACCTGCGGGAAACAACGCGCCGAGATTGCACTCCCCCAGGGTGTGACGTGCACTACGCGGGCGTCGCCCCAACCGTGACTCCGGTGGTTCCGGGTCCGGTGCCATACCGGCCGGCGGCGCCGCCGAGCTGCTCCTGCAACGACAGCGGAACGGTGATCTTTCCCGCTTCGCGGTCGATGTTGTCGATCGTCGTGAGCGCCGCCGACAGTGCGGCATCGGCACGGGCAACGGCGACCGCACCGTTTCCCTGCGCCGAAGCCGGACGACCGGCGAGGACGGTTCCACCGCCGCGCGAGTCCAACGCTCCCGCGAACCGGGCAACCACCGCGCCCCGGTTACCGCTGGCGCCGTCCTCCACGTCACGGTCCCCCGTGAGCACCACCGCGAGCTGGGCGGGCTCGACCCCGCCGTCGTCGTAGGTGATGAAACCTGCACCTCGCAACGTTTCCAGAGCGAGCGCCCTCTCCTGCGGTGAACTCTGCGGCTGACCGGTCTCCTTGCCGAGCAGAACCACCGAGCCCAGGAGGTCACCCGCCAGGCTGCCCTGATCCACGGCACCCGTCTTCAAGGTGACACCGGCGGGGATGACATTGTTGACGACCGTGCGCAGCCGGTCACCACCAGTGGCGTCGACGAACGAGTCCGTCAGGGACACCCGTCCCGTGACGCTGCCACCGGCCGCCCCAATCATCCGGTTCACCCCGTCGAGGTCGGCAGGGTCGGCGTCGGGCGTGGTCACCACGACGACAGTTCGCCCCGCAAGGGCGTCGGCCACCACCCGGCCGGCCACCGCCGAGTCGAAACCATCGGCCGAATTCAGCTGCTCGGTCAGCTGGTTGTTGCGTTCGTTCGCATTTTCGATGTCGTTCTGCAAATCAACCTTGTCGTCGCGGAGACCGGACACGAGACCGCTCGACAGCAGGCCGGATCCCAGTACCACCCCGATTGCCAGCGCCAGGAAGATCGCTGCGATCGAAATGGCATGTTGACGCAGAGAAATCACTTGAAGAACCCCTGCACCCACAGCGCAAAGCTGTTCCAGGTCGCGATAGCCCAGTCCAGAGCTTCCCCACCGACATTCGACACGACGAGGGCCACGATGACCGCGACCAGAGCGGCCAGTACGAGCAGAGCGATGGCACCTCCCGACACCCTGCTGCGGTAAAGGGTCGCCACGGCCTTGGCGTCCACCAGCTTGGGTCCGACTTTCAATCGGGTCATGAACGCCGACGGATTGCTGTCGCGGCGGCCGCGGTCGAAGAACTCGTCGAGCGAGACCGTGTTGCCCACGGTCACGATCAACGAGGCACCGTGGTGATCGGCGAGGAGCAGCGCCAGGTCGGACGGAGACCCGGAAGCCGGGAACGTCATGGCCCCAATGCCCAGATCCTGGATACGCGACAAGCCCGAGGCATGCCCGTCCTGGTCTGCCGGCAGCACCACCTCGGCGCCCGACTTCAGCGTCGCGCTGGTGATGTCCTCCGGGTCACCGACGATGAGGTCGGGCCGGTAGCCGGCAGATCTGAGAACATCGGCGCCTGCCCCCACACCGATGAGAATCGGCGAGTATTCCTTGATGAACGGCTTGAGATTTTTCAGATCCGACGCGTGATCCGGTCCGTCGGACACGATCACAACGTGCCGATCCTTCATGTCGACGTCGACATCCGGCACTCCCACCCCGTCGATGAGAAGCGGACTTTCGGTGCGAATGAACTCGATCGTGTTGCCGGAGAACGCTTCCAGGTGATCGACCAGTCCCGTCTTCGCCTCGATCATCCGATCGGAGATTTCGGCCTCGGTCTGCTCGTCGCCCTTGGCGATGCGCCGCTCCCCCGAATATACGCAGCCGCCGTCGATCCGGACCTTGCTTCCGTCCTTGATGCTCTTGAAGACCTCGGTTCCCGCGGAATCGATCAGGAGGATCCCGTTGGCGACGATCACCTCCGGTCCCAGATTCGGATAGCGCCCCGAAATCGACGGAGACGCGTTGACCACTGCGAGAACGCCGGCCTTGACCAAGGCGTCCGCGGTACCGCGATCGAGGTCGAGCTCGTCGAGAACGACGACGTCGCCTGGCCCGACACGCCTCAGCAGCTTGGCTGTGTTGCGGTCCACCCTGGCGATGCCGCTGACCCCAGGCAAAGTTTCGGTGTTACGTGACAGCAGTGCCGGCATCTTCATAGCTTCGATGATGACGCGGATGCACAGCCCACCTGTGGAGGCGCGCCGAACCAGCTACCACATCGGTCCCACCATCACCAACAGTTTTCGTTCAGACAGCACGTTCGGCTTTTGCCGTGGCAAGCAGTTCCTCAGCGTGCGCACGACCGGTTTCCGTGTCGTCGAGACCGGCGAGCATCCTGGCCAGTTCCACGACCCGCTCGTCATCGGTGAGGGTGCGCACCCCGCTACTGACGACTCCGTCGGCGTCGTCGACCTTGTCGACCACCAGATGGGTATCGGCGAATGCCGCCACCTGCGGCAGGTGGGTCACCACGATCACCTGGTGGGTTCTCGCCAACCGGCCCAGTCGCTTGCCGATCTCGACGGCAGCGCGGCCGCCAACCCCTGCGTCGACCTCGTCGAACACCATGGTCGCACCCGAATCGGATCCGGCAAGCACCACCTCGAGTGCAAGCATCACCCGGGAAAGTTCACCGCCCGAGGCGCTCTTGCTGATCGGCAGCGACTGTGCGCCACTATGGGCCGACAAACGAAACTCGACTTCGTCGACACCCGACGACCCGGCATGCACCTGCGCGCCCTCCACGGTGAGCGGAGCGGTGTCCTGAGGGCCCGCCGCACGTGCGCGTACCGACACGTCGAGAGCTGCGCGGCCCATCGCGAGACCGGACAGCTCCGAACTCACTGCCTTGGCGAGCTTGGCCGCAGCCTTGACACGGGCGGCAGTGAGTTTCGATGCCGCCTCGGCAGTCGCCGCCGCCGAATCCTCCACCTGCTTCGTCAGCGCGGCCAGCGCATCGGACGACACATCGATCTTCTCGAGCCGCGCCCGCGCGTTCTCGGCCCACTCGAGCACGCCGTCGACGTCCGCAGCGTACTTGCGCGTGAGGTTCTTGAGCTCCGCCTGCCTCGACAACAGCGAGTCCAGCGCGCCGGGGTCCGCGGGCAGTCCGGCCAGGTAGGTGGTGAGGTCGGCCGACACGTCCGTGACCACGGCGATGGCATCCGCAAGACGCGAACCCAACCCGTCGAGTTCCGGATCGGTGGCGGACTCGATACGGGCGCGAGCTTCGGACAGCAAGCCGAGGGCGGGCGGCGACACGCCGTCACCGTCCATCTCGTCACCGCCGGCAAGCGCGGTCTGCGCCTCCTGCGCTGCCGACCGCAAGGAGTCGAGTTCGCTGAGCCTGCGCACTTCGGCGACGATCGACTCGTCCTCCCCTGGGGTGGGGGCGATGCCGTCGATTTCGTTGAGAGCAAACGTCAGCTGATCGGCCTCCTGCGCGAGTTCGCGCGTGCGGCCGGTTCGCTCGATCAACTCCGATCGCGCGGTCAGCCATTCGTCGCGGTGCTTGCGGTACCGCGCCAGGAGAGGGCCGACGGTTTTCTCCGCGAATCGGTCGAGCGCAGCACGCTGCTGGTCGGGGCGCAACAGCCGCAGTTGGTCGTTCTGCCCGTGCACGGTCAGTAGCGGGTCGGTGAAGTCGGACAGCACTCCGGCGGGGACACTGCGGCCGCCGAGGTGCGCGCGCGAGCGGCCGTCGCTGCTGACGGTCCGCACCGCGATGATGGTGCCGTCTTCGTCCCGCTCGGCGCCGGTCGACTCGAGCAACTCGGTGACGGCCCGCTCGACGCGTTCGGAATTCTCGTCCGTCACGAAACGACCTTCGACGACGGCTCGCGGCGCCCCGAGACGCACCCGGCCCGCGTCTGCCCGGGCACCGCTGAGGAGATGGAGGCTGGTCACCACCATCGTCTTTCCGGCGCCTGTCTCACCGGTGAGTACTGTCAAGCCTTCGTGGAACTGCGCGGACGCCTCGGAGATCACACCGAGGTTGTCGATCCTGATCTCTGCCAGCACGTCTAGGGTTTCCTTCCTCGCCACCCGGTGACGGGCAGCTCGAACTTTCGCACCATGCGATCGGCGAAGGGAGCCGAGTCGAGTCGCACCCAGCGAACGGCTTCCTTACCGCGCACCACCTCCACCCGCGCACCCGCAGGAAGTTCGAGAGTTCTCCTGCCGTCACAAAAAACCAGTCCATCATGACTACCGGCCACCGTCTCGACAGCGATGATCGACTCCGGGCTGGTGACGAGCGGCCGCGCGAAGAGTGCGTGGGCATTGCTCGGAACAACCAGCAAGGCTTCCAGTTCGGGCCACACGACGGGACCGCCGGCGGAGAAGGCGTAGGCCGTCGACCCCGTCGGTGTCGAGATGAGCACTCCGTCGCATCCGAACGCCGACACGGGGCGGCCGTCGACTTCGAGCACCACTTCGAGAACACCGAGCCGGGACCGGTTCTCGATGCTCGCTTCGTTGAGCGCCCAGCCCCGCTCGATGATCTCGTCGTCCACCCGAACGACGACGTCCAGCGTCATGCGCTGTTCCACCCGATATTCGCGGCGCACCACCTGACCGAGTGCCTCGTCCAGATGTTCGGCCTCCGTTTCGGCAAGGAAGCCGATGCGCCCGAGGTTGATGCCCAGCACCGGAATGGACGCGGCCTGAGCAAGTTCCGCGGCGCGAAGGAAAGTCCCATCTCCTCCGAGGACCAGCACCATTTCGCAGCCGAGGGCGGCGTGCGGACCGGCCTGGACGATCGTCACCTCGAATCCCGGCACGAGGAACTCGTCGGGCGCCATGCCGTCCATTGGTTCGATGCGTGTGTTGTCGACCTCGTCGACGAGGACGCGCAGTCCGATTCCAGCGCTCTTGAAGATCTCACCGACGCGCCGTGCGGTCTCCGTGATTTCGGCACGGCCCGGGTGCGCCACCAGCAGAATCTCGCGTGCCGTGCCGCTGCTTCCCCCGCTCACTGTGGTCCTTCCTGCACCGCGGTGCGAATCAACTCTTCGATCGAGTCGACCGGTTCATCATCAACCCCGGGTACGACACCCGGTTCCGGCACCGCAGTGGCACCCAAGCGGAGCCACAGGAAATACTCGACATTTCCGGAGGGACCTGGCAACGGGCTCGCGACGGCTCCCAGCGTACGCAGCCCCAGGGACTCCGCGGCCCTTGCGACCCTGAGGACGGCAGCCACCCGCAGTTCCGGGTCACGGACCACTCCGCCCGACCCGACATGATCCTTACCGACTTCGAACTGCGGCTTCACCATCGGAACGAGATCTGCGCCGGCAGTGACACACGCGACGAAGGCCGGCAGCACGAGTTCGAGGGAAATGAACGACAGGTCGGCGACCACCAGATCGACAGGTCCGCCGATGCGCTCGGCGTCGATAGCACGCACGTTGGTGCGGTCGACTACACGAACCCGATCGTCCGACTGCAACCGCCACACCAACTGGCCGTATCCGACATCCACCGCGACCACCTCCCGGGCGCCATGGTGGAGAAGTACATCCGTGAAGCCCCCCGTCGAGGCGCCGGCGTCGAGACACCGCTTCCCCTCGACCGAGAGCCCACCGGGTCCGAACGCTTCGAGAGCGCCGAGCAACTTGTGGGCGCCCCGCGAAGCCCAGGACACCTCGTTGTCCACCTCGACCACCCGTAGCGGTGTTCCCGCTTCGACGGCGGTAGCAGGTTTGGTCGCAGCTACTCCGGAGATCAGTACTCTGCCGGAAGTTATGAGTTCCTGGGCGTGTTCACGGGACCGGGCCAGTCCACGCCGAACGAGTTCGGCATCCACCCGCGCGCGTCGGGCCACCTCAGATCTTGTCCACGGCGGCCAGCGCTTCCACCAGAACGTCGTGGGCCTTCTCGAGCAGATGCGCTTTCTTCGGAATGACTCCGACTCCGTGTGGGTCCTCGGGATCCGGTTCGACGGCGTGCAGCCGCGTCAGCAATCCGTCCACCTCCGCGGAAATCTTCTCGGGGTCGACACTCGGCGTTCGCCCAGGTAGATGGGCTCCCGGGCGCGGTATTGGCGTGCTCATCGGGCACAACGCTAGTCGATCCCCCTCGGATACGCATACAGCGAACCGCGCCGCGGACACAAAGGATCTACGGGCACTCGAGATGCGCGGTCAAGCACCCCAATCGGACACGAGGGCGCTGACTGCCGGGTGAGTGGAGGTGACGCGGCCGAACTCGGGGTACTTCCATGCTGACACAGCCACGTGCCGGAGCAGCGTCACCGAATCGGCAGTGCCGATCGATCTGCCTTTCGGTTCGATCACCAGATCAGTGCCGTCGAAGTCGACGGAGAAGCGACGGTCCTCGCCGACCCTCGATTCGTCAGCAGGCCGGTTGAGGGCACCCAATTCGGAAGCGACGAAGGTCGGGCGTTGTTCCTCGGTGGCCCTTAGGACGTCGATGGCAGTACTGACCCCGGTGAGCACCAACAGGGATTCGAGACCCACGGCGTTGGCGCCCTCGATGTCGGTGTCGAGTCTGTCGCCCACAACCAGAGGGCGCAAACTCCCACTGCGGCGTATCGCGTCTTCCATCAAAGGCGCTGCCGGTTTACCGGCGACCAGAGGTTCGGAGGACGTTGCGGTGCGCAGAGCGGCCACCATAGATCCGTTGCCCAGCACCAGCCCACGCTCGGTAGGGAGCGTGGAATCGACGTTGGCCGCTACCCAGAGAGCTCCCGACCGGATGGCGAGTGTCGCCTCCGCAAGAATCGCCCAGTCGGTTGTCGGAGAATGGCCCTGCACCACCGCGACGGGCGAATCCGCGAACAACCGCACCGGGCGCAAGCGGACCCGCGCCACTTCATCAGCCAGGGCTTCCGTCCCGACTACCAGCACTGCAGCACCGGGTTCGATCTTCTCAGCGAGGAGTCGAGCTGCGGATTGCGAACTCGTGACCACCCTCGACTCCGAGGCGTCGAAACCGAGCTCGGTCAGGTGTGCGGCGACCTCACTTGGGCTACGGCTCGCATTGTTCGTCACGTAATAGAGGGCTTGCGTTCCCGACGCCAGCGCGGCCCGGGCACCGGGCATAGCCAGCGGACCCTGGTACAGGGTGCCGTCCAGATCGAGTAGCAGAGCGTCATATCCGTCACGCAGCGACGACGCCCCACCGGGCTCCACCGTCACTGATCGTCTCCGGTCAGCTCGGCCACACGCTCCTCTGCGTCGGTATCACCTTCGAGGTCCGCCGCAGCCGAATTGAGGAACCACTTCAGTCCGTCCTCGATACGGCCGGCGGCCACCAGGGCGTCGGCATACGCATAGAAGAGACGCGCAGCTCCCGGACCGGTACGGGAAGCGTCGAGGTCCGGCGTCTGCAACGTGACCACGGCCTGATCGAACTGCCCGAGGTCCATGCGCGCACCTGCAACTACGATGCGCAGCTCGGCGGCGTCATCACCAGACAGAGCCGCTGCTTCCTCGCTCCGACCCAGTTCGATCGCCCGTTCGGGTCGGCCCAGCCCGCGTTCGCAGTCCGCCATCACGGCGAGGAGTCCGGGACCGCCAGCCATCCGACGTGCGGCCCGCAACTCGGACAGCGCTTCTGCCCATTCACCAGCGTGGTACGCGGTGATCCCCGCGGCCTCGCGAACGACGGCGATACGTCCGGCCCGCTGCCGCGCCGCACGCGCATGCGCCAGGGCCAGTCGGGGATCGTCGTCAACCAACTTGCCCGCCATCACGAGATGCCGCGCAACGGTATTCGCGTTCGTCTTGTCCAAGCTCAGCAGGTCACGCCGGACAGTCGGATCAAGTTCACCGGCCTCGACATTCTCGGGCAGGTCGGGTTCGTCGGGACGGGCATCCTGCCGCTGCGGGCGGTCACCATCACGACCCCGCGGAGTGAATCCCCCCTCGCCCCCACGGCGCTGCCCACCTCGCCGGTCATTGCCGGCACCGCCACGAGAATCTCGCGGGCCGCCGAACGATCCACCACGACCACCCGACGGGCCACCTCTACTCGAACCCGAGGCACCGCCTCGGTCCGAACCTGAAGCACCGCCTCGTCCAGAATTAGAGGCACCGCCTCCGCGGAAGGATCGACGTCCGTCGTCGCTCTCCGACACAGTCATTCCTTTCACACAAACCACGAAAGGGGACCCAGTATATTGGGTCCCCTTTCGGTAACGGATGTTCGGCGGTGTCCTACTCTCCCACACCCTGTCGAGTGCAGTACCATCGGCGCTGGAGGGCTTAGCTTCCGGGTTCGGAATGGGGCCGGGCGTTTCCCCTCCGCTATGGCCGCCGTAACTCTATGAAACTGTCACACACCCATCTTTCCTTTTTCCGGTTCCCCGCCGTGGCCACGCACCCGGGTGGGTGCGGAACTGTCCAGGGGGTTCAGTGAAAGGAAAAAAAGGGGGTATCTGTGTGTTGTTTCAGATACTGCACAGTGGACGCGTAGCTTCTTTGTGGTAAGTCCTCGGCCTATTAGTACCAGTCACCTACACCCATTACTGGGCTTCCAGTTCTGGCCTATCAACCCGGTGGTCTGCCGGGGGCCTTACCCCCTCGAGGGGGTGAGAAACCTCATCTTGGAACAGGCTTCCCGCTTAGATGCTTTCAGCGGTTATCCCTTCCGAACGTAGCTAACCAGCGGTGCTCCTGGTGGAACAACTGGCACACCAGAGGTTCGTCCGTCCCGGTCCTCTCGTACTAGGGACAGCCTTCCTCAAGTTTCTAACGCGCGCGGCGGATAGAGACCGAACTGTCTCACGACGTTCTAAACCCAGCTCGCGTGCCGCTTTAATGGGCGAACAGCCCAACCCTTGGGACCTACTCCAGCCCCAGGATGCGACGAGCCGACATCGAGGTGCCAAACCATCCCGTCGATATGGACTCTTGGGGAAGATCAGCCTGTTATCCCCGGGGTACCTTTTATCCGTTGAGCGACACCGCTTCCACTTGCCGGTGCCGGATCACTAGTCCCGACTTTCGTCCCTGCTCGACTTGTCAGTCTCACAGTCAAGCTCCCTTGTGCACTTGCACTCGACACCTGATTGCCAACCAGGCTGAGGGAACCTTTGGGCGCCTCCGTTACATTTTGGGAGGCAACCGCCCCAGTTAAACTACCCACCAGGCACTGTCCCTGAACCAGATCATGGTCCGAGGTTAGAGGTCCAATACGATCAGAGTGGTATTTCAACAACGACTCCACACTCACTGGCGTGAGCGCTTCACAGTCTCCCACCTATCCTACACAAACCGAACCGAACACCAATACCAAGCTGTAGTGAAGGTCCCGGGGTCTTTTCGTCCTGCCGCGCGTAACGAGCATCTTTACTCGTAATGCAATTTCGCCGAGTCTATGGTTGAGACAGCTGAGAAGTCGTTACGCCATTCGTGCAGGTCGGAACTTACCCGACAAGGAATTTCGCTACCTTAGGATGGTTATAGTTACCACCGCCGTTTACTGGGGCTTAAATTCTCAGCTTCGCCACCGAAATGGCTAACCGGTCCTCTTAACCTTCCAGCACCGGGCAGGCGTCAGTCCGTATACATCGTCTTACGACTTCGCACGGACCTGTGTTTTTAGTAAACAGTCGCTTCTCACTGGTCTCTGCGGCCCCACCCAGCTCACACTGCAAGAGTGATCACCAGACGAGGCCCCCCTTCTCCCGAAGTTACGGGGCATTTTGCCGAGTTCCTTAACCATAGTTATCTCGATCGCCTTAGTATTCTCTACCTGACCACCTGTGTCGGTTTGGGGTACGGGCCGTGTGAAAGCTCGCTAGAGGCTTTTCTCGGCAGCATAGGATCACTGAATTCGCCTCATTCGGCTATGCGTCACCTCTCAGGATATGTGTGACCCGGATTTGCCTAGGTCACTCCCTACAGGCTTACACCAGTATTACCACTGACTGGCTCAGCTACCTTCCTGCGTCACCCCATCGCTTGGCTACTACCAGATCAGGTCCC
Organism: Rhodococcus oxybenzonivorans; assembly: GCF_003130705.1. Lineage (NCBI taxonomy): Bacteria > Bacillati > Actinomycetota > Actinomycetes > Mycobacteriales > Nocardiaceae > Rhodococcus > Rhodococcus oxybenzonivorans. Next base: position 2,777,599 of record NZ_CP021354.1, on the reverse strand, counting down.
ACGCATCCGCCACCTACGAACCCGAAGGTTCACAAGCGGTTTCAGGGTGGTTAGTATCACTGATTCACCAGGGGCGCGTTCACACGGGTACGGGAATATCAACCCGTTGTCCATCGGCTACGCCTGTCGGCCTCGTCTTAGGTCCCGACTCACCCTGGGCGGATTAACCTGGCCCAGGAACCCTTGGTCATTCGGCGGACGAGTTTCTCACTCGTCTTTCGCTACTCATGCCTGCATTCTCACTCGTGTGGCCTCCACGGCTGGGTCACCCCGCCGCTTCCATGGCCACACGACGCTCCCCTACCCATCCACACCACTGCCCACCCTCCCGCAGGAAAATGGGGGTGCATTGTGTGAATGCCGCAGCTTCGGTGGTGTACTTGAGCCCCGCTACATTGTCGGCGCAGGATCACTTGACCAGTGAGCTATTACGCACTCTTTCAAGGGTGGCTGCTTCTAAGCCAACCTCCTGGTTGTCTTCGCGACCCCACATCCTTTTCCACTTAGTACACGCTTAGGGACCTTAGCTGGCGATCTGGGCTGTTTCCCTCTCGACTACGAACCTTATCGCCCGCAGTCTCACTGCCGCGCTCTCACTCACCGGCATTCGGAGTTTGGCTGATTTCGGTAAGCTTGTGGGCCCCCTAGACCATCCAGTAGCTCTACCTCCGATGAGAAACACGCGACGCTGCACCTAAATGCATTTCGGGGAGAACCAGCTATCACGGAGTTTGATTGGCCTTTCACCCCTACCCACAACTCATCCCCTCAGTTTTCAACCTAAGTGGGTTCGGTCCTCCACGACGTCTTACCGTCGCTTCAACCTGGCCATGGGTAGATCACTCCGCTTCGGGTCTAGAACATGCCACTATAAACGCCCTATTCGGACTCGCTTTCGCTACGGCTACCCCACACGGGTTAACCTCGCGACATGCCACTAACTCGCAGGCTCATTCTTCAAAAGGCACGCCATCACCCCCAGCGACAAGTCACTCGAAGGCTTTGACGGATTGTAAGCGCACGGTTTCAGGTACTATTTCACTCCCCTCCCGGGGTACTTTTCACCTTTCCCTCACGGTACTAGTCCGCTATCGGTCACCAGGGAGTATTCAGGCTTATCGGGTGGTCCCGACAGATTCACACCAGATTTCACGGGCCCGGTGCTACTTGGGTTTCCATCACGACAGTCACAATGTTTTCGTGTACGGGATTCTCACCCTCTACGACAGGCCGTTCCAGACCACTTCCACTAACACCATGATTTCTTACTGTCGGCCAACACGGCAGCATTGACAAGATGAACCCCACAACCCCACGAATGCAACGCCTGCCGGCTATCACACATCCATGGTTTAGCCTCTTCCGCTTTCGCTCGCCACTACTCACGGAATCACTATTGTTTTCTCTTCCTGTGGGTACTGAGATGTTTCACTTCCCCACGTTCCCTCCACACACCCTATATATTCAGATGCGGGTAACACGACATCACTCGTGCTGGGTTTCCCCATTCGGACATCCTCGGATCTCAGCTCGGTTGACAGCTCCCCGAGGCTTATCGCAGCCTCCTACGTCCTTCATCGGCTCCTGGTGCCAAGGCATCCACCGTACGCTCTTCATTACTTACAACAAAGATGCTCGCGTCCACTGTGCAGTTCTCAAACAACACACCCGCCTCGAACTCCCGCCAGCACCATGCCCACCACCAAAGTGATGCGGTCTGCCTGACATCCGAACCGGATCGTCACTTTCCTGAAAGAAAAAACACTCACGTGTTCCCTCAGGACCCAACAGTATGTCGATATAATTCGCCCTCCCACCAGCACACAGGCCGGCAGTTGAGAACCAATACTTGTCAGCGATCCACCCATGAGCAACCACCGGATAACATACGCATCCGAAATGGCCTCTGCCAGACCATCATCCACTGACTGTTCAGCGGTACATGACTGGAGATGCTCCTTAGAAAGGAGGTGATCCAGCCGCACCTTCCGGTACGGCTACCTTGTTACGACTTCGTCCCAATCGCCGATCCCACCTTCGACGGCTCCCTCCCACAAGGGGGTTAGGCCACCGGCTTCGGGTGTTACCGACTTTCATGACGTGACGGGCGGTGTGTACAAGGCCCGGGAACGTATTCACCGCAGCGTTGCTGATCTGCGATTACTAGCGACTCCGACTTCACGGGGTCGAGTTGCAGACCCCGATCCGAACTGAGACCAGCTTTAAGGGATTCGCTCCACCTCACGGTCTCGCAGCCCTCTGTACTGGCCATTGTAGCATGTGTGAAGCCCTGGACATAAGGGGCATGATGACTTGACGTCGTCCCCACCTTCCTCCGAGTTGACCCCGGCAGTCTCTTACGAGTCCCCACCATTACGTGCTGGCAACATAAGACAAGGGTTGCGCTCGTTGCGGGACTTAACCCAACATCTCACGACACGAGCTGACGACAGCCATGCACCACCTGTATACCGACCACAAGGGGGGGCCGTATCTCTACGGCTTTCCGGTATATGTCAAACCCAGGTAAGGTTCTTCGCGTTGCATCGAATTAATCCACATGCTCCGCCGCTTGTGCGGGCCCCCGTCAATTCCTTTGAGTTTTAGCCTTGCGGCCGTACTCCCCAGGCGGGGCGCTTAATGCGTTAGCTACGGCACAGATTCCGTGGAAGGAACCCACACCTAGCGCCCACCGTTTACGGCGTGGACTACCAGGGTATCTAATCCTGTTCGCTACCCACGCTTTCGTTCCTCAGCGTCAGTTACTGCCCAGAGACCCGCCTTCGCCACCGGTGTTCCTCCTGATATCTGCGCATTTCACCGCTACACCAGGAATTCCAGTCTCCCCTGCAGTACTCAAGTCTGCCCGTATCGCCTGCAAGCTCACAGTTGAGCTGTGAGTTTTCACAAACGACGCGACAAACCGCCTACGAACTCTTTACGCCCAGTAATTCCGGACAACGCTTGCACCCTACGTATTACCGCGGCTGCTGGCACGTAGTTAGCCGGTGCTTCTTCTGCAGGTACCGTCACTTCCGCTTCGTCCCTGCTGAAAGAGGTTTACAACCCGAAGGCCTTCATCCCTCACGCGGCGTCGCTGCATCAGGCTTTCGCCCATTGTGCAATATTCCCCACTGCTGCCTCCCGTAGGAGTCTGGGCCGTGTCTCAGTCCCAGTGTGGCCGGTCACCCTCTCAGGTCGGCTACCCGTCGTCGCCTTGGTAGGCCATTACCCCACCAACAAGCTGATAGGCCGCGGGCCCATCCTGCACCAGTAAACCTTTCCACCCCCAGCCATGCAGCCGAAGGTCGTATCCGGTATTAGACCCAGTTTCCCGGGCTTATCCCGAAGTGCAGGGCAGATCACCCACGTGTTACTCACCCGTTCGCCGCTCGTGTACCCCGAAGGGCCTTACCGCTCGACTTGCATGTGTTAAGCACGCCGCCAGCGTTCGTCCTGAGCCAGGATCAAACTCTCCGTTGAAGACTCTAGAAAGAGGCGAACCCCAATCAGTCATAGACATCGAGTCAAATCACTAGCGATCAAAAACTCAAACTAGCTCAATCAAACACTGACCCCCCTCCGACGGAAGAAGGAGAAGAGCCAGCAAATACCCACACCACTCACAACCAAACCAAAAGGCCCAGCCGATCATCCGTGATGCGGAGTACCAAAAACAATTTGGCACTGACATTCATCGACACACTGTTGAGTTCTCAAAGAACACGCACACACCATCACACCCGAAGACAATATCTCCGACCGATCCGGGGCAACCGCTCCAGCCTAACTCCTGTCACCTCCCGATGCAAACGGGAACCTCCAGGACATCTCGAACACACCAATCACGATCAGCGTCTTCGGGAAGATCAGGCGCCTTCGTCCAACCTCGTGTCCCCCGCCTTCCGGCCGGAGTCGGTGTCCGTGTCGCTCTGACTTGAAATAAGTTACGCGACGGATAACGGAGCGTCAAATCCCCAGTTCGGAGAAGTCCAGCGCGTTAAATCCGCAGGTGGAACGCGCACAGCGTCAGCCACCTGCGGATCACGTCCCGAACTTACAACCGTGTGATGCCGGGCACCCTAGCGCGCCACCACCTGGATGCCGGCGAAGTGCCGTTTACCGCGCCGAACCACGAGCCAGGTTCCATGGAGAAGATCGTCGCCCGAGGGGGTCCACTCCTCGCTGCTGATCTTGCGGTTGTTCACCGACGCACCGCCTTCCTTCACCGCACGGCGGGCAGCGCCCTTGCTCTCGCACAGCCCGCTGAGCACAAGCAGATCCACGATGCTGGCAGGTGCCCCGGGCGCCAACTCTGCGACCGCCGCTTCGCGGAGCGCCGCAGCCAGCGTCGGTTCGTCGAGATCTCGCAATTCACCCCTGCCGAACAGTGCCTTGCTAGCCAGCTCCACGGCGCGGGTGTTCGCTTCTCCGTGGACCAGAGTTGTCATTTCCGCTGCCAGCCTCCGCTGAGCCTCGCGAGCATGCGGACGTTCAACTGTCGCCGACTCGAGCTCCGCAAGCTCTTCCGGCGAAAGGAAGGTGAACCATCGCAGGTATTTCACGACATCGGCGTCGCTCGTGTTCACGAAGTACTGGTACCAGGCGTAGGGGCTCGTCATCTCGGGGTCGAGCCACAGGCTGCCACCACCCGTCGACTTGCCGAACTTCTTACCGTCGGCGGAAGTCACCAACGGAACGGTGAGTCCGTGCACCGTCGCAGCGTCGATACGGCGGTTCAGGTCGACGCCGGCGATGATGTTGCCCCACTGATCCGACCCGCCCACCTGCAATGTGCACCCGTGGCTACGGCGCAGATGGAGGTAGTCGTTGGCCTGGAGCAGCATGTAGCTGAACTCCGTGTAGGACATGCCGTCGGATTCGAGCCTACGTTTCACCGTGTCCCGCGCCAGCATGACGTTGACCGAGAAATGCTTGCCGACATCTCGGAGGAAGTCGATCGCCGACAGCTTCCCGGTCCAATTCATGTTGTTCTCGACGACGGCGCCGCTGGGGGAATCGTCGAAGTCGACGAACCGTTCGAGTTGGCCGCGGATCCGATCGGCCCACGCGGCCACCGTGTCGGAGGAGTTCATTGTCCGTTCACCGACATCACGCGGGTCACCGATGAGTCCCGTCGCGCCACCTGCCAGGACCACTGGCCGGTGCCCTGCGCGCTGGAACCGTTTGAGCGCGAGCAGAGGTACCAGGTGCCCGGCGTGCAGACTGGGTCCAGTCGGGTCGAACCCCGCATACAGCGTGACCGGTCCGGCGTCGAGATCACGACGCAATGCGTCCAGATCGGTTGATTGAGCGATCAGCCCGCGCCAGGTCAGTTCATCGATGATGTTCTCAGTCACGTGATCGATCATCCCATCCGCTCGTCGACGGGCATCGCACGCGGGCTTCTCCGATAGGCCGACACGGCAGCGGACTCGGGAATCCAGAAACGCCACGGCCGGTCAGCGGCCGCGCTGACCCCCACCCGGGGACCACTCACCCATCCTTCCGACTCGGTGATCTCGAGCCGGATCGGTGAATCGGCTGCGAACAGCGGCGCACCGTTGTCGGCGAGGGTGACGCCGGTGGCCGACCCCAAGTTTCCGGGACCCCGCGCGAAATCAGCCGGCCGGGTGACCCGCGATCGTCGTGCGCGGACAGTTTCCGCACCGTCGAGGATTTCACCTGCGCGCAGAAGCACTCCGCCGGCCGTCCCGACCGGCCCGTACGACACATTCATGCAGAAGTGCATTCCGTAGCTGCGGTACACGTACAGGTGTCCGGCCGGACCGAACATCACCGCGTTCCGCGGCGTCTTCCCCCGATACGAGTGCGATGCCGGGTCCGGCCATGGTCCCTCTGCTTCTCCGCCGTACGCCTCGACCTCGACGATGCGAAGGCGTACGTCCGCGACGATCAAGGTGGACCCCAGCACCATTCTTGCGGCTTCGGTGGGGTGGGCCTCGGCAAGTCGATCGACAGTCACCCTCCGATTGTGCCCAACCGTTGACGCACAGCTCTCCGTGGACGCATAATTCATCAGGCAGTGAATTCACCCAGTGATGAATTGAGGCACGCCATGAACGGCAGCCCTGCGATCGACATCCGGGATCTCCGCGTACGGCGAGGAAAGAACGAGGTGTTGCACGGCGTCGACATGCAAGTACCGGGCGGGTCCATCACCGGACTTCTCGGTCCTTCCGGGTGCGGCAAAACGACACTGATGCGGTGCGTGGTCGGTACTCAAATCGTGGAGTCCGGTTCCGTCACCGTCCTGGGATCGCCCGCTGGTTCGGTCTCGCTACGGAGCCGTGTGGGGTACGTCACCCAAAAACCTAGCGTGTACACCGACCTCACCGTCAAGAAGAACGTCGCGTACTACGCCGCGCTCTACGGCCGGCCGGCAGGTGCGGTCACCGACGCGATCGACGCTGTCGGACTCACCCGGTTCGCCGGCCAGAAAGCAGCGGACCTCTCCGGGGGCCAACTCGGACGAGCTTCACTCGCCTGCGCACTGGTCGCGGACCCGGAGATCCTCGTACTCGACGAGCCCACCGTCGGCCTCGATCCGTTGCTTCGTGTCGAACTGTGGGAGCGGTTCGAGGCCCTCGCTGCCGGAGGAACGACCCTCCTGGTGTCCAGCCATGTGATGGACGAGGCCGAACACTGTGATTCGCTGCTCCTGATGCGCGACGGGCACGTACTCGCGCAGGAATCTCCCACCGGCCTGCGCCGCCAGACCGGTGAGTCGAGCCTCGAAGATGCCTTCTTGACCTTGATCCGCACGTCACAGGTGGGAAGTGAAAACTGATGAACGCCAGAATCTTCCTCGCAACGGCAGGTCGAATACTCGCGCAGTTGCGGGCCGACCATCGCACGGTCGCCATGATCCTCGTGGTACCGAGCCTGCTGATGGTGCTGCTGTATTTCCTGTACCAGAACGTGCCGGCGGCCCCCGGCCAGCAATCGCTTTTCGAGCGTGTCGCGATCACGATGCTCGGCATCCTTCCCTTCGTGGTGATGTTTCTCGTCACGTCGATTGCGATGCAACGCGAACGCACGTCGGGAACCCTGGAACGCCTCCTCACGACACCACTGGGCAAACTGGACCTTCTCGGCGGCTACGCGGCAGCCTTCTCCACGGCAGCCGCCGCACAAGCCGCACTGGCCTGCGCCGTCGCATTCGGCTTCCTCGGTCTCGACACCGAAGGCAGCGTGAGCTGGGTTCTGCTGATCGCGGTACTGAACGCGATTCTCGGTGTTGCGCTCGGCCTCCTGTGCAGCGCCTTCGCCCGCACCGAGTTCCAGGCCGTGCAGTTCATGCCCGTCATCGTGGTTCCCCAACTGTTCCTGTGCGGGCTGCTCGTCCCCCGCGATCAGCTACCCACCTGGCTCGAATGGATCAGCAACGTCCTGCCACTGAGCTACGCCGTCGAGGCGCTCCAACAGGTCGCGACCCATCCGGGAACCACCGGGATCATGTGGCGCGATCTCACCGTGGTCGCCGCCTTCGCACTACTCGCGCTGTCGCTCGGAGCCGCCACACTGAGGCGTCGCACACCATGACGGCACCACGCGCACGAACGCGTTCGGGCCGCAGACCCGGAAATCAGGACACTCGATCGCGGATACTGGCAGTCGCACGAAAGCTGTTCGCGCAGAATGGGTTCGACAAAACGAGTGTACGCGCAGTCGCCCTGAGTGCAGGCGTCGATGCGGCGCTCGTGCATCACTACTTCGGGACCAAACGCCAGCTGTTCCTGGACTCCGTCGACATTCCCGTCGACCCCACCCAGGTGATTGCACCGGTCCTCGACATCCCGACCGACGAGGTCGGGCGCCATCTCGCGGAAGCTGTCTTCTCGGTCTGGGAGTCACCGCACCGACCGGCAGTTGTCGCGGCGTTCCGTTCCGCGATGGCGGGAAATGAACCGACCTTGATCCGAACGTTCCTCGTGGAAGTGGTATTTCGTGACCTCGGCCCGAGAGTCGACGAGCCACCCGGAACCGGGATCCTGCGTATGCAGCTGGTGGCGTCGCAGATGGTAGGGATTCTGGTGACCCGGTACATCCTCGAGTTCGAACCCCTCGCTTCTCTACCGATCGAGGACCTGGTCGACGTGATAGCGCCGACGCTCCAGCGCTATCTCACCGGACCCGTGCCGGGCTGATTCAACGCGCCGCGATCACGACTGCGCAGACGCCCGGGCGACCAGCTGCTCGTGCTCCTCGGCGTCCACGTCCCGCGCCTCGTCGATGAGGAGAACCGGGATCCCGTTCTCGATGGGATAGGCGCGCCGAAGTCGAGGGTTGTAGAGCAACTCGTCTCCGACCAGCAGCAGCGGGCCCTTGTCCTGCGGGCACGCCAGAATGCTGAGCAGTGTCGGATCAATAACCACGGATGTCCTCTCCAACCGTTCGGGTGAGCAGCCTCAGGTTACCGCGCACCAGCGGGCATGCCGGCCGAGCCGTCGTGGAACTGCGCTGCTACCGCTTTCGTCAACCGTTTGTACTCCTGTGAGTTCGAGTCGAGATACCAGACGCGGGTGCCCGGCTTCGGCAGACCTGCCGCACTCAGACCGTCGGCATTGGGGCGGAACGACGAGCCCAGCGGGATGGCGTCGACCACATGGACGATGTCGGGACGCCACCCGAACGGGAGTGCTTCGATGGCCTCCGCCACATCGGCCAGCCGTGGCGGGCGTCCGTCGCGGAGGGTGAAGGCCGCAACCGCCAACGTGCTGCCGCCGACCTCGATACCGTAGGCCACGGCCAGGTCTATCCTGTCGACGGCCGCCAGGGCGTCCACGATCGGTTGCGTGAACACAGGTCCTCGGGCGGTGGCGATGACGGTCTTCTTGTGATCGACCAGCCAGAAGTCACCGTCTGCATCGCGGCGGAAGAGATTTTCCGTCGCGATCCACGCGTCGCCGGCGGCGAAGATGCCCCGCAGGGCCACACCGGACATTTCACCGTGCACGCCCGCCCTGCCGAGGAGTAGACCGACCTCGTTGTCCGCACATTCGCGGACGAAGCCCCGATCGTCTTCGAGTAGACGTCCGGAGATCGGGTCGTATGCGGCCAGCCGCACGTCGGCGCTGCCCGGCAACGGCCTGCCTTTGCACCCGATCTTGGCGCCTGCGACGTTCGCGAGAACGACATCACCTTCGGTCGACGCGTAGAACTCCAGCACCTTCGCGGGCGCGAAACACTCGGTGGTGCGCCGCCACAACCCCTGTGGCATACCGGAACCGAGGAACAGGCGGATCGGGTAGTTACCGAGCAGATCGAGGCTTTCCGCATCGAGGATTTCACGCATCATCGTCCACGTGTAGCTGACGACGGTTACGCCGTAACGCTGGACCTCCTCGGTGAAGCGCTCGGCGTCGAGGCCCTTCGACAGGGCGATACGTGAGCCGCCCGCCACCGCTCCCCCCACTGCTGCGAGGAGACTGGATGAATGATGCAGAGGAGCAATGCAATACACCGTGTCGCCGCGGTCGAGATCGGCGGCCGAGGCGGTACCGAAGGCAGACAGCGCCCAGCGGTAGTTGGTGATCTGCTTGGTCTCCCAGTGCCCGTTGGATTCACTGCAGATGATGAACGCCGGCTCTCGTGCCAGCCCGGGGTCGGGCCGGTACCAGCCTGGCAGAGCGACGGACTCCGGGTCGATCTGCTCGAGATCGACGACGTTCGACCCGGGCTCGACATCGAGACTGCGGAGGTCTCCCCCACCGAGGACGAGAACCTGCATTCCGGTGGCGAGGGCGGCGTCGAGATTCTCAGGATCGGTGACGATGCGTTCGACGCCGTCGATCCGGATAGCGGTGTGGATTTCGCGGCCCGGAGGAAGGAGAACTGCCACGGCGCCGAGCCGGGACAGCGCCGCGATGACGGCCAGCGCGCTCGGCCGGGTTTCCATGACCACACCGACGTGTGCAGCCGGCCGCACGCCGGCGGATATCAATCCGCGAACGACATTGTCGATCCGCTGGTTCACCGCCTCGTAGGTATGTACCCGGTTGTCGAAGAGGAAGCACTCGCCGTTCGGCGCCTTCCGACGCTGCTCCGCCAGAAGCCGGCTGAGGGAGATCTGAGTGTGCGGTTGCATCTGGCCGAGACGCGCGAGCCGCGGAAGAGCGCGCGTGGCCTCACCGGACAGTTCCACCGTGCCGCGAACCGCTCCCGAGGCGAATCCTGTGATCCCCTTGCCGACCCCCACACCGACTTCCGCGACCGAGGCCACCGTGTGGATGATGCGATCGCTGATCGACACGCCGGTCTCGCTGCCGAAGTGTTCGTCGTACCGCATGAGATCCACAGTGGACGGTTTAGGCCCCATACCCTCGTTCCACCGCACCCATTCACCCGTGGTCGGCCATGTGTGCGCGGCCGCCGCTGAACCGACCACGAGCCCGAAATGCCCTACCCTCAAAGTAGATTCGTACACATTGGCACGCGGTGCGGCCCGGCGAATCCCGCGGACCGCGAGCGGCTGCCCGATGTCGTCGACTTCACCGACGAACGCCATGATCGGGCAGGTGAGCTCGGCGAGTGACACGACGCGGTCCTTGATGACGAAACCGCCGGTCATCATCCGGTTGTGGACGATGAACTGCTTGAGCAGCTCCGCCACTGCGGGACCCGACCAGGCAACCCATCCGTCGGTCGCGAGAAACCGGCGCTGTTGTTCCCGTGGGAGGAGCGCCTCCCGGTCGTGCAGTTGCCGAAGAAATTCGAGACGGGACTTGAGGGTCTTCACCGGGTCGAGGAGCTGGAAACCCGTGCGCGCCATCCACCCGGACACCGCGAGACGGTTGAACACATGGTCCGCGAGGAAAGCCGCTGCGTCGCTCGCAAATCCGGCGGGAATTCCGAACGGCAGACCGGCCAGAGTGTCCACGGGGCTGCCGAACGTAACCAGACTCGCAATGTTGCGACTGCGGCGGTAAGCAGCCGCCTGGTAGGCGAACATGCCACCCTGCGAATACCCCGAGAGATGGACGTCGCGGCCGGTGTGGGCACGGACCTTGTCGATGATCTCGCTGATCGCGACGATGTGATCGGCGAGATTTCTGTCCCATCCCCCCTCTTCGGTGTCCGGCGAGCCGAAGTCGACCACCCAGGGATCGATCCCCATTTCGTGCAGGATGCCCACGGCGCCCTGATCGCGGGTCACGTCGTAGACGTCAGCCGACATCATCATCGGCGGCACCAGCACGATGGGAGGGCCGACCTCCGCCGGGTCGGTGTCGGGAAAGTATCGCCGGAGTCGATACATAGGCCGCCGTTCGACCACCTCGAACGGCGAGGTGGTCAGGTCGGTCTCGAGTCCGCCGAGGCGGATTACCTCCAAACCGTTCTGCGCCGTCGCCACCACCCGACGGATCGGGCCCTTTACCGTTTCGGTAGAAAAACCCACGAATACTCTCCCACTCTCGAACCGCGACGAACGTCTCACTGCCGCCGCCCTCACCCTACTGCGCCCGACGCGTCACACTGCCCTATTGGAGGGTCGACGACGGAGGCCTCACCGGCACCATTCCCGCATGGACTCGGAGAGTCGGCGAACACCACCCAACTGCTCGGCTACCCGGATACCGGCGGTGCCACCGCGGGCGTTGCGCGACGCGATCGAGCCCTCGACCGTGAGCACCTCCCGAACGTCCGGCGTCAGGGAAGGATCGACTGCTGCCAGTTCCTCCTCGGTGAGATCCTCGAGGCCGACACCTCGTGCCTCGGCGACACGCACGCAGGCACCCGCCGCCTCATGGGCGACGCGGAACGGTACGCCCTGGCGAACCAGCCACTCGGCGATATCCGTGGCCAGCGTGAAACCGGCGGGCGCCAATTCCGCCATCCGGTCGGTGTGGAACTCGAGAGTCGAGATCAGCCCGGTGATCGCAGGCAGCAGCATTTCGAGTTGTGCCACCGAATCGAAAACCGGTTCCTTGTCTTCCTGCAGGTCCCTGTTGTAAGCGAGCGGCTGCGCCTTCAACGTGGCCAGCAGACCCGTCAGGTTGCCGATCAGCCGGCCCGACTTCCCGCGAGTCAGCTCGGACACGTCCGGATTCTTCTTCTGCGGCATGATCGACGAACCCGTCGACCAGGCATCGGCCAGCGTGATGTAGCCGAATTCCGGGGTGCTCCAGAGGATGACCTCCTCCGCCATCCGCGACAGATCCACGCCGATCATCGCGAGCACGAACGCGGCCTCGGCCGCAAAGTCCCGCGACGACGTCGCGTCGATCGAGTTCTCGGCCGAAGAGTCGAACGCGAGTTCCGCGGCGATCGCCTCGGGGTCGAGTCCGAGTGAGGACCCGGCGAGCGCCCCCGAACCGTACGGGGACACCGCGGCTCGCACGTCGAAGTCCCGCAGGCGCTGCACGTCTCGCAGCAAGGGGTGCGTGTGCGCCAGCAGATGATGTGCCAGCAGAACCGGCTGGGCGGCCTGCAGGTGCGTCTTGCCGGGCATCACCGCGGACGGATGCGCGGCCGCCTGCGTCGCGAGCGCATCCACGACGTCCAACACCCCGGCCGCGACCCGGCGGACCGCATCCCGCAACCACATGCGAAACAGCGTCGCCACTTGATCATTTCGTGAGCGTCCCGCCCGCAGGCGTCCCCCGACTTCCGGGCCGACGCGATCGATCAGGCCCCGTTCGAGGGCGCCGTGCACGTCCTCGTCGGATTCACTCGGACCGAATGTTCCGCTCGCCACATCGGCTGCCAGGCTGTCCAGCCCACCCAGCATGGTCGCGAGGTCCTCCGCGCTGAGCAGTCCCGCCTTGTGCAGGACCCGGGCGTGCGCTTGCGACGCACGCACGTCATAGGGTGCGAGAACCCAATCGAAGTGGGTCGACTTGCTCAGGGCCGCCATGGCGGCGGCGGGTCCGGACTCGAACCGACCGCCCCACAACGCACCTTCGTTGGTGCCGTGCGCCGTCATGCCTACAGGCCCAGATCGCGCTTCGCGGCGACCTTCGAGGACAGACCGTGGATCTGCACGAACCCCTTGGCGAACGACTGGTCGAAGGTATCGCCCTCGTCGTAGGTGGCCAGGTTGAAGTCGTAGAGCGACTGGTTGCTCCGGCGGCCGTTGACGATGATCGCGCCGCCGTGCAGAACCAGGCGGATGTCACCCGAGACGCGCTCCTGGGTCTTCGCGATGAAAGTGTCCAGTGCCACCTTCAGCGGCGAGAACCACAGGCCGTCGTACACCAGCTCGCTCCAGCGCTGCTCCGTCTGCCGCTTGTAGCGGCCGAGTTCGCGTTCCTGCGTGACGTGCTCGAGTTCCTGGTGCGCATTGATCAGCACCATGGCGCCCGGAGCCTCGTAGATTTCGCGGCTCTTGATGCCCACCAGCCGGTCTTCCACGACGTCGAGGCGACCGACCCCCTGAGCGCCGGCGCGACGGTTCAGTTCCTGGATCGCTTCGAGGACCGACACCGGCTTGCCGTCGATCGCGACGGGGCGGCCTTCCTCGAAGCTGATGATCAGTTCGTCCGGGGCCTGCCAGTTGACGGTCGGGTCCTGGGTGTAGTCGTAGACGTCCTTGGTCGGTGCATTCCACAGATCCTCGAGGAAGCCGGTCTCGACCGCGCGGCCCCACACGTTCTGATCGATCGAGAACGGGGACTTCTTCGAGACATTGATCGGGATCTCGTTCTCCTCGGCGAACGCGATGGCCTTCTCACGGGTCCAGGCATAGTCGCGAACGGGAGCGATCACGTCGAGGTCCGGGGCCAGCGAACCGAACCCGACCTCGAAGCGGACCTGGTCGTTGCCCTTGCCGGTGCAGCCGTGCGCGACGGTGGTGCCGCCGTAGGCGCGGGCCGCGTCGACGAGATGCTTGACGATCAACGGGCGGCTGATCGCCGACACCAACGGGTAACGATCCATGTACAGGGCGTTGGCCTGGATGGTCGGGAGGCAGTACTCGTCGGCGAACTCGTCCCGTGCATCCACCACGACCGACTCGACCGCGCCGCAGTCGAGCGCACGCTGGCGCACGACCTCCATGTCCTCGCCGCCCTGGCCGAGATCGATGGCGACAGCAACAACTTCCTTGCCCGTCTCCTTGCCGATCCAGCTGATGGCGACTGAGGTGTCCAGCCCGCCCGAGTAGGCGAGTACGACGCGATCGGCCATGGTCCTTGTGCTCCTTAGGTTGAAGATCTGTAGAGATGATTCAGTTGTCAGGCGAGGGATTCGATCTTCGCCGCGAGTTCCGCCCCGGTCAGCGGCTCACGGGCCACCACGAGAAGGGTGTCGTCGCCGGCTACGGTTCCCACGACGTCAGGTAATGATGCCCGATCGAGTGCACTCGCCAGATAGTGCGCCGCCCCGGGAGGCGTTCGCAGCACCGCCAGGTTGCCACTCGAGTCCGTGGACACCAGCAACTCCCCCAGCAATCGCGCCAATCTGTCCGTTCCGCCCGAGACTCCGCGCACCGGGTTCCCGTCCTCGGGTACCACGTACACGCCGGCACCACCGTCGGCCGCGCGCAGCTTGACGGCCCCCAGTTCTTCGAGGTCACGGGAGAGCGTGGCCTGGGTGGCGTCGATCCCTTCGGCGGCCAGCAGGGACGCGAGCTCGGTCTGGCTGCGGACCGGGTTGGTCGAGAGGATCGCCACGATCCGGGCCTGACGCCCTGCCCGCGTCGGCGCGGTCGCCGCGTTGGTGGCACCCACTCGATGTGGCGGAACCGGACTCACGGACGATCCCCGGATCGTTGTGCGAGAAGCCACACCAGAAGCGCCTTCTGCGCGTGAAGCCGGTTCTCGGCCTCGTCCCACACCACGCTCTGCGGTCCGTCGAGCACAGCGTCGGTGATCTCCTCACCGCGGTGGGCGGGAAGGCAGTGCAGAACCACGGCTTCGGAATCGGCTCGCGCGAGCAGTGCCTCGTCGACCTGGAAAGGACGGAACGGTCCGACTCTGTCGAGCCCGTCGTTCTCCTGTCCCATCGACGTCCACGTGTCGGTCACGAGTGCGTCCGCTCCCGCGACCGCCGAGTGCGCATCGCTCGCCAACGTGATCGTGGCACCGGTCTCGGCCGCGCGTGCCCGCGCCACCTCGACCACCCACGGCAGCGGCGCGAATCCGTCCGGGCTCGCGATCGTGACGTCGACGCCCGCGGTGACTCCGCCGAGCATGAGGGAATGGGCCATGTTGTTGGCGCCGTCCCCGAGGTAGGTCAGTTTCAGGCCCTTCAACGATCCCTTCCGCTCGGCCAGTGTCTGAAGGTCGGCCAGGACCTGACACGGATGGAACTCGTCGGACAAGGCGTTGACGATCGGAACGCTCGCCCCGGAGGCCATCGACTCGAGGCGCTTCTGCCCAAACGTCCGCCAGACGACTGCGTCGACGTACCTCGACAGCACCCGGCCGGTGTCCTGGAGTGTCTCCTCGCGGCCGAGCTGGGTGCTGCGTCCGTCGACCACCACGGCGTGGCCACCCAGTTGGGCGATGCCCATCTCGAACGAAAACCGGGTACGGGTGGAATTCTTTTCGAAGATGACGCCGACACCGCGCGGGCCTTCGAGCGGGCGCTCCGCGAAGGGATTCTTCTTGAGCCGGGCTGCGAGGTCGAGAACCTCGGCCTGCTGCGCAGGGGTCAGGTCGTCGTCCCGCAGGAAGTGTTTCACCACGATCGTCACTGCTTTCCCGGCTGAGCGGCCGATTGCGCGTTGTCGAGGATTGCGGGCAGTGCCGCAACGAAGCCTTCGGCCTGATCGTCGGTCAGCACCAGCGGTGGAGCCAACCGGATGACACCGGGCTGTGCAGCATTGAGCAGGTAACCGGCCTCGCGCGCCGCGTTCTCCACGGCGGGTGCGACGTCCTGGGTGAGGACGATGCCGAGCAGCAACCCGGCGCCGCGGACGTGGTCGACCAAGGGGTGTCCGAGCCCCTCGATACCCGCAGACAGCGACTTCCCGAGTGCGTCGGCGCGGGAGACGAGGTCTTCCTCGGCGATCGTGCGGAGCACGGCGAGCGCCGCGGACGCGCACACCGGGTTCCCGCCGAAGGTGGTGCCGTGTTTACCGGGCCCGAACAGATCTGCGGTCGCGCCCGTGGCAATACAGGCGCCGATCGGCATTCCCCCACCGAGTCCCTTTGCCAGCGTCATGACGTCGGGAACGATGCCGACGGACTGATGGGCATAGAACCAACCGGTCCGGCCGATCCCGGTCTGCACCTCGTCGAGCACCAGCAGCGCACCGCGGTCCGCGGTGATCTTCCGCGCACCGACCAGATACCCCTCCGGAGGAACGACGACGCCGCTCTCACCCATCATGGGTTCGAGAAAGACCGCCGCGGTGTCTTCGTCGACGGCGCGGTCCAGCGCATCGAGATCGCCGTACGGCACGTGCTCGACACCGGGCGGCATCGGTTCGAACGGGGCACGCTTGGCTGCCTGCCCGGTGAGCGCCAGCGCGCCCATCGTGCGGCCGTGGAAGGAGTTTTCCGCGGCGATGATCTTGGAGCGACCTGTCGCGCGGGCGAGCTTGAAAGCCGCCTCGTTGGCCTCGGTCCCCGAATTGCACAGGAAGACCCGGCCGGGTGCGCCCAGGTGCGAGAGCAATTCCTCCGCCAGGGCGATCGCGGGTTCGCTGGCATAGAGGTTGGACACATGTCCCAGCGTTGACAGCTGATGGGTGACCGCCTCGATGATCGCCGGATGCGCGTGTCCGAGGATGTTGACAGCGATGCCGGCGAGAAGGTCGACGTACTGCTTACCCTCCGCGTCCGTCAGCACGGCACCGCGGCCGCCCGTCAGCGCAACCCGGGGGACGCCGTACGTGTTCATCAGCGCGCCCGACCACCGCTGCTGAAGTTCCGGAGTTCCGGTCATGAGACAACTCCCTCGGTAGATGACGACGGTGTCGGGGTCACCATGGTTCCGATGCCCTCACCGGTGAAGAGTTCGAGCAGCACCGAATGCGGGATGCGCCCGTCGATCACGTGCGCGGTGGGCACGCCGCCGCGGACAGCCCGGAGGCAGGCCTCCATCTTCGGCACCATTCCGGCGTCGAGACTCGGCAGGAGCTGCGCCAGCGCCGCAGCGTCGATCTGCGTGGCCAGCGAATCCCGATCCGGCCAGTTGGTGTACAGCCCCTCGACATCGGTGAGGACGACCAGCTTCTCGGCACCGATCGCCTCGGCGAGCGCCGCTGCCGCCGTGTCGGCGTTGATATTGTGCACCACGCCGTCCGAATCGG
This sequence comes from Rhodococcus oxybenzonivorans, assembly GCF_003130705.1. Taxonomy (NCBI): domain Bacteria; kingdom Bacillati; phylum Actinomycetota; class Actinomycetes; order Mycobacteriales; family Nocardiaceae; genus Rhodococcus; species Rhodococcus oxybenzonivorans. The sequence goes on along the minus strand of NZ_CP021354.1, from coordinate 2,760,375 downwards.
GCGCGATAGTGGAGACCACCGGTATCCGGCCGGCATGGATCAGGTCGAGCACCGCGTCCGGACTGACCGTCGTGACGTCACCGACGAGGCCGATGTCGGTGGGATTCCCGTCGACCATCACGGTGCGCTTGGTCGCAGTGAACAGGTGGGCGTCCTCGCCGGAAATACCGACCGCGTAGGGCCCGTGCGCATTGATCAGGCCCACGAGTTCGCGGCCGACCTGGCCGAACAACACCATCCGCACCACGTCCATCACCTCGGGCGTGGTGACCCGGAATCCACCCTTGAATTCGCCGGTCATTCCGAGCTTGGCAAGCATGGCATTGATCTGGGGTCCGCCGCCGTGCACGACGACCGGGTGGATTCCCACCGTGCGGAGAAACGCCATGTCGGCCGCGAACGCCGTCTTCAGTGCGTCGTCGATCATGGCGTTGCCGCCGTACTTCACGACCACGACCTTGCCACGGAACTGCTGCAGCCACGGCAGGGCCTCGGCGAGCACGTGTGCTTTCTGGTGATCGGTGATTCCGACCAGTGTTTCGCTGCCCGGGGTCATGACGAGTACGCCGAGTTCTCTTCGACGTAGGCGTGTGAGAGGTCCGTGGTCCGGATTGTCACGGCATGCGCGCCGACACCCAAGTCGATGTCGAGGGCGATGTCGACACCGCTCAGGTCCACGTCACGGGCGCCTGGCGCACCGACCCCGTCGATACAGACCGGGGACCCGTTGAACGAGACCGCGATCTTGTCCGGGTCCAACTCTATCGGTGCGATACCGATGGCGGCGAGCACACGCCCCCAGTTGGGGTCGGAGCCGAAGATTGCTGTCTTGACGAGGCTGTCGCGGGCCACGGTTCGGGCACCGATCAGGGCGTCGTCCTCGCTCGCGGCTCCACGGACGGTGACGCGCACCCGCTTGGTGACTCCCTCCGCGTCGGCCATCATCTGGTCGGCGAGGTCGTCACACACCGCGGTGACCGCGGCATCGAGTTCCGCCTGGCTGGGGGCGACGTTGCTCGCACCGGACGCCAAGAGCAGCACAGTGTCGTTGGTCGACGTCGCACCGTCGACATCGAGGCGGTCGAAAGTCACGCGGGTGGCCGCACGCAGAGCCGCATCGAGTTGGGCGGCGGTGGCCACCGCATCGGTGGTGATGACGCAGAGCATGGTGGCCAGCGCGGGCGCGAGCATGCCGGCGCCCTTCGCCATCCCGCCGACATTCCACTTGTCAGCGTGGTGCAGGGCCGACTGTTTCGGAACTGTGTCCGTGGTCATGATGGCGTAGGCCGCGTCGGTGCCACCCGAGATGCCGCCGGCCAGTTCGTGCACCGCCTCGGTGACGCCGGGAAGAAGCTTGTCCATGGGTAGCCGGTCACCGATGAGACCCGTCGAGCACACCGCGACCTCGACCGCGCCGGTCTCGGTTCCCCAGTTACTGAGCGCGGACGCGACTTCCTCGGCCGTCCTGTGCGTGTCCTGAAATCCGCCGGCGCCCGTACAGGCGTTGGCCCCACCGGAGTTGAGTACGACTGCGCGCAGCCGGCCCGTCGTCAGGACTTGTTGTGACCACAGCACCGGGGCAGCCTTCACCTTGTTGGTGGTGAACACCCCCGCAGCTGCGAGCTCGGGACCTTCGTTGAGCACGAGCGCGAGATCGGCGTTTCCGTTGGCCTTGATGCCCGCCTTGATCCCCGACGCCCGGAACCCGGCCGGACCGGACACCCCTTGGGTGCGGACGAGTTTGCCGCCCGCGATGTCGCGGGTGTAGGCGGTGTCGATTCTGTCGTTGCTCACGGTGCGACTCCCACTGTCGAAAGCCCGGCGGTCTCGGGTAACCCGAGCGCGAGATTCATCGATTGCACGGCCCCTCCGGCGGTGCCCTTGGTCAGATTGTCGATCACGGCGACGACGACGAGCTGACCGGCGTCCGCATCGACTGTGACAGCGATCTGAACGGCGTTGGACCCGGTGACCGCGCCCGTCTGTGGCAGCATTCCCGCCGGAAGCACGTGCACGAAAGGTTCGTCGGCGTAGGCCTTTTCGTAGATCGCCCGAATCTCGTCCTCGGATGCTGTGGTCACTGCGGTGCAGGTGGCGAGGATGCCGCGGGGCATCGGCGCCAGCACGGGGGTGAACGACACGGTGACCCGTTCACCTGCGAGTGCGGACAGGTTCTGAATGATCTCCGGAGTGTGCCGGTGTACGCCGCCGACGCCATAGGCGCGCACCGAGCCCATCACCTCGGAGCCGAGCAGATCCGCCTTGGGTGCGCGGCCCGCACCGGACGCCCCGGTGACCGCGACGATCGTGACACGTGGTTCCACGACACCGGCCGCGACGGCGGGGGCCAGCGCCAGGCTCGACACCGTCGGGAAGCAGCCGGGCACGGCGATCCGGGTCGCGCCCGTGAGCTTTTCGCGCGCACCGGGTAGCTCGGGAAGTCCGTAGGGCCAGCTGCCGGCATGTGGGCTCTTGTAGTACCGCTCCCAGTCGTCGGCGTCGGAGAGCCGGAAGTCGGCGCCGCAGTCGATGATCACGGTGGATTCGGGCAGGGCTTTCGCGTATTGCGCCGAATTGCCGTGGGGCAAACCGAGGAAGACGACATCGTGGCCGCCGAGAGTCTCGACCGTGGTGTCCTCGAGAATGCGGTCGGCGAGCGGGAGGAGATGCGGGTGATGTGAGCCGAGACTCGATCCGGCGCTACCACCGGCGGTGAGCGCGCCGATAAGGAGTGACCCGTCGGCGTAGGACGGGTGCCCCAGCAGCAGACGCAACACCTCGCCTCCGGCGTATCCGCTCGCGCCGGCGACGGCAATCCTGATCGGTTCTCGCGCGTGCTCAGTCATACGATTGATTATGCATCATCATGCAAGCTAATTCACGTCTGGGTGACCCCGAGCCGTGATCGGTCACTGCTTGCCGAGTGACCGCCTGATCTCATCCAGTTTGGCCTTGCCGGCTTTCTTCCGCGCTTCCCACTGTTCGTCCACCGATCGGCCGGACGGGCTTTCGTGCGCTAACTCCTCCGACCCGATCGCCGTACCGACCCGCTCCTCGATCCGATCCCGCACACGATCGAACGTCGGGACGCCCCCCGCGGTGTAGTCGGGCTCGGGCAACCGCGGAGTGGTGTCCGGGACGATCTCCGCGGTGACGGGGTCTTCCGTCGGGACCGCGCTTCCGACGTCGACGGCGGCGAGGAGTGCCCCGAGGCCGGGGCGACCGGCAGCGACTGCCCGCACCACCGCGAGGAACTCGGCGTCGGTCAGCTCACTCGCCGCCGCTACGACGTCGCGCACTTCGGCCATCTGTCCCGCTCCTCACGCCCCCGCTGTGGTTCCCAGGCTACGGGTCAGCTGCGCAATTCGGCACCCACCGAGGCTGCGGCGGCCGCGACCGCAGCGTCGCGGGCCGCACTCGCCTCGTCCTCGGTCAGTGTGCGGTCCGCTCCGCGGAACCGGAGCGCGAAGGCGAGCGACTTCCGTCCGGGCCCGACCTGGTCCCCCTCGAAGACGTCGAAGAGACGGATATCCTCGAGAAGTTCACCGCCACCCGAGCGCAGAGCCTCTTGCACGGTGGCCGCGGGCACGGTGACATCGACGACGACCGCGACGTCCTGCAGCACAGCAGGGAAGGGCGACACCTTCGGGGCGGGGAGATTCTCCACGAGTGGAAGGGCGTCGAGGTCGATTTCGACAGCGCCCGTGCGCGGCGGCAACCCTGCCCGCTCGAGGACAGCGGGGTGAAGCTCACCGGCATGCCCGACGACGACCCCGTCGAGCAACAACTCCGCGCCGCGTCCCGGGTGCCACGGCAGATACTGCGTCGCGCGGAACTCGAGTTCGACTCCTGCTGCGGACGCAACTGCGCGAGCGGCAGCGAATGCATCACTCGCTTCGGCGGGGCGACCCGGACCCCAGGGTCCGCTCGGTTCGCGCATCCCGGTGAGCACGGCGCCGACGTGTACTGGCTGCGCCGGCAGCGACTGCAGCAACTCGGCGATCTCGTCGTCCGTCGGCCGGCGATCGACCGGGAGAACACCGACCGGCTTCGTGTCGGGACCGGGCAACACGACCTGCGCGATGCCGAAAAGCGACAGGTCGCGCTGGCCGCGGGAGACGTTGCGAGCAAGAACCTCGAGGAGCCCGGGCAACAGGGTCGTCGCCAACTCCGGGCGGTCCGATTCGAGCGGGTTGAGCACCATGACGGTGTTTCGGCGCGGATCTTCCGGGTCCAGTCCCCACGAGTCGAAGACGGCAGCGGGAAGGAATACCGGCGGAAGCACCTCGACGTATCCGGAAAAGGCGAGCGCCCGGCCGACGGCGCGCTTGCGACGCTGGGCGGGTGTCAATCCGCGGCCGGCAGGCGCCGCGGGAAGCACCGACGGGATCTGCTCGAGCCCCTCGAGACGCAGTACCTCCTCGACGAGGTCGGCGGGCTGGACGAGGTCGGGCCGCCACGACGGTGGGGTGGCCACCAGCTGCCCGTGCCCACCGTCGCTGACGCCGACTTCGACGTCGCAACCGATCTGCGTCAGCCGGCGTGCCGCCGTGCCGTTCGGGTAGGCCACCCCGGCGACGCGGTCCGGCAGGTCGATGTCCATCCGGATCGGCGCTGTGCCGGTGACCCCACCGACATCGGTGAGGACCGGCTCGATACGTCCGCCGGCGATCTCGACCAGTAACGACGCCGCGCGGTCGAGGGCGGCCACAGGGATCCGAGGGTCGACCACGCGCTCGAATCTCTTGCTCGCCTCGCTGGACAACTTGTGCCGGCGTGCCGTCTTGAACACCGCAAGCGGATTCCAGGTGGCCGCTTCGAGGAGGATGTCGGTGCTCGCGGAGTTGACCTCGGTGGTCGCTCCACCCATGACACCGGCGAGCGAGATGACGCCGGAGTCGTCGGCGATCACGACGTCCTCGGGGTCGAGGACCCGCTCGACCTCGTCCAGGGTGGTCAATTTCTCGCCGTCCACCGCTCGGCGCACCACGAGGTCGCCGCTGATCTTTGCGGCATCGAACGCATGCAGTGGCTGACCCAACTCGAGTAACACGTAGTTGGTGACGTCGACGGCCGGCGAAATAGGCCGGACCCCCGACAGCAGCAGGCGCCGCTGCAGCCACCACGGGCTGGCTGCCGCCGGATCGATACCCGTGACCCGCCGTGCGGCAAACCGGGTGGCCTGCGTGTCGGGGTCGACGCGCACGGGCCATGCCTCGCCCTCGGCGGGATGTGCAGGCACCACCGCAGGGTCGAGGTACTCGAGATCGAACCCACACGCGAGTTCACGGGTCAGCCCGCGCACCGAGAAGCAGTAACCACGGTCCGGCGTGATGTTCAGCTCGATGATGGTGTCGTCCAGACCCAGCAGAGCATTCGCGTCGGTACCCGGAGCCGCGGCCCCCGGCTCGAGTACCAGAATTCCCGAGTGGTCCTTGCCGATGCCGAGTTCGGCCACCGAGCAGATCATTCCGTCGGATACCTGGCCGTACGTCTTGCGGGACGCAATCGCGAAGCCGCCTGGAAGCACTGCGCCCGGAAGTGCGACGATCACCAGATCGCCCTCCGCGAAGTTACGGGCACCGCACACGATGCCCTGCGGTTCCGGCCGACCGACGTCGACTTTGCAGAAGCGGATGGGCTTCTTGAACTCGGTGAGCTCGGTGATCTCGACAACCTTGCCGACGACGAGCGGGCCGTCGACGGCCTCGAGGCGATCGACCTCCTCCACCTCGAGACCGACGCGGACGAAGCCCGCGTCCAACTCCTCCGCGGTGACGCCCCACCCCGGGGTGGCACGCTGCAGAATCTCGGTCAGCCAGGATTGCGCTACTCGCACGTCTACTCAGCTCTCTCGTTCGTGAAATGTCGTGACTGTGGACGGATGCGGCGCGATCGCGCTCAGCCCTGGACGCCGAAGGGCAGCGTGAACCGCACGTCACCCTCGACGATGTCGCGCATGTCCGGGATGCCGTTCCGGAACTGCAGCGTGCGTTCGAGACCCATACCGAACGCGAACCCGCTGTACACGTCGGGGTCGATCCCGCAGGCACGCAACACGTTCGGGTTGACCATCCCGCAGCCACCCCACTCGACCCAACCGGCGCCGCCCTTCTTGTTCGGAAACCAGACGTCCACCTCCGCGGAGGGTTCCGTGAAAGGGAAGTAGTTGGGACGCATCCGGGTTCGGGTGTCCGAGCCGAACAGCGCCCGGGCGAAGGCGTCGAGCGTGCCCCGCAAGTGGGCCATAGTGAGGCCCTTGTCGACGGCGAGGCCCTCTACCTGATTGAAGACAGGGGTGTGTGTGGCGTCGAGTTCGTCGGTGCGGAAGGTGCGTCCGGGGCACACCACATAGATGGGAAGTTCCCGGGAGAGCATCGTGCGCACCTGAACCGGCGACGTATGCGTGCGCAGTACCTGACGCGACCCCTCCGGGGCGATGTGGAACGTGTCCTGCATCGTCCGCGCGGGGTGGTCGGGAAGGAAGTTGAGCGCGTCGAAGTTGAAGTGCTCGGTTTCTACTTCCGGGCCTTCGGCGACCTCCCAGCCCATACCCACGAACACGTCCGCGACCTGTTCGGAGATGATGCTGATCGGGTGCCGGGCCCCTACCGGCTGACGCTGCGACGGCAGCGTGACGTCGATGGCCTCGGCGACGAGCACTGCGGCATCACGTTCGGCCAGCAGCACGGCGCGCCGATCGTCGAAGGCCACGCTGATCCGGGTGCGGGCGACGTTGACGCGCTTCCCTGCGTCGGCCTTCTCCTTGCCCGGAAGGGCTCCGAGTCCACGGCGAGCGAGGGCGATGGGCGACTTGTCACCCATGTGGTCGACTTTCGCCTTGGCGAGGTCGTCCAGGTTCGCAGCGGCGGAGAATGCCTTCTCGGCGTTTTCCACTGCCGCAGTCAAGGCCTCTTCGGTGAGCGCACTCGCATCGACCTCGGGTGACGCAGCGCCCTCTTTTTTAGCCACGACCGGTGCCACTCCTTCAGTTCTTCTCGGCAGACTCTCGACGAGCCGAAACGGCTCCTCGGGAGAATCCTATGCGATCGAAATTTTCGGTTTCAGCTGTCGGTTCGCGTGCGGTTCTGGACCCGCGCACTCGAGTACAGGCAGATTGCTGCCGCGGTCGCCAGGTTCAGGCTCTCGGCACGGCCGTGGATCGGGATGCGCACCCGGTGATCCGCCCTCGCCGCCACGTTCACGTCGAGGCCGTGGGCCTCGTTCCCGAACAACCACGCCGTCGGGCGCGACAACAGGTCGTCGGCGTCGTCGAGGTCTACTTCACCGTCCGCCGCGGTGGCAAGCAATTGGATGCCTGCCGCGCTGATCGCGTCCAGGACAAGAGCCGTATTCCGCTCACGCACCAGCGGAAGATGGAACAAGCTGCCCGCGGACGCGCGAACGCACTTCCCGTTGTGCGGGTCGACGCTGTCGCCCGCCAGAATGGCAGCGTCTGCACCCACCGCATCGGCTACCCGGATAACTGTCCCTGCATTGCCCGGTTCTGCCACCGCGACCGGGACCGCAAGTAGCCGCGTCCCCGGACCCACCGCCTCCGGCAGCGGAACGTCGAGGAGGTCACAGACGGCGACCAGTCCGGGTGGAGTGACCGTGTCGCTGAGACCACGCACCGCCCGGTCCGTCACCAGCGACGTCCGAACTCCGATGGTTTCGGCCCGGCCGATCAACTCGGCGTACCGCTGCAGCGCGCCCTCGGTGTAGAAGAGATCGTGCACGGCGCGGGTACCCAGCGCCTCCCCCACCGCGTTCTCCCCCTCCACGAGGAACCGCCCTGCCTTGCGCCGTTCCGCCGTGCGCAGGAGCTTCACAGCAGAAACGACCCGCGGGGTGCGCTCGGTGAGCGGGTCCACGGGTCGTTTCCGGTCTGCTGAACTGCGGGGTGCGAGACTCAGGCTGCTTCTCCGGCCGGAGCGTTCACATCAGCCGGGAGCGCTGCCTTGGCGAGAGCCACGAGACCGGCGAACGCAGCGGCGTCCGACACGGCGAGCTCGGCCAGGTTCTTGCGGTCCACCTCGATCTCCGCGAGACGCAGACCCTGGATCAGACGGTTGTACGTGATGTCGTTCGCACGTGCAGCAGCGTTGATACGCGTGATCCACAGCTTGCGGAAGTCGCCCTTGCGCGCACGACGGTCACGGTAGGCGTAGGTCAGCGAGTGGAGCTGCTGTTCCTTGGCCTTGCGGTACAGACGTGAGCGCTGTCCGCGGTAGCCGCTGGAGGCTTCGAGAATCGAACGACGCTTCTTCTGGGCGTTTACCGCCCTCTTTACGCGTGCCACTGAAAAATCCTGTCAATCTTGGGGCGGTTAGCTGCCCCGGGTGGTCAGTAAAAGGGGTGTCGACTCAGATGTCGAGCAGGCGCTTGATGCGCGGGGTGTCAGCCTTGCTGACGACAGCCGTGCCATCGAGGCGACGAGTCACCTTGGTGGGCTTGTGCTCGAGCAAGTGGCGGCGACCGGCCTTCTGGCGCAGGATCTTTCCGGTGCCGGACACCTTGAATCGCTTCGCGGTGCCGCTGTGGGTCTTCGACTTGGGCATGGAGTCCTCAGTTCTGTGTTTCCGGATCTCTGAACATCCGGATCGTGCTGGTGGAGTCGGACTAGCTGGTGGGCGCTTCGCCGGGCGTACTTCCGCCCGCCGGCTCCGACGGCGCCTGTTCGGCCGGCGCCGGAACTGCACGCTGAGCCGGAGGCGCCGCTGCGCTCTCCTGTGCCTTGACGCGTGTCTTCGCGCCCTTGTGCGGAGCGAGCACCATCGTCATGTTCCGGCCGTCCTGCTTGGCGGACGTCTCGACGAACCCGAGATCGGCAACGTCTGCACCGAGACGCTGCAGCAACCGGAAGCCGAGTTCCGGCCGCGACTGCTCACGTCCACGGAACATGATGGTGACCTTGACCTTCGACCCGGCTTCGAGGAAGCGAACGACATTCCGCTTCTTGGTCTCGTAGTCGTGATCGTCGATCTTCGGACGGAGCTTCTGCTCCTTGATGACCGTGAGCTGCTGGTTCTTCCGCGACTCACGCGCCTTCTGCGCTGCCTCGTACTTGAACTTGCCGTAGTCCATGATCTTGCAGACCGGCGGGCGAGCGTCGGGGGCCACCTCGACCAGGTCGAGATCGGCCTCGAGGGCCAAGCGGAGTGCATCTTCAACACGCACGATGCCAACCTGTTCACCTCCGGGTCCGACGAGGCGGACCTCGGGAACTCGGATGCGATCGTTGATGCGGGTCTCAGTGCTGATGGGGCCTCCTAGGTTGAACGGTCTGGTCTCGAGACCGCCAGCAGCCCGTACGCCCGGATTCCCAACAAAAAAGCCCCGCTGCGGTGAAAATTCACCATGCGGGGCCCGATGTCGACCGATCAGACAATCTCACGGCTTGCGCCGCTCCACCATCTCCTCGCGTGAGGAACCTGAATCGAGGCACGCCTCGAAGCAGGTGACCGGACCACTGAACTGCAGTTTCACTGCCGCGCAGAGGTGGGAGTCGGACTCCACTTGCTGCCCCCGACAAAATCCGAAGGCGGTCGTTGGGTCAAGGGTAACATTTGCGCACCTCGTCGGCTAATCGACACCGGCGCGTTGCGGGTGAACGCCGAGATGGAAAGCTCTTCCGCATGACGCAGAACTCCGACGACGCCCTTACCGGCGGTGGCCTGAATGACAACGGGGACCAGAATACCGAAGTGCGTGAGCTGGCCGAAGTGCCCGCAGTCGAGGTGATCAGCCGCGCGGCGGTCATGCTGATGAGTTCGGCGGCCGAAAAGCTCGGCCTGTCGGATCCGGACCCCGAGTCCAGCCCGCACCTCGACCTCGACGAGGCGCGGCGCGTCATCACCGCACTCGCCGGCCTGGTCACTGCCTCGATCGAATACCTCGGACCGCACGCCGGACCCATCCGCGAGGGATTGCAGGCACTGCAGCGCGCATTTCGTGAGGCATCGTCGCATCCCGACGAACCCGGCAAGGGTCCCGGCGAGAAGTACACCGGCCCGGTGTACTGAGTGGCGAGGCAGATGACAACTTCCGCTACCACGCAAGCGCACATCGTCCTTGTTCCCGGTTTCTGGCTCGGCGCGTGGGCCTGGGAGTCGGTCGCGGCCGACCTGCGGGACCGCGGCCATCATGTGACGGCCGTGACACTGCCAGGACTCGACTCGGTCGATACGGATCGCAGCCGCATAGGCCTCGATGATCACATCTCCGCGGTAGCCGGCGCGGTCGCAGCCACGCCAGCGTCGGAGCGGGCAGTCCTCGTCGCCCACAGCGGTGCAGGGCCGGTGGCCTACGCCGTGACTGATCGCATTCCGGACGCGCTGGCGCGAGTCATCTACGTCGACTCAGGTCCTCTTCAGGACGGCGCAGCCCTGCGGAACGACCTCGATCCGGCGGCCACGGAGTTTCCGCTGCCCGGCTGGTCGGAGCTGGAAGCCGAGGGCAACAGCCTGGAGGGACTGGACGAGGCCATGCTCGAGACATTCCGCAGTCGAGCCGTGCCCGAACCCGCAGGGCCCGCCAGGGCACCGTTCGCACTGCGCAACAGCCGCCGCCTGGAGGTGCCCACCACAGTGATCTGCACCAGCTTCCCGTCCGAGGCCATCCGGCAGCTCGCCGGCGTGGGCCACCCGATGGCCGCCGAACTGGGCCGGATCACGAACGTCGACTACGTCGACCTTCCCACCGGCCACTGGCCGATGTGGTCTCGGCCGGCCGACCTCGCCGAGGAGATCGACGCGGCCGCCGCTCGATAGTCGACGTCAGCCCACTGCCGCGGTGTTCTTCGGTGCCCGCTTCCGCGACGTCACCGACTTCACCGCAGTGGTGGCTTTCGCGGAACCGGCCTTCGGCGAGGCCGGGGATTTCGCCGAAGCAGCTTTCGCCGACTTGCCCGCTCTGGCCGGCTTCTTCTTCTGCGCAGGTGTCACCGCGAGAACGCTGTCGAGGAACTTCCCGGTGTAGCTCTCGGGGACCTGAGCCACCTCTTCCGGGGTGCCCTGGGCCACCACTGTTCCCCCGCCGGATCCACCTTCCGGTCCCATGTCGACCACCCAGTCGGACGTCTTGATCACGTCGAGGTTGTGCTCGATGACGATGACGGTGTTGCCCTTGTCGACCAACCCGTTGACGACCCCGAGCAGCTTGCGGATGTCCTCGAAGTGCAGACCAGTCGTGGGCTCGTCGAGGATGTACACCGTGCGCCCCGTCGACCGCTTCTGCAGTTCCGCGGCGAGCTTCACGCGCTGGGCCTCACCCCCGGACAACGTGGGTGCCGGCTGACCGAGGCGCACATACCCGAGGCCGACCTCCACCAGCGTCTTCAAGTAGCGGTGGATCGAGGTGATCGGCTGGAAGAAGTCCGCGGCTTCCTCGATGGGCATGTCGAGCACCTCTGCGATGGTCTTGCCCTTGTAGTGCACTTCGAGGGTCTCCCGGTTGTACCGCGCGCCGTGGCACACCTCGCACGGAACGTAGACGTCGGGCAGGAAGTTCATTTCGATCTTCAGGGTGCCGTCGCCGGAGCATGCCTCGCACCGACCGCCCTTGACGTTGAACGAGAATCTGCCGGGCTGGTATCCGCGCACTTTCGCTTCGGTCGTGGACGCGAACAGAGTGCGGATCTTGTCGAACACGCCGGTGTACGTGGCCGCGTTCGATCGCGGTGTGCGTCCGATCGGCGACTGGTCCACCTGCACCAGCTTGTCGAGCTGATCGAGCCCGTTGATGCGGGTGTGACGACCGGGCACCTGCCGCGCACCGTTGAGTTTGTTGGCCATGACGGTGGCAAGAATGTCGTTGACGAGTGTCGACTTGCCGGAGCCGGAGACACCGGTGACCGCCGTGAGCACACCCAGCGGGAAGCTCACATCGATACCGCCGAGGTTGTGTTCCCGCGCGCCGATGACGGTGACCTGGCGTTTGCGGTCCACGGGACGCCGAATGGCCGGAACCTCTATGTGGCTGCGGCCCGACAGGTAGGCGCCGGTCAGCGACTCCTCGCACTCGAGCAGTTCCTCGTACGGGCCACTGTGTACGACCTTGCCTCCGTGTTCACCGGCGAGCGGGCCGATGTCGACGACCCAGTCCGAGGTCCGGATGGTGTCCTCGTCGTGCTCGACCACGATGAGAGTGTTACCGAGGTCCCGCAGACGCGTAAGGGTCTCGATGAGTCGACGGTTGTCGCGCTGATGCAGGCCGATGGACGGCTCGTCCAGCACGTACAGCACACCCACCAGGCCGGAGCCGATCTGCGTGGCGAGCCGGATGCGCTGCGCTTCACCACCGGACAGCGTGCCTGCGGCCCGCGCGAGGGACAGGTATTCGAGTCCGACGTCGAGGAGGAATCCGAGACGGGCCTGAACTTCCTTCAGCACCTGACCGGCAATTGCTTCCTCGCGACTGCCCAATGTGAGGCTGTTGAGGAAATCGGCACAATCGGAGATCGACAGCTCACACACTTCAGCGATCGACTTCTTGCCGAACTTCTCGCTCGCAATGGTGACGGAGAGAATTTCCGGACGCAGGCGTGCGCCTGCACACGCGGGACACGGTGTGTCGCGCATATAGCCGTCGTACCGCTCCTTCATCTGATCAGACTCGGTCTGGTCGAGTCGGCGGTGCAGGAAGGGCATGACCCCTTCGAACTCGGCGTAGTACGAACGGGTACGCCCGTACCGGTTCTTGTACCGGACGTGCACCTGCTCCTCGCTACCCTCGAGGATGGCTCGGCGCGCCTTCGCCGGAAGCTTGTTCCACGGCGTCTTCATATCGAAGCCGAGGATGTCTCCCAAGCCGGACAACAGCCGTCCGAAGTACTCGGAACTCTGCCCCATCGACCAGGGTGCGATGGCACCGTCCTCGAGAGACAACTCGGGGTCCGGCACGACGAGGTCGGGGTCGACTTCCTTGCGGATGCCGAGACCGGTGCATTCCGGGCAGGCACCGTACGGGGAGTTGAACGAGAAGGAACGCGGCTCGAGGTCGTCGATGGACAGGGCATGGCCGTTGGGGCATGCGAGCTTCTCCGAGAAACGGCGTTCACGATCGGCGGCATTTTCTTCGCGATCGACGAAGTCGAGCACCACGATGCCTTCGGCGAGCCGCAGTGCCGTCTCGACGGAATCCGTGAGGCGCTGCTTGGAACTGGCCTTGACGGTGAGACGGTCGACGACCACCTCGATATCGTGCTTCTCCTGCTTCTTCAGCTTCGGAGGATCGGTGAGCGGATACACCACGCCGTCTACCCGCACACGCGAATAACCCTGGACGTTCAGTTGATCGAAGAGGTCGACGAACTCACCTTTGCGGGTGCGGACCACCGGAGCGAGTACCTGAAAGCGGATGCCCTCTTCCATGTCGAGCACCTGGTCGACGATCTGCTGCGGCGTCTGCCGGGCGATCTGCTCACCACACACCGGGCAGTGAGCCGTGCCTGCCCGCGCGTAGAGGAGTCGAAGGTAGTCGTAGACTTCGGTGATCGTGCCCACGGTGGAACGCGGGTTCCGGTTGGTCGACTTCTGGTCGATGGACACCGCGGGCGACAAGCCCTCGATGAAGTCGACGTCCGGCTTGTCCATCTGACCGAGGAACTGGCGTGCGTATGCCGACAGCGACTCGACATAGCGTCGCTGACCCTCGGCGAAGATCGTGTCGAACGCCAGGCTCGACTTACCTGAGCCCGACAAGCCGGTGAACACGATCAGGCTGTCGCGGGGTAGATCGAGATCGACCCCTCGCAGATTGTGCTCACGGGCACCCCGCACGATAAGGCGATCCGCCACTCCAATTCCCTTCATTGTTCGACGGCCGAGGACGCTGCGCGTTCGTCGGGTCCTCCAGCCGTGTCATGGTAAGCGCGGCCACCGACACGTTTCTGCCGGACGGATGGCCGCCTGCCACTCACCTGCCTGTATTCGACGGTAGCCTCCCCACCATGACCGAGCAGCCCATGGTGATAGAAGACTCGTATACCGGCCACGTCTCCCCCGGCTCGGCGCCTCGACGCCGGACCGTTCCCGGAGCCACGATCACGAAGATGTCCGTCGGCCCCATGGACAACAACGTGTACCTGGTCGTCTGTTCCGCGACCGGAAAATCAGTCCTGATCGACGCCGCCAACGAGGCCGAACGGCTCGAACAGTTGATCCGCGAACACGCACCTTCCCTCGAACTGATCGTGACGACCCACCAGCACGGTGACCACTGGCTCGCCCTCGAAGCGGTCACCGCCGCGACCGGAGTACCCACGGCCGCCCATCCCCTCGATGCGAAAGCACTGCCGGTCCGGCCCGACCGTCTCCTCGACGACGGCGACACCCTGACCGTCGGTGAGGTCACCTTCGACGTGATCCACCTCGCGGGTCACACCCCCGGTTCGATCGCACTGGCGTTCGCGGAGGCGGGCAACGGACGCACTCACCTGTTCACCGGCGACTCACTCTTCCCCGGCGGAGTCGGCAAAACCGCTGATGCGGATATGTTCGCGTCGTTGCTGAACGATGTGGAGCAGAAGTTGTTCGCTCGCTATCCCGACGACACCGTCGTCTACCCCGGTCACGGCGACGACACGACCCTCGGTACCGAGCGTCCGCACCTCGGCGAGTGGCGCGACCGCGGTTGGTGAACCGCCCGACTGGGTACTGGGGAAGGGGCAGCCGGTCGGAAGTACAAGACTGTCGTACTCGGGACGGCTGCCTCGAACTCTCGTTAGTGTGAGACGGGAGAAACTCGATGATTGGGAGGCTAGGAATGCTTGTCCGTCGTATCGCTCGCCCACTGCTGTCGGCCGTGTTCATCAGCGGAGGGATCGATGCACTCCGAAATCCGGCACCGAGGGCCCAGGCCGCAGGACCGCTGATCGACAAGTCGACCGAAACGCTTCCTGAGTCCGTCACGCAGAAGATCCCGTCCGACCCGGAGACGCTGATCAAGATCAACGCAGCCGTGCAGATCGGCGGTGGTGTTCTGCTGGCCACGGGCAAGGCGCCTCGTCTCGCGTCCCTGGCGCTGGCCGGAAGCCTTATTCCCACGACGGTGGCGGGCCACGCCTTCTGGAACGAGACCGATCCCGCCGCGAAAGCTGCCCAGCGCACCCAGTTCCTCAAGAATGTCAGTTTGCTCGGTGGTCTGCTGATCGCCGCAGTCGACACGGAAGGCAAGCCGTCGCTGGGGTGGCGTGGGCGCCGCGCCGCACGGGCAGCCCAGGCCAGTGTGGCGGCTGCGCTTCCACTCGGATCGAGCGACGATCATCACGGACCTGAGATCGCCGAAGCTCTGGCCGCGGCGGCGGAGCGGGCCAGGGTGCTTTCCGGTGAAGCCGCGGAGCGCGGTTCCGGCCTGCTGGAGATCGCCAAGGAACGTGTGACGCCCATCGCGAGGGTCGCGGCGGACCGCGGCGCGGAGTGGGTGGACGTTGCCAAGGACCGGGGCGCGGAGTTGGTCGACGTCGCCAAGGACCGCGGCGCGGAGTTGGTGGATGTCGCCAAGGACCGCGGCCCTGTCCTGGCCGAACTCGCTCGGGAGAAGGGTGCCGACTTGGCAACGGTGGCCGCAGAACGGAGCGAGGTTGCGGGCAAGGCCGCCCGCAAGCAGGCGGAAATCGCTCGTAAGCAGGCCGAAATCGCCCGCGAGAAGGCGGAGCTCGCGTTGGAGAAGGCGCGCGCCAAGAAGATCGATCTGACGCACTGACGTCATGCTGCGGCGTCGACGCCCGCCGCAGACCATCTGATCGGCCCCGGAGAATGCCCTGACCTGCGACATCGGCGGGAGCACTCCGGGGCCGACTAGACTGTCCAGGCACTTTTGCAGCCGCGCGATCTGCAGCCGAACCAGTCAAGGAGACCTCTTGCCCGACCAGGACACGTCACACGACGAGCGCGAGCTCGAGCAGCAGTACGTGACGATGCTCTACCACCGACTGGACGGGCTTCGCGACTATGCGGCCACCCGGTTGAGCCGTGTTCTGCTCGAGACCGGCGGTACCCCCCAGGCACGCAGTGAGCGCGAATCGTTCAACCAGCTCTACACCGAGGACCTCGCCAAGTATGACGCCGCCGAAAACGGCCTCTGCTTCGGAAAGATCGATCTGGACGGCGAGCACCGTTACATCGGGCGTCTCGGCATCCTGGACGAGGAAAACGACTACGAGACCATGCTGCTCGATTGGCGTGCGCCTCTGGCGCGCCCCTTCTACCTCGCGACCCCCGCCGCACCCGATGGTGTGACGCGACGCCGCCACATCCGTACGCGAAGCAGACGAGTGACGGCGGTCAACGACGAGTACTTGGATCTCGCGGCCGCGGAGGCCGCCGGGACCGTCACCGGTTCCGACGGTGTCGCGGGTGAGAGCGCCCTGCTGGCCGCATTGAACGCTGCCCGCACCGGGCAGATGAACGACATCGTCGAGACCATCCAGGGTGAGCAGGACGCCATCATCAGGTCCGAGCACAAGAGCGTCCTGGTGGTGCAGGGCGGTCCGGGTACGGGAAAGACCGCTGTGGCCCTACATCGTGCCGCCTACCTTCTGTACACCTACCGTCAGCAGCTCGCGAAAGCCGGTGTCCTCATCATCGGCCCGAACGCCACGTTCCTCGACTACATCGGCCAGGTCCTGCCGTCGCTCGGTGAGACGGGTGTGCTGCTCTCCACTATCGGCGACCTCTACCCCGGTGTCCGTGCCACGCGCGAGGACAGTCTCGAGGCCGGAACGATCAAGGGCTCCCTCGACATCCTCGATGTGCTGAAGAAGGCGGTCCGGGACAGGCAGGAGGTGCCGGCGCGGCCGATCGAGCTGACCTTCGACACCTACCGAATCACGTTGGATCGCAAGGTGGTCACGCGTGCCCGTGGCCGGGCGCGGTCGTCGCGGCGTCCCCACAACCTGGCCCGGCCGATCTTCGTGTCGGCGGTGATCGACGCCCTCGCCCAGCAACTCGCCGACACGCTCGGCGCCAACGTCGTCGACGGCGGCAACCTCCTCAGCCGGGAGGACATCGCCGACATGCGCGATGAGATGCGTGAAGACCCGGACATCATGAGCGCGGTCAGCGCACTGTGGCCGGAGCTGACTCCGCAGCGGGTCCTCGCAGAGTTGTTCGCCTCGCCGAAGCGACTGGCCGACGCCGCGCCCCAGTTGACCGAGGTTCAACGCGCCGCATTGCACCGCACCGAGTCCGGAGGGTTCAGTGCCGCCGACGCACCGCTACTGGACGAACTCGCCGAACTCCTCGGAGTGGACGACGCCGCCGAACGGGAACGGGCGCGGCGGCAGTGGCGGGCTCAGATCGCCGATGCGCAGGGCGCACTCGACATTCTCACCGGTTCTGCGCCCCAGGATCTCGAAGACGAGTTGGATCCCGAAATCCTCATGGCCTACGACCTCATCGACGCGAGCCAGCTCGCCGAGAGACACGACGTGGGAGCACACCAGACGACGGCCGAGCGTGCGGCCGGTGACCGCACCTGGACCTACGGACACGTGATCGTCGACGAGGCACAGGAGCTGTCCGAGATGGCCTGGCGCATGCTGATGCGTCGCATCCCGAATCGATGGATGACCCTGGTCGGTGACACCGCCCAAACAGGTGACCCCGCCGGAACATCCTCTTGGCAGCGGATATTGGAACCATACGTTGCCCAACGCTGGAAGCTGACGGAGCTGACAGTCAATTACCGCACCCCGGCAGAGATCATGACAACGGCGCGCCGGGTGCTCGCCGAGATCGACGCCGAGCAGACGGTACCGCGCTCGGTCCGGGAATCCGGCTTCGTGCCGTGGTCCCGAAACGTGGCCACGTCGGATGTGACGGACACGGTCCGTGCTTGTGTGGCAGAGGAAACCGGCCCGGGCACCACGGCCGTGATCGGGGATCACGGCCTCGTGGCGGCCCTCGCAGATCTTCGCTCCGATTCGGTGAGCGTCCTGACCGTGAAGGATGCCAAGGGCTTGGAGTTCGACTCGGTGCTGATCGTCGAACCGCAGAGCATCGTCGACGAGTCGCCGCGGGGAATGAACGACCTCTACGTCGCGCTCACCCGCGCCACTCAGCGTCTCGGGGTTGTCCACGCGCGGCCCCTGCCCGCGGCCTTGTCCGATCTGACACCCGCAACGGCGGCGAACCCGTCGTGACGTCGTTCGGGCGGAGCTTGCTGATCGGGTGCGCCTGTGCCCTCGGAACTGTGGCGTTCAGCGCCTGTTCCCAGGCCACTGCCGCCGACGACACGTCGGCAAGCGCGGCAGCGACGACAACCGCGTCCAGCAACATCGACGCCCGTGGATTGCGGTATCAGCAGACATTGGTCGATGCCGGACTCCCCGCCATTCCAGCGGACACCGTCATGGCCATCGCCAACGGCGTCTGCGGGCAGCTGTCCTGGGGAACCGATGAGGCGACCATCATGGAGCACTTGACGCCGATGGCGCAGTTCGCCTCGGCCGCATCGGATACGCACCTGACCACCGAGCAGGTGGCGCGGGTATTCCTCGATGCGGCCGAGGCGAATTACTGCTGACTGATCAGGCGCCGCTCAGCGGACCGTGTGGACGATCAGAACGTCGGACGTGGACTTGCGGGCCGCGTCCGAGGGAACGGAGCCGAGCAGTCGTCCGGTCAAGGTGTTGAGGCCGCGGTTTCCGATCACCAGAAGCCCGCCGTCGACCTCGTCGACCAACGCGAGAAGGGACTCGACGGGCGCACCCACGACTGCCCGTTCCACGACATCCTTGGCCCCGGTGGCGTGGGCGCGCTCCTTCGCGGTACGCAGGATCTCGTATGTGGGCGCGGAACCGGTGATCTGGTAGGCCTCGTCGCCCAGCGCATCAGCCGCATGGCCGACGTCCTTGGGATCAGCCGGGTAGTACGCACACGCGATGATCAGCTTGGCCCCGGCGTCCCCCGCAATAGCAGCGGCCTTTTCGACGGCCCGAAATGACGACTCGGAGCCATCGGTTCCGACGACAACGGTCCGGTAGGCGCTCATTCATTCCTCCATGTCTGGGGTGGTCACTTGGCCGGGGCCCCGCACACGTCGTGTCCGGACCCAGCGGCCACTGCGCTGACCCTAGCGGTATCGGTGCGTACATAGGGGTATTTGCAGCACAAGCCACAACGCACCGCCCCCCTGCGTGATCAGTCACATTGCCGCGCTGTCCGCGTCTGTGACCTCCCCCGACGAGAAATCAGCTCGCGGTGCGGACCTTCGGACCGAACACTCCTGCGGGGAATACCCCGGCGGCCACGACGGTGTCGCGCCACGGCGTCGCGAGCTCGACCACGCGTGCCACCCCGTCTTCACCGAGCGCCGCCCACGGTGTGACCGCAATATCGTCGGTGAGGTCCTCGATCAGATTGCGCAGGTCGCTGCCGTCCGCGGTGAGTTCACCGCGAGCGTCCAGCAACTCCCGATCTCGAAGGCTGTCGCAGGCGGCGTTCCACTGCTCCTCGCTCCACCCGCGACGGGTCAGCGCGAACTTTTTCTGGAACCCGCGGCCTGTCGCGGTATGGGTGATCAGCGCCTCGAGCCCGCTCAGACCGGCGGTCTGCAACGCAGCGGTATGCCCGTCGCCGCGATACTCGCGCAACACTGTCAGGGCATGCCAGAAGCTGAGATGCGGCGCCGACGGCCACTCCAACGCCGCGTAACCGGCGTAGAGCGGCCTGCCTTCGACCCCGGGGATGCCCCGCGCCGCGGTCGACAGCAGGTCGGCCGCCTCCGCCATCTCCGGTGACGCGATGACGGACTCCCCCAGCAGGCGGACATACGCCTCACCGACCGCACGGTAGCGAGCCTCGACAATGGCGTGCGGCGCAGCCAGATCCCACGCCCGCGGGATCACCGCGGCGACGGCGTCGGGGCTGAAATTGAAGAAAGCGGCGGTGACGACCCCTGCATTCACCGCACCCATGGGAGCCGCCCGACCGGCGAAGTAGCCCATCCGGCCCGGCTCCAACCCCACCTCGGCCAGTCGTTCCCCGACCTCGGGTACGAAGTAGCTCAGGGAATGAAGCAACTCCAACGATCGAGCGGCTCGACCGGCGCTCTGTGCATCCATGAGTCAGACGGTACTGCCTCGGCTACTTCAGGCCCGCGGCGTCCATCCCACGCAACTCCTTCTTCAAGTCCGCGATCTCGTCGCGTAACCGTCCGGCAAGCTCGAATTGGAGGTCGCGTGCAGCGTTCATCATCTGATCCGTCAACTGCTTGACCAGGTCGGCCAGCTCGGCCCTCGGCATCGACTTGGTGTCGCGGCCTTCGTAGACGCCCGCACTGACCGCGCGGCCGGCTTCACCCTGGGCCCGGCGACCGCGCGAGGCGTTGCGTCCGGAACCACCCACGTCGACGCCGGCAGCGGTGTCCTCGGCCTCCTCGTACACCTGATCGAGGATGTCTGCGATCTTCTTGCGCAGCGGCTGCGGATCGACGCCCATCTTCTTGTTGTAGGCGATCTGCTTCTCGCGGCGCCGCTCGGTCTCCTCGATGGCGTGCTGCATCGAGTCGGTGATCTTGTCGGCATACATGTGGACCTGACCGGACACGTTACGAGCTGCGCGACCGATCGTCTGAATCAGACTCGTCGAGCTGCGCAGGAAGCCCTCCTTGTCGGCGTCGAGGATCGCCACCAAGGACACCTCCGGCAGGTCGAGTCCCTCACGCAGAAGGTTGATACCGACGAGCACGTCGTACTCACCGAGCCGCAACTGGCGGAGAAGTTCGACGCGACGCAGCGTGTCGATGTCCGAGTGCAGGTACCGGACCCGGATACCGAGCTCGAGTAGGTAGTCGGTGAGGTCTTCCGACATCTTCTTCGTCAGTGTCGTGACGAGCACCCGCTCGTCGCGGTCGGCCCGCTCCCGGATCTCGTGAACGAGGTCGTCGATCTGCCCCTTGGTGGGCTTCACCACCACTTCCGGGTCGACCAGACCGGTGGGACGGATCACCTGCTCGACGAACTCACCGCCGGCCTGGCCCAGCTCGTACTTGCCGGGTGTCGCCGACAGGTACACCGTCTGCCCGATGCGCTGCGTGAATTCTTCCCACGTAAGCGGTCGGTTGTCGGTGGCCGAAGGGAGCCGGAATCCGAACTCGACGAGATTCCGTTTCCGGGACATGTCACCCTCGTACATCGCTCCGATCTGCGGCACGGTGACGTGCGACTCGTCGATGACGAGCAGGAAGTCCTCGGGAAAATAGTCGATGAGCGTGGCGGGAGCGGTACCCGGGCCGCGTCCGTCGATGTGCCGCGAGTAGTTCTCGATTCCGGAGCAGAATCCGACCTGCTTGATCATTTCGAGGTCGTACTGGGTGCGCATCCGCAACCGTTGCGCCTCGAGCAACTTTCCCCGGTTCTCGAGGTCGGCGAGGCGTTCCTCGAGTTCGGCTTCGATGTCTTTGACCGCCCGCTCCATCCGTTCGGGACCCGCCACGTAGTGGGTTGCCGGGAAGATGCGCACGGAGTCGACCTGACGGACGACGTCGCCGGTGAGCGGATGCAGGTAGTACAGCGCTTCGATCTCGTCACCGAAGAATTCGATGCGGACGGCCAACTCCTCGTACGACGGAATGATCTCGACGGTGTCGCCCCGGACCCGGAAGGAACCGCGGGTGAACGCCAGGTCGTTACGCGTGTACTGAACATCGACGAGAAGCCGGAGGAGCGCGTCGCGCGGAACCTCGACACCTACTTCGAGTTGCACCGACCGGTCGAGGTACGACTGCGGAGTGCCCAGGCCGTAGATGCACGACACCGAAGCCACGACCACCACGTCTCGACGGGAGAGCAGGCTCGACGTCGCCGAGTGGCGAAGGCGCTCGACGTCGTCGTTGACCGACGAGTCCTTCTCGATATAGGTGTCGGTCTGAGCGATGTACGCCTCGGGCTGGTAGTAGTCGTAGTACGACACGAAGTACTCGACTGCGTTGTGAGGCAGCATGTCGCGCAGTTCGTTGGCGAGCTGCGCCGCGAGAGTCTTGTTGGGCGCCATGACCAGCGTGGGACGCTGCACTTTCTCGATGAGCCACGCCGTGGTGGCGGACTTGCCGGTACCGGTGGCGCCGAGCAGGACCACATCCTTCTCGCCCGCGTTGATCCGCTTCTCGAGTTCCGCGATGGCCGCCGGCTGGTCACCGGCGGGTTTGTGATCGCTGACGACCTCGAACCGCGCCTCCGACCGCTCGATCTCGCCGATGGGTCGGAACTCGGAATGTGCTACCACCGGGTGCTCGGATGCAAACGCCATGTCACCAGGGTAAGCGCAGGGACCGACAAGGTCCCGACCTGCGCCGGCGGCAGCGCAGTGCCGTAGGTTCTGCCTCATGGAAGGCGCTGCTCATCCGCACCCACCCAAGATCGAATACTTCGATCTCCGCAACAGCACCAACACGGATCCGAAAGGATTCGTCCGTCCGGTGGAGCAATTCCGCGTCGAGCCGTGGGGGCTCTACATGGCGCGGACGGCCGACCATCGGCAGTTCGACTACCTCGAGTCGTGGCTGCTTCCCGACCTGGGACTCCGGGCATCCATTTTCCATTTCCGGCCGGAGCATCGGCGGGACCAGGACCACTACGTCGACATCGGCGTGTTCACTCGGGGCGACGATGTCTGGACGTCGGAGGACCACTACCTCGATCTGGTCGTGCGAACCGGGCGGAGCACCGAATTACTGGATGTGGACGAGTTGATGGAGGCGCACAGCGCCGGTCTGCTCGATACGGCCACCGCCGAGAAGGCGATCACTACCGCCGTCGCCGCCATCGAGGGCCTGGCCACACACGGCCACGACCTCGGGCGGTGGCTGGCCTCGCTCGGAATGCCGATCGACTGGCGGTGATGTCAGGCCTTCCAGCCAGCGCGATCGGCCCATTTCCAGGCCCGGGAGTAGGCCGTGTCGAACCAGGGAGACTTCGCGTCGATGTAGGCGGTGACCGCGTCCTCGTACGAGCTGTGGTCGGCGGCCTTGTCGGCCGCGCCCACCTTGATGTCGGTGTACTCGGCCCGGACATCCGGATCGGCTCGGAGCCAGTCCCGAAACACCAGTGCGAACTGCTGTCCAGGCCATCCATCGACCCGAAGATGAATGTTGACCGGCCGGCCCGGATCGGCTCCCCCGTGAATTCTCTTGTCCCACAACGCTGGATCGGTCTCGCCACCGAGATAGGATGGCTTGGGATCGTCCGACGTGATGTGCTCGATGCGAGGAAAGCCCGCCTCGGCGAGCGGTTCGGCGAGTTCGTCCGCCGTCGCGAGGTCGGCAACGGTGACTTGCAAATCGATGACGTCCGTTGCCGGCATACCCTCGACCGCGGTAGACCCGATGTGATCGACCCGCACCGCCCGGTCCCCGCACACCAACTGCAGTCGGGCGATCAACCGCGCGGCCTCTCCCGCCCACCGCGGATCCGGCGCCACGAGTACAGGCAACGGCCGCACGACGGTGCGGGTACGGATATTGGACGCGAAGGGGGCGATCCGCTCCGACCACAGGGCCCTGACCACGGGTTCGAGCGCCCCGGGCTCCCCACTGTTGTCGAGTAGGACGTCCGCGGCTGCCCGCCGCTGCTCGTCGTCCGCCTGCGCGGCGATCCTCGCCCGCGCGTCCGCTTCCGGCATGCCTCGGGACCCGACGAGTCTGCGTACCCGTTCCTCCGCGTCGACTAACACGATCAGGACCAGATGGAACGCGGCGCCCATACCGCCCTCGACCAGCAACGGAATGTCCTGTACCAGCACCGCGTCTGCCGCTGCTGAATCGATGAGTTCCGCCGTGCGCGCACCGACGAGTGGATGCACGATCGAGTTCAGCGCCAACCGCGATTCCTCGTCCGCGAAGGCACGTGCCGCCAGGGCCGCCCGGTCGAGCGCCCCGGCCTCCGTGAGGATGTCGTTGCCGAATCGCTCCACGAGAGCGATCAAGCCGGGGGTGCCCGGCTCGACGACCTCACGGGCGATCAGGTCTGCGTCGACGATCACGGCACCCAGTTCCACCAGGATCTTCGACACGGTGGACTTGCCGGCTCCAATGCCTCCGGTGAGGCCGATTCTCAACACGTCACCCAGTGTGGCATCCACCCTGCCCTCGCCTGCGCGGCCCCACCGACATCATCTCCCCCACCGTTACCGGCAGACTCACCGATCCCAAATACCACCGATCGGCAGCACGGTCGGTTATGTTCTAGCGAACGGCCCGACCTGCACCTTCTCGAAGAAGAGGAACGCCATGCGCGAGCAACGCCTTCAGCCCGGTCGGCACCGCCTCGGCACTGCGGGTGGCGTGCATTGCCTCGAGATTCCCGCGGTTGCGTCGGCACTCGCCGAGCATCGGCGGACGTGGCTCACCGCGATGATCAGCCAGGGCAAGCACAGCTTCGCGTCGATGCGTAAACGCTCGGAGGGCCAGGCGTCGTCGTCGAGTTACTGGATTCCCGTCACCGCGAACTGAACCCCCAGCGTCCTTCCACGCGACTGTGGCCCGGCCTTCACCAAAGGCCGGGCCACAGTCGTTTTGGGCGGCAGCACCGACAAAAGAACCCCGCTCCTGCCGTGGCAGGAGCGGGGTCTCGTTTTCTGCGCCTGACTGCGTCAGGCGGGCCTACTAGGCGTTGCCCGACAGCTTCTCGCGCAGAGCGGCGAGCTGTGCATCGCTCGCAAGCGATCCACCAGCAGATTCGGACGCCGGAGCCGATGCGGACGACGACGCGGTATCGGCATCGCCTGCGCCCGACTCCGAGGAGTAGCCGGCAGCAGCGGTGGCAGCCTCGGCGGCCTCGTCTGCAGCGGTCTTCTCCATCTGAGCGGTGTGCATCTTGTGGCGACGCTCAGCCTCGGCGTAGCGGTTCTCCCACTCTTCACGCTGCTTGTCGAAGCCCTCGAGCCATTCGTTGGTCTCGGGATCGAAGCCCTCGGGGAAGATGTAGTTGCCCTGCTCGTCGTAGCTGTCCGCCATGCCGTACTTGGACGGATCGAACTCGGCGTTGTAGTCCTCGTTGGCCTGCTTCAGGGACAGCGAGATACGACGACGCTCGAGGTCGATGTCGATGACCTTGACCAGCGCATCGTCGCCGACCCCGACAACCTGGTCCGGGACCTCGACGTGGCGCTCGGCCAGCTCCGAGATGTGGACGAGGCCTTCGATTCCCTCTTCGACGCGCACGAAGGCACCGAACGGAACCAGCTTGGTGACCTTACCGGGCACGATCTGGCCGATGGCGTGTGTGCGGGCGAACTGACGCCACGGATCTTCCTGGGTGGCCTTGAGCGACAGGGACACGCGCTCGCGGTCGAGATCGACGTCGAGAACCTCGACGGTGACCTCGGTGCCGACCTCGACAACCTCGGACGGGTGATCGATGTGCTTCCAGGACAGCTCGGACACGTGCACCAGGCCGTCGACGCCGCCCAGGTCCACGAAGGCACCGAAGTTGACGATGGAGGACACGACGCCCTTGCGGACCTGGCCCTTCTGGAGCTGGTGCAGGAACTCGCTGCGAACCTCGGACTGCGTCTGCTCGAGCCACGCGCGGCGCGAGAGGACGACGTTGTTGCGGTTCTTGTCGAGTTCGATGATCTTGGCCTCGATCTCCTTGCCGACGTACGGCTGGAGGTCGCGGACACGGCGCATCTCGACGAGCGAAGCGGGAAGGAAGCCACGCAGGCCGATGTCGAGGATCAAGCCACCCTTGACGACCTCGATGACGGTGCCCTTGACGGCCTCGTCCTTCTCCTTGAGCTCCTCGATGGTGCCCCAGGCACGCTCGTACTGAGCGCGCTTCTTCGACAGGATCAGTCGGCCTTCCTTGTCCTCCTTGGTGAGGACGAGAGCTTCGACCTCATCGCCCACGGAGACGACCTCGTTGGGGTCGACGTCGTGCTTGATGGAGAGCTCACGGGAAGGGATGACGCCTTCGGTCTTGTAACCGATGTCGAGCAGAACCTCGTCGCGATCGACCTTGACGATGGTGCCTTCGACGATGTCACCATCGTTGAAGTACTTGATCGTTGCGTCGATGGCGGCGAGGAAGTCCTCGGCGGAGCCGATGTCGTTGACGGCTACCTGCGGCGAGGTGACGGTGGTGGAGGGCATATGTTGAGTTGCTCCGGACGGGTTGTGGTCGGTTGATGGTGTTCTGTCGGACAAAGCACGAGAACAGTGCAACGACACCTGACCGGAACCGAACGAAAACTCGAACCGTACCCAATCGGATGTCGCGCACGTAGACACTCGCGTGCAATAGGCTACGCGCCCCTGGGCAAGCTGGGCAAACCCGGGTCCGTTCCCACGCTCTAGTCTGTTGCGCATGCCCGACTCTCGTGCGACAGATCCCGCCCACTCCCCCGAAGACGACCGCCACGGCACCGCCAACAGTGTCCTCGGAACCGCCGGAGTCAGCCGCATCCGGGTCGACTCGGAGGCCAGCGAACGCGCGAGCCGAGCGTGGTGGGACGCCGACGCCGACGACTACCACCGCACCCATGGCGAGTTCCTCGGGGTGGACGTGGCGGACGGCGAGTTCGTGTGGTGCCCGGAGGGACTTCACGAGGGCGATCACCACCTGCTGGGCGACGTCGCGGGCAAGGACGTCCTCGAAGTCGGCTGCGGCTCCGCTCCCTGCGCACGGTGGCTTGCCGGCCGGGGGGCGCGGGCAGTGGGACTCGACATTTCGCGGGCGATGCTCGACCGCGGCGTCGACGCCATGCGGACGGGAGGACCGGTGGTGCCGCTGATTCAAGCAGGAGCCGAGCACCTCCCGTTCGCGGACGGAAGCTTCGACCTCGCATGTTCGGCTTTTGGCGCAGTTCCGTTCGTCGCCGATTCGGCGGCGGTCATGCGCGAGGTGGGCCGGGTCCTGAGGCCCGGCGGTCTGTGGGTGTTTGCCGTCAACCATCCGATCCGGTGGATCTTCCCCGACGATCCCGGGCCGCGCGGCCTCACCGCCACGCTCCCCTACTTCGATCGCACGCCCTACGTGGAGGTGGACTCGGCCGGCGTGCCGACCTACGTGGAGCACCACCGCACCATCGGTGACCGCGTTCGCGAGATCGTCGCCGCCGGACTCGAAGTGCGCGACATCATCGAGCCCGAGTGGCCCGAATGGCTCGATCGGGAATGGGGTCAATGGAGCCCGCTACGGGGCCAGCTCTTCCCCGGCACGGCGATTTTCAGTTGCCGCAAACCTGTCGCCGACAGCCCGTAGCCAGGGGCAGCCACAGACACCGAGAGGTCAGCGGGCGCGGCCGACCGGAACCAGTCGTTGATCGGCCGTGGTGAGCCTCCGCAGCGTGCCGAGACCCGTCACCACCACAGCGATGACGACGCCGGCCAGAATGACGTACATCAGTGCGAGCTGAGCGAACACCGCTTCCATGGGGTCGACGCCCGCGAGAATCAGACCGGTCATCGCGCCGGGCAGGAACACGATGCCCAGGGCTGCCGTCTGCTCGACCTGGGACGAAATAGCCGTTCGCAGAGCCGACCGTAGCTGCCGATCGAAGGCGCGGCGAGGTGTCATCCCGAGAGCGAGTCCGGCCTCGATCTCCGCGCGATGGTCGGCCACCGACTCACTGACCCGCGCGGCGGCGATGACGGCGGACTTCATCGAGTTTCCGACGATCATGCCGGCGACGGGCACGAGCGTCCGCCCGCTCAGCTCGAAGATCCGAGCGCCGAAGATCACGGCCAGGCCCACCACCGCCACCGCCGCCATGGCGGCCAGCGCGAGGACATACAACTCGGGGACCGCCGGTGCCCGGCGCGTAATCGTGTACGCGGCGAAGAACACGATGCCGATGACCCACAGCCACGACCACCAGAGTGGGGTCTGTGGCCGCACGAGTGGAACCAGCGCCACCCCGACGATCATCATCTGCACGAGGGAACGCGCCACGGAGACGACGATCGGCGTCGTCAGCGAAAGCCGTTGCTGCGCTGAGAGTCCGATTGCCACAGCGACGAAGATCAGCGATGCGAGAAGACCGGCCCATCCGATGATCGTCGAGCTCACGTCTCCGACTCCCCCGCAATGGAACGGTCCGAATAGTCGCCGGGGGCACCGGTATAGACGATGTGACCCGAATCGAGCGCCACGAGGTGATCTGCCAGCCGGCGCATCTGCGCGAGATCATGGGTGACCCAGAGAATGGGCATCCCTTCCTTCGCCAGTCGCAGCACGAGCGACTCGAGCTGCGCCGAAGATTCCGTGTCGAGGGCTGCGGTCGGTTCGTCCGCGAGCAGAACCGACGGCCGGGTCGCGAGCGCCCTGGCCAGGACCATACGCTGCATCTCGCCTCCCGACAGGGTGTCGGCCACCTGCCCGAGCATTGCCGGTTCGAGCCCGACGTGGCGGAGTAACTCACCTCCGCGCGCCTCGTCGACACCGGGGTCGGCGGCACGGAGGTTGTCCAGCACCGTTCCGGGAAATGCGGTGGGCTGCTGGAACACCATGCCCACCGTCCGCCGGTGCGCCAGCACGTCCACGTCGGACAGCGACCGTCCGCGAAACCGAACGACTCCCGTGGTCGGGACCTCCAGCCGGTTGCAGCATCGCAGCAGCGTCGACTTCCCGGCCCCCGAACGCCCCACCAGCACAGTGATTCCCGCTTCCGGAATGGTCACGTCGATGTCGCGCAGCACACGGGTCCCGCCCTGCTCGACGTCGACACCGACGAAGTCGAAGAGCGCCGGCTCGCTCACAGCAACTTCGACAGGAACGCCTTGGTGCGGTCGTGCTGCGGATTGGCCAGCAGTTCGCGTGGCTCTCCCGATTCGACCACCACGCCGGCGTCCATGAACACCAGTTGATCGGCCACCTCGCGGGCGAAACCCATCTCGTGAGTGACCACGACCATGGTCATGCCGCCTGCCGCAAGGTCTTTCATGACGGTGAGGACCTCACCGACGAGTTCCGGGTCGAGCGCCGAGGTGGGCTCGTCGAACAACATCAGCTTCGGGTCCATCGCGAGTGCCCGGGCGATGGCGACCCGCTGCTGCTGACCACCCGACAGTTGGGCAGGGTAGGCGTCGGCTTTCTCGCTCAGCCCGACCTGGGCCAGCAGTTCACGTCCACGCTCGACGGCCTTCTTCTTGCTGAGCCGCTTGACCTGGGTGGGCGCCTCGATGATGTTCTCGAGCGCGGTCCGGTGCGGGAACAGATTGAAGTGCTGGAACACCATGCCGATGTCGCGCCGCTGCTTCGCCGCCGCACGGGGATGCAGTTCGTACAGCTTGCCGTTCCGCTCCGAGTACCCCACGAGTTCACCGTCGACGTAGAGCCGCCCGGCATTGACCTGCTCGAGGTGGTTGATGCAGCGCAGGAATGTCGACTTGCCGGACCCCGAGGGGCCGACCAGGCACAGCACCTGCCCGCGGCCGATTTCGAGTGAAATGCCCTTGAGTACTTTGAGCGCACCGAAGTTCTTGCACACCTGGTCCGCCTTGACCATCGGCGTCATTTTCGTTCCCCTCCGGGTGTGTCGGGCAGCGTCTCGGGGCCGGGTTCGATCACCAGCGGCTTGCCCTGCGCGTCGGCGAGCGCCTGCAACTGCCGGGCGGTGAGCTTGCGCGTCGCGCCCTTCGAGTAGTACCGCTCGAGGTAGAACTGCCCGATCATCAGGAGACTCGTAATGGCGAGGTACCAGGTGGCCGCGACCATCAGCAACGGAATCGGCTGGAAGTTGGCACCCGAAATGTCTCTGGCACGGCCGTACAGTTCGAGGCTGTACGGGACCGCGGTGACCAGCGAGGTGGTTTTCAGCATGCTGATCAGTTCATTGCCGGTGGGCGGGATGATGACCCGCATCGCCTGTGGCAGCACTGTCCGCCGCATCGTCTGCGACCACGTCATGCCCAGCGCCACCGACGCCTCGGTCTGCCCCTCGGCGACCGAGTTGACGCCGGCCCGGACGATTTCGGCCATGTACGCGGCCTCGTTGAGGCCCAGGCCGATCACCGCGAACAGGAAGGCCGCGTTGATGCCCTGCAGGTCGATGTGCACGAACTGGTGCACGAAGGGGATGCCGAGGTCGAGTTGCTTGTAGATGGACGGGAACAGGCCCCAGAACACCAACTGGACGTACACCGGGGTGCCGCGGAAGATCCACAGATAACCCCAGGACGACGCCTTGAGCACCGGGTTCGGCGACAACCGCATGACAGCGAGCAGCACGCCGAGCACGATGGCAATCGCCATCGACAGAATCGTCAGCTGAATCGTGTTCCAGGCCGCTGCGGAAATTCGCGCGTCGAACAGGTAGCGGATGTAGATGTCCCAGCGATACGCCTCGTTCGTGCGGGCACCGTTGACGAACAGAGCGAGGAGTGACCCGACGACGATCGCAGCGATCCAGCGCCCGGGCCGTCGCAGCGGGATCGCTTTGATCGGCTCGGGATCCGAACCCGTCGCGGTCGAGACATCGCCCGGCACCTTTTCCAGATCAGACACTCGTCAACCGCTCAGCTCGTGGCGCCGTTGATGTGCGAAGTCGTGATGACGCCGGCCTGGACGCCCCAGTTCTCCGCGATCTTCTGATATGCGCCGTCGTCGATGAGGTGTTGCATGGCCTTCTGGAGAACGGGTCCGAGGGGCGATCCCTTGGCGACGGGCCAGCCGTAGGGCGCGGCGTCGAAGACCTCGCCTGCCGCCTCGATCCTGCCGTCGCTCTGCTTGATCGCGTAGGCGGTGACGGGCGAATCCGCGGACATGGCATCGACCTTGCCGAGGGCGACCGCGTTGGCGGCGTCGTCCTGGCTGTCGAACTTCACGATGTCGATCGCCGGCTTGCCGGCCGCCACACACGCGGCACTCTTGGCGGGTACTTCCTCGAGGTCCTCGATGGTGGTGGTTTGCACCCCGACCCGCAGACCGCACGCGTTGTTGGGATCGACATTCTTACCGACAGGCTGCGCCCACTGCACACCCGCGCTGAAGTACGTGACGAAATCGACGGACTGCTCGCGTTCCTTGGTGTCCGTGAACGAGGACATGCCCATGTCGTAACTGCCGGCCTGGATCGACGGGATGATCTTGTCGAAGTCGGCTTCGGTGTACTCCGGCGTGACCCCGAGTACCTTGCCGACGGCGTCGACGAGATCCACGTCGAAGCCGACGATCTTGCCGCTGGGATCCTTGAACTCGTTGGGCGAGTACGGGATGTTCACGCCGACCACGATCTTGCCCGACGACGCGATCTTCTCCGGCAACTCGGCCGCGATGGCATCCACCTTCTCGACTTCCACCGTGGCGGCGGCGTCCCCCGAAGGGGAACCGCCACCTTCGGTATTGCTGGCACAGCCGGCGAGGAGCAGCGCGCTGCTTCCCGCCAGTGCACAGATGGTTCGGGCCACGCGCCGACGCGTGAAGACGGATCGACCAGACACTGGCATGTCCTCCAGAAAAATCGTGATGCATCGAAAATCGTGTTGCACCGTACGAGCTACGGCGACGGAGAACTCGCGAACTCCGAATAGTCGAACGGTAGGTTACGGCACCCACATCTGCAGACGTCGTTACCGAACATTAACGGCCCGTGCCGTGCCGTGACCGCGCTTTCACCGACGCAGGGTACGGGCGAGGACGGTCTCGGTGAATTCGCTGGTCGACGCGAGTCCACCCAGGTCAGCGGTGGCCACTCCGGACGCGATCGTCGACCGGACGGCATCCCGGATCCGGGTCGCGGCACCGACCAGGTGCCGGTCGGCTCGGCGCTCGCCGAACAGGTCGAGCATCATCGCGGCAGACAGCATCAGCGCCGTGGGATTTGCCCGGTTGTGTCCCGCGATGTCCGGGGCCGCACCATGTGCCGCCTGCGCCATGACCTGGGTGTCGGAGCTGTTGATCGACGGCGCGGTGCCGAGTGAGCCGGACAGCTCGCCCGTGAGATCCGACAGGATGTCACCGAACATGTTCTCCGCCACGACGACATCGAAGTCGCGTCCGCGGCGCACCAGGTGGGCGGTCATCGCGTCGACGTGCTGGTCATCGATCTGAACATCCGGGTAGTGGCGCTCGCCCACGTCCCGGCAGACGTCGCGGAACAGTCCCGTCGTCAACGACAGGACGTTGGCCTTGTGCACGATCGTCACGTGGCGCCGCCGGGTCCGGGCGAGCGCGAACGCTGTGTGTGCAATGCGTTCACAGGCCCGCCTGGTGACGACGCCGACCGCGAGGGCCACATCGGGCGTGGGCATGAACTCGCCGCTGCCGGCGAACATATTTCGATCCGCATACAGGCCTTCGGTGTTCTCGCGAACGATCACCAGATCCATGTCCGGCACCATCGAGGCGACTCCCTCCAGCGAACGGGCCGGGCGAATGTTGGCGAACAGGTCGAATTTCTTGCGGATGACTCCTCCGGGGGTCAGCTGCCCTCGGAACGGTTCCGGATAGGCCGCGCTGTCGTGCGGACCGAGGATCCAGGCGTCGAGCTCCGCCAGGGCCGCCAGGGTGGAGTCCGGCAGCGGCGTGCCGTGGGAGTCGATCGCACCGAGCCCGAGGGGCAACGTCACCCAGTCGACGTCGGCCCCACCGGCGGCGGTGACGGCCGCGGTCACCACGCGCTGCGTTGCCGGAACGATCTCGTGACCGATGCCGTCACCGAGGATCACGCCGATGCGTTTATCCGAGTTGTTTGCCGTAGGACCGCCCATGAGGCCATCATTGCCTACCATGGTCCAGTCGGTGGAACTGCTGTTCGACGAGGCGACCGACGACGCCGTGCGCGCCGAGTGGAAACTCCTCTGGGACGCCGGTCTGCCGAGCAGGACTCGCGTTCGCGCACTGTCGAATCGGCCGCACGTCACACTGTTCGTCGCGCGCCATATCCCACCCGAGATCGACGAGCTCCTGGGGCGCCGTATCCCCACCCCGTCGTTCCATGTCCGTCTGGGTGGACTGGTCATGTTCGGCGGCAGGCACGTCACGTTGTCGCGTCTGGTGGTGCCGTCCAAGGCCCTGTTGTCGCTACACCGGTCGGTGTTCGATCTCGCCGAGCACGCCACCGAGGTGACGCCGCACATCCGTCCGGGTGAATGGACTCCCCACGTCACTCTGGCGCGGCGACTGCCCGCGGATCAGATCGCCGACGCCGTACGACTACTCGACGGCGGCGACATCATCGGCCGCGCCTCGGTGGTACGGCGATGGGACGGAGATGCCAAACGCGAGTGGACCGTGACGGCCCCGCCGTGACCGGACTCGCCCTCAAAACCGGAAATCGCCGTGCTGGGTGACGTCGTTGTGCGTGTCGGGCGTGCGGTCGGCGAGCGCCAAGGCAGCCAGTGCCAGGAACACGAGCAGAACCACAACCAGGATTGTCATGCCTCAAGCCTTGCGCCGGCAGCTTCCGAGAAGTAGTGGCAGAAATGCCATAGTTCGACTTATTTCTGCCATACTGGTGCGGTGTTGAAAAAGGTCGTAGTACCGCTCATGCCGCTTACCGAAGCCTTCGAACTCGGCGTCGCCTGCGAGGTGTTCGGATTCGACAGATCCGACGACG
Source organism: Rhodococcus oxybenzonivorans (assembly GCF_003130705.1). Lineage (NCBI taxonomy): Bacteria > Bacillati > Actinomycetota > Actinomycetes > Mycobacteriales > Nocardiaceae > Rhodococcus > Rhodococcus oxybenzonivorans. Next base: position 2,726,875 of record NZ_CP021354.1, on the reverse strand, counting down.
GACTTCCCACCTACGACTTCTCACTCGTCGCCGGCGTCTCCCAACCGATCCGCACACGATTCGGCTACGGCATCGACGTCCCGTACGACCTAGACCGGCTCGACGACGCAGACCTCATCATCGTCCCGGCGGGCGGAACCTACGCGGAAGCGGACGGGTCGTACGTCTGCGCGAAGGATCCCGATCCGTGCATGGACCCACTGCTGGACAAACTTCGTGCCGCCGTCGAGCGCGGAGCGAAGGTCGCGAGTCTGTGTAACGGCGCTTTCGTTCTCGGCGCCGCGGGACTTCTCGACGGCCGCCGCTGCACCACCCACTGGCGGCACGCCCAGCGGCTCGCGGCACTGCATCCCGGCGCCACCGTCGATCCCAATGTCCTCTACGTCGACGACGACCCCGTGCTGACGAGCGCGGGCACCGCGGCCGGCATCGATCTGTGCCTGCACATCGTGCGCAAGGAACAGGGCAGCAGGGTGGCCAACGGTATCGCTCGCCGCATGGTGGTCCCGCCGCACCGCGACGGCGGTCAGGCCCAGTACGTCGCGATGCCGTTGCCGTCGACGTCGATCGACACCCTCGGGCCGGTGCTGGACTGGATGACCGAACACCTCGCCCTCGACCTCTCGGTGACGGCCGTCGCGGCAAAGGCCAATATGTCGCCGCGTACCTTCGCGCGGCGATTCCAGGCCGAGACCGGCACCACCCCGGCGCGGTGGCTCAGCGATCAGCGCGTGCTGGCCGCACAACAGCTCCTCGAGAATTCCGATCTGTCGGTCGACGTCATCGCCGAACGGGTCGGCTTCGGCGGAGGCGCTGTGCTGCGTCAGCACTTCCTCCGCCTACGGCACACCACCCCACAGGCGTACCGGCGCACCTTCCGGAACACCGAGCGCGTCGGCTGAGGCGGTTGCGGGGAAGAATCGGCGACACTCCCGCGTTGTATTGGCACGACCGTTCCCGATCGAAAGGACCCTCGTGGCCACCAAGACCCTGACTCAACAGAATTTCGACGAGACCGTGACCGGCAACGATGTGGTCCTCGTCGACTTCTGGGCGTCCTGGTGCGGCCCCTGCCGCAGCTTCGCGCCCACCTTCGAGAAGTCCTCGGAGCAACACCCGGACGTGGTGCACGCGAAGGTCGACACCGAGGCCGAACAGGGAATCGCGGCGGCAGCGAACATCCGCTCGATCCCGACCATCATGGCGTTCCGGGAAGGCGTTCTCGTCTTCAACCAGCCGGGAGCTCTCCCGCCGGCGGCGCTCGAAGATCTGGTGACGCAGGTCAAGGCCCTCGACATGGACGAGGTACGCAAGCAGATCGCCGAGCAGACGCCGGCCGAATAACGCGAAGGACGTCGTCGCCCCGAATCCCTGTGAGCTGGGCCCCGAGTCGCTGTGAGGCTCAGCTCAGTGGGCGGCGGCGTCCCAACTGCGTCCGGTGCCGACCGACACGTCGAGCGGCACCGAGAGCTCGATGGCCGAAGACATGTTGTCGCGGACCAGTTGCTCCACCTGCTCGCGCTCCGTCTCGACCACCTCGAGTACCAGTTCGTCGTGGACTTGCAACAGCATCCGCGACTTCAGTCCCGCCTCGCGCAGTGAACGCTGAACATTGATCATCGCGACCTTGATGATGTCGGCTGCGGTGCCCTGAATCGGGGCGTTGAGCGCCGCCCGCTCCGCCACCTCACGCCGTTGACGGTTGTCGCTGGTGAGGTCGGGAAGGTAGCGGCGACGGCCGTACAGCGTCGACGTGAATCCGTCCTTGCGTGCCTGCTCGACTACCGCGTGCAGGTAGTCGCGGACCCCGCCGAATCGCGCGAAATATGCCTCCATCTGCGACTTCGCCTCTTCGGTCGAAATCTTCAGCTGAGCGGCGAGGCCGAAAGCGCTCAGCCCGTATGCCAAGCCGTACGACATCGCCTTGACGCGTCTGCGCAGCTCGGGGGTGACCTCCTCGATCGGCACGCCGAAGGCCCGTGCCCCGACAAAGCTGTGTAGGTCCTCCCCCGTGTTGAATGCCTCGATCAGTCCTTCGTCGCCGGAGACGTGGGCCATGATGCGCATTTCGATCTGGCTGTAGTCGGCCGTGAGCAGCGTGTCGAAGCCCTCACCGACCACGAACCCGTCCCGGATCTGTCGGCCGGCGTCGTTGCGTACAGGGATGTTCTGCAGGTTCGGCTCGGTGGACGACAACCGGCCGGTGGCCGCGACGGTCTGGTTGAAGGTGGTGTGGATGCGCCCGTCCTCGGCCACCGTTTTGAGCAGCCCGTCGACCGTGACCTTCAGCCGGGTGGCGTCGCGGTGAGCCAGCAGATGTTCGAGGAAGGGATGCGACGTCTTCTCGAAAAGGCTCTGCAGCGCCTCGGCGTCGGTCGTGTATCCCGTCTTGGTCTTTTTCGTTTTCGGCATCTCTAGTTCGTCGAACAGCACAACCTGCAGCTGCTTCGGCGATCCGAGATTGATCTGCTTGCCGATGACGCCGTAGGCAGCCTCCGCCGCCTGCGACACCTCGGCCGCGAAGCGGCTCTGCAGGTCGTTGAGGTGCTCGCAATCGACGGCGATGCCCGCGGCTTCGATATTTGCCAGTACTTCGAGCAGCGGAAGTTCCATCTCGGACAGCAGGGCGGTCGATTCGATGTCCGCGAGTTCGGTGTCGAGTGCCGCCGCCAGATCGAGTATGGCCCTGGCACTGAGAATTTCCGCTTCCGCGGCCTCGGCATCTACCTGGTCGGCGTCGTCGAGCAGTGAAAGCTGCTCCTGCCCGGTCTCTTCCACGCGCAGTTCCCGGCGCAGGTACCGCAGAGACAGGTCGTCCAGGTTGAAGGTGCGTTGACCTGGGCGGACCAGGTAGGCAGCCAGGGCGGTGTCACTGGTGAGCCCGCCGAGTACCCACCCGCGTCCGCGCAGAGCATGCATTGCCCATTTCGCCTCGTGCAAAGCTTTCGGCTGCTCCGCGTCGGCGAGCCAGGAGCCGAGTGCCTTTTCGTCCTCCGGCGTGGCGCCGACCGTGGTGATGTAGGCACCTTCCCCGTCTGCCGCGGCGATCGCGATGGCTGTCACGTCACCGCCGTACGGGGTACGGGTGCCGACGACGGACACACCGGAGCGCGCACCGCTCGACGCGTGTGCCGCCAGCCAGTCCGCGACGGCACCCGGTTCGAGCGCGCCGCCGCGGACCTCGAAGCCTTCCTCTGCTTCCGCCTCGACCGGCGCCAGCGTGGCGAACAGCCGATCCCGCAGCACCTTGAACTCGAGGTCGTCGAACAGCGCGTGAATCTTCTCGCGATCCCATTGGGCCAGAATCAGCTGGTCCGGGGTGTACGGCAGGGGCACATCCCGCACCATTTCGGTGAGTTCCCGGTTGAGCAGGACGTTGGGGAGGTTGGCGCGCAGCGCGTCACCGACCTTGCCGCGCACCTGATCGACGTTGTCGACGAGGCCCACCAGATCCCCGTACTCGCGGATCCACTTGGTGGCGGTCTTCTCGCCTACTCCGGGGATACCCGGCAGATTGTCACTCGGGTCGCCGCGGAGGGCAGCGAAGTCGGGGTACTGCGCCGGAGTGAGCCCGTACTTCTCCTCCACCGCGGCCGGGGTGAACCGGGTCAGATCCGACACACCCTTCTTCGGGTACAGCACCGTGACACCGTCGCTGACCAACTGGAGCGAATCGCGGTCACCGGTCACCACGAGGACGCGGTAACCGAGCGCCTCGGCCTGGGTGGTGAGGGTGGCGATGATGTCGTCCGCCTCGAACCCCTCCTCGGCCATCACCGGGATACCGAGAGCACCCAGGACGTCCTTGGTGATCTCGACCTGCCCCTTGAACTCGTCGGGAGCCTTGCTGCGGTTCGCTTTGTAGTCGGGGAACTTCTCGGCCCGGAACGTCTGCCGCGACACATCGAAGGCGGCGCCGACATGCGTGGGCTGTTCGTCCCGCAGCAGATTGATCAGCATCGACGTGAACCCGTAGACGGCGTTGGTGACCTGCCCGCTGTGAGTCTTGAAGTTTTCGGCGGGCAGGGCGTAGAACGCACGGAAGGCCAGCGAATGGCCGTCGAGCAGCATCAGGGTAGGGCGAGTCTCGTCCGGCGCGGCCGTGACGGACGCGAGGGACGTGGTGGACCGGGGTGTGGTTGCGGGGCTCACGGTTGCCCAGTCTAGGGAGCGGATCCGACACCGATCAGCCGGACGGTTCGAAACTCAACCGAAACGCGCCGGAAATCGTAGAACCCGATTTCGCGCGACTCGACCCGTTAGAGTCCGGAAATCGCAGCCCGGGCTGAAAGACGGGCCCGACGCTGCACGACCTGACCGAACTACACGTCCTCGGAGGACCTGCGTGGCCCCAACCGTGAGGAAGCGACTCCCAGCAGTGAGTGCGCGACCGATGTCCGTGAGGGAACGCACGAGACGGGGGCCGGTCACCCGGCAACTGCGCCGTGCGTTCGTCCTCCTCCTGCTCGGGTTCGTCGCGGCGATCGCGTTCGGCGGTTCCGCGGCAGCACAGCAACCCACCCCGACACCGGCGCCGCCGCCTGCCACCGGCCAACCTGCGCCCCCGGAGAATGCCGTTCCGGTCAGCGGCAATCTCAACAACGCCGGAGAGCGGCTCGCGGGTGTGACGGTGCGGGCGGTGGACGCCGACGGAACAGAGGTCGCCTCGACGGAGTCCGCGGAAACCGGGCGTTGGGAACTCCGGGTCGCGCCGGGCAGGTACACCTTCGAGATCGTCGCCGAGTCGCTCCCCGAGGGCGTCAGCGTGCAGGGAACCGTGGATCGTCAGGTGGTGGCCGGCCGCGCGAACACGGTCATCTTCTCCTTCGGTGAGGCCCGGACAGGTTCGGCGGTTCCGTTCTACGAGAAGCTGATCCGCCAGCTCATCGACGGCCTGAGGTTCGGCCTCGTGATCGCCATCGCCGGGGTCGGGCTGAGCCTGATCTACGGCACCACCGGCCTGACCAACTTCGCGCACGGTGAACTCGTCACGCTCGGCGCCGTCGCCGCCTGGGTCATCAACGTGTCGTTCGGGGTGCAGCTGATCCCGGCCACGATCCTGGCGATCATCGTCGGTGTCCTGATCGGCGTCGCCAACGACGCCGGGATCTGGCGACCCCTGCGGAAGCGCAAGACCGGACTGATCCCCCAGCTCGTGGTGTCGATCGGCCTCGCAATCGCCCTGCGGTACCTGATCCTCATCTTCTTCTCCGACCGCGCCGAACCCTTCGTCGACTACCAAGCCCAGGTGGAGAGGCATTGGGGTCCGATCGCCATCACCGACGCCAACCTCGTGTCCATCGGGATCAGCCTCGTCGTCCTCGTCGGCGTTGCCCTCCTGCTGCAGAAGACCCGCATCGGCAAGGCCATGCGTGCCGTCGCCGACAACCGCGACCTCGCTGCGTCCTCCGGCATCGACGTCGAACGAGTCATCCGGTTCGTCTGGGGGCTCGGCGGCGGACTCGCCGCACTCGGTGGCGTCCTGTTCGGCATCTCGGAACTCGGTGGCCGCGTGCAGTGGGAGATGGGTTTCAAACTCCTGTTGCTGATGTTCGCAGGTATCACCCTCGGCGGACTCGGCACCGCCTACGGCGCGCTGCTCGGCTGCGTGATCGTCGGCATGCTGGTACAGCTGTCGACCCTGGTGATCAACCCCGACCTCAAGTACATCGGAGGACTGCTCATCTTGATCGTCATCCTCGTCGTCCGGCCTCAGGGCATTCTCGGCAGCCGCCAAAGGATCGGGTGATCGTATGGACATTCCCGGAGCACTCCAGGTCTCACTCGCCCAGCTGATCGGCCCCTCGGCGATCTTCTACGCGCTGCTGGCAATCGGTCTCAACCTCCACTTCGGCTACGCCGGCCTGCTGAACTTCGGCCAGATCGGTTTCGCACTTCTCGGCGGATACGGCGTGGGCATCATGACCGTCACCTACGAGCAACCGCTCTGGCTCGGCATCCTGGTCGGTCTCGCCGCCGCCGGCCTCCTCGCTCTCGTTCTCGGCATTCCGACTCTGCGGTTGCGGGCCGACTATCTCGCCATCGTCACCATCGCGGCGTCCGAAATTCTGCGACTGATCTTCCGTTCCACCGCATCCGATTCCATCACCGGTTCGACCAACGGGCTGTTCGGCTTCGCCGACCCGTTCACCTCGCTCAGCCCCTTCGACTCCGGTAAGCAGTACAACTTCCTCGGCGTGAAGTTCTACGGCGACGACCTGTGGTCCATGGTGGTCGGCTGGACCCTCGTGCTGGTCCTCTGCGGGTTCGTGTACCTCCTCACCCACAGCCCGTGGGGTCGCGTACTCAAGGCGGTTCGCGAGGACGAGGACGCCGCCCGTTCGCTCGGCAAGAACGTCTTCGTCTACAAGATGCAGGCGCTCGTTCTCGGCGGCATGATCGGCGGGCTCGGTGGCGTGTTCAACGCGTTGCAGACCAAATCGATCAACCCCGACTTCTATTCCACCGCCCAGACCTTCTTCGCATTCGGCGCCCTCATTCTCGGCGGCGCGGCCACCGTCTTCGGACCCGTGATCGGCGCGATGCTGTTCTGGTTCCTGCTCGCCATCCCCGACGCGCTCTTGCGGCAGGCCATCTCCGGCCCCGAACCCCTGTTGCCGCTGACGGAACAGCAGGTCGGCGCGATGCGGTTCGTCCTGCTGGGAATCATGATCGCGGTCCTGATGGTGTTCCGCCCGCAGGGCATACTGGGCAACAAGCGGGAGGTGCAGCTCAATGCCTGACCACAGACTGCCCGACGATCAGCAGACCGTCACCACCCTCACGACCGAGGAGCGGGAGGCGATCTTCGCCGACGTCCCCCAGGTCCCCGGCGCGCCCAAGCCCGACCCGATTCTGGTGGTGGACAACGTGTCCCGCACCTTCGGCGGACTCAAGGCAGTCGACGTGGCGCACCTCGAGATCCAGCGTGGGTGCATCACCGGGCTGATCGGCCCCAACGGTGCGGGCAAGACCACCCTGTTCAACCTCCTCACCGGTTTCGATCGGCCCGACAGTGGCACCTGGTCGATGGACGGCCAGTCCCTCGGCCGGATGTATCCGCATCAGGTGGCGCGCAGAGGGGTGGTACGCACCTTCCAGCTCACGAAGGCGCTGTCGAAGCTGACGGTGCTGGACAACGTCCGTCTCGGCGCCACCGGCCAGCGCGGTGAACGCATGCTCACCAGCCTGTTGCCGTGGATGTGGAAGGCGCAGGAGAGGGACGTCACGGAGCGGGCCAATGAACTGCTCGCACGATTCAAGCTCGACACCAAGGCCGACGACCTCGCCGGCTCGCTGTCCGGTGGCCAGCGCAAGTTGCTGGAAATGGCGCGCGCGCTGATGACCGAGCCGACCGTGGTGATGCTCGACGAACCGATGGCGGGCGTGAATCCGGCCCTCACTCAGAGCTTGCTCGGGCACATCAAATCGCTGCGCGACGAAGGCATGACCGTCGTCTTCGTCGAACACGACATGGACGTGATCCGCGACATCAGCGACTGGGTGGTGGTCATGGCACAGGGCAGCGTCATCGCCGAATCCACACCCGCTCACCTTTCGTCGAACAACGCCGTAGTCGACGCCTATCTGGGTAGCCACCACGATCAGGCACTGGAGTTCGACGAGGAAGGAAACCCCGTCGGCGAGACTGCGGCGCTCGCCGAGGCGCTCGAGACTGCGGAGGCGCAGACCCTCGAGACCGGCGGCGACCTCTCCGAACCCGAGATTACCGAGCTGAGGCGTGAGAACCCATGACCGAATTGACCCCAGCGGAATTCGCGGCCACGCCCGAGGAGCACGCACGGCTCGCCGAGGGCGCTCTCGTCCGGGCCGACGGTGTGGTCGCGGGATACATTCCCGGCGTCAACATTCTGCGCGAATGTAACTTCTTCCTTCGCGAAGGCGAGATCGTCGGCATCATCGGCCCCAACGGCGCCGGTAAGTCGACACTGCTGAAGTCCTTGTTCGGACTCATTCCGGTCCGGCAGGGCTCGGTGACGCTACGTGGCGAGGACATCACGGCCAAGCCCGCGCACGTGCTCGTCCAGAAGGGTGTGGGCTACGTTCCGCAGACGCAGAACGTCTTCCCTTCGCTCACCATCGAGGAAAACCTCGAGATGGGAATGTATCTGCGCCCAAAGGCATTCGACGAGCGATTCGCCTTCGTGGGCGATCTTTTCCCGCTGCTGATCGAACGCAGGAAAGTGAAGGCCGGCGCCCTCTCCGGCGGTGAGCGGCAGATGGTGGCAATGGGCCGGGCGCTGATGATGGACCCGTCCGTACTGCTCCTCGACGAACCGTCCGCCGGACTCTCCCCGATGTTCCAGGACGAGGTGTTCATCCGCTGCAAGAAGATCAACGCCGCGGGCGTCTCGGTTATCATGGTGGAGCAGAACGCCCGTCGATGCCTCCAGATCTGCGACCGTGGCTACGTTCTGGACCAGGGCCGCAACGCCTACACCGACTCGGGACCCAACCTCATGCACGACCCCAAGGTGATCGAACTGTACCTGGGCACGCTGGCGGGCAGCCAAGAGAAGAAATAGTCCCCACACACGAACTGTGGGCCAGGGGTTTCCCTGGCCCACAGTTCGTTGAAACACAGTATGTTTCAGCTGGGAAGGATCACTCCCCCACGACGATGTATCCGTCCGTCGTCAGCTTGTTGTCGGCACCGAACTTCATCTTGCCGTACGAACCGATGGAGGGTTCGCCCGCATCACTGAAGTCGAGTTTGCCGGTGACGCCGTTGTAGTCGATGTCCGTTCCGGCCTGCACGAGCGGCAGGCACTCCTGGTAGGACGTGCACGGCGTGCCACCCTCGGTGACGTTGTTGATGTTGGCGGCGATGTCGCGGCCCGCCGTCGACTTCGCCGCCTCCGCAGCCAGCGCGGAGACCACGACGGCGTCGTAAGACTCACCGGCGTAGTTGAAGTCGATCAGCGCGCCGTTGATGCCCTTGAGGCGATCCTGGAACGCGGGACCGACGTCGGTGAGCGGAGTGGTGCCCTGCATCCCGTCGAGCAGCGGCGGCGCCACCGCCTCGCCGAGCGCGTTACCCATGTTGCCATCGACACCGTAGACCTTCATGCCGTCGGACGGGCCGATGCCCACCTCGTGCATACGTGTGATGATCTTGGCCGACTCCTCGAATCCCACTACTGCCACAGCATCCGGGGCGAAGTCCTTGACCTGATCGATCTCCGAGTTGAACGACTGCGCGTTGGGGTCGTAGATGATCTTCTGAATCTGATCTTCCGGAATGCCGGCGTCGGCGAGGTTCTTCACGATGTTGTCGGCGAGCCCGGTGCCGTAGGGATCGTTCAGTGCGAGGACGGACACCCGCTGGCCGCCGTCGTCCGAGATGAGCTGCGACACAGCCTGAGCCTGCAACACGTCCGTGGGGGCCGTACGGAAGTACTGCCCCTTGTCGGCGTAGCAGACGAACTGGTCGGACGTGTTCGCCGGCGAGAACATCACGACACCCGCGCTGGCCACCTTGTCGATGACCTTGAGCGACACCGAAGACGACGCCGCACCGACGATCACCTGTGTGCCCGCTGCCAATTCGCGGTCGACCGTGGAGTTGGCCGTATCCGTGGTGGTGTCGCCCGAGTCGCCGGGAATCAACTGCACGGGCTGACCGAGCACTCCGCCGGCGGCGTTGACGTCGTTGACACCGAGCTGGGTGCCCGCCACCATCGGCGGTCCGAGGAAGGAGAGGCTACCGGTGTCGGGCAGCAGGGTGCCGATCTTCAGTGGCGCCGTGGACGGTGTCGTTCCGGCCGTCGCCTCTTCGGGGGTGCAGTCGGTGGTCACCGTGGTGGCCGAGGCGGCGGCACCGTCGCCTCCGCTCGCGGACTCGTCGCCACTGTCCGAACTGCAACCTGCGAGTGCGAGGCTCGCCGCGCCGAGAACCGCGGCCGCCCGCACGAGGGTCCGTTTAGCCATCCAAAGTCTCCTTAGATCACCTGTGTACGGACGCCACCCGAGTTGGCGTCCGCTGTGGGATCAGACGCTAGCTGTCCGGCGGCATTCGCGACCCTCGGCGAACGGCTCGTGACCTTACTGTGACCTTGATGCGGTCAGTGTTTACGCGGCCGTAAAGGGTTACTGGGGCTTCTCGCCGCCGAGGGTCTCCAGGACCACCTGGGCCACCGCTTTCATGGTCGAACGGCGATCCATCGCCGCCCGCTGAATCCACCGGAACGCTTCGGGTTCCGTAAGTGACTGCTTGTCCATCAGCACGCCCTTGGCGCGCTCGACGACCTTGCGCGTCTCGAGCCGTTCGGACAGGTCGGAGATCTCCCGCTCCAGTGCGGTCACCTCCTTGAACCGGCTGGCTGCCAACTCCACGGCGGGCACCAAGTCGGCGACGGAGAACGGTTTGACCAGATACGCCATCGCGCCGGCGTCACGGGCCCGTTCGACCAAGTCTCGCTGACTGAACGCTGTGAGAATAACCACGGGGGCAATACGTTTCGCGGCGATCTCGGACGCCGCATCGATGCCGTCACGCCTCGGCATCTTCACATCCATGATGACGAGGTCGGGTTTCAGCTCGACCGCCAGATCGACCGCAGTCTGCCCGTCACCGGCCTCACCGACCACGTCGTAACCCTCTTCACGCAGCATCTCGACGAGGTCCAGCCTGATCAGCGCCTCGTCTTCGGCCACCACGACCCGTCGCGGCGGGGTCGGCACGCCTTGCGGCTGCGGAGCGTTCATGGTCACCATTCTCCTCTGCTCGGACGACCCCGAAGCCGGGGAGCGAACGGTTAGAGGGTACCGGTGGTTGACTCCCGACGACGATCTTCTACAGTGGTACAGCGCAACACGCCCTCGTATCCCAATTGGCAGAGGAAACGGATTCAAAACCCGTCCAGTGTGAGTTCGAGTCTCACCGAGGGCACTGCCGGACAGTCGCATCAAGTGCAGGTCAGGGTCATCCCTGACCTGCATTTCGCGCAATGTACTGCTATCGGACCGTCCGCACCACTGCCTGCGGGCTGCGTATCGCCGCGGACGGTTACGACCACGGGGTGACGGGTCTGATCTGTGCCTTGCCGTCGAGGACGACGTCGACACGTTCCTGATAGAAGCACACCATCCCCGCGATCTGGGCTAGTTCGAGCGGGGGTTGTTCGTAACTCCACGCGATGTCGACGCCCTTGTCACCGCCTCCCACGAGCGACCAATGTGACGCGTGGCCTTTGTACGCACAGACAGTCGCCGTCGGACTCGGTTCGAGCGCCGCGACGACGTCGGCGCGGGGCAGGTAGTAGCGCGCAGGGAGCACGAATTCGAAGAGGATCAGCGCGCGGGAAGACTCTGCGACGAGTCGGCCGTCGAGTTCGATGCGGATGGACGTCGAACTCCGCCGCACATCGATTCGGGAAAACGGGTCGTGGGGGTGCCCGAAGATCGGTTCGTCCTCCTCGAGCCAGTCGAAGCCGTCGAAGTCGAGGATGACCATCGAGTCGAGTTCGGCCGGCCGGAACGCCTGCCCGGTGGCGGCACCGGCAGTGACCGTCATCGGCGTCCCTGCGGTCGTGTGGAACCCGAAGGCCGTCCGCGGGTCGATGACCGGTGGGCCGCCCTCTTCCAGTGATACCGGCAGCTCCGAGGCGGCATCGTCGGACGCCTCCGCCAGGGTGCCCGTCACGTCGGAGATCGGCACCGCATAGGACGGGACGACGCGTCGTGGCTCCCACACCAGCACGGCGTCACGCGTGTCGACGACCGTGGCGCCGCCGAGACGCGCACGCACACGCTTGGGAGTCGGCTGGTATCGGAGCTCCTGCCGAGCCTGCATCAAGTGGTCGATCATTCTGACGGCCATCCGCTGTACCTCCTTGTCGGCCCTGCGTACGCGCGAAGAGAACTGAGCCGCAGGTAGTGGCGGCTTTGTTGTGCCGGAACCCTGTGGTTCGGCGCGTGCCTGCCAGTACCATGGTGGCACGGTTCCGCCCTCGAGCACGGAGGTCACCCATGGATCTCGGCACCGTCAACTTCACGTACGACGGGCGCGTAGCTCTTCGATTCCAGCAAGCGTTGTCGCATTCGCCGGAGAAGGTGTGGCGGGTACTGACGGACCCCCAGTATTTGAAAGTCTGGTTCCCTGCCGACGTCGACTTCGACCTCACCCCCGGCGCGGAACTGGTGTTTCGCGTAACCCCGGAGCAGGTCCGCCGATTCGGATTACCCGAAGACCACATGACCACCGGCACGGTCATTTCGGTGCACCCGGGCCACATCCTCGAGTATCTGTGGGACGCGGAGACCCTGCATTGGGAGCTGAGTCCCGACGGGAGCGGCGGTTGCTGGTTGACGCTCACGCATACGGTGGAAGAGGAAGACTCTGCCTACGCACACGCCGCGGGCTGGCACGCCGGCCTCGAGGTCGTGGAGGCGCAACTCGACGGCCGCGAGGTGGACTGGTCACCATGGGATCGGGCCGACGAACTCGCATCGGCCTACCGCAAGGCCAACTGACAGTCCGCCCGGGTGCCGCCGAGACACCCGGGCGGAGCCGTTCGACCCAGCACCCGGGCGAGGCCGCTCAACCCACGAGCGAAGTTTCGGTCCACCGGCCCTCGCCTTCCAGTTCCACTCCGAGCGAGTGGAATTGGTTGAGCGTGCTGCGGTGCCCGACGCTGACCACGATGCTGTCCGGCAATTCGGACCGCAGGACCGTGTAGAGCGTGTGCTCGAGCCCCTCGTCGATCGCCGAGGTGGCCTCGTCGAGGAAGATGACGGCCGGCCGCGCGGTCAGGACCCGCGCGAAAGCCAGCCGCTGCTGCTCCCCCGGGGACAGGATGCGGGTCCAGTCGGCTGTCTCGTCGAGTCGGTCGCCGAGATTGCCCAGCGACACCTTCGACAGCGCCTCACGGAGAGTGCCGTCCGCCGCTGTCGGTTCGCTGGGGTACGCCAGCGCTGTCCGGAGCGAACCGAGCGGCAGATACGGCCGCTGGGACAGGAAGATGGCATCCCCGGATGGTCGCGACACCGTGCCGTCCGCGTAGGGCCACAGATCGGCGAGGGTCCGGAGCAGCGTCGTCTTGCCGGAACCGGACGGACCCTTGACCAACAGCGACTGACCGGGGCCGACGGTGAGATCGAGACCCTCGATGAGCGTCGCTCCGGACGGAGTGCGCACGTCGAGCTTGTCGACGTCGAGTTCGTTCCCGGACTTGCCCGTCTTCAAGATCGGGAGTGCGGCGGCGTGCATGTTGTCGTTGGCCAGACCATTGAGTCGGATGAGGGTGGCGCGGAAACTCGCGAAGTCGTCGTACGACTCGCGGAAGAAGGACAGTGAGTCGTGCACCTGTGAGAACGCCGTCGATGTCTGCATGACGTCACCGAGTGAGACCTGACCGCTGAACAGCCGCGGCCCCTGAATCAGGAAGGGGAAGATGACCGCTGTCTGGTTCACCGAGAGGTTCCAGCCATTGAATTTGAGAGTCCGGAAGACGATGTGCCACATGTTGCGGATGACGTGCGCGAACCTGCCTGCCAGCGTTCGCCGCTCGACGTTCTCGCCGCGATAGAACGCGATACTCTCGCCGTACTCACGGACCCGGATCAGTGCGTAGCGGAAGTTCGCATTGAGCTTCTCGTTGAGGAAGTTCAGCCTGATGAGCGGCTTACCGATCCAGAACGCCACCAGCGTGGTGACGAGAACGTAGACGAAGACGAGGAAGATCATCGCCCGCGGAATCTCGGTGCCGAAGATGGTCATCGGACCGGACAGGTCCCACAGGATTCCGGTGAACGACACGATCGATAGCACCGCGGTGACCGCGCCCATGGACAGCACCCGGGCCGTGGTCACGAAGTTGGTGATGTCGGCCTGGATCCGCTGATCGGGGTTGTCGATCGCGTCGTCGAGGAAGCGGTCGCGGTAGTAGGCGCGACTGTCGAGCCAGTCGTCCGTGAGGTGGTGGGTGAGCCAGACACGCCAATCGATGTCGAGGGTCTGGCCGATGAGGAACTCGATCAGGGCGCGTACGACGTGGATGGCCGCGAGGAACGCGAACACCCGCAGAAAGTGCCAGAACGCGGTCTCGTCGAGGTTCTGGATCGAGTCGTAGAAGTCGTTGGACCAATAGGAGAACAGTACGTTCATCCGCACGGCGAACACGGTGAACAACAGTAGGACCGCGAGGATCACCAGCGGCTTGGGACTACGCCGCGGATCGAAATACGCCGCCGCGAAACGCCAGAACTGCCTGCCCCATTTGGTGAATCGAGCGAGCAGCACGATGACGACGACAAAGACGACGGCAGTCATCACGTAGGCCTTCAACAGCCATACCGTGCTGTCCCACACCACGTTGTTCCAGTCCACGACCCAGGTCCCCGATCACGAGATGAAGCTCAGGAGAAAAGATGGCGAAGTCTAACCCTGGTTCGGCGTGATCGGCGAGAGAAACGTGAACGACACGTCCGTCGTCGCCCGGAAAGCTACCCGTCTTGTGCAGGTTCCTGCTTTTCTTCGGTGTCCGGATCTCGGTCTCGATACTCTTCCTTGAGGTTGCCCTCGTCGTCGACATAGTCGTCGAAGGCGGTGCCGGAGACCGTGCCCCCGGACCCGGGGAGCACGACCGTCTCCCGGGCGCCCGGATCGTACCGAGCGTCGATTTCCTCTGCCTTCTTCTTGGCCTTCTCGATCGCTTCGTCGTCGGGACGGGGCACTTCGCCCTCGGTCTGCTCGCCGGTGTTCTTCTGCTCGGTGTCGTCTGCGCTCATGGTGCACGTCCGTTCCGTCGGAGATCCGGAATCGACGATACGCCCCGAACGGTCACTTCCTGGGCGGGAAATGACGAATCAGCCCCTCCTGCACGACCGTGGCGAGCAGTTCGCCTTCGAGCGAGAAGAAGCGCCCGGTCGCGAGGCCTCGCGAACCGGCGGCCACCGGCGACTCAGTGGCGTAGAGCGCCCAGTCGTCGAACCGGAACGGGCGATGAAACCACATCGAATGATTGACCGTGGCGGCCACGATCCGGTCGAGGCCCCACGACAACCCGTGCGTGGTGATGATGGAATCGAGAACCGTGGTGTCCGACGAGTAACCCATGACGGCGACGTGGATCAGCGGATCGTCCGGAAGATTGCCGTCCGCCCTCATCCACACCCGGTTGTGGGTGAGCTTTTCCCCCGTACCCTTCATGATCCAGGAGGGGTCGTTCGCATACCGCATGTCGATCGGCTTCAGGGCGTTGACGAACATCTTCAGCCGGTCCTCGTAACCGAGAAAATGATCACCCAGGGGCGGAAGTGTCTCCGGGAACGGAACATCGGGAACCGCGACCGCGTGTTCGAGTCCCTGGCCCCAGTCCTGGAACGCCGCAAGCATCACGAACAGTTCCTGACCGTTTTGCAGGGCGGTGACCTGCCGGTTGGCGAAGGCTCTGCCGTCGCGATGACGATCGACGCGATACTCGATCGGTTCTTTCACGTCACCACCGCGAATGAAATGGGCGTTGACCGCGTGCACCGCCCGTTCACCGGAGACGGTGCGGCCGGCGGCGACCAGAGCCTGCGAGATCAACTGGCCGCCGAACGTCCGACTGCCCACCTGCGCGGGATGCCGACCTCGATAGGTGTCCTCCCCGATCTTCTCCAGATCGAGGAGTTCGAGAAGAGTCTCGAGATCGGTCTTCGCCGCGACTTCGCTCACCTAGTGGTCCTCTTCACCGATTCTGTGGACGTGGATCAGGTTGGTCGATCCTACGGTGCCGGGCGGCGAACCTGCCACGATGATGACCAGTTCACCCTTCTGGTAACGGCCGAGGCCCAGGAGTGCGTGGTCGACCTGACGGACCATCGCGTCGGTGCTCTCGACGGGATCGACGAGGAACGTCTCCGTGCCCCAGGTCAACGAGAGCTGGCTGCGCACCTCCGGAAGCGGGGTGAACGCGAGCAACGGCAGCGGGGTGTGCAAGCGAGCGAGTCGCCGCACCGTGTCGCCGGACTGGGTGAAGGCAACGAGCGCCTTCGCGTCGAGTCGCTCACCGATGTCGCGGGCGGCGTAGGAGATGACGCCCCGCTTGGTGCGCGGCACGTGGGTCAGCGGAGGCACCCGGGTCGATTCACCCTCCACGGCCTCGACGATGCGGGCCATGGTGCGCACGGTCTCCATCACGTACTTGCCCACCGAGGTTTCCCCGGAGAGCATGACCGCGTCGGCACCGTCGAGAACCGCGTTGGCCACGTCGGACGCCTCGGCGCGCGTGGGGCGCGAGTTCTCGATCATCGACTCGAGCATCTGCGTGGCAACGATGACCGGCTTCGCGTTCTCGCGGGCGATCTGGATGGCCCGCTTCTGCACGAGCGGGACCTGTTCGAGCGGAAGTTCCACGCCCAGGTCACCACGCGCGACCATGACCGCGTCGAACGCGAGGACGACGGCCTCGAGGTTGTCGATGGCCTCCGGCTTCTCGAGCTTCGCGATGACCGGGATGCGGCGACCGACGCGATCCATGACCGCGTGCACCAACTCCACGTCGGCAGGTGAACGCACGAACGAGAGGGCGATGAAATCGACACCGAGGTTCAGGGCGAACTCGAGGTCGGCGATGTCCTTCTCCGACAGCGCGGGCACCGACACGTTCATCCCCGGCAGGGACACACCCTTGTTGTTACTGACCGGGCCACCCTCGGTGACTCGGCACACCACGTCGTTGCCCTCGACGCCGGTGACGACGAGACCGACCTTGCCGTCGTCGACGAGCAGCCGGTCACCCGCCTTGGCGTCCTCCGCGAGCTGCTTGTACGTGGTCGACACCCGGTCGTGCGTGCCGACGACCTCGTCCACGGTGATCCGGACGAGCTCACCGTTGGCCCAGGTCGTGCGCTCTTCGGCGAACCGGCCGAGCCGAATCTTGGGCCCCTGGAGGTCGGCGAGGACTCCGACCGCCTTTCCCGTCACATCCGATGCGGCTCGGACGCGGTTGTAATTTTCCTCGTGGTCGGAGTGTTCCCCGTGGCTGAAGTTCAGCCGGGCCACATCCATACCGCTTTCGACGAGTTCGCGAATACGGTCACCGGTGGCGGTAGCAGGTCCAAGAGTGCATACGATCTTCGTCCGTCGGTTCACGGCCTGAAGCCTAGTCGTCCCGCCCGCCCATCTCCATTTAGACTACGGCCAGCGGAAGCGCCGTCGGATGCACCGGCGAGGGGAGGTCGGACGCCCCTGTGAGGTACGCATCGACGGCATGCGCGGCGGACCTGCCTTCGGCGATCGCCCACACGATGAGCGAGGCACCGCGATGCGCGTCGCCGCACACGAACACTCCCGGTGCGGTGGTCTGCCAGTCGGGACCACAGGACAGCACGCCCCGACGGGTGGGGCTCAAACCGTAGTCGTCGAGCAGCGGGCCGAGGTCGACGCCCTCGAAACCGATCGCGAAAAGAGCTAATCCGCAGGGTAATTCGATTTCCTCCCCCACCGGGGTGATGATGCGCTTGCCGTCCTCCCTCGACACCCGGACCTCCGCGAGCACCATGGCCCTGACGTTTCCGTTCTCGTCACCAAGGAACCGTTGCACCGCAACCTGATACCGGCGGACGCCGCCTTCCGCGTGGGCCGGCGACGTGCGCAGCACCATCGGCGAGGCCGGCCACGGAGTCACGGACTCGTCCCGCTCGCTCGGCAACTCAGGGCGGTAGTCCAACTGGGTCACCGACAACGCGCCCTGTCGATGCGCAGTTCCGAGGCAATCCGCGCCGGTGTCACCGCCACCGATGATGACGACGTGCTTGCCCTTCGCGGTGATCGACGCAGGGCCGTCACCCTCGCACTCCTTGTTGGACGTCACCAGGTGCTCCATTGCGAGATGGATACCGCCCAGCTCCCGGCCCTCCACCGTCGTGTTGTCTCGGGCACGCAGGGCGCCGATGGCGAGGACCACCGCATCGAAGTTGGTCCGCAACTGGTCCACGGTGAGATCGACACCCACCTCGCAATCGGTGACGAAATGCGTTCCCTCCGCGCGCATCTGGACCAGTCGCTGATCGAGAACCGACTTCTCCATCTTGAACTCGGGGATGCCGTAGCGAAGGAGTCCCCCGAGCCGGTCGTCGCGCTCGTAGACGGTGACATCGTGTCCGGCGCGGGTGAGCTGCTGGGCGGCCGCGAGCCCGGCCGGACCGGAACCGACCACCGCGACCTTCTTGCCCGTGGCGATCATCGGCGGTTTAGGCTCCACCGTTCCGGACTCCCAAGCGACGTCAGCGATCGTCTGCTCGATCCGCTTGATGGTGACGCTGCCCGTCGTGTGGGTGTCGGCGAGCGAGAGCACACACGCCGATTCACACGGCGCCGGGCACAATCTGCCCGTGAACTCCGGGAAGTTGTTGGTGGCATGCAGACGCTCGCTCGCCGCCGACCAGCGGCCGCGGCGCACGAGATCGTTCCACTCCGGAATCAGATTGCCCAGCGGGCAGCCCGCACTTCCCGAGTGGCAGAACGGGATACCGCAGTCCATGCAGCGGGTGGCCTGCTCGGCTACCTCGGCGTTGCGCTCCTCGGGACTGAGCGGACTGGTGACCTCGTGCCAGTCGTGCACCCTTTCCGCAATGGGTCGCTTAGGTGCTTCCTTCTTGGGGATGTGCAGGAAACCATGCGGATCAGCCACGAGCCGCCTCCATGATTGCGGTGTCCACGTCGAGCCCCTCGGCGCGGGCCAGCCGAGTGGCCTCGAGAACCCGCTGATAGTCCACCGGCATCACCTTGGTGAACAGCGCAGACCGCCGGGGCCAATCGGCGAGCATCGAAGCCGCGACGGTGGAGCCGGTCCAGTGCAGATGGTCGCTGACGGTACGGCACAGCCAGTCGAGGTCCTCGGGGTCGGGTGTAAGGAGGGTGACCATGGCCGGATTGACGTCGGCGGGATCGAGGTCGAGCACATACGCGATTCCGCCCGACATTCCGGCCGCCAGGTTCCGTCCGGTGGGACCGAGGACGACGACCCGTCCGCCCGTCATGTACTCGCACCCGTGATCGCCCACTCCCTCGACCACGGCGGTCGCTCCGGAATTGCGCACCGAGAACCGTTCGCCGGCCCGCCCGCGGAGGAACAGTTCACCCGAGGTCGCACCGTATAGCAGTGTGTTGCCGGCGATCACCTGAGTCTCCGGGACGAACAGGACGTCGGCGGCCGGGCGCACCACGATTCGCCCGCCCGACAGCCCCTTCCCGACATAGTCGTTGGCGTCGCCGGTGAGGTCGATGGTGATGCCCGGCGGCAGGAACGCACCGAGTGATTGACCCGCCGACCCGGTGAAGGTGAGCCGGATAGTGTCGTCGGGGAGCCCCCCCGCACCGTAACGACGGGTGACCTCGGCCCCGAGCAGCGTCCCGACAGTCCGATTCACATTGCGCACGGGCATCTCGATCTCGACCGGATGCGCGTCCTCGAGGGCGCCTTCGGCCAGCTGGATGAGCGTGCGGTCCAGCGCCCGGTCCAGGGCATGGTATTGGTCGGTCACCTTGCGCCGCTGGGTGAGCGGGGTCCCGTCGGGGCCCTTCGGTAACGCGAAGATCGGCGAGAGGTCGAGTCCGCGGCTCTTCCAGTGCGCGATTCCCTCGGCCGTCTCGAGCATGTCCGCGTGCCCCACCGCCTCATCGATGCTGCGGAAGCCGAGACGCGCCAGGTGCTGCCGCACGTCCTCGGCGATGAAGCGGAAGAACTCCTCGACGAACTCGGGCTTGCCGGTGTACCGCTTACGCAATTCGGGGTTCTGAGTGGCCACACCCACCGGGCAGGTGTCGAGGTGGCACACACGCATCATGATGCACCCTGCCACGATCAACGGCGCCGTCGAGAAGCCGAACTCCTCCGCCCCGAGCAGCGCAGCGACGACGACGTCCTTCGCGGTACGCATCCCGCCGTCGCACTGAACGGTAATCCGATCGCGCAGACCGTTGAGCACGAGTGTCTGCTGCGCATCGGCCAGTCCGATCTCCCACGGCGTACCCGCGTGCTTCATCGACGTCAGCGGAGTCGCGCCGGTGCCGCCGTCGTTGCCCGAGATGAGGACCACGTCCGCGTGCGCCTTGCTGACACCGGCCGCCACCGTCCCCACACCCACCGAACTGACCAGCTTCACATGGACACGGGCCTGGTCGTTGGCGTTCTTGAGGTCGTGGATCAGCTGTGCGAGGTCCTCGATCGAGTAGATGTCGTGGTGCGGCGGAGGTGAAATCAACCCCACGCCCGGAGTCGAGTGCCGGGTCTCCGCCACCCAGGGGTACACCTTGTAGGCGGGCAACTGCCCGCCCTCGCCCGGCTTGGCTCCCTGGGCCATCTTGATCTGGATGTCGCTCGCGTTGACGAGGTAATCACTGGTGACACCGAACCTTCCGCTCGCCACCTGCTTCACGGCGCTGCGACGGGACGGGTCGTAGAGGCGGTCGACGTTCTCCCCGCCCTCCCCGGAGTTGGATCGCCCACCGAGACTGTTCATGGCCACAGCCATCGTCTCGTGCGCCTCGGCGGAGATGGACCCATAGCTCATCGCGCCGGTGTTGAAACGAGTGACGATCCGCTCCGCCGGCTCCACCTCCTCGAGCGGCACCGGAGGCCGGAGGCCCTCGCGGAAGCTGAAGAGGCCACGCAGTGCACCTCCCGCCGCGGCGAGCCTGTTCACCTCGTCGCTGTACTGGGCGAAAACCTCGTGTCTGCCGGTGCGGGTGGCGTGCTGGAGGAGAAACACGGTCTCGGGTGTGAACAAGTGCAGTTCGCCGTCGCGGCGGAACTGGTACTCGCCGCCGTGGGCAAGCCGGCGGTGCGCGTACTCGGTGGGATTGTCGGGGTAGGCCTGCCGGTGCCGGAGCAGCACTTCCCGCGCGATCTCGTCGAGTCCCACGCCACCGAGTTTGCTGGTGGTCCCCCGGAAATACTCGTCGACGAGGCCGCGGTCGAGGCCGAGTGCCTCGAAAGCCTGGGCGGCGGTGTACGAACCAACTGTCGAGATGCCCATCTTCGACATCACCTTCAACACACCCTTGCCGAGTGCCGTCAGGTAGTTGCGCACCGCGATCGTGTGATCGACTCCCGTCAGCTCGCCCTCCGACACCAGGTCCTCGATCGACTCCATCGCGAGGTACGGATTGACCGCGGCCGCTCCGTAGCCGATGAGCAGCGCCAGATGATGCACTTCGCGCGCGTCGCCGGACTCGACGACCAGCGCCACCTTCGTTCGTTCCTTGGTGCGGATCAGGTGGTGATGCACCGCGCCCACGGCCAGCAACGACGGGATGGGTGCGCGGGTGTGGTCGGAGTCGCGGTCCGAGATCACCAGTGTCCGGTATCCCTGCGCGATCGCAGCGCTCGCCTGGGTGCGCAGTTCTTCCAGCGCATCGGCCATGCCCGCACCGCCGCGCTCCACCTCGTAGAGACCGCGCAGAACGGTCGCCGCCAGACCGGGGTGGTTGCCGTCCGCGTTCACATTGATGATCTTGTTCAGGTCGTCGGTGTCGAGCACCGGCCACGGCAGGACTATCTGACGACACGACGCCGCAGTGGGCTCGAGCAGATTCTGTTCCGGACCCATGACCCGGGACAGCGACGTCACGATCTCTTCGCGGATGGCGTCGAGCGGCGGATTGGTCACCTGGGCGAACAGTTCGACGAAATAGTCGTACAGCAGCCGCGACCGGACGGACAGCACAGCGATGGGGGTGTCGGTTCCCATCGAGCCGAGCGGCTCCCCGCCGGACGCCGCCATCGGCGACAACAGGATCCGCAGATCTTCCTCGGTGTAGCCGAACGCTACCTGTCGCCGGACCACCGACTCATGGTTGTTCTGGGCGTGCGGTCGCTCGGGCAGCGTCCTCAGGTCGAGCAACCCTGCATAGAGCCACTCGGCGTACGGCTTCTCGGCTGCCAGCCGCGACTTGATCTCGTCGTCGGGAACGATACGTCCTTCCGACGTGTCGACCAGGAACATGCGCCCCGGCTCGAGGCGCCCCTTCGCCACGACCTCGTCCTGGGGTACGTCGAGGACTCCGCTCTCGCTCGCCAGGATCACCCGCCCGTCGACGGTCTGCCACCAGCGGCCGGGCCGCAGACCGTTACGGTCCAGCACTGCCCCTACGACGGTTCCGTCGGTGAACGTCACACACGCCGGCCCGTCCCACGCCTCCATCAGCGAAGCGTGGAACTGGTAGAAAGCGCGCCGGTCGGGACACATCTTCGTGTCGTTCTCCCACGCCTCGGGCACCATCATCATCACCGCATGGGGCACGCTGCGTCCCGCGAGATGCAGCAGCTCGAGCACCTCGTCGAACGAGGCAGAGTCCGACGCCTCGGGTGTGCAGATGGGGTACAACCTTCGGAGGTCTCCTGGGATGGCGGCACTCGACAACATCGCCTCCCGCGCCCGCATCCGATTCCGGTTGCCTCGAACGGTGTTGATTTCCCCGTTGTGCGCCACGAAGCGGAACGGGTGCGCAAGCGGCCAGGACGGGAACGTGTTGGTGGAAAACCTGCTGTGCACCACCGCGAGCGCACTCATCATGCGGGGATCCCGCAGGTCCATGTAGTAGAGAGGCAGCTGGGGAACGGTCAGCATGCCCTTGTAGACGATGGTGCGGCTCGACAGCGACGGGAAGTAGACGCCGGACCCGCTCGACTCGACCTCCGGAGTGATCTGCTCGGCGCGCTTCCGCAGCGGGTAGACGAGGCGATCGAGGTCGAGACCACTGGGCCGCCGTCCGCCCGTCGGCGGCGCCGCAACGAAGAGCTGACTCATGTGCGGCTCGCATCCGCGTGCCGTCGCCCCGAGGTCGGCGCCCTCCGAATCGATCGGCACGTCCCGCCACCCGAGGATGTCGAGTCCCTCCTCGTCGGCGAGGTCCTCGATCCGCTTCCGGGCCCTCGATCGCGCCTCCGGGTCCCGAGGAAGGAAGCAGAAACCCGCGGCGTAGGTACTACTTCCGTCCGGGGCGGGCGAAGGAAGGTCGAAATCGACGACCTCCTCGAAGAGCTCGGTGGGCAGCTGCACCAGGATTCCGGCACCGTCTCCGCTGTTCGTCTCGGCGCCGGCAGCGCCGCGATGCTCGAGGTTGTCCAGAGCGACGAGACCATCCGCGACGATGGAGTGCGAACGGCGGCCGTGCACGTCCACCACCATGGCGACACCGCACGAATCGACTTCGCGATCCGGGTCGTAGAGACCTTGCGGACCGGGCGACTGAGAGAACAGCACCGATATACCTCCACATCGGCCGAGGGGACCACCGGTGGCGCTTGCGCGTCCCTGCCGGCGGCCTCCGCTAGCGGGGTCGCCACGACGGGCGCTAACTGCATTTCGGGGGTCTACCGGGACAGCCTCGGCCCGTGAAGGTTGTTACCGGACATACATCCGGCGCGCTCAGCTTACCAGCACCGATAAGCCTCGGATATGCCGATTTCCGGACAGGACAGCGCTGTGGCCCTCGTCGCAGGAGCAACAGAGGCCACAGCGGTGGAATCGAGCGGCGACGCTACGTCGTCACTGGTCCCGGAGGGGTCGTCCGTACTTGTCCTTCACGCTGCCCGTCAGCATCATGATGCCGTCGATCAGCGGCCACAGCCCGCCTAATCCGCACGTCAACCAGGTGACGGCGATCTGCGCGACCGCGATGCCGGGCTGGTTCAGGTAGAACCGTCCGACACCGAAGGCACCCAGGAAAATCTGCAGGAGTCCCGCGGTGAGCTTCGACTTGTCGGAGTACGGCTCACCGCTGACCGGGTGCCGGCCGAACGGCGCAGACGGATCGACGTAGGCGTTGTACCCGGCCGGGGCATATCCGGGCTGCGGGTATCCCTGCTGTCCGTACCCCTGCTGGCCATACTGCTGTCCGGGATTCTGCTGGCCGTAATTCTGCTGGCCGTAATTCTGCTGGCCGTAACTCTGGGGTGCGGCACCCTGCTGACCGTAACCGGCCTGAGGGTAGCCGGGCTGCTGATAGTCCTGCCCGGACTGCGGCGACGTCCCGTACTGCGCGTTGTAGTAAGGATCGGGAGTGCCGTACGTCGGGCCGTCCGCAGGCTGCTGCGGCTTGTCGTAACCGGTGTACGGGGCGGTCGGCGGCGGGGTGTCGCCCACATTCGGCAGTGCGGTGGTCGGTTCGGTCCCGCTCGGCGACGGGTAGGTGGGAGTCGAACCCCAGCCGGGACCATTGCCGACCCCGGAGTAGGTGTCCCATCCGGGCCCGGTTCCCGACGACGCCGGTGAGGGCGTTGCGTCCGAGGTGGCGGGTGGCTGCGACAGCGATGCCTCGGCGGTGGCGTCGTAATCGAAGGGCGAACCGAACTCGGGCGGAAGGCTCGACTCACCGCTCCCGCTCTTCTTCCCCAGATCCACCCGCTGGGTGTCGTCGCCGGAGGTGTCGGCCTTGGCGGAATCGTCGGATGCTTTCCCCGGATCAGTCATTCGCGTCATCCTTCTTGCTGTCGGTGGTCGTCGTGCCCGCGTCGGTGCCGGCACTCGCAGTACTCACAGCCTTGTCGTCACCCGCAGGCTTGTCTTTCTCCCCGTCATCCTGCTCGGGCGTCTCCTGCTCGGGGGGCCCGTCTTCCGCCGCGGCAGGATGATGCGGTTGCAACTCCGCCGGATCCTCCCGGCCCTTGGTCGCGGCAAAGACATACACCACCGCCGCGACGAACACGATCGCCGAGGTGAACGAGTTGACGCGGACGCCGGCGATGAGGCTGGCGTGATCGCTGCGCATCAGCTCGATCCAGAACCGACCGGCGCAGTACCCGGCCACATACAGGGCGAAAAGGCGGCCGTGCCCGATACGGAAGCGGCGGTCCACCCACACCAGCAGGATCACGATCAGCACGTTCCACAGCGCTTCGTACAGGAAGGTGGGGTGCACGACGAAGGCGACCTGCCCGGTGGAGACACCGTCGATCAACTCGGGGTGCACCTGCCCGGCGTCGTTGCGGCGCTCGAAGATCTCGAGCCCCCACGCCACGTCGGTTTCCCGGCCGTACAGTTCCTGGTTGAAGTAGTTGCCGATTCGGCCGATCGCCTGGGCCAGCAAGATGGGAGGCGCTACCGCGTCGCCGAGCGCAGGCAGCGGTATCCCACGCCGACGACAGCCGATCCACGCGCCGACGCCGCCGAGCGCCACCGCGCCCCAGATACCGAGCCCGCCCTGCCAGATCTTCAGGGCGTCGACGGGATCCCCGCCCTCCCCGAAGTAGGTGGGCCAGTCGGTCAGGACGTGATACAGCCGGCCACCGATCAACCCGAACGGCACCGCCCAGATGGCGATGTCGAGCACGGTGCCCTTCTCGCCGCCCCGGGCGACCCAGCGGCGGTCGCCCCAGAAGATCGCGACGACGATGCCGACGATGATGAACAGCGCGTACGCGCGCAGGGCCAGTGGGCCGACGTACCAGACGCCCTGAGGCGGACTCGGAATATACGCCAGCACGTCCACAGTGGAAGTCACGACGCCACGGTAGCGGAGCGAACGCCCTCGGCGAGCTCCCTCGTCAGCGAGCGCACAGCGTCGAGCCCGGATTCGACCGCGGTGACGAGCGCAGACCCGACGATGACTGCATCCGCGTAGGCGGCGATCTCGGCGGCCTGCGCCCCCGAACGGACACCCAGACCGACACCCACCGGAATGTCGGAATGGGCACGGATGCGCGCGGTCAACTCCGGCGCCATCGACGACACCGCGTCACGCGCGCCGGTCACCCCCATCGTCGACGCCGCGTACACGAATCCGCTGCTCGCTTTCAGGGTCATGGCCAGTCGTTCTTCGGTCGACGACGGGGCAACAAGGAAGATCCGGTCGAGGTCGTGTTCCTTCGACGCCGTGATCCACTCGCCGGCCTCCTCGGGGATCAGGTTCGGGGTGATGAGTCCGAGGCCGCCGGCGTTCGCGAGGTCACGGGCGAACCGGTCGACACCGTACTGCAGAACCGGATTCCAGTACGTCATGACCACGGCCTTGCCGCCCACCGCCGCGATCTGCTCGATGATCGTGAACACGTCACGCACCTTGACGCCGTTGCTCAGCGCCTTCTCGGCGGCCGCCTGAATGGTGGGTCCATCCATCACCGGGTCCGAATAGGCGATACCGACCTCGACGATGTCACAGCCCGAGTCGACCATGGCCTTGAAGACGTCGATGGATTCGGGGACGGTGGGATACCCGGCGGGTAGGTATCCGACCAGAGCGGCACGCTTCTCCTCACGGCACTGCGCGAATGTCGGGGCGAGGCGCGAGAGTCGTTCGCTCACTTGGCCGAACCTTCCTTGTCGGTGGTCGTGGGGGTTTCGGTGGCGGCGTCGGGGTGGAAGAGCCCGAACCACTTGGCCGCCGTGTCCATGTCTTTGTCGCCGCGCCCGGAGAGGCTGACGACGATGATCGCGCCCTCCCCCAGCTCACGGCCGAGTCGCAACGATCCTGCAACGGCGTGCGCTGATTCGATGGCGGGGATGATTCCCTCACGCTCGGACAGGAGGCGCAGGGCATCCATGGCTTCCGTGTCGGTGACGGGCTCGTAGGTGGCGCGGCCGATGTCCTTGAGCAGGGCGTGCTCCGGTCCGACGCCGGGATAGTCGAGACCAGCCGAGATGGAATGCGATTCGATGGTCTGCCCGTCCTCGTCCTGCAGCAGATACGAGTACGCACCCTGGAAGGCGCCCGGGGTGCCGGCCGCGAAGGTGGCGGCGTGGCGCCCCGTCTCGACTCCGTCACCGGCAGCCTCGTACCCGACCAGCCGCACCCCGGGGTCGTCGAGGAAGGCGTGGAAGATTCCGATGGCGTTGGACCCACCACCGACACACGCGGTGACCGCGTCGGGCAGCCTGCCCGTGAGCGCCTGCACCTGCGCCCGCGCCTCGAGCCCGACGACACGCTGGAAGTCGCGGACGATGGTCGGGAAGGGGTGCGGTCCGGCCGCGGTGCCGAAGCAGTAGTACGTGTTGTGGGCGTTGGTCACCCAGTCCCGCAGCGCCTCGTTGATGGCATCCTTGAGCGTCCGGGAGCCGGACTCCACAGAAACCACCGACGAACCGAGCAACCGCATACGGGCCACGTTCAGCGCCTGCCGCTCGGTGTCGACCGCGCCCATGTAGATGACGCACTCGAGGCCGAACAGTGCACACGCCGTCGCCGTGGCCACACCGTGCTGACCGGCACCGGTCTCCGCGATGATGCGGGTCTTGCCCATCTGCTTGGCGAGCAGCACCTGACCGAGCACGTTGTTGATCTTGTGCGAGCCCGTGTGATTGAGATCTTCGCGCTTGAGGATCAGCCGCGCGCCCCCGGCGAATTCACTCATCCGAGTGGCCTCGAAGATGGGTGACGGGCGGCCCGTGTAATCGCGCTGCAACCGATCGAGCTCGGACAAGAAGGTGTCATCCGACCGCGCCTTGTCGTACGCGGCCGTGACCTCCTCGATCACCGCCATCAGCGCCTCGGGCACGTGGCGTCCGCCGTAGACGCCGAAGTGTCCTCCGGAGTCGGGGTCGTGCGACGTGCGTTCGGCGATTCCGGCGCTGGCAGTCGGCAGATCGCCACCCTTGAAGACGGTGTCCTGATTACGTGAAGTCACAGGTCCAGTCTGCCCCAACGCCGGGCGCTGCCGCCGTCCGGGTCAATTCGGCCGCAGTCGGTTCAGCGCGACGGCTTGGGGCAGGAGGGGTGCGCCCCGGCATTGACCAGATCGGCCACGGCCTTGCGTGGATCTCCGCTGGTGACGAGGCCTTCGCCGACGAGTACGGCGTCCGCTCCGGCACCCGCGTAGGCGAGGAGGTCGGCGGTACCCCGGACACCGGATTCGGCGATCTTGATGGTTTCGGTGGGCAGTCCGGGTGCGATCTCCCCGAAGGTGTTCTTGTCGACCTCGAGTGTCTTGAGGTTTCGGGCGTTGACGCCGATCACCCTGGCGCCGGCCTCGAGTGCCCGGTTGGCTTCCTCTTCGGTGTGAACCTCGACCAGCGCGGTCATTCCCAGCGACTCGGTGCGGTCGATCAACGACGCCAGCGCATGCTGCTCGAGCGCGGCGACGATGAGCAGGACGACGTCGGCGCCGTGCGCGCGGGCCTCGTGGATCTGGTACGGCCCGACGATGAAGTCTTTACGCAGGATCGGGATGCTGACCGCACGCCGGACGGCGTCGAGGTCGGCGAGGGATCCCTGAAAACGTCGTTCCTCGGTGAGCACGCTGATGACCCGGGCGCCGCCGGCCTCGTAGGCCTTGGCGAGTTCGGCGGGGTCGGTGATCTCGGCGAGCGGGCCCTTCGACGGGCTTGCACGCTTGACCTCGGCGATGACTCCGATGCCAGGCTCGAGCAGAGCTGCCGCCGCGTCGAGCGCAGGCGGTGCGGCAGCCGCGGCGGCCTTGACAGCGGCGAAGTCAAGGACGGCTTCGCGGGCGGCCACATCGGCGCGCACTCCGTCGAGAATCGAGTCGAGAACGGTCATCGTGGCCCGAGTCCTTTCTGGGCAGGAACCCGATGTGAGGAACATCATCAGGAGTGAAGCAAGCGTAGATGGCACTCTGATTCTGTTTACGATCGGGTACCCGGCTCGTTGCTGTCGCCGTCCAGTCGGTCGACATCATCGGCTTTCTTGTCTGCGCGGGAGCCGTCGACCGTCGGATCT
Organism: Rhodococcus oxybenzonivorans; assembly: GCF_003130705.1. Taxonomy (NCBI): domain Bacteria; kingdom Bacillati; phylum Actinomycetota; class Actinomycetes; order Mycobacteriales; family Nocardiaceae; genus Rhodococcus; species Rhodococcus oxybenzonivorans. Next base: position 2,698,248 of record NZ_CP021354.1, on the reverse strand, counting down.
TCGCCCGCGTCGAGGGCGTCCCACAGCATGCGTTGTGTGAGGGGCTCGTCGGCGGAATCAGCGCTGGTCTTCTGGGCCGCCGCGCGCCGTGCGGCCGGGCTGTCGTACTTCGAGGAGAGCCCGGCGCGTACCCGTGGACGGCGGGCCAGTTCGACGGCGGCGGCGAGGGCGGCGACAGCGCCGGCGAGAGCCAGCACCGCGGGCCCCTGATTCACCGACACGGAATCGATCACCGCACGGCCCGGCAATTCCGCCAGCCGCCCCGCCTGCTCGTCCGGTGCGCCGGAGACGAGCACAGTTGCCGCCGGGACGGCCGCTACGACGGCCACGGCGGCCACGAGTACGCCGAGAACGCGGAGCGCCCAGCCCTTGACGGCGAAGGACGCGGCGATGGCGGCAACAAGGGTCAAGGCCAGCGGCGTGAGCGCCGCCGCCCAGGTGCCCCCGTCGAGCACCGTTGTGCGCTGCTCACCGAGTCCGTCGGAGGAGGTGACCTCCACCCACGTCATCCGGGATGCTCCCCACAAGCACACCGCCGCGACGGCGAGAAGGAGCACCGCGAGAATCGACCGGCGGCGTCCTGGAGTCTCGGTTCCCGCTCCGGTCCCTTCGGTCACTGCGTGCCGCCTCCCAGGGTCTTCATCGTGTGCGCCGCGGCGATGGCGCTGAGCACGGCCATGGCCTTGTTCCGCGCCTCCGTGTCCTCGTATTCGGGATTCGAATCGGCCACCACACCGGCACCGGCCTGGACGTACCCGATGCCGTCCTTGATCAACGCCGTCCGGATGGAAATCGCGGTGTCGGCGTCGCCGGCGAAGTCGAGGTATCCGACGATGCCGCCGTAGATTCCGCGCCTCGTCGGTTCGAGTTCCTCGATCAACTGCATGGCCCGCACCTTCGGCGCGCCCGACAGCGTGCCGGCCGGGAAGCAGGCGGTGACGGCGTCGAGTGCCTGTTTGCCGGCCGCGAGGTGGCCCGTCACCGTGGAGACGAGGTGCATCACGTGGCTGTACCGCTCGATGTGCCGATAGTCGTGCACTTTCACCGTGCCGGGTTCACACACGCGGCCGAGGTCGTTGCGGCCGAGATCGACGAGCATGAGGTGCTCGGCGTTCTCCTTCTCGTCGGCGAGGAGATCCTTCTCCAGGAGGATGTCGTCCTCCTCGGTGGCACCACGCCACCGGGTGCCGGCGATCGGGTGAGTGGTGGCAACACCCTCCTTGACCGTCACCAGCGCTTCCGGGCTGGAACCGACGATCGAGAACGCGGTCTCGCCGTCACCACCGGGAACGTTGAGGAGGTACATGTAGGGGCTGGGATTCGAGGCGCGTAGCATGCGGTACACATCGATAGGCGCAGCGGCACAATCGATTTCGAAACGCTGCGACAGCACGACCTGGAACGCCTCGCCCGCCTCGATCTCCCCCACCAGGCGCTGTACGTCCGCACCGAATCCCTCGGTGGTGCGCTGCCGGCGGTAGTCGGGTGCGGGTGTGGCGAACGTGGACACCGTGGACGGCGCGGGCGCCGACAGCGAGGCCGTCATCCGGTCGAGGCGCTCGACGGCATTGTCGTACGCCTCGTCGACCCGCTCGTCCGTGCCGTCCCAGTTCACCGCGTTGGCAATGAGGGTGATGGCCCCCTCGTGGTGATCGACAGCCGCCAGATCCGTGGCGAGCAGCATGACCATCTCTGGGATCTGCAGGTCGTCCACGGCGTGCTCACCGATGCGTTCGATGCGCCGCACGGCGTCGTAGCCGAGGAAGCCCACCATGCCGCCGGTCAGCGGCGGCAGGTCGGGCAGCCTTTCGCTCCGCAGGAGCTCGAGGGTCTGACCGAGCGCCGCGATGGGATCCCCACCCGACGGCGCTCCCGCCGGAACGTTTCCGTACCAGGCCGCCTCCCCGTCGACGACGGTCAACGCGGCGGGACTTCCTGCGCCGATGAACGACCATCGTGACCACGACCGACCGTTCTCCGCTGATTCCAGCAGGAACGTACCGGGCCTGTTTCCCGCCAGCTTCGTGTACGCCGACAGCGGAGTTTCGGCGTCCGCCAGCACCTTACGAGTCACCGGGACGACCCGATGCTCGGCGGCGAGAGCGTGGAACTGCTCGCGCGTGGTGGTCGAGTCGGATCCGCCACCTGGCAAGGTGGCGGCGGATTTGGGCGCGGACATCGTGGTGGGCTCACCGTGCATGTCAACCATCATCCCAGGCGCGTTCGGCGCGTCTGCGTGCGCGGGTAGCCTCGGCTGTCATGAAGCCAGGTCAGCTTGCACCGGAATTCACCCTGCCCGACCAGGACGGCAACGAACGTTCACTGTCGAGCCTTCTGGAGGACGGTCCGCTGGTGCTGTTCTTCTATCCGGCGGCGTCCACCCCGGTCTGCACCGCCGAGGCATGCCATTTTCGCGACCTCGCCGACGAGTTCGCAGCCGTCGGGGCTTCCCGCGCCGGGATCAGCACCGATGCGGTGGCCAAGCAGGCGTCGTTCGCGCAGGCGCAGTCGTTCGACTACCCACTTCTGTCGGACCGCGACGGCGCGGTCGCCGAGAAGTTCGGTGTCCGGCGCGGATTGCTCGGCAAACTCGCACCCGTCAAACGGTCGACGTTCGTCATCGACACCGACCGCACGGTGCTCGAGGTGATCTCGAGCGAGTTTCGCGCGAATGCCCACGGCGATCACGCGCTGACGTTCCTCCGTGCCCGTCAGGCCACTTGAAAAGACCGCTTCGCCAAGCCCATCCAGAACCCGTCGATCACTTGGCGGGGAATCTGCTCGGGGTCGCTGGAGGCGCCGAGCGTCACGAACAGCGGAGCGAAATGCTCGATCGTCGGATGCGCATAGGGCATGCCCGGGGCGAGTGCGCGGAAGCCGATGAGCGAGTCGACATCGCCTGCAGCCAGGCGCTCGTTCGCCCACGCGTCGAACTCCGCCGACCATCCCGGGGCCTTCGCCTCAGGCGAGGGGTCGCGCAGGAACGGCAGCCCGTGGGTGGTGAACCCGGAGCCGACGATCAGGACTCCCTGCTCCCGCAGTGGGCGCAGCCGCTCACCGAGGTGCAGCAGCCGTTCGGGGTCGAGCGTCGGCAAGGAGATCTGCAGGACGGGGATGTCGGCGTCCGGATACATCACCGTGAGCGGCACGTAGGCGCCGTGATCGAGGCCCCGATCCGGTTGATGCGCCACCGTCTCGTTGTCGGGCATGAGTGCCGCGACCAGCGCGGCCAAATCCGGAGCACCCGGTGAGGCGTACGTGGCCCGGTAGAAACGTTCGGGAAAACCGCCGAAGTCGTAGACGAGGGGGGTCCCTGTGGTGGTCGATCCGATGGTGAGCGGCGCGGACTCCCAGTGCGCCGAGACCATGAGGATGGCTTTCGGCCGCGGCAGGTCGCCGGCCCACTTCGCCAGTTGCGACACCCACAGTTCGCTGTCGACCAACGGCGGTGCTCCGTGGCTCAGGAACAGTGCGGGCATGACGTTCGTCATCGTGACTCCTCGAGGTCCGACTCGCAAGGCCCTAAGTTGAACCTTCAAGCTAGTATAGGAGTCAACACGCGGATCCGACAACTATTCCCGGGTACCGTTCCGCAGGCGGCGTGCTGCCTATGGTGAAGAGGTCGCACAGCGGTTCGGCGCACGAAATGGAGGACACCACTCATGGGTGGGTACGACGAGGACAGCTCGACGCAGACGGAGACACGCTGGCTCGACGCCGATCAGCAGCAGGCGTGGCTCACCCTCATCGCACTCGTCACCCGCCTGCCCGCGGCCCTCGACGCCCAGCTGCAGCGCGACTCGGCGCTCACCCACTTCGAGTACTTCGTCCTCGCCTCCCTGTCCGGCGAAAATAACCGCCGACTTCAGCTCTCCTTGCTCGCGCAGAGGGCCAACGCGTCACTGTCGCGGCTGTCCCACGTCATCACCAAGATGGAAAAAGCCGGCTGGGTCCGGCGAGAGAGCATCCGGGGAAGCCGTGGTTCCGACGCCGTCCTCACCGAGGCAGGGATGGCCAAAGTAGTGGAGGCCGCACCACCCCACGTCGAATCCGTCCGCGCACTCGTCTTCGACGGCCTCTCCACGGACCAAGTACGTCAGCTCTCCGAACTCGGCAGCGCCATGCTCACCCAACTCGACAAGGGCATCGCCGCCGGCACCGGAAGAGCGTGACGCGCCGAGTCCACCTCACCCCAGCGGCGACCCGACCGCACCTCACCCCAGCGGCGACCCGACCGCACCTCACCCCAGCGGCGACCCGCCGACACCCCAGTTCTCGGCCGGCACGTCCGCAATCGTCACCCAGACCTTCGCCGGGTCCTTACCCGTCGCCTCGGCGTACGCCTTGGTGACCGCTTCGATGGTCGCGCGCTTCTGCTCGGTGGTGAGCCCGGTTGTCTGACTGATCTGGATCAATGGCATGCGGGCATTCTGCCCGAGGGCATGCGGGACGTTCTGCCCGAGGGCATGCGGGACGTTCTGCCCGAGCGTCCGGAACTTCTACGGCGCGGCGAGCAGAACGTCGGTGTCGAAGCACGTGTGCGTGCCCGTATGACATGCAGCGCCTTCCTGATCCACGATCAGAAGCACCGTGTCGCCGTCGCAGTCGAGCCGCACCTCGTGGACGTACTGCGTGTGCCCGGACGTCTCCCCCTTCACCCAGTACTGCTGGCGGGAACGGGAGTAGTAGGTGCCCTTGCGGGTGTCGAGGGTGCGGGCGAGTGCTTCGTCATCCATCCACGCCACCATCAGGACGTCACCCGTCGACCGTTCCTGAGCGACGGCGCTGAACAGGCCAGCGTCGTTGCGCTTGAGCCGCGAGGCGATAGCGGGGTCGAGACTCATCGGACGGTGATCCCTTCTTCGCGCATGGACGTCTTCACTTCGGCGATCGTCATGTCGCCGAAATGGAAGACACTTGCGGCCAGTACCGCGTCGGCGCCCGCGTCGACGGCGGGTGCGAAATGCTCCACAGCACCCGCTCCCCCGCTCGCGATCACCGGCACGTGCACGGCCGCCCGCACGGCGCGGATCATCGGGAGGTCGAAGCCCGCTTTCGTCCCGTCGGCGTCCATGGAGTTGAGCAGAATTTCGCCGACACCCAGTTCGGCGCCGCGCACCGCCCACTCGACCGCATCGATCCCGGTTCCGCGCTTGCCGCCATGGGTGGTCACTTCCCATCCGGACGCGGTGTCCGGCTGACCCTGCGGGACCGTGCGCGCATCCACGGACAGCACGATGCACTGGGACCCGAAACGCTCGCTCAGTTCACGAAGCAGTTCGGGCCGGGCGATGGCCGCGGTGTTGACGCTGACCTTGTCGGCACCGGCACGCAGCAACCGGTCGACGTCCTCGACGGTACGGACGCCGCCGCCGACGGTGAGCGGAATGAAGACCTGTTCCGCCGTCCGGCTCACGACATCGAGCATGGTGCCACGGGCCGCGGTCGAGGCTGTGACATCGAGGAAGGTGAGCTCGTCGGCACCCTGTGCGTCGTAGGCGGCCGCCAACTCCACCGGATCCCCTGCATCGCGCAGATTCTCGAAGTTGACGCCCTTGACGACGCGTCCTGCATCGACGTCGAGGCAAGGGATAACCCGCACTGCCAGAGTCATTACGTAAGCCCTTCCGAGAGCTCGGCGCGGGGGTCACCCAGCGATCCGAGAATGTCGAGAATCTCACCGTGCACTCCGGGGGCACCGGCCAGCACAGAATCTGAAGCGATCGTCCACGGCTGACCTGCGAGATCCGTGACCACGCCACCCGCCGCCCGCACCAGAGCCACGCCGGCGGCGTTGTCCCACGCATTGTGGCCGAACACCACCGTGCCACCGAGTATTCCCGCCGCGGTGAAGGCGAGGTCGACGCCGGTGGAGCCGTGGATCCGGATCCGCGACGACACCCGGCTGAGCTGAGCGAGAACCTGCAGCCGATAAGGCCCGGGGATACGTCCGCGGCTGTCGATGTTCAGTGCGCCCATTCCCACGATCGACGAGGCCAGCGACGTCTCGGTGAGACGCGGCAGCGGCAGACCGCCCTCGAGGAGCGGCCCGTCCGCCACGGCCGCGTACCGTCGCCCGACGAGCGGCAGCCACGTGAGACCGAGGACCGGGACACCGTCGTCGAGCAGGGCGAGAAGTGTGCCCGCCGTCGGCAATCCTGCCGAGTAGTTGAAGGTGCCGTCGATGGGATCGAGAACCCACACCAATCCTGCGTCGAGATCGGGGCCACCGAATTCCTCGCCGTGAACCGCGATGCCGGTCCGATCCTGAAGTTCTCCGGTCAGCCGTTTCTCGAGTTCGAGGTCGAGAGCAGTCGCGAAGTCGTCGGGTCCCTTGTGCACGGCACTCGGCGACCCCACCCCGGCAACGAACCGGTCGTGGACGCCGTCGAGCAGCTCACCGGCAACGGCGAGCAGTTCCTGAGGATCGCGGTTCGGGCTCATGACCGGATCAGCCCGAGACCGCGGCGAGCGCCTCGGGGAGCGTGAAACGTCCCGCGTAGAGCGCCTTGCCGACGATGGCGCCCTCGACGCCCTGATCGACGAGTCCGGCGATCGCCGTCAGATCGTCGATGGTGGACACACCACCCGACGCCACGACGGGCGCGTCGGTGGCCGCACACACCTGCGCGAGGAGTTCGAGATTGGGGCCGGTCAGGGTGCCGTCCTTGCTCACATCGGTGACGACGTAGCGCGAGCAACCGTCCCGGTCGAGACGCGCGAGGGTCTCCCACAGGTTTCCGCCCTCGGTGACCCAGCCGCGGCCACGGAGCTGATACTCACCGTCGATCAGCCTGACATCGAGACCGACGGCGATCTTGTCGCCGTACTTCGCGATCGCGCGGGCGCACCAGTCGGGATTCTCGATGGCGGCGGTACCGAGATTCACACGGCCGCACCCGGTGGCCAGAGCGGCCTCGAGCGACTCGTCGTCGCGGATTCCCCCGGACAGTTCGACCTGGATGTCGAGCTCACCCACGACGTCGGCGAGGAGTTCCCGATTCGAACCGCGACCGAATGCGGCGTCGAGGTCGACGATGTGCACCCACTCGGCACCGTCGTTCTGCCACGCAAGGGCGGCATCACGAGGCGAGCCGTACCCGGTCTCGCTCCCTGCCTCCCCCTGGACGAGGCGAACAGCTTCACCGTTGACGACATCTACAGCAGGCAAAAGGACCAGGCTCACGTGCGACAACCCTAGTCGCTCAGCGCCCGGAACCCGGCTCGGGGTCCTGCGGATCGTCACCGTAGGCGTTGCGGGTCATGCGCTTCGACACGTACCCCATGGACGCGATCGCCCCCGCGACTCCCAGAAGTCCGACGACCAGGCCCAGGACCGGCCCCGGCTTCACGACGAGAATGACGGTGGTGGCGAGCACCAGCACCACGGTGGCCGCACCCAGTGCGCACACGGCGAGCCGGCCGATCGACAGGTCACCGCTCCCCTCACCGGGTGATGGCGTCACAAGCTGCGCACCCAGTTCCGGAGCAACTCCGCTCCCGCGTCACCGGATTTCTCCGGGTGGAACTGGGTGGCGGACAATGCACCGTTCTCGACGGCCGCGAGGAACTTCCCACCGTGATCCGCCCACGTCAGTGCGGGCGGTGCCAGCCGCTCCGGCGTGGGCATCTCCCACTTCTGCACCGCGTAGGAGTGCACGAAGTAGAACCGGGTGTCGGGATCGATTCCCTTGAACAAGGTGCTGTCGTCGGGCGCCTCGACCGTGTTCCATCCCATGTGCGGCAGGACAGCGGCCTGAAGGCGTTCGACCGTGCCCGGCCATTCACCGCAGCCCTCCGCCTCCACACCGAATTCGACTCCGCGTTCGAACATGATCTGCATGCCCACGCAAATGCCGAGAACCGGCCTGCCACCGGCGAGGCGCTGGCCGATGAGTCGCTCACCGCGCACCGCGCGAAGCCCGTCCATGCAGGCGGCGAAAGCGCCAACCCCGGGAACCACCAGGCCGTCCGCCGCGAGAGCCAACTTGTGGTCTGCCGTCACCTCGACCTGTGCACCGGTGCGAGCCAGCGCGCGGGTGGCCGAATGCAGATTGCCGGAGCCGTAATCGAGGACTGCAATGGTGGGGACGGTCATGAATCGATTCTATCCGGCCGTGTCCGGCCCCCTAGGGCGCGGCCGACCAGCATTCCCGTCGCCGGGACGACGGCCACCGCCATCGCCGCCACCGCAAAGACCCACGAATACCCCGCCACCGAAGCGACGGCCCCCAGGGTGAGGGACCCGAATCCTGTGCCGGCGTCGAATCCGATGTTCCATCCGGCGCTCGCGGCACCGAATCGGGCGGGCCCGGCCGCGGTGAAGATCATGACCAGCGATTCGTTCTGAACGGCGCCGAATCCGAACCCGAACATCACTGCCGCACAGACCAGGACGATCCAGTCCCCGTTCCGTGCCGCGACCGCGAACAGCGCCAGACCGCCGCAGGTGAACGCAAGCGCGGGCATCAACGCCCGGCCAACTCCGACCCGGTCGGAGAACGACCCCGCCGCGTAACGTCCGCACACTGCGGCGCCGCTGACCACCGCGAGGACCCCGCCGGCGAGGGACGCCCGCTCGGCAATGGCGATCGGCAGGAGACTCGACACACCGCCGAACGCTGCAGCCACCGTGGCAATGGACAGCCACGGCACGAGCCGGACCGACAGCGGAAGACGCCCTCGTGCGGTACCGGCCGGGCGTGGATGCAGGTGCGGCAGCCGAGTGACGGCGCCCACCGCCAGCAAGGGAATCAGCGCACCGAGTACGAAAACCGGCGTGGCGGACCAGTGCTGCATGATTGCCAGCCCCGCGGGCAGGCCCACCATCTGCGCGGCAGCCACCGCGATCCCCTGCGCGCCTGTGGCCCGGCCGAGCATCTCCCGCGGAACCAGTTCGGCGACGAGAGCGCTGCCCGCCACCGTAAGCATTCCGAAACCCGCACCCCGCACCGCGGACACGGCGAGAACCGGAATCGCCTCGGTGGACAGCAGGAACAGTAAGGACGGCGGCCCCAGGAGGAGGCATCCGGCCGCAAGCACCCATCGGTAGCCCCACCTGCGTAAGAGCCGGGGCACGCCGAATTGCGTCAGCACCGTGGCGGCCATGAAAACGGCAGTCACACCACCGGCGAGGGTATCCGAACCTCCCGACAGAGACACGATCAGCGGCACCACAGGGAGCAGTACCGCCCACCCACCGAACGCCGCCGCACCCATCACCAGCGCGGCGAGCAGACCAGGAGTGCGTAGCAACCGGGGTCCGGTCACGGAGGCGACAGGCACTACAGCAGCCTGACGACGCCCGCCACTGCCGCCAGCACAGCCAGTGCCAGCAGCACACCCGAGGCCAGCTTGTTGAACTTCCACATCGAGTACGCGCCGCCCGCCGCTATTCCGGCGGCGATGAACAGCACGTACACCAGGACGACGCTCACGAAGGCGATCCGATCACAGGCTGCCCTTGGTCGACGGCACCCCGGACACCCGGGGATCGGGTTCGACGGCCTCCCGCAGGGCGCGGGCCACGGCCTTGAACTCGGCCTCGGTGATGTGATGCTGGTCGCGGCCGTAGAGCACCCGCACGTGCAGTGCGATCCGGGCGTTGAGTGCGATCGACTCGAACACGTGCCGATTGATCACAGTCGCGTAGGGAACTCCGGGATAACCGCCGATGACAGCATGCAGCAGGTGTTCCGGTTCGCCGGTGTGGACGCAGTACGGCCGCCCCGACACGTCGACCGACGCGTGGGCGAGCGTCTCGTCCATGGGAATGAACGCGTCACCGAACCGCCGGATGCCCTTCTTGTCGCCGAGCGCCTGACCCAAGGCCTGGCCGAGCACGATCGACGTGTCTTCCACCGTGTGGTGCGCCTCGATCTCGACGTCACCTTGCGCCTGAACACTGAGGTCGAAGCTGGCATGAGAGCCGAGCGCGGTCAGCATGTGATCGAAGAACGGGACACCCGTCGAGATGTCGACGATACCGGTTCCGTCGAGGTTCAGTTCGACGGTGATGCTGGATTCCTTGGTGGTGCGCTCCACCTTGGCGATGCGGTCGGTCATCCTCGGTCTCCTGAGGTCGTGAGTTCGGTGGCGGCGATCGCGTCGCTCGCCACGATGAAGGCGTCGTTCTCGGAGGCCAATCCGACGGTGGCACGTAGGTATCCGGGGATCCCGACGTCCCGGATGAGGACTCCGCGGTCGAGGTAGGCCTGCCAGGCGTGGGCGCTGTCGGTGAACTCACCGAACAGGATGAAGTTGGCGTCGCTGGGAATGACACGGAACCCCGTGTCCTCCAATGCCTTCGACACACGCACCCGTTCCGTGGCGAGCGCGTGCACGCTGCCGAGTGTCTCGTTCGCGTGCCGCAGCGCCGCGCGGGCGGCGGCCTGCGTGACCACCGACAGGTGATACGGCAACCGGACCAGAAGCAGCGCCTCGATGAATGCCGGTGCGGCGGCAAGGTATCCGAGCCGGCCGCCGGCGAACGCGAACGCCTTGCTCATCGTCCGCGACACGACGATCTTCGACGGATACTCGTCGATCAACGTCAGGGCGCTGGGGGCGTCGGAGAATTCGGCGTACGCCTCGTCGACGATCACGACGCCCGGCGCGGCGTCGAGGACCCGGCGCAGTTCCGCGATGCCGACGCTGTGCCCCGTCGGATTGTTGGGGCTGGTGACGAACACGACGTCGGGACGGCGTGCCCGAATCGCCTCCACCGCAGCGTCGACGTCGAGGGCGAAATCGGCGCGGCGGAAGATCGGCAACCAGTCCGTCTGCGTTCCGTCCGCGATGATGGGGTGCATCGAGTACGACGGTACGAATCCCATCGCGCTACGCCCGGGACCTCCGAACGCCTGCAGCAGCTGCTGCAGGATCTCGTTCGAGCCGTTGGCCGCCCAGACGTTGTCGACAGTGACCGGCACACTCGTCTGGCCGGCGAGGTAGGCGGCGAGATCGGTGCGCAGCGCCACCGCGTCGCGGTCCGGGTAGCGGTGCAGTTCCCGCGCCGCCTCCCGCACGGATTCCGCGACGTCGTCGACGAGCGCCTGCGTGGGCGGGTGCGGGTTCTCGTTGGTGTTCAGCTGCACCGGCACGGTGAGCTGCGGTGCGCCGTACGCCGACTTGCCGCGCAGACTCTCCCGGATCGGCAGCGCGTCCACGCCGATGGACGAACCCGGCACGTTCGCCGCGGTCACCGCAAGGCCTCGAAACGCAGCCGGACAGCCTCACCGTGTGCGGGGAGGTCCTCGGCGTTGGAGAGGGTGATGACGTGGCCGGAGACCTCCTTCAGCGCGGATTCCGAGTAGTCGACCACGTGGATGCCCCGCAGGAACGTTTGCACGCTCAGACCCGAGGAGTGCCGGGCGCAGCCCGCGGTGGGCAGGACATGGTTAGATCCGGCGCAGTAGTCGCCGAGGCTGACCGGCGCCCACGGCCCGACGAACACCGCACCCGCACTGGTCACCTTCGCGGCGACGGCAGTGGCGTTCTCGGTCTGGATCTCGAGGTGCTCGGCGGCGTAGGCGTTGACCACCCGCAGTCCCGCCTCGACATCGGAGACCAGGACGGTGCCCGACTGCGTGCCGGACAGCGCGGCAGTGACGCGCTCCTTGTGCTTGGTGATCTCCAGTTGCGCGGCCAGCGCCGTGTCGACGGCGTCGGCGAGCTCGATGCTGGTGGTGACGAGCACGCTCGCCGCCATCACGTCGTGCTCGGCCTGGCTGATCATGTCTGCCGCGACGTGCACCGCGTCTGCCGTGTGGTCGGCGAGGATCGCGATCTCGGTGGGTCCGGCCTCGGCGTCGATGCCGACGAGGCCACGGCACAGGCGCTTGGCCGCCGTGACGTAGATGTTGCCGGGACCGGTGATCAGGTCGACGGGGGCGAGTTCGGCGCCGTCCGTGTCGGTGCCGCCGTAGGTGAGCAGGGCGACAGCCTGCCCGCCGCCGACGGCCCAGACCTCGTCGACGCCCAGCAACGCCGCCGCCGCGAGGATGGTCGGGTGCGGGAGTCCGCCGAACTCCGCCTGGGGCGGGGAGGCCACCACGAGAGACCGCACACCGGCGGCCTGCGCCGGCACGACGTTCATGACGACACTGGACGGGTAGACGGCGTTGCCGCCGGGCACGTAGAGGCCTACCCGGTCGACGGGCACCCACCGCTCGGTGACGGTGCCGCCGGGGACTACCTGGGTAGTGGTGTCCTTGCGGCGCTGGTCGGCGTGCACCTTGCGGGTGCGTTCGATCGCGACTTCGAGAGCGGCCCGGACTGCGGGATCGAGTTCAGCGAGCGCACGGTCGAGTTCTGCCTGCGGGACACGTATCTGCGCAGGCCGGACGCCGTCGAACTGCTCACTGAAGTCGAGGGCGGCAGCGGCGCCACGTTCGCGCACGGCGTCGACCACGGGGCGAACCTGATGCAGCACCGCGTCCACATCCACTCCACCTCGAGGAAGTGCGGCACGAAGTTCGGCCGTGGAAGGGGTACGACCACGAAGGTCGGTGCGGGCGAGCATGAGAGGTCCTCTCTGCGACTGGCGGGACACGGTGTCACTGACACGCAGGTCACGGATGAGCCGGCAGGTCACTGACGAGCTGGCTGTCCTACGGAGAACAGAGCTCTGCACCGATTATCCAGGATAGGCGTACCGCGTTTTCACCGGTCGGTGGCTGCCGTGGCGTGCCGAGCCGGCAGATCCCGCTCGTCCGGTCGATGGAGATCGCGCGCAGAGAAATTCTCGGGCCGGCTCACGCCGAACTTCGAATCGGCGGGCCTGCTGCGCGACTTCGTCATCTGTGCCCCCCGGCGAGTCGTATCCCGGAATGCCCAGTCTCGACCCGACGGGATACGGCCCGCACCTCCACGTTAAACCACCCCCGGACGGACCTCAATGGCCCAGTTCGACGGCAGTTTCGTCCATAGGCGGAAGACATTGCCGACCGTGGGTCGCACGACAAGGCCGACCGTGAAGACGGCAAGAGTCGACCTCAGTTCCACCCGTTACGCGAGGTCGTGGCACCCCCTGGGTCGGAGTCGTGGCAGCTCGGGGGTCAGTGTCGTGGCATGCTGCCGTCAGAGACGAGTGGATTCGACGAACCTCCTGGCGAGATTCTCTTCGGTGGACGCGCCGGGCGTCCATTCGGTGATCCACGGACCGGTGCCCTCGCTGGGGTCGACCACTCCTCGTTCGAGCCACGCATACCGTCCTTCGAGAAGGGAATGCGCGACCTGCCGATCGACATCGTCGGTGTTGTGCCACAACCCGTCGAACAGTTTCTCCACACGGAGTGCGGCCTGCCGGCAGAACACGTCGGCGAGTTCGTAGGCCGCGGCTCCCTCGGCCTCGTTCTCCTCGCGCTGCATCTCCGCTTTGACACAGCTGGCGGACATCGCGAACAGTTCTGCGCCGATGTCCACCACCCGGCCGAGGAATCCCTGCTGCTTCTCGAGCGCCGCCTGCCAGCGGGCCATGCCGTAGAACGTGGAGCGGGCCAGTTTGCGGGAATGCCGCTCGACGAAGCGCAGATGCTTGGCCAGAATGCCGAAGTCGCCGTATGCCATCGGCATTTGTCCCTTGCCGGCGACGAGCTGAGGCAACCACTTCGCGTAGAAGCCACTCGCCTTGGCGGCCGCCCGGGCCTTCGCGCCGGTGTCGGCGTGAGGGTCGGCGAGATCGCCTGCCGCCGTGAGATGGGCGTCGACGGCCTCGCGGGCGACGAGCAGACGCATGATTTCGCTCGAGCCCTCGAAGATCCTGTTGATGCGCAGATCTCGGTCGAGTTGCTCAGCGGGAACTGCCCGTTCTCCTCGGGCCGCCAGTGACGCCGCAGTCTCGTATCCCCGACCGCCGCGCACCTGAATGAGCTCGTCGGAGAGAACGCAGGCCATCTCGGACGACCACAGCTTGGCGAGCGCCGCCTCGATCCGGATGTCGTTGCGGCCCTCGTCGTTCATCTGTGCCGACAGGTCCACCACGGCTTCGAGGGCGTAGGTGGTGGCGGCCATGAATGACAACTTGTTGGCGACGGCCGCGTGCTCACCGACCGGCTTGCCCCACTGCACCCGGACACCGGACCATTCCCTGGCGATCTTCAGCGACCATTTGCCGGCGCCGGCGCACATTGCGGGTATCGCGAGCCGGCCGGCGTTCAGTGTGGTGAGCGCGATCTTGAGTCCGTCGCCTTCCCGCCCGATGAGATTTTCTTTGGGAACGCGAACCTTGTACATGCGGGTCACGCCGTTCTCGATCCCGCGTAGCCCCATGAAGGCATTGCGCCGTTCCACGGTGATGCCCGGGGTGTCGGCCTCGACGACGAACGCCGAGATCCCGCCGCGGTGACCCTCACTCTTCGGAACCCGTGCCATGACGACGAGCAGTTCCGCGACGACGCCGTTGGTCGTCCACAGCTTCACGCCGTCCAGTTCGTAGGCCGCCCCGCCTTCGATGGGAGTCGCCGACGACGCCAGCCTGGCCGGGTCGGAACCGACATCCGGTTCGGTGAGGAGAAACGCGGAGATGGCACCTCGGGCACACCGCGGCAGGAACTCGGCTTTCTGCTCGGGTGTGCCGGCGAGCTTGAGCGGCTCCGGTACCCCGATCGACTGGTGCGCCGACAGGAGTGCGCCGAGGCTGGGGTGCACCGACGCGACCAGCATCAACGCCCGGTTGTAGGCGACCTGGGAAAGCCCGAGTCCGCCGTACTCCTCGGAGATCTTCAGCCCGAAACATCCCAGGTCGGCGAGGCCGCGAACGTACTCGTCGGGGATTCGCGACTGGGATTCGATGACACTGCCGTCCATCTCCTCGCAGTGGGCGCGGAGACGAGTCAGGAATTCGTCGGCTTTGGCAGCGTCCTCGGCCGCGGGCCGGGGAAACGGGTGAACCAGATCCAGCCGGAACCGTCCCAGAAACAGTTCCTTTGCGAATGAGGGTTTGTCCCAACCGGATTCCCTCGCTTCCTCCGCTACAGCTCGTGCTTCTTCCTCGGTGACTTTCGGAGCTGATGTGTCGACCATGACGCGCCTCCTACTGGCGGGTAGTCCTACTGACGAGTATCCCCCAAATCGACGGACTCGACACAGCATTTCGGTTACTCTTCGGCCAATGCGGACTCCGTCGACTCTCCTGGGCGCCGCCGCGCTTCTCCTGTGCTTCGTGACGTGCCCGGCCACATCGGGCGCCGAACCGCTACCGGACGAGTTCCTCTGGGGCGTCGCCACTTCCGGCTTCCAATCGGAGGGTTCGTCGCCCGACAGCAACTGGGCGCGCTACGCGGCGTCGGGCAGGACCGACGATGCAATCGGCGACTCGGTCGACTTCCGTCACCGCTACCGCGAGGACATCGCCCGCGCGGCAGATCTCGGTGTCGACGTGTTCCGCTTCGGCATCGAATGGGCGCGGGTACAGCCGTCGCCCGGCTCCTGGGACGACACCGAACTCCGGTACTACGACGACGTCGTCCGGGAGATCACCGGCCGAGGGATGACACCGATGATCACCCTCGACCACTGGGTGTATCCGGGCTGGGTCGCAGACAAGGGTGGGTGGGCGAATCAGGCGACGGTCGACCACTGGCTCGAGTACGCCCGCAGGGTCGTACCCCGCTACTCCGGGTCGGGCGCTCTCTGGATCACCATCAACGAACCGACCGTGTATCTGCAGAAGGAACTGACATTCGGCGGCGTCACCGCCGCTCAGGGTCCCCAGATGCTCGACCGCCTGGTCGAGGTGCACCGCCGCGCCTACGACCTGATTCACGAGTACGACCCGGACGCCCGCGTCAGCAGCAATCTCTCCTACATCCCGGCCGCCACCGACGCCGTGGATGCGATGTTCGTGGACCGGGTTCGCGAGAAGCTCGACTTCCTCGGGGTCGACTACTACTACGGACTCGCTCTCGACAACGTCACCGCCGTCAACGCGATCACCGACGACTTCTACCGCATCGATCCGCAACCGGACGGCATCTACTCCGCGCTGATGCGCTACACCCGCAAGTTCCCCGGACTGCCGTTGTACGTCGTGGAGAACGGTATGCCGACCGACAACGGCCAACCTCGACCGGACGGGTACACCCGTTCGGATCACCTCCGCGACCACATCTATTGGATGGAACGGGCCCGGCAGGACGGAGCACCGGTCATCGGCTACAACTACTGGTCGATCACCGACAATTACGAGTGGGGAACGTACCGGCCCCGGTTCGGTCTCTACACCGTCGACGCGCTTACCGATCCGACCCTCACCCGCCGCCCCACAGATGCGGTCGCAACCTACCGCGACATCATCGTGGCAGGGCTGCCGGACAGCTACGTCCCGGCACGGAAACCGGGATTCTGTTCACTGGTGGATCTGCCCACCAGCTGCATCGACCCGCCCTGACCCGTGAGTACTTCTTCACCGCCCGCGGTGAACAAGTACTCACGAGGCGTTACATGTCGAGCCCGAGATCCAGCACCGTGACGGAGTGGGTGAGAGCCCCGACCGCGAGATAGTCGACGCCCGTGCCGGCGTAGTCCGCCGCTACGTCGAGCGTGAGACCTCCGGAGGACTCCAGCTTGGTGTCGGGCGCCTCCGCGTCGCGGCGCTGCACGGCGATCTGCGTCTGCCACAGCGGGAAGTTGTCGAGGAGGACGAGTTCGACGTTTTCGGCCAGTACCTCGTCGAGCTGCTCGAGGCTGTCGACCTCGACCTCACACTCGATGTCCGGGGCCGCCGCACGCACCGCCCGCAGCGCCGCCACCACCGAGCCTGCTGCGGCGACGTGGTTGTCCTTGATCAGCGCCGCGTCCCCGAGCCCCATCCGGTGATTGACGCCACCACCGACGCGGACCGCGTACTTCTGCAGCGAACGCAACCCGGGCAGCGTCTTGCGGCTGTCCCTGATCCGCGTCCCGGTTCCGTCGACCGCGTCCACCCACGCCGCCGTCGCGGTGGCGATCCCCGAGAGGTGGCACACCAGATTCAGCATGGTCCGCTCGGCAGTGAGCAGCGCTCGCGTAGGGGCGGACACCCTCAGAACCGGTTGCCCGGGGCTCACACGGGTGCCGTCGGCAACGCGCTCGAGCACCTGGTAGCTGCCCTCACCGATCACCTCGTCGAGCACCAGAAGGCCCACATCGAGACCAGCCACGGTGCCGTGCGCGCGGGACACGACCGACGCCTTGGCCACCGCGTCCGCCGGGACCGTCGACGTCGACGTCACGTCCGGGCCGTACCGCAGGTCCTCGTCGAGCGCGAGTCGCACGAGTGCCCGCACTTCGTCCGCGTCGAGACCGTCTGGAAGGACATGGCCGGACATCACAGCACTCCTGTCAGTTGGGGTTCGAGCAGTTCGAGTTCGCCGTCCCGGGAGCGGATGTGCGTGCTCCGCCGCCACTGTTCGCTGGACTCCGGATAGTCGCTGCGGGTGTGGCAGCCCCGGCTCTCGGTTCGCGCACCTGCAGCGAGCACCAGGGCAGACGCCGTGGTGGTGAGCGCGGCATCCTCGAGTTCGGTCGGGCCGTGGGGAATACTTCGGGGTGCGTCGGCGAGCGCAACCGCCGCCGACGCGAGGCCCGCTCCGTCGCGAACCACAGAGGCGTGCGCGGTCATCACCTGCTGCACCAGTTCGCGAGACGCGTACGACAGTCCCGGCCGGACCGTGTCCGTCACCTCCACGCGCAGACCGGCACGCTCGGCCGCCGCGACACCGACACGTTCACCGACCACGAGACCCTCGAGCAGACTGTTCGACGCCAACCTGTTGGCTCCGTGCAGCCCGGTGCGCGCCACTTCACCGGCGGCGTAGAGGCCCGGCACCTCGGTACGTCCGGAGACGTCGGTGACCACACCGCCGCACGAGTAATGCGCGGCCGGTGCCACCGGAATCAGGTGCTCGCGGGGATCGATCCCGGCTTGCAGGCAAGACGCCGTCACCGTTGGGAAACGCTCGGCGAACCCCGGTAGCTGCCGGGCGTCGAGGTAGACGTGGTCGTGCCCCAGTGCCCGCAGCCGGGAGGCGATTGCCCGGGAGACGACGTCTCGGGGAGCGAGATCACCGCGGGCATGGACGCCCTCGGTCACCGAATCGCCGTTCGCGTCGACGAGCCGTGCCCCTCCCCTCGAACGGCCTCACTGATGAGCGGACGCCGCCCGACTCCGCCCGGGGTGAACAGGACGGTCGGGTGGAACTGCACGAATTCGAGGTCAGCCACCGCTGCGCCCGCATCCAACGCCAGCGCGATGCCGTCCGCGGTCGCGCCGGGTGGGTTGGTGCTGCACGCGTACAGCTGACCGAGTCCGCCCGTTGCCAGGACGATGGCGGGCGTGTGGATCACGCCGAGGCCATTCGGTGCATCGACGAGCAGACCCGTGACCCCGCGTGCGTCGGTGACGACGCGCACCGCGGACGCGCCGAAGAGTACGGGCAGACCTGCGGCGCCCAGCGCCCGTTGCACCTCGGCCCCCGTGGCATCGCCGCCGGCATGGATGATCCTGCGGGTGCTGTGCCCACCCTCACGGGTGCGGGAGACGACGCCGTCGCGTCCACGATCGAACACCGCCCCCAGGTCGGTGAGGGCGGCGACCGCATCGCGACCACCGGCCACGATCGACCGCACGGCGTCTTCGTCGCAGAGGCCGACTCCGGCCTCGCAGGTGTCCGCCACGTGTGAGGCCACCGAGTCGGTGAGCGCATCACCCACCACCGCGATCCCGCCCTGCGCATACTGGGTCGCCGTGTCCGTGGGACCGCCCTTGCTGACGGTGAGGACCCTCAGCCCTCGCAGGGAGGCGGTACGAGCGGCCGTCAGTCCGGCCACCCCACCACCCACCACGACCAGGTCGGCGTGCTCCTCCCAGGAGATCCCCCGGGCCGGGCTGCTCACTCGCCGCCGCCAGGGTTTCCGATCTCGATCATGCGCTGCACCGACTTACGGGCACGCTCGGCAGTCTCGAGATCGACGTGAACCTCGTCCTTGCCTTCGAGCAGGCACCGGAGGAGCGCCGCGGGGGTGATCATCTTCATGTACGGGCAGGAAGCGCGGTCGTTGACAGCCTGGAAGTCGACGTCCGGCGCCGCCTTGCGCAGCTGGTGCAGCATCCCGACCTCGGTCGCGACGAGAACCTGCTTGGCGCCGGTCGCTCGTGCGGCGTCGAGCATGCCACCCGTCGACAGGATCTTCACCTTGTCCTCGGGGACGAACCCTTCTCCCGCCAGGTACAGAGCCGAGGTGGCGCAGCCGCACTCCGGGTGGACGAACAGCTCGGCGCCGGGGTGCGCCTTCGCCTGGGCGGTGAGTTCGTCGCCGTTGATGCCGGCGTGGACGTGGCATTCACCCGCCCAGATCTGCATGTTCTTGCGCCCGGTGACGCGCTTGACGTGTGCGCCGAGGAACTGGTCGGGGAGGAAGAGCACCTCACGGTCCGGGTCGATCGACGCCACCACGTCGACGGCGTTGGACGACGTGCAGCAGATGTCCGTCAGTCCCTTCACCTCGGCGGTGGTGTTGACGTACGAGACGACCACTGCGTCCGGAAATTCGGCCTTCCATTCCCGCAACTGATCGGCGTTGATCGAGTCCGCAAGCGAGCACCCCGCGCGCTCGTCGGGGATCAGCACGGTCTTGGCCGGGCTGAGTATCTTCGCCGTCTCGGCCATGAAGTGCACACCGCAGAACACGATCGTGTCCTCGGGCGCCTCCGCCGCGATGCGCGAGAGCGCGAGGGAGTCACCCACGTGGTCGGCGACGTCCTGGATGGCGGGTAACTGGTAGTTGTGCGCCAGCAGGGTTGCCCCCCGCTCACGCGCCAGCCGTTTGATTTCGGCAGCCCACTCCTCGCTCGCCTCGACACCCCCGTAACCGCCGGGACCGTCCTGAATCTGCGGGTGCGTTCCCGCCCACAACGTGTTGGTCGTCATGGCTGCTCCTTCACCGTGGACTCGGGCGGGCTGGCCCGAATTCCTAAATCGAGGTTTTCGACTTAGGATCGAAAACATGCCCCATAGTAACACCAGGCACGAAGTGCTCACCGCGGTGTTCCAGGTTCGCCACTTCGCCGATCGCATATGCGCAGGTCACCCCGGTGATGCGCGTCACGCGACCGGCGCCGGCGAACTCGCCGTGTTGTTGTGGCAACGCGCCCTCGACCCTCAGGCGGGCGCCTGGTCGCTTCCGGGCGGCCTGCTGGGTGAAGACGAAGACCTCACCACCTCCGCCCGGCGGCAACTCGCGGAGAAGGTGGACGTGCGGGAGGTGTCACACCTCGAACAGCTGTCGGTGTTCAGCGATCCACATCGCGTCCCCGGGCCGCGCACCATCGCCTCGACCTTCCTCGGGCTCGTTCCCTCCCCGCCGATCCGACCCTCCCTCCGGACACTGCGTGGCATCCGGTCTCGGAATTGCCCGAGATGGCGTTCGACCACGGCACCGTCGTGCAGCATGCGCGTACACGCCTGGCCGCCAAGCTCTCCTACACCAACATCGCGTTCGGGCTGGCGCCCGGCGAATTCTCCATGTCGACGCTGCGCGAAATCTACTGTGCAGCACTCGGTTACCAGGTGGACGCCACCAATCTGCAACGCGTCCTCGGGCGGCGCGGGGTCCTGACGCCCACCGGTAACACCGCGCCGTCGGGCCGCACCGGGGGACGCCCCGCCGCGCTCTACCGGTTCACCGACTCCACCCTGCGGGTCACCGACGAATTCGCGGCGCTTCGACCACCGGCCTGACCCGCTTGCGATCAGGGACCTACGACGTCACCGCGAGTCGGCCTCGGTCCTCGGTCCGAGCCCCCGCCAGAACGTGTCCGATGCGGCGGTGACGACCTCGTCCACCGGCGCGCCGTCGAGCATCCCCCCGGCAGCGAGGGTGGCGATTCCGTGGAATGTCGAGAACCCGACGAGGGCGATGCGGGACCCGTCCCCGCCCCCGATGTCGCCGGCGGCCTGGGCTTCGGTGACGATCCGGACCGTGAGGTCCATCGCGGCGTGACCGGCCGCCACCACCTGAGGAGCGGCCCCGGGCGCGTGCTTGTTGCCGTACATCAGCGCCAGCAACTCGCGGTGGGCAAGGGCAAAGCTCACGTAGGCACCGGCGAGCGCGCCGAAGCGGGCCCGGGCGTGAGGTTCGGCCTCCTCGACGGCGCGTTCGAGAGCGGCGGTGAGCCGCACGAATCCGGACTCTGCGAGTGCGTCGAGCAGGGCCTGACGGTCCCGGAAGTGTTTGCTGGGTGCGGCGTGGCTGACGCCGGCCTCACGGGCGAGCCGGCGGAGGGAGATGCCGTCGACGCCGTCCTGCTCGAGCGTGCTCTCGGCGCGCGCGAGCAGCACCTGGCGAAGACTCCCGTGGTGATAGGGCTGTTCGGCGACGGACATGCCGCAAGTCTAACCAAATGTTGTCATTGACTACATAGATGACACTGACTACATTCGAGGTCACCCCACCGCTAGGAGCTGACATGTCCTTCGACGTATCCGGAACCACCGTCCTCATCACCGGCGCGAGCGCGGGCCTCGGTGCCGAATTTGCCCGCCGGTTCGCCGAGCGGGGTGCAGATCTCGTCCTCGTCGCCCGCCGCGTCGATCGGCTCGAACAACTCGCCACCGAACTCCGCACCGCGCATCACGTGTCGGTCACCGTGATCCCGTTCGACCTCGCCACTCCCGGCGCCGGTGAGCGGCTGCGCACCGAATTGACTGCCCGCGACATCCGCATCGATTCACTGATCAACAACGCGGGATTCGGGACGCACGGAGACTTCGCGTCCGCCGAACTCGAGCGCCTCACCGCCGAGATACAGCTCAACGTCACCACCCTCGTCGAGCTGTCGCACACGTTCCTGCCCGACCTGCTGCGGGGACGCGGAGCTCTCGTGAACGTGGCGAGCACCGCCGCGTTCCAGCCGACTCCCGGCATGGCCGTGTACGGGGCGACCAAAGCGTTCGTACTGAGTTTCACGGAGGCATTGTGGGCAGAGGCGCGAGGCACGGGCCTCACCGTGCTCGCCGTCTGCCCGGGCCCTACCCGCACCGAATTCTTCGACGTCGTCGGTTCGGAGGACGCCGCCGTCGGCCGCATGCAGACCGCGGATCAGGTGGTGACGACAGCACTGCGCGCGCTGGATCGGCGCAGCACACCACCGAGCGTCGTATCCGGGCTGATGAACTGGGTGTCGTCCGTCAGCACCCGGTTCGCGACTCGCCGCATCGGCGCTCTCGCCAGTGGGCGTCTCCTCGGGGACGTCCGGATGCGAACCTCGGTCATGAAGTAAGTGTCGCGTCGCGCTCGTCCCATTCGTCGAGCTCGACCGGGGAATCGCTGATTCCGAGGTCGTCGAATGGGTTGAGCGCGGCGAGTACCAACGTCACGACGCAGGCAGCCAGCGGCTGGAACACCAGCACGAGCAGCGTCCCGATCCCCGGTGCCGTCGCGACGATCGTTCCGGGCGTCGACACGTCGTCGCCGGGAAACCGCAGTGCAGCGACGCCGAGTCCGGCGAGTGCCATGACACCCGCTCCGACGATGTTGCCGGCGAGGACAGCCGCCACAGCTACCGGACCACGACTCCGCCGCGCCGTCCACGCCGCAACCGCGGCGAGGATGCCCACGACCAGCCCCGCGCACGCGAACATGCCGATCGCATCGAACCGGTGCACACTCTCACCCGTCAGCGTGACGCCGCGGTCGGGCGCAACGACCAACAGGTGTTCTGCCGGCGCGAGCACTCCCCATATCGCCCCCACGAGTGCACTTGCCACGACCGTTCCGCAGACGACTCCGGCGGCAGATCGAAGCCTGATGCGCGGGAAGTTGGTCACACCGACGACGCTACCGCCGGGCGAGCCCGATCGAGTCGAACACACCGTGGCGTGAGCATTTTGCCCACCAGCCGTCGGGACTGATCTGTACGACCATGCGCCGACCGCACGACTCGCAGAAGCGCGGCGGTTCGAGCCCGAGCTGCGCCGCGGTCGGGACACTGTCCTCGACTCCGGGAACGACTCGGCGGCCCGTATACGGGTTGTACCGCTCCTCTGCAGCGCGCTCGTCAGCGACACTGCCCGGTGAAACGTCGGTGCCGGCCATCACAAGGTGTCGTTCAGTGCCTTGATCGGCATCTGCAGGTCGACGAGCAGGTCGAGGTCCTGTTCCGCGGGCCGTCCCAGCGTCGTCAGGTAGTTGCCGACGATGACGGCGTTGATTCCGCCGAGGATGCCCTGTTTTGCGCCGAGGTCGCCGAGGGTGATTTCACGACCACCGGCGAAGCGGAGGATGGTGCGTGGCAGCGCGAGCCGGAAGGCGGCCACCGACTTGAGCGCCTCGCTCGCGGGCAGCACCTCGAGGTCGCCGAACGGCGTGCCCGGACGGGGGTTGAGGAAGTTCAGCGGAACCTCGTCGGGTTCGAGTTCGGCCAGATTCGCGGCGAACTCCGCGCGCTGCTCGAGGCTCTCGCCCATCCCGAGGATGCCGCCGCAGCACACCTCCATGCCCGCCTCACGAACCATCCGCAGCGTGTTCCACCGCTCCTCCCACGAGTGGGTGGTCACCACATTCGGGAAGTGCGACTTCGCCGTCTCGAGATTGTGGTTGTACCGGTGCACACCCATGGCGGCCAGCTGGTCGACCTGCTCCTGGGTGAGCATGCCGAGCGAGCAGGCGATCTGGATGTCGACCTCGTTGCGGATGGCCTCGATACCGGCCGCTACCTGGGCGAGCAGCCGTTCGTCGGGTCCGCGGACCGCAGCGACGATGCAGAACTCGGTGGCGCCGGACTTGGCGGTCTGCTTGGCAGCCTCCACGAGCGAGGGGATGTCGAGCCAGGCGGCTCGCACCGGCGACTGGAACAGGCCCGACTGCGAGCAGAAGTGGCAGTCCTCGGGGCAGCCGCCGGTCTTGAGGCTGATGATTCCCTCCACCTCGACCTCGGGACCGCACCATGTCATCCGCACGTCGTGCGCCAGCGCGAGCAACTCCTCGAGCCGCTCGTCCGGCAGTTGCAGGACCTCGAGTACCTGGCTCTGCGTGAGCCCTTCCCCGCGTTCGAGAACCTGGTCACGCGCCAGGGCGAGAATGTCTGTCTGTACCGGGGCCGACGTCACACGTATCTCCTGAAGAGCGGGCCGATCACGCGTCGTGGATCGACATGAGTAAGAATTGAACACCGTACAAGTTGAACGGCGTTCAGGTTAGATCCGTGATGGAATACTGTCAAAGCAAGGCCCGAATACCTGAGGAGAACAGCAGTGCAATTGCGACGCGGCGACGTACTCGACGGCGCACTGGCCATCCTCGACGAGTTCGGCCTCGCCGACCTCACGATGCGGAGGCTCGCGACCGCCCTCGGCGTCCAACCCGGCGCCCTGTACTGGCACTTTCCCAACAAGCAGACCCTCCTCGGCGCTCTCGCCGACAAGATCCTCGAAGACGTCGACGCGCCCACCACGGCTACCGGCTGGAACGAGGAGTTCATCGAGCTGGCCCATCGCCTGCGTGGTGCCCTGCTGTCGCACCGCGACGGTGCCGAGCTCGTCTCCGCGACCTACGCCTCGCGGATGACCAACTCCCGCGTGCGGGAAACGTTCGCCGCCGTCGGCCTGCGATCCGGACTTTCCCGCGAGCACGCCGAGTTGGCGTCGTACTCGCTCCTCTACTACGTCCTCGGACACACGGTCGACGAGCAGTCGCGCGCACAGATGGAATCCGTCGGCGCCCTCACCCGCGCTGCGCTCTCCCCCGACGCCCCGGCATCGGAGATCGGCGCCTACGACGACGACCTCCTCGACGGTGATCCCGCGGTCCGATTCGACTTCGGACTCTCGCTGTTCGTCGACGGCATCCGTGCACGGCTGAAAGACCCCGCGCAGCATCCCTGAACGGGCACACTGAGTGGGCACACTCGAATCGAAAGCTGGGTGGGCACACTCACATCCGAGACCGAGTGGCTACCCGGTCAGGCCAGGGGGTGACGATGAGGTCGACAGTCGGCCGCCGCGCCGCAATTGTTGTCGCGACGGTACTGGCCTTCTCCCTTTTCGCCGGTCCGGCTCCGAGCCCGTCGCAACCCGTCGGCGCACCGGGTGACGTAGTCGCGTCCTCGTCGGTGCCGCAGCAGATGTGGCCGCCGGGTGCCACCACGGGTTCATTCTTGACCTACTGGACCACTGGGCCGTTGAACCGGCCCGCGCTCAGTACCGGCGCGATATTTCTGCCACCTGGCGGACCGCCCCCTGGCGGGTGGCCCGTGGTGTCGTGGGCGCACGGAACGGTCGGGTTGGCCGACGCGTGCGCTCCCACCGCCACCGGGAACTTCGGCGGGCAATACGTCGAGCATTGGCTGCGCGAGGGATATGCCGTGGTGGCCACCGACTACGTGGGCCTCGGCACACCCGGTGTTCATCCCTATCTGGACGGTCCGACCGAGGCGCACAGCATGATCGACATGGTGCGCGCCGCTCGCAGCGTGACGCCGTCACTGTCGAACCGCTGGCTGGCGCTCGGACAGTCTCAGGGCGGACACGCAGCGCTGGTCGCCGCATCGATGGCGACCAGATATGCGCCCGAACTCGATTTCCGCGGCACGGTCGCAACCGGGGCGCCGTCGAATCTCGAACAGCTGGCACCTCTGGTGGGTCCGAATTTCCCACCGCTTCCCCTCACCGGGAGCACCGTGTTCGTCGCGTATGCCCTGGCCGGACTACGGGCATCTCGCCCCGACCTCGACATCGACAGTTACCTCAGCCCCCTCGGCATCTCCGCGCTCGACCGCCTCGAGGAACTCTGTTACCAAGACGCAGCGCCGCAGCTCCAGGGCGTCACCATCGGACAACTGATGTCCCGAAACCTCGACGACCCTGCCATCCTCGACGCGATTCGGGGCACCCTTGGAGTTCCCGTCCGTGGATACGACCGGCCACTCTTCATCGGCCAGGGACTGCTCGACGACATCGTCCCCGCAGCGTTCAGCTGGAAGTTGACCGCCGACCTTGCCGCCAACGGGCAGAGTTTCGTCTACCGCACCTACCCGACCGGGCATCTGCAGACCATGCCGGCGTCCCTTCCCGACACCACGCCGTTCGTCCGGCAGGCCTTCTCGTAGTCGCATACCCCAGCGTCACCAGGCTCTCGTCATTCGGCCGATATTGGTCTTACCACTTGACCTCTTACCTATGTCCGCTCTACCGTGACTGCATGATGTTCGAGCCGATCGCGCGGAAGTCCGCATCCACCGAGGTTTTCGACCAGATCACCGCACGCGTGTTGGGCGGGGACCTTGCCGCAGGCGAATCGCTGCCCAGCGAGCGGCGACTCGCCGAGGCGTTCGGCGTGTCCCGGCCGGCCGTGCGCGAAGCGATCCAGAAGCTCGCGCAGGCCGGCCTCGTCGAAGTTCGTCAGGGCGATGCGACGTCGGTGCGCGACTTTCGGCAGCACGGTGGGCCCGAACTGCTGTCGCAGCTGCTGATCCGGAACGGACAACCCGAATGGCCGGTCGTGCGGAGCGTCCTCGAGGCACGCCGGATGATTGGCACGCAGGTGGCCCGACTCGCCGCGAGCAGGGCGACACCCGACGCGGCGGCCGCAGTGCAGAACGCGGCCGAGACCCTGGCGGCCGCGAGCGATCCGGTCTCGCAACAGGTGCACGCCCTCACATTCTGGGAGAGGGTGGTCGACGCGGCCGATTCGATCGCCTTCCGGCTCATCTTCAACAGCCTGCGCAACGCCTATGAGCCGACCATGACGGCCATGGCCGGCGTCATGGTTGCCGAGGTCGGGAGATCCGACCTTTATCGCGCTCTCGCCGAAGCTGTCGCCGCGCACGACGAGGACATCGCCACCGGTGTCGCCGCCACTCTTCTCGACCTCGGGACTGCTGCGGTGACCACCGCCATCGACCAACTCCAACAACAGGAGCAGCACTCATGACGTCACACTCTTCGGTAGACCGCCGCCGACGTCGGTCACTCACCCTGCGTGAGGCCGCCGATCAATTCCGGCGCCACCCGTCCCCGTGGATGGTCGGCGGCATGCTGGCGGTCGCCGTCGCGGCCCGACTGGGGGTGGGCGACTGGCACCTGAGCGATGCCGTCCTGCCGGTGGTGATGCTGGCGCTGTTCCCGTTCGCCGAATGGGTCATTCACGTCTGCATCCTGCACTGGAAGCCCCGCAGAATCCTGGGTCTGACCGTCGACTCGCTGCTTGCCCGTAAGCATCGCGAGCACCACGTCGATCCCCGGGACGTGCCCTTGGTCTTCATCCCCTGGCAGACCCTGACGTGGCTCATTCCGGTTCTCGCCGGTCTGTCCGTGCTGGCTTTCCCGCGCCTCGGCCTGGGGCTGACGTTCCTCGTCACGCTGAGCGCTCTGGGCGTGGTGTACGAGTGGACGCACTATCTGATCCACAGCGATTACAAGCCGAAATCCCGGTTCTATCGGGCGATCTGGCGCAGTCACCGGCACCATCACTACAAGAACGAGCACTACTGGTTCACGGTGACCACCACCGGAACGGCGGACCGTCTACTCGGCACCGCGCCCGACCCCGAGTCGGTGGAGAAGTCGCCGACCGCTCGCAGCCTCCACACCATGCGCTGACCCCCCTGTGAGTACTTGTCAACCTCGGGATGTTAATAAGTACTCACGGGGCCGGGAGGCGCTAACCCCGGCGAAAGAGCTTGTTACCCAACCACACCAGCGGGTCGTATCGATGATCGACCACCCGTTCCTTCATCGGGATGATGGCGTTGTCCGTGATCTTGATTCCCTCGGGACACACCTCGGTGCAGCACTTGGTGATGTTGCACAGACCGAGTCCGAACTCGTCCTGGGACGCATTGCGGCGGTCCGCAGTATCGAGTGGGTGCATTTCGAGTTCCGCGACGCGAATGAAGTATCGCGGACCCGAGAACGCCGCCTTGTTGTCCTCGTGATCGCGCACGACGTGGCAGGTGTTCTGGCACAGAAAGCACTCGATGCACTTACGGAATTCCTGAGACCGTTCCACGTCGATCTGCTTCATCCGGTACTCACCCGGCGCCAGTCCGGGAGGAGGCGTGAACGACGGAACTTCTCGTGCCTTCAGGTAGTTGTACGACACGTCGGTGACGAGGTCGCGGATCACCGGGAAGGTCCGCAGCGGCGTTACCGTCACCACCTCGTCCTGGGTGAAGGTGGACATTCTCGTCATGCAGAGCAGCCGGGGGCGACCGTTCACCTCGGCCGAACACGACCCGCACTTACCTGCCTTGCAGTTCCAGCGGACAGCCAGATCGGGTGCCTGGGTGGCCTGGAGTCGGTGGATGATGTCGAGGACCACCTCGCCTTCGTTGACGGGAATCGAGTAGTCCTGCAGGGCGCCCCCGTCGACGTCACCGCGCCAGACCCGGAACTGTGCGTCGTACCCCATGTCAGGCCTTTCTCCCGGGATGCCCGGCGAGTTCCGCGTCGGTGTAGTACTTGGCGAGTTCGTCGGCCTCGAAGAGTTCCAGCAGGTCTGCTCGCATCGGCTCCTGCTGCTCCCGCGTGACCACCACGTCGGGGATCACGGCATCGGGATGGGATGCCATGTCGCCGTCCACACTGCAGACGAGCAGGGTGTTGCGCCATTGCGCATCCATGGCGGGGTGGTCGTCCCGGGTGTGCCCACCTCGACTTTCGGTGCGGGTCAATGCCGCCCGCGCCACGCACTCGCTGACGAGGACCATGTTGCGCAGGTCGACGGCAAGGTGCCATCCGGGATTGAACTGACGGTGCCCTTCCACGACGACGGCACCGATCCGGCTCTTGATATCGGCGAGCTTGTCGAGCGCGCGCTCGATTTCGTCGGCCTTGCGAATGATGCCCACGAGGTCGTTCATATTCTGTTGCAACTCGGTGTGCAGGGTATACGGATTCTCGACCGCTTCCCCCTCCTGCCCGGAGTCGAACGGCGACAGCAACATTCGTGCGGCCGCATCGACGGCTTCGTCCGACACGGTTGGCCGGTCCGTCAGCGAAGACACGTACGTCGCGGCGCCCAGCCCGGCGCGACGTCCGAAAACGAGGAGGTCGGAGAGCGAATTTCCGCCCAGTCGA
This sequence comes from Rhodococcus oxybenzonivorans, assembly GCF_003130705.1. NCBI lineage: Bacteria > Bacillati > Actinomycetota > Actinomycetes > Mycobacteriales > Nocardiaceae > Rhodococcus > Rhodococcus oxybenzonivorans. Next base: position 2,669,191 of record NZ_CP021354.1, on the reverse strand, counting down.
TTGGACCCGTGCATTCCGCCCGAGCACTCCCCCGCCGCGAAGAGACCCGGAACACTGGCCGCGCCGCTGTCGGGGTCGACCTCGATGCCTCCCATGACGTAATGGCAGGTGGGGCCGACTTCCATCTGTTCCTTGGTGATGTCGACGTCCGCGAGTTCCTTGAACTGGTGGTACATCGACGGGAGCCGGCGCACGATCTCGTCGGCGGGCATCCGGGAGGCGATGTCGAGATACACGCCGCCGTGCGGTGTCTGCCGCCCGGCTTTGACTTCGGAATTGATGGCTCGCGCGACCTCGTCGCGGGGCAGCAGATCGGGGGTACGGCGATTGTTGTCGGAGTCCTTGTACCAGCCGTCGGCCTCCTCCTCCGTCTCCGCGTACTGGCCCTTGAAGACCGGGGGAATGTAGCTGAACATGAACCGTTCACCCTCGGCGTTCTTGAGGACCCCGCCGTCGCCGCGCACGCCTTCTGTGACGAGGATGCCTTTGACACTCGGCGGCCACACCATTCCGGTCGGGTGGAATTGGACGAATTCCATGTTGATGAGGTTGGCCCCCGCACGCAGTGCGAGAGCGTGTCCGTCGCCGGTGTACTCCCAGGAGTTGGAGGTGACCTTGAACGACTTACCGATCCCCCCTGTCGCCGTCACCACGGCAGGCGCCTCGAAGAGGATGAATCGGCCGCTTTCCCGCCAATACCCGAACGCACCCGAGATGCGGTCGCCATCCTTGACCAGTTCCGAGATGGTGCATTCGGCGAAAATCTTGACCCGCGCCTCGTAGTCGCCGGTGGCGGCGAAATCTTCCTGCTGCAGCGACACGATCCTCTGTTGCATCGTCCGGATCAGTTCGAGACCGGTGCGGTCACCGACGTGCGCCAGCCGCGGATACGTATGACCCCCGAAGTTGCGCTGGCTGATCCGCCCGTCCGGGGTGCGGTCGAACAACGCCCCGTAGGTCTCGAGTTCCCAGACTCGGTCGGGCGCCTCACGCGCATGCAGTTCGGCCATCCGCCAGTTGTTGAGGAACTTCCCCCCACGCATCGTGTCCTGGAAGTGGGTCTGCCAGGTGTCCTTGTCGTTCGCGTTGCCCATCGCGGCCGCGCAGCCACCCTCCGCCATCACGGTGTGCGCCTTGCCGAACAGTGATTTACAGACGACGGCGACGGACAGGCCTTGCTCGCGTGCCTCGATGACCGCTCGCAGTCCGGCGCCACCCGCACCGATCACCACGACGTCGTACCGGTGCCGTTCGACTTCCGTCATTCCACTCCCCTCGTGTTCGGCGGCTTCGATGCGCGGTCAGTTGATCAGTCGCAAGTCCGACAGAGTCCCACTGGACACGAGCATCACGTAGAAGTCCGTGATCATCAGCGTGGCGAGGGTGGTCCAGGCCAGCTGCATGTGGCGCGCGTTGAGCTTGCTCACCTGGGTCCACAACCAGTAGCGGACGGGGTGCTTCGAGAAGTGGGTGAGCCGCCCGCCGACGACGTGCCGGCATGAATGGCAGGACACGGTGTACGCCCAGAGCAGGATGACGTTGCCGACCAGGATGAGTGTGCCCAGCCCGATGCCGAAACCCCCGTCCGCACCGTGGAACGCGCGGATGGCGTCGTAGGTGTTGATCAGCGAGACGATCACCGCGACGTAGAAGAAGTATCGGTGGACGTTCTGGACGATCAGGGGAAGGCGTGTCTCACCGGTATAGGTTCGGTGGGGTTCGGCCACGGCACACGCCGGGGGCGAGAACCAGATCGAGCGGTAATACGCCTTGCGGTAGTAGTAGCACGTGAGCCGGAACCCTAGGAGGAACGGCAACACGAGGAACCCGAGCGGAATGATCATCGGCAATTCGCCGATCGGAGTTCCGAAGTCACTCGACCCGGGCACACACGAATCACTCAGGCAGGGTGAGTAGAACGGCGTCAGGTAGTGGTATTCCTCGGCGAAGTAGGCGGTCCGTACCCACGAACGAATCGACGCGTAGATCACGAACGCCGCGAGTCCGAGCGCGGTCAGCAGCGGCGCCTGCCACCACCGGTCGGTGCGTAGTGTCCGTTCCGCGATTCGGGCACGCCTCGGGGACGCAACACCCAGATTTTCGGAATTTTTCGGTGGCGCGCTCATCCGCGCTCGTAGTGGCAGCCGCCGAGACCTTCGTCGTCGACACCCGCCCACATCGAGGCGTCATAGGGGACGTCGGGGATCTTGATCCGCTCGACGGGTTCGCGGCGCGTGACATGCGGCGGCGACGTGTCGAGTTCCTGGGCGTCGATCTCGAGGCGCTCGAGATCGTTACTGAGCCGGCGTACCTGTGCAGCGTCGCCGTACATCGAACGCAACGACCCGACGCACCGCCGGAGGTGGTTGATCGTGCGATTCAATTCGAGCATTTCGGAGGTCGACATTGGACCCCTCCCAACCCAGACGGATGAACCCGTGACGCGTATCACACTACCGACATCCCGCCGGATACGGGCGGCTTTTCGGCCCGGCGAGTCCCACCGCGATGACTTTCCGCGATCACACGAGTCCATACCTTCGGAAAGGCAACCGCACTCTCGAACATCTGGAGGAAATCATGGCCGACGCAGCCATCGGCAGCATCTTGCTCGCCAGCACACATCCTGAGCGACTGCGGGACTGGTATGCCGCAGCCTTCTCACCGAAGGTTGATCGCACGCCCGGCGAGCCGGGGTACGACGTACTCGACTTCGACGGTTTCTACATCATGATCGACCGCCGCGACGACGTCGGCGACACGAACCCCGAACCCGGACGCATCCTGCTCAACGTGGAGGTCGCCGATGCGCGCGCCGCCGCCGGGCGTCTCGACGACCTGGGTGTCACGTGGTTGTCGCCCCTCGAAGATCGCGACGGCAGCTGGTTCGGCACCGCGATCGACCCGGACGGTAACTACGTACAGATCATCGAGCTCAGCGAGCGTGCGCGAGCGGAGATGTCATGACCACTCGACAGGAAAGCGGGCGGACCGACGTGTTGGCCCAGTCGCGAGGATTCAGTGGATTCGCGGTGAACGACATTGCCGCCGCCGAGTCCTTCTACACCACCACCTTGGGACTCGAGGTGACCGAAGAGGAGATGGGATTACTGGGACTGCATCTGCCGAACGGACCAGTGGTGCTGATCTACCCGAAACCCGACCACACACCAGCGACGTACACCATCGTGAACTTCGCCGTCGACGACGTCGACAAGACGGTCGACGCCCTGACCGAACGCGGGGTGCACTTCCTGCGGTACGACGGTTTCGAGCAGGACGACAAGGGGATCATGCGCGGCAACGGCCCCGACATCGCCTGGTTCACCGACCCCGCCGGGAACATATTGTCGGTGCTGTCCGAGTCCTGACCCGGCACCACGGCATCGCTCGCCGGTGCGCCCGATCAGTGTCCCGTCAGCCAGTCTCCGGTGAGCACCGACGTCCGCCAACCGCTGTCGAACCATCCCGGTGCTGCTGCGGAGAACGTCTCCGCGTCGAGGCTGCCACTACCCGCGGGCACACTGCCGACCACGCCGCTTCCGGTCACGACGGGCAGGTCGACGAGGTTGCAGCGCTCGGCGAGCCCGGGGTGATCGGGCCACGACCCGATGATCGTGCCGGCGCAGGACAGCCCGGCTCCGGTGATGGCCCGGATGGTCAGTTCGGTGTGATTGAGGGTGCCGAGCCCGGCGGCCGCGACCACGACGACCGGCGCATCGAGCGCACGCGCAACGTCGACGAGCGTGAACCCGGCCTCCCCCATCCGGACCAGCAGACCACCGGCACCTTCGACGAGGACGAGGTCGTGCCCGGCATCGAGCGCCCGGACCGCCGCCACTACGTCGGCGCAGTGCAGCAGCGGCATACCGCTCCGCCGGGCCGCGGTGTCGGGGGCGAGCGGCTCGGGATAACGCGCGAGTTCCCGCACCGCGGTGACACCGGACAGCCGGGTCACCTCGGCGAGGTCACCCGGTTCTCCCGGGGCGACGCCCGTCTGCGCCGGTTTGCATACGGCGACGGAACGGCCCGCGGCCTGAGCCGTCGCAGCGAGTGCGGCGGTGACGACGGTCTTACCCACATCGGTCGACGTTCCCGTCACCATGAGCACACTCATGCCGAGGCTCCCGCCACCACGCTGGTGAGCACCGTCTCGATCAGCGCCAATTCCTCTTCGTCCAATGTCGCCCGGGCAGTGAGCCGCAGTCGCGACGTGCCCTCCGGCACCGACGGCGGCCGGAAGCACCCGACATGCACACCCAGCTCCCGGCATGCGGCTGCCGCGTCGACCGCGCGCTGAGGATCACCGAGGATCACGGACACCACGGCCGATTCCGGAGTCGCGGCGCCGGTGAAACGCGCGAGGTCTCGCGCGCGGTCGAGCACGGCAGCCGCGCGGTGCGGTTCGCGTGTCAGCACCGACAGCGCCGCCCTCGCGGCTCCTACCGCGGCGGGCGCCAGGCCGGTGTCGAAGATGAAGGTGCGGGCGGCGTCAATCAGATGGGCGCGCACCTTCTCGGAGGCGAGGACTGCACCGCCCTGGCTGGCGAGGGACTTCGACAGTGTCGCAGTGATCACGATGTCCGGTTCACCTGCGAGCCCAACCTCGTGGACCAGCCCCCGCCCGCCCTCGCCGCGCACACCGACACCGTGGGCCTCGTCGACCACGAGGACGGCGCCGGTGTCGCGACACACCTGGTGCATCGCGACGAGCGGTGCCAGATCGCCGTCAGCGCTGAAGACCGAATCGGTGACGACGAGGGCGCGTTCTTCAGACCGGGTGGCCAGCGCAGCTCGGAGGAACTCGATGTCCGAGTGCGGCGCGACGACGACGCGGGCGCGGGAAAGCCGGCAGGCGTCGACGAGGGAGGCGTGGCTGCCCGCGTCACTGACGATCAACGACCCTGCCCCCGACAGCGCGGTCACAGCCCCGAGGTTGGCGGTGTAGCCGGACGAGAACACCAAGCCGGCCTCTGCGCCCACGAACTCGGCGAGTTCCGATTCCAGCAGTTGGTGTTCGGTGGTCGATCCCGTGACCAGACGAGAACCCGTCGCTCCCGCGCCCCATCTGCGTAGAGCTGTCATCGCTCCGTGCAGTACCTCGGGATGACGGACGAGACCCAGGTAGTCGTTCGAGGCAAGGTCGATGAGTGCGCTTCCGGCCGTCCGCGGACGCAGCTCACGGCGCAGTCCGGCGGCGCGACGTCGATGCTCGACGTCGTCGAGCCACGTGGAGAAGGTGCGATCGTTGCTCACCTCCGGAACGATACGGGACTTGAACAGTGTTCAACCCGGGTGGGCCCCCTTTCCGTCCAGTGGCTAGGGTCACGAACGTGACCCATCCCAGCCTGTCCGCCGAAGAGATCACGTCCCTCGACGCCTCGCTGCTGTGGCATCCCTACGGCGCCTTTCCCTCCTCCACCACCCCCCTGGTCGTGACCGAGGCCAGGGGCACACGCCTCGTCCTGGCGGACGGGCGCGAACTGGTGGACGGAATGAGTTCCTGGTGGGCGGCAGTCCACGGCTATCGCCACCCCGTTCTCGATGCCGCGGCCGCGGAGCAGCTGGGGCGGATGAGCCACGTCATGTTCGGGGGTCTCACCCACGAGCCTGCGGCGCGGCTGGCGCGGCTGCTCGTCGACATCACGCCGGGCGGGCTCGACAAGGTCTTCCTCGCCGACTCCGGTTCGGTGTCGGTCGAGGTGGCCGTGAAGATGTGCCTGCAGTACTGGCGCAGCCGGGGCAAGCCGCAGAAGCACCGGCTCCTGACCTGGCGCGGCGGCTATCACGGTGACACCTTCGCCCCGATGAGCGTCTGCGATCCCGACGGCGGGATGCATTCGCTGTGGACGGACGTGCTCGCCCGGCAGGTGTTCGCAGGACCGCCCCCACGCGACTTCGATCCGCAGTACGTCGACGAGTTCGAGCGCATCGCACGCTCGCATGCCGACGAGCTCGCGGCGGTCATCGTGGAGCCGGTGGTCCAGGGTGCGGGCGGTATGCGCTTCCACGATTCCCGCTACCTGACGGAACTACGACGAATCTGCGACGAGCAGGGACTCTTGCTGGTCTTCGACGAGATCGCGACAGGGTTCGGCCGGACCGGTGAGCTGTTCGCCGCCGATCACGCGGGTGTCAGCCCGGACGTCATGTGTATGGGCAAGGCGCTCACCGGCGGGTACCTCACCCTCGGGGCCACCCTCTGCAGCACCGAGGTGGCCGAGACCATCAGCGCCGGGGAGGCCGGTGGACTGATGCACGGTCCCACGTTCATGGCCAATCCCCTCGCGTGCGCTGTCGCCGTCGCCGCCGTCGAATTGCTGCTCGCGCGCAACTGGCGGGGCGAGGTGGCGGCGCTGCACCGCGGACTCGAGTCCGGCCTCGCTCCTGCCCGAGACCTGCCCGGCGTGCGGGATGTGCGGGTGCTCGGCGGTATCGGCGTCATCGAACTCACCGACCCCGTCGACATGCAGGCGGCAACCGACGCCGCGGTGGCCGCCGGGGTCTGGCTTCGACCGTTCCGCAACCTGATCTACGCCATGCCTCCCTACGTGTGCACCGGGGACGACGTGCGGAACATCACAGCCGGAATGCTAGCTGCGGCAAGTAGCTCGCGCGGCGCCCGAAGCCCTCTCGCCTCGAGCTGAGCGCCCGGGCGCCGCGGGCTAATGTTCTTCTCATGACTGCGAGTGACGAGATCGGCACCACACACATCCCCGTGTGGCCCGGAACGGCCTACCCACTGGGCGCCACCTATGACGGCGCAGGGACGAATTTCGCGGTCTTCTCCGAGGTCGCGGAAGCGGTCGACCTCTGCCTCATCGCCCGGGACGGAACGGAGACGAGGGTGCGTCTCGACGAGGTGGACGGATACGTCTGGCACGCTTATCTGCCGACCGTCGAACCCGGACAGCGGTACGGATATCGCATCCACGGCCCGTGGGATCCCGCGGCGGGACATCGCTGCGACCCCAGCAAGTTGCTCCTCGACCCGTACGGCAAGGCGTTCGACGGGGAGTTCGACGGGGATCGGTCGTTGTTCTCGTACGACATCGATCTGCCCGAGTCGGCGGAAGACGCCGACCCCGGGGCCGGCAGCGACGCGGAGGGCGTTACCGCGGCCGACGGCGACCGGGACGAAGACTCGCACAGCAGCGGTGAACAGAACGGCGCCGAGCAGAACGAGGACGACCCCGGTTCCCCCCTGCCCGGGCACGATTCGCTGGGTCACACCATGACGACCGTGGTGATCAACCCGTTCTTCGACTGGGCCACCGACCGGGCGCCGAAACGCCCCTATCACGAGACGGTCATCTACGAAGCCCACGTCAAGGGGATGACCGCGACGCACCCCGATGTGCCCGAGGAGCTCCGCGGCACGTACGCCGGGCTCGCCCATCCCGCGATCATCGATCATCTGGTCGATCTCGGCGTCACCGCGATCGAACTGATGCCGGTGCACCAGTTCATGCACGACCAGACGCTGCTCGATAAAGGTCTGCGTAACTACTGGGGGTACAACACCTTCGGTTTCCTCGCCCCCCACACGGGGTACTCGTCCGCCGAGAAGCCCGGCGGTGCGGTGTCCGAGTTCAAGGCGATGGTGCGTGCTTTCCACGAGGCCGGCATCGAGGTGATTCTCGACGTCGTCTACAACCACACGGCTGAGGGAAACCATCTCGGCCCCACGATCAGCTTCCGCGGCATCGACAACGCCGCCTACTACCGGCTCGTCGACGGTGACCCCGAGCACTACATGGACTACACGGGAACGGGCAACAGCCTCAACGCCCGCCATCCGCACACTCTGCAACTGATCATGGATTCGCTGCGCTACTGGGTGACCGAGATGCACGTCGACGGTTTCCGTTTCGACCTCGCGTCCACGCTGGCCCGGGAACTGCACGACGTCGATCGACTGTCCGCCTTCTTCGACCTCGTGCAGCAGGATCCGATCGTCAGCCAGGTGAAACTCATCGCCGAGCCGTGGGACGTCGGCGAGGGCGGTTACCAGGTGGGTAATTTTCCGGGACTGTGGACCGAGTGGAACGGCAAGTACCGTGACACGGTTCGGGACTACTGGCGCGGGGAGCCCGCCACCCTCGGCGAGTTCGCCTCCCGCCTCACCGGCTCCTCGGACCTCTACGAGGCGACGGGCCGCCGTCCCGGTGCGAGCATCAACTTCGTCATCGCTCACGACGGATTCACCTTGCGCGACCTGGTGTCCTACAACGAGAAGCACAACGAGGCCAACGGCGAGAACAACAACGACGGCGAAAGCCACAACCGTTCGTGGAACTGTGGTGTCGAGGGACCGACGGACGACCCCGAGGTACTCGACCTCCGTGGCCGTCAGAGCCGCAACATCCTGGCCACCCTGATGCTCAGCCAGGGCACTCCGATGATCGCGCACGGCGACGAGATGGGCCGGACTCAGCAGGGCAACAACAATGTGTACTGCCAGGATTCGGAATTGTCGTGGATGGACTGGTCGCTCGCCGACACCAACGCCGACCTCGTCGAGTTCACCAAACGAGTGATCGACCTGCGGGCCAAGAACCCGGTGTTCCGCAGGCGACGTTTCTTCGATGGCACCCCCATCCGCAGCGGGGACCAGACACGGGACATCGCCTGGCTCACCCCGTCCGGTGAGGAGATGACACCGGCGGACTGGGACAGCGGGTTCGGCAAGTCGCTGGCCGTGTTCCTCAACGGCGAGGGGATCCCTGAGCCCAATCATCGCGGCGAGCGGGTCGTCGGGGATTCGTTCCTGATGTGTTTCAACGCCCACGACGAGGCCATCGAGTTCTCGACGCCGAACTCCGATTACGCGAACGAGTGGACCGTGGTGCTCGACACCGCGGTGCCGACGGGGTCGAACGATGCGGTGATCGAGGCCGGGAAGCCGCTCGAGGTCGAGGCGCGCTCGCTGGTCGTGCTGCGACGGACCGCCTGAGGCCGGGCGAGCATGGGGAATCCGACGATTACCGCGACCTATCGGCTCCAGTTGCGCGGCGACGCCTTTACTCTGACGGACGCCGCTGCGGTCGCCGACTATCTCGACGACCTCGGCGTCTCGCACGTCTACCTGTCGCCGATCCTCACCGCAAGCGAGGGTTCGACACACGGGTACGACGTGACCGATGTGACGACCGTGTCCCCGGCACTCGGTGGTCGGGAGGCTCTCACAGCCCTGTCCGAGGAGCTACGGCGGCGGGGAATGGGACTCGTCGTCGATCTCGTTCCCAACCACGTGGGCGTCGCCAACCCCCGCGAGAATGCTTGGTGGTGGGACGTTCTCACCCACGGACAGCGATCTGACTACGCCGACTTCTTCGATACCGACTGGCGGCCGGACAACGGTGCGGACGGAAAGCTGGCGCTCCCCGTTCTGGGATCGGACTCCGACCTCGACTCGCTCACGATCGACCGCACAGGCGAAGAACCGCTTCTCGCGTTCTACGAACACCGCTTCCCGATCGCCCCGGGCACCGACTCGGAAGACGCGCGGGCCGTGCACGAGGCGCAGTCGTATCGCCTGGTCCCGTGGAACTCGGGACTCATCGGCTACCGGCGGTTCTTCGCGGTCAGTGATCTCGCCGGGATCCGCCAAGAGGACCCACGCGTGTTCGACGCCTCACACCGCGAGCTGCAGAGCTGGATCGCGGACGACCTCGTCGACGGTGTGCGCATCGACCATCCCGACGGGCTGGCGGACCCGGCGGGTTACCTCGACCGGCTCCGCGCCATGATCGGCCCGGATCGGTGGCTCGTGATCGAGAAGATCCTGGGTCATGAGGAACCACTCGACGATCACCTGCCGATCGACGGCACCACCGGATACGACGCGCTGGCCGAACTGGGTGGGGTGTTCCTCGATTCGTCCGGGGCGCCCGCGCTGACTGCGCTGTCTGCGGCGCGGACCGAAGAGCGGGGAGACAGCGCCTGGCTTCGACAGCGTGAACCCGAGATCAAGCGTGAAGTGGCGAGCACGATGCTCGCTCCGGAGGTCCGGCGGCTGGTGCGGGCGATCCTTCGGGAAGCCGACGGCGACTACGTCGTCGAGGACGTCCGAGACGCGGTCATCGCGGTGGTCGCGGCCATGCCCGTGTACCGGTCCGACTACAGTCCCCTCGCCGGCCTGGCGCACCGGGTGATCGGGAGCGTGGTCGCCGAGGAGCCGCACATGGCGGAGCCGTTGGCGGCCTTGGCGTCGGCCCTCATTCGTGGGGGTGAGGCGGCCACGCGGTTCCACCAGGTGTGCGGTGCGGTCATGGCGAAATCCGTCGAGGACTGCCTGTTCTATCGCACCGCTCGCCTCGTCTCGCTCCAGGAAGTGGGTGGTGATCCCGCGACGGTGGGCGTGTCCCCCGCCGAGTTCCACCTGGCGTTCGCCGGGCGGGCGACGCGGTGGCCGAGGGCGATGACCACCCTGTCCACCCACGACACCAAGCGCGGTGAGGATGTCCGCGCACGTATCGGTGTCTTGTCCCAGGTGCCAAGCCTGTGGGCCGAGTGCGTGGAACAATGGGAACGCATCGCCCCCAGTCCCGACCCGGTCCTCGGATTGTTTCTGTGGCAGAACCTGTTCGGGGTCTGGCCGGTGGACGGCCGGGCGGCCGCGGACGTTCCGGACTTCCGCGATCGCATCCACGCCTACGCCGAGAAAGCGGTCCGCGAAGCCGGCACCCGCACATCCTGGAACGATGTCGACGAAGAATTCGAACGCGATCTCCATCGCTGGCTGGACACGGTGATCGACGGTGCCGTCGGCAACGCCCTCGGTTCGATCTGCACCCAGCTGGCACCCCACGGTTGGTCGGACGCTCTGGGCCAGAAGCTGCTCCAGCTCTGTGGACCCGGGATCCCGGATGTCTATCAGGGAACCGAGTTGTGGGAAGACTCGCTCGTCGACCCCGACAACCGGCGCCTGGTGGACTACGACGTTCGCCGACGCGCGCTCGACGGACTCGACCTCCCTCCTGTCGACGCCACCGGCGCAGTCAAGCTCCACGTTGTTCGTACGGCACTCAGGCTGCGCCGCACACGTCCCGAAAGCTTCGACACGTACACACCGGTGTTCGCCTCGGGAAGTGCGGCCGCCCACCTGATCGGCTTCGCGCGAGGCCGATCCGGTGCGGCCCAGGATGTCATCGCTCTCGCGACCCGGCACAGCGTCCGGCTCAGCGAACGCGGCTGGGGCGACACCGGATTCACGTTACCGGAGGGTTCGTGGACGAACCTGCTGACCGTCGAGGACGTAGAGTCCGGCCACGTTCGGCTGTCCAGCCTGTTCGATCGCTACCCGGTGGCCCTGCTCAGCCGAACTTCGGTAGCCGAGTTGCCAGGGTCATGACGCGACGCGTCATTGCCCGAGGTTACGGAGGACCCGAGGTCCTCACTGTCGTGGAGGTCGACCCGGTTCCGCCGGCGCGCGGTGAGGTCGCAATCGAAGTCCGGGCGATCGGCGTCAATCCCATCGACTACAAGCGGTACAGCGGCGCGTTCGGTACCGATCCCGATTCCCTGCCGATGGACCTCGGTGCCGAGGCGGCCGGCGTGATCGTCGAGGTCGGCGAGGATGCGACGGGGCCGGACGGACCCCTCTCACCCGGTGACGAAGTGATCGCATACCCGGTCGACGGGGCGTACGCGGATCGACTCGTCGTCGGCGCCGATTCCGTTGTCCGCAAACCGCCGTCGCTGCCGTGGAACGAGGCCGCCGGGCTGCTGGTGGCCGGTACGACCGCAGTCGAGACACTCGACGTCATCCAAGTCGGTTCGGGAGATCTGGTTCTCGTCCACGGAGCGGCCGGCGCTGTCGGGTCGTGCGTCGTCCAAGTGGCCTGCGGCCGGGGCGCGACGGTGATCGGCACAGCCCGGCCGGGCCATCACGACTACGTCCGGTCGCTCGGCGCCACCCCGGTGTCCTATGGAGATGGTCTTGCAGATCGCGTCCGCGTCCTCGCGCCGGACGGCGTGGACGCCGTCATCGACACGGTCGGCGGCGAGGAGGCTGTCGACGTGTCCGTCGCATCGGTACGCGACCCGTCCCGGATGGTCACGACTCTGGCAGTACCGCGTGCGGTCGACGCCGGTTTCCTCGGAGTGGGTGGCAAGAATCCCGCCAGTCGAGGAGTGCGAAGACGCCTCCGATCGGTGGTCGTCGATCTCGCGGACCGCGGCGACCTCAGGGTGCGGGTCGCCCGGACATACTGGCTGGCCGAGGCCGGACGCGCTCACACCGAACTCGCTGGTCCCCATCCTGCGGGGAAGTTCGTCCTTCTTCCGTAACCGCTGCGCCGCCTCAGGGCTCGCCGGACTCTTCCCTCCGACGTCGCGCGATACGGCGTTGCTCTTCGGCGCGTTCGCGGCACTGGCGGAGAAACGCTTCGTCGTCGTCCGGGTTCTGTGCCACGTGACGGCCGGGGCGCTCGTACTCGCCGAACCCGCCTGTCGTGCCCGATCTGCGGACTCCTGCACCGCGGCCCACGAACAACCAGACCAACGACCCGACGGTCGGCAGGAGCAGCACGATCAGCAGCCACACCATCTTGGGCAAGTGCCGAATATCCGACTCGTTCCGCGTGATCACGTCGACGAGGCAGTAGACCCACAACAGCAGAGTGACGAGACCGAAGACAAAGTACGGCACCGAGATTCCCCCTCCGAAGCGCGCCGGGAATCCCGAGCGCGGTGTCCCACGGAATGACGTGTCGTGAAACGGCGGTGTCCATGGAATTGCTGTGTCCATGAAACCACAGAGCGTTCCGGGTCAATGGAGCAGGCTTGCCCTGATCATCGCCTTGACCCAGTTGCGGTACTCGTCGATGTCCCACCCGCAGTCGTGCCGAAGCATGGAATGCACCTGGGGTGAGACGACGGTGAAGAGCACGTCCGCCGCTCGCTGCACGGAGATCTCCGGTCGCAGCAGGTCGTGCGCGGCAAGCCCTTCGGCAAGGGTCATCGCGTTCGCGGCGGAAGCTCGGGCGCCCTCCTCGGCGAATCGCCTCATGTCCTCGTCGGCGCCCGAACTCTTGATCGACGTCAACATGAGAGTCCCGGCCCGTTCGAGGACGTCAGCGCCGTACCCCACCACTTCGTCGAGGATGCGTTCGACCGGATCGCCGTCGCGAGAGGCAGACGCATACACCGTCGGCATGCTGTCGTCGCCGCCCTCGATGGCGGCGGCGAGCGCCTCGTGGAACAGCTCGGCCTTCCCACCCGGGAACGCCGTGAACACGGTCCGCGTTGCGACTCCCGCTGCTTCGGCAACCGTGCGCACCGTGGTGCGCACATAGCCCCGGTCCACGAACAGGCGGGCCGCAGCATCCCGGACGAGGACGCGGGTGCGGCGCGCCGACTCCGCGCGCAGCGGCGAACTGTAGGTCCTTCTGACCGGTTCCAGCACGAACTCATGCTAACCGCATTGGAAGCAGCGCCCCTGCAACCAATGCGGTGAGTCACCGTGGTCCACCCACACGTCGATGCCCTACGACTGCGGATGTTCCACCCAGGCGTCGGGCCCTGGAAACACCAGCGCTTCGTGACCGTCGTCGTACCGGACCAGGTAGGGCGGTTCGCCGTTCTCCCCATGTACCTCCACGACTTCGGCGGTGTGCGCGTGCGCTCCCACAACCCTGCCCTGGACGTGCAACCGGTCTCCCACTGCTACGTGCATGACTGCTCCTCGCGATACTGGACTCGTCACCTCAAGCTTGCTACTTCGCGACCGCCGGCGAAAGGGCTGACTCACCGGCATGTGCAGACTCGATGTGCCATCGTGGGGACATGGCAACCTACCGATACCTCGACAAGGACCACAACGTCTTGGAAGAGCACGACTTCGGCACCGTGCAGGATGCCGAGGAACACCGGCTGTCGGTCCTCGGCGCCGAAATCATCGAGAAGGTCGAAGACTCCGGCAAGAACTGAGCGCCCCGTGCCGACGCGCTCGAACCGTTGCTCATGACCGATGCCAGATCCGTTCTCATCGTGGTGGATGCCGCGAACGTCGTCGGTTCCAGGCCCGATGGTTGGTGGCGTGATCGCGGCGGTGCCGCCCGGCGATTGCTCGTGAAGCTGACCCGGTGGCAGGAACGCCTCGATGAACCACCCGAGGTGATTGCCGTGCTCGAAGGCGCGGCGCGAGTCGCGGTCGCCGACGAGGCGAAGGTGACTTTGCAACACCTGCGGGTGGTGCGGGCAGACGGATCCGGTGATGACGCGATCGTGGGGATCGTGGCTGAAGCGGTCGAAACGAACAACGACCGGCCGGTCAGGGTTGTGACGGCAGATCGCGGACTCCGCGCTCGGGTCGAGGCGCTCGGGGCCGGCACAGTCGGACCCCGGTGGCTGCTCGATCGCATCGAATCACCCGGAGAACAGTGAGCTCCCTTCATACCTAGATCTGCTAGGGTCAATTTCGAACCCTAGAGGAACTAGGTATGGAGCTCGGATGTTCATCGACAAGGATTTGGTGGCAGCCTCGGCCACCCCGCTCGTGCTCGGCATTCTCGCCGACGGTGAGTCCTACGGTTACGCCATCATCAAGCGCGTCAACGAGTTGTCGGGCGGGCGGATGCAGTGGACGGACGGGATGCTGTACCCGCTCCTGCATCGCCTCGAGCGATCAGGGTACGTCACGGCAGCCTGGCGCACGGCCGACAACGGCAGGCGGCGTAAGCATTACGCCATTACCGATCCCGGCAGGGACATGCTCGCCGACCGGCGCATGCAGTGGACCGTCGTTGCGGAAGCCCTACATCGAGTGTGGCAGTCGGCTCAGCTTCCACCGGCCGCCGCCGAGGGGTGGTCGTGATGGATACCGACGCAGAGCTGGAGTCGCAGATCGGCCAGTGGCGTGGTTACGTTCGGGGCCACCGCGTGATCTCGAGTGCCGATGTCGACGAAATGGAAGGTCACCTCCGCGATCAGGTCTCGGACCTGTCCGCGGTCGGGCTGACGGCGGCCGAGGCCTTCCTCGTCGCCGTCGGACGTATGGGCAACCTCGACGCGATCTCCCGCGAGTTCGCGCTCGAGCATTCCGACCGGCTGTGGAAGCAACTCGTGCTGATGCCGGCCACCGCGGAGCCCGAAACGACTTCGTCCAAACGCGAACTGAGCGTCGTCCTTGCCCTCGCCGTCGGAGCGGGACTGGCCGTCAAGGCCGGAATGGAGTGGCTGCCCGAACTTGCCCTGGCCCGAAACATCAGCCTCCTCGTACTGCCGTTCCTGACGGCATACTTCGCGTGGAAACGGAAGATGACAGTGCGCGGCGCCGCAGTCCTCGCTGTGCCCTTCGCGGTCGCGGCACTCGTCCTGAATCTTTTTCCGTTCGTCGACAACGGGTCGACGGAAGTGATCGCGGCGATCCACGCGCCCATTGCGCTGTGGTTCGTCGCCGGGCTGGCCTATGTCGGTGGCGACTGGCGATCCCAAGGGCGCCGCATGGACTTCGTCCGGTTCACCGGCGAGTGGGTGGTCTATATGGCCCTGCTTGCGCTCGGTGGCGGAGTGCTGATCGGCCTGACGGTCGGCGCATTCGCCTCCCTGGACCTCGATGTCGAGTGGGTCATCGAGCAGTGGATCCTGCCGTTCGGCATTGCCGGCGCGATTCTCGTGGCGGGCTGGCTCGTGGAGGCGAAGCAGGACGTCATCGAGAACATCGCCCCTGTGCTCACTCGCGTGTTCACACCCCTCACCATTCTCATGTTGCTGGCTCTGCTGACGGCGTTCGCGGCTGCCCGCAGCGTCGTCGGCGTCGACCGAGATCTGCTCATCCTCATGGATCTCATTCTCGTGCTCGTGCTCGGCCTGCTGTTGTATGCGATCTCCGCACGTGATCCGCTGGCACCTCCCGACCTGTTCGACAAGCTGCAACTCGTCCTCGTCGTCAGCGCACTCGCCGTCGACGTGCTGATGCTGACCGCCATGCTCAGTCGCATCGCGGAATTCGGCTTCACACCGAACAAAGTGACCGCGCTGGGACTGAACGTGGTGTTGTTGGTCAACCTGGTGTGGTCCGCTCGACTCGGTTTCGGCTTCGTCCGCGGTCGGTGCGGGTTCGGCGCCGTCGAGCGCTGGCAAACCCGATATCTGCCCGTGTACGGCGGGTGGGCCGCTCTCGCCATGATTGCGGTGCCCCCTGCCTTCGATTTCATGTAACCATGACCCAGTCGCGTCGGCGGCAGAGCTGTCTGACCAGCCGGGGCCGACAACCCTGCACGCCGCGCGAGGGCAAGGCATGCTTATCGGGTGCACACTTTCGAGGTATGGGCCCCGATTCCGGGCGCCGTTCGCGTGAACGTCGACGGCCGAAGTCACGACATGACATCCTCGCCCGACGGCTGGTGGCGAGCGGAGGTCGACGCGTCTCCCGATTCGCGGTACGCCTTCCTTCTCGACGATGACGACACCGCCCTCCCCGACCCCCGTTCGCCACGCCAACCCGACGGCGTGCACGCACCGTCACAGCTGCACACCGTCGACCGGGACGCGTGGACGGACTCGCAGTGGCACGGCCGCCAGCTCGCCGGGGCCTCGATTTACGAACTTCACATCGGAACCTTCACGCCCGAAGGAACCTTCGCCGCGGCCGTCGACAAGCTCGACCACCTCGTGGAACTCGGGATCGACGTCGTGGAAGTGATGCCCGTCAACGGTTTCAACGGTACCCACAACTGGGGATACGACGGCGTCCTCTGGTACACCGTGCACGAGGCCTACGGAGGTCCCGACGGCCTGCAGGCCCTGGTCGACGCCTGCCACGCCCGCGGCCTCGGAGTGATACTCGATGTGGTCTACAACCACCTGGGACCGTCGGGGAACTACCTCGACCGCTACGGCCCCTACCTGGCGCAGGGCGCGAACACGTGGGGTCGCAGCATCAACCTCGACGGCCCCGGCAGCGACCATGTGCGGCGCTACATCATCGACAACGCGCTCCGCTGGTTCGAGGAGTTTCATGTCGACGCGCTGCGTCTCGACGCGGTCCACGCCCTCGTCGACCACACCGCGACCCACCTCCTCGAACAACTGGCTGTCGAAACGCGCCGCCTCTCTGCTCATCTGGGTCGGCCACTGACCCTCATCGCCGAAAGCGACCTCAACGATCCGAAGTTGATCACTCCGCGTTCTGCCGGTGGGTACGGCCTCGACGCGCAGTGGGACGACGACATGCATCACGCCGTCCATGCCGCGGTGTCGGGTGAACGGCAGGGTTATTACGGTGACTTCGGGTCGCTCGCGTGCCTGGCGGAAACGATACGGCAGGGCTGGTTTCACGCCGGGACGTACTCGACGTTCCGCGGACGCATCCACGGGCGTCGTTTGGACACGCGGCAGATTCCGGCCAGTTCGCTGGTCACCTACACCTGCACACATGATCAAGTGGGTAATCGGGCGATCGGTGACCGCCCGGGCGCCTACCTCGACTCGGGGCAGCTCGCCGTGAAGGCGGCACTCGTGTTGTGCTCGCCGTTCACGCCGATGCTGTTCATGGGCGAGGAGTGGGGCGCGAGCACACCCTTCCAGTTCTTCACCTCGCATCCGGAGCCCGAGCTGGCACGGGCAACCGCAGAAGGCCGCAAGGCCGAGTTCGCCGAGCACGGCTGGAGTACCGAAGACGTCCCGGACCCGCAGGACCCGCTCACTTTCGAGCGCTCGAAGCTCAATTGGGACGAACGAGGGCGCGAACCCCATGCCCGGTTACTCGAGTGCTACCGCGCGTTGCTTCGCCTGCGACGTGAACGCGTCGAGCTGACCGACCCGTGGCTGAACGACCTCACCGTCGACTACGACGAGGACGAACGCTGGGTCGTGGTGCATCGCGGTGCGCTGCGACTCGCGTGCAATCTCGGAGCGGACCCGGTGACCGTGCCGGTCGGCGGCTCCCCCGTGTTGTGGTGGGAGCCGCCGAAGCAGGACGAGACCGCGTCGGCGACGATCGTGCCGGGTCACTCGTTCGTGGTGCTCGATGCCTCGCGCACTGTCGCCTCGTGCTGACGGCCGCGCAGCATCCGGAGCACGAGCACCGCGGTGGCGAACAGAATCAGCGCGGTGGCGCCTGCGGCCACGTGCATGCCCTCGACGAACGCCGACTGCGCCGACTCCAGAAAGACCGATCGCGACGTATCGGGTAGATGCTCGGCTTCTGCGACCGCCGCACCGAGCGTGCCGCGGGCCGCGTCCACCCGTTCCGGTGCCAACATCGATGTGTCGAGGCCGCCGCGGAAGAACGCCATCACCACGCTGCCCAGGACCGCGACACCCAGTGCGACACCGAGTTCGTACGCCGTCTCGGACACGGCCGAGGCGGCGCCCGCCCGCTCGGGCTCGACCGCACTGACGACGAGGTCGGATGTCAGGGTCAAGGCGATCCCGACGCCGGCCCCGGCGAGGGCGAAGCCGACGACGAACATCGTCGGGGCACTGTCGACACTCAGTGTCAGCATCATCGCGGCACCGAGTCCGGCGACCGCGAGGCCCCCACCGAGGACGTGGGACGTCGACCACCGGCGCACCATCCAGGCGGCGGCGAGCGCGGTGACAGCGCTGAGCAGCATGCCGGGGAGCATCAGCACACCCGATTGCAATGCCGTGTTACCCAGCACCAGCTGCAGATACTGGGATCCGAAGAACAGCACGCCGGCCAGGGCGAAGATGGACAGTAGGTTCGTGAGCACGGCCGTCGAGAAGGCCGGCTTGGCGAACAGCGCGACGTCGATCATCGGATCTTTCATCGCGCGCTGCCTGCGCACGAATGCCACGCCCGACGCCGCGCCGACCATGCCGATCGCAAGGAGTTCCGGCGCGAACCCGTGGACCACCGTTTCCTTCACCGCATACACGAGCGGCAGCATCGTCGACATCGACAGCGCAGCGCTGAGCAGGTCGAAGCGACCCGGTGTCGGATCCTTCGACTCGGGGATCACGAGCGGTCCGGCGACGATGAGGACCAGCATCACCGGGAGGTTGATCAGGAACACCGAACCCCACCAGAAGTGTTCGAGTAGCCAGCCCCCGATCAGAGGACCGGCCGCGGTTCCGCCGCCGGCCATCGCGCCCCACACACCGATCGCCAGTGTGCGCTCGCGAGGGTTGGCGAAGATCGTCCGAATCAGTCCGAGAGTCGCCGGCATGAGGGTTGCACCGGAGATTCCCTGCAGAACCCGCGCGACGATGAGCATCTCCGGGGTGGGCGCCCACGCCGCGATCAACGAGGCGATACCGAAACCGGCAGCGCCCACGAGCAGTAGGCGCCGTCGGCCGATGCGGTCACCGAGGGTGCCCATCGTGATGAGCAGTCCGGCGAGCACGAAGGAGTAGACATCGATGATCCACAGCAGCTGGGTGCTGCTCGGCTCGAGGTCGGCACTGATGAAGGGAAGAGCGAGATCGAGCACCGTGCCGTCGACGGCGATCAAAAGTACGGCAAACGCCAGAACGACGAGTCCGAGCCAGTCTCGGCGTGACGCGGATGCCTGATCCGGCGCGCCGAAGGCGTCGTTGATCCCGCGATCCGTGGAGACAGACATTTCTTTCCTACGACTTTCCTTGGAGGGCCGACACGGTCGGCAAACCGTCCAGCCGGTACAGCTGGCTACTGTAGCTTGAACCGTCCGGACGGTAAAGTTATTTCCAGGTACAGTCCCTCTTCATGGCTGCCGGTACGCGCGATCGAATACTCGACGCCCTCGAGAAGTTGTTACTCGACGTGGGAATCGCCCAGGTGACACTCGAAGCAGTCGCCGCCGAAGCAGAGGTCTCCAAGGGTGGTCTCCTGTACCACTTCCCCAATAAAGAGGCACTCCTCGCGGCGATGGTGCGTCGCCTGGGCGAGCGCGCCGACGCCCAGCTCGCCGACGCCGTTTCCGGCGGCACCTCGCTGTCCGAGTGGTATCTGCAGGTTCCGGATGCCAGCACGACCGAAGAGCTGGCCCTCTATCGATCCACCATCGCCGCATTGCGCAGCGTCGACGGACAACACGACGAGATCCAGCGAGCGGTGATCGAGGTCATGCGCGGCTGGGACGAAGGCCTGCACAGCGAAATCGAGGACCCGGTGCAGGCCGAGATCGTCCGGCTGGTCGGCGACGGCATTTACCTCGCGGCCCTACTCGGACTCCCCCTGCCCGAGCCGGAGCTGTACAGCAAGGTCGTGGAGCGACTCCTGCAGAAGTGACTCAGGTGAGGTAGCGGTACGCCGGGCTACCCGGTTCCAACCGCTCCACCTGCATCTGCGAGTGCTCCATCCGCTCGAGGAGGTCGCCGAGACCGTCCGCATTCCCCAACTCGATACCTACCAGGGCGGCGCCGGTCTCACGGTTGTTCCGTTTGACGTACTCGAACAGCGTGATGTCGTCCTCGGGACCGAGCACCTCGTCCAGGAATCGTCGCAGCGCACCCGGTTCCTGCGGAAAATCGACGAGGAAGTAGTGCTTGAGACCGAGATGCACCAGCGACCGTTCCAGAATTTCGCCATAGCGCGAGACGTCGTTGTTGCCGCCCGAGACGAGGCACACCACCGTCGAACCGGGTTCGAACGTGATGCTGCCGAGCGCGGCGACGGACAGTGCACCGGCGGGCTCGGCGATGATGCCCTCGTTCTGGTACAGCTCGAGCATCGTGGTGCACAGGGCACCTTCGTCGAGGTTCGTCATGACGAAGCTCTCCGGATCGAGTCGGATCGTCGACCCGTCAGCCTGCAGCAGCGCCGTATGCGAAACGACCTCGGCGCCGAGCGCGGACACGACGGCGAACGGCAGGTCGCCGACCCGCTTCACCGAGGCACCGTCGACGAACGGGTCGATCTCCGACAGCGTGACCGGCGCCCCGGCCACCAGGGCGGCGGTCATCGACGCCGCGCCGGTCGGCTCCACGCCGACGAGGGCAGTCCGCGGCGCGTGAGCGTGAAGATAGGTCGCCATACCGGCGATGCACCCGCCTCCCCCGACCGGGACGACCACCGCGTCGGGAACCGTGTCGAGCTGCGCGAGAATCTCAGCGGCGATCGTCCCCTGGCCCGCCGCGGTGCGTACGTCGTCGAACGGCGGGACCATCGTCGCCCCGGTGCGCAGCACATCGGCGGCGGCGGCAGCGGCCGCCGCATCGTAGGTCTCCCCCGTCAGAATGAGTTCGACGAACTCGCCGCCGTGCGCGCGGATGCGGTCGCGCTTCTGCTTCGGCGTACTAGACGGAACATAGATTCGTCCGACGATTCCCATTGCGCGGCAGGCGAAGGCCACTCCCTGCGCATGATTGCCCGCGCTGGCCGTCACCACACCCGCCGCACGTTCGTCCGGGGCGAGCTGAGCCATCAGGTTGTAGGCGCCGCGTAGCTTGTAGGAGCGGACCACCTGCAGGTCCTCGCGCTTGAGGTAGACATTCGCGCCGGTGAGTGCCGACAGCCGCTCGCTCCATTGCAGCGGCGTGGCGTCGATCACGTGGGAAATTCGCTCGATCGCCGCGTCGATGTCGCCCACGGTCAGGGGCGAAGTGGTGTTGCGGGCTGCGGTATCGGGCGATGTGGACACCCGCATATGTTCCCACCACCACAGCCCGCCGTACCAGCCGGGGCAATTCTCAGGCGGGCTCGAGAACGAAGACAGGAATCTCCCGGTCGGTGTTCTTCTGATAATCGGCGTAGTTGGGGAATGCGGCGACCGCGCGCTCCCACCAGACTGCCTTCTCCTCGCCGGTCACCTCCCGGGCCACCATGTCCCGTGTCATGTGACCGTCCCGGAGCTCGACGTGCGGATCGGCCTTCACGTTGTAGTACCACACGGGGTTCTTCGGAGCGCCGCCGAGGGACGCCACGATCGCATACTTTCCGTCGTGCTCGACGCGCATCAGCGGGGTCTTGCGAAGTTTCCCGGATTTCGCCCCGCGGGTGGTCAACAGGACGACGGGCATTCCATTGAGCGTCGTACCTTCGGTGCCGTTGCTCGATTCGATCAACTCCGCTTGATCTGCGGCCCACTTGGACGGACTGGGTTCGTATTCACCTGTGAGTGGCATGCGTCCAGTGAACCCCGACCACCCGGTCTGCGCCACCGAACGCCCCGAATCGACAGCGCGACCTCGCGTGTTCGTTGGACCGAACTCCCAGTTGCGCGTACCCTGATCGGCACACACGGATATACGAACAGCGAGGTGAACCCGCGATGACGACATCCGACACGCCGATCCCTCACGTCACAGGCAGCCGGGCTCCCCGCACCGTCGATCTCGCCGGTACCGCGTGGCCCCTCTACAAACTCGAAGCCCTAGCCGTCGGATTGCTGGTTTTCGTGGCCGTTCTGATCATCGCCGAGGCCGTGCAGGTGGCCGTCCTCACCGCAGCCGCTGTCGCGGTGGTGGTCTGGTGGGTGCGCCGGCTCTTTCCCGACGCCCCTCCCGAATAGGTCACACCGACAGACAGCTGGGCCCGAGCAGCGCCTTGAGGTCGCCCATCAACGCCGACGACGGCTCGACACGCAGCACGTCGTCGACCTTCCACAACGTGATCTCGGTTCCACCGATCAACCGCACATGCACGTCCGAGGTTCCCGGGTGCCGAGTGAGTACCTGCCGGAGTGCGCCCAGCTTGTCTTTGGTGCACTGACGCAACGGGAGGCTCACCGCCAGCGGCTTGGCGACACCGACGGCCGAAAGGTCCGGCACCGCAAGGTCGTTCGCGATAAGTGAGATGCGGTCGTCACGCACAGACACCCGCCCCTTGACGAGGACGACGGAATCCTCGGTGACGTCCATCCCGTAGACCGAGTACGCCTGCGGGAAGAACAGCACCTCGATACCGCCCGACAGATCCTCGAGCTGTGCCGACGCCCACGTCAGACCGTTCTTGTTGATCCGCCGGTTGACCGAGGCGAGAATACCGCCGACGGTGACCTGGGCGCCGTCCTTAACATCGCCCTCGAGGATGGCCGGAATCGCCGTGTCCGACTGTGCGGACAGGACGTGCTCGACGCCGTTGAGTGGATGCCCCGAAACGTAGAGCCCCAACATCTCGCGTTCCAACGCCAGTCGGTGCTTGCTGTCCCATTCTTCGTCGGGAATCTTGACGTTGAATACCGAGGAGATCGATTCGTCGGCGTCGTCGCCCCCGAACAGGTCGAACTGGCCGATGGCCTCCGCCTTCTTGGTACCCATCACTGCGTCGATCGCGTCGGCATGGACGAGCATGAGTCCCTTGCGGGGATGGCCGAGCGAGTCGAACCCACCCGCCTTGATCAACGATTCGGTGACCTTCTTGGAGCAGGCTGCGGCGTCGATCTTGTTGAGGTAGTCCGAGAAGTCCACGAACTTGGACTTCTCCTTCCTGGCCTTGATGATCGACGCGACCACATTGGCCCCGACGTTGCGCACCGCGCCCATGCCGAAGCGGATGTCTTCGCCGACCGAGGCGAAATTGACCTCCGACTCGTTCACGTCGGGCGGCAACACCGTGATACCCATCTTGCGGCAGTCGGCGAGATAGATGGCGGCCTTGTCCTTGTCGTCACCCACCGAGGTGAGCAGGCCCGCCATGTACTCGGCGGGGTAGTTGGCCTTGAGATATCCAGTCCAGAACGACACCAACCCGTACCCGGCGGCGTGAGACTTGTTGAAGGCGTAGCCGGCGAACGGGAGGATGGTGTCCCACAATGCCTTGATCGCCGGCTCGGAGAAGTTGTTGGCGAGCATGCCCTCGCGGAACCCGGCGTACGCCTCCTCCAGCACGGAGAGTTTCTTCTTACCCATGGCCCGACGGAGAATGTCGGCCTGCCCCAGCGAGTACCCGGCCACCTTCTGAGCGATCTGCATGATCTGCTCCTGGTAGACGATCAGCCCGTAGGTGTCGGCGAGAATCTCCTTCAGGGGCTCCTCGAGCTCCGGGTGGATGGGCTTGACCTCTTGGCGGCCGTTCTTGCGGTCGGCATAGTCGTTGTGCGCGTTCATGCCCATCGGGCCAGGGCGATACAGCGCGAGCACAGCGACGATGTCCTCGAAGCCGGTGGGCTGCATGCGGCGCAGCAGATCGCGCATGGCGCTGCCGTCGAGCTGGAAGACACCGAGAGTGTCACCGCGCGAGAGCAATTCGTAGGTTGCCGGATCGTCGAGCGGGAGCGTGTCGAGGTCGAGGTCGATGCCTCGGTTGGCCTTGATGTTGTCGATAGCATCACCGATGACGGTGAGGTTTCGAAGGCCGAGGAAGTCCATCTTGAGGAGGCCGATGGCCTCACACGACGGATAGTCCCAACCGGTGATGATGGCGCCGTCCTGGGCGCGCTTCCACACCGGAATGGCGTCCATCAACGGCTCGGACGACATGATCACCGCGCAGGCGTGGACGCCCGCGTTGCGGATCAGGCCTTCGAGACCCTTGGCAGTCTGGTAGATCTTAGCGACGTCCGGGTTGGAGTCGATGAGGGCACGAACCTCGACCGCTTCCTTGTACCGCTCGTGATTCGGATCGGTGATGCCCGACACCGAAATGTCCTTGGCCATGATGGGCGGCGGCAGCGCCTTGGTGATCTGATCGGCGATCGCGAATCCCGGCTGACCGAACTGGACCCTGGCGGAATCCTTGATGGCCGCCTTCGTCTTGATTGTGCCGAACGTGATGACCTGAGCCACCCGGTCGCTTCCCCACTTGTCGGTGGCGTAGCGCACCATTTCACCGCGCCGACGGTCGTCGAAGTCGATATCGATATCGGGCATCGACACGCGCTCGGGGTTGAGGAACCGCTCGAACAGCAGACCGTGCGGGATGGGATCGATATTGGTGATACCCATCGCGTACGCCACGAGCGACCCTGCGGCGGAACCTCGGCCGGGACCGACGCGGATCCCCACCTCGCGCGCGTGGTTGATCAGGTCACCGACGACGAGGAAGTATGCCGGGAAACCCATTTCGAGGATGACGCCGATCTCGTAATCGGCGCGGGCGAGGTACTCCTCGGGCGGTCCGTCGGGGAACCGGCGGTCCAGTCCGCGCATGACCTCCTTGCGCAACCAGGTGCCCTGCGTCTCGCCCTCGGGAACAGGGAAGATCGGCATTCGGTCGTGGTGCGCCCACACGTCGTCGTACGACTGGACACGCTCGGCGATCAGCAGCGTGTTGTCGCACGCGCCGGGCACCTGGTCGTCCCACAATGCCCGCATCTCCGCGGCGGACTTCAGGTAGTAGCCGTCGCCGTCGAACTTGAACCGGGTGGGATCGGACAGCGTCTTACCGGTCTGGATACAGAGGAGGGCCTCGTGGTTCTCCGCGGCGTCCTTGGTGACGTAGTGGCAGTCGTTGGTGGCGAGCGGCGGAATGTCGAGTTTCTTGCTGATCTCGAGCAGTCCCTCCCGGACCCGCCGCTCGATCGACAGACCGTGGTCCATCAGTTCGAGGAAGAAGTTGTCCTTGCCCCAGATCTCCTGCCACTTCGCGGCGGCTTCGAGGGCCTCCCGGTCGTGACCGAGCCGCAGACGCGTCTGGATTTCACCGGACGGGCACCCGGTGGTGGCGATGATGCCTTCGTGGTAAGTGGCGATCAGCTCCTCGTCCATGCGCGCCCACTTGCCGAGCTGCCCCTCGATCGACGCGAGGGAGGACAGCTTGAACAGGTTTCGCAGACCGGTGGCGTTCTCCGCAACCATCGTCATGTGGGTGTACGCACCGCTACCGGAGACGTCGTCGGACTTCTGGCTGCGGTCGCCCCACAGAACCCTTTTGGTGTTGAAACGGGATTCGGGCGCAACGTAGGCCTCGATCCCGATGATCGGCTTGATGCCCTGCTTCTTCGCCACGTTGTAGAACTCGCTGGCTCCGTACATGTTGCCGTGGTCGGTCATTCCCACCGCGGTCATTCCCAACCGCTCGGCCTCTTCGAACAGGGGGCCGACCTTGGCCGCACCGTCGAGCATCGAATACTCGGTGTGATTGTGCAGATGTACGAACGAGTCAGCCACGTGCGCCTCTCTGAAGGTCTGGGAGCCTCACGAGTGTAGGCCCTCGGACCGACACCGCCCGCCGCTGCGGCGGGGTGTCGGCGAACTCGTGACGAGAGTTACTGGACGGGCTCCTGTGACGATCGCGCTGACTGTCTCCCGCGCCGAACCCGCACCAGCGCATCGGTAGTGAAGATCGCAAGTGCCACCCAGATCAACGCGAATCCGATCCACCGGGAGGCCGGCATGTCCTCGTGCAGGACGGCGACGCCCCACATCATCTGCAGGGCAGGTGTCAAGTATTGCAACATTCCGAGCGTGCGCAGCGGCACTCGCTGCGCGGCAGCGCCGAACAGCAGCAGCGGAAGCGCGGTCACCGGGCCGGCGGCGATGAGGAGCAGGCTGTGACCGGGCCCGTGCCCGAGGAACGTGCCGGTGCCCACGACCGACAGGTAGACGAGATAGCTGAGCGCGATCGGTCCCGCGACGATGCCTTCGGCGGTGAGACTGGTCCTCGGGTCCAGAGGCATCACCTTCTTGCAGAGCCCGTACAGCGCGAAGGACAGCGCCAGGGTGAGCGCGATGTACGGCGGATGTCCGTAGTCGACGGTGATCACGACGACCGCCGCGGCGGCGAGCGCGAGGGCCACGATCTGCGCCGGCACCAGACGCTCCCGGAAGATCACTACCCCCAGCAGAACGCTCACCAGCGGGTTGATGAAGTAGCCGAGTGCAGTCTCGACCACCCGGTCCGACGTCACGCCGTAGATGTACGTGCCCCAGTTGATCGCGATCAACGCCGACGCCGCGGCGACGAGGAGCCATGTCCGCACCCCGAGTCCGCGCAGCGAGCGGATGCGCCCGGACGCCCACAGCACCACGAGCATCAGGGCCAGCGTCCACACCACCCGATGGGCGAGAATCTCGACCGACCCTGCCGGGCCGAGAATTCCGAAGAATGCGGGAAAAGCACCCCAGAGCGTGTAGGCACCGACTCCGCAGGCCACGCCGACGGTTTCCGCCTTCCGCGCTGTCACGGGCCACCTCCGGATACCACCGCACCGTCGTCGGGGCCGGGCGAGACCGTCTCGGCGTGCTCGGGCAGTAGAGGCCGGATCGCGAAACGTCCGAACACCGCGTCGGCGTGCAACGCCTCGACAGCGCGGACCGCCGAGGTCGAGCGCAGTGCGCCCAACCGGTCGAGGTTTCCCCGCACCACGATGCCGATCACACAGGGGCAGTCGCGCGCGAACTGCTGGGAGGACACCGCAGCAATGTCCCCCTGTCGGACCGTCTCGCCGGTCATGCGCTGGACCCGGGCGGACGCCAGGACGTGCGCGCGTTCGATCGCTGCGGCACCCGAGGCGACCGACACCGGAACGAGCGGCGTCTGGACCCGGTCGAGTGGAAGCCGGAATAGCAGCTGTGACACCCGCACCGTGGCCGCGACCTCGAGCACCGTGTCGGAGGACACCGGCCGGGCGAACGACACCAGGGCCCAGTGCTCGTTCCCGGGTGGTTGTTCCAGCGTTCCGGCCGCACGAGCCACATAATCGGACACCACTTCGCCGTTGTCCGGACCGAGAGCATCTGACGTGACGAGCGGGGCTCGAACCGGATTGGTGATTCCCAGCACGATCACCAGGAGCAACACCACCGCGATGGTGACACCGACCGGGACGGCGACTCCGGTCGGGCGGCCGCGGATCACCTCAGCTGGACCGGAGAACCTCGAGAGCATCCTCGAGGTCTTTCGGATACTTGGACGTGATTTCCACCCACCGCCCGTCAGCCGGATGCGCGAAGCCGAGCGATCGAGCGTGCAACCACTGGCGCTCGAGACCGAGCCGTTCCGCCAGTCGAGGGTCCGCGCCATAGGTGAGGTCACCGCAGCACGGATGTCGCAGAGCCGCGAAGTGCACGCGGATCTGGTGGGTCCGTCCCGTCTCGAGGTGAATGTCCAGCAGGCTCGCCGCCTGGAACGCCTCCACGGTGTCGTAGTGCGTGATGCTGGGCTTTCCGTCCGCGGTGACGGCGAACTTCCAGTCGTTGCTGCGATGCCGCCCGATCGGTGCGTCGATGGTTCCGCTACTCGGATCGGGGTGGCCCTGCACGAGGGCGTGATACCGCTTGTCGATGGTCCGCTGTTTGAATGCGCGCTTGAGAAGCGTGTAGGCGCGTTCGGACGTGGCCACCACCATCACGCCCGACGTGCCGACGTCGAGCCGATGGACGATGCCCTGCCGTTCGTGCGCACCCGACGTCGAAATCCGGAAGCCTGCGGCGGCCAGGCCGCCGATCACCGTGGGACCGGTCCAGCCCACACTGGCATGGGCGGCCACACCCACCGGCTTGTCGACTGCGACGACATCGTCGTCGGCGTACAGAATTTCCATACCCTCGACGGGTTCCGCCTCGATCGTCAGCGGGCGCGGCGGCTCCGGGAGTTCCACCTCCAGCCACGTCCCGGCCGAGAGTCGATCGGATTTTCCGACGGGCGCTCCGTCGACGAGAACCGACCCGTCCTCGGTGAGCTGCGCGACCGCGGTCCTCGAGAGCCCGAGCAGTCGCGCGAGGCCGGCGTCGACCCGCATCGAGTCGAGCCCGTCCGGAACCGGCATCGACCGAGTTTCCCTCACTTCTTCTCCACCTTCCGAGTTCCGTCCGGTTCGAGGCCTATCAGGGTGAGCACTACGAGTAAGACCGCACCGCACACGATGCCGGAGTCGGCCACATTGAACACTGGCCACCAGCCGACGGAGACGAAGTCGACGACGTGCCCCTGCATCACTCCCGGTGCCCGGAAGAAGCGGTCGACGAGGTTGCCCAGGGCGCCACCGAGGACGAGTCCCAGACCGAGCGCCCACCACGGTGACCGCAGCGTCCGTCCGATGCGCACGACCCCGATGACCACACCGACGGCCACCAGCGTGAGCAACCACGTCATGCCCGTGGCCATCGAGAATGCGGCACCCGGGTTGCGCACGAGACGCAGCGTGACCACGTCGCCGATCACCCGAACCGACTCCCCCGGCTCGATCTTGGCAACGGCGAGCACCTTGGTCACGAGGTCGGTGATCAGCACGACACCGGCGATGACGAACAGCAACCGCATGCGCTGATACCGTGCAGCCACGGGTGCGGAGGTGGTGGTCGTGTTGGTGTCGTTCGGGTCTTCGGCGGCGGTGTCGTTCTCGGCCGCGGGGTCTTGACTCACCCGTCCATCATCCACTACGCGGGCAAGCCGCCGTTCATGCGCTCCCGTGCCCACTAACCTGGGGGCGTGCCACTGTTCTCGAAAGCTTCGCGACCCGGTTCCTCTCTACTCGCCGCAACACTCTCCCTGGTCGCTCTGGCCGCGGGCTGTGGAAGTGACGACGACTCCTCGCAGGCAGGTCCCGCGGGAACCACGTCGACCACCGCCGAGGTGACGGTCCCCATCTCCGCGACGACCGTCCGGCTGACTCGGCCCGGTGACGAGCCGCGAGAGGTGCTTCAGCGCCGGCCGGCGGTAGACGTCGCCCAGCAGGTGCGGCTGACCACGGGCGCCGAGGTATTCCAGCGGATCGACGATCAGCCGGTCCAGGACTTTTCCTCCCCCGAGATCACGGTGCCCCTCACCGCGGTGGTCACACGCCCGACCGAGGACGCTGACGGGGCCATCGCCCTCGACCTCACGCTCGGCGCCGTGACGAGTCCGGACTCCCGCCTGGCGAGCGCCCTGGAAGCGAGCAAGGGATCCGGGGCCGGCTTCACGTTCGATTCGACCGGCGCGATCACCGCCCTTCGCCTCCGTCCTGCGGCCGAATCGCAGGACATAGCGCGTTCGGCAATCGAGCAGGCGTTCTACCAGGCGGTGTACCGCACGATCGCCTTCCCCGCCGAACCGGTCGGCATAGGAGCGCAGTGGACCATCCATCAGAAAGTGATGAGCGGCATCGCCCTGGATCAAACCACTGTCGCCACCCTCACCGCCCGCGACGGGAATCGGGTGACCATCGACTACACCGTCGACCAGACACCGCAGTCACCGATCTGGCAGCTCCCCGGTGAGGCGGGGACCCTCAACGTCGACCAGTACGTCATGCGGGGGGCGGGCACGACGACCGTCGATCTCGGCCTTCCGCTGCCTGTCGCCGGGACGGTAACCGTGTCCGGTGAGCAGCAATACAGTGACCCGGAGGGCGCCACCCTCCTGCGGCAGACCACCTCGAACCGGGTGCAGTGGGGATCCTGATGCGCGTTCGTGCCATCGCTGCCGTACTGACCGTCCTCGCAGTGTCGGCGTGCTCGTCGGCCGCAGACAGCGAACCGGGACCCGACGAGTTCCTCGCACCGCTCGGCCCGATGGTCACGGCGCCCCCCGGCGCCGCCGGTGCTCCGTTCACCGATTCGGCCGTGCTGCGGGCCGCACTGCTCGACGTCGGTGACCTTCCCGTCGGCTTCTCCCCCGTCGCCGACCCCGAGGAGGACCTCGGACTCCCGCCGGCCTCCGAGGCTGCGCAGTCCGACAAGTCGAGCACCGACCCGGCCCTGTGCAGCGCCGTCCTGTCCCCTGTTGCGGATCAGCATCCCGGCGCCGCCGCGTCCGCGTCCGCCTGGTTTCAGGGCCCGAACTTCACGACCGTCGATCAAGATGCAGCGAGCTACCCGACGGCCGCCGACGCGACACAGGCGTTCACCGACATCCAGACCACCCTCGCCCAGTGCACCGACTACTCCGGCACGGACGCCGACGGGGTGGACGTGCAGTACCGGGTCGGCGGCCGGGACGGACGACCGGCGGGCGATGCGTCGATCGGGTTCCGGCTCGTCACCACCAGTGACGGCTTCAGCCTCGTCTCGGATGTAGCCGTCGCGATGACCGGAAGCACCGTGACCCAGTTGGTGGCCACGGGGCAGGAGCCGATCGACGAGGGCGTCTTCGAGGACATGACGCACGCCGCCGTGAGCAAGCTCGCGTCCGCGCCTGCCAGCTGAGCGGCCGACTCGAAACGACCGATGCCGGCGTCCCGCTAAGGGACGCCGGCATCGGCACCGAATCTCTATCGGTCCGTCGGGACCGGAATGTCTTCGATCAGGCGGGGCACGCCGGCGAGGTCAGCTGCGCGAGCGACACGATCTGGCACGCGGTGACCTTCGAAAGCTTCCATTCGCCGTTCTCGCCCGGGATGAAGATTGCAGGCAGACCACCCTGCTGAACCTGGCCGTTGACGGTCAGCTGCAGCTGGCCACTGGCGGTGCCGTCACCGTTGTCGATGACCGGATCGAGCACGATGACCTCGGCGTTGTTCGCCTTGGCTGCGGCGGCGACCTGGTTGATCAGCTGAGGATCCTGCTCGGAGCCCTCGACCATGACCGACTTCTCTTCGAGGGGCGTGTTGGGGTCGAGACCCTTGACGAGCAGAGCGTTGAGTTCGGCAGCGGTAGGCACCTCGAGGGCTTCCGAGGTTTCGGCTGCGGAAGTCGTGGTGGTCGTGGTCTTGGTCGCCGTGTCGCTGTCGTCCGAACCACAGGCGGACATGGTGAGGGCTGCGGCGATCGCTACTGCGGCAACCGTGATCTTACGAAGCTTCAACTGAATAACCTCTTCATTCTCGGGTGTTCGTTCTCGGGCGAACTCAGCATCGAAGTGCTGCATCCTGGGGCAACATTACCCAAGGGTAAGCACCAGCCACCGAGGCTACCTTCTCGCCGAGCCGCCCTCCACTCCGTCTCAGCCAAGCCGGGACCTCAGGCGAGGGAGCCCTCCACTCCTGCGTGCTCGAGTTGCTCGTCGTCCTCCTTGAAGGTGCGGGCTACGCCGGGACCCGTTGTGCGCGTTTCGAATCGGACGGTCACGACACCATGCCCCGCGCCCTGGACCCACCCGTGCCCGAAGTCGGGGTGCCTCACATCCAGACCCGGATGCCATCGTCGATCGGGTTCGCGTGCCGGAATCGGCTGCACGGGCGACACCGCGTCGCCGCCTTCGTTTCGCGTCGCCGCCGAGTCCGGATAGCCGGGCACGTCCAGATCCAGTTCGGGGAACAGCGAACCTTGCCGCACCGTCGACAGACCGGCGAAGCCGACCCCGACAAGGCGAACGGGACCGAGCTCGAGAGGGTCGATCACCTGCCGCTGAGCCGCGGCGACCAGGGTGGGACGGTCCAGGGTGGCGTAGGGCAAGGTGACCGACCGGGTAACGATGCTCATGTCCGCCTTCTTCAGCTTGAGCACCACCGTACGGGCCGCGCGGCCGTCCTTCTGCAGGCGCGCGAACGCGGAACCCGCACTGGACTCGACCGCTCCCCGCAGCTCCGCGAGGGTGACGATGTCGGTGGCATAGGTGGTCTCGGCACTGACCTGTTTCGACTCGGCCCGCTCGGCGACAGGCCGATTGTCGATGCCCCGCGCCAGCCGGTGCAGGCCGGGACCGATCGTGGTGCCGAGAATGGAAGCCACCTCGGATTCGGGAGTGCGCGCGAGACTTCCGATCGTCTCGATGCCGAGCCGTTTGAGCTTGTCCTCGGCGACGGGACCTATGCCCCACAACTTCCGCACGGGCAACCCGTCGAGCAACTCCTGCTGTTCCTCCGGCGCGATGACGGTGATTCCATTCGGCTTGGCAAGACCGGACGCGATCTTCGCCACCTGCTTGCCGGATCCCGCACCGATCGACGCGACCAGTCCGGATTCTTCGAAGACCAGGGCGCGCAGGCCTTCGCAGTACCGGCGGACAGTGGCCGGGTCCACCCCGGCCAGCTCCGCCGGTTCGCCGAACGCCTCGTCCATCGACAGCTGCTCGAGCACGGGCATGGGGCCACGCAGCGCATCGAACACGGACTTGCTCAACATCCCGTACAGCCGGCCGCGCGGCGGCAATACGACGGCACCGGGCCCGACGAGCCGCCGGGCCTGGTGCATCGGCATCGCGGAACGGGCGCCGAACACCCGCGCCTCGTAACTGGCCCCGGCGACCACCCCGCGACCGCCGAGTCCACCGACGAGCACCGGGCGGCCACGCAGCGTCGGCCGGGTGAGCTGCTCCACGGAGGCGAAGAAGGCATCCATGTCGAGGTGCAGCACCCATCGACGACTCACCTGGTGCAACCTACCCGCGCGGTCCGACAGATCACACCTTCGAGATGGCCGCCCGCACACCCTCACCGAGCTCGACCGCGTCGGCGGGCGCCTCGGCGAGTTCGAGCTCGACAGCGAGTATCTCGCCCGCGATCAGCTCGCGGTGAGCACGTGCCCAGTCCCGCCGCTCGGCCGGGACCTCGAGCACCACGGTGATCCGGTCCGACACGTCGAGGCCCGCCGCCCGGCGCGCATCCTGCAACTCACGGATGCGGTCCTTCGCCCAGCCCTCGGCTTCGAGTTCCTCGGTGACAGCGGAGTCGAGGACCACCAGGCCGGCCCCGTCGGGCAGGGCTGCTGTCGACTCCGGTTCGGCGGCGACCAGCCGCTGCGTGTACTCCTCCGGCAGCAACTCGATCCCCGCCGCGGTGACGACACCGTCCGAGTTCTCCGACCAGTCACCGGCCTTCACGGCCTTGATGACGGTCTGCACGTCCTTGCCCAGGCGCGGCCCCGCGGCACGCGCGTTGACGACGAGCTCGAAACGGCCGTGCACGTCCACATCCGTCGTGAGGTCGACCTTCTTCACATTCACCTCGTCGGCGATCAGTCCCAGGTAGGGGCGCAGACGCTCGGCGTCGTCCGCGGCCACCGTCACCTCCGGCAGCGGCAGCCGCACCCGCAGGTTCTGGGCCTTCCGCAGTCCCAGCACCGTCGAACACACCGACCGAACCTCGTCCATCGCCGACACCAACTCCGCATCCGCCGGCAAATCACCTGCGGCCGGCCAGTCGGCGAGGTGCACGGACCGTCCGCCGGTGAGCCCACGCCAAATGACCTCACTGATCAGCGGCAGCAACGGAGCGGCCAGCCGGGTGACCACTTCGAGCACCGTGTGGAGGGTGTCGACGGCGTCCTTGTCCTCGTCCCAGAAACGCGAACGCGACCGCCGCACATACCAGTTCGTCAACGCATCACAGAACGTGCGCAGTTCGTCACACGCCCCGGCGATGTCGTTCGCCTCGAGCGCAACGGTGATCACGTCCCTGGTGCCGGCCAGCTTGGCGAGGATGTACCGGTCGAGGACGTTGGTGGAGTCGGTCCGCCACTGACCCGGCTTCGGCGCGTACAGCTGCAGGAAACTCCACGCGTTCCACAACGGCAGCAGCGCCTGCCGGACACCCTCACGGATGCCCTGCTCGGTGACCACGAGATTTCCGCCCCGCAGGATCGGCGAAGACATGAGGAACCACCGCATGGCGTCCGAACCGTCGCGCTCGAACACCTCCTTGACATCCGGGTAGTTGCCCTTCGACTTACTCATCTTCAGTCCGTCGTCGCCCAGGACGATGCCGTGGGCCGCAACGGTCTTGAATGCGGGACGGTCGAACAATGCGGTCGCCAGCACGTGCAGCGTGTAGAACCAGCCGCGGGTCTGGCCGTTGTACTCCACGATGAAATCGCCCGGGAAGTGGGCGGTATCATCCCCCGTCGCCCCGATGAACCACTCGCGGTTCTCGAACGGGTAATGCACCTGGGCGTAGGGCATCGACCCGGATTCGAACCAGCAGTCGAGCACCTCGGGCACGCGACGCATCATCGACTTCCCCGTCGGATCGTCGGGGTTCGGGCGCACGAGGTCGTCGATCATCGGCCGGTGCAGATCGGTCGGGCGCACGCCGAAGTCGCGCTCGAGTTCGTCGAGCGAGCCGTACACGTCGGTCCGCGGATAGGCCGGGTCGTCGGAGACCCACACCGGGATGGGGCTGCCCCAGTACCGGTTACGGCTGATGTTCCAGTCTCGGGCACCCTCGAGCCACTTGCCGAACTGTCCGTCGCGGATGTGCTCCGGCACCCAGGTGATCTCCTGGTTCAGTTCCACCATCCGATCGCGGAACTTGGTGACCGCGACGAACCACGACGGGACCGCCATGTAGATCAGCGGCTGGCCGCTGCGCCAACTGTGCGGATACGAGTGCTCAATCGTTTCGTGCCGCAGCAACTTTCCAGCAGCCTTGAGGTCCTTGATGATCGCCGGGTTCGCGTCGAACACCTGAAGCCCCTCGTAGGGCGGCACCATCGACGTGAACTTGCCACCCGCGTCGAGCGGCTGGACCAATTCGATGCCGTTGCGGAGGCAGTAGTCGTAGTCCTCCTCACCGAAAGCCGGGGCCATGTGCACGATTCCGGTACCGGACTCGGTGGTGACATAGTCGGCCGAGATGACGCGGTGCGCGTTCTCGTGACCGGCGAAGAAGTCGAACGGCGGGTCGTAGTGCAGACCGATGAGGTCGGCCCCCGTGTGCTCGGACAGCACGTCCGGCGAGTCCCCGAGTTCCCGCGCGTAATGGCCCAGACGATCGCGGGCGAGCACATAGCGTTTCCCGTCGAGACCCGACACCTGCACGTAGTCGATGTCGGGGTGCACCGCGATCGCGAGGTTGGACGGCAGGGTCCACGGCGTCGTGGTCCAGATGATCGCGTTCGCGCCATCCAGCGGGCCCTCACCGCGCAGCGGCATGTCGACGGTAACGGCCGGGTCCTGACGCATCTTGTACGCGTCGTCGAGTCGGGTCTCCTGATTCGACAGCGGCGTCTGCTCGTACCAGCTGTACGGCAGCACTCGGAAGCCTTGGTAGATCAGCCCCTTGTCGAACAGCTCCTTGAAGGCCCACATGACCGACTCCATGAAGTCGAGGTCCAGGGTCTTGTAATCGTTGTCGAAGTCGACCCACCTGGCCTGGCGGGTGACGTAGTTGCGCCACTCGTCGGTGTATCGCAGAACCGAGGACTTGCAGTATTCGTTGAATTTCTCGAGACCCATGACGTCGATCTCGGACTTGTCCTTGATGCCGAGCTGCTTCTCCGCCTCGAGTTCGGCAGGAAGGCCGTGGCAGTCCCAGCCGAACCGGCGCTCGACCTTTTTGCCGCGCATGGTCTGGAAACGTGGGATGAGGTCTTTGACATACCCGGTCAACAGGTGACCGTAGTGCGGAAGACCGTTGGCGAACGGCGGGCCGTCGTAGAAGACGAATTCCTCGGCACCTTCACGCTGTGTCACGGACGCCCGGAAAGTGTCGTCCTCGTCCCACCCCGCGAGCACACGCTGCTCCACCTGAGGGAACTTGACGCCCGCATCCTGCGGAACGCCGTAATCGACCTTCGGGTAGGACTCGTTGGTGCTGGTGACGTTACTGGTGGTGCTCACCGCGATCTCCTCGTGCCTGACGTACTCGGCACGGGGACGACGGGGACGCCTCATGCGTCACCACCGCGGTACCACCCCGCTTGCACTCCGAGGAGTGCCTCTCACTAGCGGGCTGTGACGGGCCCACCCGTTCGGTTCTACTGAGCCCGCGTACGGCCGTTCTTCCGAAGGCTCCCCGGTGATGGCCGGATCGACGCCGTGGTTGTCTCGCTATCTGAAATTGCTCGCTCTACGTAGTGTAGTCGTCCTCGCCGTGAGGAACCGGCGCGGTCAGTCACTCGACGGGTCGGGGGGCGGAACTGAATCGGTACCGCGGCCGGACACCGCTGCCGTCCGCCTGCCCGCGAGGGCACTGATCAGCAGCAGCACCGCACCCGCGACGCACACCACGATGCATCCCCAGGCCCAGATGACCGAACCGGTCATCAGAGCGAC
Organism: Rhodococcus oxybenzonivorans; assembly: GCF_003130705.1. NCBI lineage: Bacteria > Bacillati > Actinomycetota > Actinomycetes > Mycobacteriales > Nocardiaceae > Rhodococcus > Rhodococcus oxybenzonivorans. The sequence goes on along the minus strand of NZ_CP021354.1, from coordinate 2,632,563 downwards.
CACCAGGAGGGCGAACCCCACCGCTGCAAGAACGAGTGTCACGACCAGCACGGCTCAACCTCTATCCGGGCCGCTGGCTGGGCAACTACCGCACGCTCAGTCAGCTATTGCCCTTGGCGTAGGACTGGCTGTAATTCGACTGCGATCCGCCCTGCGCGAACGAATCCTGACCACCGTCCACCGGAACGGCGGAACCCCGCTGCTCCAGCTCCTCGAGCTGCGACTCCAGGTACGACTTCAGCCGCACGCGGTATTCACGCTCGAAGGTCTTGAGCTGCTCGATGCGACCCTCCAGCACCGACCGCTGCTGGTTGATCGTCGCCATGATCTCGGTGTGCTTCTTCTCCGCGTCCGCCTGCAGTGCATCGGCCTTCTCCTTGGCCTGCCGCAGCTGGGTCTCGGAACGAGTCTGCGCGTCCGTGATCAGCGCCTCGGACTTCTGCCGAGCATCCGCAATCATCGATTCAGAACGCTGCCGCGCGTCACTGACCAGCTGCTCCGAATTGGTGCGGGCATTACCGAGAAGCTGCTCGGATTCGGTCTTCGCATCGCTGGTGAGACGATCGGCCATTTCCTGGGCGAGGCCGAGTACCTTGGCGGCCTGCATGTGAGCGTCCGCTCCCTGCGGTGCCGCCTGCGGAGCCGCGGCGGCCGGGGCAGGTGCGGGCGCCGGCGCCTTGGGCTGCTCGACGACACGAGCGGGCTCGGCCTTGGGCGCAGGCGCTGAGGCCGCGCCGGACGGGCGCGGGGCCTTCTTCGCATCGGCGAGTTCCTTGTCGAGCTCACCCACTCGCTGCCGAAGGTCGGCGTTCTCCTCGATCAGGCGCGACAACTCTTGCTCGACAAGGTCGAGAAACGCATCGACCTCGTCTTCGTTGTAGCCCCGCTTACCGATCGGCGGCTTGCTGAACGCGACATTGTGCACATCAGCTGGAGTCAGCGGCATGGAAGGATCCCTTCACGCGTCATTTGGCGGTCTAGCAAGCATTCAGTTACAGCGCAGTCTACGTAACGGTGAACCAACACTGGATCAATGGGGTCCATTCTGTCACACCAGACCCGTAGCACGCGCTTGCCCCTGAACGATCGACATCAGGATGAAGACGATGAACAGCAAGACCATGATGGATAGATCCAACCGCACCCCGCCCAGATTTATCGGGGGAATCAATCGCCGCAGCAGCTTGACCGGCGGATCTGTGACCGTAAATATCGCCTCGAGAATGACGACCACGACGCCGGTCGGCCGCCAGTCCCGAGCGAAGGTCCGTACGAACTCGACGATGATTCTGCCGATGAGAAGCAGCCAGAAAACGAACAGTATCAAATAGATCACCGAGAACAAGGCCACACCTTCACTCTGCCTGAAACAGTTCGGTCTATCAAAACGGGCCGCCCGGCCAGGGCACTCTGTACCTCAGCCATCGCAGCCCGCGTGATGTCCGAACGTCCTGATCCCGATGATCGCCCTTCGGTTTTCTCTGACCCGCACTGCCAATCCTGCTGAACGCAGTGCTACTTCTGGCTGTAGAAGCCCGTCTCGGCGATCCGGCGGCGCTCCTCGGCCGAGACGTCGATGTCGGCGGGTGAGAGCAAGAACACCTTCGTTGCCACCTTGTCGAAGGAGCCGCGCAAGGCGAACGCCAGGCCCGCCGCGAAATCGACGAGACGTTTCGCGTCGGCGTTGCTCATCTCCACGAGGTCCATGATGACCGGGGTGCCGTCGCGGAAGCGCTCACCGATGGTGCGCGCCTCGCTGTAGTCGCGGGGCCGCAGCGTCGTGATCTTCGAGAGCGGACCGCCCTCGTCGAAGAGAGGTCCGCGGCGGCTTTCCACCCGCTCGGATCGAGTATCGACAGCGAGCGCACCGCGGGTGCTCCCCCGGACCGACCCACTCACGCCGGGGCGCGCCGAACGCACAGCCACAGGCTCGACCCGCGACGCGTGCCGCGGGCCTTCGTAGCGGTCGAACTCGTCGTCGAGATCGTCGCGCCTACCCGGGGCATACGCCGCCTTGCTGAACGCAGGCTCGGCGAAGTCCCGGTCGTCGCGGTCGAGATACGGATCACGTCCACCGTCCCGTACCGGGCGTGCAGGCCTGCGCGCAGGCTCCGGCTCGTCCAGGTACTCGTCCTCGTAGTCGTCGAGGGGAACCATGCCGAAGTAAGCCTTGAACTTGTGCAGACTGCTCATTGATCGACCTTCCTTGGCGCGGCGGACAGGATCTCGCTACGACCGGTCGCAGCGGTGTGGACGGGTTGGCGATCACCCAGCCGACTTTCCATCGAGGCTCGCCTCGGCGATCATTTCGAGGTTATAGGCCTCGCGCCCAACAGAGCGGTTCCGACACGCACGCACGTCGACCCGTGTCGGACAGCGTGCTCGAGATCATTCGTCATCCCCGCTGAGAGCTCCGTCGCATCGGGATGCTCCACGCACAACCGGGCGTGAATGTTGTGCAGCTCCTCGAATGCCGCATCCGGGTCGGCCTCGATCGGTGGGACGGCCATCAAACCCCGGAATTCGAGGTGTGGAGCCGACCGAACCTGCGCTGCAAGGCTTTCGAGGTCGCCCACCACAGCGCCGCCGCGCTGGGGATCACCGTCGAGGCTGACCTGGAGCAACACCCGGAGCGGCTCCGTGCGTTCTCCCGCCTCGACGGCAGCGGTCGCTGCCTTACCGAGCGCGCCGACCAGCCGCTCGCTGTCCACCGAGTGAATTGCGTACGCCCACTGGGCGATCGCCCGGGCCTTGTTGCGTTGCAGGTGGCCGATCATGTGCCACCGCACCGCCGGGTCCGGAACTCGGGCGCGGAACTCGCCGATTTTCGCGGTCGCTTCCTGCTCACGCGACTCACCGAACTCGCGGCAACCGAGTTCATAGAGGATGCGAGCATCGGACTCCGGGAAAAACTTGGTGACCGGGAGGAGCATCACATCCGAGGGTTCGCGTCCCGCCGCACGGCACGCCGCATCCAACCGCTCGCGGACAGCCCCGAGCGCACCCGAGATCTGAGCGACACGGTCGCCCGCTCCGCTCGCCTCCGGAACACGATCCATCGCCGTCAACTCCCACACCCTCTCGCGCGCCTACCTGCCGCCCTGCCCAGTATCCATCCAGATAACCGCTGCGAGCCGGCCGGTCGGTGCCTCCCGCCGATGACTGAAGAGGGTCCGGTCCTCGATGGTGCAGCGCGGATCCTCGGCGACACCCGACACTCCCGCGTCGAGCAGTTGCCTGCGGATGCCGGCCCGCAGGTCGAGACCGGGAGTCCCCTTCACCGTGCGGGTGGCACTGCCGGGAAGGTACTTTTCGACATCCGCCTGCATTGCGGCGGGAACCTCGTACTGGCGTCCACTCGCGGCCGGGCCGAGGAAGGCACCGATCCGTCCGATCCGGGCGCCCTGCTCCACCATCACCTCGAGAACCCGGGGGACGATACCGATGCGTGCACCGATCCGTCCGGCGTGCACGGCCGCGATGACGCCCGCCTCCTCGTCGGAGAGCAGGACGGGCACACAGTCGGCGCTGAGTGTGGCCAGCGCCAAACCCGGCACCGTGGTCACCAACGCGTCGGTTGCCGGCACAGCCGTATCGGTAGGTCTGTCGACCACCGTCACCGTGCGACTGTGAATCTGTTCCATCCAGATCAGGTGGTCGAACGGAACACCGATCTTGTCGGCCAGCCGACGACGATTGGCCTCTACCGCGCCGGGGTCGTCCCCCACGTGGTCACCCAGATTGAAGGACTCGTACGGTCCGACGGAGTGCCCACCCGCACGTGCGGTGACGACGCGGCGAACCCGGAATCCGGGACCCGACGGCGAAGTCAACGACGCATGAAGGAGGGCACGTCGACGTCGTCTTCGCCCTCCTCGTCGGACACCGGCACGGGCCGGGAAGAGCCGTTTCCGGACAACGGAGGCAGACTGCTCGCGCTGTGCGAGCTGATCGTCTCGCGTGTCACGGACATCGGCTCACCGCCCTGCGGCTCCGCGCCCTGGTTCACTTCACCCGCGCGTCCGGCCCCGATGGCGCTGCGGCCGGCGGCGGTGGACTCGACCGGACGACGGGCCGGCGTGCCGCCGTCGAATCCGGCGGCGATGACGGTGACCCGCACCTCGTCACCCAGCGAGTCGTCGATCACGGTGCCGAAGATGATGTTGGCATCGATGTGCGCCGCTTCCTGGACGAGCGAGGCGGCCTCGTTGATCTCGAACAGTCCGAGGTCGCTGCCACCCGCGATCGACAGCAGGACGCCGCGCGCACCCTCCATCGATGCTTCGAGGAGAGGTGAGTTGATCGCGGACTCGGCAGCCTTGATCGCACGCCCCTCACCGCGCGAGGACCCTATGCCCATCAGCGCGCTACCGGCCCCGGACATGACGCCCTTGACGTCGGCGAAGTCGACGTTGATCAGACCCGGGGTGGTGATGAGGTCGGTGATCCCCTGAACACCGTTGAGGAGAACCTCGTCGGCGCTGCGGAACGCATCCATGAGGCTCACCGCGGCGTCACCGAGCTGGAGAAGGCGGTCGTTCGGAATGACGATGAGGGTGTCGCACGATTCGCGCAGCGACTGGATGCCGGTGTCCGCCTGACCGCCGCGACGCTTTCCCTCGAACGAGAAGGGCCGGGTCACCACACCGACGGTGAGGGCCCCGAGCTTGCGCGCGATACTCGCGACGACGGGGGCGCCACCGGTACCCGTACCGCCGCCCTCACCGGCCGTGACGAACACCATGTCGGCGCCCTTGAGCACTTCCTCGATCTCGTCCTTGTGGTCTTCTGCGGCCTTGCGGCCGACTTCGGGATCCGCGCCGGCTCCGAGCCCGCGGGTGAGTTCGCGGCCGACGTCGAGCTTGACGTCGGCATCACTCATCAGCAGCGCTTGCGCGTCGGTGTTGACGGCAATGAACTCGACTCCCTTGAGTCCCTGCTCGATCATCCGGTTGACTGCGTTCACGCCGCCGCCGCCGATGCCGACGACCTTTATTACGGCGAGGTAGTTGTGCGGGGGCGTCATCGGCTCTCGCCTTCCATGAGTGTGTATCACGCTTTCGTACAAATCAGTCGGGTAAACTCTCAACCTGAACCATAGGGTTACGGTTATGTCAAGTGCTCGACTAGAGCGAAACGCTATGCACCGTCATCGGGATACGCCATTAGGCGCGCCGAGACTCGCCCAGTTATTTGACGAACTCGCTCGCTGGCAGCCGCCTCCGAATTCCATTCCCCTACCGCACCGTCGGGAGATCAGGACTCGACACGTCGTACGTCTGTCCGGGCTGAGTCAGCAGGGGCAAGGTGACCGCCGCTTTGCGTTCGGACTTCTCCGTGCCGCCCCACACCACGACGCGGCCGTCGAGCAGCGTCACCGAGATGTCCGAAATGGATTTGGCCGCAACCTCACCCACCTGCCCGCGCAATTGCGGCGGCATCGACTCGAGCACCTCGAGCGCAGCCGCGGTACTGGCATCGCCCCACCCGGGAGTGTCAGTGACCAGGCGAGGAACACCGGGAGGCGGTGGCGCGATCTCGTAGTCGACAGCGTCGGCGTCCAGAAGATGCGTGCCGTCAGGAGTATCGACGAACACGACCGGCACGCGTTCGGTCACCGTCACCCGAATGGTGGACGGATACATTCTCTGCACGCGGGCGGTAGCCACCTTAGGGATCGCGGCGACCCGTTGCGCGGCCGCCACGGTGTCGACGCGCAGCAGTGGCTGCCCCTGCGGCACGGCGAGTACCTGTCGAATCTGTTCCTCGGGAATGGTCGTGGCACCCGCGACATCGGTGGACCGCACCGACAACAGCGGCGTGAACCAGGCCACCAGACCGAGCGCCACGACCACCACGACACCGATCAGACCGGTCACCGCCGGCCTGCGATACCACGGCCGCCCAGGCTCCTGCTCCACGTCCGGAGATGCTGCGGCCGGGACCGATCCGCGCGGTCTGCGAGTGGACGGGTCACCGCCCGGCGGCGTCCGGCGCGACCCAGCCCTGGTGCCGGAACTCCGTGCGGACGCGCCACCGGGCCGCGGACTGCGCTGGGTGTCGCGGCGAACCGGGCGATCCGGCCGTTCCGGGCGACCTCGGCGCTCCCGGCTCATCGGGAGGCGTTGTGTGGGGCCGCGCGCAGCGCGTCGAGAATCTGGTTTCCGAGCATCGTGACGTCACCGGCACCCATCGTGATCACGACGTCACCGGGTTCTGCCAACCCCGCCACCTGACGCGGCGCCTGCGACAGGTCGGGCTGATAGTGCACCGGCTTGGTCACCGACAGTGCGACCAGGGCGCCACTGACACCGGGAATGGGTTCCTCCCTCGCCCCGTACACGTCGAGCACCACGACCTCGTCGGCGAGATCGAGAGCATGCCCGAACTCTTCTGCGAAAGTTGCTGTCCGCGAATAGAGATGCGGCTGGAACACGACGATCACTTTGCCCCGGCGGACCGATTCCTCGGATTCTTGCCGATCCGCCTCGTGCGGCTGGCGCACCAGATCCGCGGCGGCGCCGAGCACCGCACGTACTTCGGTGGGATGGTGCGCATAGTCGTCGAACACCCGAACGCCACGCTCACGACCGGTGAACTGGAACCGGCGGTGTACACCGCCGAAACCGGCGATTCCTTCGAGTATCTCGTCGACGTCGGCTCCGGCCTCGCGGGCAGCGAGAAGTGCGGCCAGCGCGTTGAGTGCCATGTGCCGTCCTGGGACACCCATCCGGATGGTCCGCGGACTCCGCTCACCGGCCAGCTGGAACTGCAGCACTCCCCCCACATCTCTGGCCTCGAAACTCAGCAGCCGGGCACCGACCTCGATCCCGTCGACGGAGTCGAACGGAGCGGCGGACGACTCTGCGCTGCCGTAGCCGACCACTCGCACACCGGGGAGGTTCCGCGCGCTCACCCGTGACGCGAGCGCCGCCGAACCGGGATCGTCGAGACAGGTGACGAGGAGCCCGCCGGGCGACAGCCGATCGGCGAAATCGTCGAAAACCTGGGTATAGGCCTCCGGGCTCCCGAAATAGTCGAGATGGTCGGCCTCGACGTTGGTGACGACGACGACATCGGGGTCGTACTGGAGAAGCGAACCGTCACTCTCGTCGGCCTCGGCGACGAACACGTCACCGCTGCCGTGATGAGCGTTGGTCCCGGCTTCGTTCAGCTCGCCGCCCACCGCGAAAGAGGGGTCGTAACCACAATGCTGGAGCGCCACCACCAGCATAGACGTCGTCGAGGTCTTACCGTGGGTGCCAGACACGAGCAGGGTCCGGTGACCTTGCATCAACGATGCGAGCACCGCCGGGCGCAGGATCACGGGGATGCCGCGCCGCGCGGCCTCGACCAGTTCCGGGTTGTCCTTCGGGATGGCGGCGTGCGTGGTGACGACCACGGTGGGTCCACCGGGCAAGAGATCGAGTGCGCTGGCGTCGTGGCCGATGCGCACGTTCGCGCCGCGAGCGCGGAGGGCCAGCACGCCGCGGCTCTCCTTGGCGTCGGATCCGGACACCTGGCCCCCTCGGGCCAGCAGGATCCGGGCGATCCCGGACATTCCGGCGCCACCGATCCCCACCATGTGGACACGTTCGAGGTGCGCGGGCAGGTCGGTCATCGGGTTTCCTTCTTCAGCGCGGCCACGTCGAGAACAATCTGCGCAACCTCGGCGGCTGCGCTACGGTGACCCGCTCCCGCCGCGCGCCGCCCCATGTCCGCGAGCCGCACGGGGTCGCGCAGCAGCGGGATCACGGTGTCCGCGACGAAGGCGGCGGTCAGGTCGCCGTCACGGACAATCATTCCACCTCCCGCTTCGACGACTGGCCGCGCATTGAGTTCTTGCTCACCGTTGCCGTGCGGCAACGGCACGTACAGCGCGGGGAGACCCACGGCCGACACCTCCGCGACCGTCATCGCACCCGATCGGCAGATCACCGCGTCGGCAGCCGAATACGCCAGATCCATCCGCGACAGGTACGGGACCGCCACGTAGGGCGGACCGCCTGCGGAGTCGGGGACGTCCAGGGTGTTCTTCGGACCGTGTGCGTGCAGGACGGCGATCCCTGCCGCCGCGAGCGACTCCGCCGCCCCCGACACCGCCTCGTTGAGCGACCGCGCACCCTGCGACCCACCGAACACGAGCAGCACCGGTCCCTCGGCGGGAAGCCCGAAGTGGGCCCGAGCCTTACTGCGCAACCCCGCCCGGTCGAGACCGGTGATGGATGCCCGCACCGGAATACCGACGATCTCGGCCTCCGCCCGGCCGCGCGCCTTCACACCGGAACCCGCCACCGCCGCGAGGACCCGTGTTGCACGGCGAGCGCCGATCTTGTTGGCGATGCCCGCGCTCGCGTTCGCCTCGTGCACCACGATCGGGATTCTGCGTCGCCGCCGCAATAGACCGGCACCCGCGGCCAGGTACGCCGGAAGAGCTACGTAACCGCCGAAACCGACGATCACGTCGGCCCCGGTCTCGTCCATCACCGCACGGGTACGACGAACCGAATGCAGCACCCGGCGCGGGAGCCGCAGCAGGTCGAGGGTGGGTTTACGGGGAAGGGGCACCGGCGGAATGAGTTCCAGCGGATAACCGCGCTCCGGAACCAGAGTGGTTTCGAGACCGCGCGCCGTCCCCAGCGCCGTCACCACCACATCCCCGTCGATCGCCTTGATCGCATCGGCCACCGCCAGAGCCGGTTCGATGTGTCCGGCGGTTCCACCACCGGCCACGATCACCGACAGAGTGGGCTTCTCGCCGCTCACCTACGAAATCCTCGCTCTCCTGCTCGGCCACCCGAGCTTCGCTGCTGGCGCACACCGCGGTCGGGTGTGCGGGCATTGCCGCGTTCCGCGCGGCCCTTGTCGTATGTGATGCTCCGGGTGCGGGCTGCCATCTCGCGTCCGGCCTGCCGCCGTGCCTCGGCGCGTCGCACCGCCTCCGCCCGGGCAGCGTCCGCCCGCACCGGTGAATATGCCTCGGGCTTCGGAAGACGCAGCATTCGCCCGAAACGGCCGTCCTGACCCGAATGCAGCGCCGCTACCGCCTCCGGCTCGTGCCGGGCCGCATTCGCCACCACGCCGAACATGAACAGCGTGGTGGCCGTCGACGTTCCCCCGGCGGACACGAGCGGCAACTGCAGTCCGGTGACGGGGAGCAGCCCGATGACGTACCCCACATTGATGAATGCCTGACCGGTGATCCACACCGTGGCCGTACCCGTGAGCAAGCGCAGGAAGGGATCGGCCGATCGTGCGGCGATACGCAGACCCGTGTACACGAACAACCCGAAGAGCCCCAGCACGGCGGCACCACCCAGGAAGCCCAGTTCCTCACCGATGATGGCGAAGATGAAGTCGTTGTGCGCGTTGGGGAGATAACTCCACTTCGCGCGGCTCTGCCCCAGTCCACGCCCGAGAATTCCGCCGTCGGCCAGCGAGTACATCGCCTGACGTGACTGATAACCGATACCCTGCGGATCCTCGTCCGGATTGAAGAAGGCCCGGACCCTCGCCGAACGGTAACCCGCGGTGAGAGCGAGAACCACCACCCCGGCGAGACCGGTTCCCACGATGCCCAGGAACAACTTGAGCGGCAGACCTGCGAACCACAGCAATGCCATCAAGATGATGGCCAACGAGACCGTCGTTCCGAGGTCGGGCTGCAAGATGATGAGCACGAACGCCAACAGCGCCGCGGGAACGAGTGGGACCAGCATGTCGCGGATCCCGACCAGGTCGCTCCGGCGTGACGCCAGGATGTGCGCACCCCAGATGGCGAGCGCGATCTTCGTCAACTCGGCCGGCTGCAGCGACACACCGCCGACGACGAACCATCCCCGGGTGCCCTGCGACACCGTTCCGATACCGGGTATGAGCACCAGAACCAGAAGAACGATCGTAGCCGCGAAGGCGGGAAAGGACAGCGCGCGCATCACCCGTACCGGGATGCGCAACGCGACGAAGAACAGGATCATGCCGACGCCTGCGAAGATCGTCTGCCGGGTGAACAGCGTGTAGGCCGAGCCGTCGTTGGCATACGCCTCGACGCTCGACGACGACAAGACCATCACCAGCCCCAGCACCGTGAGCAGAAACGCGATGGTTACGACGAGGTGGAACGACGCCAGTGGTCTGGCCAGCCACGCACCGATCCGGGTGCGGGGAGCGCGCGGCGGCGCCGTGCGGGTTCGCGAACCCTGCGGCGGGCGGCGGGGCGTAGCCGAACGCGGAGAACCGTCCTGCGAACGCGGACCTTCGGGAGAGCGAGGTCGTCCCGCATCACCGGCACGGCCCCGAGGTGCGTCACCGCGACCCCGTTCACCACCGCGGCCCCGCTGCGCGTTGGCCACACGGCTGCGCTGCGCGTCGGCCCCACGGCTGCGCTGCGCGTCGGGAACCCGGCGTGGGCGCGGATCGGCCGACGTCATCGCGGCTGCCCGGTAATGTCCGATGCACGCAGCCGACCGACCGCGTCGGCGAAGCTCCTACCTCGATGACCGTAGCTGTCGAACATGTCGAGCGAAGCCGCGGCAGGAGCCAGTACGACGGCGTCACCCGCCGTCGCCAGGGCAGCCGCCTCACGCACGACGGCTGCCATGACCGCGTCGCTGTCGGTACCGGGCGGCAGAACCACCCGTCGGGTCGCGGCTCGAGCAACAGCACTCACTCCAGCATCGTCTCCCGTTTCGACACTGACCACGGGAACCTCGGGGGCGTGTCGCGCAAGCGACTCGGCGATGTGGGTGGCGTCACGCCCGAGTAGCACGACTCCGGTCAGGCGGTCGGCCACCTCGACGATCAGGTCGTCGACCTGGGCGCCTTTGAGGAGGCCGCCGGCGATCCACACCACGCGTTGGTGCGCGAGAATCGACGGCCCGGCCGCGTGCGGGTTGGTGGCCTTCGAGTCGTCGACGAAGGTGACCCCGCCGATCTCGGCAACGCGTGCACCGCGGTGCGGGCCGACGACGTAACTCGCCAGACCGCGGGCCACGGCCTCGGGCCCCACCCCCGCGGCGCGCGCGAGCGCTGCCGCAGCGAGCGCATCCATCAATCCCGCAGGACCGGACGGGGTAATCCCCTCCGCCGGGGCCAGCCGCAGTCCGTCGGCGAACGCCCGATCCACCAGGTGGCCGTTTTCGATCCCCAACTCCCCCGGCCCCGGGATCCCCACTCGGAAGCCCACCGTGCGTTCGGCGGGTGAGGAGGATGCGAGGGACGCTGCCACGTCGTCGTCGAGACCCAGTACTGCGACATTGCCGGTCAACGCTCGCGCCTTCGCGTCGATGTACGACTGCATACCGCCGTGCCAGTCGAGGTGGTCCTCGGCGATGTTCAGGACGGCCCCGGCCGCCGGCCGAACGGACGGTGCCCAGTGCAGTTGGAACGACGAGAGTTCCACCGCCAGCACTTCGGGCCGAGGAGACGTCTGGCGTAAGGCCTCGAGGACCGGAAGTCCGATGTTCCCGCAGGCTGCGCTGGGCACCTTTGCCGCCGACAGGATCGACTGCAGCATCGAGGTCGTGGTCGTCTTTCCGTTGGTCCCGGTAACCACCAACCATCGGCGGGGCGGGCCGTAGAGTCCCGATCGGTCCACGTGCCAGGAGAGTTCGATATCTCCCCAGATGGGGATGCCGTCTCCGGCGGCAGCCGAGAGCAGCGGTGCGTCGGGACGGAAACCGGGGCTGGTCACCACCAGTGCGAAGTCACGGACACGTTCGCGGTCGGCGAGGAGGTCGTCGATGGGCACGGTGGCTGCGCCGAGCCTCGCGCATTCGGCAAGGGCGTCGGCATTCGAATCGGTGACGGTGACGAGGGCTCCGAGTTCACGGAGCGGTTCGATCGTCGCCCGGCCCGAGATCCCCGCCCCCGCGACGAGTACCGCACGACCCCGCAACCGATCGAGTTCCAGATCCTCGGCCACTGGGTCAGCCGCCGATCGCTGCCAGGTACTCGCTGTAGAACAGCGCGAGGCCGATCGCCGAGGCGATGGCCGCCAGCAACCAGAAGCGGATGATCACCGTGGTTTCCGCCCACCCGGCGAGTTCGAAGTGATGGTGGAAAGGCGCCATGCGGAACACTCGTCTCCGGCTCGACCTGAACACCGCAACCTGGATCACCACGGACGCCGCTTCGGCGACGAAAAGTGCGCCGATCACCACCATGAGCAGTTCGGTCCGCGTCGTAATGGACAGCCCGGCAAGCATGCCGCCCAGCGCAAGGGAGCCGGTGTCGCCCATGAAAATTTTGGCGGGCGCGGCGTTCCACCAGAGGAATCCGATGCAGGCGCCCGCCCCGGCGGCGCAGATCAAAGCCAGGTCGAGCGGATCCCGCACGTCATAGCAACCCTTTCCCGGGCTGGTCTCACATGCGTTGCGGTACTGCCAGAACGTGATGATGACGTAGGCACCCAGCACGAGGCTCATGGAACCGGCCGCCAGGCCGTCGAGTCCGTCGGTGAGATTGACGGCGTTCGACCACGCGCTGACCAGCAGATAACAGAACGCGACGAACACCACGGATCCCAGGGTCACCGTCGCGATGTCGCGGACGTACGACAGGTGGGCACTGCCGGGGGTCAGGTCGTTGGCGCCGCGGAACTGCAGCGCAAGGACGCCGAACGCCACCGCCGCGATCAGCTGGCCGACCAGCTTTGCGGTCTTGTTCAGTCCCAGGTTGCGCTGCTTGCGGATCTTGATGAAGTCGTCGAGGAACCCGACACCACCGAGCGCAGTGGTCAGGCCCAGCACCAGCAGACCCGACGCCGAGGGGCCGTCCGCGTCGTAGCCGATACCGATCAGGTGCGATCCCCAGTACCCCGCCCACAGACCGGCGAGGATGGCGACTCCGCCCATCGTCGGGGTCCCGCGCTTCGACTGGTGACTGGCCGGACCTTCGACACGGATCTCCTGGCCGAAACCCTGACGGGAAAAGGCCTTGATGAGGACCGGGGTCAGCAGAATCGAGACGGCAAGCGCGATGCCCGCCGCGAAGAGGATCTGTCTCACCGCATGGCCTCCGAACCCTTCTGCCCCGTGTGTCCCGCCAGCACCGCGTCCGCGACCTCCCACAGTCCGATGGATTGCGACGCTTTGACCAATACCAGGTCACCCGCCGCCAATTCCTCCTCGAGCAACACGATCGCGGAGGCGGCGTCGGGAACGAGTATCGCCTCGTCCCCCCACGAGCCCTCCATGACCGCGCCCTGATGCATGGCCCGTGCCGGTCTCCCGGTTCCGACGATGATCAACTTGCTCACATCCAGCCGGACCGCGAACCTGCCGATCGCATCGTGTTCGACCACTGATTCTGGCCCCAGCTCCGCCATTTCTCCGAGTACCGCCCAACTGCGGCGCGCCGCGCCGCGGCCGGTCTTCGCCATCGACACCAGCGCCTTGATGGCTGCGCGCATCGAATCAGGATTGGCGTTGTACGAATCGTTGACCACCGTCACACCGTCCGGTCGGTCTCGCACATCCATACGGCGAGCCGACACCGCAGCGGCCCCGGACAGTGCCTGGGCAACCTGGCCGAGATCTGCGCCGCACTCGAAAGCCACTGCGGCAGCAGCGAGTGCGTTCGCGACTTGATGTTCGCCGTGCACCGCCAGCTCGACCGGAACACTGCCCGAAGACGTGGTGAGCGTGAATCGCGCACGCGCCTTCTCGTCGAGCACGATGTCGGTGGCCCGGATATCCGCCGCCTCCGACTGCCCGACGAGCACCACGCGCGCAGAGGTCCGTGAGGCCATGGCGGCGACCAGAGGGTCGTCTGCATTGAGTACGGCGACGCCGCCGTCCGCGGCAGTCGGCAGCGCTTCGGCGAGCTCCCCCTTCGCCAGGGCGATCGCGTCCCGGGACCCGAACTCACCGAGATGTGCCGTGCCCACGTTGAGAATGACCCCGATCCGGGGAGGCGCGATGGTCGCGAGGGACGCGATGTGCCCCAGCCCTCGCGCAGACATCTCCAGAACCAGGAACCGGGTGTCGGCATCGGCGCGCAGGGCAGTCCACGGGTGCCCGAGCTCGTTGTTGAACGATCCAGGCGGCGCCACCACCGGGCCCAGGGGGCGCAGAACAGCCGCCAGGAGGTCTTTGGTCGAGGTCTTGCCCGCTGACCCGGTCACACCGACCACGGTCAAGCCCTTGTCGGTCAGTTCGTCGACAGAGGCACGGGCAAGCTTCGCCAGAGCGGCGAGCACCCCAGCGCCGGACCCGTCCGAATCGTGTTCGAGTGCCATCGCCCGGCTCGGGACGTCCACCGGAATCGGCGGGACCACGACGGCCGGAACCCCGACCGGCCGCGCAGCCACGACGGCGGCCGCACCTGCCGCAACGGCGGCCGCCGCATGGTCGTGACCGTCGACGCGGGCACCGGGCAGCGCGAGGAAGAGGCCGCCTGGACCTACCTTCCGCGAATCGAATTCAACGCTGCCGGTCACCTCGGTCGAGGGATCGACGACGTCGTGGAGCTCGCCTCCCACGATTTCGGCGATGCGAGCGAGTGTCATCGGGATCATTTGCTTCCTCCGATTACCTGCTCGATCGCTTCGCCCAGAACCTCGCGATCGTCAAATGGGTGCTTCACCCCGGAAATCTCCTGACCGGACTCGTGTCCCTTACCTGCGACCAGAACTACGTCGCCTGCCTGCGCCCAGCTGACGGCCTCGGTGATCGCCCTCGCGCGGTCCCCCACTTCCCGAACTTCTCCCCGCTCGGATTCGGGCACCGCGAGGGCACCTTCCCGGACCGCGGCTCTGATCGTCGCCGGGTCCTCGGTACGCGGGTTGTCGTCCGTGATGATCAGCAGATCCGCGCCTCGCGCCGCCGCCGACCCCATCAGGGGCCGCTTCCCGGCGTCGCGGTCACCTCCCGCACCCACGACCACCGCGACACGGCCGGACACCTGGCTCCGAAGGGTCGCGATCACGGCTTCGAGGGCGGCGGGTTTGTGCGCGTAGTCAACGACGGCGAGAAAGTCCTGGCCGCGATCGATGCGCTGCACCCGCCCGGGCACGTCGACCTCCGCGATGCCCTTCACTGCGACGAGCGGATCGACCCCCAGTGAGGCGCTCAGCGCAACGGCAACCGAGGCATTGGCGACGTTGTACCGGCCCGGAAGCTGTAGCAACACCTCGAGCGACGTGCCGTCCGGTGTGATGAGGGAGAAGGTCTGCGAACCGGAAGGCGACACCGTCGGCGGACCCGCAGCCCACCCCGCCTCCACAGGGCCGGTCCCCGTGGCCACCGTGGATACGACGGAGCCGGCGTCGGCGGCAACCTCGGCCATCCGCTGCCCCCACACGTCGTCGACGCAGATGACGGCCCGCGGAGCGTGGACCGAAGATTCGGCGCTGAAAAGCCTGGCTTTGGCGGCGAAGTAGTCCTCGAAGTCGCGGTGGAAATCAAGGTGGTCCTGCGAGAGATTGGTGAAGGCACCCACATCGAACCGCACACCGTCGACCCGGCCGAGCGCGAGCGCGTGACTGGAAACCTCCATCACCACCGTGTCGACCCCCTGCTCGAGCATCACGGCGAACAGGGCGTGCAGTTGCGGGGCCTCGGGCGTCGTCAGTGCGCTCGGCACCCGTCGCCCCTTCATCCGCGTTTCGATGGTTCCCAACAGACCGGTGGTGCGCCCCGCCGCGGTGAGAGCGCCCTCCACAAGGTAAGAGGTGGTGGTCTTACCGGAAGTGCCGGTGATACCGATCACCTGCATGCGCTCCGACGGACGGCCGTAGATGGTGGCCGACATCTCGCCGAGAACTCCGCGGGGATCGTGGTGGACCAGGACCGGCACGTCCGCTTCCAGCCCTGACACGATGTCGAACCCGGCCTCGTCCGTGAGGATCGCCACTGCCCCGCGTGCAACAGCGTCTGCCGCGAACTCCGCCCCGTGCGCCCGGGCACCAGGCAAGGCAGCAAAGAGATCGCCCTGGGCGATGGCCTGAGCCCGAAGATCCACTCCCGTGACGACGACCTCGGCAGCACCACCTGCGGAAGCCTCGATTCTGGCTCCGGCAGCTGCGGCGAGAACGCTCACCGGGGTACGAACCGGCAGACTGGGGCGCAGATCGTCGCCGGACTTCAGATTTTTTCCGGACTGCAGATCTTCTCCGGACTGCAGATCTTCTCCGGACTTCAGTGGCGCGGACGTCGACTGCGGGCGGGACGGAACAGGCACCGGGCTCCTCTCGGGTGTCGACTCTCTACTGACTACGGGCGTCATGCACGGCTCTACAGTGCGCGACCTGGGCATCTTCACGCGACTGTGTTCACTGAACGACTGTGCCCACTGAACGGCCGACGTGTCAGATTACCGCGACCGTTCCGAAAGCCGGATTCGGCCGACCATCGCTCAATCGGCTTGGAGCACCAGCCTGCGTCCGGGATCCGGGGACATCGGGACGCTGTCACGTTGGAGCAACCACGACGCGATGTTGTGGAACAGCGGCGCGGCGGACTGCCCACCGGTGCCGTCCGCGCTCCGCGTAGGTGCGTTCAGCATGATGCCGATCACGTACCGCGGATTGTCCGCGGGCGCGATCCCGGCGAACGTGATCCAGTAGTTCGAATTCGAGTAGCACTTGCAGGCGGGGTCGACCTGCTGCGCTGTTCCCGTCTTACCGCTGATCTGGTAACCGTCGACAGCAGCCTGAACTCCTGTGCCGCGCTGGTTGCCGGTGTCGTTCTGCGTGACGGACCGGAACATGTCGCGCACGGTGGCCGCCGTCTGCGGGCTGACCACAGTAATTTCTTCCGGCCGCTCCGTCTCGGTTCTGTCGCCGTCCGCATCGATGGTGGCCCGGACGATTCGCGGCGGAATGCGAATACCGTCGTTGGCGATGGCCTGATACATACCGGTCATCTGCAACAACGTCATCGACAGACCCTGGCCGATCGGCAGGTTCGCAAAGGTGCCGCCCGACCACTGGTCGCGGCTCGGCACACTGCCCGCGCTCTCGCCGGGCAACCCCACCTCGGTGCGCTGACCGAGTCCGAACTTTGACAGCATGTCGGCGTAACGGTCCTCGCCGACGCGCTGGGCGAGCATCAACGTGCCGACGTTCGACGACTTACCGAACACCCCGGTGGAAGTGTAGGGAGCCACGCCGTGATCCCAGGCATCCTTCACCGACACGCCTGCCATCTGAATGGTGCCGGGAACCTCGAGGACCTCGTCGGGGGTGGTCAGTCCGTACTCGATGGCCGCTGCTGCGGTCACGATCTTGTTCACCGATCCCGGCTCGAACGGGGTACTGACGGACAGATTGCCCATCTCCACAGATCTCGGGTTATTGCCCACACCGATCGCCGGGTTGAACGTGCTGTCGTTCGACATCGCCAGGACTTCACCGGTGTGAGAGTCGAGCACCACCGCCGACGCATCCTTGGCGCCGGACTTGTCCTTCGCCATCTGCACTTGCTGCTGCACGTAGTACTGAAGGTCCGAGTCGATGGTGAGTTCTACACTCGACCCGTCCACCGCAGGCTGCTTGTCACGCCAACTGCCGGGAATGACGGCGCCGTCGGACCCGCGGTCGTAGGTTTCGGAGCCGTCCGTGCCGGCGAGAGTGGAGTCCAGTGAGTCCTCGAGGCCGAGGAGCCCGTGCCCGTCCCAGCCGGTCGCGCCGACGAGGTTTGCGGCGAGGGATCCGCCGGGATATTCGCGGATGTCCTGACGCTCGAGACCCACCTCGGGATACTTCTCACTGATTTCGGCCGCAATCGCGGGGTCGACACTGCGGGCGAGATAGACGAACGTCTCGTCGCTGCGCAGTTTCTCCTTCAGTTCTTTCTCCGGCGCCGCGTCACCGAGGCGGTCGTGAATTTCCTTGGCAATGGCATCGAGCCTCGAATCGACCTCGGGGGCGGTCTCGCTCTTGGCGCGCGCCTCCTCGAGCTCCTTACGGACCCGCGCAGGCTGAAAAGTCAGTGCCTTCGCTTCCATGGTGAAAGCAATGGGGTTGGCATTGCGGTCGGTGATCGACCCGCGCAGCGCCGGATCCACCTGGGTGGTCGTGCGTTGATTCGCCGCCTCGGCCGACAGTTGCGGCGCGTCGATGACCTGAATCCACAAAAGTTGCACCGCGGCGAGGCCGAGCGCTCCGAACATCATCCCGCGTCCGATCCGCTGCCTGAACGGAAAGGACCCCGTGCCGGCGCCGTTGGGGCGCCGGGGACGACTTCTCGGTGCGTTTCGGTTCACCGGCGACCACCCGATGGTGGTGCTGTCGTCGGTGCAGTGGTCGAAGGCATCACGGGAACCAATTGTTCACCTCGGGCCTGGATCTCCGGGCTATTGCCGGGTCGCGGCGTGGCGCGCGGCGCCTGCGTAGTGGTGGTGCCCCGATTCGGAGCTGTCGCGACCGTGTTCCCCGCCTGGGCGGACGGAGCAGCGGCATCGAGCGGGGGCACAGGTGACCCGGATGCCGGCGCCGGCTTCCCGACCACCTCGACGCTTCCGTCCAGGTGCACCACGAGACGAGCGGGATCGTTCGCCGGAACCATCCCCAACTTGGCCGCTTCCTCCGCGAGTTTCGGCGCAGAGTTGGCCGTCTCCACATCCCGCTGCAGCGCCGCCTTCTCCTCCGCGAGCGACTGATTGTGTTCCCGCGCAGCACTGAGCTGATAGGAATCCTCCGCCGAGCGGGTGGTGAGCAGGAGAGTGACGGCGAGGCCCAAGCTGAGAAGTCCGAGAATCGTTGCCACAAAAGGAATCCGGGCAGCAAGGGAACCCGCGCGGTTCATGCCGGCCACGGCGGTCGGCGATCCGCTGTGCACTGCCGCACGCTGGGTGCGCCGCTCGTACGCTCGCTGGGCAGCGCCCGAACGGTTACCCCCACGCGCAGGCCGTACCTCGGGGGAATTCACCTGAACCGTCATGCCGCCGACCTCCTGGCAATTCTTTCTGCAGCACGCAAGCGCACCGGGGCTGATCGTGGGTTCTCTTCTATTTCTTGCTCGGACGCTCGCTCCGCTCCTCGGGTGAGGATGCGGAACTCCGGCCCCATACCCGGCAACTCGACAGGGAGCCCCTCCGGACTCCTCGACTTCGAGCGGGGAGTGATCTCCTGCTTGACCACCCGGTCTTCGAGCGACTGATACGACATGAACACGACGCGTCCCCCGACAGTCAACGCGTCGAGAGCCGCCGGTATCGCCGCTCGCAATGAATCGAGTTCGCCGTTGACCTCGACGCGAAGAGCTTGGAAGGTCCGCTTGGCGGGGTGTCCCCCGGTCCGGCGGGTCGCCGCCGGAATGGCGCGATACAGCAGTTCGACCAGTTCGGCACTCGTCGTGAAAGGCTGTTTCGCCCGCTGCCGGACGATTTCCGACGCGATCTTTCCCGCGAATCGTTCTTCACCGTAGGTGCTGAGGATCCGGGCCAGATCACCGTGGCTGTATGTGTTGAGCACCTCTGCCGCCGTGATGCCCGTAGTCGGATCCATCCGCATGTCGAGCGGCGCATCGATGGAGTAGGCGAAACCGCGATCGGACTCGTCGAGTTGCATCGACGACACCCCCAGGTCGAACAGGATGCCGTGAACTGAATCTCGAGGAGGAAGTCCCGCTTCGAGGAGTGCATTCTCGATGCCGTCATACCGAGTGTGGACGAAGGTCACGCGGTCGCCGAACGGGGCCAACCGAGCCCCGGCAATCTCGAGGGCGTGCGGATCCCGGTCGAGGGCGACGAGCTTCAACCGAGGGTACGTCCGGAGAAAATGCTCGGAATGCCCACCGAGGCCGAGGGTGGCGTCGATCATGACGGCTCCCCCACCCTCCGGGTCGTGCAGAGTGAGCGCGGGGCCGAGGAGTTCGACTGCTCGGTGCAGCAGGACCGGGATATGGCCGAAACCATCGGCGGGCGAGGATCCTTCCCCCTCGTGATCCACCATGATCCCTCCGGCTCCTGCTTCTGTGGTGCGGGTGGACATGTCCGAAGCCGGAGTCCACATGTCGAACTTCTCTTCTCGGCCGGTCGCCGGTGCGAATGCTTCGAGGTCCCTGCCCGAAATGAAAACCTGGCGCTGGGGAAGTGCGTCAGGGTTCCGTCGGACAGAGGCCTCGCCGCATTCGCGTGCGTGCGGTCATGCTCAGACGATCTCGCCGAGCGCGACTCCCGTTGCCTGCGAGTAGTTCTCCTCGTTCTCCTCGACGTAGGTCTGCCATGCCTGCGCATCCCAGATCTCGAGGAAATCGACCGAACCGATCACTACGCAATCCTTGGAGAGACCTGCGTAGCGACGGTGATCTGCCGAGAGGGTGATGCGCCCCTGGGCATCTGCATGCTGCTCATCGGTGCCGGCAGCGAGACCGCGCACGAAAGCTCGCGCTTCCGGATCGCTTCTCGACGCTGCCGCGGCCTTGCGCGCGAGCGCGGTGAACTCTTCCCGGGGATACACCGCGAGGCTGTGATCCTGACCCTTGGTGACCATCAACCCTCCCGCCAGTGCATCCCGGAACTTTGCGGGCAACGTCAGCCGCCCTTTGTCGTCGAGCTTCGGCGTGTAGGTACCGAGAAACACTCGACACCTCCCACTACGTCCGTATCGAACGCCGCATGCCCGGGCGGTTCACCTTCGCTACCCGCTGCGCACCACAGTACCCCACTTTCCCCCACTGACAAGGCGGAAGCAGGCGTGTTTCCCCCCTGTTTGCTCAATACTTGCTGGTCAATGCCGATTCATGAAGGTGGGGGAAGTTCCTTCAGTGATCACGAACACGGCCCACTCATGGGGTGAACCGGCCAACACACGCGGTGAGCGCGGTAAAAGGCCAGGTGAGGTGAGGACGGCGACGTCCTGGGCGGTCACGCGTCGATCAGTCCGCACGCGATGGGGGAAAGTGGGGCGAGTAGGGGCCGGGGATCACACAGAGACATTCACTGAGAGCACCAGCCAGTCGCGGCGGGAGGCGTGGGCGCGCTCACAGACACAAAAAAGCGTTGGCGGCGTGGCATCGAAATGCCACGCCGCCAACGCCCGAAGTGAGTTCTGCTACTCCTGCTCGAATCTCTTCTTGAAGCGGTCTTCCATTCGCGACGAGAACCCGCCACTCTTTCGTCCGCCCCGGGGCTTACCCCGGTCGGCCCTCTTGGTCTCGTCGGGCGTGGTCGAGCCGCCACGCGACGACTGTCGGGACTTGCTCTTTCCCCCACCCCACAGGAGGAGGACTCCCGCACCGAACATAACAATGAAGCCGATCAAGCTGATCACCGGGAAACCACCCGGTTTGATCGGCAGGGCGACGCCGGCGATGAGCAGGACCAGGCCCAGGACGAACAGGGCTATTGCCTGAAAACGACGACGACTCGATGCCGCACGCATGCGACCGCCTCGCACAGTGGAGGCGAACTTGGGATCTTCGGCATAGAGAGCGCTCTCGATCTGGTCGAGCATGCGCTGCTCGTGCTCGGAGAGTGGCACGGTACCTCCCCCGGCACTGGAGTGTTGGCCACCGCCCCACGGTGCGAGGCGGTGGGTAACCGACTTTGGCGGCTACCTAGATTTAATAATACGAGCAGTTCGACCCCGGTACCACCTACTCGGTGCACGAGTTCGACACCAACCTTACGGACTCCCGCACCGAACCCTGCTCCGGGCTTTCACTACGTCGCCGACACTGTGGGCGACCGACCCGGATTCCGGGCGAGACGGGCAGCTACGACGCCCGAAGATCGATGTCTGCACCGCGACCGATGTGGTCTTCCACCGCTTGCAAAAACCGCCCCACCTCGACAAAGAACTCGTCCGCCTCGAGATCGGTGAGCGTGCGCGACATCCCGGCCTCGATCGCGGCACGAGTGGCGGAGTGCCCAGCGAAATAGTCGGCCCATGCGCCGAAGTCGCTCGCGGCGTCTGCCATGAGAACCCAAGCGTTACGCGTTCGTGTCCGTCGACCTCCCGGCGAGGACCCCTCGGCAGCGGCGAGCACAGCACCGGCGCCGCGCAGCGCGGCGAGATACGCGCTGTGAAAGCGATCCGCCGGCGAATCGGCGCCGACCGATTGCGACAGAAGAGCGTCGGCCCGGTCGAGTAGGGAGGCGGCGCGTCGAGATGCCGGAGCACGCACCTCCCCCGGTCGCCGCGAGGGCCCAGAGGTCGGTCCTGAAACCGAGTTGTTCATCACTTCGAACACCTCCACAACCCCGGTGTGTCCACCCCGCCGGGCGTAGTCCTGTCATGAGCCGGGGTCCCGGCGATGCTCGCTTCCCTCGAGCATCGCCGGATCCCCGCTATCGAACATCCGTTCGACCTATTCAATATAGCTGGACCCACCGACACGTCGTCAAGAGAAAGGTGAGACCGGTCGACACGAACGCTGACCAGATACCGCTCGTGGTCGAACTCTCGGCTGCCGAGTTCCGCGACCGCCTCCAGGAGGCCCTCGCGATCTATGTCGCCGCCATGGGCTATCCCCGCGGCACGGAATACCACCGCGCGCCGATGTGGACCGAACATGTGCAGCGATCGGGGTGGAGCGGTGTCGGCGCCGTGGTCCCGGCCGATCCGTCCGCCGAATCCGATGCGACTCACCGCCTCGTGGCCGTGGCCTACGGCTACCGCGGAGCCCCCGAACAGTGGTGGCACCAGCAGGTCCGCACCGGTTTGCGGCACACCGGCTGGACCCGGGACCGGATCGACACAGTTCTCGACGACTATTTCGAACTGACCGAACTCCACGTCCATCCCGACGCCCAGGGACACGGTCTCGGCGAAACACTCCTTCTCCGATTGCTCGACCGCCGACCCGAACGCGGCGTGCTGTTGTCCACCCCCGAGGTCGCGGACGAGAACAATCGAGCGTGGCGGCTCTACCGTCGGCTCGGATTCCGGGATGTACTGCGCCACTTCCGGTTCGCAGGCGACAACCGTCCCTTCGCGGTCCTCGGCCGTAGCCTTCCACTGGAAAGCCTTTCCACCGAGAAGCCTTCCTCCGGAGAAGAACCGTTAACCTGACCCGATGATCGATGCGGTGGTGGTCGGGTCGGGACACAACGCCCTGGTGTCGGCGTGCTACCTGGCTCGAACGGGATGGTCGGTCGAGGTGATCGAACGCGACACCGTACCGGGCGGAGCGGTCTCGACAGTGGAACGGTTTCCAGGTCACCGCGTCGACCGCGGATCCTCCGCGCACATCATGGTCCGCCACACCGGCATCGTCGAAGAATTGGGCCTGCAGGCGCACGGTCTGCGCTACCTGGATTGCGATCCGTGGGCGTTCGCCCCGGCACCTGCGGGCACCGGCCGGCCGGGCATCGTGTTCCGGCGCAGCCTTGACGCGACCTGCCTGTCCATCCAGGAGTCCTGCGGACCGGCCGAGGCCGACGCGTATCGGCGGTTCGTCGACGTGTGGGGGCCGCGCAGCGCCCGCGTGATGCGGGCCTTCACCAGGCCGCCGACCGCCCCCGCGCTGTTGTCGTCGTTCTGGGGTCTCGATACGGGGGGCGGCGGCAGCGACCTGTCGCGGCAGTTCCTCGCGTCGGGGGACGCCTTGCTGGACGAATTCTTCGACGACGAACGGCTCAAGGCCGCCCTCGCATGGTTCGGCGCCCAGTCCGGGCCGCCGATGTCCGAGCCGGGCACCGCCCCGATGGTGGGATTCGCGGCACTGATGCACACCCTTCCGCCCGGCCGTGCCGTCGGTGGCAGCGGCGCCTTGACGGCGGCCCTGGTGTCGCGGTTGCGGGCCGACTCCGGCGTGCTTTCCCTGGGTGAGAAGGTCGTCGCGCTGCGCCGGGACGGGACTTCCTGGATCACGCGGACGTCGGTGGGGCGCGAAATTCGTTCGCGGACCGTGATTGCCGGGTGCCACGTGCTCACTACGCTCGATCTCCTCGAAGCAGGCGGCTACGACAAGCAGATCCTCGATCGCTGGCGGCGGCGGATCCGCGTCGGACCGGGCATCGGGATGGTGGTACGGCTGGCAACCGACGCCCTGCCGTCCTATACGAGCGCCCCTGACAGCTCGGTGACCAGCGGATTGCAGCTCCTCGTGTCCGATCGCGCGCACCTGCGCCTCGCCCACGGTGCCGCGCTCGCAGGGGAACTCCCGCCGCGGCCCGCGGTGCTGGGGATGAGCTTCAGTGGCCTCGATCCCACGATCGCGCCCGCGGGCCGGCATCAGATCACCCTGTGGTCCCAGTGGCAGCCCTACCGGCTCAGCGGGGGCCGTCGGTGGAGCGACCTGGCAGGGGCCGAGGCCGAGCGCATCGTCGACGAGATCGACGCACTCGCCCCCGGTGTCCGGACGTCGATCCTGGACCGTCATGTGCAGTCACCACAGGACCTCGAGGACGAGATGGGGCTGATCGGGGGCAACGTGATGCACGTCGAGATGTCGCTCGACCAGATGATGATGTGGCGGCCCCTTCCCGAACTGTCCGGGCACCGGGTCCCCGGAGCCGAACGCCTGTACCTCACCGGCGCCTCGACGCATCCGGGCGGCGGGGTGTCCGGTGCCAGCGGGCGCAGCGCCGCACACGTTGCGCTCCACGACGCACGCCGCGCCTCCAGAACCGCGCGACTGCGCCGCCTGTGGCCGGGGACGTGACCGCGCGCATCCCCGCCCTGACGGCCGCAGCAGCGATCGCGGCGCAGATTGTCTACCCTCTGGTGCGCGGTGACCTCCGTGACGCGGTGACGGTCTGCGTCGTGCTCCTGCTCGCCGCGGCGAGCATCACCCATGCCGCCCTCACGCGCGGTTCGCGCTGGACCGCCGCTCTGGTTCTGGCGACAGCGGGTTTCGGCCTACTCTCGGAGGTCGTCGGGACGTCAACCGGCGTGCCCTACGGCTGCTACGACTACAGCGTCGACCGACTCGGCCCCGCACTCGCCGGTGTCCCCCTCGTGGTGCCGTTCGCCTGGACAGCGGGCTTCTATCCGGTGTGGTGCGTCGCCTCCCTACTGGCCGGGGGCAGATATCGGCACCTGATTCGGATGGTCCTCACCACGGTCGGCGTCGTGGGATGGGATCTCTATCTCGACCCCCAGATGGTCGCAGATGGACAGTGGACATGGTGCGTCACCGATGCGGGTCTTCCCGGTATCGAGCACATCCCGCTGACCAACTACGTCGGATGGTGTGTGGTGGCTGCCGCCATGGCTGCGGCGATGGAATGGTTCGATCACCGCACGTCCGATGCCGCCGCACCGCACGGAACGCCGCCGCACAGGGACGGTGTCCCCATCGCCTTGTTCCTGTGGACCTGGCTGGGTTCGGCGCTGGCCCACTCGGTGTTTCTCGACGGACCCGGACTCCGATTCTCCGCGATCTACGGGTGGATCACGATGGGAGTTCTCGGGATTCCCCTGCTGATCGTCCTCGTGCGGTCGCGGGTCCGGCGACCCGAGATCCCCGACACGCCCCCTCGCGCCTGACACCGGTTCACTCCCCTGGCACGATACGACTGTGCAGCCGCCCTCACTCCCTGCCCCGAACATCACCCGCGCGCGGAGCCGGGCCCTCTCCCTGACGGCCCTGGTACTCCTGATCGTCCCGTTGCTCGCCGGCTGCCTGCGCGTCCAGGTGTCGATGGGAGTGTCCGCCGACGACCGGGTCTCCGGTCAGATCGTGGCTGCGGCCGTACCCGCAGACGATCAGGACAAGGGTCCGCAGCTCACCCCGCCCGATGCGTTGGCGGGCAAGATTCGCGTACAGGAGTACAAGAAGGACGGGTACGTCGGCACCCAGGCGTTCTTCAGCGATCTCACATTCGGTGACGTACAGCAACTCGGCTCGATGTCCGAACAGGCCACCGGCAGCTTCCAGATTTCGCTGCGCCGGACCGGTGACCTCGTGACCCTGGAAGGCAAAGCCGACCTCAGCTCGGTTCCCGCCCAGGGCACCGATGTGCAGTTCACTATCGCCTTCCCGGCCCGGGTGGCCACGACCAACGGCACGCGGGAGGGCGACTCCATCGTGTCGTGGAAGCTGCCTGCGGGTGACACGTCGACGATCCGCGCCGAGGTGCGCTACTCCGACCCGAGCACCCGGAGCTTCGCGGGCTGGGCGGGGATCATGGCCGGGGTGACGCTCGGCGTGGCCGTGATCGTAGGGGCTTTGGCATGGCTGGCCCGCAACAGGGAGCCGGCCGTGGGCAGTGGACGCCGGAAGGACTCGTCGACGGTGTGACGCCCACGCCGATCGTGCAGCTGGTCCGCACTGGTTCGCTGCTTTCCATGGCCGGTATGGCCGTCGCCGCCGTCAATCTGCGGAGCGCCCCACGTCTGCGGGTGCCGCGCCGCACCGTCACCGAACCGGTCACGGTCTGCATTCCTGCCCGCAACGAGGTCCGGCGACTGCCCGCCCTCATCGAGGATCTGGCCGGTCAGCGCGGCATTCACGATCTCCGAGTGCTCGTGTTCGATGACGCCTCGACCGATGACACGGCCGCGGCAGCCGAGGCTGCGTGCGCCGGCGACTCGCGGTTCACCGTCGTCAGGAGCACCGAGGAGCCGCTTCCCGGGTGGGTGGGGAAGCCCGCCGCCTGCCACCGCGCCTACGAGCGCGCCCAAGCCCTCCATCCCCGCCGCGACGGACTGCTGGTGTTCCTCGATGCCGACGTGCGGTTGCAGCCGGGCGCGCTGGCCGCGGCGTGTTCCGCGCTTCGCCAGAGCGGGGCCGGGTTGATCTGCCCCTGGCCGTTCCAGGAGTCCGTGTCGATCGCCGAATTCGCCGTCCAGCCGCTTCTGGCCTGGTCGTGGGCGGCCTCACTACCCGTGCGACTCGGCAATCGTTCGCTGCGCCCGTCCATGGCCGTCGCCTGTGGACAGTTCATGGTCTTCGACAACGCGGCGTACCGCCAGGCGGGTGGGCACGGCGCGGTGGTGAACAGTCTCACCGAAGATCTCGACATTGCCCGACTGCTGCGGAGCCGCGGAGTTTCCACCCACGTTGTCGTCGCAGGCGGCGCCGCGACCTGCCGGATGTACGAGAACGCCACTGCGCTGCGCAGTGGATACGACCGCTGGCTGTGGACGGCCTTCAGCTCGACGCCGGGGGCGGTGGTAGCCGTCGGCGCGGGCGGTCTGGCCTATCTGGTGCCGCCGGTGGCGCTCGCGCTGGGCCGTGGGCTGGTGCGCCGGTGGGGTGCAGTGGGGTATCTCGCTGCCGTGACCTCGAGACTGTGCGCACGAACACTCGAGCGTGGTGCGTCGCCGACCGCCACGGACGTGGCCGGGGCGGTGACGCACCCGCTCTCGGTCGCGGCGACAGCAGCACTGATCATGTCGTCACACCTTGCCCACCACCGTGAACGAACCAGCTGGAAGGGGAGGGCCCTCAGCTGACGCGGGCCGGAGTGACCGGCCGAGGGTCGGTTCGCGAACCGACCTTGTCCCCCAGCCTCGCCAGCACCTCACTGGTCGCCCGGGCGAAGTTCAACGTGATGAAGTGCAGGCCGGGCGCACCCTCCGCGATGAGCCGCTCGGCCATCTCGGTGGCCACATCGATGCCGATCTCACGGACAGCGGCCCGATTCTCCTCGGGGCCGTCACCAGCCGCCCGGCTCAACCGGCGTTCCAGGGCGACCGGAAGCCGGGACCCCGACAGCTCCATCACACGCTGCACCGACCGCAGGGACGTGATGGGCATGATCTCGGGAATGATCGGCTTCGCACCCTGCTCGGCGTCGAAGGCCGCGACCCGGTCCCGAAGGCGCAGGTAATCGTCGATGTCGAAGAACATCTGCGTAATGGAGTACTCCGCGCCGGCCCGGAGTTTCGCGACCAGGTACCGGGTGTCGTGGTCCAGGTCCGGCGCCCGGTAGTGACCTTCCGGGAACGACGCGACGCCGACATGGAAGTCACCGAGCTCACGCACGAGCCGGACCAGTTCCTCGGCGTACTCGACGCCCTCCGGATGCTTCTTCCACTCGCCCAGCGGATCGCCCGGTGGGTCACCACGAAGGACGAGAATGTTGCTGATTCCGCGGTCTGCGTAGGCGCCGACCATTGACCGGAGTTCATCGACGCTGTGCGACACCGCGGTGAGATGCGCCACGGGCAGGAGCGTCGTCTCCTCGGCAAGCTGACCGGTGACACGCACGGTGCGGTCACGGGTGGAGCCACCGGCGCCATAGGTCATGGACACGAAGGCCGGTCCCAGACGTTCGAACTCCCGGACCGCGCGCCACAGGCGGGCCTCGGCGGCCTCGTCCCGCGGGGGCGAGAATTCGACGGAGAAGGGCACCCGACCGTCACGGCACGACCGGATGCGGTCGACGATGGAGGGAGTGCGGGTCACCCAGCCTTCGCTGGCCCGCCCCCTGACGGAATCGAATGTCACCCGACAAGCATAGGTACAGCCGCGCCGGGTGTGCCCACCGCGTCGCCGATCCTCTTCGATCGCGGGAACGAGGCATTCGTGGGAAACAGGGCATCCGGCCCTACCGGGGGACGCCCACTATGGTGGTGACGAGGCCTGCTGCCGTTACCGGTGCGCACGCGGAACGTCGATCTGGGAGGCAACACTGTCCGTCGAAACGCGCCCCTCCGCTCTTGCGGCCGAGGTCGAGAATGCGCTTCGAGAGTTCTTCGCCGGCCGGACGGAGTTGGTCGACGCCGTGGGCGGCGGCTACCGCGACGCCGTGACCACGCTGGAGAACTTCGTCCTCCGCGGCGGAAAGCGAGTACGCCCGGCCTTTGCGTGGACCGGGTGGATCGGCGCGGGCGGCGACCCGCAGGGTCCCGACGCCGGGCCGGTGCTGCGCGCGTGCTCAGCCCTCGAGCTGGTCCAAGCCTGCGCCCTGGTTCACGACGACATCATCGATGCCTCCACGACGCGACGCGGGTTCCCCACCGTCCACGTCCAGTTCGAGGAACGCCACCGCGCCGGTTCCTGGAGCGGCGAGTCTCCGCACTTCGGTGAGGCTGTCGCCATCCTGCTCGGCGACCTCGCGTTGGCCTGGGCGGACGACATGATCCGCGAATCCGGTATCGGCCCGGACGCCGCCGCGCGCATCTCCCCCGTCTGGTCCGCGATGCGCACCGAGGTTCTCGGTGGCCAGTTTCTGGACATCAGCAACGAGGCCCGGGCCGACGAGTCGATCGACGCGGCGATGCGGGTCAATCGGTACAAGACCGCGGCGTACACCATCGAGCGGCCACTGCATCTCGGTGCCGCACTCGCCGGTGCCGGCGAGAACCTCGTGTCGGCCTACCGAAGATTCGGTACGGACATCGGGATCGCATTCCAGCTGCGGGACGATCTCCTCGGTGTGTTCGGTGACCCGGCCGTGACCGGAAAGCCGTCGGGTGACGATCTGCGGGCGGGGAAACGCACCGTGCTGTTCGCGCTGGCCCTTCAGCGGGCCGACCGCGATGATCCCGGGGCGGCCGCAGCGCTACGCGGGAGCATCGGCACCGACCTGTCCGACGCGGACGTGGATACGCTCCGCGAGACGATCACCTCGCTCGGCGCGGTCGCCGACGTCGAGAAACGAATCGGGGAACTCGTCGACTCCGCGCTGACGACCCTGGCGGCAAGCACCGCGACGCCGGAGGCGAAACAACACCTCACCGACATGGCTGTCGCGGCGACGCGGCGCAACTCCTGAAGGCACCCCGATGGCACGCACGCTCCGCACCGTTCCGGGCCCCACCGATCACGTCGTCGTCGTCGGCGCCGGTCTCGCGGGCCTGTCGGCGGCTCTGCACCTCAGGGGGTCGGGCCGGCTGGTCACCGTCCTCGAACGGGATCCACTGCCGGGCGGCCGGGTGGGCACCTACCGCGGTCCCGGCTACGACATCGACAACGGCGCAACCGTGCTCACCATGCCCGAACTGGTCCGTGAAGCCCTCGCTGCGGTCGGAGCGGATTTCACCTCGACCCGGCCCGCCCTGATTCTCGAGAAACTGTCCCCGGCCTATCACGCGCGCTTCATCGACGGTTCCTCGCTCGACGTCCACTCGGACCCGGCGGCGATGGTCGCCGAGATCACCCGAGTGTGCGGACCCGCAGAATCCGATCGCTACCTGAAGCTACGACGCTGGCTCGGTCGCATCTTCGACGCCGAGTACTCCCGTTTCATGGACGCGAACTTCGACTCGCCTCTCGACCTCGTGTCAAGCAGGGCGGCCGCGGCGGATCTCGTCCGGCTCACTGCCCTGGGCGGGTTCGGCCGGCTCGGTTCCCGGGTCGATCGCACGATCACCGATCCGCGGCTACGCCGGATCTTCACCTTCCAGGCCCTGTACGCCGGGGTGGCGCCCGCCGATGCGCTCGCGGTGTACGGCGCCATCGCCCACATGGACACCTCTTTGGGCGTCTACTTCCCGCAGGGCGGCATGCGCTCCATTGCTCTCGCACTCGCCGACGCATTCACCACGGCGGGCGGCGACCTCCGGCTCGACACAACGGTCACGCGGGTCGAAACGTCCGATGGCCGGGTGCGCGCCCTCCACACCGCGTCCGGTGAACGCGTCGGGTGCGACGCCGTGGTCCTCACCCCGGACACCGCTGTCGTCGACGAACTCCTTCGACCGGTCGCCCGGAGGATCCCCCGCCGCGTACGGGTGTCACCGTCCGCGGTAGTGCTCCACGGCACGATCCCCACCGCGGTGACCGCCCGGTGGCCGGCGCAGCGTCACCACACCATCGACTTCGGCGCAGCGTGGGAAAGAACCTTCGCGGAGATCACCGCGAAAGCCGGCCGCGGTCGCCTCATGACAGACCCCTCCCTGCTGATCACCCGGCCCGCGCTGTCCGACCCGAGCATCCTCGTGGACCGCTCGGGTGTTCCGTCCGAGCCGCTGTCGGTGCTGGCGCCCTGCCCCAATCTGCACAGCGCCCCGCTCGAGTGGTCGTCGCTGACCGGCCCCTACACGCGCGAACTTCTGCGGGTGCTCGAGGACCGCGGATACACGGGCATCGCCGCGCAGTTCGAGATCGACCACGTGGATACGCCTCTGACCTGGCTGAACAAGGGCATGAGCGCGGGCAGCCCGTTCGCGGCAGCACACGTCTTCCGCCAGACAGGCCCCTTCCGGCGCCCGAATCTGGTGCCGGGCGTGGACAACGCTGTCCTCGCCGGTTCCGGCACGGTCCCCGGTGTCGGTGTTCCGACCGTCCTGCTGTCGGGGAAGCTCGCCGCTCGCCGCATCACCGGTGTGCAGGAGCCCGAAAGGCAGATATATGAGCGAGGCGTGGCAATAAGTGGTGTCGGGAGCAATTAAACTAGGCGCGACCATGTGGTGCGCGCGATGATCGGTGCACCGATCGCAACCGAACTCACCTCGGGGGAGGAATCTGCACCCATGACGTCCTCTGCCCCGCAGGCAACCGTCGCCCCTGCGACGACACCGACGCACCGTTCGTGGCCTCAGACCACGGCCGACTTCCTCCGCAGCCAGGCGGGACATGCGGCGATCCTGGGTTTCGCCGGCGCGATCATGATCACGTTCGGTGGTTTCGGTGCCGGAAGCGTCCGCCGTGAGGATCCCCTGCTCGAGGCGATGCATCTGTCGTGGCTGCGGTTCGGGCACGGCCAGATACTGTCCACCGCCATCGTCTGGATCGGCGTCATCTCGATGATCGCCGCCTGGGTCCGGTTGGGGCGCGGCACGCTGGCCGGGGATGTGGCTCTGCGGCAGTTGCGCCTGATCGTTCCGATCTGGACGGCGCCCCTGTTGCTGGCGGTGCCGATGTTCAGCCGCGATGCCTACTCGTATCTCGCCCAGGGCGCCCTCCTGCGCGACGGCTTCGATCCCTATGCCGTGGGCCCGGTGGTCAATCCTGGGATTCTGCTCGACAACGTCAGCAACGTGTGGACCACGACGACGGCGCCCTACGGTCCGGTCTTCCTGCTTCTCGGTCAGGGAATCACCGCCCTGACCGGTGACAACGTCATCGCCGGCACCATGCTGCTGCGTCTGACGATGCTACCGGGGCTCGCTCTCATGATCTGGGCGGTCCCCCACCTCGCACGTCACCTCGGCGGTAACCCGGCCATCGCCCTGTGGCTGGCAGTGCTCAACCCCCTCGTTCTGGTCCATCTCATCGGTGGAGTCCACAACGAGATGCTGATGGTCGGCCTGATGACGGCGGGCATTGCGCTCGTCCTCGAGCGACGCCATCTCGCGGGCATCGGGCTCGTCGCGATCGCGGTGGCGATCAAGGCGACCGCCGGTGCAGCACTCCCCTTCATGGTGTGGATCTGGATGCTGCACGAGAAGGAGAGAGCGGAGGCCCAAGGGCGTACTCCGGCATCGCCGCTGGCATTGTTCGCGAAAACTGCCGGCGCGGGGGTCGCCGTGTTCGTCGTCATCTTCGCCGCGGCGTCGATGGTGGCAGGGGTCGGACTGGGCTGGATGACGGCCCTGTCAGGTTCGAACAAGATCATCAACTGGTTGTCGTTGCCGACGATCCTTGCCCATGTCGTGACCGTCGGAACGTCGTGGTTCGCGGATCTGCGGCTCGGCGAAATCCTCGCGATCACCCGGCCGATCTGCGCAGCCGCACTCGTCGCGATCGTCCTGACCGTCTGGTGGAAATTCAAGAACACCGAACGTGACGCAATACTCGGAATCCTGATCGTCCTCGTCGCCATCGTCATTCTCTCGCCGGCCGCGCTGCCCTGGTACTACTCCTGGCCCGTCGCCATCGCAGCAGGCTTCGCCCTGTCCACACGCACGCTGATGGTGCTCGTCGGGCTGTCCACCTGGCTGATGCTGGTATTCCAGCCAGACGGCTCGATCGGCCTCTACACATTCCCCCACGTTGCTCTCGCCACGTTCGCGGCTGTGGTCGCGGCGGTGTCGCTGCGCACGATCGACCCTCTGCACTTGCGCGCGTCCCGGCCGTCCCCCGAGGTCCCTTCCTCCGGACTCCGACGCGTAGCCGCGTCACCCGGCGTGGAATAGCCGGGCCATGACGGAGCTGGCGGAGAGCTATCGTTACTGCGGTGCTCTGACAGCGGAGCACGGACGCACGTACCACCTCGCCACCCGGTTACTTCCCCGGCACCGCCGCAATGCGGTTCACGCGCTCTACGCATTCGCCCGCACCGTCGACGACATCGTCGATGTCGAGATGGGCGGCGTGCGGTCGACCGAAGACTGTGCAGCAGAACTCGACCGGATCGAAACGACGCTTCGACGGGGATTCGACGACCCGACTGCAATCGACCCAGGAGTGGTTCCCGAGCTGGCGCCCGTCCTTCCCGCATTCCTCGACTCGGTCGCGACCTTCCACATCGCGCCCAAATACTTCTTCGCGTTCCTCGAGTCGATGCGGATGGACATTCCGGATACCCCGTCGCACCGTGCCCGGTACACCACGATGCCGGCACTGCGGGAGTACATGTACGGGTCCGCCGCCGTGATCGGGCTGCAGATGCTGCCCGTGCTCGGCACGATCTGCCCAGCGAACGAGGCGGAGCCCCACGCCGCTGCGCTCGGCGAAGCCTTCCAGCTGACCAACTTCCTCCGGGACGTCGGAGAAGACCTCGACCGGGGACGCGTCTACCTCCCCGCTGACGAGCTGGCAGCTTTCGGTGTCGACACCGACCTGCTGATGTCCAGCCGACGCACCGGGACAACGGATCAGCGCATCGTTCGTGCGCTCGCCCACCTCATCGCGGTCACCCGGGCGGTGTACCGCGACGCGGAGCCGGGAATCGGCATGCTGGACCGCCGGGTACAGCCCGGGATCAGAACAGCCTTCATGCTGTACTCGAGGATTCTCGACGAAATAGAACGCAGCGGCTACGCCGTCTTACACCAGCGCGCGACGGTGCCGCGCAGGAACCGGTGGTCCACCGCCGTGCCCCAATTCGCCCGGCTCGCGGTGCCCTCACGCGGCACGCAATGAAACGGCGCTCAGAAACCCATCGCCTGTGCCCGGCGTATGGCCTCTCGAGCCAGATCCCCGTGCAGCGCCTGCACAGGCGTCCCCGGAAGGCTGTCGTCCTCCCGGAAAAGCCACAGCAGAATCTCCTCGTCGCGGAAACCGCCGTCGTGTAGTACCGCGATGAGACCGGGCAGCCACTTCAGCGTCTGCCCGTCCTCGCCGAAGAACAGTTCCGGAACGCCGAGCACACCGTTGCGGCGAACAGCGATCAGCTGCTCATCCCGTAGAAGCTGCTGCACGCGTGTGACGGGTACACCCAGCGACTTCGCCACGTCCACCAGCTGTAGTAGCGAGACGGAAGGGTCCAGGACATCGTCACAGTAAGGGATGGCACTCACTCCCCTAACGTTATCTGGTCGGTTCCGCCGTGGCGCTACCGGTCGGTCCGGCTGGCTACGATTGGAGGGCGCGTGGCCGGACTGCGCGGACATACGGGGGACGGACACAGTGCACGATGGAGGTCAACGTTTGATCGGCGAACTGCTCGACCGGCGCTATCGGGTGGATGCCCTGATCGCGCGTGGGGGTATGTCCACCGTGTATCGGGGGCTCGACATGCGCCTCGACCGTCCGGTGGCCATCAAAGTGATGGACCCGCAGTTCGCTGCCGACCCTGCCTTCGTCGCCCGCTTCGAGTTCGAAGCCCGTTCGGTGGCCCGGCTGGGGCATCCCTCACTCGTCGCCGTCTACGACCAGGGACACGACCGCGAACACGCCTTTCTCGTGATGGAACTCGTCGACGGGGGAACGCTACGGGAACTGTTGCGTGAGCGCGGGCCGATGCCTCCGCATGCCGTGGCCGCGGTGGCTGGTCCGGTTCTCGATGCGCTGGCCGTCGCTCACCGTGCCGGACTCGTGCACAGGGACGTCAAACCGGAGAACATCCTGATTTCCGACGGCGGCGAGGTGAAGATCGCCGACTTCGGTCTGGTGCGCGCCGCAGCAGCATCGAACACCACGTCCAACAGCGTCATTCTCGGTACCGCCGCGTACCTGTCTCCCGAGCAGGTCACGTCCGGGGTCGCGGATACCCGCAGCGACGTCTATTCCACCGGAATCCTGCTATTCGAGCTTCTCACCGGGCGCACACCGTTTACCGGGGACACCTCCCTCTCCGTTGCGTATCAGCGCATCAACCAGGACGTTCCCCGACCGGGGTCGTACATCGCCGGGGTTCCGCACGAGTTCGACGAACTCGTCGCCGAGGCCACCCACCGGGAACCCTCACACCGTTTCGCCAACGCCGAACAGATGGGAACGGCACTCCGTAGCATCGCGGCGGCGCTCGAGCTGCCCACCTACCGGGTGCCCGCACCCCGCCGCTCGGCCCAGCATCTTGCGGCCGCTGCGAGCGCACCTCCACTCACCTCGCCGCCGAGCCCGCTCGCCCCACCCACCGCGCACCTTCCCGCTGCTCCTCTCCACGCACCGCTCCCGCAACACAGCGGACAGCCCGGTATCCAGCACACCCGCATCGTGACGGCGGGTACCCCGCGGCCCCCGATGGACGGGCACGGATCGGAGGGCGACGACGAACCCGACGAGGGGTACCGGTATCCGGATTTCGCCGCCGAACGTCAGCGGTCGCGACGGACGACGATCCTGTGGCTGCTGGTGGTACTGATGCTCGCCCTCGCCGTGGGGTTCGGCGGCTGGTGGATGGGTTCCGGCCGGTACACCGCGGTCCCGGCCATCGACGGGCTGGATCGAGGTGCCGCGGTGTCGGCGATCGAGGCGGCAGGGCTCACCTCGGAGATTCGCGGCGAGTATTCGGATACAGCCGCCCTCGACACCGTGCTGGGGACGGATCCCCCGGGCGGCTCGCGAATCTCCCGGGACGGCACGGTCGCGCTCGTCGTGTCACTCGGACGGCCGACCGTCCCGCCCCTGCCCGCCGGCGGCGATCGTTCCGAGATCGAGCGGGAGCTTCGGCACCGGACCTTCATGCCCGTCGACGGGGGTCAGGCATTCAGCGCGAAGGTTCCGATCGGTGCGGTGGCCGCGCTCGATCCGGCGCCCGGTACCTCACTCCCCACGGGCTCGCAGGTAAAACTCATCGTCAGCAAGGGCGCTCCCCCCGTCGACATCCCCGACGTGCGGGGAATGTCGGAGGCTGAGGCACGCGCGTCCCTCGAAGCGGTCGGCATCGTGGTGCAGGACACTGCCACCGACTTCGACCGGAAGGTCGAGGAAGGCGATGTCATCGCCACCGACCCGAAGGCCGGTACCCAGGTCAGCGCAGGCACCAGTGTCACCTTGACGGTATCCAACGCTGTGCGGGTGCCGTCGATGCTGGGACGCACCGTCGGATCCGCCCGCGACGAACTGACGCGACTGGGACTCGAGGTGAAGGTGCGTCAAGTCACCGACACCGACCGGTCCGTGGTGATCAGCCAGAACCCGGGCAGCGGCGACCTGGTGAAACCCGGGAGCACCGTCACCCTGGTGTCGCTGCCCTGACTCTGGCCGGATCAGCCCCGCAGCATCTCCGCGACGAGGAACGCCAGTTCGAGTGACTGCTGCGTGTTGAGCCTCGGGTCGCAGGCGGTCTCGTAGCGGCCCGAGAGATCGAGGTCGGAAATGTCCTGGGCGCCGCCGAGGCACTCGGTGACGTTCTCGCCGGTCAACTCGACATGGATGCCGCCCGGGTAGGTGCCGAGGCCGTTGTGGACCTCGAAGAATCCCTGAACCTCGTCGACGATGCGGTCGAAGTGACGGGTCTTGTAGCCGGTGGACGCCTCATGCGTGTTGCCGTGCATCGGGTCGCACTGCCAGATGATCTGATGACCGGTGGCCTGCACCTTCTCGATGATGGGCGGCAGCAGGTCGCGCACCTTGTTGTTGCCCATCCGGGAGATCAGCGTCAGCCGGCCCGGTTTGTTGGTGGGGTCGAGACGCTCGACGTATTCGACGGCCATCTCGGGGGTGGTGCTGGGACCGATCTTCAGTCCGATCGGGTTGGACACCAGTTCCGCGAAGGCGATGTGCGCTCCGTCGAGCTGACGGGTGCGGTCACCGATCCACAGGAAGTGGGCCGACAGGTCGTACAGCTTGGGGTGATCGTCGTCATTGTCCAGACGGAGCATCGCTCGCTCGTAATCGAGGACCAGCGCCTCATGGCTGGCGAAGATCTGCGCCTGATGCAGGCTCGGATCGGTGACGCCGCACGCGTTCATGAACTGCAGCCCACGGTCGATTTCCGCGGCAAGTGCCTCATAGCGGGCACCCGCGGGTGAGGACGCCACGAACTCACGGTTCCAGTCGTGGACCTTGTGCAGATCGGCCATGCCCGCGCCGGTGAGCGCGCGGACGAGGTTCATCGCTGCACTCGCGTTCGCGTAGGCGCGCACCAGCCGCGACGGGTCGTGGGCCCGAACCGCCTCGTCCGCGACGAGGGAGTTGATCATGTCACCGCGGTACGACTGCAGTCCCAGAGCGTCCACGTTCGACGACCTCGGCTTCGCGTACTGACCGGCGATGCGCGCAACCTTCACCACGGGCAGGCTCGCGCCGTAGGTGAGGACGACCGCCATCTGCAGCAGCGTGCGAATGTTGCCCTTGATGTGCGGCTCGGTGTTGTCGGCGAAGGTCTCCGCGCAGTCACCGCCCTGGAGGAGGAATGCCTCCCCACGGGCCACTTGCGCCAGCTTCTCCTGCAGCGCGACGACCTCGCTGGCGACCGTGATCGGCGGAACGCTCTCGAGGACGGTCCGCATCGCCGCGGCCTGCCCCTCCGGCCACTGCGGCTGCTGGGCAGCCGGCTTGGCCAGGGCAGCGTCGAGCTGCTCACGCATCACGGAAGGAAGCGGCGGAAGTTCGGGCAAGCGGTCGATCGGCACGTCGACAGTCCAGTTCACCCATACAGGATATTCGCTCGGCAGGACGGATGGCGAGTCAGGTCACCGCAGCGACCGCGCCACCCGCACGGCTTCGAACTTTGCCATGTTGTGCCGGGCGTCGGCCAGTGCGTCGTGTGCGTCTCCCGGTGCAGGTGGAAGGGCTGGACTGCCGTTGTCCTCCCAGTACTGACGGAGCTCTCGGGTGTAGCGGGGCAGCAACTGCGGCAACGCCGTCATGTCTCCCCACAGCTGACACAGGGCGACGTGGTCGTAGGCGGCCACCCACGCCCACAGTTCGGGCACCACGCCGGGTCGGGGAATCAGGAACGTGTACAGGTCGTCCCGGATCCGCGCGCGGCTCTTCCACAAGGGGGACGACGGTTGCGGCAGTTTCGGCAGAACGTTCCGCCGCACCCACTTTCCGGCGCGCGCGGGATCGAACTCGGTGGACACGGCGTAGAATTCACGTCCGTCCTCTGCGACCACCCCGATCGACACCAGGTCGATCGTGCGACCATCCTCGATGAACTCGCAGTCGTAGAAGTAACGCACGCCCGCAGACTATGCCTCATTCGTCGGCGTCGACCGGATCCACCCCTCACTCCTGAAGGAGACCTTGGTGAGCGCTACCCCCGACGGTCGTCGGTCCGCGGGCACTGCCGCGGACCGCTCGGAGGCGCCGCGGACGCTGCAGCGACAACGCGTTTTAGGTGTGTTGATTCGGGTCCTGATCGTCGCCGGACTCGTCACCGGCTTCGCGTACAACCTCGTCGGTCTGCCGGGTCTGCGCGACTTCGGTTTCTACTACCGGCTCGACCTGGACGTCTACCGTCTCGGCGGGTCGGTGTTCCTCCACGGGCCCACTCTCTACGGATCGATGCCACCCACGCAGATGGGCAACTTCCTTCCGTTCACCTATCCACCGCTCGCGGCGGTGGTCTTCAGTCCACTGTCGCTGGTGTCACTGGAGGCGGCAGGCGTGGTGGTGACCGCGCTGTCCCTGGTCGCCCTGTTCGGCGCACTCCTCGTCACTCTCGACTCCCTCGGAATCGCCCCGCGGACCACCCTGGTGTGGACGGCGCTCGGCGGGCTGGCCGTGGCCATGGCACTCGAACCGGTGTCGTCCACTCTCGACTACGGGCAGATCAACATCCTGCTGATGGCGTTGGTGGCGTTCGACTGCCTCGCGAAGCGCACACCCCTGCCCCGCGGTGTGTTGATCGGACTGGCCGCCGCAGTGAAGCTGACCCCCGCCGTGTTCGTGCTGTACTTCCTGCTGCGCAAAGACTTTCGCGCGGCAGTGACGACGGCGGCCGCCTTCGTTGCGTTCAGCGCGGTGGGCGCGATCGCAACGTGGAGCGACTCGGTCACCTACTGGACCCGCACACTCTTCGACTCGGGCCGGATCGGCACTCCCGCGTATCCGGCAAATCAGAGCATCACCGGGGTGCTGGCACGTTTCGACGTGAGCGAGTCGTTGCGTACACCGATCTGGCTGCTGCTCGGCCTCGGGGTCCTCGCCCTGGTGATCGTCGCGATGCTCCGAACGCTCCGCGCCGGAGAGGCCGCGCTCGCGCTCGGGGTGAACGCGGTGCTGGGACTTCTGGTGTCCCCGGTGTCCTGGTCACACCACTGGGTGTGGTCGGTGCCGATCACCCTCGTGCTCGGGGTCCTCGCCTACCGGCGACGCAGCATCGCGCTCGGGCTCGTCGCAGTCGCGGGACTGGCCGTCATCAAGGTGGCCGCCCATTGGAAACTGGGAGTCGGCCGTTGGAGCGGCGTCCACTGGAGTGTGTGGGACCAGATCCTGGCGTCGTCCTACGTGTGGTGGGGCTGCGCTGTGGTAGCCGTGGCATTCGTCACCTTCGGCACGGCCGCATCCCGGCCGGACGGGGACGAACGCCGGACACCGTCCGGCGACGTGTCCGTCCCCGTGTCCTGAGGCGACGTGTCCGTCCCCGTGTCCTGAGGCCGTGGCAAGTCAGCTCGCGCGTGTGTCCGGCATCCGAGTGACATCGGTGGCCGGGGCGAGTCCTGCCTCCGGCACCGCAGTCGGGCCGGTCGGCGTCGACTTCTTGAGGGTCGCCGCGTAGATGTCGACGTACTCCTGACCGGACAGCTTCATCAGCTTGTACATCACCTCGTCGGTGACGGCTCGCTCGACGAACCGATTGCCGCCCATTCCCTCGAACCGGGAGAAATCGATCGGCTCCCCGATCCGGACGGTCACCTTCGCTGGACGCCATAGCCGCGAACCGATCGGGTTGACCTTCGCCGTTCCGATCATGGCCACCGGGATGACCTTCACACCGGACTCGAGCGCCAACCGCGCCAGTCCGGTCTTCCCCTTGTAGAGCCGGCCGTCCGGAGAACGGGTGCCCTCCGGATAGATGCCCAGCAACTTCCCCTGCGACAACACGCGCAGACCGGCATTCAGCGCGTCCTGCGCGGCGTCGGCCCCGGTGCGGTCGATCGGCACCTGCCCGGCGACGGAGAAGAACCAGCGCTGGAAGGCGCCCTTCAGTCCCGTCCCGGTGAAGTACTCGCTCTTCGCGAGGAAGGTGATCCTGCGCGAGACACGCAACGGAAGGAAGAATGAATCCAGCACTGCCTGATGGTTACTCGCCAAAATGGCACCACCCTCGGCCGGAATGTTCTCCGTTCCCTCCACCGTGGGCCTACCCAAAATCCAGAGAACCGGCCCCAAAAACACGTACTTGAAGAGCCAGTACCACATGGCGTCCCTCCCGTTGCAACCCAAGCTTCGTTCGGGTCGACTCTACTTCGGGTAGGTGAGGGCCGCTACATACGCCCTGGTACCCCGCACAGCATCACACTGCAGGTTTACAGGCGTCGAAGCGGAGTCAACCTACCCGGTCGGGCAGGACGGCTCGGGCGAGTTCCGCGGCACCGATCATGCCCGCTGCCTCGCCCAGTTGAGTCGACCGGATTCGCGCCAACGGCCGGTGGCCCGCGCCGGTGGTCAATGCAGCGTAGTGCTCGCGTGCCGCGTCGAGAAACAACGGGGACGAGCTTGCCACGCCGCCTGCGATCACGATGAGATCAGGGTCGTACACGTCGCCGATCAGTGCCAGCCCCACCCCGAGCCAGCGCGCGAATTCCCGCATCGTCTGTTGGGCCAGGGGGTCCCCGTCCTGGGCGGCGCCTGCGATCCGGCGTCCCGTCAGCGCACCCGGATCGACGGCGACTTCACGGGCGAGGATCGTCGAGGTCGTCGGGTCGGCGGCCAGCAGCTCGATCGCCGTGTCGACGAGGGCCGTGCCGCTGCAGTACCGCTCCCAGCACCCGCGCTTCCCACACGCGCACGGACGGCCGCCCGGAACCACCTGAATGTGCCCGAGCTCCGGTGCGACACCATGGCTGCCGCGGTAGAGCTGCCCGTCCGCGAGGAGCGCGGCCCCGATGCCCGTCCCGACGGCAAGCATCACGACGTTCCGACCTCCGGCTGCAGCGCCGAAACGGTGCTCGGCCCAGGCGGCGGCATTGGCATCGTGCTCGAGGATCACCGGGAGGCCCAGCCGCTCGCCCAGGTCCCGCCCTACCGGTGCACCCACCCAGGGCAGGTGGGGCGCGAACCGCACCGTGGTGCGGTCCGGGGTGATGAATCCGGCGACCGCCAGCCCGACAGCGGCGATACTGTGTCGCCCCGACAGCTCCCGCACGGCCCGGTCGAGGCCGTTCTCGAGAGCCTTCGCGGACGCCGGTGTCGGCGACTGGAGCGAGTCCAGAACCTCGCCACTCGCATCGACTACCGAAGCACGGATGCTGGTCCCGCCGACGTCGATGCCGATGGTCAGTGGCGAGCTGCCGCCTGTGTCGCTGCCCGCGCCGTTATTCATGGACATGATTGTGCCCACGCCGGGCCGCCCGCGCGCACGAGATCTGCGGACAGGGCGTCGGCGGTCACTGCTTGATGGTGACCGAAATGGGGACGAACGCCGATCCGGCGGGACCGCGTGGTGCGTCCTCGGCGTTACCCGGCGGAGGGTCCGGGGCCTGCGGGCCATCCGGGGTGTCGTGCACACGATGCTCGTCGAGTATCTGCCGGAGAACCGCGATGAGCACGGTCCCCTGATTCGCCAGAAGTGTCACGAGGTCGTGCTGTTCTCCGCGAATCAACGCCGCGAGCGCACACACCGGGCACCACGTGCACCCCGACCATTCGCCGGTGCCCGCCGCCGGATCGTTCGGTCCATCCTGCGCGTGGGGTGCCGCGGCGCGCTGCAGGATCGGTTCGAGTCGCTCCAGGGCATTTTCGGCCAGCGCCCGCAGTTCCGCGACGAGTTGGGCGTGATCGTCGTTCATACCGGCCACACCTGAGGGTCCGGGGTGAAGCGCACCACGAGGTCGGTGCCGTCCAGTTCCGCGCCGGCAACGACGCATCGGCGTAGGACGGAGGCGAGCCGTATACGCCGGCGCACCCCTTCGGCACCCACCACCAAATCGTCCTCCACTCGACCCAAGGTGAGAGTCGACGGATTCACGAGCGGCAGATACATCCGCATCGTGTACACAGAATCCACACCGGCCCCCGATTCCAGCCCCACCCGCACTGCGGGAGGGTTCTTCCCCAGCACTGCAACCGCGTCCACGCCGTCGGTATACAACTCCCTGGCGATATCGCCGAGATCGGCCAACCCTACCGGCTCCGTCACCGAACGGGTCACCGTGCGGATCACGGTCGCTCCGACCGACGCGGTGAGCTCGGCCAGCACCCTCTGCTGGAGCGCCCGTCGCCGCCTCAGCCAGGCGACTCCGGGACCATCTCCCTGCTCAGTCGAATCGAACTGCGGCAGAAGGTTGTTCACGAGGATGGCATCGACCCGCAGGTCCGAGAGCGCCGCCGCGGCCAAGGTACGGCGAGTTTCCGTGAGCACCACCCGCTCGGGCGCGGTCACCAGTCGCACAGTGGTTTTCGAGCGGTTCGTCAGCAACGCTCGGACCTCGCCGACGGCCGAGACCACCTGCTCGAGCAACGAGACCAGCATGACCAGCCGCGGATCCGTGCCCACCAGGGCGATCATCCGACGATGCTGCGGCCACACCCGCTCGATGTAGTCGAGGGTCATCGCGGGCGCGTCGAGCATCCGCAGCGCATCCGCGGTGGGTGGGCAGTCCACGACGACGGTGTCGTACCGCCCGCTGGTGGCGAAGCCGACGACCTCCCGCAAACCCAGCACGTCCTGCACACCCGGCAGCCCCGTCAACTCCTCGGGTTCCAGTGCCGACAGTTGTGCGCCGTGGTCGTGGTTGCCTGCGGCGGCGATCAGTGCCGACACGCTCCTGAAGCGCCTTTCCAGCACGGCGAGAGTATCCAGTTCGATGACGTCGAGACAGTCGGCCGCCGACATGAGGTCCCGTGCCGACCCGACACCGAGGACGTCGGCGAGTGAATGCGCTTGATCGAGGGAAACGAGAAGTGTCCGACTACCACTGTCCGCAGCCGCCCGCGCCGTCGCGGCAGCGAGTGTGGTCTTACCCACACCGCCCTTGCCAACGAAGAACTGGACCCGTGCGGGACCGCTACCGCCCTCGCTGATCAGCCTTCCACCCGCTTCTTCAGTTCCTTGAGCGCTGTATCGGTGATGGCCTTTTCGGCCTTGCGCTTGAACAGGCCGATCATCGGGATGGTGAGGTCCACGGTCAGTTCGTAGGTGACGGTGGTACTGCCGCCCGATTCTTCCTCGAGCACATACGAACCGAATTGCGCCTTCTGTATCTCGCCCGACTCGAGCTCCCAGCTCACGGCCTTGCCGTCCGGCGCCCATCGGTAGCGGAGCACATACGTGTCCTTGACCATTCCCGCATCGAGGACGAAGCGCACCCGATCGGCCCTGCCGTTCGGCCCCGGGTCCAGTACCTCCACGGATTTCGCTGCCGTCACCCACGCCGGATACGCGTCGAAGTCGGCGATCACATCCATCACCCGGGCGGCCGGCGCCTCGATACTGATCGACCTCTTGGTCCTCTCGGGCATGGACTGAACGCTTCCTTTCGCATGTGCGAACCCGCGCGCCGATGGCCGGGCCACACTGTTACCTGGTTCCGTGACTGTGTCGTGCCCGACTATCACACACGATTCCTGTGCTCGGACACAATGCTGACGGCGCCCCCGGGGAAGGTCGCCAGGTCAGGATGGTGGTTCCCCGGGCGCGCGACCCGCTTCCAGTTCCTTCTTGACCTCGAAGGACATCTCTTTCCCCTCGACACGGCGGCGACGGTTCAGTGCAGCCAGGTCGGGTGAACCGTCGCCCTCGCTCCGGGCCGGTTCGGCATGCAGGAAGTAGTGGACGATCACCCCGTCGAGCACCGGTTCGAGCCACACCTCCATCGTTCCCGTGAGGGCCCCGGCCACGACCCACCGGATCCCCTTGTCGGCACGGTCCTCGCGGACGGACAGAGTGAGGTCGGGCCACCACCGTCGCCACCGGGTGGGCGGGGCAATCGCCGCCGCTACCTGCGCGGGTGGCGCCGCAACGAACGTCTGGTCTGCGACCTGAATACTG
This sequence comes from Rhodococcus oxybenzonivorans, assembly GCF_003130705.1. Lineage (NCBI taxonomy): Bacteria > Bacillati > Actinomycetota > Actinomycetes > Mycobacteriales > Nocardiaceae > Rhodococcus > Rhodococcus oxybenzonivorans. The sequence goes on along the minus strand of NZ_CP021354.1, from coordinate 2,588,346 downwards.
CTCACAGCGACTAGCTTCACACACTGCCGCGCCGCGATCGCCGCGTGGTTCCTCCGGCGGCCGAGAACAGGCACTGAGCAGGGGTCCGTCGGGCTGGGACAGCCAGGTGCAGGCGAAGGTCTAAAGTTGAGCCAGACAATCCTACTCGTCAGTATCTTTCAGCGTCGGAGGTTTTTCGTGCCCGAGTTCAGCGCGCCACAGTCGTTCACGATCGCGGAGGACGCGTCCGCGGTCGACTCGGTGTTCGCCCACGCAGCGGCCCGTCCGGCGCTGATCGTGTACAAGCGGAAGGTCGCGGGAAGCTGGACCGATGTCACGGCCGCCGATTTCGCGGCACAGGTCACCGCGGTCGCGAAGGGCCTTGTCGCCCTGGGCGTCCAGCAGGGAGATCGGGTCGCGTTGATGTCCGCCACCCGGTACGAGTGGCCGCTCCTCGACTTCGCCATCTGGTCCGCCGGCGGCGTTACCGTCCCGATCTACGAAACCTCCTCGGCGGAGCAGGTCCGCTGGATCCTCGGCGATTCCGAAGCCACCCAGTTGATCGTCGAGAACGCCACGCATGCGGCGACCGTGAAGGAGGTCGCCGCCGAGGCGTCGGCGCTGCGTGGGGTCTACCAGATCGAGGCGGCCGGCGGTGAGCGCGGCGTCGTCGACGAACTGACCACGCTCGGCATCGACGTCCCGGACGCAGAGATCGAGGCCCGGGTCGCGGCTCTGAAGTCGAGCGACCCCGCGACTCTCATCTACACCTCCGGTACCACCGGTCGCCCCAAAGGCTGCCAGCTGACGCACTCGAATCTGATCGCCGAGTCGAAGGGCATCCTCGACTCGAGCCTCGGCACCCTGTTGAAGTCCCCCGGTGTGAGCACGCTGATGTTCCTCCCGATGGCGCACGTCCTCGCGCGGGCAGTGAGCATCGCATCGTTCGACGCGGGTGCTGCGCTCGGACACACGAGCGACATACCGAACCTGGTCCCCACTTTCGGCGAGTTCCGCCCCGACTTCATCCTGTCGGTGCCCCGTGTCTTCGAGAAGGTGTACAACAGTGCCCGCGCCAAGGCCCACGGCGAGGGCAAGGGCAAGATTTTCGACGCGGCCGCCGAGACGGCCATCGCCTGGAGCGAAGCTCAGGACAAGGGCGGGCCGGGACTGGTCCTCAAGGCCAAGCACGCACTGTTCGACAAGCTGGTGTTCTCGAAGCTACGCGCGGCGCTGGGCGGAAAGTGCCAGCTGGCGATCTCGGGCGGCGCACCGCTCGGCGCCCGGCTCGGCCACTTCTTCCGCGGCATCGGCATCACGATTTACGAGGGCTACGGTCTCACCGAGACCTCAGCGGCATTCGCAGTCAACACGATCGGCGAACAGAAGGTCGGTTCGGTCGGCAAACCCCTCGCAGGAAACTCGGTCCGCATCGCGGACGACGGCGAGATCCTGCTGTCGGGACCGGTGGTGTTCCACGGATACTGGCGCAACGAGGCCGCCACGTCCGAGGCACTCGACAACGGCTGGTTCCACACCGGCGACCTCGGGTCGGTCGATTCGGACGGTTACATCACGATCACCGGCCGCAAGAAAGAGATCATCGTCACGGCCGGTGGAAAGAACGTGTCCCCCGCGCAGCTCGAGGATCACCTTCGTGCGCACCCGCTCATCAGCCAGGCCATCGTCGTCGGCGACCAGCAGCCGTTCATCGGCGCTCTGATCACGATCGACGCCGACGCCCTCCCCGCGTGGAACGAGCGCAACGGCAAGCCCGCCGAGACCAAGGTCGGCGATCTACTTGCCGACGCCGATCTCACGGCGGAGATCGACGAGGCGGTCGCCGAAGCCAACACACTCGTCTCGCACGCGGAAGCGATCAAGAAGTTTCGCGTCCTGCCCGTCGACTTCACCGAGGAGACAGGCGAACTCACGCCCACGATGAAGCTCAAGCGGAACGTCGTGCACGAGAGCTTCTCCGAGGAGATCGCCGCCATTTACGCCAAGTAGTGCCCTCCGGCCCGTGAGTACTTCTCAACCGCCCGCGGTTGAGAAGTACTCACGGGCGGTTCACGCAAGCAGTGCCCGCAGCTGGGCGGCGAGTACGTCCCATCGCCACTCCGCCTTGACCCATTCGCGTCCGGCCGCACCCATGGCGGCCGCGCGATCGCGGTCGGCGAGAACCGCGATCACCGAACGGGCCACCTCGTTCACCGACGTGCCGTCGACGACGAGCCCGGTCTCGTTCTGGCGCACCGTTTCCGGTGCACCACCCGACTGTCCCGCGACCACGGGGACTCCACTGGCGGATGCTTCGAGGAACACGATCCCCAGGCCTTCCACGTCCAGTCCCGCGCCCCGTGTGCGGCACGGCATGGCGAACACGTCGGCGATCGTATGGTGTGCCGCCAGTTCGGCCGACGGGACCGTTCCGGTGAACACCACGTGGTCCTCCATACCCACCGCCCGGGCTATGGACCGGAGGCGGTCCTCGTAGGGCCCGCCGCCGACGATCACGAGTACCGCACCGTCGATGTGCTCACGGATGGTCGGGAGGGCGCGGATGAGAACGTCCTGCCCCTTGCGCGGCACCAGACGCGACAGGCACAGGACAGTCGGCCGCTCCCCCAGCCCGTACCGGGCCCGCAATTCCGTGCGAGCGCCGCTGTCGGGCGCGAACCGCTCCGTGTCGACCCCCGGCGGCACGTGCTCGAGCGCGGCGCCCGCACCGAATGCGGACGCGAAGCGGCCACGGGTGTAGCGGCTCACGTAGGTGACGACGTCCGTATGCTCACCGATCTGCCGCAACGCCTGCCGCGCGGCGGGCAGCATCGACCAGCCCACTTCGTGCCCGTGCGTGCTGGCGATGACGCGCTGGGCGCCCGCGCGGCGAAGGGTCGGAGCGAGCAAGGCGAGTGGCGCGGCGGCCCCGAACCACACATTCGCGCACCCGTACTCCTCGATCAGCCGCGCGGCGCGCCGGGCCACGAACGGTGTCGGCACCATCAGCGTGGTGGGATGGCGTACCACCGGAAAGGGCTGTCGCGCATCGAAGGTGACATGCGAGTCGCCCCGCCACCGCGGGGCATACACCACCAGGTCGTCCGCCGGAAAGTGCTTGGCGAAGGTGTGCAGGTACGACTGGATACCACCCGGGCGGGGCGGAAAATCGTTCGTCACCAACAGGGTTCGACGCATGTGACCACCGTAGGCGGTTGACCAGGCGCTGGGCGACGCAGGGTCACCCCAGTCGGGCGCCCACCCAGTCGGCCCACTCGTCCCGGAATTGATCGGCATCGACGTCGAGGACCTCGGCCAGTGTGTCGTCGACCTGCACGGGGTCACTCTCGCCGACAGCCAACGCGCGATACAGCTGCGTCACGTGCGATTCACCGAATTCCTCTGCCACGAACGCGTTGAGGGACCACGCCGTCTCGTAGGCGATGGACCCGCGCTCACCTGCCGCAGAGAAGTCCTCGTCACGGGGGAACTCCTGCGGTGCGCCTTCCTCGTCCACCAGCGCCGTGAGCGCGGGTGCGATCCGGCGTTTCTCCTCGTCGGAACCGCGGTATGCCGCGTACTCCGCGTACCCTTCGAGCACCCACATCGGCGAGCGATCCACCGTGTCGGCCCGCGCCGCCACATGGGTCAGTTCGTGCCGCAGGATCGCTCGGCGGGTCACCTCGGTGAGGCGCTCCGCCGACGCCGGGCTGAACACGATCCGCTGTCCGCTCACCGCTGCTGCCTCCGGGTCGACGGCATCCGAGATCGCGACGGCGGCAATGTCACGTCCGTCGTGATCCGGGCCGACCAGCGCCGTGAACTCGTCTTGCGACGCCGCCACCCACACGAGCGTCCTACCAGCCCAGTCCGGCCCCCACAATTGCGTGACGTTGACCACCGCAGACGGGAGTTCTTCGGCCAGGCGGTCCACCATTGCGGCGTTGTCGGGGTGCCCCAGCACCACCGACGTCATTCCGCCGCCTGTGTCGACGCGGCGCGACACCACGGGGCCGAAATCCCACGGCCCACGCCAAGTCCGATGATCCCCGTCCACTGTGGCGTTGTCGCTCACCAGGGTCCAACGATCACCGCGCCGGGCGACGACCAGTGACACTGGTTTACGGGTGGAGAGCTCGTCCACGTCCGCGATCGCATAGCGGAGTCGAACTGCGGGTGACCACACCTCGTCGGCGCCGAGCGCGTCGACCAGACTCTCCGGCACCTCACTCTCCGGCACCTCGGTCGCGGTACCGTCGGCGAGCTCGTATCCCCAGTCCGAGAATTCGACAGCCGCGAGATTCGCGGCTCGCCGCGTCTCCGCGGCGAGAAATCCGGGTGATGCCGACGCATCCATCAGCTGCGACAAGGCTGCCGGATCGTTCGAGCGAACTGCCTCCGCCCAACGATCCAGAAGGGTCTGCACCGCGATGCGACGGCTCTGCTCCGCGGTGTCGGCGTTGCCGACCGCGCCGTCCGTGCGTTCGCCGGTTCGCGAGAATCCAGTCAAAGTCAGTACGACGACGACGGCGAGAACGAGTCCTACCAGGGCGGCGAGTTCCCAGGGACGCGCCCGGCGGCGTGATGTCGGCTCCCCGGCGGTCGCCGGCTCTGATTCGGGCACGCCGGTGAGTGTATGAGCATGCCCCCGCGCGGTTGCGGGACGGTCTCCGTCAGTAGCGGCGTGCTCCGTAGAACGGGAACCCGGCCATCGACTCGATTTTCACCGGAACACCGAATGTGGACGCGTGCAGGATGTTGCCGTTGCCCGCATACAGGCCGACGTGAGAGGCGTCATCGTAGAAGAGGACCACGTCGCCGGGCTGGAGCTGATCGCGCGACACCGGGGTGCCCCCGCCGGCCTGCGCCTGACTCGACCGCGGCAACGTCTTCCCGACCTGCTTGTAAGCCCACACCACGAGACCCGAACAGTCGAACTCGTTAGGACCGGTGGCGCCCCAGACATACGGGTCGCCGATGCGGGTCATCCCAGCCTGGAGTGCGCTCGACCCAGAGCCCGGTGTGAGGTGGGCGAGGATCGTGTTCGGATCGAATCCCGGAGGGAACGGAGTACCGGCCAACTGGTCACGCTCGGCGCCCGTGAGGTCACCGAACGCCTTCATCACCTCGCCGATCTGTGCCTGCAGGTCACTCTGCTTGCGCTGCAAATCGTCGCTGAGCGCCTTGGCCTGCTCGGTTGCGGACCGGGCGGTGTCCGCGGACTGCTTCGATGCTTCCGCTGCCTTCGCCGCATCCGACGTCGCTGCCTGGAACTGCGCGACCTGGTTGCGGGTCTCGTTGGAGATGACGTCGAGAGCCGACATCTGGTCCAGAAGTTGCTGCGGCGAATCACTGACCATCACCGCGAAGAGCCGATTGGTGCGGGCTCCCTGGTAATTGGCCGTCGCCAATTTGTTGACCACCGGCTCGAACACCGCAATACGCGCGTTGGCGGCGTCGAGAGCCCCCTGATCACCGGCGAGCTTCGCCTCGGCGTCACGTTGTGCCGCCAACTTGGCGTCGAGGTCGATCCGCGCGTTGTGGAGTGCTTCGGACGTCTGCTCGGACTGCCGGGAGAGATCACCGAGTTTGGCCAGTGCCTCCGTTGGGTTGGTGATCACCGGGTCCGCGCCCGCCGACACGGTGGGCAGAGAGGTGAGTGTCAGGGACAGGACGCCCACGGTCAGCATGCTGCGCAGCGAGCGCTTCATCTTGTTCGAGCCCACGGAATGCGGTTCTCCGTTCATCGATCTCCACCACCCGAGACGCGATGCGATGCGCGACACGAGGGTCCGCGGTCGCGCACGGCCACGGAATGCTGAAGAGGTGGCGACCCGCGTTGTCGTCCGGTTCGGGTGACATGAGTTCGCAAGGTCTCGGATAGGTTACGGAATGGCATACGTTCGTGTCCACCTCCGACGCAGCCTCGTGGCACAGACGACAACGCGGCGCATTTCCGGCGGTGACAGGGCGCCGAAATGTCACAAAGGGTGGGTTCGAATGGCGATTCGAACCCACCCTCGGTGGTCGTGCGCGATCCTGCGAAGCTACCCCGTACATCCCCGGGCGAGTCCCGGAGATGCGTGTGCCACGCGCCTGGATCAGTAGCGGCGTGCGCCGTCGAAAGGCATCGACGCGATGGGCGCCAACTTGACCGGCTGGCTCTCGGTCGAGGCGTGGATCACGTTGCCGTTGCCGGCGTAGATACCGGAGTGCGACCCACCGTAGAAGGACACGACGTCGCCGGGACGAAGATCGGACTGCGCGACGGGAGTCCCGGCCGCGGCCTGGTCGTAGCTGGTGCGCGGCAGGTTGAGTCCGGCCTGCTTGAACGCCCACTGCACGAGACCGGAGCAGTCGAACGAATTGGGACCGGCGGCGCCGTAGACGTACGGGGCACCGATTTTGCTCTGAGCTGCCTGAACAGCTTTATCGCCGGTGGAGGACGCGGGCGGCGCGGGGAGCGCGGGCGCTCCGGGGACCTGCGGGATGACGACGCCCGGGATCTCGAAGGTTCCGATTCCGGGGATCGTGATGGGGTCCGCAGCGGCCGGGGCTGCGGTAGCGGTGAGCGCACCTACTGCAAGAGCGCTGGCGACGATTGCCCGCCGCACATTCCGCTTGGAAACTTGTGACGCCACGAAAGGGGTACTCCGTTTCTTCCATTCGTCCGCCGACCGAGTTAGCTGACGGGTTCGGGCTGGGAAGATCAGCCCTACCCACCGGTCCGACGAACGTCCCGGCAGGATTCACCCCAGTAGAAACTTGGGTTCCCGGTACGGCCCTCTCACGAGAAGCCGATTAGGCGGTGACTAGCGATGCTGTCCCGGTGTGGGGCGGCAAGACTCCGCTAGGTCTCAGGAAGGTTACGAAATGGAGTACCCGGATGTCGACCGGGACACGCGAAGATTGTCCATCGGGCGCAGGGATACCCGCCGCGGGCGCCTGTACCGGGTTCCGATAACAGCGAGATAACAGCCGGTTGGTTTCCGATCTCTTTTCGATAGCGGCTGCGGTGATTTCGCCCGACCTTTTCGCGACGAGCCTTCGCCGACCCCGCATCCTTGCAGTTCACATACCCTTCCTCGATAGGAGACCCGCAACGCGTCGCCGAGGCCGAACACCTGTCGTCGTCCGCCCGAGGCACACCCACTGCACGACAATCGCTGCCCGCTACCGCACTCCGGGACGAGCCGGGAAAAGGCAGTGTGATCCTCGTCTCTCACCTCTCGGGTGTTCGTCGGAAGAGGCTTGTCGGTACCCGCCCATACGCTCCGGGCTGTGAGAGTTTCCGGCGTACCCGAGTTACCGAAATTCGTGCAACCGGAGTTCGAGCAACTGAGGTTCGACGAGCTCGACACCCCGCTGCGAGATACCACCTTCGTGATCGTCGATCTCGAAACGACCGGTGGACGGCCCGGGGAGGACGCGATCACCGAGATCGGCGCCGTGAAGGTGCGCGGCGGCGAAGTACTCGGTGAGATGGCCACCCTCGTGGATCCGGGTCGCTCCATCCCGCCGCACATCGTGGAGATCACCGGAATCACCACGGCGATGGTCGTGGACGCCCCGCGTATCGAGCGGGTACTGCCCGCCTTTCTGGAATTCGCACGCGGCTCGGTGCTGGTTGCGCACAACGCTCCCTTCGACACCGGTTTCCTCAAGGCCGCCGCGGCGGCCACCGACACCCCCTGGCCCAAGTTCACGGTGCTGTGCACGGTCAAGCTGGCGCGCCGCGTCCTCACCCGCGACGAAGCACCGTCGGTGAAGCTGTCCTCCCTTGCCCGGCTCTTCGACGTCAGCACACAGCCCACTCACCGCGCACTCGACGACGCCCGCGCCACCGTCGACGTCCTGCACGCTCTGATCGATCGGGTCGGCAACCAGGGAGTGCACAGTCTCACCGAACTCGTCGATTACCTTCCCGACGTTTCCTCCCACCAGCGAGCCAAGCGCACCCTCGCCAGTCACCTACCGCACGCCCCCGGGGTGTACCTGTTCCGTGGCCCCTCGGACGAGGTGCTCTACGTCGGAACGGCGACAGATCTGCGGCGCCGGGTACGCAATTACTTCACCGGGTCCGAGACGCGCGGACGGATGAAGGAGATGGTGGCGCTCACCACGCGGATCGATCATGTGGAGTGCTCGCACGCGCTCGAGGCCGGTGTCCGTGAACTGCGCCTACTCGCCGCACACACGCCGCCGTACAACCGGCGGTCGAAGTATCCGAAGCGCGGATGGTGGATCACACTCACAGTCGAGGCCTTTCCCCGACTGTCCGTCGTACGCACTCCCACTCCGGATTCACTCGGCCCGTTCCGCTCCCGCTCCACCGCGGTCGAGGTCGCAGAGACGCTCGCCGAGTACTGCGTCTTGCGCACCTGCACCACCCGGATACCGAAAGGACGCGAACATGGACCGCAATGTCCGCCGCGCGAACTCGCCCGGTGCCCTGCGGCCGTGCAGGGTCTGAAATCCGAGGACGACTACAGCCCCGGCCCCCGACTCTTTCGTCACCTGCTGCGAGGCGTCGACGACACGCCACTGCGGCGGATGCGCACACGGCTGGACGCGCTAGCGGCGAGCGAGCTGTTCGAGAACGCCGCCCGGCTGCGCGACCGCACTGCCGACGTCGCCCTCGCATTGCGCAGGATGCAACGGCTGGCTGCCCTCACCGCGCTCGACGAGATCGTGGCGGCCCGCCCGGCCGCCACCGGAGGTTGGGAGTTCGCCGTGATCCGGCACGGCCGGCTCGCATCCTCCGGGCGTGCGCGGCGCGGAGTACACCCGATGCCGGTGGTCGAGGCTCTGGTGCTCGCTGCAGAGACCGTCGTTCCGGATGATGCGCCGCTCCGCGGGGCCTCGCCCGAGGAAGCCGGTCTGCTGGCCCGCTGGCTCGATAGCGAGGGCACCCGCATAGTCAGCGCCTCCGCGGGATACTGCGAACCCGCGCGGGGGGCCGGATCGTGGGCGGAGTGGTGCGAGCGGGCCCGCGCCGGCAGTGAACCGACACCCGAACCGGAGTCCCGAGCGCCTGTGCCCGACGCTGTTCCCCACCACATAGGGTGGCACTCATGATCAACGCCATCGTCCTGATCCACGCCGAAGCTCGCCGCATCCCGGAAACGGCGCAAGCCGTCGCCGATATCGACGGCGTCGACAAGGTCTACTCCTGCGCCGGCGACATCGACCTGATCGCGATCGTGCGGGTCCGGGACCACGCGAAGATCGCTGAAGTGGTCACCGAGGGGATCAACAAGGTCGACGGAGTGTCCAGGACGGCAACGCACATCGCGTTCCAGTCCTATTCGAGCGCCGATGTCGAGGCCGGATTCTCCATCGGCGAATGACCGGCGCCGGGCGGCGCGCTACTTGGTCGCCGTCATCGCCGAGGTGACTGCGGCCCACTTCGCCAGAAGTGCCGCCGCCGCTCCACTGTCGATTGCCTGAGCTGCCGTCGTAATACCCTCGGCCAAGATTTCTTCGAGCGGGCGGTCGCCGAGACCACGGAAGGCCGCAATGGCGCCGGCAGCGTTGAGTAGCACCGCGTCACGCACCGGCCCGGCCTCGCCGTCGAGGAGGCGCCGTGCCACCAGCGCGTTCGCTTCGGCGTCCCCGCCCCGCAGCTCGTCCAGCGACACCCGGGCGATACCGAGATCGCGAGGATCGAGCTGACGCACCGTCACCGATCCCTCGGACACGAGATGCACGGTCGACGTGCTCGACGTCGTCAGCTCGTCGAGGCCGTCATCCCCCCGCACCACGAGTGCGGAGTTACCGCGCTGCGCCAGCACCCCAGCGACAACCGGGATCAGATCGAGGAACGCGCAGCCGATGAGTCCCGCGCGCGGCCGCGCCGGATTGGTGAGAGGCCCCAGCACATTGAACACCGTCGGGATGCCGATTTCCTTACGCGGCGCCGCCGCGAACCGGAGGGCGGGATGGAAGACCGGCGCGAAGCAGAAACCGATACCGGCCTCGCGCAAGGAGCGTGCCACCTCGTCGGGCCCCAAGTTGATCCGGACACCGAGTGCTTCGAGTACGTCGGCGCCGCCACTTTTCGAGGAAGCGGCCCGGTTTCCATGCTTCACCACCCGAATACCGCTGGCCGCCACCACGATCGACGCCATCGTTGAGATGTTGACGGTGTTGGACCGGTCGCCACCGGTACCCACGATGTCCACGACATCGGCATCGACCGGCACCTTGCGCGCATGGCCCAGCATCGAGTCGGCCAGTCCGCGCAGTTCTTCCGGAACGACACCCTTCATCTTGAGGCCGACACCGAACGCGGCGATCTGGGCGGACGTGGCATTGTCGGACATGATTTCGTCCATCGCCCACGTCGCGTCTTCCACCGACAGGTCGCGTCCTTCGGTGAGCGCCCCGAGAACCGACGGCCACGTGCGGACCGGTGGGGTCGTGTCGTTCGTCCCCTGGGCGTCCGGGCCCTGCACGATCGGGCTCTGCATCGTCGTGTCCCCTCGAAACTCGTAGCGATGTGTACTCGTGTGATCCGCTCTCCGCAGCCTAGTTGCCTTGCGCATCCGTCTCGCGCACCGGTTGCATTGCGTCCCACCCCGCGACGTCCCCACCGAGACGCTGCGCCAGCCCGGCCATTCTCGACCGTTCCTGGGAACAGTGCAGCGCGTCCAGCACCTGGACCCGTTGCAACACCAACTCCGCGGTCCCCTCTGCCGCCCCGGAGGCGTCGGAGGCGTCGGCAACTGCGACGCCGGTGCGCCGTGGCCGGTATCCGTCCTGCGCGGCAATGGACTCCGCCTCGCCGACCGAGGTCGCCGGCAGTCTCAAATGGTGACGCAGCACGGCCTCCTCGCCGGCCCGCCACACCGGAGTCTCCGAGGCCGCGCGTTCGAGCGTGGTCGAGCACGCCTCCACGTCGTCGAAGCAGGAGGCGACCACGACGAGATCTTCCCGGTCCGGATCCAGTGGAGGCGCCGACCTGCCGCCGCCGAACAGTCTCCGCCACCACCCCGTACTGTTGTCACGAGTTCGCATTCCTCCACCCTTTCATGCCCCGCTACCAGCGTGTCAGCAGGCAGAATCGGACAAGCGGGACGCGTCGGCGCGCCGAGGGTGGACCCGGGTAGTCGTCTCTTACGACGAAGCGTCATACTTCTGTCTGTGACGAGCGCAGTAGGGACTTCAGGATCAGCAATCACCCAACGCGTGCACTCGCTGAACCGACCAAACATGGTCAGCGTTGGCACCATCGTGTGGTTGTCAAGTGAGCTCATGTTCTTCGCAGGGCTCTTCGCCATGTATTTCGTGGCCAGAGCACAGGCGAATGGGAACTGGCCGCCGGAGCCGACCGAGCTGAACCTCTTCCTCGCCGTGCCGGTGACGCTCGTGCTGATCGCCTCGTCGTTCACGTGCCAGATGGGCGTGTTCGCGGCCGAGCGCGGTGACGTTTTCGGTCTGCGTCGCTGGTACCTGCTCACCCTCGCCATGGGCACGTTCTTCGTGCTCGGCCAGGCATACGAGTACGTGCACCTCGTCGAGCACGGCACGTCCATCTCGAGCAGCGTGTACGGCTCGGTGTTCTACATGACCACGGGATTCCACGGTCTCCACGTCATCGGCGGTCTCATCGCGTTCGTCTTCCTGATTGCCCGCACCAAGGTCAGCAAGTTCACGCCCGCTCAGGCCACCGCCGCGATCGTCGTCTCGTACTACTGGCACTTCGTCGACATCGTGTGGATCGCCCTGTTTGCCACGATCTATTTCATCCGTTGATCAGCTGAACGCCCAGGCAGCCCCCTGACGTCCAGTCCGTCCCGACATACCAAAGGGATACAGATGAGTTCATCCCCCCCGCCCGCATCCGATACCACGGCGTCTGCCGCGAAGACGCGTCGCCAGCGCAAGCTACGCCGTCGCGTCACGGGCGCCCTGGTCCTGATGATGGGACTGGTCAGCGCCGGTTTCCTCGCGTCCGCGTTGACGCCTACCCCGCAGGTGGCCACCGCAACCGACGATCAGGCAGCACTGATCCGCGAAGGCAAGCAGTTGTACGACACGTCGTGCATCACCTGCCACGGTGCGAACCTTCAGGGTGTGCAGGACCGCGGGCCCAGCCTGATCGGTGTCGGTGAGGCCGCCGTCTACTTCCAGGTGTCGTCGGGACGCATGCCCGCCTCGCGTAACGAGGCGCAGATCGAGCGCAAGCCTCTCAAGTTCGACGCGGAGCAGACGGACGCCATCGGCGCCTACATCCAGGCCAACGGCGGCGGCCCCACGGTCGTGCGCGACGAGAACGGCGAAATCGCCCAGTCCTCGCTGCGCGGCGGCGACATCGGACGAGGAAGCGAACTCTTCCGCCTCAACTGCGCGTCCTGCCACAACTTCACCGGTCGCGGCGGAGCACTGTCCTCCGGCAAGTACGCGCCCGTCCTGGACCCGGCCAACGAGCAGCAGATCTACACCGCGATGGTCACCGGACCGCAGAACATGCCCAAGTTCTCGGACCGTCAGCTGACCCTCGAGGAGAAGAAGGACATCATCGCCTACATCAAGTCGTCGGGCGAGACGAAGCAGCCCGGTGGATACGGACTCGGCGGCATAGGTCCGGCATCCGAGGGCTTGGCCATGTGGGTCGTCGGAATCATCGCTGTCGTCGGTGCAGCACTGTGGATCGGAGCAAGGTCATGAGCGACGCTGGCCAACCGGGCGGCGCTACGCCAAAGAAATACACGGACGCGGAACTCGAGAACCTGAGCCGCGACGAGCTGGTCGAACTCGGTACCAACCTCGACGGGGTCGATGTCGCGTTCCGCCGCAACCGCTGGGCGGTCGAAGGAACCAAGGCCGAGAAGCGTGCCGAACGCTCCGTGGCGTTCTGGTTCGCCCTCGCCGGCGTCTCGGCCGTGGCGTTCATCGCGATCTACCTGTTCTGGCCGTGGGAGTACGCCGGCGCCGGTGAAGAGAACTACTCGGCGTACAGCCTGTACACCCCGCTGATCGGTCTCACCATGGGTCTGGCCATCCTCGGCCTCGGTGTTGGCGCCGTCCAGTTCACCAAGAAGTTCATCCCGGAAGAGCTGTCCGTTCAGGATCGCCACGACGGCGGATCGTCCGAGACGGACCGCCGGACCATCGTCGCGGAACTCGGAGACTCCTTCGACACCTCGACGCTCGGCCGCCGCAAGCTCATCAAGCGCAGCCTCCTCTTCGGTGGTGGCGCACTCGGAATCATGTCGTTGATGCCGCTCGGTGGCCTGGTCAAGAACCCGTGGGCGCAGCGTGACGATTCGCCGCTCTGGGTGTCCGGCTGGACGCCCCGCTACGCCGGCGAGACCATCTACCTGCGCCGAGACACCGGTCGACCCGAGGACGTCGTCCTCGTCCGTCCGGAAGACCTCGACGCCGGTGCCATGGAAACCGTTTTCCCCTTCCGCGAGTCCGACCGCGGCGACCACGACGCCCTGCTCGCAGGCCTGCGCGGCATCCGCAACGCGACGATGCTCATCCGTCTGCGCACCGAAGACACCGAAAGGGTCACCAAGCGTAAGGGCCAGGAGAGCTTCAACTACGGCGACTACTTCGCCTTCTCGAAGATCTGCACCCACCTCGGCTGCCCCACGTCGCTGTACGAACAGCAGACCAACCGAATCCTCTGCCCGTGCCACCAGTCGCAGTTCGACGCGCTGACCTACGGAAAGCCGATTTTCGGTCCTGCTGCTCGTGCACTTCCGCAGTTGCCTATTACAGTGAACGAAGAGGGTTTCCTGGTCGCCACCGGTGACTACATCGAAGCTCTCGGCCCGGCATTTTGGGAGCGTCGACCGTGACCAACAACAAACCGTCCAAACTGAACGCCATGGCCGCCGGCCAGGCGGAGGCAATGGACTCCCGTTACCACCTTGCGGCCGGAATGCGGCGGCAGATCAACAAGGTCTTCCCCACCCACTGGTCGTTCCTGCTCGGTGAGATCGCGCTGTACAGCTTCGTCATTCTGCTGATCTCGGGTGTCTACCTGACCTTGTTCTTCGACCCGTCGATGGCCCACGTGGTCTACAACGGCGCGTACGAGCCTCTGCGTGGCGTCACCATGTCTCGCGCATACGAGACCACACTGAACATCTCCTTCGAGGTGCGCGGCGGATTGTTCGTCCGGCAGATTCACCACTGGGCGGCGTTGATGTTCGCGGCATCCATCGTGGTGCACCTGATGCGCATCTTCTTCACCGGCGCCTTCCGGCGTCCGCGTGAAGCGAACTGGGTCATCGGTTGCCTTCTCTTGATCTTGGCCATGTTCGAGGGCTTCTTCGGTTACACCATTCCCGACGACCTCCTGTCGGGCACGGGCCTGCGTGCCGCGTTCTCCGGTATCACCTTGAGCATCCCGATCGCCGGCACTTGGCTGCACTGGGTGATCTTCGGCGGCGACTTCCCCGGCGACCTGATCATCCCCCGGCTCTACGTGGCGCACGTCCTGCTCTTCCCCGGCATCATCCTCGCGCTGATCGCCGGTCACCTCGCGCTCGTCTGGTACCAGAAGCACACGCAGTTCCCCGGCCCCGGCCGCACGGAACAGAACGTCGTCGGCGTCCGAATCCTCCCCGTCTTCGCCGTCAAGTCGGGTGCGTTCTTCGCCATCACCTTCGGTGTTCTCGCCGTCATGGGCGGCGTGCTGCAGATCAACCCGGTGTGGACCATCGGCCCATACAACCCGGCACAGGTGTCCGCCGGGTCGCAGCCCGACATCTACATGATGTGGACGGACGGCCTGGCCCGTCTGTGGCCCGCGTGGGAGATCTACCTGTTCGACCGGTACACCATCCCGGCCGTGTTCGCGGTGGCGCTGATCATGGGGCTCGTCTTCACCGTCCTCATCGCCTACCCATGGATCGAGAAGCGTCTGACCAAGGACGACGCTCACCACAACCTGCTGCAGCGTCCGCGGGACGTTCCGGTCCGCACGGCGATCGGCGCGATGGCACTGACGTTCTATGCCGTTCTGACGATCTCCTGCATCAACGACATCATCGCGTACCACCTGAGCATTTCGTTGAACGCGATGACCTGGATCGGCCGTATCGGCATGGTGCTGCTGCCGCCCCTCGCGTTCTTCGTGGCGTACCGGTTCTGCCTGGGTCTGCAGCGCAGCGACCGTGAGGTTCTCGAGCACGGCATCGAGACCGGCATCATCAAGCGGATGCCCAATGGTCAGTACATCGAGATCCACCAGCCGCTCGGCCCGGTCGACGGCCATGGCCACCCGATTCCGCTCGAGTACCAGGGTGCGGCCATCCCGAAGAAGATGAACAAGCTCGGCTCCGCAGGCAAGCCCGGCTCCGGCAGCCTTG
This sequence comes from Rhodococcus oxybenzonivorans, assembly GCF_003130705.1. Lineage (NCBI taxonomy): Bacteria > Bacillati > Actinomycetota > Actinomycetes > Mycobacteriales > Nocardiaceae > Rhodococcus > Rhodococcus oxybenzonivorans. The sequence continues at coordinate 2,573,038 of NZ_CP021354.1, read as the reverse complement.
TCACCGCTGACCCGATCGAAGAGAGCGAAGCTCTCGAGGCCGCTCTGCATCATGGTGAACGCGAACAGCTCACCATGCTGACCGAGCTGCAGAATCGGGTGCACGGCAACGGAAGCTCCGGCAACGGCGAGGCCCACTGAGGCTGACCCCGCACTGATCAGGGCCCCGAACCACTTGTGGTTCGGGGCCCTGCCTCTATAGGACGAGCTACGTCTCCTCCCTCCTCTCGCGACTGCGCACGGAACACCACTGTCACTGCACCGAGACTCAACAGCAGGCCTGTCGCGGTGAGGGCTCCGAAGGGCTCACCGAAGGCCACGGCCCCCCACACCGCCGTCACGGGTGCCATCAGAAACATCAGCGTATTGACCCGGGTGACACCATTGCGTCGCAGCACCAGCCAGTACAGGCCGTAGCCGCCGAAGGTGGACAGAACCACCAACCAGGTCACGGCAAGCCAGAATGTGGCGTCAGCCGGTGGAGTCACATCTCCGCCCGCTCCGGCCATCGCGGTGAACAACACCGCGCTGGTGACACAGTGGATCGTCAGCGACACCGTGGGATCGGTGTCCCGAGGTGAGCGGCGCGCCAAGAACGTCGCGGCTACCAGTGAGAGCATCCCTGCGAACGGCACCAGATACGCCCACCACACCACTCCCCCGGACGACGCGGCATCGCCGACGGTGACCGTCACGACTCCGGCCACACCGAGCGCCAGACCCCACCATTGACGCGGCCCGACATACTCCCTCAGCAGCGGTCCGGCAAGTACGGCGACGACGAGAGGCTGAGTACCGTCGATCAACGCCGTGGTCCCACTGGAGACCCCCAAGCCGATTGCCTGGTAGACGGTGAGGAGGTAGCCCGTTTGCGACAGGGCGCCGATGACAATCTCGCGCCGCACCGTGTGCATTCGTATGCCACTCCAGAGGTGGAGTCCGAAGAGCATTGTGCCGAGGACAAGCACCACGGCGAGGGGCAGAAACCGCCACATGAGCAGGGTGATGGGATCGGCGGTGCCGGCACCGAGTTTCGCTCCGATGAAGCCCGAACTCCAGCACACGACGAAGGCCACAGCGAGAAGTACATTCACGAAGAACCTCCCCGGGTATACAGATCTGTGTAGCAACCCACGCTATACCGATCTGTATACTTCTGTCATGAGCACAGTGCCGGAACCGAGACGAGTCACGCTGACCCCCGGGGCCCTACGTGCCCTGGCCGCAGCCGACCGCTTGTTCTACGAACGCGGAATCTCCGCTGTGGGGGTCGATCTCATCGCTGCGGAGGCGGGCGTCACGAAGAAGACGCTGTACGACCGGTTCGGGTCCAAGGAACAGCTCGTGGTCGAGTACCTCGCCGACCGCGACGAGCGCTGGCGACTGTTCCTTGCCGGCTATCTCGACGCAGCGGGCAGCTCACCGGACGGACGCCTGAAGGCTATCTTCGACGCATCCCGCGACTGGGCCGGTCAGCACAGTACAAAGGGCTGCAGCATGGTGAACGCGCACGCCGAGATCAGCGACCCAGCCCATCCGGCGTACCGCGTCATCATCGATCAGAAGCGGTGGATGCTCGCACTGTTCACGCAGGTATGCGCCGACGCGGCGGTGTCAGACGCCGACGAACTTGCCTGCACCTTCATGCTGCTCCACGAGGGGGCTCTGGTGGCACATGGTCTTCACGTGTTCGAGGACGCGCTCACCCTCGCGTCGGCTCGGTCACAGGCACTGCTGCGCGCGGCCGTCACGGCCTCCCGCTAGAGATGCGACAACAACGGCGGGGCGTCGGAATCCCCAAGGATTCCGACGCCCCGCCGTGGGGTGTTGATGCTCAGTGCTTTTCAGGTCCGACGTGGTACTCGAAGACCAGGCCTGCCGCTGCCGCCAACACGGCAACAACTGCAACGACGATCATCCAGGGCTGGAAGAACGCCAGCGCGAGGCCGGCGAGGGCCGCTGCACCGGCCAGCAGGATGGGCCAGTAGCTTCCGGGGCTGAAGAACCCGAGGTCGCCGGCGCCGTCGGCGATTTCTGCGTCCTCGTAGTCCTCGGGCCGGGTGTCGAGGCGGCGGGCGACGAACCGGAAGTAGGTACCGATGATCAATGTCAGGCCCGCCGACAGGCAGATGCCGGTCAGACCCGCCCACTCGATACCGGTCCGGGAGACGGCGGTGAACACGCCGTAGACGATCGCGACGAGAATGAAGAATACCGTCAGGATCTCGAAGAGCTTGGCTTCGATCTTCATATCAGCACTTGTCCTTGGTCAATGAGGTATCAGCAGCGGGGTCAGTTACCTTCGACACCGCTCGCCTGCTGGTAGCCGCGATCGGTGGTGAACGGTGAGGTGGAGGTCGCCACAGGCGACTCGCCGATAGCCTCGAGAGCCTCCGCCGTGGTCAGCGCCCGGCCACCCTCGTCGGCAGGCTTACGCAGATCGATGTACTGCGCGAACTTGTCCGGGCTCACAGCGCGAACCTCGAAGTTCATCATCGCGTGGAACGTTCCGCACATCTCGGCGCAGCGTCCCACGAAGGCGCCTTCCTTCTCGATCTCACTGATCTGGAAGACGTTGTCGGACTGGTTCTCCTTGGGGTTCGGGTTGACGTCCCGCTTGAAGAGAAACTCCGGCACCCAGAAGGAGTGGATGACGTCAGAGGAAGCGAGCTCGAACTGGATCCGCTTACCGGTCGGCAAGACGAGGATCGGGATCTCCTGGCTGGAGCCGATGGTCTCGATCTTGTCGTAGTGCAGGTAGGACAGGTCCTGTGGGGACTTGCCGTGGATTGCACCGGGCTGCGCGTGACCGCCCTCGCCCCCGTGCTCGGTTCCGGACGCCGCGCCTGCCTCGACGGCCGCCTGGGCCTCCTGGTCGATGCCGTCGTACTTGGCCTGGCCGTCACCGAGGTCGATGGAGCGGTAACCGAACTTCCAGTTCCACTGGAAGGCAGTGACGTCGACCACGACGTTGGGGTTGTCCTCCTTGTCGAGGACGTGGTTCTGCACGACCACCGTGAAGTAGAACAGAACGGCGATGATGACGAACGGGACGGCGGTGTACGCCAACTCGAGCGGCACGTTGTACGCAGTCTGGCGAGGGAACTCGGGAGAGTCCTTCTTCTTACGATGGAAGATCACCGCCCAGAAGGTGAGGCCCCACACCAGAATGCCCATGACGAGGGCGGCGATGACCGACCAGGTCCAGAGCTCACGCATGCGTTCTGCCTGCGGGGTTACGCCCGAAGGCCACCCGAAACGAAGCACTTCGTTGTCGATTGAACAACCCGACAGCAGCAAGGCAGCAACGCCCAAAGATGCTGCCAACCCTGCCCGCCGAAGGATCCGACCTTGCGCCACGTTCACGCCTTCCTGATCGCCGCAAATTCCACTAGGGCACACCCGATGGGAAGGCCCAATTACTACGCAGCGTAGACCAAAGCGGATGGCTGTCCCTCCTCGGGTCGGGCGGTCGTGTCGCCACCGCTGCCGGGGCGGTGTCCTCGACGGCCGGAACCGGCCGCCGCGGGAATCTGCGGCATACTTTCCGGCAGAGTTCCCTGACCTCTCCACACCCGTGTGGAGCATCCCAGATTCTGAATTGAGGTACCGGACGCTGTGTGCGGACTGCTCGGGCTACTGACCTCTGGAGAAACCAGCGACTACGCCGTCTCACAGGTCGACGAGGCGATGCACTGCCTGCGGCATCGCGGGCCGGACGAGCACGGGACGTGGCACGACGATCACCTCGTGTTCGGCTTCAATCGACTGTCGATCATCGACATCGAACACTCCCACCAGCCGTTGCGGTGGGGTCCTGCCGAGAACCCGCAGCGGTACGCCCTCACCTTCAACGGTGAGATCTACAACTACCTCGAGGTTCGCGCGGAACTGGCCGAGCAGTTCGGGGCGCAGTTCGTGACCGAAGGCGACAGTGAGGCCATCGTCGCGGCGTTCCATTACTGGGGCGAGGACGCTGTGCGGCGCCTGCGCGGCATGTTCGCGTTCGCGATCTGGGACACCGAGACGCGGGAGCTGTTCATTGCCCGCGACCCCTTCGGCATCAAGCCTCTGTTTCTGGCGACGGGGACGGGCGGCACCGCGTTCGGCAGCGAGAAGAAGAGCCTGCTCGAGCTGGCCGACCTCATCGGTATCGGTACGGACCTCGATCCGCGGGCCGTGGAGCACTACACGGTGTTGCAGTACGTGCCGGAACCGGAGACGTTGCACAAGGACATCCGCCGACTCGAATCGGGCTGCTTCGCGCGGGTGCGTCCGGGCGAGGCACCCGTCATCACCCGGTATTTCGCCCCTGCCTTCCCGGTGCGGCCCTTCACCGCCGGAACGGAGAAGTCCCGGTATGCGGAGATCGCGGCGGCTCTGGAGGATTCTGTCGCCAAGCACATGCGCGCCGATGTCACGGTTGGGTCCTTCCTGTCGGGCGGCATCGATTCGACGGCCATTGCGGCGCTCGCGATGCGCCACAATCCGAACCTGATCACCTTCACCACCGGCTTCGAGCGGGAGGGCTATTCCGAGGTCGACGTCGCGGCCGAGTCGGCAGAGGCCATCGGGGCACGGCACGTCGTCAAGGTGGTCAGCCCCGCGGAATTCGCGGCGGCTATCCCGGAGATCGTGTGGTACCTCGACGACCCCGTCGCCGATCCGGCCCTCGTCCCGCTGTGGTTCGTCGCGAAGGAAGCCCGCAAGCACGTCAAGGTGGTGCTGTCGGGCGAGGGCGCCGACGAGTTGTTCGGCGGCTACACCATCTACCGCGAGCCGCTGTCACTGAAGCCGTTCGAGTATCTGCCGAAGGGTCTGCGGCGGGCCGCCGGACGCTTGTCGGAACGGATCCCCGACGGGACACGCGGAAAGAGCTTGCTCAATCGCGGTTCGCTCACCCTCGAGGAGCGGTACTACGGCAACGCCCGCAGCTTCAACGACGCCCAGCTGCGCACGGTGCTGCGCGATTTCCGTCCCGAATGGACGCATCGGGACGTCACGGACCCGATCTACGCCCAGTCGCAGGGATGGGACCCCGTGGCCCGCATGCAGCACCTCGACCTGTTCACCTGGTTGCGCGGTGACATCCTGGTCAAGGCAGACAAGATGACCATGGCCAACTCCCTCGAACTGCGGGTGCCCTTCCTCGACCCGGAGGTGTTCGAGGTGGCCTCCCGGGTGCCGTTGGAACAGAAAATCACCAAGAACACCACGAAGTACGCGCTACGGCAGGCTCTCGAAGGCATCGTGCCCGGCCACGTGCTGCACCGGGCCAAGCTCGGGTTTCCCGTGCCGCTTCGGCACTGGTTACGCGGCACGGAACTCTTCGACTGGGCGCACGAGCAGATCGCCGCGTCCGGCACCGACCATCTGCTCGACAAGGCCGCCGTCGCGAAGATGCTCGACGATCACCGGGACGGCGTCTCAGATCACAGCCGTCGCCTGTGGACCGTCCTGACCTTCATGGTCTGGCACGGCATCTTCGTCGAGAACCGGATCACCCCGAAGATCGCGGAGCCTGCGTACCCGGTGTCCCTCTAGGCGCTCCGCGCCTGTGAGTGGTTGACGAGTCCAGGGACTCCTCAACCACTCACGAGCGGCGGAGCCGCCTTACGGGAGAAACGCCGCAATCTCGTCGGCCGCGGTGGCGCCGTACGCATCGGCCAGTCGTTTGACGGCCTCGTCCCGGTCGAAGGTCCACTCCTGGGTTCCCATTGTCTCCAGGACGAGCACTGCGACGAGCGATCCCAGCTGGGCGGAGCGCTCGAAACTCAGGCCGGCGCTGTGCGCGAGGAGGAATCCGGCCCGGAATCCGTCGCCGACACCGGTGGGGTCGACTTTGCCCTTCTCCGGTACGACGGTGACCCGGGTATGGGTTCCGTCCGACTCGACGATGTCGACGCCCTTCGAACCCAGCGTGGTGACCCGGACGCCGACCTGCTCACGAATCTGCTCCTCGGACAGCCCCGTCTTCTGCTGGAGCAATCCCCATTCGTACTCGTTGGTGAACAGGTACTTGGCGCCTCGGATCAGCGCCGTTGCCTCGTCACCGTTGAGCCGGGCCAGCTGCTGCGAGGGGTCGGCCGCGAATGGAATGTTCTTCTGCCTGCATTCGTCCGTGTGTCGGATCATCGCGGCGGGGTCGTTGGCGCCGATCAGCACCAAGTCGACACTTCCACTAGTTCCGGTGACCTGTTCGAGCTCGATCTCGCGAGCCTCGCTCATTGCGCCGGGGTAGAACGACGCGATCTGCGCCATGTCCACATCCGTGGTGCAGACGAACCGCGCGGTGTGCGCCGTCGTGGAGATCCGAACGGCGGTGCAGTCGACGCCGTTGCTCTCGAGCCACTCACGGTAATCGGCGAAGTCGGCCCCCACGGCGCCGACGAGGAGCGGCGAGCCGCCCAGGACACCCATGGCGTACGCGATGTTGCCGCCCACTCCCCCACGCCGGACCACGAGGTCATCGACCAGGAAACTCAACGAGATATGGCTGAGCTGATCGGCGAGCAGTTGCTCGGCGAACCGGCCGGGGAACCGCATCAGGTGGTCGGTGGCGATGGAACCGGTTACCGCAATTGTCACGGGCGGATGCCTTTCGGTGAGTTCGGGCGGGATTTCTCACCGTACCCGCAGTACCACCCATGATCGGGTGGGAGCACGGCGAGGTGGACAGTGGTGTCCGGACACCAAAAAGTCTGACACGGAACCTGGGCTCCGCATCAGACTTTTCGATTCAGTTGTCGGCCGGCCCGGGACTCAGTTGAAGGAGTCGCCGCAGGCGCAGGACCCGGTGGCGTTGGGGTTGTCGATGGTGAACCCCTGCTTCTCGATGGTGTCGACGAAATCGATCGACGCACCTTCGACGTACGGCGCGCTCATCCGGTCGACAGCGAGGGCTACGCCGCCGAAGTCGACGATGAGGTCGCCGTCGAGGTTGCGATCGTCGAAGAAAAGCTGGTAACGCAGTCCTGCGCAGCCGCCGGGTTGCACGGCGATACGCAGTGCGAGGTCGTCACGACCCTCCTGATCGAGCAGCGCCTTTGCCTTGGCGGACGCAGCCTCGGTCATCTTGACGCCGTGGGTGGCGGTCTCGTTCTGCACAGTCATGGGCTCTCCCTGTAGTTCGTAACAAACCCGTGAACGCTTCAACGGTACTCCGCGCCCGACTTATTCCCGGGTTTCATTGCCTCTGCGGCGCGACCGCACAGCAATCACCGTCCATGGTATCCGACGTCGCGATTTCCGGTTACTACGAAAGGGGTTCCCTTACCTAACGCCGTGCACCCACGGCCGTCGTCAGAGGGAATTGATCCCCTGCAGGACGAGTGCTGCCGCGGCCGGAATCAGCATTCCGAGACCGATAGATGCGAATGTGGCACCGCTGGTTCGGTGGGTGCGGGTGCTGAACATGCTCACCCTGAGAAGCCGATCACGGCCGCGAGGAAGAAGAGGTATATCGGGGGCAGAACCAGCAGGCCCAGGATGCCGGCGGCAACGGCGATCACCACCCGGGACCACCGCAGATCCTCGACCTCGAGCTTCGCTACCGTCCACGTCGTCAGCACCTCGCTTGTACCCGAAGTGTACCGAGATCGGGCCGTCCAGCGGAGGCCGGAAACGCGACCGGCCGTCCACCCCGCCGGATGTCGACGGGGTGGACGGCCGAGTACGAACCGTGAGGTCATCTTCGGGTGTTCGGCTTTTTGGCGAGCATGAAGGTGACCGCGCCGCCGACGACCACCACACCGATCACCAGCAGGATCCAGACGGGGAATCCACCGGACTCCTCCGCTGGCTGTGCTTGGGAGGTGCTCGCAGCCGTGGTCGCCGAAAGCGCTGTACCGGCGGTGGGAGTAGCCGCGGCCCCTGCCTGGGTGAGGTCGAAGGTGTAGGTGCCGGCGATCGGATGACCGTCGGAGGAGACGACCCGGAACGCGACGGTGTACTGCCCGGCAGCGCCGAGACCGTCCAGGTCGACGCTCAGGAGCCGGCCGTCGACGGCCGGCTCGGAGCGCCCCCACTGGGCGCCGTCGGAACCCACCACGGTCAGGGCGGCGAAGTTCGGTTGAATGTCCTGATTGAACACCAGGGTGACGTTGTCCGGGGCGGCATCGATCTGGGCGCCGTCGGCCGGGTTGCTGCTTTCGAGCGCGGCGTGAGCCATTCCCGGGCCGGCGGTCAGAGCGGCCCAGGCGAAGACCGCGGCCGCGACGAGGACGGCGCGGGTGAACCAGGAAGTCATGTGTTTCTTCATTTCTTTTGGTGTCGAGCACAGTCACCGATCCGCGAAGGCAGCGCGCTGGCAAGAAGGTCTTCCAGGGGAGCAGCGAACTTTCGGACCAGGATAGGTCGCGAGCCGGGAGCGCCTGAAAATCGTGGATCAGGGTCGTGTTGCCTGAAGGTAATGCAGGCGGGGCCAGCGGTCACCGCTCCCGGTGACCGCGAATCCGGCGCCGCGAACCGAACCGGCCAATTCGTGGATCGGATTGTGCTGCATCGCATGGCCGCTCACAGCTCCGACGAGGTGGTTGGCGATGCGGTTGCGCGGTGGCCGGAAGTCGGCGATCAACAGCCTCCCGCCGGGCCTGAGCACCCGGAACGCCTCTGCAAGCGCCTTCGCGCGCAGTTCGGGTGGAATGTGATGAATGGCCAGGCTGGAGGTCACGAGGTCGAAAGACGCGTCCGGCTGGGGAAGGTCTTCGGCGCCGGCGATCACGAAGGTGCAGTTCGCGAGGGCTCGCCGGGCCGCGTACTCGATCATCGGCGGTGACGGATCGATGCCCACCACCCGCCCACCCGGACGCACCACGCGGGCTGCACGGCGGGAGAAGATGCCGGTTCCGCAACCGATGTCGAGCACCTCATCCCCCGGTTTCGCACCGGACAGCGCGACCAGGCCGTCGAAGACCCGGCGACGGAAACCACCGAACCCCACTGCGGAGAACCACTCGTATAATCGGGCGCGCCGAATCAGTCCTCCGCTCGAGTGGTCGGCGTGTCCGTGAGATCCGCCGAGCAGTCGTTGAGCGAGTCCCATTGACGACTTTCCCTTCGGTGAGCTACCCCGGCCGACGCGCATCAGGGCGCGCCGGCGACAACGTGTTGGTGGGCGGGGTAGGCATGGACGAGTGCGGTGGACAATTTCGGCACCGCATGGGTCAAGGTGTGCTCGGCCTCGTGCGCTAACCGGTGCGCTTCGGCCAGGCTGATTTCGGGGTCGATGTCGAGCTCGACGTCGGCATGCAGACGGTGCCCGATCCACCGCATTCGCACGCTGCGCACCTCACTCACCCCGGGTTCTACGGACAACGATTCCTCGGCGGCGTCGACGAGTTCCGGATCGACCCCGTCCATCAAACGGCGGAACACGTCCCGCACCGCGGTGCGCAGGACCGCGAGGATCGCCACGGTGATGACCAGTCCGACGATGGGGTCGGCCAATGGGAAGCCCAGGGCCACACCCCCCGCGCCGAACAGCACGGCCAGGGAGGTGAAACCGTCGGTGCGTGCGTGCAATCCGTCGGCGACCAGGGCGGCGGAGCCGATCTGGCGGCCCACCCGAATGCGGTAGAGGGCGACGAATTCGTTACCGACGAATCCGACGAGTCCTGCCGCGGCAACCCACCCGACGTGCTCGATCGGGACCGGGGTGATCAGTCGCCGCACGGCTTCCACTCCGGCGATCACTGCGGACAGCGTGATCATCGCGACCACGAACAGCCCCGCCAAGTCCTCGGCCCGCCCGAACCCGTAGGTATAGCGGCGAGTGGCCGCCCGACGCCCGAGCGCGAACGCAATCCACAACGGAATCGCGGTCAGTGCGTCGGAGAAGTTGTGCACCGTGTCCGCCAGCAATGCGACCGAACCCGACACGGCGACGATCACCAACTGAGCAATCGCGGTGACACCCAGCGCGACCAGGCTGATCTTCACCGCCCGAATGCCGATCTCGCTCGATTCGAGGGCGTCGTCGACACTGTCCGCTGCGTCGTGACTGTGCGGGGCGAACACCTCCTGCACCGCCGCCCGGAACCGACCACCACCCTCGCGCCTGTGGCCGTGACCGTGGGTGTGGCCTTCACCGTGGGTGTGAGTCGGTGGTTTCGGCGCGTGACTCATGCCTGTCCACCCTCCGCACGTGCGGGAGCCGGAACCTCGGCACCTGCCGAAGACGGAGCCGAACCCGACTTTCGCTCGGGATGCAGAATCCGCAACTCGTCACCGGTGCGGTGATGCCCTGGAACACCCGGCCCGGCATGCTCCGCATTGAACACGGCATCGGTAACCAACTGGCGGATGTGATCATTCTCCAGCCGGTAGATCACCTGGGTGCCTTCCTTCCGTGTACGCACCAAACGCGCCATCCGCAGCTTCGCCAAATGCTGCGACACCGACGGGGCAGGCTTTCCCACATGCTCGGCCAGGTCGTTGACCGACAACTCTCGATCCACCAACGCCCACAGCACCTGCACGCGGGTGGAATCGGCCAGCATGCGGAAGACCTCGACCACCAGATCAACCTGATCGTCCGGCAAGCGCCGACGGCATGAACCGTTATCTGCATTCATACGCAGATAATAACGCGCAATCCGCCGTCTCTACCGAAACCGGGCAAGTCCTCGCACCCACGAAGCCTTCGCCCGCCGAGGCCACCCCGCATATCGGTGCGAGGGCAGTTTTCCTCGTGACCGCGTCTTCCCATAGGCTGGAAGAGTGAAATTGCTACGCCGCGGTGATTCGGACAATTCAGACAAGCGGGATGCCGAGACGGCCGCGCCGTCCACGGCACCGGAATCCGAGTCCGCCGAACAGGTCGGCAAGGGCCGTCCGACTCCTAAACGCCGCGACGCGGAAGCGAGGCGGCGAGGACCTGTGGCACCGGCACCTCTGACAGCGAAAGAGGCGCGGGCCCGCCGCAAAGCCACGCGGGGTAGCAAGGAAGAACGCAAGATCGCTGCCGCGGAACGGCGGGCCACGGCGTCCGAGCGGCGCGCCCGCATGCTCGCAGGGGAGGACAAGTACCTCCTGCCGCGCGACAAGGGGCCGGTCCGCGCGTATGTCCGCGACATCGTCGACGCCCGGCGCAACCTCGTCGGACTTTTCATGCCACTGGCGCTGGTACTGATCATGGCGATGTTCGTTAGCCCCGCCCTGCAGGCGATCGTGACGCTGGCGATGCTCGTGATGATGCTGTTCATGGCCGCAGAAGGCGTGTGGCTGGGTCGCAAGATCAACTCCCGGGTGCGCGAGCGCTTCCCGGATACGATCGACGGCGGCTTCAAACTCGGCTGGTATGCGTTCGTTCGGGCGTCGCAGATTCGTAAGCTTCGCGCTCCGAAGCCCCGGGTTCGTCCGGGCGACGCAATCTAGGACTCACCCTCTTCGCATCAGTGATGCGGCGCGCGGTGCGACTCGGCGAGTAGTCGGCCCAGTTGGGCGTCGTGGCTATCGGACTGATCCGCACGCGGGTCGGCCGGCCGGAAAAAGTTGTCGCGGAAACTGCGGCGAATCCACGGGCGTGGCGTGCCCAGGCGCTTCCCGGCGAACATCACGGCCGCGTTCAGCGCTACCAAGAGCGCTACAAGGGCGAGGAACTCAGTCATGGCTGAAAGTCTCCGCTCGACGCCTTCCGGCCAACAGTGGCGCAAATGACGATGTACGTCAAAATACTGCCAAATTGTCGGGTTGGTAGCGTTTGCGTCCGTGTCCCCCGCCGAACCCCCGAACCGACCGGATCTCCCCCACAGGTCCTCGCGGACCCTGGTTCTCGGCGGCGCACGATCCGGGAAGTCGGCATACGCCGAACGGCTGGCGCACACTCTCGCGGGTACCGGATCGGTCCGCTACCTCGCCACCAGTCGCCGCGATCCCAGCGATGTCGATTGGGAGGACCGCGTCGAGCAGCACCGAGTCCGCCGTCCCGCCACCTGGACCACGATCGAGACGGCCCCGGGCCGCGACCTCGCCGAACAATTGCGGTCGTCCACCGACGCCCCTGTCACCCTGGTGGACGATCTGGGCACCTGGCTGACCGTGGAGTTCGACGCCGCCGGTGCCTGGGATCTGCCACGAGGCACCCTCGCAGGCGAGGTTGAGGAACTGGTCGCGAGCGTCCGCGACTACCCCGGTGACCTCGTCCTCGTGACACCGGAGGTCGGCCTCGGCGTCATCCCGGAGACCCGCTCCGGACGCCTCTTCCGCGACGAAATCGGTGCCCTCAACGCCCGGCTGGCCGAGGTCTGCGATCGGGCAGTCCTCGTGGTGGCCGGGCTGACCATGACCCTGAAAGACCTTCCCGCCGCGAATGCATCCGGGACAACAGTTCCCAGTCGAACGAGAGGCCAAGCGTGACGAGCGAGTCCGTGAGCAACGACCCCGGTCGGTTCGATCCGGTTCCCCCACCGGACGACACGATCCGCCGCACGGCCGAAGCCCGTCAACTGCAGCTCACCAAACCGGCCGGCTCACTGGGACGGCTCGAGGTACTCGCATGCTGGGCATCGGCATGCCAGGGAATATGTCCGCCCGCACCTTTCGAACGGGCCCGCGTCGTCGTCTTTGCCGGGGATCACGGAGTCGCGCGCACCGGGGTGTCGGCGTATCCCCCCGAAGTGACGGCGCAAATGGTCGCCAATTTTCTCGGCGGCGGGGCCGCGGTCAACACTCTCGCCGACCGAGCGGGTGCCAGTGTGCGCGTGGTCGACATGTCGGTCGACGGCGACACCGATCCGACGGTGTCGGCGTACAAGGTGCGGCGCTCGTCGGGGGTGATCGACCGCGAGGACGCACTCACTTCCGAAGAGACCCTGCGGGCCATCGAAGCCGGTCGCTCCATCGCGGATCACGAAATAGATTCCGGCGCTGATCTTCTCATCGCCGGAGACATGGGAATCGGCAACACCACCCCTGCCACGGTGCTCATCGCGGCGCTGACGGACACCGAGCCCGTCGCAGCGGTGGGCCGGGGAACCGGTATCGACGACGCCGGGTGGATACGAAAGACGGCGGTGATCCGCGACGCCCTGCGCCGCGCTCGGCCCGTCGTCCGTGACACGGTGGCCTTGTTACGCACCGTGTCGGGCGCGGACATTGCAGCGATGGCAGGTTTTCTCGCGCAGGCGTCCGCGCGCCGGACGCCGGTGATCCTCGACGGCGTCGTCGTCACGGCCGCTGCCATGGTTGCCGAGGAACTGGCTCACGGCGCCCGCGCGTGGTGGCTCGCGGGACACCGGTCGACCGAACCGGCACACACGATCGCCCTGAAACACCTGCAGCTGGACCCTCTCCTCGAACTCGACATGCGCTTGGGTGAGGGGTCGGGCGCGGTGGCCGCACTACCGATCCTGCAAGGTGCCGTGGCCACACTCGCATTCATGGCGACGTTCGACGAGGCGGGAGTCAGCACTGGCGACGTCACCGAGGCCGACGTCGCCGACGTGGACTGATCGTGTCTGGGTTGTTGCTGGCGTTTTCCTGGTTGACCGTGCTCCCGCTCCGCGGCCCCGACAGCGTGGACCGTGCAGCAGGCGGGCGCGCGATCCGATATGCACCCGTGACCGGTGCGGCCCTGGGCGTGTTGGCCGCCGGCCTGCTGTGGCTCCTGGTGTCGGCAGGACTGAACCCGGCCCTGGGAGGGCTGTTGACGGTCGGGGCTCTCGCGCTCGCCACTCGTGGCATGCACATCGACGGATTGTCCGACACGGTCGACGGTCTCGGGTGTTACGGGCCGCCTGAACGCGCAAAGGCTGTGATGCACAGTGGCGGCGCAGGCCCGTTCGGCGTGTGTGCCCTGCTGATCTGCCTCGGGACACAGGCTCTTGCTTTCGGTTCACTCGCCGTTGCAGGACAGTTCGGGGCCGTAGCAGTCGCCGTGGCGACCGGGCGCGTCGCCGTCGTATTCGCTTGCCGCCGTGGAGTTCCGGCATCGGCCACTGAAGGTTTCGGCGCACTCGTTGCCGAAACACAGTCGTGGTGGACGGCGTTCGCCTGGACGGTCCCGCTGCTAGCAGCAGCGGCGTGGTGCGGCCCCGACTGGTGGCACGGGATCATCGTCGTCGCGGTGACTCTCGCCCTGTCGGCTCTGTTGGTGGCGCACTGTGTCCGCCGGTTCGCAGGCGTGAACGGTGACGTGCTGGGTGCCGCGATCGAGATCACGGTTGCGGCCGCAGCGGTCGGTTTCCTCCTCTGAGCGACCGCCGAGAAGCGCTGATTCAGCGCAGCTTGTGCATCCAGCCGTGGGTGTCGGCGAACGTGCCACGCTGAATCCCGGTAAGGGTGTCCCGCAGGGCCATCGTGACCTCTCCCGGCTCCCCGTCGGCGACGACGAACTCGCCCTCTGCCGACTTGACCCGTCCCACCGGGGTGATGACTGCTGCGGTGCCGCAGGCGAATACCTCGGTGATCTCTCCCGACAGGGTCTTGGTTCGCCATTCCTCGGTGCTGATACGACGTTCCTCGACTGCGAAACCGGCGTCGGTTGCCAGGGTCAGCAGCGAATTCCGGGTGATGCCCGGAAGTAGCGAGCCGGACAGCGAGGGTGTGACGAGGCGGGCATCGGAACCGGACCCGTAGACGAAGAAGAGATTCATCCCGCCCATTTCCTCGACGTATGCACGCTCGAGGGCGTCGAGCCACACCACCTGATCACAGCCTTCGTCGGCCGCCTGCGCCTGGGCGAGAAGCGAAGCCGCGTAGTTGCCGGCGAACTTGGCCGCGCCGGTTCCTCCGGGAGCCGCGCGCACGTACTCCGTCGAAAGCCACACGCTGACCGGCTTCACCCCGCGCGGAAAGTATGCCCCCGCAGGCGAGGCAATCAGGAGGTAGCGGTACTCGTCGGCCGGCCGCACCCCCAGGCCGGCCTCGGTGGAGAACATGAAAGGACGCAGATACAGCGCATCCTCACCGCCGGCGGCAGGCACCCACGCGTGATCGACGTCGAGGAGTTCAGTGATCGACTTGACGAACAACTCGGCGGGAAGTTCGGGCATCGCGAGCCGACGAGCCGAGGTGACGAGTCGTTCGGCGTTCGCCTCGATGCGGAACGTCGCGATGCCACCGTCCGGCTGCCGGTACGCCTTGAGGCCCTCGAAGATGGCCTGCCCGTAGTGCAGCACCATGGCCGCCGGATCGAGTTGGAGCGGACCGTAGGGTTCCACCCGGGCGTCGTGCCAACCGTGGACGGCGGAGTAGGTGATCGACACCATGTGGTCCGTGAAGTACCGACCGAATCCGGGCGCCGCCAATATCTCTCGCCGCGCCTCATCCGAGGCGGGGGAAGGATGCGGGACGCGAAGAAACTCGGTGACACCTGTCATGCCGGTGATCCTATCGAACGCCTCCTGCTCGCCAGCGCCCGAGAGGGTCGACCCGCGGCGGCTACTTGGTGCTGGTCTTCACGAAGGGCGGAGACACGACCTCCGCCCGCAACGCGCGTCCGCGCACATCCACGTCGACAGCGTCACCGGCCGCGACACCGGCATCCGAATCGAGCAGAGCGAGGGCGATACCGACCTTGAGTGTGGGCGAGAAGGTGCCCGACGTCGTCTCACCGATCGGCTCACCGCCGCGGAGGACGTTCTGCCCGGCGCGCAGAACCCCGCGGTCGAGCGCCTTGATGCCCCACAGCTTGCGGGCGGGTCCGGCGGCCTTCTCGTCGGCCAAGGTTTCCTTGCCCCAGAACTTCGGCTTGTTCCACCCGATCGCCCAGCCGCACCGCGCCTCGAGCGGAGAAATTTCCAAGGACAACTCGTGACCGTGCAGCGGGTATCCCATTTCGGTCCGCAAGGTGTCGCGGGCGCCGAGTCCCGCGACCTGACCACCGCGGGTCCGAACCTGCTCGACCGCGGCCCGGAACAATTTCTCGCTGTCCTCCCAGCGGGGCAGGACTTCGAATCCGATTTCGCCGGTGTACCCGCTACGGCACACCCGTACGGGCACGCCTTCCCAGGTGGCGTCCGCGAAGCCCATGTACTCGATGTCGGTCGGCAGGCCCAGCGCGGCGAGCACTTCCGGCGACTTCGGCCCCTGAACTGCGATGACACCGAAATCGCGGTGGCAGTTGTCGACGGTGACACCTTCGGGCGCCTTGGCCGCCAGCGCCGCAACCACGTCAGCGGTGTTGGCGGCGTTGGGGACGAGAAACACTTCTTCGGCGCTCACGTAGTAGGCGATCAAGTCGTCGATCACTCCGCCGGAGGGTGTACAGCAGAGCGTGTACTGCGCCTTACCGGGGCCGATCTTGTCCAGATCGTTGGTGAACGCGGAGTTGACGAAAGCTGCAGCTCCCTTGCCGCGCACGAGAGCCTTGCCCAGATGACTGACGTCGAACACGCCCACCGATTCCCGCACGGCAGTGTGCTCGGCGACGACCCCCGAATACGACACGGGCATCTCCCATCCACCGAAGGGCGCGAACGTGGCCCCGAGTTCGACGTGAACGGCGTGAATCGGCCCTTGCGAGAGTTGCTCCTCGGTCATGGCCTCAAACCTATCGGACCCCGCAGCACCCCGCGTCGGTGACGGCACACGCGCACTACCATCGGGACGAGCGCCGGACCGGCCCGGCACGACCCGACCCCCGAACTGCTTCAGGAGACACCGTGAGCACTCGCACAGCTCGACCCCTCGGACCACAACTCGCCCTTGCAGGCACTGTCGGCAAGCGGGTGGACGTGCTGGTGATCGGGCTGACGTCCACGTCGAACGGCCCCGAGATCGCGCTGGGCGACGGCATCGTCGACGAATCGGTCCTCGCCGGACTCCTCGACAGTTTCGTCGCGGTCGGAGCCAAGGGCAAGGCGGAGGAGACCACGCGTATCCCCGCTCCCGACACGCTTCCGGTCGACAGCGTCCTCGCGGTCGGCCTCGGTGCGGCCGACAAGCTCGACGCGGAGCAGATCCGCCGGTCCGCGGGGGCGGCGGCCCGCTCACTCGGCGGTGTCGATACCGTCGCCACCACCCTGTCGTCGTTGGATCTCGGCGCCGCGGCCGAGGGTTTCGCGCTCGGCGCGTACCGATTCACGGAGTTCAAGTCGGTGAAATCCGCGCCCGGGCCGGAGGCACAGCCGGTCTCGCGGGTCGAGCTTCTCGTGTCGTCCCCCCGCGCGAAGGAAGCGAAGGAGACGCTGGCCAGGTCGGCCGCGATCGCCGAGGCCGTCGCCACCGCACGCGAATTCGTCAACACTCCCCCGAGCCACCTGTTTCCGGCCGAATTCGCCGAGCGCGCAAAGGCTCTCGGCACAGAGGCCGGGTTGAAGGTCGAGATCCTCGACGAGAAGGCCTTGGAGAAGAACGGTTTCGGCGGGATCCTCGGCGTGGGCAAGGGGTCGTCGCGCCTTCCTCGGCTGGTCCGGCTGAGCTACTCGTCGAAGAAGCGGAACGCTCCCAAGGTCGCGCTCGTCGGCAAGGGCGTCACGTTCGACACGGGCGGCATCTCGATAAAGCCTGCTGCGGGTATGGAGAACATGACCTCCGACATGGGCGGCGCAGCAGCGGTCGTCGCCACGGTTGTCCTCGCGGCGAAACTCGGACTGCCCGTCGACGTCATCGCCACCGTGCCGATGGCCGAGAACATGCCCTCGTCCACCGCCCAGCGTCCCGGTGACGTGCTGACCCAGTACGGCGGGACCACGGTGGAGGTCATCAACACCGATGCCGAAGGGCGCCTGATTCTCGCCGACGCCATCGTCCGCGCCTGCGAGGACGACCCCGATTACCTCATCGACACCGCAACTCTCACCGGCGCGCAGGTGGTCGCGCTCGGCACTCGCACACCCGGCGTGATGGGCACCGACGAATTCCGGGACCGTGTCGCGTCGATCTCGCAGGCGATCGGCGAGAACGCCTGGGCGATGCCGCTCCCGGCGGAGCTGCGTGCGGACCTGGATTCGAAGGTCGCCGACCTCGCCAACGTCACCAATCACCGCTGGGGCGGCATGCTGGCCGCGGGGCTGTACCTCAAAGAGTTCGTCGCCGACGGCGTCCAGTGGGCACACATCGACGTGGCCGGACCGGCCTACAACTCGTCGGGCCCGTGGGGGTACACCGGGCGTGGTGGCACCGGAGTCCCGGTGCGCACCATGATTTCGGTGATCGAGGACATCGCAGCCAACGGCTAGGCGCTCCGCGCTCGTGAGTGGTTGACGAGTCCATGGACTCGTCAACCACTCACAGGCGGCGAAGCCGCCTACAGGTCGCGTTCCCGCTCGCGTCGGCGTTCGATGCGCCGCCGCGCGTCGTGGTCGCGCATGCGCTGCGGGTAACCGGTCTTGCGGACGTCGTAGACGGGGATCTGCAGATCTTCGCCGAGCTTGCGGGCGCCCCGTTCGCCGCCGACGCGGCGCCGGGTCCATTCCCCGTCGGCGGCGACCAAGACCACGGTGACCTCGGTCACCGTGGTTTGCGGTTCCACATAGGCCTCGACGCCGAGGTGGGTTCGCGCCCAGTTCGCCAGATAGGAAGCGTCCTCGGGCGATGCCTGGGATCGGCGGCCCGGTCGTGGCCGCGAGAAACGGTCGAACAACCCCACGTCGGGCCTCCTCCGGAGCGTGCGCCGGTCGGTGCCGGCGCGGTTCCCCCAGTTTGCCAGGCAACTTCCGCTCGGTGCCGCGATCGGAAACTACTCGCCGGTAGGGCGAACGTCGCGACACACCCGAGCCGACGTGGGGGAACCCTCGACGGACGCGCGCCTCCGATCAATGGAAAGATGTGGAGCGCCGACACAGCGAGTGGGTGACGACGAATCGGAATTACCTGCGAGTAGCCGCAAGATATGTGCATCTCGAGCACAATGGTTCACGACCACAAGTCGACAAAATTCAACAACCCGAACACAACTGTCGAGGAGTCAAAAGACATGGCCTTCTCCGTCCAGATGCCAGCGCTTGGTGAGAGTGTCACCGAGGGAACTGTCACGCGATGGCTCAAGCAGGAAGGAGACACGGTCGAAGTTGACGAACCCTTGCTCGAAGTCTCCACGGACAAGGTGGACACGGAGATCCCGTCCCCCGTGGCCGGCGTGCTCAGCAAAATCGTCGCTCAGGAAGACGACACCGTAGAAATCGGTGGCGAGCTTGCCGTGATCGGTGACGACGGTGAAGCGCCGTCGTCCGACTCCGCACCCGAGCCTGCCGCGGAAGAGCCGGCCGAAGAGCCGGCCGCGGAACCCGCTCGGGAGGAACCGGCCGCCGAATCCGCACCGGCTTCGTCCGGCAACGGAAGCTCCGACGGCACCCCGGTGACGATGCCCGAACTGGGCGAGTCGGTCACCGAAGGCACCGTGACCCGGTGGCTCAAGGCCGTCGGTGACGAGGTTGCCGTCGACGAGCCGCTCGTCGAGGTCTCGACCGACAAGGTCGATACCGAAATTCCGTCGCCCGTGGCCGGAACCCTCCTCGAGATCAGCGCGCAGGAAGACGACACGGTCTCGGTCGGCGGTCAGCTCGCCGTCATCGGATCCGGCGCTCCCGCCGCGAAGCCTGCTGCGGCACCCGAGCCGACCCCGGAGCCCGCAAAGGCAGAGCCGGAGCCGGAACCTGCGAAGGCAGAGCCGAAGCCCGAACCCGCGAAGGCGGAGCCCACCAAGAGCGCACCGGCACCCTCGGCCGCGACGTCGGCACCCGCTGCACCGTCCGGCGACAGCACCCCGTACGTCACTCCCCTCGTCCGCAAGCTCGCCGCGGACAACGGCGTCGACCTGTCCTCGATCACGGGCACCGGCGTCGGTGGACGCATCCGCAAGCAGGACGTCCTCGCGGCCGCGGAGGCCAAGAAGGCTCCCGCTGCAGCACCGGCATCGGCCCCCGCGGCGGCCGCCTCGGCACCGGCGCCCACCTCAGCCGGAGTCCGCCCGGAGCTGGCCCACCTGCGCGGAACCACGCAGAAGGCCAACCGTATTCGCCAGATCACGGCGACGAAGACGCGGGAGTCGCTGCAGACCACGGCGCAGCTCACCCAGACCTTCGAGGTGGATGTCACCAGGATCGCCGCACTGCGTGCGCGGGCCAAGAACACCTTCCTCGAGCGCGAGGGCGTCAAGCTCACGTTCCTCCCGTTCTTCGCGAAGGCTGTCGTCGAGGCGTTGAAGTCGCACCCGAACGTCAACGCCAGCTACGACGAGGCGAACAAGCAGATCACCTACTACGACGCCGAGCACCTGGGCATCGCGGTCGACACCGAGCAGGGCCTGCTCTCCCCGGTGATCCACAACGCCGGTGACCTGTCGCTCGCCGGGCTGGCCCGCGCCATCGCCGACATCGCCAAGCGCGCCCGGTCCGGTGGCCTCAAGCCCGACGAACTGTCGGGTGGCACGTTCACCATCACGAACATCGGTAGCCAGGGCGCCCTGTTCGACACCCCGATCCTCGTGCCCCCGCAGGCGGCGATGCTCGGTACCGGCGCGATCGTCAAGCGCCCGGTCGTCGTGACGGACGAGTCCGGCAGCGAATCCATCGGCGTCCGCTCGATGTGCTACCTGCCGCTCACGTACGACCACCGCTTGGTGGACGGCGCCGATGCCGGACGCTTCCTGACCACGGTCAAGCATCGCCTGGAGGAGGCTTCGTTCGAGGCTGATCTCGGCCTGTAGTTCGCGGAGCACACCGAGTCGGTACGGTTCGGATTCGCGCAGGGGCACCATTCATTCCGGAATGGTGCCCCTGCCTTGTGAAGGAGGCTGTTGCACATGCGCGTTGTCATCGCCGGCTCCTCGGGGCTGATCGGAACTGCACTTGTCTCGTCTCTACGCGGCGACGGCCACGACGTCGTCCGGCTGGTGCGGCGGGCGACGGCCGGACCCGACGAATCTCGGTGGGATCCGCAGAAGGATCGGCTCGACACGGCGATCCTCGCCGACGCCGACGCGGTCGTGAATCTGTGTGGTGTCGGCATCGGTGACAAACGATGGACCGGGGCGTACAAACAGCTGATCCGGGACAGCCGCATTGCGGCCACCGACGTCCTGGCCGAGGCGGTTGCGGAGGCTCGCGTCCCCGCGTTCGTCAGCGCCAGCGCTGTCGGCTACTACGGCGACACGGGCAATACCGTCGTCGACGAGAGCTCGCCGTCGGGTATCGGGTTCCTCGCCGACACCTGTCGCGACTGGGAGGCGGCCGCAGCTCCTGCGGTCGCGTCGAACGTCCGGACGGTTCTGATTCGCAGCGGGATCGTCCTCTCACCGCGGGGTGGGCTGCTCGGCAAGCTGCGGCGGCTGTATTCGATCGGCCTCGGTGGACGCCTCGGGGACGGCCGCCAGTACCTGTCATGGATTTCGCTGGAGGACGAGGTGGATGCCATCAAGTTCCTCCTCACCCGCGACGACGTCGACGGGCCGGTCGATCTCACCGGGCCCGCACCCGTGACCAATGCCGAGTTCAATAGTGCGGTGGCGCGGACCCTGCACCGTCCGGCGCCCTGGATCGTCCCGGGTTTCGCCTTGAACGCACTGGTCGGCGAGTTCGCGAGAGAAGGCATCCTGGCGGGCCAGCGCGCCATCCCCACCGTTCTGGAGGCGTGCGGCTTCTCTTTTCGCCACAACACGATTGGTGAGGCACTCGATGCCTGCCTCGTGCGGTGAAGGAGGTCACGTCCGCGCGAAGTCGAGCCGGGCGTAATCTCTAGCACATGAGCAGCGTGCCACTTTCCGCCCGTTTCAGTCGCAACCCGATCACCGTCGAGAATCTCGGCCTGATCGATTACGTCGATGCGTGGAATCGTCAGCGTGAGCTCGCTGCCCAACGCGCGGAGGACATCGGCGCCGATACGCTGCTGCTCCTCGAGCACCCGCCCGTGTACACCGCCGGGCGTCGGACGCAACCCGAGGACCTGCCGAGCGACGGCACGCCCGTGATCGACGTCGACCGCGGCGGGAAAATCACCTGGCACGGCCCCGGCCAGCTCGTCGGCTACCCGATCC
This sequence comes from Rhodococcus oxybenzonivorans, assembly GCF_003130705.1. Classification (NCBI taxonomy): domain Bacteria; kingdom Bacillati; phylum Actinomycetota; class Actinomycetes; order Mycobacteriales; family Nocardiaceae; genus Rhodococcus; species Rhodococcus oxybenzonivorans. Next base: position 2,551,123 of record NZ_CP021354.1, on the reverse strand, counting down.
TGAAGCTCGCCGAACCCGTAGACGTCGTGAAGTATGTGCGCCGCCTCGAGCAGGCACTGATCACCGTCTGCACCGACCTCGGCCTGGACTGCGGCCGGGTGGAGGGCCGTTCCGGAGTGTGGCTGGCTGCCTCCCTGACCGACGGGCAGTGGCTGCCGGAGCGCAAGGTCGCAGCCATCGGCGTCCGAGTGCAGCGGGGCGTCGCTTTGCACGGCTTCTCGCTGAACTGCAACTCTGTTCTCACGGGTTTCGACAACATCATTCCCTGCGGCCTCCGCGACGCCGGGGTCACCACGCTTTCGCACGAACTCGGCCGCGACGTGACGGTCGACGAGGTCACTCCCGCCGTGACCGAGGCGGTCCTGGCCGCACTCGACGGCACTCTGCCGATCACCGATCACGACATCGAACGGGTCGAGTTCGACGCTGCCGCGGCCGCCCAGCGCTCTTCGTCGGCTCCCACCTTCACTACTGTTCAGTACGGCTGACCGGCGTCCCCGGCCCGCCGGGTACCTCAGGCCGGGCGTACCATCGTCTGCGTGACTGTGGCCCCAGAAGGACGCAAATTGCTCCGCCTCGAGATCCGAAACGCGGAGACCCCGATCGAACGTAAACCGAACTGGATCAAGACGAGAGCGAAGATGGGCCCGGAATATTCCGAGCTCAAAAGCCTCGTCAAACGCGAGGGCCTGCACACCGTCTGCGAAGAAGCCGGCTGCCCCAACATCTACGAATGCTGGGAAGACCGCGAGGCCACCTTCCTCATCGGCGGCGAGCAATGCACCCGCCGCTGCGACTTCTGCCAGATCGACACCGGCAAACCCGACGACCTCGACCGCGACGAACCCCGCCGCGTCGCCGAGTCCGTCCAGGCCATGGGCCTGCGCTACTCGACCATCACCGGCGTCGCCCGCGACGACCTCCCCGACGGCGGCGCCTGGCTCTACGCCGAAACCGTGCGCCTGATCCACCAACTCAACCCCGGCACCGGCGTCGAACTGCTGATCCCGGATTTCAACGCCAAACCCGAGCAACTCGCCGAGGTATTCGCCACCCGCCCCGAGGTCCTCGCCCACAACGTCGAAACCGTCCCCCGCATCTTCAAGCGCATCCGCCCCGCCTTCCGCTACCAGCGCAGCCTCGACGTGATCACCGCCGCCCGCGAGGACGGACTCGTCACCAAGTCCAACCTGATCCTGGGAATGGGCGAAACCCCCGACGAGGTCACCCAGGCCCTGCACGACCTGCACGACGCCGGCTGCGACATCATCACCATCACCCAGTACCTGCGCCCCTCGCCGCGGCATCACCCCGTCGAGCGGTGGGTCAAGCCCGAGGAATTCGTCGAGCACTCCACCACCGCCGAAGAGATCGGCTTCGCCGGCGTGATGGCCGGACCACTGGTCCGCTCCTCCTACCGGGCCGGCCGACTGTACGCGCAGGCGATGGCCCACCACGGCCGTGAACTGCCCGCGGGGCAAGCACATCTCGCGGAGGGCGGCAGTGCGTCGCAGGAGGCGAGCTCCCTCATGGCCAGGCTCGCGCGGTAACGCGAACCGGCGACGTCGACCAACACCGGACGGGTCATCGGTCCCGAGTGCTGGGGACGTATCCTGAACAGCATGGCGAACGGCAGTAAATCTGGTAAAGCGGGCAAACCCGGCAAGGAAGCGAAAGCAGCCGCCAAGGCAGCTCGCAGGCAGGCATCGAAGGAGCGTAGAACCCAGCTCTGGCAGGCCTTCCAGATGCAGCGCAAGGACGACAAGCTGCTGCTGCCGCTCATGCTCGGGACCCTGGTCGGACTCGCGGTGGTGTTCTTCCTCGTCGGTCTGATCTGGGGCATCCAGTGGCTTCTGCTGCCCATCGGTCTCCTGCTCGGCGTCCTCGGAGCGTTCATCATCTTCGGGCGGCGTGTGCAAAAGACGGTGTATGGAAAAGCCGAAGGGCAGGCGGGCGCCGCGGCGTGGGCGCTCGACAACATGCAGGGCGCCTGGCGAGTGACCAGCGCAGTCGCAGGTACCACTCAGCTCGATGCCGTGCACCGCGTGATCGGACGTCCCGGCGTCATCCTCGTCGCCGAGGGATCACCGCAGCGGGTCAAATCGCTACTCGCGCAGGAGAAGAAGAAGACCGCTCGACTCGTCGGTGACACGCCGATCTACGACATCGTCATCGGCAACGACGAGGGGCAGGTACCGCTCTCGCAGCTGCAGAAGTACCTCAACAAGCTTCCGAAGAACATCGACACCAAGCGCATGGACGCTATCGAGTCGCGTCTCGCGGCGTTGAGCAGCCGGAGCGGCGGTGCCGCACTACCCAAGGGCCCCATGCCGGGCGGCGCCAAGATGCGCGGGGTGCAGCGCACCATCCGTCGTCGCTGAGATCGCCTCTGTCACCACCAGCCCGATGCCGGGCCGATGCAGCTCGACTGCATCGGCCCGGGCATCGGCGTTTTTGTCGAGGTCGAGGTCAACGTGTGCGCACGAGGGCGGTGCCGGTGGCGCGGTCCTGCATGCCACGGCCGTCGACATCGGTGATGGTGCCCGGCACGACGAAGACGAGCAGGGCCTGGCGCACCAGCGCGCGGACGAAGCCGACACGCACGGGGCCGTCCACCCGCGCCACCCGTATTCCCAGGCACAACTGCCCGGGAGTAAAAGAGAACAGGGTGACGGCGGCGATCCCGACGACAAACCACACGAGCAACGTGACACTCGACAACGGGCCTTCGAGCGGATTGTCTCCGATGATCAGCGCGGCCACGCCCGCCGACGACACCCAGTCGATCATGAGGGCCGCGAGACGGCGGCCGGTGCCGACGAGCGCGCCGGGCCCGTCCGCCGGCAACCCGAGGCGTTCACCTCGATGGGACTGTTGCGCCTCGTCTGCCCCGTTCGGCAGGGCAGCCGAGGGTCCGGAGAGCCAGGAGCCGGTGATACGTGCCATGCTGTCCAGGATAGGCGTCGCCGCTCGGGGCACCTCACACTGGCGTTCGGGCCTGTGTGCGCAGTCACAACCGGCCGCAAAAGCCCAGGACGTTGCGACGCGTAACATGCCGGAAACAAAAGGTTGACCAGCGGGCAACACCAGGTCCATACCGTCTGGCACGACGAATTCGCCAATATCTACTTGGCTGAAGCGACTTAAGGAGCACAAGCGTGGCGTTCACCACGGCCGAAGAGGTCATCAAGTTCATCGCGGACGAGAACGTCGAGTACGTCGACATTCGGTTCAGTGACCTTCCCGGCGTCCAGCAGCACTTCTCGATCCCGGCCTCTGCGTTCACCCAGGATGTCTTCGAGGACGGCCTCGCGTTCGACGGTTCGTCCGTCCGCGGCTTCCAGTCGATCCACGAGTCGGACATGATGCTCCTCCCCGACGTCGCTACCGCGCAGATCGACCCCTTCCGTGCCGCCAAGACACTGAACGTGAACTTCTTCGTCCACGACCCGTTCACGCGTGAGTCCTACAGTCGCGACCCCCGTAACGTCGCCCGCAAGGCTGAGGAGTACCTGAAGTCGACGGGCATCGCCGACACGGCGTTCTTCGGCGCCGAGGCCGAGTTCTACATCTTCGACTCGATCCGTTACGACTCGCAGATGAACGGCTCCTTCTACGAGATCGACTCCGTCTCCGCATCCTGGAACACGGGCGCCGAACTCAACGCCGACGGCAGCCCCAACCTGGGCTACAAGGTCCGTCCCAAGGGTGGCTATTTCCCCGTCGCACCGTACGACCACTACGTCGACCTGCGCGACGAGATCTCGACCAACCTGCAGAACGCGGGCTTCGAGCTCGAGCGCGGTCACCACGAGGTGGGCACCGCCGGTCAGGCCGAGATCAACTACAAGTTCAACACGCTGCTCGCAGCCGCAGACGACCTCCAGCTGTTCAAGTACATCGTGAAGAACACCGCGTGGAAGCACGGCAAGTCCGCCACCTTTATGCCGAAGCCGCTGTTCGGCGACAACGGCTCGGGCATGCACGTCCACCAGTCGCTGTGGAAGGACGGCAAGCCGCTGTTCCACGACGAGGCTGGCTACGCGGGTCTGTCCGACATGGCACGCCACTACATCGGCGGCATCCTGCATCACGCTCCGTCGCTGCTCGCGTTCACCAACCCGACCGTCAACTCGTACCACCGCCTGGTGCCGGGCTACGAAGCCCCCATCAACCTGGTGTACAGCCAGCGCAACCGCTCGGCGGCCGTGCGTATCCCGATCACCGGCAACAACCCGAAGGCCAAGCGCCTCGAGTTCCGTGCCCCCGACTCCTCGGGTAACCCCTACCTGAACTTCGCGGCGCAGATGATGGCCGGCCTGGACGGCATCAAGAACAAGATCGAGCCGCAGGCTCCGGTCGACAAGGACCTCTACGAGCTCCCGCCGGAGGAGGCCCGCAACATCCCGCAGGCCCCCACCAGCCTGTCGGCAGTGATCGACCGCCTCGAGGCGGACCACGACTACCTCACCGAGGGTGGCGTGTTCACCTCCGACCTGATCGAGACCTGGATCTCGCTCAAGCGTGAGCAGGAGATCGCTCCGGTCAACCTGCGGCCGCACCCCTACGAGTTCCAGCTGTACTACGACGTGTAAGTCGTAGGTTCCCGCGTTCGCGCGGATCGTTTCTCCGACGAGCCCATCCGTGGTCTCGGCTGCCTGCAGCCGATTCCCGCGGATGGGCTCGTTCGTCCCTCCTGTGGCACACCTGTTTCACTCCAGGCGACTCGGGTAACCGCCACACCAGGCGTTCCAGTGTTCCGGACCATTGGATCGTCCAGGCGGCGCCGGTTCAGAAGTCGAGGCGGCGCCGCCGCCTCACCCTTCCTGCAGCGTGTGAAGCATCGCCTCGGCGATGACGCGCAGCTTGATGTTGCGGTTCTTCGACTCGGTGACCAGAACCTTGAACGCCTCGTCGGCGGAGACCCGGCGCGCTGCCATGATGGCACCCTTCGCCTGCTCGATCACCGCCCGCGACTTCATCGCCGTCTCCAGTTGCTCACCACGCCTGCGCGCCTCCTCGAGTCGTGAGGCACCGTCGAGGGCGTATCGGACGGCAACGAGAAGCACGTTGAGGACGGCGGCATCGGCTCTGGTGAAACCGTGTGCGTCCCGGCCGTATACGTTCAGTGCGCCGAGGTACTTTCCCTCGAGCAGTATCGGCGCGGACAGGTAGCTCGCGACACCTAAGCGTCGGGCGCTGTGTGCGAACGACGGCCATCGCCGTGTCGCTTCTTCGGAATCGGCCCGCGTGATCGTCTGCGTACGGGCAGCTTCGAGGCACGGCCCGTCGCCGGCGTCGTACTGGACACGATCCACGTCGACGACCACGCGGTCGGTGGCGGCCCTCGTCGTGGCGTCTCCGTTGTCCAGAAGGACTGTGACGCCCGCCAGGTGGGCGCCCGGCACCAGGACGAGGGCCTCCCTGCTGACTTCTTCGAGGAATCGGTCCGTTCCCCCCGCCGAGTCCAGTTCGGAGTACACGCTGTGGATCGCATCCTTCAGCGCGTCGAACTGGTGATCAGCGAGTCCGTTCCCACTCACTCCGCTCATCGTGCACCTTCCGTGATTCTCCGACCCTCCTTTATTCGTCACCGCGGCGGCCGTGGATGGGAGGACTTCCGAGAAGTACAGGAATCTCCTCGCCGCCACCGAGACCGGCGATATGATCCGGACACCCGGCCGCACGCTGTCCTGGCCGAACCGATGGGGGGTGAACGCGGTGCCTCGCTCCGCCCGCGATCCGGCGCAATCGCCGGTATCGATCATCTTCCGACGCAGGATCGACGACGCCAGTTTCGACGAGTACCTGCGCTGGGAGCACCACTCGGCCGAAATCCTGTCGGGTCGTCCAGGATTCATCGATCAAGACATCATCCCGCCGTCACCGCCCGTGCAGGACGACTGGGTAACGGTCCAGCGGTTCACCACGATCGACGACGCCAGAGCATGGCTGGACAGTGCCGAACGGACTACCCTCGTCGCGGAGATCAAGCACGCATTCATCGGCAACGAGGACGTCCACCTACTCACCGGTGAACAGACTGCCGCGCAGGCTGCGTCGTCGGTGGTCATCTCCTGCCGCATCGATCCGGAGGACGAGTCCGCCTTCATGGATTGGCAGCGTCGGATTTCCGCCGCCGAGGCCCGGTTCACGGGCTTTCGCGGGCACAAGGTGGAGCGGCCTGTCCGCGGCGTCACCGACGATTGGACGATCGTTCTCAGCTTCGACGCCGAAGAGAATCTCGAGCGATGGATGAACTCGGCGGAGCGCGCCGAACTTCTCGAACAGGGGGCGCGCTTCAATCAGGACCTTCGAGTCCGCAGGGCCAGTTACGGTTTCGATTTCTGGTTTCGCGGGGCGAAAGGCGAACAGTCCGCGGAGGTTCCGGTTGCGCGGAGCAACCTTCTGGTACTCCTCGTCTTGTATCCGATGGTGGTGATCTGGGGCCACTTCGTCAGTGCACCGCTCATCGAGGCTCGCGGTGTCCCCGTTGCCGTAGCGCTGTTCATCGGCAATGTCGTCACCACCCAGATCTTGGGGTGGTGGGCGGTTCCGGCCGCGTTCAAGGCGTTCGGATGGTGGATGGACCCGGCGATTTCTCCTCGCCGGCGCAATATCGGATACGCCGTGATGATCGCATTGTTCGGTGTCTCGATCGCCGTGTCCACCCTGCTTTTCGCCATTCCCACCACCTGATGTTCCGGGGAAGTGAGCGCCGAGCTCGTCCAGGTGAGGGTCGGGATCGTGAGTAGGGCCCGCACACTCGCTCAGGTGTACCGAGACTTCGGTGAGGTCGATGCCGCCCCGACATCGCCGCTGTACCATCGCATCGCCGTCGCCCTGAGCGAGTCCGCCGAAGCGCTGCGCGCGATCGAGGCCGCGCCGTCGCGCAAGCGGCATCCCACGGTCATTCTCGCCGCGCTCCACGACCTCGCGCTCGCCGGACGCGCCCCCGCGCTCGCCGCCGCCTATGCCGCCGCGGACCGCGACGCTGCCGCCGGCGCGGCGGTCGAGACGCTGGTGCACATGACCGACTCTGTGGTGGCCACCGCCGTGCGCCGGCCGATGCGGGCCGACCAGACCGGTCGCTGCACTGTGCTGTATCCCGCCATCGCCGAGGCTGCGCGCCGCGTGGGTGCGGAGAGGATTGCGCTGATCGACGTGGGCTGTTCGGCCGGGTTCGATCTCACCGTCGATCGCGTCGGCATCACCTACAGCAACGGACAATTCCTGGGCGACCCGTCATCTCCGGTACAGCTGTCGTCCTCGATCGTGGGAGATCGCCCCCTCCCGACGCGGGCGATGCCCGAGGTTGTCGCCCGGGTGGGCATCGACCTCGATCCGGTCGACGTGACCGACGCGGACGAAGCCCGCTGGTTACGCGCCTGCGTGTGGCCGGACCAGCCGGAGCGGGTCGCCAGACTCGATGCGGAGATTGCGTTGGCGGCGACGGAACCTCCGCTGCTGCTCCGAGGTGACGCCGTCGAGGTTCTGCCCGATGCCTTCGCCCGTGTGCCCGCCGACGCCCTGCCCGTCGTGACCACGACGTGGGCGCTGTCGCGCTTGCCCCTCGAAAGCCGCCTGCGCTTCCTGCACCGCGTCGATGACGCAGCTGCCGGCCGGGCGGTGGCGTGGGTGTCGGCGGAGGGAGTCGGGGTCGCGCCGTCCATACCGACGCTCGGCGATCGCCGCGCCTCCGGCCACAGCATCATCGGGCTGGTGGTGTTCGACGCGTCGACTCTGCGCGCCGAGGCCATTGGCCGCTGCTGGTCGCGGGGCCGCTTGCTGTCCTGGCTGACCGGCTCCTGATCTTCTGTCCGAGTGAGCGAGTGTCCTGCCGAGATCGACGATCACCGCCCCGACTGACCGTGTACAACCCGCCGAAAATTCGCATTTGCCTGCGTACAGGGCCGGCGCATAGCACTGTGAAATATCTCGGAACAGGTTCGACGGGTGAAAGGTGTCGCACAGTGGACATCGCGCAGCTGTGGGATTTCGTCTCTGCGCGGAAGCAGCAACTGCTCACGGATTCCTATCTGCACGTCAGTGCTGTGGTGCAATCGGTGGTCATCGCCACGGTCGTCGCGGTGGTCGTCGGCATCGTCGTGTATCGCAGTCCGGCGGGCTCGGCCATCGCCACAGCGCTCGCGAGCACCATCCTCACCGTCCCGTCGTTCGCCCTACTCGGCCTCCTGATCCCCATCCTGGGTCTCGGTGTGGCTCCCACCGTGACGGCCCTGGTCCTGTACGCCCTGTTGCCGATCATCCGGAACACGATCCTCGGTCTGTCGTCGGTGGACCCGGCGGTGACGGACGCGGCACGAGGTGTCGGTATGAGCCGGATCGCAGTTCTGAGCCGGATCGAGCTGCCGCTCGCATGGCCGTCGATCCTCACCGGCATGCGGGTGAGCACCCAGATGTCGATGGGAATTCTCGCCATAGCGGCGTACGCCAAGGGCCCCGGACTGGGCAACCTCATCTTCTCCGGACTGTCCCGGGTGGGAAGCCCCACCGCAGTCCCGCAGGCCCTCACGGGCACCGTTCTGATCGTGCTTCTCGCTCTCGTGCTCGACGGTCTTTTCGTGGTCGTCGGGCGACTCACCACTTCCAGGGGGATCCGTGACTGAACTCGACACAGCACGCACCGGCGCCGACACCGTCTCAGGCGTCGAGATCGTCCTCGAAAATGTCGTCAAGAACTATCCCGGCCAGAGCCGACCGGCCGTCGACAACGTCTCGATGCGCATCCCGGCGGGCGAGATCGTCGTATTCGTCGGCCCGTCCGGCTGCGGCAAGACCACGACCATGAGGATGATCAACCGCCTCATCGAACCAACGTCGGGCAAGATCACGATCGGCGGAAACAATGCGCTGTCCATCGATCCCGACAGGTTGCGACGGGGCATCGGTTACTCGATACAGCAGGCCGGGCTCTTCCCGCATCTGACCATCGCCAAGAACGTCGCCACCGTGCCGGGGCTGATTGGGTGGGACAAGAAAAAGATCGCCCAGCGCACCGACGACATGCTCGACCTGGTGGGGCTCGACCCCGACGTCTACCGGGACCGCTATCCCCGGCAGCTGTCGGGTGGGCAGCAGCAGCGGGTCGGGGTGGCCCGGGCCCTGGCCGCCGATCCCCCGGTGCTGCTCATGGACGAGCCGTTCGGCGCGGTGGATCCGATTACGCGCGGACTGCTGCAGGACGAACTGATGCGACTGCAGTCGGATCTGGGCAAGACCATCGTCTTCGTCACCCACGACTTCAACGAGGCCGTGAAACTCGGCGACCGCATCGCCGTTCTCGGGGATCAGTCGCACATCATGCAGTACGACACCCCGGATGCCATTCTCGCGAGTCCCGCGAACGACATGGTGGCCGGCTTCGTCGGCGCGAACGCGTCACTCAAACAGTTGACGCTGACCCGGGTCCGGGACGTGCCGCTCCTCGACTGCCCCACCGCGTATGCCGACGGTTCGGTCGACGAGCTGCGGGCGGCCATCACACCACGCAAGATCAAGTGGGGTCTGATCCTCGACGCACGTGATCGCCCCATCCGCTGGGTGTCCCTCGGCCACCTGGCTCACGCCACCTCTTTGCAGGACGTCGGTGACCCGATCGAGGAGGTCGTCTCCACCCAGTCCACGCTGCAGGATGCGCTCGAGGCGTTGCTCGCCGAAAGCAGCGCCTCGACCGTCGTCACCGGCCGGCGGGGCGAATACGAAGGTCTCATCAGTATCGACACGCTGGTGAACCACCTCTCCGCGATGCGGGAGGAGCACGGGCCGAACAGCGAGAACGGGGAAACGAGCGTAGCGGGTCCGCCGTCATGACCACCGCCGTTGTCGCACAGGACATCCCCGCCGCCCGCCGGTCCGAACGTGCCCGGTTGCTGGTCCAACCCGTGATCGTGCTCGTACTCGTGGCCGGGGTCCTCGGGTGGGCATTCAACCGCGAACTCACGGCCACTCAGAAGGGCAGTCTCAACGCCGCGAACATCGCCACCCTGACGTGGCAGCATGTGCTGATCACGGTCGTGGTCGTCACCATCGTCGTCGCCATCGCTGTTCCCCTGGGAATCCTTCTGACGCGCCCCGGTTTCACCAGGCTGGCACCAGTCTTCATCGGTATCGCCAACATCGGTCAGGCCGCGCCGGCGATCGGGCTACTCGTGCTGCTGTTCCTGGCCACCAGCACCACCGGGTTCTGGATCGGCGTTCTGCCCATAGCGTTCTATTCGCTGCTTCCTGTGCTTCGCAACACCATGCTCGGTCTGCAGCAGGTCGACCCCGCCGTCATCGACGCCGGGCGCGGGCAGGGAATGACGGCACGCCTGGTGTTGCAGAAAGTCGAATTGCCACTGGCCGTTCCGTACATCCTGGCCGGGTTGCGCACCTCGCTCGTCCTCGCCGTCGGCACCGCGACCCTTAGTTTCCTCGTCAGCGCCGGCGGTCTCGGCATCCTCATCGACACCGGATACAAGCTGCGCGACAACGTCACACTGGTCGTCGGCGCGGTGCTCGCGGTCGCGCTCGCGCTTCTGGTCGACTGGTGCGGTGCGCTGGCCGAGGAGTTCCTGGGCCCGAAGGGACTGCGCTGATGACCCTGCGACGAGGATTCCGGCGCACTCTTGCTGCAACGGCGTTGGCGTGCAGTGTCACACTCCTGGCCGGCTGCGGTCTCGAATCCGGTGGCGCGTTGCCGCTGTCCGTACTCCCCGGCAGTATCGCGCCGGTCCCCGAACTCGAGGGTGTGAAGATCACCGTCGGGTCCAAGGATTTCACCGAGCAGGTGATCCTCGGGTACATCATCGAATTCGCGCTCAGCGCCGCAGGCGCCGACGTGCGCGATCTCACCAACATCCAGGGATCGAACAGCACCCGGGACGCGCAGTTGGACGGGCAGATCGACGTCACCTACGAGTACACGGGAACCGGCTGGATCAACTATCTGGGCAACGAGACTCCTGTGCCCGACCCCGTCGCGCAATTCGAGGCCGTGCGGGACGAAGACCTCGAACGCAATGCCATGGTGTGGGTGGAGCCCGCGCCCATGAACAACACGTATGCCCTGGCGATGAACAGGCAGACCGCCGAGCAGACCGGCATCACCACGTTGTCGCAGTACGCAGACCTGGTCAACCGCGACCCTGCGGCCGCCACCACGTGCGTCGAGACCGAGTTCAATGTGCGACAGGACGGCTTCCCCGGGCTGGCCGCCACCTACGGCTTCGATCCCGCGCGAGCGAACCGGCAGATCCTGCAGACCGGCATCATCTATCAAGCCACCGCGGACGGCACACAATGCAAGTTCGGTGAGGTGTTCACCACCGACGGGCGCATCATCGCGCTCGATCTGGTCCTTCTCGAGGACGACCGGCAGTTCTTCCCGAAGTACAACCCTGCCATCACGATGCGGAAGGACTTCGCCGATGCCCACCCACAGGTGGCGGACGTCATGGCGCCCATCTCGGACGCCCTGACCAACGAGGAGGTCACCGAGATGAACCGGCTCGTCGACGTCGAAGGACAGGAACCGGCGGACGTGGCTCGTGACTGGCTGGCGAACAAGGGATTTGTGACACTCCCCTGATCTCAGGGTCCGAGGGTGATTGTTGCGATCAAGCCCCGATGATCCGAACCGGCGATCACCACCGACTCGATCGACTGCGCCCGTGCCCCGCTCGTCACGATGTGGTCGATTGCGATCATCGGCGGAAATGGCTGCCGGTCCGCCGGATACGTGTTCTGGATTCCGGCACCCACCTGGTCGGCGGCGTCCCGGAAGCGGCCGCTCACCAGATTGCGGTACTTGACGTGATCGCGGGTGGAATTGAAATCGCCGCTGAGAATCACCGGACCCGAGTCCTCGGGGATCCCGTCGAGCAACGCCTTGATGCGGTCCATCTCCCCCGCCCACACCGCGGAATCCACCGGCCAGGGCGGAACGGGATGCAGGGCGTACACGGCCGCACTCGCGCCGTCCGGAAGGGTTATCCGCGCCGACAGCGCCGTCAGCAGAAACTCCTCGTGGTGTATCTGTTCGGACAGCGGATACCGGCTCCAGATCCCGGTTCCTACTCCGCCGGTCCCGGGCCGCAGAAACGAGTGAGGCAACACGGACGAGATACCCGACGCCTCGAGCCGCCCGACAGCCTCGGGCGTCAGTTCGTTCACGGTGACCACATCGACGTCGTTGTCCTCGATCTGCCTCCTCAGCGAATCGGGATCCGCGTTGCCAAGCCAGATATTGGCTTGCATCACAGTCACTTCCGGACCAGATGCCGCCGGCGCCGAACCGTTCGCCAGATAGAGCGGAGCCTGCGACAACGTGGCTACCGCCGCGACTGTCAGGGCCACCCCGAATCCGACCCAGTGCCGCGTCACTCCGAGAACCAGTACCCCGACCGCTGCCGCGGCCATCAAATAGGGGGCGGCCGACGCCAGCACGAGGAGTCGTTGGTTGTGCACGTCGAGGAATCGGAGCACCACACCGGACACCCCGACGAGCACCGCGCACCACCCGAGGGCAGTGAGCGCCCGCACCCCCCAGGCGGCGATCACCCGCCGAAGACCCTCTCCACCACTGCTTTGGCCCGTCGGGTGACGCGCAGGTAATGGTCGAGGAACTCGCCCGCGTCGTCACTACCCCAGCCGGCAATCTGCGCGACCGCGGACAGGACACGACCGGAGCCGGGCAGCTGGTCCGTGGGCTTACCGCGCACCAGCACCAGGCAGTTGCGAGCTTTCGTCGCCGTGATCCACGCGTCGCGTAGCAGTTCGACGTCTGCCTCACTGAGCAGTTCTGCGGCCCCGATGGCGTCGAGAGTCTCGAGGGTCGACGTGTTGTGAAGCGACTCGATGTCGTGGGCGTGCCGAAGCTGGATCAGCTGCACAGTCCACTCGATGTCGGCGAGCCCGCCGCGACCGAGTTTGGTGTGCGTGGCCGGGTCGGCGCCGCGAGGCAACCGCTCCGAGTCGACCCGCGCCTTGATGCGCCGGATCTCGCGTACCGCCTGCTCGGACACCCCACCTTCGGGGTAACGCGTCTTGTCGATCATGTGCAGGAAGCGCAGTCCGAGGTCGGCGTCGCCGGCAACGTGGTGTGCTCGAAGCAGCGCCTGAATCTCCCAGGCCTGCGCCCACTGTGCGTAGTAGGCCTCATACGACGCGAGCGTGCGCACGACGGGACCGCTACGACCCTCCGGCCGCAACCCGGTGTCGACCTCGAGTGGTGGATCCGTGCTGGGCGCACCCAGGAGCGAACGCACCTTGTCGGCGACTCCGTTGGCCCACTTGACGGCGACGGTCTCGTCGACGCCCTCGCGGGGCTCGCACACGAAGAGCACGTCGGCGTCGGATCCGTAGCCCAGCTCACCACCACCGAGCCGGCCCATCCCGATCACCGTGAACGTTGCGGGTGCCGGTTCGCCCAGCTCCTTCTCGCTCGCATTGATCACCGAGGTCAGCGCGGAGTTGAGGACGGCCGCCCACACCGAGGACAACGCCCGGCACACCCCGGGCACGTCGAGCATGCCGAGAATGTCGGCGGAGGCGATCCGGGCCAGTTCGTACCGGCGCAGGGACCGCGCGGCCGCGATGGCACGCGCCGGATCGTCGTGGCGGGCCGACGCCGTCAGAATTCCCCGCGCGACATCCTCCGGTTTCGATTCCAGCAGGCGCGGGCAGCTCGGGGAATCGGCGAACAACCGCACCACATCGGGGGCCTTGATCAGCAGGTCCGGAACGTAGGCCGACGAACCCAGCACGGTCATCAGTCGCTCGGCCACGGACGCCTCGTCACGGAGCAGACGCAGGAACCACGTCTGGTCGTTCATCGCATCCGACAGCCTGCGGTAGGCGAGCAACCCCGCGTCGGGGTCCGGTGTGTCACCGAGGAATTCGAGCAACGTCGGCAGCAGCAGCGCCTGGATGCGGCCTTTACGGGACGCACCGCTCGTGAGCGCCGTCAGATGTCCGAGGGCGTTCTCGGGTGCCGTGTATCCCAGCGCCGCCAACTGACGGATTGCCGCGTCGGGACTGAGCCGCAGAGCATCCTTGTCGATCCGAGCCACCGATTCGAGCAGTGGGCGGTAGAACAATTTGGCGTGCAGGCGCCGCACCCGGTGGGCGTTGCGCTTGATTTCGGCGTTGAGGACGCCGAGGGCATCCTTGCTGCCGTCCGGCCGCATGTGGGCGGCCCGCGCCAGCCACCGCAATGCTTCCTCGTCGTCGGCGGGCGGAAGCGTGTGGGTGCGTCGCAACTTCTGCAGTTGCAGCCGGTGCTCGAGCAGCCGCAGGAATTCGTACGACGCAGCCAGGTTCGCGGCGTCGTCGCGCCCGACGTACCCGCGCGCGGCAAGCGCCGTCAAGGCGTCGATGGTGCTCTGCACGTGGAGCGCCTCGTCCGCACGTCCGTGGACCAGCTGGAGCAGCTGCACCGCGAACTCGACGTCCCGCAGGCTGCCCCGGCCCAATTTGAGCTCCCGCTCGCGCAGTTCGGGCGGAACCATCTCCTCCACCCGCCGGCGCATGGCCTGTACCTCGGGAACGAAGTCTTCCCGCTCGGAGGCCGTCCACACCATCGGGCTGAGGGCCTCGACGTACTGCCGTCCCAGCTCGAGGTCGCCGATCATCGGCCGAGCCTTGAGGAGCGCCTGGAATTCCCACGTCTTGGCCCACCGCTTGTAGTAGGTGACGTGGGATTCGAGGGTGCGGACGAGTTCGCCGCGTTTACCCTCGGGTCGCAGTGCCGCATCGACGTCGAAGAAGGCCGTCGATCCGATGCGCATCAGCTCACCCGCGATCCGGCTGGCGATCGTATCGGCAGGCTCGGCGACGAAGACCACGTCCACATCGCTGACGTAATTCAGTTCGCGTGCACCACATTTCCCCATCGCGATCACCGCGAGCCGCACCGGGCAGGGCGCTTCCGGACACACTGTTGCGACGGCGACTGCCAGGGCGGCATTGAGTGCGGCGTCCGCCAGATCGGACAACTGACGCCCGACGGTCTGGTACGGAAGTACCGGTTCGTTTTCGACGGTCGCCGCGAGGTCCACGGCGGCCAGGAGCATGAGCTGGTCACGGTACGACTTGCGCAATGCGGCGACAGCGTCCGAGCCCGTCACGGCCGCCCGGTACAGATTGGCCTCGGGATGGACGCCTTCCTCCGGGTGGGCGTCGACGGACGCCAGCATCCGGGCGTTCGCCTCTTCCCTCGTCGGCAGGGTCACGTCGCCGGCGAGAGTGGTCCACAGCGCAGGGTCCGCTACGAGATGATCGCCGAACGCACTGGAAGCACCCAGCAAGCCGAACAAGCGCCCGCGAAGGGCCTTGTCGGTGCGCAGGGCTTTGTCGAGGGCTTCCCACCCGTCGCCCAGACCGTCCTTCATCCGCACCAACGTGCGGAGCGCGAGGTCGGCGTTGGCTGCGCGGGAGAGCGACCAGAGCAGCTCGACGCTGTCCTCGCC
The DNA here is from genome assembly GCF_003130705.1 of Rhodococcus oxybenzonivorans. Taxonomy (NCBI): domain Bacteria; kingdom Bacillati; phylum Actinomycetota; class Actinomycetes; order Mycobacteriales; family Nocardiaceae; genus Rhodococcus; species Rhodococcus oxybenzonivorans. The sequence continues at coordinate 2,535,650 of NZ_CP021354.1, read as the reverse complement.
TACCCAGCCCAAATCTCGAAGTTCGGCGGGAGCGGTCGGTTCGACGAGGCCCAGTCGACCCGGGCCGGGAACGGCAGAACGCGCTGCCGGAGGCTTCACCATGTTCTTGCTCACAACCCCAGATACGTCTTGAGTTCGAACGGCGTCACGTGGCTGCGGTACTCCTCCCACTCGCGACGCTTGTTGCGGAGGAAGAAGTCGAACACGTGCTCACCGAGTGCTTCGGCGACCAGTTCGGACTTCTCCATTTCCCGCAACGCCCCGTCGAGGTTCCCGGGGAGTTCGCGATACCCCATGGCGCGCCGCTCGGCCGATGTCAACGCCCACACGTCGTCCTCCGCCTCCGGCGGCAGCGCGTAGCCCTTCTCGATACCGCGCAGTCCCGCAGCGAGCAGGACCGCAAAAGTGAGATACGGGTTGCACGCCGAGTCTGGGCTGCGGATCTCGACACGACGCGACGATGCCTTGTTGGGCGTGTACATCGGGACCCGCACGAGCGCCGACCGGTTCGACGGACCCCAGGAGGCCGCAGTCGGAGCTTCTCCACCGTGGATGAGCCGCTTGTACGAGTTCACCCACTGATTGGTGACCGCGCTGATCTCGTTGGCGTGTTCGAGGATGCCTGCGATGAACGCCTTACCGGTCTCCGACAGTTGCATCGGATCGTCCGGGTTGTGGAACGCGTTGGTGTCGCCCTCGAACAGGCTCATGTGCGTGTGCATCGCCGAGCCGGCCTGATCGCTGAACGGCTTGGGCATGAACGTGGCCCGCACCCCCTCGGCGATGGCGACTTCCTTGACCACGTACCGGAAGGTCATGACGTTGTCGGCCATCGACAGGGCATCCGCATACCGCAGGTCGATCTCCTGCTGGCCGGGGGCCGCCTCGTGATGGCTGAACTCGACGGAGATTCCCATCGACTCGAGCGCGTCGATGGCGTGGCGGCGAAAATTGGGGGCAGAGTCGTGGACTGCCTGGTCGAAGTACCCACCGGAGTCTGCGGGCTTCGGCGGCGTGCCGTCGATCGGCCCGTTCTCGAGCAGGAAGAACTCGATCTCGGGGTGCACGTAGCAACTGAAGCCGAGGTCGCTGGCCTTGTTCAACTGCCGTCGCAGCACGTGCCGCGAATCGGCCCAGGACGGGGACCCGTCGGGCATGGCGATGTCGCAGAACATGCGGGCGGAGTGCTGATGGCCCTTGCTCGAGCTCCAGGGCAGAACCTGGAACGTAGAGGCGTCCGGCTTCGCGACGGTGTCGGCTTCGGACACCCGCGAGAACCCTTCGATCGCGGATCCGTCGAAGCCGATGCCCTCCTCGAAGGCACCTTCCAGTTCCGCGGGGGCGATCGCCACCGATTTCAGGTATCCGAGAACATCCGTGAACCACAATCGGACGAACCGAATGTCGCGCTCTTCCAGGGTGCGAAGCACGAATTCCTTTTGGCGATCCATGTCCGCGAGAGTAAGCAAAGTTCGTTAAATCTGTGTTACTTCGTGAATTCACCCGGCTACGATTCCGCATCGTGCCAGCGTGTGGCCACCTCGATCCCTCGCCGAGGAGGGGCGTGTCAACAGGTGAGGTCTGCGGGCGGCGGCTCGAGGGTCACGAAATAGTCGATGACGGCGTCGTCGACGCATGCTTCGCCATCGAGAACGACGGTGTGCTGAGTGCCCCGGTACGTGATCAGCGCGCCGTTCATCTGCTTCGCCAAGTCCACTCCCGCCTGATAGGGAGTGGCCGGATCCTCTGTGGTCGAGACCACTACGATCGTCGGGATTCCGGGGACGTCCACCGTGTGGGGTGCACCCGTGCTCGGCACCGGCCAGAACGCGCAGACGTCGAGCGGCGCGTTGCCCGTGCCGCGACCGTCGTCGAGGAACGGAGCCGCCTGCCGATACCGCATATCGGCCTCGCCGACCTTCGCGCGATCGGTGACCGGCGGATCGTCCACGCACCGGATGGCGTTGAAAGCGTCATTGAGGTTCGAGTAGCTGCCGTCGTCCGCCCGGCCCTCGTACAGATCGGCCAGCATCAGCAGCGAATCCCCGGTGCCCGTCCGCAGACTCTGCAATCCGCCGCGCAGCGGTCCCCACAGGTTGGGCGAGTACAGCGCCTGCTGGACGCCGGTGATCGCGTCGGTGTAGCTGAGTCCTCGTGGATCGGTCGTGGCCGCCGGCTTCGCGATCAGCGGATCGACCAGAGCGCGGAAGTTCTCGTCGGCCTGCGCCGGGTCGGTGCCCAAGGGGCAATCCTGCTGCCTCATGCAGTCCGCGACGAAGGCGTCGAACGCCTTCTGGAAGCCTTCGGCCTGCAAGATGACCTCGTCGGTCGGATCCTGCTCGGGGTCGAGGGCGCCGTCGAGCACCATCGCCCGCACGTTGGCGGGGAACGTCTCCGCATAGGAGGACCCCAGCCGGGTGCCATAGGAATATCCGAGGTAGTTCAGCTTCGCGTCGCCGAGCACCGCCCGGATGACGTCCATGTCGCGGACGACGTCGTAGGTGCCCACGTGGGCCAGTACGTCCGGACCTGTCCGCTCTGCACACTTGGCCGCGTAGTCACGGTTCTCCGCCTCGGTTTGCGCGATCCCGGCGGGACTCATGTCGACGTCGTCGTCCCTGCGCTTGGCGTCCACCTCGGGGTCGGTCAGGCAGGTCACCGCCGGGGTGGATGCGCCGATACCGCGCGGGTCGAATCCGACGACGTCGAACTTCTCGGCGAGTTCGGTGCCGTCGGCGACCGATGCCAGAGCCAGCCCGGATGCCCCGGGACCGCCGGGGTTGACCAGAAGAGACCCCAGTTTCGGTCCACCCGCCCGGGAACGGGAGATCGCGATCTGTGCCGTGGCGCCGCCCGGGTCCGCGTAGTCGTTGGGCACGGTCACCTTGGCGCAGTCGAGGTTGTCCCCGAGCGGTGTGCCGTCCGTGCTGTATCCCTCGCACGAAACCCAGTTCACCTGTTGCGTATAGAAGGCTTCCAGTCCGTCGGGTGCGGACGCTCCCGGCGACGCCGCAGAAGTCGAAGGCTCGGCGACGGCCTCGCCGGAACCCCCTCCACTCCCACTGCATCCTGCGAAGACGAGAACAACGGCGACGGCACCCGCGAACGCGGCCGGCACGCGAGCACTGCGAAACATACGACGATCGTGCCAGGGTTCACCGGGTGCGTGCCTCGAGGGCAGGTCAGACCCCGGAGATCGATGTGACCTATCGCACCTGCGCCGGGGGTTCGCACCCTCATGGCCCGGTGGCAGACTGTAGGCGTCATCACCCGCACCCGGGGACCCGCCAAGGGCCTCGAGGCCAGAAAGGGACAACGATGTCCGATAGCAAGACTTCCGAGAGCACGTCCGAGAATCGGCTCTACGGATCAGCCCCCTCCCCCGATGCACCCCGACGCAAGACCCGGACCCACCACCTGCAGGCCATGAAGGCCGAAGGCGAACGCTGGGCGATGCTCACCGCCTACGACTACTCCAGCGCCCGCATCTTCGAGGAAGCCGGCATCCCGGTCCTTCTGGTCGGCGATTCCGCCGCCAACGTCGTCTACGGGTACGAGACCACCGTTCCGGTCACCGTCGACGAACTCCTTCCCCTGGTACGAGGTGTCGTTCGAGGCGCACCCCACGCCCTCGTCGTCGCCGACCTCCCGTTCGGCAGCTATGAGAGCTCGCCCGAGCAGGCCCTGGCCACCGCCACCCGGTTCCTGAAGGAAGGCCTGGCCCACGCCGTCAAGTTGGAGGGCGGCGAACGTGTCGCACCCCAGATCGCCGCAATTACCGCGGCGGGCATTCCCGTCATGGCCCACGTCGGCTTCACCCCGCAGAGCGTCAACTCACTCGGCGGCTTCCGGGTGCAGGGCCGAGGTGATGCGGCCGAGCAGTTGGTGGCCGACGCCATCGCCGTCCAGGAAGCAGGCGCCTTCTCGGTCGTCATGGAGATGGTGCCCGCGGAGATCGCCGGGCAGGTCACCCGCAAGCTCACCATCCCCACTGTGGGCATCGGTGCCGGCGCCGAATGCGACGCCCAGGTGCTGGTGTGGCAGGACATGGCCGGTTACACCAGCGGGAAGACGGCGAAGTTCGTCAAGCGCTTCGGCAACGTCGGTGACGAGCTCCGCGCAGCAGCCGCGGCCTACGCAGACGAAGTACGTTCGGGCGCCTTCCCCGCGGACGAGCACAGCTTCTGATCTCTTCTCATCCGGTTCGGCTCCACAATTCGAGAGAGGTGTTCATGCGAGTACGACGTGCGTCGCAGACCGGCCACCGTCGCCGCCCGGCCGCACTCGCGGCCGGGGCGGTCGCACTCGCCGCCGCGCTCACGGGGTGCGCGGGACAGGGCACCGCACCCGCGCCCCAATCCGCTGTTCCCACCAGTTCCCCCGCCGTCGAGCCGGGAGTCGCCGCGGTCCCTGGCGGAGTGACCGAGGCCCAGGCCACCCAGTTGTGCCGGGATCTCGAGGGGCAGCTGCAGAGCTGGCGTACGTACACGCCGACCATCGGGAAGACCGGACTCAACGGGCTGGTCGGCACCTGGATCGCGCAGAACAACCTCAATGCCCTCGACTTCCTGCAGGATCGCGGTCGCATCGACGTGATCACGACGGCGGCCTGCCCGGACATCCGTCAGGAAGCCGTGACCGCGTTGGAGATACCCGACCTGGCGTCCGGCCTGATCGGGTTCTGAGGTGTCCGGCGAGCAGGACCTGCGCACTCTCTACCCGGAGATCCAACCCTTCCGGTTCGGGCATCTCGATGTGGGTGACGGCCAGCAGGTGTACTGGGAACTGAGCGGCAATCCCGACGGAAAGCCCGTCGTCTTCCTGCACGGCGGCCCGGGCGGCGGCACCGATCCTGCGTATCGGCAGTTCTTCGACCCGGCCGCGTACCGGATCGTTCTGTTCGACCAGCGCGGGTGTGGTCGTTCCACACCGCACGTCGCCGACGGGGCCGATCTGTCGGTGAACACGACGGACCGCCTGCTCGCAGACATCGAGATGCTGCGTGATCATCTGGGCGTGGAGCGGTGGCAGGTGTTCGGCGGTTCGTGGGGTTCCACCCTGGCCCTCGCCTACGCGCAGAAGCATCCGCACCGGGTCACCGAATTGGTGCTGCGAGGAATCTTCCTGCTGCGGCGCAGCGAGATCGACTGGTACTACAACGGCGGTGCCGCACATCTCTTTCCGGAACGGTGGGAGCAGTTCCTGTCGCCCGTTCCCGAGCAGGAGCGGGACGGCGATCTGGTGGAGGCCTACCACCGGCTGCTGCACGCCCAAGATGTGGAGATTGCGACGCGGGCCGCGATCGCGTGGTCGGCTTGGGAAGGGGCGACCAGCTCGCTCCTGCCCAAGCCGGAGCGGATCGCCGAGAGTTCGGAGCCTCGGTTCGCACTCGCGTTCGCCCGCATCGAGAACCACTATTTTCACCACCGCGGGTTCCTCGACGAGGGACAGCTGTTGCGTGACGTTGCGAGGCTCGAGGGGATTCCCGGGGTGATCGTGCAGGGTCGTTACGACGTGGTATGCCCGGCGACGAGCGCGTGGGCGCTGCACCGGGCGTGGCCCGGCTCGCAGCTCGACATCGTCGGCGATGCCGGTCATTCGGCGATGGAGCCGGGGATCGTCGACCGTCTGGTACGGGCCACCGACCGGTTCCGCCCGTAACGAACTACGCCGGGTAGCTGAACTCGACGGACCGCTTGTTTACGTCGGCGGCGACGAGCCGGATCTTGACCTGCTCCCCTTCCGCGGGATCCCCGACGCACTTGCCCATCACCGACACGGAAGGGACGAACACGTCGGCGGTGCGCTTGCCGTTGCGTGAGCGGAGAACGGTCGCATCGAACACGTCCCCCACCCGGTCGGCGAGCACTGTCGCCTCGGCAAGGTCGATGCAGGCGCGTTCCACCTTCCCGGCCAGCGTGTCGGAGCCCCCCATGATCTCGGGCATCGACCCCAGGGCGCCGCGCACCCACGTCGGGACCGCGGCGTCGGACGCTATGGCCAGGCACACTTCCGTCGAATAGCGGTCCGACAGCCGCCGCAGCGGTGCGGTCACGTGTGCGTACGGGGCGCCGATGGCCGCATGCACGGTGAGCTCCGGAACGCTGCCGTCGAAGGCGGCGTAATCGGCACCGCGTAGCAAGGACGGGGCCTCGGTCATCAGCACGAGCGTCGGCGCCGAATTGGGGTCCAGCCCGGCCAGCATTTCGCCCACACCGACGTCGCGTGGCCACTCGATGCCCAGTGCCGCCGCGGTGCGTCGCAATGCGGCGACGGCGTCGGGCCCGGCGGGCGGCAACGTCCGCAACAGCCCGATCCTCGCGTCGATCATCATGGCAGCGGCGCACATTCCGGTGAGCAAGGACACCTCGGCGTTCCAGTCGTCGGCCTCGGTGCGCGGCGCCAGATCGATGCGCCACCCCTCGCCGTCCGGTACCACATCCTGTTCCGGCAGTCGCAGCTCGATGGCCCCGCGCGCCACCGCGGCTGCGGCGCGAAGCCGGCCGAACTCGGGGAGCGAGGTGATGGACGGGTGCAATCGGCCCGCGTCGGAATCCGCCTGGACCCCGGCATAGTCGAGCCGCGCCACCGAGCGGACGGTCGCGCGGGATACCGTCCACGACACCGGTGCTGCCTGTTCGTCGAGCTCGATCCGCCACAGGGCTGCGGGGCGGATCTGGTCCGGCAGAAGGCTCGCCGACCCCTCCGACAGCTCCTTCGGGTGCAACGGAACCTTGCCGTCCGGCAGGTAGAACGTCTGACCCCGCTTGCGGCTCTCCACCTCCAGGGCACCACCGGGTTCGACGACGGCGCCGACGTCCGCGATCGCATAGTGCAGGACGAATCCGTCCGCGGTGCGCTCGAGGTGGAGGGCCTGATCCAGGTCCATCGACTCCGGCGGGTCGATGGTGACGAGGGGCAGATCCGTGCGGTCCTCACGCTCGGCGGAACACCGGTCCGTAGCCCGCAGGGCCTCGGCCACCGCCTCGGGCGGATAACCGTGGGGAAGGTTGAACTCCTCGCGCACGGCACCGAAATCGATCCCGTGCGCGAGAAAACGAGTGATCGGCACCGTGGGTAGCCCCTTTCACGCCGTAGGCACCCTGACGGTGCGCGCTGTCAGTTGTTCCATTCCTCTTCGGCGCGGTCTGCCGCCTTGTTCCGCTCGGCGGCGATCTGCAGCGCCTTCTCGGCCGAAGCCCGGTCGGGGTACGGGCCCATCCTGGACATCGACGAAGCCGCCTTACCTTGCGTGACGGATCCGTCGTCGACGTTGTAGTACCAGAGTTGATCTTCGTCAGTCATGTTCTCAGTGTCGCACCGGCAGGGCGTCTGGAGTTGTGGATCATGCTCAGACTGTTACCCTCGGGGCCTGTCCGGTGATTCGTTCCCCGGCGCCGGTACGTGCGGTGTCGTGGCAACGTGTCCCGCGTGCAGTGCCCGAACAGAGAATGGAGCGAGCATGTCAACGATCATTTTTGATCAGCTACTTCCCTACCTCGGCGCCGAAGGCGCCTCCTACTGGGCCCAGCTTCTGATGGTCGATCCCGTCTGACGGGATGCCGGTCAGCTGATTCGAACGAAGCCCCCGCCGAACTTCTCGGCGGGGGCTTCGCCGTTGCCGGATGCGTAGAGTTCCGGCCGTTTCACTGCGCCCGGCGCCCGTAGTCTCTCTACGCTGTCATGATGGCAGTCAATCGAGCGATCGAGGGACGGGTCTATCCGCCCACCGAGCCGTACCTCGTCGGCCGTGAGAAGATTCGCGAGTTCGCACGGGCCGTCTTCGCCACCAACCCGACCTCCTACGACGTGGAGCGCGCCCGAGCCGCCGGACACGCTGATCTCGTTGCGCCGCCGACATTTCCCGTCATCGTGCAGGAGCGGGCCCTCGCACAGTTGGTCGCCGATCCGACCACGGGAATCGAGCCCGTCAACCTGGTGCACAGCACCGAATACGCGTCGTCCTTCCGCCCCGTAGTCGCCGGTGACGAGTTGTCGGCGGTATTGACCGTGACCGAGGTGGCCCCGAGAGGTCCCCACACCCTCATCGTGGCCGGCATCGACATCACCGACGCGAGCGGTGCTGTGGTCAGCACCATGACCTCCAGCCTTTTCGTGCGAGGTGAACAGTGAGTTCGCCGGAGCGAATCCTGCTGGGCGACACTGTCGTCAAGGCGCGATACCACCTGACCCGCGAATCACTGGTTCGCTACGCCGGCGCCTCCGGCGATTTCAATCCGATTCACTATCGGGACGACGTCGCCGCGACGGTCGGACTTCCCGGTGTCCTGGCTCAGGGGATGCTCACGCTGGGGCTCGCCACTCAGTGTGTCGTCGAGTGGCTCGGCGACCCGGCGCGAATCACCGGCTACCGGGCCCGCTTCACGAAGCCGGTCATCGTTCATGCCGAGGACGGTGCGGTCGTCGATGTGGTCGCCAAGGCCGCTCGAGTGGACGACGAAGCCGGCAGCGCCCGGATCGATCTGACCGTGACGTGCGACGGCCATACGGTGCTGGGCAAGTCCCAGGTGTGGATTTCGCTTCGCTGAGGGCGTCCCGGTCAGCGCGGCGCAGAGGATGTCGCCGAGCTACCGCCCAGCAGAATGGTGCCGATGAGATCGGGGTCGTCGCTCATGGGAACGTGACCGATTCCGGGGAGCACCAGTAGCCGGGCCTGCGGGAAGGATTTACGTACGCGTCGCGCCTGGTACACCGGCAGGATGAGGTCGCGCCGGCCCCACGCCACGGTGACGGGGACGGTGGCGTCGACGACGGGCGGTAGCGCGAACGACGCCGTCAGTCCCTGGTCGACCAACACGTTGGTGGTGAGGGACCGGGCGTCGATCACGGCATCCTCGTACGGTACGTGGCTCGGCCTGGCGAAGAAGGCGGCCAGCGACGGATAGCGGACTGCGCGGTAGCTCAGCGCCTTCGGCGCATTCTCCCCCATTGCCCTCGTCACCCTGCGGAGCGCACGGAAGGTGTAGATGGTGCGCGCCTGATCGGCCTTGTTGACGAAGAACCCGGCCGGCGAGAGGGCGGTGGCGGAGGCAACCTCACCCCTGGCCGCTAGCGCGAGGGAAAGCCAGCCCCCGAGAGAGTTCCCGGCGATGTGTGCGCGTTCTCCGGGCGGCGTCACCGATCGGACGAACCCGCTCAGCTCCTCGAGGAGCGCGGCCATCGCATCCACACCGTCGTACTCGAGAGCCGGGCACTCCCCGTGTCCCGGAAGATCCACCGTGACCACCCGGCGATACGGCGTCAACTGATCCAGCAAGGCGTTCCACGCCTGGCGGCGATGCACCACGCCGTGCACGAGGACGAGCGTGGGGCCGGAGCCGGCGATGTCATGAGGCAAGTCCATGGGCAGATGTTAGCGCTCCCACCGGTAACACTTACAGCTCCCGGAGAAACGAGGAGCGCGGACGAGTTGGCGTATAAGCCGGATCCTGTCCCCGGCACCGAAATGCCGGGTGGCGACCATCCATCTGGGCACACCGTCGCCGGGTACCTCGAGCGGTTCACCCGCAGGCTCGGGCGAGCAGCCCTCGAACACCTGCGCAACCGCACCGGGACCCGGAAAGGCCTGGTGCGGTCTTCAACCTTGCTCCGGGCGGGGTTTACCTAGCCACCCCGGTCACCCGGGGTGCTGGTGCGCTCTTACCGCACCGTTTCACCCTGACCGACGCACATCCCGGAGAATGTGACGTCGGCGGTCTGTTTTCTGTGGCACTGTCCCGCGAGTCACCTCGGGTTGCCGTTAACAACCGCCCTGCTCTGTGGAGTCCGGACTTTCCTCGGCTCAGGGCCTGTGCATCTGCATGCTGGTTCCCTGTGCCGCGGCCGCCCGGCCAACTCGTCCGCCCGATCAGGATACTCGGCGCGCGCTCCGCCTCCGACGTCGCGGTGTCGTCCCCTCGCACTATGGTCGGAATCATGACTCGATACGTCGCCCTTCTGCGCGGAATCAATGTGGGTGGCATCAACATCAAGATGGCAGAGCTACGCCGCACCTTCAGCGACTTGGGATTCGAGAACGTGAAGACGGTGCTCGCGTCCGGCAACGTGCTCTTCGACTCCGATCGCACCGACACCGCGGGGCTGAAAGGTGAGATCGAGAAGGCCTTGAGTGCCGAGTTCCATTACGAGGCGTGGGTTTTCGTTCTGGACCTCGACACGGTTCGGAAGATCGTCGACGACTACCCGTTCGATCCCGAACGAGAAGGCTGGCACCCGTACGTACTCGTGACGCCCGACCCTGACATCCTCTCCGGGTTCGTCGCCAAGCGTGAGGAGCTGGATCCTGCCGTCGAGCGAATCCAGGCCGGGAACGGGGTTCTGTACTGGGAGGTCGAGCGTGGGATGACACTGAAGAGCACGTTCGGCAAGAGCACGGGCACACCGCGACTCAAGGCCTCCACCACCACCCGCAACCTGCGCACCCTGCAGAAGCTGTTGAAGTAACTCGCGGTGGTAGTTCTGGCAGCGGCGTTGGTCGCCGCGGTCCTCCTGTTCGCGGTCGTCCGCCCGTACCGCCTCCCCGAGGTCGTGGTGGCCGCCCCGGCCGCAGCCGTCGCAGTGGGGGTGGGCCTGGTGACGCCGTCCCAGGCCTGGGACGAAGTGGCCGAGATGGCGCCGACCGTCGGGTTCCTGGCCGCGATCCTCGTCCTGGCGCACCTGGCGGACGCGATGGGTGTGTTTGCCTGGATCGCGAGCCTGTTACGGCGCGGCGCACGAGGAAAGCCGACACGTTTGCTGACGCTGGTGTTCGGCGCCGCCGCGCTCACCACGGCGGTTCTGAGCCTCGACGCCACGGTGGTGCTTCTGACGCCTGCGGTCATCGCCACGGCGCGGGCGTTGCAGATGGACCCACGGCCACATTCGTATGCCACGGCGCATCTGTCGAACACCGCGTCGACACTCCTGCCGGTGTCCAACCTCACCAACCTCATCGCGTTTTCCGCGACGGGCATGACCTTCCTCCACTTCACCGCGGTGATGGCGTTGCCCTGGATCGTGTCGGTCTGCGTCGAATTGGCGCTGTTCCGCGTATTCTTCCGGCGGGAACTACTCGCTCGGCGAGGCGCCGAACCGGCGGCGGAACGCGACGTACCCGCGCCTACTGCGGCGTTGGCGGTCGTGGGGGCAACGCTGGCGGGTTTCGCTGTGTCCGGCGTCGTCGACGTCGCCCCGGCATGGGTGGCGGCTCTCGGAGCGTTCGCTCTGGGTGTCCTTGCCCTGCGTGAGGGGCGAACCAGGATCCGTCACATCCTCTACGCGCTGGACGCGTGGTTCTGCCTGTTCGTCCTTCTCCTCGGCGTCGTGGTGGCCGGGGTGGCGAACGGTCCGATCGGTCAGTGGATCAGCGAGCGGCTTCCCACCGGCGCCACCTTCCTCGGCTTGCTCGGAATGGCCGTGGTGGCGGCGGTGGCGGCCAACCTCGTCAACAATCTTCCGGCGACGCTTCTCCTGCTGGCCGGGCTGGGCACTCAGGCCCCACCCGGCCTGGTTCTCGCGATGCTGCTGGGTGTCAACCTCGGCCCCAACCTCACCTACGTCGGCTCGCTGGCCATCATGCTGTGGCGGCGGGTGTCCGCGCGCGCCGGTTCGCCGCCCGAGTTGCGTACGTTCACCGCGCTGGGCCTCGTCACCACGCCGCTGACACTGCTGTCCTCCGTCACCGCGCTGTGGCTGGTCCTGCGGTGAGCCGGGTCAGAGGTGCGAGGTGTCGTTGACCAGGCGTACGGACGAGCCGCCGTCCGGATAGAACTCGGCGATGCTCAGCGACGCCAGATCCAGGTGCAGTTTGTACAGCAGCGAGGGTCCGGCAGCCAGAGCCAGCTGCAGGAGCGTCTTGATCGGAGTGACGTGGGTGACCACGAGGATGGTCGAACCGGAGTAGGAGGAAGTCAGGTCTTCTCTCACCTGCTCGATCCGCTCGCGCACCTCGTCGAAGCTTTCCCCGGACGGCGGACGCACAGACGTGTCCGACAGCCAGCTGCGGTGAAGTTCGGGGTCGCGGGCCGCGGCCTCCGCGAATGTCAACCCCTCCCACTTCCCGAAGTCGGTTTCGGTGAGACCCTCGTGCACGGTGACGCGAAGCCCGAGCGCTTCGGCAGCCGCGGCCGCGGTCTGCTGCGCGCGCCCCAGCGGGGAAGAGACGACCGCCGCGATTCCGCCGCGCCCGGCGAGACGTTTGGCGGCGCCCCCCGCCTGCGCCTGCCCCAGTTCGGTGAGTGACGGGTTGCCGCGCCCGGAATAGCGGCGGTCGACGGACAACGCCGTCTGCCCGTGCCGCAACAGCAACATTCGGGTGGGTGCACCGTGTGCGTCCATCCAGCCCGGCGCGGCGGGGCTGGATGGCGCCGGGGCCGGGGAGGGTGTCGCCGAGGAAAGCGTGGGAGATGACGCGCCTTCGGCCGCATCCATCGCCTCGTTCGCGAGGCGGTCGGCATGCGCATTCTCCGCCCGCGGAATCCACGTGTACGTCACCTGCTGGAACTGTCCGGCAAGGTCGGCGGCGCGGCGCTGCAACGGAATCATGTCGGGATGCTTGACCTTCCAGCGCCCGGACATCTGCTCGACCACCAGTTTCGAATCCATCCGCACCTCGACCGCGGAGGCACCGAGTTCGGCCGCCGCTCCGAGACCGGCGATCAATCCCCGGTATTCGGCGACGTTGTTGGTGGCGACACCGAGGCTTTCCTTCCGCTCCGCCAGAACGGTGCCGTGTGCCGAGTCGAACACGACGGCGCCGTACCCGGCCGGCCCGGGGTTGCCCCGCGACCCGCCGTCGGCCTCGACGACCACCCGTCCGACACTCACAGACCGGACTCCTTGGTACGCACCAAGATTGCCCCACATTCCGGGCACCGCACCACGACGTCCGGTGCGGTGGCGGTGATGCGCGAGATTTCGCCGCGGTCCAGTTCGATACGGCATGCGCCGCACCTCCGCGCCTGCAGCAGTGCCGCGCCGACGCTGTTCTGCTTACGCTGCTTCTCGTAGATCGCGATCAGGTCGGCAGGGAGCTGCTCCGCCAGTGTGGTCCGGTCCGCTGTGCACCGCTGCTCCGCGGAATCGAGGTCGGCCACCGCATCGTCGCGGCGGCGTCGTACGTCGATGAGTTCGTCCTCGATCTGCGAGAGCTGGGCACCGGCATGGTCGTGATCGGACTGGGACGCTTCACGCCGTTCCATCACTTCGAGCAGTTCGTCTTCGAGGAGACCCTGCCGTCGGACCAGGCTGCCGAGTTCGTGTTCGAGTTCGGTGAGCTGCTTCGACCCCACCGAGCCGCTCTGGAGCAGCGCGCGGTCGCGATCCTCACGCTTGCGCACCGCGTCGACCTCGCCCTCGAGTTTGCGAATGTCGCGGTCGAGGTCGTCCAGGATGATCTCCACGGCCACTGCCGCATCCTTGCGGGTGAGTCGTTCGGCCTCGAGTCGCTCGACTTCCTGCTGTTCCGGGAGCGCGGTGCGGCGGTAGGCGATCCTCGAGAGCTCCGCATCGACGCCGGCGAGGTCGAGGAGCTTGGACTGGACCTGTGGTTCGACGTTCACGCGTGGTAACTCCTGCTGTCTTCTGTGAAGGGTTCTTCTCTGGAGATGTGTAGGCCAACCGTACCCCGGCCGCGGGCGTCGATCGGCGCTACCGCGAGCAGTCCGATGTCGCGCCGACCGACCATGGATCGGTCCGTACCTGCGACACCCGCGCCTGCCATCCGGGCCTGTCACCGAAGGCGTTGTCCAGTACGCCCTTCGCCTGCGCGCACCAGGGCTGCTCACTGGCCCAATGGGCGACGTCGATCAGCGCGGGACCGCCGGCGCGCAGGTGCTCGTCGGCGGGATGATGACGCAGGTCCGCGGTCACATATGCGTCGACGCCCAACCGGGAGACGGCGTCCAGGAAGGAGTCGCCCGATCCCCCGCACACAGCGACCGTGCGTACCGTCGCGTCCGGGTCGCCGGCCGCCCGCACTCCCCACGACGTTGCGGGAAGAGCGTCGGCGACCTGCTGGGTGAAGGTCTTCAACGACACCGGTTCGGGTAGTTCGCCTACCCGGCCCAGTCCGCGTGGTCCTGGAAACGTGGCGGTCTCGAAGACGTCGAACGCCACCTCCTCGTAGGGGTGCGCGGCCCGCAGCGCGGCGAGCACTCCCGCTCTGATCCGCCGCGGCGCGATCACCTCGATCCGGCTCTCCTCGACGAGTTCGAGCTCCCCGACCGAGCCGAGGGCGGGTTGCGCGCCTTCCGTCGGAAGGAACTGTCCCTGCCCGGTGACCGACCAGCTGCAGTCTCGGTAGTTGCCGATGTGGCCGGCTCCCGCGTCGAACAACGCACGGCGGACCTTCGTGGCATCGTCGACCGGCACCGGGACCACCCATTTGTCGAGTGGCTCGGTGGGCTGCGGCTCGATCGGCCCGGTGACGTTCAGGCCCAGCGCCTTCGCCAATGCGTCGGACACGCCGGGGTCTGCGGAATCCGCGTTGGTGTGCGCGGTGAAGAGGGCGCAGCCCGCCTTGATCAGCCGGTGGATCAACGCACCTTTGGGCGTGTGCGCGCCGACGGTGTCGACACCGCGCAGCAGTAACGGGTGGTGGACGAGGAGGAGGTCGGCGCCCGCATCGACGGCCTCTGCGACCACCGCAGCCGTCGGGTCCACCGCAATCATCACCGTGGTGACGGAGTCCTCGGGGTCGCCGCAGACCAGGCCGACGGAGTCCCACGACTCCGCGAGGGCAGGAGGATAGGCGTCGTCCAGCACCGCGATGATGTCACCGAGACGAACAGGGTTCACAGGATCTCCTTCATCGCGTCGATCAGGACGTCGGACTGCTCGCTGGGCCGCACCGCCACCCTCAGGAAGTTCGCGTCCAGACCCGGGAAGGTGTCACACCGCCGGACGGCAATGCCCCGCTCCCGGAGGTGCTTGCGCATCAGTTCGCCGTCCGGGAGGCGCAGCAGCAGGAAAGGAGCAGATGCAGGCTGGTGCACTGCCACACCGAGGTCGCGCAGTCGCCGGATCATGTCGTCCCGCCAGGAGCCCAGGAGCACGGCACGGTCCCGGGCGGCGGCGACGGCGGCGGCACTACTGCAGGCCGCTATCGCCTCCACCTGCAGGCTTCCCAGCGGCCAGTGGGCCCTGCCCACCTGCAGTCGCTGGAGAAGCTCGGGCGATCCGAGGACGTACCCGCAGCGCAGTCCCGCAAGCGCCCAGGTCTTGGTGAGGCTGCGCAACACCAGGACGTCGGGCAGCGACAAACCGGCCAGCGACTCCACTTCACCGGGCACCGCGTCGGCGAAGGCCTCGTCGACTACCAGAATCCGGCCGGGACGGCGCAACCGGAGAATGTCCTCGGCGGGGTGCAGCACCGACGTGGGATTGGTCGGATTTCCGACCACGACGAGGTCCGCCGAGTCGGGCACCGGCGCGTGCTCGAGTCGGTACGGATCCTCGAGCAGTACCTGGGTGACAGGAATCCCGGCCTCCCGCAGTGCCCATTCGGGCTCGGTGAACGACGGATGAAACAGTGCTGCCTGCCGCACACCGAGCCGGGGCAGCAACGAGAATCCCTCGGCCCCACCCGCGAGGAGCAGTACCTCGTCCGGTGACCGTCCGTGCCGCTCGGCGACCGCGGTGCGGGCAGCGAGGTCGGCGGCCACCGTCGGATACGTGCCCAGACTCCCGAGCGCGTCGGCGAGGCGGCGGCGCAACCATTCCGGTGGGCCGTCACCTTGCACGTTCACTGCGAAATCGAGCAGACCTGGGCCCGCTTCCACATCCCCGTGATGACGCAGGCTCTCCCGGCTACCGGCACGAATGTCCACAGCTGTCGAGCCTAAGGGACAATGGTCCGGTGACTTCGCTCTCCACCGCCCCGTCGGCCCTGTCCGCCCAGTCGACCCTGTCCGCCCCCTCGGCCCTGTCTGCGCCGATCGTGCTGTTCGACCTGGACGGCACCCTCACCGACTCGGCTCCCGGTATCCACGGCGGTTTCCGCCACGCGCTCGCCACCATCGGGCAGCCGGAACCGACCCCGGAGATGCTCGACAACGTGATCGGGCCGCCGATGATCGACACCTTCCGCTCACTGGGCCTCGACGAGGCCAATGTCCAGCGCGCACTCGCGGCGTACTTCGACCGCTACGACAGTGTGGGGTGGGCGGAGAACTCCGTCTTCGACGGCATCGCGGACGTGCTGGCCGGCGCCCGCGACAGCGGCAGGAGGCTCGCCGTCGCCACGTCGAAATCCGAGCGGTTCGCCGTCCGCATCCTCGAGCATTTCGAGTTGGCCCACTATTTCGAGTTCATCGGCGGCGCCAGTAACGACGGGCAGCGCCGCGCGAAGGCAGACGTGATCGCGCACTCTCTGCAGGCCCTGGGTGTCTCCGCCACCGAGGGTGCGACGTCCGATGTGCTGATGATCGGCGACCGCGACCACGACGTGCTCGGTGCGGCGCGGTGGGGTATTCCGGCGGTCTTCGTCGAGTGGGGGTACGGTTCGCCGGCCGAGGCGTCGGGTGCGCACCGTTCGGCGCGCACAGTGACCGAGCTCGGGAAGATGCTCGATGGCGCAGCCTGACCCGCGGTTGCACGTCACCTTCGTGTGCACCGGCAACATCTGCCGCTCCCCCATGGCCGAGAAGATCTTCGGCGAGCATGTCAGACGCGCAGACCTGGACCACCGGGTGAGGGTGAGCAGCGCCGGCACGCACGGCTGGCACGTCGGCCGGGAGGCGGACCTCCGGACCAACGAGATCCTGAAGCTGAACGGGTACCCCACCGGCCACACCGCTGCCGAGGTCGGGCCGTACCACCTCGGCGCCGACCTCGTCGTCGCCCTGGCGGCCAATCACGATCGTGAACTCGCTCACCTCGGCGTACCCGAGGAGCGTCGCCGGCTGCTGCGCAGCTTCGATCCGGACGCCGACTCCTCGTCCGTCCCCGATCCGTTCTACGGCGGTCTCGAGGACTTCGAACGGGTGCGCCGCCAGATCGAGGCCGCGGTGCCCGGACTGCTCGAGTGGGTACGCGGTCGCTGACCCGCGATCAGGGGTCTCACCTGCGAGCGGCTACCGTGGAAGGGTGCGAAGGCTGAGATTTCTGTTGCGACCCGGCTGGTTGGTGTTGGCCGTGGTGGTCGCCGGATTCGCATTCATGTGCTTCTACGTACTGGCGC
This sequence comes from Rhodococcus oxybenzonivorans, assembly GCF_003130705.1. Taxonomy (NCBI): domain Bacteria; kingdom Bacillati; phylum Actinomycetota; class Actinomycetes; order Mycobacteriales; family Nocardiaceae; genus Rhodococcus; species Rhodococcus oxybenzonivorans. The sequence continues at coordinate 2,518,471 of NZ_CP021354.1, read as the reverse complement.
CATGGCAGCTCGGCAAGAACACCTCGACGGAACACCGCAACCAGCTGATCGCCGAATCGGTGGAGGCCGAGCCGGTGCCCCTGGAGAGCCTGATCCCGGGGTCGGCGCCGAATCCGGACGACGAGTGGCGCCGTGTCACCGCCACCGGCTCGTACGTGCAGAACAGCGACATCCTCGTCCGGTTGCGGTCCATCGGGTCGGAGCCCGCGTATGAGGTACTGACACCCCTGCAGCTCACGGACGGCCGGGCCATTCTCGTCAATCGCGGATACGTGAGACCGGTCCAGGGAACCGAAGCGCCCCCTGTCGGACCACCCCCCGCAGGACAGGTCACGCTCGACGGGCGCATCCGCAAGTCGGAGGGCACCGTCGCCGGGAAGGACCCGATCACGGAGAACGGGCTGCGGCAGGTCTACTTCATCGACGCCGGTCAGATCGGCGACTTCATCGGCATCGACCTTCTCGACGCCTACGTGCAGTTGGAACCCGATCAGCCCGGCGGATTGGGCACCATCCCGCTCCCCCAGCTCGACGCCGGCCCCTACCTGTCCTACGGACTGCAGTGGCTGGCGTTCGGGATCATGGCTCCCCTGGGATTGGCGTACTTCGTCCGCGCGGAATTGCGGGAACGTCGCAAGGAGAAGGTTGCCGCAGGCGGCGCGTCCCCGACTTCCGCCCCCGTTCCCGCCCCGAAGAAGACGCCGTTCACGCGGTCCAAGCCCGCCGACTCAGCCCCGCGGACGGCGGCGGAAGCGAAGATGGCCGACCGCTACGGCAAGAGCCGCTGAGGCACACGCCGCACCGCACTGGACCGCGGTCGACAGCCGCACCGCACGGCGCAGGTCGGTAGGCGTGGGCATACGGCCACTCCCCAGCTGCGGGCGCATCTCGACTCCGTGCGCATACTGGGTCCGGCCGCCGAGGGAAATCCCGAGAGCACCCGCGGTCGCGGCTTCCACGACGCCCGCGTTGGGGCTGGGATGCCCCGCCGCATCCCGGCGCCATGCCATCCAGGCCTGCCTCGGCGAACCGTCCACCGCTGGGGCGAGCGCCACGGTGACCGCGCCCGTCAGCCGGGCGGGCAGAAGGTTCAGAACGTCGTCGCCGCGCGCCGCGGCCCACCCGAAATTGCGGTATCTCGGCGAGCGATACCCGACCATCGCGTCCAGTGTGTTGAACGCCCGGTAGACGAACAGGCCTGGGATGCCTGCCAGCGCACCCCAGAAAAGTGGTCCCACGGCCGCGTCGGATGTGTTCTCCGCCACCGACTCGAGCGTCGCCCGCGTGATCCCCCGCGCGTCGAGCACGCTGGGATCCCGGCCGCACAGGGAAGGCAACAGTGCACGGGCATCGGTCAGGTCCTCGCCCGCGAGGTGTTCGGCCATCGCCGCGCCGGTGCGGCCGAGGGACGTTCCGCCGAGCACGGCCCACGTCGCGATCGCGGTCCCGCCCGCCTCGCCTGCCCAGCCTCCCTGCCGCGCAGCCCGCGCGGCGACCACCCCCAATGCCCCGACGACGCCCACGAGCACCGCTGCATGCAGGACACCCGACAGCCGCGAGTCGCGGTAGGTGGCTTTCTCGCATGCTGCTGCCGCCCTGCCGAATCCGGACACCGGATGCCACCGGGCCGGGTCGGCCAACAGTCGGTCGGCGCCGAAGCCGAGCAGCAGGCCTACTGCACGCGCGGTGCCGGGGCGGGAGGTTGGATACACGCCGCTATTTGTATCAACTAACGTTGCAGTGGAGTGAAGGAGCGTCCATGAGTGCCGTGATCGACGAGTATCTGGCAGGGAAAGATCCGGACGCCACGGAGCGTCTTCTGCAGTTCCGGGACCTGGTGCTGGCGTGCGGTGAGGTGGACGAGCGAGTGCACAGGACCGAGATCGCCTGGGCGCGCACCCGCGTGTTCGCCGCCGCATTCATCTACTCGTCCCGACTCGAGATCGCCCTCGACCTTCGTCGACGCGTGCACCACCCGCAGCTGCGCGACGCTTTCCCCACCACCAAAACGGTGATCACGCATCGGCTCACGATCACCTCCGACGGGCAGCTCGACGACACCCTCGCCGCGCTTCTGACCGAGGCCTACGAGACGGTCGGCCCGGGCACCCGCGCGCGGTAGCCGCTCGCCCGGTGGCCGCGATGCATCCGCGTAGACATTGGTCAGATGCTGAGGAATTGGCCGGCGAGTCGCGCGAATCGGTGCGCGGATGCGGACAAGGCGAAACGGTGGGCGCGGAGGGTTTCGAACCCCCGACCGCTGGTGTGTAAAACCAGAGCTCTACCACTGAGCTACACGCCCGAACATCCGGCGAGAGGCTCGCCGGATGTGCATCAGGACTCTAGCGTGGCGAGCGCTTTCTCCCAAGCTCCCTGGTCACGGGCTTCTCCGGGGCCGTTCATTTCGGCGAACCGGATGATGCCTTCCTTGTCGATCACGAAGGTGCCGCGGTTGGCGAAGCCCAGCTTCTCGTTGAAGACGCCGTATGCCTGTGCGACCTCGCCGTGAGGCCAGAAGTCGGCGAGCAGCGGGAAGGTGTACCCCTGTTCAGCGGACCAGATCTTGTGTGTGGGCGAGGCACCGACCGACAGCGCGAGAATGGCGGTGTCGTCGTTCTCGAACTTCGGCAGCTCGTCGCGCACTTTGCAGAGCTCCCCCTGGCAGGTGCCGGTGAAGGCGAGGGGGTAGAACACCAGCAGGACGTTCTTCTTCCCGCGGTAGTCGGACAGCGTCACCTGCTGGTTGTTCTGGTCCTTGAGGGTGAAATCGGGGGCGGTGGTGCCCACCTCGAGCGGCATGAGGTGATCCTTCGATGTGTGATGAACGTTCCGGCGGGTCAGCGTTTGCTCACGGGGCGTGACTTCGGCTGCACCAGGCGGCTTCCGGTCCAGTCTCCGAGGTTGGCCGCGGATGTCTGGGTCAACCCGGCCGTGGGGGCTGATTCGGCGATCTCGCTGGGTTCCACATGACCGGGCTGGCCGGTCTTGGGGGTGAGGACCCACACGAACCCGTCGTCGGCCAGCGGGCCGATCGCGTCCATGAGGGCGTCGACGAGGTCGCCGTCTTCGTCGCGCCACCACAGCAGCACGACGTCGATCACCTCGTCCGAGTCCTCGTCGAGCATGTCTCCACCGATGGTGTCCTCGACCGCGGCACGCAGGTCGTCGTCGGTGTCCTCGTCCCAGCCCAGTTCTTGTACTGCCATGTCAGCAGTGATCCCGAGTTTCTGAGCGTAGTTCTGGGCGTCCGCCGCGGCGACCACGGTGGGGTCCTCCTTTTGTTGACGGTGCTCGGGTACCCGAACACCGGCCGAATGAAGATCAATTAGGTGAAAGCGAACATGCTCGGACGCTTTCGCGCAAGCCGACCACGCGAAAATTGTGGAGAAAGTGCCGCGTGGTCATCGACCGAGCCTACGGTGCGGAGCTCAGGAAGTGGGGCAGGCTGCCCGAATCGAGTCGCGGAGTTCGTCCCCACGACCCGCCAGCGTGTTCAGATAGTCGCCTCGCTCGCCGCTCTCGACCGCGGAGGCGAGGTCGCGATACGTGGCGGCGTAGTCGACGAAGAGACCCGCCAGATCCGGGGGCAACGCCGGGCCAGCCTCCTCGGCCCGGTCCGCCGCGGAACGCAGAGCCCCTACGGCCTGAGCGGCTTTCGCGCCGGCGTCCGCGGCGTCGGTGTTGGCCGCATCGATGAAGGCGTTGTACGAGTCGATGGTGTCGCCGGCGCGGGTGAGGAACAGCGCGCATTCCGTCTCCAGTGCGGCGAGTTCGTCCGCGGCCTTCTGGGAGGACGACGCTGCCGCCATCGACGACGTGACTTCCGCGGCGTACTCGGCCGCCTGCGCTCGGTTCTCTTGTGGGTGACCCTCCACAGGAGCGGAGCAACCCACGACCAGGGCGAGTCCGATCACCGCGGCGGCAACGCCGAGCAGGGCTGCTCTTTCGGTTCCGGCGCGCATTCGTCTCCCCTGTTCCACGACGACCCCCCGACAAGTGAACCGCCAGGCCCCGTAACTGCGCAAACGCTACCGGAGAGTAACCCGAGCGGAGTGTGCCGACTGCGTCGCGATGGGGAAAGATGGGGGTTGCGCCATATTTCATAAAGGAGATGGGTCGGACCTAACAAGGTCCCGATCACATGGAGAGGACGCCACACCGCGCGTCCCACCACAATGAGGAGCAACGTTGTCAGACCTGATCCAGGGACCCGCGTCTCAACCGGATTCCGCCACACCCGGCGCCGGAGCGGCCCAACCTTCCCCCAGTGCGACCCCGGGCTCCGACGGCCGCGTTCGCGTCATCCGTGAGGGTGTCGCGTCGTATCTGCCCGACATCGACCCGGACGAAACCACTGAGTGGCTGGAATCGTTCGACGGACTGCTCGATCGGTCCGGTCCGACCCGCGCGCGATACCTGATGCTGCGCATGCTCGAACGCGCCGGCGAGAAGCACGTCGCTCTTCCCGCGCTGACATCCACCGACTACGTCAACACCATCCCCACCGAGAACGAGCCCTGGTTCCCGGGTGACGAGGAAGTCGAGCGGCGCTACCGCGCCTTCATCCGCTGGAACGCGGCGATCATGGTGACGCGCGCGCAGCGTCCCGGCGTCGGCGTCGGCGGCCACATCTCCACGTACGCGTCCTCTGCGGCCCTGTACGAGGTGGGCTTCAACCACTTCTTCCGCGGCAAGGACCACCCGGGTGGTGGCGACCAGATCTTCATCCAGGGTCACGCCTCCCCCGGCATCTATGCCCGCGCGTTCCTCGAGGGCCGCATTCCGGCCGAGCAGATGGACGGATTCCGTCAGGAGGCCTCCCACGCCGACGAGGGTGGCGGCCTGCCGTCGTATCCGCACCCGCGGCTGCTGCCCGACTTCTGGGAATTCCCGACCGTGTCCATGGGTCTCGGCCCGATGAACGCGATCTACCAGGCCCGGTTCAACCACTACCTGCACGACCGCGGCATCAAGGACACCTCCGATCAGCATGTGTGGGCGTTCCTCGGCGACGGCGAGATGGACGAGCCGGAATCGCGTGGCCTCGCCCACGTGGCCGCCACCGAAGGTCTTGACAACCTGACGTTCGTGGTGAACTGCAACCTGCAGCGCCTCGACGGCCCCGTCCGCGGTAACGGCAAGATCATCCAGGAACTCGAATCCTTCTTCCGCGGCGCCGGCTGGAATGTCATCAAGGTCGTGTGGGGACGCGAGTGGGATGCGCTCCTGCATGCGGACCGCGACGGCGCCCTGGTCAATCTCATGAACGTCACCCCGGACGGTGACTACCAGACGTACAAGGCCAACGACGGCGGCTACGTGCGCGAGCACTTCTTCGGTCGCGATCCGCGGACCAAGGAACTCGTCGCGAACCTGTCCGATCAGGACATCTGGAACCTCAAGCGTGGTGGTCACGACTACCGCAAGATCTACGCCGCCTACGCTGCCGCGATGGCACACAAGGGCCAGCCGACGGTGATCCTCGCGCACACCATCAAGGGTTACACCCTCGGTAAGCACTTCGAGGGCCGCAACGCGACCCACCAGATGAAGAAGCTCACGCTCGACGACCTGAAGAACTTCCGCGACTTGCAGCGCATCCCGATCTCGGACGAGGAGCTCGAGCGAGATCCGAAGATGCCGCCGTACTACCACCCGGGCAAGGACGCACCCGAGATCCAGTACATGCTCGACCGTCGCCGCGCGCTGGGCGGGTTCCTCCCCGAACGTCGCTCCAACGTCGCGCCGTTGCCGATGCCGCCCGACAAGACCTACGACGTGGTGCGCAAGGGTTCCGGCAAGCAGCAGGTCGCAACCACGATGGCACTGGTCCGCATCATGAAGGAACTGTTGCGGGACAAGGAGATCGGCAAACGGATCGTGCCGATCATCCCCGACGAGGCGCGCACGTTCGGTATGGACTCGTGGTTCCCGTCGCTGAAGATCTACAACCGCAACGGTCAGTTGTACACGGCGGTGGATGCCGAACTGATGCTCGCCTACAAGGAGAGCGAGATCGGGCAGATCCTGCACGAGGGCATCAACGAGGCGGGGTCGACCGCGTCGTTCACGGCAGTCGGCACCTCGTACGCCACGCACGGCGAGCCGATGATCCCGCTGTACATCTTCTACTCGATGTTCGGTTTCCAGCGCACCGGCGACGGGCTCTGGGCAGCAGCGGATCAGATGGCGCGCGGATTCGTCCTCGGCGCCACCGCCGGCCGCACCACGCTGACCGGTGAAGGACTACAGCACGCGGACGGACACTCGCTGCTGCTGGCGTCGACCAACCCTGCTGCCGTCGCCTACGACCCGGCGTTCTCCTATGAGATCGCGCACATCATCAAGGACGGTCTGCGCCGCATGTACGGCGGCACCGAGGGTGTCGACGGTTTCGGTGGCGAGAACATCTTCTACTACATCACCCTGTACAACGAGCCGTACTCGCAGCCGGCCGAGCCGGAGAACCTGGACGTCGAGGGCCTGCTCAAGGGCATGTACCTGTTCAAGAAGTCGGAAGGCTCCGGCCCGAAGGCCCAGATCTTGGTCTCCGGCGTCGGGATGCCCGAGGCTCTGCGCGCACAGGACCTCCTCGCTGACGACTGGGGTGTGGCCGCCGACGTGTGGTCGGTGACGTCGTGGGGCGAGCTGCGCCGCGACGGCGTCGAGTGTGAGAAGCAGGCACTGCGCGACCCGGGCAACGATGCACCACTGCCCTACGTCACGCAGGCACTCTCCGATGCGGCCGGCCCGTTCGTCGCCGCCTCGGACTGGATGCGCGCCGTCCCGGACCAGATCCGTCAGTGGGTCCCCGGCTCGTACACCACCCTGGGCACCGACGGGTTCGGCTTCTCCGACACCCGTCCGGCCGCGCGTCGATTCTTCAACGTCGACGCCGAATCGATCGTCGTCGCCGTCCTCAGCGCGCTCGCCGGGGAAGGAGCGGTCGACCGGTCGAAGGCCGTCGAGGCTGCGTCGAGGTACCGCATCGACGAGGTCGGCGCCGCGGAGGTGTCCTACACCGACACCGGAAGCGCGTAACCGACAGATAGTTCCTCGACTCACCGCCGCCCGGGTGTCCGTCGGACATCTCGGGCGGCGGTGAGCGTAGGTTCTTGACCATGGTCGAGCAGAGCCCGATGGTCTCCCGCAGACGACAGCCCAGAGATCCGTTGCCCGATGCTCTCCTGCGCCGCGTCAAGCAGTACTCCGGCCGCCTCTCCACCGAGGCCGTCACCACCATGCAGGATCAACTGCCCTTCTTCGACGACCTCGATGCCGCTCAACGCTCCAACGTGCAGCTCCTCGTGCAGACGGCGGTCGTCAACTTTCTGGAGTGGCTCAAGGACCCGGACAGCGATATCCGCTTCAGCCTCGACGCTTTCCAGGTCATCCCCCAGGACCTGGCCCGCCGACTCACTCTCCGGCAAACGGTCGACATGGTGCGGGTGGCCATGGAATTCTTCGAGCAGTGGCTTCCCGCCCTCGCCCGCAACGACCAGCAGTTGATCGCACTGACCGAGGCCGTGCTCCGGTACGGCCGCGAGCTCGGCTTCGCGGCCGCCTCCGTCTACGCGAGCGCCGCCGAATCCCGCGGCGCCTGGGACACCAGGCTCGAGGCACTCGTCGTCGATGCGGTCGTCCGGGGCGACACCGGGTCCGACATGTTGTCGCGGGCGGCAACCCTCAACTGGGATGCGACCGCGCCCGCCACCGTGATCGTGGGCACACCGCCGGAGGACGAGCGCGTGTCCGTGGTCGGGACGGTGCACACCATTGCGCAGAAACACGGTCGTGCGGCGCTGGCGGTCGTGCAGGGCTCCCGCCTGGTGATGGTGGTCAGCGGTGAATTACAGGAGGGGTCGGGGCACTCGAGTTTCATGTCGGATCTGCTTGGCAAGTTCTCGGAAGAGCCGGTGATCATCGGTCCGACCACTCCGACGCTGGGCGCAGCCCACTTCAGTGCCGTCGAGGCGCTGGCCGCGATGCAGGCGGTAGCGGGCTGGCGGGGTGCGCCCCGGCCGGTCCACGCCGCCGAGCTTCTCCCCGAGCGCGCGCTGCTCGGTGACAACGCGGCGGTCACTGCCCTCAACGAACATCTCGTCGCGCCGCTTGCGGCCGCGGGCGGGGTCCTGACGGACACTTTGGACGCCTATCTCGACTGTGGAGGTGCGGTTGAGACTTGTGCACGGCAGCTGTTTGTTCATCCAAATACTGTGCGGTATCGACTCAAGCGAATCGCCGAAGTTACGGGGCGTGATCCGACGAATCCGAGGGATGCGTACGTGCTTCGGGTGGCCGCCACGGTCGGTCGTTTGACACGTTCCCATAACGAACCCATCACACGTTTAACACCAGTCACAGGCTTCCCATTCGGAGAACCAGCGCTGTAACGAACGGTTGTCCAATTTCGATGCGAGGGGCCCACGTGCAATTTTGTGGGAACCCAACAAATCCGCTGACAAAGGTTCATCCGCAACGACATCTCGCAGTACGTACCTGACGGTGTTCTCTTGAAGAGTGATTTCGTTGCTCGCCCCGGGTCAGGGCTCTCAGACTCCCGGCATGCTCATTCCTTGGTTGGAGCTGCCGGGTTCTCATGACCGTGTCGCACTGTGGTCGAAGGCTTCCGGCCTCGATCTGGTCCGGCTCGGCACCACAGCGACGGCAGAGGAGATTACCGACACGTCGGTGACCCAGCCCCTCGTCGTAGCCGCCGCCTTGCTCGCTTTCGAGGAGCTCGACACCCGCGGTGTGATCCCCGCCGACGCCATCGCGGCCGGGCACTCGGTCGGGGAACTCGCCGCGGCGGCTATCGCCGGTGTGCTCTCCACAGACGATGCTGTCGCCCTCGCCGCGATCCGCGGCGCGGAGATGGCCAAGGCCTGCGCGCTCGAACCGACCGGAATGTCCGCCGTCCTCGGCGGCGACGAAACCGTGGTCCTCGCCCGCCTCGAAGAGCTGGGCCTCGAGCCGGCCAACCGAAACGCTGCCGGCCAGATCGTGGCAGCGGGTCTGCTCTCCGCGCTCGAAGAGCTCGCCGCCAACCCACCGGAGAAAGCACGGGTGCGCGCACTCCCCGTCGCCGGCGCCTTCCACACCCGGTTCATGGCACCCGCCCAGGAAGCCGTCACCGAAGCGGCGTCCAAGATCAAGCCCGACGAACCCACTCGCACACTGCTCTCCAACGCCGACGGCGCACCGGTCGCATCCGGAGCCGACGCACTGACTAAGCTGGCTGCGCAGGTGACCCGACCTGTGCGTTGGGACCTGTGCACCGCGAGTCTGCGGACCGCTCAGGTCTCCGCGATCGCGGAACTTCCACCAGCTGGAACCCTGGTCGGCATCGCCAAGCGTGAAATGCGCGGTACGCCGACTCTGGCACTCAAGACCCCGGGGGATATCTCCGCGCTGGCCGAACTTTCACAAGTCGGCTAGTTTGCTGCGCGCACCTCAGGGTGCGTGCAGGGCCCGCGGGCGCGGCCGATGGGGACGCGTCCGCACAACTCCAGATACATCTACACCGAATCAGAAGGGAGCCACTCAGTGGCCGCCACCCAGGAAGACATCATCGCCGGACTCGCGGAGATCATCGAGGAGGTCACCGGCATTGAACCCTCCGAGGTGACCATCGAAAAGTCCTTCGTCGACGACCTCGACATCGACTCCCTCTCCATGGTTGAGATCGCCGTTCAGACCGAAGACAAGTACGGCGTGAAGATCCCCGACGAGGATCTCGCAGGCCTGCGCACCGTCGGTGACGCCGTGTCCTACATCCAGAAGCTCGAAGCCGAAGGCGGCGCCGAGGCTGACGCCGTGAAGGCCAAGCTCGAAGCAGCCAAGAACGACGAGGAGTGAGCTCAACCGTGACTTCCGCCTCGACCAACGGGAAACAGTTCCCCAACATCGTCGTCACGAGCCTCGCGGCCACGACGTCGATCGCTGGTGATGTGGATGCCACGTGGAAGGGCCTGCTGGCCGGCGAGAGCGGCATCGACACCATCCAGGAGCCCTTCGTCGCCGAGAACGACCTTCCGGTGACGATCGGTGGCAAGCTCAAGGTGTCGCCCGACGAGTCGCTGTCCCGGGTCGAGATTCGCCGGATGAGTTTCGTCGAGCGGTTGGCGCTCGTCCTGGGCCGTCAGGTCTGGGAGAACGCCGGCAGCCCGGAGGTCGACAAGGACCGACTCGGTGTCGTCATCGGCACCGGATTGGGCGGCGGCGAGGCTCTCATCGACGCAGTCGAGAAGATGAAGGCCGGCGGCTACCGCAAGGTGTCGCCGTTCGCGGTGCAGATGGTGATGCCCAACGGTCCGTCGGCCACCGTCGGACTCGAACTCGGCGCCCGCGCCGGGGTCATCACCCCCGTCTCGGCCTGCTCTTCGGGTTCCGAGGCCATCGCCCATGCGTACCGCATGCTGGTGATGGGTGACGCCGACATCATCGTCGCCGGTGGTGTGGAGGGTTACCTCGACGCCGTGCCGATCGCGAGCTTCGCGATGATGCGTGCGCTGAGCACGCGGAACGACGATCCGAAGGCGGCTTCGCGGCCGTTCGACAAGGATCGCGACGGCTTCGTCTTCGGTGAAGCCGGCGCAATGATGGTTCTCGAGACCGAGGAGCACGCCAAGGCTCGCGGTGCCACCATCCACGCCCGTCTGCTGGGCGCGGGAATCACCTCCGACGGGTTCCACATCGTCGCTCCCGATCCTTCGGGTTCGGGCGCTGCGCGGGCCATGACGAGGGCAATCGAGACTGCTGGGTTGACGAAGAAGGACATCCAGCACATCAACGCGCACGCCACGGCCACGCCGATCGGTGACACAGCAGAGGCGAACGCCATCAAGGCTGCTGTCGGCAATCATGCTGCGGTGTACGCACCGAAGTCCGCGTTGGGGCACTCGATCGGCGCCGTCGGTGCGCTCGAGGCGGTGCTCACGGTCCTGAGTCTGCGTGAGGGAGTCATTCCGCCCACGCTGAATCTCGAGAATCAGGATCCAGAAATCGATCTGGATGTCGTCAAGGGCGAAGCCCGATACGGCGAGATCGAGTTCGCGATCAACAACTCGTTTGGTTTCGGTGGGCACAACGTCGCGCTCGCCTTCGGCCGGGTCTGACAAGCCGGTCCAGCTAGATCGCGGGTGGAGACCTCCTTCTTCAGGGGGTCTCCACCCATCGACAGCCCCTCAGGGCCGCTACAAGGAGGACGCGATGACAATCTTGGCACCCGCAACGAAGTCCGATGCGTCAGTCGATCCGCGCGACCCCCTTGCGCGTCTGGAGAAGCTGTTCGATGCCGGGACCGTCGTCCCCTTGCACCCGCGTGACAAGTCCGGTGTGCTGGCTGCGGCCGGCAACATCGACGGTGTCCGCACCATCGCCTACTGCTCCGATGCCACCGTCATGGGCGGTGCCATGGGAGTCGAAGGTTGTAAGCACATCGTCACGGCGATCGACACCGCCCTCGAGGAAGATGCCCCCATCGTCGGGCTCTGGCATTCGGGTGGTGCGCGCCTCGCCGAAGGCGTCGAGGCGCTGCACGCCGTCGGACTTGTCTTCGAGGCCATGGTGCGTGCCTCCGGCCGCATCCCCCAGATTTCCGTAGTACTCGGCTTCGCCGCCGGCGGAGCGGCATACGGCCCCGCCCTCACCGACATCGTCATCATGGCGCCCGAGGCCCGCGTTTTCGTGACCGGCCCCGACGTGGTGCGCAGTGTCACCGGCGAGCAGGTCGACATGGTGTCCCTCGGCGGCCCCGACACCCACACCAAGAAGTCGGGTGTGGCGCACATCGCCGCCCACGACGAGGCCGATGCCCTGCATCGGGCGCGCCGCCTCGTGTCGATGTTCTGTGAGCAAGGCGAATTCGACCAGGCCGCAGCCGAACACGGTGACACCGATCTCCGCGCCCTCATGCCGGAGTCGGCCAAGCGCGCCTACGACGTTCGCCCGATCGTGCACGAACTACTCGACAACGTCGAAGGCGAGTCGAGCTTCGAAGAGCTGCAGGGCAATTACGCGCGCAGCATCGTCACCGGGCTGGGCCGCCTCGGCGGCCGCACGGTCGGCGTCATCGCCAACAACCCGCTTCGCCTCGGCGGTTGCCTGAACTCCGAAAGTGCGGAGAAGTCGGCGCGTTTCGTACGCCTGTGCAACGCGTTCGGGATTCCCCTCGTCGTCATCGTCGACGTCCCCGGCTACCTCCCCGGCGTCAGCATGGAATGGGAAGGCGTGGTTCGCCGCGGCGCCAAGCTGCTCCACGCTTTCGCCGAGGCCAAGGTTCCCCGGGTCACGGTCGTTACGCGCAAGATCTACGGTGGCGCCTACATCGCCATGAACTCTCGCGCGCTCGGGGCCACCGCCGTCTACGCCTGGCCCGACGCCGAGGTCGCCGTGATGGGCGCCAAGGCTGCTGTCGGGATCCTGCACAAGCGTGCGCTCGCCGCCGCTCCCGAAGAAGAGCGTGAGGCGCTGCACGAGCGTCTGGCCGTCGAGCACGAAAGCATCGCCGGTGGTGTCGATCGCGCCGTCGCGATCGGCGTGGTGGACGAGGAGATCGACCCGGCCAAGACGCGCAGCGTCATCACCGCAGCCCTCGCGGCCGCCCCCGCGCATCGCGGCGATCACAAGAACATCCCGCTCTGATTCGGTAGATCACACCGCGGTCGGCTCGGTGTGCGTCATGTCGGAGGACCTATTTCCCTGCTGCTTCTTTCGCGCGTAGGTCCTTGCGGAGGATCTTGCCGGCGGCGGATTTCGGCACCAGGTCGATGAACTCGACCCTGCGTACCTTCTTGTGCGGGGAGACCTTCTCGGCGACGAACGCGATTACCGCGTCCTCGTCCAATTCGGCACCGGGCTGCCGGACCACGAACGCCTTGGGCACTTCCTCACCCTCCTCGTCGAGCACCCCGATCACCGCGGCGTCGGCGATCTGCGGATGCGTCAACAGCAACGCCTCCAACTCGGCGGGCGGCACCTGATAACCCTTGTACTTGATCAACTCCTTCATCCGGTCCACGATCGTCACCACCCCCTCCGAATCGACCGTCGCGATGTCCCCGGTATGCAGATACCCGTCCGCATCCAGGGTTTCCGCGGTCGCCTCGTCGTTCCCGAGATACCCGGCCATGATATTCGGGCCCTTGCACCACAATTCCCCCGCCGCGCTGACCCCCTCGACCGGCTGCTCGATCTCCGCCCCGGTCCCGGGATCGACCAGCTTGCATTCCATGTTCGCGATGGTCGGACCCACCGAGTCCAGCGCAATATCGTCCCGGTCGAACGGAATCGCATGCGAGACCGGGCTCATCTCCGACATCCCGTACCCCTGCCGCACACGGCACCCGAGCCGGTTCGCCACCGCCTTACCCAGTTCCTGATCCAGTGGGGCGGCCCCGGAGAAGATCGAATGCACACTCGACAGGTCGTACTGATCGATCAGCGGATGCTTGGCCAACGCCACCGCCACCGGCGGGGCGATGAACACATACGTGCACCTCTGCTCCGCGACGATCGTCAAGAACTCGACCAGGTCGAACTTCGGCATCGTCACCAGCGCGGCCCGCTTACGCAGGGCCGCGTTGAGCAGCACCGTCATCCCGTAAATGTGGAAGAACGGCAACACCGCGAGGAGCTTGTCCTCGGCACCGATCCCGATCGGCCGGTCGATCTGGCACACATTCGCCACCAGGTTGCGGTGGGTGAGCATCACGCCCTTCGGCCGGCCGGTGGTGCCCGACGAATACGGCAACACCGCCAACTGGGTCGCCGGGTCGAACGACACCTCCGGCGCCGGCGCCCCTTCGGCCAGCAGATCCTGCAGTGACGGGTGCCCGTCCGCGCCGTCCAACACGATCACGTGCGCGGCCGGGATCCCGACCTGTGCGGCCGCGGCCTTGGCCTGCGGCAGCAGCGGGGAGACGGTGAACAGGAACTTCGCCTTCGAGTCGGTGAGCTGCTTGGCGATGTCCTCGGCGGTGTACAACGCGTTGATCGTGGTCGCGACCCCACCGGCCCGCAGGATCCCGTGGAACACCGACGCGAACGCCGGCACGTTCGGCGAATGCAACGCCGCCACCTCACCGACGGCCAGCCCGCGGGCGGCGAGCGCCCCCGCAACCGAGTTGATCTGGGCGATCAACCCCTGATAGGTGGTGACCGCACCGGAAGCGCCGTCGATCAGCGCCGGCCGATCCCCCTCGGCCGCATCGACCTGGCCGAAGAGGAAGTCGTAGACGCTGAGGTTCGGAATCTCGACGTCCGGAAACGGGCTCTTGAAGCTCACTGGGGCCTCTCCCTCGAAATGTTGCAGCAGTGGGGTGTTGGTATCGCGGTCCGGTTGCCGGGCGCGCTGGGACGGGAGCTGATTCAAGGACGTTGCGGAACGCCCTGCATCCCCGCGCTGCTCAGGTTCGCCAGCACGTCCTTCGCCGCTCGCTCACCCGACGTCGCTGCGTCGGCGAGCGAGGGCAGATCGAGCTGGTAGTCGCCGGCGAGGTAGATGCTGCCGAGCGGATCACGCAACGTGGGAAGCGAGTTCCTCCGTCCGGGCGCCCAGAAGGGCACGACCCGACGATGCCGTCGCACAATGCCCTCGCCCAGCTTCCCTTCCAGCTCGGGGAACACTGCGAGCAGGTCCTTCGCGAATCGCGACACGATCTCCTCGTCGGGGAGGTCGAACAACGCGTCGGCGTGAGCGCCGCCGGCCAAACAGGCCAGCGCTCCACCCGGCTTACGGTCGTCGCCGTTCCGCATCGCCGCGGCGTGGTTGAACATCGCCTGGAACGACAGTTGCGGCGTCGAGACAGCGAAGTAGTCGTCCCAGCGTTGCGGACCGACTTCGTCGGTGAAGAATCCGACTATGACGTACCGGCCGTAGGTGATGTCGTTGAAAGCGTTTCGGTGCTGCTGCGGGAGATTCGGGATGATTCGCTCGGCTATGTCGGCGGGTGCGGTCACGATCGCGCGCTTTGCCCGCAGCCGCACCGGTCGGTCACCGTCGTGGTAGTCGACGACCACGCCGCCACCGTCCTGCCGCACCGAGTGCACCACCGAGTTCAACCGGATCCGGTCACCGAGATCTTCCGTCAGCACGTCGGTCAACGTCTGGTTGCCCCCCACTGGCAGCGAGAAGTTCGGGATCTTCTCCGGGTCGGCCAGCGCGAGACCGACGGAAGTCACGAACTGGGTGGCGGCCGTCTCCTCCACCTCGCATCCCATCCACTGTGCCGACCACGACCGGACGACGGCGGCGGCCAGTTTCGATCGGACACCCTTCAGTAGATACGACGCCAGCCTGGTGTCGAGTTTCGCGCGAACCCGATGCGCGATACGGCTTTCCGACTCCAGGAACGGCATAACCGCAAGGATGCGGGCACCGATGACGGCCATGCCGAGACGGTCCATCATGGTCATCCTCGTGCGGAACATGAGCTCGACGGGGTTCGAGGTGTCGACCACCCCGCCGTTCAAGTACAGCGCGATGCTCTTGCCTGCGAGAGAGCCCATCTCGATGCCGTGCCGGTCGAGGGCATCGATCAGCGTGCCGGTGCCCTCGGTGAACTGGGTGCCGACATTGATCCAGTAGTCACCCCGACGGACAGTCTCGACTCGTCCGCCCGTGCGATCGGTGGATTCGAGCACGACTACGCCGGTCTCCGGCGCCAGCGTGGTAGCCGCCATCAGCCCCGACATTCCGGCGCCGACAACGACTACCTCGGTGGCCTCTTCACGCACGTCGTGCGTTGTCATTTTCGGTTCCTGACTCTCGATCACGAGGAAATGTCCGACCGCTCAGGCCGTAGCTGGAGCGCTGCCGCTGACCGCCCGCGCATCGACGCGCTTGTTGTAGGCGTCGAACGCTCGGTAGGCGCGGTAGTACGTGAACATCTGCAAGCCCCACGTGGACAGTGCGAAGATGTAGAAAATCGTGTGCTCCGCGTCGTCGCCCGGGATGTGGACGAAGTCGTAGGTCGCAGCGATGACGAAGCCGCAGGCGGTGGCGACGGCGGCCGAGATGGCGTGCCCGCGCTCGCCGATGTTCCACAGCCGCTTGACGAAGTAGATCAGGAAGATCGTGGTGAGCACGTTGACCACGATGTAGAAGATCTTGCCGGGCAGACCGATCTCCTCCGCGAACTGGCTGAGGAGAAAGCCCACCACACCTGCAAGGGCGAACGCGCCGATGTCCACCGCCGCGGAGGGCTTGTACCGGTGGGTGACCTTCATCAGCCCCAGGACCAAGATGAGGGTGATACCGATCGATCGAGAAAAGGCGTCCAGGAAGTAAGCGAAGGCGTACATCGGACTGTCGTGACCAGCCTTCAGGAGACCGTAGATCAGGAAGTTCGAACCCGATGTCGCGACGATGATCCACTCGATGCCGAGCAGGTAATTCTTGTACTTCCGGATGAACCTGATGCCGTAGGTGAATCCGACGGCGATCATCCAGATGTCCGCGACCGCGAAGAGCAGTTCTCTGATGGACATTATTTCTCCTTGGAAGGTGGCTTGCGCCGGTGGTTAGTTCGTGAGGGCTGCCAGGCGGTCGGAGGCGCGGTCGGCGAGCCAGGCCGCGTACAGCGCGGGGCCGCTGACGAGGCTGGGCCAGAAGCGCTTGCGGCCGTGCCAGATTGCCGCCAAGTCGTCGTGCAGCGGCGCGCCGCCGATGCGGTCCGCGAGCAGCTGGCCCACGTACTGTGCTTGGGCGAAGCCGTGGCCGTTGCAGGCGAGCGAGTACAGCACATTGTCAGAGGCCTCGCCGGCGGCAGGGAGCCAGGTAGAGCTCATGCCGATCCAGCCACCCCATGCTTGCTGCGGCTTGACGTCGCGCAGGCCCGGGAATCTGTCGTGGAATCCGCGGACGAGATCGTCTGCGACGTTCCG
The DNA here is from genome assembly GCF_003130705.1 of Rhodococcus oxybenzonivorans. Lineage (NCBI taxonomy): Bacteria > Bacillati > Actinomycetota > Actinomycetes > Mycobacteriales > Nocardiaceae > Rhodococcus > Rhodococcus oxybenzonivorans. The sequence goes on along the minus strand of NZ_CP021354.1, from coordinate 2,501,584 downwards.
CGCCGGGGTGCGGTCGGGCAGTGGGTTGCGCCCGGTCTGTACGCGGCGGGTGCCGAACACGATCGTGCCCCGCGGGGTGATGCGGTAGCTCTCGATGATCATGTGCAGCGTGACCATCGGGGCACGGCTAGTCCAGCCGATCTCGTCGAGTCGCTCGGGTGCGACGGGTTCGGTCTCCACCAGGGACGTCCACACCGGGCTGGCGAGGTGCTTCGGTGCGATGGACAAGCCGTTGCTGTTGGCGTTTGTGGTCAGCAGCGCCTTGCGAGCCCGAATTCTTCCGTCCGGTGTTTCGACGGTGACCCCGCCGCCGGTGTCCGTGACGTCGCGGGCGAGGGTGTGCTCGTAGACACGCACGCCGGCCGCGATCGTCGCGGCCCGCAGACCGAGCACGAACTCCCCCGGGTTGAGCGTGCCGCCGACGCCCTCACGCACTCCGCCGAGGAAGCCGTCCGGGAGGCCTGCTGCGCGACCTTCAACGAATTCGGCCGACGATCCGGCCGCGGCCATGACCTTCGCGTTGCGGCGTGCGTGCCGCAGCTGACCCTTGGACACGGCGGCCATTACGATCCCCTCCTGCTGGTAGCCGCAGTCGATCCCGTGGTGTGTGATGGCATCTTCGGCGAAGTGCACCGCGTTCTCGGCGTACCGGTAGAGGTCGCGCAGCCGTTCGCGCTTCAGCAGGAAGCCCAGCATTTCCGGATCGGCGGCGATGGAGTTGGTGATGTATCCGGCGTTGCGGGAGGTCGCGCCCCAGCCGAGAGTCTTCGCCTCGAGGAGTACCGTGTCGACACCCTTCTCGACGAGGCGCAGTGCGGCCGACATGCCGCCCCCGCCGCCGCCGATGATCACCACGTCGCAGTCGATGTCACCGATCAGGGATGGTTCGGCGGTGGCGGGCGTCGCGGCCCAACCGGTGTCGTCGATCAGCTTCATCGTCGTTACTCCGTTCCATCTGCAGGGATGACTGCGGTACCGCGAGCGCGGACCGCGACCAGCGGCGATTCGAGAACTTGGGAGCGGCCGGTGTCGTCGGAACCGCGGCAGATCACCCGGAGCTCGAAATCGACTGTGCGGCTGCGGTTGCCCTTCTTCACCAGCGTGGCCTCGGCCTCCACGATGTCGCCGCCGCGGACCGGGGCGAGGAACTCGACGGACGAGTAGCCCGCGAACAGCCCCTCGTGGCCGTCGATCTCGATCGACAGGTTGGTACCGACGTCACCGAACAACTTCAGGGCGAAGGCACCGTCGACCAGGTTTCCGGCATAGTGCGCGTCGGAGAAGGCGACATAGCGCCGGTGCACGGCCTTACTCATGAGATCTCCTGATGGATCGGGCCCAGGGTGCGGGACTGCGCTTCGCCGTCGATCTGGATACCCGGGTAACCGCGCTTGGCGATCTCGGTGCACATCCGGCGGTACTTGCCCACGCCGCCCACGTAGCCCATGAAGGTGTTGGGCTTGCCCTCGACGTTGGAGCCGCGATACCAGGAGTCGGTCGTGGCGTACAGCGTCTGGGCGACGGTCCCCTCGGTGATGTCCACCCAGTCGTTCTGGGCCTCGGGAGTGGCCTCGATCAGTGTTGCACCGGAGTCGCGGGCGTGCTCGATGAGATCGGCGATCCAGTCGACGGCCTGCTCGATCGTGACCACCACGTTGCTCGCCAGCGCGGGGCTAAGAGGGCCGGCCACCATGAAAAAATTGGGGAAGTCCGTGGTCATGAACCCGAGGTAGGTGCGGACGCCGTCCTGCCAGGTCTCCTGAAGCTTTTGGCCGGACGCGCCGGTGAGGCCGAGGCCGTACAGCGGGCCGGTGAAGGCGTCGAATCCGATGGCAAGGACCACCGCATCCGCCTCGTAGGCGCCCTTCGAGGTGACGATCGCATTCGCGGTCATGGTCTCGATCGGCTCGTCGCGCAGCGATACCAACGACACGTTCGGCCGGTTGTAGGTCTCGTAGTAGTCGGTGCCGAAGACGCTGCGTTTGGCGCCCAGCGGGTGGTACTTGGGCACCAGTAGCTCTGCGGTGGCCGGGTCTTTGACGATCTCGCGAATCTTGCCGTGGATGAATTCCGATGCGGTCCGGTTCGCCTCGGCGTCGGTGAGCAGGTCGGCGAACTCGGCGCCGACGCCCTGGAAGCCGCTGCGCTCGTAGGCTTCCTCGTAGCGCCGCTGACGCTCCTCGTCCGAGACGTCGAAGGCGTTGTCGGTGACGGGGCGGTCGGGGATGCCGCCGGGTGAGTGCCGGCATTCCTCGCGGATCGCCGGGTAGTCGTCCTTGATGGTGGCGACCTGCTCCGGGGGGAGGTCGGCGTTGCGTGCGGGCATCACGTAGTTCGGGGTGCGCTGGAACACCGTGAGATGCTCGGCCACCTCCGCGATCAGGGGGATGGCCTGAACGCCCGAGGATCCGGTGCCGATCACGGCGACGCGCTTGCCGGCGAGGTCGTCGAGTGAGATATTCCACCGGCTGGTGGATACCTGGAGTCCGGTGAAGTTCTCGAGGCCCGGCACGTCGAAGTCCTTGGGGGTGGACAAGCCGCCGGCGCCCGAGATCAGGTAGCGGCTGCGGCGCGTCGTACCGTTGTCCAGCTGTACCTCCCACAGCCGGTCGGCCGCGTTCCATGTTGCGCCGACCACTCGGGTGTTGAACGTGAAGTGCTTACGCAGGTCGAAGCGGTCGGCGACGTGCTCGATGTAGCTGAGGATTTCGGCCTGCGGCGCGAATCGCTGGCTCCACGTCCACTCTTGCTGGAGCGCCTCGTCGAACGAGTACGAGTAGTAGATGCTCTCGACGTCACAGCGGGCGCCGGGGTAGGTGTTCCAGAACCAGGTACCGCCGACGCTGGGTCCGGCCTCGAATCCCGCGAAGGTCCACCCCGCGCTCGTGAGCCGGTGCGAGAGGTAGAGGCCGGAGAAGCCGGCGCCGACGCCGATGACATCGACGATCCCGGGATCCGAGGTGGAGGGGAAGTTCATGGAATTTGCCGCTTTCGTCTTGGTGATCATATGACTCGATCAATTGACTCAGTTCAGTAGACCAGTGGTCCCGGTCACAGTCAAGAGGTGACGCGAAAGTAGTCCTGGTCGCTACATCGGAAGGTGGGGTGAATCGACCCCGACAACTCGGTCGCCGCAGAACACACGGACGGACTCGCCGGGGGCGTGACCGCCGATTCCGGACGTGCCCCAGAAGCTCTGTGCCGAACCGTCGGCGAGATCGGCGACCTTGGCGCCGTTCACGCGCACCTCGCCCGACAGCACCCGGGATCCGACCTCGATGGCGCGGTCCAGGTCGCCGCCGAACACGTAGGCGTCAAGACCCGACGGGTCGGCGTTGGCGACGCGCAGTGCGTCTTCGTCGGATCCCACGGCGTGCAGGCTGACGATCGGCCCGAACAGCTCGGCGGTCGCTACCGACGCATCGACTCCCGTAGCGACGGTGGGCGAAAGGAAGAATCCGTCGAGTGCGGGGAGTTGTGCGGGCTGATGAATGGTCGCGCCGTGTGCCCGCAGCCCTTCGATCCGGCTCTGCAGCGTGGCGAAATGCGGCGCGTTCGAGATGGGGCCCACTTGCGTGGTCTCATCGAGAGAGTGCCCGATCTCGATGCGGGAGATGCGATCGAGCAGCGCGTCGAGGAGCGGCTCGACGAGACTCCTGTGCGCCAGCACCTTGCCGGGGCCCTCGCACCACTGACCGTTGAGTTTGGTCATCCCCTCGAGGATCCCGTCGGCGGCCACGTCGATGTCGGCGTCGTCCAGGACGAGGGCCGGATTGTTGCCACCGAGCTCGAGCTGAAGCACCTTGAAGTCTTCCGCGGCCGCGCGGGCGATCGCCCGGCCCGCGGTCGGGCCACCGGTGAAGGAGACGACCTTCACCCGGGGATCACCGGTGATCGCCGCGCCCACGTCTCCTGCGCCGTGGACGAGCTGCAGCGCGCCCGCGGGCAGTCCGGCTTTGACGAAGCTCTCGACGATGATCTGGGCGCTGCTCGGCGCGTGCTCCGAGGGCTTGAGGATGACAGGGCACCCGGCGGCCAGCGCACTCACCATCTTCGCGGCGGGAATGAAACTCGGACCGTTCCATGGGGTGAGGATGGCCGCGGGCCCCCACGGGACCTTGTACAGCCGCACGTCGCGGCCGCCGGCCGCCAGCGCCGTGCGCCGCGGAATGGCGCGTATCTCCGCCGCGGACGAGCGGATCCTGTGCGGGAGGAACTCCGCGACCATCCGGGCCTTCGCGATCGGGACACCGCTGGTGAGGGCATCGGTCCGGGCAATGTCCTCGATCCGGGTCTCGACGATCTCAGCTGCGCGCTCGATGACCGCCGCACGTTCCTCGCTCGCCGCGTCGTCCCAGCGTTCGAAGCCGTAGGACTGTTCGGCATGGCGCAGCGCGCGCTCCACGTCGTCCGGAGTTGTGGTGACGGCCCGGTGGACGGGTTGGCCGGTGTTGGGGTCGAGATTCCACGCGTCCGGGATCGTCCGGCACTCGGACCACTCGTCGGCAATGTAGTTGACTGGCTGAGACAGTTGCGGATTCGCCATCTGGGGCTCCTTGGGTGCTCGTATGGGGCGGGGTTCACACGGTGAGGTCGGCGACGATGCGGGTTACCTCTCCCGATTTCATCGCTTCGAAGCCCTTGTCGACCTCGTGGAACGGGATGACGTCGCTGACCATCTCGTCGAGCAGCAGCCGACCCTGCAGGTACAAGCGGGCGAACTGGGTGATGTCCTCGTGTGCTTGGCCGGAGCCCATGTAGGAACCGATGAGGCGCTTCTCACCGAAGAAGAAGTCCGACGCAGGGAGGGTGAGGTCGGTGCCGTCGGGCGCGATACCTACGAGGCATGCGGTGCCCGTGGCCCGCAGAATCGCCAGCGCGGTAGCCGCGGTCCGCGCGTTGCCGACGGCCTCGAACGAGTAGTCCACCCCGTCGCCGAGCACGTTCCGGATCTCGGCAGGGACATCGGCCGCCCCGTTCACGACGTGCGTGGCACCATAGGTCCGCGCGGCCGCGAGCCGGGCTTCGTCGAGATCCACGGCAACGATCGCCGAGGCGCCCGCGAGCCGCGCCCCTTGAATGATGGCCGACCCGACGCCACCACAACCGATCACGGCCACGGTGGCGCCGGGGCGGACCTGGGCGGCGCGGAACACGGCGCCGACACCGGTGATGACGCAGCACGAGAGCAGGCACCCGACATGCAGTCCCACCTCGTCGGGAACCTTCACCAGCGAGTTCTCCCGCATCAGGGTGTGGCGGGAGAACGCGCCGACGTCACCGAGTCGTTCGACGACGCGTCCCCCCGGCAGCTGGAAAGCCGGGCGCGGCCGCTGCCGAATCAGCGCGACACGCTGGCACTGCGTCGAATGCCCGACCTGGCAGTTGCGGCACAACCCGCACGACGGCGTGAGCGCGCCGACGACGCGGTCGCCCGGGCGCAACGAGGTGACCTCGGAGCCGACCGACTCGACGACGCCCGCCACCTCGTGCCCGACGACCACAGGCAGGTCGGCACTCACGGTACCGGTCATGTAGTGCAGGTCGCTGTGACACAGGCCGACATTCGAGACGGCGAGGCGGACCTCGTGGGGCTCCGGGTCGTCGACCTGGATCTCGGTGAATTGCAGCGGTTCGTTCACCGCAGTGAGGACAGCTGCTTCGGTGGTGATCATCATGTCTCCGATCTCGATTGCACTATTGCGACGCCGACGGCGCCGCGTTCTTCGATGTCCAGAAGCCCTCGATGCCTTCACTGAAGGCGCCGGACTCCCACGACTGGCGGGCGGCGTCGTCTTCACGGGCGAACGCGGCCTCGATGTCTTCGGGGCGCGGCCGCAGCAAACCCAGGTGCAGCGCGGTGATACGAGGGTCGGAGTTCCACTGCCGGATCACCTCGACCGCGCGGTCCACGAGCGCCTCTGGGGCCGTGATCTCGTCGAGCAGCCCGATTCGCAGGGCCTCGTCCGCGCCGACCCGGCTGGAGCCGAGAATGATTCGCATCGCGTGATTGCGCACCAGCCGGCCCATCAGGAGGCTGGCAGCGTTCGAAATAATGATCCCGCGGTGGTTCTCCGGTTGGTAGTACTCGGCGGTGGGGCTGCCGATCCGGGAGTCGCAGCAGAGCGTGATCTCCGAGGCACCGCCGACCGCGATACCGTTGACGGCGGCAATGACGGGGACCTTCGTCTCGAGAATTGCCCGGGTGATGTCGTGGAAGGTCGCGAAGGCTTCGCGAATCTCGTCGTAGTCGATCGGCACCGCCTGCAGGTCCTCCCCGGCGGAAAATGCCCGCCCGGTGCCCGTGAGGACGATCCCGCGGACGAGATCACCCGCACCGAATCGGCGGATCGTTTGCGCGAGCAGCACCCGGGTGGCCACGTCCACCACGTTCAGCTTCGCTGGGCGGTTAAGCGTGAGCACCGCGACATCGTCGTCGATGTGCACGTCCAGGTAGCGGTCGGTCATGTCTGGCTCCTCAGGCACGCGCGGGTTGCAGGTCGTAGGTGGTGCCGGGATGCTCGGTGGCGCGAACCTTCAGCGCAGGCTTCGACACCCGCTCGGACGGCGTGCGCGGGAAATCGGCGACGAACTCGACGTAACGCGGAACCTTGAAGCGCGCCAGTTGGGTTCGCGCGCCGTCAACGATGTGCTCTGCGGTCGCGCGGCTCTCCTCGACGCCGGGTGCCAGCTGCACGAAGGCTTTGACCTCCTCGCCGAACAGCTCGTCCGGGACGCCGACCACTGCCGCCGCAACGACGGTGTCGTCACGTTCGAGGACGCGTTCGACCTCAGCGCTGGCGATGTTCTCCCCGCCGCGGCGGACCATGTCCTTGATCCGGCCGACCAGGCGATAGCTACCCGCCTCACGAACGGCGACGTCACCGGTGTGCAGCCAGCCGTCGCGCAGGGTGCGCGCGGTGTCCTCGGGCCGGTTCCAGTAGCCGAGCATCATCGGTGCGCCGGAGGTGATCAGTTCGCCGGATTCGCCGTCGGCGACTTCCCGGCCCTGGGGGTCGACCACCCGGACCTGTTTGGTGGGAACCGGCTGACCCAGCCGTCCGCTGCCGACATCACCAATCCTCTCGGGCAGGCTGACCAGGTCGACCCCGCTCTCGGTCATCCCGAAGATCTCCCGCCACGGTGCGCCCCAGCGCTGTTCGAGCTGCTCGTGCAGACCGATGGGGATTGCAGAACACAGCACGATCCGCAGGTCGTTGTCGCGGTCCTCGGGGCTGGGCGGCTGCTTGAACAGCAGCGTGGGCATGGAACCGAGCACGTAGCAGAACGTGGCCCGATGCTTTCGGACGTCGGCCATGAAACCGGAGGCGGAGAACCGGGGAAGCACCACCAGTGGCGCGCCGATCGTGAGGCATAACGAGGTGTTCCATTGCGGGTCCATGTAGGAGAACGGCTGCGAGGTGAGCGCCACGTCGTCGGGGCCGAGGCCGGTTGCGTTCGCGCAGACCCAGCCCAGCCGGGTCCAGTAATCGTGGGTGAGCATGCAGGCTTTGGGGAATCCAGTTGTACCTGAGGTGTATTGGAGGTTCGCGAGGGTTTCGCCGGACATGACAACCCCCGGCCTCTCCGCCGGATACTGCGTGACCTCGTTGCGTGCACCGACTTCGACGATCCGGACATCGGCCAGATCGTCATTGGCGACGCGCACCTCTTCGACGAGCGGGGTGTGCGCGGCGTCGGTGAACATCACCCGGGCGCCGGAGTCCCGCAGCACGAATTCGAGGTCTGCGCGCTGGTAAGACGAGTTCACCGGCACCGCGACGCCGCCTGCCCCGAGGATCGCAAGCCAGGCGACCGGCCACTGCACCACGTTGGGCAACATGATCGCGACCCGATCGCCTGCGCACACCCCGTCTTCGGCGACGAGTCGGTGCGCCAGGCGCGAGGACCAGTCATCGATTTCGCCGAATGTCCATGACCCTTCCGCGAACCGGAGGAACTCGCGGTCGGGACAGCGGGCGGCCTGGACCGCCAGCAGGCCGACGACGGTGTCGATCGGCGGGTCCACAGCCATGCGATCGAGTGCGATCGCGCGGTCCCGGGGAACTGATTCGACTCCGGTCATGGTCATCCTTCACGCTTGTCGGGTGCGATGCGGATGCAGCTCGCGATCTCTCGTCGTGACGGCGCATCCGCGGTGAGCTCGAGGCCCGCGACCCTTCCGATCACCGATGGTGCCGGACTGTGGTCTCGGTCATAGCCTAGAAGAACATAGTCAAATGATCAAGGCAACTGACTATGACAAGTAGGGTCACTCACCCAGAGGTCGGTTTACGCGCCGATATGGCGGCTGGTTGCCCGTTCTGATCAGTAACCGGAAGCCGACTTGATCATCCGTTCAGATCTGTTGACACGAGAGGGCATGGCTCGCATCCACGCCACTGAACGTCGCGCCGAGCTCGCGGCGGTCTTCGATTCCGACGCCGGACAGTATCGAGAAGTTGGACCCGGACACCATCGACGCACTGACCTACAACATATCCACATTGTCGGACGGATTCGCGCTCAACTGGCTGGTGTTCTCCGACCGCACAGCGGCGGAACGACAGATCGAACTCACCCTCGGTGTGCTCAACGCCTGGATGGCCGCCCACCTCGACAACACCTCCGGACCGGCCGCCCACCCCTCGCAGGCCTCACCCGCCAAGCTCGTGTCCTGGGTGAGCGTGGAGTGATAGTGAGCGCCACGGCAGCGGCTGCCCGCACGAATCATCGCGCACGGTCTGGGGCGGCGATCGACCCAGCCACTTTCAGGATGCGGCAGCGCAGACGCGCCGACCGGAGCGGGCGCGTGAGACCAGCACGGTCACCACGACGAGCAGAGCGAGAAGTCCCGATAACCAGTAGCCGATGCCGTAGAGACCTTTGGCAGCGACGTCGAGACCGGTTCCGACCACCGGAACCAAGGAGGCGCCGAGGTCGGCGCTGACCAGTGCCGTACCGAAGGCGAAACCCACAGCCATGGACGTGCCGGCGATACCGGCCGCCATCCCGGCTTTCTCCTCGGGCACTGCCATCTGCACCATGGTGAACCCCGCTGCGTAGCCGATTCTGATTCCGAGACCCATGACGGCAGCGCCCGCGAGGTAGTGCCACTGCTGGCCGTGCGCGACGGCGAGCCAGGTCAGCCCCGATGCACTGATGAGCGCTCCGATGACAAAGACGGTCGCACCACGGCCGTTGAACAAGGCACGTTCGAGTACGGTTCCGCGGATCAAGAACGCCGCCGCGAAAGGTGCCATGAGCCAGCCGGTCTGCAGCGCGCTGAGCCCGAGTCCGTAGGCGTCCGCTGGACGAAGATTTTCGGGAGTGATCTGGGCATACGTGCTGAGCAGCAGCAGGAAGGCCGAGTTCACCGCGGCGAACAATGCGATACACACGCACGACGCGGTGACCAAAGGCGCCTTCATCAGTGCGACGTCGAACACCGCGGAGGTCGAGCGGCGCTCGACGCGCACCCAGGCGATGCCCCCGACGATGCCGGCTATCAACGGAATGAGTGCCGCGATGCCCCACACGAGGCCTTGCGTCAGAGTCAACAGGATCGCGGCGACCCAAGCGATCATCCACACCGTGCCGAGTACCGCGATGCGGCCGGAACGCTCAGCAGGCGGGGTGTGTGGGATCACGGCATGGCACGCAATGGCCGTCACTGCGCACACTATGGTGAGGATGATGAAAAAGCCTCGCAGCGAAAGACTCTCGACGATCAAGCCACCGCCGATCATGCCCACGACGATGCCGACACCGGTGGCGACGACCAGAACCGCGACACCCACCGTGATGCCGTCCGCACCGAGATTGCGGCGCAGAAAACCGAGCGGAAGCAGCTGCGCCGCGCCCCCGAATCCCATGAGAATACAGCCGACCAGAAGAGTCGAGTACGAGTCGCCGGCAGCCGGAACGAGCGCACCGACGGCAAGGAATGTGGACGCCGCCACCGCGGCGTTACGGTCGCCGTACAGATCGGCGAGACGCGGTAGCAAGATGAAGCCCGCTCCCCCGCCGAGGGTCAGCGCCGTGTATAGCCACGTCGTCTCGGCCACGGTCGCGAGGCCGTACTGCGCCTGGATGATCGGCAACAGCGGCGGCAGGATGAAGATGACCGCGTTGGTCAGGACGATCAGCAGCGTGCCGACACCGATGAGCACTGCCTTGTTCGGCGCGGGGCGAGCAGTCCCCGGACGGCCGGGTCCGGATTGCGGGTGGATCTCTGTCATAAATTGCTTCCTTCGATGATCACGCCGCCGTCTCGCATGATCAGGTCGACCATGGCTTCGGCGTCGGAGTGAGACACGTGAGTTCGTCGGTCATGACGGGTCTGGTCCTTCGGAACCGGTGTTGGTCGCATCGGAGTGCGCCGACCCCGCCTCTGTGATCCGGCTCATACCGTGAGCCAAAGTGAGTCGGCTGATCAAGGCATATGACTATTGATTCATGTCGTGCACGCGCCTCACGACGGTTCTTCAGGCAACTATGACAGCCCGCCTACCGTTCCGACTGGTAACGTGGAACCGACTTGATCATCCGTTCAAATCTGTTGACAGGAGGGGGCATGGCTCGCATTCCCGCTGCAGAACGTCGCGCCGAGCTGGTGGCGGCGGCCGTGCGCGTGATCGCCGCCGAAGGGGTCGACGGCGCCACCACACGCCGCATCGCGCAGGAGGCGAACGCTCCGCTGGCCACGCTGCACTACTGCTTCGCCACGAAGGAGGTACTGTTCGCGGCGGTTTTCGAACACGTCGCGCGACTGTATCGAGAAGTGTTGATACGCAACGATGTCCATGATGACGTGACGACCACCGCACGCGCCCTGTTGCGCGGCGTGATGGAGTGGTACCTGGCGAATCCGGACTTCGGCGCGGCAATCGTCGAGCTGATCAGCTGGGGCCAGCGTCAGGAGGGCGAGCAGGCGAAGATGGTGTACAACGAGGCATTCGCGACCATACGGGTGATCCTCGAGGCCGCGGCGACCTCTGCGGGCCAGTCGGTCGACTCCGACACCGTCGACGAACTGACCTACATTCTGTCTACGTTGTCCGACGGATTCGCACTCAACTGGCTGGTCTTCACCGACCCCACAGCGGCGGAGCGACAGATCGAACTCACCCTCGGTGTGCTCGACGCCTGGATGGCCGCCCACCTCGGCGATGCCCCCGCGCCTGCGGCCCCGGCCCCGAAGGCGGCCTCGCCCGAGGAAGCCATGCGCTCGCTCGTGTCCTGGGTGGGCGTGGAGTGAAACCGCGCTGACCTGAAAGTAGTGGTCGGCCGCCACCGTTCGGTGGCGGCCGACCGTCTTTCCTGGGTCAAATGCGCCGACTGCCCTCGTCGACGATCCAGCTCAGCGCCGGATCGTCACGCTCCATCCACTCGGGATGCCACTGGACACCAAGCACCGGCGATCCGGGCAACTCGACCGCTTCGACGACGCCGTCCGCCGTGCGCCCCGTCACCACAAGGCCGGTACCGCAACGGTCGACCGCCTGGTGGTGCCACGAGTTGGTCACAGTGCCGGCACCGAAAAGCCCCTCCGCGATCGAGCCTGGCTCGAAAGTCACCTTATGGTCGTCGGCACCGTCGGTGAGCGGAGGCGAAGCCGACAGGTGCTCGACGGAGCCGGGCGGAAGATGCGGGATCAGCGTGCCGCCGAGCGTGACGTTCAGGATTTGCAGGCCCCGGCATACGCCGAGAACCGGAATGTTCCGGTCGAGTGCGGCACGCACGAGCCCGATCTCGAACTCGTCGCGTTCGGCGTCGTGGACCATCGGATCATCCCGCGGGTCCACGTCCCGGACTACCGACGGATCGCCACCCCAGCACGCGGGGTGAACATCTTGACCGCCGGTGATGACCACACCGGACAGCCAGTGGCACAGCGCTTCCGGGTCGGCGTCGTACGGCAGGTTCACCGGAACACCACCGGCCCTGGCGATCCGCTCCGAGAAGTCGGACATGAAGGTGTCGGCGAACAGATGCCCGTAGCGTTTGTCCAGTCCCTCGACCAACCCCAGCCGGACCCGTCTGCCGGTGATACCGATCATCGGCCGTACGGCGCCCGGCGGCGAGATTCCCGCGGTCACGGGAACTCGAAGTATCGCGCCGACTCCCACTCGGAGAGCTCGGCGAACGGATCACCGCCCGTAGTGTGGAACTGCATCCACTCCCAGCGGCGGGTGCCCACCCAGTAGTCGACGAACTCGTCGCCGAGCTGCTCACGCAGGATCAGGTCGGCCTCCAGCGCGTCGGCCGCCTTGGTGATGGTGTCGGGCAGCCGCTCGAGGTCGGGCACACACCAGGCCAGGTCGCTGACCGGCTCGGGCGGCTCGATTCCGCCGTCGAGGCCGGCGATCACACCGCCGAGAATGGCCGCGACCGCGAGATACAGGTTGGCGTCGGCGCCGGGAACGCGGTACTCGAGGCGGGAGTAGGCCGGGTGACCGCACACGGCGCGCACCGCGGTGCTCTTGTTGGCGATGCCCCAGGTGACCGTCGTGGGCGGGCCGCTCAGGTCGACCAGGCGGCGGTAGGAGGTGATCTGCGGGAGCATCACCGATGACGCCCCACGCATGGTCGCGAGCAGCCCGCCGACCGCATGCCGCATGGTGTCCGTCGGCCCGTCCGGGGCGTAGAAGGCGTTGACGCCGTCGCGCTGCAGGGACAGGTTGACGTGCGAGGCCTGGCCGTATCCGGCGGTCGGCTTGGCCATGAAGGTCACGGTGTGCCCGAACTCGAACGCCACCTCACGCATCACCTGTCGGGCGCGAGCCCAGTTGTCGCACACCGAGACCGGGTCGCCGGGGACGAGATTGAGTTCGACCTGACCCGCCGCGTCCTCGTCGCTCCACGCTTCCCACTCGATGCCGATCTCGTCGAGACGGCGGGCGACCGCCGACATGTAGTCGACCCAGTCCTTCGACCTCGCGAGGTGGTATGCGGTGCCTGCGGAACCGCCGAGCGGGGTCAGGTCGCGGTACCCCTTGGCCCGGGCCTCGTGGATGGATTCCTGGAACAGGGTGGCCTCGATCTCGACCGCGATGGTCGCGGTGAAACCGCGCGTGGCGAGCCGGTCGACCAGCTTGCGGGCCAGATTGCGCGGACAGGTCCCGATCGGGGTGCCGTCGGCCTGCCAGTAATCGCCGATCACCGACTGCAGGCCCGGCGCCCACTGCACTAGCGTCGACATGTCAGGCCGGAACTGCACGTCGGACACATGCCCACGCCATTCGGGGAAGGCGAAGCCGAAGGTCGGGGCGTTGCCGAGGTCGAGGCCGAACAGGAGATCAGCCATCGCGAAGCCCGAGCCGGCGCTCGCAGCGAACTTCTTGGGCGCCAGATTCTTGCCGAGGAAGCTACCGTCGTGGTTGGTGGACTCGAGCCGGACCGTGTGCACGGGAGTCTCGAGCTCCGTTGCAGCGGAAATAGTTTCAGACATCGTAACGAACCTTCCAGGATGCGGCGACCAGGACCGACAGCTGAGAGAATGTGCCGCGGACGCCGATCAGGCCGGTGGACAGTGCGGCGATCAGGTCGTCGGCGCCCGAGAAGATGCCGGCCAGCAGCTCCGGCGGGCCGGCGATGACGTAATGGCTCTCGCCCTCGCCGACGACGTGCTGATCCAGCCCGTCGGAGCCCTCGGTGATCGCAATGAGCATGTCCGGTATGCCCGGCACCGACCGGGCCGCGGCCCAGAATGAATCCGCGGCAGCCTTCCAATCCGGCAGCGGCGGCGACAGCAGCGCACGCGCCGCGACAGCGAGATCGCCTGCGCCGAGGGGCTTTCCGACCAGGGTGAACCGGCCGTTCAGGTCGACGGTCAGGGTGACGTCAGGCTCGACGAACACACCACTCGACACCGCGATTGCTCCCTGGGAGATGCTGATCGTCGCGGCCTGCGGGGTGTCGTGGGAGCGGACGGCGACTGTGCCTTCCACCGACCCCGGAACGGAGCCGTCAGCCCGGACGGAATCGGTGATCGTGCGGCCGATCAGCCGGACGATCGGACTCGCGTCGTCCTCGATCCGAATGTCGACCCCGCCGACCGCGTCAGCCCCGCGCGTCGCGGGACCGATCGTCGTTTCGGTCATCTTGTTGTCCTTTCAGTTCGACAAGATCGTGTTGCGCGGTTCACCGTCAGCAGTGCATCCGCAGAAACTCCGACTTACAGTCATTTGTCTTGGTCGTATGACTATGATGGTGAGGTACAGATCACTTCCTGTCAATGACTTGCGAGGTTTCGAAATGAACGACGACGCTCCCGCCTGGTGGAGTCTGCTCGACGACGATGCCCAGGCTGCGGCCCGGTTGATCACGCGCGTTCTGCAGAAACCCGCCCGCGAGCTGGGTCCACAGCAGACCAGGGCGCTTCTGAACACGGCTCCGTCCGGCGAGTCGATCACGCCGCTCGACCATGTCGAACAGCTGACCGTGCCGACCCGAGCGGGTGCGATCGGGGCCCGCGTGTACCGCGCGGACGGCGCCGTTTCCGGCGGCTCCGGTCCCGCCCTCGTCTACCTACACGGCGGTGGCTTCGTCCTGGGCACCCTGGACGGGGCCGACGAGCTGTGTCGCGCGATCGCCGCGGGGTCGGGCGGCTGGACGGTCGTGTCCCTGGAATACCGCCTGGCTCCGGAGAACCCGTACCCGGCAGCGCTCGAAGACTGCATCGACGCCTACGCGTGGCTGACCCGGAGAGCGCCGGAGCTAGGCATCGACCGGGAAAGGATCGCGGTCGGCGGCGACTCCGCGGGTGGCAACCTCGCCGCCGCCCTGTGCCTGCACCGACGCGAGGAAGGCAGCGCCCTGCCCGTGGCGCAGGTGCTCGCCTACCCCGCTGTCGACGACACGTTCACCGCGCGGTCGTGGTCGGAATTCGCCGACGCGCCACTGCTCAGCGCCTCCGACGCACGCTGGTTCTGGGAGCAGTACGTCGGTGTGGACCACCCGGGCGGTGACCACCTCGCAGCCCCTTTGCGTGCCGAGTCGCTGCGTGATCTGCCGCCCGCGCTGATCATCACCGCGGAGGTCGACCCGATTCGGGACGACGCCGAGGCATACGGGCAGCGGCTGCGGCGCGACGGCGTCCCCGTCTCCCTGACGAGACATACCGGCGTCTTCCACGGCTTCATTACCGAAATCGGCGTGTTCGCGCAGGCGAAGCAGGCGGTCGACGAGGTATGCCAGTACCTGTGCAAGCTTCCGCGCGGCTAGCTGGGTCACCGCGATGGGCGCGAGCGAGCTCCTGTTGACGACTGGCGAAACCGGCAATAATTTATGCGTCACTTGTCATAGTCATATGATCAGTGGTCATGCGCCCACCGCATCCCTGTCCCCTGCACGATGCACACGCATCCGGACACCCCGACGGCACTCCCATGGCACACTCCACCTCCGAACCGCTCGACGTCATCTGTGTCGGAGCGGGCTTCTCCGGCCGCTACGTCGCCTACCAGGCCAAGCAACACAACTGGTCGTTCGCCGGCTTCGAGATTCGCCCTCGAAGTCGACGGCATTCCCGATCGCCCCGTCACCGACCGGGCTTTCGACGTTCTTCAAGGCGGTCGACCGGGTCACCGACCTGATCGAGCACGCTCGCACCGAGGGCGTCGAAATCATCGAGGGGACCCCCGAAGCGCAGGACGAATTGGGTGACGATCTGCGAGGACATCGTCGGCAAGACCCTCTACGCCACCGACTCCTGGTAGCGCGGATCCAATATGGTCGGCAAACTGTCCACGTTCCTCGGCCATGTCGGCGGGGTCGGCAAATACTGGCGCATGTGCACCGCACTCGCCTACCGCGGCTACCCCGGTGTGCTGCTCGGCGGCGAAAAGGTCGACCGCAAGATCGGCCGGATCCATGACGACATCTATTGGCGGTATTTCTCGGGGAGACAACATCCTTCGACCGGTTGCCCTGGAGATGGGCCACCGGATGGAGGCGTTCGTCGCCGACCTGATGACCTCGGCGCGTTCGGAACTGCCCGAGCTCACCGAAGACGAGCGGATGGCCGCCCTGCTGGAGGCCAGCATCGTCGAGGACGTGATCGCGGTGATCGAATTCCTCGACGATGCCGTCGGCGAAGCCGATATCCAGCTGCCCCTGCCGGTGCGTTCGTTTCTGCGGGTCCTCGCCCAACGGGATGTCTCCATCACCGTGGTGATCCGCGCCTACCGGATGGCGCAGACCGACTTCCTCGATCAGGCGATGAGCTTCGCCCTCACCCTCGGCCCCGAGGCGAGTCCGCAAGCCATCATCGCGTTGGTCAACCGCACCGCGTTGTGGATCGACCGCATGCTCGAACAGGTCGGTGAGGTCTACGAGGCCGAGCGGGACAGGTGGGTGAGCAGCCGCAGCGGGTTGCACAGGCAGTGGGTCGAGACGCTACTGACGGGAGCGGGTGCCGAAGTGCACCACGCCGAGCAAGCCCTGGGATATCGGCTCGACACCGTCCACCTCGCGGTCGCGGCGTGGCTCGACGAGTCGGTGTCCACCCGCGACGCGCTGACCCTGTTCGACGAGACGCGCTCGCTGCTGGCCAAGTACGTCGGTGCGACAGGCCATCCACTGATGGTGCCGACCGATGAGCACGAGGTCAGGCTGTGGATTCCGCTGCGCGGCAACGAGCCGTTCGACGTCGAGGCGATGGAAGCGGCGCTGGCCGAGCATGGCCTCGGCGTCCGCTTGGCGCTCGGCGACCCCGGTCGCGGCGAGAACGGTTTCCGGCGTTCACATCTGCAGGCCACCCGTGCCCAGCGCGTGGCCCTCGCCTGCGCGGGCCGTCGCCGGGTCGTCGCCTATGCCCAGATCACGCCGCTGGCCCTCATGACCGACGACATCGACGCACTGCGGTGGTTTGTGCGCCGCACACTCGGCGACCTGGCGGCCGATGGGGAACGCGACTGCTGGCTGCGCGAGACTCTGCTGACTTTCCTGTCGTGCGGTCGCAGCTACACCGCGGCCGCGGACGCGATGCATCTGCACCGCAACACGATTCAGTACCGGCTCCAGCAGGCCGCGGAGCGGTTGGGACACGACTTCGAGGATCCGGCGATCGTGCTCGACATCCAGCTCGCGTTGCAGGCCTGCCGCTGGCTGGGTTCGACCGTGCTGAGCAGGCCCGAGGACAACTGACTCCTTGGTGCTCATCGCACGAACGGGGACCCCAATTTCGTGCGGTCGGCATATGGTCCAGCTCAGAACAGTTGCCTACTGTGACATGCGCTACGTCGAAACCGGCGGGTGCCGAGGGCTGGGTCCGTGAACCGGCAGCCGATTCCCCGCCGCCAGATCGATGTCGCCGAGAAGCAATCGACGCCCCGAAATCTCTTGCGCACCAAGGTTTTGTTCTCACCGCTCGATGCCCTGTCCCGCGCGTTGCCGCCCGATCGCGAGGAAACCGTAGTGCTGATACCGAGCAGTCCTGTCCTGACCCGACACGGCACCCACCCAAAAACCGGTGCGCCCGCCAACTTCGCCCGTAGGCTGGGCGATCCCCGGATCGTCCGTGGCGCCGGGTGTGCCGCGGTGATGGTGTCGGTGCGGGTGCTCATCGGTTCCCTGCTCGACACCTGGCCACAGCACGGGGCGTGGTTCCGTGGCGCGGGCGCCGTTGTCGTCGTCGGGGCGGCGGCGGCGTGGGGAGCGTGGGACGGAAAGCGCGCCGACCGGGCGCCCGATGCCGACCCGACGCTGCGCTGGCTGGCGGCGGCCGTGGTCGCCGGTGTCGCCGCCGGGGCGGCGGCGTGGTTACTCGCCCGCGGTGGGGTTCCGGTCTACCGGATCAACTCGCTGCCGTTCGAACTCACCGCCGGCGCGGCCTGGACACTGCTGCTCGTCTTCGTCGCCGCTGTGGCGGGCCTGCGCGGCGCGGCAGGCAAGAAGCGGCGGGCGCGATGACGAATCCCGTTGCGCGCCCGTTGACTCTGCTCGGCGAGTTCTTCGCCATGTCGGCCGACGCCTTCCGCGGAATGATGGTGTGGCCGTTCCAATGGCGCGAGTTCATCAGCCAGTGCTGGTTCATCGTGCGGGTGTCGTTGCTGCCGACGCTGCTCGTCGCGCTGCCGTTCACCGCGTTGATCAGCTTCACCTTCAATATCCTCGCCGCCGAATTCGGTTCCTCGGATGTGGCGGGCGCGGGTGCCACGCTCGGCGCGGTCACCCAGGTGGGACCGGTAGTGACGGTGCTGGTGGTCGCGGGAGCCGGGGCAACCGCGATCTGCGCCGATCTCGGGTCGCGCACCATCCGCGAGGAGATCGACGCGATGGAGGTGCTCGGCATCGACCCGATCGTGCGGCTGGTCTCGCCCCGGGTGCTGGCTTCAACGCTGGTGGCGCTGTTGCTCAACGCGCTGGTCTGCGCGATCGGGATCGTCGGCAGCTTCATCTTCTCGGTGTTCTTCCAGAACGTCACCCCCGGCGCGTTCGTCGACGGAATTCCCCTGCTCACCGGGGTACCGGAATTGGTGATCTCGGAGGTCAAGGCCGCCTCGTTCGGGCTCATCGCGGCCCTGATCGCGTGCTACCGGGGCCTGACCGTCAAGGGCGGCGCCAAGAGTGTGGGACAGGCGGTCAACGAAACGGTCGTCTACGCGTTCATGGCGTTGTTCCTGGTCAACGTCGTGACGACCGCCATCGGTATCAAGATGACAGCAGGTCGCTGATGGCGATCGTCGGAGTATCAGGAGCGAAGCGAACGCTCGACGAGGTCGGCAGGCAAGCGGTCTTCTACCGCGACGCCATCCTGGAAATACCATTCGCCGTGCGGCGTTTCCCCCGCGAGACGCTGCGCTTGGTCGCCGAGGTCGCGCTCGGTTCCGGTGCGCTGGCACTGATCGGTGGCACGGTAGTGATCTGTGGTTTCCTCACGTTGTCCGCCGGTGCGGTCGTCGCGCTGCAGGGGTACGCCTCACTGAGTGACATCGGTGTCGAGGCGTTGACGGGGTTCTTCGCGGCCTGCGTGAATGTCCGCATCGCCGCGCCGTCGATCGCCGGCGTCGGACTCGCCGCGACCATCGGCGCGGGCGCGACGGCGCAACTGGGCGCCATGCGGATCTCGGAGGAGATCGACGCGCTGGAAGTTATCGGCGTGCAGTCGGTGCCATATCTCGCCTCGACCCGCATCGTGGCGGGGGTGATTGCGATCGTTCCCGTGTACGGGGTGGCGGTCGTCGCGTCGTTCCTGGCCAGCCGCACCGTCACGGTCGTCGTCTGGGGTCAGTCCGGCGGCGTCTACGACCACTACTTCCGGTCGTTCCTTGTACCGACGGACCTGCTGTGGTCATTTCTGCAAGCGATTCTGATGGGACTGGTCGTCATGCTGATCCACACCTACTTCGGGTACACCGCCTCGGGCGGTCCCGCCGGGGTCGGTGAGGCTGTCGGGCGCGCGGTGCGCGCGTCGCTGGCCGCCGTCGTGTTCGTCACCCTTGCCGTCTCCCTGGCCGTCTATGGCGTGTCGGGCAACTTCCACTTCGCCGGATGAAGCGCCGATCGCCGCGGCGCGGACCACGGGAACCGCACTACACCTTCGACGGTGTGGCCTTCTTGTCCGTACTCGCCGTTGTCGCCGTGTTCGTCGCGCTGCAGTTCCGCGGGACCTTCGTGCGCAGCGTCGATGTCGCGCTGCTGACGCCGCGCTCGGGCCTGAGTCTCGAGCCGGGCGCGCGGGTGAAGATGCTCGACGTGCAGGTCGGCCGGATCGCAAAGGTCGAGGAAACCGACGGTTATGCCCGGGTCGAAATGCACCTGTTCCCCGATCAGGTCGACGCAGTGCCCGACAATGTGCTCGCCACGATCGACTCGACTTCCGTCTTCGGCGCCAAATACATTAATCTCGTTCGGCCGGCGCAGCCTTCGACGCGGAACATCGACACCGGTGACACCATCGATGCCCGCGAAATCACACCCGAACTGAACACTCTGTTCGAGCGGTTGACGACGGTGCTGCGCGCGGTGTCGCCCCAGGATCTCAACGCCACCCTCACTGCCCTCGCCGACGCCGTACGTGACCGCGGCGCCCGGATCGGCGGTACGCTCGAGCGCGCCGACTCCTACTCGAGCGCGCTGCGGCCGAGCCTCGAGCACCTGCAACGCGACCTCGGGGTCACCGCGGATGTCGCACACATCTACGCGGAAGCGGCGCCGAGCCTGCTCGACACGGTCGAATCCCTGACCACCACCGGCTCGACGATCGTCGAGCAGGCCGACGACCTGGACCGGTTCCTCCTCGCCGCCGTCGATTTCGGTGACTCAGGCAGCACGCTGCTGGACCACAACCGGGCCGCGGTCGCCGGCCTGCTGCGTGAGCTGGCGCCTACCACCGGGTTGCTCGGCGACTACTCCCCCGAATTTCCCTGCTTCTTCCAAGGATTGGACGAGGCACGGGCTGCGGTCGAGACAGCGATCGGCGGCACGGTTCCCGGCATCAATGTCAGCGGAACGGTGCTGGCGGGTGAGACGCCCTATCACAACCCGGACAACCTACCGAAGGTCGCGGCCAGTGGCGGACCCAGGTGCGGACATCTGCCCTCGGTGAACCCCGCCGACGGACCCGCGCCCTACGTCGTCACCGACACCGGGGTGAACCCCTTTGCGCCGGACGGCAAACAGGCCCAGCTCAACGTGCTCGACTTCTTGCTGTACGGCATCCCAGGAGGACCGCGATGACCAAGACTACGGCCAAATTCGGGATCTTCGGTGTCGCCATGATCTTCGTCCTGGTGATGCTGATCCTGGTGCTCGGCCGGATCCGGCTCGACAACCGGACACCGTACGAGGCGATCTTCGCCGACACCTCCGGACTCACCTCGGGCCAGGAAGTGCGGATCGCGGGAGTCGATGTAGGGCGGGTGCACGCGGTGGATCTCGACGGGCGCCGGGCCCACGTCCAGTTCGACGTTATGGACACCGTGCAGATCACCGAGAACGCGATCCTGCAGGTGCGATACCAGAACCTGCTCGGTGATCGCTACCTCGAGATCACCAACGGCCCGGCGAGGTCCGAAGCGATGCCCGAAGGCGGGGTCTTCCCCGTCGAACAGACGAAACCCGCACTTGATATCGACGCGCTGCTGGGCGGGCTCGCGCCGTTGACCAGATCGCTGGAACCCGAACAGATCGACCAGCTCTCCGGCGATCTGCTGCGGGTGCTGCAGGGCCAGGGCGGCAGCGTCACGGGCATCCTGCAGCAGGTCGCCGTGCTGACCAACCAGCTGGCCGATCGGGACGTGCTGATCGGCGCCGTGATCGCCGAGCTCGGCACCACGCTCGAGTCGATCGGCAAGGACCGCGGTGCGGTCTCGACCATCATCGACCGGCTCCAGCAACTGGTGACCCGGCTGTCGAGCCAGAGCGTGCCGATCGCCGAGGCACTGGCCCATCTCGACGACGGCTCGGCAACGCTGGCCGACCTGCTGCTCGATGACCGAGCGGCCGTTCAGGGCGTCGTCACCGAAACGCACCGCACGGCAACGCTTCTCGATGACGGCAGCGAACAGATCGAGTCGGTGCTGAGCGAACTGCCCGAGGCCTACCGGCGCCTGAGCCGCCTCGGCTCCTACGGCAGCTTCTTCAACTTCTACCTGTGCTCGGTGTCGATCCGCGTCGACGGGCCGGGCGGTGCGCCGATCGAGGCGAAACTCGTGCAGCAAGACCAGGGCAGGTGTGTAACCCCACAATGATCAGTTACAACAGAGATCGGAGCACGAGGGCCGGAATCATCGGTGCCACAGTCATTCTCGCCGCGGTGGTCGCGGTGTCCTATTACGACGACCTCGTCTTCCTCGACATCGATCACGAGATCACCGCGATCTTCGCCGATGCCGGTGGCATCGAGGTCGGCGACAAGGTCGAGCTCGTCGGCGTGAACGTCGGGCAGGTCACCGAGATCGCGTTGCGAGGCACCGACGTGGAGGTGACCATGTCGGTGCGCGACGATCTCGCCCTCGGCGAGCAGCCGCGAGCGCAGATGCGTACCAGAGCGGTGCTCGGCGCCAAGGCGATCGTGCTGGTTCCCAGCGACGACCCCGGCCGCTACGACCCGGAGGTACCGATTCCGCTGGAGCGCACCCGCGCGCCCTACGACCTGCCGACCGAGCTGGGCGCACTGACCGCGAACGTGGCCGATATCGACACCGATCAGCTGTCGGACGCGCTACGCGCCACTTCGGAGGTGCTCGCGGAGTCGGCGCCCGAAGTCCACACCGCGCTCGACGGGGTGGCCCGGCTTTCGGACACTCTCGGCTCCCGCGACGAGGCATTGAAGGAGCTGTTGCGGCACGGTTCGACGGTGAGCGGGGTGCTCGCCGAACGCCGGACCCAGCTGAACGCGCTTGTTCTGGACGGCAACACACTGTTCGCGGCGGTCGATGCCCGCCGCGCTGCACTGCACACCTTGGCGACGCACCTGTCGGCGGTTGCGCAGCAGATCAGCGGGCTGGTCGCGGACAACCGCGAGCAGCTGGGACCGGCACTCGAGCGGGTGAACCGGGTGCTGGATCTGCTCGAACGGCATCAGGCCTCACTGGAGGCGGCGATCCCCGGGCTGGCCACCTATGCCCGGACACTCAACGAGGCACTCGGCAGCGGCCCGTTCTTCCAGGCGTACATCACCAATCTGCTGCCCGGCCAGTTCGTTCAGCCGTTCATCGACGCCGCGCTCGGCGAGGGCCGCGTGCCGACCCCACCCGCCGAGACCTCGACGGAGGGACCACGATGAGGATGAATCGCCGAACCCTTTCCCTGGCCGCGGGCGTGGGGATCCTCGTGTTCCTGGCCTTGCTCAGCTACGTCATCGTCCCGAAGTTGTCGCAGCGTTCGGTCACCGCGTACTTCCCCGCCGCCGTCGGCCTGTTTCCGGGCGATTCCGTGCGGATCCTCGGCGTCGACGTGGGCAGTGTCGAGCGGATCGACCCGGAAGGGACACGGGTGGCCGTCCGGATGCGACTGGACCGCCGGTGGGAGCTGCCCGCCGACGCGCAAGCGGTGATCGTGGCGCCGACGCTGGTGACCACCCGGTTCGTCCAGCTCACCCCCGCTTATACCGGCGGCCCGGCACTCCCCGACGACGGCGTGATCCCGCAGGAGCACACCGCGATGCCCGTGGAATGGGACGTCGTCAAAGACCAGCTCACCCGGATCACCCAGACCCTCGGACCCCGCGCCGACGGTACCGGGCCGGCCACCGGCACCCTCGGCGAGTTCGTCGGGAACGCCGCGGACAGTGCGCGCGGCAACGGGGCGACTCTGCACGACACCCTCGACAAGCTCGCCCGCACGACCACGGCGCTGTCGGACGGGCGCACCGACCTGTTCGCGATGGTGCGGAATCTGTCGATGCTGGTCGAGGCGCTGTCGCAGAGCCACGAGCAGATCGTGCAATTCAACGGTCACCTGGCCTCGGTGACCCAATTGCTCGGCACCAGCGAGACGACGCTCGGCGACGCGGTGGCCGAACTCGACGGGGCAATGCTCGATATCGGGCAGTTCGTCCGGGACAACAAGCAAGCTCTCGGGGACACCGTCGACGGGCTCGGTGCCGCCACCCAGGCACTGGTGGACAAGCGTCGCGACCTCGAACAGGTCTTCCACATCGCCCCGACGACCCTGGTCAACCTGAGCAACATCTACCAGCCGGCGCAGAACTCGCTGACCTCGGCGACAGTGCTGACCAATACCGCCAATCCGGTCCAGTTCCTCTGCGGCGCGATCGCAGGCGCGGGTGAACAGGACGCACAGGAAGCGACCGATCTATGCATCCACTATCTCGGCCCCGTGCTGAAAACCCTGGCGTTCAACCACATTCCGCTCGGGACGGCGGTCGGCAACACGGTCGGGGCCCTGCCCGATCAGATCGTCTACAGCGAACCCGGACTGGCGGAACCGGCCGTGACCAGCCCAGAGCCGGTGGCGGCGACCGCACCACCGGCGACCGGTGGGCTGCCGGGTCTGCTGCTGCCCGGTTTGCCGCCACCGGCCGCGCCGTTCGGGACCGGTCCGCGATGACCGGCCGCGCGCGCACCGTGCTCGCCCTCGCCGGCGGCCTCGCCGCGACCACTCTGCTGTCGAGCTGCGGGTGGACCGGCCCGAACCAGTTCGCCCTCCCCGGCGCGGCAGGCGGCGGTGACGGGGCATGGGAGGTGCAGATCGAGCTGCCTGACGTGACAACACTGACCGAGAACGCTCGGGTACGCGTGGGGGACGTGAATGTCGGCACCGTCCGCCGGATCGAGGTCGACGGCGATCACGCCCTGATCACGGTCTCCCTCGACGAGCAGGTGCGCTTGCCTGCCAACGCCACCGCGAAGATCGGCTCGACGAGCCTGCTCGGTTCCGCCCACGTGGAATTGCTGGCCCCACCCCAGCCGGCGGGCGAACTTTGCGACGGTGACCGCATTCCGCTCGATCGCGGCGGTGCCTACCCGACCACCGAACAGACCCTGTCGACCCTGTCTTTCCTGCTCAACGGCGGTGGCATCGGCAAGCTGGAGGAAATCAACCGCGAAGTGGCGCTTGCCCTGTCGGGGCGCGCGGACGTGGTGCGCAATTTGCTGACCAATGTGGAGGACTTCACCACCCGGCTCAACGCGCAACGGAACGACCTCATCCGCGCCCTCGAGGGCATCGACCGCTTCGCCCAAATCGTCGCCGACGACCGTCAGGTGGTGGAAGACGGTGTCGCCACCCTGGCACCGGCACTGAGCACCTTGAACGAACAGCGAGACGACCTGGCCGCCGCACTACTGGCGATCGGCGACTTTGCCGACGCCGCGAACGAGGTGATCACCGGCAGCCGCGCCGAACTCGACGCGAACCTGCGCGCACTCGAGCCGACCCTGCGCGGGCTGGCCGACGCGGGGCTCGCGCTGCCGTCGTCGCTGTCGTTCCTCGGGACCATCCCGTTCCCGCTCAACACCTACCGGAACGCAATCCAGGGTGATTTCGCGAACCTGTTCCTGAATCTCGACCTGACCACCGCTCGGCTGGACCGGGCGTTGCTCACCGGCACTCCCGCGGCCGGTCAGCTCGCCTCGCTCGGCGCGTTGATCGGCCAATTGCCCCCGATCGCACCGACTTCGGACAACCCGCTGTTCAGTCCGCTGAATCCGCCGAGCCGAGGAGGAAACTGATGCTCCTCACGAAATTCGTCCGCTACCAGCTCGGAGCGTTCGCGATCATCACGGTCGTCGTCGTCAGTTGGATCCTCGTCTCCTATCTCCGGGTGCCCGCAATGCTCGGAATCGGACGCAGTACAGTCGAACTCGCGCTCGCCTCGGGCGCCGGGCTGTACCCGAAATCGAACGTGACCTACCGCGGTGTGCACGCGGGCGTCGTGCACAGCTTGCGAATCGACACCGACATCGTCGTAGTCACCGTGTATCTCGACGCCGACCTCGACATCCCCAAGACCGACCTGCGCGCCGAGGTGCACAGCCGGTCGGCGATCGGCGAACAGTACATCGAGCTGCTGCCCCAGACGGATTCGGCGCCCTACCTCGCTGACGGTGACCGCATCGACAGCACCCGGCTGCCGACCCCGACGGCGCACATGGTCAACGCCCTCGATGCCGCACTCGGCGACATCCCCCGCGAAGACCTGCAGACGGTGATCACCGAGAGCGGCACGGCGTTTCGCAACTCCGGACCCGACCTGCAGCAGATCCTCGACGGCCTCGACAACGTGCTCGACGAGGGCCACCGCAGTCTCGCACCGACCCTGCACCTGATCGACAATGCCGGCGCCCTGCTGGACACCCAGCTGGCCGCGGGCGACGACATCCGGGCGTGGACGGGGTATCTCGGTGCGATCACCGGCTCGCTCGCCGCCAACGACGCCCACGTGGGCACCCTGCTGGCCGATGGCGAGGAGGCCGGAACCCAGGCGGCCGACCTGTTCCGCCGGATCAGCCCGACCCTGCCCCGCGCCCTGGCAAACCTGCAGTCGGTCGCCGAGGTCCTGCGAATCTACAACATGAGCCTCGAACAGATCCTCGTGGTCTACCCGCCGCTGGCCGCGATGGCGCAGAGCATCGTCAAAGGTTCCCAACCCGGGATGGCCAACCTCGACTTCAACCTGAACGTCAACGCGCCCCCACCGTGCCTGACCGGGTTCGTGCCGCCCGATCAGCGCCGATCACCGAGCGAGTCGGCGGTGATCGACAGCCCGACACCCAACTACTGCGGTGTCGCGCCAGGCGAACCCTATGTGCCACGTGGCGCCCGCAATATGCCGTGCATGGAGAACCCGGGGGTGCGTGCTCCCGATGTCGACTCCTGCCGCGCGGGCGGTACCGCACCGCTCGGCACCAATCCCTGGATCGGAGGTCCGTAACATGATCAAGGTAGTCAAGACCGCAGCCGTCCCGCTCGTCCTGGTCGCCGTCGCGGCGATTTTCGCGGTGCTCGCGGTGTTCCAATTCGCCGCGCACCGGGCGGCCGAGGCCGCCCGTGCCGAGGACGCGGTGATTCTCGGCGCCGCGAATTCCGGTGTGAACGCCATGCTTTCGGTGCGGGAGAGCTCCGCCGCCGAGGACGTGCGCAACGTCCTCGACCATTCGACCGGCGCGTTCGCCAAGGACTTCGAAGCGCGGTCGAGTTCGTTCGTCTCCGTCGTCCAGGCGGCGAAGGTCGTGACGCAGGGGCAGGTGGTCGCCGCCGGAATCGAGTCCCGCGACGGCGACTCCGCGACGGTGATCGTGGCGGCGTCGTCCACGGTCACCAATGCCGCGGGCGCGGCGAACGAGAGCCGCAACTGGCGGCTGCGTGTGACGATGACCGAGCACGAAGGGACCTACAAGATGTCGAAGGTGGATTTCGTCGCATGATCACAGAACAGTTGACGCCCGAGACCGAGTCCGAATCAGCCTTTACCCCCGTAGATTCCAATCCGCCGCCACGGCGTGGGCAGAGCAGGCTGGTGATCGCCGTCGTGCTCGCTGTCACGGCGGTGACCGCCTGGTCGTACCTGGTCTTCGTTGTCCGGGCCGAGGACCGTGCGCTGGCACCGGATCGGCAACAGGCTGCCGTCGACGCCGCCGCCGCCGCGACGGTCGCCATCCTCACCTACCGGGCAGACACCGTCGACGCCGACCTCGACGCCGCGAACAGATACCTCACCGGCACCTTCGCGGACTACTACCGCACGTTCACCCGCGACGTCGTCGCACCGGCAGCGAAGGAGAAGAAGATCAGCACCACCGCCACCGTGACGGGTAGGGGAATCGCCGAGTTCGACGAGACTCGTGCCGTTGCCGTGGTTTTCGTGAATCAGCAAACCACACTGGCACCGTACCCCGAACCCACGCCGACCACGACGACGGTCCGCGTCGAACTGGAACGTCACGGCGACAATTGGCTCGTCTCGAAATTCGACCCGGCCTGAATCCCTACTCCCCTAGGAGATCTATGATCATCGACCTCGTCGACCCCATCGAGAACCTGGTCAAGGCGATCGCCTATCTGCTGTTCCGCGGTAATCTGCCCCCGCAGTAGCGGTCTCGAGCACGCCGGGGCCCGGCTCAACCTATCGCGAAGACGACGAAGAAGCCGGCGGCGATGGCCCTGGCGACCCACCATCCGCCTTCGCGATTCGCCTCGGGCACATCGGGACCACGTCCCTTGCCGCGCGCCGGGATTCCGGGAGGTGCCGTTGATCGACTTGCCGGTGAACAGGCCGGCGCCCAGGTCATACAGCTTCTGATGGCCGGTCGAGCACGGCACACTGCCCGCGGGCAGGGATGAACGAGAGCACCACATTGTCGCCTGTTCGCCTGCGTCAACCCGACAATCGTGGAGTGCTCATCGGATCCCGCAGACGCGTCGGAGCGGCAGTCGGAGCCATCGTCGTCGGAAGCCGGTCGCTGATGCCCCACGGGGTGCATACCCGCGGAGCCTTCCTCAGCTCGCCGGCGGCACCCCGCCCCACCGGCCCGAGATCGGCAATCAGGACGACTGTCGATCTTTGACGATCCAGGCTGCGACCTGTGCTCGTGAGGTGAATCCGAGTTTAGTGAGGATGTGTTCGACATGTCCTCGAGCGGTGCGCTGCGAGATGACGAGACGGGCCGCGATCGCCTTGTTGGTCAGACCCTCGGCGATCAGTTCCGCGACCTGTAGTTCGCGTTTGGTCAAGGTGGCGGAACCTGGAGGGCTCGTCTCCGGGGTGTGCTCCCGGAGTGCGTAGGAGACAGCGGACGCGAGATCCATTGCCCTGCCGCGCTGCCAAGCCTGCTCAAAGACGCGGGCGGCGAGCATCCGGCGGGCGGACCGCTCGCATTCCTCATGATGGACGAATAGGGTGGGAACGAATACGGAAGGGCTCCCGGCCGAGCCGCCGAGCGCCTCCGCGGCCCCCATCAGCGTGCCGGCGCGTGCAGGGTCATTTGTTCCGGCGATCCAGGCGAGTACTTCGACGCAGTTCGCGCAGCTGACCGGGTCGTCGACGCGCCGAGCAAGCCGCAATCCCTCTTCGAGCAGCTCGATTGCACGACTTTGTTCTTCCAGGCGCCATTGCGCAACAGCCATCGCCCACAACGCGTAGGCCCGGTAGACGGATTCACCATGTGCATTCGTGATAGCGAGAGCTTCCTCATAGCATTCGATTGCCCGGTGAGGTTCGGTGTCGTGCAGCTGATACGCCAATCCCAGCAACGTCAAGGACTCGATCAGTAGCGCGGTATCGTTCTCGGCTTGCCGGAACACTGACTGAGCCCGTTCCAGACTCGCGGCGGCCCGGTCGAGATCGCCGGTGATCAGTCCGACCAGACCGTCGGTGTGATCGACGATCGCGTGCGCTATGGGGTCGATGATCTGATCGGCGAGGGTGCGTGCCTGGGCGGCAAGAGCAGCAGCTCTCTGATGGTCCCGCTGCTGTCCGGTCATCAGGCAGTCGGCGTACAGCGCTCTGATTGTGGCGGTGGTCGGGTGTGCTCCATGGCGTGAGAGGAATTGGTCGAGCCAGCGTCTCGCTTCGCTGAGCTGGCCCCGTGACCCCCAGAGTTGAAACAAGGGCGTGGCGATCTGTAGGCCGGCTTCGACATCGTCGTCGGCGAGGCAGAAGTCCATGGCCTCGCGCAGATTCGGCTGTTCACTGCTGAGTCGCGCGATCCACTCGATCTGCCGGGGCCCGATGAACTCGTCGGCGGCCGTTCGAGCGAGCTGGCGATACCAGTCCCGATGCCGTCGGCGCAGATCGTGGTAGTCGCCGGATTCCTCGGTCTTCTCTCGTCCGTAAGCACGGAGCGTTTCGAGCAGTCTGAAACGGACTGCTGTGCCGTGTTCTTCGCGGATCAAGACCGACTTGTCTACGAGGGATGCCACCGAGTCCAGCAACGCCTCCGGCGGGATCCTGTCCCCACACACATGTTCTGCGGCATCGAGATCGAAACCACCGGTAAATACTGACAGTCGTTCCCATGTCCTCTGTTCCAGCGGGCTGCACAGGTCGTAGCTCCAGTCGACGCACAACCGGAGCGTCTGCTGGCGGGAGGGTGCACCCCGGCTCCCGCGGGTCAACAGCGCGTAGCGATCGGAAAGTCTCTGCAGGATTTGCTCAGGCGACATCGCGCGCAACCGCGCGGCCGCCAATTCGATAGGCAGCGGCAACCCGTCCAGCCGGTGACAGATCCGTGTCACCGCGGACTTGTTTTCATCGGTCAACGTAAATGTCGAGACCGCAGTGGCGGCGCGTTCGGTGAACAACGACACGGCATCGTAGCGGGGCAGACCCTGCAATGACGGCTCGCGGTCGGGGTCGGGGACGGTGAGTGGGGCAACGCGCAACGTCGCCTCACCGGCTATCGCAAGAGGTTCCCGGCTTGTGACGAGGATGCGCAGGTTCCGATTGTGTTGCAACAAAGCTGTGGCGAGATCCGCCACGGCGTCGACCACTTGCTCGCAGTTGTCCAACACCAGCAACAGTTCTCGCGACGACAGGAAATCGAACAGGATCTCGCGTAGCGACCGGCCAGAGTGGTCCCGCACACCCAGGGTTGCAGCCACCACGTCGATCAATCGGGATTCTGTGCGGACATCGTCGAGCTCGACGAGCCAGGCTCCATCGGGGAACTCGCGGTGGATACTCGTGGCAAGTCGCAATGCGAGACGTGTTTTCCCGACCCCGCCGATTCCGACCAGTGTCACCAATCGTGACGATGCCAGCAGGTTCTTCGCTTCGGTCAGTTCGTGCCTGCGACCGACGAAACTTGACAGCTCCAGGGGGAGGTTCCCACGTTCGTGGCGGGAAGGGTTTGTTGGAAAGTGCCCGGGTGATGTCGACTCTTGTTCCACTGTGGCTCGCGCGCGGAGAGCCACTTTGCCTGCGGGCAGTCCGCGGCTGAGTTGAATCTCGCGTAGGCGTTCACCCAACACGGCTGCGGAGGTTTGCCGGTCCTCGGGGCGGCCGGCCATTGCCTGCTCGATGACAGTGGCAACATCATCAGCAAGGCCCTGATCTCGCAGATCTGGAACGGATTCCGTTGTGATACGAACGAATTGGGCCACCAGCTGTTCGCCGCTGCGGCGCTCGAACGCAGCGTGGCCGGTAACTGCACAGAACAGGGTGGCTCCGAGCCCGTAAAGGTCCGAGGCGGGGCTCGGAGCCGCGCCGCCGAGGACCTCGGGCGCTGTGAATGCGGGCGAACCGGTGACAATGCCGGCAGCGGTCTCGAATCCGCCGGAAACGTGCGCGATCCCGAAGTCCGTGAGCGCCGGCTCGTCATAGTCGGTGAGCAGAATGTTCGCGGGCTTGACGTCGCGGTGGACGACGCCTTGGCCGTGGGCGGCTTCCAACGCGCCGGCCAGTTTCACCCCCAACTGGAGCGCCTCATCCACACCTAGCGGACCGTGCCGTCGGATACGTTCATCGAGGGAGCCCTGCGGGTAGTACGGCATTACTATGAATGGTTGTCCGCTGTCGGTGAACCCGACCTGGAGGACATTGACGATATTGGGGTGACCGGTCAGACGACCCATCGCACGCTGCTCCCGAAAGAATCGCTCCCTGTTCTCCTCCCCGAGATCGTTGGTGAGCACCTTCACGGCGACGGTCCGATCGAGAGCGGATTGCGTGCACCGGTACACCACGCCGAAGCCGCCACGTCCGATTTCCAGGGCGTCGCCGAACCCGTCGGCTGCCAGTTCGGATGCGACCGACGGGGTGACATCGCGGTGGGTCTCGAACGGATCGATATCGGGCATCAGCCGAGTCGATTCGTCAGGTCCGCGATACGTTCAATGAAATCCGCACGATCAGCCTTTCCATCACGTACTCCCCAGGATATCGCTGGTGCTCGTGAGCGGTGCGGGCTATGGCGCGAGCGGCACTGTCGGAGTGCCAGGTGGCCCGGGGCCGAAGTGCATAAGGACCAGGGCAGTTTCGTTAACTTGCCACTTGCTGATGTGCTGACCTGCCGGTACTCGACGTCGCGTCAGTACTGGCTCTCGCGTTCTCGTCGGGATCCACAGCGCGACTGCTTCGATTAGCGGATCGTCAGCGGACATCCGGGTCTGTCGGTGTACTGGGACACAACAAACCACGCATCCCGGTTCTTCGGGTGCGGTGCGGCGAACACGTCCAGCGAGACGACGGCGACGCGAGCGAGGAGCGGTCAGCCGACTTCCCTGCGCAGCCAGGTGACCTCTGCGCCTTCCCCTCCGCTGCGGTAGGGCTCGAGTTCCTCGTCCCACGCGGTGCCCAACGCGTAGTCGAGTTCGGCGGCGATATCGCCACCGGCCTCCATCAGGGCCCGGAGTCGCATCTCCCCCACGACGACGTCGCCGTTCGCGCTGGTGGAACCGTGCCAGAGACCCATGCCGGGGACGTGGCTGTATCGCTCGCCGTCCACGCCTTCGCTGGCATCCTCGGTCACCTCGAATCGCAGCATCGGCCAGGCGCGAAGCGCATTGACCAGTCTGGAGGCGGTGCCGACGGGGCCGACCCAACTAGTGGTGGCGCGCAGAACCCCTTTGGAAGCCGGCTGCGAGGTCCACTTGAGATTGGGTGGGCAGTCGAGGGTTGCGGTCAACGCCCACTCGATATGGGGGCACAACGCGGCGGGCGACGAGTGGATGTAGACAACTCCAGCCGTCGCGTCCGCGAACTGATCCAATGCGCGCACTCCAGCCTCCTGCTTCGACGAGGGACGTCTTCCCCAACGGCCTCAGTCGATGCGTGCAGCACGCTCGGTGGACCAGTGTGCCTTGTGTTGCCCGTGTTGCGCCAGTGATTCGCACATTCGGTGTGTCATGATCGCCGGCCCTCCTCCAGCACCGCGTCGCTCACCTCGGTCCAGAGGGGCTTGGCCCAGTCACCGAAAGGGCGATCCGTCAGCACCACACATGCCAGCCCCTCCGCGGGATCGGTCCACAGGAACGTGCCCGACTGGCCGAAGTGCCCGAAGGTGCGCGGCGAGTTACTCAGGCCCGTCCAGTGCGGGCTCTTGTGGGAACGGAGCTCGAATCCCAGCCCCCAGTCGTTGGGGCGCTGAGACCCGTAGCCGGGCAGAATGCCGTCCAGGCCCGGGAATTGCACGGACGTGGCCGCGTCGAACGTCTCCTGCGACAACAGCGCCGGCCGGAGCAACTCGGCGGCGAAGCGTCCGAGGTCGCCGGCCGACGACTCCGCGCCGTGGCCGGCGGGACCGACGAGTGCGGACGCCCCCATCTTCAGCGGCGCGAAGACGGATTCGGCCAGATAGTCGGCGAAGTCGATCGACGTCTCGGCGATGACGAAGTCGGCGAGCACCTCGTAGCCTGCGCTCGAGTAGATCCGCTTACGCCCCGGCGTGGTCTGCGCCCGATTGTCGTCGAAGGCGAGGCCCGACGCGTGCGCCAGGAGGTGACGCACCGTCGAACCCTCAGGGCCTGCGGGCTGGTCGAGTTCGACGGCCCCCTCCTCGGTGGCCACCAGGACTGCGTACGCGCAGAGCAATTTGGTGACCGAGGCGAGCGGGAAGACGCGCTGCTGGTCGCCGTACTCGCCGATCACCCCTTCGTCTCGCGACAGGACGACCGCCGCAGCGTTGTCCACGGGCCATCGGGCAATCTGATCCAGACTCTGCACCCGGTCAGCCTACGAGAGCACCCCGTGGTCTGCTGCGGCGAGCCGTCACCAGTCGGCTTCGGTGTACCGGATGACGCCGCGAATGTTTTTGCCGTCGAGCATGTCCTGATACCCGTCGTTGACCCCTTCGAGGGTGTAGGTGCGGGTGATCATGTCGTCGAGGTTCAACTGCCCCGACTTGTACATGGCCAGCAGGTTCGGGATCTCGACCCGGGCGTTTCCGCCGCCGAAGATGGTGCCCTTCAGGTCCTTCTGCAGCATCGAGAAGAGGAACAGGTTCAACTTGACGTCCATGTCGGTCATCGCGCCCATGGCCGTGACGACACAGGTGCCGAACTTACTGGTGAGCAGCAGGGCTTCCTCGACGTATTCGCCGCGCATCTCCCCGACCGTGATGATCGTCTTCTGCGCCATCAACCCGTTCGTGAGGGCGATGATCGGCTCGATGGCGGCCGCGGCGCTCTCGAACGCGTGGGTGGCCCCGAACTTCAGTGCCTGCTCCCGCTTCCACGGAACGGGATCGATGGCGAAGATCTGGCGCGCTCCGGACGCCACCGCACCCTGCAGGGCGCTCATGCCGACGCCGCCGACACCCATGATGACGACGGATTCACCCGGCTTCACCTCCGCCATCCGCGTGGCCGACCCCCACCCGGTGGGAACTCCGCAGCCGACGAGGGCGGCGACGTCGAAGGGAATATCCTTGTCGATCTTCACGACCGAGGTCTCGTGCACGACCATGTAGGGCGAGAACGTGCCGAGGAGACACATCGGAATGACGTTCTCGCCGCGCGCGTGGATGCGGAAGGTGCCGTCACTGATTGCCAACCCGCTCAGGAGCCCCATCCCGAGGTCACAGAGATTCTGGTGTCCCGCCGAGCACGCCGGACAGCGTCCGCAGGCAGGCACGAACGAGAGCACCACATGGTCGCCGACTTCGAGGTCCTTCACCTCCGGCCCGAGCTTGGTGATGACGCCGGACCCTTCGTGGCCGCCCATCACCGGGAAGGATGCCATGGGCATCGAGCCGGTGACGATGTGGTGGTCGGAGTGGCACATGCCGGCGGCTTCCATGCGAATCTGCACCTCACCCGCAACCGGATCGCCGATTTCGATCTCCTCGACCGACCACGGCTCGTTCAGGCCCCACAGGATCGCACCCTTGGTCTTCATGTGACTTCCAACCCTTCATTCATGTCTGCGCATCTGCTGATGTGACGATAGACACAATCAGCCAGAATTGGAACACGTTCTACCGAATCGGGGCCCCAGAATCCGAAACTGTTACCGGGTCACGTCGTGGAGGTGGTGGATCGGATCGTGGACGAAGTACTTAGCCAGCGACTCCACTGTGAACGACGCGCCGTCACTACGCCGCCCGGTCCGGTCGCGTCGCTCGGCTTCGACGGCGTCGAAGCCATCCGCCACGGAGGCCGCCGCCGCAGCCAGCTCCCTCCCCACCACCACCGGGTCCTGCTCGTTGTACCGCTCCGCCACTGCCGTTTCGTCCTGATCCCAGTTGGGGAACACCGGATCCGTCTCGTCCAGCATCGACTGCAGTCGCACGTCGAAGATGCGGAACACGTCACGCACGTGGGCGGCGTACTCGAGCGCCGACCACGTCCCCTCGTCCGGGCGCACAGCCACATCTTGCCGCTCCAGAACCGGCACCCACGCCGCGGCGTTCGCGCGCACGAGATCGGGAATGTCGGTGTACCGGACCTCCGCGGAGTCGAACCCGCAGTCGGGACAAGCTCGTTCGAGCACCCAGGTCCAGTTCTTGGTGTCGGGAGTGATCGCCATGTCCGCCATCGTAGGGTTCGGCGATCACCCTCACCCGATCGCCGCCCTGCGCAGTTCCGCGTACGAGTCGTCGATCGCGGCCGCGAGCCGAGCGACATCGGGCAGCGTCGCCGGGTCGGTGCAAAGCCCGATCCCCATGCTCCCGGCGCACGAGATCGCGGCGATACGGAGGGCGTGGTGCGCGGCCGGCTCCGAAGAGGAGAAGAGATGCTCGACCCGGCGACCGGCCACCCCCACGGGTACGGCCGGGCCGGGAACGTTCGAGATCGACAGGCTGAATTCTCGCGCGCCCCCGGCGAGCCGTTCCACAGCGCTGCCGAGGTGCTTCGTGCGCCCGAGGGCATGGAACAGGTCGTAGAGTTCTTCGGCATCACCGAGGAGTTTGCGCTCCCTCGTCTCTCGGGCAATCCGGTCGAGCCGTTCGAGCGGGTCGGTCTCCCCGAGCGGTAGATCGATGTTGAGGAACGAGTCCCGATTCCCGAACTCCCCCGCGCTCTCCGTTCGGTGATGGAGGCTGACCGGAACCTGGGCACGAAGTCGCGGAAGCCCCGCCGCGCTTTCGCCGAGCCATCGGCGCACCCCACCGGCGACGATCGCGAGGAGAACGTCGTTGACCGTTGTGTGGTCGGGACGCGACTTCCCGATCGACTTCAGCTCTGCCAGCGGGGCGACCGTGAAGGCCACCTCCCGGGAGACACCGATCGGGTGGTCGAAAGGAGAGCGCGACCCGCGCGAGACGAGTTCCCGCCAGACCGCTCCGGGCATCCGCCGGGCCTCGGCGAACCACGACCGCTTCGCAGGGGCCGAGCGAATGCCCGGTCCCGCCACCTGGCCGGAGTCCGGATACGGGTGCGGATCCCAGAGCACGGCATCGAGGAAGCGGACCGCCGTGATCCCGTCGGCCATCGCATGGTGAATCCGGACCGCGATCGCTTCGCGGCCGTCGCCGAGCGGGCCGATCACGTCGATTGTCCACAACGGTCGGTCATGGTCGAGTCGCTCGGACATCAGCTTGCTGACGGCCCGCCACAAATCTGCCCGCGAGACGCAGGCGGGCTCTGCCAGACGCCGGACATGGTCGCTGATCTCGAAGTCGTCAGCGTCGACCCAGCGCGGCTCCGGTCCCGACGTGTCGACCCGCTGCCTCGCCCGGGGTCGACCGGGAAGTCGCGCCGCTACCGAGGATCTCAGGGCGTCGAGGTCGAGCGGTCCGGTATCCGGCTCGAGGACGATCAACTTCAGCGTATGACCGGTGATTTCCGCCGATTCGAGCGCCAGGATGCGCGCGTCATCGGCGGAGAGCCGATCGGGATCCTCGCTGGCCACTCGTCCGAACCTACCCTCGCGCGCAGTCTGTAGTCCGGCGGTTCACAAACCGCGGTCGATCAAATCGAGGATCTCCTCACTGGTGGCGGCGTGAATCTTGTCGACCGTGTCGGCGTGCGCCTCCTCGGGCGCCGCCACCTCTGCCAGCAGATTTTCCAGCCGCTTCGCGACGGCCGACCGCGCCTCGGTGTCGGTGCCGAGCTCGGCGATGGCGGCGCGAAGTCGGTCGACGTCGGACAGGGCGACCGACACCGGATCCGGAACGAGTTCTCCGCGCAGGAATTCGGCGACGGCACGCGGACTGGGGTGATCGAACACCATCGTCGGCGGCAACCGCAGGCCGGTGGCGGCGCCGAGGTAGTTGCGGAGCGCAACGGCGGCCAGCGAGTCGAAACCGAGTTCCTTGAACGCCTGGTCGGCGTCTACCGCGTCGGGAGAGTCATAGCCGAGGACGGCTGCAGCCCCACCCCGAACCAGATCGAGCATCAGGTGCCGCTGCTCGGGCGTCGACCGATCAGCAAGGCGGTGAGCCCAATCCGAGGTCCCGGACCCGCTGGATCCGGTCGCCGCCGAGTCCGCACCTGCGGCGCGTGGACGCACCTCCCGTATCAGACCACGCAGTGGGGCGGGAACGTACGGAGCGGCCGAACCGGACAGGTCGAACCGAGCGGCCGCCACGGTCGGCACACCGGCGGTCAACGCACTGTCGAAGAGAGCCAGGCCTTCGGCAGCGGTCATCGGAACCATCCCGCTGCGACGGGCACGAGCGAGATCGATCGCACCGAGATTGTCGGTCATGGCACTCGGCGGTGCCCACATGCCCCAGGCGATCGACAGCGCGGGCCGCCCGAAGGCGCTGCGGTGACGGGCGAGCGCGTCGAGGAACATGTTCGCGGCAGCATAGTTCGCTTGCCCAGGCGCCCCGAGGACTCCGGCGAGCGAAGAGAACATGACGAACGCGCGCAGATCGCACGTGGCGGTCAGCCGATGCAGATTCCAGGCCGCGTCGACCTTGGGCCGCAGCACGGCGTCGAGTCGCTCGGGGGTCAGCGAGGACAAGGTGGCATCGTCGATCACTCCGGCCGCGTGGATCACAGCCGTCAGTGGGTGCTCCTCCGGTATTCGGGACAGCAAGTGGGCGACTGCCGATTCGTCGGAGGTATCGCACGCCACGATGCTCACCTCGGCCCCCTGGCCGCTCAGTTCGCTCCGCAGTTGGTCGGAACCCTCGGCGTCGGGCCCGCGCCGACTGGTCACCAACAGGTGCCGGACCCCATGCTCGGCTACCAGGTGGCGAGCGACCAGTGCTCCCACGGTGCCGGTGCCGCCGGTGAGGAGAACGGTACCGCGAGAATCGAAGGGCGAGCGGGGATCGACGGCCGAGCCGGATTCGTCGACGGCGCGAAGACGCCGCAGCCGAGGCGCGAGCAAGGTGTTGTTCCGAGCTGCCAGCTGAGGTTCTCCGCTCGCCACCGCCGCGGCAACGGCGGATTCGGCGTCCGATGCATCGTCGAGGTCGATCAGGACGATCCGGCCCGGGTTCTCGTTCTGCGCGGAGCCGACAAGACCCCACACTGCCGCAGCCTCGAGGTGATCGCCTCGGTCCCGACCGTCCTCGGTGACCATCGCATCACGGGTCACGATCACGAGCGAGATGTCGGCAACCTCGTCGTCGTCGAGCCACGACTGCAGCAGACGCAGCACCCGAGCACACAGCGCATGGGTCGCTTCCGGACCGCCTCCGCCCTCGGTGCCACACCCGACGAGCACCGTCCACGGACGTCGGTCGTCTCCGTCGGGCAGCGACTCCCGTGCGGCCCGCAATGCCGCCATATCGGGATAATTCGGCAAGGTGGAACCGATCCCGTCGCCGCCCAATCCCTCTGCGCCGAGGATGACCGCCGGGCCGAGGGCCGGCTCGGACGCTCCGCCCTCGACCGGAATCCATGTAAGCCGGTGCAGCGGCAGGCCTGCCGAGCGGCCCGCTCCTTCCCCGCCGACCGCTCGCGGCACCACCTTCAGCGCATCGATGGT
The DNA here is from genome assembly GCF_003130705.1 of Rhodococcus oxybenzonivorans. Classification (NCBI taxonomy): domain Bacteria; kingdom Bacillati; phylum Actinomycetota; class Actinomycetes; order Mycobacteriales; family Nocardiaceae; genus Rhodococcus; species Rhodococcus oxybenzonivorans. The sequence continues at coordinate 2,463,345 of NZ_CP021354.1, read as the reverse complement.
CAACACAGGCGAACCCTCGGGGTCCGCAGTGACGATGCGGTATCGCCCGTCCTCGGTCGTCGAGAAACGTACCGATACTGCCTCCGCACCGACGGTGTGCAGACGGATTCCCGACCATGTGAGTGGCCAGCCGTCCCCTTCGAGGAGGGGCTCGAGCGCTGCCTGCAGCAGCTCCGGATGGATGCCGAAGCCGCTGGTGTCGACGCCTTCACCGAGGCGAACTTCGCCATCGTCGTCCGCGGAAAAGTGCTGCCGTACTTCGGATTCGGAGCTGACGACGTCGTCGATGGTCGCCGACGCGTTCCGAACCCAGGTGTCTGCGCTGCCGGCCTCACCCACGTTCGACGAAATGGTGACGGTGCGGCCGCCGGTGTCGTTGTTCGGCGACACCAGCACGCGAAGTGAGGCCAGCCCCGACTCCGGAAGGGTCAGTGGGTGGTGCAGCGTGAGTTCGTCGATATGGTCCAGACCGACGTGGTGGGCTACGTGCAACGTGAGCTCGACCAGCACTGCGGGCATTACCGTGTGCGAATCGTCGGCCGTCGATGGGCTACCGTCATCGGCCGGCGGCGGCACGAGCCATGAATCCCGGTGCAGCGAAAGCTGTCCGGTGAACAACGTCTCATCGTCGTCGAGTGTCACCGCCGCGCCGAGCAGTGGATGATCCGCCGGACTCAGCCCCAGCTCCGTCGGATCGCCGGCGTTACGCGCGGCCGCGGACGGCCAGAAGGAGCGGCGCTGAAATGCGTAGGTGGGCAGAGGTACCCGGCTACGACCCGGCATCACCCGCTCCCAGTCGACCGAGACACCCGACACATAGGCCGCCGCGACAACTTCCATGATTTCGTGCGCCTCGTCGCCGCGTCCGGGCAGTGCGGCGAATGCAGTCGGGACGACCTCCGCGGCGTTCGCGGCCAAGGCTGCGCCGGGACCTACTTCGACGAGTCGGGTGACGCCCAGATCGTCCAGGGCCACAATGCCGTCGGCGAACAGCACAGGTTGGCGGATGTGCTGCGCCCAGTATCTCGGTGACGTGAGCTCCTCGGCGGAGGCGATCCGCCCGGTCACGTTGGAGACGACCGGAATTTTCGGTGGCTGCGCGGTCAGCCTCGACACGACCGAGACGAACTGGTCGAGGATGGGTTCCATCAGGGTCGAATGGAAGGCTCGCTCCACCCGCAAGCTCGTCGTCTTCATGCCCGCGGCGGACAGCTCGGTTGCGGCGGCGTCGATGTCGTGCTCGCTGCCCGCGAGCACCACCGACTCGGAACCGTTCACGGCCGCGAGATCGACCCGGCCGTCGAGCTGGGCCACGACGTCGTCCGCGCGTGCCCGTACCGCGATCATCCGGCCCGGACGGGTGGACTGCATCAACCGTCCGCGCTCACCCACCAGGGCGGCGGCATCGGGCAGGCTGAACACTCCCGCGACGTGTGCTGCGGTGATCTCGCCGATCGAGTGACCGATCAGGTAGTCAGGGGTGATGCCCCAGTCCCGCAGCAACCGGGAGAGCGCGACCTCCACCGCGAACAGCGCCGGTTGGGTGTATTCGGTGCTGTCGAGCTTTGCGGCGCCACCGTCAGATTCGTCCCACATCACCTGCCGGACAGCGCTTTCCACATGCTCATCAAGGGCGGAGCAGACTTCGTCGAGAGCCCTGGCGAACACCGGGTAGGCGCCGTAGAGACCGCGGCCCATCCCGATCCGTTGCGCACCCTGGCCAGTGAACATGAACGCCGTCTTGCCGCGAGAACTCGTCCCGCTGAGGACGTTGCCGCCAGGTCGGCCCAGGGCGATGCGAGCCAAGCCGTCGCGCAGATCGGTCAGCGTTTCCCCGACCACGGCGGCGCGGTGGGAGAAACCGGATCGAGTGGTGGCCAGCGAGTAGGCGAGGTCGGCGGGATCCGGGAGTTCCGCGTCATCGCGATCGAGGAAGGCGGTCAACCGTGCGGCCTGCGCGCGTAGTGCCTCCCCTGTCTTTCCGGATATCACCCAGACCAACGGCGATGCCGACGGGGGCGAGACCTTCGGCGTGGCCGAGCCGGCCGGCTGCTCCAGGATCATGTGTGCATTGGTGCCGCTGATGCCGAACGACGAAACCCCGACCCGGCGGGGGTGTCCCGTCTCCGGCCAGGCAACCGATTCGCCCAGGAGAGAGACCTCACCCGCCGTCCAATCGACGTGCCGCGTCGGGGCATCACCGTGCAAACTCGGGGGCAGCACCCCGTGCCGCATTGCCATCACCATCTTGATCACCCCGGCCACACCCGCCGCCGCCTGAGAATGGCCGATGTTCGACTTGACCGACCCGAGCCACAGCGGCCGTCCGTCCCGCTCCTGCCCGTACGCAGCCAGCAGTGCCTGCGCTTCGATCGGGTCACCGAGCGTCGTGCCGGTGCCGTGTGCTTCCACGGCGTCGACGTCGGCGGGGCCGACCCCGGCATTGGCCAGCGCTTGGCGGATCACCCGCTCCTGCGACGGCCCGTTCGGTGCGGTCAATCCATTGGAGGCACCGTCCTGGTTGACCGCCGATCCGCGGACGATCGCCAATACCTGGTGACCGTTGCGTTCTGCGTCGCTGAGCCGCTCGAGCACCACCATCCCCGAGCCTTCACTGAGCCCTGTGCCATCGGCCCTGTCCGAAAACGGTTTACACCGCCCGTCCGCGGCGAGCCCGCGCTGGCGGCTGAACTCGATGAGAACACCGGGCGTAGCCATCAGCGTCGCTCCACCGGCCAGCGCGAGAGTACATTCGCCGTCGCGCAGCGCCCGCGCCGCGAGATGCATGGCCACCAGCGACGACGAGCAGGCCGTGTCGACGGTGACTGCGGGACCGGTGAATCCGAGAGAGTACGAGATCCGACCGGAGGCCACGCTGTTGCTGGTCCCGGTCATCAGATAGCCCTCGGCATCTACATTGCGTTGGCTCATCAGGTGGAACCCGTAGTCACCGCCCATCATCCCCACGTACACGCCGGTGTCGGTGAGGTCGGGGGAATCGGGCCGTATCCCCGCCGCTTCCAACGCTTCCCAGGCACACTCGAGCAGCAGGCGGTGCTGGGGGTCCATCGCGACGGCTTCGCGCGGACTGATTCCGAAGAATGCGGCGTCGAATTCGTCTCCGTCGTACAGGAACCCTCCTTCACTCATGTACGTTGTGCCGCTGCGGTCCGGGTCCGGGTCGTACACCTCGTCGAGATTCCAGCCTCGATTGTCGGGATACGCCCCCACCGCGTCGTGGCCGTCGCGGACGAGCCGCCACAAGTCGTCCGGGCCGTACACCTTCCCCGGATATCTACACGCCATTCCGACAATGACAATCGGGTCGTCGTCTCTGCGGGTTCGCGCTTTCTGGGTCGGTTGCGGAGCAGCAGAACTGCCGAGAAGTCGCGCGACCAACTCCTGAGTCAGCGCGTCAGCAGTGGGATGGTCGAAAACGACTGTCGCCGCGAGCCGCACGCCGGTGGCAGTCGTCAGTTGATTCCGCAGTTGCACGGCGGTCAGCGAGTCGAAACCGAGTTGCTTGAACGCCCGTTCCGGGTCGATCGCCTCCTTCCCCTCGTGCCCGAGTACGGCCGCAACGTGGGTGGTGACGATGTCCAGCACCCGGCCGTGCCGCTCCGCGGGACCGAGTGCGCGCAACTCGTCGGCCAGGCCGGTCGGCGCGTCGGCGGCGGCAGCGCGGCGGTGACGGATACCCAGCACACGGCGCAGGATGGGCGGCACCGACTCACCGTCGGACTTCGAGGAACGCGCCGACAGCCGTATCGGCACGATCAACGGACGATTGACGGCAAGCGCCGCGTCGAACAGCGCAAGCCCCGACTCCGGGCTGAGGGTGTCGATGCCCGTGCGCTGCAACCGGTCGAGGTCGGCCGCATTGAGATGGGACGTCATCCCGCTCGGGCGGTCCCACAATCCCCAGGCCATGGAGATCGCCGGCAGTCCGCGGAGGCGGCGGTGCTGGGCGAGTGCGTCGAGAAAAACATTCGCCGCTGCATAATTCGCTTGGCCGGCGCCACCGAGCACACCCGCCGCAGAGGAAAACAGCACGAATGCCGACAACTCACGGTCGCGGGTGAGTTCGTGCAGATGCCAGGCTCCGTCCACCTTGGGACGCAGAACGGCGTGCAATTGCTGCGGGGTCACGGCAGCGGCGGTGGCATCCTCGAGCACACCGGCAGCGTGGATGACGCCCGACAGGTCGGGAATGTCGGCGAGCATGTCCGCCACAGCTGCACGGTCGGCCACGTCGCAGGCGACCGCACGGATCTCGACACCCGGCTCGGCAACCTCCTCTCGCAGTCGGGCCGCACTCTCGGCATCGAGTACGTTCCGGCCCGTGAGCACCAGCCGGCGGACCCCGTACCGCGCCACGAGGTGGCGCGCGATCAGTCTGCCGATAGTCCCGGTCCCACCTGTGATCACGACCGTGCCGGCCGGACCGAAGGGCGCCGGTCCCGCGTCGGGCGCCGCGGCGGCGGGCGCTGCGGCGGCGAGCATGGGTGCCAGTAGAACCCCTTCGCGGATGGCCAGCTGAGGTTCGTTGCATCCCAGCGCCATGGACAACAGCGTGGGATCGGACAGGTCGCCGGGCTGCATGTCCAGGTCGACCAGGGTGATGCGGTCCGGATGCTCGTGTTGCACCGCCCCGATCAGTCCCCACGCGGGCGCGGCAGAGATGTTGTCGATCGGATCGTCGTCGCGGACGGCTACCGCGAGCCGGGTCGTGACCAGTAGGTGGGTCTCGGCGAGGCGCTCGTCCCGGAGCCAGGACTGGACCGCCCGGAGCGTCGACTCGGCGACGGCGTGCGCCCGCGTCGGCACGTCCGACTGATCACCCGGTTCGCCGGCCAGCCACAGCACGCGGCCGTCGGGATCGGCTCCGGAAAGCACCTCCGCGAGGGGCAGCAGCTCGACCGGGGCCGCAGCGGATGCACCGACGGGCATCCACTCCACGCGGTAGAGGCTTTCGCCGGCCCCGGCGGGTGACACCCCGGTTTCTCCCAGCGGCCGGAGCGCCAACGAGTCCGCGGTCAGCACCGACTTGCCGGCGGAGTCGTACGCCGATACCCGATATCGCTCGGGCCCGATGGTGGTGATGTGCACGCGCAAGGCGGTTGCGCCTACCGCGTGCAGTTGCACTGTCCCCCAGGCGAACGGCAGCCGGACGTCGCGTGCGCCGGTGTCTGCGACTCCGAACGCGATAACGTGCAGCGCGGCGTCGAGCACGGCCGGATGAATTCCGTATCCCGCCACCGCCGCAGCCGGGTCCTCTCCGCCCAGCCGCACCTCGCCGAACAGCTCGTCACCGCGGCGCCACGCTGCGCGCAACCCCCGGAACATCGGGCCGTACCCGTAGCCGGCGTCGTCGAGCACCTCGTACAGCCCTCTGACGTCGATCGGTGTGACATCGGCCGGCGGCCACTCTTCGGGGGAGTCGGCGCTGTCCACATCTGCGGTGAGCACGCCGGTGGCATGCCGGGTCCACGGAGCATCCCCCGACGCATCCGCGGGTCGAGAATGCACCGACACCGTCGAATGGCCGGCCTCGCCGTCGGCGAGCACGCTCACCTGCACGGCCACCTCACCGTCGCCGGGGATCATCAAGGGCGCCTCGATGGTGAGTTCTTCGAGCCGTCCGCACGCGACGCGGCTTCCTGCGTGCAGGGCGAGCTCTACGAAAGCCGTGCCCGGCAGGATGACCGTGCCGTTCACCGCGTGATCACTCAGCCACGGAACACGGTGCGGCGACAGCACTCCCGTGAACACAGCGCCACGACCGTCGCCGAGTTCGACCGACGCACCGAGCATCGGGTGTCCCCCGGTCTCCATGCCCGCCGATGCGACGTCGCCTTGCGGCACCGAACTTTCCAGCCAGTAGCGGCGGTGGTGAAATGCGTACGTGGGCAGGTCGACCCACTGCTGCCGATCGTCGCGGTGAGCCCACCGCACCCGGTCCCACTCGACGTGCACTCCGTGTACCTGGGCTTCGGCGAGTGCGGCGGTGAACTGGCGTAGGCCTGCATTGTCGCGTCTCAGGGTGCCGATGGCTCGTCCGGCGACGCCCGCCGCCTCGAGCGTTTCCTGCAACGGCACGGTCAGGACAGGGTGGCCACACGACTCCACGAAGAATCGATATCCCTCTGCCACAAGGGCTCTCGTCGCCTGTTCGAATCGAACCGTGCGGCGCAGATTCCGGTACCAGTAGTCCGCGTCGAGCGCGCTGCCGTCCAACGCACCACCTGACACCGACGAGTAGAACGGAATCTGTGACCGGTGCGGCTCGATCGAGGCCAGGGCGTCGAGAATCGGTTGGCGCAGCACCGAAACGTCGGCGCAATGGGAGGCGTATTCCACCGCGATCCGCCTCGCTTGGACGCCGTCGCCCTGCACCTGCTCGACGAGGATGTCGAGGGCATCGACGGGACCCGAGACCACCGTCGCCGACGGACCGTTGATCGCCGCAACCTCGATGGCACCGGACCAGGATTGGATCTTCTCCCGCACGATGTCGTGCGGCAATGCCAGCGAGGCCATCCCACCGCCACGCCGGGCCGATGCGGCGATCACCTTGCTGCGCGCCGCGACGACCAACGCCGCGTCGGACAGGCTCAGTGCGCCGGCGACGTAGGCGGCCGCGATCTCGCCCTGCGAGTGACCGACAACCGCCGCCGGGTCGACGCCGTGTGCACGCCACAACTGCGCGAGACCGACCATCATCGCGAACAGCGCCGGCTGCACGATATCGACCCGGTCCAGTGAGGCCGGGTCTCGATCCCGCAGTACCTCGAGCAGCGAGAAGTCCGTGAAGGGGGCAAGCGCGTCGGCACACTCCTGCACACTGGCGGCGAAGATTGGCGAAGAATCCAGTAGCTCCGTGGCCATCCCCACCCACTGCGAGCCCTGCCCAGGAAAGACGAACACCGGCCGGTCCCCGGCTTCCAAGGCCACGCCACTGACCACGTGAGGGCTGGGCACGCCTCGGCTGAGCGCGTCGAGGCCGGCCAGCAGCACCCGCGGCTCCGCCCCGATCACCGCGGCCCGGTAGTCGAAGGTGGCACGTGAGCCGAGCAGTGCGCCGGCTACCGCGGCAGGCGTCAGTTCGGGATGGTCTGCGGCGTAGTCGCGCAACTTCGCGGCCTGGGTGCGCAACACGGGTTCGGTGTGCCCGGACACGCACCACGCCACGACTTCGTCTGCCGGAGAAGGCGATCCGGTGGTCACCGGCTCGAACGTCGGGGGCTGCTCGAGAACGACATGGGCGTTGGTGCCGCTGATGCCGAACGACGACACCGCTGCCCGGCGGGGCCGATCGACCTCGGGCCACTTCCGTTGCTCGGTGAGCAGCGACACCGCACCGGCTGACCAGTCGACGTGCGGGGTCGGCCGGTCGACGTGCAGCGTCTGCGGGAGAACCCCGTGCTGCATCGCCATGATCATCTTGATCACGCCGGCAACGCCGGCGGCGGCCTGGGTGTGTCCGAGATTGGACTTCACCGAGCCCAGCCACAGCGGCTGGTCGACGGGACGATTCCGGCCGTAGCCGGCCAGCAGGGCCGATGCCTCGATCGGATCGCCCAGCTTCGTGCCGGTTCCGTGCGCCTCGACCGCGTCGACCTCGGCCGGTCCCAGCCCCGCGTTGGACAGTGCCTGCCCTATCACCCGCTCCTGGGCCTGCCGATTCGGAGCGGTCAGGCCGTTGCTCGCGCCATCCTGGTTCACCGCACTGCCGCGGATGACGGCCAGGATCCGGCGACCATTGCGCTCTGCATCGGAAAGACGTTCCAGCGCCACTATCCCCGCGCCTTCACCCCACGCCGTGCCGTCTGCCGCGGCGGAGAACGCCTTGCACCGCCCGTCGCGGGCCAGTCCGCGCTGGCGACTGAACTCGACGAACACCGCGGGGGTCGACATCACGGTCGCGCCGCCCGCCAGAGCCAGCTCGCACTCACCGCTGCGCAGCGCTTGCATGGCGAGGTGGATGGAAACCAGCGACGACGAGCAGGCGGTGTCGACCGTGATCGCCGGTCCGCTGAGGCCGAAGCTGTACGCCACCCGGCCGGAGGCAACGCTCATGGCGTTGCCGGTGATGAAGTACCCCTCGAGGTCCTCGGGCGGCATGCCGCCCGCCCGCGCTGCGTAGTCGATTCCCGACAACCCGGTGAAGACGCCGACCTGGCGACCGTGCATGGACCGCGGATCGATGCCGGCATGTTCGAACGTTTCCCAGCTGGTTTCGAGAAGAAGTCGCTGCTGCGGGTCCATGGCCAGCGCTTCGCGGGGCGAGATGCCGAAGACCTCCGGGTCGAAGCCCGCGGGATCGTCGAGAAAGCTGCCCTGCACCGTGTACGTCTTGCCGGCCTGCTCGGCTTTCGGATCGTAGAGATCCGCCAGCTCCCAGCCGCGGTCCTCGGGGAACTCGGTGACGGTATCGGAACCCGATTCCACCAGGCGCCACAAATCCTGCGGTGACCGCACCCCGCCAGGGAACCGGCAGCCCATTCCGATGACGGCGATCGGTTCGCGACTGACCCCCCTCGGCCTCGCGCAACTTCGCCCGCGCCTGATAGAGCTCTGCGGTGACCCGCTTCAAATAGTCGAGGAGTTTCGCCTGATCGGCCATCCGAGATCAGCTCCAATCCGAGAGCCCCCCCGGTCCAGCGCAGAAACCCGATTCTATCCGCGACCACGGCTCGGACGCAGGCGATCGGCTCATCGCTGTGGCAGGGAAATCCGGGGACCGGTCACAAACTCGCGCCAAGTAAACGGGGTGGGGCGGGCGGGGCTCGAACCCGCGACCAATGGATTATGAGTCCACGGCTCTAACCGACTGAGCTACCGCCCCCATCGCCGCGGCATGTTCGGACTGCGGCGAGCCGATGTTACCGTGCCGCGGCCGTAAGGTGGCACGCGGGATGCGGCGCGAATCTCGGGGCTCCGCGGCCTCGCGTCCTTGTCGCCTTGGGCTTTCGAGACGCCCCGCTTCGGCTGCCGGTCGTGGCGCTGGGTGTGTGGGATGACGCGGTCGCGGGTACCTCTGCTGTCAGCCGTCGTCGCTTCGTGATCGCGGTTCGTGAAGGGAGCAAGGTGAGCACTCAGAATCCAGGACCGGACCCGGATGATGCACCCGCACTCGAGGAGGGCGGTGGCGTTCCCGCTGGGGATACACCACCCGACGCGGGGCAGACCTCTGGCTTGTCTCATCCTCAACCGATGCCGGGACGCAGTCTGCCGGTGCTCACTTTCGTGCTGGTCGGCCTACTCATCCTGGGGATCGCGGCCTTTTTCGTCGCGCGCGTGTTCGCGCTGTTCGACTGAGGTAACTGTCGACTGCCCTGGGTCGATCGGTCTCTCGTCGGCGACGAGTTCGTAACGTCGACCGTAGGTTCCGACCAGCGCTTGGATCGCCGCTACCACGGGAACGGAGATCAGTGCCCCGACCGCGCCGAACAGCGACGCGCCGACGATGACCGATCCGAACGCGACCGCAGGGTGGATCGACACCGTCCGCGAGGTGATTCGCGGGTGAAGGATGTAGTTCTCGACTTGCTGATAGACCGTTCCGAACACCACTACCCACACGCCGTCGATCGGCTGGGCCGCCGCCGCGATGACCGCCGGCAGGGCAATGGCGAGATATGTGCCCAGGGTGGGGACGAACTGCGAGACGACCCCGGTCCACAGCGCGAGCGGCAGCCAATAGGGGACGCCGATGATCACGAGGAAGATTCCGGTGGCGACGGCACTCACCGCGGCGAGGATCAGCCGCGACACCATGTATCCCCCGGTCTTCTCGACCGAAATTTCCCAGACGGTGGAGATGACGCGCTGTTGCCGCGCCGGGAACCAGCTCGAGATCGTCCGGCGGAGGGTCGGGCCCTGCGCCGACATGTAGAACACGAACAACAGCAGCGTCAGCATCTGGAACACGACGCCGAGTAGCGAGGACACGACGCCCAGAACCCCTGGGGTGAAACGCTGCGCAAGGTCGCGAATGGTGTCGGGGGTGAGATGAATCAAGTCGTCGCCCGTCGCGAAATCGGTGTCGAGAACGCGATTGGACCATTCGGTGACCGAGGACAGCGCGCCGGGCAGTGCCTTCAGCAGCTGGGCCAGCTGCTGGGCGAGCAGCGTCCCGAACAGGGCCAGGAAGGCGATTGCCGCGACGAACAGTGCGAACAGAACCAGTCCGGTGGCGGCGCCCCGGCGAACACCCCGAGAGGCCATCCAATCGACGACCGGCTCGATGGTGATGCTGAACAACCACGCGAGGAACAGCAGTCCCAGGAAGCCTCGCAGGTTGTGGAACAGCCAGCCCGACATCTGGTAGGCGGCCACCGCGAGGAGCACGTAGAAGACGGCCGGTCGTAGCCAGCGTGGGGCGTCGCGCGGACCAATGCCTCCGGCTGACCGGGTCCGCTCCGCCTGGCCGCCGTCCTCGCTCATCGCACACCCCGCGGTCGTTTGCTGCCGATACAGCGGGAATGTACCCGCCTGGCACGCACACCGATCGGGATTGGCCCGGGACAGCAGAAACCCCCGCCCGGAAAGATCCGGGCGGGGGTTTCGTTGCTCCCCCGGCTGGACTCGAACCAGCAACCGTCCGATTAACAGTCGGAAGCTCTGCCAATTGAGCTACAGGGGATTATTCTGCTGTGCTTCGCCGTTCCCGGCGACGCCTGAGAAACTGTAGCGCATAGCCCTACCCCAGTACCAAATCGGCTGCCTGTCGACGTATCAGGCAGGATGGGGACGGTCGATGTGCACCGGGAGGAAGCGGGAATGATGCGGTTGTTGATCGGTATCGCGGCGGGGTACGTGCTGGGTACGCGGGCGGGACGTGCACGCTACGAACAGATCAGCCGGGCAACGAGGGCTGTGGCCACCAGTCCGGCCACCAAGAAGGTGTTGCAGGTGTCGCGGCAGAAGCTGTCCGATTCCCTGAACACGCAGCCCAAACTCGAGCCGATGAAGCCGATCGACGAGGACACCACGGTGTTCGTTCCCCACGAGCAGTTGAAGAACCGGTGAGCGCCGCAGGCGTTCAGCCGGCCATCCCGTCCCTGGTGGTGTCGCCGATCGCCTGATCGAGGAGACTGCGGCGGTACTGCTCCAACGCGACGAGGTCGCCGAGCAGCGAGTGGAATTCGTCCGATTCGGTGGCCGGGGAGATGCGCTGGAGCTTGGACTTCAGCTCGGCCACCTGTTCACCGACCCACACCTCTTGCAGGCGTGCGAGTACGCCCGAAATGTATCGGGGCACTCGATCTTCTTCGGCGGGGAGCGGCTCGACGGCGAGCTCGGAGACGAGCGATGCCGCCGTGATGTCTCCCACTCCCCGGCTGACGGCGTCGACCCACTCGCCTCCGCCGAGGCCTGCACTCGTTCCGCCGGCGGCGATCATCGCTTCGCGGATCATCACGTACGCCGGGTGCGTGAAGGTCTCGACGGGCAGTGAGTCGAACACCGTGCCGGCGATCGACGGGTGCTGCAGCGCGCTCTTCAGCGCCTCCCGCTGCGCCCACAGCGTGGGGTCGTTGGGCCGGGGACGGGACAGGCCCACCGGAAGCTGCGGCGCATCGCTGTCGTCCCTGCCCGCTTTGCGGCGCGGCGGAGCAGGCACCGAACCCCGCGTCGACGCCCGCTTGCGCGCCTCGTCGCGCACCCGCTGACGAACGGCGGCGATATCGTCCCAGCCCACCCAACCGGACAGCTGGACGGCGTAACTGTCACGCAGCGTCGCTTCCTTGATTTGAGCAACCACCGGCACCGTGCGGCGCAGCGCCTCCACACGTCCCTCTGCGGTCTCGAGGTCGTGCTCGGTGAGGATCGACTTGACCACGAATTCGAACATCGGTGTCCGGCGCGCCACCAGATCGCGGACAGCCGCGTCACCGGACTTCTGCCGCAGTTCGCACGGGTCCATACCATCGGGGGCGACGGCCACGAAGGTTTGCCCGGCCATCTTCTGATCGCCCTCGAAAGCCTTCATCGCCGCGGCCTGCCCGGCTGCGTCGCCGTCGAACGTGTAGATGATCTCGCCGCGAAAATAGCTGTCGTCCATCAAAAGACGACGCAGCATGGCGAGGTGGTCCTCACCGAACGCGGTTCCGCAGGCGGCAACGGCCGTCTTCACCCCGGCGAGGTGCATCGCCATCACATCGGTGTAGCCCTCGACCACGACCGCCTGATGCCCTTTGGCGATGTCGCGCTTGGCGAGATCCAGGCCGAAGAGCACCTGAGACTTCTTGTACAGCATGGTTTCCGGGGTGTTCACATACTTCCCCGGCATCGTGTCGTCGTCGAAGAGTTTGCGCGCACCGAAGCCGATGACGTCGCCCGACAGGTTGCGGATCGGCCAGAGCAGGCGCCGATGGAAGCGGTCGATGTGGCCGCGGCGGCCGGCCTTCGACAGCCCCGCCGCCTCGAGTTCCTTGACCTCGAAACCCTTGCCCAGCAGATGCTTCGTGAGCACGTCCCAGCCGTCGGGCGCGTAACCGCAACCGAACTGCTGCGCGGCGTGCGCGTCGAAGTTGCGCTCCGTCAGGTAGTCGCGGGCCGCCTGCGCGTCCGGTTCCTGCAGACGCGCGGCATAAAATTCCTGGGCTGCCGCATTGGCCGCCACCAGCCGCGCACGAGTGCCGCGGTCGCGTTGGACGGACGTGCCGCCACCCTCGTACGAAATCGAGTAGTTCAGCCGATCGGCCAGCTGCTCGACAGCCTCGACGAAACTGATGTGGTCGATCTTCTGCAGGAACGAGTAGACGTCGCCGCCCTCACCACAGCCGAAGCAGTGATAGTGCCCATGATTGGGCCGAACATGGAACGACGGCGACTTCTCGTCGTGGAACGGACACAGGCCCTTCATCGAGTCACCGCCGGCACGCTTGAGGGACACGTACTCCCCCACGATGTCCTCGATGCGGGTGCGCTCGCGAATGGCCGCAACGTCTCGATCAGGGATTCTGCCAGCCACGGCACACAGTCTAGGCGCTCCGCCGGGGCCGCAATTTCCGACTCGGAATCAGCAGTTCGACGGCGCCGGAATCCCCGCGAACCGGTCACCGAGGTAACTGAACGCCCGCCCCACACCGAGCACGGTGGCGGTGCCGTGGTCGGCGCCCGGGATCACGTCGAACTGAACCCTCGCGCCCTGCGCGCAGTACTTGTCGACGGTCTCGCGTACCGGCCCGATGTTTACCAGGGGATCCGCACTGCCGTGCCAGACGTACATCGGCGTTCTCGGCACGCCCGGGTACAGCTGCACACTGTTCTCGTCCATAACACACCGTCCCGAGGGATCGGTGAGGATGCTCGGACCGTCGGTGAGTTCGGCCAGCGGCATGCCGGCACCGGCAGCGAGGATCGAATCGGGCACAGATTGCTCATCCGGTCGCGGAGCTCGAGACCCTCGTCGTTGAGGCCGTTTCCCAGGGGCGAGCGCGTCGGGTACTCGCGTTCGAGTCCGATGGCGGCCGCGAAACCCAGACCGAAGGCGTCCGAGGGGGCGCCGCCCAACCGGTCGGCCAATTCGCCGATGTTCACCGGGGTACCGCCCTGGGCTGCGCCCACGATGTCGAGCTCGGGCGAGTAGGTCGGCGCGAGTGCCGTCGCCCAATTAGTTGCCATGGCGCCACCGGAGTATCCCGCCAACCCCACCGGGCCGACGCCCAGACCGGTCCGCGGCAGTCGCTGCGCTGCCCGGATGCCGTCGAGGACCGCAACCGCCAGGGCGGCGGACATCGAACCGATGATCTTGCGCAGTACAGACTTCATCCGGGCTCCCTGTACGGGTGGTGCGAGCGCTCTCGCACCGTATTCGTAGCACCGGAGCGGGCGGATTGGTCCGTTTCTCGTCAGCCCCAGCTCGCTTGCGCTCCCAGGCTGGCCTTGTCTACGCGTTCGAGCCTGCTCTCGGTGTACGAGGCGATCTGATCGACGATCACCCGGACCCGCGCGGAATCGTCGCCGGCCTTGTCCCAGGCAGGCAACAGCAGGGGGTCGAGTCCCGCCGGAGCGGTGGCCAGGAGCCATTCGGCCACTCGGTGAATGCGGTCGCGCTGCCGCTCCTGCCGCGCCTTGTGACCGGAGTCGGACATCACGTAATACAGCGCAACGGTTTTCAGAAGGGCCACTTCGGAGGCCACCACCGGGGGGATCACCAGGTCCGCGTCGTACCGGGCCAGCGGCTCGTCCCCGTTGACCTTCCGCGTGCCGCTGATCGCGGCGGTGGCGAAACGGCCGACCAACTCGCTGGTCAGATTCTTCAACGCGACGGCGCTGGTCAGCGTGCCGTCGTAGCTGCCCACCTCCACCACTACAGGCAGGAGGCTGAGCCGATGCGCCGCCTCGACGAGGTCGTCGACGACCAGCCCGGGGAACTCGGAGACACCCAGTTCCGCCAGCGCCCGCTGTTCCACCGGGTCGGCGAGCGAACGCAGATCGATGCGCCCAGCGATCACCCCGTCCTCGACGTCGTGAACCGAATACGCCACGTCGTCGGCCCAGTCCATCACCTGCGCCTCGAGGCACCGACGATTCTCCGGTGCGCCCTCGCGCACCCAGATCAGTACTTCGGCGTCGTCGTCGTAGGCCCCGAATTTGGCACCCGGCCGGGGCCTCGTCCACGGATACTTGATGGCCGCATCCAGCGCCGCGCGCGTGAGGTTGAGTCCGGCGCTGGCGCCCGAGGGATCGAGGACCTTGGGTTCGAGGTTGGTCAGGATTCGCAGATTCTGGGCGTTACCTTCGAAGCCGCCGCAGCTCGCCGCGACCTCGTCGAGTGCCTTCTCACCATTGTGTCCGTAGGGCGGGTGGCCGATGTCGTGCGCGAGCCCCGCGAGATCCACCAGATCGGGGTCACATCCGAGTCCGTCCGCAATTCCCCGCCCGATCTGTGCGACCTCGATCGAATGAGTCAACCGGGTACGGGGTGTGTCACCGTCCCTCGGTCCCACCACCTGTGTCTTGTCCGCGAGCCGGCGTAACGCAGCGGAGTGCTGCACGCGAGCGCGGTCCCGGGAGAAATCGGAGCGGTGCTGGGCCGCGGCGATCTGGCTCCCCGGCAGACCGGCCCGTTTGGGCGGCTCGGAGACGCGCCGTGCGACGTCGTGAGTCGAGTATCCGGCCATCATTGTCCTGCCGTGTAGGGGAAGTCCGCGGAGAAGTGGGTGAGCTGGTACCAGATCAGGGCCCCGGTTTCCCGCGCTATCCCGTGTAGCTGGGATTCGCGCGTGAAGACGGCCGGGCCCTGCCGGGTGGGCGCAGTCCAGGCATCGAGTCCGGCGTCGCGCGCCATCGTGCGGGTGCGCAGTGAATGCCAGGGGTCGCTGACCAGGACCGCCGAGTTGATGCCCTGCTCCCCCATGGTCTCGCTGACGGCCTCGATGCTCAGCAGGGTGTCGGACCCCTCCTCGACTGCGGTGATGCTATCGGCGGGGACCCCGCGCGACATCAGGTAGTTCTTACCCGACGCCGCCTCCGTGTACTCGTCGCCCTCCTGCTTCCCGCCCACGGTGATGACCTCGGGAGCCACGCCTTGTTCGTACAGCTTGTAGGCCTGTTCGAGTCGGGCCTCGAACACCGACGACGGGGTCCCCGAGTACTGCGCGGCTCCCAGGACGACGATGGCGTCGGCGCTGGAGACGTCGTCGATCCGCGCCACCTGCCACACCCGGACTGCCGTGCCGAACACGAGGGCGACGGCGATCAGGACCACTCCGACGATCACCCGGCGGGTCCACCGCGCGAACGTGCCGACGAAACCCAGACGCGCCTCGGCGCGCGGCAGGTCGTGGCGTTCACGGCTCGGTGCAGTATTCACTCCCCGATTCTGCCAGCTGCCGTCGAACTGTCCCGCTGACGACTCGCCACACCGGATAGATTTGCTGCCATGCCAGTCGCATCGCCACTCGAGCAGTTGCCGTCGTCCCGCCGACGAATCCTCGCTCCACCTGCTCGACGGTTCTCGGTCCTGGGTGCGGTCGCAGCCGTCCTCGGTGTGGTGACGATCCTGTGGGGACCGGCGGTCGCGTCGGCCGATGCACCCTTCCGGTTGCCCACTCAGGTGACGGACAACGTGGGCGCGCTGGACGAGGATCAGCGAACCGAGGTCGAGGCCGCGATCGATCAGCTCTACGACGAGCACAAGGTGCGGTTGTGGGTGGTCTATGTCGCCGACTTCGACGGTCTCGGCGCAGGACCGTGGGCCGATCGCACCGCGCAGGCCTCCTCGCTCGGCGACCGGGACGCGCTGTTGGCTGTCGCCACCGTCGACCGCGAATACGCTCTCATCGCCTCGGACGGCCTCGAGGAAATATCTTCCAATGAAGCGGAGAGCATCCGGGTCGACGCCGTCGAACCCGCTCTGCGCGAGGATGACTGGGCGGGTGGCGCCATCGCCGCGGCGGGCGGTCTCGGCGATGCGATAAGCGCGAGCGGCGGAATGTCGGTGCGCACGCTGCTCATCGGCGGCGGCGTGGTGGCGGCAGGCGTCGGCGGAATTGTCCTGTACTCCCGCAAGAAGAAGAACGACCGGGCTGCGGACGCTGTCGCGGCCGCGAGGAACATCGACCCCGAGGACACCGACGCACTTGCCGCCCTGCCGCTGCCCACGCTGGACGAGCGGGCCAGGGAAATTCTGGTCGACACGGACAACGCGCTGCGCACCAGCCGCGAAGAACTCGACCTCGCCCGGGGCGAGTTCGGGGAGCAGTCGACCGCGTCGTTCGCCACGGCGTTCGAGAAGGCGCAGGCGGCGCTGGCCGCCGCGTTCACCGTCCGTCAACGACTCGACGACGCGATTCCCGAGACTCCCCAGCAGCAGCGAGAGATGCTGATCGACATCATCTCCTCCTGCGGCCGGGCAGACCGGGAACTCGACGAACGGGTTCAGGAGTTCGACGGTCTGCGAAATCTCCTGATCAACGCACCCGAGCGACTCGACGCGCTGACCCGCGACATCGTCGCGGCAAGCGTCCGCATTCCGGAGTCCACCCGCACACTCGAGGCACTGCACACCCAGTTCCCGGCCGAGACGCTGGCGTCCGTCGCGGCCAATGTGACGATGGCGCAGGAACGGCTGGCGTTTGCGGAGCAGGCAGTGAGCGAGGCGCGGGACACCATCGCCCTGCCGCCGGGAAAGCAGGGGCCGGCCGTGTCGGCGATCCGCAGTGCCGAGGGCGCACTCGAGCAGGCCCGGACGTTGCTCGACGCCGTCGATCACGCAGCCGACAACATTCGCCACGCGATCGCCGCCCTGCCCGCGGCGATCACCGACCTCGAGAACGGGGTGGCCGCTGCCGCCCAGTTCACCGAGCAGGGTGGACCCCCGCTCGAATCGGCGCGGGACGCCGCCCAGGCAGCGCTCGCATCGGCACGCACCTCGAAAGATGCCGACCCGCTCGGCACCTTCACCGCGATCGTCAAGGCAGACGCCGAACTCGACGCCGTCCTGGCAGCAGCCCAGGAATCCCACCGACAGAGCGAACGCGCGCAGCAGCGTCTCGACCAGAACCTGGTGGCAGCGCAGTCACAGGTGACCGCGGCCTCGGATTTCATCGGCACCCGGCGCGGTGCGATCGGTGCGAAGGCCAGGACCCGGCTCACCGAGGCCCAGCGTCATCTCGCCGCCGCGCGTCAGCTCCGCGAGACCGATGTCTCCGGCGCCCTGCAGCATGCGCAGGCCGCGTCGACTCTCGCCGTCGACGCCCTGAATTCTGCCCGAAACGACGTGCAGGACTGGGAACTTCGGCAAGGCGCCGGGCCGGGGGCCGGCGGGAACCTCGCCGGGGCGGTCCTCGGCGGAATCCTGATCGACAGCGTCATGCGGGGCGGATTCAGCGGCCGCGGCAGCTGGGGAGGCCGAGGCTCCCGTGGCGGTTTCGGTGGTGGCGGTTTCGGGGGTGGGCCGGGCTCCTTCGGTGGTCCGCGCAGCTCGGGCCGAATCAGCGGAGGCGGCCGCTTCTGACCTTCCGCGGCCTACTCGACGTCGCTGCACGAGCGGGCACCAGCCGACCCGAACAGGGCCACCGCCAGTCCCAGAAAACCTGCGCTCCCGATCAGCAGCGCACCGCATACCAGCACATCACTCATCAATGCCCCCGTTTCGTCTGAGGCAATTACAACAGATCCCCGGTTGCGGTCGGGAATCGACCGCAACCGGGGAACTGCTCACCCTGCTCGTCTTCCGGATCAGCAGCCCAGAAGGCGCTGGGCCAGGTAGCCCTCCACCTGATCGAGCGCGACACGCTCCTGAGCCATCGAGTCACGCTCACGGACGGTGACCGCATGATCCTCGAGGGTGTCGAAGTCGACGGTGATGCAGAACGGCGTACCGATCTCGTCCTGACGACGGTAACGGCGTCCGATGGCGCCGGCATCGTCGAACTCGACGTTCCAGTTCTGACGAAGCGTCGCGGCCAGATCCTTCGCCTTGGGCGTCAGATCGGCATTGCGGGACAACGGCAGCACCGCGGCCTTCACCGGCGCGAGGCGACGGTCCAGCCGCAGCACCGTGCGCTTGTCGACGCCGCCCTTCGCGTTGGGTGCCTCGTCCTCGGTGTAGGAGTCGACGAGGAAGGCCATCAGCGACCGGGTGAGGCCGGCGGCGGGCTCGATGACGTACGGCGTGTACCGGTCACCACTGGCCTGGTCGTAATAGCTGAGGTCGGTGCCCGAGTGCGTCGAGTGCGTCGACAGATCGAAGTCGGTGCGGTTGGCCACACCCTCGAGCTCGCCCCACTCGCTGCCCTGGAAGTGGAACCGGTACTCGATGTCCACGGTCCGCTTGGAGTAGTGCGACAGCTTGTCCGCGGCGTGCTCGTACAGGCGCAGGTTGTCCTTGTTGATACCCAGGCCCGTGTACCAGTCCATGCGGTAGTCGATCCAGTACTGGTGCCACTCCTCGTCCTCACCGGGCTTGACGAAGAACTCCATCTCCATCTGCTCGAACTCGCGAGTGCGGAAGATGAAGTTGCCGGGGGTGATCTCGTTGCGGAAGCTCTTACCGATCTGGCCGATGCCGAAGGGCGGCTTCTTACGCGACGTGGTGAGCACGTTCGCGAAGTTGACGAAAATGCCCTGCGCCGTCTCGGGCCGCAGGTAGTGCATTCCCTCTTCGCTCTCGACCGGGCCGAGATACGTCTTGAGCATCATGTTGAAGTCGCGGGGCTCGGTCCAACGCCCCACCGTGCCGCAGTCGGGGCAGGCAATGACGTCCATGGTGACGTCGTCGGGGTTATCGAGACCCTTCTTTTCCGCGTACGCCTCCTGCAGGTGATCCTGACGGTGGCGTTTGTGGCAGTTGAGACACTCGACCAACGGGTCGTTGAACACGCCGACGTGGCCGGACGCCACCCATACCTCCCGCGGAAGAATTACCGACGAGTCGAGACCGACGACGTCTTCGCGGCTGGTGACCATGTTGCGCCACCACTGCTTCTTGATGTTGTCCTTGAGTTCGACACCCAAGGGGCCGTAATCCCAGGCCGACTTCGTGCCCCCGTAGATCTCACCGCACGGATAGACGAGGCCACGACGCTTGGCCAGGTTGACGACGGTTTCGACTTTGGATTTCGGTGCCACTCGAGTGCTCTCCATCTGGGTAATAGATGCATGGTTTACGTGCAGTTTTCGGCTCCTAGCCTATCTGCCCGTTTCCGTCCGGTTCACCCGCCTGGTTGACATGCGAATTCATGCATATCAAAATGGAATCGATTTGCAATAAGATGGGCGACGAGCTGACCGAACGTGCTCCCCGACCATTCTGTCGCTTCGTGTCCGGCATACCGAAGGAGATCCGCTGTGAGCGTGACCGATACCGGCGATCTTCATCCGTTCGACACCGCACCGCCCGCGCCTGTGCCGTCGAAGGAGACGTTGGTTGCGGCAGGTGACATTCTGCGCGCGCTCGCTGCACCGGTCCGCATCGCCATCGTGCTGCAACTGCGCGAATCGGAGCGCTGCGTGCACGAACTCGTCGGGGCGCTGGGAGTCACCCAGCCGCTGATCAGCCAGCACCTTCGCGTCTTGAAGGCTGCCGGAGTGGTGCGCGGCGAACGCACCGGGCGCGAGGTTCTCTACCGGCTCGTCGACGACCACCTCGCACACATCGTCGTGGACGCCGTCGCGCACGCCGAGGAAGGATGAGAATGTCGACCCAGAACGCCGAGCATCGCAAACCTGTGGTCGTCGGAGTGCGCGCCACCAAGCAGCGCAGTGCGATCTCCGCCCTCCTCGACGACATCGAGGAATTCCGCTCGGCACAAGAACTCCACGACGAACTCCGTAAACGTGGAGAAGGCATCGGTCTCACCACCGTCTACCGCACGCTGCAGACGCTGGCCGATGCCGGGACGGTCGACGTCCTGCGAACGGACACGGGTGAATCGGTGTACCGCAGGTGCTCGTCGGGGCACCACCATCATCTCGTGTGCCGCAGTTGCGGCTACACCGTCGAGGTCGAAGGACCCACCGTGGAACAGTGGTCGCAGTCGATCGCCGACGATCACGGATTCTCCGACGTCAGCCACACCATCGAGATCTTCGGCGTCTGCAAGGACTGCAACGCGCCGCGGTGAGCGTCAGGGAATCAGTCCCTGACGAGCCGTGTCCGCCCCGGACAGGGCCAGCAGCAACATCGTGGTCAGGGCCTCGTCCTCGAGGCCGGCGGCGGGGAACGTGTAGCGCAGGATGACGTCGGCGAGTCTGCCGTGTCCGAACACGGCGATCGAGCCGAACTGGAGGGCGCTGTTTCGTTCGGCCACCTTCTTGTGCAGTGACGCACTGACGGGGCGATCCCAGGCGAGGACACAGGTCATCGACAACACGTCCAGTCCCTCGGTCAGGGTCATCGCACTGATCGAGCACAGCGCTCCGGCGTACTCGAAACTGAGCGAGCCGTCGTCCGCCCTGTCGACCGTGGCGAAATGAGCGAGTGCATTCTCGGCGCGCGCCAGAAGTGCCGGCGCTCCGTCGGCCGTCACTTGACGCCACCGAATCTGCGGTCCCGAGAGGCGTATTCGACGCAGGCCGCCCACAAATCGCGCCGGTCGAAGTCGGGAAACAGCTTCTCCTGATAGACCATTTCCGCGTACGCGGACTGCCAGATCAAGAAATTGGACGTTCGTTGCTCACCGGACGGCCGCAGGAACAGATCGACATCCGGCATGTCCGGTTCGTCGAGGTACCGGGCCACCGTCGCCTCGGTGATCTTCTCCGGATCGAGTTGTCCCGCCGCAACCCTGCGTGCGATTTCCTTCGTCGCATCGGCGATCTCGGCGCGACCACCGTAGTTGACGCACATCGTCAGGTTCATCACCGTGTTGTGCTTCGTCAACTCCTCGGCGATCTCGAGTTCCTTGATCACGCTGCGCCACAACCGTGGTCGGCGTCCCGCCCAGCGCACGCGCACACCCATCTCGTGCATTTCGTCGCGGCGCCTGCGGATCACGTCCCGGTTGAAGCCCATCAAGAAGCGGACTTCTTCGGGACTGCGTTTCCAGTTCTCCGTCGAGAAGGCATACGCCGACAGCCATTCGACACCCATCTCGATACAGCCGCAGACCGCGTCCATCAGCACGGCTTCGCCGCGTTCATGGCCCGCAGTCCGGGGCAGTCCCCGTTCCTGCGCCCAACGGCCGTTCCCGTCCATGACCAGCGCGATGTGCCGAGGTATCAGTTCGGTCTGCAGGCCCGGCGGCCGAGCCCCCGACGGATGCGGGTCGGGCGGCCGAATGTGGCGTTCGGCCGCACCGTCAAGCGGAGTTCGAGGTTCGCGTCGTCGAATCACGGTCCCCATCCTGCCTGACCGAATTCTCCGGCCCGACGGCCGGATGCGGACGGGACCGTTCGATCAGGGGAAGGGTGCGCAGCTGTCGTTCGAGATGCCACTGCAGGTGCGCGGCGACCAGTCCGCTGGCCTGACTGCGCAGCGGCGCCGCCACATTCTCGGTTTCTGCCCAGTTCCCACGGAACAGCGCGTCCATCAGTGCGAGCACCCCGGGAGACGGGGTGGCCGCACCGGGTGGGCGGCAGTGGGTACACACCGCGCCCCCAGCGGACACGTGGAATGCCCGGTGGGGTCCGGGTGCGCTGCACCGCGCACACTCGTCGAGTGCAGGTGCCCATCCTGCGTAACCCATGGCCCTCAGCAGGAAGGCATCGAGAATCAGCTCACACGGCCGATGGTGTTCGGCGACGGCGCGCAGCGCACCCACCGTCAGGCGGTGCAGTTGCAGCGCGGGAGCGCGCTCTTCACCGGCCAGTCGTTCGGCGGTTTCGAGGATTGCACACGCCGTGGTGTACCGGGAGTAGTCGTCGACGATGTCGGTGGCGAACGCATCGACAGTTTGCACCTGGGTGACGATGTCGAGGTTTCGGCCCGGATACAACTGCACGTCGATGTGCGCGAACGGCTCGAGCCTGGCCCCGAACTTGGACTTGGTGCGGCGCACCCCCTTGGCCACCGCGCGCACCAGACCGTGCTGGCGGGTGAGGAGTGTGACGATACGGTCGGCCTCGCCCAGCTTGTGCTGGCGCAGGACCACCGCATTGTCTCGATACAGCCTCACCGGTCCAGTGTCCCATGTCGGTAGGCGCTCCGCGCCCGTGAGTGGTTGACGAGCCTCAGGACTCGTTAACCACTCACGGGCGGCGCAGCCGCCTAGAAGCCCAGGCGGCCCAATTGCTTCGGGTCGCGCTGCCAGTCCTTGGCGACTTTGACGTGCAGCTCGAGGAAGATCCGGGTGCCCAGCAACTTCTCGATCTGCAGGCGGGCCTTGGTCCCGACCTCCCGGAGCCGGGCGCCACCCTTCCCGATGACGATGCCCTTCTGGCTCGGGCGTTCGACGTACAGCAGGGCGTGCACGTCGAGCATTTCGCCCTGCTTTTCGGTGCGCCCCTCGCGGGGGATCACTTCCTCGATGACCACCGCAAGAGAGTGCGGCAGTTCGTCGCCGAGGCCCTCGAGCGCCGCCTCACGGATGAGTTCGGCCATCAACGTTTCTTCGGGTTCGTCGGTGAGCTCGCCGTCCGGGTAGAACGCGGGCCCTTCCTCCATCTTGGAGGCGAGCACGTCCACCAGGACCTCCACCTGCTCACCCGACGCAGCCGAGACCGGCACGACGTCGGATTCCGGTCCGAGCATCTGGGACACGGCCAGCAGCTGCTGCCCGACCTTGTCCTTGGTGACCTTGTCGATCTTCGTCACAATGCCGATGAGCGTCGTCTTCGGCGCGATCTGGCGAACCTGCTGCACGATCCACCGGTCGCCGGGACCGATCTTCTCGTCCGCGGGAATGCACAGGCAGATCACGTCGACCTCGGAGTAGGTGTCGCGCACGAGGTCGTTGAGGCGCTGACCGAGGAGCGTCCGGGGCCGGTGCAGCCCCGGGGTGTCGACGAGGATCAACTGCGCGTGCTCGCGGTGCACGATGCCGCGAATCGTATGCCGGGTCGTCTGCGGACGCGAAGACGTGATCGCGATCTTGCTGCCCACCAACGCGTTGGTGAGTGTGGACTTGCCCGTGTTGGGCCGCCCGACGAAACAGACGAATCCGGAACGGAATTCGGGTTTACTCATGCTTCTCCTCGATCACGGATCCATCGGTTCGCGCGAAGACGATCGCCGCCTGCGCACTGACTTCGTGTAGTGCGGCGATGCCGGGGTCGTCCGGGGCTGCGCCGATCAGGACAGCCGCTTCGAATCCTTCGGCGCCGCTCGACACCGCCGCGGCGACGGCCGCCTGCAGAGCTGTCAGCGACAACGCGGCCAAGGTGACGGCGCCTGCGGCGTAGGTGCGGCCGTCGAGGTCGCGGACGGCAGCGCCCTGCCCGCTTCCGCTGCGGCCCAGGGCTCCCCGCGCAAGCACGATCAGCTTGGCGTCCTCGGTATCGAGTTCAGGCATCGTCGCTCTCCCGTTCGCGTTCGTCGTCGTGATCGTCTTCCGAGATGGGGGCGCGTTGCACGAAGACCGTACTGATCCGCACCCGGCCCCGCACGTCGGGGGAGCCCTCGCCGCGCAGGATCAGCCCCTCCGACACGACCTCGGAGCCGGGAAGGGGCACCCTGCCGAGTTCGTATCCGATCAACCCGCCGACGGTCTCCACCTCATCGTTTTCGAGTTCGAGTCCGAACAGTTCGCCGAGATCCTCGATGGGCAGCCGCGCCGACACCCGGTACATACCGTCACCGAGGTCCTCGATCGGCGGTGTCTCGTCCTGGTCGTACTCGTCGGCGATCTCCCCGACGATTTCCTCGATGACGTCTTCGATGGTGACGAGCCCGGCGACTCCGCCGTATTCGTCCACCAGCACCGCCATGTGGTTGCGGTCGCGCTGCATTTCGGCGAGCAGGCTGTCCAGTGGTTTGGAATCCGGCACGAACACGGCCGGGCGCATCACGTCGCCGACGCGGACGCTGCGCCCACCGTCACGCGAGTGGTACGTCTGCTGGACCAGGTCTTTGAGGTAGACCACCCCGAGGACGTCATCGACGTTGTCGCCGATCACCGGGATCCGCGAGTGACCGCTGCGGACGGCGAGGGACGTCGCCTGTCCGGCGCTCTTGTCGCTCTCGATCCACACCATCTCGGTGCGCGGGACCATCACCTCACGGGCCGAGGTGTCGCCGAGTTCGAACACCGACTGAATCATGCGCCGCTCCTCGTCGGCCACCACGCCACGCTCCTGCGCCATGTCGACGAGTTCCCGAAGCTCGATCTCGGAAGCGAAGGGGCCGTTGCGGAAACCACGGCCCGGCGTGATCGCGTTACCGATGAGGATCAACAGGCGGCTGATCGGGCCGAGGAGGGTACCGATGACCTGCAAGGGGAACGACGCGATGAGCGCTATCGAGTAGGCGTGCTGACGGCCGAGTGTGCGCGGGCCGACGCCGATCACCACATAGTCGACGAGCACCATGACGATGGCGGTGACCGTGAGGGCCCACACCGGTTCGAGGAGGTCGATCAACCCGCCGACGAGCACCACAGTGGCGGTGATTTCACACAGGATGCGAAGCAGCACCATGAGATTCACGTAGCGTGGGCGATCCGACAGGATGCGGAGGACCCGGTGGGCGCCGGCCCGATCCTCCTTGGCCATCTCCTCGACGCGCGCCGACGAGATGGTGTTGAGTGCGGAGTCGACGGCGGCGAACACACCGCCGAGGGGGACGAGAACGATCGCGAGGACGATCAGCGCGATGGCGCTAGTCACAAAGAACCCTTCACGTCGCGGTTACTGATCCGGCGAGTCGAAGAACCCGGCCTTGCCGAGCAACTTCTGATCGCGGGCAGCGAGTGCCGCGTCCCGTTCGGCGCGGCGAAGGTCCTCGTACCACTCTTCGAGGAGCTGGTTCTGCAGGCCGAACATTTCTTTCTCTTCCTCGGGCTCCGCGTGGTCGTAGCCCAGAAGGTGCAGCACTCCGTGGACGGTGAGCAGCGCGAGTTCGTGGGCCAGCGGGTGACCGGCCTTGTCGGCCTGATCCGCTGCGAAGGACGGGCACAGCACGATGTCGCCGAGCATCGACGGTCCGGGGTCCGGCGCATCCGGCCGACCACCCGGCTCGAGCTCGTCCATCGGGAAGGACATCACGTCGGTGGGGCCCGGCAGGTCCATCCACCGCATGTGCAGGTCCGCCATGGTGGCCGAGTCCACGAGGACCATCGACAACTCGGCCGCGGGATGGACATCCATCCGTGCGATCACGAAGCGGGCAACGCTGATCAGCTCCTCTTCGGAGACGTCCATGCCCGATTCGTTCGAGACTTCGATGCTCATGTGTGTCGCTTCCTCCTGGTTCCGGCGACACTCACCCTACCGTCGCGGAGAACGCGAGTGCGCCGCTCTCCGCTGTGCGCGGTTTCCGAGCTCCACCTTGCCGTCGCGGTCCGCCTCGAAACGCTCGTAGGCGTCGACGATGTCGGATACCAGCCGGTGCCGGACCACGTCGCTGCTGTTCAGCTCGGCGAAGTGGATGTCGTCGATGTCGCCGAGGATCTCGCTGGCGGCTCGCAGGCCCGATCGCGCACCTCCCGGCAGGTCCACCTGGGTGACGTCACCGGTGACGACCACTTTGGAACCGAAGCCCAGCCGGGTGAGGAACATCTTCATCTGCTCGGCGGTGGTGTTCTGTGCCTCGTCGAGAATGATGAACGCGTCGTTCAGCGTACGACCGCGCATGTACGCGAGCGGCGCGACCTCGATGATGCCCGACTGCATCAGTTTCGGGATTGCCTCGGGGTCCATCATGTCGTGCAGCGCGTCGTGCAGTGGCCGCAGGTAGGGGTCGATTTTCTCGTGCAGCGTGCCGGGCAGGAATCCGAGCCGCTCGCCCGCCTCGACCGCGGGGCGGGTGAGGATGATCCGCGACACCTGCTTGGTCTGCAGCGACTGCACGGCCTTCGCCATCGCCAGGTACGTCTTGCCCGTGCCGGCGGGGCCGACACCGAAGACGATCGTGTTGGCGTCGATCGCGTCCACGTACCGCTTCTGATTGAGTGTCTTGGGTCTGATGGTCTTGCCGCGCCGCGACAGGATGTCGAGAGTGAGAACCTCGGCGGGGGACTCGCTCAACCCCTGGGTCAGCATCCCGACGGTGCGCCGCACCGCATCGGGTGCGAGCGGCTGTCCCCGGCCCACGATGGCGGCGAGCTCGGTGATCACGCGCTCGGCCAGGGCAACGTCCCCGGGTTTTCCGGTGAGTGTGACCGCATTGCCGCGTACGTGGATGTCTGCATCCAGGATCCGCTCGAGAGCTCGCAGATTCTCGTCGGCAGAACCGAGGAGGGGCGGGACCGTTTCGGGTGGGAGATCGATACTCGAACGCACGGTGCGTTCCGCCGGGCGCGTGGCGCCGAACGTCTCGCCATTCTGGTCTTGTTCGCTCACGTGAGGTATATGGCCTACTTCCGGTTCCCGGCGATTCACGGCGGTCGCCGTGCTCTCCGCAGTCTATCGCTCGCAGGTCAGCGCGCCCACCCGATTACGTGACAACACAGGCATGATCGGCGACGGCGGCGGGGAAACGTCACCCGTCGACCGGACCGGTCAACAGCGCATGCCGCGAGATCTTCCAACAGTCGGTCTCGGGATTCAGGAAGGCGTAGTGGTCTTCACCCTCGACGACATGCAGCGCGATCGGGTCCCCGGCCGCCCGCGCGGCCTCGCTGTACCGCACACTCACCTTCGCAGGCACTTGCACGTCCTCCGTGCCGTGCACGCAGACGACCGGTACGCCGATCGGAATCCGGTGGTAAGGAGACGCCGAGCGGTAGCGCTCGGGATCGTCGCCGAAGGGAACGCCGAGAAGGTCCTCGATGTACCCGATACGCCGCCCACGCTCCGCCGCCGACGCGAGGTCGAGCGCCCCGGCCTGTGCCACCACCATGTCGGGCCGCACCGCGGTGTGCGATTGGCCTGCGAGCCACACGGCCAGCTGTCCCCCGGCCGAGTGCCCGACCACCCGAACGCGAGACAAGTCGAAGGCCACCGGTGACTGCTCGGCGACCGGACCGGCGATTGCCTCCAGCGCGGCGACGACGTCGACGGACATCTCGTCCCACGTCCCACCCGCACCCAATCTGCGGTACTCGATGTTCCAGACCGCGACTCCGTGCCGCGCCAGATCGACCGAGAAGCTCGTTCCCAGGTTGAGGTGGTACTTGCCGCTCCAGAACCCGCCGTGCACGACCATCACCACGGGGACGGGACCCTCGACCGGCTCCTCGGGGGCGTAGAAGTGCCCGAACTGCTGCGGTTCAGTGCCGTAGGCGATACGAATGCGGTCCACGGCCAGTCAGATTAATCGGCGACGAAGACGCAGCGTCAGGCGATGGGGGCGGCGCCCCAGCGGTCCGTGAGCACGCCGAGGGCCCCGAGGGCGACCGCGGCTGCCGTGGAGGTCCGCAAGACGTGCGGTCCCAGCAGTACGGGAACAGCGCCGGCCTCCGTCAACGAGGCGACCTCGTCGTCGGCGAGGCCGCCCTCGGGTCCAACGACGAGCACAATCTCTGCGGCCGAACGCAGTGGCAGTTCGGCGAGACCCTGTGTGGCCGCTTCGTGCAGCACCGCGACGACTCCGCCGCGGCCCACCACCTCACGCACGACGGCGAGCATTCCGGCGGTGCGGTGCAGCTCCGACACCTCGGGCACGATCGCCCGCCGCGACTGCTTGGCGGCGGCCAGTGCGGCGCTACGCCAGCGGGCGACGCCCTTCGCCACCTTGGGACCCTCCCACTTGGCCACGCACCGCGACGACTGCCAGGGAATGATCGCATCGACACCGGCCTCGGTGGCGAGTTCGACGGCCAGCTCCGAGCGGTCCGCCTTCGGCAGTGCCTGGATCACCGTGACCGTGGGGGACGCCGCAGATACCTGACGACGCTCGTGGACGGTGAGTTCGAGCCGGTCCTTTCCGGCTGCGGTGACTTCGGTGTCTGCGAGGCCGCCGCGTCCATCGGCGAGGACGATCCGCTCACCGACACCGATTCGGCGCACGGTGGCCGCGTGCCTGCCCTCGGGGCCGTCGAGCACCGCGGTCTGCCCGACCTCGGGCAGGGGGTCGAGGAAGAAGACGGTGGCCGCCACCGTCAGCGGCCGCTGAACGCTTCGCGCAGACGGGAGAACAGCCCGCCGCTGTGTTGCGACTGGGTGGAGACGACCTCGGCGACGTCCCGGTCACGCAGATCGCGCAGCTCGCGGAGAAGCTTGGCTTCCTTGTGGTCGAGGCGCGAGGGCACGACGACCTCGAGGTGCGCGTGCACGTCGCCGCGTACACCGGAGCGCAGCTTCGGCATGCCGTGTCCGCGCAGGACCGTCACCGACCCGGGCTGGGTGCCGGGTTCGATGACGATGTCCTTGGGGCCGTCGATGATGGTGTCGATGGTGACCGTGGTTCCGAGCGCGGCGTCGACCATCGGAACCCGGACGGTGCAGTGCAGATCTTCGCCGTCGCGGACGAATACCTCGTGTGCCTGCTCGACGACCTCGACGTACAGGTCACCGGCCGGACCACCGCCGGGGCCGACCTCGCCCTGCGCGGCGAGCCGGATCCGCATACCTCCGGCGACGCCGGCAGGGACCTTGACGGTGATGTCGCGGCGGGCGCGCACGCGGCCGTCGCCGCCGCACTTGTGGCAGGGATCCGGAATGGTTTCGCCCGCGCCGCGGCACGTCGGACACGGACGGGAGGTCATCACCTGACCGAGGAACGAACGCTGGACAGACTGCACTTCACCGGCACCGCCACACGTCTCACAGCGCACGGGCTTGGAGTTTCCGTTGGTGCCGGAGCCGGTGCAGCTGTCGCACAGGATCGCCGTCTCGACCGCGACCTGCTTGCTCACGCCGGTCGCGCATTCGGCCAGCGTCAGACGGGTGCGCAGGAGGGAGTCCGCTCCGGGCTGCACCCGGCCGCGGGGACCGCGTCCCGCGCCACCTCCGCCACCGAAGAACGCTTCGAACACGTCGCCGAGGCCGCCACCGAAACCGCCTCCGAAGCCGGCACCCGCACCACCACCGCCGGAGGACAGCGGGTCGCCACCGAGATCGACGATGCGCCGCTTCTCCGGGTCGGACAGCACCTCGTAGGCCGTCGAGATCTCCCGGAACCGAGCCTGCGCCGACTCGTCGGGGTTCACGTCGGGATGCAGTTCCCTCGCAAGCTTGCGGTAGGCGCGCTTGAGCTCCTGGTCGGTCGCCTTCTGGTCGACGCCGAGCGTTGCGTAGTAATCCCGTGCCACGTTGAGTCTCTCGTCCTTCTCTACTTCGTCATCTCGCTATTGATCCGTCTTCGCGTCCCCGGCTCCCGTCGAGCTCATGGGTCCGGCGGTTACCGCTCGGCGAGTACCTGGCCGATGTATCTGGCAACGGCTGCCACCGACGCGATTGTTCCCGGATAGTCCATTCGGGTAGGTCCGAGCACTCCCATGCCGCCGAGCACGGTGCCGGCGGCGCCGTAGCCGGTGGAAATGACCGAGGTGCCGCGCATCTGCTCCACCTGTGTTTCTTCGCCGATCCGCACGGTGACGGTGCCGGCATCCTGGGTGGCGGCCAGCAGTTTCAGGACCACCACCTGCTCCTCGAGCGCCTCGAGGACGGCCCGCAACGAACCGGGCAGCCCGCTGATACCGGTGAAATCGGCGGCGTTGCGGGTGAGGTTCGCCGTGCCGCCGAGCACCAGTCGCTCCTCGGGATGTTCGACGAGCGTTTCCACGAGCACGGTGGCCGAACGGACCACGGCGTCGCGGAGGTCTTCGGGCGCCTCTTCGGCGAGTTCCGACACGGCGATCGACGCCGCCGCCAGCCGCTTGCCTTCGAGAGCGCCGCCGAGGAGCCTGCGCAGTCGTGCGAGGTCTTCGTCGTCGAGGACGTCACCGAGTTCGACGATGCGTTGATCGACGCGGCCGGAGTCGGTGATCAGCACCAGCAGCAGCCGAGCGGGTGTCAGGGCGACCACCTCGAGATGGCGAACGCTCGACGCCGAAAGTGTGGGATATTGCACAACCGCGACCTGCCGCGTCAGTTGCGCGAGGAGCCGCACGCCCCGCCGGAGCACGTCGTCCAGGTCGACACCCGACTCGAGGAACTCCAGGATGGCGCGCCGTTCCGCGGTCGACAAGGGCTTCACTTCGGCGATGCGGTCCACGAACTGCCGGTAACCCTTGTCCGTGGGCACGCGGCCGGAACTCGTGTGCGGCTGGGCGATGTATCCCTCGTTCTCGAGGAAGGCCATGTCATTGCGCACGGTGGCGCTGGAAACCCCCAGGTTGTGCCGCTCGACCAGCGCTTTGGACCCCACGGGCTCCTGTGTGGAGACGTAGTCGGCGACGATCGCGCGTAGAACCTCGAAACGTCTGTCGTCAGTACTCGACACCGCCATCCACCTCCAGTTCTCGATCATCACGAATACGGCCCTCACCGAACCGGGTTCGGTGAGGCCCTCACGTCCCCTGAGCTCCGTGCGTAGGCACGTGCATCGCGGCTCGATCCAGTCTAATCGTCCGGACGCCCGCACCCGTCGAGGCCTTACTGTGGTGACCGGAAGTCGCGCATCGGTGACCAGCTGGATATTCGGGCGTCGATGAGCGCACGGCACGACTACGGGCGGATGACGAGGCGATGATTTTCAAAGGTGTCATGGACGGCAAGCCCTACCCGGACCACGGTCTGTCGCTGCGCGACTGGTCCAAGATCCCGCCGCGGCAGGTTCGACTCGACGAAATCGTCACCACGACCAAGGTTCTGGAACTCGACCGGCTGCTGTCCGAGGATTCGACGTTCTACGGCGACCTCTTTCCGCACGCCGTGCAGTGGCATGGGGTGCTGTACCTCGAGGACGGACTACACCGGGCGGTGCGGTCGGCCCTGCGGAACCGGGTGGTGCTGCACGCGCGGGTGTTCGACTACGACGAGATGCCAGGGATCGTGACCGCCTGATCGCGGCCCGGCTACCGGAGAACGGTCCTGACCACGGCATCGGCGAGGAGCCGTCCCCGATCGGTCAGCACCAGGTGGTCGCCGTCTCGCAGCAGAAGCCCGTCCTTCACTACTGCGTCGGCGGAGCGGCGTTCCCCGGAGTCGAGCTCGGCGACCGGCAGGCCTGTCCGCAACCGTGCGGTCAGCATCACCCGTTCGAGGTGGCGATCCTCGTCGGTGAGGTGTTCACTTCCGCCGACCGGTAGCGATCCGGCCGCGAGCTGCTCGGCATAGCGGGCCGGGTGTTTGACATTCCACCAGCGCACGCCCCCGACGTGACTGTGGGCGCCCGGGCCGGCTCCCCACCAGTCACCGCCGTCCCAGTACCCCAGGTTGTGCCGGCATTCCGCTCCGCTCACAGCCCAGTTCGACACCTCGTACCAGGTCAGGCCGGCGTCGGCGAGGCGGGCGTCGATACGTTCGTAGCGCGATGCCAGCACGTCGTCGTCCGGTGCGGGCAGTTCACCTCGACGGACTTTCCTGGCCAGCGCGGTACCGTCCTCGACGATCAGCGCGTAGGCCGAGACGTGGTCGACCCCCGCCGAGAGCACCGCATCCAGCGAGAGGTCGAGGTCCTCGTCGCGTTCGCCCGGTGTGCCGTAGATGAGGTCGAGGTTGACGTGCTCGAACCCGGCGGCCCGCGCTTCGAGGGCGGCGGCGACCGCCCGACCGGGAGTGTGCGTCCGATCGAGCACTTTCAGGACGTGCTGGGCTGCGGACTGCATGCCCAGCGAGACGCGGGTGTACCCGCCTGCGCGGAGCCGGTCGAAGAACTCCGGCGATGTCGACTCGGGGTTCGATTCCGTGGTGACCTCGGCGCCATCGGCCAGCCCGAAGCTCGCGCAGACGGCGCCGAGGACGTCGGCCAAACCGTCACCGCCCAGCAGTGAAGGGGTACCGCCGCCCACGAACACCGTGTCGACGGCCGGCGCCCCGGTCAGCTCCGCTGCCGCGTCGAGTTCGCGGCGCAATCCCTCCATCCACGACTGCGGGGACGCCGACGTGCCGAGTTCACCGGCCGTGTAGGTGTTGAAATCGCAGT
The DNA here is from genome assembly GCF_003130705.1 of Rhodococcus oxybenzonivorans. NCBI lineage: Bacteria > Bacillati > Actinomycetota > Actinomycetes > Mycobacteriales > Nocardiaceae > Rhodococcus > Rhodococcus oxybenzonivorans. The sequence continues at coordinate 2,430,821 of NZ_CP021354.1, read as the reverse complement.
AACCGCAGCGTGTGGCGCAGAACGGAACGTGGATGTAGATGCCGAACGGACGACTTCCCACACCGGCGAGAGACCGTTCCGGCAGCACGAAGGGGCCCGCCTCGCGCAGACTGCCGGGGGTCGTACTCGTTCCGCTCACTCCTCCAGTGTCCACGGTGTTGCGTCGCGCGATTCCACGGGCCGTGTCACCTCCCGACCGACCGGAAGAAATGCGCGCAAGCGTGATATTTCCCGCAAAAATGGTGGAAATCGGTCCCCGGCTCGGAGTCAGCGATCTGACGTGGCACAATGGACCGCATGACCGGACCCGGAGTGCGACTGGTGGCACGTCGCCACGTCGATCTCAAGCGTGTCTGCAGCTGTTGTTGTCTGCCCTGCTGCGCGCAGTAAACCAGCCTGTCAGCCCGTTCATCATTCTTCTCGACTTCCGGCCGGATTCGTACGCCCCGAGCGAGGAACAGCGTTCCTCCTCGGCCTCAGCCGGTGCACCGTGAGACACAGGAGTGCTCCATGACGTCGACCACCGACGCCTCCCCCGCTGCCACCGACGCAGCTCCCGCGCCCACTCGCACCCGCACGGCGAAGCCGACCCGCCGACGGGCCGAGGGACAGTGGGCCCTCGGCTACCGCGAGCCGCTCAACGCCAACGAGCAGGCGAAGAAGGACGACAACCCGCTCAACGTCCGGGCACGCATCGAGAACATCTACTCGAAGCAAGGTTTCGACAGCATCGACAAGAGCGACCTGCGTGGCCGCATGCGCTGGTGGGGTCTTTACACCCAGCGCGAGCAGGGTTACGACGGCACCTTCACCGGTGACGAGAACATCGACCTGCTCGAGGCCCGGTACTTCATGATGCGGGTGCGGTGCGACGCCGGCGCACTCAACGTCGAACAGCTCCGCACCATCGCCGGTATCTCCACGGAGTTCGCCCGCGACACCGCCGACCTCTCGGACCGCGAGAACGTCCAGTACCACTGGATCGAGGTCGAGAACGTGCCGGAGATCTGGAAGCGCCTCGAAGGTGTCGGTCTCAAGACCACCGAAGCGTGCGGCGACTGCCCGCGCGTGGTGCTGGGTTCGCCTCTCGCCGGTGAGTCGCTGACCGAGGTCCTCGATCCCACGCCCGCGATCGACGAGATCGTCCGCCGCTACATCGGCAAGCCCGAGTACTCCAACCTGCCGCGCAAGTTCAAGACCGCCATCTCGGGTCAGCAGGACGTGGTCCACGAGATCAACGATGTCGCGTTCATCGGTGTCAACCATCCGGAGCACGGTCCCGGCCTCGACCTCTGGGTCGGCGGCGGACTGTCCACCAATCCCATGCTCGCGCAGCGCGTGGGCGTGTGGGTGCCGCTCGACGAGGTCGCCGACGTCTGGGAAGCCGTTGTCTCGATCTTCCGTGACTACGGCTACCGCCGGCTGCGCGCCAAGGCCCGGCTCAAGTTCCTCGTGAAGGACTGGGGTATCGAGAAGTTCCGTGAGGTGCTCGAGACCGAGTACCTGAAGCGCAAGCTGATCGACGGCCCGGCGCCGGAGAAGCCGCTGCGTCCCATCGATCACGTCGGCGTGCAGAAGACCCGCAACGGCCTCAATGCCGTCGGGGTCGCGCCCATCGCCGGCCGTGTGTCGGGCACCATTCTCGCGAAGGTCGCCGACGCTGCCGAACGCGCCGGCAGCGACAAGATCCGCTTCACGCCCTACCAGAAGCTGATCATCCTCGACGTCGCCGACGACAAGCTCGACCAGCTGATCGCCGACCTGGACGAGGTGGGTTTGCCCGCTCGTCCGTCGCACTGGCGCAAGAACCTGATGGCTTGCTCGGGCATCGAGTTCTGCAAGCTGTCGTTCGCGGAGACGCGCAAGCGCTCGCAGGTGCTGGTTCCCGAACTCGAGCAGCGGCTGGCCGACATCAACGCGCAGCTCGATGTGCCAATCACGATCAACATCAACGGCTGCCCCAACTCGTGCGCCCGTTCCCAGGTCGCCGACATCGGATTCAAGGGAATGCTCGTCGACGACGGCGAAGGCAACCAGGTGGAGGGCTTCCAGGTCCACCTCGGTGGCAGCCTCGGTTTCGATGCAGCTTTCGGCCGGAAGCTCCGGCAGCACAAGGTCACCAGCACCGAACTCGGTGACTACATCGATCGCGTCGTCCGCCAGTTCGTGAAGCATCGCAACGAAGGTGAGCGCTTCGCGGAATGGGTCGTTCGAGCTGACGAAGGAGACTTGCGGTGAATCTCGCCACAGCCACACACGACGATCTCCGGCTCCTAGCCGAGCGCGGAGCATCAAATCTCGAAGGTGCCACCGCGCACGAGCTGCTGCAGTGGACCGAAGAGACGTTCGGGGACGGCGCGAGCGACGCGACGGGGTATCGGAACAGCTACATCGTCGCGTCGAACATGCAGGACGGTGTTCTGGTCCACCTCGCCGCCCAGGTTCATCCCGGCGTGGACGTGCTGTTCCTCGACACCGGCTATCACTTCGCGGAGACCATCGGCACCCGCGATGCCGTGGAGCAGGTGTACGGGGTCAACATCATCAACGCCCGCGCCGAGGCCAGCGTGGCCGAGCAGGACGTGGCGGAGGGCAAGGATCTGTTCGCCCGTGAGCCCAACCGGTGCTGCGCACTGCGCAAGGTCGCGCCGCTGAAGAAGACTCTCGCCGGTTACAAGGCCTGGGTCACCGGCATCCGGCGGGTCGAGGCCCCCACGCGGGCCAACGCGCCGCTGATCTCGTTCGACGAGGCGTTCGGTCTGGTGAAGATCAACCCGATCGCCGCGTGGTCCGACGAAGACATGCAGGCCTACATCGACGAGCACTCGATTCTCGTGAATCCGCTTGTCGACGAAGGTTATCCGTCCATCGGGTGCGCTCCGTGCACCAGCAAGCCAGCCCCCGGCAGCGATCCGCGCAGCGGCCGCTGGGCCGGTCAGGCCAAGACAGAATGCGGGTTGCACGCCTCATGAGCATCGATTTCTCCACCTCCGTTGCCGACACGGGCGTTCGCCCGCAGTTGAACGGCACTCAGTTCGACACACTCGACGCACTCGAGTCGGAAGCGATCCACATCTTCCGTGAGGTCGCCGGCGAGTTCGAACGCCCGGTCATCCTCTTCTCGGGTGGCAAGGACTCGACGGTGCTGCTGCATCTGGCCATCAAGGCGTTCTGGCCTGCACCGCTGCCCTTCGCCCTGCTGCACGTCGACACCGGCCACAACCTGCAGGAGGTGCTGGACTTCCGCGACCACGTGGTCTCGAAGTACAACCTGCGCCTGCACGTCGCGAAGGTCGAGGACTACCTGGCCGACGGTCGCCTCACCGAACGTCCCGACGGGATCCGCAACCCCCTGCAGACTGTGCCGTTGCTCGACGCGATTGCCGAGAACCGTTTCGACGCCGTCTTCGGTGGCGCTCGCCGCGACGAAGAACGCGCCCGGGCCAAGGAGCGCATCTTCTCGCTGCGCAACGCGTTCGGCCAGTGGGACCCGAAGAAGCAGCGCCCCGAACTGTGGAACCTGTACAACGGCAAACACTCCCCCGGTGAGCAGGTCCGTGTGTTCCCGCTCAGCAACTTCACGGAACTCGACATCTGGCGTTACATCGCCCGCGACAATGTCGAACTCGCCAGCATCTACTACGCCCACCAGCGTGCGGTGTACCAGCGCGACGGCATGTGGATGACCCCGGGCGTGTGGGGCGGTCCGACCGAAGGCGAGGAACTGCAGACCTTGTCGGTGCGATACCGCACTGTCGGTGATGGATCGACCACCGGCGCAGTCCTTTCCGACGCCGCCGACAACGAGGCGATCCTCGCCGAGGTCGCGGCATCCCGATTGACCGAGCGCGGCGCAACACGCGGCGACGACCGAGTTTCCGAAGCGGCCATGGAAGACCGCAAGCGAGAGGGCTACTTCTGATCATGAGCGACCTCCACGTGGGTAGCCCCCGAAGCACCCAGTTACTTCGGCTCGCCACCGCCGGCAGTGTGGACGACGGCAAGTCCACTCTCGTGGGCCGACTGTTGTACGACACGAAGTCGGTACTCGCCGACCAGATCGATGCCGTCACCCGGGCCTCGGTCGACAAGGGTCTGTCCACCCCCGACCTGTCGCTGCTGGTGGATGGTCTGCGCGCCGAACGCGAGCAGGGCATCACCATCGACGTCGCCTACCGGTACTTCGCCACCCCACGCCGGTCCTTCGTGCTGGCCGACACCCCCGGGCATGTGCAGTACACCCGCAACACCGTGTCGGGCGCGTCCACCGCGCAGCTGGTGATTCTGCTGGTCGACGCCCGTAAGGGTGTGATTTCGCAGACCCGTAAGCATGCTGCCGTTCTAGCTCTGCTCGGGGTTCCCAAGCTGGTGCTGGCGGTCAACAAGATCGACCTCGTCGAGGATCCGGCCACTGTGTTCGCCGAAATTTCGGCGGAGTTCAACTCGCTCACCAGTTCACTCGGCTGGGCGTCCGAGGACGTCCTCGAGATCCCCGTGTCAGCACTGCACGGCGACAACGTCGCGGTCCGATCGGACAACACGCCGTACTACGACGGTCCCACTCTGATCGAGCACCTCGAGTCCGTGCCGGTGGACGCCGAACCGCACCGGGTCGGCCTCCGCTTCCCGGTCCAGTACGTGATCCGACCCCGCACCCCCGAATTCCCGGATTACCGCGGATACGCCGGGCAGGTCGCGGCAGGTGCGGTGGAGCCCGGGGACGAAGTGGTGATCCTGCCGTCCGGTGTGCGCACCACGGTGACCCGGATCGATACCGCGGACGGTGAACTCGACAGCGCACACGCAGGCCGAAGCGTCACCCTGGTTCTCGCCGACGACGTCGACGTCTCGCGTGGCGACGTCATCGCCTCGCCCGCAGATGCGCCGGAACCGCTCGGTGATTTCGATGCCACCGTGTGCTGGTTGGCCGAGAAGCCGCTGCGTCCCGGGGCGCGGCTGCTCCTCAAGCACGGCACCCGCACCACCCAGGCCATCGTCGGCACCCTGGTCGAGCGTCTCAACGAGCAGGAACTCACCTCCGAGCCCAGCCCGGAGTCGTTGGAGCTCAACGAGATCGGGAAGATCTCGGTGCGTGTCGCCGAACCGATCGTCGCGGACGACTACACGGTGAACCGCCACACCGGCAGCTTCCTGCTGATCGATCCGGCCGGCGGCAACACGCTCGCCGCAGGACTCGTCGGAGACGCCATCGCCTCGGTGGAGCTCGGCGAGCGCGTCTGAGTGCAGTGACGCCGCTGATCGCTGTCGCACACGGCAGTCGCGACCCGCGCAGTGCGCAGGTGGTGGCGGCTGCCGTGTCGGCGCTGCGCGAGAGACGTCCGGACCTCGATGTCCGCCTGTGCTTCCTCGACCTCACTGCGCCGTCGGTCGATCAGGTGATCGACGCGGTGGCCGCGGAGGGCCATGACTCGGCGGTGGTCGTACCGATGTTACTGGGCGCTGCCTTCCACGCCCGGGTCGACCTACCCGCACTTCTCGACGCCGCCCGACGACGGCACCCCCGGCTCGAGGTCCGTCAAGCCGACGTACTCGGGCATGATCCCCGGCTCCTCGACGCCGTCCGTGACCGGATCGTCGAGGCCGGCGGCTCCACCGGCGAGTCCGGTCTCGGGGTGGTCCTCGCGGCGGTCGGCTCCTCGGAGCCGGCAGCGAACGACCGAACCCGGAGGCTGGCCGACGCACTTCTCGCCGGCACCCGGTGGTCCGGCGCTGTCACCTGTTTCGCCACTTCAACCGAACCGACGGTGCAGCAGGCGATTGCGCATCTTCACGCGTCAGGTGCGTCACGCATCGTGATCGCGCCGTGGTTCCTCGCCCCCGGACTGCTCACCGACCGGCTGAGCCGTGCAGCCGAGTCCTGCGCAGGCGACATCACCTACTCCGCCACCATCGGACCGCACTCTCGGCTGCTCGACGTCATGCTCGATCGGTATGCGGACATGCGCACCGAGTCGCGGACGTGCACTGTCTTGTCCGCCTGAGCACCCGCCGCCCGGCACGAAAACAGGATCAACCCCTCGCGACGCATTCATTCGCCTCTGGCGCACCGCCGTCGTTCTGGATCAAACTGAAACAGAGGCGAGGGAGTCCACCATGGCTACTGAGATCATCCGGCACGGAATCGTGGCAGGCATCGACGGATCGGACGGCGCAGTGGAGGCGGCGCAGTGGGCCGCCTCCGCAGCGGAGCGCTTCGAGGAGCCGCTGCGCCTGGTCCACGTGCTGCCCAAGCATCCCGAGTCACGCGGCCGGGTGCCCGCGGGCGAGCCCCGGCACGACTTCCGCGCCGAGGCAGAGGCGCTCCTCGCGGCAGCGGAACGCGCGTTGCGTGATGGTCGTGCTGACATGGAGATCGAGCGGAGCATCGTCGACGGACCCCCGGCACGAGTGTTGATCGATCTGTCCCGTACCGCGCGGATGATCGTCCTCGGGCCTGCGGCCACCAGTGAAATGAAATCGGTGTATGCCGGTTCCGACGTCGTGCGGGTGTCGAACCACGCCGAATGCCCGGTCGTTGTGTGGCGTGGGATCCAGGGCCACGAGGTCAGCGGCAATCGCCCGATCGTGGTGGGTGTGGACGGCAGTGAACTGAGCGACATGGCGGTGTCCCACGCCTTCGAATTCGCGTCCTTTTTCGGCGCCCCACTGGTCGCCGTGCACACCTGGGCGGAGCACTCCACGTTCGGGGCGTGGTACTCGGAGGCGCGGCGATTCATGGACTGGACCGACCTCGTTCAGCACGAGGAGGCCTGGCTCGCAGAGAGCCTTGCCGGATGGTGCGAGCAGTACCCTGAGGTGGAGGTCACGCGGTGCCTCGAGCGGGGCGGGCCGATGAAAGTGCTCCTCGAGTACTCGTTCGGGGCGCAGTTGATTGCCGTCGGCAGTCACGGGCGCAGCCCCTTCACCGCGTCGTTCATCGGCTCCACCAGTCAGAGCCTGATCCACCACGCACGGTGCCCGGTGCTGGTCTGCCGTAAAGGCTGAGCGCACGCAGGCAATTGCGATCAGGCTAATTAATATCGACGTAGTACAGAACCAATCTTGTGCCGGAATCCGGCGTCGCATCCAGCAATCCAAAATGCTCCTGAACTGCGTCTTTTTGGTTGACAGAAGCAGTGCCCCACGTGGTGGCAGTCGTGAACTAGATCGATCCGGTGGGTTTCGACGAGGCACGTTTCCGGGAGGTCGAGTCCGATCTACGCATACTTGCCGGGCATCTGGGTGCGGCCGATCTCACCGTCATCCCTGCGTCGGCGACACTGGGCGACAACGTCGTGCACCGCTCCACCACCACTCCGTGGTACGCAGGTCCCACTCTGCTCGAGTATCTCGAATCCGTGGAACTCGCTGCCCCCTCGGCGAACACCGCTCAGCTGCGCTTGCCCGTCCAGTGGGTTGCGCGCCCGACTGAAGGCCGCCGACGGCGCTACACCGGTCGACTGTCGGCCGGCACTCTCACAGTCGGCGACGAAGTTGTGGTGTTGCCCGCGGGCGCGCGAAGCACGGTGACGGCCCTCGATACGCTCGACCCCGAACGCTCCGTCGCCGTTGCGCCCCTCTCGGTGTCGTTGGAACTTGCCGACGACATCGACGTCGCACGGGGCGATCTCATCGTCAGTGCCCATGCCGATGCCTCGGCGCCGGTGCCGGCGCGAGAGATCGATGCGACCGTGTGCTGGCTCGGTGAAACCCCTTTGCGTGCCGGCGATCGCATCGCCGTGAAGCACACCTCCCGCACCGTTCGCGCCACGGTGCAGGCGTTGCACACTCGACTGGACCCGGAAACTCTCGACGAACACGACTCCCCCGCCGAACTCGCTCTCAACGACATCGGCCGGATAACGCTGCGCACCAGTACCGTCGTCCTCGCCGACACGTATGCGGAAAACCGGGATGGCGGCGCATTCATCCTCATCGACGAGAGCAGTAACGACACGATCGGCGCCGGCACTGTCCTCGACTCCCGGGAAGTGGTACCGGGAGCGCAGACGAGACGCGATATCACCTGGCACCCTTCCTCTCTCGACCGTGGCCGTCGATGGGCGGCGACGGGTCAGCGCGGCGCCACCATCTGGCTCACCGGGCTTCCCGCCTCGGGGAAGTCGACGGTCGCTGTAGCACTCGAACGCACGCTCGTCGATGCGGGGCGAACGGCATATCTGCTCGACGGCGACAATGTGCGGCACGGAATCTCCGACGATCTGGGGTTCAGCCCGGGGGACCGCACCGAGAATATCCGGCGAGTCGGACACCTCACCCGATTGTTCGCCGACGCCGGGGTGGTCGCCATCGCCTCGATGGTGTCTCCACTTCGGTCGGATCGCACCATTGCGAGGGCCCTCAACGAGGCGGCGGGACTGCCGTTCCTCGAGATTCACGTGAGCACGCCGGTAGAGGAATGCGAACGAGGAGACCCGAAGGGCCTCTACGCTCGTGCGCGGGCCGGCGAGCTGCGTGGCCTCACAGGTGTGGACGCGCCTTATGAGGAGCCTGATGATCCGGACCTCGCGTTCGATACCACGGGCGCCGATCTCGACGAACTCGTACAACGCATCCTTGCCGTACTGGCCCGACACGAGGTTCGGTAGCGCTGGCGCGGCGCCGTGGAGGCCCGAGGCCGGGTCTGCTCACGCCCGCGCGGACCGGAGTACAGCGTCGTAAAGGGCGACGCGATCATCGAAAGGTCGCCGGACCCGGCCGAAATCCTGCACGGCGTCGGAACCGCGACCCGCTACGACGACGACGTCACCGGGTGCGGCCAGCGTGACCGCGGTCGCGATGGCCTCGCCGCGTTCGGGGACGACGAGTACCTCAGCGGTCTTCACCCTCCGCGCCGCTCCTGCGACGTCGTCCCGCAGCACCTCGGCATCTTCCGAGAATGGGCTTTCGTCTGTGACGACGACGATGTCGGCGAGCTCGGCCGCCGTCGTCCCCAGCGGGGCACGCTTACCCGGATCACGATTGCCGGTCGCCCCGATGACGACGATGACCTTGCCCCGGGTCAGCGAGCGAAGATACGGGAACAACCGCCGCTGACCTCCCGTGTTGTGCATGTAGTCGACGAAGGCCAGGAAGGGCTGGCCCGCGTCGATCGCTTCGAGACGACCCGGCACGGTGTCGAGGCCCTCGATTCCGGCGATCGCGCCGTCGAGGTCGACCCCGCGCACAGTCAGGGCCGTGACAGCGGCAAGTGCGTTGTCCACCTGATGGGCGCCCAGGAGCCGCAGTCGAATCGTGGTCGTCCCCGACGGGCCGTGCAACCTGAACGACGTTCCACCCTCGTCGGCGTGCACGTCGTCGCCGTAAATATCTGCCGCCACAGACTTCGAGGAAAAGGTCAGCCGGGGCACGGACACAGTGGCGGCAAGGCGGCGACCGAATTCGTCGTCTATGCCGATTGCCGCAGTCGCACAACGCTCGGCGCTGAACAACCTCGCCTTCGCGGCAAAATATGAATCCATATCTTTGTGGAAATCGAGATGGTCCCGTGCCAAATTGGTGAATACGGCTACACCGAACGACGTTCCGTCGACGCGATGCAGCGCGAGCCCGTGGCTGGACACCTCCATCGCCACCGCGGAGACACCCTGGTCTTTGAAAGCGGCGAGAGTCTGCTGGAGTTCGGATGCCTCGGGAGTGGTCCGGACAGCGTCCCGCGAACCGCAGCATCCCCGCACCGTGATGCCGGTAATCCGTCCGGCGGCAATTCCGGCGCCGCGCAAACCGGCCTCGAGTAGATATGCGGTGCTGGTCTTTCCGTTCGTTCCCGTCACGCCGTAGACATCGAGTGCGCCGGAGGGATTTCCGTAGAGTGCGGAAGCGAGCGGCCCTACAGCACACCGCGGATCGTCCACGACGATGGTCGGCAGGAGTTCCGACGGGTGGTCACTCAGCATCGCGACCGCACCATGCGAGACGGCTTCGGCGGCGAACGCGGCGCCGTGCCAGCGCTGGCCGGGCAGCGCCGCATAGAGGTCGCCCGGACGGACGAGACGCGAGTCCTGACTGATACCCGTCACGACTTCCTCCCCGGTCCCGAAGAGCACTGCCGCCCCGCCGAGGCGGCGCAGCACCTCGCGCAGAGGTGTGGGCGGACGGGACGGGCAGTCGATGCTCACGCTCTCAGTGCACCACTGCCGCGGGGCGTGCGAGGGCTGAACCGGATCTTCGATCCGGCCGGTCAGGTGTCGGTGTTGTTCCGCGGTTCGTCGAGGATGCCGCGCTCCGCGCTGTACGCCGACCGCACATCGGGCGTGCGGTCCAGTTTGGCGAGATACTTCTCCATTGGGGTTCGGGCGTAGGCGGTGCCCTCCTCATCGCTCGGAATGGCGTCGCCGGTGTCCCGTCGCCACGCGTGAAGCTCGAGCGACAACTCGGCCCGGATGCCGGCGAAGGATTCGGTGTCTGCGACGTTGACGCGTTCGTCCGGATCGGCAGCGAGGTCGTAGAGCTCCCTGCTCGGACGCGGCCCGAGGTGCTCGGTACCCATCGCGTCACCGGACAGGCTGTTCTGGATGTCGAGCGGAAGGTCGAGAACGGGCCGGGGCGCATAGTTCTCGATGTAGCTGTACTGCTTCGATCGCACAGCGCGGATCGGGTCGAACGTGTCGTGGAAGGTTTTCTCGGTGAACACCACCTCGCGCGCCTGGTCGTTCGACGCACCCAGTAATTGTTCGGCGTGGGAGACGCCCTCCACCTCCGCGGGCACCGGCACACCGAGCAGGTCGAGAAGAGTGGGCACCAGATCCACACCACTGAACAATCCGTCGTAGACACGGGGCGCCGCGCGCAACCGGCGCGGTGGGCGGATGATCGTCGCGATCCCGGTACCCGGCGCATACAGGTTCGACTTGGCCCGGGGGAACGCTTCGCCGTGGTCGGTGAAGAACACGACCCACGTGCTGTCGTCGAGTCCCTCGGCCTCCAGCGTGTGCAGCAGCCGTCCAACGGCCGCGTCAGCCACCTCGATCGAACCGTGAAACCCGGCCAGGTCTTCGCGCACCTGCGGCCGGTCCGGCAGGTACGACGGCACCGCGAAGCTCTCCGGGTCGGCCGGCCGGTAGCGGTCCGCCGGGTACGGGCGGTGCGTCTCGAAGAATCCAGCCGTCAACAGGAACGGCTGTGGAGGGAATCGGGACAACCACCCGGACGCACGATCGGTGACGTAGTCGCAGTACGAATTCGTCACGTCGTAATCGTGGTAGCCGAGCCGCTTCGGGTATGCCGTCTCGTGCTGCATGCCGAACAGGGCCGTGTACCACCCGGCGTTCGACAGAACAGACGGCAACGTCTGCACGTCGTCGTGATACTGCCATCCGTGATGGGCGAGTCCGACGAGACCGTTGCTGTGCGGGTACCGGCCCGAAAACAATGCGCCCCGCGACGGGGAGCACAGGGGTGCCACCGCGTGCGCGTCGGTCAGCCGCACTCCCTCCGCGGCGAGCCGGTCGAGGTTCGGACTTCGCACACCGGACGCACCGTAACAACCCAGATGCCTGCCGAGATCGTGCCAGTGCACGATCAGCACGTTGTCACGGGTCGCCGGCACTGCCGGAGTTGTCACAATCGCCCCTCGTCGGCTCGGGATTACAGAGACACCGGGCTAGAGAGACACCGGGTTATAGAGACACCGGGTTATAGAGACACCGGGATTTCCGCCTCGGGAAGCTCCGGTACCCGGGTGGCCCGCGCGTACACAGTTTCACCCTCCTGCAGGTGCAGCGCCGCGCTGTCACCCCGCGTCACCTGGGCCGAGAAACGCTCGCCGGTCGCCTCGTTGCGCAGATCGACCCGCACCTCGAACCCGAGATGCACCACCCGTTCCACAGTGGCCCGTGTCACCCCGAGCGACTCCGCGGTTCCCGCCTTCTGGGCAAGTGCCATGTCGGGGTCGCGGCCGAGCCGGATGTCGTGAGGACGGACCAGCTGGCCGTTGAGCTTGGCCACCGAACCGAGGAACGACATCACGAAATCGTTGGCCGGACGATCGTAGAGGTCTGCCGGTTCACCGATCTGCTCGATGCGGCCCTTGTTGAGCACGGCGATCCGGTCGGCGACATCGAGTGCCTCCTCCTGATCGTGGGTGACGAGGACGGTGGTCACGTGCACCTCGTCGTGGAGCCGGCGCAGCCAGGTGCGCAGGTCGGTCCGCACCTTGGCGTCGAGGGCACCGAACGGCTCGTCGAGGAGCAGCACCTGGGGATCGACAGCCAATGCCCGGGCGAGCGCCATGCGCTGTCGCTGCCCGCCGGACAGCTGAGCCGGGTATCGGTGCTGGAACCCGTCGAGCCCGACGATTCCGAGGAGCTCGTTGACCTTCTTGTCGATCTCCGGCTTCGGCCTCTTTCGAATCTTGAGTCCGAATGCGACGTTATCGCGCACCGTCATGTGCTTGAACGCCGCATAGTGCTGGAACACGAATCCGATGTCACGTTTCTGCGGCGAGACGTTCGTGACATCTTTCCCGCCGATCACCACCGTGCCGGAGTCGAGTGCCTCCAGGCCGGCGATGGAGCGCAGCAGTGTCGACTTGCCGGAACCACTCGGACCGAGGAGCGCAGTGAGCGAACCCGAGGGGATGTCGATGGTCACGTCGTCGAGGGCAGCGAACGATCCGTAGTTCTTGCGCGCGCCGGTCACGGTAATCATGTGGTGCTCCTCTTACGGTCGAGCAGAGTCATCAGAAGCAGGCTGAGTACGGCAATGCCCATCAGCAGGGTGGCCGCCGAATATGCCCCGAAGGTGTTGTGGTCGTCGATGTACCGCGAATGCACCAGCAGTGTGAGGGTCTGCGAGACTCCGGGGAACCCGGACGACACCATGATGACGGCGCCGAACTCGCCCAACGAGCGGGCGATCGTGAGAATTACCCCGTACGTCAGACCCCACCGGATGGCAGGGAGGGTGATCAACCAGAAGGTCTGCCACTTGTTTGCTCCGAGCGTCGCGGCCGCCTGCTCCTGTTCTTCCCCGATCTCGTGCAGCACGGGCTCCACCTCGCGCACCACGAACGGAAGCGTCACGAACAACGTGGCGATCACCATTCCCGGCAGTCCGAAGATGACCTTGAACCCGAGCGATTCCACTCCCCCGAACCAGCCATTGGTACCCCACAGCAGGATCAGCGACACACCCACGACGATCGGGGACACGGCGAACGGCAGATCCACCACGGCTTGCACCAGACCACGACCCGGGAATCGTCCCCGTACGAGAGCGAGGGCGGTCACGATTCCGAACACCACGTTGATCGGCACGACGATGGCGACGATCAGCATCGACAGGTTGAGCGCCGAGATTGCCGCCGGGGTCGAGATGGAGTCGATGAACGCACCGATGCCACGCTCGAACGTTCGGTAGAGAATGACCGCGATCGGCACGACGAGAAGGCCGAACAGGTAGAGCAGCGCGACGGTGCGCAGAGTGATGCGGGTGGGTCCCGACAGTTTCATTCCGCCTGCTCCTCACGACGCTGGCCACGACTCGCGAGAAGCCGCAGAACGAACAACGTCACGAACGCGATGGCCAGAAGTGCCACCGACACGGCCGCCGCAGCGGCAGGCCGATCGATCTCGATCTGTTGTTGAATGTACTGCGATGCCATCTGGGTCTCACGCGGAATGTTTCCGCCGATGAGGACCACCGACCCGTATTCGCCGATCGCGCGGGCGAACGCCAGCCCTGCACCGCTGATGATCGCAGGCATGAGGGTCGGGAGGACGACTCGCCGGAAGATCGTCACATTGTCTGCACCGAGCGACGCCGCAGCTTCTTCCACTTCCCGGTCCACCTCAATCAGTACCGGCTGCACCGAACGCACCACGAAGGGCAGCGTCACGAATGCGAGTGCCACGATCAGTCCGGGTTGCGTCGCGTTGAGGTAGATGTGAATGGGACTTTCCGGCCCGTAGAGGGCGAGCAGGACGATGCTGGCCACGATCGTCGGGAGTGCGAACGGGAGATCGATCAGCGCATTGACGATCCGTTTGCCCGGAAACTCGTCGCGGACGAGCACCCACGCGATCAGTGTGCCCATCACCACGTTGATCACCGCCACGACGACCGACACCATGATGGTGACCCGCAGGGAGGCCAACGCGACCGGACTGGTGACGGCATCGACGAAGCCGCCGATGCCGTCACCGAACGACGCAACGGTCAGGGCGGCGAGGGGAAGCACCACGATGATGCTCAGCCACAGGGTCGCGACACCGATGCCCAACGGTCCGACCGCGCCGGTGACCTGAACGAGTTTCTTACGGGTGCGGCGATCGGGCGGGGACGGCACCGTGGTGCCGGTGCCGACCGCCGTCGTCGTTGGTGCGTCGCTCATGTCGGTGTTACCTGGTTGCGTTGTCGTAGATCACGGCGATCGACCCGGTGTCCTTGGCGAACAACTCGGGGTCGACCTTCGACCAGCCGCCGAGGTCGGCGATGGTCCACAACTTCGCCGGCTGGGGGAACTTGTCGGCGAACTCCGTCGCCACGGCCGGGTCGACCGGACGGAACCCGGCCTCCGCCCACAGCTTCTGCCCCTCGGGGGTGTAAAGGAAGTCCTTGAACGCGTTGGCCTTGTCGAGGTGCTTGCTGTTGGACAGCACGGCGACCGGATTTTCGATCTTGAAGGTGGTCGGCGGGGTCACATGCTCGACCGGATCACCGTTGCTCTCCATGAACAGCGCCTCGTTCTCGTAGCTGAGCAGCACGTCACCGGTGCCTTGCAGGAACGCCTCCGACGCCTCGCGGCCCGACTTCGGCTGAATCCTCACGTGGTCGTTGACCAGCGAGGTGATGTAGGCGAGACCGGCGTTCGGATCCTGGCCGCCGTTGCTCTTCGCGGCATACGGTGCGAGCAGATTCCATTTCGCCGATCCGGAGCTGAACGGGTTGGGCGTGACCACCTCGACGTCGGGGCGCAGGAGGTCGTCCCAGTCTCGGATGTTCTTCGGGTTGCCCTCACGCACGACGATCGTGACCACCGAACCGAAGGGGATTCCGTTGTACGCATCCTGGTTCCACGTCTTGTCGACCAGTCCCGCGTCGACGAGACGAGTGACGTCGGGCTCGACCGAGAAATTGACGAAATCGGCCTCGGCACCGTCCTTGACCTTGCGAGACTGGTCACCGGACGCGCCATACGACGGCTGGAACGCGACGTTCTTGCCTTCTTCGGTGGCGTTGAACGCGGGCATCAGCTTGTCGTAGCCGGGCTTGGGCACCGCGTACGCGAAGAGGTTGATGGTGCCGGCACTGCCGTCTGCACCCACCGCGTCGCTGCCGACGGTGTCGCTCGCGCCGCCGCTGCACGCGGTCAGCGCCACAGCTCCGAGTGTCACGAGGGCCGTGAGAAGGCTACGAGAACGGCGTTTCATGGAGAAACCTTCCTGGGAAATATTCACAGAGGAGTAGTAGGAAACGAAAGAGGGGACGCGCCCGTCGGCACCCGCAGGAACGCAACGGAAAGAGCGATGCGGCATCGGCGGCGGAACTGCTCGATGCGGGAAATGCCGACTGCTGGGTGCGGGGTGAGAATCAACAACAGTCGATGTCGGCGACTGCAAGCATGCCGACAGCGATCAACGCCAATTCATGGCGGACCTGGTGTACAGCGGCTTCAGACACGCCGTGGACTGTAGCAGAGGCTGAACCAGCCTCTCGAATCGAACCGAGCTATCGGGTGAGCAGCCAGGCGACGACAACGAGAACGAGGAGCGCGAGTAAGGCGAGTGTGACGCGGGAGCGCGGCATCAGGGTTCCTCCACTGTGGGAACATCCCGCCTGAGCAGGACGAAGACTGCGGCCAGTGCTCGATCGAGCAGCCACGCGACGCCGCGGCACACCGGCACCATGACCAGCAGCACGAGAGCGACTTGAGGAACGAAGGGAAGGCCGGCGATCCACAGCTCGAAGCCGTCCCACCAACTCGCCATCAATTCCACCGCACCACCCTATCGCCCGCCGATGCCGGGAGGCCGCACAGGTGGACGGCGCGACGCAGGCGGTCGATGATGTCCAGATGGTGTCCACCGAGAACCAGAAGCTTCCGTTCGGGCCGACGACCCCTGGTAAGACCGCATCCGGCGGGCACCATCGGCACGACACGTTTCCACCGATCGACGACTACGCGTTCCTCTCGGACTGTGAAACGACGTGCCTGATCGCCCGTAACGGGGCCGTCGAATGGATGTGCATCCCACGTCCCGACTCCCCCAGCGTCTTCGGCGCGATCCTCGACCGCAGCGCCGGCCACTTCCGCATCGGTCCGTACGGGCAGAACGTGCCGGCGGCCCGCCGCTACTTGCCGGGCGGGCTCATCGTCGAGACCACCTGGCAAACCGAGACGGGGTGGCTGATCGTCCGTGACGCGCTGGTGCTCGGCCCGTGGCACAACACCGAGCAACGCTCCCGTTCGCATCGGCGCACACCCACCGACTGGGACGCCGAGCATGTTCTGCTGCGAACGGTCAAGTGCGTCAACGGAACGGTCGAATTCGAGATGAGCTGCGAACCGGCCTTCGACTATCACCGTGGCACAGCGCACTGGGAGTACACGGGCAAGGTGTACGAGGAGGCCACGGCCACCTGCAACGCGAGCGGCCCGGGTGATCATCCGGTGCTGCGGCTCACCACCAATCTGAAGATCGGCCTCGAGGGCCGCGAGGCCAGGGCCCGAACCCGCATGGTCGAGGGCGACAACGTGTTCGTCGCGCTGTCCTGGTCACACCTGCCCGCACCCCAGACGTTCGACGAGGCCGCCCATAAGATGTGGCACACCGCGAAATGCTGGCGGGAATGGATCACCATCGGCCGTTTCCCCGACCACAAGTGGCGCGGTTACCTCCAGCGGAGTGCGCTCGCGCTGAAGGGTTTGACGTACGCGCCCACGGGCGCTCTTCTGGCCGCGTCCACCACCTCCTTGCCGGAAACACCTGGCGGGGAACGTAACTGGGACTATCGCTACGCGTGGGTTCGCGATTCGACCTTCGCGTTGTGGGGTCTGTACAGTCTCGGGCTCGACCGTGAAGCCAACGATTTCTTCTCGTTCATCTACGACGTTTCTGCCTCCGAGGACGGCCACCATCATCCGCTCCAGGTCATGTACGGCGTCGGGGGCGAGCAGACCCTCGATGAGGCCGAACTGCATCACCTGTCCGGGTACGGCGGGGCGAAGCCGGTGCGCATCGGCAACGGTGCATACAACCAGAACCAGCACGACATCTGGGGAACGATCCTCGACTCGGTGTATCTGCACGTGAAGTCGCGGGAGCGGGTTCCCGAAACGTTGTGGCCGATGCTCAAACGTCAGGTCGAGGAAGCAGTCAAGCATTGGCGGCACCCGGACCGCGGCATCTGGGAGGTGCGCGGCGAACCACAGCACTTCACCTCGTCGAAGATCATGTGCTGGGTAGCCCTCGACCGCGGCGCCAAACTCGCCGAGCAGCAGGGTGAGGCGAGTTATGCCCAGCAGTGGTCGGACCTGGCCGACGAGATCAAGGAGGACATCCTCGAGCACGGGGTGGATCGTCGCGGTGTCTTCACTCAGCGCTACGGCAGCGACGACCTCGACGCCTCACTGCTTCTTGCCCCGCTACTGCGGTTCCTTCCAGCGGACGATCCGCGTATCCGCGCCACGGTCCTCGCCATCGCCGACGAGCTGACCGAGGGCGGCCTGGTCCTGCGCTATCAGGTGGAGACCACCGACGACGGACTCGAGGGCAAGGAGGGCACGTTCACGATCTGTTCCTTCTGGCTGGTCTCGGCGCTCGTCGAGATCGGTGAGCTCGACCGCGCCAAGGATTTGTGCAACCGGCTGCTGGGCTTCGCGAGTCCACTGAAGTTGTACGCGGAGGAAATCGACCCGGCGTCGGGACGACATCTGGGCAACTTCCCGCAGGCGTTCACCCACCTGGCGTTGATCAACGCTGTGGTTCACGTCATCCGCGCCGAAGAGGCCGCCGCGGGCGGCTTCCAACCTGCGCATCAGACCGTCTGATCAGGTGGCCACTGCCTCGAGCTGGGGCATGATCCGGTTCAGGGAATACACCAGCGAGCGGCTCGACGGCGTGTTGAATCCCACCACGGTCGCGTAGTCCTGGGCCGCGAGCCCACCGCCACGTACCGACGGGAGCTCGGCGAATCCTGGCAGTGCCATCAGGTCCTCGCGCGTGCCGCCGTTGGGCAACATGACGACGAGATCGGCGTCCAGGGCGTCGACCCTTTCCGGGCTCAGCATCAGCCGACCGCCCGTGGCACCCGCCTCCTCGACGAGATCCGGCGGCAATGTCAGTCCCAGCCGGCGAAAGACGGTACTCGCGCCGTCGTCAGGATCGGCCACCACCACCAATTGATCGGTGGCGAACATGAATTGGGAGAGGACAGCCGTCTTGCCCGCGAGGCCGGGCAGGCGCTCGGTCAGGCCGTTCACGAATCCGTCGGTCTTGGCGACGATCTCGGCTGCCTGCCCCTCCTTACCGAGCAGTCGACCGAGCATCTCGACTTGCAATTCCCACGGGTCGACCTGTTCATTGCCGATCGCCGCAACGGTGGGTGCGATGCCGGAGATTCGATCGAAGTCGTCTTGATCCGTGATGGCGAACGAACCGAGGATCAGGTCGGGATTCATGGCGGCGATTTCTTCGGCAGGCAACGGCGCACCCGACTGGGTCACCGACGCGCGGTCCAGTTCGACCGCCGACTCGGCAACGTCGGATTCCCACGGATAGAGTCCCCGCTCGTCCCCCCTCGGACCAGCTGAGAGATATCCCACCGGCTGGACGTCGAATTCCCGCAACGCGTCGAGCCATTGGCTGCTCGTCGCGACGATCCGGGTCGGTGTGCCCTCCACGGTCGTCGTGCCGAAGCGATGGTCGACCGTGATCTGCCGCTCGGCTACCTCGTCGGAACGAGCGTCGACGCTGCAGCCGGCACCGGCGAACATCACCGACATCACGACCGCGATGACCAGACCTCCAGGCACAGCGCACCCCTCTCCGATAAGCCAAGGCTAACCTTGGCATATCGGAGGACTCGGCGCTACACCTTCGTTGCCGTCACTTCGCGAAACGCGTCAGCAGTCGCTCCGCGTCGGCGGCGATCCGGCGGACCACCTCTCCCGCCGGCTGCTCGGAAGTGACCAACCCGGCCGCTTCGCCCGCGTACACGACCCCGAGGTCGGGATTCGCGGGGTCGTACGCCGTGGCGAGTTCGCTCTCTGCGGCGCCGGCGTCGTGCCACTTGCCGGTGAAGTCGTTGCGCAGCGCCCGGCCACCCCACCGCGAAGGCCACGGTTGGCTGCGGGCCTGGTCGAACACCGAGGTGTAGACGGTGTCGGCGCTGCCCGCGGCGATCAGTTTGCTCCGCGCATACTCCGGGCCGATGGTCTCCGGGCTCGCGAGCAGGACGGTCCCGATCATCGCGCCCTCGGCGCCGGCGGCGATCACCGCGGCAAGGCCGCGACCGGTCGCGATTCCTCCTGCGGCGAGCACGGGCAACGACGTGGCCTCGAGGATCTCCTGCAGCAGGGGCAGCGTCCCGATTCGACCGGTGTGACCACCGGCTTCACCGCCCTGGGCGATGACGACGTCCACGCCGGCAGCTTCCACCACGCGAAGGTCCTCGACGGTGTTGACCTGCGACACCACGAGCGCACCGATGTCGTGGACCCGATCCACATACGGTGCGGGGTTCCCGAACGAGAGCGAGACCACCCGCGGGTTCTGAGCCAGAGCGGCGTCGAGCAACGCGTCATCGTCGTCGAGCGCCCAGGTCATCAGGCCGATCCCGAAGGCGTCCCCGCCGATACCGCGCGCGATCGCCACCTCGTCCGCGATCCACTCCGGGGTGGCATAGCGGGCTGCCCCGAGTAGGCCGAGCCCGCCCGCCTTCGACACCTCACCGACGAGAGTGCCGCCTGCCCGCCCGCCCATCGGGGCTCCGAAGATCGGCACCTCGATCCCGAGAGTCCGGGTCAGCCAGGTTTCGATTGCCACGCCGCGTACCTACTTTCGTTCGGACACCCCGGAGGGAACGCCTCCGGGCGGGGCTGCGTTACTTCTTCGGCTTGTCGCCGACCGCTTCGGAGGACAACGCGGCGACGAAAGCCTCCTGGGGAACTTCTACTCGGCCAATGGTCTTCATGCGCTTCTTGCCCTCCTTCTGCTTTTCGAGCAGCTTCCGCTTACGGCTGATGTCGCCGCCGTAGCACTTGGCAAGCACGTCCTTGCGGATCGCGCGGATGTTCTCACGGGAGATGATCTTCGCGCCGATGGCCGCCTGGATGGGCACCTCGAACTGCTGGCGCGGAATGAGCTCGCGCAGCTTGGACGTCATCCGTCCGCCGTAGGCGCCGGCGGCAGAGCGGTGCACGATCGACGAGAACGCGTCGACGGCCTCGCCCTGGAGCAGAATGTCGACCTTCACCAGATCCGCTTGCTGTTCACCGGACTCTTCGTAGTCGAGGCTCGCATACCCCTTGGTGCGGGACTTCAGCGCGTCGAAGAAGTCGAACATGATCTCGCCCATGGGCATTTCGTAGCGCAGCTCGACTCGGGTCTCCGACAGATAGTCCATGCCGCCGAGTTCACCGCGCCGGTTCTGGCACAGCTCCATGATCGCCCCGATGAATTCGCTGGGCGCGATGACGGTGCACTTCACCATCGGCTCGTACACCTCGCGGATCTTGCCCTCCGGCCAGTAGGACGGGTTGGTGACGACGTGCTCGGCACCGTCCTCCATCACCACGCGGTACACCACGTTGGGTGACGTGGAGATGAGTTCGAGGCCGAACTCACGCTCGAGGCGGTCGCGGGTGATCTCCATGTGCAGCAGTCCGAGGAACCCGCACCGGAAGCCGAATCCGAGCGCCACCGACGTCTCCGGCTCGTAAGCGAGTGCGGCGTCGTTGAGGCGCAGCTTGTCCAGGGCGTCGCGCAGCACCGGGTAGTCGGAGCCGTCGAGGGGATACAGACCCGAATAGACCATCGGCTTGGGGTCGCGGTAGCCGACGAGCGGTTCCGTGGCGCCACCACGCGCTGCGGTGACGGTGTCGCCGACGCGCGACTGCCGCACGTCCTTCACACCGGTGATGAGGTAGCCCACCTCGCCGACACCCAGTCCGATGCTCGCCTTCGGCTCCGGCGAGATGATGCCGACCTCGATGAGGTCATGGGTGGTGCCGGTCGACATCATGGTGATCTTCTCGCGTGGGGAGATCCGCCCGTCGACCACGCGGACGTAGGTGACGACACCGCGGTAGGCGTCGTACACGGAGTCGAAGATCATCGCGCGCGCCGGTCCGTCGGCGTCGCCGACCGGCGCCGGGATCTGCTTCACGACCTCGTCGAGAAGTTCCTTGACGCCCACACCGGTCTTGCCGGACACGCGCAGCACGTCGCCCGGCTCGCAGCCGGTGATGTGCGCGATTTCCTCGGCGTAGCGGTCGGGATCGGCGGCAGGCAGATCGATCTTGTTGAGCACCGGGATGATGGTGAGGTCCTTCTCCATCGCCAGATACAGGTTGGCCAGTGTCTGCGCCTCGATGCCCTGAGCGGCGTCGACCAGCAGCACCGCGCCCTCGCACGCCTCGAGGGCGCGCGAGACCTCGTACGTGAAGTCGACGTGCCCGGGCGTGTCGATGAGGTGCATGACGAATTCCTCGTCACCTACCTTCCACGGCAACCGGACGTTCTGCGCCTTGATCGTGATGCCGCGTTCGCGCTCGATGTCCATGCGGTCGAGGTACTGGGCCCGCATCTGCCGTTCTTCGACCACGCCGGTGAGCTGAAGCATGCGGTCGGCCAGCGTCGACTTGCCGTGATCGATGTGCGCGATGATGCAGAAATTCCGGATCTGTGCGGGATCCGTGAACGTCTTGTCGGCGAAGCTGCTGATGGGGGACCCCTTACCTGGACCGGCACCGGCCCGGTTCCGGGCCACTGTCACCTGTCAGGATATCCAAGCCACCGGACTCCGGCTGCTGCGGCATACACGCACTAAGCTCGACGGCCATGGCGAGCACGTGGAGCAGCATCGGGAAGACACTGGCCAAACTGGCGCGAGACAAGGGCCCCCAGTTGCTGCAGCAGCTGCAGAAGTCCGGCGCACTCGACCGCGCAGCCGGTGTGCTGACCGGTTCGGCGACCACCGCGCCGAAGCCGAGCCCTGGCCGCCCGGTTACCGCGAACTCCGCGCCGACTGCCCACCGTGCCCGCAAGGTGCAGTACTCCCCCGATCTGGACGGGCGCGCGGACCCGGGCGAGATCGTGTGGACCTGGGTGGCGTACGAGGAAGATCCTGCACAGGGCAAGGATCGGCCGGTACTGGTCGTCGGGCGGGACGGCGCGACCCTCCTGGGCCTCATGTTGTCCTCGCAGAGCAAGCACGACGGTGACCGCGACTGGGTGGCGGTCGGCTCGGGTTCCTGGGACTCCGAGCGTCGCCCGAGCTGGGTCCGCCTCGACCGGGTGCTCGACGTGCCCGAGGAAGGGATCCGGCGCGAGGGCGCCGTCATGGAGCGGACGACGTTCGAGCTCGTGGCAAGGCGGCTGAGAGCCGATTTCAGCTGGCAGTGAGATCCGCCGCGACCATCTCGGCGATGGCGGCCATCGCCCGCTCGTCCGGGTGAGCCGTGCCCGGCGTTCGTCAAAGGGAGCCGGCTTTCGTCAGCTCTGCAGGCGGTCGTACCTGCCGAACAGCGAGCGGTAGGCCAGGGCGCCCACCGCACCGCCGATCAACGGGAAAACAAGGAACAACCACACCTGCGACAGCGCGCCGACCTGATACGGGGCCACAGCGAGACTGCGGGCGGGGTTCACCGACGTGTTGTCGATCGGAATGGACACCAGGTGGATCACCGCGAGGGTGAAGCCGATGGACACACCCGCCAGCGGTACATCCGAGATCTGGTCGGTCGAGGCCAGGACGACGAACACGAGCAAAGCGGTGAGGAGGACCTCGACGATCATCGCAGCACCGATGCCGTATCCGTTCTCCAGAATGCCGCCCAGCGGGCCTTTGATCGCCGAGGGGCTGTGCTCACCCCAGCCGTTGGCCCCGAGCCCGTCGGCCTTGCGGTCGTACGACGGCAGACTCTGCGCAATTGCGTAGATGACGAGTCCTGCGAGGAGGCCGCCGATCACCTGGGCCACGATGTACAGACCGGCCCGGACCACCGACACTCGGCCGAGGGCCAGATGTCCGATGGTGACGGCCGGATTGACGTGACACCCGGAAATGGGACCGATGGCGTAGACGAGGAAGAGGAGCGTCAGTCCGAAAGCCAGGGCGACACCGAGATTGCCGACCTTGGCTCCGGCGAACACCGCCGTGCCCACTGCCGAGAAAACCAGCACGAAAGTGCCGATTGCCTCCGCCGAGTACTTCTTGATGTCCGAGATCGGCTCGACCTCTACGTATTCCTGTGCGGTTGGAGACATTGAACCCACCTTCGTCGGAATGGATCGTTAGTCCTTGCTTTCCACAGTTCTGCGCCGGACTTTACGCCAGGCGTGTGATCTCCACGACGACTTCGAGGTCTGTTGCCTGCCCTCCCGAGAAGATTCCCTTGAGCGGCGGGACGTCGGCGTAGTCACGCCCGACACCCACCGACACGTGCTGCTCGTTGACGGCCACAGCGTTGGTGGGGTCGTATCCCCACCACGCGCCGGTCCATGCCTCCACCCAGGCGTGGCTCTCCCCCGCGATCGTGTCGTCCAGTGCCGCATCCGCTTTCGGGTGCAGATATCCCGACACGTACCGGCTGGGAATCCCCATGCTCCGTAACAGGACGAGCGTCAGGTGGGCGTAATCCTGGCATACGCCTTCCCGTTCGGCCCAGGCCTCGACTGCCGACGTGTGCACGCCCGTGGTCCCGGGAACGTACGCCATTTCCGCGTGCACCCAGTCCGCTGCGGCCACAACGGCTTCCTCGGGCGTGCACCCCTTGCGGAGGTCGCGAGCGATCGCGTCGAGCTTCCGGTGGCGGGGCGCGTACTCGGTGTTGCTGAGCTGCTCGTTGAACCGGTCGGTCACCGCCGGCCCCGCCAGTTCGTCCCAATCCACCGACTCCTCGGGAGCCGAGAACGGTTCCGTCTCCACGACCGACAGCCCTGTGACCTCGAGTTCCCGATGCGGCGCATGCAGATCGAAGGCGGTGACCGCGGTACCCCAGTAGTCGGTGTAGCGATACGAACGGGTGGCCGGGGTGGTCTCCACTCGGTTGAGAATCACCGTCTGCCTGCTGTCGCCGCGGGGCGTGAGCCGCGCCTCGTTGTATGAAGACGTCACCGGCGCGTCGTAGGCATAACCGGTGGTGTGCACCACCCTCATTCGCCAGCTCACAACTCTCCTTCCACGACGGCTTCTGCGCCGACGGCCCGTGCATCGGTCCACGCCACCCACGGCGCGGCGTGAAAATACTGCAGTGCGATCGCTTCTCCGAGCTCACGGCAGGTGTCCTGCAAGCCCACCAACCGGTCCTGGAGGTCCTCGAGGAGAACGCCGGGGGGCAGGAACTCGAGTTCGCTCCGCGCCCGTCCCAGCAGACGCTGCGCCTCGGCGCGCGGTCCCACCCGGCTGTCGGGTTGATGGTCGAGTTCCGCGAGACATTGTTCCGCCTGCCGGATGGCATGGAACACCGACCGCGGGAACAAGCGGTCGAGGAGGATGAACTCGACGACGCGGTTGGCGTCGAGCGCGCCGCGGTAGGTGCGCAGGTACGTGTCGTGAGCGCCCGCCGAACGTAGAACCGTCACCCACGCCGGAGACGACGGTCGGTCGCCCGCGCGGGACAGCAGCATTCGCGCCAGCATGTCGACACGTTCGATCGAGCGGCCGAGCAGCAGGAAGCGGTAGCCGTCGTCACGACTCATCGTGGAGTCGGCGAGACCGGCGAACATCGCCGCGCGCTCCTCGACGTAGCGGAAGAACTCGTGCGGCCCAAGCCGTTTGGCTGCGCGTTCGCGTTCCGCCAGACCGTTGTACGTGGCGTTGAGGCACTCCCACATCTCACTCGACGTGACCTCGCGGGCGCCTCGGGCGTTCTCGCGCGCGCTGGCGAGCGAGTCGATGATCGAGCCGACCTGATTACGACTGAAGGCGACGAGTTCGGTGACCGAGCGCACGTCGAGTTCCGTACTCGGAGCAGGGATCCCGAGAACCCGCAGGAGCAGCCGGGACGTTCGGTCCGGATCCACCGACGCATCGTCGAGCAGTTGATGCACCGCGACGTCGAGAATCCGCGCCATGTCGTCGGCACGCTCGACGTACCGGCCGATCCAGTACAGCGATTCCGCGTTTCTCGCCAGCATCAGCCCTCACCTCCACACTTCTGTTGCTGTTGCTGTTGCTGTTGCTGTTGCGACGTACTGAGTTCGGGACCCTGTTCGGCTTCTGCGGTCTGCGCAGGTTCGGTGACGAGTTCCTCGCCCGCGAGCTCCTGTTCCTCATCCGAGGTTCGGCTGGCGAGCACCCAGGTGTCCTTGCTGCCACCGCCCTGACTGGAATTGACCACGAGAGAACCCTCGGGCAGGGCAACCCGGGTCAGTCCCCCCGGCAGCACCCACACGTCCTCGCCGTCGTTCACCGCGAACGGGCGAAGGTCGACGTGCCGGGGCACGAGCTCGTCACCGATCTTGGTCGGCACCGTGGACAACTGGACCAGCGGCTGGGCGATCCATCCGCGCGGGTCTGCCCTGATTTTCCGGGTGATCGTGTTCAGTTCCTTGGGTGAGGCGTCGGGACCGAAGACGATGCCGTATCCACCCGAACCTTCCACCGGTTTGATGACCAGTTCGTCCACGCGGTCGAGCACCTGCTCGCACTCGTCGTCGAGCCAGCACCGGAACGTGTCGACGTTCGCGAGCAGCGGTTTCTCACCGAGGTAGTAGTCGATGATCTGCGGCACATAGGTGTAGACCAGCTTGTCGTCGGCGACACCGTTTCCGACGGCACTCGAGATGACGACGTTGCCGGCCCGCGCGGCGTTGAGAACACCGGCCACGCCCAATACCGAATCCGGCCGGAAATGCATCGGGTCGAGGTAGTCGTCGTCGATGCGGCGGTAGATCACGTCCACCTGGCGCTCACCCTCGGTGGTGCGCATGTAGACCATGTTGTCGCGGCAGAAGAGGTCGCGGCCCTCGACGAGTTCCACCCCCATCTGGCGCGCGAGCAGTGAATGCTCGAAATAGGCAGAGTTCGCGACACCGGGAGTGAGCACCACCACGGTGGGATCGGCCTCGTTGAGCGCGGCAGACGCCCGCAGCGCGCGCAGTAGATGCGTGGAGTAGTCGCCGACCGAACGCACGCGGTGGGACATGAAGAGGTCGGGGAAGACGCGCGCCATGGTGCGGCGATTCTCCATCACATAGGACACTCCCGACGGCGAGCGCAGGTTGTCCTCGAGTACGCGGAACACCCCGTTCTCGTCACGAACGAGGTCGATACCGGCCACGTGAATGCGCACACCGTTGGGTGGAACGATGCCCGACGCCTCCCGGTGGAAGTGCTCACACGAGGTGACCAATCGTTTCGGGAGGACGTGATCGCGGAGGATGCGCTGCTCCCCGTAGACGTCGTGGAGGAACATCTCCAGCGCTTTCACGCGCTGCTTGATCCCTTTCTCGAGGCGCGTCCACTCCGCGGCGGCGATCACCCGGGGGACGAGATCGAGCGGAAACGGCCGTTCCTGACCTGAGAGGGAGAATGTCACGCCCTGGTCGATGAAGGCCCTGCCCAGCGCCTCGGAGCGGGCGGCGAGATCGGCGCTGTCGGCTGGCTCGAGGGCCTTGAAGACACCCTTGTAGGGCGGCCGGACACTGCCGTCACGGTCGAACATCTCGTCGAACGCCAGCCCGTACCCTCCCACGTCGACATAGCCGTCGAACACGTGCGCGGGCCGCGCCGGCTTGCGTGATCGGGTCGTCACAGAGGCTCGCGACTGAACTGCTGACGCTTTCACGCCCTTCTGTCTGCTGTCGCCCGAGGTGGGAGCCGGCACCTTCGAGGTTCCCTGCGACTTCGATACTGTTGACGACTTCGATGCTGGGGGCGTCATCCCAGACATGCTGCTACATGCACACCCGTTCAGCAGCGCAGCCGCCCTGTCCCCGGCGCGTCCGGGGTCCGGTTTGAGATCGGACCCCGATCACTGGTAATCTCGCCTGTCGGTGCATAAGTGTGCGCCCACAGCTTTCTAGACCGTATCCAGCTTAAGACGACAGGATTTTACGCGTGGCCAACATCAAGTCCCAGGTGAAGCGGATCCGTACCAACGAGGCGGCCCGACTCCGTAACCAGTCGGTGAAGTCCTCGCTGCGCACGGCCATCCGCTCGTTCCGCGAGGCTGCGGCGGCCGGTGACAAGGACAAGGCCAACGAGCTCCTCGTCGCCACCAGCCGCAAGCTCGACAAGGCGGCCAGCAAGGGCGTCATTCACGCCAACCAGGCTGCCAACAAGAAGTCTGCTCTCGCGCAGGCTCTCAACAAGATCTGACGACACCTTCGTCGTAGCTCTCCAACAGCCGCTCGGTCCTCGGATCGAGCGGCTGTTGTCGTGCGCCGATCAGAGCTGCCGTAACAGCGACACGCGTCCGACCGCGCGCTCGACGGCATAGTCCGCGTCCGCAGCGGCACCTTTCACGTCTGCGTTGAGAGCGGCGACGATACGCAGCGCTTCACCGACGGACGCGGGAGTCCACCCTTTTGCGATGGCCTGCACCTTCTTGATCTTCCAGGGCGGCATGCCCAGCTCGGACGCCATCCGAAACGGATCCCCCCTGCCTGCGGGCGCCACGCGCGCAATCGAGTGCACCGCGTCGGCGAGCGCGTCGGCGAGCAGCACGTGTGGTACCCCGCGAAGCATGGCCCATCGCAGCGCTTCCCTGGCACCCGCCGTGTCCCCGGCCACAGCCTTGTCCGCGACATCGAACCCGGTCACCTCAGCCTTGCCCGAGTAGTACCGCTGAACGGCAGCCACGTCGATCTTTCCGCCGGTGTCAGCGGTGAGCTGTGAGCAGGCGGCCGCAAGTTCCCGCAGATTCGAGCCCACTCCCTCGAACACGGTCTGCACCACTTCCGGTGACACCCGGACGCCGAGCGTGCGGAACTCGCCGCGGATGAAGCCGATGATGTCACCGGACTTCAACTTGGCGCACGGGTGAGTGACCGCGCCGAGTTTCTCGAGTGAGCCGGTCATCGCCTTCGCACGCCCACCGCCGGAGTGCAGAACCACGAGTACGACACCGGGCGGCGGGTCTGCTGCGGCGTCGAGAATGAGCGCGACCGCATCCTTGCCCGCCTCCGCGGCGGACTCGAGCACCACCACCCGGTCTTCCGCGAACAGGGACGGACTCAGCAGCTCGGCCAGTTCTGCAGCACCGGCATCACCGGCCCGCAGCCGGTTGACGGGCAGTTCAGCACCCGGCGCGACGGCCGCAGTGGCCCGGACCTGGGCGATCACGGTCGACACGGCGCGTTCGACGAGGAATTCCTCGTCACCGAGGACCAGGTGAAGTTGTTCGAGCTGGGTTGGGGTGCTCACGCGACAATCGTGCCACGGGCGGCGGACACGAACGGCGACCCCCGGCGCCTACCGGACGGACGCGCCCTCAACTGATCACCTCTCGCGTCAGGAATGCCAGCACGTCGGCCAGTGAACCGCGCCGTTCGAACACGGCGCGTTGCTGCTCTGCGCCCGTTCCGTCACGGAGCATCGAATCGAGTCCGGCTTCGAGGAAGCCCCGATCCTCCGCGCCGAGGACGTCACACACCGTGTCGTGCATCAACTCGAGTTGCCGCCGGATCGCCAGTGGCCGGGTCGAAACCGGACTCGTGCATTCCCCGTCGAGCCCTTCTCGGGCTGCCCGCCACTGCTCCGCACGTAAGAGTTCGATCCGCGGTGAGTCGACGGACACCCCGTCGTCGATGTACCGCATCGCCCTCGCGACCAGCCCCTTCACCGCAATGGCGTACACGGAAGTGTGCGCGGCGGTCATGGCAACGTCCGCGATCCGAATCTCGATGGTCGGCTGTGCGTCGGACAGCCGAACGTGCCAATAGATCATGCCGCGGTCGAGAGCAGCTCCGCTGGCGATCATCGCGGTCACGGTGTCCTCGTACTCCTCGGCGGAATCGAAACGCGGCGGCGGGCCTGCGGACGGCCAGCGCGACCACAGGATGTGACGCCAGCTGTGGTAGCCGGTGTCCTGCCCGCAGTGGAAGGGCGAGTTCGCGGCCAGCGCCAGCACGACGGGCAGCCATCCTCGGATGTAGTTGCTCACCTGTACACCGATCTGACGGTTCGGTATCCCCACGTGAACATGGCAGCCACACGTAGTGACCGAATCGACGATCGGCCCGAAACGACGAGCCATCTTCTGGTAGCGCGGTGTCGGCGTGATCGCAGCGGGACCTTCCTCGACCATCAGCGGGGTGCCACTGGGCAGGAGCAGGAGATCGCGCTCCGCGGCAACCTTCACCAGACTGCTGCGCAGAGTGCGCAATTGCTCGTGCACCTCTTCACCGGTGGAGCACACACCGGTCGCCGTTTCGATCTGGGGCCGGGACAGTTCCCGCTGCAGTCCCTGGATTTCCTCACCGGCTTCCGCCACCACATCTGGTCCCGCGTCGGAGAGATGCCCCGAGGAGTCGACCAGAAAAAACTCCTCCTCGACGCCGACGGTGAGGTTTCGAACCGATTCCCTTGCTGCAGCGCCCATCCGAGAGGTATCCCCCGAACGGTCGATACGAAACCGGAGCACCCGCTCAGGTGAAGCCGATCACCTCTTCACCCCACGTACGGCGAAGATCCCGATCGGGGTCCGCCACCACCGCATCCGCATTGCGGATCAACAGCGTGGCGCGGTCCGTCTCGTCGTACCGTGGCCAGGGCGTTTCGGTTTCCCCGCCGTCCGGGTTGCCCGCCGACGCGAAGGACAGCCACCGCCGCTGAATCCGATCGGATACGTGAGCGGCGGTCCGGCGGCCACCGAGCTTGAAGGTGGGGTCTCGGGGGACGACACCGAAGTTCCCGAACACATAGGGCACTTCCGTCCCGTGGGTGGCACCGATTCGCGCCGCCCGGAGGAATGGCGTGGCGTAATCGAACCGATACAACCATGTGGGTGCGACGCGACTGTGTGCCTCGGCGATCCACA
The DNA here is from genome assembly GCF_003130705.1 of Rhodococcus oxybenzonivorans. Lineage (NCBI taxonomy): Bacteria > Bacillati > Actinomycetota > Actinomycetes > Mycobacteriales > Nocardiaceae > Rhodococcus > Rhodococcus oxybenzonivorans. The sequence continues at coordinate 2,400,649 of NZ_CP021354.1, read as the reverse complement.
AAGTGGGCATCCGGAAAGCGGCGTCCCGCGAGATCTCCATTGCGGACCGCTTCTTCGGGTAATCGGGGTATGCCGCCTCCACCTGCTGCTCCTCGTCCACCGGCAGGTCGGGGTGGTCGGCCGCAATCGCCACGAACATCTGGTGGACGGCGTCCGGGGTGATGGGCATGAGCGGAGACTTCATCAGCCGGAACATCGATGCCTCGTCCTTGTTGGTCCCGATCAGCAGCGGCACCTTGTGCGCGAGGCCGTGACGGAACGCGGCGACCGGGTAGTGCGGTACCACGTCACCGTCCACGGTGGGCGCAACCGCCAGCGTGCCGGGGACGCGTGCGGGCACCTGCTGCACGAGTTCCACGCAGGCCGCCGTCAACACGTCGACGGGAAGATCGCGGAGACGTCCCACCTCGGCGGGGGCCAGGCCGACCAGTTCGAGGAACGACTCGGCAATGGACGCAGCGCGCTCGCTGCCGTAGACCGAGGTCGCGGGTGAACTTTCGGCGATCGCCCGGTGGAAGAGTCCCTCGGCGGCGGGCGACGTCATCAGCGTGGTCACCGCGCCGCCTCCCGCGGACTCGCCGAACAGTGTGACATCGGCCGGGTCACCACCGAACGCGGCGATGTTCGCTCGCACCCACGTCAGCGCCTC